>CBDHEY010000001.1:0-227784 GCA_965262305.1 Cellvibrionaceae bacterium
AAGTTTGTTAAAACCAAATGCCAAATCGATATCTTTCCCTTCGATTTATTTTGACGGCTATTTTCCGCATCTTCAAACACTAAATGCATGGACAGCTAAGCTCAATTTAGTACACGATTATTTTATCGCTTACCTTTCAACAAAAAATTATTCAAACGAAAAAATCTATGCAATCTTACAAAGCGAAAGCCTCTACTCTAAGGCGCTTTCTTCAACTTTGTTGAAAAATTCAATAAATGAGCTAAAAACCCGAGAAGCAAGGGAAAAAATCGATATTTGTGTTTCGGATTACATAAACGAGCATTATAAAAAGTCGAAATTATTCAATCAGTTTAACCATCCTAAAAGAGAGATTATTAAATATATTGCTGAATCTATATTGATTCGAATTGGAATCGAGAACTTTATTATAGCGGATGAAGGTCCTTCACATCTCGATGAAATTGTCACGCCGATATACAGAAGCACGCATAGAAATTTAGCACTGAACTTCGAAGAAAATTTCGAACGTTATTCCACTCGAAGCCAAAAAAATCTTAATCAAAAAGATGTAATTACCGCTTTCTATGAATTTTATAAGAAACAAGACCCTCAAATTATCAAAAAAAATGTTAATCGTTCAAAACCGTTTGTTTCACAGATTATTGATAGCCTTACGTAGGCTATGAGATCTAACTTAGAGCAAGTAAATCATTCTATGACAATTGTTTTTTCAGCTCTTTATTTTCAAGATCCAGCTTATGCAATGCCGTAAAACTGTCTTCGAGAAGATCGAGCAGTTCGTTTTGAGATAATTCCGAATTTAAAGGATCTGATCGCTTTCTATCTTTATAGTAATCAGCATTCCACCAAGCCGGCGACTTCTTTACTTTTTCTCGTATTGCCTCATTAAAAAAATCCAAAAGCTCGCAATTCGCACTCCGAGTTTGTTCAATGATATATTCTACATTTTCTTGACTTAATACCCATGCAGGTTTGCCTTGAGTTTTTAAGTATTTAGACAGTGAAAAATCCATTTTAGAATTATGCGCTGATGGTCTTAATGTATTGCGCATTTGATAAACTCTTAGCACTATGTCTGGCAAGCTCTTATTAACGATATGATTTTCTTTTGAAGGAATATTTAATTTAACGATTTTTGCGAAATCTTGAATTATATCTTTCGGTAAAACTCTCACTAAGAGTTTATCTACGAAACCTACTTTCTTCCATTCTTCAATTTGTTCAACCCATTTTGTGCTATTCACAGCTTTATTCAACCAGCGTGTAAAATCACTTTTTGTCCAGGCTCCCCATTGCCACCATGCACTATTCACCCAATCTACCGGCGGTCGAACGTACATTAGAACAATCACTTTATAACTGGCGAGTACACGAAATAACTGCTCTGCCTCTTTGGCCTCTCTGTTCCATCCTTCACACGATAGCACTAGCATTTCTGCGTCTACGTTTTTTAGCGATTCTCGAAAATTGCTTTCAAAAACTTCTTGGTTACAATTTTTTAGTATTTTGCAGCTTAGATATTCCGTTGGGCTGGTTATAGCGCAATCAGCTATAAGCTCGCCCGTAAGTAGATTTCCGTTAGCACCTATAGTTCCATAGAGCACTTTTTTACCGTCGGTTGTCTCTAACACTGGATTAAAAGAAAGAAATTGTTGTAACGCACTGCTACCGCATTTTCCTGCTCCTATATGTAAAATAACCTGTTTAAGCACCTGTTGATTACCAATGTATTAACGCTAAACTCTTTTCGCACTATTTTTGCTTAGAGTAATTAATAAAAAATTGAAACTATACCACCAAATACGGTGATACATAAGAAACAACTAATTAGGACTATAAGGCTAAAACGTGAACTAAATTTATAAGTTATTCAAGTATTCAACTTTTGAACACTCGATGCTTGATGAGCTATCTCACCCAGAGTACATAGCATGGGCGCTTTAGGGTTACCACAAATGAGTAATTTAGTTTAAAGCAACTACTCTTCTTCAAAATCACACACTACACTTAATTATTTTATTGCAATTAAAAATTGCTGGTACAATTACTAAACCTAAATATACATTGACTTTATCTCAATGCCAAAAGAAGACATTATATTTTTACATATCCCTAAAACCGCTGGGACCACTCTAAGATCACTTTTTTTCGAACAATACAAATACTTAAAAAGTGAGGAAACCTATGAGGTAAGACGCTTAGATGATCTTAATCATTTTTGGTCGCTTAACGAAAGCGAAGCCACTAAAATTAAGCTAATCTTGGGCCATTGCCGATACGGTGTGCATTATAAGTTTTCACGCCCATTTAAATATGTGACCTTTTTACGATCACCAGTAACACGATCACTGTCGAGCTATTTCTTCACCCGTTGGGATAAAAACAATTTCTACCAACAAATGATTCTTTCAGAAAAGATATCAGCCACAGATTATTTATGCTCTGGACGATTTCCATGGGAAGAGAACAACCAAACAAAACTCATAGCAGGAGTTGAAAACCTTTCTGAACCCTGTACTGAGCAAATCTATCAAAGAGCCATTCATAATCTTACTGAAAATTTTATCCATGTGGGTATTGTCGAAGCTTTCCAAGAAAGTCTTAACGAACTTTCAAAAAAGTTAAGCTGGCTAGATTACAAGAGTTTAAATCTTAATGTAACGCCTAAAGCTGCGAAGTCTCAACCGATATCTGAACCTGAATTTCAAAAGATTCAAGATATTAATTTTTATGACCAAAAGCTTTATGAATATTCCTTAAACATGCTCGACTAGTTTAAAATTTGCCAAACTGTGGCTCTATTTAGTCTTCTTGAAAATAAAAATTGTACCAGTCTCGCTCTTTTGCATTGAGTGATTGCATTGAAAAATCTCTGTGAAGTGTGGTTAGCCAATCACTAAGTAGTGATTTCATTTCAGATGCTTGCTCTGGTATTTCAGCTATAAGATTTTTTTCCTCCGGATTTTCTGAGGAGAAATCGAATAAAAATTCACGTTCTGTTCCGGCATTAATATATTTCCAGTCCCCTAATCGAACAGCAGTCTGATTCCAAAATCGCCAAAAAATGGGCCTTTGATTTAAATAATCACTGTTTCCTGTTAGTGCAGGAAGTAAATCAACACCGTCCAAAGACGATAAATTTTCCTCGTCCAAGCCAGCCGCTTTTAAAGCAGTAAAAACAGTATCTAAACTCAGCACGGGCGCATCAACCACCGTATTTCCTGGAATCACTTCAGGCCACTGCATTAAAAATGGTACGCGTATTCCCCCTTCGCTTAACATACCTTTTTCACCGATTAAAGGAGTATTGAGGGAACCATTCCATTCTTCAGTATTATCGGACAAGGGCGCGTCCGTTAAATCGTTACCTAGTGGCGCGCCGTTATCGCTCATAAAAACAATAATTGTATTTTCTAATATGCCATATTGTTCTAGTTTTTGAATTACTTGCCCTACTCCGTCATCAATAGCTTTGACCATGGCCAATGCATTCTGTCTTCTGATCTGATCCACATTAGCAAATAAATTAAGGTCTGACTGTCTAGAGGCTAAGGGTACATGGGGAGCGAAATGCGCAACTTGCAAAAGAAACGGATCTCGCCAATTTCGATCAATAAAAGAATTTGCCGCTTGCGAAATTGCCGTTAATCGGTAAATAGGGTTTTCAACATAATAGGCGTGATTGAATTCCCGTTAAAATCGAAATTAGCCCAATAGCTTCTTATATAGCCCGTATAAACGTCATCATAACCGCGATTATTTGCAAAATAAGGCGTTAAGGTTTCTTGACTTAAATCGGAAAAAGCAAATTCATTAGGCTCAGACTCTGGAAATGTTTCCCGAAACCAATCTCTTGAATTTTGGTCGATGTCCAAGTGCCACTTTCCAACCATTCCAGTTGTATAGCCGAGAGATTTAAATCTATCTCCAATAGTCACAACATCGAGAGGAAGCGGAGTAAAGCGCCCATCATCGACCCCAAAACGCTGTTGATAGACCCCGGAATAGAGACCCGCTCTAGAGGGTACACACTGGGGCGCGGTAACATACCCTTGCGTGAATCTAGCGCCATTTTGTGCAATCGTGTCGATATTAGGTGTGATCACTTCACTTCCAAATTGATTAACACCAATGTCGCGATACCCTTGATCATCAGTGAAAAAAATTACAACATTTGGGAGAGCGTCCTGATTATCACTATCATTGCCTCTCGGAGATTCTGTAGTTTGAGGCGTTTGAGTAGGAGTCGGTATGGATTGGAATGTTTGTATCGCTTGCGGCGTGTTAGTAGGATTAGGAGTAAAGCGCTCCATATCTATATCAATAGATGGAACGGTCGCATTCAAATCACTTTCTGTTGATTCTTCTCCACCACCACACGAAACAATGAATAAAACAATAAACAGATAATAAATAAATCTAATGAGAGATCTCATTTTATTTTGTCCTTTGAAAATCGCCAATACATCCCAACAACTCAATTGTTTGGTACGAAACAACACACCAAACTGACTAGTAGACTACCACGTAAATTTGTTTTAAATAATGATATCTTGTAACAGACTTAAATAAAACCTTCAGGACAAACCCCTAATTCGCGCACTCGAAGTCAATCAAATAAACCTGCGGTGTTGACTCACTGATCATTTTCGCAAACAACATGGCTCTAGGGTAAATTCCTTTCCAAAGACGCCAGACCGAAGCATGAGAGCAAAAACCAACCTATATATTCAGCGGCGGGTTACTGCTGTTCAATATAATTTACATAGTTTTCTGCATTAGTTGAGGTTTCTTACGAAAAGCACGACCTGGTTACCTGATACCCCAAAGCAATAGAACCTTTCGCTCGTTGATCTTCAAATTTTCCGTTAACAGATTGCTTACTTGGAGAATTGGAGTTGTTGAAGCAGCTATCGCCACAAACATCGGTGAAAAAAGCTAGTAAAGCCATTAATGCTAGAATTTTCATATCTTGCACGCCTATAAAAGCCCAGAATTTAAGCAAAACTTATTTAAAAAGAATCAATAAAGTAAACTGGGTTCTATTGTTTGTGTTTAAAACAACCTGAGTCCATTATTCGCACTTCTCTAATATGTGATGTATTGTAAGTCTCAAGTTTTTTAATAATCGAGCAACTTTCAGCATAATTCGATTCTCCTTATAATAATTTGTCGTATAATCAGAATTACACTAAAAAAGCGCGCTTCAGCAGAAATCTGACAGCTGCAGTTACTCTAAGAAGGTCAGTTCAATTAATTTTGCAGTAAATAAATTCCCCTCGCAAAGTGAAATAGAACGATAATCGTTCTATTCTGACTTAATTAAACCAATTATATTTTTATACATAAATGAGCTCGTTGAAACTCAAACAAGAAAGACCACGTTCTAAACCGAAATTTGAAATTAAAGTAGATGTATATAACAAAAGTATACTTCGTGGATGGAGCAAGCCAAACTTTGACTCCATCAGTCCTGTTGCGGTAAATATTAAATCTACGAGCAACAATGTCACATTAATCGCCAATCTATACCGTCCCGATATTCGTCGTGTAGGCCTTCATAAAACCGGCTACTGTGGGTTTTATCTTGATATCTCCTCTTGGACTGACAAAAAAGTTAAAATCACACCTATTTCTGTTATTGAAGAAAACAAAACTTCCAAACGAGAAGCGCCTATAGTTCCTATTTGCTTTTTGCATATCCCTAAAACGGCAGGTACAAGTTTTAAAAAAGCAGCAGAAGAGTATTTTGGTGAAGATGCTGTCGTTAAGAACTATGGTGACAAATCCATAGAAACTACTCACTGGGTTAAGAAAAAATATTTGGATAATAAATCGATTGATTCATTATACGATGAACTCCATACGCGCGGCGCGGGCATGTATGCGGGGCATGTAAACGCAATACCTCTATGTAATATATTTCCATCGCATAAGATGGTTGCGTTCTTGCGAAATCCAGTGGATCAAGTCTTATCTCATTATAATCATTACAAGCGTTGGTACGACTATAAACAGCCTTTAGAAAAGTTTATTGAAACACCCGGTTTTAAGAATATTCAAAGTAGTTACCTTAATGGTATTCCTATCTACCTTATGGGTTTCATTGGCATAACAGAACAATACAAAGAGAGTATTGAGGTTTATAATCACTACTACAACCAAAACATAAAAAAGGTTGTTACAAATGTTAACGACAAAAAAAATATCGAAAAAATCGATAGTGAGCTAAGAAAACGGATACAAAGGCTTAATAGTAATGATATGGTCCTCTACGAAAGAGGATTAAAATTGCTGAAAGATCGAATTAAAAATAAACAAACAGGATTCGAGTGGTGTTACGGAGCGATTTTTGGCTTTCAAGACAATCTAATAAAAGGCGCTGCTTTCAGACAATTCTCTGAAAAACCAGTGGAATTGAATGTTTATTATAATAATCAAATTCTTGGGTCGTGCATTGCAAAAAGTTACCGTCACGGTTTATTGAAACATAAACTACCCAGAGATGGATACATAGGCTTTGAATACAGGTTACCAAATGGTTACAAAAGGGAAAGTATTCGTGTAGAAGTGGCCGATTCTGGGCAAAATCTAATTTCTGTGGTTTAAACTTTCAATAATCAAACTTTCATTATTTCCAGTCAATAAAACCAATAATTTGCTTCATGCGGCTCTCAACTTTAGCTCACGTTTACTAGACTTCTATTGATCTAACGAAGTGATATTTCTTCAGTTAAGTGAAAAACAAATAACGTGTTATCTAGATTTAAATTTTAAACACTTTAAATTGAAAAATAATTTCTTTACTTTCTTGGCATAAGATTATTTATATGTCATTATGTAAATTAAACCGACATACATCGTAAAATTAGTAATCTTTCAATTTTTCCGGTTGTCTTATCCAACAAAATAGCCTCAAAAATTCGATAACCGCGATTATTTTTCATTACAAATCAAAGATACGATTAAATATTTTTTGCGTCAGTATTTTTGTTTTTTGCGCCAAAAAGAGCGTACAAGTCTTTTTTAGCCTCCTTTTGAAACCTTGCAAAATAAAATTTGTACAAAATTTAACAGATTTGGCACGCGTATCTTTGTATTAGTTTTTTCTCATACCTCTAATACTTAACTATTAATTACATAGTATTAGTTTTTTCATCAGCGCAATACTTCTAAAACGAGAATGCAACGCATTATTGAATCTTATATGTATTCCAAATTAAAAAATTGTTAGATATCGTTATGTGATCTATATATTAGTGAGCGGAAATAAAAATTAGACAGGGATCACATTTTTAACAAAATAAATATTCGAGGCTTAGAGTGAATTCCCGATATCCAGTAGAGATTCTTAGTAAAGTTAAATATTTTCCGTGCTATCAACCAATTGTTGATGTCTGTACTTCACAAATTGCTGGATATGAGTGTTTAGCAAGAACACGAGATGCAAATGACAATATTGTTTCCGCGGGATGGCTTTTTTCTGATTCTTCAGTTAGAACCCAAACGAAACTGGAAATTGATCGGAAGGTGCGTAATCAAGCTTTGGACTATACCGCAAGCAATCCAGACAATGGCCTTATCTTTATCAACATCTCACCCGTCCTCATGAGTTCATTAAAACTGGGAGAAACACCACCTTCAATTAAACATTTAAGAAAAATTGATTTAGACCCCTCGCGGGTGGTATTTGAGATTACTGAAAAAGTGGGTGACAGCAAACTGTTGGATCGCTTCGTTAAAATTTATCGAGACGAAGGTGTGAAAATCGCAATTGATGATTTTGGAATAGAAGGTTCACAAATCGATCGGTTGGTCGCCTATAGTCCAGACTATTTAAAAATAGATATGGGCATGTTTAAAAACGCATCTAGAAAAGGAAAGTCTTCCAGTGTGATTCTTAGCCTAGCCGAATTAGCAGATCGATCAGGTTGTCAAATACTCTGCGAAGGTGTTGAAACTGAAGAGGAATACCATTTCGCGCTGGAATGTGGCGCAAGAAAAGTGCAAGGCTGGCTATTTGACCAAGCCAGAGAAAAACATCTTGACCGTTTTACTTTTTCTGACAGCATTACACATTATCAAGCCTCCTATTTAAAAAGAAAACGCCAGAAAATTATTGAGTCTTACGAGAGCAGCGAAAGGCTTACTGGCCATCTTGAAGAACTAGTAGAATGTTATAAAAGAGATGATTTTTCAAATATTGATACCACAAAGTTGCGCCAATTAGGTGTTGTAAGAATATTTGAGTGTGACTTTTCAGGAAAACAAGTTTCTCCAAATTACCTATTCACTAAAGACGGACTACAAGTTGATTTTCGGTGCCGCGGCCGAAACTGGGCACATCGTCCCTACTTCACACTACTCCTAGGACTTTATCAGACAGTGGACCACAGACAAATTGTTTCAAGCGCATATATCGATCGCGCAACAAAACTATTATGTAAAACCCGCGGACTTATTCTTGATGGGAGCCGAGTACTATTCATTGATACACAAACTATCGATGAAACGCTATATTGCGAAGCAGGTTAAATAAAAAACCCTGGCCGAAGCCAGGGTTTTTATCTCTCCTACTGTCAAAAAGACAGCAATTAATATACGTTCTTATTCAATTGGAATTTCATAGAAACCGAAATCTAACCCAGTACCTGCCGCAAATTGACCAGAAGGTTGAATTGTGATGACGTCTCCAGTCGCTAGAGGTGTATCTAACTCTAAGAAGAATACACCGGGAGCACCAAAATTGATTGTCTCAAAGTTAGGAGAATTTTGTACTGGAGTGATATCAGGAACATCAGTGCCATTAACTGTTACACTAACACCAAGTGGTGCGCCACCATTGTCACCAACGGCTAAGCCTAATCCTATGATGCTAGTGCCATCCGCACCTGCTGGAACAATAATTGAAACAATGTCACCTTCTCCAGTGAATCCGCCCAATAAACCATTATCAAGAACTGTTGGACCTTCAACGCCACAACAGCTACCTTCATCGGTGCCATTAGCTATAAATGATTCGGCTGGTAACACACCAAATGGGAAGCGCACTACTGCAGCAGCTTGGTCATTTCCATAGAAACCGAAGTGTAAACCTGTTCCAGCTGCGAATTGACCAGAAGGCTGAATCGTTATCACATCACCCTCTACGAGTGGAGTAGTAAGATCTACAAAAAACGTGTCTGGTGAGCCAGCGTTAACTGTTTCGAAGTTATCCGAATTACGAGAAGGAACAATAGGATCAACATCTGTACCGTTAACGGTTACGCTAACGCCTAATGGTGCCCCACCGTTATCACCAACAGCTAGTCCCAAACCAATAGTACTCACGCCTGCTGCAACGGCTGGTACAGTGATAGTTACGATATCGCCTTCACCAGTAAATCCACCAAGAAGATCATTGTCTAGTACAGTAGGACCTTCAACGCCACAACAGCTGCCTTCATCTGTACCGTTAGCAGTAAACGAACCGTCTGGAAGAGCACCGAATTGGAATTCAAGTACAGTTGGAATATAGAAACCGAAATGTAAACCCGTACCCGCAGCAAACTGTCCACTTGGTTGAAGAGTAATAACATCACCGCTTACAAGTGGCGTGGCCAAAGTTAGGAAGAAGGTATCTGGAGACCCTTCATTTATTGTTTCAAAGTTATCTGAATTACGAGATGGAACGATAGGATCAACATCTGTACCGTTAACAGTGACGCTAACGCCTAATGGTGCACCACCATTGTCGCCAACAGCAAGACCAAGACCAATTACGCTCAGGCCTGCAGCACCATCTGGAACAGTAATAGTTACGATGTCGCCTACCCCAGTGAAACCACCTAGAAGACCATTATCAAGTACAGTAGGACCTTCAACACCACAGCAACTTCCTTCGTCAGTACCATTTGCAGTAAACGCTACGAAATCTACATCGCCAAATGCAAATTCAATAACTGGAGCATAAGTAAAACCAGCTGCTACCGGAGACTCTTCTTCTTCGTCTTCACCAGGAATATCAGCAACACGCCAATTAGCAACTGATGAGCCATTGGTATCACCTGGGTTTGTGTCATTAATGAAATAGTAAAGAGGCTCTTCACCAATTCCTATATGATAAGTACCATCACCTAAATCAAACATGGTGAAAGCGTCAGCACTTTCGATAGTGCCATCAGTCACCAAGTCAGCAACAAGTGCTGCAATATCTGTATCTGCTGGAACTACAAACGCAGGCCAATTATCTGCGCACACGCCTGTACACTCGCTTGGGAAACCATCTACGTCAAGATCGAAGGTATAAAGAGTAAACCCTTCCATATCACCAGCTACATCGCCAGCGGCCATGAACATACCTAAAGTCATATCATCAACGATAGTCACTAAAGTAGTTGCTGGTGTTGGTGTTGGTGTTGGTGTTGGTGTTGGTGTTGGTGTTGGTGTTGGTGTTGGTGTTGGTGTTGAAGTTGCTGTAGGTGTTGGTGTTGGGTCAGAATCATCATCGTCGTCATCATCATCACCGCCACATGCCACTACGAGGAGAGCTAGCAACACAATCACTAGCATTCTCAGTTTCGTCATAAGTGTTTCAATTGTCATTATTAAGCTCCTAAATGGATTGATTATTATCGCTATTATGAAACTTCATAATAGGTGATTTATCTTTTCATTTGAATAGCTAACACACACTTAAAAGATAAATTTTATAATTTGTTTCCACTAAAAAATTCACATTTTCAAGAATACGGACAATAACGATTATTCCTATATATATAAAGCCTATTTCTGCACCAGGATCGAACATTGAATTCGTATTTTCTCTAGTAAGAAATATCTGTATTAGAGATAATAACCTCACCTAAATAATATAAAACGGAGTTAAAGAGGCTCTAAGTAATCCACGATAAACTGGAGATTTCTTTGGCCTCGAAACTCGTTAACGCTCAATCGATATACCATTTTTACTTGAATGGCTTTCCCATTAGGCCATATTTCGGTATCGACATTAAATGCAATAGCGTCAATTATTTTTGAGGAAACTTGCGTTGGACTTAACACAAGTTTTAGATGTTTTTCTCCTACTATTTTCTGCTGTATTAAATGAAATGTTCCGTGAAAACTAGGCTCAGGAAAATGCTGTCCCCATGGTCCTGCTTTTTGAATTAATTCTGCATTTTCGATTATCATTGCATCTTCAAATAATTCGCCATCACTCAATGCAACTGGTATTAAAGCGTCATGATCAATCCTCTTGGCAAGTGCGGCATTAAAAGCTTTCTCAAATTCATTTATAGATTGTTTATCGAGGGACAAACCAGCTGCCATCGCGTGCCCACCAAACTTATCCAGTAAGCCAGGATTTTGGGAAGCCACTTCGTCTAAGACATCTCTTAAATGCACTCCTTCTATTGATCTTCCTGAACCTTTTAATTCTCCTGAATCAGTTTCAGCAAATACAATCGTGGGCCGATGAAATTTGTCCTTAATACGTGAAGCAACAATACCAATGACACCTTGATGCCAATCTGATTGATATAAACATATTCCTAGTGGAACTCTCTCGTCGAATGAAATTTTTAACGAGTCCAATATTTTTAGTGCATCCTTCTGAATTGAAGCTTCGATAGATTGGCGATCTTTATTTAAATCATCTAATTCCGAAGCAATAGCTTGAGCCTGGCTAAATTGATTACTTAAAAGGCACTGAATTCCGAGTGACATATCATCCAATCGACCCGCTGCGTTTAACCTAGGTCCAATCGCAAAACCCAAATCCGAAGCAGTGATCTTGGCAGGGTCACGATTAGAAACTGCTAACAACCCTTGTATGCCCGGACAAGATCGGCCTGCGTTTATGCGCGCGATTCCCTGGGATACAAGAATGCGATTGTTATGGTCCAAAGGTACTACATCTGCAACGGTTCCTAATGCAACTAAATCTAGAAGCTCAGCCATATTGGGTTCTACGATGGCATTTTCCGAAAACCAATTCCGCTTACGTAGTTCGGTTCGTAAAGCCGTCATTAAGTAGAATATGACTCCCACTCCCGCAAGCGACTTACTAGGAAAGGTGCAATTCGGTTGGTTTGGGTTAACAATAGCATCCGCTGCTGGTAATTCTCTTCCGGGAAGGTGATGATCTGTTACGATAACTTTATATCCATTGGATTTTGCAGCTTTTACCCCCTCAAGACTGGAGATACCATTGTCCACTGTAATAATAATATCGGGATCAAATTCCGCAGCTAGATGAACGATTTCCGGCGTGAGTCCATATCCATACTCAAATCTATTTGGCACCAAATAATCTACATATTTATACCCAAAAGCTTTTAAGCTTTTTATACCGACTGCACAACTGGTTGCCCCATCGGCGTCAAAATCACCCACTATAAGCACCCTTTGTTGCTTCTCTAGCGAATCTATCAAAATCGTTACAGCTTTGTTCACACCAAAAAGCAGATCAGATGAGCTTAGGCTTTTAAGCGAATAATTAGTCTCTAGCTCATAGTTGACGCCTCTTACAACGAAAATTTGTTCAACAATACTCATTTTCGAATTTGGTACTAATTGAGAGGGACTATCCTCATTTCTGAGCTTTATAAGTTTTTTCATAGTATATTTTTTCTCAAAAACCCACTTATTAGCAAAATATTTACCTTTATTACAATTTAATGAAATATTTAATCCTAAATAAAACGTGTTTTTCACATATATTTCACAAAAGAATTATAAAGGTGAAAGATATTTCGCTATAATCTTAGTACGTTGAGTACTTTCAACGACTTAAACAAAAGGAGTAAATCATGACTGGTGTGGATATTTTGGTGTTATCCCTAATCGGTGCTGGTTTGTTCTCTATAGGCGCTGCAAGAAACGCAGTTTAAACCAAAAAGAGAACCTTCTCGCACTTTATTTTTAGTTCTTTACGCGTAAGCGATTCTAAAATAGTCCAGTATCTCCAAAGCAAATTTTGCTTTGCGACTTAAACGGAAAAATGAGCCTGCTGTAAACCAATAATGATAGGCAGGCGAATGAACCACATAGTAAAACTTTTGTTAATTTTATACGTATTTTAAATCTATCTGCGTGATGCATTTTAGATGCAGTCTACTCTTAAATTGTCCGTTTTTACGATACAATGTCGTAAATTACGTTATTTTCAACCGGAGCTATTCAGTGAGAGAGAGATTGAACATAGGTATTCTATGTAACGAACTCACTCGAAACTTTCAAAACCCTCTTTATACTGCTACGAAACATTGGGGTAAAAAGCTTGGCGTCAACCTCTTTTTCTTCGAGGGCAGACAGCTTCTTGGTCGAAAGTATTCAGACATTCAATACAACGCCACCTTCTTGCTAGCAAGCGAAGAGGTTATTGATGGCTATATTTTACACCCTATTTTTACGCATATTTCACACGAACAAATAGTACGCTGGTGTAAAAACTATTCGAAAAAACCTAAAGTATCTATAAACAAACGCATTACAGATCTCGCTAGCTGCGTCATGGTCGATAACTATCGAGGCATGAGAATGATGCTAGAGCATTTGGCAATCGTGCACGGTTATCGACGTATCGCTTTTGTTTACGGGGCAGAAAACGATGATGAGAGTCGTGATCGCTATCGGGCTTATAAAGATTATATGACCCAATTAGAACTTTGGAATTCTGAATGGGTATTCAAAGGCGGGTTTGAATCCGACTCAGGAATTGAAGCCATTAAATATATTATTAGTACCGGTATCGATTTTGAGGCGGTAGCATTCTCCAATGATGAAACTGCAATTGCTGCACAAGACTACTTGCATAATGTTATCCCTGACTACAAGTATAAATTTGCAATAACGGGATTTGATGACTCTCCCCATTCACAATTTACAATTCCATCCCTTACGACAGTTTCGCAGCCATTTAACGATATGGCGAGAACCTCGCTGGAATTGATTATTCGAATGATAAATGGCGATCAAAATCGACCTACAGAAAGACTGCTTCCCACTAAGCTTGCATTACGTAAATCCTGTGGATGTGATAACACCGAGATTTTTGATACCTATTCTCTAAAACTATTTACATCCCCATTTAGCATTCATGAGAATATAGAATCTTTTAGCCGCGACGAGTTTTTTAATAAGTTAACAATTGCATTAGATTCGCTGCCTGTTTCTCACTGCTTCATTGCACTTTATGACCAATCTTTCGTATTCGAAGAAAATGCATCCGCACCGGAAGCGTCTACCCTTCATTATGCTTACATAAATAATAGTCGCAAAGAATTCGATGAACCTATTCAATTTAAAACTTCAAAGCTCTTACCTGATTCGTTTTTAAAATATAAAAACATGCCCATATCAGTCGTACAACCTCTGTTTTATCGCGATGATCATTTTGGTTACGTTATATTTGACGGTGACCATACTAAAGAAACAGATATGGATGAGCTAAGGTCAACAATTTCTACAACATTGCATACAGTCATTTTATTTGAAGGACTTAATCAAGCGCTTGGAGACAAGAACCGAGCAGTGGAAAAAGTAAGTCTTTTAAATGAAAAACTTTCGTCAGCGAATAAAAAACTGAAAGAAGTTTCTCGATCAGATGAGCTCACGCAAACATATAATCGACGCGGTTTTTATGATGCGATAACAGAGCGAGTCTCAGACAATCGCTTGCTCATGCCAATTACACTTTTTTATGCTGATATGGATGACCTAAAAATTATTAATGATGAATTTGGTCACGGTGCCGGCGATGAAGCCATTGCGCTGTCTGCTGAAATATTGCGACAGAGTTTTCGTCATGAAGATATTATTGGACGCATGGGTGGAGACGAGTTTGTCGTCTTTACAAACGGATTTACAGAAAATGATATTGAACAGTTAATCAACCGTATTGAAGTAAAAACGAATCAAGTCAATGTTGAAAAGTCGCTGCAATATCGATTAAGTATCAGTCTTGGTTATCAGACCGTTAATGATAAATCGATGGATCAAGTTGAGCGAGCAATTCAACAAGCAGATAGAATGCTTTATCGTGTTAAACGAGAAAAAAAGCATAACGCTAATATTCAGTAGCTCACCCATTGAGTCTAGAACCCTAGATTAGGATTTGAGTTATCACCTAATTTATACAGCTCTTAATCGCTCAAACTAAGAAGAGATATTTGATCGCATAAATTCATGGACCTTAGTAATATCATCCTCTAAAACAGAATAGTTTTCTTCTCGATCAAACAAATCTTTCATGTGATAAGGTAAATCCGGGTCGTCTCCCTGCCCTGCTTTTTGAATTGCCTCCGCAAATTTTGCAGGGTGAGCCGTTGCCAAGCAGACCATCGGAGTAGATTTGTTATTTCGAGTTTTTCTAGCGGCTTGAACTCCAATTGCAGTATGAGGGTCTAGCAAATACTCAGTCGATTCATACACTTCGCGAATCACTTCTGCAGTCTCGTCGTCATCTAAACGATAACTGGAAAAGAGTGATTGAGCACCCTTTAAAGCATCTTCGTCTAATATCAGGCTTCCTGACGATTTAAAATTTTCAAATAAACTTTTTATCGTTGCTCCGTCTCGATCGTATAGATCAAAAAGCATTCGCTCAAAGTTGCTCGAAACCATAATATCCATACTTGGTGACAAAGAATGAATCAAAGCTTGTTTGGTATGATCATTCGCGGATATACAACGATGTAAAATATCATTTGCATTAGTCGCTATAACAAGCTGTTCGATAGGAAGCCCCATTTGCTTGGCGAGATAGCCAGCAAAAATATCACCAAAATTTCCAGTAGGTACAGAATAAGAAACGGGACGGTGAGGTCCACCTAGCGCTAAACTGGAATAAAAATAATATACGATCTGAGCCATAATTCTCGCCCAGTTGATAGAGTTCACAGCAACTAATTGACGACCTTCGGGAAGAAAGGATTGATCAGCAAAACTTGCTTTCACCATATTTTGGCAATCGTCAAAATTACCTTGTAGTGCAATATTGTGAACATTTTTTTCGATTACAGTGGTCATCTGACGACGCTGTACATCGGAAACACGTTGGTAAGGATGCAAAATAAAAATATCAACGTTTTCACAATGGCGACATCCTTCAATCGCAGCAGAACCTGTGTCTCCAGAAGTTGCCCCCATAATGACAACTTTTTGATTTCGCTTAGCTAATACGTAATCGAGGAGATTTCCAAGAAATTGCAGTGCGAAATCTTTAAATGCTAAAGTTGGCCCTTGAAATAATTCAAGGATCCATTCGCTCTGCCCTGTTTGAATCAAGGGCGCAATCGCATTATGCCTGAACGCATCATACGAACGATCAATAATGTCTTTTAAATCCTCACGCGGAATTTCATCTTCGACAAATGGTAAAATAACTTTGTA
The DNA here is from genome assembly GCA_965262305.1 of Cellvibrionaceae bacterium. Lineage (GTDB taxonomy): Bacteria > Pseudomonadota > Gammaproteobacteria > Pseudomonadales > Cellvibrionaceae > CBDHEY01. The sequence goes on from CBDHEY010000001.1 coordinate 16,378, forward strand.
AGCTAAATCTCTGTAATTCAATCCAGCCCATGATGCGATTTCTTCTTTAGAAAAACTTGGTATCGTTTCTGGGACATATAGGCCGCCGTCAGAAGCGAGCCCGGTCAAAACAACTTCTTCGAAAGATAATTTTGGCGCATCGCCACGCGTACTAATATATTTCACTTTTTAAATCTCGATAAAATAAATTTTTCAATTATTTAGTGCCAATGGTACCAATACATTACGTTTAATTTGCGACATTATCAGTAAATCATGCAACCAATGAAAAAGTTTTAAACAGAAGTATTTCTAACTTAAGTCTTCCACACGAATTTTAACAACCCCACCTTTAACCGTAGATAACTCTTCTATTTCTACAATCGCGGAATTGATCAAACGCTCCTGTGTGAGGTTAGTCAATAAAATAACGGGAACCTGAGACTCATCACCCTTTGGTGCTTTTTGTATTAGCGCTTCAATACTAATTCCTTGCTCGCTTAGGATCTGAGTAATCTTCGATAAAACACCCGGTTGATCTTCTGCGGAAATTCTTAAATAGTAAGCTGCATTAGCTTCATCTATTGTCAAAATATTTTCTGATTGCAAATGCTCTTGGAAAAAACCGAGCGAGGGCACAAAATTATTAATATCTTCGCCTATCGCGCGACTCACGTTCACAATATCGGAAATTACGGCTGAAGCAGTTGGCTCAGCGCCCGCTCCAGGTCCATAATATAACGTCGGCCCAACAGCGTCGCCTTTTACTAAGACGGCATTCATCACACCGTCTACATTGGCGATCAGACGACTTTCAGGAACAAGTGTGGGATGCACACGCATTTCAACGCCTTCTTCAGAACGCTTACGTGCAATGCCTAAATGCTTAATGCGGTACCCTAACTCTTGAGCATAAATAACATCTTCCGGAGATATGTTACTAATCCCCTCAGTAAATACTCCGTCGAAGCAAAGCGGCATTCCAAATGCAATTGACGCAAGAATGACTAATTTGTGTGCTGCATCAATGCCTTCAACATCAAAAGTCGGATCAGCCTCCGCATAACCTAACGCTTGCGCTTCTTCGAGCACATCAGAAAATTCACGCCCTTTATCACGCATTTCCGTGAGTATGAAATTTCCTGTTCCATTGATGATACCTGCGAGCCATTCTATCTTGTTTGCTGATAAACCCTCACGCAGTGCCCCAATAATTGGAATACCACCAGCCACCGCTGCTTCATAAGACAGCGTCACTTTATTTTCCTCGGCTAGTTTAAATAGTTCATTACCAAATTCTGCGATAAGCGCTTTATTGGCTGTGACAACATGCTTTCCATTTTCAATAGCTTGAATAACAAGGTCTTTTGCGGTTGTTGTGCCACCAATCAACTCAACAAGCACATCAACATTTGGATCTCTTGCAACTTCAAAAATATCACGGCTAACTTTTATCGTTGACGTATCGCAATTCGGGTTATCTGAACGAGCACCTATGTGAACGATTGATATTTCTCGACCAGAGCGAGCATTAATTTCTTTACAGTTTCGTATGAGTACATTGAAGGTCCCTCCTCCAACAGTACCTAGCCCACAGAGCCCCAGATTAACCGCTTTCAATTTTACTTTCCTCGAACAAGACTAAATTAGTGTCAATTTTCCACCAATTTACTCCGAAAACTTTGTAGGATTAATATATGCAGATAATTAGGCGTTAAAATCGCACCCAATTGATTATTACTCACGCATACAATCCACGCTGCTGAGGCAATATCGCAACCCCAAAAAAAAGAAACGCAACCTTACTGACGCAAGATTGCGATGTCAAATCGAACTGATATTAAGTTATAAGTCTAGTCAGATATGGCTTGAGACTAGATACCTAATTGTTTTGCAAGTTCATCAGCAGGAAGATAACCTGGCACCATCTCTCCAGATTCCAAAATAATCGCTGGTGTTCCCCTAACCCCAACTTTAGAGCCAAGGTTATATTGCGCTTCTACAGGATTATTATCACAGATATTCACATCAATAGACTTACCATTCTTAACTTGAGTAAGTGCCTCATTTTTATCTTTAGCACACCAAGCAGAAGCAATTTTTTCAAATGACTTAGACCCCATTCCCGCCCGAGGAAAAGCCAGATACTTTACTTCAATCCCTAGCTCGTTCATCTTGGGTACTTCTTGATGAAGCTTTCTGCAGTAACCGCAGTCTACGTCGGTAAATACAGCAACGGAGGCCTTGGTTTCTCCTGCAGGTGAGAAAACGAACAATTCTTTATCATTTAGTCCGTCCATTAAGTTTTTTCGATCTTTGTTCTTGGCAGCTTCAGAAAGATTTACCAATCTATTTGATGTGATTTGATAAAGGTCGCCAAGATAAAAATAGTTAGCATCTTGTGAGACATGGATAGTTCCACCTCCAGCTATTGCTACTTCGTACATTCCAGGAACAACAGATGGAGAAACATCGGTAATCGTCAAATCCGGTCTGACTGCACTTAATTTTGAACGAATTAAATTATCCGCCGACACAGCGCCACTAGCTTCACTTTTTTTAGCTTCTTGAGCTAAAGCAAAAGCTCCCAGTACAGCAATAATTGCAGCTACAAATACTGTGCCTACCTGCTTCTTTTTATTAGATATCATTTTTTGCCTCAAAATTAGTTACACCAAAAGATCATAACTTAGCTAGACCTGAGATTCGACGGTTTGTTCCCCCGCTATAGAAAAACTAGCTCAAGTATTATGGGTTAAAGTTGCGAAAAATAGAAAAGAACTCAAAAGAATGAAAACAATTTTCATTCCCACATTAATACGGCTTAAATTCACCACTTGTTAATGCACCTAAACCTTCTGGTTTTGTGAATCAACTAGTTTCAAGCACAAAAAAAGCGACTTAGAAGTCGCTCTTTTAGGTAGAAGCATTGATTAATTAAGCTTTTCTTTAATACGTGCTGCACGCCCAGTAAGTTCACGCAAGTAGTAAAGCTTAGCTTGACGCACATCACCACGACGTTTCACTTTAATGCTATCTACTAATTTACTGTGGGTTTGGAAAGTACGCTCTACACCTATACCATGAGAAATCTTTCGAACAGTAAATGCAGAGTTTAGTCCACGATTTCGCACTGCGATTACAACACCTTCAAAAGCCTGTAAACGCTCGCGGTTACCTTCTTTTACTTTAACCTGAACAACAATCGTGTCGCCTGGCGAAAACTCAGGAAGATCGGTTTTTAATTGCTCATTTTCAATTTCTTGAATAATTTTGTTTTTAGAACTCATTTTGATGCTCCTAAATTTACGTTTAGCCTCACGGCTTAAAATCTCAATCTAATAAATAATGTTTTAAACATTCTTGCTGGGCTTCAGTTAACTCAGCTTTGTCTATCAAATCCGGCCTTTTGTCCATTGTCTTCTTAACGGACTGTGTCATTCGCCAATTTGCAATCTTTTTATGGTCACCACTTAGCAACACATCTGGCACTGATTTTCCCAGAATCATTTCTGGGCGAGTATAATGTGGGTAATCAAGCAGCCCATTTTCAAATGAATCTTCATATGCCGATCTTTCATCACCCAAGGCTCCTGGAATCTTCCGTATTAGTGCATCCATGAATACCATTGCAGGTAATTCACCTCCGCTTAATACATAATCTCCAATAGAAAGCTCTTCATCAACAAAAGCCTCTATAAAGCGTTCATCCACACCTTCGTAGCGTCCTGCCACCAAAATTACATTTTTATCGGCTTCAAATTCCGAAACAACTGAATTGTCTAATTTTTTACCTTGAGGCGATAAGTAAATCACTTTCACTTTACTTTTTGGCAAACTGAACCATTCAAGTGCTTCTGAAAGTGCTCCTCTTAACGGATCAACACGCATCACCATTCCAGGGCCACCGCCATAAGGTCGATCATCAACTGTTTGGTGCTTATCTTTAGCGTGATTACGAGGATTAAAAAAAGCAACTTCCACCAGCTTTTGCTTAATCGCTCGACTTGTTATTCCGCACTCTGTAAGCGCTTTAAACATTTCTGGAAACAATGTAATTACTGCATAACGATTTGTTTCTAATTCGCTTTGCATATTACCGGTTCCAGATTTTTACCGATTCTCTATACTGTGATTTAAAACTCTGGGTCCCAAGCCACAAGCATCGTATTTTCTTCTAGATTAATTTCCAATATGTACTCTTGAGGAACATAAGGAATCAATCTCTCTCTATCATCGATACTATTTGAATTAGGTTTAACAATGACCACATCATTAGCACCGGTTTCAAGCATCTGACTGACATTACCAATTGGGTAAACTTTACCCCCAAACTCACTGAACACTTCAAGCCCAATTAGCTGGCTCCAGTAGTATTCTCCAATCGCAAGTTCTGGCAACTGGGACTTTTCAATAGCAATGTCTGTTTTAGCGTATTCAGCCGCTAAATCTCGATCATCCACTCCTTTAATGTGAACAACTAAACCTTGTGCACGATGTGTATGATCGTCTATTTCTATTTTTTTCACGCCATGGCGGGTTTTAAGCCACCATGGCGAGTATTTAACTATATTTTCTTTTGGATCGGTAAACGAACTCACTTTTACCCATCCTTTTATACCAAAAACGCCAGTGATTCTTCCTACAGTTACCAGATTTGAACCGTTCGAAGACACCGGCGATTTTATAATGTCTTATTAAATTAGATTATGCAGCTGCAGCTTCTTTAACAAGCTTAGCTACACGATCTGAACACTGAGCGCCTTGACCAACCCAGTAATCAAAACGTTCTTTATCGAGGCGAAAACGTTCTTCTTGGCCACGCGCAATTGGGTTAAAAAATCCTACACGCTCAATAAAACGACCATCTCGAGAATTACGACTATCGGTAACCGCCAAATGATAAAAAGGGCGTTTTTTTGAACCACCACGAGCTAAACGAATGCTAACCATTAATATGCAATCCTATCTTTGACCGCTTTATCGCGATCGAGCCAAATACTCTATTTTTAAATTTTATAACCAACTCGTGTCGTTAATTTTCTGCGAAGAAAAAACGTAATCTGTACATTCAGTGCAGTCGGTCACGAAAGGCGCGGTATTTTAAAGGAATGATTTTTCAATGTATACAGTTAATTTCATGATTTTTAGGTGTTTTTAGAGCTAAAAACTACAAAATTAGACTGGTAACGATGAGTAGTTACTAGCGACCCAAGCCCGGGGGCAATCCTCCCCCTCCCATTGGCGGCATACCACCGGGGCCTCCACCCATCATGCCACCCATTCCACGCATCATTTTTTGTAAGCCACCGCCTTTCATTTTCTTCATCATTTTGCTCATTTGTTTATGCTGTTTGAGCAGGCGATTTAAATCTTGTATTTCCGTGCCAGATCCCAGTGTAATTCGGCGTTTACGAGAGCCGTTAAGGATATCAGGGTTTCGTCTTTCATCTGGCGTCATAGAACTAATTATTGCGTCCATCTGTTTGAATTGTTTCGTCACATTTGCTTGTTCAGCCATTTGCGCCACATTGCCCATTCCAGGCAATTTTTCTAGCATTGATGCCATGCCACCCATATTTTGCATCTGCTGTAATTGATCTCTTAGGTCATTTAAATCAAAACGTTTACCCTTTTGAACCTTTTCGACCAGTTTTTCAGCTTTCGCTTTATCTATTTTTTCTTCAGCTTCCTCAATAAGCGAGAGCACATCTCCCATACCCAATATGCGAGATGCCACTCGATCCGGGTGAAATGGTTCAAGCGCTTCTACTTTTTCACCGGCGCCTAAAAACTTAATTGGTTTACCCGTGACCTGGCGAACAGATAACGCTGCACCCCCTCTCGCATCACCGTCTGTTTTAGTGAGGATGACTCCGGTGAGGGGAAGCGCATCATCGAATGCCTTCGCCGTGTTCACCGCGTCCTGACCAATCATTGAGTCAATAACAAACAAGGTCTCGACAGGATCTATTGCTTTGTGAAGTCCTTGTATTTCCGTCATTAATTCTTCATCGATATGCAAGCGTCCTGCAGTATCGACGATAAGAACATCTGCATGGACTTTTTTAGCTTGCTTGTGTGCTGCTTTAGCAATATCGACCGGATTTTGGTCTGCAGAAGAAGGGAAAAATTCCGCTTCTATATCAGCGGCTAAGGTTTCCAATTGTTTGATTGCAGCAGGTCGATATACGTCCGCACTTACAACCATGACTTTCTTCTTCTCTTTTTCCTTTAAAAACTTAGCAAGCTTTGCAACGGTCGTTGTTTTACCAGCACCTTGTAAACCCGCCATAAGGACTACGGCTGGTGGCTGTTGGGCAAGATTGAGCTTTTCGTTCGCCTGGCCCATCATCTCGGTTAATTCTGCTTGGACAACCTTCAAGAATTGCTGACCTGGGTTCAACGCACGCGAAACCTCTTGACCCAACGCTCGTTTACGTACTCGATTTGTAAAATCCTTTACAACCGGCAATGCAACATCGGCTTCCAAAAGCGCTTTGCGTACCTCACGAAGAGTACCCTGAATGTTGTCGTGGTTTAAACGCGCTTTACCGCTAATTTTATTGAGCGATTTGGTGAGTCTTTCCGATAAGCTTTCAAACATAGGTATTTAGAGTAGTATTTGTTCTATAAAATAAAAATGGTGGGCAATTATACGGGGAATCGGATGTGAAAACGACCATATCTTTTCTCCGCACTAAATTGAGAAAGCGAGTAAATATTATTATCCAATGAAAATAAATTACTTCCACTATTCATCTCGGCTTAGTCGAGGCTAGCTAGTCCAAATTCATGAGCAATTTAACGTTTTCAAACAATGAATTGAAGGGATTCTTTGCTTGCCACATTCGTCGCTAACCACTACTCTAGTAAAAATGGTTTTTGATAATCAAACTCGTTTACTTTAGGCTGTAAAACCCAATTATGTTCAGTGCGTTAGCTATAATTTTCTATATTGTCGCCTGGTCACTCCTATTAAAAAACGCACTGGACAAAAGCTCCAAGCAATCTTTGGCTTTAATCTTAATCGCAGCCGGTATTGTTGCTCATCACTTCTCTGTCTATTTTGCCTTGCACTCTGAAGCGGGAATGCAGCTCGGTGTATTCAAAATTTCTTCGCTATTCATGCTCGTTATTACAGTAATTTTAGCGTTGAGCAGTTTAAAGAAACCTCTTCATAATTTATTTCTAGGCATTTTACCTCTTTCTATTTTGTCGATTGTTGTAGGCTTGTTCTTTAGTTCACCCATTACGGAAACTGGCACTTTGTCTGGTGGAACTGTGACCCATATTCTGCTATCCATACTTGCCTATAGCTTACTAACACTCGCTAGTTTGCAAGCCGTTTTACTGGCTTACCAAAACAATATGTTACGCACTAAGCACCCGAGTAGCGTAATGGGGTTTCTGCCACCTCTTCAAACAATGGAAACCTTGATGTTCGAACTTGTATGGGGTGGGATGGTGTTTTTAACCCTTTCAATGATCATCGGTTTCACTATTATTGATGATTTCTTAGGACAAAAACTTAGACATAAAACCACCTTTACAATTTTATCTTGGCTAATCTATGCTATTTTGCTTTCAGGTAGGCACGTCTTCGGGTGGCGAGGCATCAGTGCTATTCGTTGGGTACTCGGCGGATTCGTGGCGTTGATGCTCGCTTATTTCGGGAGCAAGGTCGTAATTGAACTCATTTTGGGGAAATGATTGGCACGCAATAACCTTTATACCCGTTACTTTTTAATCACCTCATGATACGTATATGTTAATTATGAAAAGCACAGTAGTATCAAGCTAAAACAAGCCTTGATACTTCAATAAAAATTCTTCAATATATTCCCTCGTAATTTTATAGGCTGTCCTGTCTTTGGATAATTTACCCACGGAAATTCTCTTTTTTATTCTGTTAGGCTTATTATTTCTCTCAGCTTTTTTTTCAAGCTCTGAGACTGGTATGCTTTCGCTTAACCGCTACAAGCTAAAACACCTAGAAAAGGAAAAACATCGCGGTGCGATGCGCGCCTCATCCCTGCTTGAGCGAACTGATCGACTCATTAGTGTCATTTTGATCGGCAACAATCTTGTCAATATCTTGATTACCCTCGTTGCAGCAGCGATTACAGTGCAGCTATTTCCGGGCAATGACTGGGTAAAAGATGCCGCAATGCCCTTTGTGTTGACGCTCATTATGCTCGTATTTGCAGAGGTCACACCAAAATCCGTTGCGGCAGTTTATCCAGAACGTGTAGCTTTCCCGGCCTCTATAATCCTTAAACCATTAATGATCGTTTTTTATCCAGTGGTTTGGTTAATTAATAGGATTTCTAGCTTTCTTGCAGCCGCTGCAAAGGTCGATATTTCGGAAAAAGGCTCAACTCATTTACGTCCAGAAGAACTTAGAACAGTAGTAGACGAAGCTGGCGATCTAATTCCAGATCAACATCAGGGCATGCTTTTAAACGTATTGGACTTAGAAAAAGCAACGATCGAAGATATTATTATTCCGCGCAATGAAATTGTCGGCGTTGATTTGGAAGATGATATCAACGTTATACTCCGAGTTATCCAAACCGCAGAATATACACGAATCCCTGTATACCAAGGTGATATAAACAAATTACTTGGCATATTACACCTTCGCAATTTAGCCAAGCTATTTAAAGGTGAGGAAGGCGAGTTTACCAAGGATACTCTCCGATCTATGCTGTCCAAACCCTATTTTATTCCTGAATCTACCCCCCTATCCACTCAGCTTTTGAATTTTCAAAAAGAAAAGCAAAGTATGGCCATTGTTGTGGACGAATACGGGGATGTCATCGGTATTGCCACTTTGGTTGATCTTCTAGAAGAAATTGTCGGTGACTTTAGTACAGACGTTGCAGAAGAAAAAGTAGAGGAAATTACTCAGGTTGACAAAGAATGGTTTGAGATTGACGCATCCGCTTCTGTGCGCGATATCAATAAGCAACTAGACTGGAACCTACCAACAAATGGGCCAAAGACACTTAACGGTATTATTGTCGAGTATCTTGAAAGTATTCCTGACGCTATAGTCAGTTTTGATATGGGCAACTACCGCTTTGAAATAAAAGCCATTGGTAAATCAAAAATAGACAAAGCTCTGGTAAGTCAAAAAGCAATTTAAACTTTGAAAACCTTCTCTGGAGCGCTATGCGAACGACTAATTGTGGTTCCGTAGTATTGATTAAGAAAAGTCACCAAAAGTCGTGCAGTGAACCCCCAAATTTTTGCTCCCTGATATTGATAAACTGGAGCCCAATACTCCTTTTCATTGAAGTTAAAAATATCCGTTTGAACTCTCGTATCTTGGCAAAAATAATCAACCGGAGCCCAAAAAGCAGACTCCAATTCAAATTCGCAAAGCCTTAATTCGACGGGAGAATTAAGTGACACGACATAGGGGCTAACTTTCACTTGTCGGCGTGTAAAGTGCGCTGGAAGCTCGCCTTTGTAACTTAATGCACTTTTTTCAATACCAACTTCTTCGAAAGTTTCCCTATAGGCCGTATCAACTAAAGAATCATCGCTAGACTCCCACTTACCACCAGGAAACGCTATTTCACCAGCATGAGAGTTTAAGTGCTTAGATCGTTGAATAAATAGCAAACGCGCCGCACCATCTATCTCATTGATGATAACTAAAACTGCGGCTTGATTTTTATATTCAGTTGTTTGCACTGTTTGCACTAGAAGTCCAGTATCTGAGTCACGTTGTACGCTGGCTCTTCGTAAGGATGAGTTGCTTTCAGCTTCTCAATAACGTCCTTAATAATAGACTCACGACAAACCATTTCAACTTTAATTTCTTTTAAAAATTCCAATACACCTAATTTACCGATACTAGGTGAACTACCCATCATAGGTTCAAACTGCCCTTCACCTAAAGTTTGCCAACAACAACGACGATAATTTCCTATTTCCCCAGCACCTACTGAAAAAATAGCCTCTTTTACTTGTTCACATGCCTCTAATGGGACGTAAAATTCCAGTTTTACCATACAATTTAAATTGAAAGCTTTTTCATTAACCCAAGGTTCCTTAATATAGCGACCTTTAGTCAAAGATTGTATTAATTAAATGCTTTTATTTGTTGATAACTTAACAAACGTCGATTTTAGTTATTTAGATGCCAAACGAGGCTTAGTGGGCGAAACCTGGTTGGCCAGCATTCAGCTTGAGGGCTCTCTTGACGAACAAGGAATGATTTGCGACTTTGGGATTGTTAAAAAGATTATTCGACAGTGGTTAGACACCCACATTGACCATTGCTTGCTGGTTCCATTAGATAGTCCTTCTTTAATTGAATATCATCAGAACCTTGGCGAAACCCATATTCAGTGGAAAAAAGACAATTTAGATATTACTTGTTCAGCGCCAAACCAAGCCATAACAATTGCTGATACTAAAAATATTGATCGAGAATCAGTGGCACTTTGGTGTATTGAAAAAATGTCTCACCTTTTTCCAGCGAGGGTAAAATCGCTCAAGTTATCTTTTACAAATGAGGTGATTAATGGCCCATCTTATTGCTATAGCCATGGGTTAAAAAAACACGACGGAAACTGTCAACGAATTGCCCATGGCCACAGATCTAAAATCGAAATATGGAAAGATGGTGAATTAGATTTAGGCCTTATGGAAAAATGGGCCGAAACTTTTAAAGATATCTATATAGGAACAAAAGAAGACCTACACGCAGAAAATGAAGATGAATTCGCATTTCATTATACTTCTGCTCAAGGAAAATTTTCGTTAACGCTTCCCAAAGAAAATTGTTACATCATCCAATCGGATTCCACCGTGGAACTCATAGCCAATCATATCGCCGAGACAGTGAAAGCAAGTCACCCTAACAACAATATTACTGTCAAAGCATACGAAGGGTTAGGCAAAGGCGCAATTGTTCAAAAATGACGGTCGTTCTAAAACAACACTCACAGGATTTAGCTGCTTGCAAGGAGCACCATCATAATAGTTAAAAACCGCTTTTCGATCATCAACAGAAATGTGAGAAAGGCTCACTGTTTCAGCGTCATCTCGATGCATACAAACAGAATAAGCCGAGGGTTCCGGAGTGTGACTTCGATGAAATTTGTATAGCTGACTCGCTGTTGGTGCCGAAACGAAAGCATTTTGATATTGAGATTTTCTAGACGCGTGAACTTCCTCAAAATTGAACAGTGACGAAATTAACGGGCTGGAGTGTTCTGAGAATCCCAGCGACCTTCCGTCCCAACGAATTAAAGGAACCTGAGCAAAGTCATTTAAATCGGGAGCAAAACACAATAACGAAAACGGTGCGTATTTTTCGATTTTGAATGATCGAACAACTTCTTTCACGTCTTCATAAGAGCGACAGCCGCTTGCGCTTTTAACAATCTGCCCACGAGAAAGAAGTTTACCCTTTGGAAAGCGACCTTGATAATAGTTCAGCAGAGCGAGTACGAGTCCATGCTCGTTCATCGATATCCACGTACCCCCACCTTGCGGATCTAGGGGAAAAACGCTTCGTGTTTGAGATTCATCTATGTGGATCTCCGGTAGAAGTGCACGAGGACGCTCTTTGCTTTCATCTCGATTAAAAAATATTTCGAGTTTCGGCGAAACACCTTTGCCTTGAGACGTGCACCAACTTATTGTGCACATTCAGACTCATTCTCCAAACGTATTGTATTTGCAGAATCACGCAAGAACGAGGCCGTGGAAGGAGCTATACCCAACGAGGTATCCGTTTTAACACCCTGCATTTTTGCGATGATATTAATAATTGCGTAGTGATGTACCGCATGACTACTTGTGAAAACTAATTCACGCAGAAGCGATGATTCAAAAGTTACCGATGAAGTTTGATTCAATGTTACTTCAGATTTAAGCGAAATTGGCTGGTTTAAACCTTCGACAATTTGAGTGTTTTTTTGTATGTTCAACAACCAATTTTTGATATTTTTCATTTCACTTATTGCGACCAAGCGAGATGATTCAATAGATGCACCCCGACGTCGGAAATCATAATCGATTTCTCCGCTCTCACTGCCATTAACAATACTGAAAAACATGTCGACTAAATGACGAAAGTGCTGCCCAATATTACTGCTTACATATGGTGAAGCCACATACTGATATTGTTCATCAGTTAAATTTTCTACAAGTTCGATGCCTTGATCCAAAGCTTCGATATTTCCAGTAATAACCGCTTCAGCGATTTTGTTATTCATATTACTTTCCAGTTAAACCGTTTATAAGCGCGCGATATTGACTTGCATTTGAACTCCAATCCTTCAATACAATCGCTAGTGAACACAACGTAGTTATACACGCCATTACGAATAAAGTTCCACCATCATTTCCAATTTGATTACCATCACCATCAAATGTAGGCATAACAATTCCTAAAGGAGTAAATAGATGAAACAACACCGCCGAGAATATTATACCTAATGCCAACAAAGCACCCCATGGCCATATTCGGGTAAACAATAAAATTGATGCGACTAATTCCAGGGAACCAATGGTAACACCACCATATTGGGCAAAAATTGGCAATCCGAGCCATTCACCAAGCGTACCAAATATATATTGCGTTTCGTGAGATCCCGAAAACTTGAAAAATAAAGACTGAACAAAAACAAAGGCAATCCATGCAGACGCAATATAGCGCCAATACTGCTTAAGATAATTCATAGTATTAGAACTCTGTAGATGCTTTTGGGTATTTATTCCCATTGTTAATTTCTCGCAACCACAACTTGATCATGGACCAGGCTGAAGGCGGCTTGTGTCCGAGTCGACGCATTTCATCGCCCAATTTGAATAGCGTTCGATACTGACCAAACAAGGTAGAAAACGCGTCTTTCAATGTACCTCTACTATCCCAAATATGGGTCTCTTCGCTACTGGCACCATTGACTTCGATTAAATAAAAACCTTCTCCTCTTTGAAGCGCCTCGATATCTTTAAATTTAATATCAATTCTTCCATAATGAAAATCTGGCATGTTTCGAGCTAGTTTGTCTATTGCAGCGGTGAGACGGGGCGTTATATATTTTTCACCATTCCTAAAAATACTTCCTCGCGTATGACTCCCAGCAAAAGCGAGTACAACATGTTCCCCGAGTTCAGGAACCCAATCTAAACGATCTTTATTTTTACTCAAATATACTTTTGGTAAATGGCTCGCACGAGAATCCTGTTCAATGAGTTTTCTTAAACAGCTTATGCCATCTCCTATTACATAAGGCATATACTTGAGCGTAATGGAAGTGACTTTACCAGATGCTTCTCCAGGCATTCTGACATAGAAAACACCAGCTTCAGCTGAGACCGGAGCAAGTTCTTGAACAATAAATCTGCGCCCTTCTGGAAAATCAAACAAATATTCAGACAAATGGTCTCGATTATTTATTAGAGAAACACCAGCACCTCGGCAACCCAGGTCAGGCTTGATTACAAAAGGGAAAGATATCGAATTGCGTTCTGCGTCGAGGATAACCTCATCAACAAAGTCATCCCAGGCGTCTTTATCATTTAAGCAACCTTCTATTTTTTCGCCATATGCATAGTTCAAACAATAGGGTTCGTTTTTGTGCTCAAGCGAGTTCATCATGTCTATTTTTGATTCGCCAACCATTCCACCCAATTCTATATTTGGGTTTGAAGTCATCGGCAGACCAAAGCTCCGATACTTTATGGATAAGGCAATCCAATAAAACACCACAGGAATGTAGAAAACCCAAGCAGGCCAGAACTCAAAATAAGAAACCGGCTTCTCACTCAAATCTAGAAGAGGCAAGCCCTCATTGACTGGATCCATTTTTTCAGGTGCGACTGATTCAAATACTTGTACCTTAGTATCATCGCTTCGTTTAGATAAATTATTATCCTCTTGAACCGGCGGGTTGTAATCGATTTGAGCAAAGGATTTATTCATGAGTAATGGAAACCCTCTTTTTATATTGGAAATACGACCAAAAATTGTTAAAAACAAGAAGAAGAACGGCTATAGCCATTAAACTCCATTTCCAATGAGAATTTTGAATAAACTCCGCAGACCCAAGTTTGTAGACGCCGGTAAATATTAGTCCGATCCACACCACACCCGCCAAACACATGGCAAAAAGAAATCTAGCTAGAGAAACATTCCACATACCACAAAGCGTAAAACCGAGTGTTCTCAAACCGGGAATAAATCGAATAACTAAGATATTAAACAGTGTTTTGTCTCTAAAGTTTTTGCTCATATGCCGAAACTGAGGTTTTAGCATTATCCAGCCTCTCAAACTTCGCCATCTTTTTGCAAAACGGCCCAAGTAAAAAAGCGCTAAATCTCCCGACATAATGCCTATAAAGATTGCCGTTAACGCAAGAGGAACACCTAATTTTTGGTCTACCGCCAAAAGTGCGCCTGCAATCACGGCAGCGTCTTCCCACGCCCAAGAAACAGCAATAATCAAAGCTGCGAGCACTAGTGGGTGGGTCGAAAATTGAAGTAAAGTTTCCAAATTAATACCAGGAGCGGGATAAAATCAGTACAAATAGAGACCCGGTAGAGGTCCGAGAGTTCCTCCATTGTACTAGGCTTTGTTACAGATTAATAAAATTGTTATAAATTCGTTATAATTGATTGAAATCTAGCGGAATTTTACCAATTTGACTCCCGTGAAACTAGCTAACCCTGTGGGAAAAGGCCATTTCTATTTATACAATTCTGTAATCTTCAGTAAAATTTCGACATAATTGTCAAAACTAGGCTAGATTGACCTTAAAATATCGTTAGCTTTTACTAAAATTAAGCGGTTTAAAACGTTTAAAAATAATAAAGTAGGTACGAATGTGAATGCCTAAAACGTCCAAAAAACAAGTTCAGTAGGTCATCGCTCTGCATCCAAATGCAGTAACCAAAATACATTATAAAACAATATTGAGGATTATTATGAACAAATTTCAAATTTCAACGATTGCTGTTTTTGCTTTCATGATCACGCTTGCCACAGTATCAAATGCACAAGATGACGTGAAAGTGCTTGAAGAAGTACTTATTGTAGGTGCCATAAAAAGTAAAGCCTCACAAGCAAGCACCAATGTCGCTTCGCAAGATTTAGCGGAAATTCCAGTAATTGTGGAATAGATTTAGAAAATCTTGATAACGAACAAATATCACATAAGAGATTATTGGTGGCAACTATCTAATTTGATTTGCGTTCAATCTGAGAAAGCGATTCCCAGTTTAGCTTAGCTGCAATTTGCGACGCTTCAATAAAGGCTCCGGGTTCGCCATCACTGATTCTCAATGCAATATGACTGGAATCAAAGCTCCCAAGAGAAGCATCGTAACTTCTCCAACGACCGTCTACCCAGGCTTGAATCCAAGCATGTGGAATAAAAACATTACTCACACCGTGAAAATTTTCACGAGAATATGCCAGACCGCTTACAACCCTAGCAGGAATACCCACAGCTCTCGCTAACGTCGCGTAAAGCACAGCAAATTCTGTGCAATCACCACTTTTAGATTTTAGCGATTGAACTGCGGTGGCGTGGCCCACAAATTCGATTTTTGGTAGTTTTTTATTCACGATTTTTGCAATTTTCGCTAGTTTCTTTTCATCGCTTTGTGATTTATTTTTTAACCTCTTTACGAGTTTAGTGATTGCTGGATGAGAAGCTTGTAAAAATGCCGTGTCACCCAAAGCTTGGTCCAGGCTTTCGTCATCAGACATACTGACACCACAATCAGAACAGACATCAATAACTATCCGCTTGTCTTTTATTTTTACAGATTGTTCCGCCGTTTGTGGAATATCTAAGTCGAACCCATCCGCAAAAGAAAATTCGTAACGTATATGTCCATTGAGCGCCCTTTTTGGAATCGTGTAAGGCGATTTTATCGAGTGATCTTTAATGACATCGTAGGATCGATAACGACTTAAAGCGGTTTTTTGATCGGTATTTCTAATTGTTATTTCTTTTCCGCCAATATTTGCTAATCGTTCAATTAGCTGATTATTTTTATCAAAACGTGTTTGTGTTTGTTGACGTAATTTTCCATCAGAAAAAACAGACCGAGTCGCCCAATACCGACCTTCGCTATCCACGCTATGTGTTGGATCTATTTCGAGCTCAATTCGCTCTATTTTTTGAGTAGAAAGATTAAAGTGATTAAAAGACAGTTTTGGGTTTGACTTAAAGTCCCATGATTCTATAAGTCCGTCTCCCTCGTCAAATCGGGTATTTTCAGGTAGATCTAAAGTAAATTTTTTAGAGTCATTAGCGCTATTTATAGTTATCTCAACCTGTGGTAATTGAATTTTTACTTCTCTTCGAGTAGTTAAGTGGCCTACCCGACTGTGCTCGACTACCGATAAAGGCGTACCGTCTTGATTTTCAATATAAGTTGTAGATAAATGAACTTTAACTCGCTTCATTCCTTTTTGACGAGTCGATATCGTCAAAGAATCATAGACTTTTTTAATGTTATCAGTAACAGTAGTATCGGTTGTCCCCCAACCAATACGAGCCCCCTCATGAGTAACAACCTCTCGCCAAGTAACAGAGTTGCCTGCAAAAATAGGAACAGATAACCCAATCAATGGTAACAAATATATAACCTTGAAAATTAAAAGAATTTTTCTAATCAAATTGGTTATCTCATAACTAATTAAAACGTCTTTTCAGATTGGCTTTTAAAATCTGGGTCCATTAAATAGTACTTATCAAATTCTCTGCTTTCTCTTTTCCATTTACTTTTTATCCCATTCCGCGCCGAATATTTTTCCGGGAAAAAAGGTGTTCACACCATGAAGAATCACAGCAATACCCCAACCAAAAACTGGGAATAAAACCCAGAAAAAGCCTGAAAAAGTTAACAAATTTATTAAAAATAATACGGAGATAACACTTATATAGGTAAAGACATGAGAATAAAACAATCGTAATGCTTTCACTTGCTCAATAACATCTAGATAACTTTGATTAATTTCCTGCCCCGTCATGAAAACTCCCCCTCCGAAATTTATAAAGACATTCTAGTATCAAAAAAAACAACCTAATAGTGCCATCAGTCACATCCCAGTGTAGGAAAATAGCGTTTTTGATTGAAATATTGGAGTAGGACGATTACCGACATTAATTCGAACTTTCAAATGCAACATTATTGATGAGGTATTAAATCTCCCTCTAATTCCAAGATTTTTCTATCAACAATTTATCTCCGTCGTACAGAAATGCATTAAACGAATCAGTGATATTGACCGAGCCTACTCCTTTAGGGGTTCCAGTCATGACGACATCACCATCTTCAAGCGACATAAAAGATGTGATTTCACGAAGAATATCTTGAGGCTTATGAACCATTAAGTGGACGTCACCTTGCTGTGTTAGCTCACCATTTATTGACAACCCAAACATTAAATTTTGAGTCTCTGGGTTAAATTTTACAAATTCACTAAAAAGAGCAGAACCATCAAATGCTTTAGCGCGCTCCCAAGGTAACCCTTTTTCTTTCAAAATTTTTTGTACACGCCTCTTTGTAAGATCTAGCCCTACGCCAACGTGAGAAAACGAGCCATCTTTAACCAAAAAACAAAGTTCGCATTCATAATGAATGTCTTCTATAGACTCGGGAAATTGGCAACCAATTGAAGAATTTGGCTTTATAAAAAGTACCATTTCATCAGGAACGTCATTGCCTAACTCATGAATATGATCGACGTAATTTCGACCCACACACACAATTTTACTGGGAGTAATCTCTTTTCCCGAAGCAACAATTTTTTTTAGCATCTTACCAGACGGCCTGATCAAATAAGGCTTTTAATTAGCGAGGCACAGCCCATTTAGGTCTCTCTTCAATCGTGTATTCAACGACTCGGTAATCTTTTAGATCTCGTAAAAACACCAGTTTAACCTTGTGCCCTACTCCGTACATATACAACCACTTTTGAAATTCAGCAGGCGATGTAATTCGATAATGCCCAAACCGAACAAGAATATCGTTCGGGAGTACACCAAGTTTATCGGCTGGGCTCTCTGGCCAGATGTATTCCATCGCTATACCACCTTTGTCACCATGCTTTGTTGGAAAAGCTTTTTGTTGTGAGTCGTTTATTGGCATTACCGAAAAACCCGTCCAAGGTGAAAGCATGCTTTTTTTATGTTTTAGACTATCGTAAATATTCATTGCTAAAAACGCGGGTAAGATATGAATTTCATTTGGGTCGTCAATGTGCCCTTCTAGCGCTTTTGCTTTGTATCCTGTATAAATCGCCACAACCTCACCATCTTTATTAAAGATTGGTGTGCCGATACTTTTTGCATCGAGAATTATCTCGGCTCGCAACATAGTTGAACTTAAACTTTCTTGGTAGCACTCTCGGCTATTCATCGCAACAAGTCTTCCACGCTCTAAAAGAGGACTACTGTTTTGAGGTAAGGATTGAACAGCAAAGACCTCTTGCCCAATTTCCAAACCTGTGCGAGTAATCATTTTTGACGAGCGTAAATCTTTTTCCGGAAATACTTTTAAAATTCCTAAGTTAATAGTCGGCTCTACACCCACTATGTTTGCGGCGTATACTTTTTTATCACCTAATATTTTGACGTCGATATCATTTAATAAATTTCCAGATAAAGGGTCTGTTAAATTTTTATAGGCTGTTAATATAAATCCATCGCTTTCAAACACAAACCCCATACTTGAAGCAACTTTGTTTCTTGAGCCATTTTCTTTCTTATAGGTTTCAACCGAAACAATAACGGGCATATTTTCTTTTGACGTAAGTGCGAAAACGCCAGTACTCGTAAAAAAGAAAAATATAAGAATAGAATAAAAAAGTGTTTTCATAATTTAAATTTCACTACCTACTAGTTAGGCTCAAATTTTTGATTAAAAGGGTTATTCGTTTCTAGCGTTATTTTAATAAAGCCAAGCTTACTCGCCACGTGACAATCGTTGCATGAACCAATTACCTCATCAAGTGCATCGTAAATTTCGCGCTTACTTAACTTTTTATCTTCGGGGGTTTTAAGCAAAGCGTTTAGCTTCTCATACACAGGAAGACTCTGCCGATCAATCATTATAGCAATGGGTAAGTCTTCATAAACTGGAATAGTTTGTTGAATTTCATCTAATTTTGCCAAGGATTCATGCAAATAAAATTTCGCGAGAGGCTTATTTTTCGCCAAAGTGGCTAATGTGAGCTTATGGGTGATACGTTGTAACTCCCCCATGTGAGTTGCCAATTCCGGTACGGGCGTATTTGGGTTAGTTTGGGCCAAACTGCTATTTATGGCAAAGAATGAACAAACCAGGATACAAAAAAAATATGTTTTCAAAGGTTAACTCCTATGTTTTTTACGCCAAAAAAAGGGGCGCTAAGCGCCCCTTTTTATTTATACGTCCTGATTGTTAAATATTAATATCTGTCGATATCAATTACCACCATTCTATGATCCGAAGCATTCAAAAGATTCGCTTCAAGGTCTGTAGAAAGCGGCCAGAACACCCAAGCATTCTTCAGTTTCATTCTGCTTCTGCGTGAAGGTAACGCGTAGTCTGCACGTAGATTAAAGCTTGCGGTCTTAGTCTCGCGATCAGATCCAGATGGAACCTGTTCCAACGCACCCGCACTGCTTGGCGTCAAACGCGTGTTAATACGTGGGTTATTTAACAATAAGCTAATTGGGTTAAAGGTTGCATCGCCATCAGTTGGATCCGCATTTTGATCACCCATGATCACGTATTTAGCACCGCGACGTAATCCGCCATTTCTCCACTTAGGTGCACGGTTACCCGCACGCTCCCATTGCGCATCGTCGTATATGTAGCGGCCTTTTCCAGGAGTCACATAATCATTCCAGAAACGAATTTCATCATGGTTACGCAATCCGTTCCAATCAACAACCGTGCTGCTTGGATATTCGGTAGCAGTACCATCATCAAATACTGGTGGAGTTGGGTGGCTACCTAAAATGTGAAGGTTACCAAAACCGCTGATAAATACAGGAACATCCCAGTGAGTCTTAGAAGACAGACGGAATACATCAAGCTCTTCTTCTGAGTAATAGCTAGAAGTGTCACCATCGTTGTCACTGTCGTTTGGATCTGGTGGTAAGAGCGCTCCAGGCATATCTTTCCAACGGAAGAACTGGAAAGTTCTTGCATATTGGTCAAGGATACGGTGCTTAGAGATCATAGCCATAGCAAATTGACCAGGGAAGACACCAAATCCATAAGCGTCGTTGCCGCCACCAATGTTGCCATCGTTGTTAAAGTCTAAACCAGATGGAACGCCGGTGTTAGATGGAGAGACAAAGTAATAACCATACTCAACTGGTTCAACACCTTCTGCTTGTTGCACTGCAACATAGTTGTTCAAGAAGTCTTCGATAGAGGCTTCTGTTGCTGCGCGATCAAAGTCACCATTTTCATCATAGATTTGGTCAAACTCGTTCAACAATACGATATCTGCATTTGCACGTTGAATTACTTCTGCAACCGCCTGAATTTGTGGATCATTTCCAGCAGCTAAAGCTTGCGCCAATGCACCAGAGGTAGGACGATTCATCGACACATTAAACGAAGCAATTCGTACACGATGAGGTGCTGGCACTTCAAATTGAGTAAACGTCAGTGCATCTGTTTGGACATCAGAAATTGAAGTTCCATCTGCATCAGTCACAACCAATTGAGCGGTAAAAGTGCCTGCCTCAGTATAAGTGTGGGTTGGGCTTGCTTCTTCAGAAGTGTTGCCATCGCCAAAGTCCCATGCGTAAGTGTAAGGAGGCGTACCGCCTGAAATCGCAGGAACAAATGTGACGTCACCACCACTTCTTTGGAATCCGAATCCACCTTCTAGAGGACCTTGAGTTACGATACAAGGATTGTCCACACCAATACGCTTAGTAGTGCCACCGCCGTTACCAGCTGATTGATAACGGAAAGCAACACGTACGTCACTGCCAGTTTCAGTAAATGCTTGAGTTGAAACTTGAATCCAAGCGTCGTCAGTAGAACCGTTCAAACCAAATGGCGTGATATCCGTCCATGAAGTGGTTGAAGGGTCTCCCGTATATGAATCAGTCACTAATACTGTAAGTGGACGCTCCAAGGTATCACCGAAACGCTCATAGTATTCAAAGTCGATGCTAGTAAGAGGGCCAGCAACAAAGATTGGAGGACTCACTAGATAGTCATCAGACTCAGCCGTACCATTTACACCACCAACACCAGAACCGAAGTTGTTGTTGATTGCACCTTGTTGATCAGCACGGGTATCGTAGATCCAACCAAACTCTGAACCGAAGTTGAAAACTTCCCAAGGGGTCGTCTCATCAGCTTCAATATCACTGTTTTCTCCGCCTTCGAAATCGAAACCACAGTTACCACGAATCAATACGTCATCCATAGTCCATCGAACGCTTTGACCACCACTGCCGCCAAGACCTTGATATTTAAACGCAATGTATGCTGTGTTATCGATAGCAGAAATATCGAAAGGACCAACAGGCTGTAAAGAACCGTTTGACGAAGTATCTTCGTTGATTACAGTCCATGTCGCATCATTTGGATTAGTATCTACTGCTGGATCATAATCCGTAGAGTAAAGTACTAAAGGAGCAGGACCACCAAATGAAATTTGTGAGTCATATTGCAAGGTTTCTTCACTGTGGAACAAGAAGTTAATTGGGCTTGTTGTAATCAACCAATCTTCAGTTGCTGCTGATCCACCAAAGTTGTTTCCTTGAACAGCACCAGTTGAACCAAAGTCCCACAATAACCAAGACCAATTACGATCATCTGCCGCCACATCTACTGAAGTGAAGGCACCAAAACTGTCTGGCGTTTCAAAGTTTTCTTCTAAGATAACTGGGATCAAAGAAACCGTTGTTGTACCAGTTGCAACAGCGCTCAAAGCACTGCGTCCGTATATATTTACAGCCCACATTCTATAGTTGTATGTGTTGCCGGAAGTCACATCAGTATCACTATAAGTCGTGAATGAACCTGGGTATTCTGCTTCTACCACTTCCCAAGCGACATCACCTTCGAGTTGGCGCTCAATTCGGAAAAACTTAGCATCAGATTGTGCATCCCACGCCAAATCAACTTGTGTTTCAGCCGTTCCAGCAACTACTAGACCTACTGGAGTAGCAGGAGCATCACCAGCATCCGGAGAGGCATTCCATGCGATCAGCTCTACGTCTAAACGCATATCGGAACTGCCTGAGTTTTCTTGGTGAACAGAAATTGCAATAACGTTACCCGTTTCTTGCAATGGAATATCTGCACCAGTGATATTGATTTGCTTCCAATCGCGCTCAGCAGACTCGTTTGCGGAAGCGAATGTATCATTGTCTACGGTTAAATCTAGATTCAAGTTGTAACGAGCAACTTCAACACCGTTAATATAGACAACCGCACCATCATCCACTTTAAGATACAAGTCGAATAAAATTGGTGCTGTAGGATCAGCAAGATCAAACTCATTTCTGAAGTAATAAGCCGCTGCGCGAGGAGATTCTGGTTGAACCAAATCCGTTGCTAAAGTACCAGAAGATTCACCATAACCTAACATAGTTTCTGCAGGTCCTGTTGCTACACCAGAAGTGTCGACATTCCAAGAAGCATCGATTTCAAAACCCGCAGTGTTCCATGCAGCGCCAGGCTCAACACCATCAACACGATAATCCCATAGGTCACCGCTAGAAACGATTGGTTGACGAATAAGGTCTGAACCACGTCCGTCGATATTCATTAGAACCAACTGACCATTTTCAACAAGCGCACCTGCATCTGACAAACGGTTAGCAGTGTGAACTTGGATTGACGCAGCAAACCAACCTGCACCTAATACATGTTGAAGATCAACGATACCTGAAGACTCTTCGTTTGTTGTGAAGAAGTCAGAGCCACCATCAAAGAAACGCGCAGGATCATGGGAAGCTAATTCTTCTAGCTGGCCTGTCGCAATGTCATATTCCCAAATGATGCTCAAGCGAGATTCACCACCCAAGTCTTCTTGAATTAACAACTTGGCTTCACCGTCGACCATGGCAAAATCCATATTATCCAAGCTACCTAAACGGTTTTGAGGACCATCTACTAAAAGAGTGAGTTCAGCACCTTGAGCAGGGTCAGCAATATCATCAAATTCTAATTGCCAAATGCGTGTTGGAGCATTCAAACCGTTTGAAGAAGTGCCTTTAGTCGCAAAGTAGAAGAAGTTCTCACGGCCAAGACGAGTATCCCAAGCACCGTCTTCTGGACCACCCATTTTCAAAGACTCAAACATTTGTGCCGAGTCAACAGGTGTAATAGTGTCTTCGCCACGCGCTTCAGCATCAGCACCATCTACAGGACGATCACCATCAGTACCGATCAACTTCAACGCAACAGTTTCTGTTCCACTTACAGTCAAACTCAAGTCTGTATCTAGTTCATAAGGCTTAGTTTCGATTGCGATAGCGTAAAGATCACCACCCACTAAACCGGCTTTTTCTACATCGTTACCAGAAGACTGCTTATCGCCAACATATACGTATACTTCACCGTTAGTTGCATCATCAAGCATGACTGCAACAGTTTTGTCCTGCTCGGTAGGGCTCAGAAGAATATTTTCATAAGCTGCGTAACCAAGGTGCTCTAGGTGGAACGTCTTACCAGCATCAGGACCAGTCACAACATGGCCGAATGCACGTCCACCAAAAGTTTCTTCACCATTCACATAGATGATTTCTTCAGAACCTAAGCCACTTGCCGCATTAAATAAAGCCGTTGGCTCTGGGCGGTCAGAAGAACAAAATCGATCAAATGTAAAACTTCCAGCTTCAAATTCTGAAGTGAGTTCATTCCATTCGAATGTTTCTTTAATCAAGTCATCGCCTTCAACAACTTCATGCGTGGTTTTGTTAATTTTCCACTTAGAAACAAATGCACCGATGTTCCCGTGGTCACGTTCAACGCCTTGAGTCGCGTTAAGTTCGTGGTTAACGAGCATATAGAAGAATTCAGGTTCGGCTGGCGTCAATTCATTACCATCGATAATGCCAATGCCATCTGGAATACCCGTCAAACCAATCTGACCACCGCCAGTTTTGGCTACGGTGCCATCATCTACGGTAAGGATCGATTTGATTTCAACACCTGGTAAGTGAGATTGAATGTATGGAGATACACTCGTTGATGGACTGGTTGTTTGAGCATAAGCTCCACCAGCTGAAAAGGTAATGACAGCTAGTGCCAGCCTTTTCAAAGCGAAAAATGTCGGCCTCATTAAGTGGTTCCTCGATTTACGTACTTAACTTTATGTACAAATTTTAATTAAGAGTTGTGCTTAGTTTTTAGTTAACATTGCGCGCTAAGCCCTAATTTAGCGCGTGGATTTTCTCAGACTAATGTTAAAAATTGATTAATCGAACAAGCTTATTTTTCAATTTTGTTAAATTTATCAATATGCTTTTTCACCAAAAAGACTAACAAACAACCTTAGTGGCCACCCTTCAACCACAAACACACAAATTTCTCTATTTAAACCTATAATTAATTAAATTCCGTCATTTATCTGAAACATAATTGATATTTTAAACATAGTGAATCGATTTAACTGTCATGTAACTGAAACAGATACGATTTCTCCAAAACCAAATCGGAGGAGAAATGACTTTTGATTCATCAAAAAACGTATTGAATGATGGCTTTACGTCCAATGCCCTTATTGATATTGAACAGGACTTAAGCCTTTCTAGAATCGAAAATGCCAAATTACTACACTTAATTGACGAAGTTGAGTTAAATGTACGTGCTCCAATTGCCAATCAACTTGAGAAGATCACATCAAGAATAAAAAATAAGTATCATCTATCTAATAAAATAATTAATGATTTTTATTTTTCAGATTTGTTAACAGAACAAATAGAAAAAAAAGTAAACCTTGATCAACGACTAAAAGACACCATCCCACTTCTTAAGATACCCATCTTAAAACTACTCATTAACGACGAGCGATTTATAAAGTCATCGAAACACTATTTCCGTGAATTTCTAGACGAAATGTTTGAATTAGGAATTGGCTGGAGCCAACTACTTGAGGAAAAAGGGAATAGGTTTCTTAATTTGTGGAACAATCTAATTAAATCTACCACTCATTTAGATTCGAATCAGTTATTTTTAGATAAAGAAATAAAACAAGATTTCAGTAAACTTAAAGAATTTCATCAAAAAGCTTTGATTACGGAAAGAGAATCTTGTGACGAAGCCAAACAAAAAATAAGAGCAAATGAGCCCATTCGATATGTCGATGAATTGCTTGACAATGAATTAAATGAAAAGTGCTTTCCGAAAGGTATTCCGGAATTCTTCTATAATCAATGGAGAAAAACTCTCATTATCGGAAAACAAGATAGACACCCAGGTCATGTCTCCTGGGTTCAGTTAAAGCAGTTTACGCTGAATATGATCGAGCACTTTGCCATAGAAGAAAACCGCAGCAAGATAGCGACTGTACCAAGTATTCGACCTAACCTAAAAAAACTTTTAATTGCTGACGATATTGAACTTAAAAATGTCTTATATCTTGTGGACGAAATAAACGGGAATATTCTTAATAATATTCCAATGGAAGCAAATCGAGCAAAACCAATTCTTGAAGAAAATCGTTTAAAACATCTTAAAACAAATAACAAACTGATAAAACTTGTCGCAAATCTAAAAACAGGACAATGGCTAAAAATAGAAAGTAAAGGAACAAATATCGACCGAGTGAAAGTTGCTCTCAAATACGAACCCAATCGCGAATTACTGCTCGTCAACCATTTGGGGCAACATATAAAATCTCGAGGTTACTTAGGCTTAGCCTACGACCTAGTAACTAAAAAAATGACACGAATCGATTCCCATCAACTTTTTAACAAGTGTTTTGTAAACACATTAGAAGCATACTTTATCGAGTATCAGAAAAAGTGCAAATTAGATAATGAAAACTTAAAGAAACAAAAAGAAGAGAAATTAAGACAGGAAGCACTCAATAAAGCTCAAAAAGAAGCCGATGCATTAAGAAAGCAAAACGAAGAAATGGAATCTATGCTAATACAGGAAACACATAAATTACGTATTAAAAACCTTGAAATGCGTAACAATCTGAAAAAACAACAAACAGAAAACTCGCTTTTGGCTTCAGAAAAAACTCTACTGCTAGATACCAAAGCAGATATCGAATCGAAACAACGCCAGATCCAAGAAAACTATTCTTTACAATTAGATTCAATTGAGAAAGAAAAAGCTCGACTTGAGCAAGAACACACAAATCAAATTTCTACACTATTAAAAGAAAAAGAAGCACTTGAAGATGCCCTTCAACGAAAATCATACGAGAGTATAAAAGAAAAAACAATCCGTGATGTTGAGGGGCTCACTATAGGCAGCTGGCTAAAATTCACTGACGGCGATACACATGTTTTATGTAAAGTTGCGGTGATTTATTCCTCTACAGGAAAATATGTTTTCGTTAACGAAGCTGGAATACGCGTTAAAGAACTCCCCAAAGACGAAGTTGTTGAAAACCTTCTTAATGGATCTGCCGAAATAACCAAACAAGAGAGTAGTTTTGACCGATCCATGGAACAGATTATTCACACATTAAAAACTGAGAATTTTCCATGAGTCAAGAAAACGACAAACGCTCAGAACTTCGTTTACAAGAAGAAATCGCTGTGTTTCTAGAATATGAATCTTCTCCCAATTTCATGCGTGAAGGAAAAATTTTATTTAACCAAACACAAGATATATCAGCAAACGGATTACAGGTAATTAGCGAAAGTAGCCTGCCGCTAAATAGCATCCATCAGATTTGTATAGAAATCAACGATAAACAATTCTATCTCGTAGCCGAAGTTGTTTGGATTTGCAACAAACATGACGAATATGCAATAGGACTGCAGCTTATCGAATCTCAGGGTACCAATATAGGTGATTGGAAAGAATATATTTGTATGCGGCTGGGTGATCCTAAAACCTAATCATTGCAATAGCAGCTAATCACAATAAAACCGCTCTAGCAGCGATATTATTGTGATCAAACCTCGCAAATTACTTTATTTTCTTCTAGCAATAAAGCTTAAACCCGCCAACGAAGAAAGGAAAAACCAATGGAACGATTTGAGTTCCAGCAACACCAGTATCTGCCAACATCAAAAACCTTCCATCAAATGCTACAGCATCACCTGATGAAGGAGCACCACTTAGGTGTTGCAGCACAAGAGTATCACCAGCTCCAAAAAATGTTAATGTTTCGGAAAGATAAAAATCTCCTTCATCATCCAAATCTGAGGCCAAAATTGCCCAACCATTTAACGTATTACTGCCAGATACAGTATCAGAAACACCTTGAACATACACCGTTAGATCTTCAAATGTCTCTATATCTACATCACTAATCCTGATCTCTACCGCTATGTCCCATGAGACGCCCACATCAATTTCCTCGTAGCCTCCAGTACCTAGCGCAGGTCCTCTTTCAATGCCCACAAGGAATTGATGTTTAAATTCCGCACTTGCAAATCCAAAATTCGAGACGGAAAGATCTATGCCGCCCGAAGCTGGGCTAGGCCCTCCAAAAGCATCACTACGAGCAAAAGACCCATCGGTTCCAATAACAGAAGAGCTCGCAGAAGCGGCTGCGCCTTCATCTGAATCTCTTAAAACATTAGTGCGATCAATCGACGCAGAAGTTTTTGCTGCGAAAATACGATGTCATCATCGGTGTCAAAAGCGAAGACATCAAAACCTAAGATTTCGAAAATACAATATTTGCTGCATTCTTCTGAAAAGGTTCAAAATAGAAATCAAAATTCTAAAAAACATACGAGTTATCCTTTCATCTAATTGAATATTTTTTTGATTGAATGATATAACTTAGTAAGTTAATCACTGTAACTTAAAATTAATCAACATGTTTTGCTTTTTCTTCTTGCTACAAAACCTAACCCCGCCAACGAAGAAAGGAAAAACCAAGCAGCAGCAGGCAGTGGTACTGCGGCATATTCTTCTCCAAAAAGACCAGTAGTTGCTGAAACTTCCATATGTAACTCCATCTCCCCAATACTAGGAAATACATATCCATCTTCGTCAACAAAACTATCACTATCAAAAAGTTGGAGCTCTTGAGTTAAAGTAATCTGATCAAAATAATCAAAACTTCCAAATTCATCAGTGTTACTACGGTTAAACGTTTGGCCGTAACTGCTAATACTATGGCCATCTAAATACGCTATAAGATTTAACCGCTCTCCCCTTTGATCGGGAGAAAGAGGGCTGACTGCATCGCGAATAGATCCAGAAAATGCTAAATCATATTCTAGATTAACTATCCCATCCCCAGTAAAAAAATAAGTGTAAAGCAAATCAGCTTCGCTGTACCCACGCCCCAATACAGAAGCAAAGGCTTCAACTGAATTATTGGGACTAGTATTTACTTTACTTATTGCAACAGAATTATCTTCACCTATCACATGTGATTCTCTAGACTCTATATCATCGGATAAACGATCTATGGATGAGCTCACTAAGGTGGAACGATTTTGTAGTTCTAATGAAAAATCAAGGCCATCTGAAACACTCACAATACGAATATCTGTTACTTCGATCTTAGCAAAAACACTAGCAGAGTGAACATCAACCGAAATAACTGATGCAAAGATACTTCCTAACAATAGTTTTTTAAACATATTCTAAATCTCCCTTATCCCAAGTTAATTTTTCTAATAGTATTAGATTAATATTAAAAAAAAGTTAAATTAATTTTTATTTAAAGACTAAAAAAGAATAGATAAAGAAAAATAAAACTGACTTATGTAAACTATTTCGACAAAACAATGCAGGTGTAAACGTAATCGACACAAACAGTTATTTAGGAAATAACTCTATATAAAATTGAATATAAATTTCTTAATTTTTTGATTTATATATTCGTCTATGCGTTTTTTTAACTAGAACTTAAATAATCTTCTTAATTTTAAATCCATAAAGTGGTAAGACCAGTTCAATTTCATCATTGTGACATAATTTATAAAACAATCATCGAAAATGTGATTGAGTATTTTATTTCAATTATTAAATGCCAATCATTTGTAACTAAGGTTCGAATCTATAGATAGTATCGTCTTCTTAAGTTGTATATTAAATTTAAAATAAATAACTCAACGTTAAAAAGGAAGAAAAGATGACCCGCCTAATGTACTTACTAGCAGGAAAAAAAGTGTACTATTTTGTTCACTATGAAAATATTGGCGTTGTATTGCAAAAGCAACCTGATTCAAAGTTTAACGATATTATCCACGAAAGAGAAAGGGTTTTTTTAAGCGACAAAAATGTCGAAAAGCTTGGATATATTTATGGTAACTTCGAAACTTGGTTCTTAAAAGGTACCGATCTTAGTGAAATTGAAACCTGTTCTTAAAATACAATCTTGCAAACACAACTGTGAAAAATTAGTTTTTAAGATCAACGAAGTACCTTTTAAAATTTGGCATATAAAATACTATGATTTATGAGCGCTAAAATCGCTTGTATTAAGCAGTTCTATACATCTATCCGATTCAATTTGTAGTTAAGAAAGCCCTGAAAATAAAATTAATGAAACATTTAAAATTGAGTGGGTTTGATTTTCCCACTCAATTACTGATTCACAACAAGGTTCGCAATTCAATAATGAAACAGTGCAACCAAGACCAATACAAAACAAGCAGAAAACCTGTTAATTAAACCTGTACTCTAATTTTACTTATTTTTTCTAGCAGGAAAATGCTTTTCTAAAAATTTAGTTATTTCTGAATAAAGAACTCTACGACCTTGTGATTTAGAAAAATGGTGATCCGATTTTTCAATTTCCTTGATATAAACAGGTATATCTGCTTTTTTAAGACGTTTTTTTATTTTCTTAAAGTGTTCAATATCAACTACGCCATCCTCTTTAGATCGAATCAATAAAGTAGGACTATTGAAATTTCCAGTATGATGTATTGGCGACCGCGCTTTTAACAATGATGACTTAAAGTCATCTCCACCTACGTACATTTCTATGTAATTTCTAGATAGCGATTTCCATCTGTAATTCCGAACTTCAGATAAATCTGTAATACCGTTAATGGAAACAACACATTGAATTTTATTCGGGTAAAAAGCTTCTGCGGCTAACGCAGCATAACCTCCATATTTACGACCAATAATACATACCCGATTAGAATCAATAATATTCTGGTCAGCAAAGTACTCGATACCATCGATGATATCAGAGATGGTTTTTCTACCGAGTTCACCATGTCCCGCGATGATGTGATTTGCGCCATGACCGCTCGACAGTCTCACTTGCGGTTGAATAACCAAATAACCTTTTTTCGCCAAGTATTGCGAAAAAGGGTTAAACTCGAGACTGATACGAGATAAAGGGTTTGAACTAGGAAGGATTATCGCAGGCAAGCTGGTTTCATTTTGTCTTTTTTCAGGCACAGTTAAAAGAGTCGGAATAACAAGGCCATCGTCTGCTTTATACGCCGTCCTGAGAACAGGTTGGTAATCACTTTTATTTAAATCTGGATAAGACTTAGCAAGAAATTTCGGTTTTTTACCCTCTGAAAATAGAATGTAATCTCCAATTAAGCTAGGTCCGTTAACATAAACAAGTATGTCTTTAAAATTCCGACTCCAAGATTCTAAATGAGTCAAATGATCAGGAAACTGACTAGTAATCTTCTGAAATCGATCATTAACTTTTTCATCTAAGAATTTGATCTTGGGAAAAAGCCCACCATATACCACTCCATAAACTTCACGATTGTTACCAGTTATAGCTTTAACAATATCTCGGTTAACGTCATAAATTTCAACTTTTATTTCACCACTCTTTAAATTCAGTGAAAATAGACCTCTATTTTTCGAGCTGCTTACACTTTCATCTAATTCATCAATAAAATAAAGCTTTGAGCTGGATTTATCTCGTCCGACAAACCAATAATTCAATGTTTTAGTTTTTTGAGAAAATATATTTGTTTTTAACCTGGGTTTTATTGCATCTATGCTATGTATTTTCGAGAGCGCATTGTAATTTTCTAAGGCTAAAAGCTCGCCTTCTTCATCCACAAAGAAATCTAAGGTATTTTTTTGCCCTTTTCAAAGAGTCGTTCTTTATACTTTTTCTCTAGAGATCGAGAGAAGATTGCATTAAAATTACCTCTATCATCATTTGATAAAAGAGCTGTCATAAGAATCGTATTGTCTTTTTTGTTGATTCCAACAAAGTTATTAATATCGATCGTAAACGGAGAAACCCCATCTCCTCTCTGATTTTGTCTCCCTCTGTGGAATGCAGTCTCAATAGTCTTTCTATTTAGGTCATAGATAAGTGCATCATCGAATTCCTGCTTACCTACCCATACCATAGAGTTAGCATAAACAGTATTAATCAATAATATCTGATCCTCATTTATAAATTCTAATCGCTTTAATATCAGTCCATCGATATTTGCCGATGCAATTGCGGAGCCATCTACTAGCGACATAACAACTAAATATTTTCTCCCTTCCACCATTTGCTGCATAGCAATTTTTTCACCGCTTGGAGAAAGTGATATATGCTTTATTTGTGGAAGTGAAGAGTAAACAACTAAATCATCTTTGATAGCTAAAGCAGAAAACGCCCACAAAAAAAACAAAGTTCCAACGATAGTCCGATTTAACTTATAACCAATTAGCACAGTAAGCCTCCTTGTACATTTGCAATCTGAAAAAATAAATCAGACAGTATTTAAAAAAATTTTGGAATCTAAGGGGATAATTCATACTTTATGACTCTCTTCGGACAACCCATTCGAACGGCCTGAATCCCACTATGGGATTTTTGATAAATCAAATCTAAGAATCATAACATCCACATGGTCAAAAAAATCGTCATAAAGGCGTTTTTTTTAATTTTGGTGGAGCCTAGCGGGATGCATTCGGCGCATCCATGCTCCGGGCAGCATTGAAGAAGGTAGGTTTGAAAGCGGTTATTCAGCGGTGTCGTCTATTCCATGATCTTCACTAGTTTCCGACTGCGAATCATCTATCTCCTCTTCTTGAACATCCTGTTCGCAATCAATAATATCTCCAGATGGCTCTTCTATATAAAAACCATGCTCTTCACAATTATAAACGACATCCTCGGCGTCATATTCCTCTTCATTAGCCGATACAGAGGTCGCTAATAATAACAACATTGTAATAAACACTTTATTCATTGTTTCACCCTTAGTTATGCAGAAAATTAAGCTGCTTGTTTTTCCAAAAGTACGTTTTTGCGTACACCTTGTTTTGTTCGAATCGAACGGATCAAATAATTCAGAATCTCGGATGATTGTTTTGAATGATACAGGTACTCTGGGATATATTTCGGAGAAGAAACAATTTCACGAGCGATAAGATCATTAATAACACCAAGATATTGAAAACCTGTTTTGCCCACATACAAACCTGTTATGTCTGCCAGTTCTGATAGCGACAACGCTTCACTTACACCTCTAAGGTATAGATAATCTTTTGTAAATCCATTTCCACGATGTACTCTAACGGCTAACGAAAACGCTTCATTTGCAGGCATTTTTTTGTCTTCATAGAGAAAGTGAAAAGTGTGTCTAAAATCCCCTACTTTTAACATTTCTCTTACTGCCAAAACACGAAGCGCTAACCTCTTGAGCCGTCTTAATGGCAAATTTCCACTATGGTATTCGTTGAGAATCGCCAAACCTTCTTGCGTCATTGTGTTACCTGGCAATCCAATTGAGAATACCTTTAATTTTTGGAGATTTGCATTAAGCGTTGTCGCCATATGCACGCCTAGTTCATGATGAATTAGCGCTCGCGCATCTGTCTCAGTTTTTTTCGTATCTCTATTAACAAGCACTGTCTTTCGACTATTCGAGACCATTGCAGCGGCCACTAACTTTGACGACAGTTCAACTTTACACGGCATTCCCCAAGCTTTGGCGCTTGCTTTAAACCTCTCAACTAATTCATTTGCGGAAATAACTTCTTCTTCCTCTACTTCAAAATCACATGCATGCAAAAGAAATTCAGCATTCTTTTCGTCGTCGTAACTGGGTTCCCCGTAATATCTTAAAGAGTTATAAACAAAATTATCTCTTCCGGCATTCACGAGCATATCAATTTTTGTCGACAGCCCATCAATCACATCACGATAAAGTGACTGAATATCTGGATCTTGAATTAAATCTACCGGTAAACGATAGAGTTGCTCCCGAAACAAAAACGGATCAATCTCTAATGGTCTGTATTTAAACTCAGGCTCGTAATTAAACTTTTTATTGAAAAAGGATTTTTTTTCTTGAGTGATATTTGTCGGATTTATATAGTTTAGCGTTTCTAAATTTTTTGCTAATGAGTGTAGTGCTTTATCAACTTTGAGAATTGATGTATCGACTTTAGATGTTAATAAATCGGTTCGTTTTACACGCACTTTTTTAGTGAATCTTCGCATAAAATACGCTGACGTTTCCGTTAAGCAATGTAAAAACTGTGTGTGTAGTTCACCAAACAATAGCGGAAACAGCTCATGGGTAGCCTCATCCATGAATATTTTTTTTATTTCTAGAGGAATGACAAGCGTATTTGCATGCCGACTATTGATATGAGATATCAAGTACCCTCTTCCAAAAAAAACATCATCAAACGATGCCTTAACAGGAAAATTAGGTAATACAATTTTCTCTAAACGGCTATTCAAATATTTTAAAACGTTATTCCAGCGATCCAGATCAATTTGTTCCGTTCCGATATTAAATGTTGGCGTATCTCGACTAATTCTAACAGCGTTGTATGAATGA
The DNA here is from genome assembly GCA_965262305.1 of Cellvibrionaceae bacterium. Taxonomy (GTDB): domain Bacteria; phylum Pseudomonadota; class Gammaproteobacteria; order Pseudomonadales; family Cellvibrionaceae; genus CBDHEY01. The sequence goes on from CBDHEY010000001.1 coordinate 50,248, forward strand.
ACATCAAAGATTAAACTTGTCCCAAATTGTGCTTCAAGCTTGCTTGTTAGTGCGTCTAAAACGGAATAAAAATTTCTGTGCTTTTTAATGCTTAGTTCTCGCTCCTTTTGAGAGAGCTTTTTAGCCCATACCTCTTTACCCCATGCCCGTGAGTATATGCAGCGTGATATTGGTCGATTTAAGTCATACTCGTAGCGTGAATCTTTGGCTACTAAGGTAATAGGCATTGACTGTATGAACTGGTCAGTAAAGGGGTCTTCTTCATGTTTTCGCTCTTCTTTTGAGAGCGCACAAAACTTAACTAAACTTTCTCTCAGTCTATCGCCTGCATGTACAGCTGCACAAACGACGGGAGTATACTCCTGAATTTTTAATACAAATGCGCCATCGATCGATTCACATTCAAATAATTGACCCGTTTGTATTTTTTCGATGATCTGATCTTTAGATAACTTCTGCATCATCGATTACCTTACGGAAATTATTTTTTCGTTCAACGACCAAGTCTTTAGCTGACACCACATTTTCAACAAAATCTATTACGAGTTTTTGCAGTTTTACACGGTTTAATTTATTGATCCTTGTAATTCCACCAGGGCTAAGTACATTCGCCTCAATAAGCTTTCCGTTAATTACATCTAACCCGACAAAATAGAGACCATCGCGAACTAACTGAGGACCGATGGATTTGCAAAGCGCTTTTTCTTCTTTGGTTAAAGTATGTTTAACCTCTTTCCCACCTGCATGAATGTTCGACCTAACATCATTTGAAGCTGGAACGCGTCGCATAGCTCCAATAGGTTCTCCATTAAGCATTAATATGCGAACATCTCCGTTATGAGCACCTTCAACATATTCCTGGAGAATCACATAATTTCCTGAGTCCTCCCCAATATAGAAATCCAACAGGGATCGAAAGCTTTGCAAGGCACTTTTCTCCACGACAATGACACCTTTACCTCCATACCCATTTAACGGCTTCATTATCATTTTTTCAGTTGGAGACTCAGTTAACACTTGCTCTAAGTAATCACAGCTTTTTGAAACATGAGTCGCGGGAATGTATTTACTCGCCTCACCTGTAAAAGAAGCGGTATAGAGTTTGTTATTTGCAATACGCAACCCGTCTAAATCATTGAGAATAAAAGTATCGTTTCTTACCGAATCTAAAAAGTTAAGCGCGGTCGTATCCAAAGGCGGATTCGCACGCATAATGATGGCATCGAAGCCTGCTAAGGGTAATTTACAGCGTTTGAATTCTGCTTTTTGATAGAAAGAAGATACATTACTCGATATTTTTTCCTGTTTTTTTAAAACATTACAGAAAGCATGAGCTATTGAATCTCGAATAGTCAGGCTATTGGGTGTCGTAACGGCAACGGTCCAGCCCCTAGCGGCCGTTTCATGTATAAGCCTTAATGTGGAATCAGAACTAGGGTCTATATTGGCCCACAGATACATAAGAAAGCAGATTTTCATTAACTACACCTTTAAAACGACATTTCAATAAGATTTTTTAATCTTATAAATCAACTAAAAAACATCGTCTGAATCGGACTCAACACTCACCGACGCAGTGTTAACGTAAGGGCAACCAGCACCGTGTTCTTTTTTCGGCTCGGTAAGCTTAATATACCTTGCCCATACCACCGTATGCTCATCAGGGACCGAATCCAAACCCGAGAAATAATTAACAAAATTTTGCTCTTTTACGCATCTTGGCAGCATTTTATCTAAATATAGCGACTTATAGGCGTTACCATACTTTTCTAACAATTCCGCTTGATTGATATTAAACTGGCCACTTTTCGATATACCATATGGAAAATTCTTATCGTCAAAAAACTTTTTTCCTGTTTCAAAAGCGTCCATTTTTCACCCTCTTATGAAATCTACGCTATTTTTTGCGGATTATGGAATTAGCTCAGAAAAGTGTAAAATGACTTTTTTTGCTTATTTCGATAGAAATATTTGATCGTAAAATGAATACAGATCTATTAAGAACGTTTATAGAAATAGCGAAAACGCGACATTTTGGAAATGCGGCGGAGAACCTTTATCTCACACAGTCGGCCATAAGCTCTAGAATAAAGCAGCTTGAAGAGATAATAGGAACGGAGCTATTTACACGCCAACGGAAGAACATATTGCTGACCAGCGCCGGGGAACGTTTATTACCTCATGCAGAGAACATACTGGCTACCTGGCAACTTGCGCTGCAAGATGTAGGCGTGTCTGAATCAAAGAATATCCAGTTAGCGATAGGTGGAACTTCCAATTTATGGGACACATTCTTACAGTCACTTCTACCTAAAATAGCCGATTTATACCCCCGCTTTTTCTTTCGCACAGAAATTAATTCACCGCAAGAAATTAGTAGAGCTTTATTAGCTGGTCGTTTAGATATTGGAGTTTCGTTTGACCCTCCGAGTGTTAGTGATATTCATCACTCGAAAATAGGATCAGTCGAACTGGTTTTAGTATCCAGCAAAAAAATACATGACATAGAAGAAATAGTAGATATCGGTTATATATTTGTTGACTGGGGAACAGCATTTAACCTTCAATTCGCAAAATTATTTGCAGAACCAATTGCACCCAAATTACACACAAGCCAAACGCATATTGCGTTGGAGTTTATGTTGTCAAAAGGTGGTGCAGGATTTTTACCTAAACCACTTGTCGAACCATTACTTGTCGAGAGTCACCTGCACATAGTCAAGGGGACTGAATCGGTAAAAAGAGAGGTTTTCGCTACTTACAGTATTGGATCTGACCGAATAGACGCGGTAAGAAAAGTAGTCAATTCACTTCAAGAGTTTGAGTTAAAACCTATAGATCCGATTCAATAAAATCTCGTTAAATACCAATCGCTTTAAACAGGCAAATCCAATCTATTTAAGAAACGTGCAGTCGCGACGTTTGCACACAACATACACTCTTCAATAAGCTTGTGCGCATCATTTCGTTCAATACGATTTATCCGTTCGACTTTACGCGCTTTATTAAATTGAAAAGAAACTTCTTGAGTCTCGAAATCTATCGACCCACGTTTATCTCGCGCTTTTTTTAACGCGCCGTACATACTCTGAAGCTCGAAAATATGCGAAACAAGATGCGCGTGATCATGCTTCACTGACTTACCTAAAGTAGACTCTGGCTTGTTTATCAATGCGTTAACTTGTGTGTAAGTTAGTCTCGCGTTTGAATGAATAACTGCTTCAGAAAACTCGTAACCGGTGAGTTTCCCAGCTTTATTGATTTGCATCTCACAGGCAATCACTAAACGGTCCACATGGGGGTTTAACGAACACAGTCCATTTGACAACGATTCTGGCAACATTGGAACGACATGCCCAGGAAAGTAGACTGAGGTACACCGTTTTTGCGCTTCAATATCTAAGTCACTCTCAGGAGAAACATAATGAGACACACCGGCAATTGCGACCCACAAACGCCACCCGCGACCATTCGGTTCACAATAAACAGCAGCATCAAAGTCTTTTGCGTCGTCACCATCAATAGTGATGAAAGGTAAACGTCTTAAATCAACACGATATAATGTATCGGGTGCTAAAACATTTTTCCCCAAAGACGCTGCCGTTTTTTCTACCGACGCAGGCCAAATATGAGAGATATCGTGTTCACGTATAGCAACTTCAATTTCCATTCCCGGCGCATTCACGTCACCAAGCACTTCCTTAACCTTTCCGAATGCTAGATACTGATGACATGGGTAGTCCATTATTGTAACAACGACATATTGACCAACCTTCGCACCTAACAATTGACTGTTATCAACATCAATTTTATGAGTATTTCGTTTATTTCTCGGAACGATAAAATAACCTTCTTTGTCATTGTGTAATTGCCCAACCACTTGATCTGTGTAACGTTTTATCACATCAATCAATCTGGCCTTATCACGACCTCGGCGATCTTTTCCAGATAAACGAACGCGTATACGATCTCCATCAAAGAGCGTTTCCATATCCCTCCTACCTAGAAGTAAATCATCACCGCCTTCATCACAAGCCAAAAAACCAAAACCGTTACTATGGCCAATCACACGACCACAGATCAGATCTTTTTTATCTAAGACACGTTACCCATGATCACGCTCAAATATTAGTTGACCATCTCTCTCCATTGCGCGTAAACGACGCCGTAATCCTTCCAGCTCAGCATCTTCGGACAAATTCATAAAGCGAGCTAATTGATCTTTGCTTAACGGTTTTCCACCTTTTTTCAGTAGATCAATTATGAAATTTCGATTGGGTATAGGGTGTGTATAGTTATGGATATCAGTATCTGTAATTACAGCGTTTGAAGCATTTATCATTAATTATTTTCTCAATTGGTATTGTCAAAACGTTGCGATTTTTTGAGGGGCAGCCTGAGTCACTTGGGTGAAATAGAGTACAAGAATTGCAAGGTATGCTGGCGATGTCACAGCAAAAGCGTGACGTCGAATAGATAGAAATACGATTTTTAGTGGGCCGAAAAGAATTTTGATGTACTTGATGAACATCGGTCATAAAACAAAATTGCCTGGCGTTTTAGCAACACCCACGCAATTCATAACCTGTCGTTTAAACGACGACAATATTCTCTGCTTGTGGTCCTTTTGGACCTTGCGTTACTTTAAATTCAACAGTCTGACCTTCTGCTAAGGTTTTAAACCCAGAACTTGCAATAGCACTAAAATGAGCAAAAACATCTGGACCAGACTTCTGCTCAAGAAAACCGAAACCTTTTGATTCGTCGAATCATTTTACGGTTCCAGTAGTTGTATTAGACATAACAGTATTTCCTGTAGGATAAATATAAAAGTGCCTTCATCAGGCATGAATAGCGGGAAAGAGACAATTATTTAGAAAACTACAGAACGAGGACTTGCAAGAAATACGACGAAATGAAGGATATAAAAAATGGCTTAATTCAAGCTATGAGAAAAGTATAGACCAAGACTACAAAAGTCAAACGGTTTCTTTCTTCGTAATACAATGTCAATATAGATAAATTCGTTATCTACAAATCAGATACATCGAATAACGCCAGAGGAATATCGAATTTAATAACCAGCCCAATTACCACCAATCCTTTCTATCCAATTAATATAAGCGGGAAAAGCACTGTTGAGATTAATACGGAATTTCTCTACTCAATCAACCCCTGGATTCCACCTGAATCAAGTCAGTGCATCGGACAAAAAGCTTTGAAATAGCAGACCTTACTATATTAATCACCACAGTCCCAATTCAAGATACAGCAAATAAAGATATACAGCCGCCTCTTTAAAGCGCATACTGGCTTGCTGACATTGCTTCCATCAAGTGTTCCTTAGTGCACATAGTCATACTCTTCCGCGCTCATTTTCCCTCGATTTAACCAGTTCCAGCGTCCGAACCCACTACGACTTACACGTAAGTCAGGATTGCTATGAATATTGAAATAATCACTACACCGACTGAAACGCTTCATGAAACTGGTTTTGGCAACTACAGTTCTTGCCGAAATGTTTTAAATTCAATACAAAAAATGGGGCACCGATGCCGAATTAGCTCGTGCAAAAAATTCGATGACTTAGATAGAGTATCGCGGCGAGAACCTGACTTAGTAGTGCTGGCAGTCAAATATATACCGGTAGAAAATGGTAAAAAAATATGGCTAACGGACTACTTTTCAAAACACGACATCGCTTATTCGGGCTCTTCAAGAAGTACGCTGGAGTTTGATTCAGATAAAATATTAGCAAAACTTCATTTGCGAAAAAAAGGTATTGCAACGGCGGATTTTTTTACTGCATCGGCCGGTGAATTTCAACGAAGCGACGACTTACCCATTAAATACCCCTTATTTTTAAAACCAAGTGGGGCGGCAAATGGCAATGGTATTGATGAGCAGTCACATGTTTCTTCTTTCGATGAGTTTAATAGCAAAGTTCACTCACTGCAAAATTCATATAGTCAACCCGCACTCGCTGAGGAATACCTACCAGGAAGAGAATATACAGTAGCTATAATCAGTACAAAAAGTGGCGAATTGCTTGTTTCCGCTGTTGAAATAATTCCACCGAAATCGAATCAAGGGCATCGAATACTAAGCGAAGAAACTAAAAAGGGAAACACTGAAGTTCTCAAAAAAATAACCGATAAAGAAATTAAGCGTAATGTTAATAGGATGGCCTTTGAGGCGTTTGTCGGTTTGGGAGCCGAAGGTTTTGCTCGCATTGACATCAAATCAAATACTGAAGGAAAGTGCCACTTTTTGGAAGTCAATTTAGTTCCAGGAATGACACTCGGTTCTAGCTACTTTCCTGAAGCTTGTAGAATCGATTTGGGCCTATCTTACGATCAAACCATTGCTCACCTCATTGAATATTGTCTCACCAAAGAACTAAAAACCGAACAATGGACCCATGTCTTTCCTGCTTCCCAAGCAGCGCTATTTTAGACCAAATGGATATGACCACCGTCCACTCCATATTTAACTTTTTATGGCGAATGAAAATGATTTTTAGAAATAAAACCGCTTTGTTGGGCACATTTTTTTTGGGTGTAATGCTCTTGTTTTCTTCAAACATTGTGCTGCCTCAAAATAGTAAAAATTATGAGAGACCACAGAATTCACATAAAAGCCGATATAGCGACCGTTGGGAATGCAATCGCGGCTTTAGTAAAGAAAATAAAAAATGCATTATCATAAAAGTGCCTGAAAACGCCTATCTCAACTCCTCAGGCAGAGAATGGCGGTGTCAGCGAGGCTATAAAAAAGAAAATGAGCGCTGCTTACCTATAAATGTGCCTAATAACGGATATCTATTAGAAGATTCACAATATGGCAAAGGCTGGAAATGTAACCACGGTTACCTCGCTAATAAAAACTACTGCCAAAAAATTGTTGTTCCAGAAAATGGATACATCAATAGCAGTGACAGTGAACCAGGATGGGAGTGTCAGAAGGGCTTTAAAAAAGTCGAAGAAAACTGTCTAAAGATCGTCATACCGGATAATGGGTTTGCGACTGGATCGGCGTATGATAAAGGCTGGGAATGCCTTCGTGGATACAAAGAAGAAAATAATGCTTGTACGAAAATCAAAGTGCCTGACAATGCTTTTCTCGACCGTTATGGTAAAAATTGGGTTTGTGATCGTGGTTTTTCAAAAAAAAACGGCACTTGCCTAAAGGTAACTCTCACCCCAAATAGTTATCTAGATAATTCTGGAAATAATTGGAAATGTGAACGCGGATTCGCAAAAACTCGCAATAGCTGTATCGCAATAAAAATTCCTGATAATGCACACATTAACTACTCTGGTAGCGCGTGGAATTGTAATTCAGGGTACCTTCAACAAAATAACTCTTGCGTAAAGAAAGTCGAATAAGGAAGCCAATGTCACGATGCACAAGAACTGCGCAACTAAAATCGAATACTTTTCGGAGATAATAGATAACATGAATGAAAAAAAAGAAACGCTAATGGAAAAATACGGCATTAGCTCTTCGACAGAAACAATCTATCGCTACAAAAGTTTCCAACATAAAAAACTGGAAGATGCACTATTGATATTAAACGGGATACACTGAGTTCCTTAGCGCAGGAGAAGGGTATTAATAATAAATCTGATTGAGGTTCTTTTGGGAAAGAATTTATCCTGAATTTGACAATTTTCTACCTTTAGTAATGACTGCAAAACAACCAGAGACCGGATTTACTTAAATACATGTTAACTTGCGACAAGAGCGAGTCGAAAACCATATAATGGATTGTTTACGATAATTTTTTTTGCTTTAACAAAAAATAGATTGCACAAAACAATCTCTATTCGGAATGCTCACATCAGATAAACTTTAGGATTTCACTAATTTCTCCGATTTGCTCATTTTTCATATTCGAATTTTAACCTAATAAAGTGAATAAATTGATGTCATTTTATAAAACAAAACAAGAAACCATCGCCATCAATGGCATTTCCCTAAACATTGTTTCATTAGCGAACAAGAACCAATTTTACGACCCCGATAAAAAAGCCGAGAAATTGGGGATTACAGATGGTATGTGGCCCATTTCAGGATTGGTTTGGCCTTCTGGTTTAGTTCTAGCCAGAGTGGTAAGTCAGCTCAATCTCACAAATCTGAGCGTTTTAGAAGTAGGTTGTGGCATTGGAATAGCAAGCTTAATTGCGGCTTATAAGGATGCAGATATTACAGCCAGCGACTATCACCCACTGGTAAAAACACTTCTGTTTAAAAACGCAAAAGGCAATGATATTCACACTATAAAATACATACATGGAAACTGGAATCACCCTATAAGTAACCATGGAAAATTCGATTTAATAATAGGAAGTGATTTAATCTATGAAGCAGCTGATTGCGAACTTCTTTCGGTATATATTAATTGCCACCTGGCAGCAAAAGGCAAAGTTATGTTAATTGATCCTGGTAGACGCAAGGCTGGGAAAATAAAAAAGTCAATGGAAGGTCTAGGGTTTCAATACAAGGCGATAAAAGTTGACGAAGAAGGAAAAGTAAAAAAGAACGGTACTTTTACGCAGTATACTTTTCAAAAATCATGAATGTAATGTATTGGTATTATATTTAGCAAAAAAGGTTTGAATATGTGGTTAAGAGTTAGCTGCAATCTTGAATTTAATATACCTACACCACTACCCTTCGTGTTAATGTTGCGGCCACGAAGTGGTGCCCAGCAATGGGTTACGCGAGAGGAATATAAGCTTGCTCCTTACGTTCCCGTGACGGAGTTTACCGATGAATACGGCAATCTCTGTCAGCGATTGGTTGCACCACAAGGGCATTTTAGCATTATCACCAACGCCGAGGTTATGACGGCCGATACCATTGATCAGGCTTTCGGAGCACCCTTTGTCGAAATCCAAAACCTACCCAATGACATTTTGAGTTATCTACTGCCTAGCCGTTATTGCGAATCAGAACGTTTTCATCAAATGGCCAGCGAGATTACTCATGGTCAGTGGGCTGGTTACGATCAAGTGTCCGCCATCGTCAAATGGCTAAAAGAAAACATTCATTATCGTCCCGGAAGCAGCGAGCTACCAGTTTCTGCTGTTGAAGTGAATTCAAAAGGCTACGGTGTGTGTCGTGATTTGGCCCATTTAGGCATTACACTATGTCGTAGCTTAAGTATCCCTGCCAGAATGGTGGTGGGTTATCTCTACCAACTCCAACCAATGGATCTCCATGCCTGGTTTGAAGCTTATGTCGGAGGCCGTTGGTATACCTTTGATGCCGTCGTTGAGCATGGTGGCGGTTACGTCGCGGTTGGCTATGGCCGCGACGCAGCTGATGTTGCTATTTATAATCAATATGGGCCGCCCATCTATCCTCAGGTGAAATTGGTTCAAGTTGAGGCTTTTACACCAACACAACCGAGGTTGATCTCAACACAGCCTGCTCCATGCGATTCATAATCCAACACCATACTCGCTACGCCTATTCGAAAAAAGTACGATTAGGTTCACAACTGTTGCGCTTTTATCCCAGAATCGACAGCCTCCAGAGTGTTATTAACTATCAAATCCAAATTGAACCCATTCCAGTAGGTTTCAACGAATACTTAGACTTGGAAGGCAACCGAGTAAGACAAATCTGGTTTGATGGCCTTACAGACCACTTAGACATTCAAGTTAATATGACCATTGATACTCACAAGCTAACGTCATTGGGTGGTTTTTTAGAGTCACAAGCCTTATCTCTACCGATACAACATCAAGACGATTACAGCTATGTTCAAGTTTATCTGCAACGGATTGATATGGACGATAGTGTCACCGCATTTGCAGCTGAGTTGAGCGTGGCGGTCAATCATCAAACTTTGGCATTTTTAACTCAATTAAATCAACAATTGCACAGTGAGTTTTGCCAAATTCACCGCCATGCTGGCCCCCCTCAAAAACCGGCATTGACTTTAAAAACGCGTCAAGGTGCCTGTCGAGATCTAGCCTTGTTGTTTGTCGATTGTTGTCGTGCAGAAGGGATTGCGGCGCGCTTTGTTAGTGGTTATCAAAAAGGTGATGTCCAAAGCAAGCAGCGTCACCTTCATGCCTGGCCTGAAGTTTACATTCCAGGTGCTGGCTGGTGCGCTTATGATCCAACTCACGGTGAAGTGGTCTCCGACACTCATGTGACTATCGCAGCGGCAGCTCACCCAGAAGATACCATGCCAGTCACTGGGTCATTTGATGCTCAAGGAGCAAGCAGCACCTTGGACTATCAATTAAATATTCAGTCATGTCGAAATTGATCTACTGGTACTGGGAATGCAGACTTCATATCTTCCCGCCAGGAGGAATTATAAGAACTTCTTTAAAATCAGCAACATTAAGAATTAAGGCTTATTCGCACACTATCTGTACATTTTTGTAAAAATGTGCTCAGCGGTATATTAAATTTGAAAAAGCCTTCAAACGGAAAACCCCGTGTAGTTATTGGGCGACAGAGATTTTTTAAAATGATGGAGCCTAGCGGGATTACTCTCGCCATCCATGGCGTTCGCCCTGCGGGCCGCCACTTCAGGCGTTCAAAATCGCTCCAAGCGATTTTCTGAACCGAAGCCTAGAACCATAGCACTTTAGCTATCGCGAAATTAAAAAAACCGCCACAAGGGCGTTTTTTTTAATTTTGGTGGAGCCTAGCGGGATCGAACCGCTGACCTCAACACTGCCAGTGTTGCGCTCTCCCAGCTGAGCTAAGGCCCCAAATTTGGTGTTGTTCAAGGGCGCGAATTCTATTCAGGAGCTGTGCAAAAGTCAATTTTACGCTCGAAAATTCATAGTTGAACTTGAATAAGTTTAAATATGGCCCCAACTTAGAGCATAAATGAAAAACTAATCAAAGGAAGTCTTGTATGGAATCTATCGCATTTTTGGTCGGCGCTGCTGTCGTCTTAATTCTAGTTTTAAGCAATATTGTCCGTGTTGTGCCACAGAATATGGCTTATGTGGTCGAACGTCTGGGAAAATACTCTCGCACGCTCGAAGCTGGCTTTCATGTTCTTACGCCTTTTTTCGACAAGGTGCAATACAAACATTCATTAAAAGAATTCGCAATCGATGTTCCAGCTCAACAGGCCATTACTAAAGATAACGTGTCGCTCGGTATCGACGGCGTGCTTTATCTTAGAGTCATGGATCCGAAGGCTGCTTCTTACGGAGTTGAAAACCTCGTTTTTGCTATCACTCAATTGGCGCAAACCAGTATGCGTGCCGAAATAGGTAAACTTAGCTTGGATCAAACTTTTGAATCTCGCGACAACATTAATGCTGAAGTCACCCAGGCAATTGATGAGGCATCTGACTCCTGGGGAACCAAGGTTTTACGCTACGAAGTTAAAGACATTTCACCGCCTCGCTCTATTCTCGAAGAGATGGAAAAGCAAATGGCAGCGGAGCGAGAGCGTCGAGTAGCCGTGACAACTTCCGAGGGATACCGCCAAGCACAAATTAACGAAGCCGATGGGGACAAACAAGCCACAATCCTTCGTGCAGAAGGTGCCGCGCAATCAGTAGAAATTGAAGCTAAAGCACGTGCAGAAGCTATTAAAACAATATCTGCCGCGATTAACGAACAAGGCGGAACTACCGCGGTAGCTCAACAGCTTTCTGAACAATATATTACAGCATTTGAAAAATTAGCGCGCGAAGGGACCATAGCGCTGATCCCTTCAGATGGTTCTGATGTGACTTCTGTCGTAAGTAAAGCGTTTACGGCATTTGAAACGCTAAAAGAACAAGTTGATAGATCAAAAGGTTAGTTATCATGTTAACTTTTTCGCCCTTTACGTTCTATTTGGTTCTGGCTATAGCATTAATAGCAATAGAGCTCATCGTATTCCAGTTTTCGTTGTTTTGGATGCTGTTTATTGGCCTCGGAGCACTTGTGGCTACCTTAACGGCATTTTTGATCCCTTCGGCTTCTTGGCTACTAGTGACAGCGACCTTTGTTATTTCTTCGGTGGTTATTTCGATAGTTTTATACCGCCCTTTAAGAAACTGGCAGGAAAAACCAAGCTCTTTGGCCGGTCATGATGCCATAGGTCAGCGGGTTGAAGTAATCGAGACAGTAACTGCCGACAAGGCGGGGAAGGTGATTTGGTCAGGTACTGACTGGAGAGCCGAACTAGATAAAAACAGTGAAGAAATACAACCAGGAGATCGCGCAATCATTGTCGATATGGAAGGCATTCGACTGACGATTAAGAAATCCTAATTCTCCTTAGTGCGAGGATGTCGTGCAAAACTAAAGGAACCCTCTGATTAACCTCGAGTGACTTCTCGGCTTTGGCGTATAGCCCTCTGCAACTGCTCCCTACGTTGCTCTACTTACCTGCATCCATGCAGGCATACAGGGCTTCCAGACAATACCGACCTCCTCGTCATTTATTTTCAGCAGATCTAGACATGCTTTTAACGAACTTTCTTGATCTTGGAATTTTCTAGGAGCCAGAATTTATCGGAGGTTAACCAGAGATTCCTAAAGATTATCGGGCTGGATAAACTTCTTTATTTCGCCATTTTCGCACACATAGGCTTTCCAACTTTTTAATTCTTCTTTGTAAAAATCGGCAAGTCTATAAATTCTATATAATTCACCACTTTTTCTAAGAATATCTAATCCCCTCTCAAGGGATTCAAATAGCTGTTTAGCATGGGGGTATTTTTTACTAACCAAAAAAGTATGCGTGTCATTAAACACTAAACGGATATTGGGAACAGGCACCACTTCCTCACCAAAAAGCGAATATGAAAAATCGCCCTCTCCCTTTATCCGAGCAAGAGTAAAATCAACCCGCCCTGCACTCACCATTTTTGCCATATTTATGTGGTTTTTCGTATCAACAGTTTCAACACCTAAGCACTCTAAGAGAACCCAATCTTTTTTCCATAATCGATTAGAAACGCCAGTAAAGCTTTTTATACCAGAAATGTTTTTAATCGATAAAAGTTCAGTGTTTGATTTAGTGGTATAGATACCTTTGAAATATTCTCCTCTGGGCAAAACTTGAGTCGTTTTATACAGATATTTCGAATTGAAGTCCTTGCCCCAAAAACTGTAACTAGCCGTAAAAAACAACCCCTGCTCCATTGCACGCAACGCGCGCTGCTGAGAGGGAGCTGCAATGACTTCAAATTCTGGGTCAATTCCACCAAGCCGTAGCGCTTTACAAAGCACTATCGCTTCAGCAACAACATAATTGCCATTATCTGGAACAGTATCACCTAAAACACAATCGTCCGTTATAATCGCTTTCACAACAGAATCAAGTTGCTCTGGATAGGTGGCAATTTCCAAACGAATTTTTTTTGCTTGTACAAAAACCGAAAAAAAAAGTAGCAGAGTTATTACTTTAAAGTGAATTAACGGAACGCAAACTTGCATATCAACTCGCCATTTAGAACCAGTTGAAATACCCAGTACTATCATTAGAAAAGGTCTTCTTTGAATAGGTTGCTCTCTGCTGTGTCATCTTCTGAGGTCTGTTCAAGCATTACTTGAAAGCTCTTTTGTCATTTTATTCAACATATTATTTTTATTGTTTTGAAGGTTAATAGTTTACTTGTATATTTTTGATCAATATACAACAGAAGTCTTAGCGATTATAGCTAACATAAAGAAGAAAAGACGATACAGAGAACACATCTAATCCAAAATTGATACTTCATAAAGTTTCTGAATTCGATGAACTTTAAACACGACCCTCAATGCCATTGAATAACTTGAGTCTTTTAGATGTTTTGGCAAAGGAGGAAAAGGCGCAGCATTGTTAATTGACTGGATAGCTTGTTTCACGAATACGTCGTTTTTTGGCCGACCAACTGCTTTAGCAGAATTAACACCACCATTTGCATCAAAGTTCACTCTCATAAAAAGTGTACGCTCGATATATTTAGATTTAACACTTGGCGGATACACAAGAAATTCGTTGAGTTGCGCTTTCACTGCAGCAACATAATTTTCTTCTGCAATAATGTCTTCTTTGGTAATTACTTGCTTATCAGGTGTTTGGTTTGCATTCTTTTTTTGTTTTTTAGATTGGTTTTTCAATGATTTAGGCGAGGTACTGATCTTTTTTTCTTGCTGTGATTGAGATGCAACCTGCGGTTTACTCTTAACTAGCCGGTTGGTATTTATAGGTTTTGGAACATCTAAAGTGAGCTTGGCTTGGCGATTTTCCTTTTGAATATTTATTTTATTGACCAATAACTTTACTTCTTGAACCCTTTGATCACTGGGCGATATTTGCTCGAATCTTGCGACTAAATCTTTATCAAGATTATCCACCTGTAATAGAGAATCTTTAACTCCGCTAGATAAAGGCACTGGACTAATAAATATTCTTAAGAAATAATCAAAAAAAACTGTTCCCTCGATATGGCCAAGCTTAATTCCATTTAATAAAACCAAAGTAACTCCACCGAAGCGGCTAACAGATAAAACATCATTCAGTAACAACTTGAAACTTAAAGATCGTTCAAACAGAGATATTTCGTCGGAAATACTCGAAAGCTCATCAGAGCTGGTATTCACAGCAATACTATCAAACCAAATCGATTTAAATCTTCTTGGTTGAATTCCATCAGGGTTAATGATTTTCAATTGTATTGTTTTATCCGCGTTATAAAGAAGCATTTGTTTAGCATCTTTTGATGGATTATCTGCCAACAAGCCACTGATAAATTGCTCTTTTCCAAACTGGCTATGAACCGCCACCCCATTTAATTTCGGTAAGGCAGATGAGAACGAAGAAAAAAGCCATAAGAAAAAAAATAGGATTGTGCCGCTTTTTTTATTCCTAAATGAAATATATTTTTTATTCATAGTTTATTCCAAGCAGTTTCTAACACTATAGCTCAAGAATATAAAGATAAAACGCTAGGCGATCTCTTTCGAATAAAAGCACGAATGGTTTGTGACTATTGAAATTACAGAAATCCAACATCTATCATTAGTATTAATTTTGTTGGAACACTTTAGGGTGAACTATTTTTTATACTGCACTAAAATAGCAATCCGAAAACTTTCGGGTTAACAAACTAATAGGTATCAATAGTAAGGAATACAAAGCAAATATTGATATATGTTTCTAGCTTAATCCTTTAGTTAGCAATGGATTAAAAAAACTGAATCCATCACTCTGGCTTAACTTTGGTTTAAGAATAGGCGCGGCCTTATTAATTCGATTTTAAATTTCTATATTCACTCTCGTATTTTTTGAGTACTTTCTTTCCTGCCCCTCCCAAAATATCAATCGACTCACGGATTCTCGCCCGTGATAAATCCGACCCTAACAAAACCATTGCATCCATAACAGAGAATGAAGAAGTTGAACCAGAAATCGCAACAAATAAAGGCGCAAGGAAATCTTTCATTTTAATTTGCATTCCATCCGCAATAGATTTAAGTGAATTAAATATTGCATCTCGCTCCCAGCTTCTTAATGCCTCTAATTCCCACAATGAAAACTGTAGTGCTTTTTTCTGTTCATCTAATGGTAGTTTATTTGTCTCAAAGGACTGCTCCTTCAAATTCAAACTACCTGATGCCAAAAAAGCAACCATAGGCATAAAGTCACTCAGGATCTCCATCCGCTGCTTAACATGAGGTATCACTTGGATAAGGTTTTCTTTATTGAGCAGCCAAGAACTAAGCTTATCCGCTAACGCGTTATCGCTATAGTCTTCTCGAATCCAGACTCCGTTGAGCCACTTTAGTTTTTCCACATCGAAAATTGGTCCACCGAGCGACACGCGAGATATATCAAAACTTGCCTGCATTTCAGCGAGCGAAAATTTTTCTCTCTCATCTGGCATTGACCAACCCATCCTACCAAGATAATTAGTCAGTGCTTCTGGTAGATAACCCAATCGTTGATAGTACAAAATACTCGTTGGATTTTTTCGCTTGCTTAATTTGGTTTTATCCGGGTTTCGCAATAAGGGTAAATGGCAAAAAACAGGCGCTTCCCATCCAAAATATTTATATAACAATAAATGTTTCGGCGCTGAATTAATCCATTCTTCACCACGAATAACATGGGTTATATTCATTAAATGATCATCAACCACATTCGCAAGATGATAAGTCGGCATCCCATCTGATTTCATTAAAATTTGCGCATCGACCATCGACCAGTCTAACTCCATATTTCCGCGCAAAAGATCTTCCACCATGCATTTTCCATCATCTTCTGGAACAATCATTCTAACAACATAAGGGGCGCCTTCGGCTTCGCGAGCTGCAACAACAGCTTCGTCTAACTTTAAATCAGAAGCTTTTAAGGCAGTATTGATTCCAGCTTCTTTTCTACTGGCGCGCAGCTCATCAAGTTCTTCTGAAGTACGATAGCACTTGAATGCATGTCCTTTATCCAGAAGTTCCTGAACATATTTCGCATAGATCTCTTTTCGTTCACTTTGACGATATGGTCCGAAATCGCCGCCTAAATCAGGCCCTTCATCCCAGTTTAATCCTAACCATCGCAAAGAATCCAAAATCGCTTTCTCAGATTCATGCGTCGATCGCATCTGATCCGTATCTTCAATACGCAAGACAAATTGACCGTTACTCTGCTTCGCAAAACATAAATTGAATAAAGCGATATAGGCAGTTCCAACATGAGGATCACCTGTTGGGGAAGGAGCAATACGCGTGCGAACGGTCATAAATCAACCTCAATTTTCCGGTTCTAATAAAAGGCGCGCATTATACGCTCGTTCATTAAATTTTGTTATGCTTTCAATCTTATCGACATGCTCTAACTGGAACATGAGTAGAAACTCGTTTAATCAAAAAAATCATACGACGCAATAAAATGACTGAAATCAACAAAAACCCTATGATTGAAGGCTTGCTTACAAGACGATCTGTATTAGCAAATAACATGACGTTCCCTGGACCAAGTAAAGAGGAAACAGATCTAATACTCAAAGCCGCTCACAGAGTTCCTGACCATGGCAAAATCGGACCATGGCGCTTTATTGTTTTCGAAGGTGAAAGCAGAAACAAGTTTAGTAAAAAATTAAGCGATATATTTCTTAAAGAAAATCCAAACGCTAGTGAAAATCAAGTCGCGTTCGAATCAAATCGACTCATCAGAGCACCATTGGTCATATGCGTTGTATATAGTCCTAACATTGATCACAAAGTGCCTGTTTGGGAACAGCAACTTGCAGTGGGAGCTGTCTGTCAAAACATCTTGAACGCATCACATAGCTTTGGTTATGGCGCACAATGGTTGACCGAATGGTATAGCTTTAACTCCGAGGTAGATGCCCTTCTCGCTTTGAAACAAAACGAACAAGTTGCAGGGTTTATCTATGTCGGAAGTTTTTCAGAAAAGCCTAGTGAAAGAAACCGACCAGAATTATCAGAAAAAATTTCTTTTTGGCGCTAATTAAATCTTCTTTTTAAAAATTGTGTCACATTTTGGTGTTTTTTTGACACAAAAAGGTGCGCACAAAACGGCCAGATAGCTATCCTCTCGGAAAACTGTTAGCAGATGCAAACCCTTAAACCATTGATTTACATTGATATACAAAGGCTTATTTAATTTCGTAACAAAAGCTTCATATTCATGTAACCAAAAATTCATATAACTAATAAAAACTATTGCCACCTTTTTTATGAGTGGCAGCTTTTAAAACGATTTCCCACGTTGCCATCAGAACTCATTTCAGTAAAACAACAATCCCTTTCAGGAGAGTGATATAGATGAAAATTAAAACTCTAGCCAGCGCTATTACTATTGCTGCATTAACTGCATGTGGTGGAGGCGATATTGTCTTAGACGCAGAAAACAACAGTGTATCAAATGATAATAGTACTAATGACAATAGCGTTGGTGATAACAGCAATAACGTTACGAATACAGGTGGCGGCAATGATGGCGGTTCTACTGGTGTTTGTGCAAGCTATACCGATGAAGCGGGAGTTTTA
This sequence comes from Cellvibrionaceae bacterium, assembly GCA_965262305.1. Taxonomy (GTDB): domain Bacteria; phylum Pseudomonadota; class Gammaproteobacteria; order Pseudomonadales; family Cellvibrionaceae; genus CBDHEY01. Next base: position 68,227 of record CBDHEY010000001.1, read on the forward strand.
CAAGAAGGCGAATTAGAAGATGATGTCAATTGTCGTTACACATCTCAGTTTGTAAGTTCTTCTAACGAAATTTTAACAAACGTAACTTTCGAAGCCCTTCCTGATGGAGGTGCTCATCTATTTAACGAAAGCTTATATATAGGTGAAAATTTCGACAGCCTCACTGATGCAGCAGATGCTGGCATTACTCAAGGTGGCGACGGGCCAACCGTATTTATTGAAGCTGGAGCAATACTTGGCTTTGCCCCTAATAGAGCATTCGTAGTTAATCGTGGCTCGCAAATAAGAGCAGAAGGCACAGCAGCGGCTCCAATAACTATTACTTCAGAAACTGATGTTGATGGAATGGTAACACCAGAAGCCGTTGAGGAATGGGGTGGAATGGTTATTAATGGTTTTGGCTTTACTAACGGATGTACATATGAAGCTGGCTGGAACTTCGAACCGAATATCGACAATAGCAATGCTCTCGCGCTTTTAGAAAACGCTGACTGTTCTATTCCTGTTGAAGGCTTAATCGGTAACGATCAATCCAACTATGGTGGCGCTCTTCCTGAAGATGACTCAGGTGTTTTAAATTATGTGGTACTTAAGCACGCAGGTTCAGCTCTTTCACCTGGAAACGAACTTAACGGTATTACTTTTGGTGCTGTTGGAAGCCAAACGACAGTTACTAACCTAGAAATCTACTCCAATATTGACGACGGTATAGAATTCTTTGGTGGTGGTGTTGATGTAACTAACTATGTCGCTGTATACGTGCAAGATGATTCTATTGATATTGATGATGGTTACTACGGAACAATAACAAATGCTCTTGTAGTTCAAGGCGGTGGTACTGATGCTGCAATCGGAACCCGCACTGGTGCGCACTGTGTGGAATCAGATGGTGCTTCAACAAGAAACGAAAATAACGTTTTCGATGAAGACTACCTAAGCCGTGCGACTATCAACAACTTAACTTGCATCATTTCAGCTAAAAATCGTGGTACAGCAGGTAATGGTGATGGAGGAGCTGGTATTAACTTTGAGGAGGGTCATCTACTTACCCTTAACAACTCAATTGTCACAACTGCATACGCTGGTGACGACGCAACAGATAACAACAACTACTGCTTCCAAGCGGAAGACTTACTCGATACTGTTCAATTAGCCGCTGGTTTACTTACCTTTCAAGGTAACATATTTGCATGCCCAGATTTGACCGCTCGAGGTATTCGTACTCCATTAGAGTTAAATGAGTTTGTTACAAGAGATGATGATGGTAACGACGTTGTGACAGTCACGACCGACGCCGCTCAATACCCAGAAGCGTTAAATCGCCGAGCTGATGATGCACCAGGACCATTTAATGGAACGGGCGAAGCGATGCTCACTGCATTGGGCAATGTGCTATCTGATTCGACTGCTCGTGCAGATGAGGGAGTGACTACCAATATTCTAAATGGTTTTCTATCAGTAACTGCTTCTGAAATCTTAGTTAACGGAGCAGCTCTTCCTGATGGTTTTGGCCAGCCTGGATCTACTTTTACAACAGAAAGCCTTGGTTGGACTTTTGGTCTTCTTGATGGTTCACGCAGCCAACCTCTTTGGTTTGAAGCTGGTCAAACTCCTGGCGCACGTTAATAGATTGCTAATTCTTCTTTAAGAATAGCCGTTTGAGAGAGGGCGCTTTACGGCGCCCTTTCTTTTATAGCCAGGTTAAAATGAATTAATTGAGAGTGAATACCGATGAAAAAGAAAAACTTAAATATTAGAGCAGGACTTGCAGCTTTCCCCTTTAGTTTGCTAAGCGTTGCTATTTCATCATCAGTTTTAGCTCAGAACGAGCAAACTACAAATGATTCTTCTGCAGAATCAAGCCAAAGACCGGTGATACAAAACCCACTAGAAGAAATGCTAATTCTTGGTCGTCAACAAAGTGCCGCCCAAGATCTTGTATTAGAAAGGATGGAGTTCGATTCACAGGTTGATTTGTTAGGTGCTGACCAAATTGCGCGAGTCGGTGACTCTAATGTTGCTGATGCATTAAGAAGAGTTCCTGGATTGACATTAGTTGATGGTAAATTTGTTTATATTCGGGGCCTGGGAGAACGCTACCAAAATGTTACTTTAAACGGTGCTGCAGTTCCTTCACCAGATTTAACTCGAAATGTGATACCACTTGATATATTTCCAACATCAATTGTCGAATCATTAGTAGTACAAAAAACCTATAGTTCCGATAAAGGCGCACATTTTGCGGGCGGATCTATTGATATTCGCACAACATCTATACCAGAAAGCTTTATCGCGTATTTAGAAGGCGGAATTGGAATTAATAGTTTATCGGATGATTATCTTGATTATGCTGGAAACCATGACTTTGGTGACGAAGATGGCTCAAGACAAGTTCCAGCCGAAGTTAGACAAACACTAGCTACGACCCATATTGAGGATGGTGATTTTAACCTTGATGCTGAATCTATTCGTCAGACCGCAAATCGTAGTGGAAATCCGATTACTATTGAAGAAGCACAAATAATTAACCGTCAATTGGCGCTGGGTTTTAATCGCGATCTTGACGTTACTCAAAAAGACAGCTCTATTCAAGATTTTAGCTATGGAGGGGGTATTGGAAACGCATTTGACTTTGGTGACCAATGGAATGCAGGTGTATTAGCAACATTAAATTATGGAGAATCTATTCGAACTCAAAACAGAATACAAAGAGTTTTAGAAGAACCGAATCAAGAATTCACTGAAACGACAAAAAGCACGCAAAATGCGAGTCTTACGGCTACTTTTGGAGCTTCTTTGAGATGGGGTGAAGATCATACATTAGAAACAAAAAACTTTTTCGTTCGAAATACGGATGATGAAGCTTTTAGTTCTGATGTTTATGACGATACATCAGATTTTAGTTCGGGTAATGGGTTCAGAGAGTTTGAAACTTTATTTGAACAAAGAGAATTGCAGATACTGCAAGTTTCAGGAAAACACAAGCTTGGTTTCGATACACAAGATTTACTCGGCTTTAACGATTCTTTTTTAACCGACTTAGAAATAAGTTGGTTTTATTCTGATTCTGAAGCGACTACCGACATCCCTAACGCATCGACTGCTATTGCGACATTTAATAGAGATCTTGACACAAATGAGATTAGCAACGTTAATGTAACCGTTGGTGGAAACGCAAGTGTAGGTCTTTTATTAGAGACACTAGATCTCCAAGACGAACTAGAAAGCTCTGGCATCGATTTTAAACTTCCATTGTCAACTGGAGATTGGAGTTTTGAACTTAGCGGTGGATTCAGAACGGATCGAAGAGCTCGGATTTCGGATCAGTTGAACTTAAGAATTACGGGAGACCAAATAGCTAACTCAGCTGGAACGGAATCAGTATTAGAAACTTTTTCTGATGCAAATATTAACAACCCCGATTTCAATTTTAGATTGAGTATAGCTTCATCAGATTTTGGTCCAAGCTTAGCTTCGACTCAAGTTGATTCAAGCTACGGGAAGTTACAAATTGATTGGGATAACACATGGGAACTCGTAATAGGTGCTCGATATGAAGACTACCGTCAAGTTGGTGTTGAGTTTAACCCTTTGGCACGAGCTAGTGAAATTATCATCTTTGATACTGATGAATTTAACGAAGAGACGCCACCACCAGGTATTTTCCAAGAAGATGATGTTTATTATACAGCCTCGTTAAGATTTACTACTCAAGACTTCTGGGCTGAAGACTTCAACCTACGATTGAACTGGAGCGAAACTACCGTCCGCCCAGACCTTAGGGAAATTGTTGATACATCTTATCGTGATCCGGTGACAGATATAATTATTACTGGTAATCCAGCAGTTACTCCTTCAGATGTAACGAACATAGACGTTCGCGCCGAATGGTTTTTTGGTAATGGAAATAGTTTTTCTGCGACCTTGTTCCAAAAAGACATTGATAACCCAATCGAAATTTTCTCTCAGCAAGCAACAGGAGCTGAGCAACGTGCGGAGGTACTTAACGCGGCCACGGCTGAAGTTACGGGAATTGAATTAGAATGGTTAGCTAATCTTGAGTTTTTAGGAGAATATGGCTCTCAATTCTTCATCAGAGGAAATACTACTGCACTATTTAATAATGAGATTGATACTGGTGATCAGGAAGTAGATGTTACAAATAACCAGCGAGCTCTTACTCAAGCATCCGATTTTATAGCAAACTTGGTTTTTGGCTTTGACTCCGACGATGGGAAACATTCTGCTGGCTTAGCATTCAACACTTTTTCTGAGAGAGTATTTATTTCTGGTGTAGGTGGTGAGGAAGATAGATTTGAACAGCCGTTTGACTCTTTAGATTTGACTTACACTTACTTTTTTAGCGATGACTTTTCTCTAAAATTTAAAGCAAAAAACTTATTAGATGGGATGAATACGATTACCCAAGAGGATGACACAGGAGAAGAAATTACTGTGTTTGAGCAAGAAGTAGGACAAACGTATAGCTTAGCCGTAAGCTATAAATTCTAAATTCAAGAAACTAAAAATTTTGTGGAATAAAGGCCGCGCTTAGCGCGGCTTTTTTGTATCCGATCAGCACTAAATTAGAAACTAATGCAAAACGCACCCTGTCCTTGCGGAAGTCATAAATTATTCGAGCATTGCTGTGGTCGGTTTTTAACCGCAAGCGAAATCCCAAAAACGCCAGAAGAACTTATGCGCTCACGCTATTCAGCTTTCTTTTAAAAACACACATTGGTATAGCCTCAGAATCCTCCGTACTGCCATAAAAGGCAATTCAGGTCATGTTGAGTTTGTTGCGTTCTTTACATCGCATGACGGCAATTTAAATCAGTTACACGAGGCATCCGAATTTTGGTTAGAAAACGAACAATGGGTATACTATGAAGGAAAAGTTCTAGATCCAATTAAACTTGGAAGGAATGATCCTTGTTGGTGCGGAAGCCTTAAAAAACTTAAAAAATGCCATCCAGAATAATTATCCCGTTAATTCACCAACTTCCTGGATAAAATTTACAATTTTTACTTTACAAAGTGAATGCTTTTTATGCCAAATGCAATTATTGGCGTACACACTTACCTTATTACTTGATTTATTTTATTTTTATGCTTTAGGCCCCGACCCCTCTACTTATAACAATTTATTATTATCTACCTACTACACATAGCGTTTGGTATTTAGTAGTATCTGAACAAAGATTAACCAGTTTTAACGTTTTGTCATTTAAACAGATTAATTTTGCTTATTAAATGACCTCAAATAAAGTAGGAAATTTTATTATGTTTGAGCCTTGGCCTGATTTTGATGAGATGCTCGTTTTGGCAAAGACAGATCCCAAAAGACTTGATGACCTCCTTAAAAAGAGGGTCGATCGTCTAATTGACTCCGCTCCAGAAAGAATACAAAAGCGTCTTCGCGGGATTCAATTTGAAGTTGATTGTCAAAGAAAAATTCAAAAGAGCAGTTACGATGCTTGCAGAAAAATTTCTGAAATGATGCACGATTCGTTAATGGATTTAAATCGCGTTTTGAACAACTATCCAAACAGTAGCTTCGAAGAAAACAAAAATCTCGAATCGGCAAAAGTAATCAATCTTCGTGCTGCTAATTAAGTTTCTCTTTAATCCATCGATCGAAAAATTTAAGCCTTATGTCTCTTAAGACTTACCCTTCGAAAAGCTCTAATTGAATAGCATCGTCGTTATTTTGGAAAAACCTTACACCAATACCTAACAACCGCACTGGCTGAGATTTTCTTTTTAAGGCTTCTTGCATCAAGTTTTTATAGTCAGAAATTCTGGCCGATGTTCCTATCCGCTCTAACGTTGTCGTTGAAAAATCGTTGAATTTCACTTTCACATAGGCTTTGGCGATTCGATATCGAGCATCCAAGCGCAACATACGACTTTTAAGCTGAACTAATAACTCAGGGAGCTGAGCCATACAAGAGTCTTCTGAGGAAAGATCTTCTGAAAAAGTGTGTTCTACACTTAGAGATTTTCTTTCATGATGCGGTGTTACAGGACGATTATCTTCACCCTTGGCCAGCTGTGCGAGCTTAACTCCATAGGATCCAAACTGCTTGGTTAACTCTACCAAACTTTTAGTACGAATATGTTCACAGGTTTCTATTCCTAAACTCTTTAATTTGTTAGCAGTTACCCGCCCTACTCCATGAATTTTTTTTACGGGAAGACGTTTAACAAAATCATCAACCTTACTAGGTGTAACAACATATAACCCGTTTGGTTTATTCCAATCACTGGCAATTTTTGCAATAAATTTGTTAGGCGCTACCCCAGCAGAAACAGTGATGCCCAATTCATTATGTATACGCTGGCGGATCTCTTCCGCAATTAATGTCGCACTGCCAGACAACGCTTCGCATTCACTCACATCGAGAAAAGCTTCATCTAAAGATAAGGGTTCCACTAATTCAGTATAATCATAAAAAATATTACGCATCACGCTGGATGCTTCTCGATACTTTTCCATATTACCAGGAACAATAATTAAACCTGGACAGAGTCTCATAGCCAATGCCGATGACATGGCGGAGTGCACGCCATACTTTCGAGCCTCATAGTTGCAGGTTGAAATTACACCACGACGTTCCGAACTGCCACCTACTGCTATGGGAACACCACGTAATTGCGGGTCATCACGCATTTCAATTGCAGCGAAAAAACAATCTGCATCGCAATGTATAATTTTTCTTTGCATATTCAATAAGTACACACATTCAATAATATATGTTTTTTTATACAGTATAACAAGTTTTGTCATGAATACTATATTTTGTGTAATTTAACACCTATTATCACTAAACTAGGGTAAAACATTTCGCGTAAAAGAATAGATTGGCATTATTGATAAAATGTTCGAGAATAGCACGACGTAAAAACCCCAATGTGCAACAGTTATGAGTTCTTCCAGAAATTCCCATTTGTTTAGTATCGCCCCAATGATGGATTGGAGTGATCGCCATTGTCGTTTTTTTTGGCGCTTATTAACAAAAAATACACGCCTTTATACGGAAATGGTTGCCTGCGGTGCACTAATTTATGGTGATAAAGAACGGTTTCTCAATTACAACGAAGAAGAACACCCCGTTGCATTGCAAGTGGGAGGCAGTAATCCAGAGGAATTAGCTCAGGTTGCTAAGATGGCAGAGAACTGGGGTTATGATGAAATAAATCTAAATTGTGGCTGCCCAAGCGACCGAGTCCAATCTGGAAAGATTGGAGCAATACTGATGGCAGAACCCGACCTTGTTGCACGATGTATTACCAAAATGATTGAAGCGAGTTCGATTCCGGTAACAATAAAACATCGTATTGGTATTGATGACATGGAAGATTATTCCGATATGTGTCATTTTGTAGAAACAATTGCGAAAGCGGGATGTGAAACATTTATCGTACACGCACGAAAAGCCTGGCTGAAAGGATTAAGTCCGAAAGAAAACCGCGAAATTCCGCCATTAAAATATGACCTAGTACATCGATTAAAAAATGAATTTCCACATTTAAACATTGTAATAAACGGTGGTATTACCAATGTCGAACAAGCACTTACATTAAGTGAAGACGTAGACGGTGTAATGATCGGAAGGGAAGCCTACAACAACCCCTACTTTTTAGCGGAAGTCGATAAGCGTGTATTTAAGGATTATAAATCAGTGACACTAAGCAGAATGGAAGCTGCTGAAGCTTATCAACACTATTGCGAAAAACAACTCTCTCAAGGGGTGCGATTGCATCATATGACACGTCATATACTTGGACTCTTTCAAGGTCAGCCTCGCGCGCGACTATTTCGAAAATACCTGACTGAGCAAGGGTGCAAAACTGGAGCGACTATTCAAGTGCTTGTTGATGCGTTGAAAATTATTAAAGGAGAAAGTATCACTTAGTTAAAACATGATCGTTCCAACTTTTGAAATCACCATCATAATAATATTTGGAATAGATCAATGAAGAAATTTATATTTAGTTTTTTATGTGCTGTTTTTTTGGGACTATCTGCATGTGGCGGTGACGACAAGGATAATTCTCCGGATTTTCCTCAAGCGATCGAAGTCACTCCGTCACCAACTCCAACGCTCAGTGCAAGCCCCACAGTGTCACCAAATCCAACACCTTCTTTATCTCCATCACCCGCGCCAATAATTACACCAGATAATGCGAATCGTGTCTTCACCAATCAAGCCATTACAGGAACAGGTCTCGCCGGAAATGGGGAGACCTGGGAGACTGTATCGAATGCAGGTGTAGAAGTAAGAACGTTTGATCAAACCATTAACGGCAGTGTCATTCCGCGGCGCTTTTTACTTTACCTACCTGCGAGTTTCGATCGTAATGAAACCTACCCACTTGTGATCATTTTGCATGGCGCTAACATCAATGCGGAAATCACTCGAGAATTCGATACAGATAGAGATTTAGAAGCATTAGCCGACCAAGAGGGGTTTGTTTTGGTTTATGCAAATGCAAGTGCAAATGCACTACCGCAACCCTCTGATGATCCATTTTTTGCCAACATCGGACAATGGGTACGCGGCCCTGCGGGGCTCCAGGGAGACCTAAATTATCTGGTGAGAATTGAACAGGAATTGGCGTCTTTGTCGATTAATATTAACCCCGATGTCAGGTTCATTTCTGGAATTTCCAATGGTGGTGAAATGGTGCTTATTGCCTCAGAACAGTTGGCGCCAAGATACCGAGCCGCCTTTGCAGGAATCCCAGTTCCGGTTAGTCTTAGATTGACAGATATCAATACATCAATGCTTTTTTACTATGGTGAAAATGATCCAATATTTTTGCCCAATTTCCCTAATAATGGAAATCAAATGGCTCAAATAGCCAATGATTGGGCACTTGCCATAGGCGCAGAAAATGGTTTTACAGATAGTGATTTTATTCAATTAGCCGACGTCGTCGTTGAAGGAGAAAACTACTTAGGTAATGCTCCAATATCATTGGCAACGCAAAACAGTCGGCTTTTGGATGCAACAAAAGTCGCTCTTGACGGCCAAAATCAGGTGAGAGTGATAAAAAGCCCTAACGGTGGTCATGGAATCGCGCACCCACGACAATTTGATCAGGGAACTATCGATATGGTTACGGGGTTTCGAAATCAAGACCTAAACTCCGTGGAAGAAATGTGGCTTTTCTTCGAGCAGTTTATAGACTAATTCTGTTAAAAACGCGGTAAAAGCCTTGGCTAACGCCTTCGTAGCCAAGGCCTGTCTTCAAAACGCCACGTAAAAAGCGTAAAATACGCATCAGCAAACCATTTTATCAACCTACCAATTGGTAATTACATGACAAGTAAACTAGATCAATTAAAGCAATTCACCGACGTTGTTGCTGATACTGGCGATTTTGAAGCCATTAAAAAGTATCAACCTTTAGACGCGACAACCAATCCTTCTCTTATCTACAAAGCGGCTCAACTACCCCAATATTCATCTATCGTAGATGGCGCTATCGAATATGGTAAAGCGCAAGGTGGCAGTGATTCAGAACAAATGAGCGCCGTGCTAGACAAGCTTGCTGTAGGTTTTGGTGAAGAAATCTTAAAAGTCGTACCAGGTCGTTGTTCAACCGAAGTTGATGCGCGTTTGTCATTCAACAAAGATGCTTCTATTGAAAAAGCCAAGAAAATCATAGGCTTGTACGAAGAAGCTGGAATATCAAAAGATCGCATTCTAATTAAATTAGCCTCTACGTGGGAAGGTATTCGCGCGGCAGAAGAGCTTGAGAAAGACGGGATTAATTGTAACCTGACATTGCTTTTCAGTTTTGCTCAAGCGGCGGCATGTGCTGACGCAGGGGTTTTCTTGATCTCCCCGTTTGTTGGCCGAATTCTTGACTGGTATAAGAAGGCAACAGGTAAAGAGTCTTACCCATCGTTGGAAGATCCAGGTGTAGTATCCGTTACTAATATTTATAACTACTACAAGAAAAATGGTTACAACACTGTTGTTATGGGTGCAAGCTTCAGAAACATTGGTGAAATCGAAGCGCTTGCTGGTTGTGATCGCCTAACAATTAGTCCAGCACTTCTTGAAGAACTTGCTAATGACTCTGGGGAATTAGTGCGTGAACTAGACCCATCTAAGTCTTCTAGTGCTCCTGAAAAGATTATTTATGACGAGCCAAGCTTCCGCTTTGCAAATAACGAAGATGCAATGGCAACAGAAAAGCTTGCAGAAGGTATCCGTGGATTCACGAAAGATACACTAAGCCTCGAAGCATTCTTGAAAGACAGATAAGTTCGTATGCTAGCTAAAATCAAAGCTTTTTTTGATTCTCAGCTAGCTGACGAATCAGGAGAAATGAGCGAGGATAGAAGACGCCTCGCTTGTGCTGCGCTTCTTATTGAAGTGGCTGTGATCGATCAAGAGTTCGATGATCGCGAACTAAAGTCACTTCAATCCCTCCTTATTTCCCAATTTGGTATCACAGATGACGAATGCGAAGCTCTGATAAGCTTGGCACACAATGAAAGTGAAGATGCCACATCAATGTACCAGTTTACTCGCTTAATTAATGACCAATGCTCCAATGAAGAAAAATTTCAGCTTCTCAAAGGCATGTGGATTATTGCCTATGCCGATGGAGAACTGGATAAGTATGAAGAATACATCATTCGAAAAGTCACTGATCTTATTTATATGAGCCACGGGGACTTCATCAGAGCCAAACACGAAGCTCGATCAAGCAAATAAATATCACTTTTCGTCATGAATATGGCGCAATCCATAACATCACAGAAGACACCTAAAACACTGGGCCACACCAAATCTACTACACTCATATAAGTTGAATCGCATTACAACGCGATTGTTGTGTTGGGAACTTTTTAGTGGACTTAATTTGGGTTTAGAATATGGCGTTGAAAATATCTCAGGTTTTTAATAAAAAAGACGCGGGCTCAGAAGGCAAGCAAAAGTTTGAAGTCGTCGAACCAAAGATATTTACTATATCAGATTCATCCGAGTCCTATTATCGGTACCTTTTTCCCAAAAATACCGAACAACCTCTTACTATCCCTCAGAAGCTGGTAATTGACGTGGTAAAAAGCGCAATCCAGAAGCGAGACGTGAGAGACAAAGCCGTACCAAGATTACCCTCCGTTATTCCAAAACTTTTGCGAAGTTTAAGGGACCCAGACAGCTCAGCGCGTCACTATGTTGAGATCATCAATAAAGACCCCGTAATGAGCGCAGCGGTGCTTAAACTGGGCAACAGTGTTTACTTCAATCCTGAGGGAAAACGCATTAATGATATTGAACCAGCAGTAGTCAAGTTAGGCATTGAAGGCCTAAGATCAGTATTATCTGCTGCTGTAATGCAGCCCATTATTCAAAAGGACTCTGCGTATTTTAGTGCCGCTGGTCAGCGAATGTGGCAGCACTCGTTAAATACCGCCGTCACCTGTGAAATTATTGCGGAACACCGCAAAATGGAAAAGTTTAAGCTTTATTTACTGGGGTTGGTTCATGACATTGGAAAAACCACAATATTTAGTGAACTATGCAAGCAATTTAAAAAAAATGGTGAAGAGGTTTCGCCTGGTTACAATGCCTTTGTACCCACAATGAAAATTCTTTCACCGGCGGTGAGTTATTGGATCGCAAAAGATTGGGAACTACCCAAAGAAATTTGTTCAGCTCTTGCAGAACAAACATCCATTAAGCCTGGTGCAAAAGTATCTAAGTTCGCACATTTACTCTACCAGGCCAATATGGCAACTGAACTCTACGTCTCGATTCATGAGCAAAATGAAAATCTTGCTTCCAAAGTGCTGGATACACTAGATTTACCACCGAACTTATTCGAAACTTTGGATTTGTTAAAACGAGACGTTTAACCTTAGTTAACAACTCAATTAAGTATGAAATATAAATTTTTAATACATTCATATGCACGAATAAAAGGTATTTCGATTGAATGTATTTCTAGTTCGTACAACTAAGTTCCATAAAAAAAATAATTAATTCAGTAATGCAAACCAATTTACATATAGAAAAAATTTAATAGTGATATAAATAATTCCGATAGAACGTTCTTTAAAACAGTCTCTCTAACTATACGACACTAATCATTACAGGAGACTAAGTCATGAAAAATTCAATTAAAACACTAATCATCGCCGGCGCAGTTATAGGTGCTACAGCAGCTTGGGCTGAACCACGATCTCTAGATTCACTATCACACAAGAAAGATGTAGTAGTAGGTCCTTCAGAAGTGAATCAAGTTGTTTATTCAGTTGGCCAAGGTAAGTATCGTCCATTTCGCGCGAACAGCTCTAAACAAAACAGCGCTTCAAAAACCGATTATGTAGCGACTTCCGCAGATCGTTTTATCAAGAGAAAAGACAGAAATATTTAAGATAAGTTGAAGATGCAAATGTTTAATTTATCAATATTTCTAAAGAGGCGTCATCACTCTTATTGAACGATGACGTTTTCTTTGTTCAAACTTTGCATTAAACGAATAGGATCCCAAGATTCAAGATACTTAACACCAAGCTGCTTCCAAAATATTGCATCTTGCTGATTAACGATATCATAGATAAACCAACTTCCATTTATTTCCCAAAGACGCTCAACATTCCTTAGCTTTTTAAAATTACAGATTACAAAATTTGGTTTCAATTCTTTAACAGATAGGTAACTTTCAGGCGAATATTCGTTAAGAATTATGCCCACTGGTAGTTTATATTTGTTTTTAATGTATGCGAGAATATCATCATCGTAAGAAATAATTATTCGATTTTTAGAGAACAGGTTGCTAGCTTTAATCACTGAATCAGCATAATTTTTTTTATTAAGAACACTGTAAGACTCTTGTTTTATCTCTATAAAAAGTTCGAAATCATAGCTAAAAAATCCACGACAAAAATTTTCTAGTGATAAAATTGGGGTTGGATAGTACTTTAATAAAAATCGATCCGGTTCATGAATACTAATATTGCATAACTCTCTGTAAGAAAAATTAAAAATACTGCCACAAAAATTTGCCACGCGATCAAATCGAGTATCATGAAAAACAATCGGGATACCATCTCGCGTCAATTGAATATCAATTTCAATGGCCTTCAATCCTAATTGCAAAGCTGTATTAATTCCCGCTAAGCTATTTTCAGGATAACAACTTGGAAAGCCTCGATGGCCTACGATGATTGGATCAGGAGTGTGATCTTGCAACTAACAATGCCTCTAAGAAAGACTTAAAAATATTAAATCTGTTTGCGAGCATTTCATCATGCTCAGGCTTAAAACATTCTAATTTTCTATATTCATTCGAATCAGAAGGTTCAATCATCTCAGCTACGCCGAGTAAAGTCGACTCAGGTTCTGACGTAACAAACATTAACATCTGGCTTAGATTTACAATGATTTGACACAGCGAGTGTATTCTTGTTCCACCACCACCAGCAACTATGTATTTTAACTGCGAATTAGGTCTACGCATTAATTCAATATTGATAGTGATGAGAAAAGCAATACTTTCAATTATCGCGGCTGCTACTTCTAACGTATTATCAATCTTATTATCTGATTCAAAATTCACCCAAACGCTTTGAATGTCATTGTTCCAATAAGGGGAACCCAAACCACCTTCAGCATTGATAAAAACTGGAATATCTCTTCCTCGAACCTCGTTAGCATAGTAGTCTTCAATGGCTTGGTAAAACAAATCCTCATCAGAATTATTTTCCTTGCACCATTTACGGCTCACTTTAGAGAGAAGTAGCCCTACTCCATTTACACACCCTTCAACGATATAGCTAATATCATTTTTGTCACTGTATCCAACGCTTTTTAAAAATCCTATTTTTGATATATCGTCAAACGATTTGGAATCATAATCGCACGCCACAAAGGCTCCAGTACCAACATTAAGAAATATGGTTTCTCTTTCCCTAATCGTCGCGTTTTTACAAAGCGATCGAAGACAATAAAAAGCCGCCGTTTGATCACCGGCTGCTACTTTCAGTGGAATAGAAGAATTAACGATTTTTCCAAAATTGGAAACAATCGGCATAAGAGATGGAAGAAATAAATTTTCAGTGTGAAATATTTCTGATAACGAACGACTCCAAAGACGTCTGTTAATGTCGTAGAGTTGTGTTCTATGGGCATTGCTCTCATCGCAAAAATAAGGTTTATCTTCTACTAAGCGGTATAACAGAAAGGTCATTAGCGGAGCAATTAAAATATTTTTCGTCTCTCCTAACTCTATTTCAAGCCAATGCATCTTTGATGCACCGTAATGCGCGGATAACACTAGCCCACTTTCGCCCCAGATCAATTCCTTATTTTGACCAAACTCTATCTCTTTCTCGGTTCTTCGATCTAACCAACTTAACGCAGGGTAAACTGGTTTTCCCGTTTTTTTGTTCCAGGCAACAACCGTGGATCGCTGTGATGCTAGACCGGCAGCCCAAAATTCATATCCTTCATTAAACAAAGAAGTAATACATTGATTAACCCCAATAAAAATCTCTTCTGCATCCTGCTCAAATTTATGGGCATCAAGCTGATTTAATTGAATATTACAATGAACAGAACAAGCGATAGTATTATTGGATGTCACAGCTGCGGCACGAACCGCGTGGGTGCCTATGTCTATGATTAGTTTATGTTTTTCTAATGACATATCCATACTAAAAGTATAGACATGCATATGAGGAACGACAGTTTTAGTGGATTAAGAAATATCAATTCATCCAAAACAATTAATTCAATGAGCGTTTATTTATAAAATGCCAAACGCGTATCATCACTGCACCTAAGCATATTAACGCCCATGCAGGTAGTGGTACTTCTTCATCCACAGCTTCTATATCTGCATTAGCCAATTGGTCGAAATTGGCGACAATAGAATAGTCACCAACACGCGTGGGCGCGCCATTAGAGTCACTATAAAGAACGATTGAGTATAAACCAGAGGTGTCTGCAGGCGCTGTATTAGAAGATACTGCTCCATCTCGGCCTGCCCCAGCAAACCAAAACTCACCATTTGGTTTAAATACTTCAAATCGAGGAAAAAGTTCTACTCCAGTTACCTCAACATGAAGATCGCTGCCAAGAGATAGATTTACACTGAAAGTATCAATGTCGCCTAAACTTAAATCCGTATTAAAAACAGCCTCTGGATTCAAAGAACCTAATTCGTTAGCGCCGGGAGCTTTTGCCAGAAATACCTCATAATCACCAGAACTGGCCCTATCACCAAAGACCAATAGGGTATAATCGCCATTTTGAGTAACTACAGTTTGGTTAGAAGCAACAAGCGGATGGTCATCACTGATTAATCGGATTCCTGTTGAGTTTTCAAATATAATAAAAGCAGGCCAAAGCTCGCCTTGATTAACATCGGCAACATGGGTAAAAATTTTATCACCAGCATTAAGCGAAATCGCAAAAGAGTCAATATCTCCTACCGTAAGGCTGCCATTAAATTCTATATCATTTTCTAACGTACCAAGCTCACTGGCTCCACTCCACGCAGAGTGCAATTCATAATTCCCAATGTCGGAGTTTCTCAGCCCAAACGAATCACCAACAATTATTTCATGGATGCCAGCTACGCTCGCCGTAAAATTATTAAAGGCCACTTGCCTTCCAGAAGTACCGTTGCCACCTATTTCTTGCTGACCTAAAGGATTAATTGCCCTAATCCAAGGCCTAAAAGAGTTATCCGACAAATCTGCCACACTCAAATAAACCCGTTCACCTACTTGTAAATCAATCGTAAAACGATCTTCGTCGCTGGAGTTGGTTATCACACCAGAAACACTATTACCATTAGTTAAATGGGACTGTGCAATGGTCGGAAGTGAAGTGATACAAAAAGATAGAAAGAAAATTCGAGAAAAACAAAAAATGAATGATTTTGTTAGCATATTTTACCCATCCTTGAATTGAACAACTCATCATCAAGATCATATGGGTAAAATATTTCATTCCAGTGAATTTAGATTAAAACAATTTACCAATATAAAAAATACTAATTACTCCTCAATGGGACCTAACCAAAATTCTTGAAGGAATGAAGTCACCATGCCATCTTTATCTCTATAAGACACGACTAGACCTTTTGGAACATCTCGTTGTTGCGATTCTGAAAAAACTCTTTCTGTAGAAGAGTAATAATATTGCCCTTCAATTGGAGAGTAATCTGGTTTTCCCAAAAGAGACTCTACATCGGTCTGTGTCATCCCTTTTTTAAGATGGCTAACCAATGTTTTTAAGCTTTTAAACTCAGAACTTTCCTTATAATGCGTACTAGCTGAATCAAGTGGAGACAAGTTCGCCGAGCAACCTACACATGTAATAATCAAGATTGATAAAACTATTTTAAGCTTTCTCATACTTTTCATCTTGAAATGTTTATTGTTATGGTTATACCCTGGTTCAATCGGTGACTTTGTCACTGGAAATACTTTTACCAATATTAGTGGTTCAGACACCTTTAATAATCCTTAGACTTTAAAGGTGCGCTGAAAAATCTAAAGATAGTTTGCTACAAGCAAAATTCGAACTTCTGTCCCTTTGTAATAGTTTTAAGGCCGGCCTTCTCGAAAGATTTTATATCTCGTTCGGTAGTATAGTGATAGAAATGAATCCGCTTGATCATTTCACTGGAATATTCTCTCTGAATGTCATCAATACCTGTATGCGAAGGATTACCAATGACTCCGCAATCATGAAACACCAGCTCATCTTCACTCGTCAAAGAAGCTAATATTTCTGGAATAGGCCTAGTATCACCCGTATAGAAAAAAGCATCTTTCAACTGGAGCCCAAAAGCTGTCTTAGGATGATGATGCCTGACTTCTAAAACAGTAAATTGAAGATCTTGCCATTGAAAAGAATTGGATACTGGAATTAACTGAAAGGCATCCCAAAAATTTACACCGCCTTCCGCTAATACATTCGGATAAGTCGCAACACGTTGCTGCAATAACTCAACGATAGTAACTGGAACAAAAAGCTTAGGTAGCTTTTTCTCTCTGTTGCTAAACCAATACTTAATAAATAAATTCTCGAAATCACCAATATGATCTAAATGACAGTGAGTAACGAAAATCGCATCAGGTAAATCTTCGTAAGAATCAATAAATTCTTGCGAAATTCCAGGTCCGCAATCGATAAGTAGACGTTTACCTGAAATTTCTATAGCCGCTGAAGCATGTCCTAAACCATCTTGGCTAGCGCTGCCAACACCAAGAAAACGAACGATGACTTTCAATTTATTTTTCATCGTAATCCTTGTTCCGCCACATACTCTTGATAATTTCCTAAAAAACCATTTTGAACCGCGAGATTAAATTGAGAATTAATTCGTTCTTTCTCTGAAATCATATGAATAACCTTGTTCCTAAAAGTTTCCGACTTAAAGCCTAATCCATCAGAGTTCAATCTTTTTAAGGTATGTCGATAAGCTTCAATAAAAATAATATCTGAGCCAGGCGCATGGCACATACTATGATTATGAACACGATATTCATGAAGAGGTTCATTCACGAAGTTCGCTGATTTTGCAGATTCTAACGCACGCAAATTAAATAGTGTATCAGCGCCCCTATTAATGTCTTCATCCCAGTTGGAATGTATGTGTTCTCGGTGGAACATAAAGAGTAGAGGAACCAGCGAAACTTGAAATTGCTCAAAAAAGAAAGCGCCTGACGGAAAATTTAAAACTAACTCCTTTTGCGAATAGTCCTCTGCGGAAGCTATATAAACATTGTCTAAAGAAAGACCAGTATCACTGGCTGCAGCAACTAACTTTTCTAGTCTTTTTGAATAATAAATATCATCAGCATCAAGTGGTGCTATCCAACATCCACTTGCATGTTTAAGACCTAAATTACGCGTAACATTAGGGCCAGATTGAGTGGAGTTTGTAGAATAAAATCTGAGCCTATCATCTGATATACCCTGCCGAGATAAGATCGACTGATAGTCCTGTTGATCATCAGAAATAATCAGCATCTCCCAGTTCTGGTATGATTGCTGCAAAACCGACCGCACTGCCGCAGATATAAATGATTCCGCTTTAAAAGCGGGAGTTATAATTGAAACAAGATCATCCATAATTATTAACTAATAATTAAGTGTCCTAAGAGCTTAGCGAAATTTTTACCAAATATTTGTTAAATAATTAACAACAATCTGTGCAATTCTTACCTTTTCAATGAAATACAAATCATTTACGGCCCAAATCTTCACTATTATTCTAAAATTTAGTTCACATAACGCCTAGCATTATAAAATAATCGCATCCAACCCGAATCTTCACCCCACTCATCTGGAGCCCAAGAATTGCTAACAGTGCGAAAAACACGTTCCGGGTGTGGCATCATTATGGTTGCTCTACCATCTTCTGTCGTCAAACTCGTTATGCCATTGGGAGATCCATTCGGATTCGCGGGATACGATTCTGATACATTTAACGTGTTATCAATAAAACGCATTGAAATTGTGCCTGAGCTTTCCGCTTTTCTCAATTCTTCTTCGCTAGAATATTCCACTCGCCCTTCACCATGAGCAACCGCAACAGGTAAGTATGAGTCTGCCATAGATGAGAATAGCACCGAAGGAGAAGATTCAATTTTTACCAAGCTAAAACGCGCTTCAAATTGTTCCGAAAGGTTCCGCATAAACTTAGGCCAATGGTCCGCACCAGGAATAAGCGATTTTAAGTGAGACATCATTTGGCAGCCATTGCAAACTCCAAGACTGAACGTTTCTTCTCTGTGGAAAAAGGATTGAAATTCGTCCTTGGCAATATTGTTAAACAAAATAGTATTTGCCCAGCCTCCGCCCGCGCCCAATACATCTCCATAAGAAAAGCCACCACAAGCAACAATACCTTTAAAATCTTGTAGTGACGTTCTTCGCGATAGAATATCACTCATGTGTACATCTATTGCTGAAAAGCCTGCGCGCTGAAATGCAGCAGCCATTTCTACATGGCCATTGACACCCTGTTCTCTCAATATGGCTATCTTAGGTCTAATTTTGGTGTTTATATAGGGTGATACGATATTTTCGTTAACATCGAAACTCAAATCTACGGATAAACCGGGGTCTTGCGCGCTGATACTCGCGAATTCTTGTTCCGCACATTCAGGATTATCACGCAACTTTTGTATTTGATAACTATTGGTGCTCCAAAGCTTTTGGAGCGTAATAACATCAGAAGAGTACACGAGGTATCCATTCACAGAATAATTAATGTCCAGCCCTTGAGCATTTATTTTTCCGATAGATTGGATTATAGAACCCACTCCTTGCTGTTTAAATATTTGATTAACATCATCAATATTTTTTGCATCTACCTGGATAACAGCGCCTAGCTCTTCAGAAAACAATGCTCCATGTGCATTTTTTCCCGCTAGATTCACTTCGAAACCGCAGCGCCCAGCAAAGGCCATTTCAGCCAATGTGACAAATACACCGCCATCGCTACGATCATGGTATGCAGCAATAAGATTTTTCTGTAGGCATGATTGAATCGCATTAAAAAACCCCTTTAATTCCGCCGCATCATCAATATCAGGGGTTCTATTACCCAGTTGGTTGTAGGTCTGTGCAAAGATTGAACCCCCTAAGCGATTCTTTCCTTTACCTAAGTCAATTAAGAGTAACTCACTAAAATCCAAATTCTTATTTAATACAGGTGTAACTGATTTTCTAACATCTGACACGGGACTAAATGCTGAAATAACTAAAGACAACGGTGACGTAACAGATTTTTCTTCACCAGCATCAGACCATTGTGTTCTCATCGACATGGAATCTTTGCCAACAGGTATCGTAATCCCTAGTTGAGGGCAGAGTTCCATACCTACCGCTTCGACCGTTTCGTAGAGTTTAGCTTCCTCCCCTGGGTGATTTGCAGCACACATCCAATTAGCAGATAATTTAATATCTTGAATGTTTTCAATTCGTGTAGCAGCAATATTCGTAAGCGCCTCCCCTATCGCCATCCGCCCAGACGCAGCTGCGTCAATCAAAGCTAATGGCGTGCATTCGCCCATGCTCATAGCTTCACCGGCGTATGAATCATAAGAAACCGTGGTTACCGCACAATCTGCAACGGGGATTTGCCAAGGGCCAACCATTTGATCTCTATGAACCTGACCAGTAACACTTCGATCTCCAATCGTAATTAAGAATTGCTTACTGGCAACTGCCGGATGCTGGATAATTCTCTGCGCAGCCTGCTTTATATCGAGATTTTTATACTCGAATTCTTCAAGCTGATAATTTCTTGTCTCAGCATTACGGTGCATCTTTGGCGGCTTACCAAATAAAACACTCATTGGTAAGTCAATAGGATTAGAATTGAACAAAGTATCATTGACTAATAGTTTTTGCTGCTCCGTCGCTTCACCAACAACAGCATAGGGACAACGCTCTCGTTCGCAAATAGCCTTAAAGTTGTCTAACATTTCTGGCGCTACAGCCATAACATAACGCTCTTGGGACTCATTACACCAGATTTCTAATGGAGACATACTAGGCTCATCACTAGGTACTTCTCGTAATTCGAAAACCGCTCCACAACCGCCGTCTTTTGCCAATTCAGGAAAAGCGTTTGATAGTCCACCGGCGCCAACATCATGGATAAAAGCGATAGGGTTTGCTTCACCCAGCTGCCAACATTGATCAATCACTTCCTGACAACGTCGTTCCATTTCAGGGTTTTGTCTCTGCACAGAAGCGAAATCTAAATCTTCTGATGATGAGCCAGAAGACACAGAAGAAGCTGCTCCACCTCCTAACCCGATAAGCATGGCAGGGCCCCCGAGCACGATAAGTTTATGCCCTGCGGGGAAAGGTTTTTGATCAATATGTTCCTCTTTGATATTGCCATAACCCCCGGCAAGCATAATGGGCTTGTGATAACCTCTTCTTTCACCATCAAAGCTTTCTTCAAAAGTACGAAAGTAACCACAAATATTTGGCCTGCCAAATTCATTATTAAACGCTGCAGCTCCGATAGGCCCTTCAATCATAATATCTAACGCAGAAGCGATACGATTTGGCTTTCCGTAATCCTGTTCCCATGGTTGCGGAAACTCAGGAATATTTAAATTAGAAACGGTAAACCCTGCCAAACCAACTTTAGGTTTCGAACCTTTCCCAACGGCACCTTCATCTCGGATTTCGCCGCCCGCACCCGTACCCGCTCCAGGAAATGGCGCAATCGCTGTGGGGTGGTTATGGGTTTCCACTTTCATTAACATGTGAATTGGTTCATGAAAGTACAAATATTCTTTTGACGAGGGGTCTGGATAAAATCGGCCAGCGGTTGCACCTTTGACGACGGATGCGTTGTCTGAATATGCAGAGAGTACATTTTCTCCACCCTGCTCATACGTGTTTTTAATCATCTTGAACAGTGAGTAGGTCTTGTCGATACCATCTATTGTCCAACTTGCATTAAATATTTTATGGCGACAATGTTCCGAGTTTGCTTGAGCAAACATCATTAATTCAATATCGGTAGGATTCCGGTCAAGCCCAATAAAAGCATCGACTAGATAATCAATTTCATCGTCGGCCAATGCTAAACCTAGTTCAGAATTCGCTTCCGATAGTGCTTCCCTCCCACCACTCAAGATATCTACACGTGTTAATTCTCTTGGAGTATCATGGGAAAAGATTGCTTCAAGCGATTTAAGAGAATCAAAGCACTCTTCCACCATTTGATCGTGCAACAAATCTGAGAGGCTTTTTGAATCCACGCCAACAGGAAAACGATATGTGACACCACGTTCAATACGTTTTACTTTCGACAATCCAGCGTTTTTAGCAATGTCTGTCGCTTTCGATGACCAAGGTGAAACCGTACCTAATCGTGGAACGACAATAAGCTCGCTAGCTTCGCTTGAATTCAGGTCATTTGACTTATCACCATATGCCAGTAGATTTTCTAATAACTGATTTTCATTTTCATTTAACGGGGAACTACACTCTACAAAATGCACATAATTAGCATTTATCCAGGAAATCTCGACATCTCGGGCACGTATATTTTTGAGTATGTTATTCAAACGAAATTTTGAAAGTGCCGCTGCGCCAGGAAGAATGAGCATTATTTGGAAAAGCCTCTTGGTATAGGTTAAAATAACCCGCGATTGTACTTCAAAAGGACTAAGGGATCAGCAAATCACTGTGATAAGGTCTTCTAGAACGAACAATGTGGTTTTAGCGAATTTTTATAAAGGATAAATATGGTCACCAAAACGCATTCTGTGCGCTACCGCACACCATCACTGACTTAAGCAATATGTGGTTGGAAATATTCAAGCCAATTACGAAACAATCTAGTTAAATTGCTATCTAAATTTTGTAAATGTGATCCACTCTACACTACACTCATCTCTGAAAAATGTGGAAAAGTTATAAGGAAATGGTTAAAATCGCGCAGTTTTTAGACAGGTACGCAAGGTAATATGCCAAAAAGAGCCCTAAAGTTCACAGCTAAAGTCACTTTGAGATCCTTTAGTTTAATGATTAAGTCTGCATTTTTTGCTGCACTTACGCTTTCGCTCGTATCCAGCAAGATCCCCAGCACCTTAGAAAAAATTCAAAGTTCCGGTAAATTGCATATGGTTTCTCGCAATGGACCAACGACATACTACAAAGGAGCTAACGGATATACAGGTTTTGAATACATTGTCGCCAAGCGTTTTGCCAAGCACCTCGGAGTAAAACTAGTAGTGCATGACAGTGACGACCTTGGACAAATGCTATATGACGTCGCTAATTTGAAATACGATTTTGCTGCTGCAGGACTAACCGTTACGCCAAAACGCCAATTGCTTGTGGATTTTTCATCGCCATACTTGGATATCACACAGCAGCTTATTTATAGACAAGGTGAAAAGCGACCCCATTCACCCGAAGATCTTATCGGCAAGAAAATATTAGTCATTGGTAATAGCTCTCACTCTGAACGCTTAAGAGAGCTTAAAAAATTGATTCCTGGAATTACCTGGGAAGAGCGAAATGATGTTGAAATGCTCGATTTGCTTGAAATGGTTCACAATGGCGATATCGATCATACCGTAGTTGATTCAAATGCATACGATATAAATAATTCAGTTTATCCGAAAGCACGTGTCGCCTTCGATATTAGCGAACCACAAAAGCTTGCTTGGGCGTTCCCACAACTTAAGGATAAATCGCTATTTAATGAAGCGCGGAAGTTCTTTGCTAAAGAAAAAACACAAACTTTAATCGCTGAAACTATCGATGTTTTTTATGGACACCTAGGAAAGCTCGATTACAGTGGTGCACTTGTATTTGCTAACCGAGTTGAAACTCGCCTACCTAAATGGAAAGAAAAACTTCAAGAAGCAGCTGAAAAATACGAACTCGATTGGCAGTTGCTCGCTGCATTGAGCTATCAAGAGTCCCATTGGAACCCAAAAGCAAAGTCTTACACTGGGGTACGAGGTTTTATGATGCTCACTCGTAGGACTGCAAAAGAAATGGGAGTTAAGAATCGTTTAAGTGCAGATCAAAGCATCTTTGGAGGGGCAAAGTACTTTAAAAAGATCCATGGACGTATACCCGATAGAATCACCGAGCCAGATCGCACTTGGTTAGCCCTGGCATCATACAATATGGGTTATGGGCATGTTGAAGATGCGCGTAAAATTACCGAACTAGAAGGTGGTAACCCAGACAAATGGGCCGACGTAAGCCAAAGAGTGCTTCACTTGGAAAAACGTAAGTATTACAAGTTCACCAAGCACGGTTATGCTCGTGGTAGCGAAGCGGTAGATTACGTTCAAAACATTAGGAATTTCCACACAATTATTGCTTGGAGTGAGAAGGAAAAACTTGAGCAAATTGCAGAAGCAGAGGTTCCTTACATGGAAGATCAGTTTGCCAAATTAAACCCAGTATTGACAGAGGCGGTTAAATCAATCGCAGTTGAGTCGTTATAAAATTTCTCGGTGGCGTTAACAGCCACCGAAAATTCTGACCTATTAGCACACAACCTTCTGCCACGCAGGAATCTCGGCTAATCTGCCTAGCCAATCACGGACACTAGCATAATTATCCATCGGATATTTTGCTTCTTCCATACGCATGAAAAATCCCGCCAAACAAAAATCAGCAACGGTTAAATCATCCCCGACCAAATATTTATTTTTGGATACTTGCGTATTCAAAAGCGGCATAAACCGATGAAAGTGCTCTGTCGCCTGTTCGACAGCCGTCTTATTCGTTTCCAACCCAAAGTAAGTCGGCGCAATATAATTGTTAAACAACAACCCTCCGACACCTTTTATGAAGTGCGCTTGCTCCCAAAACAACCATTGCATCATTTCTGCGCGACTTTTTAATTCATTTGGGAAAAGCGTATTTTCAGTTTGAGAAGCCAAATAAAGCAAAATAGCGTTTGATTCTCTCAAACAAAAATCACCATCTTCTAATACCGGCACTGCCCCCATAGGATTTAATCCCAAAAACTCCTCTTCTTTTAGTTCACTTATTTCATGAAAAACTATTTCAACTGGAAGCTCTAGATATTCGATTATTAATCGAGTTTTGCGTGCATTTGGTGACGCACCTAATACATGTAATTTCATAATCATTGCCTCTTGTAATAAGTTCGGAATTATTCATTTTATTGCTACGGTTAATCACTTGTATCATACAAGTATTTTCACAATAACCAAAAACTTGTAAAATACAAGTGAAATTTTTGTTAATATGGTGCTATGCCAAAGAAAAAACTTGTACACGCAGAAAAATCCCACTGCCCGCTTGCACGATCACTGGATATTCTAGGTGACAAGTGGACCCTACTTATTTTGAGGGATATGGTATTTTTTGGGAAAAATCGTTTTCGAGACCTACTCAGTTCACCAGAGAGCATTCCAACGAATGTTCTAAGTGACAGATTAAAATTGCTTGAGATCAACGAAATGATCACAAAATCAAACTACACACCCAACAGGTATGAATATCACCTGACTGAAAAAGGCAAGAATATAAAACCGGTTTTACTCGCATTAATAGACTGGGGTGGAAACTATAACTTTTCCGAACAGAGAAATAATTTGGTGAATAAAGATGAAAATGCGTAATTAAAACTAATTTTAGTCCGATGGATTATTTGGCCGTTCTGATTTCTTCTGACTTCGTCGCATTTGAAAAAAATCTTTTATCAATTCAGAGGATTCTTGCTCAAGGCAGCCGCCAACCCAACTCAATTGATGATTGTAAACATCTATAAAGTCTAAAATCGGATTACTATCTAACACCCCTGCTTTAGGCTCTTTCGCACCGTAAACAACCCTAGAAACACGTGCATGAACTAATGCTCCAAAACACATAGTACAGGGCTCTATCGTCACAAAGAGTGTTGAACCGGGTAATCGATAATTTTGACAGCGGGTTCCCGCGTCTTTCAGCGCCACTATTTCTGCATGAGCACTCGGGTCACAGGAACTTATGGGCTGATTATAGCCTTTTCCTATTAAAGCATTGTCTCGAACTAAGACCGCGCCTATAGGCACTTCACCTTTGTTATAAGCTTCTCTCGCCAACAAAAGTGCTTGAGCCATCCAATGCTTATCATTTAAATCAAATGCCACGGTTACCTGCCTACTCGCATTACTTGGCTACCTGCATTACCTGAATAACAAAATCAGCTTCAACAGAATAAGTATGTAATCGTGACAAATCAAACTTAGCATCAGAGTATCCATGCCAATTTAACGGTGTCATTCCCATAAGGTTTTTTATGTCGTCTGAAGACTTGAGATACAGTTCTCGACTAACTTGAACTTGATCTAAACAAGCGAACTCATTATCAACGTCTGGAATAGCATGCAAATTTACCTCCTTATAAATCTTTTCTTTAATTTGATAAAGATGCCGAGGACCGGGAGATACCTTAATAAAAAACCCTTCAGGTTTTAAGGTTCTCAAAACTTCTTCAGCGGAATAAGGAGAAAAAATGCTTAATGCGATATCTACTGTTTCTGAAATAACAGGCAAATTGAATGTACTTCCCACCGCAAATTCAAAGTCTTTGTATTGGGTTGCGGCTCGTCGATTAGCGACTTTAGAAATATCGATACCGAAAGCACTTAATCTTAGCTTTGATTCTCGAGTCAATGTGCTATAAAACTTATCTAAATAATAGCCTTCCCCCGAACCTAAATCTAATAAATTAAACGGTCTAGATTGCGAAAAATCGATTGCTCGACTCATGACTTCAATGATGGAATCAATAAGAAAATCATAATATCCTTGCTCCAGAAAACCTCTTCTAGCATCAATCATCACGCGACTATCGCCAGGATCTTTACTCTTTTTTTGATTAGACAAAAGGAAATTACAATAGCCTTGTTTTGCGCGATCAAAGCTATGTCCGTTGCCACAAACATAACCAGTGCGACTTAAAACTAACGGAAGTGCACAATTAGGACACTTCCAAAATATATTTCTATTTAACACGTCAGAATTCTATAAATATCTAAGCTTTAGTGACTAGTTCAAACCTTTTGGTTTTAATTCCATCAACCTCAACCGTTTCCGTAAACATTTCTAAAGGACGCACCCACAAATCGAAATCACCGTATAAACATCGATAAACCACAAGTTTTTCCTCTGTTTCAGAGTGAGTCGCAAGGCCAATTACTTCATAATCATTTCCTTTATAATGTCGGTAAATTCCATTTGTGATCAACTCAATAGACATAAATTAACTCTTTTCAATTAATCAATAAAAAGATTTACTTGTCGATTCTGATTTCTAAATAGAAAACGAGTAACTACAAGCCGTATATTTTCAAGAAATTCGCTACCTTAGGAAAATAACCAATCATATTTTCTCAAACCCCATTCAAAAAAACCCACCTACTGAAATCCATACTTTTAATTACGAACATAGTTTACGAGTAAATAAGAAAGATCTACCATATCGCCCAAATACTACAACCAAGAAAAAACCGAATTTTAATGAACAAAATTCTGATTATAGTGGGTTCTGTCATGGGTACAGCAGTAGAAGTTGCTAATATTCTTCGCCAAGAACTAAGTTATCTCGGTCACGAAGTTAAAATTAACTCAAATTTTGACTCTTCAGACTTGAATGACCCAAAGGAAATCATATTAGTTTGCACATCAAGCACCGGAATGGGTGATATTCCAGATAATATTTCACCATTTTATCATTATTTGACAATAAAGAATCCTACTTTGTCGGATCGTTTTTATGGAATCGTAAGCCTTGGTGATAGCTCATATCCAAACTTCGCAGAAGCAGGAAATATCTTTGATACAGCACTGGATAAGCTAGGAGCAAAAAAAATTGGAGAAACACTCACTCTTGATGCCATACTCGTCGATGACTACGAAAGTGAAGTAAAAGCTTGGCTTAAAAACTGGTCATTATTAATCTAATTCTATTATCTATATGTCATCAAAATCACGCGCACTAATAGGCCTTTTTTACGGCAGTTCCACATGTTATACAGAAATAGCCGCAGAAAAAATTCAAAATACTCTGGGCGAAGGCAGAGTTGATCTATTCAATGTAGTCGATCATCCAATCGCTGAAGCACTATTCTATGATTTCATTATTATGGGCATCCCTACCTGGGACTACGGAGAGTTACAAGAAGACTGGGAAGAAGTTTGGGATGAATTAAATGATATTGACTTTAGTGGAAAAAAAATTGCAATTTACGGCCTAGGAGACCAGCTTGGCTACCCTGAGTGGTTCCAAGATGCCATGGGCTACTTACACTCAGTGTTAAAAAAGCAGCAGGCGACTCTCGTGGGATATTGGCCAAATCAAGGCTATGACTTTGAAGAGTCTCAAGCACTAACACCAGACAAAAATTTTTTTGTCGGGTTAGCGCTCGACGAAGAAAATGAATTTGAATTAACTGACCAAAGAATTAGATCATGGTGCCAACAAGTTATATCGGAATTTGGTATCGATTTTAAATGACTAAAAACTCCGAAATACAGCAAGCCCATATTCAATGGAATGAAAATAATTCACCTCAGTCAGTTCATTTCAACGATATTTATTTTTCTAAACTCGATGGAATCGCCGAATCAAACTACGTTTTTATCGAAGCGAACAACCTAAAAGAGCGCTGGAATCAGTTAACGCCAAATGCTATCTTTACGATTGGCGAAACAGGTTTTGGAACCGGACTCAATTTCTTTGCAACCTGGTTTGCTTGGAATCAATTTCGAAAGTTACATCCAACAAGTTCAAACTTAAATAAATTACACTTTATTTCCGTTGAAAAATATCCTTTAGATATTGAAGACATCACGCGAGCATTGTCGGTTTTTCCAGATATTACTTATCTAGTTAATCAATTTAAAAATCATTACCCTCCACAACCATTATGTGGAGTCCACAGACTTAGTTTTCAAAACAACGAGATTCAATTGACACTTTGCTTTGATGAGGCGAAACAAGGGTTGGATAGTTTACTTTGTTCAGATAGCTCAACGGCAAATTTCGAAACCAAAGCTTTAAGTTTTGGCGGGCCTGAAGTTTATGTCGATGCGTGGTATTTCGATGGATTTGCACCACAAAGAAACCCTGAAATGTGGCGCAAGTCACTGTTTGAATCAGTGGCTCGGTTAAGCAAACCAAATGTGACTTCATTTGCGACTTTCACCGCCGCTAGCCGCGTAAGAAATACGCTGGACGAAGTAGGTTTTAAGTGTAAAAAAATAAAGGGCTTTGCGAATAAGCGTGAACAACTCACAGGAATCTTTACACAAAACGCGCTTAATGCAATTGAAAAACAATTGAAACCAAGCTGGCATATTCGAAGGCTAGAAGATGGTTCAATACCTACCGACAAAAATGTGACAGTTATCGGTGGGGGACTAGCGGGCTGCCACACTGCCAATTCATTAGCAAAAAATAATTTCAATGTTAAGATAATCGAAGCAAATAAAGAAGTTGCCATGGCCGCTTCAGGGAACCTGCAGGGTGTTGTTTACACCAAATTATCACTCGACAAAAACCCACTTTGTCAATTTAATCTAGCTTCCCAATTGTACGCTAATCAGTTTTATTATAATCACAATTTCTTCAATACTTGCGGCAAACAATCTGGGGTATTTCATATAGCATGCACCCCCAACGACAAAAAAAATTATTCTTCAATTGTCAATCAGTTTCAGGGGAAAAATAATTTCTTAAAATGGATTGATGAAGCAGATACGGAAGAAGTTATCGGTTTACCTCTTAATTTTTCTGGGCTATTGATGCATAAAGCAGGTTGGTTATCACCAAAGACGCTGTGTAAGCAGCTTATAGATCATAAAAATATTGACCTAATAACAAATACACATGTTCAGTATATCAATCGCGATGGCAACAGCTGGGAATTATATGATAACCATAACAGGTTAATTAATAAATCATCAATACTCGTCATAGCAAACGCATCTAGCGCAAAGTCTTTCTCACAGACAAGTTACCTTCCAATAAAGTCTATTCGTGGACAAGTGACTCATGTACCTGAAACTTCTCTATCAAAACAGCTTAGGACAACTGTGTGTGGCGCCGGCTATATCGCACCGGCAACAAATGAAGGACAACATTGTATTGGTGCGACGTTTACACTTAAAGATCATTCAGAATTTGCAACACAACAAGAACATTTAGAAAATATCCAAAATATAGACAGAGTAATTCCGGGTATTAATATTGAAAACACAGTTGATCTTTCTGCGCTAACGGGAAGGGTCGCATTTCGCTCAACCTCGCCTGATTATTTACCCATTGTTGGTCCAATTCCTCACTTAGAAAAAATGTACCAAGATTTCTTACCATTATCCAAAAATGCTAATCGCATCATTCCCAAACCAGGCAGCTATTTACCAAATTTGTATTGCAATTTAGCGCATGGATCAAAAGGTTTAGCCTACACGCCTCTCGCGGCAGAGATTTTAACCAGTATTATCTGTGGTCAACCCCTACCAATAACAAAATCATTATTTCTTCATTTGCACCCAGCGAGGTTTGCGATTCGAAACCTCGTGCGAAATAAGGTATCCCTGTGAGGGGTGTTTCTAGTGACTTTTAGCCATAAGGTTTAAAAAAATTGCCAATTTGAGTCTACAATGTACAAAGGGAAGCAGGGAAAATGACTGCAAACTTTCCGTGATAAAACCGCTAGAGCAAGAATCATCGTTGTCATGCATGTAAACGATGCTAATGCGGCTTGACCACAACTAGAATAAATCATTTTTCTCTGTACTCTTTCTTATTAATCATCATATCGAGAGAAGCTTAGATTATGTTGCTCAGTATCGGACGAAGACGCTACACGCCAGAATCAACCCTTGACTCAGTTCATAATTACTACGAGCAAATGGTTTTTGATCAATTGCTTCGAGCAAGTGACAGAGCAAAAAGTGATCAAGAATTTATGGCTGATGTTGCATGTGTCGCCTTGAATCGACTACCTTCGCGCTATGTAAGACACGATGTTGATATGACCTTTTTTCTCACGCCAGATGACCTTGAAAATATGATCAAGAAAGTGAGTGAAGCAGTAAACACTGCGATTGAATATGTGGAAAGCAGAGAAATACAACAATCTGCAGATAAAGACTAATTAATTTCCTCGATTTCGCATAATTGAAACATTTATCTCGTTTATACTAAGCATCTTAACTTCATTCTTAGTATCTCAAACGATCAATCATGCTTTATTTTCTTAAAAGATGTCTATTCGCCCTATGCTTTGTGTGTCTAGACGCATATGCCAGTTCGAATAAACAATTAAATTTTAAAGTTATCGAGTCAGCGGTTCACCAAGATTATATTTTCACTCAAGGACTGCATTATGAAGATGGGTTCATTACCGAATCTAGTGGGTTGTTTAAAAAATCTTTTATTAGAATATATAATCCTATTTCAGGTGACATCAAACTACAAAAACGATTGCCAAGTAAAATCTTTGCTGAAGGTCTAGTTAAAGTAGATAAGCATATTTATTTATTGACTTGGAAAGCCGAAACCCTTTTCGTACTAAATGCTGAAACACTTGAAACCGAACTGACTTTACCGTACGACGGCGATGGCTGGGGCTTAGCTCATAACGGTGAAGATTTTATTATGAGTAATGGCTCAAATAAGCTATATATTCGAGATACAAAGACATTTGGTATCAAAAAAACGCTAGAGGTAACTGGGCACCAAGGCAGACCGTTAAGGTTAAACGAACTTGAATATGCCGACGGCTATATTTGGGCCAACTCATGGCAAGATACAAAGATTTTTAAGATAGCACCAAATTCAGGAAATATAATTGGATTTATTGAGCTTAAAGAGCTTGTAGATCAAAATAACCATAGCCAAGGACATAGTGTATTGAACGGAATCGCCTTCGACGAAAAAGACAAATCGTTCTGGATCACGGGTAAACTCTGGTCAAATCTATATAAAATCAAGGTTGAAGACAGATTAATCGAAGGTCCAACTTCTCCGTCAAAAAGTGGTTTTAACGAAAGCTAGTATGAAACAAAAACCTCAATCAATTGTTGTACTCACTGGAGCAGGTATTTCCGCAGAGTCCGGACTTAAAACTTTCCGCGATAATGGAGGACTTTGGGAGGGTCATAAAGTTGAAGAAGTCGCAACACCAGAGGCTTTTAATCAGAACCCAAAACTAGTCCATCGTTTTTATAACCTTCGAAGAAACCAACTACTAACCGAAGCAAAACCAAATGCGGCTCATATTGCGCTCGCAGAGTTTGAAGAGTCTTATACAGGTAACTTTGCACTCATTACACAAAATGTTGACAATTTGCACGAAAAAAGTGGTTCAACTAACGTATTTCATATGCACGGGGAACTTCTAAAAATACGGTGTGAAAATAGTAATATTGTCTATTCGGTCGACCCGGAGAGCAACGAATACAACCATGAAATCCCCTTAAATCTAGACATAAATTCGCCTTGCCCTTGTTGTGATTCAGTTGGAAATCTTAGACCACATATTGTTTGGTTTGGTGAAATCCCTTTGTACATGAACGAAATCGAACAAGCATTAGCAGGTTGCGATTTATTCGTATCGATTGGAACATCTGGAAATGTCTACCCAGCTGCTGGTTTTGTGCAAATCGCAAGTTACAATGGTGCAAATTGTGTTGAATTAAACTTAGAAAAAAGTCAGCAGGGAAACCTATTTCACGAATCCTACTTTGGTAATGCGACAGATATTGTTCCAAAGTTTTTTAATACCCTTCTAAACGCGGTAGCCCATTGAGATACCATTATGACTACGCCTGATCGTTTAACAGCAATCTTAAATCAAATAAAAGAAATTAACGCTCAAGACCCAAATCAAGACTTGGACGAAAATGGTAATAGCCACCCCAAAGAACTTTTATACTCTGAAAGAATGCTCGAAGCACTTTATGATTTTGTTGAAACTCCATCCGAAGCACTGCAAATTGCGGCCTGCGCGCAACATATTGAGCGCTGGACTTCACCAAGATCGAACTTTCCCGAGGGAAAAACAGGATATAAAAAGTGGCGAACTCAGCTCGGTGTGTTTCATTCTGAACGAACCGCCGCGTTAATGAAAGAGCACGACTTTGATAATAGACACATCGAACAAGTAAAGACACTTCTACAAAAACGAGAATTGAAACGTAATCCCGAAACACAAGCACTTGAAGATGTCATTTGTATCGTATTTGTTAAGCACTACCTAGAAGCATTTGCAGCTAAACATAGTGAAGAGAAACTAATTGATATTATTCGCAAAACCTGGAATAAAATGTCTATTGAAGGACAAAATGCTGCGCTAAAGGTATCTTTGTCTGACTCAATGATGGGATTAGTATCAAAAGCACTCTCTAGCTAATCAAAAATTTATCGATTTAAGTGCATTCTATTCCACTAGAAAAAGTATCATTGAATTCACAAACTTACCTTTTACGCCATTTCGCTTACTCAAAACACTGAATAAGTTTCTGAATTAATCACAAATGAAATGTTTCTTTCTCCGTTGAATCAATAAGATGACTTTAGTACTTTCGATTAGTTTATTAAAATCAGAAAGACTATCAAAAACCAATTCAATAACAGTAACATCTAAGTCGTATAATCTTAGGTATTTTTGAAAAACTTGGTTAATTCTTGTGACGATCGATCAAATGATGCATTTTTAATTTCATTATATTCTTATTTTATATTTTTTATTATAATTGATTCTTAAAATTGAAGGTTACTTTATATCTGTGTTACCGTGCGTAGCATCTTTTCGGCACCCATTATTGCTTAATCAATGATCAATACTGTTTTTTGTTACTTAGAGTAGTAAAAAACTCAACTAATCAAGCGTGACGAATGTCAACCTTTTTGATGAAGTTGACATTTATTTTCTCCAGTAATTTAATTAGTGTGAAAATAGTCACAATGATTTTAAAAACTAAACGATCCAGGTTGCGACGATGAAAACGAAACTATTTCTGATTGCGGCAATTGCGACTTTTATCTCACCTTTTGGGCAAGGTTGCGATGAACAATGCTTAAAAGAAAAAGCCCAAATTAAATATAATAAGAAATTCCCAAGTCATCTTTCCTGGCGTGAGTGCGATACTGTTGCACATGCCTTCATGACATCAACTATGGCTGGGTTTAATCAATTTAGAAGTAAAAATCACAACACGAAATATAAGGGCCCATTTAAAAATATTCGCGCTGAACTCAATAAGCAAAAAATCTGGTTAACTGAGTGTGACGAGTATTTTCAAGCGACAAGCAAGAAAAGAATATTTGAAAATACTAAAGAAACCAAGGTTATTTTCAACGCGATGGATTCACTCAATAGCGAACTTACAGCTTTAATAAATGGTGCGAGTTACTCGGCAGCTCCAGGCGAAGAACCAAATTATATTATGAATCAAAAGTTCGACGATTTGTTTGATAAGGTTGATAAGCACAAAACGCGAATGGATTTAAAAGGAAAGTACGCGTTCAATTAATGGTTGTTCTTAAAAAAAGAGGCTCTTAAATGGGCCTTTTTTTATACATTCAACTTGCCTTTCTCGATAAATTTTTGCTGAATTGCGTTAAAGCCACAACGCAATAATCTTGCTTGATCCAGAGCAGTCATAGTTTCAGAAAAACCGGATGGTACAATACCTGAAGGACAATCCAGATTTCCTTCGACAATAACTTTGACTCCAGAGATATGCTCTGCAGACTTAGTGGGAAGGTTAACAATCCAAGCATTAAAATTCATAGACTTCCTGAAAGTCTGAGAGGTTCTAGATTGGTTTATGTTATTTTTATATCAAGTAATCTAAATGCAATTATGTAAATATAATTCTATTTAAAATCTTTAGATAAAACTATTTTCTCTAATATCTTATTGGAATTTAAGCGATTCATTGATTGCTTTGTTTGCGATAAAAAACTAATTCGCCTCGGAAAAAATCCTGACGTCAAATAATGTGTTAATAATTCCACATCATTTTTTTAAGTCTCAATACTCAATCTAACGCAAGATTCTAAAATATTCTTGACACATATATTTTATATTTGGCACATATATCCCGTTTCGATAGAAGCTCTTACCAAAGATAGACCATTTGTCGATCAATTCTGTACGCTTGTCTCTTCAAACAACATTTGATCGATATTTGTTCTAGACTATTCCTAGCACTAAAGTGCTGATCAAATTTTGTTATAGGTACTAGGTATGAAAGGCTTTACATTGATCGAATTGCTGGTCTCCATGGCGATACTCGTCATTTTAGCCGCAATTGCTGCACCCAGTATGAATGAATTTTCCGATCGTAAAAAAGTTGTTGGTCCCACTAGAAGCTTTATGACAGACCTCGAGTTTGCGCGCTCAGAAGCTGTCGCTCGCGGTACTGACATTACCATGTGTGCAAGTTCCAATGGAGCGAACTGCTCCGGAAGCACCTCTTGGAAAGAAGGCTGGATCATCACAATAAATGATGCCAACGATTGCCCTTTGGGTGAATGTATTTTACGCGCTAACAATAGTATCGAAACCAATATTGAATTAAACGCCACCGAATCTACCATCGTCTTTAATGAGCTTGGAGAAGCTAATGCCGCCGCTACATTTGCGGTCTGTGGTCATCAGGCACTAGAAAACAATGATCGTGAGGATTCTCGCACTATCACGCTTAATGCTTCTGGCAACCGCTCTATGTCAAAAGGGACTGTAACATGCAACATATGAATCTAAACCCTAGTTCTCTGCAAAATCAGCAGGGTGTTGGCCTGATAGAAACCATGATTTCATTGTTCACGCTCGCGGTCGGACTACTCGGTGTCATGGCAATGCAAACCCTCAGTGTACAAAGTACTCAACGCGCCGAATATGTCTCATACGCAAGCCTGCTTGGATCTCAAATGGTTCAGATGATAGGCGCCTATGATGCATTTGACGATAAAGCCTCTACAGCCTATATCGACTTAGAATCTAACAATTCGATTAAAGATGTTGCTTCATGTGCTGAAGGATGCAGCCGTGATGAGCAGCTAGTAAGAGATATTAACGATTGGTCGAACCAAATCATAAGCCTGCTTCCATCTGGCATAGGAACCGTTACCTACGACAATGCGCGTGAGATGTTCACTGTTTTAATCATGTGGGACAGCAATCGCACGGGGGTCAATGGTCGCAATTGCAGCGGAGACCCAGAAGTGGATCTCGCCTGTTATAGACTTCAGGTACAAATCTAATGAACGATAAAAACAACCTTAAAATTATTCAACAACAAGGCATAGGTCTGATTGAATTGCTCATTTCGATCAGCGTCGCTGTGACGATTTTAGCTGGTGTTTTGCAAGTAATGGCTACATCCTCAACCAATGCTAATCTCAGCGATGGCCAAACTCGAATACAAGAAAACCTGCGATACATTATTAATCGCATGACACAAGATGCAAACCAAGCAGGTAGCTTTGGTTGTTATAGTGTCGCCTTTTATCAAGATCGTAACGTCGTCGGAGATATACTCACAACCGATAACGCGGCCGTAGCAGGCAGCCTCAACCGTTACAACGTATTGCAATTAATCGATGGTAGCAATAATGACGGAACCAATAACACTGATTCCGTATTATTTCGTTATGTCAGTGCAGCAGGAGGTATTCCTTTCGAATCCTATCGCGCCTTCAACCCTGAATCGACTACGGTGACAGGAAATTCAATTCAGCTTGATCTAAGCAGTGCGTTCGATAAACAAAATTACACCTCAATAGACCAATATGACGTATTGCTTGCAGCTAGTTGCAGTGGCGCAGTCTATTTCATGGTAACCAATAATCCGACAGATAACCCTGGCGATATCGAAGAAATACGCTTGGAAGAAGGTGTTGTAGCACCGGCTGGCCATCTTAATGAAGGACAGCAAAACCGAGTAATAACACAGGGTCATTTTGTAGGAGCAGCGCAAGTCTTTGGTACGCAATTACGCGATGAAAATGATCCTGCTGACTTAGAGGATGATGTTTTTGTCGGAAATTGGGGATCGTTAAATGAACGAGGTACACGACCAAGGATTTATTCATCGAGCTTTACAAGCGCTGTGATCTATCGGATTGAAGATAGTCTTGCAGCGCAGCAAATCGGTGGCGAGTGCACAGCTGCAACACCTCAATATTGTGCACTAACACGTGATGGCGTCGAACTCGCTGAAGGAGTCCAGGATTTTCAAGTAGAGTATGGCTGGCATGCCGGTGGCAACGAAAATGGAGCGCTTTTATTTGGACACGCTGGCGACCTTTCTGACGAGCATTGGAACTATGTGGATAGAGTGAGAATAACGTTAACGCTTAACTCGGTTCAGCAAGTAAACCTCGATAACGACGAAGATTTTATCACTCAGAACTACACCGCAACCATCGCGCTTCGCAACCAAATTAGTGACAGTTAAATCATGAATAATAAACCACTACAACATCAACAAGGAGCTACCCTAGTCGTCGCTCTGGTCATACTAGGAATTATGACGGTAATAGGTACCGCAAGCATGCAGAGTTCTACATTGCAAGAACGCATGGCTTCCAACGCACGACAAAAACTTGTAGCTAATCAAGCAGCCGAATCTGCACTAAGAGAAGCAGAACAATGGATCTTTGCAAACCTAGACAATCGGGACGCATTGATCGATACATTTATTAATACCCCAACAGATGGGTATTACACCGACAGAGACCTTCCCTACTTAAGACCTGCTCAAGCGCGCCCTCTACGAAATTTCATCACAAATATTTCTGATGACGATGCTTGGCTCAACGACACCTCCTTGAGTGTCGAGGTGAATGGATTGCAAGGAGATTGGGCTCGAAATCCAAGAGTGGTAATTGAGCTGCTAGGCCAGCAACGTCTTGGAAATCAGACATCCGTTGGGAGCACAGCCACTAACTTAGATGAAGACTCCAGTGTCGATTTTAACAGTAGCTGGGTGTTTCGAATTACAGCCATAGGATGGTCGCAAAATGAAGATATCTATAGCGTATTGCGCAGTAGTTTTATCACCGGCCAGCAGTTTGGAGGATGAGCATAACCGCTGTGCTTAACAAGAGAATTACGCCTATGAAGTACTCAATTCGACTTACACCTTTGCCTTTATGTGTTATTGCTTTGGTTTCACCATTGCAAATACATTCTGCACCTGGTGAACTTGCGGACGAACCACTTTTTCTTGGGTCATCGACCCAACCAAACATCTTATTTCTTGTAGATGATTCAGGAAGTATGGATTGGGAAGTACTGCAGTCTACTGGTGCGCGAGCAGCTTATCCCACATTTCCAGATAGTGGTAATCTCGATATTACTCCTACACGAAATGACAGGGATGAAATGCTCGAATCCTGTGCCGGTTACAATGTGATGTACTACAACCCAGATATCACATATACACCGTGGATTGGCGTAGACGCCAATGGCGATCCCTATGAAGATCAAGTTATCACTAATGCTTTAGTAGACCCTTACTTTCCTACAGGTACACGAAGAGATCTCACCGACGACGAAGGCTTTGGCGATCCTCCAGGTTACTTCGTATGGGATGACGCAGACGACGATGGCGAATTTGATCAAGGTGAATGTCCTGATCCTGACGCAGCGGATTACGATTATGAAGGCACCTTTCTAGCAACCGTATCGGGCTTTGGCCCGGCCGAAATGAGCGATGCAGACAAAGCAAACTTTGCCAATTGGTATACTTACTATCGCAAACGTGAATACGTAGTAAAACGTTCACTTTCGGAAATCATTACTGACGCTACCGGCCGTGTTGGTCTCGCGACACTACATAATAATTCTAGTGTCGGTACAATTATCGAAGACGTAGACGATATCACAACACCAATAGACTTAACTGCGCAGACCAACAAACTTAATCTGTTAAGTAATCTTTATCAGATCAATTCAAGTGGCTCAACTCCACTTAGAAGCACACTCGAACAGGCTGGAGACTACTTTGAAGTAGGCGTTGATCCTGGTACTGGGCTATTTGGTTTTACACCAAGCCCAACCAGCCCTATCCTATCTGATGCAGCAGGCGGAGCTTGTCAACAAAACTTCACCGTGATGCTCACGGATGGTTTTTGGAACGGCTCTAGCCCAAATGTGGGAAATACCGATGAGGATGGAATCGGCGTTTTTGACGGTGGTTCTCATGCAGACACGGCGAGCAATACATTGGCTGATGTCGCTATGGATTTCTACGAGAGAGATCTAGCACCAAGCTTGGATAATGTCGTGCCGGTCACAGCGGGCGTAGACGAAAATTCTTCCCAGCACATGGTGACCTATACAGTTGCATTTGGTATCGATGGCTCTTTAGAGGACAACCCGGCAGACAGAGACACGGCCTTTATTTGGCCCACTCCAGTTTCAGATACAGATTCAACTATCGACGATGTGCGTCACGCCGCTTGGAATGGCCGAGGAGAATACTTAAGTGCTCAAAACCCACAAGAGTTAATTGATTCTCTTTCGGATTCCATTAACAGTATCCAGGCGCGAACAGGCTCAGCTTCCGCTGTTGCTTTCAATACGACAAGTATTACCGCAGATACTTTTGTATACCAAGCACGATTTGATTCTGGCGAATGGAGTGGAACAATACAAGCATTTGAATTCGATGGCGCTGGTGTCGGAGCTCCCGCGTGGGATGCAGGTGAACTTCTTGCGGACGATAGCCTCGATTGGGAAAAACGCGCTATCTATACCTACCGCACTGACACGGATGAAGGAATTATATTTGCTTTTCCAGAAAATTATCATTCGCGCCTTCCCTCAGCACCAGACGATGAGTTTTTAAGTGCGGATCAAATTAATGACTTACTCACCAATGCGCCATTTTCATCGACCACTGCAGATAGTGACGAACGTTCTTCAAACCAACTTTATGGTGAAAATATCGTAGATTTTTTCCGAGGTGACTACAGTTTTGATGGGAATCAATTTCGCAGCAGAAGTAATACCAGACTCGGTGATATTGTGCATTCTAGCCCAGAGTTCGTAGGTATGCCGTCAGAACCCTACCCCAATCTCATTGAAGGCATTGATAATCTCTACTCTGATTTCATCGAAGCCAACGAAAGTCGTAGAGGGGTAGTATACGTAGGAGCAAACGATGGAATGCTCCACGCATTTGATGCGACCACAGGAGAAGAATTGTTTGCCTATATCCCTGGAGCCGTGTTCGACACCAGCGGAGATCGTGGTTTACATAAGTTATCAGAAATTGAATACAATCATTTAGCTTATGTGGACGGCAGCGCGGTTAGTCGCGATGTATTTGTTAATGGTGCTTGGGAAACATTCCTGGTGGGCAGTATGCGAGCAGGTGGAAAGTCGGTATTTGTTCTTGATGTGACGGAACCTGACGCATATACCACCGCGACAACAAGCGCGGCAGATACACTTCCAGTAATGGAATTTACCGACGATGACTTAGGCTTTACCTTTAGTACACCACAAATTGCCAGAATGAATAATGGCAAATGGGCAGCAATATTTGGTAATGGCTATAACAGTGATCCAAGCGGTGACGGCACCGCCAAGCTTTTTATTCTTTTCCTAGATGGATCGGGTTTTGAAGTTCTCGAAACAAATGTCGGCTCTATAAATGCGAGCGATTGCGAAGACGCTGCAAGCGATTGTAACGGACTATCCTCGCCATCACTCATAGACATCAACGACGATTTTTCTGTTGATCGAATCTACGCCGGTGATCTGCATGGAAATATTTGGGTTTTCGATGTTTCTAGCAATTTAACAACAAACTGGGGATCCGCATTTAACAATGGATCAGACCCAGCTCCATTGTTTACCGCCTGCAGCGCCACCCCTTGTACTGCAGCAAACCGTCAGCCAATCACATCCAAACCTATCGCAATAGGACATCCAACAATATCGAGCCCAGTAACATTTCCTAATGTGTTAGTGGTATTTGGTACAGGACAATACATTGCAACGAACGACAATAGCGACACCTCTCAGCAAAGTTTTTATGGCGTCTGGGATGCAGGTAGTAACTATGATGAATTTGACCGCAGCAATCTTGTCGAACAACAGATTATTGAAGCACCTTCTAGCACAGGAAATGTCGCTGGTGGTCGCACACTGAGCGAAAACCAAGTTAGTTACAGTGCCGCGGCAGGAAAAGTCGGCTGGTTTTTGGATCTGCCAACATCGGGAGAACGTGTAGTGGTAGATCCGGTAAGCACAAGCGGGTTCGTATTTTTCAATACAACAATTCCAGAAAGCACTGTCTGCTCTGCCGGTGGTTCAGGTTTTATTATGGTCGCTGACTTACGCACAGGGGGACAACCTACTGATCAGGTGTTTACCGCACTTGATGACGGGTCCAATATGATTGATATCTCTGGTGTTTACGCCGGGATTCCCATCGACGCAATTCCCGGTGGAGGTACTATCATTGATGGAAGCACGATAGTAATTTCAGACTCTCTCGGCCGAATCGTTTCTACTGATTTCAATCCCGGCGATTTAAACATAAATTCACGACGTGCTGTTTGGTCCGTTGTGAAATAGTACAGGAGATACCTAATGCGCCCATTAAAGATATGTATTTTTTGGCTGCTCAGTATATCTAGCAGCTTGAGCCTAGCCGATACTGAAACCATTTTTGGAGTGATCGACGAATACCAAGTTGGATCCATAAATATTATGGTCGATGATCAATTATTTGGACTCGCTCCAAATATTAAAATTAAAGATCAGAAAGGTAACGCCATGCCGCGAACCGCGTTACTCAGAGGAAAAAAAATACTATATACCGTGCGTTGGGAGTCGCCCAGACCAAAACTCTTGGCCATTACTTTCTTATCCAAGGACGCAAATAGAGATCAATACGAAAACAATGAGCCTTAGTAAAATCCAATTGCAACTTGGACTCTACCAAAAACTAAATTTGAGAAAATGAAATATGCGCATTCAGTCAAATCAAAATAAAGGATTTAGTTTAATCGAAGTTTTAATCGCAGTGGCCATAGTTGCAATAATTGCGGGTGTGGCAGTGCCGTCTTACCAAGCCCAAGTTGAACGGAGTAATCTTTCCGAATGCTCTTCTTTTGCTTTCACGCTCGCCAATGAAATAGAACGTTACTACACACAGTATTCAACGTACCCCTCGAGTATAACCGAAGCTTCGGGATTAAATAGAGCCTCCGACCAAAGTGAAAGTAATCGTTGTACAGCGACAATTGCTACAGTGGGTGGAACATGCGATAGAGACAATGCGGCTGAGCGTTGCGTTGCCTATACACTATCTATCGCAAGAAATAATCAACCAGCGGCTTTTTCCGATTGCGCGACGCTTACCTTAAATAACCGCGGGCAAAAGGGTGTGAGTTCCGGCGGAACGGTAGACGATTGTTGGCGGTAGGTTCTTATAATTAATTTATTCCCACTCAATTGTCGCGGGTGGTTTACTAGAAACATCATAGGTCACTCTTGAAACACCTGAGATTTCATTGATGATGCGGTTAGATACTTTTTCTAGAAGTTCGTAAGGTAAATGTGCCCAGCGCGCGGTCATAAAATCCACTGTTTCAACCGCTCTTAACGCTATTACCCATTCATAACGCCGACCATCGCCAACAACACCTACCGATTTCACCGGAAGGAATACAGCAAAGGCCTGGCTTGTTTTATCGTACCAACCTGATTCACGCAACTCATGTATAAATATTGCGTCGGCTTCGCGCAAAATATCAGCGTATTCTTTTTTTACTTCACCTAAAATTCGTACACCTAATCCGGGGCCAGGAAACGGATGGCGAAATACCATGTGGTGAGGTAAACCGAGTTCTAGTCCGATTTTTCTCACTTCGTCTTTAAATAATTCTCTTAGAGGCTCAACCAAATCTAAGGCCATGTCATCGGGCAACCCGCCAACATTGTGATGGGATTTAATCACATGAGCCTTACCCGTTTTTGCTGCTGCAGACTCGATCACATCAGGATAAATCGTCCCTTGCGCCAACCATTTAACATCTTTGAGTTGGGTTGCTTCTTTATCGAAAACCTCAATAAATGTATTGCCGATAATTTTACGCTTTGCTTCTGGGTCGTCGACGCTTTTAAGCTTATCAAGAAAAAGCTGTTCTGCATTTACCCGAATCACCTTAACGCCCATATTACTTGCAAACATTTCCATGACCTGGTCGCCTTCGTTTTTACGAAGTAGACCATTGTCAACAAATACACAGGTTAACTGGTCTCCAATCGCTCTATGCAAAAGTGCAGCTACAACGGAGGAGTCCACACCACCCGATAACCCAAGTAAAACCTTGTCACTTCCAACTTTTTCTTGAACTTTTTGAATGGCATCTTCAACAATATTTGCAGGGTTCCATAGGGCATCACCAGCACAAATATCTAATAGAAAGTGAGAGTAAATTTCTTTACCCTTTATCGTATGGGTCACCTCTGGGTGAAATTGAATCCCAAATATATTTTTATCAGGATGATAAAAACCCGCAATCGGACACGATTCCGTGGAAGCGATCAGTTGAAAGCCCTCAGGCATTTGTGTCACCTTATCGCCGTGACTCATCCATACATCGAGTAGGCGCGTGCCATCTTGGTCTAGACGATCTGATAATTCTGCCAGTAAAGGGTTTGAATCCATTGAGGCAATTTCCGCATAACCAAACTCGCGAATATTTGAAGTTTCTACAATACCACCGAGTTGCTGAGCGATAGTTTGCATACCATAGCAAATACCAAGAATTGGTACGTTTAAATCAAATATAACTTCAGGTGCCCTTGGTGAAGTACCTTCGGTGACAGATTCTGGACCACCCGCAAGAATAATTCCGATGGGTGAAAACTCTCTTATCTTTTCGTCGGAAAGATCAAACGGATAAATTTCACAGTAAAAACCAATTTCCCTGACCCGCCGGGCAATCAGTTGAGTGTATTGTGAACCAAAATCAAGAATAAGAATGGCTTGGGCGTGAATATCTTGCATAGACGTTTCGACTGAAAATTAGAATTTTAGAAAGTGGACAGAAACTTAAAATAAATTTTAGCAGGAAAAGCTTCCGTCCAGCTTAAGCGACAATAGTAATTACCTTCCAGAAACCGGGTAATTTGGCGCTTCTTTGGTAATATTTACATCATGGACATGGCTTTCACCAATGCCGGCTGACGTAATGCGAACAAACTGAGGCCGTGTACGCATAATGTCGATATCCGTTGAACCTGTGTATCCCATTGACGCTCGCAATCCGCCCATTAGCTGATGAACAATTGCTGATAAGGGTCCTTTGTAAGGTACTCTGCCCTCGATACCTTCTGGAACAAGTTTTTCCATCCCTTGGCTCGAGTCTTGAAAATATCGATCTGACGAACCTTGAGTTTTTGACATTGCACCTAAAGATCCCATTCCACGATATGATTTGTAAGTTCGTCCTTGATAAAGCTCGACTTCACCGGGGGCCTCTTCGGTTCCCGCAAACATTGAGCCCATCATTACCGCATGAGCGCCGGCAACAATCGCTTTGGAGATATCTCCCGAAAAACGAATTCCGCCATCTGCAATAACAGGAACACCAGAGTCTTTCACCGCATCAACCACGTTTGCAATGGCTGATATCTGAGGTACACCCACGCCAGTGACAATACGCGTGGTACATATCGAACCAGGCCCTATTCCCACTTTCACGCCATCGGCGCCAGCGTCAACCAATGCTTTAGCGGCTTCTCCCGTCGCGATGTTGCCACCAATAACCTGAACATTGGCATAGGCTTTCTTTATTCGCGCAACTCGCTCAATTACATTACGTGAATGACCATGTGCAGTATCCACGACAAA
This sequence comes from Cellvibrionaceae bacterium, assembly GCA_965262305.1. Taxonomy (GTDB): domain Bacteria; phylum Pseudomonadota; class Gammaproteobacteria; order Pseudomonadales; family Cellvibrionaceae; genus CBDHEY01. Next base: position 112,641 of record CBDHEY010000001.1, read on the forward strand.
GACATCGACACCAGCTTCAACTAAAGCGGCAACACGGTCATCCGTATCGGGACTTGTGCCAACAGATGCGCCAACGCGAAGGCTACTATTTTGGTCTTTACACGCGTTAGGGTAGCGTTCTGCTTTAGATATATCCTTTACTGTTATAAGGCCTTTTAGTTCGAAATCATTGTTTACAACCAACACCTTTTCAATTCGATGATGATGCAAAAGCTCTCTGATCTCGTCTGAGGAAGCTTGTTCACTGCAAGTAACCAGTTTCTCCTTAGGAGTCATAATACTGGCGACCGATGCACCAAGATTAGTCTCAAATCGAACATCCCTGCGTGTGACAATACCGACTAAATCACCATCAGAAAGTACTGGAACACCAGATATTCGGTTTTTACTAGTAAGGTCAATGAGATTCTGAATTGTCGCTGAGGCATCTATCGTTATGGGATCACGAACAACTCCCGCCTCGTACTTTTTTACTGCACGAACTTCGGCTGCCTGTTTTTCGACAGTCATGCTCTTGTGAATGATGCCAATACCGCCCTCTTGCGCTAAGGCAATCGCCAACCGAGACTCTGTGACAGTGTCCATCGCAGCAGAAATAAGAGGAATATTGAGGGAAATATTGCGCGTAAGTTGCGTTTTTAGACTCACGTCTTTCGCGGTTACCTCTGAGTAACCAGGGACTAAAAGTACGTCGTCAAACGTCAGAGCTTCTTGGGCAATCCTTAACATTAATGCACCACCTATGTAATTTTAGGACGCTTGAAAAAAGCGAACAATTATAACCTGTAAGCTTTTCGGGGTAAACTTGATAACTTATGCAACCAATTTCCGTTAAATATCGCGTGTTTGAATTTCACGCCGAAAACTCGCTTGCATCAAGGCGAGATTCCAGTAGAGTGCTCGCTCTTCGTTGATTACGCCTTTAGTTGTTAAAAACATGTATTTTCGCCTTTTCGCTCAGAACATCTTGCGCGCCTTAAAACAGAATTTCATTCCAGGTTTGATATTACAAACCGTCGCGTTAGGGGTAGCTTCATGCTACTTTTTTTGGCCAGATAGTAGAGTGTTTTTTAGTTTTTTTGGTGACTTAAAAGCCACGCACGGGTGGCTTTATTCCATGATCTCAACCGCGATATTTGCCGGTATCATCCCTTTTCTATATTTGTATTTCACGCGTCAAATACAGCAATCACTCGTAAAGGTTTTTTTGTTTTACATTGTTTTTTGGTCAATAAAAGGAGTAGAAGTTGATTTTTTCTACCAACTACAGGGGTTTTGGTTTGGTAATGAATTAAATTTTGAAACAATATTTAAAAAAGTAATGGTAGACCAATTCATTTACTCGGCTCTCTGGGCAGCGCCAGGTATAACAATAGTTTACTTGTGGAAAGACTGTAATTTCAGTTTTTCCGCTTTGCGTAAAAACCTAAACCAAGAACTCTTTACTTTAAAAATACCAACTACCGTGATATCGAATTGGTTAGTGTGGATTCCGGCGGTTTCGATCATTTACACCATGCCGCCGCCGCTTCAAATCCCACTATTTAACCTTGTACTGTGCTTTTTTGTTTTGCTTTTGGCATCGCTGACAAAAAATCATTCGATTTCATGAATGCATACGGGCTCGCCATGGCTAAATTTCACGCGATGCATAAGTGTAGAGACTCGCGATAACAAATCTTTTAATGAAACGGTATCAAATGAGTGGGTTGAAATTCCTGAGATACTAATCGTTACATTACCCGAAAGTGGCGACTTTTTGTGTTCTAACCCTAAAATTTCGACTTCATGAAGCATCCTATTGGCAACTTCTAATGCGCCTTTTTCATCAGTCGCTGGGAGCATCACCATAAAATCATTTTTATTCATGCGTCCGACGAAATCGTTGGGACGCAATACCGATTTTTTGACGCTCTTAGCAATGTATTGGAGCATCTTATCGCCTTTATCTGCACCATAAAATTCACGATATTCAGAAAAGTAATCGATATCAACAAGCAGCATACTCACAGGTTCATTCCGCCTTGCAAGAACGGACCATTGAATTTCTACAAGATGTAAAAAAGAATGGCTGTTGTAACACTGAGTCAATGGATCAAACTGCTGGGGCGGTTCTGGTTGATTGAGCAATTCGTAAAGTTTACTTTGCATGTTTATAAATCTTTCCATGACACGAATTTTCGCCTGTAGAAACACTTCGCGTATGGGTTTGACAATATAATCGTCGCCGCCAGCATCAAAGCCTTCAACAAAATCCTCATCTTCATCCCTACTTGTGATAAATATAATCGGAACCCAATGTTCTCCAAGCATTTCACGCACGAGTCGAACAGTGTCGAACCCACCCAAGCCAGGCATGTCGACATCAGAGAGAATTAAATCGAACTGTTCTGTTTCCAGTAATTGAAGTGCGATTTCCCCCGTTTCAGCTTCAACCAAAGTATGGCCTTCGCTTTCAACATATCCCCTGATTAATCGCCTTAGAGTTTTACTATCTTCGATTAGAAGTATTTTCATCGGATATCTATTAATTTTCGATAGATTTTTTACGACTTATTCTCTTAAGGATAGACCAAATACAAAAAATAGACCCCCTATTGATTAGAGATTTGTTAGAGTGTTAAAGATGTCATGAAACACCTTAATAGATAATGAATTTCGACCAAACCGATCAAATTAACGACACTAATCGCACCTATTCTGTCAGCGAACTCAATCGTAAGGTAAAGAGCCTTTTAGAAATACACTTTTCATTGGTGTGGATTGAGGGTGAAATTTCTAATCTATCCAAACCAGCTTCTGGACATTGGTATTTTTCTCTTAAAGACGAAGGCGCACAAATTCGATGTGCCATGTTTCGAGGACGAAACACACGTGTTAACTTTGCTCCAAAAGTGGGAGACAAAGTTAAAGTTAGAGCGCAGGTTAGCCTCTATGAAGGTCGTGGCGATTTTCAACTTATTGTTGAGCACATGGAAGAACAAGGGTTCGGACTGCTGCTAAAACAATTTGAGGCGCTAAAACTCAATCTATTTAAAGAGGGACTCTTCGACGAATCGCGTAAAAAGCCGCTTCCTAAATTTCCTAAACACATCGCTGTAATTACTTCGGCGACTGGCGCAGCAATTCAAGATGTTATTTCCGTTTTCTCTCGTCGATTTCCAAGTTTATTGATTTCTGTTATTCCTTCTTCGGTTCAAGGAGATAACGCTGCAGATGAAATGATAAACGCTATCGAACTGTCGCAAAAACAAGAAGGAATTGATCTTGTTTTACTCACACGCGGTGGAGGTTCCATGGAGGATTTATGGGCTTTTAACAACGAACGTCTTGCACGCTGCATAGCTGCTGCGGATTTGCCCATAGTATCGGCCGTTGGTCACGAAGTTGATTTTACCATTGCAGATTTTGTCGCCGACTTTCGAGCGCCTACCCCAAGCGCGGCAGCTGAAATTATTTGTCCTGATACTGATGAATTATTTGGATATTTTAATAATTATAAAGAGCAGTTAAATCAAAAAATAAAATCGAAAATTATTGAAGAAAATAACCGCATAGAAAATATAAAACTAAAAATGAAGCATCCACTGGATAAGATCCATCAGTGGATGCAAACAATCGACATAAAAGAAAGGTCTTTGAGGACACAATTTAACTTCATTTTAGAAAAATACCATACGAGGTTCTCTATGATGAATCATCGCTTACTGCACGCCACACCTAAAAATAAAATTACGAAATACAAAATTAACCTCGATATGTTAAACGAACACTTAATTAAAAATATTCAAAAGCTTCAAAATTTTCGCGATCAAGAAGTTAGACACCTAGTGCATAATTTAAATACTCTAAGCCCTCTCGCGACAGTGGCTCGAGGCTACTCCATTACTAAAAATAAGAAAGGAAAAATAGTACAATCAGTTACAGATATAAAAGAAGAAGACATAATTGAAACAAAAATCTCCGATGGAACTATTTCGTCTCGTGTAATAGAAATTTCAAAGGACAATAACTAATTTTATGAGCAAACCAATACTAGAAATAAATCAGGCTGATGTATTTAGAGGTCAAAATAAGGTTTTTGATAAGCTCACTTTAAAAATAAGTGAAGGTGAAAACACCGCTATTTTAGGCGCAAACGGAGCGGGTAAAACGACCCTGCTTAAACTTGTTACTCGGGAAATATATCCAGTTGACAAAGGCAATGCATATATAAAATTGTTTAATGAAGGTCGTATTCATCTATGGGAACTAAGAAAAAAAATTGGTGTTGTCTCGCTTGATTTTCAAACCAACTACTTAGCACTAGCCACCGGACTTGATGTTGTAGTTTCAGCGTTCTTCGGATCAATCGGAATTCATAAGCACAATCAGGTCGAAGAAAATCATCTAATAAAAGCCAAAGAACAACTCGCTAAGTTCAATATAGATGGGCTCGCAGACAGACAGTATTTGCAACTTTCGACTGGCCAACAAAGGCGTCTATTGTTAGCACGCGCAATGATTCATAATCCTCAGGCTTTAATTTTTGATGAGCCCACAAGCGGTTTAGATTTAAAAGCCAGTTTTCAGCTGTTAAACGACTTGCGAGAACTGTGCTCAGATAAAAAAACGTTGATATTAGTTACTCATCACATACCAGAGATCATTCCCGAAATTGACCGTGTAATACTGTTAAAAAGTGGAGAAATAATTAAGGATGGGAATAAAAAAGATGTATTGACCAGTCAAAATATCGAAGAAACTTTTGATATTCCTGTATCTGTAGAAGAAAGCCGAGGCTGGTATAGTGTTTCGCCTAAATAAATTAATTTTAAAAATTAGAACCCTTCTGATTATTCGAATTATTAAAAGATTTAATTAAACTCGCTTATTGAGCTTTAAATGAATAGCAAATAACTCTTCATCACCAATTACTTGGGCTCGGTGGCCGTGGATCAAATTGTCAAATTCAATATCATAATCCAGGTAATCTTCGGCAATAAACATAGTTCCAACAGTAAAATCTTTGTATTCTTCATTGCGAAGAAAGATTCGCATCGACCCACCAAGAATAATCAATAACGTAGGATCACCCGCCACATGCCATTCAGAAGAATAACGTATTCCACTCGTTCGCATTCGAAAATTTTCAGCATTTATACGTTCAGTTAATCTTCTTGATTCATCACCAGACAACATGAATGAACGCTGCGAAAAAAAAGAAGCGTCTTTACCGTTACTTGTTACACAGTCAATAGTAACTGATGAGTCAATCAGTTTCATAGATTTAAAAATAACTCTTTATTAGCACGAATTAACAAATATAACACGTTAAATTTCTATGGGAGCGTAGCATTAGCAGTTACTTCTTTTTACTATGTTCCATTAAACGTTTTTTCTTAGAAATTTGACGCTGAGTGAGTTTATTTTTTCGGCCCGCGTAAGGGTTTTCACTGGTCTTAAACTCGATTCGAATAGGGGTACCATGAAGCTTTAGAACACGCCGAAATGTTTTTTCAAGATACTTAACATAGTGGCCAGGAACTTCCGAAGTTTGATTTCCATGGATCACTATAATTGGGGGATTATGTCCCCCAGCATGTGCATATCGCAGTTTAATTCTGCGCCCTCTTACCAACGGAGGTTGATGGGTGGACACTGCGTCTTCCAATATTTTTGTAAGGTGATTAGAACTAAATCGCTCTACGGAAGATTCATAAGCTTTGTCCACAGATCCATAGAGTTTCCCAACACCAGATCCATGTAATGCTGAAATAAAATGAAGGTCCGCAAAATCGACGAACCTTAGTCGTCTCTCTAATTCGGTCTTAACAAATTTCTTATGGTCTTCTTCTAAACCATCCCATTTATTAAGCGCAATGACTAAAGCCCGCCCACTATCAATAACATGGCCCATTAAATGTAAATCTTGATCAACTATCCCTTCTTGAGCATCTATTACAAGAATCACAACATTTGCATCATCAATAGCTTGTAAGGTTTTGACAATTGAAAACTTTTCAACTGTTAACTTTATATTTTTACGACGTCTGACACCTGCTGTGTCAATAATTGTATAAGGTTTCCCTTCACGTTCATATTCAATATAGATGCTATCGCGAGTGGTACCGGGATGATCGTACACAACTACTCGATCCTCTCCGAGCATGCGATTTACTAATGTAGATTTACCGACATTAGGGCGACCAACAATGGCCATCTTTAAACCTTTTGCCGACTCCTCTTCTTCAATCTCTTGCGCTTCAATGGGTGTCAAAACCTTTTCCATCAAGCTAGTCACACCTCGCCCCTGAGACGCGGCTATTCCATGCACTTCCCCTAACCCCATTTCAAAAAAAGGTAATACCGCTATTTCTTCATTCAAACCGTCAATTTTGTTAGCAACCAAATAGGTTTTTTTACCTTTACTGCGAAGATGATTGGCAATTTCAATATCTGCTGCAACAGCGCCATCACGGCTATCAACTAAAAAGAAAACCATATCCGCTTCATCCATTGCCAGAAGCGATTGTTCAGCCATCGCGGAATCAATCCCGCTTTCTTCGCCAGTGATCCCACCAGTGTCTATGACAATAAATCGTCGATCGTGTATTTGACCTTCACCGTATTTTCTGTCCCTAGTTAACCCCGAATAATTAGCTACTAGCGCTTCCCTCGTTCCTGTTAAACGATTAAAAAGCGTGGATTTGCCAACATTTGGGCGCCCTACTAGCGCGATAACTGGAATCATAATGTGTCTATTAGGTTGTAATTATATTGCATGCGCTCATCATACCGCTTAAATCGCAATGAGCTCGAGATATATTTATTCTAGCGTGAAGAGCAGAGAAACGTTAATCGCGAATTTCGACGTAAATAAATGGGGTTTTTACAATTAAACCCCATTTATATTGAATAGGCGACTAACAAAAAGTCTGATGCCGCTTTTATTACTCAATTCGATATGAAGTCAAGGTACCCTTTCGATTCATAACAATCAAATCATTTTCATGAACCAAAAGCGGATCAGTGTATCCACGTTTATCTGGAATATTCGCTTTCGAACTAGAGAGGATCTTCCTTATTTCGAAGCGGCCAACCATTCGACCATCGGATTTATCCATTAAATGTAAAATCCCTTTAAAATCTACAGCGCCCAAATATTTGTCGACGATGATTGTTTCTGTGAGTTCGCGGTATTTAAGTTTGTCGTTTTGCCAGATAATTTCGCCACTATAAATATTGCGAGCGGTGATAACGGAATTTTCTGATACGGAATAGACACCAGATGTATCAACGCTCAAATTAGTGTAGATCGATTCTGGTCGTTCCCAAGCCTTCACACCATTGCCACGATTTAACGCCATGATGTTCCCTTGGAAACTCGCAACAAACACCATAGATTCAAATACACGAGGATGCGTATCTACGTCGACAATTCGCTCTAGTTCATTGCGACCTTTTGGTTGAGCTACCCGAGCTTGCCAATTCGTTGAACCGTCAGATAGCGCAACACTTATTACCTGTCCATTATCAAAAGCCGCTATAACGTGAGAACCATAAATTACGGGCGCAGAGGTTGTACGTAAACTTAAAACCGGCGCCACATGATCGAAACGCCATTTAAATTCACCAGTTTCTGGGTCAAACGCAAATAGTTTACTATCCGCTGTTTGCACGATAACTATGCGGTTATTACTTACCGGAGGTGCTAGCACTTCACTGCTGACATCTTGGCGCCATAGCTCTTTTTTAGTTTCTAAGTCATATACAATTAATTGAGCTTCATAGGTGCCAAAAAACAATTTTCCATCGCTCACAGATAAAGAACCAGATATAGGTAAATCTGTATCAATCTTCCAGATTCTTTTACCTGTCTCAATGTTAGTGGCAAAAATATTGCCCTTGATATCTGATGTGTAAATTACACCTTTATCAATTGCGGGAAAACGTCTTAAATACTTTTTATCATTGGCTTTTTTACTTGCGTAAACACTCCAGTTCTTCTTAAGCTCAACCTCCTGTTTAATCTTTTCTAGCTTTGCGGGCTCTCGCTTTTCTTTTATCGTTTCTTCTTTATCTTCAGTTTCTTCTTTAGAAGAATTTGATGAGCATGCGACAAAAAATACTACAAGGCTTAATAATACAAGCCGTAAAACCAACTGCATCAAGATTCACCCTCGACAGTTACTTCAGTAGCTTCTTGTGTCGTTGAATCTTGTTGCGACACTGTCGACCAAGTAACTTTAGTACCATCAAGCTTTAGCTGAATTAAGTTTCGACGCGCCTGTTGAGACGGCAATAAACTCTCGATTGCTTCCTCGTAAGCGGTCTTTGCTGCAGCCATATCGCCTTTTTTATAGAAAATATCACCACGCGTCTCCGCAAACTTCGCCTTATATGCTTCCTGATCGGTGGTGGCAACTAAAGAAAGTGCATCATCAGCTTTGTCTTGATCAACAAGTACTTTCGCGAGCCGTATTTTTGCAAGCGATTCCATTGCATCAGACGCAGCATCATTAACAACGGTTCTTAAACGTGTTTCCGCTGAACTTAAATTCTTAGCTTCAACATCATACTTTGCCAAAAGGAGATTTGACATGTCAGCATAAAGCGAACCTGCGTAATCATTCGCTATTTCAGCAGCACTGTCCCGAATTTCCGAAATCTGTTGATCGTTGGGACTCGCACCCGAATCTTCAAGTTGCTTTAGCAAGAGTTGATATTCGTCTGAAGCTTCTTGGGCTCTGGCTTCCTTATTGCTAGTATAAAATGACCATGAGCCATAACCCAAGCTCAAAACAACAACCGGCACCACAATGAGTAACCAGTTATCTTTCCACCAGGCTTTAATCGCTTCAATTTGTTCTTCTTCAGATAAATGATCCGCCACGTTTGACTCCTAAATCATTGTTTTTATGTTTTCTTGTTTAATAGTTTGTTGTTCTTTGTCGATTCGCAAATATTTTATGCTGACTTCACCAGCAACTTGCTCATTTTCACCGAGAATCAATGCTACAGATGCGCCGCTTTTATCCGCTTTTTTCATTTGGCTTTTAATGCTGCCACCACCACAGTGCATTTGAATTCTTAGGTCGGGCCTTTCTTTACGTATTTGATCACAAAGTTTAACTGCCGATTCAATGACGTCTCCCGCAACTAGGAAATAGACATCAATTGTGCGAGTTGTTTCCTCAGGAATAGCATTCATCTCTTGAATCAACAGTATTAATCGCTCAATTCCCATAGCGAATCCTACTGCAGGTGTTGGCTTCCCTCCTAACTGCTCAACCAGTCCATCATAACGACCTCCAGCACACACCGTCCCTTGAGCACCAAGACGTTCTGTCTTCCATTCAAAAACTGTTTTACTGTAGTAATCTAATCCTCTTACCAAACGAGGATTGACTTCATACGCAATACCCAAATTATCTAAAATACGCTGTATTTTTTCAAAATGCACTTTCGACTCATCGTCGATAAAGTCAAGTAATACGGGAGCATTATTAAGTAAGTCTTGAGTTTTCTGTTCTTTACTGTCGAGTACCCGCAGCGGATTTCTATCTACACGCTGTTTACTATCTTCATCCAAGAGTTCTTCATTTGCCTTTAAAAAAGCCACCAACGCCTCACGATAGTTTGCTCGAGCATCAAGTGTACCTAGACTATTTATTTCAAGGGTGACGGCATCTTGAATTCCAAGCTGCTCCCATAATCTAGCGGTTAACAATAGTAACTCAGCATCAACATCAGGACCGCTAAGACCAAAGGTTTCAACACCAATTTGATGAAATTGCCTAAGACGACCTTTTTGAGGTTTTTCATACCGAAACATGGGGCCGGAATACCAAAGCTTTTGAGGCAAATGACGTTCGTTAAGTAATTGATGTTCTTCACATGCGCGCAAACAACTTGCCGTCCCTTCTGGACGCATACTCATACTATCGCCATTTCGGTCATCAAAGGTATACATCTCCTTCTCAACGATATCGGTTACCTCACCGATCGACCGTTTGAAAAGCTCTGTTTTCTCTAGGATAGGAAAACGAATCTCTCGGTAACCATAGCTTTGCAAAAGCTTTGCTACCGTCGATTCAAGATATTGCCAAGCTGGGCTATCCATTGGCAACAAATCATTCATTCCCTTAATAGCTTGAATTTTTTTCAACGTAAAATTACCTATTTTTCTTCTTGAAAGCCTTCCCGGCTTTTCTTTAAACCTTAATCTATACTCGAGTTATATTTATTAACATGAGTTCAATATTTTTAAGATTTAGCAATTATATTTTCTAGCTCAATTTCTTTTTTCTTGGCTTTGTCTCGAATAAGCCTTTCTAGATCATCAACTAAATTATCTTTTTCTAATTTTTGATTTGGTTCACCATCTAAATAGATTAGGTTCTTAGGTGTACCTCCAGCTAATCCAATATCTGCTTCTTTCGCTTCGCCAGGCCCATTAACAACGCAGCCTATTACCGCAACATCCATCGGAACACGAATATCATCCAAACGGGATTCCAGTTCATTCATGGTTTTTATCACATCAAAGTTCTGTCTTGAACAGCTTGGGCATGCTATGAAATTAATGCCTTTATTACGCAATTGCAGGCTTTTTAACATATCCCAGGCTACTTTTACTTCCTCGACAGGATCTGCAGCGAGAGAAACGCGAATAGTATCACCAATCCCATCCATTAGTAGCATTCCAAGGCCAACCGAAGACTTTACCGTTCCAGACCTAAGTCCACCTGCTTCAGTAATTCCAAGGTGTAAGGGCTGATCAATTTGAGTAGCCAATTTTCGATAAGCGGCCACAGCCATGAAAACCCCTGATGCCTTCACGCTTACTTTGAAGTTCTGAAAATCTAGCTTGTCCAATATATCGACGTGACGCAACGCCGACTCGACTAATGCATCTGGCGTGGGTTCACCATATTTTTGCTGCAAATCTTTTTCTAATGAACCCGCATTCACCCCGATTCTTATAGGGATATTCAAATCACGCGCTTTCTCAACGACGGCAATAATGCGTTTTTCACGTCCGATATTACCTGGATTAATTCTTAGGCAATCCACACCAAGATCAGCAACTCTTAAAGCGATTCTGTAATCAAAATGAATATCGGCTACTAACGGCACAGAAACTTGCTTTTTAATTTCACCAAACGCCTCTGCAGCATCCAAGGTTGGAACTGAAACACGAACAATATCTGCTCCAGCGTTCTCAATGGCCTTAATTTGCTCAACAGTAGCAATAACATCTGTCGTTTCAGTATTTGTCATACTTTGAACGCTAATAGGTGCACCACCACCTACAGGTACGTCTCCCACCATAATTTGGCGAGAAATACGACGTTTAATGGGAGATTCCATTTGCATTCAAAGTACCTATGATTAAATTGGCTCGATATTACGGAGTCACGACAAATTTGAGCGTTCGACGATTTACATGAGGGGTTATCGGGTATAATTCACCATTCAAAAATAGGGTCGCCGCTTTAGCGTTACCCAGCAGTATTTCAAAGGGCCCCTGCCCCAAAAGCTGCAAATTATCCCCTTTGTTTGAAGTATTCGCAAATATAACTTTTCCGGTTGCATCTGACACCTTCACCCAGCATTCGTCGGTAAAGCTAAAAAAAAGCGTATCTTGCTTATTTTGATTTTCAGCTTCAACAAACAAACCCTCGTCAGATGCCATTGCTAACTGGTCTGATTCATAAATCGATGAATCGCTGGACACTGCTGTTTGATCTTCATTACCGAGTTCACCAATACTTAGCGTTAAATCTGTGTTTTTAGATTTCGGAATATTCTTATTGTCACTTTGAAATTCTTCGGTGTACGATTCTTTCGGACGTTTGCTCGATACTTCGGAAGTGTTTTGCAACTGAGTACTGTCGCTTCTATCTATCTCGTTTTTCTCCACTTCATCATATTTCTCTGTCACTGAAGCAACACTTGCACTTTTTTGAGGTTGAAAAACAATGACAAAAATCCAAATGACAGCGACGATGACAGCATAGTGAACAAAACTCAATTGGGTAATCCAAGAGATCGTTTTAGCTGGCTTTTTTGTAATTCGAGCGCTGGAGTAGTCTTCTGCGTAAGCCTGAGAACCTGCCTCTACTGTAGGATTTTCCTCGTCCTGAGCGATATGTTTTGTTCTATATTGCTCAATATACGGGCCAACATCGAAACCGACTATCTTTGCATATTTTTGCATATAAGCAATAGCAAAGGTATTTGAACCTAGATCATCAAAGCGCATTTCATCGAGTGCAGTCAATTTAGATCGGCTAAAAAGCGTCTGTTTCTGGATTTCTTCGATTGAAATACCAGAGCGCTTCCTGAGATCCTTGAACGAAGGTAAGGAGGCGTCGATGAATGAATGATGATTTTCCTGAATATCGGTCATTACTGGGATGAAGTCTGTTTATTCAATTTTTTATATTCAAGGTATTCTTTTGAATAAGGGTGCAAATTCCTCAATGCCATTGCATAACTTGCTTCCTTATCTTGATTCCCAAAAATTCTCTCAATGCGAATACCCAGCCAAAGGCTTCGCGATGATTGTTTCGCAATAGCATTGTATCGATCTAAATATTTTTTGGCTGCCGTATAGCTCCCCGAGTTAAAATTAAGCTCGGAAAGTTCCAATGCTGCAGGCGCAAATCGTTTATCCAAATTCAAAGCGTATTCATAGGACGCTTTCGCTTGTATTTCATGACCCAATTGAGCCGACGTCAGACCTAAATAGTAAAGTGCCTCTGCACGGCTACGGTAAGTAATATCTTGACTCGCTATTTCAAAATGAGTTTTAGCTTCCTGTGGTCGGCTTTGATCGAGCAAAAAGCGGCCATATGAAAGATGGACACCCGCCATTGAAAAATAGGCCTTTCCTTTAAGAGCACGTTGAAATCTTTGTTCAGCCATTTTGGTCTCACCATTTAATTGGTGAACCAAAGCCATACCCTGGTGCGCTTCAGCCGAGTTTTTATCGATTTTAAGTGCGCTCAAAAATGCTCTACTCGCCGCCTCCCTGCTTCCCTGTTGTAAATAGGTCATGCCCAATTTAACATTGGCATCAATAGCGTTTTCTTTATTAATTACTCGTTCAGGATTTTCGTAAGTAGTAACACAGGCCACTAACAAAAATGAAAATCCAAACAGCAGTAGGGTTTTTGTAAAATGCATCTCTTTCCTCGAATTTGTCGCGCTTTATTATTGTATGACTTTTACTGGAATGACATCCCCGTCGGAACGTAAAAATGCTTCTTTGTCAATTTTATAGCGCTGACTACGCTTAGTTTTATCGTTTACTTGCCCAGCTAACTGACCACATGCCGCGTCAATGTCATCACCTCGAGTCGTTCTTATAGTCGTAGTAAAACCGGAATCAATTAAAATTTGTTGAAACCGTTTTAGAGCATTGTTACTGACGCGCTTATAATTGGATAAACGAAATGGATTAAACGGAATCAAGTTAATTTTGACAGGCACATCTTTTAATAATTCAGCGAGTTCATGGGCATGATGCGCACGATCATTTACTTGATCAATTAACGTGTATTCGATCGTGATTTTTCGGTGATTATCTGGCAAACCATCGATGTAGCGCTTTGCTGATTCCAACAAAACCGCAATGGGATATTTTTTATTTATAGGTACTAATTCATTTCTCAAAACATCATTTGGCGCATGCAGTGAAAGAGCTAAACAGGCATCGGTATAGTCACCAAGTCGGTCCAACGCAGGAACAACGCCAGATGTGCTTAGGGTTACACGTCGTTTTGAAATCCCATAACTGTTGTCGTGCATCATGATATTCATCGCATCAACAACGTTATCGAAATTTAGCAAAGGTTCACCCATACCCATCATAACCACATTAGTAACTCTTCGCTCTGCGCCGTCTTCAAATTGACCAAATGATTCAGCTGCTCGCCAAACTTGGCCAATAATTTCAGAAGCTGTGAGATCTCGATTAAAGCCCTGCTTTCCAGTCGCGCAAAAACTGCAGTCGAGGGAGCAGCCGACCTGAGACGATACGCACAAGGTTCCCCGATCATTTTCAGGAATGAATACGGTTTCAATAACGTTCCCGCCACCAACTTGAATCAAAAATTTTCTGGTGCCATCTTTAGAATCAAATTGCTCAACAACCTTCGGCGCTTCAATACAAGCAATTTCTTCTAATTTGTCGCGCAAAACTTTGCTGATATTGCTCATTGCCTGAAAGTCAGTCACGCCACTTTGATGAACCCATTTTAAAAGTTGACTAGCTCTAAATTTCTTTTCACCAAGACCTTCAAAAAAAGCTTCGAGCTTTGATTGGGGGAGACCCATTAAATTTACCTTAGACTTTTCAGGCAAATCTTTAACGTGTTCTGTATTAACTGCAGGTTCTGTCATTCTTACATCAAACTACTAAAATTATCTTGAGCAGATATCTGACTCATCAAAAAAATAAGCAATCTCGCGCTCTGCTGATTCTGTCGAGTCTGAACCATGAACGGAATTCTGCTGCATAGATTTTGCAAAATCGCGACGAATAGTGCCCTCTTCAGCTGTTTCTGGGTTTGTCGACCCCATAATCTTACGATTCAAAGCGATTGCATCTTCACCCTCTAATACTTGAACCACTATTGGACCTGAAGTCATGAAATCAACAAGGGTTTCGAAAAAGGGTTTACCCTTATGCTCGGCATAGAAGCCTTCAGCCTTCTCCGTGGAAAGAGTCATCATTCTGCTGGCAACAATTGTGAGACCATTGCTCTCGAATCGGCTATAAATTTTACCTATGATATTTCGAGCAACTGCATCGGGCTTAACTATTGAAAGCGTCTTTTCGATAGGCATAATTAATCCTCTTCCTCTGTTCATGGTTGTCGTAAACCTTTGATTATACGGGTTTGCGAGACAAATGAGTATATAGAAGGATTAATCATAAAGACGTTGATTAGCGTAGAATCGTACATGTGTTAGAAATATGTGATAAAAGCTATTTATCTGACCATCAATTAAAAATATTCCAAAGGAACATGCAATGAAAACCCTACTAAAATTATCGATATTCACCTGCATTTTATTTAGTGCTTTTTCCCGCGCAGAGACCAGTTGCCCCGAATTTTTAAATCATGATTACAAGGTTTTACATAGCAAGAAAACGGTTAACCTATGTTCACTGTACAAAGAAAAACCCATGTTAATCGTCAATACTGCCAGTCATTGTGGTTTCACAAAGCAATTCGGTGGACTTGAGGCACTTTACAAAAAATACAAAAGCGATGGGTTTGAAGTTGTAGGGTTCACATCGAACGATTTTAAACAGGCGGCTAAATCGGAAGAAGAAGCCGCTGGGATTTGCTATAAAAATTATGGCGTGACATTTACGATGCTCTCTCCCACTAAGGTACGCGGCAAAGAAGCAAACCCGACTTTCACGCATATTAAAGAAGCCGCAGGCTCACCCCAATGGAATTTCTTTAAATACCTTGTTTCCGCCGATGGCAAAACTATTACTAGGTATGGAAGCAGTACGGCTCCCATTGAATCAAAGCTAGAAAAAGCACTTGCTGAAAAACTTAAGGAAAGCTAAATATGATTTAAAAGGACACGCACTGAACTTCTCTCTCAAAGAGACAGACAAGTGCAGTTTCCCTTAACCAAGGTTAGAACGAACAATAATAAATATTTGAACTAAGCGGAGTGAAAGTCAAACTCCGCTTAACAATTCAAACCAACACTACTTAATTTCTTTATAAGAAAAATACTCAAAATCAGCATGTTGACCTTGACCAGAAATATCTTGGCAACATATACCTACAAATGCGCCCGTAAACGCGGGCCGATATCGCTTGTCAGAGTCACGAACATAATCATCAGAAAGCTCACTGCCATCTAAAACAAGATCAATTGCAAGCCATTGACCTTCTTCAACAGCATAATAGAATTGAAGTTCAGAACCATTGAAATCAGCTTTTAAGTAAATTTTCTCAGCGTCAGTAACTTCGATAGGCTCGACCTTCAAACCCGCTTCAAGTTTGTTACAAGACATGATATTGATAAACTTCTTGGTTCCACAATCGCTCCCATACAGGTGAACGTAATGGTAGTGATAGGAGTTGTAATAGCACACCAATCCGGCCATTTGCATGAAATGCCCAGGAGTAAATTCTAAAGCCGTTTCCGCGACAATATGGTGCTCTTGAACGCGACGTGCTATAAAGCTCTGATTAAACCATGAGCTCAAAGACTCCCGCCCATATAAACGCAAAAAGCCAGGTCGATCTTCTTGATTAATCCAATCTTTTGTCATGGGTACGCGTAAAGATTGAAAGTTAATATCTAACTCTCCACCATCAAATATTACTTTTTCAGCGTCCGGTTCGAATTCATATAATGGCAAACTAGGGGCTTCAACAAATTCACCCGCAACTTTTCCACCACGCGCAAGATAGGGCCAACCATCGCGCCATTCTAACTTTTCAATACCCGTCTCTCTTCCCGTAATACAACGACCCTTTTCCGTAAGAGGACGACCACATAAGAAGGTGGTATACCACTCACCATCTTGCGTTTCAATAAAACCGCCATGACCGGTTTTTTGAATCTTGGCTGATGGATCATCTTTCGAAGTAATGATTGGGTTTTGAGGATGTAACTCGTAAGGGCCTGTAATATCTTTCGATCGAGCAACAGTCATAGCATGACCATATTCAGTGCCACCTTCTGCAGTTAACAAATAATAGAAGCCATTTTTTCTGTAGATGTGAGGGCCTTCGGTTCCACCCAATTCGGTTCCTTCAAAAATGTAGTGGATATCACCAATAAGTTCATTAGAGTCTGTGCAAAACTCTTGCATCACTATGCCTCCAAAAAACTTTTGTTTTCGATGATCAACAATCATATTCAAAAACCACGAACGACCGTCTTCATCGTGGAAAAGCGATCCATCAAAACCACTCGAATTCAAGTATGAAGGTTCCGACCAAGGTCCTTTCATACTTGGGCTTGATACCACATAGTTTGGTGTATCTTTCCATGCACCATCAAATGTCTTTACGTTGGTATAGATTAAATAATAGAGTTTCGTTTTCGGGCTGTAACTCACACAAGGAGCCCACACACCACAGGAATCTGGGACCCCTAATAAATCCAGCTGAGAAACTCTATCAAGTGGTCGACTAATAAGTTTCCAATTTACCAAATCTTTAGAGTGATGAATTTGATATCCAGGAAACCATTCAAAAGTCGAAGTAACGATATAGTAATCATCACCATCACGAATAATATCTGGATCTGGATTGAAACCTCGAAGAATAGGATTTTGTATCTTGCTCATAATATTTTTCTTTTTAACACCCGTTTAAGAAGCAAGCGTTAAAGCTCCTTATATTCAAAGAAATCGAAATCTGCATGGTAGCGACGCCCAGATAAATCTTGACAAGCCATGCCAACGAACGCACCGGTAAAGCAAGGTCGGAAAGGACCAGGATAGGCCTCCACATGCTCATCAGATAGAATACTTCCGTCTAAAACTGGGCCAATTTTCTGCCAACTATTTTCTGAGGTCCCATAATAAAACTGTAAATCTTTGCCGTTGTAATCCACTTTCAAATAGATTTTTTCCACGCCGGTAACATCAAGAGGTTCAGCCAGGGGCTCCGTCGTATTGTATGATTCACACGAGACGATACCTAAATATTTTTTAGTGCCATCATCATTGCCGAAAACATGGAGATAGTGATACGTATAGGTATTGTAATAACACACCAAGCCGGCGAGTTGTTGGAAAGTAACAGGGTCAAACTCGACACTCGTGGAGGCTTCGATATGATGTGCTTGAACACGACGGGCGATTAAGCTCTGATCAAAAGTCGAAGTTAACGAATCTCGGCCATATAATCTCAAGTGGCTTTTTCGTTCGGTTAAAGTCACCCAGTCTGGCGTCATTGGAACACGCAGTGACTGAAAGTTTATATCCATTTCTTCCGAGTCAAATTCGATCCGCTGCGGTTCTGGATCAAATTCGTGATCAGGCCAATCTGGAGCCTCTACATAACGCCGCGCAACATGTTCACCAGAAACAGGGTAAAGCCAATCGTCATCACGCCATTCTACTTTTTCAATACCACTTTCACGGCCAGTGATGCATTTTCCACGCTCTGTAAGAGGACGACCAGTTAAAAACGTCAGATACCATTGGCCATCATGAGTTTCAACTAAGCCACCGTGTCCCGTTCTTTGTAAATAATTTTCTGGATGATCTTTTGAAGAAAAAATAGGGTTTTCGGGATGAACTTCATACGGGCCATCTATATTACGCGAGCGCGCTAAAGTCATACAATGGTGATATCCCGTACCGCCTTCAGCCAATAACAAATAATACCAGCCATTGCGCTTGTACATATGCGGACCTTCGGTACATCCATGCTCAGTATTACCAAATATCTTTTTGGGCGTACCCACGAGTTTTTTCTGTTCTGAATCGTATTCTTGCAACACGATTCCACCAAAGAAATTGGCTGAACGATGGTCAACTATCATGTTAACTAACCAACTTTTGCCATCATCATCATGAAAAAACGAAGCATCAAAACCACTTGAGTTAAGATAAATCGCATCAGACCAAGGACCTGTAATCTTTTCCGCTGTGACAAGATAATTGGGAGTGTCCATGCCTGGACCATCGAAACGTTTCACATTGGTATAGGGCAAATAATACAATTTATCTTTAGGGTTATATGTAATACATGGAGCCCAAACACCACAAGAATCTGGCACTCCGCGCATATCCAATTGCGATAAACGATCCAAAGGCCGATCGATCAATTTCCAATTTCGTAGATCTCTAGAATGATGTAGCTGATATCCAGGAAACCACTCGAAAGTCGAAGTGACAATGTAATAGTCTTCCCCGTCGCGAATAATATCGGGATCTGGATTAAACCCCCTGAGAATAGGATTCTCGATCATTTTTGTCATAATCAGGACTCAAATCACTATGTTTTTCGTTATATTTATATGCAAAAAACCCTCGCAACCGATATCGGCTATTGCGAGGGCGACTCATAAAAAGAATAGCATTAATCTATTTTTTCAGGATTATACCGCTTCTTGCGTCAATTCGTTATTGACTAAACGAAAAATTCCAAGTGGATTTTCATTTTTAAGCGCTTCAGGTAAAAGCTCATTAGGTGTGCTTTGATAAGCAACAAATCGAGCAAATCTTACCATTGAATCTGCACCAACACTGGTCGTTGTCGACACAGCGGAAGCAGGGTAAGGACCACCGTGTTGCTGTGATGGATTTACGTCAACACCTGTGGGGTAACCATTGTATATAACTCGCCCAACCTTTTGTTCAACTAAACCATGCAGTTTTGCAGCGAGCTCCATGTCTTCGTCACAATGAATGCTTGCTGTTAAGTTTCCTTCAAGTTGCTTAGCCACTTGTAACATTTGATCTTCACTGTCGCAAACGACATACAAAGTGACTGGACCAAATATCTCTTCTGACAAGGTTTCATCGGCAAGGAAATCCTCAGCACTTACTTTAAAAGCGGCATTTGGAGGCGTTAAGCTTTCAGAATCAATTTCAGTTGGATTCAACCATTCAACCTTTGGATTATTTTGTAAACGAGAAATACCAGCGTAAAGCCCTTTTGCGATACTTGGATTGAGCAAGTGTGTTTTTGGTGCCCCTGTTAAGCTTTCAGCTAATTTAGTCTCGAATGTATCGTTAGATGTAGAAACTAAAATCCCTGGAGACGTGCAAAACTGGCCTGTGCCCATACAAACAGAACCACTGAGTGCAGCTCCAATTTGCTCCGCCTGAGCTTCCATCGTTTTTGGCCCTACAAAAACAGGGTTAATACTTCCCATCTCTGCATAAACTGGAATTGGTGTTGGACGCGCTGCAGCAATGTCCATAAGTGCACGACCCCCACCAAGTGAACCAGTGAAGCCGACCGCCTGAATTAACGGATGCTTAACAAGTTCAGTACCTAGTTCATTACCTACACCTTGTAACAAAGAAAATACGCCAGCAGGAAAGTCTGTTTTCTTAACAGCCGAATCTACTGCGTTTGCAAACAATTCAGAAGTTGCTGGATGTGCAGGGTGGCCCTTTACAACAACAGGGTTACCTGCCGCGATTGCTGAAGCGGTATCTCCACCGAGGGTTCCAAACGCAAAAGGAAAGTTTGATGCACCAAATACTGCAACTGGACCTATCGCTTTCATCATACGGCGTATATCGGGTTTAGGGACTGGAGCGCGATCCGGAATAGCAGTATCAATGCTCGCTTTAACCCATTCACCCTTAATCGCTTGAGCTGCAAATGCGCGAATTTGGCCGCAAGTTCTGCCTCTCTCTCCAGTCATTCGAGGCAAACCCAAACCAGTTTCTGAGTCGCCCGTTTCTAATAACTGATCACCCAAAGCTTCAATTTCGTCAGCCAGCGTATTTAAAAAAGCACCAATAGTTTTTCCATCAAGCTTGCGCATAGCTTGATAGGCTTCTTCTGCTGCAGTCACGGCGTTATTGATTTCGTTCTGACCACAGGTAGCAAACGAGAACATTGATTCTTTTGTATAAGGATTGAATGATTGAAACGCAGTGCCAGTGGGTTCTACCCATTGTCCTGCAATATAAGACTTACCGGTAACATCTACCATTTGTGGTTTCCTCTTTATGATTTAAGCGGCACAAGATTCAATTATTGAAACTGCCGACACCCAAGTTCTTTAGTTTAATTAGGACGTATTAAGATTACTTTAACAGGCCACGAGCAGCTAAGTTCTTCATAAGCGCTCCAATACCAAACTCCCAAGCTGGCGCTTTGGAACTGAGTGTAACTGTATTTTCTAGTGCTCCAAGTTTTTCTGAAGCGATAGTCACTACGTCACCCATTTTGTGGGTGAATCCCATACCTTCACCATCACGATCTTTTGTTGGCGCAAACAAAGTTCCGGTATATAGCGCAAAGCCATCTGGATACTGGTGGTTTTCACTGATAGTCTGTCCAACCAAATCCAACACATCACGGCTAATTTTTGTCATATCACTTTTATCGTCTAGAATAAAATCATCTTCTACCCCTTCGACTTTTACCGACACTTCGGCCTTACGTACATCGTCGATAGTAAAAGTTTCATCGAATAAACGAATGAAAGGTCCTAATGAACAAGAAGCATTGTTGTCTTTCGCTTTACCGAGTAACAGTGCGCTGCGGCCCTCAACGTCACGGAGATTAACATCATTTCCTAAGGTCGCACCAAGTGCCTCACCTTTTGCATTTACGGCTAATACGACTTCTGGCTCTGGGTTGTTCCAACTTGATATTGGGTGAAGACCTATTAAATCACCACAACCTACCGAAGACATTGGTTGTGATTTTGTAAAGACTTCGGCATATGGACCAATTCCTACTTCCAGGTATTGTGACCAAAGCCCTTCTTTCAATAGAATCGCTTTTAGTTCTTCGGATTCTTTTGAACCAGGAACAATTTCATTTACATCAACATCAATACTTTCATCGATTAGCTTACGCACGGCGGCAGCTTTTGTCGCATCACCACCAGCACGCTCTTCGATGACTCGCTCAAGCATTGAACACATAAATGTGACACCACATGCTTTTATGGAATGCAAATCAAAGGGTGATAAAAAGTATGGCTTTTCACTATCGCGATTGTCGCCCATAGTGTTTTCCATAATCTCTCCATATTCACCCACTTTTTTTAGATTCGCCACATCAATAACGCTTGTTGAAAAGCCATCATTGAGTAATTGTGATGTTGTCGGTGCAATAGAAGAAAGATCAAATACAGCTTCTTCAGTTAAAAGAACTGGCGCAGGTCCGGCGATGCTACCTGTTAAACTAGAAGGCAACCAAACACGACCAATTAAAGAACCAGCAAACCCATCTGAGGGCAAATACTTTGTTAGATCTGACATTTAAAATTTATTCCTAATGATTTAATAAACATGTATTAATTGATTCAAGTAAAACACAAAATGAATCAGCAATGCGCGATTGGTTTAATCTTTAAAATAGACTCACAACCACAGTGATGCAGTATTAAAAAAAGTGAGTAGCCGAAAAAACCACTCACTTTTTTTATCTTATATCTAAACATTTAACCTTTAAATTTATTCGTCGGCAAACCTTTTACCCCAGGCTTAAAACTAAACAAACTTCCCGATAATGGACGCTCCATAATATCTTCTTCAGATAGAAATAAACGTGCCGTGGTAAAATAAAGCGTATCAAGATCCTTTCCACCGAAAGTGCAACTTGTGATGTTTTTGACGGGCATTTCCCATACATCTATCACTTCACCTTCTGGCGAGTACCGAGTAATACGATAGCCGGCAAAAGCGGCTTGCCATATATTGCCTTCCGCATCGACAGTTAAGCCGTCTGGAAAACCCTCTGATTCATGATCAAAAGTAACAAAAATTCGGCGATTATCTAAAGATCCATCGTCTTTCACATCGTAGGCATAGATTACTCGCTTTGTAGTATCGTTATGATACATGACTTTGCCATCAGGACTAAACGCGGGACCATTGGTAATAATGTAATTATCATCTAATTTGTGCAGCGATAAATCTGGATCCAAACGATAGAGAACACCAGATGCATCTTTCTCTGATTCATCCATAGAACCAGAATAATAACGACCCTGCGCGTCTACCTTGCCATCATTAAAGCGATTTCCTGGAATATCAGGCTCAGGCATGTGAATTTCTTTCACTTCACCCGTTTCAAAATTGATAAATGCAAATCCATTTCTCAGGGTACAAACGAAACCACCTTGCTCACGCTCGGCAATACTCGTAATTTCAAAATCAAATTGCCAGGAAGTTTGACTATTATCATCCAGTGAAAGCTTATGCACTTTCTTACTGATAATATCCAACCAGTAGATGGCATTTTCACTTTCGACCCAAGTGGGTCCTTCCCCTAACATGGCATCATTCTGCCACTCACATACTGTTTCAACCATTTTGCCGCCCTAAAAATTTATTATTGCAATCGCGTTGGTGAGACTACGGACAAATTTATAAACCCAGAATATTTTTTAGTTAGAGCCGGCAAATTCAGAATCTTCACCAATACCCTCGCCACCAAGTCCGAGATAACCACCATCAACAGGCAGGTCAGTTCCCGTTATAAAACTCGATTCATCACTACACAAAAACATACATACACTTGCAATTTCTTCAGGGTTACCGCAGCGACGTAACATGTGGTATTTACCCCAAATAACATCGTATTTTTCCTTTTCATAGTTCGCTGCTTTTAAAACTTCTCGCGTCCAAATCCATCCAGGGCTCACCGAATTTACCCGAACACCCATCGGGGCAACATCAAGAGCCGCACACTTGGTCAACTGATCAACTGCTCCTTTAGCTGAGTTATATGTCCAACGTCCCGGCTGCGCAATATGTGCGGAAATACTCGAAACATTTACCACGGCACCACCACCAGCTTGCTTCATTAAAGGTGCGGTTTCTTGAATCATCTTAGAAAACGCCATCGGACCTACGGTCATGACACGCTCCCACTGTTCACGAGTTGACTCTATACCGCCAGCGGCAAATGAGAAGGCATTGTTAATCAAAAAATCTACACCACCCATTTTTTCTGCTGCGAACTTAACTTGTTCAACGCAAAAGCTTTCCTCAGTCATATCCCCTTGAATGAAATGCACCTCTCCACCCTTTTCGTTTAGCTCTTTTGTTGTCGCTAATCCCGTGTCTTCCTCTAAATCAGATATGACAACTTTACATCCATAGCTCAAAAAAGCTTCAACACAAGCTCGACCGATACCCTGAGCACCACCGGTAACTATCGCTCTTTTGCCTTCTAATCCTCGCATAATCACTCACCATTTTTTATTATTTGTTTAAATTATGAACGACGGGACCCCGCCAATATATAGATTGCCAAGTGTATGGCCCTGAGAGTTGTTTGCCAAGTGTACGGCAAAAATTTGATATGCGTTCGATTAAAAGCCTGCAGTCAGCAACAACAAATTATTCCTGTAAGTCCGATTTAAACAAACAAATACGTTAGTGGATTCAGCCAAACTAAATTGCTGGTATATTTTTCCGAACTCACTACTTAAAATGCGCCAACGGAAAAACAAAAACCAACACGCCGCCTCTGAATAATTTCTTAGATTGTTCAACATAGCTTCAGAGGCGTCTTAATTAGCATATTAAAGAAGAGGCAAGAATAGTCATGAAAGTCGTCGTATCGGATTGTAATTTTGAATCATTTGCTGAAGAACAAACAATGTGCGAGCGCAATGGGTTTAATTTTTCACTATTTCAATGTAAAACCGCAGACGAAGTGATAGAAAAATGCAGTGATGCAGAAGCACTATTTGTACAATATGCCCCCATCACGAAAGAGGTATTATCGACGCTGACTAATTGCAAAATCATTGTTCGCTATGGAATCGGTGTTGATAGCATAGATCTAGAGGCGGCAAAAGAACAGGGTATAGCAATATGTAATGTTCCAGACTATGGCATTGACGAAGTTGCTGATCATGCAGGAGCTTTAGCATTGACATTGGCTCGCCAAATTCCATTTTTTGATAATTCAATACGCAAAGGCGAATGGCCTGCTGGAACACCAACCCCATTGCTTTCGCTAAGCGATATGACTTTTACGGTATTGGGTGCAGGCCGCATTGGTCGCGCAACCCTCGAAAGAATGCGCCCATTTGGTTTCAAGCTAGCGGCTTATGATCCATTTGTATCTAAAGAAGACTTAGAGTCAATTGGTGTTTTGAAACTAGAACTTGAGCAAGTTTTCACGGAGTCAGACATCCTATCGCTACATCTACCTCTCATTGAAGAAACACACCACTTAATTGATGAAGAAAGACTGAAATCAATGAAGCCTCACGCAATTGTGATAAATACATCTCGTGGGGGCCTCGTGGATACACATGCATTGGCTCAGGCCCTAGCAAAAGGTGAAATAGCTTTTGCTGGAATCGATGTTTATGAGCAAGAACCCTTGGAATATGACCACCCGCTCCGAAACTGCAACAATGCGACCCTCACTCCACACATGGCTTATTATTCAGCAGCGAGCATTGTGAGATTGCAAAGATACGCATCTGAAGAAATTGAACGCGCTCTAAAAGGCGAAAACTTACGCTGTCAAGTTGCCTAATTAGAGGTAAATTCCTCATCATAAAAAACCATCAAAAAAGGCTTGGATTTTGCCAACCAAAATTCCAAGCCTTTGATTTGTCGCTTAAAACAACAATCTAATACTATAAAAAATAATTAGTACATTAGTATTATTTTCTCATCATATTACCAAAACTAATATCTATATAACCACCTCAAAAAATATGTGATTAAAATCACAAAATAATCAGTTTTTGAATGTTTTTCGACCTATTTATTCATAAATGATTTAAAAACAAGCAATTAATATATTTACTATGCAATAAAAACCCTGTAATTTTCTCATCCGTAAATATGAGAACTGATTAACACTTTAGTGCTATTACAGTTCACAAAAATTAAACTTCATCGCGATATTTAAAGACGGATAACACTATGAACACACGACCGACAAAACGAACGACCAGCTTGGCAAAGCTGACCCTCGCTTCTGCCATCACCCTCACTGCTTTTTCGGCATCTGCTTATGATGTAGGTATCGAATATGTTTCCGACACTTCTGGCTATGTTTACATTGTGGATGAAGGTTTCCACGGTAACGGATTTGCTTATGTATGTTTAAATGGCTGTTATAACGCCACACTGACTAACGGTCGCTGGCAAATGCTAGCAAACAACCTAACACTCGGTAGCACCTATACCGTATCTACCCAAATTAATGCTTCTCCAAACCAAATTCTTGCTGAAGCACAAGTGACTTTCTCGAACTCAGGCCCTGCGCCGACCCCTGCTCCAACAGCAGCACCGACCGCAGCTCCCACACCCGTTCCAACTCAAGCACCCACAGCAGCGCCAACGGCAGCTCCTACTGCAGCACCCACAGCAGCGCCAACGGCAGCTCCTACTGCAGCACCCACAACCGCCCCAACATCAGCGCCGACTAGCGGCTCTTCTTGCGGTGACTTAGGACTCGAATACATTGATGCGGATTCTGGTTTACTTTATTACGATCTCGGACACACCTTCTCTGGCGGATTTAAGTACCTGTGTATTGACGGTCGCGGATGTTACGACTCTACCGTTAACGGCACGCGCTTAGAAGTTCAATTCGATGGACTTTCTGCTGGCACACAATATGATTTGAGCACACAGATTGACGATAACCCAGACGTTTATGAGTCAGGTTCGCAAGTATTTGAAGCCGGTGCATGTACTGGCGGCTCAGGCGGCGGCGGCAGTTCAACACCAGCTCCGACTCCAGCGCCAACAGCAGCACCAACGACTGCACCGACAGCTGCCCCAACTAGCGCTCCCACTCCAACTCCAGCGTCAACCCCTGTACCACCACCTTCTGGTAACTACGTCGATATCCACTCTGGTACGTCTAACAACTACGGCATCTACTTCGATGATGGTTCTAAGGTTGTAACGACTGTCTCAGCTCGCGGACGTCGTCGTCACGAACCTGATTCAGTACCAGGTATGGATCCAAACGGCAACGACAACCCTCAGCACTTTAACTACCATTTAGAGTACTGGGATGATCGTATGTACGAGCTGGAAATTCACGATTACACCTCTTACGGTCAATCACGTATCGACATCATCCTTGACACTGTTGGTCCTCACGCGTCTAACTCTAGCGATGCTAACCAAAATCGTCCTTTCGTAAAATGTAACAAGGACTGGGGTAACTCAACTGGCTACTTCGATGCGCCATCATCCGGTGCGGATTATGAAGACCTTGGCAACAACCGTTGGAGATACACCTTCCGTCGTCTTGTTTGGGATAACGATGGTGCTGGCTACAACTACGAAGGTCAACCAGGCGGTGAAGATACTGTTCGCGATTTCCAAGTAGGTGACATTCTTCACTGTGAAGTCACTATCCGCTGGGGTGTCCTCGTCACCTCTGGTGAGTCATCTTCTGCAAACTACTATGGTGAAATCATGCGCTACCGGGTTGGTACTGGTGGTGTGGTTGGACATCAATACGATCCTAACCGCGGCGCAGACATTACTAACGTCAATGCTATGATTGGTGGTTACTTAACGTCGCCTATTATCGGTAGCTATGAAGTGCCACGAGCTTACATGCAGCCTTCTATCAATACTCAGCTTGAAAATATGGATGCATTCCTTGAAGGTCGCCGCTTAATGCACACTTCTGTTGACGACGGTTCTCACTGGGATCCATCTAACGGCTCAAATGGCTTTAACCCAGGTCACGCAGGTCTTGCACTAGGTATCAATAACGGCTTCGATGATCGCTGTTCAGACTGTCACCTCGACAATGGTAACGGCCCTGGTGGTGACAACGTCACAGCGTCTGGCTTCCACACACCACGTCTTGTTGGTCTTGGTCTTCTAGAAGCCATTCCTAATGCAACCATTGAAGCTTGGGCAGCTGAGCAAGCAAGCCTAGGACTATCTGGTCAAATCAGCACAGTAGTGAAAGACGGTCAAAACTACATTGGTCGTTTCGGTTACCAAGCATCACAAGCAACGATTGTCGATCAAGTCGTCGGCGCAGCAGATGGCGAAATGAACATGACGCAATTCTCTGCACAGCAGGTTGATCAAATGGCAACTTACATCAGCTTACTGGGTGTACCTTCTGCACGTAGCACTGACCTTGATAACCACGAAGGGATGGATGAGTTTGTTGAGTTCGGCTGTGCGGATTGTCACAGATTGAACGCAACAACTGACAACCACCGTTTTGAAGAGCTACGCCAACAGAGCTTCCGCCCATTCACTGACTTACTGCTTCATGATCTTGGTGAAGGTGAGTTCCGTACCACGCCACTTATGGGTGTTGGTCTGTCAGGTGCAGTACACTCTGTTGCAAAAGATCCTCACGCTGGGTTTAACCACCCAACAGGCATCAACCACAATGCCAACGATGCGCGTGAAGACTTAATCAACAACCGTAATGACAATGACTACAGCTTGTGGCATAACGGCGACTGTACTGGTGCCAGTGCATTTGAATGTGCCATCGACAAGCATAACGGCGAAGCAAGTGCTTCTAAGAGCGCCTACGACAACGCCAGCAGCACGCGTCAACAACAGTTGATTCAATTCTTAAGAGACATCTAAACCTCTTTTCAAAACAAAACCACAAAGGAGCCTCTCGGCTCCTTTTTTAATGTCCAAGATTTGTCCTATTAAAATTCAATCGACACAGCGACAGCCATCTCTAACCGATAGCCTCTCGATCCCTAGTAAAAACCAAAAACCATTATTAAGTACTAGCTACCTCAGCATTTTTAGCCTGATTAATCATTAATTATTAGGTGTTATTAAAACCACAAAAACTAAAATATCTAGTACTATTGACCAAACAATTCTGATATTACTTTTTTGTATTAATTTATAACCAAAATTTATTTAATTGGCTTAAAAAACGAATAAAACGCCATTTACGCATAGAAAGCGAGTAAACTATTCGAAATTGATTTAAAAGTACCATGTTTTTAGGTTTACACATGAATCACAAAACAGGTAAATTCTCATCACATAAAGTGAGAACAACTTAACACTTTAGTTCAATTTTAAATTAATAAAACATTCAATTTTATCTCGAACTCACAGGCGGATAATTAAATGGATAGCAAGCGACAAATTCTACGAACGACCAACTTGGCAAAGCTGACTCTCGCTTCTGCCATCACCCTCACTGCTTTTTCGGCATCTGCTTATGATGTAGGTATCGAATATGTTTCCGACACTTCTGGCTATGTTTACATTGTGGATGAAGGTTTCCACGGTAACGGATTTGCTTATGTATGTTTAAATGGCTGTTATAACGCCACACTGACTAACGGTCGCTGGCAAATGCTAGCAAACAACCTAACACTCGGTAGCACCTATACCGTATCTACCCAAATTAATGCTTCTCCAAACCAAATTCTTGCTGAAGCACAAGTGACTTTCTCGAACTCAGGCCCTGCGCCGACCCCTGCTCCAACAGCAGCACCGACCGCAGCTCCCACACCCGTTCCAACTCAAGCACCCACAGCAGCGCCAACGGCAGCTCCTACTGCAGCACCCACAGCAGCGCCAACGGCAGCTCCTACTGCAGCACCCACAACCGCCCCAACATCAGCGCCGACTAGCGGCTCTTCTTGCGGTGACTTAGGACTCGAATACATTGATGCGGATTCTGGTTTACTTTATTACGATCTCGGACACACCTTCTCTGGCGGATTTAAGTACCTGTGTATTGACGGTCGCGGATGTTACGACTCTACCGTTAACGGCACGCGCTTAGAAGTTCAATTCGATGGACTTTCTGCTGGCACACAATATGATTTGAGCACACAGATTGACGATAACCCAGACGTTTATGAGTCAGGTTCGCAAGTATTTGAAGCCGGTGCATGTACTGGCGGCTCAGGCGGCGGCGGCAGTTCAACACCAGCTCCGACTCCAGCGCCAACAGCAGCACCAACGACTGCACCGACAGCTGCCCCAACTAGCGCTCCCACTCCAACTCCAGCGTCAACCCCTGTACCACCACCTTCTGGTAACTACGTCGATATCCACTCTGGTACGTCTAACAACTACGGCATCTACTTCGATGATGGTTCTAAGGTTGTAACGACTGTCTCAGCTCGCGGACGTCGTCGTCACGAACCTGATTCAGTACCAGGTATGGATCCAAACGGCAACGACAACCCTCAGCACTTTAACTACCATTTAGAGTACTGGGATGATCGTATGTACGAGCTGGAAATTCACGATTACACCTCTTACGGTCAATCACGTATCGACATCATCCTTGACACTGTTGGTCCTCACGCGTCTAACTCTAGCGATGCTAACCAAAATCGTCCTTTCGTAAAATGTAACAAGGACTGGGGTAACTCAACTGGCTACTTCGATGCGCCATCATCCGGTGCGGATTATGAAGACCTTGGCAACAACCGTTGGAGATACACCTTCCGTCGTCTTGTTTGGGATAACGATGGTGCTGGCTACAACTACGAAGGTCAACCAGGCGGTGAAGATACTGTTCGCGATTTCCAAATAGGTGACATTCTTCACTGTGAAGTCACTATCCGCTGGGGTGTCCTCGTCACCTCTGGTGAGTCATCTTCTGCAAACTACTATGGTGAAATCATGCGCTACCGGGTTGGTACTGGTGGTGTGGTTGGACATCAATACGATCCTAACCGCGGCGCAGACATTACTAACGTCAATGCTATGATTGGTGGTTACTTAACGTCGCCTATTATCGGTAGCTATGAAGTGCCACGAGCTTACATGCAGCCTTCTATCAATACTCAGCTTGAAAATATGGATGCATTCCTTGAAGGTCGCCGCTTAATGCACACTTCTGTTGACGACGGTTCTCACTGGGATCCATCTAACGGCTCAAATGGCTTTAACCCAGGTCACGCAGGTCTTGCACTAGGTATCAATAACGGCTTCGATGATCGCTGTTCAGACTGTCACCTCGACAATGGTAACGGCCCTGGTGGTGACAACGTCACAGCGTCTGGCTTCCACACACCACGTCTTGTTGGTCTTGGTCTTCTAGAAGCCATTCCTAATGCAACCATTGAAGCTTGGGCAGCTGAGCAAGCAAGCCTAGGACTATCTGGTCAAATCAGCACAGTAGTGAAAGACGGTCAAAACTACATTGGTCGTTTCGGTTACCAAGCATCACAAGCAACGATTGTCGATCAAGTCGTCGGCGCAGCAGATGGCGAAATGAACATGACGCAATTCTCTGCACAGCAGGTTGATCAAATGGCAACTTACATCAGCTTACTGGGTGTACCTTCTGCACGTAGCACTGACCTTGATAACCACGAAGGGATGGATGAGTTTGTTGAGTTCGGCTGTGCGGATTGTCACAGATTGAACGCAACAACTGACAACCACC
This sequence comes from Cellvibrionaceae bacterium, assembly GCA_965262305.1. GTDB lineage: Bacteria > Pseudomonadota > Gammaproteobacteria > Pseudomonadales > Cellvibrionaceae > CBDHEY01. The sequence goes on from CBDHEY010000001.1 coordinate 143,687, forward strand.
GTTTTGAAGAGCTACGCCAACAGAGCTTCCGCCCATTCACTGACTTACTGCTTCATGATCTTGGTGAAGGTGAGTTCCGTACCACGCCACTTATGGGTGTTGGTCTGTCAGGTGCAGTACACTCTGTTGCAAAAGATCCTCACGCTGGGTTTAACCACCCAACAGGCATCAACCACAATGCCAACGATGCGCGTGAAGACTTAATCAACAACCGTAATGACAATGACTACAGCTTGTGGCATAACGGCGACTGTACTGGTGCCAGTGCATTTGAATGTGCCATCGATAAGCATAACGGCGAAGCAAGTGCTTCTAAGAGCGCCTACGACAACGCCAGCAGCACGCGTCAACAACAGTTGATTCAATTCTTAAGAGACATCTAAACCTCTTTTCAAAGCACAACCACAAAGGAGCCTCTCGGCTCCTTTTTTTACGCTTTAAAAAATAATACAAAAGAATTAGATTTAAACACAAAAACCAACAAATCAAATGTTATTTCTTAGCGCTATATCAATATAACTTTAAAATATTAAAAAACACTTAATAATGTAATTAACGACAAATTTGAATAAATATCGGACAAAATATAAGAAAACGATTTAAAAGCATCCGTTTTAGATCTTTACAAACTAACAGTAAATTGGGTAAATTTTAATCTATTAGATGAGTTTTTTATTACTACTTTAGAACCATCTTATTTCATAACAATAATTAATTAGTTTATATCGCGAACTCACAAACGGATAACGCTATGCATACACGACCGACGAAACGAACGACCAACTTGGCAAAGATCATCCTTGCTTTTGCCATTACATTCACCGCTTTTTCGGCATCTGCTTATGATGTAGGTATCGAATATGTTTCCGACACTTCTGGCTACGTTTACATTGTGGATGAAGGTTTCCACGGTAATGGTTTTGCCTATGTTTGTTTAAACGGTTGCTACCCTGCAACCTTGAAAAACGGACGCTGGGAGACTTTTGTAAACAACTTAATACTGGGTGAAAGCTACACTATTTCGACTCAAATAGACGCCACACCAAATCAGATTCTTGCTAAAGCCGAAGTCGTTTTTAGCAATTCTGGGCAGGAGCCAACACCAGATCCTACTGCCACTCCGACTCAGGTGCCAACCCAATCACCGACACAATTGCCAACAGCAACACCAACACTTGCACCAACACCACTAGCCACAACAGTAGCAGAACCAAGCTTGGTGGTTTATGAGGCTGAAGATGCAGTTTTAAGCGGTAATGTTCGTGTATATGAAGACAATGCAGCGTCTAACGGTCTCGGCGCAGCATACTTATTAGCTCTCGGCGATTCAGTAAGTTTAACCAACGTTGCTGCAGCAAGCAGCATTGAAATACGTTATGCAACCGAAAACCCAGCCGGTTCTATTTCGGTTCGTGTCAACAGCGCCGATGCAGGAAATATTAATTTCAATTCTACTGGCAACTGGGTTAATAATTACGCAACAGCAATTCTGGCTGTAAATATTCCAGACAACGCGACCGTGGAAATTTTCTGGGATAACGGTGATACCGCCATCAATATTGACGCTATAAGCTTGGCAAATTCGGGATCGGGTGGTGGTGACATTCAACCTACTTCGACCCCTACGCCTGTTCCATCACCAATTCATGATGACGACCGCGATGACGACCGCGATGACGACCGCGATGACGACGATAATGAAAACAACTTTTCTGGGCCAGTCCAACCAAGCAGAAACTTACCTGGTTCCAACATTACGGACGCAGGCGGCATGATATTGGTAAACGGTGATTCTATCACCACGCGTTTTGCAGAGCGATTCCGCCACCGCCATGAATCAGATAACCAACATGACCGCTACGTCGGTGAGTATGCTGATGGCTCCGCCTACGAACTAGTATTAATCGATACGCCATCGGAATTGCAGGTAGAAATTCACTCACCGCAAACACCGTTAAATATGGTCAATTTTACACATGATCACATTGTTAATGGCGGTTTCGCCGATCCAGCTCAGTACCGAGGTGGTGGACTTATGCACAAAGGTAGCCCCGGCGGCCCAGCTAATACCGACTCAAGCCATCTAGTCAATTCACTTTACTTTACGGTCACCTTTACAAACGGAAAAAGCTGGCGAGATGCGCGCAACAATAGAGAAATTGTAACCCTTGAATTTACTCCAAGACGTCGATTAAATGGCAATGACACTCAGTACTACTCATCCATATTTCGTTACCGAGCAGGCCAAGGTGGTATCACCTATGAGAGAAATGATGACCGCTACTTTTCTGCAGGACCTACTACAAATTTCCCCAACGGCGATATTGCATACCGATTTTCTCAAGCGTTTTTAGGTATTGATCAAGAGACTTTGCTCGATTTTACTCATGGACGCGAAGTATTTCGCGCGAATTTTCTAACAGGCACAGCGCTGGAAGGTTTGGGCGGCACCACAACTGGAGCGAACCCCAATGCATTAGCCCAAGCATGCATCGACTGTCACTTTCAATTGGGTAAAGCAGCACCTCCGGGAGTCGCAGATGAAGAGAGGCAAGGATTCATAGGGAGTGTTCAAGGTCCAGGTGGTGATTTGCGCGTTGCTCCTCAACTCATCGGTTTAGGATTATTAGATGCAGTATCAGATGAGACACTCGATACCTTTGTTGGTGGTCCTGGTGGTGGGCATCGTGGCGATGGTCGATACGGCTGGAAAGCCAACACGAATAGCATTGAGGATCAAATTATAAAAGCCGCTCACAATGATATGGGTGTTGTCAATATGCCAGACGAGCAAGCACTCGCTCTTGGCATTTATATCCGTAGCTTAGGTGTCCCCATTAGACGTCACCCGGATGCCACGGCGAACCAGCAACCTAATGTCGCTCTTCGAGTCCCGGATTCCAATACAATTACCGATACGGATGTAGTTCTCGGGGAAACTACTTTCAATGAAATTGGCTGCGCCGACTGTCATATCCCATCTATGCAAACCGATGGCAGTAGCCCATTTCCTCAGTTTCGTAACATTACTATCCGGCCTTTTACCGACATGTTGTTACACGATATGGGCCCAGAGCTCTGCGCGGATAAAGGAGAAGGTAGTGCTGATGCCTGTGAATGGAGAACCCCACCGCTTTGGGGTACACGATTGCAAGAAGGCGTGACTGGGCACAGCACTTGGCTTCACGATGGCAGAGCTTCGACAAGAGACGAAGCAATTCGCGCTCATGGTGGAGAAGCTGCTTACTCGAGAGATGCCTATTTAAGATTGTCTAACGAGGCTCGTAGCTCATTGATTCTCTATTTACGTACGCTTTAGCGTTCGTTCTTTAGATTAACTTAGGAGCTTTCGGGCTCCTTTTTTGGTCTTTAGGAAACACAAATTGCCAATTTTGTGTGTAAAGTGGAAGTTTTTGGTATTATCCGCCTCTAGAAACCACTTCAATTGCTCCTTACTCGGAGCGCCCTTCCTCGTTAGGTTTTCTAGATTTTGGTTTAAAAAAGGCACTACACATGAATTTCGCTAATAAAGTATTGGCGGTAAATAATGATTTACCTATTCACACTGACAAAGCCGTGCATAGCGGAAAGGTTCGCTCGGTATATTGGCTAACAGATGAGGACAGTCGTCGATTAATTAAAGAAAAAAATTACCCTGTTGCACTAAACTCCTCGCTTGCTGTAATGGTCATTAGCGATCGAATTTCTGCATTTGAATGCATATGGCATGGCGAAGGTGGAATGAAGGGTGTTCCAGGAAAAGGCGCTGCACTAAATGCCATCTCGAATCATTGGTTTAGGCTTTTTAGAGAAAATGGCCTCGCTGATAGCCATATTCTAGACATTCCTCACCCGCTGGTCTGGATAGTACAAAAAGCACGTCCAATTATGATCGAAGCAATTTGCCGACAATACATAACGGGGTCCATGTGGCGAGCCTACGCAAAAGGTGAACGAGAATTCTGCGGCATAACCATCTCAGACGGCTTGAAAAAGAACCAGAAATTACCAGAACTATTAATTACTCCGTCTACCAAGGGCATTTTAGAAGGCATTCCCGGTGTGCCCGCTCAGGACGATGTCAATATTACACGTAAAAACCTAGAGGATAATTTTGAAGCATTCAACTTTGCCTCAAAAGACGACGTCGATGTTTATGAAAAATTATTGCGAGAAGGTTTCAATCTAATTAGTCACTCGCTGTCAAAGCTCGATCAAATCTTTGTCGATACAAAATTTGAATTTGGCTATGTAAACGATGCTAATGGTAAACAGAAACTTATCTATATGGACGAAGTTGGAACGCCAGATTCATCAAGAATCTGGGCAGGAAAAGACTATCGCAATGACAAGGTAGTCGAAAAATCAAAGGAAGAATTTCGCCAGCTTTTACTTAACCATTTTCCAGATCCAGATGTATTGCTCAATAAAAACCGAATGGATGAACGTTACACATTAGCGCGTGAGAATGCATTACCTGAAAGTGTAATGATGCAGGTTTCAAAAACCTATCGTGATATCGCGGAGAAAATTACCGGCCGAACTATAGACCTGTCGGATAATCCAAAAGAGGAAATTATCGAAGTACTCTCGTCCAAATTTGGATTGATTATTTGAGTCAAAAACAAATTCGCCTCAACTGTGTTTAGTGTTGAGGCGTTTAAAAGTGCAGGTTGTTTACCTTAAATATACTAAGAAATCTTAGCTACCGTCTCTTCTGCAATTTTTGTCACGGCCGACCAATCTTTACTCGCCACAGCATCTTTGGGTACAAGCCAGGTTCCACCGACACATGCCACATTAGGAAGGGCTAAAAAGTCTGTAAACGAATCCATAGTCAAACCTCCTGTAGGGCAAAAAGAAACCTGAGGCAACGGCCCGCCAATAGACTTGAGCAACGGAATTCCACCTACCGCAACGGCCGGAAATAACTTAAAACAACTAAGGCCTAATTCCATTCCAGTCATCACTTCAGAGGGAGAGGTGACACCTGGCAATAAATTGACATTTAGCTCTTGCGACTTTTTAATCAAATTTGGCGTAAAACCAGGAGAAACTGCAAAATCGACACCTATTTCAGCAACATCTTCCAGATTTTTCTCGTTAATAACAGTACCGACACCAACCAGAATATCTGTACAGTCAGACTTAATTGCACGCAAAGCATCTAATGCTGCGGCGGTTCGCAGAGTAACCTCCACCGCTTTAATACCTCCAGCCTTCAAGGCATTTGTCATTGGCACTGCGTCCTCTGCATCTTCAATCACAACAACAGGCATAACACCTAGAGGTTCGAGAAATTCTTTAGTAATGGTCACGATCGTATTCCTAAAAATAATTAAATATATGTGTAAATAAATTTCAAACGATTAAGAATCTAGTCGAAATACAGACGCACCTTTCTGCGACACACCAGCAAGAGATCTGAACCCAGAGAACAGATTTCTCCCCAGATTATTATCGTCTTGAGGCGCTTCAGCCGTCTCGCGAGATTCTAATTCTTCACCACTTAACTCAACTCTTACGGTACCGGCATCTGAATCCAGATGAATAACGTCTCCAGTACGAATCTTGGCGATGACGCCTCCTTTTTTGGCTTCTGGAGACAAATGAATAGCTGCCGGCACTTTACCCGACGCACCAGACATTCTCCCATCTGTCACAAGAGCAACCTTAAAACCTTTGTCTTGTAATAAACCTAACGGCGGTGTCATTTTATGCAATTCAGGCATACCGTTTGAGCTTGGTCCTTGAAAACGCACAACGGCTACAAAGTCTTTTTCCAGTTCACCACGCTTAAACGCGGCGATAAGCTCATCTTGTGATTCAAAAACAATACATGGTGCGCTTATTTTTCGATGAGCAGGATCAACTGCAGAAATTTTAATAACGCCCTTACCAATATTACCATTCAAGACGCGCAAACCCCCTTCAGGGTCAAACGGGTTCGAAACCGGACGCAATACCTCATTATCTTTTGACTCTTTCCAAGGTTCTCGCCATTCAGCCTCACCCGCTTCGCTTAATTCTGGCGCCATTTCATATACATCGAGGCCTTCGCCCATAACGTTAACGACATCTTCATTAAGGAGCCCTCCCAGTCTCAATTCTTTGACCAAAAACGACATGCCACCAGCATTATGAAAGTGATTCACATCGGCTTGACCATTTGGGTAAACTCGCGCTAACAGTGGCACTACACGTGATAATTCATCCATATCTTCCCAAGTAATTTCGATGCCTGCAGCTTTAGCTACCGCGACGATATGGAGCGTATGATTCGTCGAACCACCCGTAGAAAGAAGGCCCACAATCGAATTCACAAGGGATTTTTCAGTGACAACATCATAAAGAGGTCGATAACTTCCTGCAGAGTCAGTAATCGCAATCAACTTTTTAACCGCCGCTCGTGTGAGCGCTGGTCTCAGTTCACTGTTAGGATTCACAAATGACGAACCTGGTAACTGAACTCCTAGCATCTCTACCATCATTTGATTTGTATTCGCGGTACCATAGAAGGTGCAGGTTCCTGGACTGTGATACGAAGCCGACTCTGTTTCTAATAGCTTATCTTCTCCCACTTCACCTGCCGCAAATTGCTGACGAACCTTAGCTTTCTCTTTATTGGGAATACCGGAATGCATTGGCCCAGCAGGAACAAATACCGCGGGAATATGCGCGAATTGCAGTGCCCCAATTAGCATTCCCGGAACAATTTTGTCACAAACACCCAAAAACATATTTCCATCGAACATATTATGAGAGAGACCCACCGCCGCCGCCATGGCAACAACTTCTCGGCTGAACAAACTCATCTCCATCCCGGGCTGGCCTTGTGTAACGCCGTCACACATTGCAGGAACGCCGCCTGCAATTTGCGCAGTACTGCCAAAGGAACGAGCGGTTTCTTTAATTAGGTTGGGATAGGTCTCGTATGGTTGATGTGCCGATAACATGTCATTATAGGCCGTAGTAATACTCAAATTTGCACTTTGCATTAATCGAATAGACTGCTTATCCGATTCACCACATGCTGCAAATGCATGTGCCAAATTACCGCAAGATAATCGCTTTTTTGGTGGGTTTGAATCCATGGTGTTGCGCATTAGATCCAAATAATCACGCCGACTAGCTTGGCTACGCTCAATAATGCGCTGTGTCACAGCTTCAATAGTTTTATTCATAGGTTGACCGTCTCAAACAACTGGAACTCTTTAAAAATCAATCGGTAGTTCGGCTAAATATAGCGAAGTACCACACACAAAATAGAAAAGCATGGTACTCATAATTCTCAGAGCCGCTAAATCTCGTTGATATTATGCCACTTTCTGCCGCCATTTCGGGCCATTAATTCGTCAGCGCCTACAGGACCTAAACTACCCGCAGGATAACCTTCTGCCTTCATGTCTGTGTCTTTCCAGGCTGTAAAGATCTCATCAACCCAACGCCATGCGGCCTCTACTTCTGCCGCACTGACAAATAGGGTTTGATCATTTCGCATCACGTCGAACAACAAACGAGAATATGCATCGTGAGTCTGGGGTTTTGAACCATCACCAAAATGTAGGTTTAAGCATCCAGACTCAAGAGGAATTCCAGCTTCCAAACCCGCTACCTTGTTCATGATTCTTAAGCGAATACCTTCATCGGGTTGCAAGCGAATAACTAAACGATTTGGTTTATGTTCGGTATGGTTTTGATCGAAGATTCGGTGATGCGTCTGCTTGAATTGAACCACAATTTCGGAATGGCGTGACTTCAAACGCTTCCCGGTGCGTAAGAAAATCGGTACCCCAGACCAACGCCAATTTTCGATTTGTGCTTGAATTGCGACATAAGTTTCTGTCTGGCTATTGGGGTCGATATCGTATTTTTCTGATTCTTCTTCAAGATAACCTGGTACTTCTTCGTTATTGACTACGCCCCGCGTGTACTGACCGCGCACGGTCATAGTTTCAACGTCTTTAGTAGTGATTGGCTTCAAACCATTTAATACTTTGAGTTTCTCCGCCCTGACACTCGCAGCATTAAGACTAGAAGGCGGCTCCATTGCCAAAAGACAGAGTACTTGAAGAAGGTGATTTTGCACCATATCTCGGGTCGCGCCAGTCTGGTTATAAAAATCCCAACGGTTGCCGACGCCCACTGATTCTGAAACAGTTATCTCAACATGATCAATGTATTTCGAGTTCCATAAAGGCTCAAAAATGTCATTAGCGAAACGCATAGCCATCAAGTTTTGTACAGTTTCTTTTCCAAGATAATGGTCAATGCGAAAAAGCTGCTCTTCCGGGAAGGTTCTTGCAAGCTCATCATTAATCGCCAAAAAGGACTCTCGACTATCGCCAAGTGGCTTTTCAACAACAAGTCTTGTATTTTTACCAGCTAGGCCACACGCTTCTAGAGCCAAACATACTTTGCCAAATATTAAAGGTGGAATTGCAAGGTAAACGACCAATTGATAGCCATCGGTAAGCATTGATTCTTTAATTCCACCTAGCGATTCAGGGTTTGTAGCATCGCCTTGCGCAAAATAAATCTTGCTCGAAAAACTTTGCCACTTTTCTTCTGAATACAGCTCAGGAGCCACGCTCTTTTTCAACCAAGTATTAATCTTTTCATGAAATTCTTCGCGCGATTGGCCTGTTCGTGCACTACCTATAATTTTAATGCCTTCTGGCATGCAATTGTTGAGTTCAAGATAATAAAGTGAAGGATATAACTTGCGTAAGGCGAGATCACCGTCGCCTCCAACAATGAGTAAATCTGTATTCATATGGTTCATCACTCTGTAATTAATGGCTATATCAGCTAGCCAGATGATTATTTTTAAATATTTTCGGCACGAATTTATACTTTTCTAAAGTATTAAACTTATATTTCATCCAGATGTAACCAGCCACTATCACACCTGTGATTTCAAATAATTATAAAAATTTTATCTTCTGATATCGAATAGTTTGAGCAGATTTACTTGGCTGCCAAAAGGCTATGGAATAAATAATACCTAAATTTGCCCAAATCATTGAAAGCATAAGAAGCTTGCCATAGCGCATAGATTCTTGCTTTAAGCGACATACTTTACGACGAAAAGAACCCGCAAGCCCGCGCAATCGCTGGGAGTCCGCGTCATTGACGGGCAGCTATTGTAGTCGTTTTGAGGTTGCATTTTCAACCGCGATTACGGATAATCGCCGCACTGAGCAAGTCGGGCGGGATTTGACTTTCCTTAATCTTTAGTAGCCTCTCATTATTGGGCAACAACCTAATTTGTGTACGGTTTGTACGTGATTACTAAAATTTGTTCTGTACTATTCTCAACTGCCATCAAACACTAAATTTTTAGATAGGAAAAATTATGACTATCAGAGTTGGTATCAACGGATTTGGCCGAATTGGTCGTTTCGTATTTCGCGCATCAGTAGAGCGTGAAGATTTAGAAGTTGTCGGAATCAACGACCTTATCGATGTCGAATACATGGCTTATATGCTCAAATACGATTCGACTCATGGGCGATTTAAAGGTGATGTTCATGTTTCAGACGGTAATTTAATCGTTAATGGCAAGACCATACGTGTTACTGCAGAGCGCGATCCAGCAAATCTTGCTTGGAATTCCCTCGATGTTGATACTGTAGTTGAGTCGACAGGGTTATTTTTAACTGACGAAACAGCACGCAAACATATTGAAGCCGGTGCCAAAAAAGTTGTGCTTTCTGCACCATCTAAAGATGCTACTCCCATGTTTGTAATGGGTGTTAACCAAGACGCTTACGACGGGCAAGAAATTGTTTCTAATGCATCATGCACTACCAACTGTTTAGCGCCTTTAGCAAAAGTATTAAATGATAAGTGGGGCATTAAAGATGGATTAATGACCACAGTTCATGCGACGACCGCAACACAAAAAACCGTTGACGGACCCTCTATGAAAGATTGGCGCGGTGGACGCGGTGCAAGCCAAAATATTATTCCTTCTTCCACAGGCGCAGCAAAAGCTGTTGGAAAAGTAATTCCAGAACTAAATGGGAAGTTGACAGGTATGGCTTTCCGAGTTCCGACTCCTGATGTTTCTGTTGTTGATCTTACGGTAAATCTTGAAAAACCAGCAACTTACGAAGAAATATGTAATGCTATGAAAGACGCTGCTGAAGGCGAACTGAAAGGCATCATGGGTTATACCGAAGATCAAGTTGTATCTAACGATTTTGTGGGTGAAATCTGTACTTCTGTATTTGACGCTAAAGCAGGTATCGCCTTGACGGATACATTCGTTAAGGTGGTTTCATGGTACGACAACGAAATTGGATACTCTAACAAGGTTCTTGATCTAGTTGCACACATATCTAAATGATGCATTAACTTTTAAGCACTAAGTTACTAAAAAGGGAGCGATTCGCTTCCTTTTTTTATTTCACGCCATAATTTTAAAATTTTGCCTAGCCGTTGCAATTATTAAGCTAATATTCAGTCAAATAATACTAAGATTCGCCCAGTTTCATAAATTACATGGTGAACAATGAATTCCTTCAAGTTACGTTTTTTTGTCAAGTTAATACTGATACTTATCATACAAGCGCTTTTCATTCAGCACTCATACGCAGGCTTAAAGCCAAATGAACTCTACAAAGCGACTTACAAGGGTAAACATTTAGGCATTCCCGTGACTATTACACGGACATTGGTTGAACAAAAAGACAGTAATTTTAAATTTCAATTGAAAGCAGAAGGCTTCCCTGGAAGCATAACAGAAACAAGCTTTTTTGCGTTCAACGACAATAGCCTAAAGCCATTCTCCTATAAATATAAGCAGCGATTATTTGGCATAGAAAAAAAACGAAGCGTTGCTTTTGATTGGGAGAGTAAACAAGCTTATTACAAAAAAGATGGCAAATTAAAAAAGACCCACGAATTAACAAAGGGCATTCAAGATCAATCTCTTTACCAGTTGCAATTGCTTTTCGACCTTAATCAAAAATCCGAAACCTTCGACTATGACTTCATCCGGAAATCGAGAAAAAAATCGATGCAGTTTCATATCGTCACCAAAGATCAGTTTTACTTCTTAGGTGAAAAAAAATACCCGGCATGGCGAGTAGAAGTCGTTCGAAAGAAAGAAGAAAAGCAAAAAACCGTTTTTACGGTTATTCCAGAACTCTATTTTCAGATAGCAGAAATTACCCAAATTGAAAAAGACGGTTCAAGTTACAAAGTATCACTCACGAATATTGAAATTAACGACGATAAAACACGTAAGTTTTTTAAACTATCTGAATAATGCAGCTTTACCAATAGACACCATTTGGTATCATCTAAGCGGGCTTTTTAAAAAAAGAATACTGATTGATGTCCGCCAATTCTGCATATGCTGCAATACTTTTTACCGATATTGTTGGCAGTTCAAAACTATACACCCAATTGGGTAATATTGACGCAAAAAAAACAATTGATCGCGTTATAGACAATATTATTCAAATTCTTCCAGAATTTCGCGGCAGGTTAATCAAAACCATCGGCGACGAAGTCATGGCAGCATTCCATAACATTGATGAAGCATTTCAATGTGCCATAAAGGTCAATTCAAAAGTTTCAGAAATAAATCTTAAATTAAGAACAGGTGTTTGTTTCGGTGAAGTAATTATTGATCAAGCCGATTTCTTTGGCGACGTTGTCAACAATGCTGCCTTTTTGACACGAACAGCCCATGCTGGACAAATCTTAACAGATGAAAGTACTTATGCACTGTTGCCTGATACACACAAATTTCGATGCGAATTATTTGATCAAATTAAGCTAAAAGGAAAACGAAAAAAAACGCTTATCTACCGCTTTAATTGGGAAGAAGATAATTTCTCACTAAGCGCGACACAGCTAGCACGCCCTGCCGAACCAACAGATTTGATAGCGAACAAAAAACTGATAATCATTGTCAACGGTCGAACAATTGAAGTAACACCAGAATCTGAAGCTTTTACAATTGGGCGTGATGCCTCTGCCGTTAACTTATTTGTAACAGATATTAATACTTCGAGAAAGCACTGCTCTATTTATCATCACCGAGATAAGTTTATTTTCGAGGATCATAGCAGTAACGGTTCTTATTTGTATCCATCGTCTGGCCGAAAAGTTTTTCTAAGACGAGAAACAACGCCTCTGTCTCTCACTGGGTTAATATCATTAGGGCTACCAAAAGAATCTGCGAAAACCATGTTGCAATATCAGCTTGTTTAAAAGCAGTAATTTCTCATCCTCTCCTACACATAAAACATCTTTTATTCAATTTTACATGCCAATAGATATATAAAGCTTCCTGAAAAGAACAAAAAGCCATATAAAAACAAATCTTACTTAGATGTTTTTGGAATATTGTGACCTAGTAGATTTTTTAGACATCATAAGGTGTTGATTTAAGTAACACACCCATTTTTCTGACGTTAGGGATTACTTACCACCAGATTTAGAGTTTTGGCAAGTTTGCGAAGCAGTTCAAACTTTGCTCAAACTTCATTGCCACTTTTCGCCATTAATGATACCCAATTGATCTAATTGAATCCCTTTTTTAATCCAGAAAATAAGGTAAATTTCTACCATACTTTCTTCAAACGAAGAGGACAAAATGAACAGATTAATTGCTTACAAACATATTTACTCGGTGATAATAAGCTCGGTTGCAGTAGTTTGTATGAATGCTTTTGCTGATCGTTTTAACCGATTTAACGATGCTTCACCATTTTTCTATGCTGATGCTATATCTGGAAAAGAGTACAACTTTTTTAACTCTCAATTGGTACCGATACACTTAATGGATACTAAAACATTGTTTATGGCAGCAGAAGCAGAACGAGATCAAGGTATGCATGTGCATCAAAAGCTATTAAACAATCGCTGGCTTGCAGAAGACTCTAGAAACACACATAGCGGAATGAAAGCGTTTAGACGCTTTTGCCGACTAAATTTGAAATATTATTTTACAAAAAACCGTGATGATAGAGGTGTAAAAATAGAGCATGACTTTTACGACAATACTCTATCTATCTCTAATTTAAATAATTACACACTTTCGCTTGGAGAGAACAAGGCAACAATTAAATACAGACAACGATTTAATTTATTTTAACCCTCACAGGTTTCCTCGTGCAGACGTGGTCTCCCCCCACCCTGAATTTAGCGTCTGCAACTGTCCCGCTTTTTTAAGCGGGACTTTTTTATGCGTAGACTATGTCCAACTTTTAAAACAGTTAAATGAAACCTTTCCCAAGATCATACAGTGAATTAGTTTTTACATAAATTTTCAATTTACATCTGATAAGAATAAAATAACCCACTTTTCACTCAATCTAGTTAGCACTAAATGACAGAAGACACTCAAATAGTTTACGCGCCTTTATGGCGGAGATTTGCAGCTATGATATATGATAGCTTTATCATTCTTGCGATTAGTATGGCTTATGGTGCAATTTCACTTCTAATTTATACGTCAATTTTTCAAAAAGAAAATACGGATTACACTCCAGTATTAGACGGGTATTTTTTTCAACTTGGGTGGTTGTTTACAATAGTAGGGTTTTATAGCTTTTTTTGGCACAACGCTGGCCAAACTGTCGGAATGAGAGCTTGGAAAATTCGAATCCAAAACGAAAAAGGACTTCGACCAGGTTATATGACATGTGTATTTAGATTTTTCTTGTCAATTCCCAGTTTATTATTTTTGGGGTTAGGTTACTTTTACGCAATTTTAGACCCAAAGAGACGTGGCCTTCATGATCTAATCAGTAAAACAGAAACTGTTTATCAAAAATGAGACTACTCTGCTCTACGAAGCACAAAAATGCCAGCAAAGAAGGAAACCACAATAGGAATGACAACTGCGACCAGCGGAGAAAATCCCCAGACAATACTTGCTGGCCCAAGAAGCATTTGCGCCATTTGGAAAATTAAACCAACCAAAACACCCACAAAAACCCGAAAACCCATAGTTACCTGTCTTAACGGGCCAAGCACAAATGAAATTGCAATCATAACCAAACTTAAAGTCGCGAATGGTTGTAACGTTTTTTGCCAAAACGCTAATCGATAGTCGCTAGATTCTAGATTTTCTTTATCTAAGTAGTTTGCGTAATCATAAAGCCGTTTTATCGGCAGCTCATCCGGCTTCAACACCAACACATTTAAGAGCTCAGGAGAGACTTCAGTATACCAGCGTCTCGTGGTAAATCCTGTTTGCTCTATTCTATCCTCATAGAAATGCGTTTCTGTTCCTTCTTGTTCGAACCAATAGTCACCCTGATAAATGGCAGAATCGACAAAACTCACTTTTTCCAACTCTTTATTATTATCAAAAATGAATCGCGTTACCCCGTAAAGTTTCCCATTAGGCAATACAGCATTGAAATGCATAAATTCATTGCCTTCCCGATTCCAAAGCCCTCGTTCACTATCCAAAGATTGGCGATGGCCTTGAGCAAGCGCTTTTTGACTATCTGCATACTGCCCAGAAAAAGGGGCTATATACTCACCGACAAGCGTACCCAAAAAAATGAGAAGTAAAATGGGTCGAAATACGCTCCATATAATTTGGCGAAGGTTCACCCCTGCAGCTCTCATCACAACAAGCTCACTAGAGCTAGCTAACGTCCCCAAACCTACTAAGCAACCAACCAGTGCTGAAAGAGGAATAAATTCATAGACAACACTGGGAATACTAAAAAAAGAGAAAGCTAAAGCCTGGGGGAAACCATAGCTGCCTTTGAGACTATTTAACTGATTGACTAATTCAAAAATTGTATCAAGAGCAACGATAACGAATAGAACACCCAGCACAGATGCGAGAACGGTACGGCCGATATAGCGTTTTATTTTCATGACTACACCAACTGCGCCTCTCGCTCTGATCTTGCAAACAGCTGCTTTACGCGATTCGATAGATTCGGAAAATTGAACAAAAATAATGCAAAAAGGAAAAACACACCATGAACCCACCAAAGTAGTAACACACTATCTCCACCGTGTTTTTCTGCTTGACGTCGCGCGGCTTCTAGAAGGACAACATAAATTATATATATCAAAATCGCGGGTAGAATCTTTCCATATCGGCCTTTACGAGGTTTGGTTCTGCTCAAAGGCAGCGCGAGGAATGCAGTGACTAGAACCAAAACCGTATGAGAAAAACGCCAGTGCAACGCAACCTGAGCTTCTTTACTGTCATCGTTTAATAATTGAATAAAAGACATTCCTTCGGTTTCTTTTCTTTTCGGCAAAGAGTAAGTAGGTTGAGGAAGCAACTGATGGTATTCTTCAAACTCAATGAGTTCATAATCTGATTGCCCTGGTACTCCCGTGTAACGACGACCATCAACTAGAACGAGGTATTTTCTGCCTGTTTTTTCGTCGACTTGCGTCCGCCCTTTATTTGCAATCAATATGGATTGTGTTGCGCCATTGGCTCCCTGCTCCATTTGAGCGACAAACACATCTTTTAAGCGCTTACGGTCATCGCTAATTTCACCGGCATAACTGATGCTCTTACCATCATCTGACTCAACAAAACGGGCCGCCGTGATGGTCTCAAACTCTGTTCGTGCTCGTTGTTCCGCCAAAATTTTATGAGTAGTCTTATAGCCTTCTGGCGCTAAATAGTTACTGATTAAACCCACCATAATCGCAACAGGAACAGAGAACATTAACGTAAACATTAGCAATTTTTTTTCACTAAAACCGCATGCTGATAATACCGTCATCTCACTCTCCACATGAAGACGGCCATAACTAAATAGTATTCCGATAAATAAACCCAAAGATAAAATAAGCTCTAAAAAACGCAACGCCATAAATCCAATTACAGTGAATAACACTCCTGCATCGAGTTGACCTGAGGCCGCCTGTGTAAGGAGCTTTGCAAAACGGCCGCTTAAGATTATAAGCAACAAGATTAAGCTTATCGCCAACATAGTCGTTAAGACTTCACGTGCGAGATAGCGGAAAATGATCAAGTAGAATCCTAAATTTTAGTAAACAAAATTAATTTATTAAGAAATCCTTCATCCATGTTCGGTAATTCGTTTAAACTAATTAATTATCTCATGTTTTTTAGAATAATAAATTAATCAGAACTCTGCAAAACAAGATTGAAAGGGCTACATCTTAAATGAACTTCATAGCAAAAAAAATTGATCTCCTAAAACTCAAAACACAGTGCGCCATAGTTTTTGTCGAAGACGATGTTTTATCTGATTCTGCAAAATGGCTTGATAAACAATCTAATAACCAACTTAGCCAACTAATAGAACTTGGTGATTTGGGAGAAAAAGAAGGATCTTCAGTCTTGTTGTTTCCAGGCTCATCTCTTTCTAAACAAATTCAACGTATTTTAGTGGTAAAACTGAACAAAAAGAAATCAAAAGACAAAAATACACAGGAATCTTGGTCAGAAATATCGACTAGCATCGTCAAAAAATTAAGTGCACTAAAAATCGAAGAAACAGTTGTGTGTGTCGATAATTTACTAGAAGTTGATGCGAAGGAATATGCGTCAATAATCGCATGTGCTGCAGTAAAACAAAGCTACCAATACACCGCAACGAAACCATCTTCAAAAACGGAAAAATCATCCTTGAAACTTACGCTTTGTGCGTCAGACACTGCAATAATCAAAGCGTTCAAGCTAGGTTTAACCAAAGGCAAGACTCTTGGCCTTGGTATTAATATGGCTCGAGAATTAGGTAACCTTCCAGGAAACGTATGCACCCCGACATATCTCGCTAATATTGCCAAAAATCTCAGTAAAGAAAGTGCAGCTTTAAGTTTAAAGATATTAACTGAAGCTCAAATGCAAAAACTAAAAATGGGCTCTTTGCTGTCCGTATCGGCAGGAAGTGAAGAAGAAGCCAAATTGATCGTTATGGAATACAAGGGATCGCAAAGTAAATCCAAACCATTTGTACTCGTCGGTAAGGGAATTACTTTCGACACAGGCGGCATTAGTTTGAAACCTGGAAGTGCAATGGATGAAATGAAATTTGATATGTGCGGAGCAGCGAGTGTCTTCGGCGTTATGAAAACACTGATTGAAATGCAAGCAAAAGTCAACGTAATTGGCATTGTAGCCGCGGCAGAAAATATGCCGTCGGGCAAGGCAACGAAGCCTGGCGATGTGGTCACGTCTATGTCTGGACAAACAATTGAAATTCTCAATACAGATGCAGAAGGCCGCCTCGTATTGTGTGATGCGTTAACTTATGCCGAGCGCTACAAGCCAAAATCGGTCATTGATATTGCGACATTAACAGGCGCCTGCGTAATTGCACTTGGATCACACGCCACTGGGCTATATGCAAATGATCAAGAATTAGCCGACGCGCTACTTGAGTCTGGAATCAACAGCCAAGACAAAGCTTGGCAAATGCCCTTATGGGATGACTATCAAAAACAACTTGATAGTAATTTTGCCGATATGGCCAACATCGGCGGAAGGGAAGCTGGAAGTGTAACTGCAGCATGTTTCCTATCACGATACACCAAAAACTATCCATGGGCCCATTTGGATATTGCTGGTACAGCATGGAAAAGCGGCGCAGCCAAGGGAGCGACTGGCAGGCCCGTTGCACTATTAGTAGACTATTTGCTTAATAACTGATTTGATAACGGCATCGCGGCATGACTCGTGTGGATTTTTATATACTTCAAAACCAGTCGGCAATCGACCGCTTAACATTCGCGTGCCGTCTAGCCGAAAAGGCTGTTAACCAAGGAAACCTGATTTCAATTATGTCGGAAAACTCGGAGCAATCAGATCAACTGGATAGCCTATTATGGTCATTTAAACCAGAATCCTTTGTTCCGCATACGAAATTCAGCGAAATATCCTCAACCGAAAACCCAGACATTAAAACACCGGTTGTCATTTGCACAGAAAAACCCGCACCAGATCACCACGATGTGATGATCAACTTACAACCAGGTATTCCAGGGCAGTTTAGTCGCTTTAAACGATTGATCGAAATAGTCATTCAAGAGCAAAGTATCTTGAATACAACACGACAAAACTATAAATTTTACAGTGATCGCGGCTATCCGATTTATCATCACAAAATTTGAGCGGTTATTAAATTGAGTTCGGGACCGAAAGACATAAACAAAAAGCCTACACGCCGAGAATTGATTCTTGAGTTAGAGTCGATCAGAAGTTCATTGCTTGAAGATAACGATGGTTTCTCTCATCATGCGCTTCATAAACAGCCACAAAAAACAGTTAAAAAACCAAATGGTAGTGCTAAGAATGCCGTATCAGCCCACGATTGGTCATTAGATAAATCTGAAAATTCAAGAATAAGTAATAGTCCCAAGGGGCATGACACTGGCAATAGTGAATTAATCATGGATGATGCAAAAACAAGTAGTCACCGGAGAAGAGCAAAACAAAAAATGGAAACACCCCCAAAACCCCTTCCGGGTCAGCAATCTTTATTCGAAGATTCCACGGATAACAACGCAAAACTATCGACACACTCGCTTAATCAGTCATCGGAAAGTCCTATTTCGAGTCTAAATCAGGCTAATACTGATTTTTTGCAATCTAGTAGTGACAAACGTGCAGAGAACCCGTTTTTACCAGAACACATTCGTGAGCGCCTTAACCGAGAGAAAAAAGGTCTGAGAGAACTTCAATCCCCCACAAAAAACCAAGAAGAGTCATTGCACGAAGCATTAATCGACAGCTTAGTCTCTAAATATCTCCCAGCCATAGAAAAAGATCTTCGTGAACAGCTCAGTGAGATGCTTAAAAATAAACCAATTATTGAAAAAGAAGTCGACCAAATCTAATTGCTGTTAGCATTCACCTGTCTCAAGAAATCCAAAATTATCAGTATTGTGCATTCATATCGAATACCAAGGTATAATTTCGCTTTTTTCGTTAATGGTTACGTCTGTAAAAATGACATAGCCGATCAAAGAATTAGATAAACATTAAGCTTTAAATCTATGGATAAAACCTACCAACCCGCCTCAATTGAAACTAAATGGTACGAAACCTGGGAACAGAACGGCTATTTTCAACCTTCTGGCAAAGGTGATCCCTACAGCATTATGATTCCACCTCCCAATGTCACGGGAAGCCTGCATATGGGCCATGGATTCCAAGAAAGCATTATGGATGCATTGATTCGTTACCACCGAATGAAAGGTTGTAATACATTGTGGCAGGTTGGCACTGATCACGCAGGTATTGCCACCCAAATGGTGGTTGAACGCTTACTTGATGCTGAAGGTAAAAATCGACACGATCTAGGGAGAGAGAAGTTCATTGATCGTGTTTGGGAGTGGAAGGAAGAGTCAGGCGGCAATATAACGCGTCAACTGCGTCGTTTAGGCGCTTCTCCAGATTGGAGCAGAGAAAGATTCACCATGGATGAAGGCTTTTACAAGGCGGTTCAGGAAGTTTTCATTCAGCTTTATGATGATGACCTAATTTATCGAGGTAAACGGTTAGTCAATTGGGACCCTAAACTTCACACGGCTATCTCTGATCTAGAAGTTATCAATGAAGAAAAGCAAGGTCATCTGTGGCACTTTAAATATCCACTTACAGATGGCTCAGACCATTTGGTGGTGGCGACAACGCGACCAGAAACCATGCTAGGTGACACCGCTGTTGCAGTGCACCCTGAAGACGAACGTTATAAATCACTTATTGGCAAAACAATTACACTGCCCTTAGTGGGAAGAGAAATTCCAATTATCGCCGACGACTATGTCGATAAGGATTTTGGTACCGGATGCGTAAAGATTACACCCGCACACGATTTTAATGACTACGAAATGGGTCAGAGGCACAACCTGCCGATGATCAATATCTTTAACGACGATGCTCAGATAAATAAAAATGCACCGCAAAAATATCAAGGTATGGATCGGTTTGAAGCTCGAAAAGTAATTGTTGCAGACATAGAAGAACTCGGCTTACTTGAAAAAATTCAAGATCACGCATTAAAGGTGCCCTACGGAGATCGAAGTGGTGTTGTTATTGAGCCTTACCTTACCGACCAATGGTACGTGCGCACAGCGCCTTTAGCAGAAGACGCTATCAAGAAAGTAGAAAACGGCGCTATTGCTTTTGTGCCTAAGCAATATGAAAACATGTATTTTTCGTGGATGCGAGATATCCAAGACTGGTGTATTTCGCGACAACTATGGTGGGGGCATCGCATACCCGCTTGGTATGACGAAGATGGAAATGTTTACGTTGCACGCACGGCAACCGAGGCGAGAGAAAAATATTCCCTAGACGAATCAATTCCATTAAAACAGGACTCAGATGTTCTCGATACCTGGTTTTCTTCAGGCCTATGGACATTTGGGACTCTGGGCTGGCCAGAAGACACTGAGTTTTTAAAGACATTTCACCCTTCATCGGTACTAGTAACTGGTTTTGATATCATTTTCTTCTGGGTCGCTCGTATGATTATGCTGACCCTGTATTTCAAAAAAGAAGTGCCCTTTCACACTGTTTATGTGCACGGGTTGGTCCGTGACAGTCAAGGCCAAAAAATGTCGAAGTCAAAAGGTAATGTGCTCGATCCCATAGACCTTATTGACGGTATAGATCTAGAAACCTTAGTTAAAAAACGCACATCAGGCATGCAAGTCCCCAAACTCAAAAGTAAAATTGAGAAAATGACGCGCAAAGAGTTTCCCGAGGGTATTTCCGCTCATGGGACAGATGCACTGAGGTTCACCTATTACTCACTCGCGTCCACAGGGCGAGACATTAATTTTGATGTGGGAAGAATCGAAGGATTTCGTAACTTTTGTAACAAACTCTGGAATGCCTCTAATTACGTATTGATGAATACTGAGAACCAGGATTGCGGACAAGACGGATCAAGTGAGTACACCTTAACACTCGCTGATAGGTGGATTATATCGCGGTTACAACGCGCAGAAAAAGCAGTGTGTGAAGGCATGGAAACCTACCGACTAGACCTCGCAAGCCAAGCACTCTATGACTTTATTTGGAAGGATTATTGTGATTGGTATTTAGAACTGACTAAACCCGTCTTGTGGGACGAACAAGAAGACCCCCTCGTCAAAAAAGGCACCCGACGCACACTAATCCAAGTACTGGAAACCATATTACGGCTCGCCCACCCTCTTATGCCATTTATCACCGAAGAAATATGGCAAAAAGTAAAAGAATTAGCAGCAGCAAGCGGTGAAACCATCATGCTTAATGCCTATCCAGTTCCGGATGACTCAAAAATGGATGATCAAGCCGAAGCTGATATAAACTGGGTTCAAAGCGTGATTCTGGGTATTCGAACAATTCGTGGTGAAATGAATATTTCTCCTTCAAAGCAAGTAGATGTATTCTTTAAAAATGGAGATTCAAAGGACAAAAACCGTCTAGAAGAAAATGAAGCCTTTTTGAAAAAACTCGCATCATTAGAATCAGTGACTTGGTTGGAAAATGACGAGGCTCCTCTTTCAGCAACGTCACTTGTTGGCGATCTTGAGATTCACATTCCAATGGCGGGGTTAATCGATGTAAAAGCCGAAGTTTCTCGATTAGAAAAAGAAGTTAACAAGATTGAAATTGAGTTGAAGAAAGTTGAAGGCAAACTAAGCAACAGCAAGTTTGTTGATAAAGCGCCCGCAGAGGTGGTGCAGAAGGAAAAAGATCGACTTGAGGAATTTCAAGCCACCATTAAAAAACTTATAGCACAACGAGATAAAATCGCGGCATTGTGAATTAGCAGGCAAAGGAAATGTAATGTGATTGTTAAGGGGAAGCATACTTTTCCCCTAACAATTGCCTTTCAGCGATACAGAACTATTTTCCCGAATAACAAGACAAGCAGTTAAAATAAAACACCTTACTTAGCTGTCTTTCCTAAATATTTAGCCTTCACGCATTCTAGAATCTGAAGGCTAATACACTAAACCATGGGACTCAATTGTATTTGGCTCAATAGTGCCCAGGAATTTTCTTCTTCTTTTTCTTGATAGCTGCATTACTGAGTTTATTTAATGCTTTGGAAACTTTCTTGAACACCTTATCGCAATTTTCCACCTCGTGGCGCTTTTTTATATATTTAGGGTTGTTATAGCTAAACCAAACCTCTCCTTCTTCATCTTGCCATATTAACGCTTTTTGCGGCAGATCTATCGCGACGCTTTGCGTACACTGCATCAAAGGTGTGCCTACCTTTGGATTGCCAAAAATGACTAACTCCGTAGGTCTAAGACCAAGATCGACACGCGTTGCATTTTCCGCATGATCAATTCGAGCGAAAACACTAAGTCCCTTTTTCTTTAGAATTTTTTCAAACCGATCCGCCGTCTCTTTAACAGAAAAATCACTTTTTTTCGAAATGACGCCATCACTCGCGTAGATCGATGATGACATCGCCATCAAAATCGAAACAGCAAAAGCCATAATAAAAGGTAATTTCATGAGTATCTCCAATGGTTTCTTAATGATCTTCAATTACTAAAAATATTGGACACGCCCAAACACAAAAAGATCTGCTCAATAAAAATAACTCTAGATAGAGAGAGTTACAATAATGGATCATGCATGTTTTGGCGAATAATTACAAAAGACGCTCGCGTGAGGAACCTTGCTGTAGGAACATAGAAAAAATTTTGAGATAAATGCGTTTGTATAGGGTAAAGGCGCCACAATAATCGCCTTTACCCTAGAGTACCCTTTTAACAATTTTAATAACGGAACCTAGTTACTAAAACCATTTTAATTTTAACTCGGGTGTCAGAGCCTTGACGTAACCAAAAACTATAAGTTCCTGGATCTAACGGTCCACTAAAACCTTCTGCACCAGGGGCCCAACTATTTGTTAAGTTAACTAAACGTGCCTGTAAGTCTTCAGCAGTAAAATCATCACAAATTGCCTGGTCAGTTATCGCGTTATAAGGGTTTTCACCAGTATTAATGCCTGCTTCATTTTCAAAAGTCTCTGTCAACCCTGAGTCAAGTGGTGTTAAATTTGCTAGCCCCATTTCACACAGTAGGTCACCACTACAAACCCCTACATCACTACCTACTTGAGTGCTACGAAGATGTGTCCAACCTAATAACCCTTCAGCAGGGTTATCTGGGTTGTTGGGATTTGGAAATTCAAAGTCGAATGAATCGCCTTCAACAATCGCTAAAAAGCCTACATCTTCAAAACAAGGGCGAGTCTCCCAATCAATTAGATACGCCTTGTCCAGTACCAACCACCTTGGAATCGTAACGGTAAAATAATCAAAATCATCACGAGCAAACTCAGCTTCGATATAATTTTTACCAAATCTCAAACGGCCTAAATCTGTTGGGTTTAATCGATCGTTGGAAATATCTTGTTCACTAAAAAGCACTTTTTTAAATCTATGCTTAAAAACTTCGTTTTCATTAGCATTTGAAATAACATTAACGCCAATCATTGCGATTGCGCAAACTGCAATTTTTAAAAATTTCATATGAATCACCATTAATTATTAATATATTAAGTGTCTAAAAAAAGTTTCGCTTCAACAAACCAAACTCATTCAGAAAAAAACATGGTAATCCTTAAAATCTAGCATATTGAAACGAGATAAAATTTTAATAGATAAGTATTACAAACGATAAAACACTTTTATCAAAACACAAAAATACATTCGATATAGTGTCGTCATTCGCATGGATTTTTCGTTTTCAATCTCTTTCAAGCAAAAATTAATTAGCCTTTTACGAAAAGTTACGAAGCGACCTCCATCCCATCATAAAACCTTTAGCAATGAACGAATGATTTGAATTAAGCCGATTCAGAAAAAATCGTATACGAGATGACAGAAGCTGCCGTATCAATTACATTGAATATCAAAAGCAAAGCGTGGTTATATTGAAAGACTAGTGAATATTTAGCACTCCACCTCTTATCATCGGTTTTTTATAGTCATAACATATTAAATAGCCAGAAATAGCAAAAGCGACTAATGATATCAAAAGACTGAAAATAGATATCAGCTTGTTCATTTACTTTTTTTGTTCAAATAAAAAAACAACAATACTTTACCAAAGCACGGCTAGCGAGCATCACAACGCTTATTCCAAAATTTTTAATCACTCTATAACACAACGCCAAATAAATGCCCGACAGCAGCCGTTAACACCATTGCAAGAGCTCCTAATAAAGTAACTCGTGCTGATGCTTTAAAAATTGGTGCTCCTCCCGCTCGGGCACTAATAGCCCCTAGCAACGACAAAGACATCAATGAGGAAAATGCCACAAAGGTGACTAATTGTTCCCGTGTAGAAAACCATGCGGTAATAAGAGGCAAGGCAGCTCCAAGAATAAAGGTAATTGCAGACGAGATTGCCGCTTGAATTGGACGTGCACGACTATCTACCGTTATTCCGATCTCATCACGTGCGTGTGCTCCCAGAGCGTCGTGCGACATGAGTTGATCTGCAACTTCTTTTGCGAGTTTTGGTGTGAGACCACGTTCCTCATAAATTTTTGCCAACTCTGCTGTTTCAGAATCATAGTTTTCAGCTAAGGATCGCCGCTCAATTTGCAAATCGGCTTTTTCTGTATCAGACTGAGAGCTAACAGAAACATATTCCCCAGCCGCCATCGACATCGCTCCTGCCACTAAGCCTGCTAAACCTGCAAGGAGTATTTCGATTTGCGCTGTTCCAGCAGACGCCACACCGAGAATTAAACTGCTTGTCGAAACAATTCCATCATTTGCACCCAAAACCGAAGCCCTTAGTAATCCATTCCTGTGTGATCGATGTGCCTCTATGTGAATCATATGGTTACCATAACAAAAACAGTTGATGCCTATAAAAACGGTTCCCAAAAACAATTATATGAAATTATAACCCTTAATTTATTATCACATAATTTGCTTAAGCTGCTTTTCTAGAGTGTCAGCTGGGCTGTAACCCAACGCTAGTGGATAGGCCTCACTTCTATCATTGACATAAAAAAGCGCTGGAAAACCACTAACTTTCAATTGGTAAGTAATACTTAAATGCTGCTGAAAACGTTCTTCAATTTCTTCCGATTCCAGCATCTCAGAAAACAGTTTTTTATCCAAGTCTATTGCGCAAGCGCAAGCGATTAAAGTGTCTTCTAAGGCTGGATTTTTCGCTTCCAGATAATAGGCTGATTGAATGGCTTTTACCATCTGATGAGCACTTTTCGCTCTTAAGCTCTCTGCTGCAATAACAGCTCGACAAGCGGGATAAGTTGAACGATAAGGCGTATTTAATTTCCAAAAATCGTGATTAAAAGCTACTTGAGTTTTTTCTTCTATCTGATACCAATAAGACGAAATAGTCTGCCTTAAAGATTCGTCCATTGGCTGGTCGCTATCTGGAGCCAAGCCCCCCATTATCCAATCTACGTCTGCAGAGGGATATTTCCTCAAAAATGTTTCTAACTCCGGCTGAAATCCATAACACCAGCCACACATGGGGTCCAATACGTACAATAATCGCATAAAAGCCTCGGTTTTTAATATGCAGATTACAATTTAAAAAATCCAAGCTAAATTTAATACCTTTTTTAGCCCTATAATTCCGCGCTTATCAGATAATTTTTAAGTGAGATTATTAGGCGGTATCCAAGTGAGAGAAGAGTGATGAAGTGATATTAACACTCTACCATTCAGTTTATGATAAGCGAAAGTATAGTCAGCGCGAGTCGCATCACCATGCTCATTTACAAAGGTGTAGTGCCCCATGTCTTTATAACCTAATCCCCCAGCTTTTAAGACGGGGCCTACTGCACTTTGAAATTCAACATGCTTCCAACCATGGTTTAAAAATCCATTGTCATGTGGGTAATCGGGATTTCCTCCGACGAAATAGGAACGTGCTCCCGCTTCATCGAGACGAATCACATCAGCTAAAGTGGGCTTGAAAAGTAGCGGCTCTTCGGGAGATCCAAAGTCATAAAGCCCAAGAAGTGACTCCACATCTTTAGTAATTACAGCTTCTGACCAAGCTCTTTGCGCACTAATGACTTCTTCTTTGGTAATTTTTTCGAAATTTCTCATCATAATCTCAGGGGAAAAATCTGTAAGTAGACTTATCGGACTAACTGCATTAACTATTCGATCTAAAAATATAAATTTTAGTCGTATCTAATCTTTCTGGGTTTCTATAGTGAATTATATTTTACCAGCGACTCGAAATGATTCGATGCATTGTAAAGTAACAGCTCTTAATTCATTGATTAATTCGGGCTGTATTTTTGTGAAATAGTAATAGTTGGGTTCATTAAAAAGCGTTTCCATCATAAATGTTAACTCTTTCCCAATGTTTTTAATTTTTGCGATCGAGAAATTACGGAAGGTAGGCTAGTAAAATTTTTATAAGTTGATTGATGCAATTCAACTCTCTTGCACCAATCAAATCAATGAAAGAATTATACAATCGCTAACAACTCAACTTCGAAAATCAATGCAGAGTATGGACCAATAGCACCGCCTGCTCCTCGCTCACCGTAAGCAAGTTGATAGGGGATATAAAGTCGCCATTTGGAACCAACATTCATTAGCTGTAAAGCTTCTGTCCAACCGGCAATCACTCCGTTTACTGGAAATTCTGCAGGCTGATTGCGTTCAACAGAACTGTCAAAAACTTGCCCATTAATCAAGGTTCCATGGTAGTGAGTTCTAACAGTAGAAGAACTGCTAGGTTTTTCACCAGAACCTTCCGTAATAACTTCATATTGCAAACCAGATTCAGTCACTGTAATACCATCCTTTTTTGCATTTTCTGCTAAGAAAGCCTCACCTTCCGCTCCTAATTCTTTAGCTTGTGATTGCTGTTTTTCTTGCATTTGTTTACTTATCTCTGCAAAAGCGGATTCTAACTGAGCGTCTGACACAGCGCTGGCGTTGCCTTTAAGAGAGTCAATAAGACCAGCGGCAACAGCTTCTGGGTTTACCCCATCGAATGGATTTTGGGCGAGTTGAGAGCCCATTTGACGGCCAACACCATAACTGGCGATATCAGAGTGACTAGTATATTGATCAGACATGAAGCTATCTCTTTGAAGTAAAAGACATAAATTGTAACACACCATCCTTTTTGACGCGGAAGATACTTTAAGGAAAGTTAAGCTCGAGTTGATTCATTAACTAACCAAGGCACCTATAACGCGACCACAAATAGCGAGCAGACTTTAACGAAAAAGCACTCCAAAGGTTTTTATGGCCTAGTTAAAATTTAACCCATCACGGGAGTGCATAGTTCCACTAAAATACCAGAGGGACAACGGACATAAGAAACTATTTGTCCCCAAGGTTTTTGTTCAGGTGCCTTGAGTTCCTTGGCTCCATATTTTAACGCGGATAAATGCATAGCATTAACGTCGATAGCGACTAGAACAATTTCGGTACCAAGCGGCTTTTCCGAATTTGAACCACTAATATAACCTAGATCAAAGTTTGCATAGCCCAATTCGTGAGACGCGAAAGCAAGTGTTGTTTCACCTGTATCTAATTCGCCGTAATCACTTTCTTCGGTAATGAACTTACGGCTCATATCAAATGCTTTTTCAAAAAAAGACAATGCTTTGTTTACATCGGAAACATAAACAATTGTATATCCAAACTTAACCATTTCACTTTCCTTTTGTTTTATGAACACCAATAGTAGCATCTCGATAGATTAAAATAACACGATACAAATGCCACAGAATCTGTATTCGGTCGTTATAGCAAACAGATTACGCTCTTCATTAAAACCGATATATTGTCTTATGTTATTGTATAAAATTTATTCTCTTTATCTAGAGCCTTGAGACATATGCTTTATTAGCCATTTGTTAACCTAATGAAATTATTGATTAAAGAGTAATTCATTTAGATATTCGAATATACGTTTTCACATGGCCTCTACCTCTGTCACTCAAATCTCCCTAAAGTGCTAAAAATACCCAAACTTGAAATTTATACTAATATTAAAAGACCTATTTGTTATTTCATATCTTTTCAATCTATGCTGATTTCTGGCTATAAAACTACAGGGATCTTAGGAGAAGGCGGGATGGCGACTGTCTTCAAGGGAGTCCAATTATCCCTAAATCGTGAGGTCGCGATTAAAGTTCTGAAACTGAGCCTTAAAAATCAGGATGAAATACGTAGCCGATTTCAGCAAGAATCTTTCATCATAGCCCGATTAAACCACCCCAATATTATTCAAGTTATTGATCAGGGTATCACAGATGAAGGATGCCCTTATTTCATCATGCCATTTATAAAAAGTGTGAACTTAAAGTCGGCTTTTGAAACCGGAAAAATCACAAATAACCGCGCACTTGATATCTTTGCACAAGTAGCAAAAGCACTTTCTTATGCTCATAAAAATAATGTAATCCATTGTGATATAAAACCGGAAAACATTCTTGTGGATTTTGAGGGAAATGTTCGAGTACTCGATTTTGGCATCTCCAAACTAGCTAAAAAAATGTCTAAAAATACTCAAGCAGAGCAAGATTATATCGCTGGATCAGCTTCTTATATGTCGCCAGAACAGCAGTTGGGAATTTCAAAAGTATCGATCAAAAGTGATATATATTCTCTAGGGGTTGTTATGTATCAGTTTTTTACTAATCAACTGCCAAACGGAGGTATCGCTCCCCCCATAAACTTAAATCGAAATACACCAGAACTGATAAGCTCTCTAATCATGAAGTGTTTAGAACGATCACCCTCTAAACGACCTGAAAACGCAGAACAAATTGTTATTTCCTTGCTTTCTGTTTTAAAAGGCGAGCATATTACTAATGACAAGCGGCGGCGTGCTCAATCGGATGTTAAAAAGTCTTTTCAACTCTTAGATGTTATCAAAGAAGATCGTTACGGCGCAGTGTATTTATTTGAAGAAAAGACATCTGCAACACATTACATTGTAAAGAAGAAGCCACTATCACATAATGAAGTTGCCATCACTAAATACTTATCCGAGCTGAACCACAATAATATCGTGAGACAATATGGAACTTCGGAAAATGCACGAATATTTATTTCAGTACAGGAATATTGTCGCCGCGGCTCTCTTGCTGAAAGACTTGCACAAAGTTTAGATCTAGAAGAGTTTTATCGGGTTGCGACAGGCATTGTCGAAGGTTTATGTGCAGCCCATACAAATCATATTGTCCATGGAAACATTCGCCCAAGTAATATTTTGTTCGACGAAAATGATACACCTAAAATCGTAGATTTTGGATCGACTGAACACTATGAAAATAGTGATAACAACTGGTATACCAATTTAAACGAGGAATCAGGCAAACTCGCAGACATTTATGCATTGGGAGTCTTATTTTACGAAATGTTAATGGGCGAAACACCATACAATAAAACAACTTACCTGTTAAAAAAGCATAAATTCTCCCAGTTCCCCAGAAACTTACAGACTTTAATAAAAAATATGATGCATAAAGATCCTGCTAAACGTATATCCGAAGTTAAATGGGTTAAGAAAGAATTAGAGGAAATATACGGGGAAGTGGAAACTGTGGTTAAACCAATTAGTATGCCTATGTTTGTTCAAGAAACGATACAAGAGAGCATCGTTCAAACAAGAAAACCATTTTGGTGGATTTTTGGATTTGTTTTAGTATTTTTAATTTTGATAAGCATTCAAGGTCATTTTTTGATGACCGGAGACTTGGCAGAATTATTTGATTCCATTTTAAAAAATTAAGCTTAACCTAAAGGAACCCCTGTTAACACTCTACGGGAAAAATTTTAGAAGAAGTGTACTTAATTTATATCTTGTTTCGATTTCCTTTTGTTCTGCCAATAGCCGTCTCTTATCAATTTTTGGTCCAACGTAGACACGAACCATTTTACCTTTCTCTGTTTCTACATCTCGAGTAAACGCAAGATAACCGTCGGTAACCAATCGATCTCTAAATTCTTCAGCGTGCTTTTGATGAAGAAAACTCGCAGCCTGAATAACCCAAGAATTAGGCACACCTTTTTTATTTATTGACGGTTTTTCAGGTGTTTGGTCAACAAGAATTTCATCATCTGGTACAAATATCTCAGCGGCTGATTTCGCCTGCTCTGACACGATTATCTTTTTAGGCGGCTCGATAGAATCAATCTCCATATGGGGTGCGGACGGGATTTTTGTTTTCTTATCAACGGGCGCGATTCGCTCTTTATCAAACATAACCGGAATAAATATCACCGCTATAGCAAGAAGTACAATGGCGCCAATTATTCTCTGTTTTAAGCCGTCATCCATCTTTAATTACTCTGTCTAGACATATTTTCAAAGTGGGTAATAAGTGGGTATAGTTCTCCCATAAGATAAAAAGATCCAAAAGCCAAGATATCTTGCGTATTATTATTATCGATAAATAGCGTATTGAAAACTGCCTTGGAACTATTAAAAATATTTATTCGATCCGCTGATACACCCAACTCCAAGAGTACTTTTTTGAGGTTGTCAGGTTGCTCTGCTCGTTCAATATCTTGCAAACTTACAAGATGCCAGAAATCCACCAATTCAAGTAACGGAGCAAAAGATTCTCTATGCTGCTTGTTTTTCATCATAACAACAATAGCATTTAAACCGCTAATTTGATGATTGTATAAGTTTTTTGCCAATTGTTTTGTGGCTGCAGGATTATGTGCCACATCCAAGACTACCCGTTTGCTATTACACTCTTTTTGGTCAAACCTACCGCGTAATACGGAGTTTTTCATATGGAACGCTAAGTACTGCTCTGAATATTGGAAATCCAAGATAGTCAATGCTTGGAAAGCAGCCAAAACGCTAGGTATTGGCAATTTAGGCTTCGGTAAATTATGAAAGGAGACTTTTTTAAGCGCGAGCTGATTCGTATCAATATGTGTAAGATAAACATCGCAGTGGTTGCTTTTTAACAAGTAGCCAAAGTCAGATTTGATCCAGTACCCTTTAACATCATTAGCTTTGAAGCTTTTCTTTAGCGATTCCGGCGGGTCTTCATCAGCACAAATAGCGGCTATACCATTACGTAAAATACCAGCTTTCTCGGCACCAATCTCTTCTCTGGTCGAACCGAGCCATTCGGTATGATCAATACCAATTGAGGTAATTATGGCAATATCAGGATCGATAATATTTACAGCATCAAGTCGACCACCAAGACCTACTTCCATCAACCAATAATCTATCTCTTTTTGCTGAAAGATATAGTAAGCAGCTAACGTCGAGAACTCAAAATATGTCAGGGTAATTTCGTCTCTAGCCAAATTAATTTTATCAAAAGCTTGGCATAGCTCGAGATCTTCAACAGGGAACCCGTTTATTTTGATGCGTTCGTTGTATTCAATAATGTGCGGTGAAGTATAAGCGCCTACCGAACAATTATGATCGCATAGAAACTTTTCCAAAGTCGCTACACAGGACCCCTTACCATTGGTGCCGGCTACCGTGATTACTTTAGCGCTAGATGAGTCAATACCTAGTCGTTTTGCAACTTCTTGAATACGAGTTAAGCCCAGGTCGATCTCACTTGGATGAATTGACTCCATCCAAGTTAACCAATCAGAAAGACTTTTATAATTTGCTGTTTCCAACAGTAATTAAGCGATAGGTTGATGAGTCAATTTTGCGAGAAGTGACGCTATGCGATCTCGAATTTCATGGCGATGTATGATCATGTCAATTGCGCCATGATCTAATAAAAATTCACTCCGTTGAAAACCTTTTGGTAACTTTTGACGAATCGTCTGTTCGATAATATTTGGACCGGCGAAACCGGCTCGCGCACCAGGTTCTGCAGCATTAATATCACCAAGCAAAGCTAAACTTGCAGATACCCCACCGTAAACAGGGTCGGTCATAAAAGAGATAAATGGAATGGATTCCATTTTTAATCTTTCGATGACGGCACTGGTCTTAGCCATTTGCATAAGTGAAATCAATGCTTCCTGCATACGCGCGCCACCGGTAGCAGAAAAACAGATATACGGCGACCGAGTCTCTAATGCGACTTGAGCAGCACGCGTGAATTTCTCGCCCACGACATATCCCATTGAGCCGCCATGAAAAGCAAATTCAAATGCACTAGTGACCACAGGCATGCCTTTTAAATTACCTTTAAAAGCGATTAATGCATCTTTTTCGCCGGTTTTCTTTTGCGCAGTAGTTAGGCGATCTTTATACTTTTTGACGTCTTTAAATTTTAATCGATCAATCGGCTCTATATCGGTACCAATTTCCTCGCGCCCTTCTTCGTCGAGAAAAATATCAATTCTGCGACGAGCACCAATTCTCATATGATGACCACACTTTGGACAAACATCGAGATTTTTTTCTAATTCCGGACGATATAAAACGGCTTCACATTTTGAACAAGGTTTCCATAAACCTTCAGGCACACGGCTTGATTTCGCTTCGGAGCGCACCACAGACGGAACGATTTTATCTAACCAACTCATAGTTTTCTCTTATTGAATTCTTTAGTTATAGATCCAACGCTGCGCGCATTGGCTTAATAATATTTGCGAGCTTCTCACATATTTCTGCGTCGCTGGCTTCTTGGTCTTCACCCATCGCGTTCACCAAAACACTGCCAACAACAACACCATCAGCAACTTGACCAATAGATTTAGCTGAATCCGCATCCTTAATTCCGAAGCCTACTAGAATAGGTAAGGAAGAATAACCTCGAATAAGCTCAACCTTTTCAACGACAGAATCAATATCGAGATGAGCTGCGCCCGTAACTCCTTTCAAGGAAACATAGTAAAGAAACCCACTACTAATATTCGCAATATCTGCAACACGTGATTCTGTCGTCGTTGGCGCAATTAACGAAATTGTTTCGACGCCTTGAGATTGCAACAAGGAATTAAAGGACTGGCTTTCTTCTGGCGGTAAATCGACGGTGAGTAGGCCATCAACGCCTACCGATTGCGCTAAATCTGCAAAAGATTCGTAACCCAAACGTTCTACTGGGTTCGCATATCCCATCAGAACAACGGGTGTTGTTTGGTCTTGCTTCCTGAATTTAGAAACAAGCTCCATAGTGGACTTTAAGCTTATCGCATTTTCTAAGGCACGTTCATGCCCACGCTGAATAACCGGACCCTCTGCCATAGGATCCGAAAAAGGAACACCTAACTCAATAATGTCTGCGCCACATTCAACAAGTGTTTGCATCGCTTTCAAGGTGACATCTGGGCGAGGATCGCCGTTTACAATATAAGTAACCAACGCTTTTTTATTTTCTTGTTTTAATCGTGTTAAACAAGCATTAATTCTGTTCAATATATTTACCTTAAATAATTCTCTTCAACGACACTTTTTTTTGTGAAAAAGATAGTAATTTGTAGCGCGAATAATCGATCGCTTTTTTATAGTTCTATCCCGTCAATCTCTGCTACAGTTAAGATGTCTTTATCACCCCGCCCCGATAAGTTAACAAGGATAATTTCATCGGGACTCATGGTTTTTGCGAGCTTTTCAGCATAGGCAGTCGCATGACTAGACTCCAATGCCGGCATTATACCTTCTACTTGAGTAAGACTGCGGAACCCAGCCATAGCTTCATCATCGTTAATGGCGACATATTTTACGCGGCCCATATCTTTTAACCAAGAATGTTCTGGACCAACACCGGGATAATCCAACCCAGCTGAAACAGAGTGAGTTTCAATAATTTGGCCGTTTTCATCTTCCATGAGGTACGTACGATTTCCATGCAAAACGCCAGGAATACCGTCATTCAAAGGTGCCGCATGCTGACCAGTTTCAACACCGTGTCCACCTGCTTCAACACCATACATTTTAACAGTTTCATCGGTTAAAAAAGGATGAAACAAACCTATTGCATTTGATCCACCTCCAACACATGCGACTAAAGCATCTGGCAATTTACCCGTCTGATCCAGACATTGCTGTTTTGCTTCTCGACCTATAACACATTGGAAGTCTCTTACGAGCTGTGGGTAAGGATGAGGGCCTGCCGCAGTGCCAATAATATAGAAAGTATCATCGACGTTGGTAACCCAATCGCGCATCGCCTCATTCATCGCATCTTTAAGCGTCTTAGATCCAGACTCCACCGGCACTACTTTGGCACCCAACAGTTTCATTCGATACACATTTAACGCTTGACGTTTTACGTCTTCTGCGCCCATGTATACGACGCATTCCAAACCCAGTCGAGCGGCAACCGTAGCAGATGCCACACCGTGCTGCCCTGCCCCAGTTTCGGCAATAACACGCTTTTTGCCCGTAAATTTTGCTAAAAGAGCCTGGCCAATCGTATTGTTTACTTTATGTGCACCAGTATGATTGAGGTCTTCTCGTTTGAGATAAATTTTTGCACCACCACACTTTTCAGTAAGCCGCTCGGCATAGTAAAGAGGAGATGGTCGGCCTACATAATGGGCTAAATCGCGATCAAATTCCTGTTGAAATTCTGGATCTTTCTTGGCGGCAGTATATATTTCCTGCAACTGGTCGAGTGCGTGGATCAAGGTTTCCGATACAAATCGCCCACCAAAAATACCGAAATGCCCTTTTGCATCCGGCTGTGCTGCATAATCAATCTTTTCTGTCACTTCACTACTCCGATTTCGCCTTACTAACAAAGGCTTTTACTTTCTGCTTATCTTTTATTCCTGGTGAGACTTCTACACCACTACTCACATCGACACCGTAAGGTTCGGTGGCTCGAATCGCTGCCTGAACGTTATCTGGCGAAAGACCACCCGCTAAAATAATATGATTTCGAGGATTAACCGGAACCTTCTCCCAATTAAAAGACTCGCCAGTACCGCCTGGTATACCAGGTGTATAACTGTCCAAGAGTATTCCTCGTGCGTCAGGAAACTTCGCTATGTCATCTGCCACGTTTAGGTCATGTTTAACCCTAATCGCTTTGATAAAAGGCCTTTCGAAACGAGTACAAAACTCGTTACCTTCATCGCCATGAAACTGCAACAAAGATACAGGCACTTCTCTAAGTAGGCGATTAATTTCACCCTCGTCAGAATTGACCATTAGGGCGACCGCAGTCACAAAGGGCCCGCACGCAGCAATAATTTCCCTAGCTAAGCCAAAGTCACTGACGTATCGAGGGCTTTTGGGATAAAAAACCAAACCTATGGCATCAACACCGCAGCTGGCAACAAATTCAGCGTCTGAAGGCTTTGTTATACCACATATTTTTACGCGAGTAAGATTGGGAGTGATCACGTATTTCTAGATTCTTCTTAAAGTGCCAAACCGCCGGATTCTAACAGAAATGCGAAACATAGTGGCAGTTTATTAACCATTTACAAGAAAGTTAGGACCATAATCCGTCAACGGTAATTCAAATTCTTTTGGATATTGAACATTCACCAGGTATAACCCCTTCGGGCTTGCCGTAGATGGGCCTTTAGTCCTATCGCGCAGCTCTAAAAGTTGTTTCGCCCAAGATACAGGCTTTGCTCCTCTCCCTATATCTATCATCAAGCCTGAAATGTTTCTTACCATATGGTGCAAAAACGCATTTGCTTGAATTTCCATTACAATTAATTCGCCAGATAACGCAAAGTTTATTGAATTCACCTCCCTAACGGGACTAGTAGCCTGGCATTGAGAAGCTCGAAATGAAGAAAAGTCATGTTCACCAACCAGTGCCTTTGAAGCTTCACACATATCCATCAAATTCAATTCGTAAGATGTCCAGGTAACAAGCTCCCTTAAAATCCCTGGTTTGTTTGGCTGACTAAGAAAAATATATCTATAAGCACGAGAAGTCGCCGAAAATCGTGCATGAAAGTCCCTAGAAACTGATTTTACCCATTTTACGATAATACCTGGAGGCAGATAAGTGTTCGCACCTCGCAACCAAGATAGATCATTTCTTTTAGCAAGTGTATCGAAATGAATGATTTGATTGGTTGCATGAACACCCGCATCCGTTCTGCCCGCACAAACCAACGTAATAGGCTCGTCCGCAACGCGGCTTAACGCTATTTCTAAAGCAGCTTGAACAGTATCCGCGGCCGTTTTTTGTTTTTGAAAACCATGGAATTCTGTGCCTTGATACTCAATACAGGCTGCGATGCGCTGCATTTCTTCTGGGAAGTCTACCCCATCTTTGATTTCGCAATTACGAGTGTACATGTTTCGCCAACTAAAAAAGACGAGATATTAACGATTCAGATATATAAAGAAAAGTAAACTAAATGATTAGAATAGGAAACGGGTATTATGGTTATTTAAACTCGAATTTAGAGTACCATTCCACTAGATCATTCAAAGGCATGGGTTTACCAAAATAAAAGCCCTGTACAACCTCACAACCCTCGTTTTTCAAAAGTTCTGCCTGAGACTTATTTTCGACGCCTTCTGCCACTACAGACATTCCAAGCCCATGAATTATATCAATAATACCAGAAACAAGATTTCGTGCATTAGGGTCATTTTCGGCGCCATTAACAAAACTGCGATCAATTTTAACAATATCGATAGGTAGGTTCTTTAAATAGCTAAAAGAGGAATAACCTGTGCCAAAATCGTCAATAGCGATCAGCACGCCCAACTCTTTCAATTTAATAAGTACCTGATCACAACGCTCGCCACTCGCTTCCACCAAATGCCCCTCTGTAATTTCCAATACCACATCTTTGGGGTTTAAATTATTTTCTAGTATGGCTGTTCTTAGTGTCGGAACTAAATTTTCATCTCTAAACTGTTTTGGAGATAAATTTATACTTGTTTTTATAGAGGAAATTCCATGGCTTTTTAAATATGACGAGTCTTTCATTCCTTGTATTATGGAGATTTTCCCTAGCTCCACAATTAATCCAGTTTCTTCAGCAATGGGGATAAAATTACCAGGCAAAACCATCCCTTGATTTGGATGACGCCAACGAATTAATGATTCGACACCAATTATTTTCCCTGTGTTCAGATCAATTTGAGGTTGATAATAGGGAATGAGATGAGATTGCTGTATTGAACGACGTAAATCGTTTTCTACTGCGATGCTTGCGGCGGCATGCTGGTTCATTGCATGATTAAAAAAGCAAAAACTGCTCAAACCCTGCGACTTCGCTTCTTGCATTGCCGCATCGGCATGTTTCGTAAGAGTGTCTTCGTCCTCTCCATCTTGAGGATAAATGGTGATGCCAATGCTCACTCCCACCTTTAGCTCCATATCTTGTAGCTTAAAAGGTTTATTCATACTGGTCAGTATTTTGTTAACCACAATTTTGGCACTTTCGGGCTTTGCCAAGTCTTCCAAAATCACACAAAATTCATCTCCACCAAGTCGCGCAACTAGATCCGTGTCCCTTACTGAATCTTTCACTCGTCTAGCAACTTCTTTTAGCAGTTCATCGCCAGCTTGGGC
Source organism: Cellvibrionaceae bacterium (assembly GCA_965262305.1). GTDB lineage: Bacteria > Pseudomonadota > Gammaproteobacteria > Pseudomonadales > Cellvibrionaceae > CBDHEY01. Next base: position 181,045 of record CBDHEY010000001.1, read on the forward strand.
ACCTAAAGCATCATTAATATTTTTAAACCTGTCTAGGTCAACAAACAACAATCCGAATTTACGCTGGTACCTTTGGCCAATTTTAATTCTTTTTTGGAGCTCTTCACGTAAATAAGCTCTATTGGCTAATCCTGTTAGACTGTCAAACCTAACTGCTTGAACCAAATTTGCTTCTGCTTTTTTTCTAGCTGAGTTATCTCTCAGTGAAGCAAAGAATAATAACTCCCCTACTTCTTCCAGCTGACGAATGACAAGATCTAAACTTATCTTCTGGCCTAACTCATCGATCCCGTCAATCTCTCGATAATTGTCATTTAACAATGTTTCATAAAAGCTTTTTCCTCGATCAATGGTTTCCATTAACTCTGGAATATACTGTCGAAGGTTCTTTGTCGCTTCATCTAGAGACTGACAATCAAATAGTTGAGCAAAGGATTTATTAATATCTTTAATCTCGCCAGATCGGTTAAAAATTACAATAGCATCGAACGCAGAATCAAACATTGCTCGCTGATAATTTTCAAGCTGACTAGGGAACTCCGAGTGAGGTAGAGAGGATTCAGTGTTTTCCTCAAAATAGATAAACGCCAAAATTTCCCCGGCACCTGTAGCAACACTTCGTATTGAGCACGAGAGCAAATTTCGAATATTTTTGGAAACAGAGACCTTAACGGCTACAGGCCAATTCGTTTTTTCCGCAAACTTGTTTTTTCCTGCAAATAACTCTTGTAATGCGAGATCTAAAGTAGAATCTTTGTAGCAATCGAGATAATCTTCAACTTTTGCTCCATCAAGATCACTTTTATCTAACCCAGTTAAATCACAAAAAGCGTCATTGCAACGCAAAATTTGATAATCTTCATCAACGACCATCACGCCTTTATCAATATGATCCAAAGCGAGAAAACAAAGTTCATGGCTTCGACTGAGAGCAGGGTTTTGCTCATCTTCTTTTTTATGATCGTTATGCAACATTAGTTAACATTTAACATACATATTTTACTTTACTGAATTCTCGCAAGAAAAGAAATGCGTTCACTCGCTGCAAATCATCAATAGACGATGAGCCAATTATTTTTATAGAGAATAGTAAAATAATCCGCCTTCTCTCAGTTTAGGCGGAATGTTAGAAGTTGCAAATTCTAAGAGAAAATGAAATGTGGTGAGAACGGATTTTTATTAGTTGAAAAGATTCAAGCCGATTTAGTTATAAACCGGCTTCACGAAATTAAAACTAGGCGTGGCTATCCACACGTCCCATTAATCCTTCTGCTTCTAATTTCTGTTGATCGTTACCTTCTTTTAGGACTTCTCTAAGAATATCTTTAGCCCCGTTTGCATCTCCCATATCGATATATGCTCTTGCTAAATCAAGCTTGGTCGCGGTCTCATCACTATCGCTAAGGAAATCTAGATCACTGTCATCATCATCCGCATCAGGATCGATCTCTGGAAGTTCAAATTCAAACTCTCCAGTATTACCAGATTCAAGTGAGTCAATATCTACCTCTTCGGACGATTCGTCTTCTAAAGCATCAAATGAAGTTTCAACACCAGGAATGCTAGGAACACTGTCTTCTAGTTCAAATGACGAAGGCGTTTCAGGTTCTAATACTGGCGCTTCATGAGCTTCGTCTTCGCTGGAATCGAAGTCAACGACAGGTTCTTCAATGTCAAGATCTTCGCCGAGCTCACTCGCTTCTAATTCTGGTATCGCCTCTTCCATTTCAAGGCCATCATCCAAATCAGAACCCAATTCAAAATCATCTTCGTCAAAATCAATTTCTTCACCCGCTTGAGTGATTTCATCACCAGATAATAACTCTTCCTGCAGCACAGGTTCGCCAGCTAAAGGCTCGAGCGTTGGAAGATCTTCGGACGAATCTGCTTCCGATTCTAAGTCTAAATTGTATACATCACTATCTAATCCTTCAGCTAATGGTGTATCGCTTTTCGCTAGGTCTTCTGGCTCATCGGATTCGAGTTCGATATCTAGATCTAACTCATCTAGATCACCCATTTCAGACGTCAATTCGTCAAGTTCTTCGTCCAGTGCCGAAAGGTCTGCGTCACTGCCCAAATCTAGCTCATCATCACCTGCCGCCTCAAAGGCTTCGGTTAAACCGGTTTCTACACCTTGATCGGAATCTTCGCTCGCAAACTGAATTGGCGTTTCATCTTCAAGAACAGACTCTTCAGGTTGTTCTTCTTCAATCACTCCGTCAAGGTCTAGATCAGAATCACTTAGATCAAGTTCTACTTCTGTACCTTCTATTTCTAGATCATCGCTAGAACCTAAATCTAACGATAAAAGATCGTCAGAATCAGAAGAAGATTCAGTTTCTTCATTAGTATCGAAATCGAAGGTTAATGACTCTTCATCCTCTTTTGATTCAAGCGCGACATCATCTAAATCAAACTCTATTCCCTCTAAGGAATCTGCTTCTTCAATCACTTCATCAGATGACTCAATAGCATCTTCTAAAGGTTTGATTTGCGTTTTATCTTCGTCATCAATATCCAAAGATAAGTCTTCAGATAAATCAAGTTCAAAGTCATTCTCTTGCAAATCATCTTCTAAATTTGTATCGGAGATATCAAAATCGAGATCATTTTCTGTTGTCGACTCGTCGATATCCAAGTCAAAATTTAGGTCATCTTCTTGTTTCTCTTCAGAATCTAGCGAGCTCTCCGGTACATCAAGTGTAAATTCTAAGTCGCTCTCTGATTCAAGCGCTTCATTTACCATGGTCTCATCGGAAGAGTCGAAATCATGACTTATCGCAGGTTGTTCGCCTGTATAAGTTTCTTCATCAAAGTCTGGAATACCCGCTATTCCACTACGTAACTTTTCTGCTCGCTCTATCGATTCGTCAGATCCAAATTGGCGTAGTTGACCGAAGCGATTATCGAAGTCTGTAATTTTTTCTTGTATAGAATAAACTTCGAGAAGCTTAACAAGCACATTCTCATCTTGCGGTGACTTATCAATGGCTGAGACCAGCATATCCTCAGCCTGATCATACTTTCCATAAGCTATGTATATATCTGCCTCAGCAACAACGTCTTCCGTTTGCTGCTCACCATGCTGTTCCTCATCTTGAACAACCGTCTTGTCATCTGCATCTTCTAGATCAGGAAGAGGCTCTAGTGGCTCATCAAATTCCGGCTCACGATTTTGAATGACCGTATTATCATCATCTTCTAGCGGCTCAGAGGTATCCACTGTTGAGAGAAAATCATCGAACTCGTCATCATTGTTTCTCGAGCGAACAAAATAATACGCTGCGCCCAGAAGTGCGAAGATACCCAGAACAATATAAAGAATATTGTCCATAATCATACTGAAAATTGAGCTTTCAGGCTTTGGTGCTTGGCGAACAACTTTTGGGGCTGGCTTTTCTTTTACAGGTTCAGGTGTAGCTACCACAGCAACGTCTTGCGAAGAATCTAAAGAGTCTTCAGTTTGATCAAGCAGTAACTCCTCATCACCTCCAAACTCATTCGTCTCGGCACCAATAAGTTCCTCATCGGCTACAACTACTTCATCACCAGTAACAGTGTCAGGATAAAGCTCTTCGTCAGAGGTACCAATTTCGCTCGTTGTATCAGAGACGACGTCTGGTTCATTTTGACTATACAAATCAGAAACAGATGACTCATCTAAAGCTTCCACTTCGGCTTCTCGAGCGGCTTTTTCTTGCTCTGATTTTTGCGCTGAAAGCTCAAGAGCTCGTAGGCTTTCATTCGCGACTTGAAGCATGCTTTCTAGTGTTTCCATCTGCTCTTCTAACGAAGCGACTTCAGATCGCAAATCTGAATTTTCACGCTGAGCCTTATCGAGCTGTTCCATGGTCGCCGACAATTCGTTTTCCAGCGCATTTACACTGAAATCGGAATCACCTCCGCTACTGCGGCCTTCCGAACTGCTATAAACATCTTCAGGTGCTGATAGTTTTAGGCGCCCTTCAGGCTCTGAAGTTTCTGAGCTAAATTCATTTGTTGAACGGCTAGCGTTAAGTTGCGGGCCAGCTCCTGTCCATTCGCGATTTTGAGCTGCTACTTGCTGTATCGCACCTTGCAGGCTGTTAGATTGAATTTCTGACTCGGTAGGAATCCGAAGAATTTGCCCACTTTTGAGTAGGTTAATATTGTTATTGATAAAAGCATTTGGATTTGCATCCTGAAGCGCGATCATCGTTTGATGGACAGTCACCGAGCCACTTGGACGAATTTCTTCTGCAATTTCCCAAAGCGTGTCATTGGGCTTAACCGCGTAGGTATCTCCATCGTATCTTGGCCCACTATATGATTGTGATTCACCTGCGCTAGATTGCTGTCCAAAGCTAGATCGGGGGTTGCTCACCCCGCCGGACTTTACATCAGCGACACTCGATTCATTTGGAGCAGCATAAGACGTTGTGCTAGATACAGGTTGACTGCGTTTTTCTTCGGAAAACACTGGAAGATCCATGAGCAGAGTATATTCTCGAAGCAACTTACCACTAGGCCATTCAGTCGTTATTACGAAGTTTAGGAATGGCTCTCTAACTGGATTTTTAGACGTCACAATAATTTTCGGGCCGTCTTTAGCACCAACATCCACAGTAAACTGCAAACCCGTTAGGAAAAATGTGCGATCAACGCCGATTCGCTCGAAATCTTCATTCGATGCTAATTCGACGATAATTTCCTCGTTTTGTAACTCCCTAACTTGAAGAAGTTTAATTTCTGCTACAAGAGGTTCATTAAGTGCGGTTTTTAAGGTGATATCACCTAAGCCCAAAGCATTAGCGTGTGAGGCAAAAATACAAAAGTATATGCTTAGTAAACCAACAAGTATTCGATAACCCATAGGTAAATCCTTGTTCAACTTTTATTTTCGGCAATTAAGAGCTCGATAAAGACTCATTGCTCTTGAATTAGTTTAGGCGAAAAACCTAGAATAATCTTTCACTATTGGACGTAAGTATTCATTATAAATAGCTTTTTTTCAACTTACTCACCGAAAAATTAATCTCGAATAGCGTAGAAAATCACTATTTTTTTTAAAATTTAAGGGTTAATTGAGAAAAAAATGGTCCCAAAACCAAATTCGCTAATTGAAAAATAGTTTCGACAAGGCAATTGAGCAAGACAATAATGAGAGATTGATAGGAGTTTTTACAAAAAAACAGAATAAATACACAAATTAAGTAAATTTAAAAAGGCGGAGATTTTTATAGAAAATTGCACGAATAAGGACTCACTAAATACCTTCGCGTATAAATAAATTGTGCAATACCTTGTAAGCTCTGCCTATTTAAAAACTCTAGCTTATCTATCTTTTAACAGATTAAGCATACGTCGCAGTGGTTCAGCTGCACCCCAAAGCAATTGATCTCCTACAGTAAATGCAGAGAGATATTCGGGCCCCATAGACATTTTTCGTAATCGCCCAACGGGGATAGATAGGGTTCCAGTAACTTTAGTTGGTGTAAGCTCTTGTAAGGTGAGATCTCGATCATTAGGAATTACTTTTACCCATTGATTCGCGGTTGAAATAATTTCTTCGATCTCATCCAGTGGTATATTCTGCTTTAGTTTGACAGTTAAAGCCTGACTATGACATCGCATCGCACCTACACGGACGCAAATTCCGTCAATAGGTATGGGTGTTCCGCTGTTTAGTATTTTATTTGTTTCAACCTCGGCTTTCCATTCTTCTCGACTTTGTCCATTTTCTAACTGAGAATCAATATAGGGTAACAAACTTCCCGCTAAAGGAGCACCAAAATTATCAATCGATAAATCTTCGCGCATTGTAGTCAATACATCCTTATCAATATCTAAAATAGCTGAGGCAGGATCGGCAAGTTTAGTAGTAACCGAGTCGTGAATTTCTCCCATCTGACGAATAAGTTCTCGCATATTCGCTGCGCCGGCACCACTTGCTGCTTGGTAAGTCATTGAACTAACCCACTCTACATGCCCAGCTTTAAATAATCCGGCCAACCCCATAAGCATCAAGCTAACGGTACAGTTACCGCCTATGTAATTTTTAACACCATTGGTAAGCCCGTCTTGAATAACTGCTTCATTCACAGGATCAAGTACGATTAATGCATCTTCATTCATACGCATAGAAGATGCAGCATCAATCCAAAACCCTTTCCAACCTTGATTACGCAGTTCAGCATACACTTTTTTTGTATAGCCACTGCCTTGGCAGGTAAGGATTGCATCCAGGTTTTTTAGCTCGTTAATATCATGTGCATCTTTTAAGGTTGTTTCCCCTTTTCCAACATTTGGCGCTGCACCGCCCACATTCGATGTTGTAAAAAAGAAAGGATCAATACTGTCAAAGTCATTCTCTTCACGCATTCTTCCCATTAATACCGATCCGACCATCCCGCGCCAGCCAACAAATCCGACTTTCATTTTTTTAACCTTTTTGATATATCAATACATTTATTTTTATTGAAACCAAGCTGTTCCAACATTCAGTTCAATCTTAAATTGTTACGTCTTATTCTAGATAGCAGCTGCGATTGCATCACCCATTTCAGAGGTTGAAACTTTTGTCTTTCCAGCAGAATAAATATCTTCTGAACGTAAACCCGAATCAAGAACGGAACCAACTGCTTTTTCTATCGCATCAGCAGCTTCTCCGAGATTAAGTGAGTAACGCAACATCATCGCGGCGGACAATATAGTCGCAATTGGATTCGCCGTACCAGTTCCAGCGATATCAGGCGCAGAACCATGGACTGGCTCATACAACCCCTTTCCATCTTTATCTAACGAAGCGGATGGCAACATTCCGATGGAACCGGTCAGCATGGCAGCAGTATCAGAAAGTATGTCACCAAACATATTTCCAGTCACAATAACATCAAACTGTTTTGGTGCTCGAACCAATTGCATTGCTGCATTATCAACATACATATGAGTTAACTCTACATCGGGATAATCCTTCGCTAAAGATTGCATCACCTCACGCCACAACACAGTGACTTCCAAGACATTGGACTTATCCACCGAACAAAGCTTTTTATTCCGCTTTAATGCCATTTCAAAAGCATTACGGCCGATTCGTTCAATCTCTTTTTCGGAGTAAACATAGGTGTTGTAACCCTGACGTTGACCATCATCTAATAAACGAATACCTCGAGGTTCACCAAAATAAATCCCTCCTGTAAGCTCTCGCACGATGAGAATATCTAAGCCTGATACTACCTCTGCTTTTAAAGTGGATGCATCTGCAAGTTGTGGATACAAAATCGCTGGACGCAGATTTGCAAACAAGCCCATTTCATAGCGAATTTTAAGTAGACCTTTTTCTGGTCGAATACTCGAATCAAGTTCATCCCATTTTGGTCCGCCAACCGCCCCCATCAGCACCGCATCGGCGGCATGACATAAATCTAACGTCGAATTGGCTAGCGGCACACCGTATTTATCGATCGCGGCTCCACCGATTTGATCTTCTTCAAATTTGAATCCGACGTTAAATTTCTCATCAACTTTATCCAACACTTTTACCGCTTCGGCAATGATCTCTGGACCAATACCATCGCCAGGTAAAATAACTATCTTCTTACTCACGTTTTAATCCCCAAGAATAAATTAATCTGCAAAATCACTAAATATCCACGGTGTTTCAACTTTTTTTATTTCTTCGTATGCTCTTATTTTATCCGCTTCTTGTAGTGTTAAACCAATATCGTCTAATCCATTTAATAAGCAGTGCTTTCGAAAAGCATCAATCTCAAAAAAGAACGCTTTTTTTGATGGCGTAATTACACACTGCTTTTCCAAATCAACACAGAGACTGTAGCCTTCTTCAGCATACATCTCGTTAAATATCTGGTCGACAATATCGTCAGCCAAAACAATTGGCAACATACCATTTTTAAAACAGTTATTAAAAAAGATATCCGCAAAACTCGGAGCAATGATCGCACGAAAGCCATACTCATCGAGTGCCCAAGGCGCATGCTCTCGGCTCGATCCACATCCAAAGTTTTCCCGTGCAAGTAAAATACTTGCGTCTTTATAACGCGGAAAATTGAGCGGGAACTCCGGGTTTATTGGACGACTTAAATTATCTTTACCTACTTCACCTTCATCAAGGTATCTTAATTCATCAAACGCATTCGCGCCAAACCCAGAACGTTTAATAGACTTCAAAAATTGCTTTGGAATAATTAGGTCTGTATCAACGTTTGCTCGATCCATTGGAGCGGCAATGCCACTGTGAATTGTAAAACTCTTCATCATAGTTACTCCTTTGTCACATCTAAAAATTTCGAACGTCTACAAACTTTCCAGCAACAGCTGCTGCGGCCGCCATTGCAGGACTCACCAAGTGAGTACGCCCTCCATATCCCTGACGACCCTCAAAGTTTCGATTAGAGGTAGATGCACAATGCTCTCCGTCTCCAAGTTTATCGGCGTTCATAGCCAGACACATGGAACAACCAGGTTCACGCCACTCAATATCTGCTTCTACAAATATTTTATCTAAACCTTCTTTTTCAGCCTGAGCCTTAACTAATCCCGACCCGGGCACAACAATAGCTTCTTTAACCGAAGCTGATTTTTTTCTTCCTTTCACGACTGCAGCCGCTTCACGAATATCTTCAATTCGAGAATTTGTGCACGAACCGATAAAAACTCGATCGACTTTAATTTCGGTTATAGGCTGCCCCGCTTCAAGACCCATATATTTAAGTGCACTCGCAATACTGCGACTTTTAACTGGGTCCGCTTCTGCTTCAGGATCAGGAACGTTCGCATCCACCGGCAGCACCATCTCTGGAGAGGTACCCCAACTAACCTGAGGAATGATCGTCGCAGCATCAAGCTCTACAACCTTATCGAAGTGAGCGTCTGCATCACTCACAAATTCACGCCACACGGATACGGCTTTATCCCAGTTTTCTCCTGTGGGTGCAAAATCTCTCCCCTTCACATAATCTAAGGTAATTTGATCGACGGAGACCATTCCGGCTCGAGCTCCCGCTTCAATTGCCATATTGCATACCGTCAACCGGCCTTCCATTGACATGTTTCTAAACACTTCACCGCCAAACTCTATGGCATACCCTGTACCACCGGCTGTGCCAATTTCAGCGATGATTGCTAAAATGACATCTTTAGGCGTAACGCCATTTCCCAAAACACCATCGACTTTAATCAACATATTTTGCATTTTCTTGGCAACAATACATTGTGTTGCGAGTACGTGTTCAACCTCACTTGTCCCAATACCAAATGATAAAGCGCCTAACGCACCATTTGTCGAAGTATGAGAATCACCACAAACAATCGTCATACCGGGCAGACATGCGCCGGATTCTGGGCCAACGACATGAACAATTCCCTGGCGCTTATCATTAATTTTAAACTCTTTAATACCAAGCTCGTCGCAGTTGTCATCAAGTGTTTTAACTTGAATTTTAGAAACTGGGTCAGCAATACCCTCAACTCCAGAAGCCCGTTCGACAACTGTCGTAGGTACATTATGATCTGGTGTGGCCAGCACACTGTTAACTCGCCAGGGCCTGCGCCCGGACAAACGAAGGCCTTCAAATGCTTGCGGCGAAGTCACTTCATGTACGATATGCCGATCAATATATATCAATGCAGAACCATCATCTCTTTGTGTAACAAGATGAGCATCCCAGAGTTTGTCGTAAAGCGTTTTTGCAGCCATCGATATCACCCCTTCTTAAATTATGGCTATAGTTTGGCGTTATTTTAATCCCCAAATAAAGATAACTCAAATTCATTATTTTTATAATTTGAATAACCAAAAGGAATACACAATAATGCTATTTATGTATATTTCTTAGCGGAGCCAGTTTAATGGATATCGAAGACCTCAAGGCTTTTACCGTAGTAGCCGACACTGAATCATTTTCTCTCGCTGCCCAAAAATTATTTATTACTCAACCTGCTGTAAGTAAGCGTATCGCAGCGCTAGAGCAAAACCTGGATCACAGTCTGTTTGACCGATTGGGAAAACGAGTGGAACTCACAGAAGCTGGAAAAGTACTGCTGCCTCAAGCATTAACTATTCTCAAGAATATAGAGGAAACAACTCGCTCCATCAGGGAACTTACCGGCGAAATTTCGGGATCTTTAAAAGTAGCGACCAGCCATCATATTGGACTACACCATCTACCTCCTGTCCTGAGATCTTTTGCATCCCAACACCCAGATGTTAACCTTCTTTTCGATTTTTTAGATTCTGAAAAAGCCTACGATAAAGTCATCAATGGTGACGTAGAACTTGCCATTGTTACACTAGCCCCCAAGCTTGAACCACCTCTTGAGAAGAAAGCTCTCTGGAAAGACCCCCTCGTTTTTGTAGCTGGACAAAACCACCCGCTATCACGATGCAGAAATGTTACGCTCGAGCAACTTAGTGAAGAACCCGCGATACTCCCAGATTTAAATACTTTTACAGGCCGATTAGCAAAATCTTGCTTTGACAATCAGGAGCTTGAACTAAGATTAAATATGACAACGAATTATCTAGAAACGATTCGTATGATGGTGAGTGTTGGTCTCGGTTGGAGTTTTCTCCCAAAAACACTTGTAAACGCGGACATGAGAGAACTTAAAGTAAAAGGGATTGCTTTGTATCGAACACTTGGTGTCATCACACATAAAAAGAGAACTTTAAGTAATGCGGCAAACGCATTTTTTAATATATTAACAGAACACTAACTGTATACATATTATGAGATTAAACCTTTACAGACCGAAAAGATTATCTAAATACACAATTTACTACTTAATTTTCGTAGTAGGAGGCACTTTTTTGCCTCATGTATCCAAAGCCAATCCACTATTTCAACTTAAGTTAGGTGGTGGTAACTGGTTTGCATCAATTGATGGGGAATTAGGTTCGAGCACAACACCAATTACGACTTCAGAACTCGGTGTAAACGACGATCCCCAGGAATTCTATTACTTGGAAATAGAACATGACTTTCCTGTCTTACCTTATGTTCGATTAGAAAAGTTAAATTACGGTCATATTGCGACACAAACTGTGCCACGCGAATTTACCCTTGATACGGTTACCTTTCCTGAAACCTCAACTATTCGTACAGATATAAACTTGGATTACACAGAAATCAGCTTTTATTATCCAGTATTAAGTTCATGGCTATCTATCGATCTAGGGCTTTCGGGTAGACAATACGATGGATTTATAAACCTCTCCATCTTTCAACCAGTCACGACGGATGGAGATACACCGGATACTGCTGGAGATTCCACTGATCCAGCCGATGGAGACACAACCGGTGATGACACTACCGATGTTGGAACAGGAGATGACGCAAGTACAGATGGCGAGCCAACAGATACTGCTACTTCCGAACAAATAGATTTATCTGGCACAATTCCACTTGGGTTGCTGAACGCCAATTTAGATTTACCATTTTCAAACTGGTATCTCGCTTTTTCTGTCAATCATGTAGGCTTCAATGGAAACACCTTTACAGATTGGGAAACCAAACTCGGTTATAAAAGTAAGGGAACACTTGTTAAGTATCAAATTGAACTAGGTTATCGACAACTTAAAATATCTGCAGATGACTTAGATAATTTCACTTCAGAAATTACCATTGATGGCTTATATGCCAACGTTGGCCTCGTGTTTTAAGTTTAACCTTGGTTGAGTATTACATCTGTAAATTAAGCTAAAAAAAATCAGGCTTTAGCCTGATTTTTTTGTTCTAAACTTTTACGAGATTTTTACAAGCGCAATTAAGCATTTCACTCGGCAACAAGTACTTCAATGTCTTTGTTTAACTTCGCATAAAGACCGATAGATTCATCATAGCTATCCTTTGCTTTTTCCCCATCTTTGGTTTGTAACCAATGGTAGCTTGCTCGATGCAATCTAGCTGCCGCTTGAGCCATGACGTAGCGCTTTTCCTCTGAGGTGGCAAACAACTTATCATTCATAGCAATTAGATCTTTACTTGTTTGCGCAGCAAGTCGCCATAACTTAGCTGCTTTTCGATCATTTCCAGACTTTCCAAAAGCAAAAGCGGCTTGCTCATAAGCATAACCTGCAAGGCGTTTACTACTATAGGTGATATCTGTGATGTTAAATGTTTTTTTACCATCAAGAATAAAACTCATTAGTGAATTGCTAACACCATACAGCTCTTCCGCTGCCATCAAGCTTGCTTCACCAAAATCTTGCCACAATTCTCTCGGTTTTAATTTTTTATCTATCACAACGAGTTCATTCATCATTAACGATATACTAAACACGTTATCCAGATTTTCATCTAAGTTAGTAAGTCTTTGCTTGGCTTTATAGTAATTTGCATACTTTACATCTTTTAAAACTAAAGAGGCTTCTGTATTAATGTCTAGAAAAATTGCTTCAAATTTATCCCTATAAATTGATGCACTCAAATAGATGGTATCGTGGTTGCTTTCAAAATTAGCAATGTCTAATGCTAAAGGCTGTGCTTTTTCTCCGTGAATACCACAAAATCCATTCGATTGATTATTCAAGCAGCCTTCTTTTATTAACTGTTCTTGTTGAAGACAAATTTCATTCCAATATTCACTCGATAATGCAGAACAGTCACAGTTTATTGTTGAACAAAACTGATTCGTTGAAGATTGATCCGAATGAACCGGAAACGAAAGAGAAAATACAAAAACCGCTAAGACTACAAACTTCTTCATCTATCACCTCAGCTAAGCTAGAATTGGTTAAATACAATATAGTCTATATAAGACCGTATTATGATATTTTTTTTGCCAATTTTTGCTTTAAAAAAATTATTGTTATTAGCCAGGCTAATATAGCTGAAATAGCGGCAAGTCCAAAAGTCCATTTTTGCGAAATAGACCAAATTTCTCCACTTAAATATGCGCCTAACGCACCGCCGGCACCAAAACCAATCGCACTGTAAAAAGCCTGCCCGTGGCTTTGTGCTTTTTTAGAAAAATGACCACGAATAAATTCGATTGCAATAGCATGTGTCACACCAAATGATGCCGCATGTAGTATTTGATTAACAAAAACCAACCAGACAATTTCAGGAAACCATCCCATTAAAAACCAACGCAAACCAGTAAGTAACAAACTTAAACTTAACAAAAAGAAAAGTGAGAATTTCAGTAATATTTTTGGCATAAATAAGAACAAAATTATTTCCGCGACAACACCGATGGACCAAATGATACCGATAGAAACAGTCGAATAACCAAAACCTTTTAGATAGATACTAAAGAAAGTGTAATAGGCACCATGACTAAAGTGTAAAAGGAAAAAAACGACAAAAACTAAACTAATTAACGGTTCTTTTAAACGTTTAAAAAAGCCATCATGAGGTGTGTGCTCATGAAGATTAGGAACTGGGGGTAAAACACAGGAAAGAATCCAAATGACAGCGAGTAGAAATAAAATAAAATAGCCGAGCCAAACAATTGAAATAAATTTAAAAACATAACCAAGTGTGATTACCGCCCAAATAAACCCAATGGAACCCCAAAGGCGAATTCGGCTATATAAATGAGAACTGTCGGCAAGATAATCTAATGTTATGACTTCATACTGTGCAAGAATTGCATTCCAGAAAAAGCTATATAAAAACAAAAATACTACTAATGTATAAAAATCAGCTTGAATTACAACACCGATAAATCCAAGAAATCCCCCAAGTGCGCCGAGTTGAATAATCAATAGTGGTTTTTGAGTATGGTCTGCAATCCACCCCCAAATATTTGGAGCGACGATCCTAGTAAGGAAAGGTATTGCGGCAATTAAACCAATTTTGGCTGGTTCATAACCAAGGTGCTCGAGGTACAACCCCCAATAAGGATGCAAGGCACCGACTATCGCAAAATACGCGAAGTAGACGCCAGACATGCGCCAATAAGGCATAAAAGAAAAACTTAGTTATCTAGTGAATCAATAAACTCACCAGCTATTTTAGGAACATCGTGGGAAACACTTCCGTTTTGCGCGCGATGTCTCATTGCATGATCTAAAAGTGTTAATGCCATCATCGCTTCAGCAATTGGTGTTGCTCTAATCCCAACACAGGGGTCATGGCGCCCCGTAGTCACAACCTCAACGGGATCGCCATTTAGATCGATACCTTTCCCCGGAATTCGCAGACTAGAAGTGGGCTTGAGTGCAATATGCGCAATTAAGTCTTGCCCCGAAGAAATACCACCAAGAACACCTCCTGAGTGATTTGACAAAAAGCCATCTCGCGTCATTTCGTCTCTGTGTTCTGTTCCTTTTTGCGCGACAGAGTCAAAACCATCGCCAATTTCAACACCTTTGACCGCATTAATACCCATGAGGGCATGAGCTATGTCTGCATCGAGGCGATCGAATACAGGTTCGCCTAATCCCGGCAACATGTTTTTTGCTACGACGGTAATCTTTGCACCCACGGAGTTTCCTTCTTTATTAAGTGCTTGCATATACTCTTCCATTTGAGGCACTTTAGATTTATCAGGACAAAAGAATGGGTTCTGCTCAATTTCATTCCAATCAACAGAGTCTATTTTTATTGGTCCTAGCTGCGACAGGTACCCATTTACCTCAATACCCCATATTTTATGCAATACTTTTTTTGCAATTGCACCTGCAGCTACTCTTGCGGCTGTTTCTCTCGCTGAAGAACGACCACCACCTCGATAATCGCGAATACCGTATTTTTGCATATAGGTATAATCAGCATGTGCGGGGCGAAATTGATCTTTGATCTTTGAATAATCTTTTGAGCGTTGATCGGTATTTTCAATGACAATCGATATAGAAGTGCCTGTGGTTTTTCCTTCAAACACACCAGATAAAATCTTAGCCTGATCAGGTTCGCGCCTCTGAGTTGTATAACGAGACTGACCAGGCTTACGTCGATCCAAATCTACCTGAATTTCTTCTTCACTAATCTCAATTCCTGGCGGACAACCATCTATTATGCAGCCAATGGCGAGTCCATGGCTTTCCCCAAAAGTCGTTACTGAAAATAACTTGCCAAACGTATTGCCAGACATAAATCTCTCTTAAATCAAATATTAATTAGTTGTTCACGTGTAAGTACAAAAACCCCATGCCCACCATTACTGAATTCAGGCCAAAAAAATGCAACCTGCGGGTAAGCCGCTTCCAAAGCTGGCCAGCTGTTCCCTACTTCAACAACAAGCAATCCATTTTCGTTGAGATAATCCGCTGCTTGAGCTAATAATTTTCGGGTAAAATTTAAACCATCTTCCCCAGAAACCAATCCTATTTCAGGCTCAGCTCGATACTCTTGTGGCATAGACGCGAAATCTTGCGCATCGACATAGGGAGGATTAGAAACTATAAGATCGTATTTTACCTCAGTTATGCTTTCAAACCCATCAGACAATGTGGCTTTAACACGATTAGATAATTGATGATAGGCTATATTATATTCTGCAATTGCAATCGCTTTTTCAGAAATATCGCTCAATTCCACCATAGCTTCGTCAAAGACCATTGCGCAAGCAATACCGATACAACCGCTTCCACAACATAAATCTAAAATGTTGTTTGGATAATCTTGCAACCAAGGCTCAAAACCTGATTGAATCAATTCTGCAATTGGAGAACGAGGCACGAGTACACTCTGATCTACCTTGAATTTGTATCCAGCAAACCAAGACTCACCCGTCAAGTAAGCGGCAGGGGTTCTTTCCGTTATTCGTCGATCAAATATACTAATAATTTTAGTTTTTTCTTGATCGGTCAAACGTGAGTCTAGAATAACGTCAAGCTTTTCCCATGGTTGATGAATTGACCACAAGACTAAAACTGCAGCCTCATCCCAAGCATTGTCGGTTCCATGACCAAAAAATAACTTCGCTTCGCTAAATCGACTTGACCCAAACCGGATCCAATCTCGAACACTATCGAGGCGCTCTATTTCGTGATCGTTAAAATTTAGTGCCATATTCTTTGGTAAATGACTAAAAAGCTGTTTATTCTACGTGTTTTTTACGTTGTAGCATAACATTAGCGCAATATGAACCAAATGCTAATCAAACAAGCATCAGTAGAAATAGCATGTGATTTTGGACTAAAACTATGAAAGAACTATTTACTCAAATTATTCAAAGCGTTGGCGAAGACATCACTAGGCCAGGATTAGTCGATACCCCAGCGCGAGCCGCTAAAGCATTTGAATTTTTGTGCAGTGGATATAAACAAAATCTTGAAGAAGTGATTAATGGAGCCCTATTTCCATCTGACTCAAATGACATGGTAATCGTTAAGGACATCGAACTTTACTCGCTGTGTGAGCACCATCTCTTGCCGTTTATTGGCAAGGCGCATGTGGGCTACATTCCAACAGGGAAAGTACTTGGTTTATCTAAGGTTGCAAGAATTGTGGATATGTATTCAAGACGATTACAAATCCAAGAACAACTTAGCCGAGAGATTGCAGAGTCTATAAAATCAGTAACCAATGCTGCTGGTGTAGGAGTCATTATTGAAGCAAAGCACATGTGTATGATGATGCGTGGTGTGGAAAAACAGAATTCATCAATGCAAACATCATCCATGTTAGGCACTTTTCGCGATAACCCGAGCACTCGAGCAGAATTTTTATCTCTATTAAACTAACGGGTTTTTAGCCTGGTACTATTTAATTTGAGCAATTGCCAAATTCACATATTGCAAGACGTTTATCATTTCGGTTTTATTTTTAAACCTGAGTTCTATCCATGGCGACCCTTTTGATCTATTAGGGTGGTAAATGGAATTTTCTGGGTGACGTAAATTCATCTTTGCAATGACCTTGTTAGTCAACCTTAAATCGAGTTCATTCTCATTGTGGAAGTGTGCAAATTCCTTTTCATGAAAAACAAAAGAAGAAAACTCACCTTTGTTCCCATGGTAGGTTACCTTGGTCACATCAGGAATAACTAAAATTCTTTCCGTTAGCTGATCCTTCAGACTTTTCACTCCAACACCTTAATTTTGTTAACGACACTTGTTATTTTTTTACTAACACAATCGCTTCGCCATGTTTTAACTCAGGCGCTAAACTCCCAACACCCTTAGCTTCAAGTTGCCCCTTTCGAACACCATTCTCTTCGAAAAGTTTTAGAAGCGCCTTGGCATAGTCGAGAGATAACTCTGTCTTTTCCTCTAGCGTTTGACTCTTATATGAATGACCAACAAGATAAAAATCTTGTGAACCTAAATTCGATAATACTTGCGTTATCACTTGAAGCATAGACGAACTAATTTCAATTTTTTCGTCGAATTGAACTCCAGGAAGGATAAAAAAACTATCTCGAGCAAGTTTGTCTTGAATAACTTCTAGATCAGGAAGAGGTTCTGATTGAGCAGACGATTGAATTAAATCAAGTTGCGCATATAATCTCTTGTTTCCTCTTTTTACAAGATAAGCTGCGAGATAAAACTTCGTATCATTCTGTGAGAACTCCCATGCAGCATATCGTTGAAACTGATCTAATCCATAGAGTTGCTTAATTTTAAACCGATCATTTGCCCAAGAATTACTACTTCCACAATCGAATTCTCGACACTCAAAAAGCAAATTAGCGCCCAAGTCTCCCACATTTTGAACAATGTGATTCCAAGCCTTTGGTAAACTAAAAAAATGTTTTACTTCGATTGTTCTACGCTCTATCTTTCCTGTAAGCAACACTTCTCTTTCGGCAGTTAATATTCCGTTAATTTTCTTTAGACCACCAAGAGTTAAGCGATATTGCGATAGCGGCTCACTTTTTATAAAAATTTTTCTGTCTTCTGGGAAAAAACCATCTAATAGTGATGCATAACTAAAATGGCTAAATAAGCCGAATAAAAGAATGACTAGCTTTATCATTTTAATTTTCATATCTATTTTTACGTTTAATTAGCCACAAAATAAGTTTTACGTATTCTCTGCAAAATAGCGATTAAAAATATTCGCAATTGCATTGTGCTGCTGAGACATGTGAAGATGGTGATGGCCTGGTAAAACATGTACATCAAAGTTTTGCCGACTAGCTAACCAATTTTGGGTGTACTCGTTATCTCGTAGCATACCGTTATCACCAATTATCAGTTTAACAGGCATAACAATACGGTCAGTAAAAACTAGAACCTGCTCTTTTGTCAGTTTCACTTCAGACGGCGCTAGTAATAGCGGGTCGCTGATCCAGTAATAACCTTTGACATTGGAAATAACGCCTCGTTCAGCAAGAACCTTCGCATCTTCCATGCCAAGGGGAATATACCCTTCTTCACGTGCCTTTACGGCATTATCAAACGTAGAATAATAATTGATCGGACGATTTCGAAGTTTTAAAACTGATTTTACCGCTTCGGCAAGTTGATCAGGAGATTCTCTTGTTTCCACCGAATGTGGTAATACGCTCTCAATTAAACCAAGGTGACTCACGCGAGAAGGAAAAGTACTCGTGAGCATCGTTGCAATCATAGCTCCTCGAGAATGGCCAATCAAACCAAATTTTTCCCAACCCAACTCATCGGCTATTGCTAGTATTTCAGCGATGTCTTGCCAAATATTATAACTACCAAGACTACCACGTCGATCGCTTTTACCATGTCCTGCCAGGTCAAGGCTAACAATATCTAGGCCTGTCAGATGGGGTGCGAGAAAATTAAAGCTTGCACAATTATCTAACCACCCATGTAAAGCGAAAACCGGTTTACCGCTTTCATTCCCCCAACGTCGTCCTCGAATAACGATACGCTCTAAATCAAATTCTACGTCTTTATAGTCTACGCTCACGCGTGTGATACCCACTTTAATGTACCGCACCCGCTCGCAACCACGTCACAATCAATGGCCACCATAGATCCTGTATCCATAAATAAACCAGAAAATTGATCTCCGCACAGAGTAAGCGCTAATTTAGAAAGAAACGGGTTATGAGAAACCAAAATCACGGATTTCCAAGATGTTTGACTAAGTTGGTAAAGCTGTTCTAAAGCATAATCAACGCTTGAGTTAGGGCAGGCCCAGCTGGCTTCTTTTCGTTCTATATGGCGTTGCTTGGAAAGCAATATATTGGCTGTTTGTTGTGCGCGAACATAGGGGCTAACGAGAGATAGGGCAATATCACCTAGCTCAGCTTCTCTCAGAGCAATAATACGCTCTATCTGTTCAGTTCCGAACCTTGAAAGCTCACGTGCTTCATCGGGTGATGTATACGGTCCCGCATCACCGTGACGTAACAATAAAATCTCCATTTAGACCATCCTTAAAGCTGGTTTTTTTATGGATCTTTTTTCTCGTTTTCTAAATCCTCCTGCGGCGATGTATCGTTTGCCAGAGGTGTGACGTTTTCCATCACTTGAAGAGCCAGAATCATCTACCTGACTTTCTGAATTTGCATCAGTTTCATGATCGATTATTTCACCGGATTCAACTTGAGAAGATTCGGATGAATCGACATCTTCTTGAAAATTTTCAACAATATCAGAAACCGGCCACTCTGAAAAAGGAAACGGCTTGTCATCGCTCGCATAGGTTAAAAACTGAAGAGCTTGGTAGATATACTGTGATAGAGAGTCGCCTAAACG
Source organism: Cellvibrionaceae bacterium (assembly GCA_965262305.1). Taxonomy (GTDB): domain Bacteria; phylum Pseudomonadota; class Gammaproteobacteria; order Pseudomonadales; family Cellvibrionaceae; genus CBDHEY01. The sequence goes on from CBDHEY010000001.1 coordinate 200,621, forward strand.
TCTAAGGTTTAAATTATCGCGTCCGGTAATAAGGGTAAACAAAAATTGCAATGCCACCAAAACCCACATGACCACCGAAGAGACTTGAAGGCAGATTGCAAATACAATCATATAAATCAATCTTGTCCAACTTCGTTTTGACGTTAGATTCGATTTCAATTGCTTATCCATAACTGTCTCCTATATCGTTTCGTTAATTAAGTTTTATCGATATCGCTACTCAGCTCGCTCAACATCAATCGCTGAATAACTTGTGTAATATTTTTTTCTTCGAATAAAATAGCATAGAGCCCTTGAACAAGCGGCATATAAACATCTAGCTCATCTGCTTTTTGCTTAACTAGTTTAAGTGTATTCACACCTTCAGCAACTTGCCCGATTTCAGCAAGCGTTTCGCTTAACTTCTTACCTTCACCGACAGCATAACCTACTCGGAAATTTCGACTTAAATCGGAAGTACAAGTCAGAAACAAATCACCCACCCCAGCGAGACCAAGAAAAGTGATTGAGTTGCCTCCCAGACGATTGGCAAACCGGCTCATTTCCGCGAGACTTCGTGTTAAGATCATTGCAATGGTATTTTGCCCACTTCCAAGAGCTGTAGCCATGCCAGTACCTAAGGCATAAATGTTTTTAAGTGCTCCAGCAAGCTCGACACCATAACGATCTGGATTACGGTAAATACGGAACGTCCTGGAAGAAAATACAGTTTGAATTAGCTCGCAAACATCTTCGTGCTCGCTCGCGACAACAGTTCCTGTGTAATGATTTGCAATAATCTCCTTCGCAAAATTAGGTCCACTTAGCACGCCGATTTTTACGTCTTTTAATTCTTGTTCAAGAATTTGGCTCATCAAATCGAATGAGCCTGATTCAATACCTTTTGTTGTGCTAATTACGATAGTACCTGGACTTATCTCCGGAGCGACAAGTTTGGTCACTTCACGAAAAGACTTGCTCGGAACCGCGATTACAACGATATCACTGGTTTTTATTATCTCGGCAAAATCACTTATGACAGTCAAGTTTTCATTAAATTTGTAACCAGGAAGATATTCAGGATTTTCACGATTTTTTTCGCAGCGCACAGCCCGTTCAGCATCACGCATCCATAGGTAAGTACTGTGTCCATTGGTGGCGATAATATTAGAAATCGCGGTTCCGAAGCTTCCGCCTCCCAATACAGTAATGGTCCTAGCTTGAGTCATAACTAAGTCTCTTCACCAAGTTGACTATTGCAAAAACATTTGCTTTTAAAAAAAAGTTGAAGCTTTTATGACAACAAGGGTATAAAACAATGCGTTTTAAACCTATCACTTAAAGCAAATAATAGTTGATACATGTGCGTATTAATAGTCATTAGGTGCACCTGAATGAAAATAGGTGCACCAAACTTTGATGGCAATTTAAACCGTACTAATTATTTATTGAGAAATTTCTAGTAACAGCTTATTTAACCTGTGAACATAGGCTGCAGGGTCTTTTAAAGTCCCGCCTTCAGCTAAATTAGCCTGGTCGAAAATCACTTTTGCTAAATCGGCGAATCGATCTTCATCTGATTCTTGATCCATCTTTTTAACAAGTGGATGTTCTGGATTAACTTCTATTGTAGGTTTACTCTCTGGAATAGGTTGGCCCGCCTGTTCCATGAGTCTGCGCATCTGCGCACCCATATCATGCTCTCCAACCACTAGGCAAGCAGGAGAATCCGTTAATCGGTGAGTGACTCGCACTTCTTCTACATCACTCGATAAAACTTCCTTCATACGCTCAACAAAACCAGTAAATTCTTCCTCAACTTTCTTTTGCTCTTCTTTTTCTTCTTCTGAATCCATATCGCCAAGGTCAAGAGCGCCTTTACCAACATCTTGGAAAGACTTGCCGTCAAATTCCATTAAATGTCCCATCAACCAATCGTCCACTCGATCGGAAAGTAATAGCACTTCGATACCTTTCTTACGGAATACTTCTAAGTGAGGACTGTTGTTTGCCGTTGCAAAATTTTCAGCAACGACATAGTAAATCTTGTTTTGCCCTTCTTTCATACGGCCGATATAGTCAGCAAGTGACTGATCTTGGCTAGCCGTATTCGTATGGGTAGACGCAAAGCGGAACAATCCGGCAATTTTTTCTTTATTAGTATGATCTTCTGCAGGGCCTTCTTTTAAAACTTCGCCAAACGCCTGCCAAAACTCTTTGTATTTTTCGGCATCATTTTTAGAAAGCTTCTCTAACATATCCAACACACGCTTAGTCAAAGCACTGCGCATGCTGTCGATGTTAGGGTCTTTTTGCAAAATTTCACGAGAAACATTGAGTGACAAGTCATTTGAATCAACAATACCCTTCACGAACCTCAAATATAAAGGCAGGAACTGCTCTGCTTCATCCATGATAAAAGTACGTTGAACATAAAGCTTCAAACCACGCACACCGTCACGATTGTGCAAATCAAAAGGCGCTTTACTCGGAATATAAAGAAGACTTGTGTAATCAAGTTTGCCTTCTACTCGGTTATGACTCCATTTGAGCGGATCCGCAAAATCATGAGAAATATGTTTGTAAAACTCATTGTATTCGTCATCTGAAATATCACTTCGACCACGAGTCCAAAGCGCTTTTGCGGTATTAACAACCTCATATTCAATTTCTTTTTTCTCTTCTTCCTTACCTTCTTCCTCTTCAGGTGCATAGTTTTCTTTCACCATTTCTACAGGAAGGGAAATATGATCGGAGTATTTTTTGATAACTGAACGCAGTCGCCAACCGTCAGCAAACTCTTCTTGGTCACTCTTCAAATGAAGCACGATTTTAGTACCGCGCTCAGCCTTTTCTATGGTTTCGATAGAGTATTCAGCTTCACCCTGACTTTCCCAATGAACACCTTCTGTCGCTGGCGCACCTGCGCGACGAGTAAAAACTTCAACCTTATCTGCAACGATAAAAGCCGAGTAGAAACCCACACCAAATTGCCCTATTAACTGAGAGTCTTTTTTCTCATCACCAGAAAGGTTCGATAAGAATGCTGCCGTGCCAGACTTAGCGATGGTGCCTAGGTTGGTGACAACTTCGTCACGCGTCATCCCAATACCATTATCAGTAATAGAGACTGTTTTAGCGTCTTTATCAAAGTCGATAAGAATCTTAAGGTCGCTATTACCTTCAAAGAGGTTGTCGTCTTTTAACGCTTCAAAGCGCAGTTTATCTGCGGCATCGGATGCGTTAGATACCAACTCACGCAAGAAGATTTCTTTATTGGAATAAAGTGAATGGATCATCAAATGCAGAAGCTGTTTCGCTTCAGTTTCAAACCCACGGGTTTCTTTGGCTGTTTCTACAGTCATTGTTATTCTCCGGAAAACTTATCAGAAAATGATCGAAATGAATGAGAAGCAAGATGGGGACGGATAATGTGTTTTCAAGCAAGGTTTAAATCTAACTAATGCTCAAATTACAACCTAAGAAATCAATAAACTAGACCCTTTGAAAAATCGATCATTTATTGGCCATTTTATATTATACAAAATGGCCTCTTAGACTTATTTTAGGCAGGAACGGCAATAGACGAAGCAGATTCACACCACTTGCAGTTGCTATAAAGGCCGATTAGTTTTTACAACGAAACACGCCGAAATTCTGACTACCATCTTCAGCTGAAGAAAGCGCTACTATTGTATCCCCACCCATTTTTGCAGCCTGATTTTTCGCCAAAGTGATTAGCTCTTTAGCAACCTTTTTATCACCACGCTGAATAATGCCCACATTATCAGCCACATTGGACTCGGTTGAACCAAGCTTTTCACAATTACTGACATGGATTTCTTTAACCAACGCAACTTCTTTGCCCAGATCTGTCGGCTTAACCCACTGACACGCTGAAAACAAAACCGATATTAAAACGACTACTAATATTCTCATAGATTCATTACCCCAATTGACCTAGTTTTGATTAACTTATTGACTCTGTATTAACCACAAAATACTTGAAAAACACGGGAATTACTACGTATCTAAAAATAATTGCACAATATTTCTTAATTGATTACTGACGAACAAAGCGAACCAGTTCGGCATCTTTAGACGTGTTAGTTCGATATGGATTAATGTCTAAGCCCCCCCGCCGAGTGTATCTAGCAGAAACGGAAAGTGAATTGCATTGGCAGTGAGTTAAAATATCGTTAAAAATGGCTTCTACACAATTTTCATGAAAATCTTGATGATCACGGTAAGAAATTACGTAGCGAAGCAAAGATTCTTCTAGTATTTTGTGCCCCGAATATTCTATACAAAGCGTCGCCCAATCTGGTTGACCAGTCACAGGACAATTGCTTTTCAAAAGATGACTATATAACTTTTCATTTTCAACAACCTTTTTATCATCGGTTTTCAAAAGCGAAGGGCTCATCTCATATTGATCGATTTCAATATCATAGTCATCGACACACTTTCCATTTGGAACAGACGTCTGACGGTATTCATCAACGGAAAATAGACATACCTTAACCGCGCCCCCGCTTGCATTTTCTAGATCATCTGACAAGATAGCTAAAAGCTTTTCAGTGCTTTCGATTCGGGTGTGATTAAATGAATTTAAGTAATATTTAAATGATTTGGATTCGATAATCGCACGACTATCAAATGGGAACTCAAACTCTGCAATAGCAACACGAGGTTTGCCCTTTTCATTTAACCAAGACAGCTCATAAGCAGTCCAAATATCCTTTCCTGTAAATGGTAAAATATTCTCTTGAAACAAGTTTTGCCGCGATTCAGTCCGAGGAATTGGATTGAGTAAACCAGGAGAATAACTTCCGGAATAAACCGCGTCTTTTCCTAGCATAATTTCATTAGAATGTGATTCTGACATAATAAGCTTATAAGAACCTCTGTTTAGCTTCGCAACTTTTTGCCTTTGGTAAGTAAAAATAAACAAAAGCTAAAGAGAATAAAAAGAAAAGCGAGAATACCAATAAACGACCAAAATACATTGACGTCGGAACTTCCCAAAATACCATAACGAAAGGCGTTAACCATATAAAGCACAGGATTAAACTTAGACACTATTTGCCAAAACTCAGGCAACAAACTGATGGAGTAAAAAACGCCCCCTAAATAAGTTAGCGGCGTTAAAACAAATGTAGGTACAATTGAAATATCATCGAAAGAATTAGCATAAATCGCATTAATAAGTCCTGCAATCGAAAACAGCAGCGCCGTTAAAATGATGACAGAAATAGTAATAAAATAGCTATGAATCTGAAGGTCAGTGAAAAACAATGAAATGATTGTCACAATCACTCCCACAGCGAGACCTCGTAAAGCGCCACCGCAAACATAGCCTAAAAGAATAATAAAATTCGGTGTAGGACTTACCTGAATCTCTTCAATACATTTCGTAAACTTGGCGGAATAAAATGATGAAACCACGTTGGAATAGGAATTATTGATGACCGACATCATAATCAACCCTGGAACCACAAATGCCATGTAATCAAAACCACCCATCTCACCTATTCGCGATCCAATGAGTTGTCCGAAAATTACAAAATATAACATCACTGTAATAACTGGAGGAACAAGAGTTTGAACCCAAATACGGGTAAACCTTATAACTTCCTTACGTAAAATCGTCGTAAAGGGAATCCAATGATTTTGTAAATTCATTTTACACTCCCGTTAACAAGACTAACAAAAAGCTCTTCTAATCGGTTTACCTTATTTCTCATACTCACCACATGCATATTCAAATCCGACAAAGCCTTAAAAATTTCGTTCAAGTGATTCCCTTTTTCGACCGCGACTTCAATACAGGTTTCGTCAGAATGAGTAATTTCATAACCAGGTAATTTGGGTAACTGAGAAACAGGCTCTGCTAGATCAAATACAAAAACTTCTCGATTCAATTGTTTTAAAAGTGCCTTAATACTGGTATTTTCTACTATTTGGCCATGATCAATAATGGCAATATTGCGGCACAAGCGCTCGGCTTCTTCAAGATAATGAGTAGTAAGAATAATCGTTTTACCAGCTTGATTTATCTCTTCTAAAAACTCCCACATAGAACGGCGTAATTCAATATCTACTCCTGCGGTCGGTTCATCAAGGATGAGTAAATCAGGTTCATGGATAAGCGCTCGAGCAATCATCAAGCGCCGTTTCATACCTCCAGAAAGTGCGCGTGCCGATTGATTTCGTTTTTCCCAAAGTCCGAGCTTAGTAAGATATTTTTCAGCTCGCTCCATGGCGATACCTCTCGGCAAGCCATAGTATCCTGCTTGGTTCGCGACGATATCTTTTACTTTCTCGAACATATTAAAATTAAATTCTTGGGGTACAACTCCAATCCTTTGCTTCGCCCTTGAAAAATCTTTGTCAATATCGATATCGAAGATTTCAACACGACCTGAGCTCTTTTTAATTAAAGAGCACAAAATACCAATGGTGGTGGATTTACCCGCACCATTTGGACCAAGCAATGCAAAAAAATCACCCTGCTCCACTTGGAGATCGATTCCCTTAAGTGCTTCGAAATCGCCATAATTTTTTTTTAAACCATTTATTTGCAACGCAATTGACATTTAATTTATTCTCTAGGTTTAGATACTCGTAGTCACCTTAGTACTATATATAGATACAATAATGTAAATACAAAATTGTTATTAGATGAGGAATAAGGCTCGGGTTGAATCAAACACTCATTTTAAAGGCAATTAGTAATGCGCAGCTACAAACAATTCCACGAATCATTAATATCGCAACTCGGTAATGCAGTTCGTGCAACACCACCATTCAATGGGGGCGAATTGACTGAACTGCAAGCTTTGTTTTTGTCACGACTCGAAAAACTCGAAAACTGCGATACCTATGAAAACATTGACCAACAACGGGAACTTGGTCAATGGGTGACTTGCAGTATTATTAGCCACTATCCACATTTAACCACTTCTATAGCCAGAGATCTTCTTTGGTATTTTGGTGGCGATTGCCTGCATTTTCTCGGCGATGCAGAAATTGCGGCCTTCCAAACGCTTGATGAGCGCTTTTATGCGATTTCAGAGTCTAACGAATCCGTGAATTTTGAAAAACTCAGACATGAGCTATTAGGCGATTCGTTTTTTGAGCCCATAGCCGCAAAAGTCACTCACTGATCAAATAGATGAATCTCTGATTTTACCTAAACACTTTTTCGAATGGGAATGACAGCGAATAATGGAAACAGTAGAGAGACATTCTCATAGCCGAGGCCAGATAAGGCTAATCGTAAATCAAATCCATTCTATTGCTTTACGTATTTGTCGGCTAGATTCCCACCAGAAATAGAATAGTGTTTAGAAGCGAAGTTAAGTTTGAAGCAAAACACTGGTGAAGTTTTCTCTGTTCTATCTTTGGCGCGCATCGAAAAAATTGAGTAGAAAAATGCTAAAAAAAGAGAACAATTGTAAGCAAAGTCCTCTTTGAGTCTACAGATTTACACACTGAAATACATAGGAAATGAAAAATTGGAGCGGGTAACGAGGTTCGAACTCGTGACCTTTGCCTTGGCAAGGCAACGCTCTACCAACTGAGCTACACCCGCTTTTTACCATTTTTACTTATGTTCATAAGTAAAATGGCGTCCCCTAGGGGATTCGAACCCCTGTTACCGCCGTGAAAGGGCGGTGTCCTAGGCCTCTAGACGAAGGGGACTAAGATTACGACATTTAGCCGTCTCTAAGAGAGGGGCGCATTCTAGTGAGACGCCCGGTAACTGTCAATAGTTTTAATTCTATATACTTAATATTTAAGGAATATATTCCTTTTTGATATTTTCTGCGGATATATTCAATGCCCCGGCTTATCGGTGCCTTATTAAGCCTGAATATTTGCAACTCTGACGACCGGCGACTAGCCTTTTAGTTAGATTTTCTAAAAATTAAGCCTATGTCATCCGTTAATATAATTGTTGGGATCACCGTATTAATGGGCATGCTCATTTTTTACGCATTTGCATCCCAGTCAATACAACGCCGAAATGAGCAAAAGAAGCGCCTTCTAGCGGCGCTAAAATCTCGCTCACGTACATTTAAGTTCATGCTAAGCGGTTTTCCTAAAGGGTTTCTATCGCGAGATCTCACGCAATTAGTGCAACATAGCCTGGCAGAAGTCAGTGAACAACTCGACAAACTAGAGCCAGAAACCCCCGCTCACAAACAAGATTTCCAAATTGCATCGGCCGCATTGGCGGAAAATAGGAAGCAAAAAGGGCCGCATACACCTGTAAAGCTTGAATCTCCGCAACAAATAAAAGAAGTTAAGGCTTGTTTAGAAGAGCTAAACAAATTCGTTGTAAACCTTGAAGAAAAAAAGACAATTTCGCATACACAAGGGTCATCTTATCGAAGTCAAATAGCCCAGTATGTGGTTCAGATCACTATTGATGGCTATGAAATTCAAGCAGCTAAAGCGGCAGCGGCTAATAAGATAAAACTGGCTATACACTATATAGAATTAGCTATAACAACAATGCAAAAGAACGGAAAATCTGGAATTTACCAACAGCGTATCGAACACGCGAAGTCTCAGCTTTCAGAATTGAAGGAAAAACTCAAGGATATAGACCCAAGTGCCCAAGCGGCGGAAGATCAGGATTCTAAAACCGGAGCTCAAAACGAGTGGGACAAGATGTCATCAGGCGACGACCTTTGGAAGAAGAAAAACGTTTACGATTAGTGCTCAGGCTGACATCTCCTTTTCGCAATCATGATGGCTGAGTCGCGGTAAAAGACGCTATTCGACTAATTTCGCACAAGCTACGACCACTTTCTTCTCTCCATTTTAGAAATGCAGCCTGCGCCGCTTTCAGATCTCTCTGAGCGGTGGGTTCTTTATCCAAAACGCCTTCGTTTATGAGAAGCGCGACAACATCGCCCGTCAGTAGAAAAGTATCTTTGCCTACCATTCTTAAAAAATAAGGGCCTGAAATTCCACCTAGTTGTTTTCCATGTTTCTTGAGATATATCCACAAGCCAACAATATCGTCTTCGGGCCAATCAGCGATAAAGGCGCCAAAACTCCCATGCTCTTCCTCAATTCGCTTAATAAACATGGCATTTTCTCGCACAGATTTTATCTTTCCCAAATGGCGTATAAGCCGTTTGTCCTGCATCAAGTTTTCAATATCTTCATCACTCAACATGCTGCAAAAAAAAGGGTCGAAGCATTTAAATACCTCTTCAAAACTTGGCCATTTGTTATCAACCATTTCATGTTTTAAGCCCGCACGAAATATTCTCAAACTCATTTGCGACAAATAAAAACTATCTTTCTGGATTTTTAAGGCCTTTGATGTTTTAGGTTTCGGCAAGATTGCCTCAACCGCCTTTTGGCCTCCTTTATGCAAAGTGGCTATTTCATATATTTCGGCAAAGGACTTCATTTAGCGTTTTCCTCGTCAAGGCTAATCGACGCTGAATTAACACAATACCTTAAACCAGTTGGATTGGGCCCATCGGGAAATACATGTCCTAGATGTGAACCACATTTTTCACACATGATCTCAGTGCGAGTCATACCATGGCTGTTATCAGCTTCCTCTTGAACACTCGATTCATTAATAGACTGATAAAAACTCGGCCATCCCGATCCGGAGTCATACTTTGTTTCTGAGCTAAATAAAGGTGTACCACAACAACGACACTTATATACCCCGGACGTTTTGGTATTCCAGTACTTACCTGTAAAAGCTCTTTCAGTGCCCTTTAGGCGGCAAATCGCGTATTCTTCGTCCGATAGTTTTTCACGCCAATATTCATCGTCTTTTAACTTTTGATCTGACATAATTCAACTCGCTCACAAAAAATTAGGTTCGAATCATAACTAATTTATTTAAGACATAGTATCCTTAGTAAGAGTTTCAAAAAAATACCTACGCAGTTTTTGAAAAACATTAAACTAGATACGAAAATTATAAGCTGTAAGAAAATGAATCCCTTGGAAAAATCTAAAAAACTGGAAGGCGTTTGCTACGATATTCGCGGTCCTATTCTCGAACACGCTAATAAACTTGAAGACGACGGCCATCGTATTCTAAAACTCAATATTGGTAACCCTGCCCCATTTGGTTTCGATGCTCCGGACGAAATGATTTTGGACGTGGTCCACAATATTCGCAACGCTCAGGGCTATGTTAGCTCTAAAGGGCTTTTTGCGGCCAGAAAAGCCGTGATGCAAGAATGCCAAAAGCTAGATATTCCGAATGTTAGTATCGATGATATTTACCTAGGTAACGGCGTATCTGAATTAATTGTGATGGCAAACCAAGCACTATTAAACGATGGTGACGAAGTATTAATACCATCACCAGACTATCCTTTGTGGACTGCCGCGGTTAACCTTTCAGGCGGTAAGGCTGTTCACTATTTGTGTGACGAACAAGCCGATTGGCAACCGGATCTTGAAGATATAAAAAGCAAAATTACCGACCGTACTCGCGCTATCGTAATTATAAACCCGAATAATCCTACTGGCGCAGTATACGAAAAAGAGATGCTCGAACAATTGGTAGAAATTGCTAGGAAGAACAACCTCGTTATATTTGCCGATGAAATCTATAGTAAAATCACCTATGAAGAAGCGGAGTTTATTCCACTTGGGCGCATCGCTCAGGATGTCGTTTGCTTGTCATTTAATGGATTATCTAAGTCTTATCGTTCAGCGGGTTTCCGCTCTGGATGGCTTGTTTTAAGCGGTGCAAAGCAAAAAGCCAAGGGATTAATGGAAGGAATAGAAATGCTAGCCTCCATGCGACTATGTGCGAATGTGCCAGCGATGTATGCGGTGCAGACTGCGCTGGGCGGATACCAAAGCATTAACGAGTTAATTTTACCTGGCGGTCGACTCATCGAACAAAGAAACGCGGCGATGGATGGTTTGAACCAGATTCCAGGGGTGTCTTGCGTAAAACCAAAAGGTGCGATCTACTTATTCCCAAAAATAGATCGCAATATGTATGACTTTGAAAGCGACGAAAAGCTAATACTTGATTTTTTGTTAAAAGAGAAGATCCTCCTCGTTCAAGGTACCGCGTTTAACTGGCCAACCCCAGATCATTTTAGGATCGTATTTTTGCCACAAGCAAATGAGATATCAAAAGCCGTAGCAAAATTTGGACATTTTATACAAGCATATAAAAAGTAAAATTAATCGTGAACGATTTACATATAGACGATTTTTGCAAGGACACTGCAAAAATATTCATACAGCTCTTCAAAAGCTTTCCAATAAAATCGACATTATATGTCGAAGATATCTGTGGTCCAGATGAGCCAGATGAATTTGGCCTTCACTCACCCAGATTTCAAGCCTGTTTTAGCACGGTAATCTGGTTAGCGGAAGCTCAATATATCCAATACAGTTCGGCTATTCAGCAAGACGCTTTTGAAGATACCGTGTTAACACGCAAAGGCTTCAATTTTCTGACTAGTTTTGATGGTAATTTTTTGGAAAAAGTTACTATCAAAACACGTATAGAGACTATTCGTTCGACATTAAAAACACAAACGTCAGAAAAACTGAAAGAATTGATATTGGGCTATATAAAAGTGGATGTCTGATGGCAGCTAACTTTTTAAAGTGAACTATTAATTTACAATAAATTAGCAATCTCAAAAAATCTCGTCTTGAATTATTTTTCTTGTTTAGACAAAACAAGTGGCAGTCACATTACAAAAATCAAACTTTTTGATAAACCAACATTTTTAATCCCCTGCCATCTTCCTTTTCTGGAAAAAACTCACTTAAAGGTAAAACGGACGTCAGTTCGAATTCATTAAGATGAGAATTACATTCTTCGCAAAAACGATTAAGTGTTACTTCTGGCGAATTCAGACATGCAAGCACGTAACCTTGTCCATCGATAAGAGAAGCCATTCTACGAAGTACTTTTTGGTAATCCTCGCTGGCGATAAAGCTACCCTTTTGGTAACTTGGCGGATCGATTATGATAATATCGTAAGGCCCAAACTTCTTCAGCTTTCCCCAGGATTTAAAAATATCATGAGGAAAAAATTTCACGGTATTAGTGTCTAAATTATTAATTTTATGATTTTCATTGCCAATACCAAGTGATTTTCTACTTAAATCGATATTAACTACCCCAGCAGAACCCGCATCCATCGCAACAACTGAAAAGACACAGGTATACGAAAACAGATTAAGTACTCGTTTTCCATCACAATTTTTTTCTAACCATCTTCTTGCGGGTTCAATATCTAAGAAAAACCCTAGATTCTGCTGCTGAAAAGACAGTTTAAATTTTAGATTTTTTCTTTTTGCATATACGACATCCGGAAGCACACCATACAAAACTTCATAAGGTGATTTTTGCAAAAAACGAGACTGTATAATCACGCATGTTAAATCAACTTTAGAATCAGAGAATAGTTTTAAAAGGTATTCAATAATTTGATTTACATATTCTTTTTCTTGCTGTTTGAAAAGCGTAATAACAATAACGGGAGAAAACCAATCAATGACTATCCAGTTTAAATCACTAATGACTTGACCGCGCCCATGAAATAACCGGACACTGTCGCCACGTTCAAACTCTCCAGTTTTAAAGATTCGTTCTAGGTGAGAGAAAAAACTCGAAGTTAGTAAACTGAATTCCATATGATTTAATTACAATGACGGCCTTAACAGGTTAACCGATACAATATTTGACTATTATATCCTGTTATTACAGGAATCAATCCAGACCATGTTGTATCTAGCTCCGGATCATTAGAATCCAAAAACATTGGACGATGTTCAAGTTCTCTAATTTTTCTTTCCGTCGCAACAATCCATATGTTTTCTCGCGTCACCTTTTTTAATACAGTCGGTGATATTTGTTGATTACCACGACCAATAATGTGGCCCTGCCCCCCAATTGGAGTAATTATCATACGAACAGTCCCATCATAATCAAGAACCATTCTTTCTAGCTCCTCTGATGTTGCGTCAATTGTTTTCAAATTTCCATTTATGGCTACATCCACACCTAGCAGTGTGCCTTCACAATTTAATTCTTTCTGGATAAAATCTACCGTAGATCCAGGAGCAAAAATTAGCATGCATTTTTCAAGCTCCTCGATGCGACGTTTTATTTCTTCTGCTATTTCAATTAGCCCAAATTCGTCCGTTTCTCCCCCGCCATGCTTTACCGATTGAAGATACTCCGTATCTACTGGAACACATGCCTCGGCATAATAGCGACTTTTTACTATACCACTTTGTAAAGCGGCTTCATCAATATCTCGAATTTCTCGACTTTCGTAATTTACTAGGGCTCCAGAAATGATCTTCTTCAATAATTCAGCCCCAGATGTCGGGTTTATCGCAAAGATGGCTGAGTGCATTTTGACTCCGGCAGGAATACCAAGTGCGGGTAATCGATCATCTAAGCTTTTATAAACATCTCGTGCAGTACCATCACCACCTACAAATATGAGAAGATCGACACCATAATTTTTAAGCCCCAGACTTGCTTCGATAGAGTCCTGGGAACTGGATAATTCAGGCGTGTTAAAAGGGATGAGTGAATATTTGATGGGAAATTTTTTTAGGCAATTTTCTCCCATTTGCCGAGCCACAGTAACCCATTCGACCATAGAGATATCTAAACCTAATGCCTCTAAAAACTGCTGAGCTCTCAACTCTGATCGACTCAAGGTAGACGAATCTGGAAAGTGATCAGGTTGACAATTATCACTACCTTTGAGTGCTTTAGGACCACCTATTCCTGCAAGTGGATTAATCAACAACCCTATTTTAAGTTTTTTAACCAACGTGATTTTACTCTAATATTTCAAAACCTAAGGCTTTGAGCAGGTCATTTTCACTCGTGCTGACACCACTGCACAGATAATGAGAAAATTCTCTGCGCTTGAAGTAATTTTTTCTTAAAGCGTCGAAACTACTAGGTAAATTATTTAATGCTACAGATAAATCTTCATGATCGCGTTCAATAGGATAAACTAAATTGATTGCTTCTTTTAACGTTCGCGCTCGAATTTCTTCTTTTTCACCAAACGCTTTTTTTAAGGTAGTAGAAAGTATTTCGTTGCTTTTTTGATTAGACATCTCTAAAAAAGAGGACAACGCCTCAAAAATCATTGTTGAACCGGTTACTCTTCCTTCGTAACTATAGCCCGCAATGTGAGGTGAGCCTATGGCGACATGATTAAACAAATCCACATTGATCGCGGGCTCATTTTCCCAAACATCTAGGACAACAATTAAATCATCATTGTGATTTAAATATTCAACAAGAGCCATATTATCAATGACTTTCCCTCTACCAGCATTTAGCAAAATCGCATCGCTTTTTAAGCTTTTAAATTCTCGTGTTGAAAACATGTGTTGCGTAGGATGTGAACCCGACTGAGTAAATGGAGCATGCAAACAAACAATATCACTATCGAAAATAGACTCAAAAGCCACTAAATCTTCACAATCTTCTGCTGTTTTAAACGGATCATAACAATTTACTCGAAACCCCAAGGTTTTAAGCATTTTATAGAGCCGTCGCCCAACATTACCAAACCCAACAATCGAAACCTGTTTATTGACATCAAGAGCATTTAAAGAATTTAAGGCGGTGACTACATACTGAACCACACCATTTGCATTGCAACCAGGCGCACTGGAATATGAAATTCCATTTTCTTTTAGAAAATTTTTGTCTATATGATCAGTTCCGATAGTACAGGTACCAACAAATCTAACATTAGATTTACTTAAAAGTGATTTATTGACGGGAGTAACTGAACGAACAAGCAAGACATCCGCGCGTTCTAGTGTGGAAGAATCCATAGATCGACCGGGAACCAATACGACCTCGCCAAATGGCGTAAACAACTCCCTTACAAATGGAATATTTTCGTCTGCTACAATCTTCAAATAGAGGACCTTTTTTATACAATGAAATCTGTCGTTAAGTTTACTACTTACACATTGACAGACACCAAGCTAACTATTGAATATCAATATCTTGAATTCGATAACGTTTCAATTCTAACGGATCTGGCTGCTCAAATTCTTCTGCAAGCGCTAAACAAAATATTTTCGCTCTTATTGGCAAGCCTTCCAAACAATAGGTTTTCACTTGTTCAAAAATTGCTTGTTTAAATGTTTTACTCGGACCAAGATTACTCGAAAGATTATCGGCACTCACTCTAAATTTTACGCCAGCAGATTGACTAAATATCCACTCCAAGGCTTGTGGTTTGACCTCTAGTTTTTCAAATACATATTGCTGGTCTTGTGTTCTGCCATCCGGGGCATACCAGTATCCATAATCTTCTAACTTTCTTCTTTCTTTACCAGCCACACACCAATGGGCCACCTCATGCAGTGCACTCGAAAAGTAATCGTGAGTAAACACAATGCGATTCTTACTGAAGTAACCATTTAAGGGTTGATAAACCGGTTCTTCGGCCCCACCCACTAAAATAGTGGTTTCAGTATCCTCAAATAGCCGATTAAACAGACTTATCAGTTTAAATAATGGCCCAGGAGGGGAATTTTCTAACATAGGGTATATCTAATGTTCTAGAATGAAAGGTAATACCCTTGAATCTTAACATTATTTTATAAAGGAGGAAAAAATCTTAACCCTAGGTATTGTGTTATTTACCTAGTCGATATACTGTATATGGTGTTGGTTATCTAGCCAACTACTTCGTACAGCTTTCAGCTTTACGACTCACAACTCGGAGGGAGTAGTATGAGTACTATCAAATCCTCGGAAGATCACAAATCAGACAATGTGATCGATTTCTTTAGCGGAAGACCTTTGTCTTCTCTCCGCAATCTGCGCTTTATACGCTTAGCTCCTGAACTGGACGGGTTAGAAATGCTTTATTCTAACGAAGCCAGTGAAGATAAATTTTTCAGTTTGAAAATTTTGTGCTGGGCACTACGCGCTAATGGCGAAGTTGTAGGCTTAGTTCCTTGGCTTGGTGACATTATTGCCTGCCAGGATATTGCAGATCCGCTAAATGGTACGTTCGAAGGCTATTACGATCCTGGGATCGATGAAATATTTTTTGAACCACCAATCCACAAGGTTGTGGAACTAGAAACCGCAGCAGAGTATTACGAGTATCAGTCGGATGAACCTGAAGATATCCTTCAAGAGATTCCAGATACGATAGGCACACATGCTGTATTAGCTAACCAAACCAAGAACAGTTTGACTTTGCAAGAAGTCGTTAGCTGGCGACTGCTTAATGATGGTTCTGTTTATGGAATGATTATTAACGCAGATAAGGTGGAAGCCACGCCCGTTCTACCTGGAGACGATTGTTTATTCCCTGCGCAATCCGATAAACAATTTAGATACTTCTTTCAACACCATATTGCCAATAAGATCAAATCTGAAGACCCAGAAGCTTTGGCTGCAATATCACTCTTGGTTGAAGAAAACTAGCTAAGACGGTAGCGCGCCTCTCGTGAAATAAGCGAGACAGTCTGCAGGACTGAATACAACTCAGCAAACGGCTGAGGTTAATCATCAATGACTTTTTACGATTCTGGCGTGAGAAGGTGAACTATTCTCTCCCCCTAAATTTGACTATTTTCCCTTTCTAACAATAAATTCAAATTCATTATCTTTTTCTTGGCTAGAAACGAGAGTGTGATTCAAGAAATCACAAAAATTTGGAATATCTCTTTTGGTGGAAGGGTCCGTTGCCACAACTTTAATACAATCACCAGCCTTACTATCCCGCACAGCAGCATGTAACATCATAACGGGTTCGGGACAGGTTAAACCGCGAGCATCCACTTCTTTATCAATCGACTGATATGTCATTTTAATTTTTGCTTTCCTCGTGCTGGTTTTAACACATATTGCTATAATTAAATTTGATGTATCCTCGATGAGATACCACTGAATATTGATTAAAATTTAATTAACATATTAGATATAAATCCAAGGCTTCAATCATGATTCATGTCCTAATTGAAAGACAAATTGCCGATGGTCAGCTTTCCACCTATGAACTTCATTGTAAAAAAGCACTTCAGCAGTCCTATGTTGAACATGGTTTTATTGCAGGAGAAGTCTTTTTTGATATTAAAGATAAGCATCATCAATTTGTTTTTTGTAAATGGCGCACGGAACAAGATTGGAATCGTTGGTATCAAAGTGATGAAAGACTAGAAATAATGAATGCTATTTCACCGATTTTAGTGCAGCCAGAGCGTATCTCAATTTTATCAAACTAATCTTCAACTCAAGAATTGTTTCTTAAATAGTCTAATTTAGTTATCAGCGTAACAGACTCTGTATCTTGATCAAAAACGATCAACACATCTTCTCTCTGGATTTGTGATTTTAGCGCATCTACCTTTTCTTTAAGCCCCAATTCATCCTGTCCGTAGTCAGTTCCATCGCGTAATATAAACTCTTCCATAATATTCTGAAGAACCAAATCTGAGAGTTTTTCCGGCGGAATAATCATTTGTTTTAGAACCAGTATCCTATATTCATTAAATTAGTAATGTCTCTATTTTAATCAACTGATGTACATTATAATTGCGCGTAAAAATAAGACAAAATAGCATTTTCAATGAAATCTAAATTTATAGTTACCGTTGTAAGCTCCGATAAACCTGGTGTCGTAGAATCAATTGCAAATTGCGTTAAAAACTGTGAGGGAAACTGGCTAGAAAGTCGGCTTGCGCAGATGGCGGGCAAATTTGCGGGAGTGATAAGCGTTAGCATTCCGACTGCGGAAGCTGACAACCTCAAGCTTCAGTTGGAAAACTTAAAAGCCGAAAAAAATATTCACGCGTTTTTAGACAATGCTTCCGAACTCGAAAGCAGTCATTACGAAGGGCTAGAAGTCGGATTTTCGGTATCTGGTCCCGATCGCGTCGGAATAGTACAAGAACTTTCAAAAGCAATATCGGATCGAAATATCAATTTACAAACCCTAAGTTCGGAAATATCCAGTATGCCCTATTCTGGAGAGCCTCTATTCAGCGCAAGTGGAAAGCTGACAGTACCAACAAATGTCGGCCTAAATGAACTCAATGATTCACTGAATCAGATTGCCGACAGCTTGGGCGTTGATTTTTCCCTACATACTGAGGAAGAATCAAACCTTTAGACATAATTATTCTTTTAAAATCAGATATATAGTAAAAAAACCACAATCGAACCAATAGTAAAATTTTTGCACCAAAAAAACATTTAAAACAAGAAAAAAATACAAAAGGTACTTTGAACCGCAAGCGACACTTCGCTTCAATTGGCGCAGGATGGGCTTTCAGAGTATCATTCCAGCTTAAGAATAAAGGCAGTTTGATTCACCATTCACGATGTATCACGATTATTTTGGACTAAATGAACAAGCGTTTTCAATCGCTGTAAACCCTAGATACCTTTATATGAGCCAGCAGCATAAAGAAGCTCTGGCGCATTTGCTTTATGGTGTTAGGGGTGGCGGTTTCGTTATGCTCACCGGCGAAGTGGGTACTGGAAAAACTACGATTGTTCGAAGCCTGCTTGAACAACTACCCAAAAATGCCGAAATTGCAATCATTTTGAACCCTATGGCGAACGTCATAGAGCTTTTGCAGACAATTAGCGATGAACTCGGCGCACCTTACATGACGGACGAGCTTTCCGTGAAAAGCTTGACGGATGCGCTTCACCACAAACTATTAGAAAATCATAGAAACGGTAAAAATACCGTTTTACTTATAGATGAAGCCCAATTACTTGAAGCAGATGTTCTAGAACAAATTCGCCTGCTTACTAACCTCGAAACATCAACGCAAAAACTGCTACAAATTATATTAGTTGGTCAACCAGAACTTAATGACCTTCTAGCCTTACCTCGCCTTCGGCAGCTTTCACAAAGAATTGTCGCCAGGTTTCATTTACGGCCACTCACCTTAGAAGAAACTGAATACTATATTGAGCACCGTTTGCAGGTTGCAGGATTAAAAGAAGGCAGAAACCCGTTCTCCCCAACAATAATAAAACGAATTCATCAATTTTCTGGCGGAATACCCAGAATTATTAATGTCATTTGCGAAAGAACACTGATTGGTGCTTATGGCCACAATAAACAGCATATCGACGACCAGATTCTTGGGTTGGCCAAACGAGAAGTTCTAGGAGAAAGGAAACAAGTTTCAGCAAAGCAAGTTGCCGAAGAATTTAAATATAAAGTTGAATTGCCAGATCTAAAAGAAGTATTCAAAAAGTACTACTGGCAAATTACTGCCGTGATCGGCGCCGCGGTGTTTGCATGCCTCATGCTTTTGATCGTATTGCTACTGCGATCACCTGAAAATCAAAGTCCCGTAATAACTTCCATACCAACTCAAGATACAGAAGCGGTCGAAGAAAACGCGCAAGAAGTGCCTAAAGTCGAAACGACACCAGAAATTCAAGAACCATTGCCAACACAAGTATTAGCCGAATCTTCGCCAGAAGCAATTCTTCCACCGCTCAACAACGATGCGCCTCTTACAACAGAAGTGAATTTCGCTTTGAATCAGAAGTTTGATATTTCTGATAAAGGATTAAGCGAAAGTGTGTATTTTAATTACCTAGGGTTTGAATTATCGAACCGAACACCGCCTTGCTGGCAAATGAGTCGACAAGGGTATGAATGCAAACAAGCAAAGTTTGATACATGGGATGATGTAGTAAAGTTAAATAGACCTCTGATTCTTACACTTATTACACCTGAAAAGTTTTTTTCTTATGCAGTGCTTGCAGGTCTAAACGAATCCAGCGCTTTAATTGTAAATGAAGATGGTACACCATTAAATGTTCCCCTATCCGAAATTGGCCCATTGTGGACAGGTAAAACACTATATGTATGGAATAAGCCTGAAGGATTTAAAAAACCACTAAAAGTTGGCGACAGCTCACCACTTGTCGCCGATGTTGCGGAAAAATTTGCCTTACTCGATGAACAAGACAAACCACTTACTAAAAATAACTTTAATCAGCCACTTGTGCGTCGTGTAAAAATATTTCAAAGCACACATGGAATCACGGATGACGGAATTTTAGGCCAGCGCACTTTGATGAAACTTAATGAAGAAGTTGGAGAAACCTTTGTATTGCAAAATGAATTTGATTAGTCAACTTCTAAAATAGATTCAAGGTAAAGAAGTAAATATTCCATGTCACTTATTTTAGATGCACTCAATAAAGCCGATAGAGACAGAGCAAATAAGCTTAAAAAAAGCCCCTCTATCGACGCAGATCATAAAATTCCTATTATTGGGGCGAATGCATACCTCCATAATAAAAAATTTGTCGCTCTTGTTGTTTTGGCCATTTTCGCGATTATTTTTCTTGCATTCTATCTGGGTAAAAGTAGCGCTCCAGAAACACCGCAACGTGTTTTTACGACTCCAAATATAAAACCAAATAAACCACAACCTGCATCTAACATTTCGACAAACAGAAATGAAACAACTAGAGCCAGCACCCCTACAACTCAGTATAAAAGTAACGAATCTGAGAAAAAACAAATAGCAACCTACTCGAAAACCAAAGAAAAATTGCAGCAAAAGCAAATTGATGCGGAGTACAGACGAGCAGAAAGGTTCACACCTATCGAAATTACCAATGATACGCAAGAATCACAAAAAGATGTTTCAAATAATATTGCTTCAATATATCAGGAAACTGAAGAGCCCATTGCCAGCAAAAACATTATCGCCGCATCAAAAGATGTTGAACCTCAACCGGAAAAAAGTGAAGGGACTGCAATGGCTGACTACCCAGAATTAGGATCCATTCGAGATCTGCCTTGGAATATGCAAGATCAAATACCGACGCTGACCTATTCTGAACACAATTATTCCAACAGTAATGCCAACATTAAAGTTAATAATCGTCGTTTTCAAAAAGGATCAAAAGTGGCACCCGATCTTACTATCGAAAAAATTCTTGAAGATGGTGTTATTATGCGCTTTAAAGATAAGCGATTTAAAATGCGAGCGCTAAGTAGCTGGGTGAACATCTAGACTCCTAGCCTTCTGCACATTTTGCCTCAAACCCTATCTACGGTTTTCAGTTTTTTATTTCTTTACCGAAAATTTTTGTTATTTAAAAAACACAAATTTTGGCATTTGACTCCGCCCCTTATTTTAATAATTCCTTTCAGTAACATTACAAAATGTGGTCAAAAAAAATCACAAACTACAGTTTTTAAAATCCAAATTTTAATAAAATCAATTACATCTTATTACGACTGATTTATTTAAATACTAATTTGGATATTGCTGCTTTTTGCTAACTGCTACCATTGAAGACTCATCATCTATCTTTTATCAAATGGCATTTAAAAATCCAACCATTACTTAATCGTCTTAAGCCAATCGATCAACGGGACTTTTCACACCTTTACCGCCACGATTAATGACATGTGTGTAGATTTCCGTTGTTGCAATATCTGAATGTCCCAGCAATTCTTGAATGGTTCTTAAGTCATACCCAGCCTCAAGTAAATGAGTAGCAAAACTATGGCGGAAACTGTGTGAACGCGCAGGTTTTTTCACGTTTGCCGCACTCACCGCTTTTTTAAGTTGCTTAGCTAAACTAGAAGGATGCATGTGATGACGTCTTAATATACCTGAACGAGGGTCTCGACTGATATTGTTTGAAGGAAAGAGAAACTGCCATGCGGTTTCTCGCGCAGCACTCGGGTATTTTCGAGCGAGAGCATCTGGTAAAAATACTTCACCATAACCGTCTTGAATATCCTTTTTGTGCAAGTATTCGACTGACTCTACTTGCTCTCTTAAGTTAGAGATGATTTTATCCGGTAAAATAGTCGAGCGATCTTTATTTCCCTTACCGCCACGCACGATAATGTTTTTACTACTGAAATCAATATCTTTTATTCTCAAAGATAGCAATTCAGCTTTGCGTAAACCTGACCCATACATGATTTCAACTTGAAGGCGATAAACCCCGCGTAAATGCTGAATGATAGCTGCAATCTCTTCTCTACTATATACAACTGGCAACCTGCGGTATTGTTTAGCTGGCGCATAGTCTAAATCATCTACATCAACTCCCATAAAGCGTTTATATAAATACACCAGCGCATTCAGGGCTGTGCGCTGAGTATTTACAGAGCAGTAGCGTGTATTTGACAAATCTGCTAGAAAACACTCAATGTGTTTTGAGTCCATCTTTTTAGGGTGTTCCTTATTGTGAAAATAAATAAAGCGTTTTACCCAATGAATGTATGTTTGTTCCGTCCGATAAGAAAGACCGTTTTTCCGCATATGCAATCGGAGTTGATCAAGCATTCGTGGGGAATTAGGCGAAATAGCAACTCGAATATCTTCCATAATAATCCATCAAAACTGTATATATAATCAGTATTTTCCATAAAATATCATAGTCTGACAAGTCCAAGATCAGTAGACCTATTCTCTTGATCAGTTTATTATTTGCTAAGTTATTGAAATTTAAAGAATAGATAATTTTGATCAAGGGAAAGCAAAAGTTTCAATACTCCACTGTTCTCTTGTTATCAAAATATATCAACCGAAGACTCACATCTAACTAGTTGTTTTTATTGATAAAAAGCTTTAGTGATTGTCACTGCTTATTTTGATCAAGAGAACGGTGATAAGTGGAACGAGTCTATTGATTAAACTGTTAAGTTTCACTATGGATGATCGAGCTTTTACAAAGTTAATAGAATTTCTGGAACGAGTTCCAGCAACAATCGGTACAATTGGAAAAGGTAGCGATGAAGACGGACGTTGGTGGGTGAAATTTGAAATAGATATTCACCATCAATTTGCATGGCATACTGTTCAAGAATTTGGTCACGTGCTCAATTATATGTCCGTGCATGAGCGGTTACCTACAAGCTTTCATCCAGTTTCTCCACCTCCGTATATGAACGGAGGCCCAGAAGAATATTTATCTTGGGTTATAGAATGTCATAACCCAGAGTTTAGGCCTGGCACCTGCGCGGAGTGGTTAATTGGCCGATTCCCAAACCCTGTAGAAGATTTAGAGAAATGGGAAAACGAGTGACACACTTAACAAACGCCTTAAAAATCGCGCACAAGTGCGCTGGACTCGCAAACAAGTTTGCTCGCATTTTAGGCGGGCGTTATACAAATTTCATAGGCTATTAAGATGAACGAAATTTACGAATCGCCAAAGTCAGATATAGATGTAAGTGACACTAAAACTAAAGGTAATATATGGTGGAAAATATGCTTTTTCGTGATGCTTTTATTTACCATATATATGCAAATTTATAATTACTTATTTGATCCAAATGATCATGTATCCATTTATGCTTTAATACTCAATTCATTTAGATATTGGTTAATAGTTTTTGCGATTTTTGGATTGGCGTATGGTAAAAAATATTTTAATCATATATTTTGGTATGCTTTTCTCGCATATGTTCTAGCTATTGATGCCTTTGTTATTGTAAGAGGTATTTTAATATCCATATATAACCCTGATTTAGTTTATCCAATATCTGCTTATATATTCGAGTATGCGTCTTATTTTATATCATGGCTATCGGTCATACTTTATGCAAGGTATGTGCGTGTATAACAATCACAGTCACGGCGATTCCTATTTCGTTTCGCCTTTGGCTTCACTACATAGTCTCGCGTGCTGTGGGCGTTACATTCCAAGAAAACTATGATCAAGAACGGACATACATACATAAACCAATATGGCTCGCCTATTTTTGGTGGTTTTAGATGGCTAACGTTTAAAAAAATCCATAAATGTAATATGGCAAATGGAATTGAATCTAAAGTTACAGAAGGATTTAAAAAGACGATAGAGGATTGCAAAAAAATTGGATTGTGTTTACCAACTAGCTTTAGAAAATTTTTCAAGAATGAAGGTTACTGGGCATTCTTTAGAAGTTACAATGGTGGATTTTTTGATTTTACGAAACCACCAATTAAGTATCCTTGCTCCAACGGATACTTAATTCGATTTATATGTGACTCTCAATATTGTCATTTTTATTACCTTTACTTAGAAAAAGGTAGCCTAGATCATAAAATCTTGTGGGCTGAAGATGATGTAGATTGGGGCCTATATGCGTCTAAAAACGAATTAGAGCAAGAGGCTGCTACAGAAGGCGAGATCGATTTTAGCAAAGTTCATTTAGTAGATAATGATTTTGAGCATTTTATGTGGGCTCATTATAAAAAACATGAAAAACTTATAAAAAATGTAACAAATAAATCTAAAGGGACGCCTACTACGTAGGCGCCCTTAATTTAGGCGTTATACGTAAATGAATATAGATATACCAAAAAAACCAAAATTTTATAGATTAAGATTGTATATGCCTATTATAGGTATTCTATTGCTCGTCTTTTGGTTCGGTTTTGCACAAACATTGTTCGAAAAAACTATTGTCGGAGTCATTGGATTTAGTCTTGCTATGGCTTTTAGGTACTTGTTTGATCCAAAGGAAGTTAGCGAGTATTTAAAGTACGAAATGGAATTGGAAAAACAAGAACAAAATCAAAAGATTTCCGAATCAAATGTTAATGAAAATATAGCCGCATTTATTGAGGAGCAACGAATTAAAAAACAGAATGCAAAATGGTGGCAATTTTGGATTTAAAACGTATAACAAATTGCTCAAGGTGGGACGTTTTCTACGTCGTTTCATTATGTGCTTAAATAGCACATAATAAATCAACTACAAAAACGCCCCTTAGCAAGGCGTTATGCAACTCTGTCACAGATAAAGATATGGCAACGAATAAAATAAAAACGGATATTTATATTCAAAGTGAAGAAGTTGTGTTGAAGATAACTGATGATTATAACTGGGGTGATAATGATCGTAGTCATCTGGCTGATATTATAAAAATACTAAAAACGCATTTAGGTAAATTTATCAGTGGCGAGATATATGATGATTACCCTAATGCAAAAGGTAAAAATCGTATTGTGGAAATTGTGGGGAAGCACGCCCAGAATGATGAAACTAGGAAAATATTTTCTCTCTTGGAGAAATCACATAGTTTTAGCATTAGATTTACTCAGCAACAAAAATAGCATGCGCATAACAAAGCTATTAACCGGACACCATTTCCGTCGCTTTAGTTTTGTGCTTAGATAGCACAAAACAAAATCAACTACAATTTGCCGGTTATAGCGGCGTTATGTGCTATAGGCAAAAAAATGGACATAGAATCGGCTCTAAATGAACTTAAATCCGCTGGATTGATAGCCCGGTTTGATGAGAAAAATGTGCATATATGGGGTGGATTAAAAGAGCAAAAGAGTGCGGAAAGTATAAGCGTTATAATTAAAAACTTTGGGATATATAAGACCAAAAACGGCTGGATCGCAGGTACTCCAGGTCAAGGGCAAATCGATAATTCTCAGCATTTCGATGAATTAGAAGCCGCTGTTAACTACGTAAAAAAATATTATATTGAGTTGAGCAATTGAATATAAACAAAACACATAACAAACAGCACCAGCTATACGCAGCTACGCTGCTCAGGACTCGCCTGACGGCTCGCCGCTGTGCTGAGCGTTAGTTGCCTTAAGGAAGCCAATGCATGCAGAAAGTAGAGCAAGAAATTAAAGCCATATTTTCGAAGGCTGAACTAGGGATTTGGCCAGAGGGACAAGTGAAATGTGATATGTCAGGTGGGTCTGTAGGTCACACTGGAAGCATTACCTCTGGATTGTTAAAAAAATCCAAAAAAGATATTACCCAAATATTTAAAAAGCTTGATCTAGAGTATGGAGACGATTTTGGAAGTAAGCTCTACGAGCTTCGTGAAGAATCTAAAAAAGAAAACCTAGGCCCAATCTATCGTTGCAATATCAATGTTAAAGGAAAAAATATTGAATTTGAGTATTTTTGGGAGGGCAGTCCGTTCCAATCTTTGTCTGAAGTTGAGCCAGACATTAACGGAAGTTTGCCAAACTTTATTTACGAAAAAATGTTTACTAAAGAATTAATATCTCACGTAGATAAGTGGGAACTAGATTCGGCTATCTTTATGTTTGTACCTGCTCAAAAGCAGAGAAACGAAGAGATTCCCGAAGATCTCCTTGACATGTATGCGTTAGTTGATTGGCAATCAGATACCGATAATGGAGGCCTAAATCAATACTTTGCAAGAGATGTTGATTACTTTGGCTGCTATGGCAGAGAGGAACTATACCCAAGAGTTCTACGTGCAATTAAAAAAGTAAACGACCCCATTGCTGAGAGCTTATTTTCAGAGGCAATGGCATTGTACTCCCACTTTTACGACCGAGTGAATCGTGCAAGAGAAGCGATGGATATCGCTCCAGTTGAAAAACAAGAGGAGAGCAATATTAATGATAGGTACTTTCAAATATATGACGATTTGGAATCAAATAGACGTAACTTCGTCAAAGAGCACGCAGAGCAATTTGCAGTCAGCAACTAACAAACGCATCTTGTCGGACTGGTTTTACGCTGCGCTTCAAACCAGCCGCAAATGCGGGCGTTATATTTTTTCAGGTAATTCGAATTGAGAGTATTAGCATTAAAAGTCGCACTAATTATTGTTCTATTTCGTCTAGTTACGATCTTTATGTGGCACCAGATAGACAAGGAATATGTATCTACTAGTAATGAAATGCGCGCAGAAATCATGGGGCCAGAGATTTCAGAATGCATCATGGAAATCACTCAATCCGACAAACCTAAACCTCGAGACAAAGAAGATACAATGGAAAAATTACGAGGCATGGAGAAAGATGTTCAAATTAAAGCGTACATGGGCTGGGTAGTCGAATTATTAATTATTTACTTAATGTCATACTTAATAGTTTTATTTGTGTTTAAAAAAGGCAATAAAATATAACAAGCTAGTCAATCGGACCTCCACTGCGTTGCTCGTTTTGCGGTTTCACGCTACGCTAACGCAAAACCACCAACTACGTTACGGCCCATTACTAGGACGTTATGCAACCTATGAAATATCAAAGAATACACTTAAAAATTAAATATATTTGCCTAGTATTTGCGCCGATTGGGTTCATAATTGGTGGTATACGCGAAATAGAAAACAACATGGAAAAAGCAGCAAGCTACTTCTTTTTCATTGGTTCATTATTTATGGTGTCTCACTGTTTAAATGCTATCGAG
>CBDHEY010000002.1:0-2062187 GCA_965262305.1 Cellvibrionaceae bacterium
AGAATTCGGCTCAGCTTCTTGCGACAGGTAACGAAGGTGAAGGCGGTGATATTAGCTTAACAAGTTATCAGTCTTTTCAGTATGACGAGCTAGGTTTACCAATTATATCTGGCTTAATTGTTCATGAAGATGCAAGTCTTGATGTGAGTGGGGAAGCTGGTGGCGGTCAAATTCGTTATCAAGCTCTGCGTAATGAAGCTGACGCTGATCTAAATATTAATGGCAATGACGATCTTAACCTGTGGGTGATTGATAGGAATGGAGAATCTACACAGTTTTCAAATCAAAATGTTGGTGCTGATTCGATTGTTGCCGAAGGGGTTAGACAATACCACGTCGAAGGGACAAAAATTGGTAACTTTATTGGGACGCTTACTCGAGTTGTCGATGAATCCCAAGGGGAATATCAAGTTAATGAAGATGGCCAATTTTTCGGTTTCTTAGATGGTAGAACTACAAATGAAAGTATTGTTATCGAGCCACTTGATGTCGATGGAATAGCGCTTTGCGAGGCCGGCTCGATCGAATGCTCAGAGTTTTTCACTCAAAATGAAGAAACTGGGCAGTTGGAATCTTTGGGGGTTTTTCAAGTAAATCGTACCGACGAGTTTGGTATTAGAGAAGACGAACCTTTTGTTGATATTGATGGGCAAAGATATGCTGCAAATCCAATTGGTTCTCGAGAGGGGCGTAATTGTGGCAGAACGATCAGTTGTACCGAATTCTTCTTCCGTATTGAACAAAACTTTTCTGGTGAAATATCACGTTATACCGCAATAACTTCAGAAACTTCAGATTTTATTGCTGTGCCGGATGGAGAGATAGAAACAGCGGCTTCTAAAAGGTTAGGGATTCTAGAGCTGGGTAATGCTGAGCTAGCTTCAGGTTTGGAAGTTCTTGCTGATGGTGATTTTAGTTTCGAAGCTATCATAGATGGAGATGAATATGTCAATGATTTGCGGGATATCGTTGCGATAGATGGTGCAGGTACGGTTTCTGTCTTGGCATCTGGTGATCTATTTATCGACCAAAGGCTAGGCCTCACTATTTCTGATAGTGACTCCTGGAATATTAACTTTTCTTCCGGTGCCGATAGCCTTTCCTCTGCCGCTTGGGTGTTAAACAATAATGTTACTCGTCTTGATCTTGCTGAATCCAGCAGAATTGTGTCTGGTTCAGGTGATATTTCACTTTATTCGTCTGGAGATATTCATGTCCAAGGTCAGATTTTGAGTTTAGGGAGAGAGTCGGGTCTTGGAAGTATTAAGATAACAACAACAGAAAGTCAGCCGCTAACTGAAAGAGGTGGCGATATTGCACTTTTTGCTGATGGCAACATTTATGGTAATACAGATACTGATTTGAGTTTCTTTGAGGCCCGGCAGGATGCACTTCCTGTGCCTCAAGGTGTGCGCTATATTGTTGGTCAAGATGATAACGTTCCCTCTGGACCAACTGGAGTTGATCTCATTTTTGTCGATGCGGAGGAATCAAATTCTAATATTGAGTCAATCGCGGGTGGAGACGTTTCGATTTATTCAGGTGGAGATCTAGATGGGTTAGTCGCCCGTTTGTTTACTCCTATCTTGGTTGATTCGAATAATGAAGACAGTATCCTTAGAGTTACAGAGAGTTTTGGATCGGGTAATTTAAGTGTTTCTGTTGGTGGAAACGTAAATCAGAATTTCCTTTCTGTTGGTAATGGAAATGGTTCTCTTATAACGGAAGGACGAATCGGGTCAATTGTTAACGCTGAAGACGATAAGCCGAATTTACCTGTGTTTGGATTGCAGGCCGGATCTTGGACATTAAGATCGTCTCAGGAAGCATCGATTGACGGTGTGGTTAATCAGACCTTACCGTTTGCATTGACGTACGGCGACTCTTCGGCATTAGAAATAAAAACACTCTCCGGAGATATAAATTTATTTGCCGAAGCCTTGAACTTGGGAACTCTTAATCGATGGTTGCCTGGAACACTAGAGTCAGTAGCGTTTAGTGGCGATATAAACACTTTTGGTGATTTATTTTTATCCCCTAGTTCATTTGGAAGCTTTAATCTGTTAGCTGATCAAAATATCAATATTGGAATGATTACAGAGAATGGCACAGAACTCTCCTCTAGTATCTTTATGTCAGAAACTAATCCACAAGATATTCCGATTACACCGGATGGATCAATAAATCTCTCTGTATTTAATATATTAGCGGGATCTGATTCTAGTTTAGTTCTTCCTCCCTTAAATCTACTTCACGAGGATTCGCTAACATCATCATCGATAGTGGCTTTAAATGGAAATTACGATGGTTCTGCTGGCCCAATTAGTGTGATTAATCTTTCGCTACCTACAGAGCTACTCGTATTTGCTGGAAATGACATTATTGAACCTAAAGTGAATATTAAGCATGCATCAGCGGATTCGATATCGACTTTCTTAGCTGAAGGTAAGATAAGTGATGTAACAATTAATGTTGCTGGTCCTGGAAGGTTGGATCTCATTGCTGGCGAGGGGATTGATTTTAGTTCAACAGCTGAAGGGCCCCAACCTCGTGGAGTATCAAGCAGAGGCAGCCTTGCTAGCGCGCCTGGGTCGACAGATGGGGATTTGCGATTGGCAGGAGAAGGCGGTGCAGATATCAATGTATATGTTGGGGTATTACCAGATACATTAAATTGGCAAGCCTTTATCCAACCCTATTTAAACACACAAGAAAATCTGGATGTGTTTGCTATTGATCTTCGCGCATTTGTTGATGAAGTGAGTCGAGATATTCAGGGTGTTGAGCTGGAGGCTGTGACAGAATTGACCGACTACGAAGTATTGCAGCGGTTTTTAGAATTTCCTCAAGATGTTCAGGCAGATTTTGCGTCAACAACATTTTCCGGTGACGATGGTTTAGATCAGATTGTTAAAGGATTTGCGTATAGTCTAGAAATAACGAGCCAAATAAGCTCATCTAATAATGCAAATTTATTTGCAGACGTGTTCTTAGATCCTGAATCTTCACAAGCAGAGCTTCGCGAATTACTTCTTATTGATTCCATTCGATTATTTAGAGATCCAAATTTTTACTTGGATTATTATCAGACACTCGGAATCGACGAACCTGATTCATTAACTATTGCGGCTATTCAAGAGCGGCTCAATGCAACAGGTTTTGATGTTGATGAAAGGCAATCTCAACTTAATTTCTTTAACCAATTTTCGACGACATCGAGGCGCGATATCATTGAGCGATCATTTTTATTACTTGATGAAGCTGAGCAAAGAGAAATTACTTTCGATGCTTATAACCAATTGGCGTTTGAGCAACAGCAAGAGCTTATTCTTGATGTGTTTTTTGGACAGCTTCGCGATGCGGGTCGGCTCTCCAATCAAATCGGCACCCCAGGTTATTTAGATGGTTACGAGGCAATTGCTGAGCTGTTTCCAAATACGTCGTTTGAGTTTATTGGAGAGAATACACAAGGACAAGATGTGTATTTGTTTGATTCTCAATTCAGTGGCGACTTAACAATGGAGTTGCGTCGAATTTACACGCTAGACGGAGGTGATATTAATATCGTAGTGCCTGGTGGATTAGTGAATGCTGGGGACCCTTCCGTAGAATCACCTGAAAATCCGCAAGAAACGGGAATTGTTGCAGCACAAGCTGGTGATATTCGAACTTACACTGCGGGTGATTTTTTAGTGAATCAAAGCAGGGTCCAGACACTAGGTGGCGGCAGCATTTTAATGTGGTCTTCAGCGGGAGATTTAGATGCAGGGCGTGGGGCGCGCACTGCTTTGTCCGTGCCTGCACCTGTGCAAATTCTTGATCCCAACACTGGAGCGGTTAGTTTGGATTTTGGTGCCTCAATTGTAGGTTCTGGTATTAGACAATCTGAAATAGCGTCGACGCAGGAAGAATTTATTGTTGATGTTAATGGTGTAAAACCTGACCCGGGTATTGATTTGATAGCCCCAAATGGTGCTGTGGACGCGGGAGAAGCCGGTATTTTTGCCGAGGGTAATTTAAGTATTGCTGCAAATGAAGTGGTAAATGCGGAGTTTATTGAAGCGGGGGGTGAGACTCAGGGTGTACCTACTGACCCTGGAAGTATTGCAGCCGATTTAGCTGGTGCAAGTGATTTAGGAGCAGCTGCAGGTGCCGCTGCTGAGGATGCAGCAGGTGATGATCTTGTTCAAGACAACCCATTATCTTGGATTGAAGTTAGTATTCTAGGTTTTGGTGATGTTGAAGAGGAGTCGTCGGGTTCTGGTGCGAAAAATGAAGATGAGCCAAAGAGCGTTGATTCATTAGAGTCCGATGACAATGAAAATCTAGAAGATGCAACAGAATGCAATAGTGAAAATGACCAATGCCAAGATGACACGAATTTAGGTGAGAAAACGGATCAAACTAAAAGTGATGAGCTAGCTTTACTGAATTAGTTTACGATGAATTTTTAATAGATTAAGTGGGTTACATGTAAATTCCCGAAAATGGGGGGAACGGAAAATGATTGGAATACACAAGATGAAAAAATATTTGGCCATATTTTTAGGCTTTTTTATTTTATCTTCACAGGCTTCGGCATGGTGGAATGACGACTGGGTTTACCGTAAGCAATTACAGGTAGATATCACTGGTGTTGAAAATGATGGTGATGCTTTTCCAACGCTCATACGCCTTTCGGGAGGTAACTTCGGTTACTTTTTTGATGTGTTACCAAAGGGAGAGGATTTAAGGTTTTTGGCTGCTGATGATAAAACGCCACTTAAATTTCATATCGAAAAATTTGATCCAGTAACTGAGATGGCCTTGATATGGGTTAAGGTGCCGCGAACAGGTTCTGCGGTAACCAGTGGCGCAATCACTACTGAAACTATCTTTATGTACTATGGAAATCCCTCCGCAGTTTCGGGTGAAGATAAAGCGGGAACCTACGATATCAATCAATCGCTAGTTTATCATTTTGATGCACTCGCTCAGGCTCCAACAGATGCAACCGCATACCAAAATAATCCAGCGACATATCAAGGAGAAACGACAGCGATTGGTTTGATTGGTAATGCTGCTAAATTTGGTAATCAGGATCGCTTGCTAGTAAATGGTTCTCCGTCTATGAGATTTGTCCCAGAATCAGGATGGACTCTTTCAATGTGGTTTCTTGTAGAAGCGCCGCAGCCAGATTTTTCTTATTTACTTAATGTTTCTGATAATCAGCAATCCGTGAGTGTTGTTTTAAGCGATTTAACACCACAGATTTCTGTAGAGAATACCGCTGGGATTCTTGGAGAGGCTGTCGCGAGTTCGAACATTAATCCAAATGTTTGGCATCACCTTGCTCTTGTTATAAGCGCAAATCAAATATCAATGCGCATTGACGGAAAGCCAGTAGCAAATGTTGCTGCCAATCTATTCGAGTTTAATCCTACGATAAACATTGGCGGTGCTACCGACTTTGCAGGCGCAGCTATGAAGGTTGATGAATTAAAAGTTTCTAACATCGCTCGCTCTGATTTCTGGTATGGAAAAACATTTGATAACCAAGCGGTAGGGAGTGACATAGTTATTTACGGAGAGGATGAATCTAGTGAAAGCAGTGGCGGTGCTGATAACTATTTTGTCGGTATTTTAAAAAGTGTTTCTTTAGATGGTTGGATCGTAATTGGAATGCTTGGAATTATGGCGGTAATTAGTTGGGCCGTTGCGCTAGGAAAGGCCATTGTTATCTCTCGGGTTAATAAAGATAACAAAGCGTTTATGAAAGAATTTCGCTCAATGAGTTTAGATTTAGCTTCTCTTGATAGAGAAGTCACCGATGAAGAAAAGTCTTTAGAAGATTCACCTCTTATGGGTGCGCTTTTTGGAAAACACGATCATTTCCAAAGTTCAAATTTATATCATCTATATCATATTGGTATGCATGAAATGAAACTACGGATTGGTCGTAGTGTTGGTGCTGCGAGTGCCTTATCACCAGAAGGTTTGCAAGTCATCAAAGCTTCACTGGATGCGGGTATGGTTCGTGAGCAGCAAAGGTTAAATAAAATGATGGTCTTGTTAACTATTGCTATTTCTGGGGGGCCGTTTTTAGGGCTGCTTGGTACTGTTTTAGGTGTAATGATTACTTTTGCCGCAATTGCTATATCTGGTGATGTCAATATTAACGCAATTGCGCCTGGTGTATCGGCAGCATTAATGACGACCGTAGCTGGCTTGTTTGTGGCTATTCCAGCTTTGTTTGCATATAACTATCTGAGTACTCGAATACGCGATCTCTCAATTGATATGAGAGTGTTTGTTGATGAACTCACAGCAAAAATAGCTGAGTACCACGGATAATAAATAACAGGAGAACAACATGTCTTCTTCATTTTTTGATAATGATGCTTACGACGATATTAATGTGACGCCTATGCTAGATGTTGCATATGTATTGCTCATCATATTTATTATTATGACAACCGCAACTGTGCAAGGGATTATGGTTAATTTGCCTCAAGCGAGTGCAAAACCAAGCCTTGCTGAATCGCGAACTAAAGCAATTAGCATCACGGCAGAAGGGCAGATATTTTTAGATACTTACCCAGTTACATTAGATCAATTGGAAACGCTTTTACAGCAGTATAAAACTGCAGATCCTAATTTACCTGTTATTGTAAAGGCGGATTCAACGATTCAATATCAGCGTGTGGTTGAAGTTTTGGATTTGGTTGGTAAGTTGGAAATATCTCAATTGGGTCTAGTAACTCAAAATCTGGTGAAGTAAACATGTCTTTCGCAACTTCCAAATTGGCTCGTTGGTTTCCAGCTATGGCTGTTGGCTTAGCTATTCTTTTGGTGATGTTAGCGATTTATGGTGTGATGAAACTATTTCCTAAGGATGAGAGTAAACCAAAAAAGTCCGTACAGATGATTACGGTATTGCCTCCACCGCCTCCACCGCCTCCACCAAAAGAAGAACCGCCTCCTCCAGAAGAGGAAGAGGTTGAACTTGAGGAAGAAGAACCCGAACCAGAAGAAGTTCCAGAGGAAGTAGCGTCAGACGAACCACCTCCAGGAGAGTTGCTTGGGTTAGATGCGGATGGTGCAGCCGGTGCAGATGCGTTTGGTCTTATCGCCAAAAAAGGTGGACGAGGCTTACTTAGTGGTGGGGGGCCATTTGCTTGGTATGAAGGTGTAGTAATAAATGATGTCCAGCAAGCGCTAAGTGAATACGATGATTTAAGAACGGAATCTTATAGTGTTAGTTTATTAATTTGGTTGGGTATTGATGGAGAGATCGAGCGAGTTAAAGTAAATAAATCTTCTGGGGACAATGATCGAGATCGTGCTCTAGAAATGGCGGTATTGTCTATGCGTTACCTTAGCAAAAGCCCGCCACTTGAAATGCCGCAACCGGTGAGTTTTGAAATCGTTTCAAGATTATAAAATTATCGATATAAATTGTAAGTGGAAATCTTAGCTGTTGGGATTTAGATTGGGGACTAATATTAGAATGAAAAAACAGATTGTTACTGGAGTATTTGCAACTTTACTGCTTTTTGCTGGGCAGGTCATCGCTGATGCAAATGAAGATCAGAGAAAAGAACTTTTGCGAGTTCAAAAAACAACCTTTAAACTGATCGACTTGTTGGTAGAAGAAGGGTTGTTGAGCCCCGAAAAAGCCCAGCGTATGAAACAGCTTGCTGAGCAAGAAGCTATTCTAGATCTGCAAAAAGAACTCGCTGAAGAACCTATAGATCCAAGCGCGGTGAGAGTGCCTTATGTACCCGAATTTGTGCAAGAACAAATTCGAGAAGATTTACGTAAAGAAGTGAAAGAAGATGTTTTGGAAGATGTGTTAAAACAAGCATCCGAAGAACGTTGGGGTTTGCCTGGGACTTGGCCAGAATGGGTAGATAGAATTACTGTTAAAGGCGATGTGCGAGTTCGCTATGAAATGGTTAATTTTGGTGATAATAACTTTGACGCTGGTGTCGGGGAAGGATTTACTTACGTAGACGTAAACGCGATTAATGAAGCACGAAGATTTCAACTATTTAATGAAAATAATCCTGACGAGCGAGAGCAGTTCTTTCTTAATACTTCTGAAGACTTTGATCGCTTGCGTGTTAGAGCCAGATTAGAAATCACTGGAAACATCTCAAATAATTGGCATGCTAGCATGCGATTTAAAACAGGAAATAGGGAAAATCCGATAGGTTGTTGTACTGACCTGGGTAGAAATGGTGATGGATTAGATCTGTTTGCCGATAAGGGATATATTGGTTTCGATTGGCGGGATAGTTTAGAGCGTTCATTATATTCGTTTAAAATTGGTCGTCTTGATAATCCTTTCTTTCGTACTGATTTAATATGGGATGCAGATGTCACTTTTGATGGCGTGACTTCTGAAGGGTTTATTCCTTTTAGCAAAAAGCCAGGTTACGAACAAAGTGGTGTTTTCGGTACCTTGGGTGCCTTTCTAATCGGTGATTTTAACAATCGTGGCCAGCAAGATAAGCGGTTATACGCCGGTCAACTGGGAGTCAATTGGCAATTGACAGATCATCATAGAGCAAAGATCTCAACTACCTATTATGATTATGACAATATAGTTGGTGTGGCGAATGAAGCTAATCGTAGAACAAATGATTTTACGGCAACAGAGTTTGTAACTCGAGGTAATACCCTATTCAATATTGATGGAACACAAATCATTCCTGGTGAGAGAACGGTGGTGAATGATGCGTTGTTTGGTTATGCTTCTGACTATAATCTACTTAACTACCTTGTTGAGTGGGAATGGTCGCGCTTTCAGCCAATTAATGTATTAATTTATTATGATTATGTTGAAAATGTGGGATGGGATACAGAGACCGTAGAAGCGAGAGCTAACTCATCTCTAACTGGGAATGCTTTCAGGATATTAACGTTGGATAATGTTATTGAAGAGCGAACTACTGGTTATAAATATGGAGTTAAATTTGGTCATCGTGATATCGAGAACTTTAATGATTGGAGTTTTGAGTTAGCTTATCGATACTTAGAGGCTGACGCCGTATTGGATGCGTTTACAGATTCTGATTTTCATGGTGGTGGTACTGATGCAAAAGGTACGATCATAAGAGGGGATTACGGTATTGGCTCAAGAACGAAATTGACGTTGAGGTATTTAAGTGCTGACGAAATAGATGGTATTCCTCTAAAAGTTAATACGTGGCAAATTAACTGGTTAAATAGATTCTAGATAAGGTTGGGAGGTAGTGAAATGAAGTTACTCACTTTAACATTGGCTATTGCACTATTCTATAGCACGTCTATACATGCAGCCCCTCGAGACGCTGGGGGAGGCGCAGATGCAGGAATTCAAAGGTTGTTAAGACAATTGACGGCGGAACGGGATCAGCTGCTAGTCGAAAAGCAAGATTTGTCGAAACAGCTTGATGAAAAGGATAAGGAAGTAAAAAAGCTCAGTAAAAAACTCTCGGGTAAAGAAGACTCACTTGGTAAATATAAAGATGTAAATGGGAAGCTCGTTGACCGCCTAAAGCTAGCTCAAGAAAAAATAGTGGAGATGAATAACGCTTATCGTGATCTTCAGTCCCAAGCATTGACCTTGCAAAATGATAAAACAAGTCTGGAAGCTAATGTTGCTGATCAACAAGATCAGATAGATCGTCACGTTGAAAATAATCATCGAATGCTCGAAATTAATAGTGAACTGTTGAACAGATACAAGAAAAAAGGTTTTTTTACGCTTATGGCAAAAAAAGAACCATTGACTCAACTTCATAAAGTTGCTATTGAAAATCTCATTCAAGAATATGAATTCGAGTTGGAAGATTTAACTGCGCCAGAACAAAAATTGGCTGATCAAAAGAATCCTTAGTCATACTGATGTGAATGTTAAATAATGCTGAGCTAACCGGTTAGTTTGGCAATATTTTTCACTATCTTTCTTACCAAAATCTACTCTATCTTTCTCTCGCTGTAACTCTGTGTAAATATCGAAATATTAAGTCAGCTCTTTAGAGCCGAAGATAGTTTCTAATTGTTTTTTCTTATTAAAACGCTTACAAAAAAGAACAAGAAGATAATAAAACTTAAGAACGTATTTTATTTCGAATGAGCTTAGGGTCTATATTGTATTAACTCTCGTTGTTAAAAATACCTCGTAGAAAGGTAACCCTAGGATTAAGAGCAGGTCATAAGCAAAAACAAATAACCTGCTCAGTTATCTATAGTGAAGCGAGAAGTTCCTTAGCAGACGAATACCAATTTGCTTCGAGCGTAGCTTTTGTTGCTTGTTCAAGAGCTTCTTTAGCGCGTGTGGGTTGACCGTTTTTGTAATAGGCCGCACCTAAATGGTATTGAAACTCCGGGTTCTCTTGAAGTTGAATGGCGGATTGGATATACGAAATCGCTTGAGGGTAATTGCCTAAATGGTAGTGAACCCAGCCTAAAGTATCCAGATAAGTTGGGCGTCTACTCCCATCAAAATCTGATGTTAGTTTTAAAGCTTTTTCAAGGTTTTCCTCGGTCGGAAAGTGATTAACTAGAATAATTGCTAAATTGTTTTTGGCTACAGTGAGGCTTTCGTCGTACTGTAACGCTATCTCATATTGATCTTTCGATTTAGCAAATTCTTGGTTTCTTTCGTAAAGATTGCCCAATAGTACCCTCAGGCCAACAAAGCTTTTATCATGAGCGAGTCCCTTCTTGTAGATTTGCTCTGCTTTTGTAAAGTTTCCGTCTCCAAGATAAATAGAGGCGAGTTTTTGATAGTTATTTTCGACGTTTGGATATTCCTCTAATAATTCATTATAGATCGAAACCCCTTTATCTTTTTCCCCTGAGGTAAGTAAAACATGAGCTTTTAGGTTTTTAATAAATACCAAATTTGGATATTCTTTAGAATGCTCCTCGATT
Organism: Cellvibrionaceae bacterium; assembly: GCA_965262305.1. Lineage (GTDB taxonomy): Bacteria > Pseudomonadota > Gammaproteobacteria > Pseudomonadales > Cellvibrionaceae > CBDHEY01. The sequence goes on from CBDHEY010000002.1 coordinate 10,906, forward strand.
AGTTTTACCGCTCCATCATAGTCTTTTCTTATTAAATAGCCATCTAACACTCCTGCTAGTGGTTCAAATGCAGTGGGGGCGATTTCGAGAGCTTCTTCATATTTGGGTGTTGCTTTCTCCCACAAGTTTTGTCGTCGATAAATACCTGCTTGAAGAATTAAAGCCTTCGCTTTAAGTTCTTTATCGTTAGAATCAATCAAGTTTTGTGTAATGTTTAAAGCTGTTTCCCATTCTTCTTTTTCAACTAAAATTCTTGTAAGTAGATTAACTGCATCCGAGTTGAGTGGATCAACACTTATTGTATGCCTTAAAACCTGATCAGCTTTATCAATATTATTTTTTGCAAGATAAAGCCTTGCTAACCCGAGTAGTGCGGTTGTGTCGTTTTCGTCTATTTGAACAACTCGTGCATAATTGTCTAAAGCAAGGTCAGGGGCATTGTTTCTTTCATGAGCTTGAGCTAACAGTTTGAGAGCTTCTATTGACTGGCTATCAAGCTTTAGAGCAGCTCGTAGATCTGCAATTCCATCAGTTATATTGTTTTTTGAAAGCTTTATTCGAGCGTTTAATATTAGAGCTTCTGAGTTGTTTGGTTCGATAGTAAAAATTTCATCAATGTATTTCTGAGCTTCAGGTATTTTCTGTTCTGCTAGTCGAATCTTTGCTAAATCATTTCTAGCTCTTAATGAATCAGAGCTTTTGTCATCATCTGTGATGACTTGTTTTAAAATAGCTTCCGCTTCATCTTGTCTATCTAGCGCTAGATATAGCTGGGCGAGTGTTTCTTTAAATTCGTAAATAGTGGGTTTCTTCTTAATAAACTCTTTTAATGTCGCTTCCGTTTTATCCGTACCCATTTTTCTTGAGGTAAATTCAACAAGCTTAAATACAGTATCTTTTTCACTTGGGTTAGCTTCAACAGCGCGCCGTAAGGTTTCTTCTGCTTTTTCTAATTTATCGTTTCGTTCATAATTTGCTGCAAGCATGTAGTAGAAGTTTAATTGCTCGGGTTTATCACTGATCAAGGATTCGTAAATCTCTTCAGTTTCTTCAGATCTGTTTAAACTTGATAAAATACGAATTTTTAGCAATCTTAATTTAGTGCTTGAGGGCTCAATTTCTAAGCCTTGATTTAATTGAGTAAGGGCCGCTTCTGGTGATTCATTTTTATAATATATTGCAGCGAGCACAGCTACAGTCTCAGGATCTCCTGGATGTTCTTCAATTATTTTTTCAGCTAAACCTTTTGCTACGTCGTAATTTTCTGCCGAAGCCTCTAGAGCTGCTTCCATTGCTCTTGCACTTAGATGTTTTGGGTCAAGAGACAGTGCTGTTTGTATATGTTTCATCGCATTAGCTTCTTGCTTGGCTCGCATGTAAATCTTTGCAATGGAAACATGTGCTTCTGTCAAATTTGGATCTTCTTCAATTGCAGCATTATAGTTCGCAAAAGCTCGCTTAATTTGTCCTTCTTTTTCGGAGATTTTGCCCATAAGTAATCTCGCTTCCGCGTTCTTTGGGTTTATTTGAAGAACATTCTTTGTTTCAACCTGGGCTTTTTCTAGGTTCTCTTGAGCGAAAAAATCTTGAGCACGTTTGAGATATTTCTGTTCTCGTTTCTCAGCGCCTCCGCAGCCGCTTAAAAACATTAACGTGACTAAGCAAGCTAAGGTTAACTTGATTAGCCGATTGATTTGAAATATTTTCATTATTCAGCCACCTTTAAAATTGTGAAATTAATATTGCCAATAAAGTAAAAGACGAAAAGGACCTAAGTAATAACTGTCGGTCGGAGCTCTTGCTAATTAAATATTCAATTGCATATATCATGACGGCAATTCGAAATAACATTATGCCAGCGTTTATGCCATCTTCTGATTCTAGGGGAAGCAAGGGGCCCAAAAGCAGAATAAAAAGAATAAGAATATCTTGATTATTTAAGTGAAATTGTTCTCTTCTCGTCATTCGTATAGACAAAATTAGAAAAAGGCCAACCACAACTAACGTAAAATTGAGAATTTCGGGTCCATAACCATCTATCTGGGATATGTTGAAAGAGTAAAGCGTTAGAACGGTTGATGAATAGGCTAAAATACGCGTTCTCAATGATTTATAGGCGGGTAATAAATATTTAATTACCAAAGGAATCAGCAGTGCTAGAAGCGCAAGGATAGCAACAGATAAATTAAATTCGGCTGTGAAATAAAGTAAAATTATCCAACACAAACAAACGAATAACGTAATTATGTCTGAGCTAAAAATGTAGACCCAGTTAAATCTACGGAATATTGGATTTCGTCTCTCAATAAATGTGTCTGTTGTTGACCTGTGCTTTAGAAATTCACTTTTAAAACGAGTGAAATAGAGTGCGAAAAATATAGATCCTGAAAAGCATAAGTAGATGAAGATGAGTAACCCGTCTGATTCAAATCGAAACAGATAGGCAACGGCGACAAGAGATACCTGTAGGATGTATAGAATTGCCACCGCTTCATAGTGATAAAATCCGCTTTTTATCAACTGATGATGTATATGATTTTTATCGGCCGAAAAGGGAGGTTTGCCAGCACGGATTCTCAAAGCCATTACCATTAGCGTATCCATTACAGGCAGTCCCGTAATTAATATGGGCAATACAGGGCTGACGGCTGATTCGGCGTGTTGGGTGGTGTAAAGCGCTAGGGAAGCAGTTGCAAAACCAATAAATTGACTACCAGTATCACCCATAAACACTTTTGCCGGGTGGGTGTTGTAACGGAGAAAACCCATTAGGGCACCGATTAAGGCGAGTGATGCAAATAGAATACTAGTAACTCCAGATTCGCTCGCTAGAAAAGCAATTAAAATTAAACTAATTAATGTTAATCCTGCAGCTAGACCATCTAAACCATCTGATAAATTAATTGCGTTAGTGGCTCCCAGAAGGAAAAAGAATAGTATGAGGTAGTTCAAAAAAACAGGAATACTGTCTAGTAGAAAAAGATTTTTTTCGGCAATGCCTGGAGTAAATCCTAGGAAAACCGCCACAGCGACAAATTGGCCCAAGAATTTCCAGGTTTTTAAATCGTATATATCATCTAGAAAACCAAAAATAATGATTATTACCGAACCAGCCAAAAGTGGAAGTAATTCGGTAAGTTCTGTGCTTATGTAGATTATTGGTAATATTGATGCAACAGCAATGGCGAGTCCACCCGTTTTAGGGATGGGGGAAGAGTGAATCTTTCTCTTTCCGTCTGGTTGATCTAACAAGCCGAGATTTGCTGCGTATTTCATAAAAACAGGAATGAGTGTAAGACTCATAAACAATGAAATAGCAAAATTGAGTAGCGCAGTGATCATTGCTGGATATGCTCAAATAAACCAATGTTGATTATCAGAAATAACCATTGTTTTATACTGTTTGTCATTTGCTTTAGTTGGGAATATATTCTGGTAACATCGGAACATAGTTGCCCAAGAAAGCTTTGAGTCTAGTGTCAGCACTTTCGATCGACTCTTGCTCACTTAGTGACGCGGTCACACGAACTAAAGCGCCATCAGTGCGTCCCATAGTCAGTGCATCCCAAAAAATAAACCATTTGGCTAAGAATTCGTTTGTAATTACTCGACCTCTTTGTTGGAACCAATAGTACACAAGGGTTCTATGCTCGCCTTTTTGGATTACAGATCGATTTACTTTTAATGGTTTGCCATCTGATCCTTGCACGCCTTCTATTTGAGTGACTTCGAGGGAACGCATTTTCCATCCACCACCTGGCAAACAGGTCCTAGGTGAATGGATTGAGGCGCCTTTTCGTTGTGATTCATAGTAGGCGATATAGAAATTTACCGGCTTTGCAAAATCGTTGTGTTTAAAATCAGCGATAAAATAATCAGTAAACTTAAGAACGCCAATGACATCTGTCTCCAGTGCACCTTCTCTTCCCCACCAACCATTATTTATTAATGGGAGAGCATTTAAGTTTGATCTATCTGGAATACTTTCTTGTCGTTCGGAAAGACTTAAACCAAAAGGAACTGAAAGCAATATAAGAATGATTCCTACAATTGGTAAGCGCTTGTGAGGCAAGAGTTTCGTAAAGTAAGATTGTTTATATACTTCAATAGGTAAGTGCACATCCAAGCGGTCAATGACGCTTCCTTTTTGTCTCGTTATAAGATGAATTAGCCATATTTCTAAGAAAAGCAGACCAAGGCACGCCATAAAAATTACCCAACCTTCAAAGTCATGCAAAAATCCCTGTGCTGCCGCTATTCCCCAGTTGTCAACGGTAATACCAATGATGGCAATTCGAAAACTATTCATAAAAATAGTAATCGGGATTGCGGACAAGAATATGATCACTTTTTCCCAAGCTTTTGACTCATAAATATAGGCTACTAAAAAACTAAAACTCATGAGTGGAAAGAGGTAGTTTAACCCGCTACACGCCTCTACAACCTGAAGATCAAAGACGCCTAAATCAATTACATTTCCTTCAAGGAAAACACTCACATCCATTAGCCGTAATATTGCAACGCCGAGGCTTGAAGATATTAGTTGTAGTTCTTGGGATAAGTTGAAGAAGATAAAATGAGGAATGGGAACCATGAAGATCAAGTATACGAGGGCTGCACTGATCTTTTTAATGCCATTAGTACCAATTAACGTAATGAATAATCCAAAAATACAGATGATGAATGCATAGTGAATAATGGAATAAAGAGAACTGAGCTCGCCTACTAGAAAAACGCCTAGTCCCACTAGAAGCACTACAACTCCTAGCCATTGCGCCTTAGGAACCATATCTTCGAAGTCGGGAAATTTCTTCATGATAAGGTATATTGTGGTCATAGGGACCATATATCCATAACTATATTCGTCTTCTCCCCAGATATACACCATATATGCCAGTGCATCGTAGAGAAGAAACACGAGCAAGCCTAAACCGATAGTAAGGTAAATAAGGGGCCAATATTCCTCAATTGAAAACTTAGAGGGAGATAATTTTGCTCGTTCTTCCGTGGATGCGATTTCGGAACTCATAATTTGGCTCAATATGGTATTTTGATTCAGACTTAAATTTTTGAGGAGGGAATCCTATGAAATTTTAGTTACATATAAGTTTCAAAATTGACATGGAAATTGATAATTGTGCTTTTGTGAGCATCGAGTTGAAATTCACGCCAAAATGTGAGTAGCTTTTTCACTCTGTATTCTCTTGTTTTCTGCCGACCTCAAAAACGAGGAGGCCTGCGAATACAGAGAGTGCGATTCGACCGCCATTATTTAAAAAGTCTACCCACCATACTAAAAATGAAGTATTTAGTTTATCTGGAGCCAAATTTTCAAAAATTATCGTGTTAATACTCCCCAGTAAAAGTAACGGAATATCAAGTGTTTCTAGTACTAATACAGAAACCAAAAAGGTCACGATTAATCGCCACGCATAAACCTTACAAAAAATAATTGTCGCCAGAGTGATAATGCTCAAAATGATTATGTGTTGAAGGCTGTGTGCTAGTAAGGTAAACGCGGAGATGTCTCCACCAACTGGTAGCGAGGTTCCGTAAAGAGTCAGTGGATTTGTAACGACCAATTTTAGTTGAAACATGGTTTCGGTCTTTACTTCTGTCAGCCTTAGGGTCTCAATTGAAAACCGGTTTTCAAGTAACCCTAGAATAAACTTATACCAAGGAATCCAAAAGTTGCCATAGGATGAAGCGAAATTGAGCGCAAGAGTTAATATTGCAATTGCTGCAATAATAAGAAGCGCTATCTTAGACCAATCAAGCTTGTTGGGGAGAAGTCGATTGGTTAACAAAACGAAGCCATCCTAAATAAAACAAACCGATAACGGCAATAATGATCATGGGGGCTATGAAGCCATGTACCGGCTCAAACCACTGCCGTTGATGAGCTGCGATTAAAAACAGACTAAAAATTCTAAGTTGATTGATCAGAAATATGATTAGCGTGCCAACTATCAATCCTAAAATTGTGTATTTAATTGGGCGAAAGCTAGCTATTATCGCCGCAAATAGCATGAGAATGGCCTCTGTTCCTTCACAGCCTTTTAATACGTTAATTCTTGCTACAGACGATACAAGTCTTGAACCTTCAGCAATCACTTGATAATCGCTGTTGTAAAGGTTGATGAGGGCCGCGCTTGGTTTTACTGTTAGCTGATCAACCAGAATGTGTTCGATGGTTGTGCCAGATGAATAATACAGCCATTGAAAGACGATAAAAAACACTAAAAATAGTAGCGGAAAGCGGTACTTGTTAAAAAATTCCATTAGACAAGTTCTTTCTAAAGATAGACCCTGTAGGATATCTAGTTAATGTATAAGTTTTATGAAAATTTCCAATGTTATATCTATTTATTTCAGAAATTTAGCTCATTCATCATTCCATACCATAATTTCAGTTAGTTTTAATTTTTGTAATCCTCCAGCAACAACAAATCAGTAATTTTCGCGTTTTTCCATCTTGCAGTTATTTTGCTGGGCAACTAAGACTGATTGCTATGAGAATAAAATTAAACATATTTCCAAGAATGCAATTCTTTAAAGCTGTTAATAATACATTTTTCTTAATTATCTTTTTGGGAATGAGCTTCAAAGTATTTGCTCAGTTAGAAAGAGCGATAATCGAGAAAGACATTCGTGAACGTAATCTAATTGAAAGAAAAATAGCGCCAAATTTAATGGAAAGCCTATACGATGCCAAGGAAATAGATGTCATTGTTGAATACAATGATGAAACTTCCGCAGGATTTGAAAAATCAATTAAATTCTCTGCCTCATCCCGAATTGAGAAAATGGAAACTAGAAAACGTTCAGTTCTAAGTGCCATTAATAAAAAGGATTTTACACTAAAGCGTCAATATAACCGCCTACCTTTAAATGCGCTAAGAATTAAATCTTCTTTGGCGCTCGAGCGGCTTTTTAGAGATCCAAGTGTCAAAGCGATTTATCTGGATGAAAAGCTCGAGTTGCATCTAAACGAAAGTGTTTCACACATAAGGCAGCCTGCATTGGTTGATCAGTTTTCTTTTACAGGAGACGGCACCACCGTTGTTGTGTTGGATACCGGGGTAAGGTATGGGCGTTCTGAGTTTGGTTCTTGTTCTGCCCCCGGAGTACCAGAAAGTTGCAGAGTCGTTGCAGCATTTGATGTTGGAGAAGAAGATAATAACTTAGATGATAGTGGTCACGGGACGAATGTTTCAGCGATAGTCGCTGGTGTTGCCCCACAAGCTGATCTCGCAGTTTTAGATATTTTAGCGAATGGTTCTATTGCCACGTCAGATATAATTGAAGGGATTAATTGGGCAATTGAAAATAGAGATGAGCTCAATGTCGTTGCGGTAAATTTGAGTCTTGGGTCTACTACCAATTTCAGCAGCCCTTGTGCTTTTGCAAATCCATTTCGAACGCCTATCTCTAATGCCAGAAATCAAGGTATTTTGGTGATTGCTTCGTCTGGAAATTCTGGAGATAGTAATGGAATTGCTTCACCAGGATGTACTCCGGAAGCGATATCTGTCGGTGCAGTTTATGATGCGAACGGCGGCGGTGTCACCTGGACGAATTGCCAAGACTCATCGAGAACGCTCGATCAGATTACGTGTTTTTCTAATAGTGACGATTTCCTGGATATACTGGCGCCTGGAGCTGTCATAGCCGCTGGTGGTTTGCAAGCAGGTGGTACTTCTCAAGCATCGCCGCATGTTGCTGGTGCTGTTGCACTGCTTAGATCCGCTTATCCTAATGAAACCTCTGAGCAGATAGAAGTGCGCTTAAAGCAAAGTGCCGTGCAAATTACAGACTCCAGAAATAATGTAACAACGCCGAGACTAGATCTTTTTTATGCGCTAGGAGCTATTAACGATTCGTTTAGTTCTGCAATTCAGCTTACGCAAACAAGTCAAGTGGCTAACATAAATGCAACGACAGAGCTTAACGAACCATCCCACGCTGGGGAATCCGGTGGAAAATCCATTTGGTGGGTTTGGAACGCAGTAAATGATAATCCCGTTTGTTTTGATACTCAAAATAGTGATGTAGATACTGTAATAGCTGTTTACGTGGGCTCAAATTTCAACTCTTTGGTGGAAGTGGCATCAAATGATAATGATGGCGGTTTGATAACGAGTAGAGTGTGTATTAATCAAACTTCCGGTCAAGAGTACCGTATAGCCGTTGATACAGTTGGTGGCGTGATAGGAACTATCGAGCTTAGAGCTGAAGTTCAGTTTTCAACTGAAGAGGAAGATGAAATTCCCATGCTGCCAGCTTGGGCTTTGTTAAGTGGGGTTTTATTTTTCATCTATCGACTAAGAAAGTCTAAATAACTGACATTAAAAGCACAATATTCATTTAGTATGAGTTTTTTTCTTCGAGGCAATCGTTATAAATTGATATGAGCTGTTTAAAATTTTGTTCAGCTGTGAATTTTGCCAAATAGGTTTCTCTGGCGTGATGAGATAAACGCAATATCTTTTCTTCATCATACCAAAGATTTTCAATGGTTGAAGAAAGTGATTGAGGATTGGCGGCAGTAAACTTTGATCCAGTTTTATCCTCTTCCACAATTTCATTTAAGCTACCGATCGCCGATGCAACAACGAGCTTACCCTTGGCAAAAGCTTCTACGACTGCCACAGGAAACCCCTCATAACATTCTGATGGTACGATTAAAAAACGCGAATTTTGTATAAGTTCGAAAACGTCTTCTCTTTTTTTATAGCCCACAAATTCAACATTTAGATTGTGCAAACTTACTTGCTGTTTTAAGGTAGGCATGAGTTCCCCATCACCCACTACGACCAGGCGTATTTCAGGTGGGAGAAACATCCAGGCATCAATTAGTGTTCTCACTCCTTTTTCATCGGTTAACCTACCTACGTATATGGCGTAATTTCCCATTGTATAACTAGGCTCACCTGGATCTGTCACGAAGTTTGGCTTTACAGAAAACTTGTTCTCCGGTAATCCTCCTTTAACAAGTCTGCTGCGAGTGAACTCTGTCATAGAGATGTATTTGTTAACGTTCTTTTCTAGGTTCCCATTTAATTGGTTAAATACTATATTTGAGACTAATGGTAACGTTGCGATTAGTGACCCGCGATAACATTTATGCTTTATAGCGGGTATTAAATTCGTTCCTAAGCAATCTTCGCAGGGTGATCCATTTCTTTGGAGTAACGCTGAAGCACACACAAATCTAAAGTTATGCAGAGTTTGAACAACAGGCACTCCTAGAGCTTGACACGTCTTATAAACGCTTTGGGACATTTGTGGGAAAGTATTATGAAAATGCGCTAGGTCTGGTTTTGCTTTAATTATAAGTTGCTTTATTTCTTCTGATGCGGCGTTATTCCAAACGGTATTCCTAGCGAGGTTTAGGTTTCCAATAAAATTGAGTCCTTCTATATCATCGTTGTGTTTTTCAAAAGGAATTACTTCGATACCATTGTCTTGCAAGAGGGCTTTTTCATTTCGATAAACGGAATCTTCACCACTCGGGGCGCTAGATCGGTAAAAACAATGGCCAAGAAGTACTTTCACTTTACTATTTCGTGTTGTGCTTGAATGAGTTTCGAGTTGCTTCAACTATTTCATTAGCTGCCACCGAGAAGTCATGTTGTATGACCTTTTCATAACCGGCTTCAGTGATTCTGTCTTTCTCTTCTTTAGGAAGTTCGAGTGCTTTTTTGATGACTTCGCATGATTCATCGAAGTTTTTAGGATCAATTTTAAAGCCGGTAATGCCCTCTTCTATTAAGTCTTCAGTTGCTGCCGCGTGTATCGAGGAAACTGCTAACAATCGGCAGGCTAAGGCCTCACTCACCACTGCGCCAAACGGGTCTCTCAGTGTAGGAAATAGAAAAAGATCACTATGTGCATAGTATTCGCAAAGATTTGCTTCGGTTTGATGCCCTATAAAATGTACATTTCTCCAGTTGTTGCTTGCTACAATATTTTCATACCGCTCACGTTGATTTCCTTCTCCTGCGATTATTAGTTGTAATTCTCCGAAAGAATTGAGTAATCTAGCGTAAATTTCAAACAGTTCGATAAAACCTTTAACATCTATAAGTCGTGAAACATTGAGTATCGTGGGCATATTTTTTTGAATAATTGCCGGTGGGTTCTGGGTTTTTGCACTTTCAGATTTTGTTGCGAAACTCGAAACATTTATTGGCATCACTGAAATACTGGTTTGTTTCGGATTGCCACCATAATGTAAAAACGCACGTTTAGACAAGCTTGAAGAGCCTATGTTGGCTTGAGATCGAGAAATAATTGTTCGTCTTATTTGTCTCATAATCCAATATTTTTGCGCGCCATCGTCGAGAGTAAGCTCACCCCAACAAATGTGGTTTTTTTTAAAGAGCTTGCAATAAAAAAATCCGAAAACATTGGCAATGGAAAAGCCACCATTAACGACTGCATCTGGGCTGATTTTTGCTAAAGTACGAATTACGCTGTGATTTATATGGATCGAAATATCATGGCTTGGTGGCCGTATATGGTAACCAGGTAACTGCTTTACTTTAAAATTGTAGTCATCAGGTATTGACCAAGATCTATTCTCATGTTTTTCAGCTAGGGTAACGATAGTTAGCTCGTCAACCAAGGAATTTATTTTTTCATATAAATCGATGCGATAAGGTGCAAGTATATTGGTTAGGATGACTAGTTTCATTTCGAATTTTAATATAAAGAAGTTCTTAGTCAGCGGGTTTTAGCACTATTGGGTTAAATAATTATGACTTTCCACACTAAAAATTAACTGCTGTTGATATGAGTTAATGTCATTTTAACGTAACTAATTGGTAATAACCTAATAAATGATTTTGGAGATTGTTGCTCAACGATATTTAGATTACATCTAAATTTTTATTGTTGTTCGAATTACTCTTGGCTCAACCTAAAATATCTCTCGGTGAAGCGTGATAGAGGCCGGAAACAAAAAATGCTTAAAATGGTTATTCTTGTTAAATAATCCTAATGTCTATCTACGCTTTATTATTTCTATGTAAATCTACTAATGAACACCTATTAGTAGTTAAAAGAAAAGTAATCAATGGAAAAAAAATCCTTTAAAGACTCATTGCTTGTTGTAGTACCTATATATAAAGATGAGATTAGTGTAGAAGAACTTGTCTCTGTGAAAAGGCTTTGTGAGTTAATTCATCCAGAAAATATTAAGCTAGTTTGTCCAGATTCCTTGGTTGTGGAGAAGTTGCCAGAGATATTATCAAATGTTCGTGTAGAAAGGTTTGCCGACCATTATTTTGAATCTGTGTCGGGTTACAATAAACTTATGTTAGAAATCGATTTTTACAAGCGTTTCATTAATTACAAATATATTCTAATTTATCAGCTTGATTGCTATCTATTTAGCTCCAGGTTAGATGAATTTACTACCTTAGATTTCGACTATATTGGAGCGCCTTGGCCAAGGAAAAATATATATAGATTGTTTGCAAAAGTTTACCCATTAGACCTACGTTTGGGTGGGATCTGTCGTTTATTGCTTGGTAAGAGTACAACCGTTGGTAACGGTGGGTTTTCTCTTAGAAAGGTAGATGCATTTATCAAGGTGCTAAAAAAACTTAATTGGCGACTAAAATCCTGGAAATTTAATGAAGACTTGTTTTACTCTCATTGTGCACCTTTATATTGTAAGGGCTTTAAAGTATCAGATGAAAAAACCGCTGTGAAATTTGGTTTGGATCAAGAACCAAAAGAATTTATCGATAAGTATGGATTAGATAAGCCTTTAGGCTGCCATGGCTGGAATCAATATGAAAAAAGTGTTTATAGTGAAGCCACAAGGTTTTGGAAAGCACATATTTGATGTTGATGGATTGCTCTAGCTAGTAAATCGAAATTATATTTTGGATTTTAATTTTATGACCCAGGCTCCAACACCTAAGATTTCTATAGTTACAGTTTCATACAATCAGTCAGAATATTTGGAAGATAATATATTGTCTATTATCAATCAAAAGTATCCGAATATTGAACATATCGTAGTGGACGGTGGCTCCACCGATGGATCGGTTGAAGTGTTAAAAAAATACGACGACTACATTACCTGGACATCAGAGCCGGATGATGGGCAAAGCGATGCCTTAAATAAAGGGTTCAAAAAAGCAACTGGAGAAATTATCGGTTGGATAAACTCGGATGATAGACTGCATTTTGGTGCTTTAAAAATCGTATCTGAATATTTTTCTAAAAATGAAGATGTCTTGGCGATTGTTGGAGATTTACTTCTTATTGATGAAGCAGGAAACGAAATAAAAAAAGTCATATCCAAAACATATACAAATAACTATCTGGTTAATATTGCACGAGGGATTACACAACAATCAATCTTCTTTAAAAGATCTGTTTTTAATGACATAGGATATATTGATACAAAGTTAAATTATGTAATGGATCGAGATTTTTTTATTCGAGTATCAACTTTAGCTAATATTGAGTATATCCCTGAGACTTTAGCTCATTTTAGATTACAGTCTAATTCGAAGACATCCGAAGGGTCTCAAAATTTCTGTCGTGAACTTATAAAGCTTAGAAGAAAATACGGCGGTAAACTTCTCTCATCTGGAATTAGACATGATCTATACATAATTCTAACTGCTCCATTGAAAAAATATAAATTTGCAAGGGACTTAGCCAATAAAATTCGCGGATAAGAAACGTCAAGCAGAAATTTTTCGGCTGGTTTTTAAGTATCGAAGTTAATAAAAGAAATATATCTAATATCTTATCGCTTTTATTTATTTAGCTTGGTATTTTTCTCGGAAAATATTCATAGTGAAACCATTCCGATAGGTCAAGACGTATAGCGCGAATAGAAAGCCACTAACTAATGTTATTAAAATTATATCATTAACTTTTTTGTAAACCGCAAGAGTAACGAATAAAGAAAAAAAAGCGGTTGGTAATGCATAAGATATATTTCTAATTTCTAAAAAATCTAATTTGCTTTTAATAAGCCAAAGATAGTAATAGACAGAAAATAAACTACTCAATCCGAATGCAAAAATAATACCTTCTATTTGATATTCTTTGTAAAGAAAAAACATCAGAACAAACCTCAAACCACCTGTAGCTGAAACAACATATACATTGTGTCTTACTAAATTGTTAGCATTTAAAAAGAAGAACGGCACAATTGATAAGGAGTATATAGGCAGAATAGCTAGTAGTAACTGTATATAATGAATACTGTTGTCATATGTTTCTTGGCCTAGCCAAATTTTAAAAAGACTGTCGAAAGACAATGCGATAATACATAGAGCTGTGCTTGATACAACAGCAAAATCGCTTGCATTTTGGAATAGTTTTAATGTATTTGTTGTTATTCTTTCTCTTGATACTTTAGGAAATATCCAGGCTAGGCTCGAAGTTAAAATCATATGAAAATGATTGAATATTAAAAAGCCTATTGAATAATAGCCCAATTTTTCCAAGTCCGCTAATAAGTTAATTATCCATTTGTCCATTTGTGTAGCTATTATCATTGAAGCTGAAAGTAGCCACGTCCAGCCACTAAAAGATATTGTTTTTATTAATATTGTATAGTTAAAATTTAAAAATAGATGACTCGAATTTGTGTAAAATTTAATTAGGATAAGTTGAAATGTAAGAATTATTGAAATAGCGATTAGGCTATATTTGAATACGCCAAGTAATGTTTGTTCTTGATATACCGCTAGGACTTGCGAGGCTAAAAATACAGTTTTTGAGATGATTGAAATAATTGTTGCCAAATCAAATCTTTCATATCCCTTTAAATAGCCAATAACCAATTGTTCCAAATTTCTGATCGCTAGAATTCCTGTACCTAGAAAAATAGCATATGTAATAGTGTCGAGATTTTCTGGATTTGAATTGATTAACTGGTGATACTTATTTGTCAATACGAATAAGGATGAAATGATAAATAGTATTAACGAAATAAAGATCTGAAATATAAATGAAGTACCAAAAACTTGATTTATTTTTCGAATATCATTTTTTGCGCGGTAGTGTGAAACATACTTAATGATTGTGGCGGCACCACCTAAATTAAATATTGAAATTGAAGCTATTATTGAATTAATTAAGATCCATAAGCCATATTCAGCAATGCCAAGTTTTTCAATAAAATATGGTGTGACCAATATGGCCAAAATTGGTAGAAAAATAGAATCCAGGATATTGAATAATGAATTCTTTAAATTTTTATTCAGTTTGAACATTTTGATTGGTATTTATAGTTTTTTCATGTAACAGATTCTGTTTATGTTTATCCAGTTTTTTATGTTTCATTTTTATAATCTCTAGAGTGGCTAGAAAAAGTAAATGAATGTGATAATGCGTGAATATGGATGTTTGAACAATATTGATCAGTTCAGGAATAATGATGCTAATGGTAATTATGGAGTAATGATGGTACTTTCTTTTAGACTTATTAGTTAGCTCTCTTATATTAATCAACAAAATCAAAATAATTGGCGTCAATCTTAAGATTAGCCCAACCACGCCTTCGGTTAAGAGAATTGGTACAACGTAGGTGTCGCCTCCCAAAACAAAACTATACTTCCCTTTTTTATTCTCTTCTCTAATGTAACCAGTACCAAATAGCAATAGGCCTTTTTCACTCAAAGAATTAAATGAGGCTGCTATTGCTTTAGTTCTTAGTCCATAGGTGGTGTCTTCCAATTCTTTAAGGTCCCCACTTTCCGAGCCACCAGTTGCCTTTTCAATTAGCTGATCCAAATGTGAAGGAAAAATCACGATAAGCGAAAGTGATAAAAATAATAATCCAAAAAGAGAAGTAATATTTCGACTAAATTTGACCCTTTTAATTTTCAACAAAGAGAGTGTAGAAATAATAAGAAGTTGTATTACATATATTACTATTGAACTGCGAACAAAGGATAAAATAATAACCGATAGAGCTGTTGTCCAAATTAAATAGTGTATTATTTTACCTTTAGAAATGCTGTAAAAATATGCGATAGCGAATACAGCCATGTTGAATAAGGGGATGGCGAATGTATTCTGATATAAAATTTTACCTTCAAATTCTAATGGGTCTTTTGCTCTAGCTTGAAATATTTCTACACCAAAAAGGTTAGATATAATGTATAAACTCGCTTGAATTACGTTTGCTATAAAAAGCCAGAAAAATAGCCTAAAGATTCTATTCAATCCCAAACCATAAATGTAAAGTAAAAATGCGAGCCCCACAATTGGGTAAGCGTAGCTAAAACGCATCACTGTAATGATTTCGTTGATCGGGATGCCTCGAAGAATAGAGAACATAAAAACCAATACTATATAGCCATTTACTACTAATAATGGCTTCATTCCCGGAATAGCTGCGAGTTTACCTAAATGCTTTAAATTTAAAATAAGGTAAGGGATGGATGCTAGGATTAATAGCATTTTTAAATCAAACAGGCCAACCACATATATTAAGTTAAAATCAAATAGTGCAAAAAAACTACTAGGAATACCCGCGAACACCATAAAAAATAGGAGATCTTGATTTAGCTTCTTCTTGCTTTTTATTTGGACAATGCCAGGAAGAGGAAGTGTTGGGAGTTGATCTTCATTTTTCTCAGTACTTGTTAGTCTTTTTTTGCAAATAAAAAATCTTGATCTTGTTTACTAAAAAGACTTTTATTTATCTTTAACTAATAGCGGATTTAACTTCGCTATAATAGTTGTTGGCATAGTTTTCCAATGAAAACAAATCACTTGCATGGGATTTTGCATGCTGTCCTATCAAATCCCTCTTGGTTGGATTTTGGGCTAATAAAGTGAGTTTTTCGAACAGACTTTCTGGGTCTTTCTTTTTGTATAGAAATCCCGTCTTGTCCTGTTGTATTAGTTCTGGGTGGGCTCCGGCGTTAGCCAAGACAACTGGTCGGGCTGCAAGCATAGCCTCTACTACTGCTATTCCAAAGCCTTCCTCTATGGCCGGGTTGACGAATACATCGAAAATATCTAAAAAGTTACCAATGTCGTTAGAGTAACCTACTAAAAATACTTTGTCTTGAAGCCTATGTTTAACGATATATTCTTCCAGTTCTTGTCTGCAGGGTCCGTCACCAACAATTATTAGCTTGCAGTTTCGGTGTATGTCTAATGTTAGTGTAAAGGCCCTTAACAAGGTTATATGGTCTCTCCAAGGTACAAGTCCTCCAACGTGTCCTATTACAAAATCATCTTCTGATATCGTATATTTCTCCTTTATATTGTAATCATGAGAAACTTTCCTGGTTTTAACAGGGTTGTACACTACGACAGTTTTTTTTGCTTCTCGTTGGTACTTTTTATCAAAGTGAGCCTGAGTAAATTTGGAGTTACAAATGACTTTTCTCGATGTTCTCATGCTAATCGCTGAAAACCATGACGAAGCACCCTTTCTGTAATCGGGACTACAATGTTCACTATGGACATGAGGGATACCTAAAAGCCGGGATATTGTGGATCCAATTATTAATGGGCGAGTGAAATGAGTACATATAACGTCCGGCTTTATTTTTTTTGTTGCTTTGTAAAGTGAATATATTAATTTGTCGTGACGCAATGTACCTGCATTTATAACTTGGCATCCTAATGACTCGAATTTTTCTGTAATCTCGGAAGGGCGATAGCAGAAAAAATAATTCTGAATATCATGTTTTTCTTGCTGTTCAGCCAAATAAAGAAGTTTTCTTGGTGTTCCGCCAAAATCACCTAGCGCTTCTATTATATGTAAAATTTTAGTCACGACGAATATCCTATGAAATGGCAGTTTGTTTTATGCAAGTTTGGGCAATATCTAGACCGGTATTTTGTTGCAACATTTTTCTAACTTTCTCGGTTTCCTCGGTAAATTTTATGAATCTGTTCACTCCACTTACTTTTCTATCTTTCAATGATTCGATTGCAGTATTGATATCGACTTTATTGACTCCTAACGCATATGCGTAAACGAGAGCGTAATCGCAAAGTGTATTTATGAGTCTTGGGATACCACCTGAATAGTAAAAGATCACACCGATGGCCTCGTGATTGAATATTGGTGCTTGAGCTCCTGCTATTGCTAGCCGATGAAACACATAGTCTTTGGTTCCACCCAATTTAACGCAGTAATATGGTATTCAACAGATACTCGCTGGGCGATTTGAGAAAGGTGGGGGTTGCGATAACAAGTTAGAAAGTTCTGGTTGACCTACTAACAAAATCTGAAAAGAACGTCTTGTTCCGAATTGATATTCGTAAATAAACGTAGCTTTTCTAAGCTGGTGGCATCCATATTTTGTGCTTCATCTACAATCAGTAATACTTTCAACCCCTTGGAATATTGTTCAATAAAGAAGTCTTGTAGCGCTTGAAACAGTTCAACGGAGTCCTTGTTTTTATGTTCAACACCAAAAGCGTGAGCAATCCAAATTGACAAATCTCCAAGCGATTCATGGGTGTTATGATTAGGCCGACAACAAACTTATCCTCTTCCATGGTTGCAAGTAAACGTCGAATCAATGTGGTCTTGCCGCAACCAATTTCTCCCGTTATTACAGTGATACCAGTTTGTTCGTAGACGCCATATTGTAAAAGGCTAAAAGCCATTTTGTGCTTACTGGAAAAATGTAAAAACTCTGGATCTGGAGTAAGATCAAATGGCTTTTTCTTTATATTAAAGTGAGCTAGATACATTTATCAGATTCCGAATGAATAAACTATTTCATTTTATTAACAATTGTCCCGAGAACATTGGCACCATCTAGTAGTTTATTGCTCGTTTTAAATCATTTTTTGAACTACCTCCGTGTTCAACTACTAGTAAAACTGCATCTGCTCTAGGTGCAAATACTAGGGCATCATCACTGCTTAACAGCGCGGGTAAATCATAAATTATAATTCTATCTGCGTACCGAGATTTTAATTCTTCTTGGAGAGATAGCATCTCTGGTGATGAAAGAATTTCTGAGGTCTGATGACCTTGCGGTGTCCCTGGAGCTAAAACGAGCCTCGGGTATCCTGGGTTGATTAGAATGTTCTCGAGTTCGACTTTTTCAAATGCACAATCCACTATGCCTGCTTTAACTTCAGTGATGCCGAGAGTACTCGCAACGCTGGGATTTCTTAAATCTAGATCAACAAGTAGTACTGTTTGGTTAACTTCTTGAGATAAGGAAATTGATAAATTGAGAGCGGTGAGTGTTTTTCCATTGCTTGCATTTGGGCTGGTAATGGCAAGTGATTGCCAACCATTCGTTCGCATAGTTTTTAATACTTGACTTCGCAAATGTCTGTATGGCTCTGATCGAGCATCATGTGCGAAACCAGCTACTAATAGCTTGGATTTTAATTCTTCATCTGAAAAGTTTATTTTTTGTGTTTTGGTATAATTGACGCTGCTCGTCGCTTTTTTTGCCTGTTTTGCAATCGGTTTTGAGCTTCTGAAGTCGATACTTTTTCATGCTCGAACTCGCCACCGACAAAGCCTTTTCTTTCCCTTCTAGCTTTTTCTATTGCTTCTTGTATGCGTTCCATAACTCATCCTCTTAATATTTAGTGCAGTCCAAAACGTCGTAACAGCATGTACCAAGTTACATCGAGAGGTTTTACATATGAATTAAATAGAGCTAGAGCACAAATGGATGCAACTAGTGCTCCCACAAATAAAAGCGTGAGTTTTAGCTTGAAAGCCTTAGACAGTTCTTCTGCGCTCCTAGTTTCCATTAACGGTACAACAACAATAGGACTATAACCTGTTTCAAATTCGATAGCTCGTTCTCCCCAAACTCTTGAATCCAGCGCCTCAACCAAAAATGCAATGCCTATTGAAAGCCCGAGTGCTAATAACATAGATATCCCCATTAACATCGTTCGATTCGGGCTAAAGGGTTTTTCTGGAATTTCTGGTGGCTGAATAAGGGTAAATCTTTCACCTTTGCGTTCTTGCTCTAAGTTTCTCCCTAGTTCTGCCTCCATTAACTTGGTCTTTATTTCCTGATATTTAAACTGTTTATTTTGATAATTTCTCAATAGTGCTTGATAATCTTTTTCCACTTCAGGAGTTTTTAATATAAGTCGCTTATAGTGGTTTGCTGTTTCTTGGATTGCTAGGCGTTTTTGTTTTAGCGCACGCTTTTCACTGGATATTGATTTTAGACGTGTACTTAGAACAACGTAAGATGGATTATCAGGAATGATTTCAGTTTCATTGTTTGAAGATTTTTCTATCTCGATTTCCAGATCTGAAACCAATGCTTCTAGTCTTTTCACCTCTGGGTGATTAAGTGAGTACCGATCTTGAGCTTCACTCAGTTGATTGCGAGATACTTTTAGTTGTTCTCCAATTTCATCTTTTTTTAAACCATTACCAACTAGGTTTTCTAAGTCGTTAATTTCTCTATTCAATCTTGCTAAGTCAGGGTGATCTTCACGATAGAGCGATGATTTTCTGCGAAGTTCTGTCTGCAGTGCTTTTAACCTATCTGAATCGCTTAGAACTGCTGCCCCATTAGAAAGAATTGTTGGCGCAGAGGGGTTTATTCTCGTTAGTTCGTCTGCAAGCTCGATTTCACGGGTTTCTAAATCGCGAATTCGTGTATTCACCTCTATAATTTCCCTTTCTGTTCTGTCAAGCATATTGATATTATATGAACCTAGCTCTGGAAGAGAGCCTTGGTTTTCATCTTTAAATTCTGATATTTGTTGCTCCATATCTAATAATTCTATGTCTAGGGCATCGGCTTCTTTATTTAAAAACTCTGTTGTGCTAACTGATTGTTTTGCTCTTTCTTTCAGGTTTTCATTTAAGAATAGTGTTGTGAGTTCGCTAGCAACTTGCTGCACAACTGAGGGGTTCTTTCCCTGAAAAGAAAGACTAAACGCGATAACCGCTTCCATAGGTCTTCCGCTCCGAGGATCAACCACGTCGGCGCTAATTGGCGATACGGAAACACTCCTTCGAAACTTATTTGCAATTTCGGAGCGTGTCATTTTTTGCAACTCTTTTTCATCATGTAGGCCGAACCGCTCGACAATGGACATGATATTTCCAATTGTCATAATTTTTTGTTTAATTTCTTCGATTCTTTGTACGGCAAAGCTGGTAATCGTGGTTCGAACCATATCTTGAGGTACATCTTGTCCTTCAATCAATATGACAGATTTAGAAATATATTTTGCTGGTAAGGCATAGGTTGTAAATACTCCGATAATAATAATGCAAATAGCAGAAGCGATTATTACTAATTTTCTCCTTTTTATTGCGGCGACATAGTCGGAAAAGGTTTTGCTGTTTTCTTCTTCGTCTAGATCGAATTCCACTTTAATCTCCAGTAATTACCAAATATTACTTTTAGGTTGATAGCTAATTTTCAAGCTCGCTTCAAATCCAGATGGGGCGTTTGAAGTTTGATCTTCAAATTCTTGCTGTCGATATATCAAGCTAAAAGTTGATAGCCAACTTAGAGTTAGCCTGGCTCGATATAGCGAGTTTAAGCTAATTAGGTCTCTGTCACGTACACGTTGCGAAGGTATGGTTTCAGTATTTAGTACTCTTCTTTTTCCGTAACTTACAGAAAAGCTGGTGGACTGCTTTTCAGAAATTTTTTGGTTTAGACTAAATTGAACATCTTCTTTAATCAGGGTAGAACCTCCACTGCTTGGTTCGATCTCGCGAGAAAAGTTTAGTGTCAAGGATGTTTTCTCTAGATGATCGTAATTTAGCGATAGTAGATAAGATTGTGTTTCCGTATTTGATGTGCTCTTGTTTTCACCCCCAAAGATTACTTCGTCTCTTATTGGGGTGGCTGGTGCGATTTGAATATCGGAAATGACATTCTGCGAAATGTTCGTAAAGGATTGCCCTGCAGATGCATTTATAGACATCGTTTCAGAAACGCGCCAATCTAAACCCAGTTGTAAGTCAGAAATAAAGGTATCTTGTTCAATCAAAGCCGGCACCCTACGAATAGGTGGCGGCACAACAAAATTATCCACGACTTGATCGTTTAATAGCGTTTCCGTGTCGAAATCTGTTTGTTGAAATCGATTGGAGGACTGGATTGTAAATGTTGTGAGGTCGTTTATGATATAACGATAAAATAACTGGAGACCAGCCAAGTCATAGTCGTTAAGATTATTCCCATCGAAACGTATCAAGCTGACTGATGTGTTGGTATTTAAAGCATTTCTGATGTTAAGACTCTTTTGCCATCCCAGGCTAAGACTGTTGGTTTTTTTTTCTGAAGCCTGCTCCGTAATTATTCCTGATTCGTCAAACTCTGTTTCTACTTGGTTAAGCGACTCGAGAAAATGAGAAGCAGTTAGTGATATTTGTGACGATTCTGATAATTTTCTATAGTCTAAATTCACTGATCCGGTATCTGAATCGAATTCAGGAAAATTGTATTTTCGTGATGAATATTTTGCTCCGGCGCGAAAGTTGTTTCTTCCATCTGAATAACTGTAACTCGTCGATGAATTAAACAGTTGTCCATGTAGTTCAATTTCATCTTCTGCTTCTAATCGAGCATTGGAATCATATTCTTGCTCGAGACTAAGAGAAAGACTGAATCGATTTTCTCCTGCCTGAGAAGGTTGTGGATAAACAATAAACACAATCAGTGTTGATAATGTAAAAATCACCACGACAATGCTTTTTGTATTGTAGTTGCTAGATATCAAATAAATCATGGCACCAAGATAACGTCGCCGCTCTTCAATATGATATTTTCTTCAAGGCGGTTTCCGTCTTCTACTTTCGCGTAGCGAAACTTAAATGCCTCTTGTGTTCCATTTTTATCACGTCGAAGGATCTTAATGTCATTTTGTTTGGCGAATGTTGTAACGCCTCCTGCTAGAGCTAATGCCTGTGTCACATCTAAATTTTTACGTATGGGATATTCTCCTGGGCGGGCAACTTTTCCAAGCACATATATTGTATTTCCCGAAAGGCCAATTACTGACACGGTGACAACTGGTTGGTCTTTTAGGAATTTAGAGAGTTGAGTTGCAATCTCAGCCTGAATTTTTTCTATCGAATTTCCACCTGCATTAATTTCACCCACAATAGGTTGGCTTATCTTTCCGTCTGGTCGAACAAGCAGTTCTCTTTGACTTAATTCTGGCTCACCCCAAACGTGTATCGATAAGACATCGCCTGGGTTTACGAGATATGGATCAAGAACCAAGTTTTTGGGCGAATCGGCAAAAGCATATGGCTGCAGGGAAATAAAAAGCAAACATATTGCATTAATATAAATTCTATGATGAGTCATAATCAAAGTTATCTAAAAATGTCATTCAACCTTTGGGAGCAACGGTACAGCAGATATCTTCGAGGAGGACACGATAACTGATGCCGGGCTAATCAATGGTTCTTTTATGTCGACAATCGTGCCTGAAAAAAGATTCAACACTTGCACCACTAGCGAAGAGCGGCAGAAGTTAGTGGTAATGTATGACAATTTCATTGCAGAAAAATGAAATTATTTCGGCGGGTATCAAAAATCGGAGCTAGTTACTTTATAATCTGGTTTCAGAAAAAAAAGATTAAAAAACCGTCTGACTTCAATTAACAGTAACAATCTATTGTTAGCGTTACGACCTTTGATGGATAGGTCGAATCTTAGACTGTTGTTGTTTGGCATCTAGAATATCTTACAAATTTAATTTAGGAATACATTGCAATGTTGAGTGTTAAGAAATTGCAGGCAAGATCTCTTTGTTACACAAAATCTTTAAAGTTAATCTCAATTGCTGCGGCCTTTTCATTTCTATTGAACGCTTGTGATAGTGGTGGAGGATCTTCGAGTAGCCAGCCAGACCCTATAGGAGCGGATGAGCAAACCTTCCGTTTAGGTGGCATTGCTAGAGGTTTAACTGGCGTCGCCACTATTACTAATGGCGAAGTTGAGTTTACCTTGACTAGAAATGGTGACTTTGTCTTCACTGAAGAATTTGAAAGCGGCACAGCTTATGATGTGAGGTTAAAATCTCTGCCAGATGGGCAGGTGTGTGAAGTCATAAATTCAGTAGGTACCATAGTTCAAAATGTTACAAATCTAGTTGTGGATTGTGCTGAGATGGTGAATGTCGATGTTTCGATTGATGTACCAGATCAATATGCGTTAACAGATCTTCGGTTATTAAGTAACTTTGAAGCCCTAGGTGGTAGCGGAGAACGCGCTATCGATTCCGATGTGGCGTCAATTCTTGCGTTCAAAAACACGTTTATTTCACTTTTAAACGAAGAAGGTGAGGCGCTATTTTTAACGTTTGTTGGCGAAATTGGTACAGGTGATTTTTCAATTGATGCAGTTACTACTGCTATTTCGCTTCTCTTGCTAGAACCAACCATATCGCAAGCTATAGGTGATAGAGTTAATGCGAATGGTTTTAACTATACATTGTTCATAAATGCCATTATCGATGGAATAGAAAACGGCGTAGAGCCATTTAGCACATTTCCTTTTGTTGTTGATGCGGTCGCCGTTTTAGCGGCTCAAATTGACTTGCATATCGAAAATGGTGGTCAACTGAATGAGCCTTCTGATGAAATAACGAATGCTTTGGCCAATGCTATTCTAGCTGTATCGAATTACTTGAGTGACAGTTTGCCACTTCCGGCTACTGCGAAAACATCGTCTGGAAGTTTCCAAAAAGTCACTGCAGGTGGCAATGCTAGCCAAGTTGGGGCCGATATTAGTTTTATTGCGTCAGAAGAATCTCGCTTGATAATTGTCACCGCTAAAAATTCCAGTGGACGCTTTATTTCGCTAAATTCTGAAGTTTTTGCGTCTACGCAGTTGTCTCCACAAACAGGTGCTGCGGTCGCTGATGAAACGACGTGTATTGAGGGTGAGTGTATTCAATATGAGTTACCAGATGGTATAGCGTCTCAGCAAACCCTATCTATTGATGTTAGCGGACCAGGACAGCTCGGTGAGATAGAAGCGAGTAACCTAGATGGATTGGTTGCAGCATCTTCTTTAAGTAGTGTCTATCAGTATTTCTTACCGTCGCTAAGACCCTTGCTGGGTTTGAATAACCCATTTCGATTCAATGTAGCTAATTGTTTGTCAGAGCAAACGCTAAATAGTCTCGCGACTCGCTCGGCTAACGCTTTTAATAGTGATCAAGATTTAGTGAGCGAACTTTATAACAATGTTTATGCCGAGTTGGCTTTAACTTCCCGAACGGACTTTCTTTCAGCAACTATTGATTCTCAAATCCCAATTGATGAGCTGTTTGATTGTGATAAGTTTGGTATCGGTGTATTCATCGAAAGTAACAAGTTTCTTGCTATCGAAAACGTTCGCAACCTGCTAGATATTGCAAACGGCGTATTTTCAGAATTGAGCGCTGTTATGACTCAAGATCTGTTTGATGTAAGTGGGTTAAATGGCCTGATAGACACGGTAAATAGTAACCAAGCCTTCTTTACTTGGGAGCTTTCTAACTTGCTCGCATTGACTATAAGCGCTGATCGGCAATTTGTTTTAGAAAACTCAGAGATTAATTTTTCAGGTGAATGTGTTAGTCCCAGCACGCAAGAGGCGACTGATTGCACGATTCAATGGAGTTTTGGTGATGGTGATTCGGCCGAAGGAGAAAACGTAAGTCATGTATATTCGCTATTGGGTGAATATACGGTGACTGCCATGGCTTCCGACGAAGATGGTGCCGAAATATCGGAAAGCCTGCTTATTGAGGTTGATGAGCCTCTTCCTAGAATTCGAATCAGTGATGCGTCAGGAAACCCCCTTAATGATCCAGCCTTTGACTATGGAGAGGTTAGTTTTGGTGAAACGCAAAGTGTGCGCTTTTTAATCCATAATGATGGCTTTTTGGATCTGGTCATCGAAAACTTTGGCAGTGATAACGACCAATACGTGATCGACCCGGGGTTCGAGTCCTTGTTGGCCCCTGATGAAAACACGGAAGTATCCATTGATTTCACACCAAGTGTATTAGATGAATCTATGGCAACAATTCATTTTGATTCTAATGATCCAGATAATCCTAGAACTCAATTTCAGTTGGTTGGTTCAGGGGTGATATCTTCTGATGGGAACTACTGGACGGTTGAGCGAAACGGTGAGACACAAGTGTTCCTGGTTGATCGATCAGTATTTCTCCCCGAAGCCGCAGACGATCTCTTCGAAGTGAGGGCCTTTGCGAGTACAAATGTTGATTTTCCTCAAATTAGTGTGAGTTTGTTTGATTTTGATGCGAGAGGTAACGCTGAGTACCAATTAGATAAAGTCTGTTTAGGCGTCTATATTGAAACGCCAGATGCTGAAAATCAGTTTTGTACCAATGCCGCTACTGCAGTTGGTGTTGCCAGCGTTTCTGATGGTCGCACAGCTGGAGAGAAGCGTGTGACCTTCACGTTTGATGCAATTACTCGCAACTGTGACACAGAATGCGAAACTTTGCGGGTTCAAGGTGATGTATTTTTTGACGGGAGTCTCTAGCTAGACACCACTTAATCTAAACCCTTTCTATTTTTAACTTTTAGCGCCAATTACTGTCTTGTTATTGGCGCAAATTTCTTTCTCTTTCCATTGTTTTTTTGTTGTTCGCTTTTCTTATTTAGCGTGTTTAGTGTTTTGAGTGACATGTTAATCGTTTTAGAGTGAATCATTTTTCACTTACTTTCCTCATTTTTATCCAAATCTTTACCGAGATATAAAAGCAATTAATTTGCATTTAATTTGTAATGCGTTTAGATTTCTTTTGATTTTCGTTTTTTCATAGTTTTTGGCGCAAAAATATTTTATTTAAAGTCTTTTGTATTTTTTTAGACAAAAACTATTAATCTTTATGTATTTTTATTTCAATAAAAATGTAAAAAAAATTTATCCTATATGTCATGAAATTACCGCTCAAAAGGATTAAAATGTGCCCACAAAACGAAAACAGAAAAATTGGGGACAAAAATGGATCGAAAAAAACGCAATGTTTCAATCAGGTTGTCTGAATCTGATATTCGAAAAACAAAAGAAGTCTCAAATCGCTTAGGCGTAAAGGATTCAGAACTTTTTCGCTTCGCAATTAAAAATACTTTAAGAAAACTCACTCCCTTGAATGATGGTGAGCTTCAGGGCGCTGATTTGATTCCAGCATGGCTTATGTGGGGAGAAGAGCTTTCGGAGTATTTTGATTTAAATGGTGAACAACTTAACGAGATTTTTAACAGCGGAGTATCAGAAGATAAATGTATCGACGCAGCTGATATAGATCTTATGTTGCTGTCACGTTTGAGTGGCAGTTATGTTGTTAAGCGCCTTTCAGAAATCTGCGGTTCACAAGTTGAGCCAGCTCAAGCTAATCAAGTTATGCGAAATTATTTATATGACAAATATGTGCTTGGTAAAGCCTGCGATTGTCAAGAACCATCTTCTTTAAATAGTGGGTCGGAGCATTTGATTCATGAGGAAGGAAGAAATAACAACGTTGCTCTAGTCAGTTATCTTTAAATAAAGGAAATAAATCATGTGGTCTAAAAATTTAATTAAATTTATCTCAATTGTCATCTTCTTGTTCGGTTTTAATCAAGTTCATGCAGCTGCTGAGCCTTTGATTATTCCTGGTGCTACGATAGAAAGTTCCGGTGGTGATACTCTGGTTGCTCCTGCGATAGGCGTTTGGTCTTATACTGGTAAGGTAACTTTTCAAGGGCCAGAGTCAACATATAGACTATTGTTATCTGATATCAGTACTTCAATTGGTGGTTTTGAATACCTCGGTGGAACTATTTCAACGGCTACTAAAAAGTTAGTTGAGTTCGATTATAACGTTAGAGGGAATGAAATTCAGGATTTCGACTTTGAAATCGAAGAAGGTGAGTACTGGTTAACTTTATTTGCCATTACTGGCAGCACCGCAAATATAGGTACTCTTGGCCTTGATTTTCAACTACAGAGTGAAGTTCCACTTCCTGCTTCTGCTTGGATGATGCTTTCAGCTTTAAGTGCTTTAGGGTTGATGAAGCGAAAATCCATTACTAAGAAATTGAATAAGTAAGTTTTCCTACCAGTTTCACAATATTAGTTGCGCAAGGATGCGCTTTGTTTTTCCTTTCTTCCTCTTAAATTTTCACTCTTTTAATATTTGGTTTTATAGTAATAAATCCTTAATCTAACCTAGGCAAACTTCAACCTCTTTTGATCGTTTTAAATGTTGTTTAAAGAGTAAAGCATGTTTCGTTTGTTTATCACACTTGTTCTTATAAGTAGTATTGTTGGTTGTGCTTCTAATCGAAATCAACAAGGGTATGTCTCTTCTGATTTCCGTTGTACGAGTGTAGAGCTAAAAGATATTCGTAAGAAATTATCTAATCAGGCGGGTTTGCGCGAGCTATCTGCCAAAGTGGGAACAGCGCTGCCAGCCTATAGTGATTGGTTGATTGGTAATCATGTTTTTAGCATGGAAGAGGCCAATAAGAAGGTCGCTCGTTATCGCGAACAGGTTAATGAGGAAATCAGCAATCTCGATGCGCTGGTTGAGAAGCTTAAAAGCTGCCCGACGAGTATGCAGGCTAGTTACGATATCGAAATTCAAGCGCTTGAGCGTAAAGCCCATTATCAAAAATTTAATAACCTCTTAAATGTAAAAGAAAAATTTATTCGCTATGCGAATGAAGATCTTGCGGGTTGGCATGAGTTGGCTCGTGCTCACTCAGATGCACTTGTATACAAAAACGAAAATGTTGAGTTACATATTGATCGCTGGTTATATCAACGTGAAGGTATGCGTCGCCTGATAAAGGTTTCATTTTCAGTCATGCCTTTAGATAAAAACCGTTCGATAAAAACAGTACTAGATGAACCTCGTAAAGGTTACAACCGTTATACCGTAGCGATTGAGGATGACCGCGGAAAAATTTTGCATGCGGAAAAAATATCTCCGAGGGTTGATAGTTCAACCATGAAAGACGTAGCAAAAGGTGAAACCGCAAAAATTTATGGGAGTTTTATTGATCTCACTTCACTTAAAACCCAATCGTTGAGCCTCATTATTACCGATGAGTTTCTGGAAGGTGTTGCTCCATTTAAAGTCAGTATCCCTCGTAGTATTTTTGCCGATGCAAGATTGAAAATGCCACCGCTATATGAGCGGGTGTCGAAATAGTAAGCTAGTTGGCTTAACCTTAGTTTCGAAGTTTTAAAGAGAAAGTTTGTTTATCTCAAAGCGTAACTATAAAGAAATTTAATCCTTTTTCTACATATACGTTCTTTTTAGTTAAAGGAGTGGGTGGCAATCTCCATAATAGGCCGTCCCGGCGTATTGTGC
The DNA here is from genome assembly GCA_965262305.1 of Cellvibrionaceae bacterium. Classification (GTDB taxonomy): domain Bacteria; phylum Pseudomonadota; class Gammaproteobacteria; order Pseudomonadales; family Cellvibrionaceae; genus CBDHEY01. Next base: position 39,217 of record CBDHEY010000002.1, read on the forward strand.
ATAGCGCTCGCATTTTTAATCGTTAAGTCAAAAGGGGGCGGTGTAGTCCTTGCTGTTTCCTGATATTTGGTCAAGATGTGGCACAGATTAACCCCTTTTACTAACTTGCCTTGTGAGTGTTTGCAAGTTAGAAGGGCGTGTTTCTTTGGTTCAGTTTCTTTACGCGTGCAAAGAAATGAACTCGCCACCAGGCGAAAGGTTTTTCATTTAAAACCGGTGAATGTAACACAGAAAAGTTACTTGATTTTCTGTTCCACATGGATCGCATCACGCTGTTCTTGCCACCATATATCGGCAAATTGGCAATCTTCGTAACCCTTAAAATAAGGGCCACCTTTAGTGTAGTGGATTAAAGCCGGTTGCACGTCTTCTTTGTTGTAGTCGGCAAGGTAATTCCACTTTAATGGAAGTTCGCCGATGAGCTCGTCGGATTCGAGCCATTTAAATTGGTGCAGTTCTAATCCGGATGCTGTGTTGATATATTCTGGTGTAAGAGTTTTGCACTTTGCATTGTTAAACAGCATGACGCTAGACCAGTTCTTTTTTTCATATTTTGATTGCGGTTGGTCTAAAAATTTTTTGGTTTCTGTTGGGTTGTGTTCGTGCTTAACGACCTGTACCGCGTAGTTTTCGTCGCGCAGATTCCAAAGGTTGCAGATATCTTCTAGTACCACCATGTCGCCATCCATAAACAGGCTCCATCCTTCGAACTTGGACAAATATGGGGTTAAAAAACGGCTGAACGAAAATTCCGTGGATTGAAGCGAATGTCTGGGGCGATCAAAAATGTGACCCAGTTGACTTAACATAATCGGGGTAATACTTACCGGTTGGGTTGCTCGTGACAAAATACTGTGGCTACACACAGTAAATGTAGCCTTTTCTCGAGTATCGTACCCGATAAATACTTGAATCATTATTTCTCTCAAAACCTTTCACTAAATCTTAACGAGCATAAGTTACCTTTATGACGATTCCGTTAACTGAGTGAATTTTGTGCATTGTATAGCGTTAAATGAGAAGTGCCTTGGTTTAATCGGAAAATGCCTGAAACTATGCTCGTGAACGTTAGTGGGTATATGTTTAAGGTTTACCAACAGTTAGAAAAAGATAGCGAAAGTTTAAGAGGCAAGAATAGGTGTCAGCAGCTCAGAGTTTTATAAATCAAGGTCGTCAATATCACGCCGAAGGCGCTATGCAGTTAGCATTGCATCACTATCGGCAGGCATATGAGTTAAGACCTCAGGATGCAGAATTGAATTCATTAATCGGTCAAGCATTAATGCATCAAGGAGAAGGGTCTGCGGCATTGCAATTTTTTGATCGAGCCATAATGTACGCACCGGCAAACTTAGCGCATCGTTTTAATATGGGACGCGCTTTGATTTCAATGGGAGATTATCAAAAAGCGTTATCTTATTGTGAAGAAGCTACGCAGCTTGATAAGCGCTCGCCATTGGCTTGGGCGGACCTGGGCTGTTGTCAGTTGCAGTTGAATAACCTTGAGGATGCTATTAAGAGTTTAAAAAAATCGTTAAAACTTGATGACAAACAATATGATGCTTGGACCAACTTAGGTATTTGTTATTTAGAAACGAATCAGTTGAATGATGCTACGCGAGCGTTTTTTCAAGCTGATCAGATTTACCCAAATTACTCGAGTAAATACAACCTAGCCAAACTGAATCAGGCAAAGAAAAATCAAGAAGCATTTGAAATGGCGGTACAGCAGGCCGCTTCCTTTGCTCGCTTGAAAGTAAGTCAATTATCCGAGTTGCTGGATGAAAGCCAGCTTAAGATCGATGATAAAAAACTCAAAGCAACTATTTTGGGGTTACTATCCGAAGCGCATTATCAACAGCTAAATGTCTCCGAAGCTTGTGATTTTGCTCAGCAAGCGTTTGAGTCTGATTCGACATCGTTTAATCATGTTTTAAGATTAGCAACCTTTTTGAGTGATTTGGGCGAATATAAAAAAGCCCAAGAAAAGTTTGATCTGGCTTTCGACATGCTGCCTAATTTTCCAGAATCCGAAGCAATGTTGCGGTTTCGTTATTCGATTCAACTGAAAGACCAGGGAATGTTGTCAGAAGCACATGAACAGCTTTTGCAATCGGCAAAATGTGACCCAAATAATCCGCAAATTCATTATTGTATTGCAGTGAGTCATCAACTTATGGGTAATCCTAAAGCTGCTGATGCGCAGCTCGAAGATGTTTTGGCTCGCTTCCCAGATCATCCAGACACTCAGTATGAAAAAGGTCTAATGGATTTGTCTAATGGGCGTTTTGCTTGTGCTTGGCCAAATTATCTAGCGAGAACACGTCTAGATACAAATTTGAGTTACCTGCCGCATCCTATTACAGGTGAAGCCTTACCTAAACCTGGGTTCGGAAAAGCCGATGAACTAAAAGGTAAAAAGCTTTGCATTTTAAAAGAGCAGGGTTTGGGGGATGAAATCTTCTTTTTGCGCTTTGCTCCCCACCTAAAAGAAAAGGGTATCGATATTTCGGTGCTTACCGATAGCCGTATTGGCGACATGTTTGAACGTACCCAATTATTTTCTCGCGTTTACAACGCAGATTCCTTTGCATTAGCCGATGCACAAAAATTTGATGCTTTTATTGGTGAAGGTGATTTGCCACTTTTGCTTGGTCATGGTGAACTTTTAGAAACTCCCTCGCCTATGCCATTAAAAGTTGCTGAATCGAAGTTAGAGAAATTTAAAAAAGTCTTTGACGCTGCTGGAGATGGTCCTTATTGGGGAATTACTTGGGAAGCTGGCAAAGTTCGCCAAGCGGGTGTTGCGAGTTCACTGCACAAAAGAATCGAACCAAATGAGTTTTTACCATGTGTAAAAGATCTACCTGGTACGATTGTGATCATGCAAAGAAATCCTTTACAAAAAGATCTTTCTTTTTTTAAAGAAAATCTAAATCAGCCGGTTTTGGATTTAAGTGAGGAAAATGTTGATCTTGAAGCCATGTTGGCAATTTGTCATTTGTTGAGTCATTACATTGGTGTTAGCAATACTAATATGCATTTGCGTGCGAGTGTCGGAGGCACAGCAAGTGTTTTAGTACCACACCCAGCAGAGTGGCGTTGGATGTTGCACGAAGAGTCTTCCGTATGGTTTCCTGAGTTTAAAATTTATCGCCAAGATGCAAATTTCTCGTGGGATAAGGCACTTAAAAAACTATCCGAGAATATTTCTTGAGTGGATTGCATACTGCTTGTTTTAGCGTAATGTCGTATTAGATTAAAAAACAAAAGCCAGGCTTATATTGGTCTTTTGTTTTTGTCGTCAAAAACACTTTTTATGTTTTTCTGTGTGTCGGAATATTTCTCTATGTGAATTTATGCAATTAAAATGTAATGCATTTTTATTGCAAGTTGTTTGTAAGATCATCTTAAAAACATAAATCAAATGTTTTTTTCAGTATTGGTGCACATGAACGTAAAATTAACGTAAAAATCAAATAATTGAAAAATATTCTTAACCTAATCGTCACTCAATGTTAATTGACTTCCCTGTATAGTGTCGCCCTGTGTTAGTAAATCAAAAATTTCCCGAGAGAATTTTCACGATGTTTTGGAAGTTCCTAGGGTTTTGTTGATTTAATTAACATGAAAAGGAGCCACTCCCATTGTGAAATGGGGTCGGAAAGCTACGGGTCTTAATATTTGTTTCCGAAGATCGGGGAGCGTTTAGCAAGACAGCCGAGTTGCAAAGAAACTTTAGCTATTTTCAGCGTTAAAAGGAAAACCGGATACACGAAAGGATGTGGTGTATTGGGTCAGAGGGACTTGGGGGGCAGCGCTGAGTGTAACTTTTAACTTTCTATTTTTACGGAATAACTTCCTAAACGGGGATTTTAATATGAACTTTGTAAAAACTGTAATCGCTTCAGCAGCAATCGCTTTTGCTGGTCAAGCTTTCGCACAAGACGGTGAGAACAACGTCGGTGGTACTAACTTGTTCTTAGGTATCTGGGACGCTGGTAACTCACAAGCTTTCATCGTTGACACTGGTGTTGATTTCGAAAGCATCTTCAGCTTAAACGGTGTTGTTACTAACTTCGACACTTCAGTATTAAGCGACAACTTCGAGTGGCAAGTATTTGCTTATGATTCAAATACAGCTGCTGATGACGTTGCTGATGCTGGCCGTCGTTTGTTCACTTCTATCGATACAGTTCCAGCGACTCCTGCTGAAATTGGTTTTGATGCTGCTGACATGGAAAACGTAATAGGTAACCTTGAGCTAGTAACTTCTACTGATCCTAACAATATCCAAGGTTTCAACGGTACTTACACAGTTGTTGCTGACTTTGATGCTTCTGTTACTGGTTTCGGCGTTTCTGAATTCGCTCTTATCGACGAAAACTGGATCCCAGGTTCACGTGGTTCTATTCGTCGTAATCCAGAAAACCCATACAACATTGCTGCTACTGGTCTCAAATTAGAGTTCGCTTCTAACGGTGACTTGGTTGCTAACCCAGTTCCACTTCCAGCTGCTGCATGGTTAATGATCTCTGCTATCGCTGGTCTTGGTGGCGTTGCACGTCGTCGCGCTTAATTTTTAAGCATGTTGGGTTGTCGCTTTAGGTCGATATAACGACATTGGGGACAACCCCTTATTTAATTAAAAAATATTACAACACTTGGTCAAATATATAGGAAACTAACATGAAAAACGTTACTTCTTTAGCTGGTGCTATCGCTGTTATTGCAGCTTCACAAGCTTCTGCTCAAACTTTAATGGTTCCAGCTGAAATTACTGCAGCTCGTACTGCAGGTACTTTGGTTGAAATCGATATTTCTGGTGCTTCTGCTGTACGTACTCCTCTTTCTGAAGTACTTGTAGGTAAGTGTGAGCCAGGTACTTTGGTTCGTTACCGTGATAAAGTAGGTAACTCTAACCCAGGTGGTCGTTACAACAACTTTGCTTGTCAAAACCGTGCTGATCAATCTGACTCTTTGTTCACTTTCTCTGATCTTGCTCCTTTGGCGCCAATCTACATCTCTAACCAGTCTCCTGGTTCTTTCGAAGGTGTTGGCCCTGTTGCTCGTGCAGAAGCTGTTGAATTCATGAACGTTGAAGCTGGTAACTGTGCTGAAAACGTAGGCGACTCTACTGCTGCTATCACTTTCTACGATTGTGAAATCGCAACTGAAGCAGACATCGACGGCGTTGACATTGTAGATGCGACTAACTCTGCTACACCTACTCCTAACCGTGAAAGACGTTGGTTCTGTACTGGTGACAACCCAGACGTTGTTGGTACTACTGCAGGTATCAACTCTAACCAAGACCGTTTCTCTGTATACAACACTCGTTGTACTACTGCTATGGGCGGTGTATCTGACGAAGAGCCAGCACAGTTCACTTTCGGTGTTAACTCTCCAGCTCCACTTTCTGGTGCAGAAGCAGGTTTGTTGAACTCTGCTACTTTGTTCGCTCAACCATTTGCTGCTGTTGTAAGTACTGTATTTGCTGATGCTTTACCACGTACTGCTGTTCAGGCTAACGGTTTCGATTACCCAATCCTTCCAAAAGCATTCATCCGTGCTTCTTTTGCTTTGGGTTCTTCAACTACTGCAGCTGACGTTACTGATGCGTTGCCAAATGAGTTTGCTGAGCGTTTAGTTGTTTGTCGTCGTAACCTAGGTTCTGGTACTCACGTTGCACAAAACTTGTTCTACATGGCGAGCCCATGTAAAGCACCTGTAGGTGGTTCAGTGTTGTTCGATAGCATCGATGTTGACGTTGATGTTGATCTTAAAGGTGATGCTGGTTTCGGTCCTTTCTTTGATGATCTTCACTTGACTGTTGGTGGTCAAGGTTCTTCAGATATGGAAGAGTGTTACGAAGATGCACAAGACGGTACTTTGGCTTTTGCTCTTGATGACGAAGGTGCTTTCGACGATATCCCTGACGGAACTGCGCTTTCTGCATTGGGTTACCAGTCTTACGGCCGTAAGTCTACTGGTCTTGGTGAAGGTGAAACTGTTGCTAATGGCGCTCGTTGGCAATATGTTGCTACTGACGGTGTAGCACCAACTATCGAAAACGCTGCTTCTGGTGCTTACGAGCATTTCTGGGAAGCGACTTTACAATGGTGTGACGGTGCAGCTTGTACTAACACTCCAACTGCTACTCAAATCGACGTTTTAGCTGATATCCGTGCTTCTGCTGGTACTACTACTTACGTAGCGGCTACTAACTCTGGTAACGACATTCTTGCTACTTCTGGTACTGACGTAGTTGTTACTGACGACTTGGCTGCTTCTGCGATTAAAGCGCGTTACTTGCGTTTCGGTGACAGCTGTCGTGAGCCATCTCCAAACGGAATTTCTCCACTTCCAGCTATCTACACTCCATAATTTGTGTAGTTAGATTAGGATTTGCCGCTTAGGATTGAGCGGCAATTTCCGAATAAAATAAGCCTCGCCTAGCGGGGCTTATTTGTTTGTGGATAATCGTTTATTTATAGTGGTTTCATTGATAAGTTAGTATGGTGGATTAAAGGTGTTAAGCGTTGTCTCAGGCAGGTGTTAATAGATGCCTGACGACTGAGTTTAATCTAAATTCGCTAAGTCAATAAGTTTTGAGGTTTGCAAGAGGTTTTAATGAAAACAAGGTTGCTGTTTTTATTGTTGGGTGTTTTTTCGTTCGATTGTTTCGCTGAAGTGAATAAAAAAATACAAAATAAAATTATCGATGGATTAAAGGAAGGTCGACCGGATGTGGTGGTTGACACTATTAAAGAAAGTGAGATTTCGGGCATTTATAAAGTCAGTGTAAAAGATGGTCCTGTTTTATATTCCGATGCTGCAGGTAAATATTTTATCTTGGGCGAGATGTATGGTGTTTTAAACGGGCAAGTTGTTAACATCACTGAGAAGGAAAAAGAAGCTGATCGTGTAAAAAAATTTGCACAGTTAGATGAGAGTAAGCTTATAAAATATGGTACTGAAAAAGATTCCAAAGGACACATCTACGTGTTTACAGATGTCGCATGCCCAAATTGCCGACGTTTTCATAAAGAATTTTTACCAACGGCTGCTGAGCGAGGCGTTGAAGTTCGTTACTTAGCTTACCCAATAATAGGTGGTGAAGATTCTCGCAAGCGCATGATTTCCGCATGGTGCGAGGAAGATAAAAAGGAGGCTTTAACGAAGCTTAAGAATGGAGAAGCCTTATCCGAAAGAAACTGTGATTCTCACCCTGTTAATGAACATTTAAAGCTTGGGAGAGAGTTGCAAATTTCAGGGACTCCAGCGGTATTTTTACCTAATGGTGAACGGGTTAATTTGCGTTATTTAGAGCAAACCATCATTCGATATTTTGCAGCAAAAAATTAATCTATTTTATATAAAGAAGCGACGCTAATGACAGTTGCTTCTTTCTGTTGTCGTTTTAGCTTTTAAAGCTTTTGAACTCAAGCGTTAGTGCAAGCGTCTATAATTTGTTGGTCATAGTTTATTAGCCACCGATCATAGGTATAGAGTGATTGAAGTTTTTTATCGATGGTTGATTGGATCGAACTCGCTAGTGCATTTTCTTCTGGTGAAAGCACCGGCGCTTCAGTTTTTCTATTGGCTTCTGCTACTTTTCTTCCTGCTGATGATTGGTAGAATTTAAGTAGCGTTTCAATCTCATCATTTGATAGGTTTTCATTGAGTTCAGCGATAAGGCTGTAGTATGCCGGACCACTTTGTGAGGCTCTTGATGCACAGCTTGTATAAGGGATTCTTTTAGACTTGTCTAGGGTTTTGAGGTGGGCCATCACGCCCTTTGTGGGTTTTGCTGTAGGGCGTTTTTGGATAAAGCTATCTAATCCAGAAGAATTCATGAGTTGGTAAAGTTTGCTTTCTCGGTCAGCAGGAATCACTACAGGTAAAGAAAAACCTTGTGTATATTCTGGCAGGTTAAAATCCGTTGAGGCTGTTTTAGGTGCTGTTGTGCAACCTATTAATACCGAGGTGCTGAGAATACAAACTGCAGAGAAAACTTTTGGGCGATACACGTTCATGTTTAGATCTAGCTGTGTCTATTTATAGAGTGGCGTGCAAGGGTAAACAAAGCATATTTCACTTGTGTGAATCACTGCTCGATCCATATTGATTTGAGATACAAGACTATTTTAAATTTTTGTTTGGTGGATTTTCAAAAAGCATCTGTACCATAATCTTTGTGACAAAGCCTCGAGTTTCGAAATTTGTATTAAAACGGTCATAATTGTGTAAATTTTGATTCCTAAGATGGTTGTCCGGTTCTTCAGAATCAAAAAGGGGATATCTTGTCAAATTCAGAAAAGTTTATGGGCTACGAAATTTCTAAGCTGTCCATTAAAGATATTATGAGTCGCTGTGAGCAAGCAGTTGCTAACCCTGATCTCTCTGAAAAGCCATTAGTATTTTCCTGTGCTAATCCTCATTCTCTTGCGATTGCTGAAGCGAATTCACAATTCAAATCTGCATTGAGTGAAGCCAGTGTTCTGGTAACCGATGGCATTGGACTGAGTGTTGCTGGATCCATGTTTGAAGTGGATGTTGGACCAAGGATTACCGGTGGAGAGTTCTTCGGCGAGCTTATGGGTCTGCTGAACGATAAGGGTCAAGTTACGGGTAATAAGTCCAGGGTTTACTTCTTTGGGTCAAGCCAAAAAGTGTTGGATTTGATTAGTAAAAAAGTTGCTTCGCGTTACCCTCATATTGAGTTATGTGGAATGACTTCGCCGCCATTCGGTGATTGGTCTGAAGAACTCGACACTGAATTTGTTGATCAAATAAATGCAGCAAAACCAGATGCGCTTTGGGTTGGTATGACTGCGCCGAAGCAAGAGCTTTGGACCCATAAAAACGCACATCGGCTAGAAGTTCCGGTGATTGGTAACATAGGTGCTGTTTTTGATTTTTTTGCTGGTACCCATGAACGTGCTCCAGCTTGGGCAACCAAATATGGATTAGAGTGGTTGTTTAGGTTATGTAAAGAACCCAGGCGCATGTGGAAGCGTAATCTTATTTCTCCTGCGCTTTTTATTACATCGGCGTATTTTCATACGCGATTTAGCAATGACGGTCGCTCAGATGAAACCGATTTAGGTTCACATAAGCACTAAGCGCACAAGTGTGACTACCTTATCGTAAATAGGGTTTGCCCCTCGGCATTTTTAAGAGAATAATCCGCTTTTTCTCTATATTCGATCACTATGACTCGTCTTGATCAACTATTAGTTTCGAAAGGACTAGCAACGAGCCGCTCGCTAGCACAAAAGTATATTGCTGATGGCGCTATTGAGGTTTTTGATAACAAGGAATGGTGTAAAGTAAAAAAAGCGTCTGCTAAATATACAGAAGACGTCGAAGTTCGAGTCATAGATCACGAGTTGTCGCAATTTGTATCGCGAGGCGCGCTAAAGCTTAAGGGTGCGATTGAAACTTTTCCGGTTAATTTAGATGGGATTTGCGCTTTGGATATTGGACAGTCCACCGGGGGGTTTACTGACTACTTGTTACAGAATGGCGTTGCTGAGGTGGTTGGTGTAGATGTTGGTCGTGATCAGCTCGCTGCGCGCATTCGACAAGATTCTAGAGTCACTTGTATTGAAGGGTTTAATGCGAGATCTTTTCCTAAGGATTTTGAAGATCAAATGCGTTCGAAGTTTGATCTCATTGTTATGGATGTATCTTTTATATCACAAACGCTCATTTTGCCAAACTTACCTCCAATTCTTAAACCCCAGGGAAAGGTAATTAGTCTAGTAAAGCCTCAGTTTGAACTTGAGCCTGCGCTTATAGGGAAAGGGGGGATTGTGCGAGACATCTCATTATATTCTAAAGTTGAGTCTAAAATAAAAATATGTGTGTCCGAAACGGGAATGAATGTGAGCGCTTACTTTGAAAGTCCTGTAACGGGTTTTGACGGGAATAGAGAGTTTTTCGTGGTAATGGAAAGGTCTTAATGGGACAATTGACTGTTGCCCGTGAACTAATAAATGATTGATATATCTAATCTTACTTGGATTTTATCCGAAATATTACAACTCTTTTTTAGATTATAAAATGGTTACATACGGAGATTTAATGAGTCTGTCGAAATCTGTTTTCTTACTACTGCTGCTTGTATTAGCTGGCTGCAGCGACAGTGATGGTGATTCGGGCTCGGAGGAACAAGCTAACTCAACGCCAGACCCTGTTTCCAAAGGTGTTCCATTGGCGTGTAACACCTGCCCAAATCCAACCCCGGAAGCGACGCCATTTATTGCTCCTCTTGAAGGGAGTTTGGTGACCATTAGCGGTCGGATAACATATGATCGCGTTCCTCATGAAGCTGTTGGCGGCGGACTTGATTATGACGCAATTACGGTTATGCCTGTTCGAGGCGCAAATCTCGTTCTACTTGACGGCTCTGGTGACGCTATTAATAAAACCAAGACTGATGACAATGGTGAATACCAAATAGAGGCACCAGAAAATACCAATGTTCGTATAAGGGTTTTAGCTGAACTGCAAAATACTGGAGAAGCGCCCAATTGGGATATTAGTGCTACTGACAACACTAGTGGTAATGCACTTTATGCGCTTGATGGAAGCCTTTCTTCATCAGGCAGCGTCGATTCAAATCGTGATTTACATGCTCCTTCTGGTTGGACCGGAAATAGCTACGAACAGCCACGTGCGGCAGCGCCCTTTGCGATTCTGGATACGGTATATGATGCGTTACAGTTTATATTAGGTGCACAACCTGATGTTGAGTTGCCTCGTCTGGAGTTGCGTTGGAGCGTCAATAATATTGCATCTTCTTCGGTTGATGTTAGACGTGATTTGGGCTTGATTGGGAGTTCTCTTTACGACCCATCTGAAAACAATATTTATTTGTTGGGTGATGAAAATAGCGATACTGATGAATATGACACAAGCGTGGTGCTGCATGAATTTGTTCACTATATCGAAGATACCATTTCGCGTTCTGATAGCATTGGTGGTGCTCATCCTTTAGACCTTAAGTTGGATATGCGCTTGGTATACAGCGAAGGCTTGGCAAATGCGCTGTCAGGCGTATTTGGTAATACGAATTTTTATCGCGACTCGGCGCTTTTTCAGCAATCGGAAGGTTTTAGAATAAATTTAGAATCTCGTTTTAATCCATCATCGGGTTGGTTTAGTGAGCGATCTATTCATGCATTAATTTACGATATTTATGACAACGAAAATGAGTTGGGCGATGAGTTGAATCTGGGTTTCGATCCTATTTTCGAAGTGATTTCATCTGATAATTATATTAACCATCCATCGCTCATCTCAGTATTTACCTTTGCGGATGAGCTGGCACGACTTAATCCCGAGTTTAGTGCAGAAATTACAAGTATGCTTAATACCGAAACTATTTTTGGCGATGGGGCCTACGGGGAAAACGAGACGAATGATGGTGATAATGCGTTTACGCTACCAGTTTATAAGTTGTTATCGCTCAACTCAGAAACGCGTGTCTGCACAAATAACCGTGAACGAGAGTATAGTGGCTTAGGAGTGTCTAGTTTCTTAAGGTTAAACCTCGCTAATGCAGGTAACTACCAATTGCGTGCGGAAAGCGACGGCACAGGTACTGGCCAAAAAGATCCTGACTTTATTATCTACCGCAATGGCATTACCTCTCGTGATCTGATTTTTCAAAGTTCTACCAATGACCTTGAGGTGGGCCAAGCTTTTTTAGAGCAAGGTGAATATGTTATTGAGCTATACGAGTGGACTAATCGAGATAATGACGAGCTTACTGGTGGAACGGCTTGCTTTAATGTTTCTGCAAGTAGGATTTAGCTATGAGTGTTTCAATTTTTAAAAGTGTTTCAATTTTAATGCTGATTACAATGTTTTTTGCTGAATCAGTTTATAGTGGTGGTGAAAAACAGCATCGAGACAGACATCAAAAACCTGGTGCGGATATTCGAGTCGTATTTCCACTTTCTGTTGTTGCAGAAATCTACGAAAGGCAGGATGTACAAATTGAATTTAAATCAGGTGCGAGTCAAGGCGAGTTATTTCTTAGGCTAAACCCGAATGATGATGTCGATATGCTTGGATCACAGACGCAGTGGCGATTTGACCTGAGTCGCGATGAAGTCGTAATTAATTTGAGTTTTATGTCTACCAAAAACACGATTGAACAATTGAGTTTTTATGCAGAAATTGAAGATCAAAATGGCCTTCAGAGCCGTGTTCTCAGTATTGCAATATTACCTCCAGCTGCTATTTCTCAACCCATTTCGCTTCAAAAAAGTAAAGCTTCGGGTGGCGTAATTACATTTTCAGCCGACGAAAAAATCTACGTTCCAGATCCATAATGGAAATTGTGTTTTATAGTTAGTCTAGAAAGTACCGCCAACAGTCACTTGATTTTTTGATACAATCCAATAATGGATGTTTCAGAACTTATCGACGACCTCAATGAGGCACAACGCGCCGCCGTTTGCGCTACGCCAAGTAATCAACTCATTTTAGCGGGGGCTGGGAGTGGCAAAACTCGCGTCTTGGTGCATCGCATTGCCTGGCTAATTCATGTAGAAAATGTTTCGCCGTATGAAATTATGGCTGTCACCTTTACGAACAAGGCTGCCCGTGAGATGCGCGAACGTTTGTCCAGTTTACTGGATGACAACAACAGTGTCTTCCGCGGAATGTGGGTTGGTACTTTTCATAGCATTGCTCATCGACTTTTAAAATCCCATTGGCGTGAAGCCGGACTAAGCGAAAACTTTCAGGTCTTAGACAGTGATGATCAACTTCGTCTTATTAAACGCGTGTATCAGGATTTGGGTCTTGATGATGCGCGATGGCCATTCAAACAGGCTCAATGGTTTATCAATGGGCAAAAAGATGAAGGTGTCAGGCCGCAATATATAAGAGAAGGTCATGACCCTTTTCTTAAAACAATGAAACTTGTTTACAGCGCTTACGAGGAAGCTTGTGAACGCGGTGGAATGATCGACTTTGCAGAAATATTATTGCGCTCCCATGAACTGTGGTTAAAAAGTCCAGCATTATTAAAACATTACCAAGATCGATTTCGATTTCTTTTGGTAGATGAATTTCAAGACACTAATTCGGTTCAATATGCGTGGCTCAGAGTATTAGCGGGTAAAGCCTGTTTTATCACTGCGGTGGGTGATGATGACCAATCAATCTATGGTTGGCGAGGGGCGAAAATCGAAAATATTCAACAAATTTCGAAAGACTTTGCCCCAGTTGAAACCATTCGTCTTGAGCAAAACTACCGTTCTACCAGCACGATTCTGGATGCCGCAAACGCTGTCATTGCAAACAATGCAGATCGCTTGGGCAAAACACTTTGGACGTCGGGCGAAAAAGGTGAACCGATTGATTTGTACTGCGCTTTTAACGAGCAGGATGAAGCGAGATACATTGTCGATCGTGTTCAGTCATGGATGGATAAAGGCTTGGGGATCCAAAATGTTGCGGTTTTATATCGATCTAACGCTCAGTCCCGAGTTCTTGAAGAGGCATTTTTGCGAGAAGCGGTACCTTACAGAATATATGGTGGTCAAAGATTCTACGAACGGTTGGAGATTAAGAATGCACTTGCCTACTTAAGCCTTATTTTAAATCGTCAATCTGATCAGGCGTTCGAGCGCGTGGTAAATACTCCAACTCGTGGGATAGGCAACAAGACCGTCGATGCAGTTAGGCAAATAGCACAAGACCAAGGGTGTTCGCTTTATCAAGCGAGTATTCACGCTATAGAGAATAATGTTTTCACGGCACGAGCTGCCAATGCACTTAAAGGGTTTTTACAATTACTCGATGAACTTGACGAAGCGATAGTCGGGTTGGATTTAGCGGATATTGCAGAGCTAGTTATCCGCCGTAGTGGCTTATTGGAGTTTCACCAAAAAGAGAAAGGCGAACGTGGGCAAGTCCGCGTTGAAAACTTGCAGGAATTAGTTAACGCGTGTCGCGCATTTGAAACCGAGGATGAAAACCTTACGCCGCTTCAAGAGTTTATTGATTCCGCAGCTCTTGATGCGGGAGATGCCCAAGCAGATGATTTTGAAGATGCGGTACAAATGATGACGTTACACAGTGCCAAGGGTCTAGAATTTCAACTCGTATTTCTCGCAGGAGTAGAAGAAAATATTTTTCCACACAAAATGTCGTTGGACGAACCTGGGCGGTTAGAAGAAGAACGAAGATTAGCCTATGTAGGTATCACTCGTGCAATGAAAAAGCTAGTGGTTTCCTATGCTGAAACCCGTCGTTTATACGGCGAAGAAAAGTTTAATTCGTTATCCCGCTTTGTACGAGAAATTCCTGATAACCTGGTTCAAGAGGTGCGCATAAAATCCACGGTTACTCGTCCGGCTCAATTTGGTGGTACTAAAACGCATGCGTCTTTGGTTCAACGAGATATTGAAAGCTTTCCTGAGTTTCAGTTAGGGCAAAATGTTATGCATGCAATGTTTGGCGAAGGCACAATATTGCAGTTTGAAGGCAAGGGTGCTGGGGCAAGAGTGCAGGTGAATTTTCCAGAGGTTGGTTCTAAATGGTTGGTTCTTCAATTTGCCAAGCTTGAACCCATTGAATAGAGCTCGAGAGTATTTTTTTATCTATTTTGCATTAAGACTTTTACACCATAAAAATAATAAGTAAGTTAACTCTTTATTTAAAAGTCAGTTTTCTATTTAGTCCGGGTATAATATTGGTCGTTGTATTTAAGAGCATTTGGTTTTTTGTTGTATTGAAAGTGATTGTGTTACTGGATTCTATTTACGCTAATCGCTAAATTAAGTTTGTGTTTCTTCGTAATTAACATTTTTTTCATAACAAAGATAAAGGAAAAAATCATGATTAGAATTAATTTATACACAATATCTACTGTTTTTGTTTTTCTTTTAGTAAGCACATTGTCCTTTGCCGATATTTCTTATATCTGCAGTAATGCCGGTTTTGAACGTCGTATAGCCATCAAGTATCAAAATGCATCTAATTCGGTTCCATGTGAAGTTGTTTACGATAAAGGTGAAGGCGCGCAAATTCTGTGGTTTGCCGATAATGAATTGGGTTATTGTGAAGAGAAAGCAGAAGACTTTGTTGAAAAACAGGAATCTTGGGGTTGGAGTTGCTTAGAAGAAAATGCAGAGGAAATCGATTCTGCGGCGACCGCAGCCCAAGAGGAGTTAAGCGAAGCTCAAGAATCAACAGACATTTCTTTATCTGACGAGATTGACCCTGACTCAATACCCAGTGAATCGGAAGTCGACTCGGCTGTTTCTAATGAGATCACCGAATAGTTTTAAGGTTTAAAATGCAACATCGATACTCTCCTTGGTGGATGCCGTTAAGTATTATTTTACTTTTAATGGCCTGTATCATTCTTTTTTATTTATTGGTTTTTACACATGCACAAAATGGCGACGAAATCGCATTAGAAAGTCAGCAAAATAATATGAACGACCGAGTTTATCGATGGCGTCTTGTTACCACTTGGCCGAAAAATTTTCCAGGGTTAGGTTTGGCACCAGAAAATTTTGCTAAACAGGTTAATAAAATGAGCAGAGGACGTTTAGTTGTCAGTGTCCATGGAGCGAATGAAATTGTACCGGCGCTTGGTGTTTTCGATGCAGTTTCAAAAGGCAGCGTCGAAATGGGTCACTGCTCTGCTTATTATTGGAAAGGAAAAATTTTAGCGGCTCCATTTTTTACTTCTGTTCCCTTCGGTATGAATGCGCAAGAATTGAATGGTTGGTTGCATTATGGCGGTGGACTCAAGCTTTGGCGTGAGATATATGCGCCATTTAATTTAATTCCGTTTGCGGGTGGAAACACTGGCGTGCAGATGGGCGGCTGGTTTAATAAAGAAATAAATAGTATTGATGATATTTCAGGGTTGAAAATGCGTATCCCTGGTTTTGGCGGCGAAATTTTTACCCGTGCTGGCGGAACTGCGGTAAATATTCCCGGCGGTGAGTTGTACACATCATTACAAACCGGCGTGATTGATGCGACAGAATGGGTTGGTCCTTATAATGACTTAGCTTTTGGGTTTCAAAATATAGCAAAATATTACTATTATCCTGGTTGGCATGAGCCGGGACCAACTTTGGAGTTTATTGTTAACAAAGATGCATATAGTAAACTTCCCGAAGATCTCAAAGCGATTGTGGAAACAGCGACACGTATGATTAATCAGGACATGCTTGATGAGTATACTGCCCGAAGTAACGCTGCTCTTGCCGAATTAATTGAAAAGCATAACGTTGATGTTCGTCCATTTCCTGCTGATGTCATAGATAAGTTTAAAACTCTGACCGTCGAATACTATGAGGAAATGTCTAAAAAAGATAAAACCTTCGCGAAGGTTTATGCATCATATAAGAATTATCTTGATAAAATTCGAGACTATCATGCTATTTCTGAGGGGGCTTATTACAATATTCGTTGATCGACTTTATTTTAAGGCCCCTCAGTATGAGCTTTCTTAATAGGTGCAAGCAATAAACTACCTAATAGTTCTCTTTCTAAAAATGTGAAACTAGTTTTCTTTAACTGGTTCCACGTAGTTTCCTTCCTGATCCGCATCCAACACCTGCTGTAAATCTTCGATACGTTGTCGTATTGCCACGCCATAGCTGTGATCATCACCCCAAACTTCAGCCAGCTGAACAAGCGACTGCTCATCATAGTCGCCAAAAATTTTTCCAGCTCTGTCAGCTGCGTTGGGTTCCTTGCCCATTATTTTTAATGCGTCGACACCCATGTTAAGCGCTGAATCAAACGTTTCTCGTTTTATGCCATCAATGTTTAGCCGCATTAATTCATAGGTGTGGCGTCGGTCGATAGCACGGGCAAGTATTTTTAAGTTTGGAAAATGCTTTTGTGTGGTTTTAACAATATCAATGGTTTTATCTGCTTCATCGACAGCGATAACCAAGAGCTTGGCACGCGCAGCACCGGCAGCTTGCAACAAATCTTTCCGGGAAGCATCGCCGTAATAGACTTTACTACCAAAACGTCTAACAAGTTCAACTTGGCTAGGGCTGTGATCGAGGATGGTGACAACATAGCCTTGAGATTTAAGTAATCGTCCAACTATTTGACCAAAACGACCATAGCCTGCGACTATGACCTCTCCTGGTGAAATGTCCTTATCTTCTTGATCTTTTTCGTCGTCGTTGTTTTGCGATGGACGAGACATAAATGCTTCGTAGCCTACTAACAATAAAGGAGAAATAAGCATGGATAGGGCAACGACAACCGTAATGATATTACTGGTTTGCATATCAAAAACCGAAAATTGTTTTGCAGCAGATACAACTACAAAAGCGAATTCCCCTCCTTGTGCCAGCGCGAGTGTGAAGAGAAGTCCTTGAGAAAAACCGAGTTTGAAAATTTTTGCGAGAAATGCGAGTACTATCGCCTTAATAAGTATTAGTGCCGCAACCAGAGCGAATATGGTAAGGGGTTCGTCGAATAGTAAATCAAAATTAATGCTCGCACCTATTGCGATAAAGAACAGTCCAAGTAGCAACCCCTTAAAAGGTTCAATATCAACTTCAAGTTCGTGGCGAAATTCACTGTCGGCCAAAATAACACCCGCTAGGAATGTTCCCAGTGCGGGAGATAATCCAATGGATTGCATGAGAACGGCGATTGCGACAACGATGAATAATGCAAAAGCCGTGAAAATTTCTCGTATATGGGTTTCGGCAATAAAACGAAAAATAGGCGCTGCGAGGTAATGTCCACCAATAATAATAAAGGCAATAGTGGCAATGCTGACACCAAACTGAGCCAACATTGGAAGATCACCGATTAAGTTGGTGTGATGCCCATCATTGTGTACATTCGCATCCGCAAGCGCGAGTAAAGGCAGAATAGCTAATATAGGGATAACGGCGATATCTTGAAATAAGAGTACTGAAAAAGCGTTGTTTCCAGCTTGTGAATTGAGTAGTCCACGCTCGGTCAGTGATTGCAATACGATGGCCGTAGAAGAAAGTGCTAAGGCTAATCCGAGAGCAATAGAAGATTGCCAGGGTAAGCCTGCGATGAGCAAAACACTTAAAGTAATGATCAGCGCGGTAATACCAACCTGAAGGCCGCCGAGCCCAAGAATAGGGCGACGCATTTGCCAAAGTCTTCCCGGCCGTAACTCGAGTCCAATTAAAAACAACATCATCACTACGCCAAACTCGGCAAAATGAATGACTTCACCTTGGTCCCCCACAAGTTTCAAAACATAGGGACCGATAATCACACCAGCCAACAAATAACCTAAGACAGAACCTAAACCGATTCGTTTGGCGATTGGAACTGAGATGATTGCGGCACATAAATAAATTAAAGCTGTGGTTAACATATTAAGTTCCTAGTCGATTTTAGGTCAGTTTATTTGCTAGCTCCTTTAAAATAATAGCGCTATTCTGGCAACGGCGTATATTCTGCGTTATCTCCGGGCACTAAAGGAAATTTTCCTTCCTTCCAATCGGTTTTAGCCTTCTCGATACGATCCTTATCAAACGAAACGAAATTCCAAAACATGCTGGGTGTTTCCTGCCACTTTTCTCCGCCTAACATTAAAAGTCGAGAGTTTGATAGCGTCTTCATTTCTTGTTCTTCTTCTAGAAGAACTATGTTGCCAGCATCCATTTGTTCGGTTCCTAGGGTGATTGAGCCCTCCAATAAATAGACCAAACACTCTTGTTCAGGGTTAGGCCGCTGAATTGTGCGATTTCCCTTTGCTAAAACATCGAGATAAAACATTGGCGAGTATGTTTTTAACGGTGACGTTAATCCAAAGGCTTCACCCGCGATTAATCGTTTATATACGCCTTCATGTATATGGTGAGGTAATTCACAGCGTTTAATGTGCGAAAATTTAGGCTCTATCTCCGCCATGTGTTTTGGTAAAGCGAGCCAACATTGAATTCCGTCCAAAGTATGCGGTTTTGACTTGACTTCAATTGTTTCTCTTTCTGAATGTACAATACCTCGTCCGGCTGTCATCCAGTTTACGTCACCGGGTAAGATTTCTAAGTTGTTTCCTAGGCTATCTCGGTGCAAAAGACTACCTTCAATCAAGTATGTGAGCGTAGCCAAGCCAATATGGGGGTGTGGGCGAACATCAATCCCATCGCCTGGCTCAAATGTAGCGGGTCCCATATGATCTAGAAAAATAAAGGGTCCCACCATCTTTTTTGCCAAATTTGGCAAGATTCGCGTTACGCTAAAACCGTCTAGATCTTTCTTTGATCCATTTATCTTTTTCGCCATAATGTCCTCGAGAAAACTAGTTTAGATTGATAGGCCTCTGCATGGGATTTATGCTAATGGATCTTTGTCCAATTATATAGACGCTATCACTACATGTGTGTTTAAATAATTGTTTAAGTTATAAGCAATTATTATGATTTAACGAACTTAGGATACGAATCTAATGGTAGTTGTATGGATATTGCTCATCCTCTTTATTGCCTTGGCTATTTTAATTCCCTTACTTGAAAAAAGTGGACCAAAAATCAGCCAAGAGGACCTTTCTAAAATGAGTCGCTTCATCATGCCCTTAATGGGGGTGATTATGATACTTTTCACTATTCGCATTTTTATAGGTGGTTAAATTGTGAGTTAACGGAATTTAAAGGGAGGTATGAGGTCGAAGGGGTCGCAGCATGCCACGCCATTAGTTTTTATCATCAGCATGCTTTTTAATCAATAATGGAATTAGTGTATTAACGGATCGGGTTTAGACCTCCTTAGGGCATACTGATGAAAAGCGTAATTTTTTTCATAGCATTATTCGTACTCATTCAACAAAGAGACTATATCACTGCTCTCTGGGCAGAGCCGATAGATTTAGAATCTGCAGCTAAATCAAAAATCGTTTTGTTTTCAACCGCCTGGTGTAGCTACTGTTCGAAAGTTCGTCGATTATTTGAAAAAAATGACATCGTTTATATAGAGTACGATATCGAAAAATCTCAAGAAGCGCGCAGTATGTACGAAAAGCTTGGCGGCCGTGGCGTACCAGTGATTCAAATCAATGAAGATGTAATTTACGGTTACGATCGTTCGAAGATTATTGATACGATTAACGAAAGTTAACTTTTCTAGCGATAAGACCCTAGAGACTGCGATAGCTGCTCTCGTGCATAATTTATAGCAACGCGAAGCTGACTGGTTATTTCACTATTGGGTTTATCAAAGTGGTGAATTTGATTGAGTTGTTTAAAGTCTAAAAAATCCTGCATACGCTTTAAATCCTTAGTTCTCTTCGCGTAAAGAATTTTTGCCCATTCATTGACACAGTTCACATAGTAATCTGGTGGCAAATCAAAGTGCGCGATAAACGCATTATGAATTCCTTGGATATTTCCTTCTCCCGGCGCTTTTAAACTTTCGGGAATCTTAAATGTTGCAAATCGCCGGAAAGGAAAAAATCCTATTGCAATAATTGCATCAATAAAAAATACAATAAGTAATATTGGTGCAAGCAATGTGATTATTAATGCGTAAATCAAGATGTTTCTTACTCCAGTATTTTTAACTCGCTTGTAGTAGGGAAGCGAAGGAATGAGTGACTGTTTTAATTCTCGATTGAGTGAACGTCTTTGCCATTCCCTGGCAGCAAGAAAACACTGAGCTTCCTCAGTTGACATCAAGGGTTTAAGTTTTTGAGGAATTTCGGTCACGAGAGAAGTTCACCGCTTTTTCTACTTGCGATTGTGTTCATGTGCATCAAATCGTCTTTTCCTTGCCGCACCATTGTCTGTTTGTATATACCAGCCCTCTAGGTTCTTCTCGATTAAATTCGTTAGAGCTTGAATATGATCTACTCTATCATTTAGTGCGGGTATATATTCATATTTTTCACCACCCGCGTGCATAAAATATTCACGATTTTCTTCACCAATTTCCTCTATGGTTTCTAAACAGTCTGAAGAAAAGCCAGGGCAAATGACTTGAACGCTTTTGACCCCTTTTTTAGGCAAAGATTTCATCGTATGATCGGTATAAGGCTTTAACCACTCTTCTCGCCCAAATCTTGATTGAAATGTTGTGATGTAATCACTTTCTTTTAAACCTAGCTTTTCGACCACAAGTCGAGTGGTTTTGTGACACTGGCAATGATAGGGGTCACCGTTATGAAGATATCGTAAAGGAATACCGTGGTAGGAAAAAATAAGCTTCTCAGCCCGACCGTGCTCTTCCCAATGTTCTTCGATACTGCGAACCAGCGAAGCGATGTAATCTTCATTATCTACATATTGATTGATAAAGCGTAATTCGGGCAACCAACGTCGAGCTTTAAAATCATTGGCTAACGCATCAAAGGTCGAGCCGGTCGTTGCTGCAGAATATTGAGGATACAAAGGCAGTACGACAAGTTTGGTCACGCCCTTCTCGAAAAGCTCTTGTAGCTTTAATGATATCGAAGGGTTTCCATAGCGCATTGCCCAAGCGACAACGAGGTCATCACCGTATTTTTCATGTAATTTTTTTTGCAGCGCGTCGGCCTGCAGGCTAGTGTAATGAGCCAGCGGTGAACCATCCTCGGTCCAAACGGTTTTATAGGCTTCCGCCGATTTTTTTGGGCGTGTGTTTAAAATGATGCCATTAAGCACCAACCACCAAATCAGTCGTGGAACTTCGACCACTCTTGGGTCCCATAGAAATTGTTTTAAATACGGGCGTAATGCTTTTGCAGTGGGCGCGTCAGGAGTCCCAAGATTGGTGACAAGTACGCCGATTTTTTCTGATTGGGAATGGTCAAAATGCTGAGAGTTTTTATATTTCACGTTAGTTGCGTCCGAGGAATTATTTGAGCGTTTGTTCTTGTTTAATCCGCAGTAATCTTTTTAGCGGTTTATTACCAATTAATCTAGTCCTAATTCGTATTAACTGATTTTAAACAATTGACGAAAACAAGATGTTGAAAAAAATCAGAGATTCCTATAGCTGTGATAGTCAAAATTCAGTTGATCCTGCAGAATTAATTTGTCTAAATACACGTCATTTTAAAATCGCTTTGACCTAGAGGGTTAAAGCTCCGTAAAAAAGCTATTTGGAGTATAAATGTTAATTGTCATCTCTCCGGCAAAAAATTTAGATTACGACACGCCAATCCCGACCAGTCTTTCTAGCAAACCGAGCTTCTTAAAACACTCAACGCTTCTAGCCGAGCAGTTAAAAGAAATGGCCCCGCACGAGTTGTCTGAGTTAATGGGGATTAGTGACAAGCTTGGTGTACTTAATTTCGATCGATATCAAACATGGCAACCTCCATTCAACAAGAAAAACGCGCGCCAGGCCGTGTTTGCTTTCAAAGGTGATGTATATGTTGGACTTGATGCTTATCAATTCTCCGAGCAAGACTGTGAGTTTGCCCAGGAACATCTACGAATCCTATCGGGCCTTTACGGCTTATTACGGCCTTTAGATTTAATTCAGCCTTATCGGCTGGAAATGGGGACTAAGCTCGCCAATGAAAGAGGCAAAGATCTTTACGAATTCTGGGGCGATCTGCAAACCAAACAGCTCAATAAGCAATTAAAAAGTATTGGTTCTGACTATCTGATAAATCTCGCATCTAACGAATATTTTAAGTCGGTTCAGCCCAAAAACATCGACGCAAATATCATCACACCCGTCTTTAAAGATAAAAAGAATGATCAATATAAAATTATTAGTTTCTTTGCAAAGAAGGCAAGAGGGCTCATGAGCGCCTATATTATTAAGAATAAAATCACTTCTCCGATACAACTTAAGAAGTTCAACCGTGAGGGGTATTCTTATAATGCGGCGATGTCATCAAAAAGTGAGTTAGTATTTACTCGCGAAAGAGAGCTAGGAATAGCAGCTGATCGCCTAGGAAGTATAAAGGTGGATTATGTCGCTAAAAGTACTGGTAGTTGATGATGCTGCATTTGTTAGAGATACGGTAAAACGCAGTCTTAGGCAGTTTTTAGCACAGGTTGAAATACATGATGCAGCTAATGGCCATAGAGCCATAGCCGCAATGAAAGCCAATAAAATGGATATTATCTTATCGGATTGGGAAATGCCCGAAATGTCTGGTGAAGAGCTTCTAGCCTGGGTGCGTGCCGACGACCGCTATGCCAAAACCCCATTTATTATGATCTCCAGTCGTGGCGATAAAAATCATGTGGTTAAGGCTGTTCAAGCGGGCGTTAATGATTACATGACAAAGCCCTTTACCCCTGAAGAGCTGCAAAAAAAGGTCATGAAGCAGCTTAATCGTATTGGCTATAAGGCTAAGCAAAAACAATCCTCCCCATTGAACTCCACCGAAAGCTCGTTAGATGTGTTAACAGGTGGCAAAGCGCCTGCACCGAAAAAGCAGCCGCAAAAACCCAAGGAAGTGAAAAACGCGGCTTTGTTCAGTAAGCCTGGAGCAAAAGCCGCGGCGCCCGCCGGCAAACAGGCTGGGTTTAAGGGTAAAGCACAGCTGCGTTTTCCCAAGTTCACGTGTGAATGTGAAATCAAAGATGTCTCGCTGCAGGCAATGAATATCGTGATTGATCGACCAGAATCAGTTCCGGCTGTATTTGATCAAGCTGTCATGGACATGGAAGATGCCAGTGGTGATGGAATAGCCAGATTAAACGCATACATTCACAGTGTAGCGGCGTTTGAGCCAAGACCTAATTCAAACCGACTCAAAGTCATCGTGCGCTTTGTTGATAACGATCCAGAGAAATTCGAATTACTCTCTAAGTTTGTGACTCGATAGATAAGTTTATTTGGATTTTTTCGTCGCTTCATTTATGGTGTAGTTAAATACAGATTCGGTTTCGTTTAATCGAAATATCTGACCATACTCACTCAAAAGCGCAATCTGATTTTTTATGGATCTTATCGAAAAGCCTTATTCTCAAGCCAGCGAAAATAATAAAGCCGTCATATTAACGCAGTTAGCGAGGTTGCTTATTGACACCAAAATCGTGTTAGAAATAGGCAGTGGAACGGGGCAACACGCGATCTATTTTGCCCAGAATATGCCTCACCTTTCTTGGCTACCGAGTGATTTAAGAGCTAATCACCAAGGCATTCAAATGTGGCTGCAAGACGCCGAACTGACTAACATGCTGCCTTTGGTCGAGCTAGATGTCACTCAAGAAAAATGGCCAAGCGGTTTTGATGCTGCGTTCACTGCCAATACCGCCCATATTATGCCCTGGGAAGTCACTAAACTAATGATCCAGAGGGTCGGGGAAAACCTGCCTAAAGGCGGTTTATTTGCTCTTTATGGTCCATTTAAATACAAAGGTGAATTTACCACACCAAGTAATGCTCAGTTTGATGTATGGTTAAAAGAGCGAGGAGCGCATCAAGGAATTCGAGATATTGAACATGTGATTGATGTGGCTGCATCTGTAGGCTTAACAATGACAGAAGACAATAGTATGCCTGCAAATAATCAATTGTTGGTGTTCCTAAAAAACTAAATATTTTTTCCAGCTTTCCTAAGTTTCACGCCTTTAAAAGGCTAGTTTCGACTAACTTCTCGTGAAAACTATCGACCCGCTCGCAGGTGAGTTCTCGCGTGATTGGTATACTGATTTATTACAAAAATACATGATTAGAAAAAGGAAATCATAATGAAAAAAATAGTCATCATTCTTATCAGCTTATGGGTAGCGCTCCCGGTATTTTCCGAAAGCGCACTAAACAAAAAGCAAATCGAATCTGCAATCAGTACTTCAAAACAAGCGGAAGCACTATTTAAAGAAAACCCGCAATGGGAAGACTTCGAAAATGAAGACTTAAACTTTATTGCTGATCCAACGGTTGTGCAGCAATCTATAGCGCATCTAAAAAAAGTCGGTGCGTACCAATCCATGTTACAAGTAGTCAAAAATAATGGTTTTGCCTCTCTAGAAGAATGGCACGGTGTCTTTAGAAGAACCATGCTGCTGATGATGAACATTCAAACCCAGAAGCTGGGCATGGATTTCGGTTCAATGATGACCATGATGGAAGCGCAAATCAAACAGCTTCGCGACCAGGGTATGCCTGAAAGTGTTCTAGTGGAACAAGAGAAAAACCTCACCAGCGCTAAACTTATGCATCAAGCGGTGCAAAATATTTCTGAGCAAGATAAAAAATTCGCCAGCCAAAATGTCGAATGGTTAATGCAGAAGACTCAAGTGTTGGGAATGGGGTTTTAACTAATTAGATAATTCTGACGCAAGCCCCAAAAACGCCGTGTCTTTTGGGGCTGCTTAAAATTTGAATCTTACCTCCAAAAGCTCAACTGAAAAATGAATAACGTGTTCATCATGTTGTGTTGTCACCTTTTCTCATTATCGTCTTTTCCTTTAGCGCGTTAGGCTATACTCAGTCTTAAGTCAACCTGGTCATTTACTCGTTCAGTGACCTTGTTTTCATTAGTGATTTTTTTACGACTTAATCATAGTATTGAAGTTGTTGTTTTATGAGGTTACTGGAAAGGTTGGTAAACAGGGGCGGCCTAGCACATTTTTAACATAGAAGTTTCAACTTTTATGAACTCAGCAGTCAATAGCTTTTTTGTGTCATATTCCGAGAGAAATGAATTCTAGCAAAAAAAACTGTTCGAGATGGTAGAGGTATTGTTGGTATTGGCTGAGCTAAAACGGCCTGAAATTATAAAGGGGATGATAAAACATCCCCTTAAAATAACTAAAAAGGTAAGATTTTCACCTTACGTTTTTAAATAATAGATCTACTGATCAATTGTGGTTGCAACACCATTAAATGTTACAACCATGGTGTCACAGTCAGGAAAGGATATAGATAAAACATCGCTTGACGCAGAATCACTCACTTCGATTGTTCCAGTGCATGCATTGCCATCGCTGTCAACTGTAATTCCTGTTGCCGAGATATCGATATAACCGTGATCTTCATGGAAAATTCTAGCTTCAACTGTGTAGACGCCGCCGGATCCAGACACTTGGGCATCTTCTACGCGGTAATCTATTCCTTCGTAATCGAAGTCTTCGCTAAGCGTACAATCAAATTCGCCAATACATGAAATTGTGCCTTCGAATGGTTCGCCATCGTAAGAAACATCAAATTCAAATGTTTGCATATCTGGTAGGTCTAACTCACCACCGTCAAAGGCATCAAAATCCCATCCAGTGTAGGTCCACACAATAGTCCCATCGATACCACCATCTGAAAATTCATCTCCAAAATCACAATTGTTATAGTCAAAAATGATTGTGCCATCTTCAGGTATGCTACCGTTATTGAGCTCTGATTCTGAAACTCCGACAAAATCAATTTCAAAATCTCCTGTGACGCTGCAAGGTTCGCTGAAAGTCACCGCAACCGGTTCAGTTTTTAGCGTAGTTTTAAATGATTGTGTGTAAGCTAAGCTAGATGAGCTTCCTACAGGTAGAGTAGGTGTTTCGTTATTTTCAATACTTCGTGTTGCGCCCACCAATGCAGCGGTTGCGAGTTCATTTTGATTTTCCGAAGAAACGGTTGCCGCTGATGTGTTGAAGTTGCCGGAAGAGCTTCCACCATTATCGCTGTCGCCACCGCCCCCACCGCAGGCTGTTATTAGAGCTGAAGATAGAAGACAAGTGTATAAAAATTGCGTTTTCATTTAAATTTCCCTGTTTATTTGATTACTTGAGTGACGAAATATTAAAGATTCGACGTTTAGTTTTCAAATTTAAAGTCAGTGAAAATAAATGTACTTTTTATATATGAATAGATGGCGCAGTTTGTTTTAGGCTGGTGAGCTTTGCCGGTAAAATGCAAGACCCACCAAACTGGAGTGGATTAATCCGTCAAAACACCTTTCTGATAGTCCACAATCGCTTGATTAATTTCTTCCATGGTGTTCATTACAAAAGGGCCATGTTGCGCAATAGGCTCTTTTAACGGAATCCCGGCGAGCAAGATAATTCTAGCTGTTTCCGCGCCGGGGTTATTAATCTCAATGGTTCCCTCATTGCTAAAGCGGTTGACCGTTTGAGCCGGGCCAGGCGTCTTCTTTTCACCAAATTGAACCTTACCATCGTAAACGTACGCCAGGGCATTGTGAGTGTTTGGAACATTCACCGAAACGCTTTTTTCAGCACCAATATGGACATCGAAATACAAGGCTTCTGTGTCAGGTACATCAAAGTAACCAGATACTCTTTGGCCATTAAACTCTGCTTCACCCGCGATGGCTTTGATGATGCTTCCATCAATATTGAAAGATGGAATATCTTGGCCACTCACATCATTGTATTTTGCAGGAGTGAGCTTGTTTTTTGCGGGCAAATTTAACCAAACTTGCATGCCTCGCATTTTTCCTTCCGTTTGTTTTGGCATTTCAGAGTGAATAACTCCTTTCCCTGCGGTCATCCACTGCACATCGCTGTCATTAAGGAGTCCAACATTGCCCATATGATCCTTGTGTTCCATTTTTCCTTGCAGCATATAGGTGATGGTCTCAAATCCTCTATGGGGATGTGGTGGAAAACCGGCGATATAATCGGATGCTTCTTCCGAGCCAAATTCATCCATTAGCAAAAATGGATCAAAGCGCTCTGGACGATGCCCACCAAAAACGCGTAGCAGTTTTACGCCTGCACCGTCAGATGCCGGTCTAGCAGTGATTTGCTCGATAACTTGTCGTGACATGGTTACTCCTCCTTTGATAAATAATTTGCGATGGCTTGTTTTACTTCTTCTTGAGCTTTTGTCATGGCATTTTCTTTGTGGTCGCTCATACTTAAGCCTTCGGCGTAGATAAAATCTACATCGGTAAGCCCCACAAAACCCAAGATCGTTTTCAAAAACGGGACCTCAATATCGCTTGCTTTGTCTTTATGAAGGCCTCCTCGCGTGGTAATAACAAAGACTTTTTTGTCTTTTAAAAGGCCTTCTGGGCCTTCGCTGGTATAGCGAAATGTCACTCCTGCACGCGCGATATAATCAAACCAGGACTTAAGCTGAGACGGTACACCAAAGTTATACATGGGTACGCCGACTACAATCACATCTGCATTCTGAACTTCACTGATAAGTGTATCGGCTAGTTCAGCAGAACCATCGCCAATAGCGCGAATTGTCTCTGCAGAAAAGTGAGGTAATTCGTCCTCTGAAACGCTGCGATAGTTTACGGTTGTGTTTTCTAGCTGCGCTTTCAGTCCATTTACAAGGTCTTGGGTTAACTGACTGGAAGCACCGTTTTTACCAAAAATGCTTGAATCTATTTGCAAAATATTAGTCATGTCGAACTTTCCTCTGGTCATTGTTAAAGTGATGAGGTTATTTTATAGCTATAAATTCGATTAAATGAGCTGAATATTTGATATTATTAATCTAAATTTTAGATGGTTCTGTATTATGCCTAAGACATCGATCGAACAGTGGTTGGCGTTTAAAAGTGTGGTAGATGAAGGAAGTTTCGCTAAAGCGGCCGAGGCTTTGAATAAAAGCCAGTCCAGCGTTAGCTATGCTGTCACGCGCTTACAGGAGCAACTACCCGCGCCCTTATTAAGGCAAAATGGGCGCAAAGCAGAATTGACTGATATTGGCAAGACGCTCTACCGACACGCTGCCAACTTGATCGAACAGGCTGAGCAGCTTGATAAAACCGCTGTTTATTTTGCCAAGGGCTGGGCATCGGAAGTCACTATTTCTGTGGATGCAATTGTAGATATGTACGAGGTATTTTGTGCTTTACAAGCTTTTTCATCGGAGCATCCTTTAACGCGCCTCAAAATACTTGAAACAACCTTGTCTGGCTCTGAAGAATCCCTGTTAACGCGAGAAGCAGATATTGCTATTTTAGCGCGTGTACCACCTGGGTTTTTGGGAGATCTTTTTGGTACATGTAAAATGATTCCTGTTGCGCACCCGGATCATCCACTGTTTAAAGTTGATGGGCCTATTACCGAAGACGTCTTGAAGCAGCATCGACAGCTGGTTGTTCGCGACTCTGGCTCCAAGAGAAATCAAGATGGGGGTTGGCTAGGGGCGGAGCAGCGTTGGACGGTAAGTCATTTTTCCACCAGTATCCAGGCTTTGAAAAACGGATTGGGGTTTGCGTTTGTGCCTGAGTCGATGATACGAGATGAATTGGATTCAGGCATTTTAAAACGTCTTGAGTTGCTTGCCGGAAGTGAAAGGGTCTTGCCTCTTTATCTGGTTTTGTCTGGGCAGTCTCATGCCGGGCCGGCGGCGAGATCAGTCTCGGAATATTTGTTGGAGCAGTATTAACTGGTATGAGTTTTCTAGCGAGCCCCTATAATGAATCTCTGTCATTTTCTTCTGAGCATTTTAGTTTTTTGCCCCTAATTGACATACATAGGTACGTGTTAAAAATACATACATAGTAAAAAACTTATTTTAAAAGTAAAAAATTACTTAAGTAAAAAATCCACATCAACGGTTTTAATGCCTTCTTTAAAAGGCAAATAACTTCGCGCATCTTGAATGTATGCATTCGTATGGGCTGACTCTTCTTTAAGGAAATGCTTAATGGCTTCATTAAATTGTGGATGAGCAAGCCAATGATAAGAACAGGTTTTAATCGGTGTGAATCCGCGTTGTATCTTGTGTTCCCCTTGGGCTCCTGGATCAAACCGTTTTAGTTTGTGTTTAATTGCATATTCGATTCCTTGATAATAACAGGCTTCAAAATGCAGACAATCCAGTTCTAATTTACTTCCCCAGTAGCGACCATAGAGCGTTGATTCATCTCGAAAGTAGAGTGCTGCTGCCACAAACTCGTTGTCTAAGTAGGCACAGGCAACAAGTATTTGTTTTGGTAATGCTTTTGCTGCAAGCTGGAAGAATTCTTCACCTAAGTATCCTGTTGCACCACTTCGTTTTAAATAGGTGTAATGATAGAGCTGGTAAAAAGTATGCCATTCCTGTTCGGTCAATTCGTGGGCTTCTTTCATTGCTATGTGAATATTTTGTTCTGTGACTCTGCGCCTTTCCTTTTTTAACGTTTTCCTTTTTCGAGAGCTAAATGTCTCTAAAAATTCGTCAAATGACTCGAATACTTTTCCATTGTTATCGTTAAACCAGTGAAACTGATATCCCTCTCGATGGGAAAATTCTGCAGCCTTTAAACTTGGAATGGTTTTGGTTGCTGGAAATAGGCAATGAAACCCCGAGTAGTTTTTGTTTTTGATATATTCTTTAATATTACTTAAAAACAGGGTTACGGCATCTTCTTGTTCGCTGTTGCTTAGATCTGAGTGGAATCCAATTCTATGTCCCGTGCTCGGCGTAAAGGGAATCGCGCTAATGATTTTTGGATAGTATTCAATGCCCGCTTGCGAATAAGCGTTTGCCCAAGCCCAATCAAAAACATATTCACCGTAAGAATGCGATTTAATAAATAAAGGCATGGCGGCTTTTACTTTTTGATTATCGATCAACGCAAGATAAAGCGGGTACCATCCCGTTTTGCCTCCAATACTTCCAGACTCTTCTAAAGCGGAAAAAAAACCGTGTTGCGAAAATGGGTAATTGGTTGGCCAAAGCTGGTTCCATTGATCGATGGATATATCAGCAATGCTATGGAAAAACTGCAAATCCATAAGTGTTCTCAATGAGTTTTACATCTTTACAAATCATTAATTCAAGATACGCTAAGTGGTTTATGCTGGTTCTCGATTAACTGGTGTTCGTGCTATTTTGGCTATAGAAAATTATGATGTCAGATTCCCTTGTAAATGCAAATACCTATTCGCTGAATGTAATTGGTTATGTGCGCTCCTGTTTTAAAGAAAAGTTCGGAGTGCCACGCCAATCTGGTTTAGTT
The DNA here is from genome assembly GCA_965262305.1 of Cellvibrionaceae bacterium. GTDB lineage: Bacteria > Pseudomonadota > Gammaproteobacteria > Pseudomonadales > Cellvibrionaceae > CBDHEY01. The sequence continues at coordinate 70,028 of CBDHEY010000002.1, forward strand.
CCTAGCTCTCCAGCGGTTTTAGAGTTTGTTGCACCCTATGATCTTATTGAGTCCTTTGATGGCTTGGAAGGCGTAAGTCACCTTTGGCTTCAATTTATTTTTCATTTATCTCTCGATGAACCCTGGCGGACCAAAGTGCGCCCGCCTAGACTTGGCGGTAATAAGCGTACTGGTGTCTTTGCAACACGATCTCCTGTTCGGCCTAATCCGATTGGTCTTTCGGTCGTCAAACTCGATAAGATTGTAAAGAAAGACAATGGTCTTCAGCTATTGATTTCAGGAGCGGATTTAGTTGATGGAACCCCGGTTCTCGATATTAAACCCTATGTTCCCTATGCAGATTGTATTAGCGATGCGAGGAATGACCTTGCTGAAGCATCTCCCCATGTCATTCAGGTCAGTTTCAGTGAAAAATCAGAGGCGCAAATTTCTTTTTACTCTAAAGCGCATAGTATGGATATAAGAGAGTTAGTCGAGCAGGTTTTGCAGCAAGACCCTAGGCCTGCCTATCATAAAACTGATGTAACACGAATATATGGAATGAGATTGCTTGATTTTGATTTAAAGTGGAGATATCGATTCGAAAAAAACATAGATATGATTGAAGTGCTTGATTTGGTGAAGGCTTAGACTTTCAATGTTTATCTAAAATTCAGGTTATAAAAGACAATGTTTATGAGCTCACTTAGGCAGCCGGTTTTGTTATGACGCGCTTAATTGGGAAGTGACAGCTGAAGGTGCTACCCTTTCCGAGTCGACTGCGAACTTTTAACTCTGCGTCGTGACGTAAAAGCACATGTTTAACAATAGCAAGCCCCAAACCTGTGCCGCCCATGTTGGTTGCACGACCATCATCTACGCGATAGAACCTCTCCGTTAGACGTGGGAGGTGTTTTGACTCGATGCCCACGCCATCGTCAATCACACTGACAATACATTCGTTGCCCAGCATCTTTACTTCTACTTCCACGCTACAGCCTTTTGGTGAATATTTGACAGCATTGAATACTAGGTTTGAAAAGGCACTCCGCAGCTGTATGGAATTTCCTAAAAGCTGTATGCCTTCTCCTCCAGTGCGTTTTAGACTATGGTTTTCAGAGTTGTTAATGGCTCTCGCATCAGAGAGAATCGTATTTATCAACGGGGCGAGTTCAACTTGTTCTGCGTCGTTGTCGACCGAGTCGGTCTCTAAACGGCTGAGTGTGATGAGGTCGTTGATCAGGTTTGTCATTCGTTGCCCTTGTTGTACCATTTGCTGCAAGGCTTTCTCCATTGGGGTGGGCAGATTCGGTAAATCGATTAGGGTTTCTAAATACCCGCGAATAACCGTTAACGGAGTGCGTAACTCGTGGGAAACATTTCCAACAAAGTCTTTTCGCATTTGTTCTAGTTTCTTAACTCGCGTAATTTCGCGCACCACTAAAAGTCGTTCGCCCTGTCCAAAAGGGTGTACGCGAAATTCGAGAAATTGCCCTTCTCGTCTTAGACCTTCTAATTCAAGGGGGTCTGAGTATTCTTCACTCTCAAAATACTTTACGAATTTTGGATGCCTAATAATGTTCTCTAGGCGCTGGCCATTATCCACTTCCTGAAATTCAAAAAAATCTTGAGCGACAATATTCCACCATTCGATATTCGCTTTTTTATCTATGAGTACAACGCCATCTTCTAAGGCTGACGTCATGTTTTGTATGCGACGAACAACCGCTTGAAGGCGTTGCTTGTCTTTTTGATAGAGGTTATGTAAACGCGTGACTTCATCGGCGATATCCGCCCAAGTGCCTGTAAATTTGTGAATAATCGGACCGTCATGGCGAACACTTGTCACCCAATCGACAAGTTGCATCATTTGGAAATACATCCAAACAATGTAGATTACCAAATAGGCAATAAGGAACTGAGTGACGAACCCTGCGATAGATCCGATGATTAATACTAAAAGTAAAATCAATACGAACCATCTCAGTTGGACGGTTATACCTCTTCGAAACATCTGGGGACTTTAGCGTGGGAGTTGGTAAAAGTAGCGATTATACCTTTATCGCTACTTTATTGGAAAATCGATATCCTGCGCCGCGAACAGTTTGAATGAATTTGTCGTGATCTTCGATGCTAAGGGCTTTTCGTAAACGTCGTATATGTACATCCACTGTTCGCTCTTCGACATAAACATTGCCACCCCAAACATGGTCAAGTAATTGGCCACGCGTGTATACGCGCTCTCTATGCGTGAGGAAAAATTCAAGGAGTCTATATTCGGTGGGGCCCATTTGCACTGGCGTGTCGTTAATCGATACGCGGTGGCTAGAAGGGTCAAGCACTAGCCCATCGATTTGAATTGGTTCTGAACTTCCTAGCGAATCCGTGCGTCTTAAAACAGCCTTTAAGCGCGCCACAAGCTCTCTTGGTGAAAACGGCTTAGTAATATAGTCGTCAGCACCAATTTCTAGACCTTGGATTTTATTGTCTTCTTCGCCTTTAGCGGTAAGCATGATGATGGGAATTTCTCGCGTCATTTCATCTTTTTTAAGACGTCTTGCAAGTTCGATTCCGCTTGTTCCTGGGAGCATCCAGTCGAGAAGGATTAAGTCGGGTTTCTGATCAACGATGATGGCGTGGGCTCCTTGGGCATCACCAGCTTCCATCACTGCATATTCTGCCATTTCCAGTGCTACTCGAAGCATATCCCTTATTGGCGCTTCGTCGTCTACAATCAAAATCGTTTTTTCAGCCATTTTATGGAAGTCCGTTGATCGTCGCTTTAATTTCACCTATCAAAGGTCATTAAACAAATAGTTAGATGCCTTTCAAAATGGAGTGTTTATTATCGCATGAGAATTTGCGGTTAACAGCCCCTCACAACGACGGCCATTAAATAAAGCTTTTGTTTCCATTTTATTACATTTGGCGTATATTTATTCGTTTATTGGCGAATTTTTTACAATGTGAAGTCCAACACGATACCAAAGAAAATAACCATTCCCACCCAGTTATTGTTTAAAAACGCGGCAAAACAGGATTTTGGGTCTCGATTTCTAATGAGATATTGTTGATAAATAAATAATCCCGCGGCCACTAACAGACTAGCGTCATACCAATAACCCAAGCTAAAACGTTCACCGACAAGTGCTAGTGCAAAGATCGTTAAGAACTGTAGCGCCGCTGTCATAAACCTATCATTTTCACCGAATAATACGGCGGTAGATTTTACGCCTATTTTTAAGTCGTCTTCCCTATCAACCATTGCGTAAAAGGTGTCGTATGCGACTGTCCACAATACAATGGCCGTGTAAAGCAGCCAAATGGGCGTATTTAGTTCTCCAGTTTGAGCGGCAAATGCCATTGGGACAGACCAGGCGAACGCAGCACCTAAAACAACCTGGGGTAGATGTGTGTGACGTTTCATAAAGGGATAACTTGCGGCGAGAAGCACTGCACCTACAGATAGTATGATCGTCAATGTATTAGTGAATAAAACTAGGATAAATGCGAAGCTGCAAAGAACGGCAAAAATAGCGAGCGCTTCTTTTGGAGAAATGTCGCCCTGAACTATTGGGCGCAATCGCGTGCGCGTTACATGCCCATCAATTTTCCTATCGGCAAAGTCATTGATAACACACCCTGCTGATCGCATAAGAATCACACCGGAGATAAAAATTATGAGAAGATGCCAGTCTGGTACACCTTGTGCCGCGAGCCATAGTGACCATAGTGTGGGCCAAAGAACGAGATATATACCTATGGGTCTATCTAGCCGCATTAGGCGAAAAGCGGCATGAAGTTTATTTTTAGACGCTGCCATAAAGATTTTAATAAATATATAAAAAAATGGGATGATTGTAGTTTGTTTAGTGCACGTATAATTTGTCAAATTTAGTAATATCGTATTTGCTATAGAAACTACTTGAGTCATGAATGAAAAAGCAAGAAATTATTAGCCATATTGAAAATAAAGCAAAATTATCGGATCGCAAAGCAGACGAAACCTTAGAAGCGATTGTAGATCATATTGTTAATGCCTTAGCGAGAGGGGAATCGGTCAATTTGGTTGGTTTTGGTTCTTTTGTTGTTAAATCGCGAAAATCTAGGCAAGGTAGAAACCCAAGCACTGGCGAAGTGATTACCATTCCGGAAACAAATACCGTAGTCTTTAAAGCTGCAAAAGCGATAAAGACGTTAACTCAATAAAGACTTTACAACGAACCAGAGTGAAGACATGTTAAAACTAAAACTTCATTGGCAGATCGCCATAGCTATTGTATTGGCCATAATTGTTGGTCTGTTACTCAATAAAGACAGTACGCTATTTGGCTTATCCATATACGGCACCATGTCGTTTTTTGGGAGTATGTTTCTTAATGCTTTAAAGATGGTCATTATCCCTTTGGTTTTATCCTCGATAATTTGTGGTGTTGCCAGTTTAGGCACTGGCGATAGCATCGGGAGGTTAGGAGGTAAAGCGATAGGGTTCTACTTTATGTCAAGTCTGCTCGCGATCTTGGTGGGTTTGTTCTTCGTTAATTTAATGAGCCCAGGAATTATTGACGGACAGCCCGCAGGCCAACAACTCAATCTGAGCAGTCCAGAAGAGCTATCTTCTCAGCTTAATAAAGTCGAGGGCCGAGACGCCAGTGATGTCGTCGAAGTGTTCCTTCGCATGTTCCCACCCAATATCGTAAAAGCTGCAGCTGATGGACAAATGCTAGGAATTATCACCTTTGGCATTTTATTCGGCTATTTCATGATGAGTATTCCCAGTGGTAATCGGGAGACTCTCGTCAGTTTTTGGCAGGGCGTTTCCGATATCATGATGAAAATGACAATGTTTATTATGAAATTTTCGCCCATAGGTGTATTCGGCTTGGTGGGCAAAAATGTTATTGCCACAGGATTCGGGGCATTTGAACCTTTACTCATGTTTTTTATGGCGGTCGTACTGGCTTTGGCGGCGCATATGTTTATTACTATGCCAATACTGCTTAAAGTTGTTGCCAGAGTAAATCCAATTAAACACTATCAGGCTATGGCTCCTGCAATGCTCACTGCATTTTCTACCGCTTCTTCCTCGGGTACACTGCCAGTGACTATGGAATGTATACGTGATAATGCAAAAGTATCGGGAAAAACAGCGTCGTTTGTATTGCCTTTGGGTGCAACTGTAAATATGGATGGGACAGCACTTTATGAGTGTGTCGCAGCTATGTTTATTGCGCAAGCTTACGGTTTAGAGTTGAGCTTTGTTACACAATTCACCATTGTTTTAACTGCGTTATTGACTTCCATCGGTGTTGCGGGAATTCCATCTGCAAGTTTAGTAGCCATTACAATTATTTTGGGGACAATTGGGTTACCTGCTGAAGCGATTGGTATGTTACTTGTTACTGACCGAATATTGGATATGATGCGCACGTCGGTTAATGTATTCAGTGATTCTTGCTGTGCGGTAGTAATTGCTAAATCTGAAGGTGAAGAGGGTGTTTTAGCCTAAGTCGAAAATAGCTATAAACATGAACGAGAAAACTATGCGACAAAATATTTTGAATGCCTTTGCCTTTGTGTTTCTTCTAGTTTGGTCGATGGAGATATTTTCTAAAACTAGAGGTCAATTGGATGACGCGCTTTTGCATCCCGCTTTATCTTACCTAGTGGGAAACTGGCATTTGACGGAATCCATCGAAAGTGAACGAATCCCTCCTATAAAAATGAAAACTGTTGTCGCTGATGATGGTCGAGGGATTGTTCTAAGCCTTTATGAAAAAGATGATAAAGGTGAATGGGAAGTCATATTAGTTGAATACATGATTCATGATGCTAAGCAAGATAAGATTCACGTTCTGTGGAGCAATCGTGGCGAAGTTGGCCGCGGTGTCGGGAAATATGATGCTGAAAATCGTAAGCTATCTTCTATTGACACAAATATGAATGGTGAAGTGACACTTTCGGTGTTGTTTGAATTTATCAATGAAGAACGTTTCTTAATTTCTGGGTTTGATCCCAAAGGGAAAAAGATCTGGGCTTTTATCTACGAGAAAGCTTAATCTGGTTGCTCTTTTCTAATCGTTGAACGAAGAGGAATAAGGTAAGAGCACTTCGAATGAGCTACCTTTTCCAACCAAACTGGATACATTAATTTTTCCGCCTAATAGGTTTACTAGGTCTTTGACTAGAGCGAGGCCTAGTCCAGTTCCTTGTATGTTTTTTGTATCTTCTGATTCTACTTGCTCGTAGCTCGTAAATAAACTCGGGATTTTGTCCTCAGGTATGCCGATTCCAGTGTCATGAACGGAGATTTTAAAGCATTCTTCTAGTTCTAAATCTGCCGTCTCGGTAATTACGAGATCTACCTGGCCGTTTTTAGTATATTTCACTGCATTTGAAACCAGATTTACGATGATCTGTCGCACTTTTGTTTTGTCTGAAAATAAGGTTCTAGTTGAATTGGATTCATAGTTGTACAGCAGGCCTTTTTGTTCTGCCAGAGTATTCATCTGTTCGTGTAGTGCTCTTGCAACATCTGAGATTGAAAACTCTGATATATCCAACGACATTTTTCCAGACTCAATCTTAGAAAAATCTAGCGTATCAGTGACTAAGTCATTGAGTTGTAATCCAGCGTTTTTAATTGATTGTAAGCGCTTAATTTCATGTTCCGAAAGTTTGTTAGATACACGATTTAGTAAAATGTCTGAAAAGCCTATAATTGCGTTGAGTGGTGTTCTAAGTTCATGTACCATTTTTGCAAAGTGCTCTTTGCGAGATTGGCTTTTTTGTTTTTCAGCTAGTAATTCGGCTTGTTTTTGTGCGGTAATATCGAAAGCATATCCGAGTATTGAATGTGTTCCTGCGGTTTCAATTAATTGAAAATGCCAGCGTATAAAATGATCTTCTACTTCTTTAATTACGGCTGAACCTGTTTGGTTGAGTTCACCTCGATCAAATGTTTGGCTACATAGTGTTTCGATATCATCTGGTAGAATGTTTGCTTGCCCTAAATCGTTAAAATCGAACTTATCTAGATACGTGTTGAAAGCATCATTGCCGTAAATAATTTGCCCGATGCTGTCAAATTCGGCAATGGCTGAAGGGTTTTTGTTAACATATTCAGAAAATTTATCGAGCTCTTCTTGATTGTGTTCTCTTTCGCTGTTATCGATAAATTGAATCAAATAGTTGGCATCTTCAAGGTTTAAATCAAATGCCTGTACATCAACAGAAATGTTTTCTCCGTCCTTTTTTTTCCAATAAACGGAGATAAATTCGTCATTGATATTTGATGGTTTTAATGGACAATCTTCTTCGGAATGACTGTATTGCCTGGTGTTTGTGCAAAGTAATTCGTGTGGCGTTTTTTTGTAGTAGTCCGACCTGGTCCAGCCAGTGATTTTAGTGGCTCTTTCGGAAAATGCTATGATTCTTCCTTGCTGGTTAACCGCGATTAAACCATTTGGCCACTTGGTAAATAGCAGCGTATTAATTAATTTTGTTTCTGACATGCGTTACGCCGAAATTAACTTGTGGAACGGATCATCTTGCGCGTTTTCAGGGTTAAGTACTTTTTTGATATCTATGTTTTCTTCTACGGTCGAAAGATCCACAACTTCTGGAGTGGTTTTTAAGTTACCATTTGAATCGTAAATGATTTTTACTGAAGGTGTTAAATGCTTATCCGTAGGTACTTCGTGAATAACTCCTTTTTCTCCATTGCTAAGTTCTACCGGTGTCGTCACCGGATAAATGCCTAATAGTGCGATCAAAGTAGCTACGCTACCCTGGTTAAATATACCGTTTTCCGCTTCAGTATATAGCTGCCGTAGTGCATTAGTAGGCAACATTCCTGGTTTATCTCTCAGTTGGTGTACCATTTCGTCATAGGTATCTGCAACCGCAAGAAGTTTAGATAGCGGGTGTATATCCTTTTGTTTTAGGTTGTTGGGGTATCCACTACCATCTTCTCTCTCATGGTGTTCAGCCACTATTCGGATGGTTGTTTCTGGTAGGTCAGAATCAGCAAGTTTTTTTATGCCTAATGCAGTGTGTTTATGAATAAGTTTCAATTCTGAATTCGTATAATTTTTTCGTTTTCCCATTAAATTAAGAGGGATACTATTCCATCCAGAATCATGCAATATGGCGGCTTGAGCAAGATAGTTTTTTTCTTCTTCCGATAGGTTTTGAAATTGTGCCATATTTAACGTTATGCAAAAGGTGCTAAATGTATGGTCAATAATTTTCTGTGAGCGCTTACTTAAGTGAGCGAGTGTCATGAGAGCTTGGTTATTTCGTTCGAGACTTTCAAGTGTTTGATCAATAAGTGGTGTGATTTTTTCTGTCGAAATCGACTTGTTTTGTGCGAGGTCGTGATGTAATTCTTCTACGGCTTTTACGAGTTTCGTTTTAATATTTTTTGCGACAGATAGTTCTTCACCCACTGATGGCTTGAGTTTTTCTATTTCTGCTTTATTTGGATTCTTTTCTTCTGTTGCATTTTTTGTCGGTTTTTCTTCCTTGTTTTTTTGACCTGCCTGTTTAGTTTTATTTTGTTGCGTGACATCTTTTCCCTTGTTGGGATCAATGGTAATGATTTTTGCGCCGCTGCGTTTTAGTTTATCTAAATCCGTTTTTGATTTGATTTTCTTGCTGTGAGAAAGAAAAGGGCTATCTAGCCAAGAGATGTCCAATGCAACAATATGCATGCCAACCTGAACTTGTTCGACATTAATTTTTTTTAGAGGCTTTTTACTCATTGCAAATTTCAGGTTGGCAAATTATTCGACTAGTACTATCAAAATTATAGTTGTATGTACTTAATTAGCTGATTTTACCTTCGAAATATTCAGAACTTTTTGTCTCTAACTTTTTACCTAATATAAAATAACAGACCTTGCATTTTGTTTGTTTTGGAACTTTTAAAAAGTTAATGGTTTTGACAAAATATTTAAATAAAGACAATTATTTTTACTACAGACCTGCTATCCACGCATCTTTTCGGCAATTGCATCTAGATCATCACCTGCTTCTAATATATTAGAAATCGTCGCTCTTGCTGCTTCGGGGTCTAAATGCAAATCAAGTAGAGTTTCTTCTTCTACAGGCGCACCGTAGTAATCGCCAAAACCTTGTTCTGCAAGCATTTGTTTCGCCACGAAAATTAGATTTGCGTAAACGGAATGATCACCTTCGTAATGATCTGTGAATTGATGTCGCAAGGCTGTTACAACTTCCTCGGGCATGTTCCAATTATCCAGTAACCAAGCCGCCAGTTGATTTCCGGTAATCCCCATCACATAGTGTTCAATAATAGGTCGCGCTAAATGAGGGTTACTATTGCCAAGTCTATTTAACGTTTTGAAATAAGGAGGGAATACTTCAGCCATAATGAGGTAGCCGAAGCTATTGAGTAGCCCTGATAGATAAGCCATACCAAAACTTGGTCTGTGCTCTCTCGCGATGCTAGTTACTAGCCCCTCTACTGCTGCTGCATTGTAAACTGAGGATCGCCAATAATCGTTAATGTGTTGTTTTGATAGGGCTTCTAAAGAAAATGTCTTACCAAGGGCTAGGCCTAGGGCAAGGTTTAAAACCATATCAAATCCGAGCACACGGACAATGGCGTCGTGCACCGACTTTATTTTCCCCGGCGCGGAATAGTAAGGAGACGAAGCCCAACTAACGACTTGTGCGGCTAAGCTAGGATCGATTTCAACAATGTTGGTGAGGTCGTTGATATCTGCATTAGGGTCCGCTCTTAGCTTAATAATTCTTTGCGCTGTTTCCGGTAAGGGAGGCAGTTCGAGCGTTTCATCAAGTCTTTGTTTAATTCTACGTTCAGTAAATTTTTGCACCGCTTTTAGGATCAAGGCTTCGTCTTCGAAAGGGTCATCATTTAGAATAGGGGACTTAATCGCAAAATTTCCCAATTTCGCATTGGATATTATCGTGCCAAAATCTTCTTGGTTAATTTCAAGTATCTGGTCTCGCGTGCCGGAATCGAGAAGCAGTAAATCCTTTTTCAGCAAACTTGAATCAATGAATGTACTTAGTCCTTGCCAATTAGGAATGGCTGGCAAGCTATCCAACCCGGATTTCTCCATTAATTGATTTACCGCAGCTCTGGGTATGCCTTCAAACTTTCTGCCAAATTGGCGAAATAGTCCATCAATGTCCAAGATGCAATCGGCGGGTAAGAGTATTTGCGCGCGGCCCTTTCCATCTTCTACAAGCAGTGATTTTACAAACAGATCGCTTTCAGCTGCTTTTACTAGCTTTATGTTTTTTCGAGGAGGAAAGTTACTCACGCTGTAATTAACCTTTTGGTTATCGAGAATTTCCAATACGCAGTTGGATAGTTGCACTGTTGAGTCTCCGTAAAGGCGCAGTTCGTATTAGATGCTCAGAGGACTTTTACTTTCCAGAAGATAAATTAGCGTTATGTTCCTGGTGGTAATGCTTTCCGTTTGAGAATGCTGTGATCTGGAAATGTTGAATTAGCGCCTGTGAGTATCGATTTAAATAATTCAATTCTATTTATTCAATATAGCTTGCTTGGGGGGAATCGCTAGTTGGCTTTTTATGTATTTGTGTCAAAAATCATCTGGGTTTATATCGGTTTTATTATATAAAGCAATGATTTTAAATGATTTTTTTTGTGGATAAGCTTGTAGATAACAGAATTAGACTTGCGAGTATACTTCGGCGAATTTGAACCAACGCTCAATGAGTTGATTCACTTCTCTCGGTTGCTGATCAAGCATGCTAATCCCGATTTCGTGCACTAAGGGTATGAGTGAGGCATCTCGAATAGGGTCGGCAATACGAAATTGCATTTCACCCGTTTGGCGAGTGCCCATAAGGTCTCCAGGTCCACGCAGTGCGAGATCTTTTTCAGCGATATGAAAGCCATCGTTACTTTCTCGAAGAACGTTTAAACGTTCTTTTGCGTTGTGTGATAGAGGGCTCCCATACATCAAAATGCAGTGGCTTTGCTCAGTGCCTCGACCGATTCTTCCTCGCAACTGGTGTAGCTGCGCCAATCCCAGTCTTTCGGGGTTTTCTATAATCATTAGGTTTGCATTGGGTACATCAACTCCAACCTCTATAACGGTTGTGGCAACGAGAATTTGAATGCTACCCGATTTAAATTTCGCCATGATGTGTTCTTTTTCATTTGCTTTTAGACGTCCATGCACGAGGCCAATCTCTAAATCTCTTATCGCCTCCCTGAGCGTTTCTGTTGTTTCTTCTGCATTTGTTACTGACAGGGTCTCAGATTCCTCTATCAAGGGGCATACCCAGTAGATTTGTTTTCCTTCTTTGCCTGCTATGTGGACTCTTTCTATTACTTCCATTCGCCGTGTTTGATTAATCAATGCCGTATTTATGGGTTTTCGTCCAGGCGGTAATTCATCGATAATTGAATAGTCGAGATCGGCGTAAGCTGTCATGGCTAAAGTTCGAGGTATTGGCGTAGCTGTCATTATGAGTTGGTGCGACATTTCACCGGTGTTGGACTTTCTCCTAAGCGAAAGACGTTGTTCCACCCCAAAGCGATGTTGTTCGTCAATAATTGATAAGCCGAGTTTGGGAATGACGACATCGTCTTGAAAAAGAGCATGGGTTCCAATAATTATTTGCGCTTTTAGATTGACGATATCTTCGAGCGTCTCGCGACGACGTTTTGCGGTCAGTTTGCCTACCAGCCATGCAACAGAAATGTTGAGTGGTTCAAACCAGTTGCTGAATGTTGTGAAATGCTGTTCTGCTAGGATTTCAGTGGGTGCTACTACAGCAACCTGGTAGTTTGCTTCAACGCAGTTTAAGGCGCTCAGTGCTGCTACGAGTGTCTTGCCCGACCCTACATCTCCCTGAACCATGCGAAGCATGGGCTTGCCTTTTTGAAGGTCAAGGTTAATTTCTTCAAAAACGCGGAATTGAGCACTTGTTGGTTTAAATGGCAATTGCGCTAAGAACTCAGCTAGGGAGTGACTAGAGGGTTTAATTACGGGAGAGCTATCAGCTTGAAACTTTTCTCTACTTTTTTGTTGCACTAAGAAGTGCGCAAGCAACTCTTCAAATGCAAGCCGTCTCTGATATTCATGGGTTCCAGAAAGTAGTTGCGCAATCGCAGTTTCGGGTGGAGGATAATGTAAGCATTGCAGCGCCTTGGCGAGCGAATCGATATGAAATTTCTCATTTAGCGACTTGGGTAAAAGTTCTTTTGGGGGGTGTTTTGTAAGGAACTCGATTGCAAGTTGAGTTAGCTTACGCATACGTAATTGAGTAACACCATCGGTTAAATGATAAATTGGCGTCAATGTAGATTCCATCTTGAGATCGGTCTCTGATTCTGGAAACTCATACTCAGGATGATAAAATTCTATGCCGGATCGGCCTAGTCGAGGTTCGCCATAACAACGAATCAGTCGACCTGTTTCTAGATTGTTTTTTTGAGAGCCGCTGAAATGATAAAAACGAAGTGAAACCATGCCAGACGCATCTTCCACTAGCACTTCTAGACTTCTTTTTTTTCCAAAAACGACCTTGGCGCTATGTATTCGTCCTTGAATTACAACGTTGGTGTTTAGCTTAATTGAACCAATATTTGTGATTTGTGTCCGATCGAGATATCTAAAGGGAAGGTGAAATATGAGGTCTTGAATGGAAAAAATGTAAAGCTTTGCCAGTTTTTCGGCAAGGTTATCACCAACCCCTTTTAGCTTTGTGACTGGAAGAGTGTCTAACGTCATGCTCGTTCATGATTACGCCAAGTAAAGCGTCACAATCTTGTTTGAAATTTACAGGTTGCCGTGTGTGGCTTTTATTGCTTGGCTCAGGGCTTCGATAGCTTGATACCTCGGAAAGCTTGCCCGCCAAGCTAACGCAATGGTTCTTTTGGGGGCCGGGTCCTTAATAGGTTTTACCACGAGTAGATCAGATGTATTGTGGTTCGCTGTAGCCGCAGATTTTGGCAAAATAGTGATCCCCAAGCCTGATGCGACCATGTATTTCAAGGTTTCTAGCGAGCTTCCTTCTGCCGCAGTACGAATTTTCCCTTGTGGGGAATCAATATTCGGTTTTAAATTGGGGCAGGCTTCAATGACCTGATCTCTAAAACAGTGGCCTTCTCCCAAAAGTAATACATTAAAGTCATCAAGAACATCGGGGTTGATGTAGTCTTCTTTAGCCAATATGTGGTCTTTCTCTAAAAGAACGACAAATTCCTCATCATATAGCGTTTGAGTTACCACGTCTGCTTCAGTAAAAGGTAAAGCCACAACAATCGCGTCTAAATCTCCTTGGCGAATTCGTCGTCTTAATGTTGCGGTATAGCTCTCCTCAATATATAAGGGCATTTCTTTTGCGACAGTTTGTAATTCAGGAATGATCTGAGGGAACAAGTAGGGGCCAATTGTAAATATCGCGCCGATATGTAAAGGCGTGGTGAGCTGGTTTTTACCCTGTGAAGCAATGTCCTTTATTGCAAGGGTTTGTTCTATGACTCGCTGAGCTTGTTGAATAATCTTCTCGCCTAAGGGGGTGGGGCTTACACGAGTTTTCGAGCGCTCGAAAATGGCTGCATCCAACTCTTGCTCAAGCTTTTTTACTGCGATGCTCAATGTTGGCTGCGATACATTACAACGATCTGCAGCTCGCCCAAAATGTTGTTCCTGTGCAAGAGTGATAATATAACGTAGCTCAGTGAGAGTCATAGAGTTAATCCTTTATATAATTCGTGGAACTTACTGTATTTCCATATATATGCGTGGTTTGAGTCGCTATATATATGACTATTAAGGCTTTTGTTTTAATAGAAATAATTTAAATATAGGGTAAATCAACTTCCATGAGAAAGAAACTGCTTTTTGTTGGTTTTGGTAAATTGTCACAAAAAGCTACCGTTGATTTTGGTGGCTTAGGATATGAAATGGTGGGTATATCTCGGAGTCCCCTAATAGCTCACTCTTCCGTGCGTCATTGGCAAGGTGCAATTCGCGATGAACACATCGAAAACAAGCTAAAAAGCGAGCTATTTGATTTAGTAATAATTACGTTGACTCCTGATGGGCGCGATCCACAAGCCTATCGTGAATCTTACTTCAATAATGTTTCTTTTTTAAGGGATCTTTGGCAAAAAAATCAAATGCCGAAAAAAGTATTTTTAGTTTCAAGTTCCCGAGTTTATGGACAGCAAAATGGTGAATGGGTAACCGAAGACAGTGATACGGTTCCAACCAGCGAACAAGGAAAAATTCTACTAGAAACGGAGCGGCTTCTGTTATCAAGCGAAATAGATACGACTGTTGTAAGATATTCGGGTATTTATAGTAAAGATCGAGATTATTTATTTAGGCAGATTCACGCTGGAAATGTTGGAGGGGAACACTATACGAACCGTATACATGAAGACGATTGCGTAGGCGTTTTGGTCCATCTCGCTAACCTTTGGTCGTCAGGGGAATCAGTCGATCCGGTATTTTTAGCGAGTGATTGCGAACCAACAAAAAGTGCGTTTGTAAAGCAGTGGATCGCGAATAAATTAAATCTAAAAGATGTGCCATCCAAAGAAGAAAAAAATAGAGTAAAAACTGAAAGTAAGCGGTGTAACAATAAAAAGCTATTAGCCACTGGTTACAAGTTTCATTACCCCACATTTCGAGAAGGTTATGGAAGTATAATTAAAAGCTTCTCGACTTAATTCGTTTTACTGGTTGGTGTTTAGTTAATGGATTCAGGGAAAAAGACGGTAAAGTGACTGCCTTCTCCTTCTTTGCTTTTGACTTGTATTTCACCATGGTGCAATTTAATTAACTCGTGAACAATTGATAGTCCTAAACCTGTACCTGCAATATCGCTGCGTTCATGCTTTTTCATTCTCCCAAATTTTTCAAACAGGCTTTGCATCGCCGAGTTTGGAATGCCTATACCTGTGTCTACCACTTCAACAGAATAGCATGATCCAATTTTTTCGTGCCGTCCTTTAGCTATCTTTATTAATACGCTTCCTTTTGTTGTGTATTTTATTGCGTTTGATACTAGATTAGTGATTATTTGTGTGCACCGCAGAGGATCGACATTTAATAGAAACTCTCCACTAGAGTTATCGGGCGCTAGACGCAACTCGAGTTGCTTTTCTTCTGCAATTGATTTGAAGTCATTTACAACGTCTTGAGCTATTTCGAATAAATCCACTTCGCTAAGATTTATTGTTAAGAAGCCTGCTTCTATTTTTGAAACATCCAATACGTCGCTAATTAGTTCATTGAGTCTTTCTGCATTGCGTTCAATAGTGGTAACTGCTTGCGAGGATCGGGCGTCTATGTTTTCGCCCATTATTCGTTGAAGCCGCTTAGAAAAACCAAGAATCGAATTCAGTGGTGTTCGTAACTCATGGGACATGTTAGCGATAAAATCCGACTTGTATTGGGAGGCTTTTTCTAATTCTTCGTTTTTTATGTGGAGGTATTTATTTAGATCTTCGTATTCTTTTGTTCGCGCCATAACTCTTGCTTCGAGTGTCGAATTTAATTCGAGAAGTTGTTTGGTGAGAGCGGCACTTTCTTCTTCTTTTTGTCTAGTTATTGTAGAGAAAGCATCTCGCTCTAAAGCAAAAGAGATCATATCTAAATAGTTATAAAACATCGCAAAATTATCGATGCTGACTGAATTTGTAGAGTCATCAAATAAAGAGATTACTTCCCAATCGATCGCATCGGCAGAAATTGGGAGCACAATCAAAACATATGGAACATTTTTATTCGTGGGAGTCAATGGGGGGTAGTTATGTGCAGTAAAAACAAATTCAGATTCCAATGCCAGTGGGCCGAAGTGGCTAAAATGTGAATCAAGTTTTAATTTTAATTCGAAATTGTCTTCTTCCCATTTCGCGCGATAGCCTTCAGTAAAAAAAGGACCAAACAAAAATGAAGCACTACTTAAAGATTCGAAACCCGCTTTAGTAAAAGCAACCAACGACTCATTATTTTTATAAGTACTTGTTTGTGGTTGAAAAGCGGCGATATTATTTGAGCGTCGATTGCGGTATTCAATATCGTTCATTTGCATATGTTCAGGAGCTCCGCAAGAGCGGCCTATGTATAACTCTTGTTCTACAAAAATTGGGTCGCTTTTACGTGCATCGCCGTTCAATCGAGCTTGAATGCGATTTACTGCATGCTCACACACGGTTAACATGTGTTGGTTAATCGAGGTGATGGAGGGATTGAAGCTTCGTGCTAGGCTTGTGGCTTCATAGCCTGTTACTGCGATTTCTTCAGGGCATCTCACACCTGCTGCAGCGATACCTTGTATGAACCCGAGCGTCATTAGATCAGCTGAACCGATTAGTGCTGTCATGCCCAGCTTTTTTTCAAGGAATATCTGGCTTGCTTGCCGGCCACCTTCCATTGACGGCTCATTTGCATTAAATACATATTCTGAGTTGTATTCTAATCCAAGCTCTTCGAGCCGCTTTTTATAATGATCATGGCGCAGTTTGAGGTCGATGATGTTAAAATCACCAAGATATCCTATTTTTCTATGACCAAGTTTGTGTAAATGGTCCACAACTTGGTTAACTCCACTCTTATGGTCGCTGAAAATTCGTTCAACTGGATATTTGTTGTAGTCATCTGAACCTATCACGACAAAAGGTTTGGTATCCGGAATTTCTTCAAGTAGGGAAGGCGACACTGCATTTAAAACGGAGATAAATCCATTGCAGTGATTTATCGATACATTTAGGTCATATGTCCCAAAACTCTTGGTGCGAATAAAGATAATATTGAATGCGTTAAGTTTTGCCCAAAAGCGCAGATAGCTTGTGACTTCCCCCATGTAAAAACCACCCAGGAAGGGGATAAATACTCCAATAGTCGGTATACGCATAAGCTGTTGTTCTTCAATTTCTTTTCTTAACAGTATAGGTTAAGACTTCACTTATGCGATTTGCTCATTAAGATTTTATTCAGCTATGACTAACTCTTACCGTAGTTGTGGCCAAAAATCGTTGCTTCTAATTAGCGTAAAGCACCATAAAGAGGGAATTGGTCAGATCTGGGTCGTTGTTGTTATTTTCGTCGTCCCTTGGCGATGGTGCAAAACAGTTAAGGAGTTGGTCCCCAGAGCCAAGAACATTTGTGTTAATGATGCAGGCAATATTGGTGTTATGTTGATTAATTGATATGTTTCCACTGACAAATCCATCTGGTAGCTCGTCAAAGTTTTCCTCATTCCAATCAATGGTCGCGAGTTCAGCTCCTTGGTCTCCAGATTCTGGGTCAGAAATAAACGAGATAGTGCATGTTCCATCGCCCTCCTCGCTAGTTGAGCATTCGGCACCTATTGTGTCATTTCTGCTGCCCGAGGCTGCGCTTTCATCAAAAATAAAGCCGATGTAACCATTTGCTGCATCGATTTCATTAATGTTTTCTATCTCAGTACTTTCTTGGGCGATTATTGTTTGGTTTCTGCTGCTTTCATCCCGAATGACGAAGGCGTTATTGCTAGGTAGGTACAACGTTAAACTGTTATTGCTATCGTCCAATGCATCATCACAGTTTTCGGCGGCATAAGTAATACCTGCTGGAATCACCTCAACGATATCCACAATAGAAAACTGGGAAACTATTTCTAAGGCTTGACTCCCCGAAGTATCGTTATATTGCAGCTGACCAAAGAAAGTACTATTTTCGTCTTCTGGGCTGTCCTCGGTTGCGATAGTCATCCATGATAATGAGGCATCGCCTGATGGGCAGGTAGATGTTTGTCTCACAAGCGGAACAATGTCAGCGTTTCGTCTTTCAGGGTGTTGCATGTATATGGCGTAGTCATCGACCTCAATAATCGTAATGGTGTCATCTTCGTTTAATTCAGTGTCGCCTTCAGTTGAGTTCACTGTGAGAATTGTGTAGCCCGAAGCTGCGAGCTGCCGATCACCGGATACACTAAATTCAGCTTCGTCGTCATCGTCAGATGCGTCTTCAAATTTTGATAACCTAAAATCGCTATCATCTTGGTCGAGTTCGAGTACCCAATGTTCATCCACCCCGCCAAAAAAGTTCTCGCCGTCGTCTATGGTATTGTCATTGTTACCGATATTTTCAAACCCCGCATTGCAGCCAATTAGTAAGGTCGAAGACAGGCTCAATAGCGCTAATGTGCTTTTTTTAAACATCGCTTGCATGATTAAATCTCAGTTGGGTGGGGCTGGTTAGAATTTACTAAATAATTATTTTGGGCGTAGATTAGCTTAAGGCCTGAAGAGTCGCAATCAACCAAAACTGAAATTCACATTTATTCCAAATTTTATTGGCGATTTTATTCTTTATTCTTCGATCAGTACCAAACTGACAAAAACAAACGTATGACATTTGCATCGAGAGAATACAGAGGCTCAGCACCTAAAACTGCGGTAGCGGGTTCACCACGGATTTGAACTGATTGAGTTCTATCTCGGTAGTTTTCATACTCGAAAGCAATAATATCCCAAAAAAGGTTTACAGATGCTCGCTCGAATATTGGGAGGCTGCTAGGTTTTAGTTCGTAGCTCACACCGAACCCTATAGTTGTGCTGTTAAGCGCATCAAGTTCTTTGTCGCTAGCCCTAAAATTTTGATTTTCATCTATTATTTGAATTTCGCTAAATACATCTTGGAAAAAGTCTGCCTCGGTTTGCTCATATACGCGGTATTTTCCTTCGAATGTCCATCTATTTTTTAGCGGATGCAGGTAGCGTAATTCATAGTTGCTCGCTTTCATTCCCCAGCTATCATTAAAAAGTCGATATTCGAGCCTAAGTGACGCGCGATAGGGCAGGTAATACATTGCGCGGATAGCACCTGCATCACTATTTCGCGTAGTTGGGTAAATTTCTGGAACGAAAATCTGCCCATTTGCCGGATTGTCGCTTGGAAAAAATCGCACATTTCGATAAGGGTTATTGAGGAAACCTTCATCTACTACTGTTTCCGCCGTGAATGACATGATGAGGTTTTTAGTGAGAATTTGTGTGAGGCTCAGTGCAAATCGTTGGTGAGTTGCTTCGCCCATAAATTCACGTCCTGTTATCTCAATGGTTTCATTGTCTCTAATATTTTTATAGATGGTATCGTCACCACGAGAATAATTAAGCGAAATTGTGCTTAGATCACCAAAAAAATCCTGACTTATCCCGAATGCCACGGTATTCGCTTCATAATCGTTCTCATCACTATTCGTGAAGGACAAGCTAAAGAGTGTTTTATTGTAAAGGTAGTTGGCTCCAACCGAAGTTTGAATCCTTTCCTCGTCATATACTGGGCCACTATCTCCGAGTGGAATTGTCGCTTGAGTCAGAACATCCACAGAGGCACTGGAGACATAATCTTCGTAGTAGTTCCCCCAGAGAGAAACATTTCCTAGATTTTTTCTAACCAGTACTGAGGGACCGTCAATGGTCATGCCTCCCCCCTCGTAACTATGATACAAAAGGTCAGCACGTTCTTCGGGCAAAACTGCACTTAGTGATTTCACGGATAACAGTAGCGTGCTCGTCACAACAAGAGCTAAGCAGAACCGAACCACAAGAGTACCTGAGCGCTTAGTTACAGCCACATCCGCCTCCGGCACCACCTTCTGCTCCACGCCCAGACTCCCTGGATTCATAAACATGGTTCAAGTATGACTGAGATGTACCATGCCCTTCAAAAGACATAATCGGATCTGAGAGGTTGTCTCGCTCATAGGGTTTAACCCACGGCTTACAGCCTGCCAGCATAACCAACGTGATAGGAACAATGAGGTATTTCGATTTTATTTGCATGACGCGAGTAATTTTTTAATACGTTTTTTATAAATTTTTTCATCGCCAGGCACATAACCACGATGCAAGTAGTTCATGTTTCCGTCGCAGTCCACTAGGATAGTTGTCGGCATTGCGTCAACTTTATACATGTCGCTCACCTTTTTTGTTGAGTCGTATAGTATTGGAAATGAGACCGGGATTTCCTTCAACATGTCATCCGCGTCTTCTTTGCTTTCTTCTGTATTAATGCCTAAAAGAGTAAATCCAGCTCTTCCATAACGCTGCGATAACTTGTCTAAAAGCGGCATTTCCTGGCGGCAAGGCCCGCACCAAGAAGCCCAGAAATTCAACATTACAACTTGACCTCGCAAATCGGCTAGCCGAATATTTTTTCCTTTATTGGATTTAAGCGTAAAATCTTTAGACGGTGCTGAAAGTTCTACATGCTTTTTCTTTGCAAATACTGATGGAGACAATATTGATAAGAGGGCGAACAAAAAAATTATTTTCATAAATATAAACCTTAGGTTAAAAATAAATAGACAACCCCATATGGCTTTCTAGATTTTGAATCGATTTTTCTTGGGCGAAAATCGTGTGTGTAAATAAATGATTTCTAAAGTCAATGCGTAAGGCTAGCCAGTCCGTAACAAAAAGTCGGAAACCTCCGCCAAAGTTATAGGTGAAAAACTCGTCGTTAGCGAAAGAGGTATTTCCTACTCCAGCGATGACATAATAAGCAGTGTTAAATGCGTAGTTTTTACCAATATACACTTCACCAGGAAACAAATTGATTCCAAACGAAAGGTTGTAATAGACGAGTTCTCTCTCTTCTTCTGTTAACAATACAAAATTACCGAGAAACTCTGCGCTAGATTCACTGGCTTCAGTTACCCCGTATGCGCCTTCCAGAAACATATCTTCTGAGATGTGATAAGCAACTCGGCCTCCGAAAACATTGTTAGTACCAAAATCTTCAATGCTCATAGCGCCGGCAAAAAAACCTACTTCTATGTTCTCTGAATCGATTTTATCTTCTTTAATTTTTCGGCGTTTCAGATCTGGGCTAATTACCGCATCCAGAACGGTTTTTTGTTCTTCGTCGTCGTTGTACGATTGAGCAAAGCTGATTGGTGAAAGCAAACCGGCCGCACCAAATAACAAAAACAAAATCGACAAGCGATTTAGAAAAATACGCTGAAACCAGCTTTCCATTCATTAACCTCTTCATTTTCGGGTCGGTTGGTTAAAACCGTGTGATTGTTGTATTCCATGCGTAGGACGAAACGGCGTGAAAAGTAGCAAGAAAGCCCCCCTCCAATCGTTAAGACATTTTCTTCTCTATCTTCTGATTGCACGAGGGTTGTATCTGGTTCAACCAATAATAGTCCTGTACCAAAAGTAAAATAAGGTGATAAGCGCCAGTCGACAAACGGGTGACTCACTAAATTAACAGAATAGAGTTGACTATTTGAAAAATCACCGAAGCTATTAGTATATTTAAGTTGGGTCGACATGGTTGGTGTGAAGCGCCATCCAAACATAGATGTGAAGGATTCAGCCCCTGAAAAATCGCCAACCATTAACCCGAATTCGAATTTCCTGTTAGCATATTCTTCCCAGCCGGGCGCATCGAAATCTAGGACTGCGCCATCTAAAGTTAACGCCCCGCTGAGTTCATCTCGTTTAACCCAGCCTACCTCGCCATTTTGTGTGATCGCTTTATACCAATCCGTGCGTCTCTTTTTAATCAGAATAACTTCGCCTTTTTCCGCTACGTGGAAGATCGGATAACCGCGTCCGGGGCCAGTTCGCATGTTAATAAATGGACGATGAATGATCACCTCCATATTTTTCTTCGCAAATATTTTTAAGCGGAAAGGATTCCACGACGCATAAAGTGGATCAGCAAACAGAAGCCCTATTAACGCGAGCAAGCTCACCAGGTTAGTTTTTATGTTAATTATTGGCACACATCATCCTGTAAAACTGAGATTGCCTATTAGACTAGTCTTCTAAAGTGTCAAAAGGGTTATTGTAAAACTGTCCGCCTATATCTAGCCACTCCGAAATTAATTTTAGCTCAGCACCGTTTAAATAACCTGGATGAGGTCCACTTTCAGCAAATGTATCGAAAAATCGTTGGCTTTGTCGCGCGCCATTGGCGTTAAATAGTCTTTGGGTTTGATCCCCCGTCGCCACTCTTCGTGGCATTCTGTCTCCCATATCGTCGAGTCGAAATGTGAGAAGCGGTATAAGATCACCTTCGGCCAATAAAATTTCTTCGACTACTGGGTCGACACCGCCTATTTCACAGGCATCCTGATTAACAAAACGTATAATTTGCCCCTCGGTTGCGGCTGAATTAACCATGAATGGTACAGGTGATCCATCGATTAGCCTTAGTTCTAAGCTTGTGTCTAAAGGTGCTTCTACGATATTTCCATTTAAGTCAAAGGCTTCGAATTGCAAAACCCCGTCTATTGATAGCTGTTCCTGCTGGTATTGCTGTACACCGTCAATCTCGAAAAGTTGTCTTAAGTATAGGCGCTCGTTATCGGTAATAAGTAGGTTGGCGTCATTAGCGTCAAAGGCCTCTCCATCACCTGAGTCATCAGCAGTTGTTGCGGGGCGACGCTCGTCAATTAATGTACCGTTGGGGCAAAGCTCTTGAATCGTTTGAGCCTGATATAAATTGCGATAAGAGATCGAGAAAATATCATCATCCATGACTAAACCGCTTAAATTCAATTGATTTTCTCCGCCGGGTGCTGGCACCATCGCATTACCATCTGCATCTATATCGGCATGACAGTTTAAGCAAGTAACGTCAATGTCTTCACCGTTTACATTAGCCGTTCGAGCGACGTCCCAAAGCGTTTGGATATGATCTGGGTAACTTATCACCGAACGACAGAGCGGATTCCATTCGTTTATGCAACCGGCAAGATTTGCTGGGGCTGCAGTTAATAACTGGCTATATCGGTATGCAAACGACGGTGCTTTGACTAAACCGATTGATGGATTCTCAAGTGTCCAATAGTCTTCAAAGACTAAGTCGAGAGACGGCATTAATTGTGAATCGTCAGGGTTTGGGTTCTCTGTTGTTAAGAATTCATTCAGCCTTTGTGCGTAGAAAAATTCTGCCATTGTGCTTTCGAATGGCGGGACAGTTAGAATCGGCTCGCCCTCAAGGTTAGTAAGTTCTGTGTTAGGAAATTGATCACCACCAGAAGCCCCAGTGTTTACTGAGGGGCCCATGGCGTCGACTCGACCGTGAGGCGCTTCGCTGTCTGCAACGTGGCAACCTTGGCATTCTCGCTGTTCGCCAGCTCGGAGATTAATCCAATTGGGATGATCTTCGCCTAAAGCGCCGACGAGTTCTCGCCCATCTTGATCGACAATATTAAAAGATAGTGCGACATCTGCTGGGAGTTGGACTTTTACAGATCCATCGGGATGAACAGGCGCGTAGCCAATAATGTCTTTTAAAGTTTCTCCGGGAATACCATCAGCTTGCCCTATGTTTAAATCAAAGAGGTCGGGGTGAGGAAGAGATACTGCTTTATAGAACCTTACAAAGTATGCGGGGCGTGTTGTGGGGTCTGTACTTACGGGATCGGCAAGATCAGCAATGCCGTTTTCTGTGATATCAACTCCATCAAAGTCATAGATGCTATGGATATGAAGCACACCAGTATTTGTATCCAAGAGATTTTGAATGGCAGTGGCCTCTAATGGATCTTCGCTTTGCCCCGGCTGCGGCGGGGGAATAATCGCCGCGAGGATTTTACTTTCTAGTGCTACAACCTCTGTATACATCATGTTAGGTTCGGCAATCAGTACTGGTGATTGGGTTCTTTCTATGGGGTCGTATATCCAAATTCCATATTGTGGTTCAGACAGCACAACGGCTGTACCCTCGGGTAGATTTAACGTGCCATTCGTACAGGGTAGTGCGCTGATACTATCTGGATCTGGAATAACGGGTTCTTGATTCTCGTTGCGTGTATTGCCTGAAGAGTCAACAGGTTGTCCCGCGTCATTTATTAGAAACCCTTCCTCACTCAAGTAAGCCCCAAAGCGAACACCTTGAACAAGACAGGGAGTCCAGCTAACTATGAACCTTTCTGTGCCATCGTATAAAGGAAAAGCAGAACTGAAAAAGCCATGAGGCGAAGCTTCACTTGCATCACTAATAACCGTTGAAATACTTTCACTCAATTGCGCCGTTTCAACCGCGCCAGCGTTAGCGAAAGTTGGTTGATTTAAATCGATATAATTAGATATATCTATGCTTACAATATCGCCACCCAGACTTGCAGTTTCACGAGGGCGCAGGTTAACGAGAAGGCGATTGTTTGGAAGTTCGATGGGGCGATTAAACACGCCCTCGCTTTCATTGGTCCCAGTATTTTGACTATGGAAACCATATTGTAAGGTCAAATTACTGCCATTTGGGTTCATTTTATAAAGGCTTAGGCGGCCTGCCTCTTCGCCTCCGTCTCGACCAAAATTATCCCAACGTAAAAATACGATTTCACCTGTATCCAGTACCGTTGGCATTAGGTCATGACTTTGGTTAAAAGTAAGCTGGGTTATTTCTAAACCCTCGCTGTCCATCGAGTGGATTAAAAAGCTTTCTTGTTCGTCATTGGCTTCCGTGGTTGCTGCGAATTGCGGTTTACCTTCATCTAACAATATTGCACGAGATCGCCTTTGCCTGTTAGACACGAAGATAATGTCGCCATTTGGAAGGTAAGCGGGTGCAAAATCTTGACCTTCTTCCGCTGTAGAATCGGATTCAATGATGCGTCTGAGCGTTTCGGTTTCAGTATCGTATTCCCATATGTTCCAGGTCGGTTGCTCTTCTTCGTCCGCATCAGGTATCTCAGGTGCGCGCATAGCAAATACGAACTTCAACCCATCATCAGAAACACTTACGTCTTTTACGTCGTAATTAGATGGTGGCCGCGTATTGCCAACTGGCGCAGCTGTTGGTGTGGGAGAGGGCTCTCCGTCAATTGGATCCATGGGCTCGACGGCAAATGCAGCATCGGAAATCACTGTTTCGGGCGCATCGGCCGCTGCGCGTACTTTGAAAATAAGTCTTGCACCTGGATTAAATGCCGTGGGATCGAGAACGTTTTGCGCTCTTACACCCATTTCAGGGTCGTCTTCCTCATCATTTCTCGGTAATGGCCTTTCCACAAAAACAATAGGGAAGTCTTGAACTACAGGATCCTCTCCTTCGCTAAATTGAGTTTCCTCATTAAAACCTTGCCCAGCATCGCATCCATATAAAGTGACGCCAAAAAAAGCGTAAATTAAAGTTAAATGAATTCTTCGCATAATTTTTATCCTGGCATGCATTGCCGCATTTCTGAGCGTATTACTCAAGGGCCTCATGTCAATTAGTATCTGGCGACGCAATGCCATCGACTAGAACTATAAACCAATTGAGACAAAATAAACTAAATTAGCTTCTATAGTTTCAAGACTTGTGCCCATCTATTTGAGATTGATTATTTCTTATAAAAAACGAGAACTAATTGGAAGTTTTTAGATTTCTTAGTTTTTCCTATTATTGAGCTTTTGTCATTCAGTCGAGCTTTTCACTATTACTATTTCTGTTTTGATTTTAATAATTCTGGCTTCTCTTTAACCTATATTTGCCTGTATTTTGATCGTTGAATAGAAATATGTATGCTTTTTTGAACTATTTCTCAATTTTGTAAGTAATCTCAGCGAATTTTTAATACTTGGTCTTATCGGCATAGTTCCTGCCAATCTAACCGTAAACCACTTCTTTAAGAGATAGCACTATGTTGTTTTTATTGAAGTTTTTCACTTTTCCGAGGAAAAGGTTTCAATTGGGAAAGAGGTAAACAAGGTGACAAAACTGACAAATTTTGACCGCCAGATACAAAAAATGTTTTTTCACCGCTAATTCCACCTACGGATAATGCATTATTTATTTAACACTATAGGCAGTGCAATGAAGATATTAAGTCTTTTGCAAACAAATAAAAAAACAAAGCGCGCAGTTTGCGCTTCCCTGGCTTTAACAATAGGTATGAACGCTTCGGCTGGCTCTTTAGAGCAGGCAAAGCGTATCCATGACCGTTTGACAGGTGTTCCACCTAGCGAATCCTCCCTCATAGCGATGAAAAATATGATTGATGAGGATGGAAATGGCATACGTGCAGCTTTGTACGCAATCGATAACGATGAAAATCATGATTTTTATAACGTGACTCTCAAAAACTGGATTGCACCCGCTACCAATCGTGAGGGAGATGTATTCGCGGATCTGAACGATTACATAGCAACGTTGATCGGCGCGATTGAAGACGATATCGATTTTAGAACCGCGTTTTACGACGACATACTTTATGTTGGCGCCAATAGCTTGGGTTTGCCAGCTTATGCAAATGATAACAATGCGCACTATTTAGCGTTAGAAGCTGGTCTAGAGAATAACGATGGCCAGGGCTTCAGTTTAAAAACCAATCTAGAGCAACGTACTCAAACTAGTTTAAATGGTTTATCTCGCGAAGCTGTATCTGGTGTGGTGACTTCGCGCGCAGCTGCAAAATCTTTTTTTATTGCCGGTACTAACCGGGCGAATTTCCGCTTTACATTGTTAAACCACTTATGTGTCGATCTTGAGCAGGTTCACGATGTGACTTTACCGCCAGATAGAATTCGTCAAGACGTTTCGCGAAGCCCTGGTGGAGATTCTCGTGTGTTTCTCAACACCTGTATAGGTTGCCACAATGGTATGGATCCGATGGCTCAGGCATTTGCTTACCATAATTATGTGTACGATGCCGAAAACGATCTAACTGGCGAAAACGGTTTTATTGAATACATTGGTGATGCCGACAATGATCCTGAAACGGGTTTCCCTCCTGTTCAGCCCAAATATCTGATTAATAGCGCAACCTTTGCAAATGGCTTTATTACACCAAATAGTCAATGGGAAAATCGTTGGCGACAGGGACAGAATTCTGTCCTGGGTTGGGATGAAAGCTTACCGGGCAGTGGTGAGTATGCTTGGGAAATGGTGCAGGAGCTGGTGCATTCCGAAGCCTTTGCTTCCTGTCAGGTGAATAAGGTCTTCAAAGCTGTGTGTTTGAGAGAACCTCATAACCAATCAGATATTGAGCGAATCCACGGAAATGAAACTGATCCAGGTTTGATCGAACGATTTAAGTCCTCCAATTACAGCATCAAAACCGTTTTTGCTGAAACTGCCGACTACTGTAAGGGAGAATAATCATGAACACATTAAACAAACTACTTATTTCGGTTCCCCTTCTTGTAACAGTATTTTTGGCAGGTTGTAGTGGTGGCTCAGGGCAAGAAACAACAAGCCCACCAGATAACCTCACTACCGACTCTGGTGGTGATGATGTTCTTGTTTACGCGGGTCCCGCACCAGCAAGCGACGATGTAAACAGTTTTAAAACGAACGTTTGGGATCACCTTTCGACGGAAGACCGATGTGGTCGATGCCATTCTGAAGATGGCGGTCAAGAACCATTATTTATGTTCCGCGGTGACGTGAATGAAGCCTACAACGTCATGATCAATACCCCAGATTTGGTAAATGTTACTTCACCTGTTGAGTCGGGAATAATTGCTCAGGTAGCCGGAGGACACCAGTGCTGGCGACCTGAACCGAGTGTTTGTGCTGATATTATTCAAGGGTACTTAGTTAACTGGTTAAGTGCACCCTCAGAGGAAGGTGAGGAAAACACTGTAAATTTGGTTGCACCTGAAGAAAAAGTGGTCGGCGTGAGTTTAAAATTCCCAGCCACTGCAGAGGCTTTTGAATCGACTGTGTGGCCGCTTTTGAGAGGAGAATCAGGCTGCTCGGGTTGTCACTCCGAAGATGGTTCTAGAATGCGCCAACAACCGTATTTTGCAAGTGCAAACGTGGAAACCGCATATGCGGCAGCACAAGCAAGAATTAACTTAACAACTGTCCAAGATTCACGTTTAGTCGTGCGTCCTAGAAGTGAAGGTCATAACTGCTGGGCAGACCCAAGCGGTGGAGATGCCTGTGCGTATAGCGGCCGTGAAATGCAAAGTGCTATTCAGTCCTTTATTGATTTGTTGGACCAACCAGAAGGCTTAGATCCTGCACTCGAGCAGGTTGCATCACGAGCCGTTAACCTCGTTCAAGATGGTGTGATTGCCAGCAGTGGTGGCCGTTTTGAAACCAATGTTATTGCTCTTTACGAATTTAAACTCGGAGTTGGTGGCACAGCGGCTGATTATAGTGGCGTTGATCCAGCGTTAGATTTAAATATTAGCGGTGATGTCAGTTGGGTTGGCTCATGGGGGCTGCGTTTCGCTGGCGGCACGGCCAGTGGCAGTACTGCGGCCAGTAAAAAACTGAATGATCGCATTAAGCGGACTGGTGAGTATTCCATCGAAGCCTGGGTGATTCCCGCTAATGTGACGCAAGACGGTCCAGCTAGAATAGTGAGTTATGCTGGTGGTGTCGATGACCGTAACTTCATGCTTGGTCAAACGCTTTACGACTACGACTTTTTGTCGCGTAGCTCTGAAATTGATCAGGACGACTTTTTATCCACTCCTGGTGCGGATGAAATTCTCCAAGCGACGCTGCAACATGTGGTTGTGAATTATGATCCTGTTGCTGGTCGTTACATGTATGTGAATGGAGAGCTGGTTGCGACCGATGAACGTCAAGGTGGAAACCTAAACGAATGGGATGATATTTTTGTGTTGTCACTGGGTGGTGAAGTCGGTGGTCTGGAGTCTTGGAATGGCACAATTAGACTTCTAGCAATCCACGATAGAATCCTTTCTGAAGATCAAATCTCGACTAACTTTGAAGCTGGCGTGGGCCAAAAATTCTACTTACTATTCGGTGTGAGTCATCTTGTAGGCATGCCTGAATCCTATGTGGTTTTCCAAGTTGAAGTTTTTGATGATTATAGTTATCTATTTACCTCGCCATTTTTTATTAGCTTAGATCGTACAGCGGAAGTGCCTGCAGGAGGTATTCCGATTCAAGGTATGCGTATTGGCGTAAACGGGGTTGAAGCACCAGTGGGCCAAGCCTATGCAAGCTTGGATACCACGGTAACTGCTGATGGCTATAGTCCAGATGTAGGCTTTTCCTTAAATTCTGTGGGAACGGTTATCGCTTCTGAGCAGGGACAGGATATTGATGAGTTTTTCCTTACTTTTGATCTCATTGGCGACCGCACCTACGCGAGAGTTGAGCCAGATGTTCCAGATCCTGGTTTGCCTGTCCCGGCAGAAGCGCAATCGGATATTGGCACGCGTGTGTTTGGCGAAATTAACGCCACACTCTCTTCTTTTACTGGTGTTGATCGAAATAGTGCCGCAATCGCAACGGTCTATGACAGTGTTGTGCAGCAGTTGCCGCAGGTTGAAGATGTAAATGCATTTTTGCCGGCTCATCAAGCTGGTGTTATGCAGCTAGCGGTGGCCTACTGTACTGAAATGGTTAACGATGTTGGTTTGCGAAATAGCTTCTTTCCAGATTTTAATTTTTCAGGCTCGATCACTACCGATAATGTGAATAATTTATCCATTCCGTTGTTAGCGAGACTCGGCGCTCATGAAATAGAAGTATCAGAAGGAAACTCGGCTCAGTTGTTGACACAACCAAGTATTACAAGTTTCGAAGGAATGCAAATAGACGAAAATGCGGCGGGTGGTCCGGCGGTATTGGTTGAACCAGGTTCGGTAGTACAAGATGATGCAGGAAACGTACTCGACCCAGGAATCCCGTTAAGAGAGACTGCCGATGGCACTGTCGCTCTTGTTTCAGATTTAATTTTAGATGTAGCGCCAAGTGGCACTAACCGGGCAGTTATTGCTGGTTGTACCTCGGTTGTTGGTAGCGCAATTATGTTGATGCAATAGAGAGGTATAAAAATCATGGCAAAACGTAAAGACTATAAGCTGGATGATCCGATTTTTCATACCGATCACCACAAACCAAGAACTCGTAGAGAATTCATTGCACAAGGTTTTCAAGTGGGTATGGGTGGTGTAATTACCTCAGCCATCACTGGCGCGATGTTGCACTCTGGTAAATCTTTCGCTGAACTGGACCCAGACATTCTTGCCCAAACCGATTTTTGTGGTATTAGTGGTTCTAATGCAAAAATCCCTTTTATCTGTTTTGATTTGGCGGGTGGTGCAAATATAGCGGGTTCCAATGTGCTTATCGGTGGACAAGGCGGGCAGCTTGATTTCTTGAGCACTGCTGGATACAACAAACAAGGTTTGCCAGGGGATATGGTTCCTGGCCTTACGGAAGCAACGCCGACTGCAACAAGTAATGGCGATCATACCGATACGACGCTTGGATTAGCCTTTCATTCCGATAGCCAGATGTTAGCTGGGATATTAGAAAAAACGGCACCTGCCACGAGAGAGGCAATCAATGGATCTGTGATCGCAGCAAGATCAGAAAATGATACGGGCAATAACCCTCATAATCCGATGTATTCGATTAATTTGGCAGGAGCCAAGGGGTCTCTGCTATCGTTAATTGGATCGCGACCAAGCGATTCTGGCGGTAATTCTATGTCGCCTGCACAGATGATTAATCCTGAGGTGCGACCGACAAAAATTGATCGACCCTCAGATGTTACCGGTCTTGTTAGTGTCGGTGATTTCGGTGATTTTTCCGATCAACAGATCGTAGAAGTAATGCAATATGCGTCTCGCTTAAGCGAAAGAAAAATTGATCGCCTCAGCTCTGGTTTAGAGACTGATAGAGATATTCGTCGTAAATTAATGTGTAATTATGTCAGGAGTGCGGATTTGGCTAATCAATACCCGCCTTCTACGGACCTTAATCCGTTTTCAGATCCTGATATCGTTGGACCAGCGGGCATTTTTACGTCTGATGAGCTTAACGGAGATCGCGAATTTCAAAAAACAGCCTCGGTGATGAAGCTAGTGCTAGATAGCCCAGATAATGGGTTCCCTTATGCCGGCGCTGGGACAATCACAATGGGTGGTTATGATTATCACACTGGAGATCGTCGTACTGGAGAAGCTCGTGACCTTAGAGCCGGTCGGTGCATGGGCGCCTGCTTGGAATACGCCGCCCGTAAGGGACGTCCACTGATGATGTATGTGTATTCTGATGGCTCGGTATTCAGCAATGGTATGACAGATGATAGTGCAGAAGGCCGAGGTAAAGGAGTATGGACTGGTGATAATCAGCAGACTGCCGCTGCATTCTTTTTGGTGTATAACCCTGGGTCTCGTCCTGTGTTATTTTCCGCTGACAGCCAGCAAATTGGTTATATGCGGCCAAGTGGCGATGTTGAAACTTCGTCGCATCCTGGTGCAAACAATGTTAATCAACTGGTACAAATGGTAATGCTAAATTATATGGCGCTTCATGGTGAACAGGGTAACTTTAGTTCTGTCTATGCGAACAATGGTCTTGTTCATGGCTTGGGGTCAGATTCTAGCTTGGATAATTACATATCATTTCAGAAGTTATCGTCTTTGGGAGACGGCACCACCATAGACAACGCTTAACTACTTTTTCTCGTAAGTCAACTTAACCTGTTAGTTAAAAGGTTATCTATTTACAGGCGCGCTTGGTCTCCAGGTTGCGTCTTTTTTTTTATTTTTGTGACTTCTTATTAACAAGTTAAAGTATTTTGACTTTTTTTAGTAAATAAAGTTTTATAATTGGGGGTGTGATCAAGCTACGGGTGCTTCTGTGTTAGCTATGCTTAAAGAACAGACTATTGATTGAATAAGGATGAAGGACATTGAGTGTTATGCCCCGAAACAATGAAAACCTTTCACTTTTGCTTTTGAAAGCGAGAGAGAATTCAGTTGCTTGTATTAAGCCTGCATTGACAAAATATGGCTTAACAGAGCAGCAATGGCGCGTAATTCGCGTTCTCTTTCAGGTTGGTGAAACCAACGCACAGGACTTAGCAATGCAGAGTTGTATTCTCAGTCCAAGTCTTTCTCGAATATTGGCCCGCCTTACCGATGACGGAATCGTTCTACGTAAAACCGACAGTGAAGATCAACGGGCTCAAAATATTCGTTTAAGCGCGAAAGGCAAGCGATTACACGATAAAATCCAACCTCTTGTTGAAAAGCAGTACAAAATGCTTTCTGATTCAGTTGGAAAAGAAAAAATTTCTCGTTTATTAGCGCTCTTAGAAGCCTATTCTGAAAGTGGCCAAGCTGTTGCGTCAGCCTAAGCTGGCGCTAAACTAGCCTACCTGTATGGCTTAAACTTTAGTTTTTGAGCCATAAAATTCCTGTAAATACAAGATTGTTTGTTTCTTTTAATTAAGGATAATTTGCGGTTTTTAACTGCGAGACAATCCTTTCCTATCAATGATTAGTATTAATTCTCTTATTGCCCAAGAACTCAAAGTTGATGAGTCGCAGGTTAGTGCGGCTGTCAATCTTTTAGATGAAGGCGCTACAGTGCCTTTTATTTCTCGATACCGTAAAGAAGTTACCGGTGGTCTCGATGACACTCAATTGAGATCGTTAGACGAGCGTCTTCAGTATCTACGAGAGCTTGAGGATCGGCGGGTGACAATCTTAAAATCTATTGAAGATCAAGAAAAACTCACACCAGAACTCCACGCCCAAATCCAAAAAGCAGAAACTAAAACCCAGCTTGAAGATCTCTATCTACCTTATAAACCAAAACGCAGAACTAAAGCTCAAATTGCCCGTGAAGCAGGCTTAGAGCCGTTGGCTGAATTATTGTATTCAGATCCCAATAAAGTTCCTGATGAAGAAGCTGAAGCATTCATAAATGTCGATCACAAAATCGAAAATGTTAAGGCTGCGCTTGATGGCGCCAAGCAAATACTTATGGAAAAGTTCAGCGAGGATGCCGAATTACTGCAACAGGTTCGAGAATTTATGCGTTCCGAGATTTATCTCCAATCACAATTGGTGCCAGGGAAAGAAAAGGAAGGTGAAAAGTTTCAGGATTACTTTGATCACAAGGAGTTGTTTTCGAAAGTCCCTTCGCATCGTGCATTGGCTATGTTTCGTGGCCGAAATGAAGGGGTTTTGAGTATCGCGTTCACATTAGAAAATGAGCTTGAGTTAGGTCAATCTCATCCCTGTGAGCTAATGGTTGCAAAACATTGGGATATTGCAGATCAAGGCCGAGCTTCTGATAAATGGCTGCTGGAAACAGTGCGTTGGACCTGGCGTGTCAAATTGACGACTCATATCGAAACAGATTTATTAAGCGATCTGCGCGAAAAAGCCGAAGCGGAAGCAATTGAAGTGTTTGCGAAAAACCTAAAAGATTTACTGCTTGCCGCACCTGCTGGTGAAAAAGCGACCATTGGGCTAGACCCAGGACTGCGAACTGGCGTCAAGGTTGCAGTCGTAAACGCGACAGGTCAAGTTGTAGATCACGGTGCGATTTTCCCCACTCCGCCGCAAAACCGTATCCACGAGGCCGAAGCCACGTTGTTGGCGCTTATTAAAAAGCATAATGTTAATTTAATTGCGATTGGCAATGGGACTGCGAGCAGAGAGACAGATAAATTTGTAGGGGATCTATTAAAAGCGAATCGTGACTTGCGTGTGCAAAAAGTGATGGTTAACGAAGCAGGAGCTTCGGTTTACTCGGCATCAGAATTTGCGGCTAAAGAGTTTCCCGATTTGGACGTGACCATCCGCGGTGCTGTATCTATCGCGCGCAGATTGCAAGACCCCTTAGCAGAGTTAGTAAAAATTGACCCAAAATCTATTGGGGTTGGACAATACCAGCATGATGTATCTCAAACGCGGTTGGCTAAATCGCTAAATGCTGTGGTTGAAGACTGTGTGAATGGCGTAGGTGTAGAGGTCAATACAGCCTCGGCACCTTTGTTGGCGAGAGTTTCAGGTTTGAACTCGACAATTGCCAACAATATCGTTGAATTTCGTAATAACAATGGCGCTTTGACTAACCGATCTCAACTTAAGAAGGTTTCTCGCCTGGGAGAAAAGGCATTTGAACAAGCCGCAGGATTTTTAAGAATAGCTAATGCTGATAATCCTTTAGATAGATCAGCGGTGCACCCAGAGTCTTATTCTGTTGTCGAAAACATTGCAAATAGAAATGACAAAGACCTTTCTACCCTCATTGGCGATGGTCGGTTTTTAAAGTCTTTAAAACCTGCTGATTATGTGGATGAGAATTTTGGGATTCCTACGGTCACAGACATCATTAATGAGTTGGAAAAGCCGGGCCGAGACCCGCGACCAGTTTTTAAAACTGCAGTTTTTAAAGATGGTGTTGATGAAATAAAAGATCTAGAACCGGGAATGGTTCTTGAAGGAGCTGTCACGAATGTTACAAATTTTGGTGCATTCGTGGATGTTGGCGTGCACCAAGATGGCTTGGTACATATTTCAGCCTTATCGAATACTTTTGTGAAAGATCCGAGAGAAGTGGTTAAGGCCGGAGATATCGTTAAGGTTAAAGTTATGGAAGTGGATGTGCCAAGAAAAAGGATTGCTCTTAGCATGAGAATGGGTGATTCTCCTGGCGAAAAAGTTTCCCCGGTCAAGCGTTCGAGTAACGCTTCGAAGAACAAACACGGTAATCATCAGACGAACGCTCAAACAAAAATGGGCACTATGGGAGCGCTATTTGAGCAGGCGCGGAGAAATAAGAAAAAGTAAACATTTTTGAAATTTTTTTAATAGCTATAGCGTCCGATCGGAGCCATAGACTAAGAAATACCCAGAGCTGTATTTAGAATGAGCAATTTTAAATGTTTAGTTTTTCTCTATTTCTGGTTAAAGTGGCTCCCTGTTGTGAAGACATAAATTAGGAGTGAAAGCGTATTTCTGGGAAGAGCGAAAACTGAGATTCGACGGACCAAGGACGTAATCATTCAGAAATATAAATGAATATTTTATTTTACATGGGGTAAATAGAGATGATTATTCGAAACCTATTGATTGTTATGGCACTTTTTTGGTTTTCAGGGTGTAAAACAATGGATACTGTTTCTGGAGCGATAGAGACAGGTAAGGGGTTGCTTGGTCGGGATGAAGAAAAAGTCACGCTAGATGAGGTCTACGGCAATGAGCCTGAGCCAGAACCGCAAACGAATGTGGTGTATGTTGAAAAACCGGTCGAGCCGCAGGTTGTATATGTTGAAAAGCCTGCAGAACCAAAAGTAGTATATGTAGAACGTCCTTCTACAACCGTTATATATGAGGATGATCCAGAGATTCGCGTGAGACGCCGGTCTGTGGATATTGAAATTGATGAGTATGACGAATATGCGCTTGATGATTATATTTCAGGCTTAAAAAACGTAGTGAGTTTCATTCAAACAATACCAGCATATGACATCTACGCTGCAAGTCCGCAGTATGGCAAGTATGGTCTTATGATGGCAGCGGCTTTAGGCCTATCCAAAAATCAAATGGACGCTGCCCGTATCGAACTAGGTTTTTGGCCCCCGGAAGCTAAAGAAAAAGCCTGGGATGCCTACGGTAAAAGAATTATTCAATACAATAAATTGGTTGATGAAAATCGAAATAGAGTATTGGCTGATGATCGTTACAGTGAAGATGTGCACAACTATCTTCGCAGTATTACTTTGCTCACTAAAGAAACGCTTTTTGCTGAACAGTAACTATTACGCACATTAAATCTAAATAGTTTTGCGCTCCAAGTCAGAAATGATTAGGAGCGCATCTTCTCTTGTATCGCCGCAAACTTGTGTTTCTGGAAGGAAATTCCTGCAGGTATCGGGGTAATTTTCCTTCCCCCATATTTTGCAGCTCCAGTCTTCCTTATTTAAATTCACACAGGTTTCGCCCGCCGCTTTACCCTGAGGCATATTCGGGATGGGATGGTTTATTGATGGAGCTATACAGCAGGCGCCACAGTTTTGACGGCAGATCATATGGGTTTGCTAGTAGATGTTACGTTAATGCTGCTAACCCTATCTCACAATAAGCAATATCTTCTTCGTCTGATAAGCCGCTCACGCCGATTCCTCCCAATAAATTGTCTTCTAAATGAATTGGCAAGCCTCCCCCAAAACCGGTGATTCGGTCATCGCCATAATGACTTGCTGGTAAATTGTAATCCTTCATAATTTTACCTAGCTCTGCAGTTGTTAAATTTAACCCTGCTGCAGTAGTCGCCTTATTTATTGCTATTGTGCTACTTGTAAAACTAGCGTTGTTTAGCTTTAAAAAACCTTGCAATGCTCCGCGCTGGTCAACAATCGCAACGCAGATGGGGTCTTTTTTCTTATTAGCTTCAATTTGTACAGCATTTAGGATTGCTATCACTGTTGAGTCTGAAAGAAAATGTTCTTGGTATGTTTTGTCTATCATCGATAAGTCCTATGACATTTTTGATTTTGTTTCAATTGGTTGCGTTCTTTCGAGTTCCATATCTAATGTCTTACCTGATTGTAAAACCTCATAAAATGCAAAAGACAGAGAGATCAACATTGAAATCAAGCTAAGCAAAAAAAGTCCCTGAGATACCGACTGAGACTTAAAATATAAGGAAATCATGGTGATTACACAAAAAATGAATGCGAGTACGCCAAAGGCTTGCATCAGCTTTATAACTCTTAAGCGTAGCTTTAAGTTATTAATTTGGTTGATTCGGTTTACATCACAATTTTCGTTAACTAACTGGTTGAGGTGGCGAACAATGTTCGCTAGAGCCAAATATCGATTTGTATAAGCTAAAAAAAGCAATGATATGCCGGGGAACAAAAATGCAGGGTCAACAAGTCTAAGTTCAACAGCCGTCATATATCACCTTTTTAAAATTAAGATAAAAATGTGTTTGTACAAATATGAATACATTTTGTATAGCATATTCGTTATGCTACGAATCATCTTAATGAGTTCCTTATAGAATAAGTATATGTCAGCAAGATTTTACCATTTTATCCCTGTGGTCTTCATCGCCACGAGTGTTTTTTTACTTGGGTTGTTTGGTTCTACGGTTAATGAAATCCTATTATATAAACGTGATTTAATAAATGCGGGTCAACTATGGCGTTTAATGAGTGGTTGTTTTGTTCATCTAGGTTTATACCATACCATTTTAAATCTTACCGGGTTTGCGTTTTGGTATGTCTTGTTTGCTAGACGATATAAATCTCGTTTTTGGCTAGCATTATTATTTGGTATCGCATTCTCGAACGGGATTTTTTTGTATTTGTTTTCACCTAATATTGACTATTACGCAGGTCTATCCGGATCACTGCATGGTCTTATACTTTTTTCTTTAATTCTAGAATCTCGTAAAGATAAATTAAACATTCTATTTTCATTGGCATTGATTGGTAAAATTATTTACGAGCAGCTTCCAGGTTACGATGTGAACTATCTACAAGAGCATATGCATGCGCCAGTGGTTGTCGATGCTCATATGTTTGGCGCAATCATTGGCGCAGTTTTGGGAATAATTTGTTTAGTTTCCACCCTGCAGCGTTTAATATACAGATAATTTTCTGAATTTCGGAATTATTTTCCTAGGTTCCTATAGATCTTAGAACATGCATAGGTGGGGTCGACGTAACCTTGCGTGTGGATAGCCAGCCTGTTATCCCGATTAAAATCCCTCCGGCCATCGGTAATATTCCCCAAATGATAAAAAATGGCTGATAGCTTAGTTCAAATGTTTGTGTTTGTAGGAAGTAGAGGCAGGCTTCGGTGCCGAGTACTGCCAAAAATCCAGCAAGAAAACCTAAAGCTGAAAATTCAGTGATGAGTGTCTTACGCACTAGAGATTTTTCGGCGCCTAATGTTCTTAAAATAGCACTTTCTTTGAAACGCATATCGAGAGTTGCCTGGATACTTGTAATCAAAACTAGCACACCAGAAACCAGCACCAGTACGAGAATGAATTCTACTGCGGTGGTAATTTTAGTAATAATATCGCGAATTTGATCGATCGTTTGATCGAGTTCAATTATAGATATGGTGGGGTAGGTTCTTGTCAAATCATTTAAAAATGTTTTTTCTTCTGCGTCGATGTGAAAGCTAGTTAGCCAATTAGCTCCATACTTATTATCTATCGGTTGATTAAAAATCATAAAGAAATTTGGATTCATAGAATCCCATTGAACTGATCTAACGCTTGCTACTTTTGCGATCAGCTCTTCACCGGCTATGCTGAATAATACTTTGTCACCCACTTTAATACCCAGCCCCGAAGCGTAACCTTCTTCAGCAGAAACCAATAGTTCGGAAGAGTCTGGTGTTTGATTTGAGAGCCACCAAGATCCAGAAATTATCTTATTATCTGGTCCTAGTGTGTTAGATGATGTTAGATTAATTTCCCGTTCATAATCCATACCGTCATTACTGAATTTTTCTACGAGTTCACTTTTTGGAATATCATTAACTGAAACAATTCTGCCGCGCGTCATTGCATAAAATGGGCTGTGTTGTATTCCTGATTGATTGAACGCTGATTTTACTGCTTCAAGCTCTTCTGGAAAAATATTAAAGGCAAAATGATTTGCTGCGTTGGGTGGGAGTTGGTTTTTCCATTGTGTAATGAGGTGAGTACGAACAGAAAGTAGTATTGCTATGAGTAAAAGTAGAATAGCAAATATCATGATTTGCATTGCGTTGGTTTTATGGTGGCGCTGTAGATTGTTGAAACCAAGCCTCCAAGAATAACTTAGCTTACGAGAAGCAAATTGACTGAGATGAATTGTTCCCCTAGACAACATAAATACACCTAATAGACATATCAATGTGCCGAACGCGAGATAAAGTGTGAGTAGTAAATTTTTACTGTAAATAAATACTAAAAATACAATAGCGACGAATCCAATTATGTTCATCCAATAAAGGCTTGCTGAATTCTGGTAATTTTGATTAATCGCAGCTTTTGGTAGAACTTGTCGTAAAGAATAAAACGGCGGCGCTGCAAAAGCGATGAGTGCAACAAAACCCGTCGTGTAGCCCGTCCAATATGCAGAAAGAGACGGTGCGACCAACTGTGTTGGAATTAGGTTTCCTATGGCAATAAGGATGCCCCAATGTAATATCCACCCAATCAGGCTACCTAAAAAGACGCCTACCACACCAAGAATAATTAAAATAATAGAAAAAGTGGCTAAGACATCATTTGGTGTAAAGCCGAGCGTTTTTAATACCGCAACGGACTTTGTGTTTCTCTGAGCATATCTCCTGGCGGCTAGTGCAATTGCCGCTCCGCCTAAAATCACGCTTAGGCTCCCAGCTAAAAGCAGGAATGATTCAGCACGTTCTAGGGCTCCCCCGACACTTCGATTATTTGATTTGGCATCATTCCATTGAAAGTGATGACCAAGTTTAGGTGTTATCCAGGTTTGATAGCGTTCGAGCCTATTTTCATTGCCATCGATCAGCAGAGAATATTTAATTCTGCTACCAACTTGAACAGCATTCGTCTTTGCGATGTCGTCGTGGCTAATCATTGCTCGTGGAGCGACGCCAAAAAGGCTTTGTCCTGCATCCGGTTCTTTTATGATTGCAGCAGTTACCGTAAATTCGCCGTCGCCTAGAAAAAGCGTGTCCCCTACATTAATATTGAGTACACCGAATAATCGTGAAGCGAGCCAAATTTCTCCACTTTTTGGTCCTCTTTGAATTATCTCTTCTGGACCAAATGGAGACTCTGAAACGGTCATCTGCCCTTTCAATGGATAGCTTGATGAAACCGCTTTTACTTGGGTCAACGTCATTTCATTTTCAGAAAAGGCCATAGAAGTAAATTCTGTAATCAATGCAGTATCGATATCGAGAGATTGTGCTCTTGTTATCCAATCAGACTCAATGCTTAATGGGCCGGAAATTTTCACGCTGCCGGCTAGAAATTGTGCCGCTTCATCGTAAATTGAATTATGAATACGCGAAGTAAATAAGCTAATACTGGTAACCGTCGCGACTGCAAGTAATAAAGAAAATACGAGTATCGTTAAGGCACCGCTTTTCCAATCGCGAGATAATAGTCTTAACGCAAGTTTTATATTCATCGCAATTGATTTGTTTGAGAACTTTTTTGCATTGGTCATAATCTTGTTATTCGATAACCTGGTTAAGCTAATTTTCTGATTCCGAAAGTTCTCCTGCATTCATCACAACTTGGCGCTCGCACCTTTGTGCCAGCTCTTGAGAGTGAGTTACCATTACAAGTGTTGTATTGTTTTCTTTGTTCATAGTAAAGAGCAGGTCTGCAATCTTTTTTCCTGTTTGTGTGTCTAGATTTCCGGTAGGTTCGTCCGCAAAAATAATAGGCGCTTCACACGCAAAAGCTCGAGCCAAGGCGACTCTTTGTTGCTCTCCACCAGAAAGTTGTTTTGGGTAATGCTGTGCGCGATTTGTAAGACCTACTCGATCGATGTACTGTTTAGCGATTTCTTTTGCTTTTGGGTTTCCTTGCACTTCAAGCGGGAGCATAATATTTTCAAGAGCGCTTAAACTATCTAATAATTGAAAATTTTGAAAAACAAAAGCGACATTTTGGCGTCTAATTTGCGCGCGCTCTTCTTCGGTGAGCTGAGTTATCTCTGTGTTATTTAAAAACACTTTCCCACTAGAGGGTAAATCGAGTCCAGCCAGCATACCTAAAAGCGTTGTTTTGCCAGACCCAGAAGCGCCGATTATGGCGAGAGTTTCTGCTGTTTGGATTTCTAAGTTTATTGCTTTTAATATGTGTAGTTCTCCATCGTATGATGGAACAATTTGATTCAAATCTTGGGCTTTTATCATGTTTAATAGTCGTACTATTTTTCAATTAATGGTTAACGTAGTTGCTGCAAATACAATTGCTTTGTCGATTTTATTTTCAACATTTACGTTAGCTAACACACATCTCGACCAACCGAAATTAGTTAAAATTGCCGTTCTAGGGGATAGCTTAAGTGCCGCGTATAAACTTTCATTAGAGCAGGGTTGGGTTGCGCTAACTAAAACTCATTTCGATAACATGGGGATGAAAGTTGAATTCATCAATGCTTCTGTCAGCGGTATTACAACTACAACTGGTCTGCAGATCTTACCGAACCTATTAGAACAGCAAAAACCTCATATTTTGGTCATTGAACTAGGTGCCAATGACGGATTACAAGGAAGACCAATTAAAATGATTTCAAAAAACCTCGCGCAGTTAATCCAGTTAGCCCAAAAAAGTGGAAGTAATGTTTTGCTTCTTGGTGTTCATATGCCTCCTAATAGAGGTAAGCGTTACACAGAACCTTTTTTTGAGCAGTTTGGGGATCTTGCTGATAAATATCAAACTGAGCTTGTTCCTTTCTTCATGGAAGGCGTTGCTGGCAATCCAGAGTTTATGTTGGATGATGGATTACATCCAAATGAGCGGGGCCAAGAATTAATTAAAGATAATGTATACCCAGCGCTTTTAAAGATGGTTAAAGCGATTAATTTGGTTCAATAGTTTGGCACTAAAAACAACGCTAAAATTACTTTTAGTTTGGCGTCAAAAATTGTTTTTAATAATTGCCCTCAAATGAAGCGTGTCATTTTGAGTGAGACTCTTTGGTGCGTACGTTATCTCGGAATTAGTAAAAAATCTCGCCATAAAAGTGCTTTTACGCCAAATTTGTTAAAAATTTTTACTTAATGCTGTGAGTTATTTCACATTAAGGTGTAAGTGAGCACTACGTCTGTGATCTAGATTTGCTAAAGGGTATCGGAAGTTTGTATAGAAGTTCGACACTCATTAATATTGCTCCGACTTTTAAGTATAGTCTAACTATTTAGTTCTGTTATTGAATTGTAGCGTCATAATAGGTATAAATTGTGCTCCGCTTATTACTGCAAAGTCATATTAAGTAGTTCAATTATCATAAAAATAGAAAGTGGATCATTAGGTTACAGTATGAAAACAGACGCGTTAACTCTAGCGGCGGTTGTTTTTGTTGTAAGTTTGGTTATCAGTGGGGTTAGTGGTGCTGATTTCTTCAAACCAGAGCAAAAGCCACCTGCGG
Source organism: Cellvibrionaceae bacterium (assembly GCA_965262305.1). Taxonomy (GTDB): domain Bacteria; phylum Pseudomonadota; class Gammaproteobacteria; order Pseudomonadales; family Cellvibrionaceae; genus CBDHEY01. The sequence goes on from CBDHEY010000002.1 coordinate 111,830, forward strand.
CGCTACAGCAAGGGATAGCGACTAGGTAGTTTTCAAACCACTAGGGACAGGAGTGTCTCTAGTGGTTTATTCCTCTCAAAAATTTTCATTTTCTTTCATTTGTCGCTTTTATGTTTTTCTTTTGATTGAATATGGGCGATGTCTTTTTATAATCTTTCAATCTACGCACCTACCTTAAATCCCAACTAATCTGTTTATAGACCACCTTTTTAATTTTCTGGTGCTTTATGAACGGTAAGTTAACAACATTTACTTTTGCTATTTTGTTTTATTTAATCGCGGAGGGCTGCATCTGCTGCGAGTGGCTACGATTGTTCTCGTGAATTTACGGCAACTAAGCAATCGGTGGTAAAGATTCATCTTAGTGAAAGTAATACCGCCAGTGGTGTTGTTGTTGCTCCTAATCGTGTGCTAACTGTATTACATGCTTTTGCAGTTAATTCAAATCCTGTCATTGAATTTGAATATCATTCAGCGGTAGGTAAACTAATTGCAAGCCATGAATCATTCGACCTTGCTTTGATAGAAGTGAATACAAGCAACACTCTCAATCTAAAAGTTTCCAAAAGTAATTTTTCCGAAGGTGATGAAGTGTCTGCTCTGTCGTTTCCGGGCTTATCGCCACAAAAAGTTGAGAATGGAAAAATAATGTCACGAAACTTTAAAGGATTGTTAACTTCAGCGAGAATTGAACCCGGATCTTCGGGTGGAGCATTGCTTTATTGTAATGAAGATGGGTTAATGCTATCAGGTTTAATTCGTTCTTTTGTAGCAAAATTAATTCTTGGAGAAATTAAAAATACGGGTTTCTCTTGGGTTATTCCAAATGACGTGATTGATCGTTTTCTAAAAGAAAATAATGTCGAATTTGACCAGAGTTTGCAAATCGCGATTTTGTAGATTTTTATTTTCTCACTCTGAAAAAATATTTCTCAGTAATTACTGCTTGTAAGGATACATCCCAAGGGTCATTTGATAGGTTTTCGGTTTTTTGAAGTGAATGGGCTAGTCCAAATAGTTTTGGTTGAATGTAAGGTAGTTTCTGTTTTTTTGCAAATGTGCGGTCATAAAATCCTCCACCCATTCCTAAGCGATTTCCGCTAAGATCAAATCCCACTAAAGGCATAAAAACAATATCTAATTTTAATGCTTGTATTGCAATTGCGGAAGAATTTGGCTCTGAAATATTAAATTCGTTAATTATCATTTTTGAATTGGCTCGGTAACGTCGAAATATCAAATTTTTATTTTTGCTTATGCAGGGCAAATAACAGTTTTTATTTTTTTGACGCGCGTAATCAATAATGTATTCGGGTGATATTTCGCCATCGCTCGGTAGATAAAATGCAATATTTTTTGCTTTTATGAACTCTGGCCTTTGAACGACAATGTTTTTTAATTTGACCGCAGCGTTAATTTGTTGATCAATAGATAACGACTTACGCTTTTTACGAAGCTCTATGCGTAAATTTTTTTTATCCTGTGGCACTATTGAAAAAACTCTTGAGTGATTTTTATTATAAAAAAGTACAACTGGGTGTTATCAATATATAACGAAAAAAATAAGGGAGTGTTTTCAGAAAAAACTTCTTAACTGAAATAAAAATAGAATAGATAAAACCGCCCGAGATGCCGCTGTTGGCCTTACCTTGAACTGTGGAGTTCAAGGGGGAGGGGATTGCAAAACTTTGGGCTTTCCGTCGTGCGGACATGCACTCCTGTAACGCGAATCGCCTCCTAATAAAAGAATATCAGCTCAGGGATTTAGCCAAACTGGCAAACACCTCAGGGTTATCCTTATTATAGCACTCTAGAAATTGTCTAACAGTCTTGACAAGCAATTTAATTTGTTTCTAGTGCTTTATCCAGTTTATTTGCTAGCCTTTCTAATGTGTCAGAAGGCAAAGAGCCCGATTGATTTTCTTTAACTGCTTGCAGCTCATGACATAAATTTAATGCTGCCATAACTGCAATTCGCTCAACGCCAATGATATTTCCTGATGCTCTAATTGTTCGCATGCGTCCATCTAATTCGGCGGCTGCGCTATCTAGCGCGCGTCGCTCTTCAGGTGGGCATGAAACTTGATAGTCCTTGTCTAAAATGTTCACATAAACGGTTTTGCTTTCTGACATCAATCTATCCCTGTGGTTCTGGTTCCAAGTTTTTAAGGTGGGTGATCATAGCTTCTACGCGTTTTCGAGCCTGGTTGTTTTTTTCAACCAAGCGTGTTCGTTCTTCGTTCCAGCCCTGTTGCAACCGTTTTAGCTCTGCATTTTCCTTTTCTAAATGCGCACAGTGACGAATAAGTTCGTCAAGCCTGGCTTCAACGGTTTTGAGTAGCTGGTCAGTCATGATCTTTAAATTAAATTTTGGCTTTATGTTTAGTGTTCTTTTATTTTAATGTGTTCGATAGTATTTTGAACAGACAAGAATGTTAATGTGATTTCTAGGAAAGTATAGCTTTTTTATTAAAAAGTAAGGGGAATATCACTAAGTAGGTGATGACTGACTCTAAGAATGCATCAAAAACGAGCTTGTTTGGTGGTAAAATAAAGAATTAAGGTTTATGAATATGCTTGATAACGATTTCAAATTTCAATTTTATAACGAGCTTTTTCTTAATCTTGGCGCAGTTAATTCTCCTGCAGAAGTCCATGGCATGCTTTGCGGGGAATTGTCGTGTGGCAAAGACAGAGAAAAAGATTCCTGGCTCAGTGAAATAATAGATTTCATGGATCTCGCACATGTGACGCTTTCAGAGGACCAACATCGAGCTATCGGTGAGTTTTTTGATGTCACTTTTACCCATCTGTGTCGCAACGATTACACCTTTTCCCCATTATTACCTGATGATTCGGCATCTTTAAAGCGTCGAGCTGAAGAGCTTAGCCATTGGTGCCAAGGTTTTCTGCATGGAGTTGGCGCTTCGGGTTTGACGAGCGAAGCGACGCTGTCGGCGGATGTTGCCGATGCTATCAAAGATCTGGCAAAAATAAGCCAGATCGATTTTGATGATCTAGCCGCTGATGCAGAAGAAGGTGATGTTGAAGATGGTGAGCGAGATTTATTTGAATTGGTTGAGTTTGTGAAAGTGGCTACGCTAAACATTTATAGTGAACTTGGAATGCGAACTTCAGAGCCGAGTGACAATCAAAAATTACATTAAATATTATTAGTTTTATATGCTTGGTAGTTTATGACTATTACAAAATCAGAATATAGCCGCCGCCGGAAAACACTCATGGGAATGATGGAGCCAAATAGTATTGCTATATTGCCTTCTGCATCGCAAAAGAGTCGGAGTCGAGATACCGAATACCCATTTAGGCAGGATAGTGATTTTTATTACCTGACAGGGTTTGACGAGCCAGACGCAGTGCTCGCAATATTGCCGGGTCGAGAACACGGAGAATATGTCTTGTTTTGCCGAGAGCGTGACCCAGAAAAAGAAATTTGGGACGGTTATCGAGCTGGGCCTGAAGGTGCGTGTAAGCAATACGCCGCTGACGATGCCTTTCCTATCTCTGATATCGACGAAATTCTACCTGGGTTAATTGAAGGCCGAGAGCGGGTCTACTATGCCATGGGGAAAGACCCTAGCTTCGACAAGCACGTTATGGATTGGGTCAATACGATTAGAGCGAAAGTAAGGGCTGGGGCAACACCTCCAGGAGAATTTCTTGATCTCGACCATTTTTTGCACGATATGCGACTCTATAAAAGCGCTGCCGAAAAGCGCTTGATGGAGCAAGCTGGTGAAATTTCAGCACAAGCACATATCCGCGCAATGCAGATATGTAAGCCGGGCCTATACGAATATCAATTGGAGGCAGAAATACAGCACAGCTGCGCGCAAGCGGGGGGACGATATGCAGCATACAATTCCATTGTGGGCGGCGGTAATAATGCTTGTATCTTGCACTATATTGAGAACAACCAAAAACTGAAAGATGGGGATTTGGTTTTGATTGACGCGGGATGTGAATATGAAAAATATGCTTCTGATATTACTCGAACATTTCCAGTTAATGGGGTTTTCTCAGAAGAACAAAAAGCAATTTATTCCCTCGTGCTAAACGCTCAAAAAGCTGCGATGGATGCCATTAAACCTGGTAACCATTGGAATGAACCTCACGACGAGTCAGTGCGAGTTATAACGCAAGGGCTTTTGGATTTAGGGTTATTGGAAGGTGATCTCGACTCGCTTATTAACGATAATGCATACAAAGTTTTTTATATGCATCGTATTGGTCACTGGCTAGGAATGGATGTTCATGATGTTGGTGACTATAAGGTGGGTGGCGAGTGGCGTGTTCTGGAGCCAGGAATGGTCATGACTGTAGAGCCAGGAATATATATCTCTAATGATTGTGAGTCGGTTGCAAAAAAATGGAGAGGCATAGGCGTAAGAATCGAGGATGATGTCATTGTCACAAAAGAAGGTTATGAGGTACTCACGTCTACTGTTCCCAAAGAAGTAGACGAAATTGAAGCCCTGATGGCGGCAAGTTAGAAAGATGAGTAATCCACTGCAAGGCAATGTCGACGAGTGCCAGATCGCGATTGTTGGTGGTGGCATGGTTGGAGCTTCTTTAGCGTTGCTGTTGGCAAGAGCATTTCCCAACAAACTAATCGTTGTTTTCGAGAGCGAGGATAAGCGGAAAGATCCCCTCCCAGAAAAGGTTCACCTTGATGCTAGGTCAACTGCGATTTCCGCTGGAAGTGCCGATATTTTAGAAAGCCTGGGCGTGTGGTCGTTGATTTCTCCTAGAGTGGCAGAAATTAGCAGTGTGCATGTTTCTGACAAAGGGCATATGGGAGTTGTTGATTTTACTGAACGTGAAAACGGCGGTCTTCCTCTCGGTTATGTGGTCGAGAACATATGGCTTACTTTTCAGCTCACAAACGCGATTTCTGAAAAACCAAATATTATCTACCGGGGACCGACTCGAGTTCACAGCGTTGCTCCTTTGTCGGATGGTGCAAGGGTCGAATATGAATATGATCAATCTCAACATCAAACAAAGGCGCAGTTGGTTTTGTTGGCAGATGGGGCATCATCACCCTTAAGAGCAAAATTAGGATTTGGTGTTTCGCAACATGATTATCAACAAAGTGCTGTTGTGGCGAATATACTTTGCGATCGTTCCCAGCAAGGTATTGCTTATGAAAGATTTACCAAAAATGGACCAATTGCGATGCTGCCTCTCGGTGGTATCGATGGCAAAGCCTTGTATTCGCTTGTTTGGACTTGTCCTTCTGAGTCTGTTGATCAAATACTCTCGTTATCTGAAGGAGACTTCTTAGTAAGGCTCCAAAATACGTTTGGATATAGAATTGGGAGGATATGTCAAGCCAGTGAAAGAAAAAGCTTTCCTTTAAAATTGGTTCTAGCAAATGAACAGGTGCGTTCAAATATCGCGTTGATGGGAAATGCCGCTCATGCCTTACATCCTGTGGCAGGGCAGGGTTTTAATTTAGCATTACGAGATTGTTTATGTCTGACAAACACGCTTTTAAAGAATTTTTTGAACGAAAAAGATTTTGGGAGCCTTACAACGTTAAGACAATATGAGCAGATACGTCTAGGTGATCAAAAAGCCACAACGATGTTGAGCCATAGTTTTATTAAATTGTTTGCCAGTACCCATTCTTCAATACAGTTAACACGAAATTTAGGTTTACAGTCGTTGGCTTCTTTTTCGCTTTTAAAGTTTTTATTTTTTAACCAAATGATGGGGAAGGGCGTTTTAAATTAATATCCTCGCGTTTGCTCTTTTAATCAACTTCTTTTTCTTACCAATTTGATAGAATTTTAGTAATGGATAGCAGCTTAGATAAAAGCGTCGACGAAATAAGTTTTGACTTGGTCATTGTTGGTGGTGGTCTAGTTGGAGCAAGCTTCGCCTGCATGTTGTCAGAACTGCCGATTCGAGTGGGGTTAATCGATTCCGCGGTATGGAACGAGTTTGAACTTTCAAAAAGTTATGATACGCGAGTTGTGGCATTGTCCAAGCGCGTTGAAAAGTTACTTGCAAATTTAAATGTTTGGCCTGAACAGCATGGCGATCGATGCTGCGCCTATACAAAAATGCATGTTTGGGATCGAGAAGGTACAGGTCAGATTGATTTTGCGGCTGAAGAAATTGGCGAAGATAGACTAGGCACTATTATTGAAAATCAAATTGTACTTAAGCATCTCAGAAATAAAATTTCAACATCAAAGAATATTGAAGTACTTCAGTTACAAACAGTCAAAGATATCGATGTTTCCTCGAAGTTAGCAAATGCTGTCATTACATTAAATGACGACTCTACTATTTCCGCATCTTTAGTCGTCGCTGCCGATGGCGGTAAGTCGATCTTGCGTGAAAAGTCGGGAATTTCGTCTTGGTCATGGGACTACGGGCATTCTGCAATTGTGACAACTGTAAAACATAGTGGATCACATAATTTTGCCGCGTGGCAAAGTTTTTCTGTGGATGGTCCTTTAGCGTTTTTACCTTTGAGTGACAGCGATGGAGAAGAAAGCTGCTATTCGTCGATTGTATGGTCTCTTACTCGTGACCTTGCTGAAGACTTAATGGCATTACAAGAGAAACATTTCATAGAAAAACTAGAAATAGCGAATGAATCACGTCTGGGATCAATTCAAGAGATTGGTGAGAGATTCTGCTTTCCCTTGTCTCAGAATCACGCAAAGACTTACATCAAGCCAAGTTTTGCGCTTATTGGAGATTCCGCGCATATCATACATCCGTTAGCAGGTCAGGGGGTTAATCTTGGTATTTATGACGCTCAGGTATTGTACGAAGAAATTCAACGTGCAGTAGTTCGTCATATTCCACTATCAGATTTCTCTATTCTGCGACGCTATGAACGTAAACGAATGTCACAGAATCTTATGGCGACCGGTGCGATGGAGTCTTTTAAACAATTATTTGGCACAAAAGATTTAAGTGTACGATGGCTCCGTAACACTGGAATGAAATTCTTTAATCGTCATCAGCTTGCCAAACGCCAGTTTATTAAACTGGCGAATGGAGAAATATAAAGCTTGATTAAATTAACTACGTTTCTTTTTTACTCCCAGTAAACTTGTAATTGCGCTAACGAACAATAAAAGACTGGCTGGTAAAGGAACTGAATTAGTACTTTCTAGCTCAGTAACTGTGCCCAAAAAATCGAGTTCTCCTGTGCCAAAACCAGGCCCAAATGCTGAGGTGAATAAAGAGAATTCGTACTCGCCGGCCTCAAGTGCTAATTCTGAGAAGTTAAGGTCACTTTCAATATCCGTTATCGAATGAAAATAGATGGTCTCTCCGGCAGTAACATTTTTTAATCCTACGCCAAAATATGCTCCACCGTAGTGGGATGTGCTTTCGGAGAATGATCCAGTAAGTTCAAAATTAAACGCATTAGAAGACCTAAAACTAAAATCAAATGTGGCTCTAGATTGATACCAATCAAAGTCAGAGTAGCCATTAACTTTTGCAGACCCAACAAAGCTTAGTACTGAAGAGGTCCCAGTTGAAACGGTTTCAATGTCGAACAAATCGCCGTTAAGATTTGGTGCATATTGATTAATCTCATTCTGAGAGAGCTCATCAAAGGGTTTTCCTGAGGCATTTGCTAATTGGTTTTGAACCGATCTAATTGTTCTAGGGTGCAAGTCTGGCTTTATGACATAGTTGTTTTGAGTTGTGCCTGTAAGGCTTTGATCGAACGAAGATGAAATAGATCCATAATTATTGGAGAATGTCCAATCTTCAAAACTTCCTGTAGGAGTATGATTCGAATTTGGAGCGCCAGAACCAAATACTTCGTACAACCGATCGTCGCTCAAAAACTCAATATTAGCAAACGTTGAGCCTGAATGAAGAAGTAAAAGAGATATAAAAAGGTGTTTTTTATTTAGCATGACTATATCCTTATTTTTTTGTGAGATGTGAGTTTTTTGGGATGAAATGAAATCCTCCCGAGAAAAAATTATTGGTTAATGTGATTAAAATAAGATTAAAGCTTGATTATCGTTTCATTAATAAACAGTTGAAAGAAGTGACACTAAATGGATTCATTTAGACATATAATTGTCTCTATTATTAGAGTGTTAATCAAATTAGCGCAATTGATTTTGATAGGTAAAGACAGATCATCTATTATCATAATTACATTTACTCATTTGTAGTTGTTTCAGTTTTCGAGTAAATTCTGATTTCGCTCTTTAGTTAATCGATTTTATAACGATAGTTGCCCTAATTTATTTGTTTAATAAATAATCTGTAATTTAATGGTTTTCATACTTGGTCGAACCAGACAAACAGTTTAAAGCCCAGCATAAAAACTGGTTGATGTGTGAGGAGTGCGGAGAGTTACAGGCCATTGTTGCGCTTTCCCCCGAACATGAACTCGCTTGTTTTAATTGTGGCAACGTCCTTAACGTAGGTCATGGTAAATGGTTAGATCTTGCCATTGCTTTGACCGTTACTGCTGCCATTCTTTTTTATATCGCTAATGCATTTCCTTTTCTTACTTTAGAGATCGGTTCACAAAGTCATACCATCACAATCATTGATGGATTCTTTGCACTTATTGAAAGAGAAAATTGGGTTTTGGCGACCTTAATTATTACTACAATTTTCATTTTTCCTGTTTTTGAGATTATTGCTTTTCTTTATGTACTCGTTCCTTATAAATTAAATATTCAGCTAAAAGGACAAAGAACGTTTCTGAGGTGGTTAATTTTTGCTCGAGGTTGGAGCATGATGGAAATATTTTTACTTAGTATGGTAATTGGTTCCATTAAAATGGCCGATATGGCGGTTCTGCATTTTGGTGTTGGGTCTTATGCTTTATTCTCTTTAGTGGGAGTATTACTTTTCACTTATATTAGCATTAACAAACAACAGCTTTGGCAATGGATAAATCCTAACAATTATTTCTCAAAGGACGATGCTGAAACTGTTTATAATTGTCGTATTTGTCACGCCATGGTGGGGGAGTCGATTATCGATAACGAAAAGGAATGTCCAAGATGTCATGCGGAAATCCATCGAAGAATACCTCATAGCTTACAAAAAACAACCGCTTTAATAATTGCTTCTATTGTGCTGTATATACCAGCTAATATTTTACCAATTATGACATATGACTCGCTTGGAGAAGTGTCTACCAGCACCATATTTGGTGGTGTGATTGAGCTTATTGTTGCTGGTCTCTATGGTATCGCTGCAGTTGTATTTATTGCGAGTATCTTTGTGCCTATTTTAAAATTGGTCATCTTAATTTATTTAGTTTGGTCGGTAAAAATGGGAATGACGAAAGGAATTCGCCATCGTGCATTTTTGTATCGGGTAACAGAAACTATTGGTCGATGGTCAATGGTAGATGTATTTGTAGTCACGATTTTTGTGGCTATTGTTCAATTTGGGTTTGTATACACTGTGGAGCCAGAAGGAGCAATAATCGCTTTTGGCGCTGTGGTTGTGCTCACGATGATCGCTGCGGAAACCTTTGACCCTCGTTTACTCTGGGATGCATTAGATGAAAAGAAAACTGCAGAGAACTATTAGAAAAAAAGTTCGCGGTATTTCGCCTGTATGGATAGTTCCGATTGTTGCATTGGTTATTGCCGTGTGGCTAGCCGTTCAGGCGAGAATGGAAAAAGGAACTGAGATTCAAATTACTTTTGCGAGCGCATCTGACATCTTGCCTGGTCAAACACTTATAAAGTTAAAAGATGTTGATGTCGGGAAAGTTAAGAAAGTAAAGCTAAGTGAAGACCTTTCGTCCGTTGTGATTACGGCGGATCTCGATAGAAGTGTTACTTCTTTTCTAAGTGAAAATACCCGCTTTTGGGTAGTCACGCCTAAAATTAGCGCAAGCGGCGTTTCTAATTTAGGAACATTGATCAATGGTGTGTTTATCTTGATGGATCCTGGAGAAAAAGGAAAATGGGCAACCAAATTTCGCGGGCTTGACGAACCTCCCCTGATAAAGTCTGATGAACCAGGAAAACAATTTATTTTACAAGCTAATGAACTGTCGTCTGTGGATGTGGGATCACCGATTTATTTTCGTCAAGTTCAAGTGGGTGAAGTCACCGGCTATAAACTAGCCGAAAGTCGAGAACATGTAGATATCAACATTTTTGTGAAATCACCTTTTGACGCTTTGGTCGAAAAAGAAAGCTATTTTTGGAATGTAAGTGGCTTAGGAGTATCAATTTCAGCGGAGGGTGTTAAAGCGAATATGGCTTCGCTGGCGTCGCTAGTGAGTGGTGGAATCGCATTTGAAAACATTAACGGGTTAAGTAGCAGCGAATTAGCGCCAGAGAGCCATAGATTCTATTTGTACCCGGATAAAGATTCAGTGATTCAAGGGCAATTCGCTCACAGATATTATTACCTTACAAAATTTAGCGGTAGCGTTCAGGGGTTAACTAAAGGCGCTCCTGTTGAGTTTAAAGGAATTAAGGTGGGTGAGGTTGTCGATTTGAAACTTAATTCTGCTAACAACGAATCTAATTCTTTGTTTATCTATCTGGCGATAGAGCCTGAAAGATTTAATGAAGAATTCAATCCGTCGCGACAAGAAGCCGATAAACAAATTGAAAATATGATTCGACAGGGGTTGCGAGCCCAAATGAAGACCGGCAGTTTGCTGACTGGGTCTCGGTATATTGATCTGGTTTATACCGATATCCAGGATACGGATTACTCCATGGAAAAAGGCGAAAAGTATTCAATTATTCCAACTAGTCAAGATTCGCTTGAGCAGTTAACGAATGAAGTGTCTGAGATTGTTTCAAAAATTAATCAAATCCCATTCGAAAAAATTGGAAGTGATTTAGCTCAAAGTATGGCGTCTTTGAATCGCGTGCTGAGCTCAATAGAAAAGAATGACACAGCAGGAAATATAAACAATATATTGGAAACAGCGGATCAAACATTAAACCAGGTTTCGACATCGCTAAGAGACATTGGCGCCCTGGTCTCTCCTGACTCAGAGTTAAAGCACGAGCTCGTTGAGATGATAGAAGCTGTTGGCGATGCTGCTAAATCAGTTGATCGATTTGTTGAGGAGTTAAACCGTCATCCCAATTCTTTAATTTTTGGTGCAGATAAGGAAGAGTAAAATGACTAGTAGATACCGAATTTTTGGGTTACTCGCAGTTAGCTTGTTTTTTGTAGCTTGTAGCTCTTCATCACCAAAGACTCGATATTATTCATTGTTTGCAAATACCCACGGGGCAAAGATAGATTCTGCCGGAGTAAGTGACGTTTCCATTGGTATTGGGCCAATTGTGCTACCGGAATTTATCGATAACTCCGCCATTGTCAGTTTATCTGAAGATAATCGAGTGCTCGTTTCGGGAAGCAATGTTTGGGCGGGCGATTTAGACAGTGCTTTGACTCGTGTGATTACGCAGAATATTGCTCACCAGTTAGACAATGCCATTATCTGGGGTTTTCCTTGGGATAGTCGTCACAGGCCCGATTTTCAATTAAAAATTCTATTTGATGATTTCGTGGGAGTGATGGGAGGTGATACCCAGCTGTCAGCAAAGTGGATTTTGTTAGATCAAAAAGCAGGTAATCTTGTTTCATCAGGGAATATTACGATGAATAATTCCACGAGTGACGCGACTTATGGTAATTATGTTTTTCGTTTGAATGAGTTGGTAAACCAGTTTTCACACGAGCTCGCTTTAACTATTTCAGATAAATTAAATGGAATTTAATCGTTGTCATTTTAATCATGCTTAGTAGGGAAAAATAGTGTTTTCAACCAATAGTGAAAACGATTGTCAGATAAAGAATATTCGGCAATTTTGCGCTGATTTCTAGCATAGCCTACTTGATCTTTGAATAAGTATTCTCGTGTGAGCATCCGTTTCTCTGGATTGATATTTTTGATTTTCTTCGCTGGATTTCCTCCTACAATCGTGTTGTCTGGAACGTCATTTACCACGACAGATCCTGCAGCAACAATGCTATTTTTTCCTACTGTAGTGCCTTTTCCTATTGTTGAGCCGTAACCAATCCAAGCGTTTTCCTTTAATAATACTGGGGAAGAGCAGCGAAATGGTCGAATTCGGTTATATACTCCATGCCAATCGCTATCGGATATGTAGCAGTTTGCTGCGATCATACAATTTTTTTCTATACGCAACTCACTTGCTGAAAGCAACTTTACGCCGGGTGATATTAGCACATAGTCACCAATTGTTATTTTTCCCTGTTCTTGTTTACTTTGCCAGCAGCTGATACCGACTGGGTGTTCAGCTGAACAAATTATGTGAAGATGATTTCCTGCATGAATATTTTTTCCAAAAAGTTTAAGCTTGTCAGGTCTGTGAATGACCGGTTTTATACCTAAAGAATCAAATTGGGGACGAATGATTTGATCTGTGTATCTCTCGTTGAGCCATTGAAGAAAATTTTTAATGAAAAGCGGCCGATGGTCTTTGCGCAATTTGTGTAACCTTTTTCAATTCAGTTGAGATTTATAATGAATTCTAGCGTAAGTGTCACTCAGTGGCTTAATAAAAATAACGTAAAAGGCTTCCTTGCATCTGATGAAGGAGAAGCCTTGTTTGAATTGGCTGTCGAGGTTTGTCATTTAGGACCTTGCTTAGAGATTGGGAGCTATTGTGGAAAATCAACCATTTATCTTGCTGCAGCGTGTAATTTAATGGATGGTGTTGTTTATGCGGTGGATCATCATCAGGGATCGGAAGAGCATCAAATAGGAGAAGAATATCACGATGCAGATTTGTTCGATAATGCTCGCCATTGTATAAATAGCTATCCTTATTTTTTAAAGAATATTCAGCTGGCGATGGTCGATCATTGCGTAATTCCCGTTCTCGCTGAATCAAAAAAGGTAGCAAAATATTGGGATACACCTTTATCGTTAGTTTTTGTAGATGGTGGTCATTCTCCAGAAATGGCGATGAATGATTGTTTAAATTGGTCGGACAAGATCTGTGATGGCGGTTTTATTGCGATACATGATATTTTTGAGAAACCGGATGAAGGTGGTCAAGGTCCATATTTAGGACTTCAAGCTATACTAAAAAAAGAGGGGTTTCACCTTGTTAAAAAGGTGAATTCGATGGCAATTGTAAGTCGAACAATTTAGAGTTAAAAATAGGTTCTTATATTTTTTTATGAATAGTCAATTGTTTTTAAATGCACTGGTGACAGAACTCGAGCCACAAAGCATAATTTATGCTGGTGATCTTGCAGAGAAAGCAGTGGTCGACTATCTAGCGAAAAAAACACAAAAAGAACATGTTCCGGCTGAGAAAATAACTTTAACAGATATCGACTTGATAAGTGTTGATCAACAGTTTCAACTTGCGATCATATCTCAAGGTTTTGATGGTAAGAATATAGAAGAAGAGACTGTAATGCTCGGGAAGATGAGGAATTTTTTTGCTCGTCAGATAATATTGTTTATAGACAATCAATCCAATTGGACAGTAAAAAAACTTATTGCAATGGGTTTTAAACGAGAGCAGATTTTTTCATCAGAGCAATTAGTCTGTTATAGCTACGATATTAAAACCTATAATAAGAAGCGAGAATGGAATAATTCTAAAAATTGGGCTAATCCAGAAATGTGGAATAAAGCACGATGGTAATGATTCAGCAAAAAAGCCTTATTTTATTTCTGAAGGTTGAGTAAAAATGTTTTGTGCATTTGTGAGTCCATAAATCGCATCGGCAGCTAAAATGAATGCACCCGCTGTCCAGCTTGTTTTTTCCTTTGGCCATATAACACTATTTTGAAAGTTATAACCCGTCCAAAATCCACCATCGCTATCTTGCCAGTCTAGTAAATTTTGGTGGATCAATTTTGCCTTTTCTTTTTGTCCTGAAGCTACGAGTGATAGCACGAGTTCGCAAGTCTCTGCCACGGTCATCCAAGGTTGATCGTTAACACATCGACAGCCTAGGTTATCAATATAAAATTCACTCCATTTTAGTTGTAATCGCGCGAATGCTTCTTCTTTTGAAAGAGCTCCAGATAAAATGGGATAAAACCAATCCATCGAAAAGCGATCTTTACTATCCCAGGTTCTGTCAAACCTATCTGGCCTAGTTCTTAAAACACTGAGGAGTTTGTAATAGGCATCTTGCCATGTGGATTTCGGTGATTCAATTTTATTTGCTATTTTTATCGCAGATTCAAGACTCCTTAATATTGAAGAGCAGGCTGTTACCAGTGCATCTTTGGGTAAATCTTCTTGGGACGAGATTGCCCACTGTATATCTCCCTCTGGAGTTTGATGCGAAATTACAAATTCGATTGCTCGCTCTAGGGAAGAAAAGCTTTGTTTCAAAAAAAATAAATCAGCGGTTATCAGGTAGTACTGCCATAGTCCTGTAGCAATATAAGCGACAAAATTCGTTTCGACTTTATATTGTTCAGCCGCGAATTTATCTTTTAAATAATAGTTAGCGAACCAGGATCCGTCGGCATTTTGATTTCGAAAAAGCCAGGAGTAAGCATTTTTTGCAGAGTCAATTTCATCTGCGATCGTCAACGCCATAGCAGCTTCTATATGATCCCATGGATCAAGCTTTCCTTTTGGGTACCAACGAATTGCACCTTCAGTATCTTGGCAAGTCAATATATATTCTTTTGCGAGGTTCAATGATGAATTTATCACATCTCTCGAGAGGGGATATTCTTTTGCATTGGAAGAGTGTTGAGTACTCAAAGTGTGATTACCGTTTTACAAAATATAATACAAGGCTTTTTCCCATGATTGGATTTAAACATTTTTCCAATATTCGGGTAATCCATGGTCTTTTCATTAAATCCCATACGAGTAATTTATGATATAAGCGAATGAGTCTCATGTCTTCTCCTTTTGACCAGAACGCACAACGTAACCACCAGTATGGAGAATGGAGCGCATGAGCCCAGTGTTTGTGCCTCAAATCAAAATTATCTACAAAAAGTTGTTTTATTTTTGATTCTTTAAAGATGCGGATGTGGCCACCCTTGACCTCGTGATATGCATGGCTGAGCAGCCAGCATATTTTTTCTGGCCAGAATCGGGGAACACTAATAGCCAGTGATCCTCCGGGTTTTAAAACTCTGTTTATTTCCTTTACTATTTGTTCTAATCCGTGGATATGCTCCAGTACTTCTGAACAAATAATGTGATCGAAACTTTCATCGGAGAAAGGCAGTGACAAACCTGAACCTTCTATCGCTAAGCTAGATATTGGCACTTCAAAAAAATTTGAAATTTTATTTTTTGCTTCCTTTAGATCTTTAATGTTAATGTCTAAATAATAAATATTAATGCCGTCATATAGTCCTGCAGAAATTGTGTGTCGACCCTCTCCACATCCTAGATCCAAGATACTTTGGTGCGGTTTAAGGTTCAGTTGGTTGAGCTGGATCGTTTCCAATTTGGATGTTTACTTACATTTTTTAGTTAATAAAGAATCTGATAATAATAATCTGAAAGTTGTTCTGCGACGCTATTCCATGAAAAATTTTTTTCAATATGCATTCTTCCCTTCTTTCCCAAAGCTAATTGTTCATTTGGATTAGCGATTAAATAGCGAATATTCTCTACAAGGGCGCCCGTATCACCAGCAGGATAGGTGAGCGCTGCTTGACCAGCAATTTCTTTTTGTGCACCGCCATTGCTGGCAACAACGGGCAATCCACAAGCCATAGCTTCTGCCAAAGGTAGTCCAAACCCTTCGTAGAGCGAAGGGCATACTGCAATAGACGATTGGGCGTATTTTTCAATAAGAGTCTTTTCGCTAATGTTTGAGCTAAATGAAACGTGTTTTTTGATTCCTAGCTTTGCAATTAAAGCAACGGTGGAATCTTTTGGCTTTCCTATTATATTAAGATGCAGTTGTGGAAATTGATCGACCAGCTGACTCATTGCCTTTAAAAGATGCGGTAGACCTTTTATTGGTTGATCGGAAGATGCCGTTGTAATTAGCTGATAACTTCTTCTTGTCGTATTTTCTAAGGGGCGGAATGTATTTGTATCGACACCATTATGTATTACACGAATTTTTTGCGCGGATATTCGAAAATATTTAACGATGTCTTCTTTCGAGGTTTCAGAAACTGTAATAATGTTCTCAAGATTGTCTGCAACTTTTTCCTGCATTTTTAGAAAACTATACCAACGCCGTTTTAAGGCCCGCATAAACCAATCTTTTTCATCGTTGATCGCGATTTCTAAATCTCGATGAATTGGGTGGTGAATAGTACTTACTACTCTCTGATGATTGCGAGACAGCTTTAAGAGTCCGTAAGCTAAAGATTGATTATCGTGGATGATATCGTAATGAGTACCCCATAATCGTTTTACAATTCGCTCGCCAAAAGTATAGGGTTCAGCGAAACTACCAGATACCTTGCTCCACCATTCGTAAAGGTCTAATGCTGATGTAAAGTGCTTTGGCCTCAGAGCGGTAAATACATTTTCTACTGAATACAAGTCAAGGCTTGGTATTTTTATGAGTTTTACTTGACTGTCTAACTCTGGATAAGGTGGTCCTGAGTATACATCTACTTCATGCCCTAGAAGGGTAAGACTTCGGCTCAAATGACGTATGTAGATGCCTTGTCCCCCAACGTGCGGATGACTGCGGTATCCGAGTAATGCAATTTTAAGTGGACGATCTTGTCCCGTAGAAAGATGGTTCAAAGCATTGCTTTGGTTTTGCCGATTTAAGCAATGCTGCATAAAATTCGATTGCAATATTTTGTTAGAATTAGCTCGCAGCCTATTCTGCGAAAACTCCGAGATAGGATAGCTAATTTATAACAAACTGACAAATTGCTCTGGACTAAAGGTTAAGGGTAGTTTTTTCACCTTGTTTCCATTTTGATCAATAACGACAAGGGTTGGAAAGCCAGAGACTTGATATTTTTTCATAAATGCTTCGCCCTCTTTAGATTCATACTCAATTCGAGCAAACACGTAGTTTTGATCAATCGCTTTTTGCACCTGGTCATTAGCAAGTACATCTTGATCGAGTTTTCGACAAGACGGACACCATATAGCGGAAAGGTCAGCCAAAACCAGTTTGTTTTCACGCTTAGCCTTAGAAAGCGCTTGATCAAGCGATAGCAATTCTAAGCCGGTTTCATCTAACGCTTGTCTTCCGAGATACGATTGAATTTCAACATTGCCAAAATATACTACTGCAATTATGGCGACAAATGGCAACCAAGATTTAGCAAAAGCTAAGAGTTTATTTTCCGATTTAGTATTATCGTCGTTCAAGTCTTCTTTTTTGGGTGAGTTTTCTTCGGACATGAGTGTGATCTTCGATTTAGATAAGTGAGTTTAGGCGAGTCTATTATTAAAAGATGAAATTTAATCACCTGAGACAATCTTCAATAGGAATCAGTTCCCTGGCTCTAAACTATTTCAAGCCGTATAATTCGCCTAAAACCTGCGTTAAGTTAGCTGTAGTAAAATTAAATTTGTGAATATATATGAATCAACGAGTTGCAAAAGTACAACGAGATACCTTAGAAACAAAGATATCTGTTAGTTTAAATTTAGATGGTACAGGAGAGTCAAAATTTGATACGGGAGTGCCTTTTTTAGAGCATATGATGGATCAAATAGCTCGCCATGGACTCATCGACCTTGATGTTGTTTGTAAGGGAGATACCCATATTGATGACCATCATAGTGTTGAAGATACGGGAATTACAATCGGTCAAGCAATTACCGAGGCGATTGGTGATAAGCGCGGTATCCGTCGCTATGGACACGCTTATGTTCCTTTGGATGAGGCGCTTTCTCGTGTCGTCATCGATTTTTCTGGTCGCCCAGGTTTGGTAATGAACGTACCTTTTACCCAAAAACGGATCGGTCAGTTTGATACGGAACTGTTTTATGAATTTTTTCAAGGCTTTGTGAATCACGCAAAAGTCACTCTTCATATCGATTGTCTGAGAGGTCATAACGCACACCACCAGATCGAAACGGTTTTTAAAGCTTTTGGTCGTGCATTAAGGATGGCCATAGAGATGGATCCGAGGATGGGGCAGACGCTACCTTCTACAAAAGGTGCGCTCTGAGGCATAATTATGACCACTCAAAAAATTGCGGTTATTGATTACGGCATGGGAAATCTCCATTCCGTTGTAAGTGCCATTGCCAAAGTAGCGCCTCAACACCAGGTTGTGGTGACAAACGATAGCAGCGAAATAGCGTCAGCTGATCGTGTTATTTTTCCAGGTGTAGGCGCTATACGAGATTGCATGGCAGAAATCTTGAGGTTGGGAATTGATAAAATCCTTGCAACAGAGATAGCGTCAGGTAAACCTGTTTTGGCTATTTGTGTTGGTATGCAGGCGCTCATGGAATTTAGCGAAGAAAACGAAGGTGTTGATTGTTTGGGACATTTTAAGGGTAAAGTAAAATTTTTTTCTGATGCTCAAGTATTCAAGGATGCCAATGCGATCAATTCTGATACTCCGAGGTTAAAAGTACCTCACATGGGTTGGAATCAGGTTGAATTAAGTCGCCATCCACTCTGGGAAAAAATAGAGAATCTAAGTCGCTTTTATTTTGTCCATAGCTATTTTGTAGATATTGAAGAGCCAGCGATAGAAACAGCAAAATGTCGATACGGTGTCGATTTTACTGCATCAATTGCAAGAGAGAATGTTTTTGCGGTGCAATTCCACCCGGAGAAAAGTCATACAAACGGACTTCAGCTTTTAAAAAACTTTGTGGATTGGAAAGTTAGTTAGCGAGTTTATATTATGAGTTTAGCGAAGCGCATCATTCCTTGTTTAGATGTTGATCAAGGACGAGTGGTAAAAGGCGTGCAGTTTGTCGATATTCGCGATGCAGGCGATCCAGTGGAAGTCGCTAAAAAGTACAATGAGCAAGGTGCGGATGAACTCACATTTCTAGATATTACGGCAAGTCACGAAGATCGGGAAACAACTGCTCATATCGTCGAAAAAATTGCAGCGGAAGTGTTTATTCCTTTGACTGTTGGTGGTGGTATACGCGAACTCAACGATATTCGAAGGATGCTTAATGCCGGAGCCGATAAGGTATCAATCAACTCTGCTGCTGTGAAAAACCCAGAGTTTGTTCGAGAAGCAGCACAAAGATTTGGTTCTCAATGTATCGTAGTAGCCATTGATGCTAAACGTGTGAATGATAATGGTGAACCTGACAAATGGGAAATCTTCACGCACGGCGGTAGAAAACCCACAGGTATTGATGCTGTGGATTGGGCTATTAAAATGGAAGGCTACGGCGCAGGTGAAATTTTACTCACTAGCATGGATCGAGATGGTACTAAAAATGGATTCGATCTTGGCGTGACGAGAGCAATCAGTGATGCGGTAAATGTTCCTGTGATCGCTTCTGGTGGCGTAGGTGAGCTAAAGCATTTAGTGGAAGGCGTGACACAAGGTCGTGCAGATGCAGTTTTAGCTGCGAGTATCTTTCATTTTGGTGAGCATTCGGTACCCGAAGCAAAAGAATATATGAGAGAAAATGGAATTGAAGTCCGATTGTAATCGGACTTCGTAGAATTCGGAACTAAGCAGCAGCTTGGCCGTATTTTTCCAACGTTTGCACTACAGATGGCTCTGCGTGAATAATGAAATCAATAAAGTCGCTAGCACCTAGTTCTGCCTCAGAAAGCGAATCGAATGGCCCGATATTTACGCCTTCACGAGTTCTATAGTACCAGTATTCATCTTTCTCGAAGAATCTAGATGATTGTCTAACTTCATTTCCGTTTTCACCAATTCGGTTCATATTTACACCTCATTCCTATTTTTCCGTGAGAGACATGCAACTCACACAATATCGCACAATTTGGCGTCAAAATGTATTGTATCAGTTACTGTTGAGCAAATTATAGACTTTCTTTTTGTGAAAGTCGCATTTTTTTTCTAAAAAACACTGTGAATTTTTCACAAGCCTCTATTTTACTGGGCTTGGGCACCGCTTATTTTATTAAAGCCGAACCTTAATCAATTATTCGAATAGTGCTGCTTGTGTATAATTGGAGCTTTTAGGTTGTAATTTAGTCGTTTTTGAAGCGAAAACAATATCAATTCCTTTCTCCTTAAACCTGGGTAATTCCTCTCTTAATACTTGCAAAGTTTCTGGATAAGGGTGCCCAATGGCAACGGCTTTTCCTGTTTTAACCGCTATTTCCTGAAGCTTAAAAAGCTGTGTTCGAATTGCATTTAGCTCTCTGCTGTTGTCTAAAAAGACGTCTCTTTCTGTAAATTGGATCTTAATTCTTGAAGCTTCGAAGGGGAAAGTCGTATCTGGAGAGGTGCGGCTATCGACAAAATACAGGTTCTTTTGCTCTAAAAAACTCAATAGCCAATTAGTTCTCAGTGGGTCCTGAGAAAACAGGCTTCCTTCATGATTATTTAGGCCCTTAGCTTGAGGAATCTCTAGGACCATTTGTGTTAACAGCTGGTTTAATTCTGGCTTGGACATATCAACATGAAAATTTCGATTTGATGCTTCCCCATCAATTGGTTGCATTGGTGCGTGCACGATAATTTCTTTTGTGTTTGCTGATGCTAGGTGTGCGAGTGTTTTGGCATGAGGCGTGAACGGGATAATGGCAACCGTTATTGGAAACCTTAAGGCAATTGTCTGTAAACCCAGCCTGAAATTGTAGCCCAAATCATCAATAATAATGGCAATTTTCGGGTTTTGGCTTTTATTTAATGAAGTCTTAATCTCAGAGCCATTGTATGAAGACTTTAATTGAGTCTTATTTGACGTCTCGGCTTCATGGTGATTTTTTTCAGCTGGTGTGTTCTCTGAATTTGCGTCGCAGGCTCGGCTTCCACTAAAAAAGAGCGTAAGTCCTAAAACAGGCACAAAGAAAAACTGATAAAGGTTAATTGTATCGTCTCCTAGCTCACCTAAAGAGTGCCGAATGACACCCTATATTTGGTTCTGGAGTTATTGTACTTCTGAAACTGCAGTTTTTTCTTTATGAGTTTTCTTAAATAAATCAATACCTTTTAAAAGTGTGATAGCTTCATAAAGCTGACTATCAGAATTTTGCAGATCTGTATCAGAGCGAGTTTCAGCGTCTTCGCTATTTTTCTCATCCTTGCCTTCCAGATGTCCTTTAAGATCCGCTTCCGAAACACGAAACTTCGGTTTTATTGCTGTGACCTTAACCCTCTCCACATAGATATCTGGTTCAATTCCCTCAGCTTGAATCGAGCGACCGCTTGGAGTGAAATACCGTGCCGTTGTTATTTTAATCGCTCGCTCATCAGTAATAGGAATGATAGATTGTACTGAGCCTTTACCAAAGCTTCGGGTACCTAAGATAATTGCTCTTCGTTGATCTTGAAGTGCGCCGGCCACAATTTCTGATGCGGACGCTGAACCGCCATTTATAAGGACGACTAGCGGAAGTCCATCCGACATATCCCCTGGTTTAGCTCTGAATTCGAAGTTGGACTCGTTTTGCCGACCTTTCGTGTAAACAATCAGCCCTTCTTCTAGGAAGTGGTCCGATACGTCAACGGAAGCTTGTAATACCCCACCTGGGTTATTGCGCAGATCGAGTATTAACCCCTTAAGGTCAGGATTCTTTTTGACAAGCTTATCATAAGCTTTTGCCACATCCTCGGCGGTCTTTGTCTGAAATTGGGCGATTCTGATGTAGCCAAAATCATCTTCTTTTATTTCCGAACGGACACTACGGACTTTAATAATATCGCGAGTAATTACGATCTCAAAAGGTTGTTCTTGGCCTTCACGAACAATCGTCAAGGTAATATCTGTTCCTTTTTTACCACGCATTAAATCAACTGCTTCACCTAGGTCTAAACCTTTTACTGAAGTTTGATCCAGCTTGATAATAATATCGCCTGCTTCAATGCCTGCTTTTGCGGCAGGAGTGTCATCAATTGGCGCGATGACCTTAACAAATCCATCTTCCATCCCCACTTCTATTCCCAAGCCCCCAAATTCACCGGTTGTATGGACTTTAATATCTTCAAACTGAGTCGCGTCAAGATATAGTGAGTGAGGATCTAATTCAGCAATCATACCGCGGATAGCATATTCTAGAAGTTTGCTGTCTGTGATTTCCTCGACGTAGGCTTTACGAATGTGATCGAACGCTTTTGTAAATACGCGCAGGTCTTCAAGTGGCAAAACGCTCAGAGTATTTGCTGAGGGTTCATTTTTTTCTGGTTTCTTGTCTTGGGCAATAGCTAGTGAGTTGGAGACTAATAGCGTGACGAGAATTAAGAAATGTAGTTGTAGGTGCTTCACTATGTTAGTACTCCTAGAGACTGCTTTTTTTGATTCATGCGGGTTTTTATCATTCCCGAGTTGTTTTGACTTATCACATACTTAGTTTTGAATCGACTTTTAATAAGACCGTTTAGATTAAAAAGGTTCGTATTATGCCGATTTCGTCAGCCAATTTTTTGGGTTTATTGGCTTACCTTTATGTCTTAATTCGAAGTATAGGGCATGATTTTTAAGACCACCGCTGTCCCCCACGGATGCAATGACATCGCCCTGGTTAACCCATTCGCCTAATTCTTTGTATAGCGCTTGGTTGTGTGCGTAAAGTGAAAGGAAACCTTTGCCGTGATCGACAATCACAAGTAGACCATGTCCACGCAAATAATCGGAAAAAACGACTTGCCCATGGTGAACAGATTGCACAGGGGTGCCCGCTTTAGATGAGATCACCCAGCCTTCCCATCGCAGTTTATTCGATACCCTTGAAGACCCAAATCGCTTTGTGAGTTTGCCGTGAGTAGGCCAAGGTAATTTACCTTTCATGCCCTTAAATGCTGTCTCTTGCGTATCTAATTTAATGTCTTGAATATAATTTGATACGCGATTTAATAGTTTTTCTAGGCGTTTTCGATCGATCTTCATCGATGATAGCTTTTGGCCTTGGGATTGAATGGTTTGATCTAATGACGCTATGGTAACTTTTCGCTTGTTTTGTGCCTTTTCAAGGTCTTCTTTCTGAATGTTTAATTGGGTTAGGTCGCGTGACAGCAATTGTTTTTCGTACTGTAATTCTGGCTCTATATGATTGATACGGTTAATAACATTCTTATATTCGGCAATTTTAGCTGAGCGAGCGTCGATGACTCTATCGTAATATTCAATGTTTCGAGAAACTTTCGATGGATCTTCTTGATTAAGTAGCAGTCGCAATGTGCTTTGTTTGCCTATTCGATAGGCTGAATTGATGTATTGACTAACCTGTTCTTGCTGGCTTTTCTGCTTGTCTTTAAGCTGACTGCGCTCATGATTTAGATTTTTTATCTTCTTTTGTCGATCTTCTAGCTTATTTTCCAGATTTTTAGCTTTTTTACTCAGCGAACCGACTTCTTTCTCTGCAGATTCCAGCGACTTTAGTAGATTGTTTCTGGTATCTTTCGTTGACTCTAACTCTTTTCTTAACTGATCCATGGTTTCGCGAAGCGCTTTTAGTTTTGCTTCTCGCTCGGAATCTGTTTCAGAAAAACTGTTTGTCGAAAGTATAAAGAATGTCGCAACTACAATCGCCAAGCGACTTGGGTAAGAGAAAATTCGTTGTAAATTGACCAAAAGATGCAAATTAGATGACTTGCCCATGTAACGAAAGAAATTTCATTGAATTAATTACTTATCATATCAAGCATTTGATTTGTGTTAAATCCACATTTTCAAACACTCACTTCGACTAAGAATAGATCAAATAAAGACAAAGCGTTTATAGAATTTAGAAGGACTTGTTTTAATATTTGAAAATCAACCTAAGTAAAGAAGCATAAAAGGGGCGATACTACCCCCTTTTAAATCTAATCTTTATTGCTGTGCGACTAAACTTGTTCCTGTCATTTCGCTGGGAATTTCCAGGTCAAGCAAATCAAGCATGGTTGGGGCAATGTTCGCAAGGCTGCCACCACTTTTCAGGTTAATTTCTCTTTTACCAAAATATACGAGAGGAACCGGCAATGTCGTATGCTGAGTATGTGGTTGACCACTCTCTTCATCAAACATTTCTTCCACGTTTCCATGATCAGCTGTTATCAGAGCTTCGCCTCCTACTTTTTCTAAGGCAGTAAATACTTTCCCTAGGCTTTCATCAACACATTCAACCGCTGTTATAGCCGCATCGTAATTACCTGTGTGACCGACTTGATCGCAGTTAGCATAGTTACAGATTATGGCATCATAAGTACCTGACTCAATTGCTTCCACCAATTTTTCGGTGACTTCAGGCGCGCTCATTTCTGGTTGAAGATCATAAGTCGCGACTTGCGGCGATGGAATGAGAATTCTATTTTCACCGTCAAATTCCGCCTCTTGACCTCCACTAAAAAAGAATGTTACGTGAGCATACTTTTCAGTTTCGGCAATGCGAAGCTGCTTTTTATTTGATTTAGCAAGTACTTCGCCGAATGAATTGATAACGTCTTCAGGAGGATAAGCACAACTGGTTTTAATATCTGCTGAATATTCCGTTGTCATTACAAAATCGGCCAGTTCCGCGAAATATTCTCGCTCGAAATCATTAAAATCTTTCTCTACAAGAGTTCGCGTAATTTGGCGCGCACGGTCCGGTCTGAAGTTCATAAAGATGGCGACATCACCATCTTCCATTTTTACCGCGTGTCCGTCTTGATCTAGAATTGCTGTGGCTTTTACGAATTCATCATTTTCATCGCGCTCGTAAGCGGCTTTCAGCGCATCGAGTGGGTTTTTAGCTGTATATTCGCTTTTACCATGAGAGATTACGTTGTAAGCAGCTGTTACTCGATCCCAGCGATTATCGCGATCTAGTGCATAGAATCTGCCGACGACACTTGCGAATTGCCCAACGCCAAGGCGCTCAAATGCTTGTTGTGCAAGTTGAATGCTTGGTTCTGCGCTGCGAGGAGGGCAATCTCGCCCATCTAAAAAGGCGTGCAAATAGATCTTTTTTGCTCCTCGCTTGGCGGCAAGCTCCATCATAGCAATAATGTGGCTTTCATGGCTGTGAACACCACCAGGCGACAACAAACCTAAAATATGGACTGCTTTGTTGTCGGCTACCGCCTTGTCGACTGCTGAGGTATAGGCAGCATTTTCAAAAAAGTCGCCTTCATCAATTTCTTTGTTTAAGCGCGTAAAACTTTGATAGATCACTCTTCCAGAACCTAAGGTCATATGACCAACTTCAGAGTTTCCCATCTGGCCTTCGGGTAAGCCTACGGATAGGCCCGAGGTTCCAATGGTTGTCTTTGGCGCTTGATCCCATAAATTGTCCCACACGGGAGTTTTTGCAGCGGATATGGCGTTGTATTTTTCCGTCTCGGAATAGCCAAATCCATCAATAATGACAAGTAAAACAGGCTTTTTAACATCGCTCATAGTGTTTTCCTATAAAGTTGAAATTTGTGCGGATATGCAACAATTGTAAAGGTTTTGACCTTTTTTCTCTATCGGGCGGGTTCAATAATTCTTATTGATACATTTTATTGCCGAAGTAAATATTCGATGTATCGTGTATACTCGCGCTGCCTTGGGGTTTTGGGTTTTATTAAAACGTCCTTGATATAATCTTAACGCCCTCCATATTCTATTTCGTTTTACAAATTTGCCATATGATAAAAGTGGTTGCGGCGAATCTGTATTTAAAAGCAATGTAATTGATGTAATTTGAAAAGGTTTTATCTGTGAGTTGGGTTGATTTTGTAATTCAAGAATGGATGCTCGTAAGCATACTTGCCGGTTTGCTAGTGGCGCTTATGGTGGTTGAAAGTAAGAAGGGTGGTAAATCCCTTAGCTATCATGAGGTGACGCAATTGTTAAATAGCGAAAGCGCAGTATTACTTGATGTCCGAGAATCAAAGGAGTTTAAAGCTGGACACATTGTTAATGCGATTAATATTCCGCATACCAAACTCACTGATCGACTGTCTGAATTGGAAAAGTACAAGGAAAAAACAATTATTGTTGCAGATAAATTTGGGCAGCACGCCGGGCATTGTGGCAAACAGCTTAAAGACAAAGGCTACGAATCGGTGCGTCTACAAGGTGGTATGAGTGAATGGCTTGCTCAGAACCTGCCCGTTGCTAAAGCGTAACTGAATAGTATTGAGAGGCCTGATTTGTCAAATATCACAATTTACACCACACGCTTTTGTCCTTTTTGTATTCGAGCTAAGCACATTCTTAAAAGTAAAGGGGCAGACTACAAAGAGATTCCTGTCGACGGTGATAGAGAATTACGTCAAAAAATGACACGTTTAGCCGGTGGGCAACATACAGTTCCGCAGATATGGATTGGTGAAGTGCATGTAGGTGGGTGTACTGAGTTGATGGGATTAGATCAATCAGGTGAACTTGATAAAATGTTACAAGCGTAGTTTCTCACAAGAACACGTAACTTTTTCTTCATAGTCATGATTGAAAATATCGCGCTTAGCCCAATCTAGCTCAATTACTATCTAAATATATTTACAAGGTCCAGTTGTCATGGCAGAAGAAAATGCAAATCAAAACCAAACGCCTCAAGGCCAGTTTTCCATACAGCGCGTATTTGTGCGTGACGTTTCTTATGAATCTCCATTAGCAGTAACCGAACGATCTCAGGCACAACCTAAAATTGATCAACAGATCAATACCAAGGTGAATAAAATTAATGATGAGCTTTACGAAGTTACGCTTCAGGTCACTGTAACGGTCAAGTTAAAAGCTGAAGAAGGTGAGGAAGATAAGGTTGCATTTTTAGCGGAAGTTCACCAAGCGGGTGTTTTTCAGGTCAAAGGGATTCCTGAGCAGCATATGCAGCGTTTGTTGTTGGCTTCGTGCCCAACAATTTTATTTCCCTATGCTCGCGAAACTATTGATTCTTTAGCAATTAAAGGCGCTTTTCCGCCTATATCTTTGCCTCATATTAATTTTGACCAATTGTATCTTGAGCAGGTAGCGCGCCAGAAGGCTCAGCAAGAGGCAGAAGCTGCTTCCCCTGAGCAGATAAACTAATACTTTAAATAGATGCGCGGAATTGGACTAGTTTCGTGCTCTGTTTGTCATATTGACTCAAAGTCTTTCGATAATTTTATTCTACCTGGATGTTTGCGTTTCGAATGATATTTCGAGTTTAGTGTTCGACTATGACTTTCAATGCGCACATATCCTAAATAACTCGACTCCTTCTCGCATTTGTGGAAGGATTTGAATAGATGCATATGTTCGCTGAGTAAGTTCTTCTTTGTTAGTGCTTAATCTTTACTACCAATATGGACTCGATTCCTGCCTGCGCGTTTGGCTGAGTACAAAGCCTCATCTGCACGTAGTAATAGATCTTCGATCAGTTCCTGATCTTTTGCTTTAGCGATACCGGCGGAAAGCGTGATCGGAGGTATTTTCTCGCCAGTTCGCGTGTTTTCCCACCTTAGAGCGTTTACCGCTTTACGAATATTTTCAGCAACGACCTTTGCTCCTTCTTCAGAGGTACCTGGCAGAATAAGTGCGAACTCCTCACCTCCATATCGTACTGCAATATCTCCACCGCGGACATTCTTTGTAATTTCAACGCCTGTGCTTTGGATAACACGATCACCTAGCAAGTGGCCATAAGTGTCGTTAACCTGCTTAAAATGATCTATATCCATCATTATTGCGGTGGTTTCCTCAAGTTGCTCCTGTTCAATTAACTCTTCGAGTTTTTCTTTGAGCCCCTTACGATTTAATAAACCGGTTAATTCATCGCGTACTGCTTCTTCACTGATTTTTTCAATGGACTCTTTTAACCTTTCGGTCTCTTTGCGAGCTGTTTCAAGCTGTTCTTGCAGCTTTTTCTGGCCTTCTACAGCGACTTGTGCAGCACTAACAAGATCTTGCGTAATCTTATGGATTTCATCTTCGGATTTTGATTCGTTTATCTTTGCGCTGTTTTCTTCTACCAAATGGGCAAATTCAGCGGCATTTTCGCCAGATTCTGAAACATGTCCTAAAACAGATTTAACGATTTCATCCATTGGATTTACAATTTCAGCGATACCTGATTCCGCATCGATAATGTATGTACTATAGAGGTCTTGCAGCACATAATTATCAAGGTTTTGATTCTTTTCCTGTAATTCAATAATCGCACTATTTAAGTTTTTGTTTCTGTTGCTCGCTAGTTCGTAGGCAACTGTATAGTTTACCGGTATTGGCGCAAGCTCTTGGCTCAACAAAAATTTTTGAGCGCCAACCATTAGCTTCTTTGCTTTATCTGTTGAATCGTTGTTTTTCAAACTAGCCTCTCAATGTTTAAGCGAAAAATGCGATATTTGATTAATTAATGAAACTACAGACCCGTGTTTTTAATGCTTATTATAGACACAAAAATGACGCCTTTATTTGCATAATTAACCAGTACATGAAGGGGTTAACAGATATTCCATGCTTTTTAGATGATTGTTTTCTAATGTGAACAACTTAGAGGAGGGTGTGCAAACACTAATAAATAGGTGTCATTTACCGAAGCTAGATCTATTGCTGTATTAAGGTATATTTAAAATATTGTTTATTGAATTGCGCCAACCTGCTTGTTGGCGCAAAATTTTTAGTTGTTAATACAGGGCTAAAATAGAAAGTATCGTTGTGCAAGTGGAAGCTCGTCCGCGGGTTCACATGTAAGTAACTGACCATCAGCTCTTACCTCATAGGTTTCTGAGTCAACTTCCATATGGGGTTGATAGTGATTGTGAATCATATCTGCTTTTGTGACGGTACGGCATCCTCTAACCGCCACTAGGCGTCTTTCGAGTTCTAGGCTTCCTGCAATGCCTTTGTCTAGCGCCGCATGGCTCACAAAACTGACCGAAGTGCCTGTGCATGCTTTGCCATAGGCGCCAAACATTGGGCGATAGTGCACTGGCTGTGGGGTTGGAATGGACGCATTTGGATCACCCATCGGCGCCGCAGCAATAGCACCTCCTTTTACGATCATAGAGGGCTTAACACCAAAGAATGCGGGTTTCCAAAGTACAAGATCAGCAAGCTTACCCACTTCTATTGATCCGACTTCGTGTGAGATGCCATGGGCCAAGGCTGGGTTTATTGTATATTTAGCAATGTAACGCTTTACGCGAAGGTTATCGTTTTCGTTTGAGTCTCCTTCCAGAGGGCCTCGTTGTACTTTCATTTTATGGGCAGTCTGCCAAGTTCTGCAGACTACCTCACCAACACGGCCCATGGCTTGAGAATCTGAAGCAATCATAGAGAATGCCCCAAGGTCATGCAGGATATCTTCTGCTGCAATGGTCTCTTTGCGAATACGAGAGTCGGCAAAGGCGACATCTTCGGGGATATTTGGATCAAGGTGGTGACAAACCATCAGCATGTCAAGATGCTCATCGACGGTGTTAATTGTGTAGGGGCGAGTTGGGTTGGTAGATGACGGTAAAACATTTGCGCTACCACAAGCGGTAATTATGTCTGGCGCGTGGCCACCGCCAGCGCCTTCCGTGTGGTAAGTGTGTATCGTTCTGCCTTTAAATGCAGATAGCGTATCTTCAACAAACCCTGATTCGTTCAAAGTATCGGTATGGATCGCAACTTGGACATCATAGTTTTCGGCAACAGTTAGACAGTTGTCTATCGCAGCCGGTGTAGTGCCCCAGTCTTCGTGAAGTTTCAAACCGAGAGCGCCAGCATCAAGTTGTTCGTTTAGGCCCGAAGGTAGGCTTGCGTTCCCTTTTCCTAAGAATCCTAAATTCATTGCGAAAGATTCGCCAGCCTGAAGCATTTTACCAATATGCCATGGACCTGGTGTGCAGGTAGTTGCATTAGTTCCTGTTGCCGGTCCGGTCCCACCGCCAATCATGGTGGTTACGCCACTCATCAGGGCTTCTTCAATTTGTTGAGGGCAGATGAAATGTATATGCGCATCAATCGCACCAGCCGTAAGGATTTGGCCTTCTCCCGCAATAACTTCGGTGCCTGGACCAATAGGGATTGTCACACCTGGCTGAATATCTGGGTTTCCAGCTTTTCCAATCGCGCTAATACGACCATTTTTAATGGCGACATCGGCTTTGACAATACCCCAGTGATCAATGATAAGTGCATTTGTAATTAGTGTATCTGGGGTTTCGTGACTATTAAGCTGGCTTTGTCCCATTCCGTCGCGGATGACTTTACCTCCGCCGAACTTAACCTCTTCACCATAAGTTGTATGGTCGACCTCGACTTCTACCCAAAGCTCCGTATCACCAAGCCGAACCTTGTCTCCAGTGGTTGGGCCAAACATATCCGCATATGCGCGGCGATCGATTTTAGACATTAGTTAAGCCCTCCCATAATTTCTCCCCGAAAACCATATACCGTTCGCTTTCCTGCCAGGGCAACCAATTCGATTTCACGTTCTTGTCCGGGCTCAAATCTAACGGCGGTGCCGGCTGCGATATTTAGTCGGAACCCTTTGGCTAGAGTACGATCAAACTGAAGCGCTGGGTTGGTTTCGTAAAAGTGATAATGCGAACCTACTTGTATTGGCCTGTCGCCTGTATTTTCCACTACAAGGGTTTTTGTTTCTCTACCTTCGTTGAGGTTAATGTCACCTTCTTGAATAACATATTCACCTGGGATCATGACTTCCTCCTGCGCTTCAAACAATGGGGTTGTGGACGGTAACAAGTTTGGTTCCGTCTGGAAATGTGGCTTCAACCTGCACGTCGTGGATCATTTCTGGGATACCTTCCATCACATCATCTACGGTCAAAATGGTTCGACCATATGACATGAGTTCGGCAACGCTTTTTCCCTCTCGGGCGCCTTCCATTACCTCTGCTGAAATTAAAGCGATGGCTTCTGGGTAATTAAGTTTTAAGCCTTTCGCTTTCCTTCTCTCAGCGAGTAAGGCGGCTGTAAATATGAGGAGTTTATCTTTTTCTCTTGGACTCAAATCCATAAAATTATTCCCCCAAAAATTAAGGTCTATGTGATGTTTAATTGTGAAATATTTTTCTTGTTTAGATTTAAACAGTGTTCAAAACAAGCTTAATATTAGGTATTCCAGATTCTCGGTATGACAACTTTTTTCCCACTTAATAAAGGTCTAGTTTGCTGCCATAGATAAATCATTCCATTTCGGCATTGAGTTATGGAATCACCTAAATAACGGGCGATAAAAATCTCTCGTTTTTGAGTAAGCCCCCATTGTTTCTTTGTCTGATTTGAGTCGTAAGCAAAACCCATTTCGTTCAAAGTATTTACCCAGTTATCGATCTGATTTTTTGAAGCCTTAATGTTGGTTATGAGTGTCGCGATTATGCTCGCACTTTGCAATCCCCAAGGTGAATATAATAGCTCCGAGTCACCCACAAAATGATTGCGTTCAATAAAAAGCGGTGTTTGATCTTGCCAAACTTGTAAAGATTGTTTGCAACTGCCATCGGTAAAGGCTTCACCGCTCGCACGACGTCCGAGGCGTAGCATATCCCACGCAATAAATTTAGCATCTTCAGTCGTATTTATGCGCGTAGTTAGATCGGCATTTGCCCCATTGTAAATAATGGTTTCTTGTGGAAGCCACTCGACGCAACTTTTGTTTCCTAGATCAACTTCAATTCTTTGGTTTTGTGTTTGACCCGTACCTTTTGCACTGTATATCCTTCCTGCAGAAGGAGTTGTAATAAGTGTTTGCGTATTTGTTTGATGATTTGAGCGAATCGTTAAGTCGTCTCCAATGACGACACCTCCAGGAGGGTGAAGCAGGTAAATATGACAAGTGCCGTCTTTCTCTGGATAAAACGGACGTTGAACTCGCAGTGGTCCTTTATGGTGCATATGCACTAAACGTGTTTGTTTATTGCGTGCGGTAAAACCTAATTCGAGCTTTGCTTCCCAATATCTCTCTTGAAGAGTTTTTTCTTCTGTACTGGAAAATTTTTTTGTTGAAATAATCGCGTTCATTTTTGTCATCAGTATTGTTGCTTAGACCGTACTCTAGTAGAGCGAACTAAACAATAGTTGGGATATAAATTTGTTTAATTGTGAAAAATTAGCTGCAGTTCGACAAACTTTGCTTCAAAATAGTTGAAAATTGAAAGAAATAGAAAGGTTCTATAATGATTGATCAATTGGCAAAGCAGTTATTTAATGATCTTAACGATAAGGTAAGCGGTTTTAGTTCTCAGAACCAAGAAGCCAGCTCGCAGATCAAAGCTTTGATTGAATCTACATTAAGAAAATTAAACCTTGTTACGAGAGAAGAGTTTGATGCTCAACAAGCAGTACTTGAGCGCACGAGAGAAAAGCTAGATGCGCTTGAAAATGAAGTCGATGCGCTAATAAAACGATTAGAAGAACAAAAATAATAGTTTTAAAACTGAGTCTCAATTTTAGTCACAGGTGGTGACAGGCGCCATATATCGGCGTAACATAAAACTTAATATAAATATAACTTTTTATGGAAGATTACCTGAATATTCGCTAGCAATTTGGCCTGGCGACCGGACTTATCGCCAGTACAGGGGAGTACGAAACTATGTCATTAGCGATTACTTACACACGAGCACAAATCGGGGTTCAGGCCCCACTAGTTACGGTTGAAACACATCTTTCAAATGGGTTGCCGGGGTTTACTATTGTCGGACTTCCCGAGGCTGCGGTGAAGGAGAGTAAAGACCGTGTCCGTAGTGCACTTATTAATAGTCATTTTGAATTTCCACAACGGCGAATTACCGTTAATCTAGCACCTGCCGATCTTCCAAAAGAAGGTGGACGATTTGACCTTGCTATTGCCTTAAGTATTTTGGCTGCATCTGGACAAATTGATCGGGAATACCTCGAAGATTATGAATTTTTGGGTGAATTAGCATTATCGGGAGAACTGCGACGCGTGAGGGGCTGTATCTCTGCTGCGAAATCTTGCGAAAAAGATAAACGCGCTCTTATTCTTCCACGCGTTAATGCTACAGAAGCGTCATTGTGTCGCTCAACAGAACTGTATGTAGCGTCGAACCTATTAAGTGTTTGTGCACATTTAAATCAACGTGAAAAGCTGCAAGCACCAATCAAACAGGTTGTTCATCAACCGCTTTATGAAAAGAACTTGTCCGACGTTAAAGGCCAGACGCAAGCTAGACGGGCGCTAGAAATTGCTGCTGCAGGTGGCCATAACCTGCTCTTTTTTGGCCCTCCCGGGACGGGTAAATCTATGTTGGCCAGCCGTTTACCGACAATACTGCCTCCGATGAGCGAAGAAGAGGCTCTTGAGGTCGCAGCGGTTAAATCGGTGGTGGCACAAAATTGTGGTATCGATTGGTTGTGCCGGCCGTTCAGAGCTCCGCACCATACCGCATCTGCCGTATCTCTTGTTGGGGGTGGGAGTCATCCAAAGCCAGGCGAAATATCTCTAGCGCATAATGGTGTTTTATTCTTAGATGAACTTCCTGAATTTTCGCGTCAAGTGCTTGAGGTCCTTCGAGAGCCAATAGAAAATGGTGTGATTAGGATTAGCCGTGCAAATGCTCAAGTGACCTATCCGGCTAAGTTTCAGCTAGTTGCCGCTATGAACCCTTGCCCTTGTGGTTACGAGAACGACAGTACAAATCGTTGTCGATGTACGCCCACTCAAGTAAGTCGTTATAGAGATAAGATTTCTGGACCTCTGTTAGATCGTTTTGATATGCACGTAAAAGTGAATACTATTCCTGTTGATCAATTGCAAAACGCTCCTCGGGGTGAGTCAAGCGAAGTGGTTCGAGAGAGAGTCGAGAAAGTTCGAGAAATACAAATTGAAAGACAAGGTGTACCCAATGCTCGGCTTATGAATCGCGCTTTGACAAATGCCGCTGAGCTCGGTTTGCATGAACGCAATTTGCTTGCGATGGCAATGCAAAAGCTTCGTCTTTCCGCAAGAGCATATGATCGTATTTTAAAAGTATCAAGGACAATTGCCGACTTAGCCGATTCGCAAAATGTGGAGTGTCCGCATATAAGCGAAGCACTAGGCTATCGGAATCTGGACCGTCAACCGGAAGATATGCCTGTGGAACAAGCTCAATACGCGGCTACTGCCTCAATCTCTTGAGTCGGTGCCGCAAATTATCATAAGTTTCTGCTAGAATCGCGCCTCATTTGCAGTGACCATTGAGGTGTAAGTGGCAACTCTAAATTCCCGTCAAAATCAAGCTGTTAAGTATATTGATGGACCCTGTCTCGTTTTAGCTGGTGCCGGTAGTGGTAAAACCAGTGTAATTACCCGAAAAATAGCGTACCTAATTCAAGAGTGTGGCATGTCTGCCCGTCATATTGCAGCCGTTACCTTCACAAATAAAGCCGCTAGAGAAATGAAAGAGCGTGTTAGCAAGTTAGTAAAAGGAAGAGCATCGCATGGTTTGACCGTTTCTACTTTTCATAATTTGGGCCTGAATATTATTCGACGTGAGCATGCGAGCTTGGGTTACAAAGCCGGCTTCACGATATTCGATAGTGAGGATGCCCGAGCGCTCATTAAAGAGATTATGCTCAAAGATGGAGACCTTGCAGGTGATCTTCTTGAGATGGTCCAAAACCAGATTTCAAACTGGAAAAGCAGTCTTGTAGAACCACAAAATGCATTGGAATCAGCGCAAAGTCCAGCGGAACAAACATGGGCCTTGGTCTATGAGCGATATAACAAAGCACTTCTTGCGTATAACGCTGTTGATTTTGATGATCTTATTCGATTACCTTCGCAACTATTTATGGCTAACCAAGAGGTTCTTGCGCGTTGGCGGGGTCGAATTCGTTATTTGCTGGTTGATGAATACCAAGATACAAATTCGAGTCAATACCAAATTGTGAAACAACTCATTGGTGATCGTGGAGCACTGACTGTAGTGGGGGATGATGATCAGTCAATATATGCATGGCGGGGTGCTCGACCAGAAAACCTTTCGCAACTGCGGCAGGATTTCCCAACTTTACAAGTCATCAAACTCGAGCAAAATTATCGCTCCACCGCGAGGATTCTAAAGGTTGCAAATACATTAATTGCCAATAATCCTCATGAATTTGAAAAAACTTTGTGGAGTGAGCTAGGTTTAGGAGAGCCATTAAGACTAGTTAAATGCAATACGGAAGATGCTGAAGCAGAAAGAGTTGCTGCAGAGATTCTCACCCAGAGAGCGCGACGTTCTGCAAAGTTTAAAGACTTTGCTGTGTTGTATCGTGGTAATCACCAAGCCAAATTAGTTGAATTAAAATTACAACACCATCAAATTCCTTATAACATCAGTGGTGGTACAAGTTTCTTTGCGAGAAGCGAAATAAAAGATGTAATGGCTTACCTTCGTTTGATAGTAAATCCTGACGACGACAACGCATTCCTCCGAGTAATAAACACGCCTCGACGACAAATAGGAACAGGTACACTTGAAGCGCTAGGGCGGTATGCAACTGATCGTGAAGTGAGTTTGTTAAGTGCCTGTGATGAAATAGGATTACAAACTGTTCTTCCAAAAAAAGGTTTAGAACGTATTCGCGAGTTCGCTAACTGGATGGAAAACGTGAGACGCAATTGTCACGAGAACAACCCAGTGGGTGGAATTCGGGAAATGATTAGCGATATAGATTACGAAAGCTGGCTACATCAAAATGCAAGTTCGCCCAAAGTCGCAGAAAAAAGAATGGAAAATGTCGGATTACTCATCGAATCTGTGAGAGGTTTTCTGGAACGGCATGAAGATGAAAAAGCAACAGGTGAAGAAAGGCTTAATGATGCTATTTCTAAATTAATGTTGCAGGATCTGTTGGAGCGTCAGGAAGAAGAAGACGAATCTGATCGTGTGCAATTAATGACGCTCCATGCTTCAAAAGGCTTGGAATTTCCGCATGTGTTTTTAATCGGGTTGGAAGAAGAATTACTGCCACATCGCAATAGTATTGAAGATAATAATATCGAAGAAGAAAGACGACTTGCGTACGTAGGCATAACGCGTGCGCAAAAAACTTTGACGATGAGTTTAGCTTCAACCCGAAAACAATTTGGAGAAAAACAATCCACAACGCCGAGCCGGTTTATCGAAGAGCTACCAAAAGAAGACATTGAATTTGAAGGTTTTGGCGAAGCCACTCAAGAACAGGTAGAAAAAAAGGGGAAGGAAACCATTAGCTCGATTATGAATATGTTTGATTAGGTCAACACGTGTTTCATTAACAGTAATATATCTTAAATAATTTTAATAAAGTGTTTTAACCCATTGTTTATCTGTTCACCCATAAAGTTAAAATGTTAAATTTTTATTAAACTCTATATGTTTGAGTCCGAGATTCAATCTATAGATCATACATCTACTGATGTTTATATTGAATGACGGTATTAATTGAGTTGCGCTGTTTCGATTAATGTTTAGCGCATTATCGAATTTTTCGTATTAAAAAAGTGTAATTAACATAACAAAATTATTTTAAGTTCAATTTTGTGGTGGTTTGCAGAATTCTGTTTAGTAGCTATTCTGTTGCTATTTTATTACCGTTTTTGTCGAACTCCATATTTCTAGTTCTTCTTAGATTGGTCACGAATATTTCACTTGTAAGGTTTAAAATTCGCATGCCAATTTTAGATTGTTGGTGTGAGTTTTATATAAACAGGAATTTATAGGAGATATATCAATGAGATTTAGTTTAAGTACAATTTGTTTTTAGCTTTGTTACAGATTAGCAGTATTGCGAGCGCTAGCTCCGTGTTGTTAATGTCCGATAATCGCCATACTGGTCCGGTTGCCAGCGGATATGGCGTCGTTGTTCAGAAACCAAGTGACCCTTTTATTGATTTTGCGGGGATATCTTTTAGTCATTCGGGATTCGCTGTAGACACAAGAAATAAAGTTTCGGGATATACAATCATATCGTCAGAATTTCACTTTTCTCGTCTTGCAGGATGTAAATTTCACTCTCATGGGGGATATTGAATATGCTGGTGATGCAGGTTATGGCTTTTCCCTCGTAAAGGATGATGAAAGCCTTACTGGGTTTTCCAGCGGGTGTTGTTTTTCTTCTGTCCAAACAGAAAATATATTTTTTGAAGCATTGCTCACGCCTGGAGAATATCTATTTTCAGCAGGAGGATTTTTTGTCAATGGCTTGATGGATGCAGAGCTCTTTGGTGAATTTGACGGAGAGGTGGCCATAGCAACACCAATACCCGCTGCGGCTTGGTTAATGTTTAGTGGATTATTCTTTTTGTTTCGATTAAAAAAGCGTCTTTAATTCATGTAGTGAGTTTAAAGTCTATTTTAGAAAAAAATAAAGCTCCGAAAACAAAAAAGCCGCTAATAAGCGGCTTTTTTACATTTGGATCTAAAATAGATTACTTAGAATTATCTAAGATATAATCCACCGCAACTTTTATTTCTTCTTCAGAACAGTCAAAACACAACCCTTTAGCTGGCATAGCGTTAAAACCGCTATAGGCATTAGTGTATAGAGTGTCGACACCTTTAGCTATTCTATTGGACCATTGTGCAGCTTCACCGAATTTTGGCGCGCCAGCGGCACCTATGTTATGGCAAGAAGCGCATCCTGCGTCATAAACCGCTTGTCCTGATCGGGGGCCATCACCCGTAGAAGCCGATGCAACCGGCGCGGCCGCACAGTCTTCGCCCGCCATGCATATTGAACCAACCGGTTTGATACGCTCTTCCATGGTATCTTTTTTTGCCGCTGGAGCTCCAGCAAACGCCGATATGCTTATAAGTGCACAAAAAATGACCGTTAGCTGTGTCGATATTCTCATTTAATCCACCCTAGTTATTTTTTAGCTATTTCGCTTTAAATTTTAGCGCTGCATTATAGCCATATTGATGATTTCGTGCAGCCATTCATTAATTGGTGAACAACCTAATGGACTAATTTGTAACATATCAGTATTATTCGCGCCTTACTCCGCACCCGTAGCTCAGCTGGATAGAGTAGGTGGCTTCGAACCACTTGGTCGGGGGTTCGAATCCCTCCGGGTGTGCCAAACAAAAAACCTCGTGTTAGCGAGGTTTTTTTTGGCGTATAAAAAGTATGAGAACATTGTTCGAGCAAATCGTCTGGAGCGATTTGTCACGAGCGCAGCGAACCTGAAAGGAGCGGTACAGGATGTACCGAGTAATCCCTCTGGGTGTGCCTTTATTATCCTTTTAGCCTAAATTTGCCGAGAAATCGGATAAAAACCGTATCTAAATACGTTGCCCAGCTATTTTTTTGTTGGGAACAACATCCACCTCAAAACATAAATAAATAGTACGTTACCACTTGGTTGGCATTGGTAAAAAACTCAAACTGAAATAGTGTCTTTTTCGATACTCCGCAGGACTAACCCCAGTATTTGCCTTCTGATTCACCTGTTCTTCCGAGTTGAGCAGTCTTGTTTTCGCCTCTTCGATGATGGCAGTTTGAATATGTTGCTGAGCATTATTACCGGTCTCTTTTTTTAACAAATCGCTTAGATAAGATGAGGACATATTGAGTTTTTCACTAAAGTATCCGAGTAACGCATGCTCAAAACGTGAAACAAAATCTTTATTTAAGTCTGTGTGTATATAACTTAGGATCATAATAACGCTTGGAGTAATCTAAAATCAGTTCGATCTTATTGACGATTAATTTCTGCGTATGCTTGTCGATATTTTGATTGTATTCTTGTTCAATCTTATCAACCAAGTCTGTCAGGATCGTTCTATCATGATCACATAGATGTAGCGCCTCGAAATCTTTTGACCCAAGTGAGATCGGCGGATTAGATCTGGATGAAACAATAAGATCCATCTTTCGTATTACTTTTTAGTGTTTAGCCTATCGACTTTAAATGACATTGACTTTTCAGGTGTCGCACACACCATTGAGCCATCATCGAAGTCGTAACTGTCGCGCCCGCATAATGTATCTCTCCACGAATTCCTGACTTTAGACTGACTTGATAAAAACCAAATACATTGGTGTCATTACCATAATCAAAACCCCGAACTTTTTCATCGATAGGAATCGTTGCCTTTTGTTTTGATTTAAAAATTCAACGCTCTAATCAAAATGGTAACCCTCTTCTCTTTTTAAAAAGGTGTGTTAGATCTGGCCTGAAGTTCTAGAGTTTTTCAACACCCACTTCAGCAATGAATTCTTCAAAAGGTCTTGGTTTACTAATATAAAAGCCTTGAATACAGTCGATTGCGCTATTTTTTAAGTGCTGAAATTGTGTCTCGTCTTCCACTCCCTCTGCGATCACTCTCAGTGATAAACGATGTGCAACATCAGTGACGGATTGCACAATCGCTGAATCTACATCATCAGTGACCACATTCTGTATAAATGAAGCATCAATCTTTAAATAATCTAATTCCAAGCCTCTTAAGTAAGATAGAGAGCTCATCCCTGTACCAAAATCATCCAGTGCAAAATGACAGCCTAGTTTCCTAGCGGTGGCAATGAACTTTTTCGCTTTTAGCAAATTGGATATCGCTGCTGTTTCAGTAATTTCAAAGGTAATATTTTCAGCAGGAAATGGGTATTGCTTTAGAAGAGCTGATAATTTATCGATATAAGCAAAGTCAGTTAACGTATAACCTGATAAATTAATACTAATCTTTGGAAAAACAGTTTCTTCGTTGGGGCGAATATACTCACAAATATTCTTAATGGTGTTTTCCAGTACCCAGTTATCAATTCGTACTATTAGACCAAACCGTTCGGCAGCAGGCAGAAAACTCATCGGAGTCAAAAATTCCCCCTTACTATTAAACATGCGCAGCAATACTTCCCATGATTCAACTGCATTATTGTCAGTAGAACGTATATCCTGAAAATATAACTTAAAACCATCCTCATCAATAGCTTGGTTTATGTCGGAGATTCTATCCATCTCTGAGCGTTGTTTTTCCAGTAGCTCGTCGTCTTTGCTGTGAGTTTGTATGGCGTTTCTACCTTGTTCTTTGGCGGCATAACAAGCCGCATCTGCATCACTTAAGACCTCTGCCACTTGATTGGTTTCTTTATTAATGCTGACAATGCCAATGCTAACGCCGATACGAAACACTCTATCTTTCCAAGCAAAGCGGTAATCACATATCTTGTTCTGGACTTTAGCGGCAATATTTTGAGCATCAGCTAAGGGGCACTTGTCTAACAAAAGTGCAAATTCATCACCGCCCAGCCTCGCTAAGGAATCCCTCGTACGAACAATCTCCATTAGCATTTGTGCCAATTGTTTGAGTAAGGTATCACCCGCAAGATGACCACAGGTATCATTAACCACTTTGAACTGATCCAAATCCATATACAGTAAAGATGATTCACTAT
Source organism: Cellvibrionaceae bacterium (assembly GCA_965262305.1). Taxonomy (GTDB): domain Bacteria; phylum Pseudomonadota; class Gammaproteobacteria; order Pseudomonadales; family Cellvibrionaceae; genus CBDHEY01. The sequence goes on from CBDHEY010000002.1 coordinate 152,131, forward strand.
TTTCTCGTTTAGCCGTTAAAATAGTACGCTCAACGCGCTTTTCCATCTCGCCACGATTGACGAGACCCGTTAGAGCGTCGTGCTGGCTTTGCCACTCCAACTTTTTCATATGTGTTTGCTTTTCAGTGATATCACGAATAGTAACCACATAGCCCTGCATTTCGCTGAGAGGTGAAAGCGTCAATTCAACGTAAACGTCTTTGCCATACTGTGTTTTTAATACCATGGAGTCGAGATAATTTACATTACTGATAGAACTGTTGGTAATCCAAGACTCCAAATCAATTTGTTCGTTTTCATCATTGAAAAGCACTAAACGCTTGCCCAGCTTTTTGTCGAGCAAATCATCCATTTCACGTTCTAGAATAGAAAGTGCTGCTGGGTTGGCGTATTCAATTGTTTGATCCGTCTTTATACGGATAACACCTTCGATAATGTTATGCAATGTGGTTTGTGCAATTAGCTTCTCTCGCGCCAATGCGGCTTGAGAGCGCCTTAAACCAGTAGTTTCATAAAAAATAATGGTGTAGCCATCAAATTGATCGTGGGTGTTTTTATAGGGAGAAACCTGACAGTCATAATTTCTATCTGATATTGCTATCTGTATTTTTTTCGCTACCTTTTTTTGCTCAACATCATTAATAAGTGACTTTAAATCAGGGATATCAGAATACCAGTGAAGCGCAAAAAATAAATCATTAATTTTTATTCTTCTAGTGTCGAGAATAGAATTACAGCTTTCGGTGAAACGCTGTATACGATAATCGGTATCGATCACAAAAACAGGAATTGCCAGTGATTCTTGAATATTATTTAGGTCAGCCGATAGTTGTGCTTGCTCATTTGATTTTTGAGCATATTCTTCGTTGGTGGTTATTAACTCCTCATTGGTAGACTGTAACTCTTCGTTAACTGTTTGTAGCTCTTCATTGGTACTTTGATACTCCTCATTAGTTGATTGCAACTCCTCATTATATATTTGCAACTGCTCGTTAGTGGTTTCAAGTTCTTCAATGACCGTTTGCAGGTTCTCTCTAGTCGCGTTAAGTTCCTTTTCTATTTCGACTACATACTCATTATACTCTAATTCATTAAAATCGATAATAGCCTTATCTTCAGCTTTTTTTAGGGTATAAGAAATCAACAGCCAGTCTGGAAGGGTATCCCCGAGCAAAGTTACGAATACTGATACCTCGGCAGGTTTGCCGTTTAAACTAATCGAGAAGCTAATAGGTGATGGCTTTTCTTTTGTGCGCCGAACACGAAGAGACATTGCTCGACAACTGGCTCTTAGTGATGGATTTAGCAAATCAAAAACATCATCTTTAAAAAAGACGCCTTCCTTGGTTAGCAAGGGGGAGATATTACCTGTTGTGTAAACCAACTTATTATCTTGATTTGCAACAATAACAGCGGGCGAGTAAAACCCTACAATGCTTTTAACAATTTTTTTCTCAAGGTCATCGCTCTTTTTTGATCTCTGAACGTCAACGACTTTTGAAAACCCTATAAGCTTTTGTGCTGCTGGCAAGGGTGTGGATGCATTATCTATTTTTTTATAAATTTTGGCGCCTGCATTGATAGCGGAAAACAGTTCTTTTTGTTTAATGGACTCCGAAGGCCCCAAAAAAAGACAACCTTCCTGCTGCAGTGAAAAATGAAATAATTGCAATATTCTTTTTTGTAAGCTTTGATTGAAATAAATCAATAAGTTACGACAGCTTATCAGGTTAATTTTAGAAAAAGGCGGGTCGACAAATATATTGTGAACAGAAAATATGATTTTTTCTCGAATATTGCTTTTGACAATCGCTTCATCTTTGGAAACATCAAAATAGCAATTCAGCCATTGATCTGAAATGTTAACAATTTTATCCCGATCAAATTTACCTTGCCTAGCACTTTCTATGGCATCATTTGAAATATCCGTTGCCATGATTTTTATATCAAAATTATAATTATTGGTCTTTCTAAGTTCCTCAACAATCATTGCGATAGTGTAAGCTTCTTCTCCAGTTGCACAGCCAGGCACCCATACTCTAAACTGTTGTTCTACAGAATGAGAATCTAAAACTGACGTAAGATGCTCTTTAAGTGCATCGAATTCCTTTGTATCCCGATAAAATTCAGAGACAATAATAAATGCATCTCGGATAAACGCCTCAAGCTCTTCATTATTTTCTTCAAGCAAGGTTTTATAGACATTAATATCACTAACCCCACAGATAGACATGCGTCTTGCAATACGCCTTTTAATGGTTGTTTCTCGATAAGAGGAAAAGTTGTAATCTGTTTTGGTTCTAATAAGCTCAAGTATCGCTTTAAATATTTGAGCATCAGGGGCATCAAAGCCTGTTTCCTCTGTGACGTCGTTTTCAACTATTCGATTTATACTCTCACCTAAAGAATCTAGGCTATCCACCATATCAGCTACTTGCGTATTAATTGATGCATTAGGCATACCGTCAAAGTCTGAGCTTTCCGGTGTTTGTACAAGCACTAGTCCTCCCTTGCTACGAATTTTAGTCACGCCCATCGCACCATCACTGCCCGAGCCAGACAAAACTACGCCAATAATTTTGTTAATGAAGTTCTCCGCTATAGATGAAAAAAAACGATCAATATTGGGTTTGGGATAAGGGCCATGAGAGGGTTTTGATAACTCGAATTGATATTTATTCAGCTCTATATCAAAGCCGGGGGGAGCAATATAAAAATAACCTGCTTTTATACTGTCGCCATCTCCAACCTGCTTGACAACCAAAGCTGTATCTTTTGACAAAATATCAACCAACATACTTTCGTGAGTCGGCGATAGGTGCTGACAATAGACATAACAGGCTTTTTTCGATGTTAATTTATTAATTAGCTTTTTACAGGCATTTAGGCCGCCAGCTGATGCGCCAATACAGACTAAATATTCAGGTAAAATAGTTGCTATTTGCTTTGGTTGTTGCATAGTTATCTTATTAATTTTAGTGTGAATTGCGACAGCTGATTTCTAGCTGGCTACTTTAAAATAACGCAATAATTCTGTTGCTTTTGTAGAAACCTGTAAGTCATTATTGGTTATTGGTGCAGACATAAAGTCTGTATACGCATCAGGTAGCGATATGGGTTGTTCGTTTAAGCAATGGAACCCCATAGACCATCGAGAAAATGAGCGCTGAGATACCGGTATATCAATAATTGTTTTGAGATTTATATGACGACTATCGGCACAAATTGAAGAAAAGATCTCTGTAATAGTATTTTCAGGACCTTCGAGCAACTGTAAAAATGAGCGATCTTTATACAGGAGCATTCCTGTAATATCACAAGCTTTATTACGCTGGCGAGCTTCATCTAATAGTGGCAAAAGTTCATCAGATTTCATTAGCCTGATTGATCTTGAGATATAAACAAGCTGTTTTATAGACATTTAGCCGTTTTAATATTTTTCTATCGACTATGGAATTATAGAAAACTAAGACGACAAGTCTAGCAATACATATGGATATGGCACTGAAAGTAACTAAACTCCCCAAATAATTTATTTAATGGCCTTACGGGTTCACTTGAATCATTAGGGTTTTATATGGGCCTCACTAACTACCCTAAAGGCTTATAAAAATTCGTTTTGGTCTTGCAATCGAGCTGCATTTGTGAGACTTTCCATTTCAGGCAATCAAACTATTACTTCCTCTTTACCTCATTGTTCACAAGCACACGCGACCTGCGTTCTTTTGGGACATACTCCTCCAGCTCGTCGGGAAATACGTTCTTCTCTAGATGTAACGCGAAACGTGTAGGCTGCGACTTATATTTTTCCTCACCGCTTCCGAGTCCCATTTCACGGCACCGGATCCCATCCCCTGCCAATGTTTGAGCTTTTGAAATGTGTGGAAATCTAGCACGCGGAGACCAACAGCGTCTTTTTGCTTCGAACTACTTGGTCGGGGGTTCGACCAAATCGCCTGGAGCGATTTGTCACGAGCGTAGCGAACCTGAAAGGAGCGGTGCAGGATTTACGTACCGAGTATTCTGCTTGGGGTTGTTTAGCTCAATAGCTGCGTCAATCATGCTTTTTCTTTCATCTTCCCACCCGATTGGTTTATCCTCTAATCATCGTTAACTTAGTTTATGGGTAGTATAGATGTTAGAAGCTTTTGAAGTTTTAAATGATAAATCCTCTGGCGTTGAGCTTGAACTTATTTTGACTTTCGATGAGCGGAAAAAAAGTCGTTATCTCGCAACGACGACTTGTGGTCAAGAGTTAGGGTGGTTTATTGAAAGAGGTGCAGTTTTGTCTCATGGTGATATTTTAAAATGTAAAAATGGAACCCTAGTAAAAATTTTAGCGGCAGAAGAAGATGTATCTGAAGTCTCTTCCGATGACTTTCATTTGTTGATGCGAGTGGCATATCACTTAGGAAATCGTCATGTCCCATTACAAGTAGAAAAGAGTTTCTTGCGATATCAGCAAGATCATGTACTTGACGAAATGGTCCGTGGCTTGGGCGCAGAGATATCCCATGAAAATCAACCGTTTAATCCTGAAAGCGGAGCTTATGCCGGTGGAAATCAACACAGTCATTAAGCTCACTTCGTAAACTGTGAATTAACAATTTGACCTTAACTAAACCTTTTGGTGATATTGTTGAGTTGCGAGTATATGTTTTATTGTTTAGACACCCCATGGATTAATGAAATGAATAACTTCAACATTCTTTCTGAGTATGATGATTCAGCGAAGACCCATGCGCTGATTGCTTATATCTTAATGGTAATAGGGCTATTTACAGGTATCTTTTGGTTGATTGGGGCAATATGGGCGCTAGTCAAAAAGCCGGATGCTGAACAGAGCATTTTCTACGACCATTATAAAAATATAATCTCTATGTTTTGGTGGGTTTTAGGACTTTCGATCATAGGGTTTATTTTTATCTTTGTTTTTCTCGGGTATTTAATTTTATTTGGTGTGTGGGTTTGGTCTATTTATAAACTGATAAAAGGGTTGTCGAAGTTATCGTCAAATAAGTCTTATGAAAGTTAAGTCCAATATAGCCATATATTTGCTCAATCAGACGCGACTCTAACTTCTTTCAATTTGTAAAATCTAACAAGACTTCCATTATGATTTGGATCCGTTGATGGCTCCCAAAAGCGGGTGATTTTACTAGGAGATGCCGAACCTTTTTCAATTAAGACTATGCTGTTTTTTTCGCTGGCTTCTAATTTTTTTCGCATCGCTACTACTTCAGCTTTGTAAGTGGGGGCAATTTTTAAAAACTCGTGAGCAATGCGAACATGAAATTCCTTACCCCCTAATGCAAATATTAAAAGAAAGGATGCTGCCGCAACTTTAATCTGAAGATCTTTCTGCCATTTGGAATAGAACGCAAATAGAAGACTTGTTCCTGTACCACCAATCATTAAAAGAAAAAATAAGCAATTCTGCACTCTTGGCGGTAGCGTGCCACCAGTGAAATAGCTTCCTATAGCAAACGTTAGAGGGATGCACAGCAGCGCTACCGGAAGCCAAAGGGCAAAAGCAACAACGACTTGATAACGAATTTGGTTTTTCCAGTAAAGACCAAATAAAAACACTGCGCCAAACCAAATCAGTGTATTTATATTGATGATTCTAAGAAAAAAATCGGACCCCAAAAAAGTGGCGCCAGCTATGGCATAAGCTGGATTTCTTGTGTGTTTGACTACTGCGTTTACAGATTCTGATCTGACATCGTTGCCAGGAGAGAGAATAACGATAGAAAGACCAATAACCACGAAAACGGCTACCACTAGATGTTGCCATATTAGCCTCCTTGATACTGAATATTCGATTCCCATCCAAAGAAACAGATAAATTAATACCCAAATTCCCAATGGTTCTACAAATCCTGGGAGCAATACACTTAGGATAGCTAATGGGATAAGTGTGATGTTTCTTAGTGGCGAGGCACTGTGTCTAACATGCCAACAGCCCAAGGTTAAAAAAACCAGTAAAAAAGCAGGTACTGTATAGGTAAAGGCGCCAGGGAGCCAAAACAAGGCTTCAGTGATGTCGTAGGTTATAATAAACCAAAGAAATGTTCCTGAAAAAACAAGCAGTAGTTTTGTAAAATGATTTTCTTGAATTGAGAAATAAAACAACGAAAAAAGTGAAATTAACGCAAGCAGAAAAACAAAAGCAACGCTGTAACGATATGTTAGAACGTCTGAAACGCTAAAAAATTGAGCGAGCGCATAATAAGATGTCATTAGGGCGGTAGCGCTATAACGGCCAGACCAACTTAAATATAGATTTTTTTGAGCTTCCCAATACCCGTAATCAACCACGACGGCGCTATAGTCGTAATCGTCAGCCCACGGAAACACATAAGAAAATGCCATACTAAACGTGGCGAAAGAAATAAAACATGCGGCCAATAGACCAACTAGTCCTACGAGCTTGAGTTGATGGGAGTATCGTTCACAAAGAGCGAGCGAGCTTAGCTTTAGGCTGCTTAAAAGCCCGTCTATTTCTTTTTTATCCATTGTAATTAGTCTTAGAGTAAGAGTTCTTGGTTCTCGAATGCGAGCGAATTTAGTACATCTAGATGAAGCCTTTATTAAATGAGATGAAATGAACGAATCGCCGCCGGTTTTGCGTTTAGAAACAAATCTTAGGACTATTAAATAGTCAATACCATTTATCTTTGATGGTTTTTGTAATTGTCAAATACCTTTTAGTTCCAGGCTATGGACGTTTCGTTGAAGAGCTTAAACCGAGTGAGAAAGAAAGCGAATTATTGAAAAATGGATAGGGTCATTCGATTTCGCATCGAAACTTGTTTTTGATGAATTAGCATTTGATCTATGCGCGTATTTTTTGCAAACACTCAATCGCCATACCTGCTGCTGTGGTTCGGTTGTCCACTCCTAGCTTTTTAAATAATTGCTCAAGATGTTTGTTTACTGTCCTGGGGCTCATTTCCAAAATCATTGCAATTTCTCGATTAGTTTTCCCTTTTGCAAGCCAAAGAAAGACTTCAGATTCTCTCGTGGTGATACTAAATGAATCTTTCAAAATTACGTTCTCATTTAACATCTTTTCATTCATTAATCGAACGAGGTGTTCTTGATTAACAGAGAGTCCTTGGTAAATTGCAACAAGTTCCGTTTGATCTTTCGAAAAACGACATTTATTTCCTTCTTTTGGATTATGAGAAATCCAGTTTCTGAGTTCGTTATGGAAATCCTCCAGATAGTTATTTTTTATGAGAACATTTAATATCTCTTCAACCTGTGGTGTAGCCCATATCTTTTCCCCACTTGAATTCACGGCGAAAATGTTTTGGCCAGCGGAGTCGAGAGCTAATTGGGCGCTAGCCGTATTACGAGCGTTTTGTAAATGTACATTCATTCTCGCAATTAGCTCAATCGGATTGATGGGTTTTGTTAAGTAATCGACACCTCCAACTTCAAAACCTTTTACAACGCTATCCGTATCGGAGAGTCCCGTCATAAATATTACAGGGATATTTTTAAGTTCATGGTTAGATTTAATTACCTTGCAGGTTTCGAAACCGTCCATGTTTGGCATTATTGCGTCTAGTAATATAATGTCAGGTTGCATTTTTTTTGCGATGTTTATCGCTTGCTTCCCTTCTAAAGCGACGAGCGTTGTCATGCCTGAGTTTTCTAAGGCTTGGTTTAGCATTCCAAGGGTTTCGGGGGAATCGTCAACTACAAGTACTACACTGTTGTTCTCTGGTGAATCAGTCATGCGTATTTACCCTGACGAGGTCAATAATTTTGTTAAATTTAATTTCTTTTATATAGTGATTAAGTTGCTCAACAAATAATGGGTTAATCGATTTGTTTTCGGATAATTGATTCGCAATCAGTTTTAAACCGTCTAGATGTCCAATTTCGGCCTTGTCGATTATATTTAAGCAAACCTTTTTTTCCGGTAAATCAGACAAGTTGAAGGTTGAGTTTATACTATCTGTGACTTCTTCATCTTCAGTTGTATAACGCCACTCAATATTTATATAGGTAGCAATTGCTTGTAATACGTCATGAAGTTTTACCGGTTTAATGATGTAACCGTCAAAAGGCGGCGATATTTCATCGGAGTAATCATCGTTGTATGCATTCGCTGAAACTATAATGACAGGCGTAGTTAAGCCTGAATTTTTTATTTTGTTAGAAAGGGTAAAACCATCTGTGTCGGGCATTAGTCTATCGATTAGGAACAGATCCGGTTTAAAACTTTTAATCATCTCCAAGCATGAACTTGCATCCGGAGCTTCCACTACAACAAACCCAAGTGGAGACAATAGATCTCCTATGAGGCCACGATGAGTGGGGTCGTCGTCAACTACCATAATTGACCGCTTTTTGCCTATATAACCTGAAATCTTTTTGGGTGTAACTTCGATATATTCTTGTTTGAAATTGATCCCCAAGGCCAACCACACTTTAAACGTCACTCCACCTTGTGGGTTATTAGTCACTTCAATTTCACCACCCATAATATCAGTGAGTAATCGGGTAATAGTGAGACCCAAACCTGTTCCCATAACTGAAGGGGTGTCGGGTCGTCTAACGCGTTCAAAAGGTTTAAATATTCTCTCTAGCTCATCTTCTGGAATACCAATTCCAGTGTCGGAAATTTCAAATTCAGCTACCTGGTTTCTGTATCTCACTGAAAACCTTACTTCCCCTTCTTGAGTAAATTTGACAGCATTAGAGAGTAAGTTGATGAGAATTTGACGGATTCGTTTTTCATCTCCAATGACTTGATCTGGAAATTTAGTGACTTCATCGTAAATAAAATTTAGGCCTTTTTCTTCCGCCTGTAATTGAAACATTTTTACAAGTTGCTTCATTAGTGTTTTTACATGAATTACATTCCGTTGAATATCTAAACGTCCCGCTTCGATTTTAGAAATATCAAGTAACCCTTCAATCAAATCCGCTAGGTGTTCACCGCTTCTTTTAATTGTGGAAATTTGTTCGTGCACACTTTTACTTATCGAACTATCCATTTCTAATAGCTGTGCATACCCGAGTACTGTATTAAGCGGTGTTCGAAGCTCATGACTAATACCCGTTAAGTAACGGCTTTTTGCATTGTTAGCTGCTTCTGCATCTTCTTTGGCAACCTGTAATTTTTTATCGGTTTCCTCGTGGGCTCCAATTTCCTCCATCAATCTGACAGTTTGGATTTGTGATTCCTCTTGTGCAACAATTCTACTCTCGTGTGCTAACACAAAAAGCCAAGAAATGACGCCAGCGACAATCATCAGAATAAAAAAGACTTTCCAAAGAGTCTCAGACAAAAGTTGATTGAATAAACTATCATTTGTAATACTGTTAGTGAAAATGATTGCAAGCAATATTCCAGTGACTACACCAACAACTGATAGTAAAAACATGAATTGAATAAATCGCACATTAATATAATCGGATAAAAAATTTGGTAGTAAACTTTTTATAAAGGCAATTGTTCGCTCACTAAACTTGTATCCATCTTTACAGCTGTCTTGGCATCTTGCATCTAAGGAACAACATAAAGAACAAATGTACCCTTCATATGCGGGGCAATGAGCCATGTCTTCCACTTCATAGTGGTTTTGACAAACGCTACATTCGACATGTTGCGTTTTATCAGAAAAAGCATAAGGCGCTCGAGCAATGTAAAATCGACTTTTTGTTGCAATAGCGATTAGCGGTACAGAAATAAATGAAATAGCTAAAGCGAAAAAATGAGCCAAAGCTTGCAAAACGCCCCCAAAGAAATCCAAATAAGCAAAAACGCCTAAAAAGGATGCGAGTACCATCGAGCCAACGCCTACAGGGTTTATATCGTAGAGATGTGCTCTTTTAAATTCAATATGGGTTGGACTCAACCCCAAGGGCTTATTTATAACTAGATCAGCTACTAGTGCGCCTACCCAACTTACTGCGACAATAGCGTATATGCTCAACGTACTTTCAAAAGCATGGTAAATACCCAGTTCCATTAATAAAAGTGCAATGGCAACATTAAACACAAGCCAAACAACACGCCCTGGATGACTATGGGTAAGTCGTGAGAAGAAGTTTGACCAGGCTATTGAGCCAGCATAAGCATTAGTGACATTAATTTTTAGCTGGGAAATAACTACAAAAATTCCAGCTACTATTAAGGCCAAATGGCTATTGTTTGTAATGTAACCGAAACCGGTCGCGTACATAGTAGTTGGATCGCTTGCATCCTGTATCGAACTGCCGTGATGCAAAGCAACGATGGCTAAGAAAGACCCTGCTAGTATTTTTATCACCCCAATTATGACCCATCCCGGACCAGCCAAAATTAATGAAGTCCACCAGCTTACTTTATTGGAGTTGTTTTTTTCGGGAATAAACCTTAAAAAGTCTACCTGCTCACCTATTTGAGCAACAAGTGCAAACATTACTGAAGCTGCAGCTCCAAATAAAAATATATTTACACCAGAGCTTTCTTGTTTGCTTCCTTGGTACTCCTGCCAGTCGCTCAAGAGAGCTGAATCGTTTAGTAAAATAAATACAAATGGAACAATTTGTAAAATGATCCAGATAGGCTGAGTCCAGAGCTGAAAGCGACTAATAAATGTTATGCCGTGAAAAACTAACGGTATCACTATCAATGAGCTTACGATGTAACCTAAAGCAACTGGAAGTCCAAATACAAGTTCGAGCGCCTTTGCCATAATGGCCGCTTCGAGCGCAAAAAATATAAAAGTAAAGGAAGAATAGATAAGAGAAGTCGCTGTGGAGCCTAGATATCCAAATCCTGCTCCACGAGTAAGCAAATCGATATCAACGCCATATTTTGTTGCATAAAAACAAATTGGCAGGCCTAAAAAAAATATTATGGTGCCCACCACGAGAACCGCAGCGAGTGTATTATCAAAACCATAGTTTAATGTTATTGCTGCACCGATTGCTTCAAGCGCGAGAAAAGAAATAGCCCCAAGCGCAGTATTAGCGACGTGAGCAGCTGACCAACGCCTTGATGCCTTGGCCGTAAAGCGCAGTGCGTAATCTTCGAGTGTTTGGTTATTAACCCATTGGTTGTAATTGCGCCTTACTCGAAATATCTGCTGTTTTGCCGTCATAAAAACATCTCAGAGGTGAAAACGATTGCTCAAATATTTGCGTTTTTTTGGCGGTAACTGAGTCTATCGAAAATCTTCATGTGGAATAAAGCGAAAATCGAGCCATTGTTTGGAGCAGTACGAAAATTTTTTCCGCAATGTAATGACGTTCAAATTTATTAATTTCTTATATCTTCTTGATTTTTGGAAATTATCACGCTCCTACGTAACTCAGTATGCGTTAAATGACGTACTTTGGGTGACTATTCATCGCATAGTGGATGTGAGGGAGTGTTGTCACAATATGCTCGAATGATTTTATCTTTCAAAATAAATAGCGTTAGAGCAGAGGGTTAATTATGAAAAAATTTCAGTTAAGTAGCGTTTTTACGCGTTCATCTCGTCGATTATTTTTACCAAGGGTTCTTGGGGTGAGCGCTTTTTTATTTGCATCAGTTTCGGGTTCAGTAAATGCGGAAGTTAATACGACAGGTTTGGCTGTTACCGATGATACGGTGACTGTAGGTATTCTTCACTCTTTGACCGGAACCATGGCGATTTCTGAAACTGGAGCGCAAGAAGCTGAGAAGCTAGCGATTAAACAAATCAACGATTCGGGCGGTGTGCTTGGTCGTCAAATCAAAATTATCCAGGAAGATGGCGCAAGTGATTGGCCTACGTTCGCTGAAAAAAGTCGTAAGTTATTGGTGAAGGATAAGGTTGCTGCGGTATTTGGTTGCTGGACATCCGCATCGCGAAAAGCGGCATTACCTGTTTTCGAAAAGGAGAACGGTTTACTTTATTATCCAACTTTTTATGAAGGGTTGGAACAATCTAAAAACGTGATTTACACCGGTCAAGAAGCAACACAACAGATTCTTGCAGGGTTGGATTGGGTAGCCAAAGAAAAAAGTGCAAAAACTTTCTATTTAATCGGTTCGGACTATATTTGGCCTCGTACGTCAATGAAAATCGCGCGTAAGCATATTGAGAATGTATTGGGTGGTAAGGTTGTTGGTGAAGAGTACAAGCCTTTAGGTAATACCCAATTCGGTTCTGTTATCAACAAAATTCGTTTGAAAAAGCCTGATGTTATATACGCTGCAGTAGTGGGTGGTAGTAATGTTGCTTGGTTCAAGCAGTTAAAAGCAGCCGGTATCACATCTAAAAAGCAAACTCTTCTTACAATCTCTGTGACTGAAGATGAAGTGTTAGGTATTGGTGGTGAAAACCTTGAAGGGTTTTACTCGATTATGAAGTACTTCCAAAGTTTAGATAATCCTAACAACAAAGAATTTGTTAAAGCTTTTAAAGAAATGTGGGGTGACGATAGTGTGATTGGTGATGTTACACAAGCAGCTTATTTAGGTCCTTGGCTGTGGAAGGCGGCTGTTGAAAAAGCAGGTTCCTTCGATGTCGACAAAGTTGTAGAAGTATCACGCACGGGAAATATCGAATTAAAAACTGCTCCAGAAGGTTATGTCAAACTTCATCCTAATCACCATTTGTGGAGTGTCGCTCGTGTAGGAAAGTGGAATAAAGACGGGCAGGTAGAAGTGGTATTTGAATCTGATCTAATCGAACCTGATCCATTTCCAAAAGGTTACCAATAAATCCTAGTTAATTCTTAATTAAGGAAATATTTATTGTAGGTGATTGGGTAAGGAAACCCAACTTTATATAGATTACTTTTACATACATTAACTTTTTTAAGTCATTGAATTAGACCCAAGCTTGGAATGGCTGGTCGACATAACTGGAGGCTCAAAATGGGCGGGTATACTTACAGCGAATTAGGCGCGATTATGGCGATGCAGGGTTTTGCGGGCATTAGCTTGTTTAGCGTACTGCTGCTTATGGCGCTTGGTTTGGCAATTATTTTTGGTCAAATGGGTGTGATTAATATGGCGCACGGTGAGTTCATGGCTGCCGGTGCATACACAACTTATTTATTGGCCACTCTTACTGAATCTTATTTTCCGGCGTTTATGCCCTATTACTTTATAGTTGCAATTATTGCAGCTTTTTTTGTCGCGGGGGCGCTTGGGTATCTTGCTGAATGGGGCCTGATACGGTTTTTATATAAACGACCGTTAGATACACTTTTGGCGACCTGGGGTTTGAGCTTAATTATGCAACAGGCTTTCCGCTCCATTTTCGGTGCACGTGAAGTGAGTCCAACGTTACCTGAGTGGCTCTTAGGTTCTTACCAGCCGACGGATATGATCGATATTCCATTAAACGGTATGTTTGTGTTGGTTCTGACTGCGATAGTTACCTTCACAGTTTTCTACTTAATGTTTAAATCAAGTTGGGGCTTACGAGTTAGAGCAACAACGCAAAACCGCGTGATGAGCGGGGCAGTAGGTATTAATACAAAAAACGTTGACCGTTTAACATTTGCATTGGGGTGTGGTATTGCTGGAATCGCTGGTGCAGCCTTCACGACCATAGCATCAACTGGTCCAACGACCGGTACACTATATATTGTTGATACTTTCATGGTTGTTGTCTTCGGTGGCGCGGCCAGTTTGTTGGGTACCATCGCCTCGGCATTTTCCATCGCACAAGCGCAATCGATCATGGAGTTTTTCATGAGTGGTTCGATGGCAAAAGTGTGGACGCTGCTTACCCTAGTTATTATTTTGATGTTCAAACCCGAAGGGTTGTTTGCAAGTAAAGTTCGCCGTTAGACGAACTTTACTTTTGCGATAGAGGAGGCGATATGAGCTTTGCATATGAAAGACTAATGGGTGGTAAAAACGGTTTTACAGGCTTCTTGATATTAGCTGCGCTAATTCTCGTTGTTTTCCCCATGTTTTTAGATTTATTTCGATTGAATTTGGTTGGTAAGTATCTCACTTACGCATTTGCTGCAGTTAGTTTGGTTCTGCTTTGGGGGTATGGAGGAACACTTAGCCTAGGACAGGGAATATTTTTCGGTATAGGTGGATACGCGATGGCAATGTTTCTAAAGCTAGAAGCCTCTTCGCCAGAAAATACTGCGATTCAGAGCACCCCCGGGATTCCCGATTTTATGGATTGGAACCAATTAACTTCTTTGCCATGGTTTTGGGAACCGTTCAACAGTCTCGCATTTACAATAGTTGCGATTTTGGTTTTACCATCACTCTTTGCTTTCATTATTGGTGTTGCGATGTTTAAACGCCGAGTAGGAGGCGTTTACTTTGCAATTATTACGCAGATTTTTGCAGTAATACTTACCGTGTTAATTGTTGGGCAGCAGGGTTACATCGGAGGTATTAACGGTATTACAGATTTGCGAACGCTTAAGGGCTGGGATATTACATCCGACACGGCGAAATATGTTTTCTATTTCTTGAATGCTGTATTGCTTTTAGGTGTGATTGTTTTATCGCGATTTATTCTTACAAGTAAGTTTGGTCGTCTTTTGCTTGCAATGAAGGACAAGGAGGATCGGGTAAGGTTCTCTGGTTATGATGTGGCTAATTTTAAAATATTCGTTTTCTGCTTTGCTGCAATGATATCTGCTATTGGTGGAGCCATGTTTACGCTTCAAGTCGGCTTTATGTCGCCTTCATTTGTAGGGATTGTGCCCTCAATTGAGATGGTCATCTTTGCTGCTGTAGGTGGCCGAATGTCACTTATAGGTGCGGTTTATGGAGCCCTTTTAATTAACTTCGGTAAGACAGCTTTTTCTGAGACATTCCCTGAACTTTGGTTGTTCTTAATGGGTGGATTATTTATTGCTGTTGTAATGTTTTTCCCTAATGGATTAGCTGGGTTGTGGGAAGACTATGGGCACAAGGTAACAAATAAGCTGAAGTTCATTCCTGAATTTTTTCAACGACTTATTCCACAGATGAACCGAGAAAAAATGGAAGGAGCTTAACGAGATTAATTAAAATTATTGTGTTTGATTACTCTCAAGAGGAAATTATCTCTCTTGTCTAGTCTTCTACTTGATAATTTTGAATAACGCTCGTTACGTTTTACAAAAGCTTGAATTAAAAGATTTTAGGAGCACAAAATGCTTACGACAAATACCGATTTTACCTTGGCGATCGAAGATCTTACTGTATCGTTTGATGGATTTAAGGCTGTGGACAGCCTGAATCTTTACGTTGATAAAAACGAACTTCATGTTGTGATTGGGCCAAACGGAGCCGGTAAAACTACCGTTTTGGATTTGATTTGCGGTAAAACTAAAGCTACTTCTGGGAGTATTAAATTCCTAAATCGAGAATTAACTCGTCTTTCTGAACATGAAATTGTTCGCGCGGGAGTTGGTAGGAAATTTCAAACCCCCTCGATTTATGAAAATCTTACAGTGTTTGAAAACTTGGAAGTTTCATATCCATGGGGAAGAACTGTTTGGGGATCTTTAAAATTTAAACGTACCGAAGAAGTGATAGAAAAGATTAACGAAGTCGCAAAGGAGATAATGTTAGATGATGCACTCGATGTTGAAGCCGGGTTACTTAGTCACGGGCAAAAACAATGGCTCGAAATAGGTATGTTATTAATTCAAGAACCGCAACTGCTTATGTTAGATGAACCAGTGGCGGGTATGAGTGTTAAAGAGCGAGAACAAACAGCAGAGTTACTTAATAAAATTAGCCAAGGTAGATCAGTATTGGTGATTGAGCATGATATGGAATTTGTTGAAAAAATCGCTCATAAGGTAACGGTTTTGCATCAGGGGAAAATACTTGCTGCGGGTGATATGGAAAAAGTTCAAAGCGACCCTAAGGTCGTGGAGGTTTATCTAGGACATTAGTATCAAACTGTTAAATGCCAATATTTTTGCTGCATATTTAGGGTATATATCACATGTTAAAAGTTTCCAATTTAAAAGTCTGCTACGGTCAAAGTGAAGTCATTCATGGTTTGGATTTCGATGTGCCACAAAATGAAACACTTGCCATAATGGGACGTAACGGAATGGGTAAAACCACGTTGTTTAAATCTCTGATCGGTATATTGCCTTCTTCTGAGGGAAGTATTCATGTGGGTGACATTGACGTGACATCGAAAGAAAGCTATCAGCGCGTTGAAAGTGGGATCGCCTACGTGCCTCAAGGAAGAATGATTTTTCCATCTTTAACTGTTCAAGAAAATATTGAAACAGGAATGGAAGTTTCCAAGCTAAAAAAAATTCCTGAAGATATTTATGAACTCTTCCCGGTTTTAAAAGAAATGCGTAAGCGAAAGGGGGGGAATTTATCTGGTGGTCAACAACAACAGTTGGCAATCGCTAGAGCTTTGGTTACTAATCCTAAGGTGTTATTACTAGATGAACCAACAGAAGGTATTCAGCCTTCGATTATCAAAGATATCGCTAATGTTTTAAATAAAATTAAAACATTGCGAGATATTACGATAATTGTTTCCGAGCAGGTTCTAAGTTTTACTCAAGCTATTGCAGATCGAATTATCGTTATCGATAAAGGGAATTTTATTCACGAAGATACTAAAGAAAATATTAACGAAGAAAAAATTAAAGCTTATTTATCGGTGTAAATTGTAAAAGAGGATAAAACCATGAGACATGGTGACATTTCTAGCAGTAAAGATACGGTGGGTGTAGCGGTCGTTAATTATAAAATGCCGCGACTGCATACTAAAGCTGAAGTAATTGATAACGCACATAATATTGCGGAAATGATAAAGGGAATGAAGGTTGGGTTGCCAGGTATGGATCTGGTGATTTTTCCAGAATATAGCACTATGGGTATCATGTACGACTCGGGCGAAATGATGGAAACCGCAGCTGTCGTTCCTGGTGAGGAAACGGCTATTTTTGGTGCTGCTTGTAAAGAAGCAAATACATGGGGAGTTTTTTCCTTAACTGGTGAGCGTCACGAAGAGCATCCCAATAAAGCGCCATATAATACTTTGATATTAATTAACAATGAAGGCGAGGTTGTACAAAAATATCGGAAATGCATTCCTTGGTGTCCGATTGAAGGTTGGTATCCGGGTGATACAACTTATGTCAGCGAAGGACCAAAAGGCTTAAAAATAAGCTTAATTATTTGTGATGACGGCAATTACCCGGAGATCTGGCGAGATTGCGCCATGAAAGGCGCTGAATTAATTATTCGTTGTCAGGGATACATGTATCCGGCTAAAGAGCAACAAATCATGATGGCCAAAACTATGGCCTGGGCCAACAATAGTTATGTTGCAGTGGCAAACGCCACTGGGTTTGATGGTGTTTATTCCTATTTTGGTCACTCAGCCATTATCGGTTTCGATGGTCGTACACTTGGAGAGTGTGGAGAAGAGGATATGGGTGTGCAATATGCCCAGCTTTCTGTAAGTCAAATTCGGGATGCTCGTGAAAATGATCAATCACAAAATCATTTGTTTAAGTTGTTACATCGCGGTTACACAGGAATTCATAACTCCGGTGATGGAGACAAGGGGGTAGCTGACTGCCCATTCGATTTTTATCGTAGCTGGGTATTGGACGCGAAGAAAACACAAGAAAATGTAGAGGCTATTACTCGTTCTACTGTGGGTGTTTCAGAGTGCCCAGTTGGATCTCTGCCGATAAAAGAGGGAGAACTGGAAGCAAATTCATAGATCTTTAATTTCCAGGGATTTGAAATGCCTTATATAAATGATCGTTTAGAGGCAAATCGAACTAGTATTGCCAAGGCCCAGTTCGAGGCGAACCCAGTAAGGCTTTCAAGGTTTAAATTTGAACCTGAAATAGTTGCTTCGCTTTTGAAAAAACGAATTATCGGTCAAGCGAAAATGTATCAGTCGATGAGCGATATGCTGTATTTGCTCAAAGCGGATATTGGCTATGATAATCGTCCCTTGGGAGTTGTCTTTTTCTTTGGCCCTACTGGCGTAGGAAAAACAGAAACAGTCCGTGTAATTGCTGAAGGTATTCTTGGTAGTGCGAATAAAATCTGTCGAATAGATATGAATACATTATCGCAAGAACATTATTCTGCTTCTATCGTTGGTTCTCCTCCAGGTTATGTTGGTAGCAGAGAAAACTATACGCTTTTTGATGTTGATAAAATAAAGGGAACCTTTAGCGCACCAGGTATTGTTCTTTTTGATGAAATAGAAAAAGCCAGTAATGAAGTGATTCGTACTCTCTTAAATATAATGGATACTGGATCTCTTACATTATCATCTGGCCTGAAAAAAATCGATTTTACGAATACGCTTATCTTCATGACCAGTAATGTAGGGGCGAAGAACTTAGCCGAAGCGCATTCCCTTTATCAACCTTTCTGGCGGAAATGGCGAAAGCTTTCAAGAAACCATGAAAAGAAAATATTTGATCGGGCATTACTTCATGAGTTTGATCCTGAATTTATTAACCGCATCGATTATCTGGTCCAGTTTGAACCCGTCGATTTAGAATCTGTAAATAACATTGTTCAAATACAGTTGGAAAAACTCAATCATCGATTGTTAAAACGTGGAGTGTCGGCGGTTTTTGATTCGAATATTATTTCGATGATTAGTGAAATCTATGATAGGCGTTTTGGTGCGAGAGATCTTGCTCGAATTATTCGCAAACAAATTGAACCAAGTGTTGCACGAGCGATGATGGAATTTCCGGATGTGTCCCAATTTAAAGTTTCCTTCCGCAACGAGAAGATCATCATAGATCCCCAGGTTTAAGGATTTATAGCTGTCAACAAGTAACCTATTTATTTTCATACGTTAAATGACGTATGTATCTGAGTGTATTAACGAATGGCGCGAAAACCTCGCTTTGTAGATAGTTTAGGTGTAGCAGAGGTCATTTCTAGGACCGAACTTTTCGGCTTCTTCAAAGCAATTCAAAACAATATATCAATTAAACCAATCAAGACCTTGCAGGAGATACAATTATGGCAGACACAATTATTAGAGTTGATCTAAAAGAATCACCCTATACAAACGAAAACATTCATAATCGTTGGCACCCAGATATTCCGATGGCAGTAATGGTGAAGCCTGGAGATGATTTTATTATTCAAACCTACGACTGGACTGGAGGCCAAATTGCTGATGACGACGATGCGGCTGATGTACGTGACGTTGATCTGAGCAAGGTTCATTTTTTATCGGGTCCCGTCGGTGTTGAAGGCGCTGAGCCTGGCGATTTGCTCGTTGTAGATATCTTAGACATAGGCGCACTAGACGAGAGTCAGTGGGGCTTTAATGGATTCTTTTCGAAGAAAAACGGTGGTGGGTTCTTAACAGAGCATTTCCCTGAAGCCCAAAAATCAATTTGGGATTTTAATGGTATGTTTACCAAGTCGCGCCATGTGCCCGGAGTTGAATACGCGGGTTTGATTCATCCAGGACTCATCGGTTGCTTACCATCGAAGGAATTGCTTGAAGAGTGGAATACGAGGGAAAAAGAGCTATTTGATACTGATCCAGAAAGAATGCCTCCATTGGCGACATTACCCTATGCAGATACTGCGCACATGGGTAAATTGACTGGTGAAGCAAGAGATGCCGCCGCCGCCGAGGGAGCTCGTACAGTACCTCCTAGGGAACATGGTGGTAACTGCGATATTAAAGATTTATCCCGTGGCTCCAAGATCTATTTCCCTGTTTATGTGAAAGATGCAGGCCTTTCTATGGGTGATTTACATTTTAGTCAAGGTGATGGAGAAATTACTTTTTGTGGTGCAATTGAGATGGCCGGTTGGCTTCATCTTCGTGTTAATTTAATTAAAGGTGGGATGGAGAAATACGAGATCAAAAACCCAATCTTTAAACCTAGCCCTATCACGCCAAAATACGATGATTATTTGATATTCGAAGGAATATCCGTTGACGAAGGTGGTAAGCAACATTATTTAGATGTGCATATCGCTTATCGGCAAGCGTGTTTAAATGCGATTAACTATCTTGAGAAATTCGGCTATACGCGCGCGCAAGCTTATGCAATTTTAGGAACGGCACCTTGCCAAGGGCATATCAGTGGTGTGGTAGATATTCCAAATGCCTGTGCGACTCTGTGGTTACCAACGGATATTTTTGAATTTGATGTGAAACCGAATTCTGACGGACCGAAAAAGGAGCTAGATGGTTCGGTGGATATTCCTCTTGCTCCGGATCTTGACTAAGTGTTGTAACCATTTCATCCGGGTAAATAGGTGCGTGTTCGCACGCATCATTTTTTAAATTTTTAAGTTACATTGAATCATTAAGGAGATTAGGTTGCCTGTTTACGATTACAAATGTCAAACTCACGGGCTGTTTTACGAGCTAGCTTCAGTAGCCGATAGTGATAAGCCAGCCGCTTGTCCAACGTGCGGTAAATCTTGTCCGCGTGTCATTATTCTTGCTCCAGAATTGTTTAAAATGGACAAGGATGTAAAAGAAGCGCATGAATTGAATGAAAGAAATCAACATGAACCGACTTTTTCGACTACAGAGAGAAGAGAGGATGATGAACAGCATGCTTCTGGTTGTGGTTGTTCTAAAAAATTGAGCAGATCAAAACTCATGTATACGGCGCAAGGAGATAAAATGTTTCCTTCTATGAGACCGTGGATGATTAGCCACTGAACGCTCTATTTTCTTCACATTAGAGTTCTTGTTTTAACGAGAGCTCTACTTAAAACCCCTTCAAAATATCTTATTTGGTGTCTTGGTTCCTATAAATACCTTGAAGCTATCTCATTTTATAACCGTAAAACGTTCACTAGAATCAAAAGAACGTTTAGAGGTAATCAAAGGTTTCTATAAATGTTAATCTAAATTAACATTGCTTCCATGAAATCGGTTTCGTTATTAAAGTTGCTTCACCTCTCGAGCCCAGCATTGCCCGTTGGAGCCTATGCCTATTCGCAGGCACAAGAGTATGCTGTTGACGACAATTGGATTACTTCTGAAGAAAAAGTAGTCGATTGGATCGGCGGTGTTTTACTCAATAGCATTTCTAGCCTTGACTTGCCCTGTTTAATTCGAATGTATCATGCTTGGCAAAAAGACGATATCAAGCAGGTGAAATATTGGAATGACTACTTGTTAGCGTGTCGAGAAACGTCTGAGTTGCTTTTAGAAGATGAGCAGTTAGGTCAGGCTTTACAACGACTTTTGCTAGCGGTTGAAAAAAAATCGGAAATTATTTCCAGTATTCAAACACCTAGTTTTGTTGCTATGTTCAGTTATGCAGGGAGTCAATGGGAAATTCCTATTAAAGAAGTTGTGTTAGGTTTTTCTTGGAGTTGGGTAGAAAATCAAGTTGCTGCTGCCACTAAACTTTTACCCCTAGGACAAACCCAAGCCCAGCGATGTCTTGTTGCTTTGATGACATTAGTAGAAGAAGCGACTAATCTTGCGGAAATGATTTACGATGATGACATTGGGCCTGGACTTCCCGGGCTTTCACTCGCGTCGTCTTTACACGAAAGACAATATTCGCGATTATTTCGTTCTTAGGTTTATATTAATTCATAATAGTGAGTATCTATAAGACATGAAAAAGCCTGCTTTAAGACTAGGTATTGGTGGACCCGTTGGCTCCGGTAAAACTGCATTAGTTAAAACTCTTTGCGAATTGCTCAAAAATAAATATAACATCGCAGTTATTACAAATGATATTTACACCAGAGAAGATGCAGAATTTTTGCTTCGAAATGAAGCCCTGGATGAAGATAGAATACTTGGCGTTGAGACCGGAGGCTGCCCCCATACCGCAATACGCGAAGATGCTTCTATGAATTTGTCAGCTGTTGCTGAGTTACAAAATCGATTCCCTGATTTAGATATTATTCTTATTGAAAGCGGCGGCGATAATCTCGCTGCGACTTTTAGTCCTGAGCTTTCCGACTTGACGCTCTACGTCATTGATGTCTCCGCAGGAGATAAAATTCCTCGTAAAGGTGGGCCGGGTATTACAAAATCTGATTTACTTGTTATCAATAAAATTGACTTGGCTCCTCTCGTAGGGGCTGATCTTGCCATTATGGATAGAGATGCAAAAAAAATGCGCGGAGAAAAGCCTTTTTATTTCACCAATCTCAAGGATCAAACTGGCGTATCAGATGTAATACAGTTTATTGAAAAGCAGGGAATGCTTTAATATTTAGATCTAAAAAAGGGCGTTACTGAAAGGTTTTCAATAGATCATTAAAGGTGATGCACCATAAAGTGCTGGATTTTTGTTTTAATTAAAGCACTTTTATTTTCTCTGAGGCCAATGTGTTTCAATTAATGCGATATTCCTAAAAAGCGCACTTTTTTGTCTATTTTTGCGAATTTTTGCGTCAGAAATAGCGCTTTAATCCCTTAGATTGACGACTTCTCCTGAATATGTAGTTTTTTTTAGTGCAAGATTAGCAGAGATGTTTGCATTGTTTTATTTTGCGTTTTTTAGTGGTGCATAAACTTATTTGATGTGTTCTTATGGTGCGCTTTCTTTTGTGCTTCAAACTTTGAGCATCACTAACTTTTTATCACTTATGTGGGTTAGTCTTTAAAAAGTGATTAAGAATCAAAACCTTAGCTTGGCTTAAAAATCATATAAAACATTGGCATTATAAATGCCTATCTCCTCTCCGAATTAATAAAAATACAACTATTAACCCTTGGGAGATCCAAAATGAAAAATCTATTTAAAAAAACGGGTTTGGCATTAGGTGCAACAGCTTTAGTTTTTGGTGCATACGCAGTTCAAGCTGCGGACACTATCAAAGTTGGTGTTTTGCATTCTTTGTCAGGAACAATGGCAATTAGTGAAACTACTTTGAAAGACACTGTTTTGATGATGATTGAAGATCAGAACAGCAAAGGTGGTTTGTTGGGTAAAAAATTAGAACCTGTTGTTGTTGACCCGGCTTCAAACTGGCCATTATTCGCGGAAAAAACAAAAGAATTAATTGAGCAAAAAGATGTGGATGTGATTTTTGGATGTTGGACTTCTGTATCTAGAAAATCTGTTTTACCCGTGATTGAGAAGCTAAATGGATTGCTTTTCTATCCAGTACAGTATGAAGGTGAAGAGTCATCTAAAAACGTTTTCTACACGGGTGCAGCGCCTAACCAGCAAGCGATACCTGCAGTAGATTACTTAATGGAAGAAGAAGGCGTTAAGCGTTGGGTGTTAGAAGGTACGGATTATGTTTACCCTCAAACAACTAACAAGATTCTTAAAGCTTATTTGATTAGTAAAGGTGTTAAAGAGTCGGATATTTCAGTTAACTATACTCCTTTCGGTCATTCAGACTGGTCTACACGAGTATCTGAAATTAAGAAGTTTGGTTCTGCAGGTAAGAAAACTGCGGTCGTTTCAACTGTTAATGGAGACGCAAATGTACCTTTCTACAAAGAGCTTGCTAACCAAGGTGTTTCCGCAGAAGATATTCCAGTAGTTGCTTTCTCAGTAGGTGAAGAAGAGCTTTCAGGTTTTGATACAGCTCCTCTTGTTGGCCACTTGGCTGCTTGGAATTATTTCCAAAGTGCAGAATCTGATGTGAATGACGAGTTCATCAAAAAATGGAAAAAATTCATCAAGAGCGAAAAGCGTGTCACTAATGACCCTATGGAAGCGACTTACATCGGTTTCAAAGCATGGGTTAAGGCCGTTGAAAAAGCAAAAACTACCGACGTTGATAAGGTTCGTGAAGCTATGTACGGCATCAAGGTTCCTAATTTAACGGGTGGTATCGCTGAAGTGTTACCTAATCATCATTTCACCAAACCAGTTCTTATCGGCGAAATTCAAGCTGATGGTCAATTCGAAATTGTTTCTCAAACAGAAGAAGTTGCAGGCGATGCATGGACCGATCACTTGCCAGAGAGCGCTAAAGTTATTTCAGATTGGAAAAACCCAAAAATTAATTGTGGTAATTTCAATACTGAAACTAAAAAGTGTTCTGGGCAAAACTTCTAAGTCCTGCATTTATAAATCACACCATAAGTGATTATCAATATATAAAATTCTCATGAAGAGAAAAGCCGCCTCTAATCTGTAGGCGGCTTATTTACTATTTTCGGGTGCAACCAAATGAAAATTTTTACCAAAAGTACGTTTTTGGGACTTTTGGGTCTGCTGCTGTCTGTTAATGTTTCAGGGATGACATTTGACGAGACTGTTGGTGACCTGCTTACCAATTCGAATAAAGAAAAAGCTGAGGTGATAGAAACCTTAGCAGAAATCAAAGATCCCAGAGTTCTTCCCGTCTTAACCTCACTACTGAATGCAAAACTTTTTTATACGAAAAATGATAAAACCATTGTCATTATTACCCAAATTGAAAAAAAATTTCAGCTTACTGATGCTGTATCGGGCAATGATTTAGGTTTAGTGAGTAAAAAAGAAATCAAGAAAATTCGCATTAATAATCGACTGCGCCGAGTTTTGAGATCTAATATTGCAAAACTTGAACTTTCTAGCGAGGATTCCCGTCTTCGTCTCAAGTCAGCGAAAAATATCCTTAAAAAACCAGACCCATCTCTACGTAATCAGCTCACAGCCGCATTGCGAGAAGAAAAAAATAATAGTGTGCGAAATTATCTAGATTTAGCGATCGCCTTAATTGATGTTAATGGTGATGATCAAGAGCGCCGATTTACCGCGGTCACCCGATTGAGTCAGTCGGTCGAACCTGAAGCTATTGCAAAATTAAATCAACTTGCTGAAAAAGATGAGATTGGTAGTTATCTTGAGGAAAATAAAGAGTTAGCCCTTTACGCAGATAAAAAAATTGAGGTGATAGAAAGTAAACTTCAATTTTTTAAATTCATCGAAAATCTTCTTTTTGGGTTAAGTCTTGGTTCTATTCTTCTACTGGCGGCGATTGGTTTGGCAATTACTTTTGGCGTGATGGGAGTGATTAACATGGCTCATGGTGAAATGATCATGTTGGGCGCCTATACAACGTTTGCTATACAACAACTTTTTCCAGAACTAATTCAAGTTTCTTTATTGATAGCAATTCCCGCTGCGTTTGTTGTATCGGGTACCGCAGGAATTCTCATTGAGCGCTTTGTAATACGACACTTATACGGCCGCCCACTTGATACATTACTTGCTACCTTTGGTGTTAGTTTAATTTTGCAGCAGTCGGTCAGAATGTACAGTTCCAACAATGTGCCTGTGGTTTCTCCTGACTGGATTAGTGGATTTTGGCAAGTGAACGGTGCCTTGGCGCTGACCTATAACCGAATATATATTTTAATTTTTAGTTTAATTGTTCTGGGTGCACTAGCTCTATTGCTCAAGAAGACAATGGTTGGTTTGCAGATGCGAGCTGTTACGCAGAATAGAGCCATGGCGAACTCCATGGGCATTCGATCAAATTGGGTGGATGCATTAACTTTTGGTTTGGGTTCTGGTATTGCCGGAATAGCTGGTGTGGCCTTGAGCCAAATTACCAATGTTGGTCCTAATCTTGGTCAAGGATACATAATTGATTCGTTTATGGTTGTCGTTTTTGGAGGGGTTGGGAATTTACTCGGAACCTTCCTAGGCGCATTGAGTTTAGGTGTTGCGAATAAATTTTTAGAGCCATACGCCGGTGCTGTGGTAGGTAAGATCATCGTCCTTGTTTTTATTATTCTATTTATTCAGTGGCGACCGCGCGGTATGTTTGCGCTTAAAGGTCGATTTGTGGAGGACTAGAAATATGTTTAAGCACTCTGTTTTCTACACGTTGCTAATGAATGACAAAATTGGACGATATCTGATTTCCGGTATCTTGATTATTGCCACTTTGATTTCATTATCAAACTTGCTTATCCCCGAAGGTACGTTTTTACATGTCCCTACTTATGTAGTTTCCCTTTTAGGAAAATATTTGTGTTATGCATTACTTGCTTTGGCGCTCGATTTGGTTTGGGGCTATTGCGGTATTCTTAGTCTAGGCCATGGTGCCTTCTTCGCATTGGGTGGATATGCAATGGGCATGTATCTAATGCGTCAAATCGGTGATCGTGGCGTTTACGGAAATCCCGAACTCCCAGACTTTATGGTTTTCCTAAATTGGCAAGAGCTGCCTTGGTATTGGCTAGGATTCGATAGTTTCTTTTTTGCTATGTTTATGGTGATTTTTGTTCCTGGTTTCCTCGCATTTGTATTTGGTTGGTTGGCCTTTCGTTCACGAGTGACGGGAGTGTATCTTTCGATTATTACTCAAGCATTGACGTTTGCATTGATGCAGGCATTTTTCTTGAATGACTTTGGATTTGGTGGAAATAATGGTCTAACAGATTTTAAAGATATTTTAGGTTACAGCCTGCACTCTGACGGGACTGCCGTCGCATTGTTTTTTATCTCTGCGTTGTTTTTATCTTTCGCGTATTGGGTTAGCCGTTTCATCACTCAAAGTAAATTTGGTCGTGTATTAATCTCAATTCGCGACGCAGAAAGTAGAGCAAGATTTTTAGGCTATCGAGTTGAGCACTATAAGTTAGTCGTTTTTGTATTTTCTGCGATTCTTGCGGGTATTGCCGGTGCACTTTTCGTGCCTCAAGTAGGCATTATTAACCCTGGAGAATTTAGCCCTATTAATTCAATTGAAATTGTTATTTGGGTTGCCCTTGGCGGTCGCGGTACGCTCTATGGTGCAATCATTGGTGCGATTGTTGTTAACTACGCGAAAACATTTTTTACTGGTGCTTTCCCTGAAATTTGGTTATTTATGCTCGGTGCGCTTTTTGTGTTGACGACAACCTATCTACCTCAAGGACTGGTTGGGCTTTTCGATAAATACATAACAAATAGAAACCAGAGCTCAAAAAAATCTGATCACACGGAAACATCGGAGGTGGTTCAATGATTACTTCAACGAGCGATACCACAAAAGTCAAAAGTATTTTGTATCTAAATGGGGTAACAAAATCATTTGATGGCTTTAAAGCAATTAACAACTTGTCTTTAGATATTGCCCCGGGGGAACTGCGTGCGATTATCGGTCCTAATGGCGCAGGTAAAAGCACCATGATGGATATTGTTACCGGAAAAACGCGTCCAGATCAGGGTGAGGTGAGATTCAAAGATAATATTGATCTTACCAAATTTGATGAAACAGATATTGCCAACATGGGTATTGGTCGAAAGTTTCAAAAACCAACTGTTGTTGAAAGCTTAACTGTTTGGCAAAACCTTGAGTTGTCCTATGCCGGGAATCGCGGTGTGTTGCAAACGCTATTTGCAAAGCAGGATGAGAAGCAGTCATCCAGAATTGACGAGGTTATAAATTTAATTGGATTGTATGAAAAATCAGAAATTAGCGCTGCAAATTTATCTCATGGACAAAAGCAATGGTTAGAGATAGGTATGCTTATAATACAAGATCCCGAAGTTCTTTTAGTGGATGAACCTGCCGGGGGTATGACGGATGTTGAAACAATGGAAACCGCTGAGTTGCTAAAGGAGATTAGTAAAAGCCATTCGGTAATTGTTGTAGAGCATGATATGGATTTCGTTAAAGCGTTAGATTGTAAGGTGACTGTGTTACATGAAGGTAGCGTATTGGCTGAAGGGAGTTTGGATAAGGTCTCTGCCGACTCTCGTGTGATTGAAGTGTATTTAGGGCGCTAAGGAGACAGCTATGTTAGAAGCAAAAAACATTGACCTTCATTATGGCGCAAGTCAAGCGTTGCAGAATGTTTCAATTAATGCCGCTATTGGTGAAATTACCTGTGTGTTAGGTCGAAACGGTGTTGGCAAAACAAGTTTAATGCAGGCTATAACGGGGCGTCATCCATCCTCTAATGGCTCCATAATCTGGAATGATAGGGATATTACCAAGTTGCCCGCTGCCGATCGAGCAAAGGCCGGTATTTCGTATGTACCCCAGGGGCGTCAAATATTTTCACAGCTTACCGTTTTGGAAAATCTAAAAACAGGCTTTGCAGCCTTGCCGCGGGGGCAAAAAAAAATCGACGACGAGATTTACGATCTATTTCCTGTATTGCAGAAAATGTTGCACCGCCGAGGTGGTGACTTATCTGGTGGACAGCAGCAGCAGCTCTCAATTGCGCGCGCGCTAGTTATGAAACCTAAATTATTAATCTTGGATGAGCCAACAGAGGGCATTCAACCCTCAATTATTAAAGATATCCATAATGTGATAACCATTTTGAAGCAACAGGGGGATATGGCGATATTACTCGTTGAGCAATACTTTGAATTCGCCAAAGACCTGGGCAATTCCTATGCGGTGTTAGATCGTGGTGAAGTGCGTCTATCAGGTCTCATTTCCGACATGAATGAAGAAGAGGTTAGGGCTTATATCACTGTCTAGGTGGTTAAAGTTAGCATTAGAACATTATCCGGGTGTTCGTAACGGTAGTAAGGAGTATTTAAAACATATTGTGCGCCTTATTTTGGTGCTTTTCCTTGGTGCGCAAACTTTAATATGCACCAATATGGGTTTAAGCTTGGGCTTATTTTTTACATATATTACTTGTTTTTTTTCTAACTATTTGAAAAATATAAATAAATTTGTATTGGCCTGGAAACTGCTAAACCCTACCCTAGCTTTATCTCAAAGCGGTAATAATTGAGAGCGGCATTCAAAACTAAAAACGTAAATAACTCTGACTATTGGAGAAAAATATATGAAGACATCTAAAAAATTATTGGCGACTGCGATTGCTACTCTGGCTGTAGGTGGGATTGCGCCAGTTGCAAATGCGGAATTAAGTGCTTCTGCTACTGTAGCTTCTAGTTACCTTGTGGCGTGGTATCTGATCTGGGTTCTGGTACACCAGCGGTTTCTGGTGATTTAGTATACTCAGACTTCAGGGTTTTACGGCGGTGTTTGGACTTCTTCAGGTGATACTGGACTGCAGGGTCTGAATTTGACCTTATTTGTTGGCTATGGTGGCGAGTCTGGTGATTTTTCTTATGACATCAGCTATTTGGAACTACATACTATCCTAGGCTGGCGGTGGATATACACCGATGACGGGCGAGTCCTGATTTCACTGAAGATTCCTGACTTGGTGATTTCGTTAGCGAGATTGGTCCTTACTTTACCTTGTTTGAGCCCTGTTAGTTTCTCTTGGTAACACAAGTAATGATTATCGTTACTATACCCTTAGTTATTCTGTAAGTGATTTTGGTTTTACGCTTGGTCGTCATGAAAATGGTTCTGGCGCAGTTGGCTGTCCTGCTGACACAGGTGGTGGAGAGAATTGCGACCCTATTCATCTTAATGTGGATTACTCATTTAATGATAATCTGACATTCACTTTCAGTCAGTTTTTTGATGATGAGCCTGCTGGAGATGACTTAAAAGTAGTTGTTTCTTATTCTTTACCAATTGAGTAAGTCTATTGGCGGTGTTCTTTAGAGCACCGCTTTTTTAATCTTTGACCTGCAATGATAACTAGAGGAGCAGTCAGATGAAGTTAATTACGGCTGTAATTAAACCATTCAAATTGGACGCTGTTAGAGAAGCCCTATCGGAAATTGGGGTTCAAGGGATTACTGTCACCGAAGTAAAAGGGTTCGGTCGACAAAAGGGCCATACCGAGCTTTATAGAGGCGCGGAGTATGTTGTCGA
Source organism: Cellvibrionaceae bacterium (assembly GCA_965262305.1). GTDB lineage: Bacteria > Pseudomonadota > Gammaproteobacteria > Pseudomonadales > Cellvibrionaceae > CBDHEY01. The sequence goes on from CBDHEY010000002.1 coordinate 181,700, forward strand.
TTTTCTTCCAAAAACAAAACTGGAAGTAGCAATTGCGGATGATCAATTGGATTCTGTGGTTGAAGCAATTAGTAAAGCTGCGCACAGCGGCAAAATTGGTGATGGCAAAATCTTTGTTTCACCGTTAGAGCAAGTGGTTCGTATCCGTACTGGTGAGTCCGGCGAAGAAGCACTTTAAATTAAAACAGTAACTTTATAAAAAACCCCGGAGAACTGCTATGGAAAATCTCGTTTTCGAAATGCAGTACGCTATGGACACTTTTTACTTCCTTGTCTGTGGTGCACTTGTAATGTGGATGGCTGCTGGTTTCGCTATGTTGGAATCAGGCCTTGTTCGTGCTAAAAACACGACTGAAATTTTGACTAAAAATGTCGCATTGTTTGCGATCGCATGTACTATGTACTTAGTATGCGGCTACGAATTTATGTATGGTGGCGGTTTCTTCTTGTCGGGAACTGACTCTGTTGCAAGTATGGATGATGCTGCAATCGCTGGCGTATTAGAAGGTTCTAAAGCATTTGCTGCTGGCGCTGATGACTCAGGTTTACAATACTCAGGCGCTTCTGACTTTTTCTTCCAAGTAGTGTTTGTTGCTACTGCAATGTCTATTGTTTCTGGTGCGGTTGCAGAACGTATGAAGCTTTGGGCTTTCCTTGCTTTCGCTGTTGTGATGACTGGTGTTATCTACCCAGTTGAAGGTGGCTGGACTTGGGGCGGCAAACCCGCTTTCTGGGCTTTCGAATTGAATTACAGCGACTACGCTGGTTCAGGTATCGTTCATATGGCAGGTGCAGCAGCAGCATTGGCAGGTGTTATCGTACTTGGTCCTCGTAAGGGCAAGTATGGCGAAAACGGTGTAATCAATGCTATTCCTGGTTCTAACCTTCCACTAGCAACCTTGGGTATGTTTATTCTTTGGATGGGATGGTTTGGTTTTAACGGTGGCTCTACACTTCAGTTATCAGGTATCGGCGTTGCCAACGAAGTTGCAAGCGTATTCTTAAATACGAATGCAGCGGCTTCTGGTGGTTTGATAGCGGCATTGATCGTTGCTCGTTTTATGTTTGGTAAAGCCGACTTGACTATGGCTCTGAATGGCGCCTTGGCGGGTCTTGTTGCTATTACAGCAGAGCCTGCTGATCCTAGTCCATTTCTTGCTACCATTATCGGTGCTATCGGCGGAATCATTGTTGTATTTAGTATTATTGGTTTAGACAAGTTGAAGATCGATGACCCAGTAGGTGCTATTTCTGTTCACGGTGTAGTGGGTATTTGGGGTGTCTTCGCTGTTCTTCTTTCAGACTCTGATGCGTCTTTCGTTGGTCAGTTAGTTGGCTTATTGGTTATCTTTGTTTGGGTATTTGTAACGAGTTTAGTTGCATGGTTAGCCATCAAAGCAATCATTGGCGTGCGAGTGACTGAAGAAGAAGAGTTTGAAGGTGTCGATATTTCTGAGTGTGGTATGGAAGCTTACCCAGAATTTGTGAGTGGCGCTAAGTAAGCCGCAACCTTTTAGTATTGAAAGAAGCCGGGCATTGCCCGGTTTTTTTTGCGACAAAAATCGACTTTATTTTGAGTTTCAATGCACATAGGTGTAAATTGTCCACCGATGTTCTAATAATAAACTAAATTGCTCAAAAAATAACAAGGGGAAAGCCAATGAAGCTGATCACCGCTATTGTCAAACCATTCAAGCTCGATGATGTCCGCAACGCACTTTCGGAAATGGGTGTTCAAGGAATGACCGTAACAGAAGTCAAGGGCTTTGGTCGCCAAAGGGGACACACTGAGCTCTATCGTGGTGCAGAGTATGTAATTGACTTTTTACCAAAAGTTAAAATTGAGCTTGTTTTGGATGATGATTTGGTTGAAACGGCTGTCGAGGCAATCAGTAAATCTGCTATGACAGGCAAAATTGGTGACGGTAAAATATTTATTACTCCATGTGAAAAAGTCGTTAGAATTCGAACCGGAGAGTTAGATTCTGAAGCGATTTAAAATCGTCTTTATACTGATTATTGGCCTAAATTTTCATTTAAATTAAATGGCTTAACATATTTATTTTTCGGGCTATCATTGGCCCGAAATATAGATAAAATCCCTTTCAGCCCCCCTTTAAAGTGTTTGATTTACAGCTTTAATACAAAAACTTAATAAGTTTCCTATTTATATAAAAAAAAAAGATAATGATTTTTCAATTTTTTTTTGTATATCACTAATTTTCTAGTCTATAAATATCCAAACTAATTCACATGTTATTGATGAGTAGGTGGTGGAGATTATGGGAGAAATGTCGGAAGACTACGTGGAAGAAAATGAATTTGAATCCAGTAATGAGCAAGTCGCTACTAAATTTAGTGAACAAGATAACTCTGATTCAGACTCCTCAGATATTGTTTTGGATGCCGCAGCTAATGATAAAGATGAAGAGCGGCGCAAGATTCAAGCTGATATAGAGGCGTTTTTAGGTCAGGGAGGAACGATAAATCAAATCGATCCAAATGTTATGGCTGATCCACCGAAAAAACCAACGTCAAACTATGGTGGTCAACCAATATAAATGATGTGTTAAAAGAATTAACATTGGTTAGATGAGCTTGGGCAGTGTGCGGTTTAGTACCTCTGCAACATAGTTCAAAAATAACGTTCCCATGCTGCTGTGATAATATGTCGGGTCTTGATTTCCAATCGCTAAGACCCCTAACAAGTTTCCATGGTTTAGCACGGCAAGTGCCGCGGATCCGACATTATGGGCATCATCGTCAAATAAAAATTCGATTTCTTTAATATCTAATCCGCCAGTAACAGATTTCACCGCCTGAAGATGTTTACCAATTTGGTTTCTGGCAATATATATGTCTTCAACTCTTGCTTTAGATTCAGGTAGTGACTGTGAAGAAAACAAAATGATTCTCGTGTAGTGAACTTGAAAATCTTTTTCGAAACTATAGTAAAGGGCGTCTACTAAACTGTTTAAATCAGTGCTTTCGATTAGTGCGAGAACAAGTCGTTTGGTTTTATCAAAAAGGCGGTCGTTTTCACGTGCGTTGTCGAGTAGGTTAGTTAACCTATGACGCATCTCCATATTACGCTCTCTTAGTATCGATACTTGTCTCTCAACAAGTGATACAGCATTCCCACTATTATGTGGTAAATGCATTTCTGTTAACAGGTCCGGATGCCTCTCAAAAAAACTTGGATTTTCTTTGAGATATTTTTCGACTCTATCCTCGTTAATTTGATTAGGGTTTTGAATGTCGCTCATATTTTTATTTGTCCGTGATACACTGTTGTCGCAGGGCCGGTCATCATCACGGGAGCATCGCCTCCAGCCCAATGAATACTCAATTGCCCTCCAGGTAAATTAATTTTAACCTTGTCACTGAATAAACCTTGAAGATTTCCTGCTACCATTGCAGCACACGCTCCTGTGCCACAAGCAGAAGTTTCGCCAACGCCACGTTCATAAACACGCAGATTACCTTCCGATTTAGAAACAATTTCAAGAAAACCTGCATTCACTTTTTTAGGGAATCTAGAATGACTTTCTATTGCTGGTCCTAATTTTTCCACTTCAAAATTTGCTACGTCTTCTACAAGGGTCACTGCATGTGGGTTTCCCATGGATATTGCAGAAATGGATAGTTCCTTTTTGCCGACTTCGATCGGGTAGGTCGTCGCTTGTTTTGGGGCCTCAAAAGGAATTTTTTTTGGCTTTAGAATTGGCGCTCCCATGTTAACCGTTACTTGATCGTCTTTAAGCACTTTTAGCGTTAGAGGGCCAGACGCAGTTTCCACGTTTATAATGTCTTTTTTAGTCAGGCCTTTTTCTCTAACAAATATGGCAAAACAGCGAGCCCCATTCCCACAGTTTTCAACTTCCCCACCATCTTGATTAAATATGCGGTAGTGAAAATCAGCATCAGGTTTGTGAGGAGGTTCCACGATAAGTAACTGATCACAACCTATACCAAGATTTCGATTGGCGATTTTTCGAATTTTATCGCCAGAAAGCTTTATACGGTTTGAAACGCCATCTAACATCACAAAGTCGTTGCCAAGGCCATGCATTTTTGTAAAACGTAGCCGCATGGTTTACTCCGAGATCTCCCTTGGTAATAGGTGCTCGCCTCTAATTTGGTCAGACAAGCTTTCTCGCGCTCTGATTAGGTGTATATTGGTTCCATCTACCAATATCTCGGGCGCTCTCCCTCTAGAGTTATAATTAGAACTCATTACAAACCCGTATGCACCACTGGACATTAAGGCCAGCGTATCTCCAGCGCTAAGCGATAGCTTTCTGTCTTTTGCGATAAAGTCACCAGTTTCGCAAATGGGTCCTACTATATCCCACTCCATAGGTTCTTCACTTGGAAGTGGCTTATTAACTCTCTGGATTTTTTGCCAAGCCTGGTATAGCGAAGGCCGTATGTTGTCATTCATAGCGGCGTCTACAATTGCGAAATTTTTATATTCGGTCGGTTTTAAATAAATCACTTGTGTCAATAACACTCCGCTATTGGCCGCTATCGAACGGCCAGGTTCGAAGTATAATTCAAGTTTATGCTCTGCAATTCTCGACTTTACTTGTTCAATATAAGACGAAATTTCGGGTGGTTGCTCTCCGTTATAGTTTACGCCTATCCCTCCGCCTAAATCGAGGTGGTTGATGCAAATGTCAGCTTCTGTTTGCAGCTTATCGATAAGCGCTAAAACTCGCTCAAGCGCGTCTATAAATGGTGTGACTTCTGTGAGTTGTGAACCAATATGGCAGTCTACCCCGACTATTTTTAATCCTGGTAAGTTTGCAGCATGCTGATATACATTAAATGCACGTTGAATATCGATTCCAAATTTGTTTTCTTTAAGGCCTGTTGATATATAGGGATGTGTTTTTGCGTCCACATCCGGATTAACACGAATTGAAATATTGGCTTGTAAACCCAACTTAATAGCGACTGCTGATAGAGTCTCAAGTTCTGCTTCCGATTCTACATTGAAACAGGATATTCCAACTTCCAGCGCGCGCTGCATTTCCTCTGGTGTTTTACCTACACCAGAAAAGATAATGTTTTCTGGCTTGCCACCTGCGATGAGAACTCTTTCAAGTTCGCCTATTGAAACAATATCAAAGCCTGCTCCCAGGTCACTTAGAAGTTGTAGTACTGCGATATTGGAGTTTGCTTTTACGGCGTAGCAAATTTTCCCAGGATGATTTCCAAGCGCATTCGCGTATTCGAGATACCTGTTTTGAAAGGCGGCTTTACTATAAACATAACAGGGTGTGCCGTAATTATTTGCTATGGTTTGAAGGCTAACGTCTTCAATAAAAAGCTCATCATGATGCCAATTAAATACTTGCATTTGTGGATTTACTTACCTAATTTAATTCAATTGTTTTTACCTGAAAGTCGCTTCTTGTTTGCTAAATAATATTTGAACTAATTTTTTAGCCGACAAACAACGCTTCATTTGGAGTTTGCTCTTTTTCATTCGGTAGCTTTAGAGGGCCCTTTTGTCCACATGCACCTAATATGATTGCCAAAAGTGCAACAAAAATGTACATCGTACGTTTATTCATGCGAATCATTGATTATTACCAATAAGGTTAATGTTTCAAAGTCCCTATCACGTATTGGTAACGGCTTCTCTAAATAAACCGAATTGTGGCTTTAGGGCAATTTTATCTTATTAAGAAGGCATTTTAATAATTTGGCGAGTATACCGTCTTACTGCTTCTGGTTAAAGTTAGCGATTAAGGGGTTATATCAAAGCCTATGGCTTGATTGAGGCGGTTTTCTAGTACTTCTTTTGTTTTTAGATAGTGAATTAGTTGAAGTCTATTACCCCCTGATAACTGGTGTTGTACCAAACTCAGGTCAATATCAGTGATATAAATGGGGTAGCTGGGCGATAAAGTGCGTTGCGCTATAATGTATTGTGCGACCACTTCATAAAGCTGATCGCCAAATGAGGCGCCCGAAAACTCTTGGTCTTCACAATGGAAATCGAATTTTAACCGGTTGGATTCGTCTAGGTATGCCACTGCTTTAACATCAAATTTGGATGTTCCCGATTCTTTTTCTATATTTTGCTTGCGACAAAAGTAGTGTTTCTGTTGTTTCCTAACTTCATAAAAGTAGATAGGGAAAACGCCAAAGTCAATTGAGAGTTCCTCGTCTAGTCGCGTTTGCCTTTGTGTCACAGATCTTAAAAAACTGTGAAGCGGCTTTAACGGGTTGTAGTTGCGTCCACCACGTAAGATTGTATGAAAAATCGATCCTTTTTCGTCTGATATAAAAAATTCAATGCCTATATCAAAGGCTAAGTAGAATACAGTGATAGCGTTGGGCTTACAAAGTGGCGCGATAACTTTAATTGGTTGGTGTTGGCAAGCATTCGTATCGAAAATGATTTTACTGAAACTTTCATGTTCCTCTGCCAGCCAATGTAATAATTTAGATGCGGAGGTAAAGTTCTCTATGTGAGGTTTCAAACCTGAAAAATGTAATCCGTAGTATTTATCTGATATTTGGAAAATAAAACGATTCAATTTCGATGTTTTTTTGTTGTAAAAACATGCAATGATTTGATCAAATAATTCATGAACTCGATTTAAGATGGTTGGTGCATACGCATTATTTATACATCGAATATCGAGTTTGGGTGGTTGATGATGTGTGCCCGGCAAACAAAACTGTAGGTAAGTCATTAAACAATCGATAAATGCATTTTCGCTAGAAAAGTGCCTAGAGCTAATTTCATTCCAGCTATTTCGGCTAATCATATCCAGTGAAAAAATTAGGTTTTCTTCAAATCCTCCATACCTCAATGCATCGTTGTTGTCGCTCAAACGTTGATACCCTAAGTTGTCGAAATTTGTCTCTAAACCATCAGTACCATTTATTAGTAGCATTACTTGAGTTGGTATGGCGACGCTCTTAAATTGTTCATGCCGGACGTGTTCGAGGGGCAGTGGAAGCCAAGCTGTAAAAGCGGTAAATACTTTTTGCAATGCTTGTTTGTTAACGGTTTTGGCGGACTCGACTTCCACCTGTGTGGAGGCGTTTACAACACCGTTGCAATAACACCATAGAGTTAACTCTATTAAGTAGTTGGAAGATTTTATGCCAGTACTTTGATTTGTCTTTGAACCTGTTTCCGAGTAAGAATAAGCTGTCCATACGTTGCTCCCGGTCGCCTCATCAAAAACTTCCTTGAATATAACCATGTCTTCGGCGATATCCGCCGATATGTTTGGATTTATCCATTCTGTTTTACCGGGTCGTCGTTCAAAAGCTGCTTGAAGCTTTCTACCTAAAACGGTCAGTTCTGCTGCGGATATTGCCTTTACAGCACCTGTGCGGTTCGCAAAATCAAGTAAAAATTTATAGCTGTGGTTTAACTCATTAACCAGAAAAGTGCGCTCTTCAGCCACTCTGAGGCTTTTCCAGCTGGCTCGCTGGTCCATAATGCCAATGTGTTCTTTACTCCAGCCCCATTTCTCGGTGAGTGTTATCATGAGTTTTCTTTGCCAGGATGCTTTTCTATTTTTAGGTGGCTTAGACAGTAGTTTATTTACTTTGAAATAGAAGCATCTTCTTGCTAACTCAAGCCTGTCGGTTTCCTTCTTACCTATTAAGTAATCTTCAATTTTGTGATAGATCATGACATAACTGTCGAGCGTGTTAATGTCGCAATCTCCCTGATAAACAAGCTCTTTGTAAGCAATGGAAAGGGGTTCTATCTTTGGGTGATCACTCACATAAGCCTCTAATAGAAGCAGTTTCAGTACCGACTTATAAGGTGACTCTATAGCTTTGTAGAGCTGCCAAATTCCAGCCCCGATAAACTCTCCGTCAGGAATTCTCGCTACGCTGCCAAAGTCAAGGGTTTGCTTTTCGTTAATGAATTTTTTATGAAGTAATGTATGAGCAAGTGTCTGGTAGTTTGTGTCTGATTTATCTGGTATAAACCACCAAAGAGGGGTTTTACCTCCAATGAAAATCGCACTTCTGTAAAACTCATCAAGTAAGAGAAGCCTTTGTGCACTTCCGCTTGATTCTTCATTGAGTGCCGATAAACGCCCTTGTTTAAAGCCTTCATAATCCATTAAAAAAAAGTGAACTTCGAGCCCTAGTGTTTCCGCCCAACGACCAACCTTTGTTGCCTTTTTATCAAGTTCACCAAGTAGTTTAATGTCTAATCCTGGTTTGTGGCAAAGCCAAATATCGAGATCGCTTGATTCGTTTTGAGCGACGGTGCCGACGCTTCCCATAATATAAATACCATAAATTTCTTCATCCTTGTCGGGGCCGGTATTGAGCGTGAAGCTCCTTGTGATTGTCCTGGCTGCTTGAATATCATATTTACTAGGCTTGTAGCCTGATAGTTTTGATGGCGTTGCTCGCGAAACAAAACCCGGCATCATAGGGTGATTGCTATGGAATAGCAGAGGTAAAATTTCGAGGAAAATGTGTTGCCGATTCGACAATGCATCGCGCATCCGGTCTAAACGTTTTTGATTTATATCCAAAAAACGTTTCTTCACCGTCATCAAGTGATGTCGATCAAAATCCAAATGAGAATGTGATTGATCAAAAGGATTTAAATTCAAGACGGGGCTAAACTCAGTTAAAAAATCGCTCTATAGAGCCTAGCAGGCTTTTGTGCCTATTGCTTGGAATTTAATCTTTTCCTAGAGATTCATATTTTGTTTTTAATGCCTTTTCTATGATTGGCGGAACGAATTGGCTTACATCTCCACCAAGTGACGCTATTTCTCGTACAAGTGATGATGATATATAAGATAAGTGTTCTGCTGGTGTAAGGAATAGGCTTTCCATAGAGGGAGCAAGTACTCGATTCATGTTTGCTAGCTGAAACTCGTATTCAAAGTCAGATACCGCTCTCAGACCCCTCACAACGCCATAAGCGCCCTTTTCATCTACTAAGTCTTTTAGCAAACAATTGAAGCCGCAGACTTCTACGTTTTCAAAAGGCGCTGTCACTTCTCGGGCTAGTTCCACCCGTTCTTCGGGAGTAAATAATGGTGTTTTCTTCTTGCTTGCTGCTACGGCGACGATCACATGATCGAAGAGATGAGATGCTCTTTGCACCAAATCCAGATGGCCATTTGTTATGGGGTCAAATGTACCTGGATAGACCACTTTTTTCATGAGCCTCTGCTCCTTTTTTAAGTTCACGAATCATTGAATTAGATCTTAATGGCATAATCCAATTGTTTTCGTCATATATTTATTCTATCAGGTTGCAGAGCAAAGAATAGCGCTAATATTCCCTGTATCTTTTTGTTTTAGAGTTTTCCAAGGGCTTGGTATCTGGATCGTTCGTTCTTTAGGTTTTTCAATATAGATCAGAGAATCTGTATTGAGTAACATTGAATTGCTTAATTGCTCGAGATCCTTATCCCATAGATTTTCGGCAAATGGAGGGTCAAAAAAGACAATATCGAATTTCAAGTTAGTGGCTTTTTGCATCCAGTTTTCAGCGCTCGTGTTAATCACTTCTGCGGTTTCGCACTTTAAAGTAGTCAGGTTTTGATAGAGTTGGTCGCAAGCTGTTTTTTGGGTGTCGATAAACGTCGCTGAATTAGCGCCTCGAGAGAGGGCTTCCAAGCCCAAACTGCCAGTACCAGCATAGAGATCCAGACAATCTGCTTCAATAATATATGGCGATAACCAATTAAAGAGCGTTTCTCTTGTTCTGTCTCCTGTTGGTCGTAATCCTGGTAAACTAGGTACATTTAATCTTCTACTGCGCCATTGGCCTGCAATAATTCTTATTTGTGATTGGATTGCATTATTGGGTTTTCTTTTTTTTTGCTGTGGCAAGGCGTGGAACTCTTTTAAAGTTGTTGATGCAAAATAAGGTGTCTCAGGAAGATCTGCAGTTGCGTTTGGGATCCTTAACTGAGTTATAATAACGCTGAAAATATCGGTTTTCGTACGATTTTTAACCGCCTTTTGCTGGCATATAAAATATGCCGCGCTTTCCCCCAGAACTATATAGAACGGATCATGTTTTTTAAACGAAAAAAAAGCAAGCCTGAAGAGAAGCTTGAAAGTCCAGTATCGGATGACCTTTCGCAATCGTCTAGTATGGAAACTCAAGACAAGCCCTTAGGCATATTTGCACGAATCAAAAGAGGCCTTGCGAAAACGAGTGGTCAATTTTCTACTGGTTTGACGAATCTGTTACTCGGCAAAAAAGTCATTGATGAGGATTTGTTAGAAGAGATTGAAACGCTGTTGCTTATGGCTGATGTTGGCATGGAAGCTACTACAGATATTATTGATGATTTAACAGATAAACTAGAGCGAAAGCAATTGGGTAACTCGGAGGCACTCAACCAAGCTTTACGAAATTCACTGCATTCTCTTTTAGATGATATTGAATCCCCACTGGTAATAGATAACGACAAACATAAACCCTACGTTATCCTTGTCGTGGGTGTAAATGGAGTAGGTAAGACAACGACTATCGGCAAGTTGGCGAAACGCTTTCAGAATGAAGGTAAGTCGGTTTTGCTTGCTGCAGGTGATACCTTTCGTGCCGCAGCCGTCGAGCAACTTCAAGTATGGGGTGAGCGAAATCAAGTTCCTGTGACGGCGCAACACACTGGGGCAGATAGCGCTTCTGTGATATTTGACGCAGTGGAATCTGCGAAGTCGCGTAATATTGATATTGTCATTGCAGATACCGCTGGCAGATTGCATAACAAAAGTAATTTAATGGATGAACTGGCTAAGGTTAAACGCGTTATTGGGAAACTAGATGCATCGGCACCCCATGAAGTGTTATTGGTGCTTGATGCGGGTACCGGGCAAAATGCAGTTAGCCAAGCTGATCATTTTAAAAAGGCTGCTGGAGTGACAGGCCTTGCACTGACGAAGCTAGATGGCACTGCTAAGGGTGGTGTTATTTTTGCGCTCAGTAAAAAGCATTCGATTCCGGTGCGCTTTATTGGTGTGGGAGAGGGTATCGATGATCTCCAGCCATTTAGCGCCAATAATTTTATTGATGCCCTGTTTGCTGCTCCTGAGTCTAGCGGCCAGTGATAATTGGGGTGTTTTATTGAATACTGAATATCAAAAACGATTAAAAAATGATTCAGTTTAATCAAGTCTATAAGAGATATGAAAGTGGGCAAGAAGCGTTAACCGGTATATCTTTTGATATTGCTGAGCGCGAAATGGTTTTCCTTACCGGCCACTCGGGAGCAGGGAAGAGTACATTGATGAAATTAATCATGCTTATGGAAAGAGCGACTACTGGGCAGGTCATTATTGGCGGCAAAAACTTAAACCGGTTGCGTAACTCTCAGATTCCCTATCACCGCCGTCAGGTGGGTGTCGTGTTTCAAAATCACCAGCTCTTATTCGATCGAAATGTATACGAAAATATTGCTTTGCCACTGCAAATCTCGGGGTTTCATACCCGTGATATCGGTCGTCGAGTCAGGGCTGCGTTGGATAAAGTAGGCTTACTTGATAAAGAAAAACAAAACCCCATCGTTTTATCCGGTGGTGAGCAGCAGCGAGTGGGTATTGCTCGGGCCGTGGTCAATAAGCCCCCTCTACTATTAGCGGATGAGCCAACAGGAAATTTGGATCCAGAGTTATCAGAAGAAATAATGGCATTGTTGCAACAGTTTAACGATGTTGGCGTGACGATAATGATTGCTAGCCATGACTTAGGATTGGTTAAGCGCTTGGGTAAAAGAGTTTTAACGCTTTCCAATGGCGGCCTTATTCATGATGGGGTGCTTCAGTAGAGTATACGATTCATGGGTGCTTCAAGAAAAAATTACAAAGCTGCGCAAAGCTCCTCTGGAGCGGGCGCTGTCCAGAGAAAGACTAAAATTGGTGAGCAATTTGCTAGTTATATTCAACACCATAAAATTTCTTTTTTTGGAAGTTTACAAAGGTTGCTAACATTTCCAATGCAGACGCTGATGACGTCGCTTGTGGTTGCCATCGCTCTGGCCCTACCAGCGATTCTTTTAGTTGTATTAGATAACATGGAGCAGCTTGGTGAATCCTGGGATGCAGACCCAAAATTGTCGGTATATATCCATCCGCGCGCGCGTGACAATGCGATCACGTCAACTTAGAGAGCAATTAGAAGCATTTCCAGAAATTAGCGATGTAGAATTTCTTTCTGCAGACGAAGCGTTAGAAGAGTTTCAGGCTTTTTCGGGCTTTGGTGACGTCTTGTCTTCTTTAGATGAAAACCCGTTACCCGCTACGTTAATTTTATCCTTGGCTAATCCAACCATTGCCCCTGCTCAGCTTTCTGCCTTGGCGGAAAAAATTAGTTCTGAACCTGTTGTTGATGAAGTGAGTCTGGATTTAGATTGGGTAAAGCGATTACAGGAATTAATGGTTTTGGGGAAAAAGATTGTATTGGCGCTAGCTTCTTTACTTGGTTTAGGCGTCTTACTTGCGGTTGGCAATACCATAAAGCTGGCGATAGAAAACCGAAGAGATGAGATACTTGTGGTCAAGCTTGTTGGCGGTACTGATGGCTTTGTACGTCGCCCGTTTTTGTACTCTGGAGGCTGGTATGGTTTTTGTGGAGGCGTGTTCGCAGTGATAATTGTGTTTGTTGGTGTTCACTTTTTGTCGCCAACCGTGGATCAATTGTCATTACTTTACGATAGCCAGTTTCGACTTGAGGGTATGGGATTAAGGCAAACCTTTATACTCATTGGGTTTAGCACGATTCTTGGTTGGTTTGGTGCTTGGATGGCTGTGGGTCGCCACTTATCAGATATTCAACCTAAATAACGACAATTTTCGACGGTAATTCATCTAAATTGGGATGTTTGCGTAATTTATTACAGCTGTGGTGTTATAACTTATTTTGAACTTCCTTGGTGGTTTCGAATCATAAATAGTATAAGGATTGAAGTTTTGATTCCTTGTTAACGATTGCTTGGTTGCTATTTAAGCAGTGTCTAATTGTAATCAATGAACATCAAATGACTTGAAAGTTTGTAATTCGATCCTATATTTGAACCTAGAAAACCAGCGGGCCTAATGGTAGACTCCCGCTTTGGCTTAATTAAAGGAGAACCCTTATGGGGACTAGCTTACAGTCTGTAGAAAATCTCTCGCCGGGGCAAAACCTAGGAGCGTATGTTCAGACCGTAAATTCTATTGCTGTTCTTACTGCAGAACAAGAAAAGCAATTTGCCGAAGATTTGTATTATAACGAAAATCTAGAGTCTGCTAGACGTTTGGTAATGTCGCATCTGCGTTTTGTGGTGCATATAGCCAAATCATATTCAGGCTATGGCTTGGCTGAAGGCGACCTAATACAAGAAGGTAATGTCGGTCTAATGAAAGCGGTAAAACGATTTAATCCTGAAAAAGGTGTTCGTTTGGTATCTTTTGCTGTTCATTGGATCAAGGCTGAAATTCACGAATTCATTTTGCGTAACTGGCGTATTGTTAAAGTTGCTACTACTAAGGCGCAGCGCAAGTTATTCTTCAATTTGCGTGGAATGAAAAAGCGCTTGGCTTGGCTAACGAATGAAGAAGCTCAAGCTGTGGCAGATGACTTGAATGTTGAATTGAAGCATGTACAACAAATGGAAGGGCGTTTGTCCGCCTTTGATGCATCTTTCGATGCTGGCACTGATGATGATGATGAATCCGCGTTTCAAGCGCCAGCTAACTACTTGGAGGATCGCCGTTATGATCCGTCAAGCTTGCTCGAGAAAGCAGACTGGACCGAAAATAGTGTAAATGGTTTGGAAATGGCCATTGAAAAACTAGATGATCGCAGTAAAGACATATTACAAAAACGTTGGTTGAGTGAAGAGAAGTCAACGTTACATGACTTGGCGGCTACCTATGGAGTTTCTGCAGAACGTATTCGTCAACTTGAAAAAAATGCAATGAAAAAAGTTAAGGCATACATGGAAGCCTAATCATTTTAATCGTTTACAAATAAAGAAAGCCGCTTTTGTTGCGGCTTTTTTATTGTTTGAAATATGTAAAGAGTACTTTCATTTTATATGGTAGAGCAGTCAAAACACTATATTGCTATTACTGCTGCTGCGGGTGGGCTTGCAGTTGTCTTGGGTGCTTTTGGCGCGCACGGATTAAAATCTATAATTTCTGAAGATATGATCAAGATCTATCAAACTGGTGTTCAATATCAATTTTATCATGTGTTTGCTATGTCTATAGTGGCGTTCCTAATACATTTTTGCGGTCAAAGTCGACTCTTGCGTCTAAGCTTTTATTTCTTTTTGGGAGGAGTTTTAATTTTTTCGGGAAGCTTGTATGCGTTAGCTCTCACAGAAATTCGCATGCTTGGAGCAATAACGCCTATTGGTGGGCTCGCACTTATTTTTGGCTGGGTTTGCTTGTTTGTGGCTGCGATTAAGTTAAAAAATTAGTTTTAGTCTATAAAACCTATCTTGGTTATTCAATGAAACCTGAATATAAGAAAAAACCAATTCGAAGCTATGTGATTCGCGCAGGTCGCATGACTTATGGCCAAAAAAATGCTTTTGACCAATGGTGGCCTGACTACGGGTTGAGTTTATTTAATGGAAAAGTTGATGTTGAGAAATGTTTTGAGCGCAATTTACCTCTCATAGTCGAAATTGGATTTGGCATGGGTGATTCGCTTCTCAATATGGCAAAAGTGAGTAATTCCGAAAATTTCATCGGAATTGAAGTACATCCCCCTGGCGTAGGTCGAATAATCAATAATGCTGGTCTAGACGGTGTAAAAAACTTAAAAGTCTATATGGCTGATGCCATTGATGTATTAACTGACTGTTTTGAAGACTGCTCAATAGATCGGTTACAGTTATTCTTCCCTGACCCTTGGCATAAGAAAAAACATAATAAGCGACGAATAGTACAACCTGAATTTGTCGCTTTGGTTTTTCAAAAACTGAAGGCCGGGGGCGTTTTTCATATGGCAACGGACTGGCAAGATTATGCTGAGCATATGATGGAAGTGATGACGCTCGCTAATGGCTATGAAAATATGGCATCAGAATATATGTTTTCTAACCCTCCACCATATCGCTCAAAGACTAAATTCGAGTCTCGAGGAGAAAGACTCGGCCATGGTGTTTGGGATCTAATGTTCCGCAAAGTTTAAAACGCCCCGGTAATAAGTGCGTTTTTCTGTTTTATGCCGTATTCATCAATAAATATAAACACCTAATACGGATTTTAACGCCCCATAAGTAATCTTGATTAGCACAAATGTGTGGTTTTTGTGTCGAATGACTGTAAACCTTTAGTATTAAGCCGCTATAATGTGGCTGGATTAAATACTTGAGACAGCTTTTTGTTCTACCTGTATAAAATCTGAACGACTAGCATACACAGGCTGGTTTATTCTTGAAACGACGGATCGACTTGATTGGTATTAATTTTAAGAGTCATAGGTTTTGAGTTTAAATGAACCCATAAACAAAAATTTTAACAAATCTCTCTGGGATTATGCTTCCAATTGTTATGCATTGCCAGAGGTTGAGGCTTTAAGTTTAAGTTTACAAAAACAGTTTCATGCCAATGTAAATATTATCCTTTGGTGCTGTTGGCTTAAATCAGAGAAAATTCAATTGTCTTCAATCTGGCTAGAGGATGTTTTGATTAAAATCGATAGCGTTAGCCAAATGACGGTTTCTAGCCTCCGTGACGTGCGACAGCAATTGAAGCACGGTGGAAACTTTACAAAGGTTCAGATTAAAGTGGTTTCTAAGCAAATCCTGGCGGCGGAACTACTGATTGAAAAGATATTACTCCATAAATTACAAGATTTAACTGGGCGATTTCTAGAAGTTAATGATCAACAATTGAGCGAAAACCCAGAACTTTTGGATCTAAAATATTATCTTAACTTCTTGCAGGTTCCAAACCCCGGCTTTCACGCAAAAAAACTTCACAGTCTATGCCAGATTCAAACTGCATAGGTTCAAAGTATTTTCAAAAAAAATTCTTCATGGTACTAATCAAACTTGCTCTCACATTTGGTGATTAGTTTGATATAGGCAGCAGATATGTATGTTTTCAATTAAGTTGAAGATAAGAAATTCGGGGCACGATTCGTGCCCCGAAAACAGAATATAATGATTTACAATTAGTTATCAAATAAGCTTGAAGGTTTAATTGGTTCTTTGGTCTCCGAAGTAGCAGGAGTGCTGCTAGCATCCGATTTTGGTGAGATAGGCGTTGTCGCTGAAGATATTGATTCAGAAGTTGATGGCTTAGTTAATTCTTCGGACTTTTCCAGTGGTTTTGGCGCTGATGGTGTTTCTACCTTAGGCGCTGCTGCAGAATCTGTTGTTTTTGTTTCGACTTTAGGCGTTGTTTTTATTTCGGTTGGCGCTGGTTTCGGAGCTTCTTTAACAATTGGTTTTACAGGTGTTGAAGCTTCTTTCACTTCAGTTGCTTTTTTAACTTCCGGCTTAGCTGTTACGGGAGCTTTTTTCTCGGCGGGTTTTACAGGAGCTTTTTTAACGGTTGTTTTCTGCGCTTCTTTAACCGCTGCTTTTTTTATTGGGGCTTTTTTCGCAGACGTTTTTTTAACTGGGGACTTCTTTACAGCCGCTTTTTGGGCTGGAGCCTTTTTAACAGCTGCTTTTTTCGCTGGGGACTTCTTGGTTGCCGCCTTTTTGGTAACTGTTTTTGGTGTCGTCGTACTTACTGGTGATTTTTTTGTTGCGACTTTCTTAGCCACTTTCTTTTTGGCGGGTGTTTTAGATGCTAAGCTTTTTGTAACGGACAATTCAATTTTTGCCAATTCTGCTGCGTGTTTCGCTTCGGCTTTAATCACCAAAAGCTTTGATTTCGCTTCACTGGCTTCAAGTTTGAGTGTTTTTACCACTTCATTTTGAGCAGCTACAGCTTCTTTTGCTTTGCTTACTCTCAATTTGGCTGCGGGTGTTTTAGCTGACTTAGCTGCTTTTGCAGCTTTTAGGGAAAGTGATTTCGCTTTGGTAGTCGCTGTAGTTAATTTTTTTTGCACTGCAGCAGCGACTTTCTCCGCGGCAGTCAATTTTTGGTTTCGAGCTTTATCTAGGGAATCTTTTGTTTTTGCAATTTGTTTCTCTAGGTCAGCAACGAGATTGATCGTTTTTTTCTTAGCAGCCATCTTGAGTACCTGGTAAGTGTAAGTTTAGAAAGTTAAATTGTGCGGTGCGAAAATGATAACTCCGTTTGCAAATAAATTGTATGTTTTTCCTTCGAAAAATTATGAGTTTTGAACTTATTTGTAAAAAAAATGCCTCTAGCAAGGCTTTATTATAAATTGCGTGATGCTTTTTAAGCATTTTAGCAAAGAGTAATGAAACAACTAAATATTGTGGCAAGTTTATTTTCCGGTTTATACATTAGCCTTAGCCTTGATATACTTGCGGCTTTAATATGACCTCATTTGGGTGACACGATGAAAAACACTGTGATAAAAATGACAGCGATTGCTTCAGCGTTGCTGGTAGTAGCTGGATGTAACGAAAAACAAGCCGAAGAAAAACCAAAAGAAATTACGCTTGAAACGATGGAGCAAAAAGTAAGTTATATCTTTGGTTTTAATACTGTTAAGCAAATTCAGTCTCAGGATCCAGATTTTATATTGGATTCAGATATTGTTTCTGCCGCTATTAAAGAGGTATACGAGGGTAAAGAATCACGTGTTAGTGAGGAAGAGATTCGCGCTACTATGATGGCTTTCCAGGCTCAACTTCAAGAGAAACGCCAATCAAAAGCGAAGCAAGCTTCAGAAGAAAACGCTAAGAAAGGTGAAGCATTCTTAGCTGAAAATGCACAGAAAGACGGCGTAATTACTACTGAAAGCGGGCTTCAATATGAAGTGCTAACAGAAGGTACAGGTGCATCTCCAGCAACAACTGACAAAGTAAAGGTTAATTACAAAGGTACTCTTATCGATGGTACTGTATTTGATCAAGGTGAAGGTGTTGAGTTTTTTGCAAACCGTTTGATTCCGAGCTGGGTAGAAGCCCTGCCGTTGATGAAAGAAGGTGGCAAGTGGAAAATTGTTTCTCCTCCTAATTTAGCTTATGGCGAAGGCGGTACAGGTAGCATTCCACCAAACTCTACTTTAGTATTTGAGATGGAGCTTATCTCAATAGTTAAAGAAGAAGCGAAAACAGAAGAGAAGAAGTAAGCCTTCCTTGTTAATGGCCTCGGTGGTTCCCGAGGCTATTCATACTTGAGCTCGTGAACATATCCATCTGAGCCTACCGCAAGAAATCTATTGTTATCCAAAAAAGAAACGTCTAGCACTGCTGATGCCGTTGGTTTCCATTGCTTTTTCTTTGGTAGCTTCCAACTGGATATTTTTTTTAATGTTGGAATTTCCCAGAGTTCGACGATTCGATCAACTCGTCCGGTGAGAAGCAAGTTTTTATTCGCGCTAAACCTCGCGGCAGTAAACAATATTCCTCGTTTGATGTGTTCTGATCTTAGAGGTATTTCGCCAACGGCTTCTCCCGTTTTAGAGTTCCAGACCAGCGCTTTATCATATTTGCTTACGGAAAGCGCGAGTTTCCCATCATCAGAAAGTTTTACCAGTTGCACATCGTCTTCATGTTTCAATTGCACTAGCACCTCGCCAGAAGCAACATCCCATAAAGTGGCTGTATAGTCTTCCGAGCCGGTCAGTGCGTATCTTCCATCACTACTGTAATCAACTGTTCTTACCCGGTTTTGATGAGTGAAGGCTCTGACAATTCCACCGCGCTTAACATTAAATATGACAGCCGTGTGATCTTCGAGTCCAAGTAAGGCGGTGTCGCCATTGGGTCCTAACTCAAGATCCAGAATTTCTGCTGGTGCGCTAAAGAATCGCTCAGAACTGCCGGAGTCGGTATTCCAAAGAACCAGAGTGTGAGGTTCCGCGGTTATCACCTTCTTCCCGTTTTGGCTAAAGTCGATGGATATGATGGTGCTTTGGTCGTTTTGTTTGTGGTTCCAATTGTAGAGCCGCTCTTTTGTTTCGTGCCTCCAATAGCTCGCACCATGATGTATTGATCCAATGGCAATGCTCTTTCCATCTTGTGCAATAGCTGCTGAATGAAGTCCTTTTGCCGCCACTTGGTAAGAATGGCTAGGCGATTTATGGTTATCACAAGCGCCTAAGCATATTGTTAATATGATTAGCAAACTGCTGCTACGAAGCTTTTTAATTTTTAGACGCAAAGGCATACAGAGGTTGAAAAGAGTTAGTCTTTAATTTCAAGCATAGCATCTAGCTAAGCACTTTCTAGGCTATTAATCTGACGTTTAGTAAATATGTTAATTTTTCATCTTTGTTTAAAGATATTCGACATGTTTTTTTAAGCGCAGGGGGGAATTTAAATGGGTGTGAGAAAGTCGAATGGATTTATCTAGTGTATTGGCTTTATGAGGTGTTTGGCCAGTCTTGAGATGGGAGTTTTTCAGTATCTATTTAGATAATGAAAGACCTCCCATAATTAGAAACGTAGCCGGAGGATTAGAGCATTAGAGCGCGCTAAGCTACTTGATCTTTGTGGGCGGTATGTAAAACAGCGATAATTTTGTCTTCAGATTCAAAGCGGGAAACAAGCGCTTCGCCTAATTTTGATAAATCAGTGTTTAGCGTTTCGAGATCATCGATCTCTTGATATTTGTCGTTGAAATCAAGAATATATTCAGTGGTAGTGTCAATTGTATCGAAAGCAGATTGAGATGCTGTAATTGCATCCTTGTCATCAAAATCTTCTGCTTCTTTCACGAGTTGGTCGTAGACTTCAAAGTGTCCTGCTGAAGTGTAATCAACCATTAGTTGGCAGACTTGTTGAAGAATAACGCCTCTATCAGGATTTTCTTCGTCATCCACAATTTCGGTGAGGTCGCAAAATCTTACGAGTAGGGATTGTCTTTCTTTTAACCAGCGATCAATGATATCACTGACGCCGCCCCATCTTTCTTGAGCTGACTTACAATTATCTAACATTCATTAAAACCTTATATCTTATGCTTTTAATTTAGGAATTATGTCCCCTCGCTTCAAGATAGGTGAATCGTCTTGTAAGAGCAAGTTTTCGCTAGTTATTTTTTCTCAATATTTGCCAAATCGAAACGCCTAGCAATCCGATAAACGCTATCAGCGTCCACGCTGGAATACTTAACCCAAGAAATGTCCAAGCTACCTCTGCGCAGTTTCCATCACCCTTGAAAAGTAGGCTCAGCAGATCAAAAATTGGGAGCGAATCAAACATATAAGCTAAGTCTGGCCCGCAAGCTGGTGCTTTATCTTCTGGTAGGTTTTGTAGCCAAACATGTCTTCCAGCAACTCCAATCCCTACTGCAGAAAGCAAGCTTGTTAAACCGCCGTAAAAACGCAGCCCTATTGCGCCAGGGTTTTGGAGCCATGCGATAAATGCAACTACGCCAATAACCACCACAATTAATCGTTGTGTGATACACAGGGGGCATGGCTCTAACTCTAAAAAATGCTCCATAAACAGCGCAATAACCATAAGTGCTGTGCAGGCAGCAAAAAGTAAAAGGTTTGTCCTTCTGACGCTAGGTATCTTAAGCAATGTTCAAACTCCGTAGTCATTCATTATGTTGTCAAACCGAGCTGCTATAGAACTCGAGATTATTATTTAGTTCGTAAAATAAGCTATGCTTTTTATATTCTCAAATATTTATTTAAACTTGGTATACGCTGTGTCAAGTATAATCGCTCATCAATCCCGTTTGATAATAGTTTTTATTACATTATATTTCCTAATTGTTTCACCTGCTATTTTTGCTGAAGGTGATGATGCTGCCAATGCTGGTCCTGCAGCGATATATTTGCCTATAAAACCACCTTTTGTAGTCAATTATGGTGGCAAGGGAAAACTCAAATATTTAAAAACTGAGCTTTCGGTCAGGCTGGATACGGCTGATGCTGCCAATGCAGTAAGGCATCATATGCCCTATGTTCGGAATAATTTGGTCATGTTGTTTGCCGCTCAGACTGATGAAGATGTGACATCGCAAGAAGGAAAGGAGCAGCTTCGACAAAACGCTCTCCAAGTGATTCGGGATTTGTTAGTGCAGGAAGAGGATTTGAATCCTGAGTCAGTGATTGATTTGTATTTTAATAATTTTATAGTGCAAAAATAGTATCTCGACAAATCAAATGACTGGGTTGTATCAGGGTTAGATTAAATTAGCTGCATTGATTGTATTGCGCGTAATACTTAGATAAAAATTCAGCAAAAGAACTTACGGATGTTTGCTCCAGTGCTGTCTGCTCTGCTTGTGACTCTGTGGCCATAGCCTCCATTCTCTCGAATACAATATTATCTAGAGATTCGGATTTAGCTTTGTCAAAAAACTCTAGAGATTGGTTAAGCATCAGATCTTTAAAGCTAGTATTTCTTTCTTTCATTAATTCGAGAATTTTAGCTGAAGGTGTTTTAGTATGATCTGTAACTTTTTTCTTTTGCAATGCTAGCGCTTGTTGATGATACTCTGTGTTTTCTGCCGTATCGAGAAGCTTGGCAACTGGTTCCATTGCGTTGAGAAGATTAGCGCCCCATTCGCTAATGGAAATGCTAGAGTTGTTTTGCATTTTTAGTTTTGTGTTTGGGTCTCGTCCTTGATTAACCACAAGTTTTTGATTGCTGAGTACCAGATTTGCTTCATCTTGATTTGTATCGGCGCTTTCTTTTAACGCACAATAAAGTAAAAAGGTATCGAGAAATCGTACTTGATCTTGCGATATACCCAGCTCAGTAAATGGATCAATATCTAAACAACGCACTTCGATGTATTCAACTCCGCGATTCTGGAGTGCCGAAATAGCTGTTTCGCCAGGTTGTGCTGTTCTCTTCGGTCTAATCGAGCTATAAAACTCATTTTCAATCTGTAAGATGCTCGTATTGAGTTGTTGATAGTTTCCCAAATCATCTTTTAAGCCCAGTGAGGCATATTCCTCATAAGGGCGAGTGATAGCACAGCAAAGGCTTTTGATGTAGGACTCGATATTGTTGTAACAGATATAAAGGGCTTCTTGGGCCTTACTTTGATAACCAAGATCTCCCATGCGTAATGAGGTAGCGTAAGGCTTAAAAAGTGAAAAGCTATCTTCGAACTCATCGAGTTGATGATTTTTTCCCGCGACAAAACTCTTGCATAAAGCTGGTGATGCGCCGAATAAATAGACTAGTAGCCAGTAATGCCGGCGAAAGTTCCGAATGAGGCTAAAGTACTTTTGATTTTTAAATGCTTGTAAGTCGCTTAGGCTATTTTCCCTGTTTGAAAGAAATGCCCAAAAAGCGTTTGGCAAGGAAAAGTTATAATGCACTCCGGATACTGTCTGCATTTTTCGACCATATCGGTGCCCTAGGCCAATTCGGTATATAGTTTTCATCTTCCCATTGTTTGAATTTCCATATAACGCAACAGGTATTTCAGAATCATCCGGTAATACGCAGGGCATGCTTGCAGTCCAGAGAATCTCCTCTTTTAATTGCGATACAGTATATTTCTGGATGGCTTCTAAGTGAGCAAAGAGATCGTCAACCCTGTGGGTTGGAGGTGTAATAAATTCAAGCAATGACTCGCTAAAATCTGTAGTGATTTGCGGGTGGGTAAGCGCAGAACCCAACGCGCTAGGGTGAGGTGTTTGTGCTAAGAGTCCATCTTTTGACGTGCGCAGAGCTTCTCGTTCAACACCTCTTAGAATACCTGTCAATAGTGTGGCATTCTTTTTGTCAAATAGCTCTTGTGGAATGTCTTCAATATCAAACATTAAGCAATGGCTTCTCGTGTTTGTTCTTCTTCGATATTTTGTTCAACATCTGCAGAATTTGATGCATCTAGCGTCGTGTGAACTTCCTCGCCAATTACTTGAGTTGCCAATGACTCTTGTTCAGCCAGAATAAGATTGTTTTTTTCATTTATCTCGACTTTTTCAATCGACAGCCTTAATTCTGGCTGCTTCACGGTGTATTCCACCTTCTGATTGATCGCTTCGTCTTTAAACGCCGTATTGTAGAAGGTTTTTTTTGCATCGGTGCTGACCCATTCGCCTGATTTATCTAAGTATTCATTATTTTGGTTCTTAATGATAAAAACGTGGCGCATGTTTTCTCCTGCAATTGCTTCTG
Source organism: Cellvibrionaceae bacterium (assembly GCA_965262305.1). Taxonomy (GTDB): domain Bacteria; phylum Pseudomonadota; class Gammaproteobacteria; order Pseudomonadales; family Cellvibrionaceae; genus CBDHEY01. Next base: position 204,853 of record CBDHEY010000002.1, read on the forward strand.
GTTCGCTAGTCTTATAGAGCCTAGTGTATAGCGGCGATTCTAGGGATTTCAAGGTAATTAGAATGTGAAACAAGTGTGGATATGTGCTCTAGGCGTATCAATCCGCGTAAAGTGCCGTTAAACTGATAACATAAATGAATAAAAACTTGTATCTGGCTATTTTGCTTAAAGTTTTACCGGTTCAAGCCTTAGTCCCAAGTAATTCGTGAAATTTGGGCTAAGTTAAGAATAGGCTTAGATAATTCCGTTTAAATGGCCGATATGCCAGCTAGATAAAACCAGCTAGATAAAAAGAGTTTGGAGAAGTATTTTGTCAGCGCCTTCTTTCGCCGAAAATCCCTATGTGTTGATGCTTTCAGAAAAAGCGAATCAATTTGTAGGATTTTTACGCTCTCAACCCGTTTCTCTATGGCAAAACATATTGCTTGTTTTGGCGGTGCTATGGCTTTGTCATAGCTTAGCGACTTTGTTTTGGGTATTGGTTGGGGAGGCCGATTTAGAGCAACCACCTATTGTGGCGGTTCCGCCGCAGATTAGCGGTCCTGCAGCAACGTCCACTATCAGTTTGACCAAGCTGCAAGAATCTAAAATATTCGGTGATCTAACTGCTGCTCCAGTGCCAGTAGCGACACCAGAACCTGTCCAAAATGATATCGAAGACGACGCCGAAACGACTAAGCTTAACTTGAAGCTTCAGGGCGTGATTGCAAGTAGTGATGTCAATAAGGCTGGAGCAATCATAGAAGAAGGTTCCGAGCAGGCGTTTTATGCGGTGGGTGATGAGTTAAAGAAGAACCGTGGGGTTAAGTTAGCAAAAGTACTAAATCAGCGTGTGATAATTAATAATAAGGGCAAGCACGAGTCTTTGTGGCTTTATTCCGAAGCAGATTTCAAAAAATCCGCTGGAGCCTCTCGCTCGGTGCCGATAAACCGCAGAGACCCTCGTAACTATCGACGCTATCAGGATGCGATCGATGAAGATGGCGATGAAGGCGTTCCAGAATCAAATCGTATTACCTCCAAAGCTCGTCCAGACCAATTACCTAAATCAGTTGGTGACGTAGTGCGTTTCAGCGTTCATCGTGAAGGGGGTAAAATGGTGGGTTACCGAATTCGTCCGGGTAAAGATAAAGAACTTTTTGAGCAGTTGGGCTTGCAAACCAATGATATCGTTATATCCGTTAACGGTATTGATGTAGATGACCCAAAAAAAATAAGAAGCGTTTATAAGGAAGTAAAGTCAGCGCCAGAAGCACAGTTAACCGTGTTACGCGATGGCCAGACGTTTTCAATAAATATAAGTTTAGATACAGAAACAGGTGGTTAGAGCCGTGCTAAATCGAAGTCGAGCCTTTTGGCTAGCAACTCTCTTTTGTGGGAGTTTGTGTTTTTCTATTTCACAACAATCATTGGCGCAAGCCCAGCCAATTGAACAGACGTGGACGGTTAATTTTAAAGATTCAGATATCCATGAAGTGATCAAGTTTGTTGCAGATATCACAGGTAAGACGGTTGTTATTGATTCGCGTGTAAAGGGGCGAATTACTGTATTGTCGCAAGATCCAAAAAACAAAAAAGAATTGTATGGTTTGTTTCGCTCAGTGTTAGAAGTGAGCAACTATACGGTTGTTGAAGTTGGTGATGTAGTTCGAATTGTTCCCATTAAAGATGCTCGAACTTCTCCTATCACAGTGAATAAAAGCGAAGAATTAGTTGGTGACGATAGTGAGTATGTGACTGAAGTGATCCAGTTGAAAAATGTTGAAGCCGCAAAAGTGCTTCCAGTTTTACGCCCACTTATTCCTCAACACTCGCACTTTGCAGCTTATAGCCCAAGTAACGCAATTGTTGTCTCTGATACGATCGCTAACATTGAGCGAGTGCGAGATGTTATCGAGCAAATCGATAAAGCTGCACTGCCTACCACTGAGATTGTTCAGCTCAAGTACGCGTCAGCAGAAGATATGGTAAGCACTCTGAAAAAACTTAGCAGCGAAGGGAGTAAGCAGGGAGGTGCTTCAGCTCCTTCTAATAAGCTAGTCATGGTGGCTGACAAACGAAACAACGCAGTGTTGTTAAGCGGTGAAGACTTACAACGCGAAAGAACCAAAGAACTCATTCGCCGTTTAGACAGGCCCTCTCCTCAAACGGGCAATGTGCGTGTTATATACTTGGAGTATGCCGATGCTAAAAAGGTGGCGGAAGTACTCACTAAAGTAGTACAGAATGTTTCTAAGCTTAAGCCTGGCGGTGATAAAGGAGGAGCTCCTGCCGACGCAAAGGCTACAGTCGAAGCTGACGAAGAAACTAATGCGCTTCTTATGACTGCATCAGGTGATATGATGGCCTCTCTTATGGCAGTCATTGATCGACTAGATGTTCGTCGTGCCCAAGTATTAATTGAAGCGATTATTGTTCAAGTTGATGCAACTGATGGATTCGATGCCGGTGTTGAGTGGCTATTCCAGAATGCTGATGAAGGTTTGCTTGGAGCCAATGGCGGTCAAAACGTAGGTGCGGTTGGTCAAGCGATTTTTGGTGATGGTACTGGCGATGATGATAGTGATTCTGGGGGTGGTGATTTAGCCAGCATAGCCGCTGCTATGCTCGGTGTGGCCTCCGGAGGGCAATCATTTGCTGTGGGCGGTGATGCATCAGGAGAAGAGTTTTTAGCACTAGTACGTTTTCTGGAGAGTAATTCTCGTACAAATATATTATCAACACCTACATTACTCACGCTCGATAATAATGAAGCGTCAATTTCGGTTGGTCAGAATGTTCCGTTTGTTACAGGGAGTTTTACTAGCAGTAATAACTCCGCTTCAAATCCGTTCCAAACAATTCAACGTGAAGATGTAGGGATCAACTTAACCGTTACACCGCGAGTGAATGCCGGGGATCAGGTCGTGTTGGAAATTTCGCAGGAGATTTCAAGCTTAAGCGGCAGCACGGCAGCATCTGATGTCATTACAAATCAAAATACAGTTAATACTCAAGTATTGGCCAAAGACGGTTCTGTTATCGTTTTAGGTGGAATGATTCAGGAGAATGCGCGAGAAACCACAACACGTGTTCCTGTATTAGGCCGCATCCCTCTTCTTGGTCGATTGTTTCGTTCAACTGGAACGTCTGTGTTGAAAAACCAAATTATGATTTTTATTCATCCGACCATTGTGAGAGATGATGAAACACTCATGGGCGCAACTGCTGAAAAATACCGTCTGCTTCGAGAAGGGCAGATCAGCTTTAGGAAAAAGGGTCTTACTGGGATCAGTGACGATAAGATCCCAATGTTGGATGAATTATCATTAAAAGATATCAATTTGCCTGCGGAAGCATTTGAAGGAACTGGTGTGTCTGTTCAAGAAAGTAGTGAGGATTAAAGTTCGTGAGTGCAGCGAATGACATAAACGACGTAATCGAAAATGCGGGACTAGAAACTGCAGCATTACAGAGTGAGTCGCTTGAACAATCTATTGAACCTTTGAGTTATAGACTTCCATTCGGTTATGCGTCTGCTCACGGTGTACTTTTTGATGATGGCCGTGTATACCATCAAGAAGAGGTTGCGACACATACCCTTTTGGAAGTGCGCCGTTATCTAGGACGCCCATTTGACTTGGTTGAGCTTAGTGAACCAGATTTTCAAAGTAAGCTCACTCAGATATATCAAAGTAACGATGGTGAAGCGCAGCAAGCCGTAGACGAGATGGGTGAGCTGGATCTAGGTCAGTTAGCTGATGATATTGATGACGGTGAATTGTTGTCTGGTGATGACGACGCTCCTGTTATTCGTTTAATTAACGCTGTCATTTCTCAAGCTATTCAAGAGAAAGCATCTGATATTCATGTTGAGCCCTACGAAGACAAAGTTTCTGTGCGTTTTCGTACGGATGGTATCTTAAACGAAATTCTCACGACCAAAGCGGCTCTCGCTCCGCTGCTTGTATCGCGTCTGAAAGTTATGGCAAGAGTTGATATCGCAGAGAAGAGAATTCCACAGGATGGTCGTATCTCTGTGAAAATTGCAGGGCACGCTGTTGATATTCGTGTTTCGACTATCCCTTCTGCACATGGTGAGCGTGTTGTACTTCGTCTGCTTGATCAGGCTGCCGGACAGCTCGCATTGACTCAGCTCAACATGCCTACACAGGTGCTTGAAAATTTCCAATCAGGTTTGGCGAAACCTCACGGTATTATCTTGGTCACTGGACCAACGGGTTCTGGTAAAACAACTTCGCTTTACTCTGGTTTGAGTTATTTAAATAGCCGTACTAGAAATATTTTGACAGTAGAGGATCCTATTGAGTACTTGCTGCCTGGTATTGGCCAAACACAAGTGAACTCTAAGGTTGATATGACGTTTGCGAGAGGGTTGAGGGCTATATTACGTCAAGATCCCGATGTAGTGATGATTGGTGAGATTCGAGACCAGGAAACCGCTGCGATTGCTGTGCAGGCAAGTTTGACTGGTCACTTGGTGTTATCTACATTGCATACAAATACAGCTATTGGTGCCGTGACCCGTTTACATGATATGGGTGTAGAACCTTTCTTACTCTCTTCAAGTTTGGAAGCATTAATGGCGCAGCGCTTAGTTCGTGTTTTGTGCTCAGATTGTAAAGAGCCCTACAAGGCGACCGCGTCTGAATCAGTACGTCTGCAAATTCCTGAAGGTGCAACCGTATATCGAGCGGTGGGTTGTGAAAAGTGTAACGGCCTTGGGTATCGAGGTCGTACTGGTATATATGAACTTATTCCTGTTGATGATCAATTGCGCTTGCTTATTCATGAAGGCGCAGGTGAACAAGAGATGCTGAAGCATGCTCGAAAATCTACCGCTGCTATTGACCAAGATGGTCGTGATAAAGTTCTTGCTGGCATGACTACTGTTGAAGAAGTCCTGCGGGTAACGGCAACATCCTGAGGAATTAGCTAGTGGCTGCATTTAGTTATCAGGCGATTGATGCCAGAGGTAAGAAAGTAAAAGGCGTTATCGAGGGGGATTCGGAACGACAAGTACGCAGTCAATTGCGTACTAGAGAGTTAAAACCATTAGAGGTTAAATCTACTCGACAATCATCCAAATCAGGTGGTTCGTCAAGTGGAAGTGGTTTTAGTTTTTCTTTTGGCGGGCCTAGCTTAAGTCATCGAGACGTTTCGTTAGTTACGCGTCAGTTGGCATCACTCGTTCAGTCAGGACTGCCATTGGACGAGGTATTGGCAGCAGCAGCGCGTCAAAGCCGTAAACAAGCAATCAAAACGGTAGTGTTGCAAATTCGCTCGCGAGTTTTAGAAGGGCTTAGTTTGGCGCAAGCTATGTCAGAGCTACCAAAAGTCTTTGATAATCTTTACAGAGCGATGATAAAAGCGGGTGAATCTTCGGGTTACCTTGGACCGGTGCTTGACCAGTTGGCAGATTACACTGAGCGAAGTCAAGAGACAAAACAGAAACTTAAATCTGCGATGATTTATCCTTTGGTCATGGTTGTTGTAGCCGTGGCTGTAGTGACTTTGTTAATGGTTAAAGTCGTGCCACAGTTGACAGGGCTATTTGAGCGTAACAAACAAGATCTTCCATTTATCACGGAAGTATTAATAGGTTCGAGTAATTTTTTAGTAAATTACGGAATTTTTTTACTTTTTGGTTTGATTGCTTTGTGGATTTTAGTTGTCAAAGTATTACAGGAACCAGAAAGGAAAAAAGCCTGGCATAGAATGCAGCTTAAATTGCCGGTTATGGGTGAATTTATTTTGCAGGCTGAAACCGCAAGGTATGCCAGTACGCTAGGCCTTTTAGCGGCGAGTGGCGTTCCCTTGTTAGAAGGTCTTAAGATCGCTTCGCAGGTACTTACTAACACGAGTATGCGCGCTGCGAGCGTTGAAGTGGCGACTTCTGTGCAAGAAGGAATGGCTTTGAATAAAGCTTTAGATCAGGCTGAAGTTTTTCCTCCGCTTCTTGTACAAATGGTTGCTAGTGGTGAAGCCAACGGTAAGTTGGATGAGCAATTAATTCATGTGGCAAAAAACCAAGAACGTGAGCTCAATTTTTCAGTTGACGCGTTAATGGGGTTACTCGAACCTGCGATGATTCTCTTTATGGCAGTAGTAGTGGGTTTCATTGTAATGGCAATTTTGTCACCTATTTTCCAAATGAATCAGATGGTTAGTTAAAAGTGATGAACATGAAAAAAACAAATAGTGGATTTAGCTTAATTGAAATCATGGTTGTGGTAGTCATTATGGGTATGCTTGTATCCATAGTGGGGCCAAGTGTCATGTCCGCGCTAGGAGATGCGCAGGGTAAAAAAGTACAAGCTGATTTTGCAGCAATTGAAACAGCGTTAAAGATGTATAAGTTAGACAACTTTGTGTACCCGTCTACCGAGCAAGGATTGGAAGGTTTGGTTAGTCCTTCAGATGTTTCTCCAGCGCCAAAAAACTTTCGCTCTGAAGGATATTTGCCAGAGCTTCCTGTCGATCCATGGGGTACTGAATACTTGTATGTTAGCCCTGCTGACGGTAAGCCTTATGAAATATATACGTTGGGTGCCGACGGTGTCCGTGGTGGTGCAGACGACGCGGCTGATATCACTAACTGGAATAGCGATAATTAACCAAGTAAGAGGGTGCTCTAAATAATGATGGTTAATCGACAAAGGGGTTTTACGCTAATAGAAATGTTAGCGACCATCGCGTTGATAGCCATTGCTATGAGTGGGGTTGCGGTTTTTTTTAGTAACAATGGCCCTGAACAGCAGCTAAAAAAAAATATAGAACAATTTGTTTTGTATGCTGACCACGCTACGGATTTCGCCATGGTTAAGGGTGAGACCTGGGGTTTGGTTATCACACCGCCTAAGTGGAGAAAACAACCTTTAGAAATGGGATGGTTGTTCAAATGGCAAAGGCTGGTGATCGAATACGACGACGATTTCAATGAAGTCAACCAGACTTGGCAAGACATTGAAAATTTGCCAGAAATCGATGTGCCTCGTGGTGTTGAAATTGCCATTACCATTGATGAAGTCTTGTTGAAATGGGAGGACAAAGCGCCGAAGGAAAATGTGCCTCAAATATTGCTATATAGCGGCGGCGAAAAAACAGATTTTGAAATAGAGTTAATTATTGATGAAGGTTATGGAGAACCTCAGCATATCGAGATTGACGAGTGGGGCTCGATTGTTTGGCGACAGCAGGAAGAACTGCGTAAAGAAATTGCGCAGTTATCTCAATGAAGATTGGTTAGTTCCATCTAGCGCTTTGTTGGTAGAGGTCCAGTGATATGAAAAAGAGTGCCGGTATAAACATAAAAAAATATCAAGGTTTTACGTTAGTAGAAGTACTAGTTGCGCTTGTTTTGATTGGGCTAACATTACCTGCGCTTTCATTTCGTGTACAAAGTATTTTAGATAACGCGTCCTATATTGATGAAAAAACGGTAGCCTACTGGGTGGCAGAATCTACATTTCAGGAAGTTGTACTTGAATACAATTTTGAGCAAGCTAAGAAAAAAAATGCACCGCCCAGAAATGATAGCGACAGAAAAAAACCACTAAAAAAACCAAAAAAAGATAAAGTTGATTTTGCATCTTTAGAGTGGCATACCAGGGTGGAATGGCTGGAAACTGAAGTCGAGCGCATAACTCGAGTAGAAGTGAGCGTTGGTCTTGAAGAAGGTAATTCGCTAGCTACCATTTCCGGGTTTCTCTATGAATAGCCAAAAGAGACAAAAAGGTTTGACCCTTGTTGAAGTGGCCGTAGCGGTGGCCATTATGGCCGTGATCTATGTACTGTCTAATCAAGCTATTAGCGTCGCTACTGGAGCGTTTGAAGTCAGTGAGCGAGCGGGAAAACGAATTGAGAAAATTGATCGTGCTTGGTTTTTTATTAAACAGGATTTACGTAATTTTTTAGCGCATAGTGTGCGCCAACCATTTGGTGGTGATGTGCCGCCTTTAGTAATAGAGTTTGGCCAGCCTGTATGGCTAGCGTTGTTGCGATCAGGAAATCCTAATCCGTTATCGCTACCTCGAACTGAAATGCAACGAGTGGCTTATAAGTTTGAAGATGAAATTATCACTCGATACACCTGGCAAGACCCATCACAGGTCGATTTTGAATTAGCTCGAGAACAAAGAATTCTCGATGGTGTTGAGAATATTGAAATTAAGGTTTTACCCCCAACTGCAAAATCTATAGATGGTCCATGGGTTGATAAATGGACTGATTTGGTTTCAGTGCCTCTTGCTGTTGAAGTTGTAATGACTTTACAGGATAGAGGTGAAATGAGGCGTGTATTTACGTTGACCAATGCGAAATAACATTTCAGTAAAAAAACAAGATGGCATCGCTTTAGTCATGGCGATAATGATTGTTGCACTTGTCGTCACAATTGCTGTTGAAATGAGTTGGCGCTTTGATCTTTCAATCGCGCGTACATCCAATCGATGGCAATCTGTTCAGGCAGAAAATTATATTGATGGCGTTGAGTCTTTGGCGAAATTTGCACTGAAGGAAGATCTTGATTCAGACAAAGAAGATGAAGATATTTTTGATGATTTAACAGAGCCTTGGGCTGATGGATTACCTCCCGTACCAACGGATCATGGAATGATCATGGGGAAAATTGAGGATGCTCAAGGTCGTTTTAATTTAAATCTACTAGAAGGTAATAGTTGGAAGGGAACTGGAGTACCGCACGAGGATTACTCTGAACATCAACGTCGTTTTATTCGGTTCCTACAAACGCTAAATATTTCTGAAGAAGAAGATCCAGAAGAGTCGCCACTTTACTTAAGTGAATATGAAGCCATTGGCATTATGCAGGCGATTATGGATTGGATGGATTCCGATGAAGAATTCGATTCAGTGACCGGCTATGGGGGTGCGGAAGCTGATGAGTATTTGCAATTTGACCCGCCTATTACAATAGCTAATCGCTCTTTTATTAGTGTGAGTGAATTGAGAGTCATTAGGGGCGTTACCCCCATACTCTATGAAAAGATATTACCTTTTGTGGTGGTATTAAATCCGGTTGAAGGCAGCGCGGGGTCCAGTGATGCCGGTGGAGAAGACGGCGGCGCTGCTAGTGAAGACGTAATAGGTTTGAATGTAAATACTATGCCGTTAGAGTTGGTTCGTTCTTTAAATGACATTGAGATTCTTCAACCACTTTCATTAGATGCTGGTGAGCGTGTTTACAATGATACTCGCGGCGGTTTAAAGACTATCGAAGATTTTTTTAGTACCGGCTCCGTTAGTAGCCAGTGGCCCGACCGCTATAACGGCAAACAAGGAGACCCCTTTGAAAGCCCTAAAACGGCTAGACACTTTGATCCTGTTGGACTCCAGTTTACCAGTGATTTTTTTATTGTTTCGGCCATTACAGAAGTAGGCAATGAAGTTTATAGAGGTAAGAGTTTAATTTATCGCGATCGCAATACAGGCGAGGCGGAAACCTTAAGAAAGACATCAACAAATTTTTAATCGAGCAAGCATTGAAAGAGAATAACTGTGGCTGAGAAAGTTTATGCACGACCAATAGAAAACGGCCTATGGCAATGGCGAGTTGCTAGCGGCGCTGGTGGTTGGCAGACGGAAGAATATTTTACTGGGGATAATGAAGCGCTTCGCACCGGATTACCTAGTGATTCCACGCCAGTTCATTTAATACTGCCGGGTGCTGAGGTTGTGGCTTGTGATGTTGATGTAAGTGGCATTGAAAAAAAACATCTTTCTAAAATGCTGCCATTTGAGTTGGAAGACAGAATCATCGATCCAGTTGAAGATGTCCATATGGCGCATAGCGAGATTTCTGATGGTAAGGTTTCTGTTCACTATTTACGATCTGATAAGTTTTCTAAGTACTTAGAACCTCTCACAAGCACTGGCTGTGAAGTTTCAAATAGTTATCCTGATTATTCGCTGTTAAAAGTCGAAGCAGATACGATTAACGTGTTATTTGATGGGCTTGCAGTCTACGTAACTGTCGGGGAACAAACTAGCTTTACAACTGATCCGCAAATGGCTCCTATTCTGTTCGAGCGCTTACAGTTTGACCTAGATACTATCACAAGATTGAATCTTACAGCCGAGACACAAGATCAGTTGGAAGAAGTGAATGGTTGGGTACCTGAATTATGGGAAGAGGACTTAGAAATTTTTCTTAATGAGGGAAGTTTTTGGGGTTCGATTGATCCGTCGGGCGGAGTAGGGAGACTTAATCTAAGGCGTGGAAGCTTTTCTCGTCAATTGCCGTTTGAACGCTGGTTTAATATTTGGCTTTATCCTTTGGCTGCACTGGGTATCGCTTTCTTAATTTCAGTGATTGTGATGTTTGGCCAATACTACGTGGCTAAAGGCGACGCTAAGTCTATTCGTAAAAACATCCAAGATGTTTATTTGGACGCAGTGCCAAATGGTAAGCGGGGCGATGAAGAAGGACGATTAAAAGCATTGTTGCAATCAGGGGGCAAGAAGTCTTCTGAGCCTACGAATATGATGCTACTTTTAAGCGGAACTGCAGAAATTATTTCACAGATGGATAGTGTGAAAATGATTAACTTTCGTTACAACGGTGACCAGCGAGAACTTCAAGTTAATATAGAAGTGGATGACCTTAGCGAACTTAATAAATTTAGAGAAAAGCTTGATGCTGCGGGTTTGAAAGCAGATTCACCACGCTCAAATGCACAGGGCGAAATTTATCAAGCACGTATGAAAATTACGGAGAAGATTTAATGGATAAAATAAAAGATTGGTGGGATCAAGCATCCTCTCGAGATCAACTTTATATTGTGGTATGTGGTTTGGCATTAGTGTTATACATTTTGTTTATCGGGGTATATCGTCCTGTAAAAGGAATGCGTGATGCGCAATTAGAGCAAAATAAATCTGCGTTAGCTTCCCTTGAGCGAGTAAAGGAAATGGCGGCACAGGTAAAAGAAAAAGATAGTAGTGGCGATAAAAATCGTCAGGGCCCATCGCTTGATCGATCTGTACAAGTGAGCCTATCTAAAAATGGGTTGCGAGCTAGTTCTGTCGATGCCAATGGCAATAATGGATTAAGAATTCGAGTTGAAGATGCACCTTTTGATAATATGCTTGCTTGGTTATATGACCTTGAAATCACCCAAGGTTTGAGAATGAAAGATATTTCTGTTGCTGCTGGTTCTTCCGTGGGCACTGTGTCTGTCAACTTGAGGTTACTTAAGGACTAGAGGAATTATGCAAAAGAGTTTTAAGGTAGCGTTACTCGTTGTTGGCGTTATTTATTTTTTATTTTTGGTGTTAGCACGTGTTCCAGCAACCTGGGTTGCTTACTTTGTTCACCAATCAGTTCCTAATTTGTGGTTGACAGGGGTGACCGGAACCGCGTGGAATGGCCTTGCGCGAGGCGCTCAAATTGATATTCAAAATGAGCCTGTACCAATGGGAACATTCCGCTGGCAGGTTAGTCCATGGTCTCTACTGCTGTTAAGCCCTTGTATAAAGTTTGAATCACAATTTGCAAATCAGCCTTTTGATGGTGAAGTTTGCCAAAGCATTACAGGTGCTGTGCGTATTTCGAACCTGTCAATGGATGCTCCGCTTGTTTATTTTGAAGAGCTGTTACCAATGAAAGCATCTGGGCAAGCTTCACTACAGATAGCGAGTGCAAGTTTTAGCAATATCAATTTTCAAAATATGCGTGTCAACAATTTTGATGGTCGATTGAGTGTGCTAAATACAAGGATAAGTCCAGAGAATAAAACGTGGATGACTCTTGGTAGTTACGCCGCCGTAATGAAAGAAGGTGAAGATGGGAGTTTGGCTGCTCAAGTGTTAGACCTTGATGCCCCTTTTGGTGTAGATCTCATTGTTAGTTATAAATTTGGAGACGAAACCTTTAATGCGAATGGTACTATCGAAGTAAACGAAACAGCTCCACAGCAAGCAGTTGATGCAATTCAGATTGTGGGGGAAGAGCGTGAAGATGATGTTTACTTTATCCAGTGGCCCTAGAGATTTCCATACCATTTGATATGTTAAGGTATATTTTGACTCATGCAATGTCATACTATTTGGCAACTCGTTTGTTACTTTTTTTTCGCTGTCTATAGCTTAAGCTTTTCCAAAGTTGTTTATGCAAGTTGGCATTACGAAAATTCTCAGGCGATGGGAACTGAAATAAATGTTATTCTTTGGCATGAAGATGCAGACAAAGCACGTTTCGCAATCAACGCAGTTTTCGCAGAAATGCGCCGTGTTGATACAACACTTTCCCCTTACATTGAATCGAGCGACCTATCTTATATAAATCAAAACGCTTTTTCATCTCCACAAAAACTTACACCTGAATTTTCATTTTTACTCGATAAGTCTCTCTACTTTAGTAAGATTACGAAAGGCGCGTTTGATATTACTTTTGCCTCAGTCGGTTGGTATTACGATTATCGTGAGAAAAAAAGACCTGAAGATCAACAAATCAAGCAACTCTTACCTGCAGTAAATTACAAACTTCTCGAATTTGATAAGCTTAATTCTTTGCTTGGTTTTGGGCATAAAAATCTGCGCATAGATCTTGGCGGAATAGCTAAGGGGCACGCTGTTGATCGCGCTATCAGCATTTTACAAAAAAATCATATAAAACATGCTAGTGTAAGCGCTGGTGGAGATAGCAAAATAATCGGTAATCGAGACGGTCGGCCATGGGTAGTCGGGATAAAAAACCCCCGCTTTCAAGGTGACGACAAAAATTCGGTGATTCGTCTTCCTTTAATAGATACCGCTATATCCACTTCTGGTGACTATGAGCGATTTTTTATTGATCAAAATTCGGGTGAAAGGATTCACCATATCATCAATCCTAAAACGGGAAAATCTGCCAAAGGTATCGTAAGTGTCACAGTCTTGGGTCCAAGAGGAGTGGATACTGATGCTCTTTCAACATCAGTTTTTGTGCTCGGTGTCGAGAAAGGTTTGAATCTTATAAATACAATTCCAGGGTTCGATGCGATAATCATAGACAGTCGTGGAAAGGTGCACTACAGCGAAGAGCTGATGCCGGCAAATTAATTTCACATATTTCGACTTTTATGGCATAGAACCTGAAAGATTGGACTAACTTTATAATTACTTGAATTTGAATTATTAGACAATGAGATAAGTGCCACTGAACCAACCAAAAACTTGTGGTTCAGTGCACAAAATTTCATTTCTATTAGATAGACTTGTTTAAACTGAATTGCTATAAGCTCTAACCAATCATTTAGGTTAACTTGTTAATGGAGAGTGACGTTGATTGATAGTAAGTGTCAAATTTTGGCAGTATTTAGCCAAGCTTTAGGACATACCTTATCCATGCTTTTACTGTTTTTGGCATTTGGTTCTTCTGTTGTTTTTGCTCAAAATGAAAATGAAGCGCCAGAAGAGATACCTGTTTTTAACGAGAATCTCGCGGCGGCGATAGAGGACGAGACAACGGATCCTCCAGAAGAGAGTCTATCGGAAACAAACTTGAGCGAAAGTAGTGAAGTAAACGTCGATGATATAGAGCAAATAGAACAGGATGTTTTTGATGAGGAAGAAACAAATGAGAATCTAGGTGCTGTAAATCTGGTTGATACGGATTCTGCGACAATATTGGATGAAACTTCCGCAGTTCAAGAAGAAATGGAAATTGCTACTGAGACGCTCGATGAAGAAACACAGATAGAGCAACCGCCACTTCCTGCTAAAACGGATGACTTTCCAGATGCAGAGCAGCAGCCACTGCCAGTCGTTGAAATCGATGAAGATTCAGAAATAGAAACGTCGGATGGTGATAATGCGGCTCCTTTAAGTAAAGACATTGAAGACTTAAAACAAGCAGCACTGGAGTTAAACAGAGACCTACTAATTTTAGAAGAAGAATTATTATTTCCAGCAAGCACGCAAGTGGTTCTTTTTCTTTCTATGGATGTAGGTAACTTTTTTAAACTTGATTCTGTAAAAGTTTCCATAAATGACAAAGTCGTCGCTACACACCTATACACGAACCGTCAAAATCACGCGTTAATTAAAGGTGGTATCCAACGTTTATATATGGGTAACCTTAAAAATGGTGAACACGAAGTAACGGCAATTTTTACAGGCCTGGGTCCGGATAATCGCGAATATAAGCGTGGTGCTACCACGATTATTGATAAGGAAGACGACCTTAAAATGCTAGAGCTAATGATTCGTGACTCTGAAAAAAATATGCAGCCTGATTTTAAATTTAAAGAATGGGAATTGTGAATCTAAGACTTGTTGTTTTAAGCCTCGTTGCAATTCTACCCTTAGGATCAGCTTTCGCGAAAAAACCACTTTCGTCAGTTGCTGACTTAAGATACGGCGTAGCACTGTTTCATTACTATCAGGGTGAGTACATAAACGCCTTGACAGAGTTGCTTGTGGCGAAGGAAAAAGGAGGTATTAAAGGTCACGGTGATAATCCAGAAATCATGGAAGGTGGATTTTCTCTTGCTTATGGTATGGAGCGTCATGCCAGTGATATTTTCGAACGTTTACTTGAAGAAAACCGCCCTGTAAATGTTCGAGACTCAGCGTGGTTTTACCTTTCGAAACTGCGTTACTTGCGTGAAGATTGGCCAGCTTCTCAAGATGCATTAGATCGCGTTAGTAAGTCACCAGATAAAAGCATTCGAGCGGATGTGTTTGCTCAGAAAGTGAACTTAGCCATTAAGCGGGAGAATTTAGATCTAGCCGCGCGTCTATTAAAAAAAGATCGAGCGAGAGGTGGATGGGCTCCCTATTTGTATTTTAATTTAGGCTCTGCTTACGCTCGCAATCAACAATATGAAAACGCCATTGACCAGTTTAATCGTCTTAGATTGCGCAAAGATCTAGCTGATGAGCACAAAGCGTTGTTCGACCAAGCTATGACCGCGGCTGGTTACTCGAGCATTTTTTCTGATAAATATCCTGCTGCTATTTCTTATTTTTCAAAGGTTAGATTAACAAGTGCTCTCTCAAATAACGCGCTTTTGGGATATGGTTGGGCGGCTGCAGAAATGGGAGATTATCGGGAAGCTTTGAAGCCTTGGGTTCATCTCAGCAGCCAAACACTTATTGATGAAAATAGTCTAGAAGCCTTAGTTGCTGTCCCCTATGCCTATGAACAGCTCGGTGCAGAAGGTCAAGCTCTTAATGCCTACAAAGGTGCTGAAGAAAAGTTTAATGAAGAAATTGCTCGGTTAGATGAAGTGATTGAAACCATGCAAGGCGACACTATGTTGCAAGCACTTCAGATCGAAGGAAGTAGAGGGCTTGATTGGTTAAAGTATGCGGAAAATAATGAACTGGCACCGCGTCTCAGTTATTTAGCCGATCTTTTTGCCAAAGAAGCGTTTCAGGGTTTTGTTCAAGAGTTACGAGATCTCATTGCGATTAAAAATAACCTTCTTGAATGGCAGGAAAAACTCGGCTTTTATGAACAAATCATTTTTCAGCGGCAAGATTATAGAAACAATAAAGAAGAAGTTTTAGCCGCCGGCAATATGGAAAATGAAATCGGAAGGATAAAGCGTAAGAGGGACTTTATAGCTGCTGAATTAGAACGTATTCGAAGTGAAAAAGATTTTTTCGCTATTGCTGATGAAGAAAAGTCTGAATTTATAGATCGATTATCCAGAGCAAAGCAAAACATTGAATTGTTAAGAGATACCGATCCTTTTATTGATGAATCTGAAGAAATGGTGCGCTGGTATCATGGCATTTTGATGTGGCAATCTGCAGAGGAATTTGCCGATCGTACATGGAAAACAGAAAAAGCACTCGCGCAATTAGATCGAGCGCTAAATACAACCCGGGGCAATTATGATCTTGTCGAAAATATTATTAAAGATGCCCCCGATTTAGACCCTAAAAAACAACTTGTAAAAACCTATCAAGATTTGATTGAAATTCAATTGGCTGAGGTGGACTTGGCAATTGACACGGCTAAATTTGATCTAAGTAGTGATATTGTCTCTGTTCTTAAATCACAAAAACAACGTGTTAATCAATATTTAGGACAATCTCGTTTATCGATTGCTAGGTTGTATGATAAGGCTAATCCCGGCGTTTGGGGAGATGAACCTGAAGAGCCGCTAGAAAATACGGAATCTGATGCAGGTGTCGATTTAGAGGAAAACGTTGAGACAAACTCATCTGGAGATGCAGCTCCATGATAAATAGGTTTAGTCTTTTCGTCATTTGCATTATTTTTGTCGGTGGATGCTCCTTTGGTGGAGGAGGGAAGTCAAAAAAGAAGGGAATACCAACGCTAGCTGATTTAAAAGAACCTGAAATTCAATTATCAGACGTAAACCCCGTCCCTAAAGTTTCTCTCGATGAATTAGAAGATAGCTATAAATCAACACTAAATGTTGTTAGAGACCCTGCGGTACGTCATAAAATATTACTGCGCCTTGCCGATATTCAGATGGCTCGCAGCGAAAAGAATCAGATCGATGCGATAGAAATTCAAGAGCAGGCTTATTTTTCTGAAGCGATTGAGTTTTATGAAGAAATGCTTGAAAAGAATGAGGCGCTGCAAGATTTACCTGGAACACCAAGTAATGAACGTCTTCTTTATCGTTTATCAAAAGCACATGCATTAAATGGCGACCTTGAATCATCCGATGAAGTGCTAAAGCGTTTAGTAGGTGAATTTCCCGAGTCGCCCTATCGAGCTGAAGCCGATTTTCGTCAAGCGGAACTAGCATTTGGCGATCAAAAATATAAGTTAGCGGAATCACTCTATGCAAAAGTAATGGAAGCAGGAAAAGAAACACCTTTTTATAAAAATGCAGTTTACATGCATGGGTGGTCTCGATTTAAGCAGGCGAGATATCGCGCTTCAATTCCTTCCTTTTCTGAAGTTTTGGATCTGACGCTTCTCGAAGGAAAAGAAATCGAAGAATTAAGCAATAGCCGGCGAAACCTAGCAAATGATACGTTGAGAATATTAAGTATCGTATTTTCGTACTTAGACGGACCGCAAACGATCACTGAGGTATACTTAAAGCTTGGTCAACGACACTACCAGTACTTGCTTTATCAGAAGCTAGGTGATTTTTATTTAGAACAACAACGTTTTCGTGATAGCGCCGATACCTATCGTCACTATGTTCAAAACTTCCCTGATACGGATTATTCTCCCGACTTTAGTGTCCGCGCTATTCGGGTCTATGAGCTCGGTAATTTTCCAAGTTTGATTTTGCCGGCAAAAGAAGAATATGTGCGCAACTATGGTATTTATTCAAATTTCTGGCGAAAAAGAGACAAAGCCTTTCAAGAAAAACTTAAGCCCAATTTGAAAAAATATATCGATGAATTGGCAAGTTATTACCATGCTACGGCCTATGACTTACAAAAATTGAATCAGGAATACGAAAAGCAACAGGTTTCAAAAGCTGCAATTCCTGAAGAAAAAAAGATAAAGAAAAAGCCTGAATCACCGGTTCCGAGTTTTCTCAAGGCGGCGAAATTGTATAAGGAGTTCATGATCACATTCCCCGATGATGAGAAAACGCCTGAATTGGTTTATTTTATGGGTGAAGCTTACTATGAAGCGAATTACCTGCCAGAAGCGGTAGAAGCATACGAAATCGTTGCTTATCAATATTTGGATGATAAACGCGGAGCGGAAGCGGGCTACTCGGCGATCATTTCAATGCAGCGATTAATTAAAATCACAGAGGGTGAAAAGCAAATAGAATGGAGCGGGCACAAGATTGATAGTTCGATCAGTTTCTCGAATTTTTATGCCCAAGATAGTCGAGCGGTTGGTGTTTTAACGGCCGCCACAAAAGAGTTATTTGACTCAGGACAATTAGATCGTGCCGTCGAGCAAGCCACGCGAGTAACTCAATGGCAACCACAACCTCCGAAATCTCTTTTAGTCACTGCTTGGCTCATTCTTTCGCACAGCTATTTCGATTTAGAACAATTTGCTAAAGCGGAAGTATCTTATAAAACGCTTTTACCGCTTCTTGAGCCGGATGACCCACAAAGAACGGAAGTCGTTGAACGAATTGCTGCGAGTATATATAAACAGGCTGAGCAGCAAGTAGCGGCGGGTGATCTAGCGCCAGCAATTGATCAACTATTAAGTATTAGAGATGTCGCACCAGGTAGTGATGTTGCAATAAGCGCACAATATGATGCAGCTAGTTATCTAATTGACTTAAAGCATTGGGGGCGAGCGGAACAAGAGTTACTCGATTTTCAGCGTCGATATCCAAATCATACTTTGATTCCAACATTACCGAGCAAGTTTGCTTTTATATATCAAGAATCTGAGCAGTGGGAAAAAGCGGCCGCCACTTTAGCTGGAATGGCTTTGAATGATCCGAACCCTGAAGTAAAAAGACAGTCGTTATACTTATCTGCTGAACTATATGAAAAGTCTAAACGTTTGTCTAAAGCGATCGAGCAATATCGTTCTTATGCAAATACATATCCGAATCCGTTTCCTCTTGCTACTGAAGCTAGGTTTCATCTAGTTGAACTCTATGGAGAAACCAAGCAAGAAGGAAAGCGGAATTTTTGGCTTAAGAAATTAATTGAAGAACATGAAAAAGCCGGAAACAAAGGAACGGATCGATCGAAATACTTAGCTGCCTTTGCGGCCGCTAAGTTTGCAAATGACGATTATCAGAGCTTTAAACGGGTTAAGTTAAATTTACCGCTCAAGAAAAGTATGAAGAGCAAAAAGATGGCAATGGATAAGGCGCTAAACGGTTACAAAAAAGTTATCGGTTATGGTATCGCGGAATTTGTTACTGAAGCGAATAACAATATTGGCGAAATATATGCGCAATTAAGTTCTGATTTAATGAATTCGCAGAGACCCAAAGGGCTTGACGAACTTGCTCTCGAACAGTACGAAATTCTGTTAGAAGAACAGGCTTTTCCCTTTGAAGAAAAATCTATCGATATTCATGTTTCTAACGCGGAAAGGGCATGGGGCGGTCTTTATGACAAATGGGTTAAACAGAGTTTTAAAAATCTCGCAAAACTTTTACCTGCTCGATATGGCAAGAAAGAGTTAGTTGTGGACTTTAGTGATGAACTTTATTAGTAGATCATATGCTTTAATGATTATCGTATTTTCTAACCTTAGATTAATAAATGTATTTTTATTAGCCGTTGCCATATTTATTCTTTCCGGGTGCGCGTCTACGCCAAAATCCGATTCCGAAAAAGACACTAATGAAGAAATAACCGAATCTCAGAAATCTGGCGACGAGCAGCTTGAAGAGCCTTTTGTCTTGATTCCCAGTCCATACGCTGCCAACAAAGGAAATGTTCCTGGACAAGCAAAGGAGGAATTTTCTCGTGTTAAGGTTGCAATTGCCAATAAACAGTGGGATAAGGCACAAGAACTTCTCGAGTTGATGATAGCAACATTTCCAAAACTATCTGGACCCTATGTCAATTTGGGTATTGTTCATCTGCGTCGACAAGAATTCGATGAGGCAGAAAAAGCACTTGTATTTGCGATTGAAACCAATCAATACAATTTTGATGCTTATGATTTGCTTGGGCAAGTCCTACGGGAACAAGGCAAGTTCGAAGATGCTGAGAAATACTACTTAAAAGCACTAGAACTTTGGCCTCACCACTTTGCATCAAACAAAAATATTGGAATTTTATACGACCTCTATATGGGTCGCTTCGAAGACGCGTTAAAATACTACGAATTGGCGCAAAAAATTGCGGGTGGGGAAGATAAAGAACTCAAAGGCTGGATCATCGATTTAAAGAGGCGGATGGCTAATTAACATGCGAATATTTCTTTTTCTCATTATTTTTCCCTTCGTTAATTCAGCATTTGCGCAGGATGTCGATGTGCGTATCGATGAAACAGTAACTGGTAACCAAGAACAACCAAAAGTCCTATATATCGTTCCGTGGAAAGAGGCAGAAGACGACAGTATTCTTGAGCAACCCTTACAATCTCAGGTGCGTAATGTATTTGGTCATGTTGAGCGTGCTGAGCACCAGCGAAAACTGCAATTCATTGAAGTTTTGGATGAACAAAAATAGTCCAGAGAATTGCTGAATAAAATCACATAGATTCTCTCAGTTTTTCTATTATTTAAAGTACAAAGCAAATATTTGTGTGGAGGCAAATGCTTTATGAATACAATTGTTAGTTTTTTTCAAAACGGCGGAGCTTTTATGTATCCGATCGCTATCGTTTTAGTTATCGGGTTAGCATTAGCAGCAGAACGCTGGATTTTCTTAACCGTCGCAAAAGCGTCAAATAGGCGTACTTTTGATCGGCTTCTACCATTACTCCGAAAGAAAGATTATAGCGGGGTCGTCGATCTGGCACGAAATTCAAAGGCCCCAATTGGGCGAATTGTCGCGTCAGGCGTGGCTCGTATGCAACAAACGCCTCGACGTGACGAAATTGAATACGCCATGGAAGAAGGTGTTATGGAAGCAGTGCCTCGCTTAGAAAAGCGGACCGCTTATCTTGCTACATTGGCAAACATAGCAACACTTCTTGGGCTACTTGGAACCATTATGGGACTAATTGCAGCTTTTACGGCGGTAGCAAACGCAGACCCAACAGAAAAAGCCTCGCTACTTTCTCAAAGTATCTCCGTTGCGATGAATACGACAGCATTTGGTTTGATGTCGGCGATTCCGTTATTGGTTATTCATGCAATGTTATTAAGTAAGACTTCAGAAATTGTCGACAGCTTGGAAATGGCTGGAATTAAGTGTTTAAACATTATGTCATCTGCGAGCGCTTTTTCTTCGCGTACGCGATCTACGGACGTTAATCGGTAAACAAAAACACTTAATTCTTTTTTCTAACAGTCGGCGGCTGCTATGCGCAAACGAATGAATAAACCAAAGGAAGCAGAATTAGATATCACTTCCTTTATGAATTTGATGATCATCCTGGTACCTGTGCTATTGATGAGCATGGTGTTTTCTCATGTGAGTGTTCTTGAGCTCACTTTACCTGATCTTGCCTCCAATCCTACCGAGAAAAAGGATGATCAAAAAAATGAAATTCTGGAAGTGATTATCGAGCCGGATGCGTTACAGATTAATTACCCAGCGGGAGCACCTTTAAAACGCGTCCCTAAAAAAGCCAATGAAGAAACCGGTGAATTACAGCACGATTTTAAGCTGCTTTCGACAGTTTTGCAGGAAGTGAAGCGAATGTTAAAAAATCAGGGTGTAGACAAACGCGACATACTCATTTTGTCTCAACCTGATACCGACTATCAAACTATCGTACAAGCAATGGATACTGTTAGAAGTTTTAAAGCAGTAGTTGTTGCATCGGTAGTTGAAGCAGAGTTATTCCCTGCAATATCCTTAGGCGACGCTCCCCCACTGACAAATCTATCGGTTAAACCAAAAGCTGAGGGTGCGAAATGAAACAATCCATCCACGCAAAACGAATGGCGAGAAACCATCGTCGTGCTGCTGCTTCGCCAAAGCTAAACCTTGTTTCTTTGATGGACATTTTTACCATCTTGGTTTTTTTCTTATTGGTAAATTCATCCGAAGTAGAAGTACTGCAAAACAACAAAGATATCGAATTGCCTAAATCTATCGCAGAACAAAAGCCAGATACCGCTCTTGTTATTATGGTAAGTAACGAAGATATAGTAGTAGGTGGTAGAAAAGTAGCAAGTGTCCGTGCTGTCGTTAATGAAAAAGAAAAAGAGATTAAAGGGCTAAAAACAGAACTGGAATATCAAGCATCAAGAAAACCCTATAATAGTCCAGAAGAAGCGGCGAAAGGACGAGACATCACTGTTATGGCTGATGCGACGGTACCTTACACGCTACTTAAAAAAGTGATGACGACATGTGCCGCGACCGAATTTAGAAATATTTCATTGGCCGTGACCCAAGTCCCTGATGAGAGTATTAAAGCGTTACAAGCACAAGGGGAGGGCTAATCGATGGCATCTTTTCTCCCCGCACCTAATTTGCTGCTTCCTTGGAGTTCCTCTGATGAAGATGGTAAACGCTTTTGGCGGATACTCGGTGTATTAATCGTTCCGTTTTTGATTTTTTCGATTGCCATTCCTTTTATTCATGTACCAGAAATTACACGGGAAGAAATAGACAAAAAGGTTGAGCTTGCGCGTGTTGTTTTAGAAGAGCAAGAGTTACCTGAGCCTCCTCCTCCACCTGAGCCGACGCCTCAAGCGACACCAGAACCGGAAAAGGAAGAAGAAAAGCCGGAAGAACCTGAACCAGAACCAGAAGAAGAACCAAAAATTGAAGATCCAGAGCCGGAGCCTGACCCAGAACCTGAGCCTGCCAAGTTAGTTGAAGCGCAAGAAGCTGCTGAAGCAGAGATTAACCAATTTGCCGATGCTTTATCAGAAATGCGTGATGCATTTGATTTGTCTGATGTGGGTGACGACCTAACTCAATCTACTGGCGAAGCTGAGGAGCTTGATCGATCCATTATTGCTGCTGGTGCAAACGCAACGAGTGGTGGTATCGACACGAGTAAGTTAAGCAGGAATACGGGTGGCGTTGCTTTATCAGGAAAAACTTCCACGAAAGTTTCAAATAAATTGGCTTCTGCTAACTCAAAACTAGCGAAAGCAAAAGGTGAAACAGGAAAACCACGTAAACCAGGTGAAAAATCAAAACGTAGTGATGAAAGTATCCGAAAAGTGATGGGTGCTAACAAGAGCGCTATATTCGCAATCTATAACCGGGCTCTGCGGAAAAATCCTTCTTTAGAAGGAAAGGTGGTTTTTAAAATTGTTATCGAAGCAAGTGGTAAGGTTTCCAATGCGTCTATTGTTTCCAGTGATTTGAATGATCCCGCATTGGAGAGAAAACTTCTTAGTCGAATTAGATTGATTAATTTCGGTGCGTTAGATGTTGTTCAAACGACTGTGGAATACGCGCTTGATTTCTTGCCGTATTAATAAGCTAGTTATTTGATGAGCGAATAAATAAAAAGGGCGATTTTTTCGCCCTTTTTTTGATACTAGAGTGTTTTTTTAAGATTAGCCTCTAATCGACCGGTTCAAAGCGTCTACGAATATTAAATTTTATTTTGCTAAATAATTTCTTTTAGGTTCAGATAATCTCTCAGGTAAGACAAGCTTACGACAAAGCACATAAAATACTGGTGTGAACAGGAGTCCGAACAGTGTAACGCCAAGCATTCCACTAAAGACCGTCATGCCAATGGCTCTGCGCATTTCAAAACCGGCGCCTGTCGCGAATAATAGTGGGAGCACACCTAGAATAAACGAAAAAGCAGTCATTAGTATTGGACGCAATCGAGTTCGACAGGCCTCTACCGCCGCATCAAATTTATTCATATTTGCTTCATCCTCATTTTGTTTGGCAAATTCAACGATAAGGATGGCATTTTTAGACGCTAGCCCGATTAGTACGATTAAACCAATCTGGGTGAGAATATTGTTATCCATACTGGCAATTAATAGTCCCGCACCGGCTGACAACAAACACATGGGAACAATTAATACGATTGCTAATGGTAGAGTCCAGCTTTCGTATTGTGCAGACAATAGTAAAAATACAAATAAAACCGCCAGTGCAAATATAACGATAGCGGTATTGCCGGTCGATTTTTCTTGGAAAGCTAATTCAGTCCATTCAAATCCAAAGCCTTCGGGTAGAGCTTGTTTGGCTATTGCTTCCATTCGATCTAAGGCCTGTCCAGAGCTAAATCCGGGAGCGGTATCGCCGCTTACTGCCGCTGCAGGATAAAGGTTGTATCTTGGCACACGCGATGGACCCGAGGTTTCTTTAAGTGTTCCGAGTGAACCAATCGGAACCATGTTTCCTTGCGTACTTCGCACTCTCAAACGAAGTATGTCATCTTTTGTTAACCGATACTCGGCTCCTGCTTGTGCCATTACACGGAAGGTTCGACCAAGAATATTAAAATCGTTGACATATGCCGATCCTAGGTTTTGTTCAAGCGTATTAAAAATAGCTTGTAAATCTACTTTCAATCTGCGTGCCTTTTCTCTATCTATATCTAAATAAATACGAGGCGTATGGGTTTCAAAAAATGTGTAAGAGGAGGTTGTCTCTGCAGCTTGATTCGCTGCAATTGCGACTCCCCAAGCCGCTTGCTCTAGAGCTTGAGGTCCCATCCCAGCGCGATCTTGAATCATCATTTTGAAACCACCTGCGTTACCCATTCCGCTAACCGGAGGTGGCGGAACTGCAATAATGAACGCATCGTCAATAGCAAACATAGCGGCGCGCATATCCGCAATGATAGCGTCGATATTTCTGCGTTCGTTCATTGGTTTTAGTACGGCGAATATCGCGCCGGCATTACTCGCAATCGAGCTAGTGGCCGCTGAAAAGCCAGCGAATCCAACAGTGTCTTCAACATCAGGAATTGCTAAGAGCGCCTGTGTAGCTTTGTGTACGACTTCATCCGTTCGGTCTAAGGATGCTCCAGGAGGAAGGTTAATGATTGTAATTGCGTAGCCTTGATCCTGAGATGGAATAAACCCGGTAGGTATTTTAGAAAATTGAAACCCAGTAAGAGCGATGAGACAAACGTAAATTAATGAAACGATTAAACTCAGCCGAACCATCTTGGAAACGACATAGCCGTAGCTATCCGATAGCTTATCCATAAACCGATTAAATAAATTTGCTGGCCCGGAAAGCAAACCTTTATTGTCGTCTTGGCCTATGCCTTTCATGAAAATTGCCGCCATGGCTGGGCTTAGGGTTAATGTGACCACCGTAGAAATCATCGTTGCCGCAGCGATTGTCACACCAAACTGTTTATAGAACTGCCCAGAAATTCCCTCCATTAAAACAGTTGGTAGAAATACTGCGACTAACACGAGAGAGGTTGCGATAAGTGCGCCTCCTACCTCGGTCATTGTGTCTTTTGTGGCTTTTACTATCTCGATGCCTTGGCGAAGTTTGCGTTCAACATTTTCTACCACAACAATCGCATCATCGACCACAATACCTATTGCTAGTACTAAGCCAAAAAGCGATAACATATTCAGTGAATAACCAAAGGCGAGCATAAGACCAAATGTTCCGACCAAAGAAATCGGGATTGCGATCACTGGAATCAATGCTGTCCGCCAGCTTTGTAAAAATACTAAAATGACAAGAATGACTAGAAGAATGGCTATCAGTAATGTTATGAATACTTCACTAATAGATTCTGCAATATACTCTGTTGGGTTATAAATAATTTTATATTCAAGATCATCTGGAAAAGACGCTGACAGAGATTGCATTTCAGCGATTACACTATCGGCAGTTTCTAGTGCGTTTGCTCCTGGACGCATATTTAATACAACAACAACCGAAGGGTTTTGGCCTAAGTAGCCTCGGCTTGAATAGCTCTCGGCTCCAAGTTCAACTTTAGCGACATCTTTAAGTCGAACAAGTGCACCCCCTTCGCCCGATTTAACTATGATATTTTCAAATTCAGTCTGGTTGATGAGCCTACCTTGAGTTTGTACAGAAAGTTCGAATGCGTTTTGAATCCCGGGGATAGGGGATTGATTAATCGCTCCAGCGGCCACTTGCACATTCTGACTGCGTATTGCGTAGATTACATCTTCTGCGGTCAAGTTTAATGAAGCCATATGATCAGGGTCAAACCATATCCTCATTGCGTAGTCGCTTGCTCCAAATACTTGAGAATTGCCTACGCCTTCAAGGCGATTTAATCGATCGCTAATTTCTAGGCTAGCATAGTTACCTATGTAATTTAATCCGTAGGTTCCTTCAGGTGAATATAGGTTTATCGCCATCAAAATGTCAGGCGAATTTTTTATTGTGGTAACGCCTCTGCGCCTCACTTCCTCTGGTAAACGTGGTTCAGCTGCCGAGACTCGATTTTGTACCAAAACCTGTGCGGTATCGATATCTGTTCCAGGTTTAAAGGTTACACTAAGAACCATCGACCCATCATTCGTAGCTTGAGAAGACATGTATAACATGTTCTCTATTCCATTAATTTCTTGCTCTAAAGGCGTTGCAACTGTTCTGGCAATGGTTTCGGCATTTGCACCGGGATAAGATGCTCGTACTTGGACTTGCGGTGGGCTAATTTCTGGGTATTGGGCGACGGGTAGTGTGAAATAAGAAAGTAAACCAAAGATAACTATCATGGTTGAAATGACAGCTGCGAACCTAGGTCTGTCTATGAAAAAATGGGAAAAGGACATTATATTTCACTCCCTGCTTGAGGCGCACCACCCGTGTCATTTTTGTTTTCTTCAATGGGTATGATTTTGGCGCCAGGGCGCACCATATGCAGGCCTCCCACTACAATTCGGTCATCTTTGGTTAATCCTGAGTGAACAATCTGCATTCCATCTTCGGTTATTGCACCAAGAGTCAAATATTTTCGAATTGCCTTGTTTTCATCATCTAGCGCGTAGACATATTTTCGAACTTGCTCAGTACCAATAACGTGTTGTGGCACAACTAATTTGTCTCCTGCAGGTCCTCGAGCTGCGCGCAGACGAGCAAACATGCCAGGTTCGAAAAGTTGTTCAACGTTATCGAAAATTGCTCGCACTTGAACCGTTCCGGTATCTTCAGAAATTTCATTGTCTGCAAAGTTGATTTTTCCTTCATGTAAATATTCAGTTTCATCTTGTAACTTCAAAAATACTGGATAACCTTTGCCTCGATCGGTTATCGCTTCACCCCTTTGCTTAGCTCTTAAATAATTAAGTAATCCTGTTTCAGTAACCTCGAAATAAAATTCGACCGGTGAAGTGCTTACGATGGTCGTTAATAAAGTTGCACCGCTTGATAAATTACCATTTACCGCATTACCTATGTCGATAAGGTTCCTGCTAATTCTTCCGGAAATTGGCGCCTTGATTTCAGTGAATTCCAAGTTTAATAGGGCTTGATCGAGCGAAGCCTTCGCAACACGCATCGCTTGTAGCCTTTCTTGATACAATTCTTCAGAAATAGACTTTGACTTTCGTAGACCTTTTGCTCGCTGATATTCGCTGTTCGCGGAGTCGAACCTTGCTTGCTCCTGATCTACTTGAATCTGAAATGGCCGCTGATCAATAACAAATAAGACATCATCTTTCTCGATAATTTGGCCGTCTTCAAATTTAACCTCATCGAGATAGCCGCTTACTCTAGAACGCACCTCTACACGCTGATGTGCTTGAAATCTTCCGGTAAATTCATCCCATTCAGTTAAATTTTTAACTAGCGGTTTTGATATTTTTACCGGAACGCCTTGTGGTGCTCCTGGAGCTGGGCCAGCGGCTTGTTGTTCGCCACAAGATGCGAGAACTGCAATGAAAAAGCTGACCATGTTAACTTTTAACGTTTGTTTCAAATTCATGGTGTGCCCCCTAACGGCGTGAGAATTAAAATTTTAATATCGTGAATACTTTTGTTGCTTAAATTGTTAGATGAGAGTTTATTTATAATACAGTTAATACTTAGTTTTCCTAATTTAAATTAGGTTGAATACCTCGCCAGTATGTTTGAAAACTCAAATCGATCACATCCTGCCAGAGCTTTTTCGAAAACTTGCTACGTTCAATGTAATCTATTGTTGAGGATAAATTTCCACTCGCAATACTTGTTAAAAAATTCACTGGTGCAGCTACAATGAGATTTTTTGTTGTTGCTTTTTCAATTGCTTCAATCAATGGGCCCCAGGCTTGTTCGGCTTCATTAATTGTCTCCTCGCTTAGCAGCTGCGATGATTTGAGTAGCTCAATGACTCTGCGTTCGTCTGGAAATTGAAGTGCCCACATAATGTATTTGTTCCAAACTTGCTCTAGGACGATTCTGATGTCATCCTCAATATTTATCTCCCCTAAGATATCTCTTGATATTTTATTCTTTATAAAAACGTATGTGTTATCGATAAGTGTTTGTTTTGTATTGAAGTAGTTAAACAGCGTACCGTTTGATATCCCAGCTTCGTTTGCTATTTTTGACGTGGCTACACTTACGCCTTCAGCGGCAAATAACTGAATCGCGGTCTCAATAATGACTAATTCTTTTTGATTCATAATGATTGGGTTGAACTGACTAGTCAGTCATTTTGTGCTTAAAGTTCACTGTTGTCAATCTAGTTAATCCATTAAAATAAGGCTAGTTCTAGTTAGTTACTTAAATACAGTTAACGAATTCTGACAAGCGCCGTAATTTTTTAATAACAGCTGATTTTTGGCGTTTTTTGAATGCAAATAAGAAATTCAAACGAGTATTGCATTTGCCATTTAGGTTTTAATCGGATTAATCCTGTCTGATATTGATGCAATTTAACAAAACTTTAACTGCTTGGAAGCCATAATTTTGTTAAGGATATGTCCCAAAAACTTTTTAAACCATAAATATTAACCTTACTTAAAATATCACTATTACTTTGAGGAAAAAAACATGGCGATGGATGTAATCGATTACGAAATTTTTGGCGATGACATGCAGTATGTTGAAATTGAACTAGACCCAGGCGAAGCTGCGATTGGTGAGGCAGGAGCAATGATGATGATGGAGCCGGGCATTGAGATGGATACAACGTTTGGTGATGGTTCTGATGAGCAAAAGAATGCTGGTTTATTTGGAAAGCTAATGGGTGCGGGTAAGCGTCTTATTACTGGTGAATCATTGTTTACAACAATTTTTCACCATGAAGGCACGGGGAAAAAACGTGTGGCCTTCGCAGCGCCTCATCCGGGTAAAATTATTCCAATTAATCTGGAGGAAATTGGTGGTGAGTTTATCTGTCAGAAAGATGCTTTTTTATGTGCCGCGCGCGGTGTTTCCTTAGGTATCGCCTTTCAGCGAAAAATAGGTACTGCATTGTTTGGTGGTGAAGGTTTTATTATGCAGCGTTTACAAGGTGATGGTATGGCCTTTGTTCATGCAGGTGGTACCCTCTGTGAAAGAACGCTTGCGCCTGGTGAAGTCCTTCGTGCTGACACAGGTTGTGTAGTAGGTTACCAAAACAGTGTTGATTTTGATATTCAGTATGTTGGTAAATTGAAGTCGGCTATTTTTGGTGGTGAAGGGCTTTTCTTTGCGACATTGAGAGGACCAGGGAAGGTTTGGCTTCAATCTTTACCTATTTCTCGATTGGCTGGGCGAATAATCGCCTATGCACCACAGTCTGGTGGTTCAAGGGGAGAAGGTTCCATCCTAGGCGGTTTAGGTAATCTTCTAGATGGAGACAACGGATAAAAGACAAATAATTATGGATGGGAATTCCTCTTCAGGCCCGTTGGACAATCACCTTCAAGCGCGGTTTTATTCATCCTCTTGCCCTACTGGGAAGGCAATAGAGTTGGCGATTTCTGGTTCTGAAATCGAAATTTTTACGCTTGATAATTGTCGATTCATTCCAAAAGTATTGCTCGATTTGCGGACTGTGGGAATGGATGAGCAAGGTTTAGAAGTGAGCTGGAGGGATGGTGAAGATTCATTTGCCATCCAAGTTAATTCCAAAAAAGATACTCTGCAATTATTAAGCTGGTTAAGGCATTATCCGGTTGAAAAACAAATCAGCCAATTGAGCAACAAAAAACGTAGTCATAATAGCAAAAGAGCGATTGCCTATTCGGTGCTTTTTGTATTCATTGCTTTTCCTTTCTTATTGGTTTTATTGGCTTGGACCTTTAATGATTCTTTGGCGGAATGGATCGCAAATAAAATTCCGTTAGAACAGGAAGTTCGGCTTGGAGAGATGACTAAATCACAACTTCCGTTTGATCAATATATACAAAAATCAGATGATTGGTTTTATGTAATGGATTTGTTCAATCAGCTCACACCTGAAGATTCTGACTATTATTATGAAGTTTATATTTCGCCGGAAACCAGTATAAACGCATTTGCCATACCAGGTGGTACGATTGTTGTGCATCAAGGTTTGATTGAACAGACTCGCCGTTATCCTGCGCAACTTGCAGGTGTACTCGCTCATGAAATACAGCATGTCGAGCTAAAGCATGGTTTGAAGGCTTTAGTTAAGCAGGCTGGATTTGGCGCTATGATTAGTGTGGCTCTTGGAGACTTATCTGGCTCTCTTGCTTTAATGAGTCACCAGTTTTTACAGCTGAGTTTTTCTCGGTCCGCTGAGAGCGAAGCTGATCGCGAAGCTGTGAAACAGCTCATTGATGCTGGTATTGATCCTCGAGGCATGATTGAGTTTTTTCAGGTTTTAGAAGAAAGACACGGCAACACATTTGAATGGCTTTCCACTCATCCAAATCATGATACGCGGATTAGGGATATAGAAGAATTACTCAAAAATATTAATTTGTAATAGTGAAGATTTTAGCTTTATGAAAAGGCTTTTTCTTTGCTATTCGCAGATCGTTTAAATTAAAAAGGAACGAAATTGAATCTAACAAATGCAGTGCTTTTTGCTTTTGGAGTATTGCTATTGCTTTTGTGTATCTTTGCGATTTCCTTTAGCAAAAACAGAGTTATTAAATTCATTATTGGAATGGCTTTTATCCCTTTTTGTGGTTTATGCTTTATATTAAATATTTACATTTCGTTACACTACTTTAAGAGATCTCTTGAAGAAAATACTTCGCTTGCTCCTGGAGTCGTATTTGAGAGAGTTAACTTTGAGACCAATAACTCAAGGTCTTATATACATATTATTACGGCAGATCTTGATCGAGTAGAGTTAGATGTGACGCATCCGTCAGTGCAGAAAGATGGTAAACTATTTTTTCCTGCAATGATTACTTCTAAAGCGCTAAAAATATCTGATGCAAATATTGCAATTAATGCAAGTTTCTTCGCTCCTTTTCGTGAAAAACATCTTTTTGACTATTACCCCCACGCAGGTGACTTAGTGCAAAGCATTGGGAATACGTATTCAAAACAATTAATGTATGGAATACCTGTTAAAACATGGCCCAAGTTGTTGCAAAAACACAGTGGAGAACTTCTTCTTGTTGAAGCTGATATAGCTGAGCTTGATCTAGATAATTACCGCTTTATGTTGTCTGGAAAATCTATTTTAATTCGCGATGGCGCTATTAAAAAAGAATTGGAAAGTCGACTATATCCAAGAACTGTCGTGGGGTGGAGCAATGATAGTAAAAGAGTATTTTTTGTTATAGTAGACGGAAAACAACCTGGCTATAGTGATGGGATTTCGTTACAAACGCTAGCGAACTATTTGACCTCCTTGGGGGTTGACAACGCTATTGAATTAGATGGTGGCGGTTCTGCCACTTTAGCATGGAAGAGCTTTAATAAAGTCCGAGTATTGAATAGACCTATCCACACAAAAATACCAGGTAGAGAAAGGCCTGTCGCTAATCATTTATTGATGTATTTTAAGTGATTAAATGGTTTTATTAAGGACTTTTTTGTCTTGCAGATAACTTGCCCATTGCTTTCAGAATGAATACAGCTCAATTAATATATAGTTTTGATCAAGTGATACTATATGACCATTAACAAACGGTGATAGGTCTTGATTAATAAACTGAGAAGGCTCGTAAATGTTTACCTTTTCTAATTTCGCAGTTTTTGTATCGATTGATGCGTTTAAGCGGTTCTTTAAATTTTTGGGGAACCAATCTGTATAAATCGATCTTCTGATTCTATGACTATGTCCTCTAGATAGAGGTGGGCTCAAAGTAACAATTTGATTAAAGTCATCTTCTGAAAATTTTACTAATACTGTAAGACTTGCTGTTTTAGATTCTTTAATCTCAGAAATTTGCCATCTTATGTATTTATTCGGATAAGGTAAATCTATTAATTTAGTGAGATTGCCTATTTCAGTATGAACTTGATGGACATTATTATTCGTTGTTTTAGGCTTTTCAGCTTTTTGTATATCTTTTTTCTCGCAACTAAATACAGCAATAAATGTGAAAATTAAAATTAAGTACCTGTTCATTCTATATTTCTTTATTTCTGTGTTTTTGATTAGTTAGTGAGTGAATTTTGTAATATTAACTTCCACGCTGATAATTATTCAATCAAAAAAACCAATGGAAATACAAGCAGTAATGCTGCTTTTAGTCTTCACTTTTGTAAGGGCTAACTTTGTTTAATGATGACGCAGTTTTATCAGTTATATATTTTTGAACATATTCATCAAGTTTTCCCCATTCTCGTGACCAGGTTTTATTCTCTTTTATTACTTTGGCAGGTACACCGGCGCAAATACAGTTTTTGGGAATAGATTTATTTACGACGCTACAAGCACCAACGATTGATCCTTCACTCACTTTTACACCTGGCAGGACAGTAGAGTTTAAACCTACCCAAACGTGATCTTCAATAATGGTCGGATCTGAGTTCTGTTGCAGAACTTCCCCTGTTTTAGTATCAATAATAGGGTGCATCTGCGCTGCTTGTATTCGCACATTGTCAGAGATCATTGTATCTTTGCCGATAATAATATCGCTATTCTGCCCCTGTATTTTTAACGTAAATGATGTAGATTGATCACCAATATACACATTACAGCCACCAAAAAGGTTTAAAAAACAATCGAATGTGGAAACTTCATCACCGATAAAAATATTATCGTTAAAAGCATCGGTAATTAGGTGGAAGTTGCCGCTTTTAGCA
This sequence comes from Cellvibrionaceae bacterium, assembly GCA_965262305.1. GTDB lineage: Bacteria > Pseudomonadota > Gammaproteobacteria > Pseudomonadales > Cellvibrionaceae > CBDHEY01. The sequence continues at coordinate 237,439 of CBDHEY010000002.1, forward strand.
CCGACATACAATGTTAGTTTTCGATTTGCTTTGGGACTGCTCTTAGGCAGAATAACACTAAGATTCACTCGGTTGGTTCGAATAGCACCAAGTGTGTTGGACGTGACAAATAAATCGATGTGTATGTTGTTCATATTTATAACTGTGACAAATTTAGCTAAATCCTTATTTTTAATCTTTATGTATTCTTTATTGTATATGCTCGACTTAATAAGTTCTTTTATGATTTTCATAAATTTATTCATTCTTTGTTAAGTAAGATTTTTTACTACGGCTTGAATACTAAAACAGTAAAGGTAATAAGAATGACATTCCTCATTAAGCTTAATGGGAATTCTGATAATGACTAGCATTAAATTTATTTTTTACTTCTTATTTTTTTAAATACAGTCTATATACAATTGAGAAATCTATGACGGATTTCGATGTCCCAGCTAGGTAGGTGTTACAATATTTAGTTATGAGAATACGTATTTAATTTGGGCTTTTTTCTCCAATTAGTATTTTACTTTCTAATATTTGGAGAGACTTGAATCTGTGTCCTAAAAGAGTATTTATGAGATGGCTATGAGCTTACCTTCTTTTAAGAGTCATGAGGTTTGTAGCCTATGGATGCTCTTTTATGTTTCCAAAACTATTTATCAAATCATTCTTAATACTCAAATGCAATTATAGGTTTATACGTAACCTATCTCTTGAAAAATTTTAATCGGTTGATTTTTATTTAAGATAAAAAAACCGCTCCTGAAATCAAGAGCGGTTAAAGAAGATAGCCCAAGCGGTGGGTCAAAGGGTAGTGGTGGACTGGGCTATCAAGTGGATCTCAATTAGCGTCTTGTATTTTTGGAAGTTAAAAAACTATCCGGCAACAAGCTTGGTTACATTTTCAGTTTTTGAATCACTTTCGGCAGATAGGCTTTCGTCTGCCTGAGCTTCTAAAATGACTTCAGGCTTTCCTTTGCATGCTTTAGCTAAGTCTTCTTTATGTTTCGCAAAAAGGAGTCCAATGGCTTCGCTATGTTTTTCATCTATATCTTGAATGGACTTTTCAATAAACTCTGTGATGTTGGCCGCGAGTTCCAACATCTTGTCATAGTCTTCTGCATCTTTTTTATTCTCGAACATAGTGTCGTCTCTGTCGCATTTCCAAACTGTAATAACGGCCATAGATATCGATCTCTTTGGGTTGTTTGTGGATGAATATACAGTATATGTAAAAATATACAGTGTCAAGCTGAAGTTGAGCTTTAAAACATGCTAATGTTCAGCTTTAAATCAAGATGTATAAACAAAGATCACATGATAATTATTGCGTCTAAATGCTGGGCGAATAAATTCAGAAAAGGTATCATTGTTATTGTTTCTTATTTCAATTTTCATGTAATAGTATTTTCAACCTGGCGCTAATTTTCTGCGTTACTATTAAATTGCCAGCTAAACTTAGTCTTATTAATCGCGTAATAACTCTTTAAAATTGAATTATTGAGTTTTGGCGTTCAAAACAACTTTTAGGGCACTATGAAGACGAAAGAACTACTCGACAAGTTATACAAAGAGGTGAGCGAAGTCATTGTTCGCCGCCAGCATCCAGTGACGGGACTTTTACCCGCAAGCACAGCAGTGAATACTCATGGAGACTATACCGATGCATGGGTTAGAGATAATGTTTACTCGATCATGTGTGTTTGGGCTTTATCGCTAGCATTTCGTCGACATGGTGATAAATTCCGCGCGGATGAACTCTCGCAATGCACAATAAAATTGATGCGTGGCCTGTTACAGTCAATGATGCGTCAATCCGACAAAGTGGAGACGTTTAAAACCACATTTCATCCTCATGATGCTCTACATGCAAAATACGACACGACAACCGGTTTGCCCGTAGTTGCTGATCATGCTTGGGGGCATTTACAAATTGATGCAACATCGCTTTATCTCTTAATGTTGGGACAGATGTCGGCATCTGGATTGCGGATCGTTAAAACCTATAGCGAAGTGGATTTTGTTCAAAATTTAATCTATTACATAGGCAGTGCTTACCGAACTCCGGATTTTGGTATTTGGGAGCGCGGGAATAAAATTAATAATGGGAATACTGAGATTAATGCGAGTTCCGTCGGAATGGCTAAAGCTGCTCTTCAGGCACTCGATGGGTTTAATCTGTTTTCTCGAAGTGGTCCACCAAGAGCAATATTGCACACGGTACCTGATGCGATTTCTCATGCGCGAAATGTACTCGCATCTTTGTTACCTCGAGAATCTCTTTCTAAAGAAGTCGATAGTGCTCTGCTCAGTGTGATTGGCTTTCCTGCGTTTGCTGTGGGTGACCAAGAGTTAGTGACCAAAACTCGTGATGAAATATTGAACAAGCTTGGTGGCGAATACGGTTGTAAACGATTCCTATGGGATGGTCACCAAACTGTTGTGGAGGAAAGTTCTCGAATCTATTACGAACGTTCAGAACTTGCTAGTTTCGAAAATATTGAATCCGAATGGCCATTGTTTTTTACATACCTATATATTGCAGCTTTGTTTGATGACAATGATTCAACAGCCAAGTTTTATCGCGAAAAAATCGAATCCGTAATGGTCGAAAAAGATGGGTTTGGTTTGATTCCAGAATTGTATTACGTTCCTGAAGACGTTATTGAAGAAGAGCGAAAAAAACCGGGTAGTCAAAAGCGAGTACCTAATGACAACCTACCATTAGTCTGGGCGCAGAGTTTGTATCTTACCGGTGTTATGCTGGATGAGGGGTTAATCTCAAGAGATGATCTTGATCCCCTGAAAATGCGTGCTCGTTCAACGCGATATGTTAAATCTCAGATAGCGTTGGTTGTCTTAGCTGAAAACGAAGAAATTAAGCAGTTGCTCGCTGAAAATGGTGTGATAGCCGAATCCATCGATGATATTAAACCGCTTGGAGTAATGTCTGCCCCTCATCTTCGTCAAGCGTATTCTCAAGTTGGTGCCAATGAAGCTTTGGGGTTAAGTGGAAGACCAAACCGACGCTTGCAAAGCCTGGCCACATCGCAAACTTATTCCCTTAATGATAGAAATTTTTTATGTTTATCTTGGTTGCAGAGTGAAACTGGTGATTATCGACTCAGGGATGCGCAGCTAGTCGCTGATTCTGTCGAACGAGAAATAGCTCAAATTCGCAAGCATTGGATTAACAATGAGGTCGCCGTTTTTACATTGATGCTTAATGGGGACCTTTGTCGTTCCCCAAAAGCTAAAGTGCTGTTTGATCGATTGCGAAGTTTGCAATTGCGTACAAGCAACGAGAATGTAGGATATGCCTCTGCGAATCTCGCTTTTAGAGCTTCTCGAGTGAATCATTTGCATGTACCTAACTTTTGCATTACGCCATTAGAAATGGAAAGCGCAAGGCGAGGCAAAGAGCTGCTAGAAATATTTAGTCAATCGACTAATCAATCCGTTATTCAGTTTTTAGCGTCTTACGGAAAAACCGACTTAGCAAGTTACAAAGCGTTAAACTCTCTGGTTGAAGCTGTAAATCCAGGAGATGTTTTAGTTGGAAGTGCGGAAGTTTTGGTATTGAGTGATTTGTTAAAATCGGTCTATTGTGATGCGGAAAATCAAAATCATTGGCTCACTGCACGTTACTGTTTTATGCTGCTTGATTGCAATCATGAAGACCTTGGTGATGCCCTAGTTGTTTTTAGTTCTCGCCATTTAGATGTTGCTGTGGGCTACGACAAAACTAGTGAGCGCGTCATTGATACGCCTATCCCCAACGACGAAATTGCTAAAATAATAAAAGAAGTGGTGCGCTCTCCTATTGAGAATGCTTTGGCACAAGAGATGTTAGCTTTGATTGGTTCTTTAGCGAGATCTTCACCTAAGTTATTTGAAGGTATGCGCACTGTTCATCTTCATAATTTACTTAAATTGTGTGTGAAATCCGATAATCGCGCTTTAGAGCTGGATGAGATTGTTGAGCTTGGTCTTAAGTCACCTTCAGAGATTACGAATAAGGTCCACGAAATTCTCCTAGAACAGCGCAAAATTTATGATCAAGGTGTAAATTTTAACTTTTGCCAAAAAGATATTAACAGTGAACAGCTCTTCACTGCAAAGGCTCAGGCTTTTAATGCGATTGACACCGATTGGCTGGAATGGCGTTTGGCTCGAGGTTTAATACCCAGATTCGAGAGCTCTTTTTTAAAAGATATTTGGCAAAGCTTAGGTCATACCAAACGGCTCGTATTTGGTGATATTGGAGAGCAAGATTGTGCGATTGACACGGCGTTAACTCAAAGTTCTATGACGCCGGGTGAAGAAAGTTTTGCCAGATACATCGATCAACTGGTACAGCAGTTACATCCTGCGTTTTACAAGAGCGCTATAGTTGAAACGCTATATGCCTATACCCAATTTTGCAAAGATAACCCAGATGTTAAATTTGCGAATAGCATAGTTTTAGGCGAGGTTTTGGAAGCTGCTGCAGAGGATTATGTGAAAGAGAATAAAATTAAACTTAACTCCGATCGTGAGATTGATTTTTTCTTAGAGCAATCACCGTATGTACTTCAGGAATATGTCGGCAGCGTTTTAAAAACACTTGTGACTTAACTTATTTGATAAAGTAACACTGCGCGGCATAGTTTTTTAACTTTAATCTCGTGTATGATATGGAAAATTGATCAGGGAGTTTCAGATGCATATTGTCAATCCAATGAAGAAGCGTAATTCACGTATAATTTTCTTCGGAGTCTATTTTTTTGCCCAGAATGTTTTAGCTGAAAAGCCCGAGTTTGTCGGAAAGGTTCCAGGTAATGTTGAATCGAAAGAAAAGATTGCGGTAGAACAAAAAATAGATCCTTCTTCTGGGGCTAATATGGCAAACGAAACCATGGATCAGTCCAAGCTTGAAGAAATAGTCAAAGTTTTAGCGCAAGAGTCAAAAGGCGAGAAAGGAGTCGTGGAATTTAAATACAGTAATGTACCAATGTATTTGATCTCCGACGCAGCTTATGACCGAATGCGAATTATTGCTCCCATTGTTCAATATGAAAAAATGTCTAGAGAGCAAATAGACTTGGTGATGGAGGCCAATTTTCATAAGGCTCTAGATGCGCGATATGCGGTAAGTGATGGTGTGCTTTATGCGGTTTTTATTCACCCGTTAGGATCGCTAGATGTATCGCAAATAGAGTCAGCAGTATATCAAGTAGCTAACTTAGCGTTGTCATTTGGTTCGGCTTATACAAGCGGTTCAATATCCTATGGTGGTCGTCCATAATATTGTCATAACCTTGCATTATAGTTAACTTGTTAATTTCTTGGATGGCCCAGATTTAAATACTTTATCGCTTAGCTAATTCGCACTTTAAAATTTCATGTTGTGTGAAGAATTTACAATTCCCCCGCCTAGATCGCTTAAATATTCTTATTTAAATTGTGGATAATACGTTAGTGGTTTAGATCTATTTGATTTCTCTAGACGTGTATTGTTGTCTATTTGTTCATCGAGTAACATTTAAGACTAAATGCAAAACAAAAAAAGCAGGTGAATGTGAGATATAATGCCGCTATACCCACGGTTTTGATTTATAATTTGGCAGGAAAATTGATAAAGCGCAGTATTTTCTTTGTAATTACAAATCTCTGTCTTTTTACTTTGGTAGCCTGATTCCTCTTGCGGCATCTTTTGCGCGAAATTCTTGTGGTTGATTTTTAATTTTTGTGTGATATTTAAACAGGTTTAACATATGGAAACACTAGGTGCTTCGGCCGAAATTGCAACTTTATCGACTGAGTCCTTTCTCGTTCCCACCGATATTTCTGAATTTCGCTCAATTCCAGGTATTCTGGATGCGGTTGTCACATCTAAAAATATTGGCAATCAGGATGTTAAAGTCGCCTATATTGTTGCCTCTCAAGTATTAAAAGATGATCAAGTAAAGCTTGATGGCCTTGTCGACGAATGGGTCCAGGTTTCATCCTTACCAATTGATGAGAATGGAAAGCCAGACTTGCGCACTCTCAATGAATTGGTAATTCCGAGCAAAGCGGTTATAGCCGAGCTTAAAGGGCTTATTGAAGCCAAAGATGCAGTAAACGAAGTCATTGAAGTTGTTGTTCCAAATAAGTCTGAGCTTCCTCGATATCATGTATATGACTTAGCCTCATCTAAAACCTACAAAGCTGTTGTAGAAGACGCTGAAGCTGAGGAGCAAGCGATTGTTTCGACAGCTCCGCTAGACTTGCCACAAGCGTTGATTGAAAGCTCAGTGACAGAGGAGCAATTGTCCACTCCGGTTTCTCTTGTCGAAAGCTTGCAAAATGCTGCAGAAAAGTATCAAGGAGAAAACTTTCTTTATCTGGGGGCGGAAAGCGTTGAAAAGCAAAGCTTCTCCGAGCTGTTAGATGGCGCTACTCGAATTGCCTCTGGGTTAGCGAATAACGGGGCGCAAAGACGACAGCATGTGATCATTCATATGGCCGACATCAAGCAAACGTTGACGGCCTTTTGGGGTGCTTTAGTCGCCGAATGTATCCCAGTGATCACGTCTGTGCCACCTGTTTATTCAGCAGAGTCGAATGAAGTTGTCAAACTTAAAAATACTTGGCAGCTGCTCAATACTCCCTTCGTTCTTGTTGACCAAGAGGTTGGTGGCAAGCTGGAATCTTTAAACCTATTTGAATCTAGTGGTGGCCAAACTGTTTTACCGGTTGAATTGCTTTTAGATTTCGCTCCTTTGCAAATTGACAGTAATTTTAGCGTTGATCCTGATGATGTGGCATTTATCTGTTTGAGTTCTGGCAGTACCGGAATTCCAAAATGCATTCAGATGACCCATAGAAATGTTATTACTCGAGCAAGAGGGGCAAACCGTTTATTTCAATCAACTCCTGAGGACGTTATTCTTAACTGGCTTCCTTTTGATCACATAGGAAGTATATCCGATTGGCATATCCGTTGTATTGATCTCGGGTGCACTATGGTGTATTGCGATAAAGATCGTGTGCTAACTGATCCTCTGGAGTGGATTAGCACAATGAACCACTATCGAATTAGTCACACCTGGGCGCCCAATTTCGCTTATGCCAGCGTTAATTCCGTTCTGAGGAAAAACAAGTATGGTCATGATTGGGACCTTTCATGCGTCAAGATATTTTTAACCGCAGCTGAATCCGTTTCTGGTGATACAACAAATGAATTTTTAACGCTTTTGGCGCCTTATGGGTTAGCACGAAATTCTGTAAGACCTGCGTTTGGAATGGCGGAAATGGGTTCTGGGGTGACCTATGCAGTTGTAGAAGAAGGTGAGAGTTTAAAAGAGGTTTTCGTCGATCGAGACTCATTAAAGGGGCAACTAAAGTTTGTTGGTCATCGCCACCCAAGTGCTGTTCCAATTACGAGTTTGGGTCCGCTAATCGGTGGCATGTCAATGCGGATTGTCGATGATCAAAATCATGTACTGCCCGAGTCCACCGTTGGTAAATTACATATGAAAGGGTTGGCGGTAACGCCAGGGTATTATAAAAACGAAGATGCTAACAAAGTTTTTTTAGATGATGGGTGGATGGATACTGGAGATAAGGGATTTATTATCGATGGCGAATTGTATCTAAGTGGCCGTACTAAAGATACATTGGTTTTAAATGGTGCAAACTACCTTCCTATAGAAATAGAAAAAGCAACGGAATCACTTCCTGGTGTAGTCGTATCTTTTACCGCTGCTACTGCAGTTAAACCGGTGGGGGATGCCCGTGAAAGCTTAGCCTTGTTCTTTTCGCCAGAGTCTTGGAATGAACTGGATATAGTGCAAACACTTAAAGCCATTAGAGAAAAAGTCGCGCAATCAATTGGTATTTCTCCCAATTACCTTATTCCTCTCGAAAAAGAAAGAATTCCTAAAACGGCAATAGGAAAAATTCAACGCTCTAAGTTAGTGTCAATGTTGGAAGCAGGTGAGTTTCTTCAAGAGATAATCCACGTTGATCATATTCTAAAAAATGAACGTACTCTGCCGGACTGGTTTGTAAAATGGGATTGGGTTGAAAAGAATTGGTTTGGTTTGATCCATCAGGAAAATGTTAATTTTGTTTGCATTCTAGCGCAGGGTCAAATTCTCCCAGATTCTATTCGGCAGATGTTTGATAGAACTCTGGTGTCCTATTTTTTGCTGACAGATGGTTCCGTTGAGGATACTTTACCTGCTCATTTTTTTCGCGCAGACCTTAATTCGCAAGAAGAAATTGAAGCGGTTTTAAGAAAAGTATATTCGGAAGCGGGTGAAAAATCGTTATGCTTACTTGATCTTACATTTTTTTCTTCTGAATCATTTGATCTAGAGGATTTAATTTTTCGATCGAAAAATTTAGCTGTTGCGATACAAAAGCTGAGCGAAGATGATTGCGTCGATAGTTTTCGTTTTGTGTTTCCTGAAAAATACGATTCTGCCCCTTTATTTGATTTCTCCGTAGGAAGTTTTTATCGATCGGCGATGAGTGATTTAAGTATCGATAAAAAAATGATTTGTGTCACTTTTTCAGAGCAGCAATGTTCAAACCAAATTGCGGAGCTTTTGTTTTTAGAAATTTCTTCACACAGTATCGAGGAAGAAATTGCTTTAATTGAACGTAATGAAAACGCTCGAAGAATTGTTAAACATTTGCGACCATACAGGTTTTCTCTACAAGAGCCAGATCAAGTAGTTTTTTCTCCACAAAGTCTTGTCGTGATATTGGGGGGATTTGGTGGTGTTGGCTTCGAGTTGTCACAGACGCTGTTACGAGATTTTGATGTCAGCTTAAGAGTAGTTGGTCGAACATCCTTGGATGCTCCAGGTGAAAAAGGAGCGAGAGTTAATGGGATGTTAAATGAGCTAAAAACTCTTGGCGATATTGAATATTTTTCTGGCGACATAGCGGATGTCGATGGACTAAGTCAAATCGTAAGTCATTGTGAATCAGAAGCGTCACAGGCATTAAATGCAATTTTTCACCTAGCAGGTGTGGTTAATGAAACGCCTATTGCCGAGCAAGATAAGGAAAGTTTGAAGGTTTCATTGCACGCTAAAGTCCATGGTGCCTTAGCGGTTGATCACTTGCTTCGGTCGCGGCCTGCGACGAGAGCTATTTTCTTTTCTTCGACGTTAAGTATGTTGCCTTCGAGTATAGCGCCAGCATATTCAGCTGCTAATCGATTCTTAGATGACTTGAGCTTACAGCAGCGTCATGCAGGTTTAAATAGCTACTCGATTGCTTGGAGTGCATGGAAAGGTTTGGGGATGAGTTCCGAAGTGGATTCGGATAATGGTCTTAAGGCTCAGGGTCTTTATGGCGTTACGCCGAGTTTTGGCATGTTGTCACTGAATTTAATTTTGAGTAATCCTAGCGAAAATGTAATGGTAGGTGTTTCTCGTGATTCAAATATCTTATCTTCATTGAATTCAGATGAAGTTAAAAATATAAAAAGTTTTGGCTTTGGAGTCCAAAATTCACAGCACAAAAAAGTTACACCGAGTCGAATCGATATTAGTGAAATAGTAAAGACAGATGAAGATTTTAGCGGTGTTAAAATCGTTGAGTATGATCAGTTCCCGCGGGATGAAAACGATCAAATAGATCAAGCCAAAATTCGGCATCATCTTATCAGTCAGGGTGGTGATGAATTAGTAAAGCCGCAATCTAAAATTGAAATCACACTATTCAAGATTTGGTCGGAAATATTAAAGATAGATGAATTTGGTGTAACAGATAATTTCTTTGCTTTGGGCGGTCAATCTCTCGCTGCAGCGAAACTTATTAGTGAAATAAACCGCGAATGTACAGCCGATTTTCCTGTTAGCTTTGTATTCGAAGCCTCGACTATTCGAGAACAAGCAGAGCTTATTGAGTCTGATGACTTTGAAGATGCGATTGAAATTATTCCTCTTCAACCAGAAGGAAAGGAAAATCCCATATTTTGTTTGTGCGGTGTTGAACTTTATTCGGAAATAGCCGCTAATTTTGCCGATGATATTCCTGTATACGGTGCTTATTTGCCCATTGAAGGTCGTTTAGTTAAGAGTGAGCAAGGCGCAACGAAGTTGTATGTTAAGGAAATGGCTGAAGAGTACATTACCGCGATTAAACAAATCCAAGTTAAAGGACCATACCGTCTATTGGGAGTGTCTTTTGGGAGTGTTATTGCATTCGAAGCCGCAAAACAGTTAGAAGCGGCTGGTGAGTCAGTCGAACTAGTAGTTTCAATCGATTTCGTATTACCTGAGCCCGGCATTAATCGAGGTCTACCGTTGACTCCTAGGAAACTTAAGTTCAAAGGTAAGCACTGGCGAAGCAAACTAATTAGAAAATGGAATAGTTCAATTCGCTCTATTCCCAACATTGGGCCAAAGATAATCAAAAAAACGGGCCCCACCAAAGTGAACTTAGCGTATCAAAGCGCCTGGGAGCGTTATCAAAAAGAAATAAAAGCTTGGCAGCACCCAGAGAAATTTATAGTGTTTCGTGCCTCTAATGAGCCTAGAGGTTATGGATATAGTAATGGGTTAGATTGTGGTTGGTCTCAATATATTGGAGGTATGCCTGAATCTCATATGATTGAAGGTTCGCACTTAGGGATTTTACGTGAAGATGGCGCGAAAGAAATTGTAAAAATAATTCGAAAAAAATTAATGCTAAATCATTAATCTAAAAGCCTGTAAATCCTGATTTAGTATTTTTGCTTTAGAGATATTCTGGTTTGGCCGTTTAAATTGGTTTAAAAGGATGGTCATCTGCTTAAGATAAATAATAAAAAAGTAGTAGATTTGACCTTTGGTTTTGAAGGTAATATTCCCTAACTTTTAGTGAACTAAGTCATCGCGTTTTTCAACAAGTTTCAATTATAATGTTACGCCTGAAATGCGCGTCAGCTTTGAATCATTTAATTGAAATATAATTATTAGCTTGCTCAGCTCATTTCAGTATTTATCGCAGCAAAATTTGTTTTTCTATCGAGAGATGGCGATAAACAAAATTGCAAAATTTAAATTACTTAATCCACTTTTGCTTAGAAGGATCTAAACGATGTTTTATCGTGATTTCCCTAAAAATATTTTTGTAAAGTTAGCACAAGCCACGGCTGTTTCGTCGCTGCTTTTTAGTCTAGATGGCTTTGCCGCCGCTCCGATTGCAAATGATGATGCGCGATCCATTAATGTTAATTTTGCGGCAACTATAGATGTTCTTAATAACGACTCAGACCCAGATGGTGATGACATTGCGGTTATTTTTGTAACTCAACCGCAAAATGGTGTAGTTACATTAAATGATGATGGGGGAGTTACATACCGCCCTGCAACTAACTTTGTTGGTGTCGATAGCTTCACTTATACGATCGCGGATCTTGTTGAAGCTCCAGAACAAGCAACCGCCACAGTTACCGTTACTGTTACTAGCTCTGAGTTTTCCACTCCTACTGACGACATAAATGATCGAAGCGTCGCAGCTGCTTTAGCTGCCGCCTGTGATGCATTGAGTAGCGCATCTGAAACAGAACTTAGTGAGGGGCAATTATTACTCGCTACCCGCTGTGACTCATTGCGGGACTTAGCAATTACAAACCCCACGGCAGTTGCAGGTGTTATAGAAGACATCGCACCTGAAGAAACGCTTGCACTCCTGCAAGTGGCTAGCGGCGCGAGTCAATTGCAGTCACGTGCTGTTCGAAATCGTATTCATTCTATGGGGCAAGGAATCCAAGAAGCCGATGAGAATAACCTAGCTTGGGGTTACCACTCTGCATATGCTGCTGCAGGTGATGAGTCAATCCAATCACCACTCAATATCTTTGTGAGTGTTCAGGCGAAAGATACTGAACGTGAAAAAACCGAATTGGAAAACGGATTCGATCTCGATACGCTTGGTTTAACAATCGGTGTTGATTATGCATTTACCCCCGATATGTTTTTAGGGGTAGCACTTGGAACTACGACCAATACTTTAGAATACCAAGATAATCAAGGTGAAGTAGATACAGATGTTATTACTCTTATTGCCTTTTATAGTGTAAATCAAGGGAATTTTGCGTTTGATTTTCAGCTTGGTTTTGATGAATCTGATTTTGAGGTGAGCCGTTTCATTGAATATGAAGAAGGCGGCAGTACTTTGGATATCGAATCTAATGGCGAAACTTCTGGCAGCCAATATTTTGTCTTCTCAAGCGCGCAATATACTTTTGATTGGAAGACCTTTAATTTGTCTCCATTTTTTCAGCTTGAATATCGAGACGGAGAAGTTGAATCTTACCAAGAGACAAATATTGCCGGTTTTGATGTCGAACTGGATGCAATGTCATACGATGAAACAAACTTAAATATCGGCGCACGTGGTCAGTTTATTGTTCGTCAAAACTGGGGGGTATTAATTCCAAATTTCAATTTTGAAATTATAAATCGTTTAACTGACGAGCAAAATGAAGTAGAGGGGCGCTTTATTTTTTCTCCAGTTGATACTTCGAGTTTTGTTCTGACAACTGATGAGCCAGATACTTTATTTTTCCGCACTGGCTTAGGTTTGACTGCTGTCTTCCCTCGAGGGTTGAGTGGTTTTATAAATTTTGAACAAGTAATTGACAGAGATTATTTTGACACTTCTAAATTCAATTTTGGTTTACGAGTTGAACTCTAAATAGGTAGGTTTAAAGGGTAGAAACATGAAGATGGATAGCGTAAATAAAATTTTTCAGGGCGCAAAAAGCGTATTTGCGATAGGTTTGATTTCCATTGTAATTGCTAGTTGTGGTGGGTCTGGTGGCGATTCTTCCGAATCCGATCGAGTTTCATCTCCTCAAGTTGGGAGCTTTACGAAGATTGCGTCAGATATTAGTGCGACTATTAATGTTGATGCCGGGTTATCTCAGGTGAGTGATCCAAATTTATTAGTTCCGCTCACAGGCGTGGCTAATGTATCTGGTGCAGAAGGCTCGGTGCAATATGAATGGACGCAAATAGATGGTCCTGTTGCATTTATTCTCAATCCATTTTTATCGACTACCTCTATTTTAGTACCTGATGTTTCAGAGCCCACTGTTATGCATTTTAGGCTTTCTGCAACCTTGTTTAAATCGGGCGAAAGTACAGGTATCACTAATTCCGATACGATGAGTATCATTATTAATCCTCTCATAGACCCAGTAAGAGTTATTGGTGAAGTACAGGGAGAGTTGCAAGAGCAGGTTTCTTTTAAAGTTACTTTAGATGAGCCAGCTGAGTCTCCAATCGTATTTTTATATCAAACCGAAGATCAAACTGCGATCGCGGGCGAAGATTATGAAGCAACTTCTGGAACGCTAGTTTTTGAAGCGGGTGAGCAAGAACAGACAGTTTTCGTTAACTTAATTACAGATGAAGTCAGTGATGGTGATAAGCACTTTTTACTCAGGTTAGAAGCAACAGAGGCAGATATTGCAGATGCCTTTGGTTTTGGTGTTATTGTCGATAACGAATCTCCTGGTACTCGAAGCATTTCTGAACCTCCAGTAGCTCGGGGTTTAAGCGATACAGATCAATCTAGATTATCTGGTGCACAAGGAATTGTTCGGGTCAACTTAGAGTGGCCTTCTGATAATAATGACATTGATGTTGTTGTTGTAGACCCCTGTGGTAATGAAATTTCATTTGGTTCTAGATTAGCTGATTGCGAAGGCTTTACCGGTCAGTTAGAGGCTGATAATGGCGATGCTGGAGTGACGCTTTCGGCTGAAAATATTTTCTGGGGTGAACAAGCTCCTTTCGGTGAATATACCGTACGTATAATCCATTTTGCCGGTGAGCCAACAGAATACACTTTGCGAGCGTTTTGGGGTAACGAAAGCGCGGTTATTGAAGGTGCTATAGCCAACGGTGAAACACTTGATGTCTTCACGTTTATTTATGGTCCTCAGCCAACGTCAACTGCTACACCAACTCCTAGTCCAGAACCACAAGGCCTTCCTGTTGGTGACATTTCATTTAGAAGCATTGATGCCGTGGAGTCTGAAGCTGGAGTTATCATTTTAGATAGTGGTGAAGCTCAGCAGGGCGGTGGTTTATCTTTGCAAAATCAAGCAGAGTTGAGCTCTATTCCTGGTGGCGTATATCAAAATGCTATTTTGCTTGGTGCAAATGCACAATTGGGTGGGTCGCTCAATTACGTAGACAATTACGATAATTTTTTAATGAACGTCTACTTTAATAGCAACCTTTTCCCTGATACGTTTACCTCCATTTTTAATTTAGAAGCAGTGCTCACTGGGCAAGATGGAAATAATATATTTTCTATCATTGAACTTATTGCAGAACCGCAATTCTTTGGTGAAGCTGAAGGCTCTGGTGAATTTGCTCTATCATCTATCGGTTCGCCAGCGAGCTACCAAGTCACCGTATTCGGCAGAACATTCTTGGCGCCTTATTTACCCGGGGAGTGGGGTATGCTGACTCTGCAGGTTTCTGACTCTATTGAAACTGAAATGACCGAGATGATCATTTATTTTAATGGTCAAGAGCTAGCCCGATTTGAAACTGTTGAGTATACGGGGTTTGAATTTGATAGCCTCTTTATTTCCCAGTCAGATTCAGCGACATATTTCGATGGTTTGACCTTTTGGAAAGATACACTTGTAACACAAGATGATCTTACAGAATTGTTTGATTCTCTAACAAATGTACCTGTGCCGACACCGACATCGACGCCAAATCCACAGCCTTCACCGCAGCTGTCGCCAACACCAAACCCTACTCCGTCTGCGTTGCCAAGCCCGGTTGTGACTCCAACGGTAATACCAAGCCCTACGGCTACTTCATCACCAAGTCCAACTGCAACGCCAACATCGAATCCGTCGCCGAGTCCATCCGCCTCACCGACGTTGAATCCTTCGCCAAGCCCATCTGCGACGCCGACTTCGAACCCATCACCTAGTCCGACTGCGTCGCCGACATCGAATCCATCTCCATCGGTTACTCCGTCACCTGCTGGCAGTCCAACGCCGTCTCCTACACCAACGATGGATCCTAGTGTTCTACCGACGCCTACAGTTGCTGTGTATGCTGAAGACTACGATCCTCAGTTGCAATATATCGCATCGCCAGTTACGTCAGAAGCAACATTTACCGGGAGAGCACCACAGGTATCAGAAAACGGATTTGGGCCAAGAGCTATTCCAATGTACCCGAATGAAAGGGCGTTGCTTAGTGGAGTAGATTTTTTGCCAAGTGGCAATTCCTTTAGTTTTAATATCTTCTTTCAGTCGGACACAAGCTTAGAAGCGAATGAGCGCTTAAGTTTGAGTTTTAGTGGCAGAGAGATTCGCTTATTTCCTACTTCCAGCGGGTTCGACGCTGTGTTGTCTGATGGGCTTTCGATTCTCCTTGCACAAGAAAATCTAAACATAACGGATCAGTGGAATAGTCTGGGGTTTGTTTATCAAGAAAGGGGTGCACAAGACCTTCTACAAATATATTTGAATGGAGTGCTCGCGGGAGAGCAATCTTGGAGTTTTTCTGACCCCAACGATATACCAGTAAACTTGTACGATTTTGTATTGTCGGTGACGCGGCCCCCGGTATTTGCCGAAGTTGAAGTGCAAGAGGCTGTTCTATCTAGTGATGGCCAGCAGCGAAAATTTTTGGTCGATGCTATAGAATTCTGGGACGACCAGGTTTTAAACGAAGAGCAAATGCGTTTGGCTGCGAGTCGCATTCAAGCAGACATTCCAACACCGGATGTCGAGTTTTATTCTTTCAACGAAATTTCCGGCCTACTTGGTACCCAAATTCCTAACACTGGTGTTGATGTATTTAGCCCATTGAACCTTCGTCAGACAATACCAACCGGTAATCGTTCTGGTGCACCGAATATTCAAGCAATTGATATTGCTGGACAAGAGGCTCGATCCGATTCAGGTAGTACCAATCAAGATGTCGATCGTTTTATATTAGATTTTTATTTTCTCGCGACACCGGGAGAGGGGACTAAGTTAGAAATGGCTTTATCAGAAGTCGATCCACCTTTTATTGATTGGAGTTTTCTATCGGTCGTTAATGAGCCTACAATTGGATATGTTGTCAATTTATTTGGTAGACAGCTTGAGTTGCCTATCGGCAATCCTCGGTCTTCATTATGGAGTAGATTAGCTCTGTCATACCGAGTCCAAGTCGATGTTGATGGCGTAGAACAAGGTGTTTTTGATGTTTACAGTGGTAGCGGTTCTAACAATTTTGTTGGGAGCGTTGTACTAGACAATGCTCCATCTAATCTTTTATCAGTTGTCGCCATGCGGACTGAACTCCAAGAGATTGCACAAGCGGACAATGTGCGTCTTTGGAAAAACCGACAGTTTACGCAAGATCAGTATGATGAACTCTTCGGGGTTGAAGAAACGAATTGGGAACCTGAAGAAATTCGTGCTCCTACTGGTAATATTTTTGATATTTCTTTGAACAGTCGTGGTAACGGTGTGGGCATCTGGTATGTAGATGGCCAACCGAATCTTGCACTGTTTGACAAGGATGGGTTGTGGCAGCTACCATTTTTAGATATATCAATTAATCCTACGCAGGTTTCGTTCTTTAATAACAACCAAGGTATTGCTTTGGGAGAGGTATTCGATCAAGGTGCTAGAGAAATTAGAGCAATTCAGTATTCTTCTTTCTCAGGTTGGTCTAATCCAATAACCGTACTTACAGACCAATTTATTGGTGGCGTTTCATACAGTAATTTGAACCTTGTTCATGACAATGCTGGAAACGCGTTAGCACTTGTTGAGCGGACCGTAGACGATGAGGTGTTTGATTTTAGTATTTTGGCGATCCCATACAATAATGGTCAGTGGGGACAGCCGACTCCGCTAATTAACACTTCCGATCTTAGCCCTGGTTTCACAAGTGATTTTAACTCTCAGATTGCGATGAGTAGCGACGGTATTGCGGCAGCAGTTTGGGATAACCCTGTTGACTCGACTAAAGAAGGTGCTGTTTATTTTAGAGGGGCCTGGAGCCAGGTTGAAACGATTGTTTCAACGCCCCGTTCGTCTTCGCCTAAGATTGCTATTGCTAAAAGAGGGATTGGTATCGGAGCCTGGTCGCAAGATAACCAAATATTAGGCGTAAGTGCGGACATTGATTTTGGTGATGGAGGAGTAAGTCTGCGCTGGCTTGCTGAATCCGCACTATTCTCTCTTCCTGGAGAAACGTTCATCGACAATTTTGATATCGCTATTAATGACACTGGTATTGCCGCGATCGTGACGGAATCCCAGAGTGGTGAAGCTCGTGAGGTTGACTATATTATTCTCGATACAAATGCCGTTGATGCTAATAATAATTTTGTGGTTCTTTCTCAAGGTCAGCTCGGAAGTGAATTAAATGCGCCTCGTTACCCTACCTTAGATGTTTCGGCTAATCATCGCGGAAGCTTTGCCGTAGTATGGGGTAGTCTTAATGTAACGGATTTGTTTATTAGCGGTGGCACAAGCTCTCCGGCGATTCAGCGAGATGATAGTGTTTTACTTAATAGGGTAGAGATGAGCCAAAGCGCTCAAGGTGAAGCGATAATTCTCTATGATACTTTAGATCCGCAAACCCAAGGGTCAGATGTTCGATCGGTGCTACGACAAAGAACATTTACACCTTTCTGCAACAGTTGTTTCTAATTTTCTTAATCGTTATTGCAGTATGGCTAGGTTGATAATTTATTAGTATCACCCTAGCTATATTCTCTTAGCTTTGAATAAACGATCTTTTACTTACCTCAGTTGTAATTAAATGCTTTTCATTTCGAAAAGAGCTTAGCCACGGCTGTCATGTTAAGTTTTCCATAGCCATTTGCTACCGCTTGGCTGAAAACCTGGTGAGATGCTTGTGTCATTGGTGTGCTGATGTCGGATTGAAGCGCGTGAAAATATCTCAGGTCTTTGTCCATAAGCTCAACGGGAAATAAAGATGCATGATTGTTTTCTTGAATGAGTTTTGAAATAATTTTCGATACGGGGCTTGCTAAAGGTGTTTGTAAAATCGCATCGAATGCATTTGAAGTATCTGTCTTTGTTCTCTCTAGTACACTAAGAAGTTCCGCAATACTTGCAACCTGAATGCTTAAGAATGCGTTGTTAATTAATTTTGTTGTGGTGCCCGCGCCGAGGTCTCCTAAATGATGTTGCTGTTGCCCCATCTTTTTAAGAACTGGTAGTGCTCTTGAAAACGCGCTTTCAGAACCACCTATAAAGAAATGCAACGCTGCTGCTTCCGCTTGGGGAAGTGAGCCAACGACCGGTGCATCAATTAACTCTATACCTTTTGAGTCACAGGATTTTCCCAGCGACTGAATCCAATCTGTTGATAGCGTCGAGCATTCAATAACAAGTGCTCCAGACTCGATAGCCGATAAAGCACCATGTTGTCCATCCCATGTATTTTGTGAGGCAATATCATCACTCAACATGGAAATCACTATATCCGCGCCTTCACAGGCCTTAGCAGGAGTTTCAGCCACTGAGTCGTCCATCTTTAGGTCTTTAATAAATTGATGTGCTGTTTCCAATGTTCGGTTCCATACGGACAAGCTATATTCAGTATCTACGAGGTGTTTGATCATTCTTTGGCCCATGGCACCAAGCCCTAAAAATGCGAGTTTCATTGTTTTGCTCCGAGTAATGTTTTAAGGAGTTAAGATTATATTTATGTTAATTTATCAATAAATATCTAATTTTGAATTTTAGTTGTGTATAAAACGCATTAATTTAAATGTTTACTGAGGTATACTTTTGAATATTGATGATCTTAAATTGTTTGTTTCTGTCGCAAGTCATGGAAATTTTAGCTTAGCAGCAAGAGATAAAAACCTTGATCCTTCTTCTGTTTCAAGAAGTATTGCGGGGCTTGAAAGCGAATTAGGCTTTCGGTTGTTTCAGCGTACCACACGAAAGTTGGCGCTAACTGACAGCGGTAGAAATTATTTATCAAGATTAAGCCCTGTTCTTGAAGAATTAGATATGGCAAGAGAAGACGTGTTGGCTCAAAATTCATCTCCGGCAGGTACTCTGCGCATGACCGCGCCTGTTTCATTTGGCCAAGCATGTCTGCTGCCTGTCACAGAAGCCTTTCAAAACGAATACCCTGATATTCGTCTGGAATACAAATTTACAGATCAAGTGTTAGATCTTGTTGAAAACAATATTGACCTTGCTTGTCGAATGGTTGCTCAGGGATCAGATCTTGTGAGTGTCAAATTGTTTACAACTCGTTACCATGTTTGTGCGAGTCCCTGCTATCTTAAAAAAAGCAGCCCCTTAACGCAGCCTCAAATGTTATCGAAGCATAAATCGTTAGTATTCGATCTTCCTAGGTTTCGCTCTCGCTGGATATTTAAGGCTCAAGATGGTGGGCAAGAAGAGGTTACCGTTAATTCCAATATAATGATCTCGAGTGCTTTGGCGTTACGTGAAGCCTGCCTAGATGGTTTGGGACCATGCCTATTGCCAGATTGGCTGGTTAGAGAAGATGTGAAATCTGGACGCTTAATTGACGTCTTTTCGAATTATCATGTGACCGCTACGAGCTTTGATACTGCGGTATGGTTGCTCTATCCATCGAGAAAATACCTCCCCACCAAAACTCGAGTGATGATCGATTTTTTAAAACGAAAGTTCAAATCCGATATGTAATAAACGTTTTTTATTTTACTTAGTGCTTGAGTTTGCAAAGATGTGTAATTAGCTTCAAATTCATTCAAAATAGAACGAAGATAGGCATTGTGGAACAGCAAAGCTACCAAATTGAAAATCTATCCAAGGTATCTGATTGGATCGAATTAGTCGCTAATTGGCACTACCATGAGTGGGTGAAACGCCAACCATCTACTTCTAAAAGTAGTGAAGAAGACGCGATTACTGAAAAACTTCGTCGCCAAAATAATCTGAGTCAACATCTTGGTGATACAGCCATCCCTTCCACTTATATTCTGCATGACTGTCGTCGACCGTTAGGGTCAGTGAGTTTAGTTAATTATCAATTTGGAAAAAGCGTCTCTAATAGCAGTATCTGGCTGACTAATCTCTATGTTGTTAAGGAGCTAAGACGACGTGGTTTGGGGGCCGTTTACTTGCACACGCAATAGAAATTGCTAAATCACTAAAAATACAAGAACTAAAGCTTTATACCCATGATTCTGAGAGTTACTACTTGTCTAGGGGTTGGAAGACCCTGGGTTATCACAGTATACAAGGTCATTCATGCGCGATTATGATTTTTAGTTATTAGTGGGGTTGTTAACTATAATTTTCTGGAAATTAAACTAAGCTAATAGGATTAGCAATTATTTTTCAATCTCTATGACCTCAAAACCTGTTTTATCAGTGGACCCGGCCATAAAGAAACAAATTCAGCGGCTAAAGGTATCTGGCGTGGATTTTTCACATCATCTTATGATGATGCTAGAACATCTCCCTGTGATTGCCTTTGCTGTAAATGTTAAAAATGAGCTTATCTTTGCTAGCAAGCATTTCGTCAAGTTTATGGGTGTACCAGATTCTCTTGAATCCGTAACCGATCCTAAATCGCTTTTTCCTCCTGTCATTCGAAACCGAATTGAGACTATTCTCAAAGAGTTCCGCTCCGAATCTATGAAATGGGAAATTAGCATTAACCACAAAGATGGAACTCGGCAAACCTATGCTATGCAAAGTTTTAAAATAAACAATGGCGAACCAGTTATTTTGACACTTGGTGCAACCTCTAGTTGTGATTTATCAATAGATGAAGCGCTAAGAGATCAACAATCTCAAATTGCTTATATGGCATTTCATGATCCATTGACTGGCTTAGCTAATCGTTCATTGTTCTATGATCGAATGGAAAAAAGTCTTTCTAGAGCTAAACGAAATAATACAAATTTAGCATTGCTTTTAATTGATATCGATCGCTTTAAAAATATCAACGATAGTTTAGGGCAGGAAGCCGGTGATCTTTTTCTAAAGAAAGTCGCAGATATTTTGAAGAACGTATTGCGGGATACAGATACGATCGCAAGGCTTGGAGGTGATGAATTTATTGTTGTGCTCGAAAATGTGAACGACGCATTGAGCATTGAAAATGTTGCTCAAAAATTGCTAGACAGCTTGGCAAAACCTGTCTCAATTTTAGGTAATGAAATTACATGCACCGCAAGTATTGGTATTAGTCTTTTTCCAAAGGACGGTCAGTCTACTGATAAGCTTCTGCGCTCTGCCGACTTGGCAATGTATCGGGCAAAGTCATCAGGGAAAAATCGATTACAGTTCTTCTTGAGTGCAATGACCGATACAGCAATGAATTATTTACTGCTGGAAAATGAATTGCGCAAAGCGATAGAAAAAAATGACTTAGTACTTCATTATCAACCACAGATTGATCTATCTACAAATCAGATTGTAGGTGTCGAAGCTCTAGTGCGTTGGGAGCATCCGGTTAGAGGACTAATTTCTCCAATGGAGTTTATACCATTGGCAGAGGAAACTGGCCTAATAGAACCGATTGGAGAGTGGGTTTTATATCATGCTTGTAAAAGCTTTTCCCGTTGGAAAAATAAAGGTCTAGATCTAGGTAAAATCGCCATTAATCTGTCTGCAAGACAATTTCGTCAAGAAAATTTTGAAAATATTTTAGAGAACATTTTAGTTAAAACTGGACTTGCGGCTCGTTACTTAGAGCTAGAAATTACTGAAACGAGCGTAATGGAAAATGCAGGTAAAACAGTTAACCTTTTGCATGATTTAAATAAGATGGGATTGTCTTTAGCTATTGATGATTTTGGTACGGGCTATTCTTCGTTATCTTACCTCAAAAAATTTCCTATCCATAAATTGAAAGTTGACCGCAGTTTCATTAAAGATGTTGATAGAGATGAAGGCGGCGCTGCAATAACGAAATCAATTATTGATTTAGGGCATAACATGTCTCTCGAAGTGATTGCTGAGGGTGTCGAGCGAGAGACGCAGAAGAAGTGGTTGATCGATAAAGGTTGTGACCAGGTCCAGGGTTATTTCTATTCTAAACCTTTAAGTGAAGATGAATTAATGCGTTTAGTGTGCGATGAAAAACGAATCTGCAATGATCAGTATTGTATTTTTCTCAATATCTAAAAAATTCTTTGATTCGATATTTTAATTTAACTGATATTTTTTAAGTGTAAATACGCCAGCTAAATTTAAAGTAATGTCGATTAACAGACTCCAAACATCGCCTTTAATCACGCCTTTTATCATTTGATCTGCAAGAGATATTTTTTTTATAAGCGAAATCAGCTGCTCTGAACTCAATCTATATACTGCTTGTCTAATCGGGGTTTTTCTATTTTCCCAAACGCCTTGAGATTTTGCTGCAAAGTCAAAATTTTTACCTTCGGATAGTAATTCCTTTATGGCGAACAAGCTATGTACTTCTCTCGAAAGCGCCCACAATATTATTCTTGGTTCCGTGGCTTCGGTTTTGAGCCCTTGCAGAGTCTCAGAGGCTTGTCGAGCAGCACCCGCGAGGGCTTTGTCTACTAATCCGTAGACGTCATACCTTGCAGAAGATATTACCGATTTTGCCATTTTTATAGCATCAAGCGTTTCATTTGGCTCAACCACCAGTTTTAATTTTTCAACTTCCTGTACTGCAGCAAGAAGGTTGCCTTCTACTTTGGCCGCTAGCATGTCAATGGCTTCGCCTGTTGCATTGATCTTGGCGGCTTTTAATCTGAAATCCAGCCATCGAGGAAGTTGTTGTACTGTTACCGGCCATATGGTTACGATTAAACCGGTTTTTTCAATCGCCTTAAACCAGCGGCTTGATTGAGTTCTTTTATCTATTTTTGGTAAAACAAGAAGTAGCAGAGTCTCTTCTGAAGCTGTTTGACAAAATTCATCGATAGCTTTAGTCCCTTTTTCATCAATTTTGCCATTGTGTACCCGAATTTCTATTATTTTTTTTTCGGCAAATAGTGAAAGACTATTTGCGGAGTGGTAAAGTTGGTCCCAATCAAAACCTGAATCTGTATGATAAAGCTCTCGTTCAGTAAAATTTTGTAATCTTGCAGCGGTGCGTATCGAATCGCAAGATTCTTGGACCTGTAACGGCTCATCACCAGTGATTAAGTAAACCGAAAATAATTTTTTTTTAAGCGCTCCTGTGAGCTGGTCAGCACGTACTTTTGGCATAATGGAATTAAATTATTTCGAGTATGGGGTTGCCATCGTTTTTGATCGATGTATTTAGTTATCTTGCCGTGCTAAAGCGATAAGTCTTCTTGCAATTTCTCGATGCATTTCGAACAGTAGCATGTCCTCTTCCTGTTTTTTTGCGATCACTGCACTAGCCTGAAAATCATATTGTCGACGTGATGTAATTGTTCTTACTTCTGGAACGCGACGATTATCTTTTGGTTGAAAAGAATAATCCACATTGACTTCAAGTTGGTATTGAACGGGGTTACCTGTACTGCTATAAGCATAAGGGCGACGTTCAGTTCTGAGTTTTGCGATAGTTAGTTTTATTTCACTATCGCTCGTAATCTTAACATTTTGAGCTGCAAATTCTTCCTCAAGTGCGAGATGAAAAGAACGGTCGCTGGTTTCTCTTACCAGGTAAATACTTGCGATAGTTCCTTTTGTTTTTAAGTTTGGTTGTGTCCCAGCAAGATGCCAACCACAATTTGCTACCAAGCTGATAGCAACTACTAGACTAAAAAAACGAAAGAGGTTAGTGAGTAGCTGTCTACAGCGAGGTTTTTTATTCATTTCTTCAATGTTTTAGGTTTACTTCGCTGTCACAAAAGCAGCGTTCTCTTACCAATTTAATTTGCAACGATGTTAACGAGTTTTCCTGGAACAACGATCACTTTACGAATCATTTTTCCTTCGATAAATTTACGCACATTTTCATCAGACAAAGTAAGCTTTTCTAAGGTTTCCTTGTCGGCATCAGGTGGAGCAGTAATTTGGGCGCGCACTTTGCCGTTAACCTGTCCAACGATGGTAACGCTACTGCGAACCAGAGCGTTATCGTCATGAACAGGCCAACTAACATCAATAACCGCTTCATTTTGACCCAACTCTTGCCAAAGTTGATGACAAATATGTGGGACAATTGGAGCTAAAAGTAGAACGGAAGATTCGAGGGCTTCTCGTTCTACGGCAAGGCCGAGAGGCGTTGCTCTGTCGGCAAACCGACCCACCTCATTGAGAAGTTCCATGACCGCTGCGATGGCAGTGTTGAAGGTTTGCCGGCGACTGAAATCATCAGTTACTTTCTTAATTGTTTCATGGGTTTTTCTACGTAAGTCTTTCTGTTGTTCGCTGAGTTTTTCTGCGTCCAGTAAACCTGGTGTGCCAGCCTCAATATGACCATGTATGGTTTTCCAAATTTTTTTAAGAAAGCGCGAAGCGCCTTCTACTCCGCTGTCCGTCCATTCTAAAGATTGCTCTGGAGGTGCGGCGAACATCGTAAATAATCGAACAGTGTCTGCACCATAATTCTCTATGGTGGTTTGCGGATCCACCCCGTTGTTTTTCGATTTTGACATCTTTGTCATACCGCTGTGTTCAACGGCTTCACCAGTACGAATGATCTTGGCCGATGTGACTTTCCCTTTTTCATCTTTCTCTAATTCGACGTCGTCAGGTGATATCCACTGCTTTTTCCCACCCTCTGTTATCGAGAATGAATCAGCTAGGACCATTCCTTGACATAATAATCTTTCGAATGGTTCATCTGATTCTAATAAGCCCTCGTCTCGCATAAGTTTATGGAAAAAACGTGCATAGAGAAGGTGTAATATAGCATGCTCTATACCGCCAACATATTGATCGACAGGCAGCCAGTAATTAGCTTTTTCTGAATCGATCATTGTGTCAGCATTTGCGCAAGTATAACGAGCGTAGTACCAGGACGATTCCATGAACGTATCAAATGTATCTGTCTCGTGCTCAGCGTATTCTCCGTTTATTTCAGATTTTTTCCAATTTTCATCAGCTTTAATAGGTGATTGAATGCCGTCCATGACAACGTCTTCTGGCAGCAAAACCGGAAGCCTGTCAGCAGGCACTGGAATCTCTTTGCCATCTGCGAGATTTAAAATAGGGATTGGCGTTCCCCAGTATCTTTGTCGTGAGACACCCCAGTCTCTCAATCGATAATTGGTCGTGGTTCGACCTTTATTTGCAGCGCTAAGTGCTTGAGAGATAGCTTCGAATGCGCCGTCAAAATCGAGATCATCAAACGCCCCTGAATTTATGAGTAGACCTTTGTCAACAAAAGCTGCTTTTTCTAAATTTATTTCATCGTTGTTTTTAGGTTTAATAACTTGCGTGATTCCTAGTCCATATTTTTTTGCAAATTCCCAGTCGCGTTGATCATGGGCGGGTACAGCCATAACTGCGCCACTACCATAATCCATCAAAACATAATTACCGACCCAAACAGGTACTTCTTCTCCTGTAATCGGGTGCAAGGCTTTTAAACCAGTATCCATACCTTGCTTTTCAATGTTAGCCATATCCGCTTCAGCAACAGACTGGTTTTTACAAGATTGAATGAATAAAGACAGTTCTTCATTCGTTTCTGCTACAGAGAGCGCAATTGGGTGTTCAGCAGCAAGTGTCACATAGGTGACGCCCATCAATGTATCTGGACGAGTTGTATAGACTTCGAAGCTGTTTTGACCTGCTTTTGGCTCTGTGAGCTCGAAAACCATTTCGACACCGCGGCTTTTGCCGATCCAATTGCGTTGCATGGTTTTGACTTGCTCTGGCCAGTTAGGCAGTTTGTCAATGTCATTTAATAATTCTTCAGCATAATCGGTGATCTTGATGAACCACTGAGGGATTTCTTTACGCTCTACTGGTGCACCAGATCGCCATCCACATCCATCAATAACTTGCTCGTTTGCCAAAACCGTATGGTCTACCGGATCCCAGTTAACGGTAGCCATTTTTTTATAAACTAAACCTTTTTCGTACAAGCGAGTAAAAAACCATTGCTCCCACCGGTAATAGTCTGGTTTACAGGTGGTGAGCTCGCGAGACCAATCAAGGCCAAACCCCAACTCTTTCAACTGTTTGCGCATATAATCGGTATTGGAATAGGTCCACTTCGCCGGAGCAGTATTATTTTTAATCGCTGCATTTTCCGCCGGTAAGCCGAATGCGTCCCAACCCATCGGATGAAGGACGTTTTTTCCTTGCATGCGCTGGAATCTCGCGATCACATCGGAAATGGTGTAGTTTCGCACGTGTCCCATGTGCAAACGTCCACTAGGATAAGGAAACATCGCTAAACAGTAGAATTTCTCTTTATTAGGATCTTCCGTTACCTTAAAACTTTCATTGTCCTGCCAATACTGCTGAACTTCAGCTTCAAGTGAAGCTGGATCATATTGCGCTTTCATATAATATTTTTTGGGAATTTGATGGAATAAATTGTGAAAAATAGCAGAACATTATAGGGCCTGGTTAGCTTGATTGTAATAGGCAAGAACTGAAAGAAAATTCATCTAGTGCTTTATTGAGCAAAAATGGGCTACTTTCGCTTCTAACTTAGTGAAATTATGGCTATAAGCAACAAAACAATCGTTATTTACTTTGAGTTTTTAACCGCTGGCCTATTTCTAATTAAAATATGCATCATTGTGGGGCGTTTTGACTTGTAGGTTTGTCTATTCTGTGCAAGACCTATTTTATCAGTCTATTTGAATCTGCAATAAGCTATTTACTTCGGATCATTTGAGGTGTTTAACGTCTGTCTGCGGAGCCCAAACTTGAGTGCTGTCGCTAAATTGTGCGTTAATCTTTTTTGTTTGTTACATGGCATATCTTTTGCTGAAACCAAAAAATCAATATTTACAAAAACTAACACCCTTCGCTTTTTTGTGAGGCTTGTTGCAAATTTTGGCTCTTGCTTCAGGCATAGCTATTAACGTTTTTATTTGCTTCCGTCAGATATTTGATTCGTTTAAGGGGTTGCGATCTTAAGTTGTATGGTTGTTGTTGGTTTGTTAGTGGTCGGTTAATAGTTATATGAGTTCTGTTATTGTTAATAAGTACATAGAAATTGATTCTTCGGAGAAACAGGAAGGAGATCAGGAATATCTGTCTTTCTATTCTATGGTGTGTGAGGAGTTTAAAGGACGCAATGACGCCTATTCGGTGGTCGCTCAAATTAATCAATTGATCAAATCTGTGCAAAAGCACCGTGGTTACACGATGGGTTTGTTGTCTGGTGATGATTCCTATCGAGAAAAATTTAAGTCTCTTCAACTTGCCGTTAAAAAGCGAATAGAAGTTATCAAATTGTTTTCCGGCGATACACGCCAACTGGTGTCCGAAAAAGACAAGAGCAATATAAACTATTGTTGGAAGACGATCGCCAACAATTGGCAGGAAGATAACGTTAGTGAAAGTCTCGAATTACATTCTCATTTTGTAGAACAGCTTTTGGGAATGTTAAGTTCAATTTCGGAAGATCTGAGCCGACCTCTTTTAAGTAATATTGAATCCTCCGCGCAATTTGAACCTATTGAAGTCTACCCAAATGCATTGTTAAAAGTTGAAGTGTTTAATTTTGTTGGGCGGTTTTTGCCTGAAAATATTGAGCGAATTGGTAAGTTGAGAGCGCTATCGACACATTTGGCTTCCGATGTCAAAGGGTCCGAATTGGAATTGCGTAAGTTACGTTTTTTGGTTGATACTTCTAGGTCGCAAATAAGTGTCCTGCGCGGCATTTCGAAGAGAATTAAAGAAATTTGCGGTGAAAGTTATCCAGCAATTCAGGATGTTTTTCAAACGGAGATGCAACTTGGACTTCTGCTAAGCCAAGTTGATAATACGATTCTAACAGATCTAGATGGTACGTCAGAGGTATTGGGCCGGCAAATATTTGCAAAAGCAACTCAGGTGATCGATGCCTATTGGAATGTGGTTAATCGCGGGTTTGAGTTAATGCATCAATGGCATAAAGACGAATTCGATTTTTGGTTGGCAGCGGGTATAGCGAAACCAAACACGTAATAGTGTTCGACACAATTAAAGAGTCTTTTATTTTATTTCAGACTCTTTAATTCGCAATATATCAACTAGGATAAGCGATAGCTTTTCCGTGAGCGTGAACTTCAACTAGGTGTGCATGAAGGCTTTTTACCGCAGCATCAAAATCACCTTCTTCAATTATAAATTGCATATCAACTTGCCTCATGGATTGATGCATCGCTAAGACACTCACATTCACGTCTGCAAGCGCTTGGGCAGTTTTTGCTAGCATTCCTGGAATTTTCATATGGCTGCCGATTGCGGAAACAACGGCGACTTTCTGTGCG
This sequence comes from Cellvibrionaceae bacterium, assembly GCA_965262305.1. Lineage (GTDB taxonomy): Bacteria > Pseudomonadota > Gammaproteobacteria > Pseudomonadales > Cellvibrionaceae > CBDHEY01. Next base: position 265,762 of record CBDHEY010000002.1, read on the forward strand.
GTCAGTACAGAGCCTGAAAACAATTCTTCTAAGGCTTGCTGGATACGTTTTACCGTTTTTAGGTTAGCACTCAAATAATAGGTAATCGTATTTGCATTCAGGTCTTTGTTTACGACATGAGCTTTAAATCGTGCAATTTGTTTCAGAAACTCTTGTTCATAATTTGTCGTATTGCTAACCATGTCCTGATCAAAAAGCTCTAGGGCATAGATATTTTTTGATCCCGCAATAATTTCAACACAAGGCGCATCGCTCACATAATCACTGGTAATTAATGTACCCTGATGCTCTGGTTCAAAGGTATTTTTTACCCGCAGTTTAATTTTATTTTGGCGCAAGCCTTTCGCTGCTCTTGGGTGGATTGCTTCCATTCCTAGGTTGGCGAGCTGATCTGCAACATCATAGTTGGTGCGGCCAATAGGCACTACATTGGGCTCGCCGACTACTTTTGGATCAGCGCTACTCAAGTGGTACTCCTTATGAATAATCGCTTCTTTTGCGTTTGTGACAACGGCAATCCGGCTGAACGTCATTTCGCTGTAACCGCGATCAAATTTTGCCATTAAGCCCCCTTCGCAGTGACAGTAACCCGTAGCAATTGGTAGGCATTCATCCAGCTTTATATTTTTGAAGGCACGTTCAATTTGTTCGTCTAAAGAATAGTGTTGGTCTTCGTCCCAAGCGGATAAGTCGACAAATTTAGCATTGATACCATCGAGCATTAAAAGTTCTGCTGTATTGTACGCGCTATGAATTTCTCCCAAGCTAGCAAGCATCTCTCGCACAGTTTGAAGGTGATCGCCAAGAGAAAAATGTCCATGCCGGCAAAGGTTTTCTAGATCAAATAACACAGATTCGGCACTATCTAACCGACCTCCAATGAAGTTATTTGCCTTTTCTAATAACGATGATTCGGTAAATAAACTTTTATTAATCTCCAGCATGTTTTCACGTAATAGTGTCATTGCCTCTTTCCAACTACCATCCTTAGTGGATCCAGCAAAATATGCATAGACGCCTGGCTCACCTGTTTTTTTGTGCTCTAGCAATTGATTCGTAATTCCACCGTATGCTGAAACTACAAAAATGCGGTTATAGAAATTGTTGAGAGCTGGGTTTAAATAGATATTTTTTCGGGTAGCCGGATAGTCACTCATAGAGGTGCCACCGATTTTTTCAACGGTATGTGCGTTCATAAGTATGTTGAGTATGAAATTCTGAATTTAATAAAGTTACAAAACACTGGACTGCTATTGAGTATTTTTAATAATGCAGGTGATCAGCGTAAAAGGCGGGCGATTGTAGCAAAAACTATTGCACGGAGCGAGAATTGACGATCAAAAAAACGGCGTCTTTGCGATTTTATAACACCTAATACTAATAGGTTTGCGCGCTTTCAAAGTCTTGGACTTCGAGCCACTTCGTAAATTGTCTACCAGGAAGCGGATATTTAAAGTAATAACCCTGTGCATATTCACAGCCAAGTTTCTTGAGCTCTTCCAGTGTTTCATAGTCTTCAACACCTTCAGCGACTACTTTTAACCCGAAGCTATGTGCTAATCCAATAGTGGATTTAACGATTGCTGCGTCTTGTTCATCATGTATAAGATCTTGAATAAATGATCTATCTATCTTGAGCAATTGAACCGGCAAACGTTTGAGATAGCTTAATGAAGAGTAGCCTGTTCCGAAATCATCTATCGCCATACTAACGCCTAGCTCATGAATCTTATCTACAACCCTAAGTGACCGGTCTGGGTCGCTAATTATCGCGCTTTCGGTTAGCTCTATATCTAATTGATGTGGGGGGATGTTGTACTCTTTAAGAAGTTGGCTTAAATAATCGGGATAACTAAGGTCTAGAAGGTTCCTGGCGGATACATTTACAGCAACACAAAGTTGGTGGCCAGCTTTATTCCATCTTTTGATATGGTGAAGTGCTGACCTAAGTACCCACATGCTTAATGGGCGAATAAGATCACTCATTTCCGCAAGAGGAATAAACTCATCAGGCTCAATGAGCCCAAAAGTCGGATGTTGCCAGCGAATAAGTGCTTCACAGCCCACGCACTCGTTGGTTGAAAGATCCATTCTTGGTTGAAAATAGAGTAGCAACTGTTCTTCTCGAATTGCCTTGCCTAATTCAGACATAATGGCGAGACGACGAGGGGTATGTGAATCTAAACCGGAATCATAAACTATCGTGCCTGTTCCGCTGGATTTTGCACGGTACATGGCGACATCAGCACATCGAAGCAGAGAATCAGAATTGTCGCCGTGTTCTGGGAAGCAAGCAATACCGATACTCCCGCCTAGCTCAAGGGTGACTCCTTCAACTTCTATTGGTCTGCGAAGTGAGCTACTAATGGCTTCTGAAACGCTAAATACTTCATCAATGCTCCTAATGTTTGGAGCGAGTATTGCAAATTCGTCACCGCCTAACCGATATATCTGAGATTTAGAGGGCCTTAAGCTGTTTCTCAATTGATCGCTGACTTTTTTTAGAAGCAGGTCTCCCGCATAGTGACCAAGCGTATCGTTTACTTCTTTAAAACGGTTTAAATCGAGTAACAGCAAAGCGGCTTGATGACCGTATGTTGCAGCATGATCTATCGTCTTGTTTAATCTTTCGTGCAAATGTGAACGATTTGGTAACCCCGTAAGAGAATCATGGTTGGCTCGGTATTCGAGCTCAAGCTTAGATTGAATTAGGTCTTCCTGAGAGCGTTTTTTTTCGGTGATATCTGAAAGAATTCCCAGGAAACCCGTCTCGTTTCCGTCTTCATCTTTAAGTTCTGTCAACGACAATAAGCCCGGAAAGCGCTTACCTTCTTTGGTTTTGTAGCACCACTCGCGTTCTAATACAACTTTGCCTGATTTAGTTTCTTTCGATATAAGTTCACGCAAACTACCCATAAAATCCATGCTTTTGTGATTCGTCCCGTCAATTGCAGATTGAATGAGCTCTTGCGTGTCGTGAAAAATCTCTGGTGTGTGAGTGCCGATAACTTCTTCTGCGGTGTAACCCAGCATACTTTCGGCGGTTTTGTTGAATGTTTGGATTATGCCTTCGCGGTTAATCGAAATAATTGCGTAGTTCGCGGCATCAAAAATTGCATTCTGGAGTGAATGCATTTTATTGAGACGATCTTCTTTTTGTTTGCGGTCTGTAATATCTCTCACGGATGCAATGATATGTGGGAGTTGATTAATCGTGACCGAAGTGAGAGTGACTTCGGCATCAAACTGAGCGCCATTAAGCTTGCAGAAACGCCATTCGAAAAATTGACTTGAGCCGCTAAAAGCACGGGAAATCTTTTCCATGACTTTTTCTGAGGAAAGCTGACCATCCGGTTGTCGAATCGGTGAAAAGCGATAGGGGGTTTGTCCAACTATTTGATGGTAAGTGCAGTCAAATAATGAAAGAGCAGAAGGGTTACAATCAATAAAATAGCTTTCAACCATTACAAAATAAGCATCGCCAAGGCTATTGAACATGGTTCGATGCAAGCGTTCATTGTCGTGAAGGCGGTTATGCACAAGTATGGGGCTTATCAAACCGCAAATCGCTATGATGTATTGTTGCTCTTCCAGGCTCCAGTTGCGTTGTCTATTTGAGTGAATGAATGAAGCGGCGCCAATAAATTGACCTTCTTTATATAGACTTACTAGAACGCTGGCGCAATGACGAGATTGCAGCAGTGGGTTTTTATGTTTTAAATCGTAAGAGTTAAAAACGTTTAGAGGTTGGGCTTTTAAGTTGTTAAAAAAACTAGGATTAATCGTATATTCGACAGAAGAATTTTCGATAAGAGGAACCGCGTTACTGCTATGAGAAATTTCACATAGTAAGCCAGATTTCAAATCGTTCTCTAGCCAAATCTCCGCGCCGAGAATATTGAGTTCATTAGCTGCTTCTTGAAGTAAATATTGCAGTGCGGCGCCAGAGTTTCTTCTCCACAAGCTAACATTTTGTGCTAACTGGGCATATGATACTAGGAGATCGTTACTCGGCGTAACACAGGCCTGTGCAAACACCTGAGTCATGAGTAAACCTTTTATTTATTATTATTAGAGTAAGATTACCGCTCTAGGCAGAAAAGGTCTAGTGGTATAAGCTAAGATTATAAAAATAAAAAAACCGGAATGATATTGTGAAAAATTCTAAAAAAGCTCTGATGTATTTGAGCTTCATACTTGTCTCTGCTTATTGTAGTCCGGACACGAACAATGATTCTATTATTCCGAGTATCTATGAGCCCGATAAAATCCTCTTTATAGAAAATAGGCTTAAATCATATCTGGACGAGCAAATACGTCCAATTCGAAGTAAGTCCCACAGAGCAAAGAAACTCCACGAGTACCTTTTTACTGAAAGTGGTTTGAATATTCAATATGACGAAAAGTCCACTAAGACGGCTCATGAAACCTTTGAAAGTGGTGAAGGGAATTGCGTGTCATTAGCTAATCTTTATGTGGCCGCAGCAAGGTATGTTGGTTTAAACGCCCAGTTTCAAAAAGTCAAAGTTCCTCGAGATTGGGAAAGGCGCGAAGGGTTTTATATTCTTCCTGGACATATGAATGTAGCAGTAAAAATCAATGTTAATACCCGTGCGATCGTTGAGTTGGTATCAACTTATATTTCCGCAGAACTTGAAGATGAGGAAATCGATGACAAACAGGCTTTTGCTGAATACTACAGTAATAAAGGTGTCGAAGAACTTGAGCAAAGACGATATCAATCGGCAATCAGTTATTTAGAAAAGTCGACGGAAATTTTTCCTGATTTGAGTTTTACATGGTCTAATTTGGGTGTTGCTTACAAATTTAGTGGTCAATACGAAAAAGCTGAAAATGCATATCAAAAGGCCATTGAGTTAGATAAAAATTACCTTTCTGCGCTTAAGAATTTATACGCATTATATTTTGAACTTAATCAAACAGATAAGGCGAATGAACTTTCACAAAGAGTAAAAAGATACGCGAGAAAAAATCCGTACTTTATGGCAAAAACAGCAGAAGTTCTCTTTGAGCAAAAAGATTATGCTGGTGCACTGGAATTTTATAAAAAGGCGATTAAAAAGAAAAAAAGAGAAAGTGACTTTCATTTTGGTCTTGCGAAATCTTACTATATGTTGGGAAGTTTAGAAAAAGCAAAGCGGGCACAAAACGATGCTGTTAAATATTCGGAGGATGACGCAGAAAAACAGCGCTATTCTAGTAAGCTAGATGCAATTAATCGTCTTATGGAAATTCGATAGAAAATTTTAATAATTTGCTGCTGCAATTATATAAATTGAAATAAAATAAATGAATAGCCAAAAATCGTTTTGTTTTTGTCTGTTTCAGTTTTAGACATGCGCGGCTATTCAACTTCTGTTTGATGCAGCTATTACAGCTTTTAAAAGTTGATTAATCTCTATTTCAAAAAAGTTGAAAGAGCACCTATTTTAAAGGTTTTTAATGTGATTGGGTGCGAGAGATTCCGAGTCGTTTTATGCGTGATGCTAATGTCGTAGGTTTTAGCTCAAGCATTGACGCTGCGCCATCGTCACCAAATAATTTCCAGTTGCAGGCTTCGAGCGCAGCAATCATATTTGCCTTCACCTTATCTTGCATCTCTGCATCTGGCAAAATGTGAAAATCGTCAGGGTTGGTTTTTTGCTGAGCTTGAATAAATGAAGTGTTGGAACTTGTAGGTAGATCGATTTTTATTTTTCCATTTGCCGAGGTAATTACTGCACGTTCCATTACATTTTGTAGCTCTCTCACATTGCCTGGCCAGCTATAAGATTCGATTAAAATTAAATCGGATCGTCTTAACTTTGGCGCCGGATAACCGTTTCGTTGAGAGGCTTGTTCTAAGAAATGAAGTGCTAGTAATCCTACATCCTTTTCTCTATCTCTCAGTGCAGGAGAGTGGATGGGGAATACATTGAGTCTAAAATACAGATCTTCTCTAAATCTATTTTCCGAAGCCTCTTTTTTTAAATCGCGATTCGTTGCTGCGATAATTCTGACTTCTATATTCCGAGTTTTTTCTTCTCCAAGGCGTTCAAGTTGACCTTCCTGTATTACGCGTAATAATTTACTTTGTAGATCGAGAGGGATTTCTCCGACTTCGTCGAGAAAAATTGTTCCACCATTGGCTAGTTCAAATCTGCCGATTCGTTCACGCAGTGCGCCGGTGAAGGCGCCTTTAGCATGGCCAAAAAACTCGCTTTCGAATAACTCGTGTGGAATGGCGGCGCAGTTCACTCGAATGAGCGGTTTGTCTTTTCTTGGGCTGGCTTCATGAATTGCTCGAGCGATCAGCTCCTTACCTGTTCCTGATTCACCAGTGATTAAAACGCTTGCATTGGTTTGTGCAACAAGTTCTATTTGTTGCAATATATGTTTGATCGCGCGGCTTTCTCCAATTATTCCGTGGTAATTTTGTTCAATTAGAAACTCTTGTTGTAAGTAAGCGTTTTCATCTTCCAATCGTGATTTTAGTTTGCTTAATTCTTCAAGAGTATCGTGTAAGCGTTTTTCTGTTTCTAGCCGTTTGCTTATATCTCTAAAAACAACTACTGCGCCGATAATACTTCCGTCCGAAATAATTGGAGTGCTGGTAAACTCTACAGGAAATGGCGCACCATCATGTCGCCAGAAAACCTCTTGTAACCCTTCATGTACAACGCCATCGCGGATCGCAGCATAGATCGGACACTCTTCAACAGGGTAATGACTGCCATCTTCGTGGGTATGATGGTGCACATAATGAATATTTTGACCTAGGACTTCGTCATCAGTGCGACCAAGTAGGCGCTTTGCAGCGGGGTTTATAAATGTACATAGACCCTCTGTGTCAACGCAGTAAATACCGTCACCAACCGAGGTGAGCATCAGTAAATTTTCACGCTCTCCACGCTGGAAAATACTTTGTAAGTGCTTCCATTCTAACAACCCTTTTCTAACAAACTGATCAGCTTCATTTCGTTCTCTCTGGATATTTTCGGCTCGAATGTCACGCATAGAGACAATAAGTAATTCTCTTTGGTTAATGACTGCTCGTGCTCCATGGAGCTCAATGGGAAAAACACTCCCGTTAAAGTGCTTGCAGCTTATTAAATTACTGGTGGCTTTACCTTGTTCGAGAACCTGTTCAGAAAATACGATCAGTTGCCCAAGCTCATCTCCGTGAATTGAAGTAATAGGTTGCATTAGCAATTTTTCGCGAGAGTAGCCTAATAGTTCGCAGGCAGCAATATTGCAATCTACATATACGTTTTCTCTTGGATCGAGCAGCATAAGAGGCTCTGGGCATTGTTCAAAAGCCGCGTTTCGCATCCAATATGCTAACTTGTTCCATTGATCAGTCGAGTCTAGTTGATAAGCCATTTTATTTGCATTTAAATAGTAATAAACACTATTACTCTATTGAGTAATAGCTTTCTACGCAGTTGCGTTATTGTACGCAATTGCGTTCATCTGTAAATCCAATTAATTTCTCGAATTTCTATTTCTAACGCATTTTGCTATGTAACTATTTGATTTTTAATATAAAAATATTTTCCTGAGATTTATGTAAAGCATTGGAACACTTTTGGCTTAATACCAATTAAGCTCGCTTAATTGCTTGCGATGATAACTAAATTATTTCTAAACATTAATTTTGAGGATCATTTATATGCCGACAGTGGACATGCCCCATTACCAAGAAGGTGATTTCTTGGTTGATTATGAAGAAAAAGTATTCGAAGACGTTCAGGCGGAGCCAGGTGCTAAAGCACTATTGACTTTCCATACCGTCGCATTTGAAGGCTCTATTGGACTTGTTAATTTGCTTCAAGCTAAAAGACTGTTGCGTAAAGGGTTCGAAACTAAGGTGCTCTTATACGGGCCTGGGGTTTTACTTGGTGTTCAGCGCGGCTTTCCTAAATTGGGCTCAGAAGCCTTCCCAGGCCATCTCGCTTATAACGCTCAATTAGAAGCATTTATGAGTGAAGGTGGTGAAGTCTATGCCTGTCGTTTTGCTCTTCAAGCTCTTTACGGGCAAACAGAAAAAGCGCTCATTGAGGGTATTCGCCCAATTAATCCGTTGGATGTGATGGATCTGCAATTGCTAATGGCAAAAGAAATGCATTTATGGTTCATACCTGGACAACCTAATTAGGTTGTTCCTTCAGTTGGGAACCAATGAAATTCTGAGGTGAGGTTGGGGTTGGTGCGAGCGCACCTTCGTGTTAAATAAGTTAACCTCTGTTTCAAAGGTTCTCTAATTTATTTTTATCAAAATTACTATTTAAGAGAAGCTAGCTATGTCGAGTGTCGTTGCGGCAGCCGTGCAGTGCAGTCCTGTGCTCTATTCGTGCGCCGGTACTGTCGATAAGGTCTGTGATTGGATTACAAAGCTTGGTAAACAAGGCGTGGAATTCGCTGTGTTTGCCGAAACGCTAATACCTTATTATCCATATTTCTCTTTTGTTCAAGCTCCATATGCAATGGGTAAGCAACATTTGATGTTAATGGAAGAAAGTGTTGAGGTTCCATCGAGATATACCGATCAAATTTCTCTTGCTGCAAAAGAAGCTAGTATGGTTGTTTCTGTTGGTGTGAATGAGCGTGATGGAGGAACCATCTACAATGCCCAGTTGCTTTTTGATGCTGATGGTAGTTTAGTGCAGCATCGTCGAAAGATTACTCCTACTTATCATGAACGTATGGTGTGGGGGCAAGGAGATGGTTCGGGTCTTAAGGCTGTAAATACTCAAGTCGGCCGCATCGGATCCTTAGCATGTTGGGAACATTACAATCCTTTAGCTCGCTATGCTCTAATGGAAGAGCGAGAGCAAATACATGTTGCAATGTTTCCTGGTTCCCTTGTGGGGGAAATATTTGCAGAGCAAATCGAGGTAACCATACGGCATCATGCCTTAGAAAGTGGATGCTTTGTTGTGAATGCTACTAGTTGGCTTAGTCCAGAACAGCAGCAGAAAATTTCAGATGACACAGGAGGGCCTATTAAGGCAATTAGTGGTGGCTGTTTCACTGCAATTGTTTCGCCCGAGGGACGTTTGCTTGGAGATACCTTAAAGAGCGATTCCGGAGAAGGAGCCTGTATTGCAGAATTAGATTTAAATTTGATTTCAAAGAGAAAGCGAATGATGGATTCGGTCGGTCACTATAGTCGCCCAGAATTATTGAGTTTACTTGTAAATAAAAAACCAACAGCGCATGCCCATTCTTTTTCGTCTGGATTGTCGTCTGAGGCTGCAAATCAAATTAGTGATAGTGAAGAAGTGATTTCTGAGGGTGATGTGTAATGAGTCTTACAAAAACACAGCTTACTAAGATTCAGTCTAGAGGTGTTAGATGGATGGATATGCAGACATTAGGTTTAAATCGCCAGGGAGGAGCAGGCCCAACTGATCATAAAGCACTTTCTTTCTCGCGCCAAACTTCTATGGTGCCTATTTTTAGTGATCAAACTTCTGAATCTCCTTTTAGCGCTAAGCTTGATGAGTCGAATACACAGGTGTTAATTTTTGAAAACGATAAGTTGATTGAAAGTGCATCACTGCCTGATCAGCCGAATTTTTACAAGCTAAAGACGAGAGATGGAATACCTTATTCTAAAATCGCGACGCTTCATAGCAAAGATGTATTAGCGACTACAGTCCTTCAGACCTGCGTAAGATATCGAAATCGTGATACATCTTGCCAGTTTTGCGCCATTGAGGAGTCATTAAAACGCGGAAAAACGATAGAAAGAAAGACACCTGAACACTTAGCTGAAGTTGCAAAAGCTGCAGTGGAACTCGATGGTGTAACACAGATGATTATGACAACAGGTACACCTAAAACATTAGATAGAGGTGCGGCGATTTTAGAGGAAAGTGCTTTTGCAGTTAAATCCGTTGTCGACCTTCCGATCCAAGCTCAATGTGAACCTCCATCAGAAGATTTTTGGTTTTCCCGTCTTAAAGATGCTGGAGTTGATGCGCTTGGAATGCATTTAGAGGCTGTGAGCGACCGTGTTAGAAATGAAATTATGCCAGGCAAGGCTTCAGTTCCGATGAGCCGTTATCTTTCGGCATATAAGGCTGCAGTGGATGTTTTTGGAAGAGGGAATGTGAGTACCTATATCTTAGCAGGGTTAGGAGATACAGAAGACGAAATCATTCGGGTCAGCAAGCTTTTAATCGACTTAGGTGTTTATCCATTTGTTGTTCCTTTTACCCCCGTTGCTGGTACACCCTTAGAAAATCATCCTATGCCCGATTCAGATATGCTTGAGCGTATTTTTAAAGTACTTGGACCTCTTTTGGTTGATCGTGGAATGAACTCTAAAGCAACGAAAGCAGGATGCGCGAAATGCGGCGCTTGTTCTTCTTTGAAAAGTTTCGAAGAATCTTCTAATGGATTTGATGGTAGGAAAACTACATTCGGTCAAAATACAGAAGCAGTGGAGAGGTGCGATTATGCCTAAATACCAGTATGCACTTGTTGATGACCTGTTTTCCGATTTTAGATCGCAGCATATAAGAGTAAAAGTGGCGAAGTCGATCTGGGAAAAGAAGTGCTATTTTGAGCTAAGAAAAGCAACTTTTTCTAAAGAGCAAAAAATTCTCTCTGAAAATGAAAAGGATGAATTAGATTTTCGAGCGATTCCTATCGTGGCCTTAGCGTCTAGCTGGAGTATTGGTGATGAAGTGGCTGGTGCTGTGCGAATTTATCAACAGAAAGGAAAAGAAGAAAATACCTGGTACGGCGGCCGACTCTGTGTAGCGAGAAAATACCGTGGTTATCAAAACATCGGAAAGGCGCTGATAAATGAGGCGGTTTCAAGAGCTAAAGACCTGGGGTGTGAGAGATTTCTTGCTACAGTGCAGCCTCAAAACGAAAAATATTTTCAGTCTGTATATTGGAATTCTATAGGAGTAGTCGAAGTGGCTGGCAGAGGACATGTTCACATGGAAGCTGATTTAAATCTTTATCCATTTATGACGAGAGATCCAGAATGAGGCCGATCATACCCCCTAGAATTTATTCACGAGATTGTACTGCGTGGGGACATGAGGTTTATAGTTTCTTAGAAAATCTATGTGAAGAATTACGCTCTCTACCAGAAATAAAATCAAAAAGTGCAATAACATCAGCTGCAGATTTAGTTAAAAATAATAGTGCGCAGGATTTGGAAACTCTTTATGGCTTACCTGGTGATGATTGTGCCGCTTTTCGATCTGGAGAGGGATATCAGCTTCTAGCTATGGAAGGAATGCAGCCACAATTTGTTGCATCCGATCCTCGCGCAGCTGGATGGTCTTCAGTCATGGTAAATGTGAGTGATATTGCAGCCATGGGTGGCCGAGCATCGGCCATAGTCAATGCCTATTGGCACAGTGACTCTGAAAAAAGTAAGGAATTACTTTTTCATATTAAACGAGCATGTGATGTATTTGGTGTTGCGTTTTCAGGTGGGCACAGCAGCATACACAATGAATTTAGTCCTGGCTTGGCTGTTGCGATTACGGGATATGCAAAAAAACTTCTATCTTGTTATCACGTTAAACCTGGTCAGCGCCTATTTATGGTGACTGACTTAACCGGTAGTTGGCATGGAGACCTACCTTATTGGGGATGTGTATTAGGGAAATCTAATGAAGAAATTAGACGTCAGTGGCAAGTACCAGCAGAACTGGCTGAGTTGGGTCTCGTCGAAGCCTCAAAAGATATAAGTAATGGTGGCGTTTTAGGTACATTGATTATGATGTTAGAACTAACCGGATGCGGTGCGTCATTAGACTTAAAGGCGATACCCAAGCCAGAAGGTGCTGATCTGATTCGCTGGTTGCGGGCATTTCAAAGTTTTGGATTTATATTTGCAGTTGATGTGAGTAAAACAAGTCAGTTATTAAATTATTTTAAATCTAGTCATTTATCTTGTGCGCCTATAGGGACTATTACAGACTCTGGAAAAGTGATGATTGAAGCATCTGGGGCAAGTGTTGAGTTTTGGGATATTAAAAATCAAAAACTCACAGGTTTGGGGTGTTAGGAAGTGCATGAGATGACAAATAATAGTTGTTTTAGAGGTAGTTAAAATGCCTGCTGTTAGATTTAGGGTCGAGTGGCCAGATGGAAAAGATGATGTTTTTTATTCTCCCTCCACAATTGTTTATGAATACCTGCAAGTAAATACAAATTATAGTCTTGATGAGTTTTCAGAAAAAGTGATAAGTGCTTTGGATCATGCTTCAGAAAGAGTAAAACAAAAATTTGGATACTATTGTTCTGCGGCGCAGGATGAGAAAAGAAATATTTTAACTAAGCTTTCACAGCTCAAAAATCAAAACATATCGGGTGATGTCAGTGTCACTGCTTTTTACTAGAAGGTATTAATATGCATGCTTCAAGTTACATTCCAGAAATAGAAGGAAAAAAAACACATTATTCCGTAATTATTATTGGAGCCGGTCAAGCAGGTTTGTCGATGAGTTATTGCCTTGCTCAAGCAGATAAAGATCATTTGATTTTAGAAAAGAGTGATCGTGTTGCAAATAACTGGCGCAATGAAAGATGGGATGAGTTTTGCCTTGTTACACCAAATTGGCAATGTCAATTACCTGGATACAAATATAGTGGTAGTGATCCAGATGGATTTATGGTGAAGGACGAAATCGTAGATTATATTCAGGGATATTATGAATCATTTTTGCCTCCAATAAAGTTTGATACCGAAGTCACCGAATTAAAAAAACTGGATGGTCGATTTCATATATTTACTCGTGATTCAAAATTCACCGCAGAACAAGTCGTCATTGCATGTGGTAGTTATCATCGTCCTAATATCTTACCTCTTGCAACTGGTATTCCTGAATCTATTACACAAATTCATTCTCGAGATTATAAAAATCCAGACCTTTTACCCGAAGGGGAATTGATGGTGATAGGCACCGGACAAAGCGGTTGCCAAATTGCCGAAGATTTGCATTTACAGGGTAGACAAGTGCATCTAAGTGTCGGCACCGCACCAAGAGTTAATCGACGATACCGAGGTAAGGATGTTGTGAATTGGTTGGATGAAATGGGCTACTACAAGATGACAATTGACGAACACCCAGACGGCAAGAACGCCCCTCATGCGACCAACCACTACGTTACCGGAAGAGATGGTGGACGAGATCTAAATTTGAGGATCTTTGCTGAGCAAGGAATGAAGTTGTATGGAAAATTATCATCCATTGAAAATGGAGTTGTAAGTTTTGAGAACGACCTTCAAGAAAACCTTGACTACGCAGATAGTGTAGCGGAACGAATTAGGAACTCGATAGAAGAATACATCCAGAAAAATGACATTGAAGCACCGGCAGATACTAATTTGCATAGCCAATACTTACCAGACACTTTAAAAGAAATGGATTTTAATGAATCAAAAATATCCTGCGTTATCTGGGCGACGGGCTTTAAAATGGAATTTGACTGGATTAAATTACCTATCTTTGATGCGTCTGGTCGTCCAATGCAAAAACGAGGTGTTACCCAAGAAGAGGGGTTGTATTTTCTCGGGTTAAACTGGATGAATACCTGGGGTTCTGGGCGTTTTTTCCATGTTGGTAGAGATGCTGAATTTCTTGCTGAAAAAATAAAGCGAGACAGTTTAGAAGTTCAGTCTTGTTGACTGCCTCGGCTCTTGAAAAGATTGTCAATCTACCCCATAGAGTAAGAGAAGATGACGCAAGGTTGATTCAGTGAAAACTCTTTCTTGACTCGTAATTTCTTAAATTCTACGGCTCTTCCATTAGTAATTTTCGGCTCGAAGATTGTTTGTGTCCAGGCGTCATATGCTGCATTTTCAAATACACCATGAGGTGCAGCCTCAACAATAGTTACCTTGTCCACATAACCTTGCTCGCTTATGTCTAATTCTGCGACTACATACCCTTCAATACAGTTTGCCTTGGCATATATTGGGTAGGTCGCTTTTCCTCCTTCAACTTCTTTTGGCGAGTGATTGTCTGCATATGAATACGCTGCAAAAAAAGGAAGAACTAAAAATAAAGAACCTAGTAGCAATCGCATATTTTTACCTCTTATATACAATTAAATATAGTTTAGGCTTACTTTAATATTAGACGCTTGACCTAGTGAAAAGGCGTTATGTAGGTAATATTTTTGAAAAAAAATTGAATTTAAACTTTTATATAACCGGTAGGAACAGTTATGTTGGTTTGGAGTTACAAATGGTTACATTTATTGAGTGAAAATAAACTTAACAAATTATTTGCAAAATGGATCGATGCTCTAATATCTAACACTCGTTCATGATTGATATTGATTTCACTATAGAGCAAGTATAAAGAAATTATTTTTAATAATAGTTTTTTATAGTAATTAATGGTTTGATTTACTGAGTTCTAAGCCATGTTTCTGCTTACTGAAAGTGGGCCCCAAGCCTGACAAGTGGGCATGACTTCAAGTGAATTAATATTAACATGCGGTGGAGTACTGCAAACCCAGCTGATAATCTTTGCAATATCCTCTGCAGTTAAGGGATTTGTTTTTTCATAAACTTGACTTGCTTTTTGTTCATTTCCCTTAAAGCGAACGTTAGAAAAATTTGTTTCAGCCATGCCAGGCTCTAAATTAGTGACGCGAATGTTTTTACCAAGTAGATCGGCTCTCAACCCTCTAGAGAAACTTTGGACAAATGCTTTAGTCGCGCCATAAGTATTTCCTCCAGGGTATGGCCAGCTTCCCGCGATGGAACCTATATTGATAATTTGTCCTCTATCTCTTTCAACCATAATTGCTAAAACAGACTTTGTAATTCGCATTAATCCCTTAATATTTGTATCAACCATATTTTCCCAATCGTCTAAATTAGAATCTGGTGCAGGTTCAATTCCTAAAGCCAAGCCTGCATTATTTATTAATACATCGATATTTTTGAGCTTAGCAGGGATGTTACTAAAAAAGTGATCAATGGATTCTTGTTGTCGAACATCAAGCGCAAAACCATGAGAAATTATGCCTTTTGGAAGTGAGTGAATGAGCTGTTCGATCTGATTTAAGTTTCGTGACCCTAAAATTAAATTGTAACCTGATTTTGCCAGTTCAATTGCTGTTGCTCTTCCAAAACCAGAAGAGGCGCCCGTGATTAGCGCCGTTTTATTCGAAACATTTTCTGTCATAATAATTACTATAGGTGCTACTGGGATTTAAAAGCAATATATGCACCACTGCCAAGCAGTAAAGACCCGGATCCATACTGCATAATTTTATTGTTGAACGTGTTACCTAATATTTTTTCGGCTTTGAGAGTGGTGTATACGAAAAAATACATTGTACCGAAAATAGAGATTGTCGCTACGACAAAAATAATAAAAATATCTAGAGCGAGAATGTTGTTTAAATCAACAAAAGAAGGAAAAAAACTGACGTAAAACAATATGGCCTTAGGGTTAGCTAATGTGGATATTAAGCCTGCAAGAAAATCGAATCTATTATCATTTTTATGCTGTTCCTTTTTTTGCGTGTTATTTTTTGCTCTCATAATGCTTATGCCTAGCCAAATTAGATAAGCTGCACCAAGGTATTTGATGACGAAAAACAAACTGCCTAGAATGTGCGAAAGAAAAGAAAGACCAAATACTGCTAACAAAATAAATACATAATCACCACAGACGATCCCCATTGAAGTGATTAATCCAGCCTTGTGACCGCGGGACATACTTCGAGAGACTACAATGAACACTCCAGGCCCTGGGACGAGAGCCAAAAAGGTCATTGCCAAAAATAATGAGATTGTTGCCGTAATATCCATATTGATTACCTCAACTTCACCAAGTTTAACCTTGAGCCTATCTATGTCTATTTTAATAGTAGGCCCCAACAGCTATGGCTAATCCAAGCAAAATACACAGCTTAGTTAATATATAACACATTGGCGCTTTAATGCTAAAGTGATTTTAATCATAATAAGTCAATTCTATATAAACTGTGACAGTAATGATTTAAACTATTTTGGTAAATAATATTTTCAGTAGGTTACTCTTTGAGTAGCTTTGGTTAACACAAATATTTATTTAATATATTTTTTTGAGTAAAAAATGGAAATTGATTTTTCAACTATTAATCCTTCAGAACGTTATTTTGCAATGGTTCAATCGATTATACCCAGACCCATAGCCTGGGTTTTAACGGTTAACGAGAATAAAAGCTACAATCTTGCGCCTTACTCTTTTTTTACAGGGATCTGTAGTGATCCAGCACTTGTTATTATTTCTGCTGGTAAAAAAATAAACGAAATAAACAAAGGTGATTTGAAGGATACCCGTCTAAATATTCTTGAAAGAAAAAAATTTGTGATTCATATTGCAGGAACTCGTCATCTTGATGTTTTAAATCATTCCGCTAAAGAATTAAGTTACGGTGAATCAGAAGTGGAATGGCTAGATTTGAATACAACATCATTCGCCGACTTCGAACTACCCAGACTCAGTGATTGTGATATAGCGTTGGGCTGCAGCTTGTATCGTATAGATGAGGTAGGTAACAATGCCCAGGCTGTTATTTATGGCGAAATTGAAAAATTCTATGTCAATGACGAGTTAGCGTCTGTGAATGACAGGGGGCGCTTAGTGATTGAAGCTGCTAAAGTTGATCCACTGGCCCGTTTAGGTGGTAGTGATTACAGTGGGCTAGGAAAGCCCTTACGCGCTGAGCGTCCAAAGTAGCGAGCTCTAAACAAGGCATCATTTTTATTTAAGTGATGCCTTAGTCTAATTTGATTTAGCTGAAACTCAATTCGGTTTTTTGAACTTAAGCGTCATTCTATTTGATTCTCCAATTGCATCATAAGCTTTGCGCTTTTCATCGCCTGGTTGACTGTTCGCATAGACAGGAGGCAAACGCCATACGATATCGTCAGCTTTATCTTTTGGGTTTTCATTGATTGCAGACTCGCCGATAAACTTAAAGCCAGCGTCTTCAATACTAGCGATGAGGTTTTCTTTGTTAAGGTAACCGGCGCTACCATCTGCTTTTTTATCCGTAGTTTGGTGTTGTACTACACCAAGTATTCCGCCGGGTTTTAAGGTGCGAAAAGTTTCTTTTAGCGCAAGACTAAAGTAGCTTCCATCATTCTCAAATCGATTAAGATTGTGAAATGCTCGAATATAGAGGGCGGCATCGACAGAGTTGGTTAACTTCTTTGGTAATTTATCCAAAGCATAGGCTTCAACTTCTGCAGGGTTTTCTACTTGCCAATCCGAAACCAGTTTTGGCCAATCAGTGGCCCAGGTTTTACGGTTGTCAATAAACTCCTGGTCGAAAAACTGGAATTTTGGCCACATGTCATGTGGGTAATCCACGCCAATTAGCTTTCCTTCCTTGCCGAGATAGGGAAGCAGGACTTTTGTATACCAGCCGCCGCCAGGAAAGGCTTCTAGAAGTGTCATTCCTGGTTTGATTTCAAAGAATTCTAGCGTTTCTTTTGGGTGCCTCGCGGAGTATCTCGCTTTATGTGTGTCATCTTGACTGTCTAGTGCTGCATCGAGCTTTTTAGCATCACTAAATGACTGTATAGAGATAAATACCAAAAGCATTGAAGATATTAGAGTATAACGGTGTTGCATAGGAGTTTTTCCTTTTCATGTCAGTTATTCTATTTGTGCAAAGCATACCCACTATAAGTGAAATAAGCGTTAATCATTTAAATTGATTTTGTTGTCACCAAATTTAATTAATCTTTTTGATGACATGTTTTTTCTGGTGTCTAGCGATATGCTAATATTTCGCCTTTTTTATTATTCGGGAAGTATTTTGTCAGTTTGGTTGCAATTAGTTAAAGTCAGCTCCATTGCTGCGTTCAGTTTTTCGTCTTTGGCATATTCTGGTGCTTGGGTGGGGCCGAACGATGCCCAGCTCCGACATCATCTGCAATTGTTGGCTGATCAAGGTATTATTAAAACACCGGTTACATCTTGGCCGCTAAATTGGAGTAATATTCAAAGAGACCTTTCAAATTTTAAGCAGTTTGACGCACCCGACAGTTTATCCTGGTCATATCAATATGTTAATTTTGAGCTAGAACGTCATAGTCGAGTCTTCTCAGCCGCCTTGGAAAATCATGCATCTACTGCCCCGAATACATTCACTAAGTTTGGCGATAATCAGTTTGACGAGCGCCAGATAAGTGCTGATTTAGATATTTTATACAATAACTTTACAATTGGATTAAACGGTAGTTTTGTTTCTGATCCTTTAGATAACCAAAAAGCAAGATTAGATGGGTCCCATTTGGCGGTATTATTTGAAAATTGGGTTTTTGGTGTGGGCGCTATTGATCGCTGGTGGGGACCAGGCTGGAGCAATGGTTTAATCCTTTCTAATAATGCACGGCCGGCGCCTGGTCTTTTTATCAGAAGGAACTATGATGATGCAACAGATTGGCCCGTATTTGAATGGCTGGGGCCTTGGCAGTTTGATTTTTTTGTAAACCAACTAGAAGACGAGCGAAACATACCCGAAGCTAAGCTCTACGGTTATCGAACGTCTTATCGACCAGCTTCCTTTTTTGAATTTGGGTTTGCTCGCATTATTTTTGATGGGGCTGACGAAAGTAATATCGATGAACCGGAGCTGGGATGGAGTGAACATCTTGGTTCCTTTGATGCCCGACTATCTATTGCACTAGGCAACTTTACGCATGGGGTGTATTTTGAGCTTGTTGGGCAAGCGGATGACATATACAAGATCGAGGAAGAGGTTGGCCTTCTTGGTTACGAACTAAGCTTATCAAAACAAGATTCATCACACAGGCTTGTATTTGAATACGCAAACACTACTGCAGGTGCAATAAAAAGTGATGAAGAGTTACCTGGTGTAGCCTACACGGATACCGTTTATCAGTCGGGTTATCATTTTCGTGGGAGAAACCTAGGTGCTTTTCAAGGCGCTGATTCAGAACTAATAAGTGTTCGAGGTTTGCATTTCCATGCTACGGGGTGGGAGCTGGAATGGCAGTGGATAAACGGTGATTTAAATACATCTGATAGTGAAAACCATTCTATCACCAGTGAATTTCAAGAGGTAAACTACTTCAATATACTTTTTGCGAAACCTATGTCAGATAAGCTTAAAGCTGAATTTGAAGTATTTTATTTGGATGCAGCTTTGGGCCTTGACGGTATTAACAGTGAGCGAGATCTACCTGATTTTGATTCGGGATTAAGCCTGTCTCTAAGGTATCGATATTAAAAAGTGTCAGCTGAGTGTTTACTCCTCAGAGTCTTCTCCTGGTGGTGAATGAGTTGTTTCTGAATCTATCGGACTAGATTCAGCCGCTATGCCAGAATCATCAGTCTTAGTTGGATTCGACTCGATTTTTATACTGCTTTTACTTTCCTTATTTTGATTCTCTGCTGGAGTATGCGTAGTCATTATCGGCTTTTTCTGCGCAACTTCGTCTGCCGGAGCGGCTAGACCGATATGATAGGCTGCAAAACCTGGAAACATGACTTGGTCGTAAGCCATACCAAGTACCATACCTTTATAAGGAGATTTAATTTCGGCTGATTCGTTTGTTATCGGGTCGGTAACAATGCCAAGTGTTTCTCCTTTAGAAACTTTCTCACCAAGTTTGACTTTACTAAATAGCATTCCACCCTTTCGTGTTCTGACCCAAACAGATTGGTAATACACTGGCTCATACAATCGTTCCCAGAAAGGCATGCGATTCACCATATTCAACTCATCCATTGCATGTTCTATGCTTTTGACACCATGTTCGATGGCGGATTGATCAAGTTGATGTGGCCCACCAGCTTCCAGCGTGACGGCAGGAATTGCATTTTCAACCGCAGCCCTGCGTAAACTGCCTTCAGCACCTTCACTTTGTAAAACCACAATCGCCCCCATTTTTTTAGTAAGCGCTTTTACTTCGGGGTAAGAAAGGTCGGCGCGCAATTGAGGTAAGTTTGTTCTTTTAAACGAACCTGTATGCAGATCAATAAGATAGTCGCAGTTAACAATAACTTCGGTAAAAAAAGAATAAGCGATACGCGCGGCTGAGCTGCCGTCTGGATTGCCAGGGAAAAATCGATTGAGATCTCGACGATCAGTGAGGTATCGTGACGAACGCTGGAACCCCTGAATGTTAACAATAGGAACGCCGATAACTGCTCCTGCTAATTTTTGGGGTTCAATGTTGTACATCAAACGCCTTATCATTTCTATTCCATTTAATTCATCTCCGTGAACAGCAGCAGTTAAACAGAGTGTTGGTCCGGGCTTCAGTCCATTTATAACAAGAACTGCTGTTGGCGAGGCTATGCCTCCGAATGATGCCTTGGCTGACCAACCTAGTCGCGTGGACGTGCCTGGAGGGACTTCACTGTTTAGTAAATACAGTGATTTTTTAGGCTCTGGAACGTTTAGTTGCTGGTTTTCATCTTGAGTTAAGTTTGTTTCTTGAGGTACTTCTTCAGTCTTATAGTGTGATTCGGGATCAAGAGTAGGTTTTGGAGTGGGTAATGATTCGGTTACTACTTCTTTTAAATCAATGTTTCTTGCCGTTTCATACTCTTGGGTTAAATCAGGTTGGACTTCTGTGATATGTGTTTCAATAGTTTGGGAGTTTGCCGGTTGGCTATTTTCTTCTTCATCGGGTGAATAGACAACATTAGTTGTTGGGTCTATATCGTCGGTTGCATAACTAAATGTAAAAAGAAAGCTGAGCGTGATAAAAAAAAGAAGTTGCATGAGTAACCTAAAAATTTTTCTTATATTAAGGTTAACACAAATCTTGTATTTTAGTTCGGCCTAGGCATTAACATATAAAAACTTATCAAAATTACGTTTATAACGAGCCCTCCTAAATTTCAAAGCGTTTTTTCTCGATTCTTATTTGGCTGTTTAAATTTAACTTGTAGTGCCTTTAAAATATAAACCCCCACAGCTAAAAAGAAGCTATGTTCGAAATAGCTTTTATTTATTCTGGGTAAATAAATTTTCAACGTTACCTAACGACATTTGATCTATCTCATAACCTAACCCATTGTTAATTCTTAAAATGACAATGTGTTTTAAAAATCTCTCTAAAATTTATCAATGTAACGAGAAATCAATGTTATGGCTCACATGTTTTTTGCTCATCATAAGTATGGCGGTCGCGTCGAATACCTTTGAAAATAACATCAACGCTGACTTATACGGTTCCGTGCGCATTGGCTTAGATTATGTTGATACTGGAACATTAGATGATTCCGTTAATAAGCGTGATTTCTTAAGCAGGATCGGGGTAAAAGCCCGAACTCGAATTCGAAATGATTTTTCGGGAGTTCTGGTTATTGAGTACGGGTTACAAGCGGTAAAGTTAGACGATATTGAAGTAGACAATCTTTTTTTTCGGCGATTAACCTACGTGGGCATTAAAGGTGCTTGGGGAGAGCTAAATTATGGGACGCAAAATTTAGTATTTCACACCTTCTTACGCAATTCTTTTTTCTCTGATTCTAATGATTCAATAAGACAAGGGACGATCCGTGATGACGATTTACTCCAATATTTTTATTCAACTAATAATTGGAGCTTAGGTTTGGGAACACAATTCAGTGAGAGAGAAGCTAATTATGCTGATCAATTTCAAATCGCTGGAGAATACTCCTTTATACAAAGTAAGTATCAACTGGGAATGATAAAAGACAATCAAGGAGAGAATACTGGAAAATTAATCGGAGCTAGGATTTGGTGGTACCCTGGTAAAGAATGGACTATGTCTTTGTACCATCAAGTTGCGAATGAAAGCTTTGATTTGTATTCAGGTTCAACAACTGGAAATCTCCAGTCGAGGCATGATGTGGTAGCGAGAAATATCGTTGGTGTTCGATCATGTCCTTCAGAAGATCGGTCTAGTTCCGGTATCTATGTAAAGTACAATACGGGCAAACATACATTTCATGGCCGCAAGGCCAAAGATATGTGCGATCGACTCGGGGGTGTAGATTCGGTAAAACTCGAGTATATATTGCAGGTGTTAACAGGAGTTCGCACATGGTTTTCTGTGGAATTGTTAAATAACGACCAAAGCCGCGCACCATTGAGTTCGTCAGGTGATAGTTTATCGGAAATACAGTTTGGTATTCGGTATGATTTTTAGCGATTCTAAGAGACTCAAAAATAATTCTTCAAAAGAATATTTGATCTATTGGAACATCAATGCACCTTTTATTGAATTGGACTTAATATGCATCTTATTGCAGGGCAAGGCTTTGGTCTTTTTTATTCAGCTCGCAACGCCCGTAAGCGCAATCGATAACAAAGCTGGGTTTCCCCCAGCAATTTGCGATAAAGCTCTCAGCGTAGTAGTTTTGCTTTATTAGTCGTATTTCATCTCGCTGAACTTTGCAACCATTTTCGCCAGCCACTTGCTCCGCGGGGTATTGATGAGTGCCTATTTCATACCCTCGATTTTCCCAGCTAGGTAACCAGTGTCGAGCAAGTGCGCCAGATTTAGTTTGTTCTATAATTTGTTCGTGAAAATTAGCTATTGCTTTATTAAGTGCTCGACGAGAAGTTTTGACGATAATACTTTTTCCTACAGCGGTACCAAAGAAAGGGATAAAGTAGCCAGCAACTCCAGTAGATAATCGAGCAACATCCATAATAGGTGACTTGCCAATGGCGCTAATATGAGTAATTTTTGAATTATAAGCGTCGTAAATCGGTACTTCGATTTCGACTGTTGCGCGCATAGAAAGTTTTTCGATATCTATGCGCTTCAATATGGGGCGAAAAATAAGTCCGCAATCGTCACAGGTTTTACCTACTTTAACGCTACCATAGGTTTTAAGTGCAGCGGTTTGAATCGCCCCTGGGAGTGCTTCGTCAAGATTGACTGTCCATCTATTTTGTGGCCCAGCAATTATCAACCCTATGTGTTCTTTATTTGGTTGGTTGGCTGTCAACTGAGGTTGAATCAATACTTTGGTTGGAAGCACATATTGTATGTCGTCACCGCTTGCATGAAGCGCCGAATTGGTTGATTCAGGCTTATGGGACACGGTGACCATTTGCGAACACCCCGCACCATGGAGGCAAAAAATAACAAACGTCGACAAAAAGATAAATCTAGTCATATAAGGAAATTGTAATTCACAGCTAATTGAACTTAGTAATGAGGCTGGCTTACTTTTGTTTCGGGTTTAATCGATTAACACAGAAGCATACAAGCGATCATCTAGAATACAGCTTTCCTTTTCTAATAAACTATTCATCTTATAAGATACACTAGATTTTTGTAGCGAACGTGAATGAGTTCTAATAGAGTAGATTTATTTACAAAAGAATAGTCGAAAGTGTGAATTGGGTATACATCTCACTGGGTGTGATTGAGGATGAATCGAAAAGAGGTTTTCTAGGAATCGATATCCGATTTACAAAATGATAAATCTAATATTTTATAATTTTTGAGAGGGACTTATTTTAAGAAAATTAAAGAGTGGTTGATTAAGAGTAAACTAAAAATCATAAAAACATTTTTTGACAAAAAAGTACAATATCTGACAAAGCTTCTCTATTGTAATGACCTTGACTATGTAAAAATAAAAATTAGTTGAAAAGGTATAAAAAACAGTTAGCTAGAAAAAATAGTTATATGAGTTTGTATTTCATTTATTAAAAAGAAAATATAACCGTTATTTCTGATAATTTTTTCAGGTTTCTGTGTTAGTTTTATATCACTTGGTTCCAACTGAAAATATTTAGAAACCCAATCTCCATATAACGTTCTTAACACATTCGCATTTTGGGATAAGTGAATTTAGTTGATTTAGAGTAGCGATGCTAGAGGATCGCTACTTATAACTCTTTAAATATGGGAGCTGGGTAATTTAAATACCGTTTGTGAAACAAAAGAAATATTTGGTCGTTTTAATAAAAATTATCTGCCCCAGTGCTCGCCACCATACAACACGGTGATTTCTCCTTCCGCTTGACCAATCGTATCGCCTTTTCCACCGATAATATAATCAGCATAACCGTCGTTATTAAAATCTCCCAGTTTGTCGCTGATATCGCCGATGATACGGTTAGTATCTGTCGTGTTTTCAGCAATTATTGCTCCGATAGAACCATCTGCATTATTTTCTCGAAGTAAATCATCTCTAGTGATTTCTTCAGGGAAATTGGCATTTCCATATAACAACTGAATGTGTGAACTATTTGGATTCGTATGTATAGCAATATCATCAATCATATCTCCATTAATGTCACCGAGATTTTCGATGTTTATCCCAAACGAGCTATTAACGTTCTTAATTTCCGAGATGGTACGCTCATCGTCATCTATAGAAAATTCACCTGATTTTGCGTCGGCTAGTGAATATATAATTGCAGTGGAGCCGAAGTGAAATATCATTTCATAATCTCCGTCGTCATTATAGTCACCTGGCTTTCCCAATCTTAGGATATTTGTAGGATGATTCTCATGTGTAATAAACATCTGTTCACTTGAAGTGAAGGCGCTGGAACCCTGGTTATAATTATCTTCTCCAAACACAATCATTGCGCCGAGTTCTGGAAGTACAGAAAATTCGTTTTCTACATAAATCATAAAATCATCTAGCTGATCTTCGTTTATATCACCTAGCGCTCGAATCGCATAATTCACAAAGGTAAATGACTCTGTGGAGATTTCGTTAATTTGCCCCTCTTCGTAAATGAATCTTTCAGTACCTGCCGTAAGTGTTTCTACAACACTTGTTTCATTCAAGCCTCCGAATATAATTGAAGCACTCACCTCTCTTTCACTATTCGTCTCCAATTCAGTGAAAAGCAAGAGATCGTTTTTACCATCGCTATTAACGTCACCCACGGTATCAATATTCAGAAGCTCGCCGAGAGTTATTAAACGAATCGCAATATCTTCTGGTGTATCCGCCGAAAGAACAATTTCTTCCTGCATGGTTTGACTGCCCCAGACGATATAGCTTGTAAAATCTAAACCTTCCGGAACGACAAAAAGTGTATCACTTAGGTTGTCGCCATTAAAATCGCCGATAGATCGTACTGATTGACCAAATGCATTGACTGAGTTCAAACCGCTAATGAGTCTCGTTGTAGGCGCTAGAATTCCTTCAGGGTTTCCAAGATATATAAAGCATTCTCCGTTATTCTGTGTTTCTGCATCCAGCTGAACTGTATTTGCGGTGAAGCAACTGATTGCATCGGAAAATCCATCTCCATTTATGTCGCCAATCCCATTGGCCAGTACATCAATATTAAATGGATACTCTACAGAATAAGTATTACCTAAGTCTGATAAATTAAAATTTGCAATCGATTCTAGATCGAAAGACAAATACCGCTCATTGATTTTATCTTCCACAAGTACCCATGCAATTTCGCCACTAAAACTATTTCCGCTTTGATCGTCAACACGATAAGTAAAGTAATCAACACCACTAAAATCTGGATTAGGTTCGTATAAAACCGTATTATTCTGAATTGATGCTTGACCATTGGTTGGTGCAGAAACGATTTCTGTAAGTGTTAGTATATCGTCAACCGACGAAACGTCATTAGCGATTACATCGAATATGATGGTTTGATTGATATTGGTGACAGCAGAGTCTGAATTTGCGGTCAATGTCGCGAAAGTATCATCATGCATTTGAATGATTGTTACGGTTGCTTGAGCAATGTTTCCAAAGTTATCAGTAATTGTGTAGCTAAATTCTGATGTGAACGAATCTGAATCAGGTGATGTAAAGATAAGCATATCGCCTTGGACACGCACATTATCAGAAGGAAGTATACTAATGGTTACTGTTCTCCCTTCCGGGATCACGTCATTAGCTAACACATTAAGATTAATCTGCTCACCGCGATCTGTCTCATATCTGTCGTTATTGGCTTGTAGTTCAGCGGATTGATCAGATGATGAACTTGAGGAGCCTCCGCATCCTGAAAGAAAAGCAGAGAGCAGTACCCCAGTTGAAATGATTTTGAAATAATAGCCCATTGTCAAAATATTCTCTTTTTTTAATTAATGAAAAAACTAGGTGGAAAGAGATTTTAAATAAATGAAGCTGAATTTAATGTGAAGATAAAACAAATCAAAAATTGGCTATTTGATAAGTGAAATGGACTACTCCTAAACATAAGCATTGCAAAGCATCAAATTCATTAAATTTTTGATAAAGAAAGCCCTCGCAGCAGGCTGTGAGGGCTTTTTTGGTGATCGGACTTGTTTCACAAAAGCAGTAGCTCGCCCAGCCATCTAATGGTGACGCGGGTAGTTGTGCAGGTTGTGAAAAAAATTAAAATGAATCATGAAAAAATTTCATGCTTTAATTTAGGTAATTCAAGTGATACTAATTTAAACTTTGATGAAACATTACGATAAAGTTTTTAGAAAATCTTTGAGTTCAACAATTTCTTCTTTTAAGTACTTATTTGAAGGAATATAAAGATTATTTCCCTCTTTACCAAATAGTTCTATATAGTATTTAAAAGTGACAGAATGCTTTTTATTTAACTCCCCCAAAGATTCTTTGTATTGCGTTAAAACTAAGGATAATCCCGATCCACTTATTTCTTTATCTAGATATAGTTTTATTGCTTGGTTTATCTTTTCGTCTGATTCTACTGTCATATTTTAAGCTTCTTTCATAATTTATATTTGTATTAAACTACTACCCACTTATCAGGTATGTGATTTACTTGAAAGTTCATACCAAAACAAGATGTTAGTGTCTTTGATTTTTTTAGTTGTTATCACAACCTCGCCATTCAGAAGTAGTTCGACCACTTCCTCCACGCCAAAAACTTCCATTGTTATTTCTTTGGCTAATTTTATTAGATTCGGAATATGTACCTGTTTCCGTTAACTTTAGACCTGAAGCAGAGCACTTGCCCAATGAGTATTCCCAATAAATTTTATATGTTTCATTTTCTTCTGGGAGAATTCTAAACTTATTGGTGCATTGAACACTGCTTTCTGCATAGCTTACTTCTAAGAAAAGTGGTTAATGTAACGTGTAAATATTTCATATATTTTTCCTTTTAACATTTAATTTAAGCGCTTAGCCTAGTTGCCAGCCTGGAGTTGATTGTTTTGTGAACTTCTTGAGTGAAGTAAAAAATGAATTATGCCTTGGGGTTCAATTTCAACCGTTTTTTAATGATATTCACCACTAAATTGACCACTCCATGTTCTAGCTTGCTAGTGTACGGTTATGCTTTTAGATCAATTGTATGTACGTTTTCTAGGTGTATTTTATTCTTGTTGTAAATTTATCATATCTCTTTTA
This sequence comes from Cellvibrionaceae bacterium, assembly GCA_965262305.1. Taxonomy (GTDB): domain Bacteria; phylum Pseudomonadota; class Gammaproteobacteria; order Pseudomonadales; family Cellvibrionaceae; genus CBDHEY01. The sequence goes on from CBDHEY010000002.1 coordinate 293,064, forward strand.
ACAACACCAAGTTGCTAATGTTTTTTGATAGTTAGATGTGAATTCTCATTGAGATTTGCATAATTGGACGTTTCTGTGGAATTTCTTGGTTAAAGTTAATTATTTTAATAGATTACAACATTAGAATTTGCGCGAATTTATAAGAGAAGGAACAGTATTATTATTTTTTGATTAAGGTTTTGTGATGAATGCACTAAACAAAAAAGCCACTCTACAATGAGAGTGGCTTTCCGTTTAGTCACCTAAGTTTGGTGTTGTTATTAAAAATCTAGAACGACTCTAGTGTTGGTTCTGGCTCTGGTTGCGTCTCAACTGGATTGAAGTTCGTCGTTATGTCGCTAGTGGCGGTAGCGTCGAATAGTATTTCTTTGAAAATACTGCCATCGACTTGTTTTCTACCTTGTCTGAGGATTGGTGTTCCGTCTAGTTCACTTTCTTCAAACAAGAAAGGTGCTAGTTCATCTTCTTCTATATCTAGCATATAAGCAATGTCTTCAGGAATCATGAATTCGTATACCGTTATGTCGCTGATCGTAGTTTGAATCAGATCCATTTCAAATATCATTTCTGGAATGCTGCCATTGTGATAATCTTTTTCGAAGATGACAAAAACGTCACTGCTAGAAGTTCCGTCCGAAGAGATGAGTCTTGCTCTTACTTCAAAATCGCCTTGTTCATCATAACTGCGGCCCAACCAGATTGCACCTGGAGCAGGTGCCTCAAAAGTACCTATGATATCATCGATACTTGTTGCAGGAGACGGATCCGTTACTCCACCAGTATCATCTGGTATCGAGGTATCAACAATGTTGTCGCAGGTCAGATTAGTTTCAAACCATTCTGAATAATCGAAATCACAATCGAACCAATATACATCTCCAATCACCTCGATTTCCGTTAACAAAGCTTGAGCGCCTGTGCTGAATAAAACATCGTCTGCAATGGCTAACTCATAATCTTCTCCGAGTATGCTAACGACTGGAAGTGAAGACACGTCAAAAGATTCCATAGTCACGGAGTAACTTGCCACGCCAATGGCCGCTCCATCAACTGCTTGGTCAACGAGTGCTGCACCCTCTAAGTAGTCTACAAAGATAATGCGGTCATCTGTTGCTGAAATACCATTTGGTGTCAAGATATACTCTCCGTCGTCCATTACCGTATCGAGCGTCCAAGCGGGAACTTCTGCAGCGAAATCCCAGAAAAACAGCTGCTCAATGGTATCTTGTGAGATAGTACCGTACTCGAATTCGGGTAATCCTATTTCGTCTTCATCGACTTCGAACCAGCTTATACCAGATGGTAATACTGTATCGGCTGCGATTGCTGTCGGTGGAATCGCACTTACATCTCCTGATGCATCGCAAACAACACCACCGTCTTCGTCACCAGACATTTCACTAAAGCTGAAATCGAAGCCACCTTCGGAAAATACACCGTTAGATCCAATAAAGCTATTTCCACCCATAAGAGCGAAAGTGCCATCTACTTCCATGATTCCAGCAAGACCTATATCGTGTTGGTCATCATTATCACCAAGAGGACGCAGGAATATTTGATTTCCTTCCATACGAACATTGATCAACGTATCTTCGTTCTCGAAAGGCTCGCAACTCATAGTGTCATAGTCAAACTCAGTGCTTCCGTCTCCTGCTGTTAAGCTCGCTAGGTAAATTCCTGACATATCCGGTACTGCAATATCACAAACATCACCTAAACCATTTCCGTCTGTATCCAACTGGTCTTCATTTGGAATGATTACACAGTTGTCAACCATATCAAAGACACCGTCTTCATCTGTATCGCGCGGTGCTTCATGTGGATCACCAGGGCCTTGTGGTCCGCAATCGGGACAGAAGAATTCAAATACGCGAACGTTTACATCAAATTCGTTGTCGGTGATTTCAAAGAAGTAGCTTGGGCCTCCATCATTTGTAATAAGATCAATGAAGAAAGTAGATCCGCCTGAGCGAGGGAAGCTAACACTAGTTTGCTCGCTTCCTTCGCCAGTTGTTCCGTCACCACCACCAAACAAAAATGCGTCAGTTAAGTTAGAGGGAACACTAATAATGATTTCGGATGCGGTGACTGATACTTCTGCAAGTGCATCGCCCTCACCTTCAATGTTGACAAAACCATCAACACGAGAGATGACTAAGTCGGCCTCTTCAGTAAAGAACTCAAGTACATTTTGAGGGCAGTCTGGGCAATCTCCTGGACCACCACCAAAGATCTCAAACGACTCAAGGAACCCTTGGCCATTTCCTTCCATGTGTAAATTAACATCAAACTCCCTTCCATTTGCGCGAACTCGGAATCCCGCCCAGTAATTCATTTCCATAGCAGATGCACCAAAGCTTCCATCACCGTTAGCTGGAATATCGATTGATCCTTCATCAGTATAAAACTGAACGGATTCGATACCGCTTCCATCAGATGCTGGTGCGGCAAACGCGATGTCGAAAACGCCGTCGTTGTCTGCACTGCCGGGGGTATAGCTGATTGTTAGGTCAGTCACACCGTCTCCATCTATGTCGTGTTCGCCAACGAGTTCTAGGCGAGGTGGTGGCAAGAACCAAGCAACGCGCATAAAGTCTTCGCCGATAAATCTCACGTCGAATTCAACTGGTTGGCCAGAATCATGATTTATGAAGATAAATGCAGGCCAGCTAATGTCAAAGATATCCGAACCTATTCCGTCATCCAAATCATATTCATTTCTACCAGTGACAACGCCCAGTTCGATTTTTACTTGAATTTCTTGTAAATCATCAAAAAAGACCTCAACGAAAGCTTCGAATACTGCTTCTCCTGTTGCAATGTCTACAACCTTAAAGAAGTTAGTACTATCTAGCTGAATATTTCCAGAGTCATTTGTAGGGCCTTCGATTTCCAAGGTTCCAATCAAGCTGGAATCCAAACTGATTTCAGTGAGTTCTGTGTTTGCAGTTAACACGTTCACTAATGCCACTCCGGGCGGACAGTGGTTTGAGAATTCATCAGATGAAACCGAACCACATGTTGGAGCTTCAGGTAAACTCAAATCCAATTGAATTAATGCATCTGACTCAACAACACCGGCGGTTAGGAATTGTCGGCCGCCATCAGAGTGTGCGTCTGTGACACCAGAACCCAAACTAATTAATGCTGAAGTATTTGGATCAATTGAATCCAGAGTGAAAAGTGTATTTGCTTCGTCACAATTTCCTGCAGTGTCATTCTCAACCAGGACTTCACCATCTGGGCCAGTCAATACACAAATTGATTGGGATGGGCTCACATCTATTTCATTATCAACGAAGAAGTTTCCGCCTCCAGTAAGCGTAACATCTTCAAAGCTAATGGTACTGAAACCGATGAACTCGCCAGAATCACTTTCCAAAATGGCATTTAATCGGAAGTTACATGAACGACCGCCAAGCCAAGGAACATCAAGGAAGAACTCAGGTGCTGCTGCTCGACCTTGCTCGTCTCGTCCAGAAGCATGGAATTGTAGATTCTCTTCAGGGAAGAAGCTGCCTGAGCCTGGCGCAGAAGCAGGGCAGAACAAGACAAGTTCATATTCAACAGCACCTTGGATGATGTCGCCTGTGATGCTAAATTCGCGTGTTACGTCAATGTTTTGCAATTCAGAGAAGGCTGATGGTGCTTCTGTACCTATGGCAACGTTCAAATCAGTTAGAACACTTGCATCTCCAGCATTTGGAATCGGAACATATAACGTTCCAACGCTATCTGGAAGCGGTGGACAAGGCTCTTCACCACAGAAGAATGGGTTACCGTCTAAGTCTACTGGTGCGCGGTAAGTAATTCTGTAGTCGAGAACGGCTTCTTCGCCTAATGCTGTTAATGTTTCGTCGGGAACAGCGACTCTAGCGCGTGCGCTATCGAAGCTACCAGGAATCATTGAAACGCTAACGTCGCCTTCAACGTCTCGAGCGTTACAAGAGAAATCACTAAAGTTACCTGCGGAATCAATTCTAGCTGGGGAACAAGTAAAGATTGTTTGATCAGCAGAACCTTCTCCAAAGATTGAACTATTAATGATTACTGAGGCGATCTCTCCTGGATACACATTGAATGTTTCGAGTAAGAACGATTGACCATTTGCATCAAATAGGCTGGCCGCATAAATCCCCGCATCTGAAGCGCCTGGCACACCGCCACCAATGCCAGGTACTTGTGGATCGAAATCATTTGGATCGAAGAGCGCTGCTACACCGTCAAAGTCAACATCGAATACCGTTCCCACTGCTGTTGAGGTGTCTGATGCGAACACTAGTTCAGGGTGATCGCTTGGGCAGGTTTCCACTGTTTCATCATCTTCGTTGAAGCAAACGATTTGACGAGGATCATCATCTTGGAATTCGATACCACCGAAGTTCACCCAATCAAATGCGATTTCGAAATTCGCTTCAGGATCATCTGAGGGTCTGTCGCGAATCACGCGTCCAACGTAAACAGGTGAATTTGGATCTTGCGCTGTGTCGCTAAACAAAGCCACCAAATCGTTATTTCTCAAGTTGGTTGCGAAAGCAACTGCATTATCAGGTGATGGTGTCATTACCCAATTTTGAGTTTGCTTATTAAAGCTTAGTTTTACAAATGTAATTCCTTCACGACCTGCGTCAACGCGTACTGGAATATCGCTGTAGTTTGGTGGGTTACCAAATACTGTATCGAAGTCGCTAACGCTGTTTATGTTTTCTTCAAAGTGTCTGCTTGAATAGCGAATCACGATACCATCTGTCGCTGATTCAAGTAGATCATAATGAGCGGCATTATCATCGTTAAAGGCAACTTCCTCTGGTTCTAGTAGACGTGGGCCCGTGTAACCAGTTGGTGGTTCTATCACTAACCAATCACCATAAAGCATATGCTCGAAGAAAGCGCCTCCTCCTGTACTTGGATCTCCAACCGGTGCGTCAAAGTTCGGCTCTGGAATATTGATCTGACCGAGATTTGATACACTGACGAAACCAAAGTCGACAAAACCAAGTTGCTCGTCATTTTCACCAGGGAATAGATCTAAGAAACGGAACTCTAAAATCCAGAAGCGCCCTTCGTTGTCTTTCATTAAATACAAACGGTGGAACTCAAAGTTTTCTGGGTCCGCGTCGAAGTCAATTTGTGTCACAAGATCGCTGTCATCGGCTGCAATTGATTCGAGCAATGGTCGCAAGTTAGCACCCATGATATTGAAGATATCAAACAGAGCTGGTAAACCTGCTGAAGGATCAATTGAAATTGATAGCTCACCATCGATATAGTCACCAAAGAGCGGTGCAAATTCGGTTGCGGTTCCATCTGCTGCAACAATGGCATAGCCTTCTTCTGTGCTCACAAAATTGAAGTCTGCCGTACCTAAACCTTGTGATTCTTCTTCGTCTGTTAAGAACGTCAAACCACCAGGAACTTCAAAGTTCGATAGATCGATACCTTCTAGTCCGCCTTCAGTACCATCGGGTAAAAATCGAGTTTGATCACTGACAACGCCCAATCCAGGAACAGGGATGAATTCTTGGTCTGGCCCAATAAATAGTGGGTACATTGGGTCACAGAGATTAATTTCTGGAACAAACCCATCCACCCAGAAAAAGAGTTCTGGTAATTGATTATCGTAACTTGGAATGTCAAATCTAAGAACATAATCTTGGCCAAAGTTGTTGTCTTGATTTCGAGCACTTATACCTTCTATCGTGTAAGTTCGTCTAGCTGGACCGTCTCCTACCTCTAGCTCGCTATTAACAGTAACATCAATCGCATCGCCTTTTCTAAATTCGCCGGTAGTTTCATTGTAGGAAACTGCGAATAGTGACGCAGAGAGTGGTTCGTCGCTATTTGCTGGATCTCGACCATCAAACCTTTCGACAGTACAGCTCAAGTTAACCGTTTCTGCTTGAGCCGTTTCGAAGTCATCGGAAAAGTCATCGATGTTTTGCTCTTTAAATTCAGGGATTATAGGAAGTCCGTTTATGCCTGAACCAATAACTTCGCGAACAATTGAAAATGCATCGCCGTTATCAATTAAGCCTACATCGAGAAGTGCAGAAATTAAATTCGCTACGGTCACTTCACCGCTAGGTTGCATAAACTTCAAGTTTTCGAAATTTGGAACCTGTACTACGGTTTCTTCGATTGTAAAATCTGAGAAATAGCCGGCTTGTGTATCCACTAAAAACTGGCTTTTTAAAATGAAGTCCATAAGGAATAGGGCGGAGCGAATATTGATTTGGCTGGCACCACTTAACACGCGACCTGCACCAAAAAACTCTCCCGGAACAGATGAGGTTAATCCTCTGGCAACTCGATCTGCAGCTTCATTGTAAGCAGGGCTTCCATTGGTTCCTGTTGTACCTACAATAAGGCCAAAGTAGTCAGCTGAATCTACTGGGTAAATCGCCAATAGTGTTTCAATTAAATCAAAAGCGATACCCTGGTTGCTCGCATTAAAGTCAGCCTGCTGTATTAATGAGTTCACAGCATCTGATGCAAACTGAGCATAGAAACTTTCTTCTTGCGTTAAAATTTCTGCCGTTTCTACAGGTGTTTCAGCAAGTGTTAAACTTAATGCTGCCACCAGGTCAGATTCACTGATAACATCTTCACCGCCTGATAAAGGCACACGACGATCGTTAAATATAGGGAAGCCATCTGGCGTGTAACTAACTGACTCTCTTACCCAAATGAAGCGATCAGCGAGAACCGAAGCGAGTCGATTGATGCTAATGGTTTCGTCTTTGTTGGCGATGATTCGATTTATCACATTAATGGAAACGATATTTATATCTTCTAAGCGACGACGAAGCTCGTGATAGATTCTAATACGATCGATTAAGTCAAAGTCGTTATTTGTAGGAGCACCGTTAGGATTCGCAATACGATCAAAAGCGCTGTCAACATTTGCTTGGAACTCTTCGATTGATAAGCCGTTTAAAAGATCGGAAACAATATTTTCAAAACTTGGTGCATTGGAAAAGTTACTTTCAACATCTAGATCACCACTACCTACTTTGAACAATCGAATATTACGACTCCCAAGCCTGTAGCTCCAGGTAAGTTTGAGTTAATAATATGCGGTGGTGCGTTCATTCGAATAGCAACAACACCTGCATCACCGGTTTGATTTTCTTCAACCAACACACCTAACCCCATTGATAAGAAGAAACGCACTAATGATTCGCGCAGTACTGTATTAATTTCTTCTTGCAGCTCTTCTTGAGTGGTTGCTGATCCCTCGACTAAGATGTCTGAAAGATTTTCGGTATTTTCGATAAGGTCGTTGGTTTCGTCTGAAAGGCTATCATCTAAGATGTTTTCTAAACCGGAAAGTAGACCTTGTTCATCACTACCCAGAGAAGACTCTAAAGAGCTTTCGTCATCTGAGACCGACTCATCTGCATTAACAACACTTTCTTCGAGTTCTTCGATCGCAGTTTCGTCTCCATTAGAAATAGCTTGCTCTAGGGCGGTAACATCTTCTTCAGTAACATCCAGCGCAATGTCATTTTCTTGCTGCGCAATCACATCTTCAACGGATTGGCCTTCAGGAATTTCGATGATGCTGTTTGCCGCTTCCGCGACAACTTGGGTGATTTCGTCAACAACTTCAGAAATTATCGAGTCTGTAAGCTGATCAACTATGGTTTCGGATAAGCCCAAATCAGCAAGGGAAGAGACTGCTTCTCTGATTTGATCCACAACCACTTTCACAATTCTGTGAACAATTGGATCCACTGGAACAGGAATCGGCTCTCCTAAATCGTCTACTGCAGAAGGATCCGCGATAGATTGGATGGCAAGTGCTTGATTCGGTCCGCCATCGACTTCTTTAACGATTACCGCGCGCACTTGCAGTTGACCTAGAGCTCTAAATGCCGCTATCACTTCTTCTTCTGTGGAATCTGAGGTAATACCAGTGACTGCCGTGTTGGCAATCAAATAATCTAGAACATCTTCAGCCGTAACGGTGTAATTACCGTTTTCGTCTGTGGGTACGGTAGTGATTGGATCTTCAAAGTTGACGTCAGCGAGTAGGAACAATGAGACCAATGCAGATGCGGGTTCCATATCGTCGCGAGATAGATTTCCATCTTCACCTGCTCTTAAAATCTGGGCTTTTGCGACTGCTGGTGCAGTTCTGGCTTCACCAGTGAAATAGGTTTTTCTTACGGTTTCATCAGATATTGCTCCCGCTGTTGGGTTTTGCGGGAAGCTTGACACTGTGCCTGTCAACGCCGCCGCCTGAAAACTCACATCTGGAGTCACTGTAGGAGTTGGTGTCGCTGGTTCAGGAGTTGGTGTCGCTGGGTCGGGTGTTGGTGTTGCAGGGTTTGGAGTAGGAGTTGACGTACCCGGATTTGGAGCGGGAGTCGGAGTAGCAGGCACCGCAGTAGGTGTCGGGTTTCCATTTCCTCCGGTACTACCTCCGCCGGAGCTAGAGCCTCCGCCGCCACCTCCGCCGCAACTAGCAATAAGCAGCGAGCTTGCGAAAATTGGGACGTAGATAAATCTCGTCAAAAATCTTTTGCGTTTTAAATCGGGTAGGTCGTCTTTCATATTTCTTTCCACTGAAAGTTAAATAATATTCACTCGGGATTAAGTCCCGATACTTTGTGATCCTTAGTATAGACACGAAAAACAAGCTGTTTTTTTTTGTCAATAGTGAGTTGAATAGGCTTAAAAAAATTGATTATCGAAGAAAAGCTTTTTTAAAACAGAGGTTTATAGAATTCGACTAGGCGTTGGCACAAATGGCGGATTGATACCAATAAAAAGAGACGCGAGCTTTTTATAACTAAACTAGATATAAAATACTTGTTTGAAAAATATTAGTTTTCAAGTAAATGTTTTTATAATGGATTTTCTATATAAATTAAAAAACTATGGAAAAAAAATATTAAAAAAAAATCGACAAAAATTTGCCAGTTAATAACTGGCTACCAGATTTTGACGGAAATAAGCCATACTTTTGTCGATTTGTGCTTTTGTTTTTATGGTGTAGTCCAAAAAATGAAACAAATTTGAAATGAAAAATTAATAGTAATTTTTTTTGCAAAATATTTTTATAATGCTAGAGGCGGATAGGGGTATCTGGATGAAAATGCCCCCTATCTTAGACTGGGAGGCATTTCAATTTCACGAATTTCAGGCGGGTATTCGTCACGTAAAATTCTTAAAGCTTTTGAGTGATAATCTCTTCTGTAGAGAATAAATGTTACCCACAGCGTTGCAATAATGAAAACAAGAGGGTGTAAGAACCAACCCAACGCAGCGATTCCATAGTAGTATGCACGAATCCCTCGATTAAATTCATTTCCCGCACATGAGTTAATCCTAGCCATTCTAGCGGCACTTCTTTCCCAGTATTCTTTATTTGGCATATACCTTTCGTGAGGAATTCCGCCGATCAAGATGCAGAGAAAGTTAAATTGTCGTAAGGACCAGGTAAACTTAAAATAGGCATCGATAAAAACTAAAATAAGTAACATGAGTTTAATTTGAAGTAAGCCTTGAGCACCCTCTTGAGCGAAAGGAATGTCAACGGAGAATGATTCCAGTCGATCTACTGCTCCAATAAGAGCAAGTAGCCCGGCAATGATGTATATCGTTGTAGATGCATAGAACGAAACACTGTTCATTAAATTGCTAGTGAGAGCTGCGCAACTGACGGGAATATCTCGAGTGGCAGATTCTTTTGCCCAATGTAAACGATATTCGTGAGTAATACCAACAAGGCCTTTTCTTCCTCGCTCACCTTTTTCAGCAAAGTATCTATAGCCAAACCAGCACACCACGAATGTAGCCACCCCAAGGTAATCTAACCAGCTTAATAATGCGACGATTGACTCGAGCTTTTCCATAATTCCTCTATTTTGTTTGGTAAATACTGACCATTTAAAGCATAGTCGATAAGTGTTTATTTTTTATTGACAGCCATTTTTCGAAACTACTCTTGCTGCCTATTGGTGTTTGCCTCGATATGAATTTATGACATCCGTGATTTTGATAAATAGATTTTTAGTCGAATGTATTGCAATTTAGCTGTATTTTAATTCGTAATCAAATTGATCTACTGCCAATGTGTATTAGATATATTCACTTGTAAAGCATCGAGGATCTATCATCCAATGCCTCAGAAATTGATTCATGTCTTGATATTATTTTCATAATTCAGCTAATATCCCAAATTAAAACAAAATAATAATTTCGTTAGTAGTGAATAATATGACTTACCACAATATTCTTTACAAATTCATATTTCTTTTTTGTTCTGTGTTCGTCTTAACCTTGGCGGGATGCTCCAAGGGACCTAAGGCTCGTTTGTCTGAAATGGGTGTTGAGGTGACAAACGAAGCGCTCGTAGATAAAGTGAAATCTGGTGATATAGAAACTGTAGATCTTTTGCTCAAAGCGGGTTTAGACGTTAATTTTGAAGATGAAAAGGTGGGAACATTACTATTTTATGCACTGCACATACAAAATATAGAAATGCTCAAATTTTTACTTGACGCTGGCGCCGATCCAAATAAAAAGAATGGAAATACAAATACACCATTGATCAAGCTCACCAGAGAGTTTAATAGCCCAGAGGCTTTTGATTTACTTGTTAAAAAGGGTGCAGATATTAATCTTACAAATAGTTCAAAGCGCACCCCGTTTATGTATGCCATTAATTCGAACTTTCTCGAAATAGCATTGAAACTTGTAAACCTGGGAGCGGATTTGACTTCCCCAGATGAATTTGGGACTACACCGATCATACTGGCCGCCTCCATGAATCACCCGGAGATATTTGAAGCTATATTGGCAGCCGGAGCCGACGTAAATGCCACTAATGGAAATGGAACCACCGTGTTACAGATAGCGGCGTCCAATGTTATGTACGAAGGCGTATTAGACACACTACTTAAATATGGTGCAGATATACATTCTGTCGATGCAAATCAGTCAAGTGTATTAATGAAAGTGGCTTCCAAGGGGAGACTTGAAGATCTAAAGTCACTCATAGACTCAAAAGCGAATATCGAAGCGGTTGATAGCGTTGGGCGTTCAGCAATCTATTACGCCGTTGATTCTAAAAACCTTGAAAAGCTCAAGTTACTCGCTGATTCAGGCGCAAATTTGAATATAAAAGATAAGTATAATACGACACTTTTGGTAAAAGCGGCACAGGGTGGAAATATTGATTTTGTTCGTTTTGTTTTAGAACGATCTGATATCGATATTGAGGCAAAGGATTCAGAAGGACTGACTGCAAAGGATTACGCGGAACAGTTTGGTTTTAACGATATTGTTCAATTACTTTCAAGCTTTTCAAAGTAAGTATCTAATTTGGATTTGAGCCTGCTCTGAAAGAGTGGTGTAGAGTCCACTTTTTCAATATTTCTTGTTTTAAAACCGAAACCGAGTTGTTTCATCGATTTTCTAATAAGTAAATCACTAGGGCATTAGATTTGCTCAAGGTTTTGGTTCGAGCAAATTGCTTGAATCTCGCTTGTCAATAGTCAATATGAATTATTCTAAGCGTAAGAAGAATCTAAATCTTATCTTTTATTCGATTCATGTTTTTCCTTACTCCTCAATAAAATCAAACTTTTCGTAGTTTATGAAATTCGCCCAAGTTGTGATTCAGTTCTAATGCTTATATGCGATTTGGTATAAAGTTAAGCTTGTATAATAAATAAACTTTCCGGACGTTTTCGATCCTGAGAATGCTTTAAATGACAGAAAATAATAATGTGGCCAGTGTTGACTTGGTATCCGCCGGAGTAATTTTGGGTGGATTGTCGCGAGCTCAAGTAATAAAGAGAATTAAAAACCGATTTTCGGTCTCTGAAGCCCAAGCATTGAGCATGCTTAAGAAAGGGAAGCTTATAAAAAAGTCTGTTCCCAATCATTCTTCAAACAAAATTATCAAGGTCTTCGCTTCATCGGGTTTGAAAGTACTTGCATTTCCTGTAAAAGAGACTGGTAAACAAGAAAACATTACTGCTTCGAATGACCCTGCACCTCGTGTAAAAGAAGATAAAATCGAACCCACTGATTCAATTCTTACTTCCTCCTTAACAAGGAGTAAAGATCGCTTGCTTTATGCATCCAGCTTTTTTCAGGTCTTGTCTGTGATCTTGGTTATAGGCACGATAGTCGGGGTTTGGTTGTTGGGGATTGTTTCCAATATATTTTTAATTAATTATTTGATTAATTTTAGTTTTTTCACTGGTTTGTTTTCTACATTATTTATATTACTTCTGTTTGCTCAATTTGGGTTGACGATACTTTCTCTGATTATCTTATTTGGCAAGTATCCCGAGCGACAAGGCTATATATTGCCTCGAGAAGATGCCGAGGGAGCATATAAATTAGTAGAAAGTGTTTGTGACAAACTTAATTTGGTGTATCCCAATCATATTCAAGTGGATAATGAGGTGGATGTTCAGGTTGTTTCGTCCGGCAGTCTTAGTGACTTTTACGCTGGGAGGTATGCGCTTAGTCTTAGTTTACCAATTGCCGCTTGTTTCAATATGAAAGATGTAACTGGTATGGCTGCATTTGCGTTAAGCGTTTTAAATAATAAATATCTAATGCGTATCAATGTTTTCATAGTTTCTTTGAAAGCGGCGATTGAACTTCGTGTTTACCAAAGAAATGCATTTGATTTAATGCTTAGAGAGGTGAACAAAAGTACATACTCCTGGTGGGTTGTTCTTGGTTTTCAGCTTCTTGAATATACCAATAGAAAAATCCGGTTTCTCTTAAAACATTTTGGACTTGTTGCAGATTACCTTCTAAATCACTCAGTTCAATCTCTTAGACAACGAGCGCTCGCATACGAAATTTTCATTGTTGGAGAGCAATCTTATCGAAAAAATTCGATAAACCTTGTCAAGGTTCTAGAGACGAGAGAGGTAGTTGATCACATAAACCAGAATGCATGGTTACAAGGGCGATTATTTCGCAATAAAGCTGCGGCGGTCGAGTTAATTTTTTCAACTAAAGAAAAAGTAGATCGGTTAGAAAATCAGAATAATTTTGAGCTGGAAAAAACCTACAGAGTATCTCAACATCCTTTGAGATATGAAAATGTTAAATTAAAAAAGGCTACTCAAGGCTTTCATCCCAAGATGGAAGCGTTTCTATCGTCAGACTCAGCGAAAACCTTATTTTTAGATTTCTATGAGTTGTGTGAGCAAGTAACATTAGATGGTTATATTGAAAGTTACGTCGAGGGCAGTGGTTGTGCTGCACGAAAGCCAAACTACTATGGCCTGACTCCTGAAAAGTGGATGGTAGCAGAAGACGTCATATTCAAGCTTAATCAAGCTATGCAAGAAAATACCATTGAGCTGAATAATTTTTTGGGTTTTGGTTATGAAAACCGGATTATGATGCTTGATGAACCGCAGAATCCGGATCTGGTTAAAATGGGACTTCAAGCCATTAATGATTGGATTCGTGAGCGTTTGATCGGGTATCGTGAAGACAATAGAGCTTACGCAAAACTACAAGAAGATTCATTGCTTACGAATTTATCTCAGGCTTTGCTTGCCCATCGCATAAAAGTTAAAGCAGCAAATTTGCTCGAGATGTCAACATTCAATCTTAGAAAAAGGGATGAAAACGACACCAATGCGCGACTTGAGAAAAGCTTTCAACCTTCATCAAGTGAAATTGACGAAAGTTTGGAAATGATTTCTTCCAGGTTGAATATGATTGATCGCATGTACTATCAGCGTATTGTTCATTGTATTCAATTGATGGACGAAGATAATAAGTTTCATGCTCAACATCTCATCACGTCACTTCAGGATATAGAAGAATTAAGCTACCAATCACGACGACTCAGGGAATCTGCCCACATACTCAATTGCATCCCGTCTATCAAGCCTAAGACTTTGACTCGGCGCACTATGCCTATTACTCGTGAACATGAAAAAATATGTGCTGAAGCCGTTTCTAAACTCTACAAGCGAGCGCAAGAAATCACTGTTTACGATGAGCTGGGCGAAGAGAGAACAATGAGTGAATTGATTGCGGCGATACCTGGAGTCCTAAATATAAAAACCGCTCAGTTAGCATCGAATGATTATATCGAAATAGCAGATGATGTATTGTTTGTAATAGCTTTTTACTATAGCAACATGCTTTCCCAACTAGCTAGATTATGTGGTGAAGCTGAAATAATTAATGGTATTCGCCCCTTAAAAGTGATCGCTCGCACATCGCCAAAACCATCACTCGCATCATCCTTTTAAAAGTTGAAAAATGAATGCATGTTATATGTGATTTTGATCTAACTTCGGAATTTATAAATTTGTAACATAAATCATACTGTGTTAACGGATTTTTTTTTAATTTTTTAAGACGAACTTCTAATTTTTTGCATATAATTTATTGAGGTTAAATTAAAATTTTTATTTCAATAAATTATATAAAAAATTTCTCACCCTTAATTCTTCTGCGCTAGCGGCATATTGGGTTGTTTAAATCTTGTCCTGGGTGAAATTCGAACTAATTTTGCCGCTGCTGAAAAACCCGAACGGGCTCTTTGTCGTGATTTTTGCTATTGATTTCGGCGTAAATGGTTATTAAATTTTAATCTGATAATAAAGTTTTTGCGGTTGCGTTTTTGTCTCCGAAAGCCACATATGAGGAGGCTTACAGGTCGATTGTTTGATACGGACGCTTTCGTGAAATCAAAAAGATAATAAAAATAAAAGTAGTTTAATTCACAGGTGCTTCATGAAGAAAACGGTTGCGGTTCGTTATATCGAGCAAATCGGAAAATATCAAACATGGATGTATAAGCTAGGCTTTTTCATATTTTTAATTCCAATTTCGACTTTTCTACAAGCTCAAGAAACGTTTTTCATCAAACATAAACCGACTGGGCTCAAATTTTTTTCCTGCGGTACAGAGGATGGTTCATTTGTGGTTGCGGATGGCTCTTCTGAAAATGGCGAATGTGCTCAGTGGGAACGTATAGCAAACGAAGAATTCTTTTACCTTCGAAGCGTTTTCTCAGGGAAAAACATTCGTCCTGCAAGTACTGAAAATGGTGCAAATATAGAATTGAGGCCTGCTTCTTGGGTTGGAAACTGGACTCAATGGTCATATCTTGATCGAGGCGATAACCATGGTCATATCGTTAATCGAGCTACAGGTAAATATATTTTTATTCAACAAGATGGCGATGGTGCTAATTTGACACAACAGCCATCGGCGTGGCAAGGCGACTACACTAGGTGGCGTTTTGAAGCAGTCAACTCCGATATTACTACACCAACGCCCACCCCCACTGCTACCTCGACGACAATGCCGACGGCAACTCCTTCATCGACTCCAACAGAAGAGCCGACGTCGACACCTTCAGTTACGCCCATACCAACTTGTGCCCCAGGAACTGAATTATCAACGGTGTACGAGGCTGAGTCTGCAGTCCTTTTAGGCAATGCAAGACTTTACGAAGATTCTGAAGCTTCAGGTGGCGCAGGCGTTGCTTGGATAAGCGCTCAAGGTTCAGGCATTCAAATTGGTATAAATCAAGAAAGAACATCGAGTA
Source organism: Cellvibrionaceae bacterium (assembly GCA_965262305.1). GTDB lineage: Bacteria > Pseudomonadota > Gammaproteobacteria > Pseudomonadales > Cellvibrionaceae > CBDHEY01. The sequence continues at coordinate 308,626 of CBDHEY010000002.1, forward strand.
TTGTCATAACTTATGCTTCTATATTGACAGGAACTATTTCGTACAGGGTTGACGAAGGTAATGTCAACAAAATTGATTTCAATTCTTCCGGCGACTGGGTGGTGAGTTACTTAGATGTTGCAGTGGACATCCCTGCTGGATCTACATTAGATATTTTCTTTGAAGATGGCGATAGGGCGCTGAACATAGACAAGGTTACTGTTAATAGCCGTGCCAATTGCGGTGGAGGTGATGTAACTCCTACCCCAACTCCAACCGCCACTTCTTCTCCGTCACCGACACCCACTATTACACCAACAGCAACGCCAACTATTACATCGACCCCGACCCCCTCAGAAACGCCAGGTCCGAATGGTGAACCTACTCCCTTATTGCCTGCCTCCAATGAGGGGGAAGATTTCTGTTTATCTAATTCTGGAATGTTGACTCATCCAAATATTCCTGGAGGGGTTGGCGGAGATGCTTATCTTTGTATGAACGGAAGTTGTTTGGTTGCATCATTAAATAATGGAATCTATGAAAGACAGTTTGAGGTGACTGCGGATACGACTTATTTAGCGGCAACTCAACTGGGTAGTTGTCAAATAACCGCTTCCTTAAGTCCGGGTGAATGTGTTGCCAGTTCATGTTTACCGCCTGATGAGGAGGCCCCCACACGGCCATCTAGTCTGAATTTAGAAGGTAAAAATGGTTCCGCTGTCGCAATGTCTTGGGGAGCCTCAACAGATAACTCAGGTTCGTTGAGATATGAAATATTCAGAGATGGAGTTGGTCTTGACTACACTGCTAGAACGACATTTACGGATACTGGACTAGATGAGCTGACGGACTATTCGTATGAGGTAAGAGCTTGTGACAGCCTCAATAATTGTTCTGCATTTACACCATCCCAGTCTGTCAATACAGGGATCTTTATACCAGACACTGAGCCACCAACGATTCCTGTCGGTTTAGGTGGTGAGGCTATTAGCCAATCGGCGATCTCACTATTTTGGCAAGGTTCAGAAGATGACGATGGCGTTGTTTCCAGCTACAAGGTTTTTCGAGGTAATGTCGAAGTAGCGGAAGTTTTTGAAACGCGTTACACAGACACTGGATTACAATCAGGAACTGGTTATGTTTACTCTGTAAGCGCGTGTGATGATTCAGATAACTGTTCTGCGCCGTCGGAAGGAGTATCTGTGGCTACACAGAACCCGCCGCCTCCAGCTCCATCTCAGCCTGTCAGGAACCTTCAAGGAAGTAATTTACCTGATGCTGCAGGGATGATTTCTGTCAGTGATAATACAATCACGACCAGGTTTGCCGAGCGCTTCAGAAGTCGACATGAGACGGACAATTTGCATGATCAGTACGTACCAGAATATGCAGATGGCTCTTCTTATGAGATTGTGTTAATTGATTCCAATGAGTCTTTACGAATCGAACTTCATTCGCCCCAGACTCCTCTTTCAATGGTTAATTTCACTTTCGATCATATCATTAACGCTGGTTTTGCTGATCCTCCTCAATACTCAGGGGGTGGTTACATGAACAAAGGAAGCCCTGGCGGCTCAGCAGATGATAGTGCTGGAAACCAAGTAAATTCCTTGTTCTATACGATGACCAGCGCAAACGGTAAAAGCTGGAGTGCAGTAAGGGGCAATCAGGAAATTGTGACCATCGAATTTACTCCTAGGCGTGAATTAAATGGTAATTTCCCTCAATATTATTCTTCAATATATCGCTATAGAGCGGGTCAAGGAGGAATTACATTCGAGTATCGAGATGATGACCGATATTTCTCTGCTGGCCCAACCACTGTATTTCCGCATGGAAACATCGGATTTAGATTCTCGCAGGCTTATTTAGGTATTGATCAAGAAGCGTTGCTTGATTTCACTCATGGTCGAGAAGTATTTCGCGCGAATTTTAATGGAGACAGCTTAGCTGGACTAGGGGGAACAGTTACTGGAGCAGATCCATCAGCGCCAGCCGATTCCTGTATTGATTGCCATTTTCAATTGGGTAAATCCGCGCCTCCTGGTCGAGCGGATGAAGAAAGACAAGGATTTATTGGCGAGGGGCGAGATCTTCGAGTAGCACCTCAGTTAATTGGCTTAGGACTATTAGATGCTGTGCCTGATACTACTCTGGAAAGCTTTGTTGGAGGGCCCGGTGGCGGACGCATGGGCAAGGGGCGTTATGGGTGGAAAGCGGATACGAGAGAAATTGAAGACCAAATTTTAAAAGCGGCACGTAACGATATGGGGGTAACTTCAATGCCTGAAGATCAGGTTCTCGCTTTAGGAATTTATATTAGGAGTCTGGGTGTTCCAATACGGCGGCACCCAGCGGCCACGGCTAATCAACAATTCAATACCGCGTTGCGGATTCAAGATTCTCAGAACATAACGGATTCTGATGTTCTTGCAGGAGAGCGTGCGTTTAATGAGGCGGGTTGTGATGATTGCCATATCCCCTCTATGCAAACTGACGATAGCAGTCCATTCCCACAATTCCGCAATATCACTATTCGTCCGTTCACCGACATGTTATTGCATGATATGGGACCAGAACTGTGTGCTGCGTCTAATGAAGGTGATGCTGGAGCATGTGAATGGCGAACACCTCCACTTTGGGGAACGCGTTTGCAAGAAGGTGTTACAGGACATAGCACCTGGTTGCATGATGGCAGAGCATCTACTCGAGACGAAGCTATTCGTGCACATGGCGGTGAGGCTGAGGCGTCCAAAAATGCCTATGTGAATATGTCTAGCAGCGAGAGAGATTCATTAATTCTTTACTTAAGAACACTTTAATTTAATATCATACAACTTCAAATATAAGAGCCGCTTGTTTGAGTCCAGCGGCTTTTTTTATACTCGTTTAAATATATTTGCTCTGGTTATGACCTGACTGGATTTGGAGTTGGTTTTTGCCCTTCCATATTTCTACAAGCTTTTTCGAATATGAAATTAAGAAAAGTCGTTTTCTAGCATACGCAAGAAAAATAGATGGTGCCGAAGAGTTTAAGTGTTGGCGTCAAGGTTTGAAGGAAAAGTCGCCAGATGCGAGACATTGGGTTTCATGTTGTATGCAAGGAGCAATATCCAATCCTAAATTTGTGTTACTCGACGATGATGGAGAACCCTCTGGGACAGCGGCTAAGCCTATTCTCAATGTAATTTCCCATAAGGATCTATGCGATGTTGGTGTAGTGATTGTGCGTTATTTCGGCGGGATAAAGCTAGGAGCAGGTGGGCTTGCTCGAGCTTATGGCGCTGCGGCTGCAGGAGCAATTGACGCTGCCCAAAAAACACTGGTAGTTGAGATGTTAAAAAAGAGCATTAGTGTCGAATTTGAGAAGGAATCCCATGTTCGGCGAGCGTTTGATGAATTAGGTGTCGGTTATTCCGCAGAGTACACTGGTAATGGTGTGGACTTTTTGTTTAGCGTAACTTCCGAACAGTGGAAAAAACTCGAGAGCCTTGAAATTTTATCTTATTAAGTTTTTGACTAAATACGATAAAGCCAAAATTATTAGATATGTGAAACTTTCCCTTTTAAGCGTTCTGACACACGGATTTTACTTATTTGATTCTCTTCAATTGAAATTTTTTCAACATCTAGTAGTGAATTTTCTGCGCGCTCAAGTCCTATCCAGGCGTTTTTACCAGAACGTTTTACCGAATAGAGACATCGGTCAGCTAATTCAATAACATGTTCAGCTTTTTTAAGTGTGTGTTCGTCGAAGGAACTAGGATAGCAGCAATATCCTATTGAACAAGTAACGTCTATTGCATCTCCGCTTGAAAGAAGAAATTTCGCTTCGGAAAAAGTATTTACCATTCGCTCGGCAGTCAAATGCATATGGTTTTTAAAAGAGTTCTTTGTGATCAGTAAGAACTCTTCTCCTCCCCATCGAAACATGTAGTCCGATTCCCGTAATTCGTGCTTAAGTCTCTCACTAGATTGTTTTAAAATTTCATCTCCGGCGTTATGGCCGAATTTATCGTTTATTTTTTTAAAATTATCAATATCAATTAAATAAAATCCAAGAATTGGAATTTCGGTAGAGTCTCTGTCAATCAATTTTTCGGTGTTACGATTTGCTTCGGCGATAGTTGAATCAATTATTTGCTGAAAAAATCGTCGATTAAATAAACCGGTTAATTCGTCTTTTATATTTTGTTCTTCAAGCTTTTTATTGACGACTTCCAGTTCTTTTGTTCTTTCTTTTACGCGATTCTCTAAAATCGTATTTCCTTCATACAATTGCAAGTGTAATGCAACACGCATGAGCAGTTCTTGTCTGGAAACGGGTTTTGGAATAAAATCGTTGCCTCCTGATTTAAAGGCGGCTTCCAAATCTTCGACTTGTCCTTTAGCCGTAATAAATAAAATAGGTAAGCTAATAGGGGAGTAGTCTTTACGGATCTTTTTACATACATCGTGCCCTGATAAACCAGGCATCATGACGTCTAATAGTATTAAATCGATGTGAATACCTTGCTCAAAAACATCTAAAGCTACTTCACCATTTTCTGCAACAACTATTTGGTAACTCTGATTTTTTAAAAATCCCTGTAAAACCATTCTGTTTACTGCTTCATCATCAACGATTAAAATCGTGTAATTCTTTTGTGGAGTCCAATTTTGTATCGATCGTTTTTTTAGCGATGTGTTTTTGATTAAGCTTTGATTTTTCTCCTTTTCCAAAAGTCTTGCTTTACTATTAAACGAATCAATACGTGTAGCGAAATTATCTCCAATTTTAATGCTTTGTGCATTTCCTTTGGTCGTAGGTAGATAAATAGAAACCTGAGTGCCTTCACCAAGTTCCGATTTAATTGTTAATTTTCCACCATGGAGGTTTATTAAATTATTTGCAATGGTTAGGCCTAAACCTGTACCACCTTGAATACGAGTGTCAGCTTCATCAAGTTGAAAAAACGGGTCATGTAAATGGTCTAATTGATTTGAATCGATACCCGTTCCAGAATCGTGGATTTCTATTTTTAACAATGCACTGCTTGCTTTGGAACAGAATATTTTTATCTTTCCCTCTTTGGTGTATTTGATTGAGTTACTTACAATATTAAACAAAACTTGTTGAATCCGAAATTGATCAACGAGAATATTGGGTAAGCCTTCGGCAATGTCTTGTTCTAGTGAGAGCTTTTTGGGATCGGTAATTGGGAGAAGCATTGTTGCTACAATTTTTATTAGTTCGTAAGGACTCGTAGGCACTAAATTTAGTTCGATTTCGTTGTCGATTAGACTTGAGTGATCTAATATATCTTGAACTTGAGTGGCTAGCCTCTTGCTGCTCGAAATAATCATGTTGATATTTGAAATATCTTCGTTTTCAAGCTCTTTAGAGGAATTGTTTAATACGTTCTCTGCTAATCCAATTATGCCGAATAATGGAGTCTTCAATTCGTGTGATGTACTCGCAATGAATTCATCCTTAGATTTATCTATTTTCTTAAGTCGCTTAACAATTGTTTTTTGGTAATTAATTATCTTTCTTTGGCTTAAAATATAGCCAATTATAACGATTGAAATTAATAAAATATAAGCAGTATATGCCCACCAAGTGCGCCATGGAGGGGGCAGAATATGTATATCAATTTTTGCGATCGAATCGCTCCACTTTCCTTCGTTGTTGCTTCCTTGAACTTTAAATGTATAGGTACCTGGATTAAGATTTGTGTATGTAGAAAAATTTTTGGTATTTACAAACTGCCAGTCAGTGTCAAAGCCTTCTAGCATATATTTATATTTATTTTCTTTTGTGTTTCTGTAGTTTAATGCTGCGTAATAAATACTAAAAATTCTTTGGTTGTGGTTTAGGTTTATATTCGATGCGAATGATATATTTTTTTCTAGTGCTAAATTTTTTGATGTAGCTATCTGGTTGTTAATTTCTAGACGTGTAAGCTTTATTGGGGGTAAAAATTTATTTGATTCAATTTTATTTGGGGTAAATCGGGTATATCCATTGGTACCGCCAAAAATTAGATCCCCATTTTTTGTACGTATCACAGAATTTCTATTAAATATTAAACCTTGAATTCCATCTTCTACCGTAAAATTCCTAATTTTATTCGTTTTTGCTGAGATTTTTGTTAGACCCTTATTAGAGCTGAACCAAATGTTATCTTCGTTATCTTGAATGATGGCGTTAATGACATTATTAGCAATTCCGTCTTTTTTTGTAATGCGAGTAAACTTCTCATTTTTTACATCAAACTTGTTGATTCCCCCTCCATGAGTTCCGACCCAAATATTATTTTGATTATCTTCGTATAATGACAAAACCCAGTCGTTAGATAGCGAGGTTGAGTCATCTTTTAGATGTTTATAGTGTGTAAATGCTTTTGTTTTTTTGTTAAATTTATCTAGCCCTTCATGGGTTCCAACCCAAATTTCTCCAGATCGAGATTGCAATATCGCCCAAACCCGATTGCTGCTTATGCTTTCGTCATTAACCGGATTATGAAAAAATAACTCAATTTCCTTTGTTTCAGGGTTATATATATTTAAACCCCCATCAACGGAACCTATGTAGATCAGACCATCATTAGATTCGATCAAAGCTGTTACATTTGCATTTGGTACTGATGAACCTAGTAGGTGGTCTTTTAATATATGGTTAAAAGTTTTTGTTTTAGTATTAAATTCCGCTACTCCTCCGTTCCACATGCCAAACCATATATTCTCAGATGATGATACTATGACATTTTGGATGCTATTGTTTAAAGGGCTGTTTTCATCTGAAGGATCGTGACTATAGTAGGTGTATCGCTTTGATTGGCTGTTGTAGAAATTTAACCCCCCTCCATCAGCTCCGAACCAAAGGTTTTGATCTTTGTCTTCGGCGATTCCTCGAATAGTGTTGGCGTTTATTGAGTAGCTATCTTCGGTTTTGTTCCGATGGGTTTGAAATGTGGAATTATAATTTGGGATGACGCTAAGGCCAAATGGATAGTGACCTATCCAGATATCGCCATTGATATCCTCGAACAGGCTTCTTGAAACATTCGAAAGGGGCGATGATGGGTCTCTATCATTTTGGAAATAAGGGACAACTTTCCCTGTTGCCTTATTTATTCTTGAGACTCCACCACCATCTCCTGCTATCCAAACGTCACCTTTTGAATCTACTTTGATATCCCAAATAGCTGTTCTAGGAATAATATTACTGTTTGGACTAGGGAACGGATAGAACTTCATTTTTTTTGTTAGAGGGTCGAAGTTATGTAGACCAACTTCTGTTCCGATCCAAACATCGTTATTGACACCAAGTTCAACAGATCGGCATAAATTTATTTTTAACGAGTTGAAGTCATTTGGGTCGTTGGTGTAAATTTCTAATTTGTCGTTGTCTTTATCCCAAACTTTAAAGCCGTATCCTGTAGCTATGTAATAGATACTATTGTCATCTTGAATCATGTCGCTTACGTAAGGGCCTGCAATATTCGACGAAATATGTTCGAATTTTTGTGTTTTCCGATGGAAGAGATCAAGGCCACTTGTTGTTCCCACCCAAAAATTGTTTTGTCTATCGACGTAGATAAATGACACTGCATTCCCAATAATAGAATCTGGATTGTTTGGGTTATGTTGGTAAGAGGTAAATGTTTCTGTCGAGCGATCAAAATAGTTTAATCCCCCTTCGGTAGCTAACCATAAATTACCCGTATCATCTTCTTCGATATCCCAAATTACCGCGTTGCTGAGCGTATTTGGATCATCCGGGTCGTGGTTATAAAATACATATTCATAACCATCGTATCTTGCTAGGCCAGCCTTTCCCGCTATCCACATAAACCCAAAAGAGTCTTGGTGTATAGCAAGCACGCTTCCAACGCTATGAGATTCGTCAGACATCACATGCTTAAAACGAGGAGCTGGTTGGCTTTTGGTATTGGCTCTTAAGTTATCGGGTAAGGCCAGCATCACCAAGCTTATGAAAATGTAATTTGTTATTGTTAGACGCTTTGGCATTGAGTACCTTTGGGAGGTTTTATAATTGTTCGTTACATCTCTCTAAATATAGCACCGATTTGATCGGTATTTGGCGTTTAATACATTATTTTTGCTTGATGTTTTTGGTTGTGTCAGCAGTCAATTAGTGAGTCGCAATTGAAGGTTTAGTTTGTGTCCACTATTTCTTCTGCCTAGTAGTTCTTTGGTGTTGAGTATATTTTGATGTGTTGAGTTTATATGTTAACAGGTTAAATAATGTGTAAAAAAAAACGGATTTTGTAATTTATCTTTTAATGTTTTACGGTAAGTTATAACATCGAAATATCCATTGGGTGATTTATTTATTAGGAGATGTAGACATGAGCTTTCTTTGGTTTGATAAAGGTTTTTTTTCAAGAGAAAACAAGAACAATCTAAAATCTTTCGGTAGTTCGCCGTCAAAGCTAAAAGTAGGGATACTTGGAACAGGGAAAATAGGTACTGATCTGTTAGTTAAAGTATTACGTTCTTCAAATTTAGAATGTATTTTATTCTCTGGGCGTAATTTGCAGTCTGAAGGGATGCAGTATGCAGCGTCTTTAGGAGTGCCTGTTTCAGACAAAGGAATCTATGCTTTCATTAATGATAATTATCGCTGTGATGTGGTGTTTGATGCTACCTCAGCAGCCTATCATATTGAACATGCTTTGATTTTGGAGGAATTGGGTACACTGGCAATAGATATGACGCCATCCCAAATAGGAGAGTGTGTCGTTCCTGCTATAGGAATGGATGAAGTGCACCAACATACTAATATCAGTATGATTTCTTGTGGTGGTCAGGCATCTATCCCAATTGCTTATGTAATGTCTACGGTTTTACCAGAAATCTCTAATCTCAGTGTTAGTTCAACCGTTTCGAGTGACTCAATAGGGCCTGGAACGCTAGCGAACATCGAGGAGTACTATAAAAACACTCGCACAGGTCTTTCAAAATATACTGGCGTTGCAGAGATATCGGTAGAGTTACTTGTTGATGACGTCAATGTAAAGAATAAGATGTCGACGACAGTGATCGCTAAAACTACTTTTAATGATCTAGACCTATTTAAACAAGCATTAAATAGCATGTTAAGTAAAGTTCAAGAATATGTTCCTGGTTATTCCCTAGAATCAGTGAGTTACGATGAAACTGATGGCCTTAAAGTTGTGATTAGTGTGGAAGGTTTGGGCGATTATCTACCTAAATACGCTGGGAATCTAGATATTATCAATTGTGCTGCTATTGCTGTTGCCGAAAAGCATGCAGAGCGTCGCGCAGAGACATCCGAATCTGAGATCGCAGAAATATATTAATACGTGCCAACAAAATTTAATAAAAGGTGTTTATTGTATGCGTCTTTTATTAAAATAATGTTTTAAAGGCATGAACATTATTATAGTAATCTCATAGAATTGTATTTTTAGTAAATTCATTTTTCATTCGTTGCTAATTATTGGCAAGGCAATTATATTGTTGGCGTGTAATTATGTGTTGTAATATAAAGACGAAAATTGGGACATTTCCGTGTAGGTGTGTAATTTGTTAACTACAATAAAGTTTGACGGAGACTTCAGCTTTATTAGAAGATTCTGAGGATTGTCTGATGGATAAACAATATAAAAAAGATTTGGAAGATGTTTTAGGCGTCTCCTTACCTTGGTCGGTTGTAGATGTTGAGCTTGATAAGGCAAATCGCGCAATTGAAGTTATTCTTTCCTATCAACCAGAAAAGAATCGCTTTTCATTTATATCTAAAAGTACTTCTCAACAGTATCGACCAGATTCTCTCACTCAAAGCCGTTGGCGTCATGTGAACCTAGGGCAGTATGCTTGCTTTACTAAGATTGATGCTTCGGCAATTCGAGCCGGTGGCGGAATTCTTCAAGCTTCTATAGCAACGCCTGCGTTTATTGGTGACATAGGTAAGTCTTATACGCATCATTTAAAACAACAGGTTTCATTATGCTCGATGCGAGGTTTCGATGTTAAGACAATCGCGAGTGTATTGCATATTAACGAATCAATGACTGAGCGAGTATTGTCGGATATAAGCAAAACTTCAATTAGTGATCGTCCGGCTACATATTTGCCAACCGAGATTGATGACGTTTGGCGCGATATTCTTTCCGATCGAATGCTGATAAAGACTCAGATGTTGCCGTTAAAGTTATTACTTTCAAAGTTAAAGCTTGCTGTCTCAAGTACGAAAGATGCCGATATTTTAGATATGTCAATCCGAGAGCTTCGGCAGTTCTTTGTTACTAATAGCCGAAATTTAGAATCAGAATATGCGCAGCTTTGTGGATTATCTATGGATCAACGTGCGGTTGCGCAAAGATCCAAGGCGGCAAACCGTTTAATATTACCTTCACTTAAAAATCCTATTTGGATCCACATTCTTAATGGTAAGTTAAATCTTAAATCCAATAATATGTCGTTGAATCTATTGCTCGTTAGGCAACGATCGACCTTCCAAAACAGTGAAGAAAGCGACGCTAAAATACGTGCTATTAGTGCGCTAAGAGATTTTTTTAAGAAAAATGCTCGTGGTTTACGAAGCGAATTGGTATTAATAAATAGAGTTCTACAAAACCCAGATCGTGTTAAGAATAAAGTTGCTTTGCCTGAATCTAATCATAAGATTTGGCAGAAGATTCTAAGAGACGATTCATATGTACCGAGTAACCATATGGCATACAAGTTATTATTGTCTAAGTTGCGGTCGACTTTACTTATGAATACTTCTCCTGAAGTGGAGCTTGATGCGGCAAAACGCATCCGTGATTTTTATTTGAGAAATCAAAAGTCTATGCAAGAAGAGTTGCGTGCTTTGCTGAAGCAGAACGCAGCTTAATTTAATTTATTTGGGAGTATTTATAGTGGCTCAAGATTCCGATGTTCGTATTAGCAGTCAATTGCTTACGAGAGACGAGCTTATTGAAAAAATTAAACAGCGAGAGTTCCTGGCGATTGCTGCTGACGAATCCGTATTAGAAAATCTTCCAAGTGGGAATTGGGTTGGCGGTACAATTCCTTATTTTATGACTGAAGATGGCGGCACCATATCTAGAGATATGATATTTGTAAATACAATTGAAGGTGTTTCTGCCAATAACCCGCCGCGTATTACACTCTATGATCAAGAATCGATTTCGCGAATTGCGTTGGAAGCGCCAGATCATGGATTTACAATTGTAATTTTACCGGCAATGTCAGATGTACACGCACTCTATGCGCAAAATGCTCCAAGTTATGAGCAGATGTTTTATTCTCCCATTATTGGCTGGATTGCAGGTATGCATTTGGATGATTTAGGAGAGCGTTCGGCAAAAGTCGCTTTTGGACCTGCTAATGGCATGTTGGTTCATCAGCAAGCAGTGGCAATGCATATTCCAATTCCTGAACACCAAATGGCGAATGTTAATATTGTAAATTTATTCAAGCCGGGTGTGGGTAGTGAAATTCTGTTTCCAAATACTGGGTTTAAAGTTAAGGATTGCAAAATTGATGGTGAGACCGTTAATTTTTGTGAATACATAAAAGAAAAAAATATCGATACCCGATTACCCCTAGTGGCTGACTATTCTGGAGTCATGGTGAATGTCAGTATTCAAGGGCTTGATGAAGCAAGTTCTGAAGTGTCTTTGTATGCTCCGGTGTTTAATGACGTAACCTATCGTTTCGCCAAACCCGTCGATGATTACGTCAGCGATTTTGAAAAACAACTTCCGGCTTCATTAAGCGAAGATGTTGCGTTCTCGTGTAATTGTATTCTTAATTTTTTATATTCCGAACTAGAAGGCAAGAAAACTCGTGATATTACGGGGCCGATCACGTTTGGAGAGGTTGCTTATCAACTGGTAAATCAAACTCTGGTTTATATGACTTTGACAAGTAATCGTTAGAATTACGTACGTATATATTTGCTTGGAATCACAATAGGCCAAACCAGAGATTTGTAATCTTTAAGCTGAAAGCCCTAATGCTAGAGTAATAAAGAGTTGTATTGCTATGAGTCGATTTCTCATTCATAGCGACTCTTTTTATGTTAATCAGCGTTATTGAAACCGGACTGAATAAACTTTCTGTTTATTAGTAGGAGTAACTTTCTGCGACGTATTCTGGTTTTATAGTTTCATTTGTCCAATCACTTCGACACGTCAGGCAAAAACCTCCAGTTGGTAATTGTTTATTTTCCCAAATCTCAATGTAATATTGAATCTGTGACGCACTCATTCCCTGCGCTTCTAAATCGTTACGCATGTCCTCCGTAAACACAGGGAAAAATTCAATGATGTTGTTACCTAAACATTTTGGACAAGGCATTATCTTAGGCTCTAATTATTTTTATTATTAAATATAGACGAGCAAAGCCTAATCGTAAAATATAGTTATATGCTGGAAACTAAAATATTAGGTTATTAAAGTACTCAGTAAATTATTTCAAAGCTGACTTATATTATCAGGAATTGTTCGTCCCGCTTCTTCTCTTTTGTTTCTGTCTGCTTTGGTTTTCGGCTGCTAAGGACCTTTAGTTTTTTAAGCGCCGATAACGCAGGGTCTTGAGCCTTGTATTGTTCGTGACGCATTTGATGAAGCTCTTGATCAAAGTCATCAAGTTCAGTGGTGCACTCAACTAACGCTTTTTGAAGGTTTCGCGCAGAAATACGTTTGCTGTGTTTACTATAATCTTTAACTAACGTAGAGATTAACTCTTCGCTATCCAGTTCGCCAGACTGTTTTTGAGTCCAGAGCTCAGCTATCTGCGAAGATAAGCGATTCAACTTATAGTAGAATTTAAATCCATCCGCAGTGTCTTGCAATCTTTCACTAATATGAAAAATATTTTTTCGTGCGCGTCGAATCACACGAGCGGTCTTGTTTCTTAAAAACTGACGTTCGATCAACGCTTGTTTTTGATTGTAAAAAAGAAGGAATGTATGCGCGATATTTGTGATTAATGAAATTGCTAAGATTATAAGTAGAGCGTTCGTTGAAAAAGTTTGTTTTGTTTCTGGCTCTTCGATAAAGTCACGCTGAATCAATGCTTGCTCGATTCTAGCTGGACTGATCGAACGAATAGAAATAGCATCTTCTAGTAAGTTATTTGTTTTACGTTGTTCTCTTACCGCTGTTTCAAGGCTTCTTGTATAGCCTCTAATAATGTCATATTCGTTTTTATCTAAAACCTTATCTAGTGACCTAAATTTTCCAATATTAGAAAGTATAAAGTCACCGTCTTTTTTTTGGTTGAAGTTAGCCCAGTTATTTAGCGCATCGGTGAGTTGATAACTAGTATCAAGATGTTCAATTGCATCTAGGTCAGCTGAACCAATTATAATTTCTGGTACTTGTGCTCCCAGCTCTCTACCTCGTTTTATCGCATTACTAAGTTGTGCGTTATGCTGGCTAAATTGCATTGCTAAATTGAATTTTTCATTGACGTTTTCTGCGGCTTCTCTTACTTGCTTTGCCAGAGGGTTAATGCTCGCGACAGAGGGGTCTTCTAAATAATACTCTAGTGTTGAGCCATGGCTTCTGAGTTCTTCAGCGACAATACTGTACATTCGAGACTCTATTTCCAATCCAGCTCTGGTTTTAAGTAAGACATTATTAAGACTATGAGAACTTCTTTCTATAGCTTTTGCCGTCGAAATTAATTCTTTATGGAGAGCGTTTTCTTCGACCACGGTCTCTGATTTGGGCCAAAAAACAACTCCGACTGCTGACACGATCAGAATCAGATAGATAATAAAAAACGGCGTAGCCTGTAAAAACTTATTCATATAAAACTAATATCTCGTTTCCCACATTTCATCTACATGTGGGCATTATTATACTTATAGACGAAATTAGACTTCTCAATAACGATGATTCTCCCTACGTATACGTCATTATTAGGCTTAATGATCGCTTTGCAAGTTAATTAGCCAATTTCGGATAATAATAATGTATTACTAAATGGATTCACCTGCATTAATAATATTGCAATTTTTACTGAAGTTGCGCATAAATCAACAGTTTATCTTTATTTTAGTACTTGAGCTCTTAGTATAGATTCGAAGATCCCTGCTTATTCAAGCCCAGGAAAAATGCGCACTAATCAGGGAAAGCCGATCGAAATGGATCTTGTAAACACATATACGATAGCGATTTGTGGTTACTACTTGTCGGTTTGAGTCAATCTTAAGTAAAGACTAAAGAAAAGCTATACGGCTGAATTATATGGATAATTTAACGATAAATGAATGCGTTGACTCGGCTACTATAAAAAATGGAGGCCACATATACTTCAACCTCCCAACACTTGGTCAACTGGTTTCAATTTCGCCTAGCTATTGACTTAAGCAGATAACTACGGCGCCATTATAGGATTTCCAATTTATCGGAATTACGTAAGAGCGCAGTTCTTTGGGAAGATGGATAGAATTTAACTCACCTTTAACCACTACTGGCACGGAAATCATGAATTCTTTGCCAAATTCCTTCCGCGCATTTCCGGATATAGTATTGGCTACTTCTCCAACAATATCAACAATATTGTGCTCTTCTGTGTCCGGTTCCCCAATACTTAGAAGCAAGTGCTTAAGGAGAATTCTAGGCGCAGTAAAATAAACACATCCTTTTTGCGGTCCGGAGACACCAATAATACCGGTGTAGTCCATGGCGGTTGGCTCTTGGTTTTCTGCTAAAAATGGAGCGCCTACTTTGACGTTCTTATCAGATGTATGTTCGAAATACCTAATTACGCCATCAATAAATACTTGGAGTGTTTTTTCAGACATTGAGATCTTCCGTTAGTTCTTGCAACGCATTGTTGAGTTGCTCTTCAGTAAAAGGTTTGAGCAAAAAGCCTCGAGCGCCTTTCATAAGGGCTTCAATTCCCGTGGCTTTATCGGATAATGCTGAAACGACAAGTATCAAGATATTTGGATTAATGCTTATTAGCTTTTCTATACAGTCGATGCCATCCATTTGTGGCATGGTAAGGTCCATGGTAACAACATCAGGTTTACTACTGTGGTAGGCTTTCACAGCCTCTTCGCCATTAGCCGCGCTCGCTACTACATCAAAGGTTCCTCCGTCCTGTGCACGCCTGATCTTATTCCGAATAATATTGGAATCGTCCACAATCATGAGTTTTAGCATTAAGCAACCTCCTTGATGGGTTCTGCTTGAGGTAGCAGTGAAATACGGAAGCTTGTCCCGCGTCCGTGTCTGGATTTAATTAAAATTTTACCAGCCCAGTTTTTAACTTGTTTTTTAACAAGGTGCATACCCATGCCCCGACCAGAATCCAGATCGCTCTCTTCTCTTGTTGAAAAAGCGGGTTCAAACACAAGCGCTATCAGTTGTTTACTGTCCATGCTTTCGGCCTGGAATTCACTGATGATTCCTTTTTCTATCGCAACATTGCGAATAGTGTCTACGTCGATTCCAGATCCATCATCGTGTACGACGAGTTCCAAGGTACCATCTTTACGTTTTGATAAGCGAATGTTTATCTTGCCGATATCATTTTTTTGACTTTCCTCTCGTGCGTCTTTATCTTCAATACCATGTGTAATGGCATTTCGAATGAGTTGTAGCGATATGGTGTTGATTGCTTGATAGAGTTCCTCGCTCAAATCAAAATCATTTAATCCGGAAGTAATCAGTTCGATGTGTTTGTTTTGGCGCTCAGCTACAGAGCGCGCAAGGGAATCTAGGTGAGTCCAATTTCTTCTATCACTTGTTTGCGTTATATCGGTATTGTTAGCACCCGTAAACTGGAATAGCTTATCTGAAAGCTTTTTAGTTGCTTCTGCTTGGCTTATCATTTGATTCAGAGAAACCGTAAGTGGCAAAAAGTCATTACCCGACAAACTTGGATTTTCTTTAATCTTATCTAGTTGATCTTCAAATTTATGCGCTAAATCAACAAACTGATCTAATTCCAGAGCGGCTGATTCGCCTTTGAAGTTATGAATGTAGGCAAAAATATTATGTGCTTTGGCAATAAACTGAGATTGAGATTTCGCAGGTATTTTTAGTTCCTTATTTATTCCGTTAAATGTTTCAAAACTATTGTCCAAGTAAGAATTTAGCAGGTCGGAACTGGTATGAATAATTTTAGTCAGTACCTCAAATTGCTGTTCGTTTTGAGCCTGCATTTGTTCAAGCTCTCTAGATAACTTAACTTGTTGAGTAATATCTGTAACTGTTACTAGTACATGAGAAATGATATCGGACTCTTCTCCCTCACTGACTACTCGAGAAAATGTAAAACTCAAAAATTTATTGGTGAAGCCGCCGGCCTCAGTACTAATGTGGACTTCGACCTCGTTCAAGGGGTTTAGATCACCAATAAGATTTTGTTTGACCTCAGGTTTAAACAACAAACCGACAAAATTCTTTGCTGTTCCCATATCTTTACTCGAAATAATATCCCCTAACAATTCGTCGAATGTAATACCTGCGAAGTCACTTCTACCAAATATTTCTAGAATAGCATCTGAATGCTGTTCTCCCAGCACGAGGTTTTCATCCAATAGGAATAGACCTTCATTCACCGTTTCTAATATTTCTTGGGTTTCTTTTTGTGCCGCCGCAATCTTTTCATCACTTTCTCTGAGTTGTCTTAAAAAGTGAAACATAATGATAAAGAAGTTAATCACAGCAAGGGTTATACCTATCGTCTGAATCATTCTTAATCGAGTTGCTTTGGAACTGGCTACGTTTTCAAGATCCACCGTCAAATCATTCATTAGTTTTAAAAGCGTCAGGTTGAATTCCTTGCCGTAGCGAATAGTATCCCCCAAGGCTTCCTCAAATTCGAAAGGGGTATCGGTCGGTGATTTTGATCGAAGATTTTCTAGTTTTTCCCAATAGGGTTTCCAAATTTTGACTGCGGCAGTGACAGCGCGTTTACTTTGTTCTGAAGAAACCTTCGCCAATGTAGTGGGTTCGCCTGATGCGCTTTTAGTTTTTCCACCATTATTAAATGCAATTAAAGTATTGTTAAAAAGTGTGGTCGTCGCGTTTAATTCTTTGATTGCGCGTTCAAGTTCTGAGGAATCTTCTGTTGATGCTGCTATGTCAAAAAGCGATTTCATTGTTCGTTGTGATAGCATCCTCTGGCGACCTGCGATATTTACACCTTCCGCATCGTCTGCGATTTCGAAAGATATATAAAAGTTCATTAGAAGAACTGATGCATCAAGAAGTAGAAATAGCGCAACGGAAACAATGATTCCCTTGTACTTACCGGCGTCAAAAGAGAACATAATTTACCCTCAATCTAGGTGCTTTACGGCTTAAGAATAGCCGATTTATGATTTAAAACACGTTCACAAAGCTGAAAGCGTCTTGCAGCTTTAAATTCCGTAACTTCGTGCAACCTAAGCCCAGGACAGCATTAACTATGCCAAGAGTTTTTATGTCGAATTATGGGGCAAATGATTATTTCAGGCGCTAAAAAGATGCTGATAATATGTATGTTTTTATTATATTGGTGCAACAGTATTTAACTTTTGTGTCAAGATGGTGCGTGCTGTACTATTCAAGCTATTGTGCAAATCGCACAAACTTAATGTTGGGATTTGTTAAAATATCTTTTGGGGGTTTAAAATTTACGACATAAAATTGCATCGATCTAAAAGAGTAATGGATTAATGGTGAAACCTATTTCTTATGAGGTTTTTAAAAAAAATAGTCAGGTATCTGAAGCAAAATTGGGAGCCGAAGCTCCGATCAACGCGATTTCAAAGCGTATAGAGCGAGCGCTACTCAATGCAGAAAATCAAGATCCTCTCGTAGTCGGTTTGTATGGAGAATGGGGATCGGGGAAAACCTACTGGCTAAAATCCATTCGTCATAGACTATTAGCAGACAATGCTTCTGACGCTAAACCATTAATCATCCCTATACTTTTCAATGCTTGGCGATTTGAAAAAGAAACTCATCTAATTGTACCTCTACTAAAAGCAACGGCAACGGAGTTTGAGCGATGGTCTCAATTTTTATTCGTTGATAAAAAAGAGGAATCTCCACTTAAAGATATAAGCAAGAGTATCGCGATCTCTGCTTCGGCCCTTGCTTATAGCTTTGCAAAATCCGTCTCAGAAGATGTATTAAAGTTTAATATCTTTGGCACTCTGGAAGAGGCTAAAAAACTTGAAAATAATTGGTTGTCGATGTTTTCAAATAAGCCAGATGAAGGCGCTTTTGTATCTAATTTAAATAATTATGTTGACGCTACTCGAGCCTTGGAATCTAAATATTATGATTTCCATCAAGACATGGAAGCGTTACTTAATCAACAGGATTTTCCTATTCGCCTCTTATTTCTCATAGATGATCTCGATCGATGTTTACCAGAAAAAGCCGTTGAAATGCTCGAGTCCATAAAATTGTTTTTAGAGGTGAAAGGCACGGCATTTGTTGTCGCTGTTGATGATGAAATTATTGAGCGAGGCATAGCTTATCGATATCGAGATTATTCGACGTCAAACATTGGGTTTAATAGCGATCAATATGGCACAGGATTTTTATCACAGACACCTATTAGTGGCCATGAGTATCTAGAAAAGATTATTACCTTACCTGTGAGGATTAATCGCCCTGGTGATAATCTGGTAGGCGAATTTATTCTTCATAGTGGGAAGTGTGAAGCTCTTAAGCAGCTTGTTGACATGGAGCAAAATCAATTTGAAAGCTCGGATAAACATTTCCAAGATAGTTTTAAAAATATTTTAAGTGTTGTGCCTCCTGTTCCAAGAAAACTTATTCGCCTTTCTGAATCTTTTGGATTGCGTAAAGAAGTACTCCAAATAGACTCCTTAGAAGATTCTTTACTTCTATTGCGAGTTGTTGCATTACAACTATTTGCACCAGAGGCATACCGCATAGCACAAAAATGGCTTCCAGGCATTTTTAGTCAGATGCAATATTGGAAAGACAATGAACCCTATAGTAATGCATGGCCGAGCTTTTCTAAAATTCTTACTGAACGAGAGAAGCTTGAGAGCCAAGGTAATTTTCAAGAGGGACCAGATGACCGTAAAACTTGGGATTTGGTTTATACGCCTCTGTTGGTTGAAATGGATCGTACCCAACAACATCGATCTGGTTTTAATCCAAGTAATTTTATCCAAAACTGGCAGCCGCTACCAAGTATTCAATGGCGACGATTTTTTTCTGTGGAAAGTTTAAGTGAAGAGGCTTCAATTTTTTCCGAAGAAGATAGAAACTCAAAAGAACCTTTCACTGCTGAAAAACAGTCGGAAGACATGGAGCCGAAAATTTTAGATGCGTCTTTTTACACTCCAAATGAGAAGTCAGCTCCTAAACAAGATAAACCCTTTTCTGAAATTGACGTAGTTGAAAATACTACACAACGATTCCGAGAGCCCAAGAACGCGTCTACAAATAATGAGTCTGAGTCAAGTGGTAAGAGCAAATTAATAAAAGCTACAATTGGGCCAAGAGAAAATCTTGACTTAGAAGATAATGCGCCTTCTAGTTCACCGAAAAAAGTAATACATCATAAAGTTCAATCCAAAATGGCGAAAGCCTCAAAAAAGGTAAAAGATCCAAATGTTTGGTGGACGGAACTGGGTTATGTGAAAAACGAAGACGATCTATTTCGTAATCTTGTGAATAATTCTGAAGTTACTTGGCAGCAGGGCTTAAGTCAATTCAAGTATGGAGAAAAGCTTGGTCCCGAGCTTAGTGAGCGGCTATTAAAACGCTTTACAGATAATTTACCCTCATATAAAAGTACGAGCACGCGAAAGTGGCTGGCAACTATGTGTCGCATCTTAACACCTGAATGGATACCCAAATTTGCCGAAGCGGATGGAACTCCGCCGAAATCCATCGATGACTATGTTAGACGACTCACTGGAGGTGAAATTGAAGAAGAAGATATTAATAAGGGGATTATTCTTGGGCACCTAGGTGATCCACGCGAAGGAGTTGGATTAAAGGATGGCTTGCCACACCATAAATTTATAGAGGTTCCGACTTTTGATTCAGAGGGATTTTATCCCGGTTATAAAAACACGGAAGAAGTGCAAGAGCATATCGAATTCTATAAGCAGTTTGACCAAAAATCCCATTTTAAAAACGAATTAGATATTGATGCACTAAGTATTAAAAATATCTTATCGGCTGAGCCTGATTCGAAAATCTGGCAAGAACCTATACCTCCGTTTGAAATTAGCTGTTTTCCAGTGACTGTCGCGCAGTTTCGTTGCTTTTTCAATGACATTGAAAACGTTTTGAAGCGTTTTAAGTCTCGCGTTGAACCTGAACTGTTCGATCAATTTGTTGCGAATATTAAGGTTGATGAGTGGCGAGAAAATATTAATTCTTCAAATCCAAATCAGCCGGTGGTGTTTGTGAATTGGTTTCAAGCTAATGCTTATATTGAGTGGCTAAATGAGTCTTTAGGAACCGTAAGTAAAAGAAAGTTTCGTTTACCGAGCTTACGAGAGTGGGAGTGGGTTGCACTAAAAGCTTGGCCAACCGTGGAACCGGACAATTACCACCCTGAACTTGGTCGATTGTTTCCGTTTAATAACGGTTTTCAAGCTGTTACTCATGCCAATATCGTGCAGTCTGAATTCGGTAAAACCACACCAGTGGGTATGTTCCCGCGTCAAAAGGAACAGTCAGTTTACCCAGGCATTTTCGACCTGTGCGGAAACTGCCAGGACATTGTTTTAGCGCGGCCAGATAATGATAACTATTCAATGAAAGAATGGTGGAATTATAGTGGTCCAGTTATATATGCGGGGGGAGGTTTTGATCGCGATATTCTTCAACTTTTGGAGTTGTATGAAACCCACGACCCTTTTGTAATGCTACCTTCTGGAGGCTTCCGCTTAGCCAGGTCCATTTAAGCACACCAAGATTCGAGAGAAAAAAACGTCTAAATTGAGCGGTTAACATCTTTATGCTCTAACTGGCTGTTCTTTTTATAATCATTTTCCTTGATTTTCATGTTATTCAAGTCAAATTAATTCTTTTGAATTTCCACTTATTCACGTTAATCTATTTATACAGTTTAAAAATGACGTGGAAGATTGAGATGTATACAAGATTTGTTGAAGACTCGCCAAAAATACTCTTTGTTGATGACGACAAGTCTGTATTGAAAGCTTTAGGTCGTTTTGCCCGTTCACGAAAGTGGCGGGCAGATTTTTCTGAATCTGGAAAAAACGCGTTAGAAATGGCCGAAAGTAAAACCTATGATTTAGTGGTTTCGGATATGAGAATGCCGAGGATGTCTGGCGCGCAATTTTTACGTGAAATGAAATCGTCCCACCCTGATACGGTAAGAATATTGTTATCGGGTTATGCTGACATGCGCCTTGTTGAAGATGTTGCAAACCAGTCAGAAGCTTACGGCCTGCTAAGCAAACCTTGGGATGAATTTGTACTTGCCGAAACTATCGTGAACGGTTTTATTTTTGGGTTGAATCAAAAGCAAGATATAGACTCGAGTCGCCAAAGGGTTCGACAAATTATTAACGAGTATTCAAAAGGTTATTATATAGAAGATGCTGAGCTTCGAAGAGCCTGTGAAGAATTTAAAGAAAGTCTTGTTGGTTACAAATGTAATCGCAGAGAGTTGGACTAGAATTTTTAAGTGTAGTTAAGAGATTGTAGTGAGAAGTCATCGTTAGAGGTAATTGTTATGAAAGGGCATATTTTTAATCTATTAGAAACATTTATTGAAGAAACAGCTGGCTTAGATGTCTTGGAGCAGGTGTTGGATAGCTGTAGTTTTGATACTTCAGTAGGGTTTATTCGAACAGAAAATTATCCAGACGAGATGCTTGAAGAGCTAGTGCTCCATGCCACTGAGGCGTTAAACATTTCTATAGAGCAAGCACATTTTGCTTTTGGTGAATGGATTTTTCCTCAGCTGGCAAAATTAGTGCCTGAACAGTATACCCAGTTTTCTCATCCTGTTCCGATGCTTGCGAAGCTCGATTATATTCATAAAGTTGAATTGAAAAAGCTTTATCCTGATGCGACCCCTCCTTTTTTTGATTACTACCAGATTGATGAGTTTCATGGGCAAATAAAGTATCAATCGAAGCGAAAAATGTTTGACCTCGTTAAGGGGGTTCTTCAAGGTGTTGCCAAATACTACGGAGTTGAAATAGAAACTGATTTACAAAAGAACTATAAATGCGATGAAAGTTGTGGCATGTTTCATTTGACTTTTAGTCAAGCGTATTTGCAAAAATTAAGTGCGTAGTAATTTGGTTTTTTAGATTTGTGACTAAGTTTCTATTCTGGTAATTATTATCTAGAGGTATTTGTTTTAATAAAAATTAAATGTAGTTTTTGATTCCGATTTCGCTAGACTGGTGCCGCTCAAAATTGAGCGCGAAACAGGCTACGAAATATAGGAGAGAGAAGCATGTTTAATTTCAATCAATGGGTTACTCGAGCCATTTTAGTAACTGGCTTAGTCCTACCTTCAATAGCTCAAGCCATCGTTGGATATATTGATTTTATTGAAGATGGTGTTGACATAGAAAGATTTAACTGTGTACAAAGCGTTACCAGTACGTCAGATGGACGTTGGGTGTATGGGTTTTCTTTTTGCGATCATTCAATCGTCATTTTTGAACGAGACTTTCAAACAGGTTTACTCACATTTGTTGATCGTATAGACAATGATGAAAGTACTTCTGAAGAAGGCATTTCACCCTCGGATATTGGTTTCGTATCGCCCGACGATCGCAATCTTTATGTCTGGGGTAGAACCAGTGAGGGTGGAGATTTTCGCACCGCCATGTTTGTTTTTGATATTGATTTACAAACAGGTTTATTAACACAACGTCAAATATTTGAGGATATTAGTACTGATAATATCAATATAGCCATGCTTAGCAGTGGTAATATTATCTATGTTGGTGGCGGTAATGGTCGTCTTGAAATTATCGGACGTTCCGGTAATGGACAGTTAGCTTTACTCGATTCACTGGATGCGGAAGAAATTTCTAACACAGGAAGTAGTAGGGAAGTTCTTAGGGATTTGCATCTTACACCGGATGAGCGTCGTCTTTACATTTCCACGAATGGAAATAAGTTAATTTGGTTTGATATTGATGAAAGCTCTGGCGCTTTAGCATTTGTTGATCAAGTCGATGATTCTGACTTCACAAGTGATCTATGGGGTACGATTGCAGACTTCGTTATTAGTCCAGAAGGAACTGATCTATATGGATTTACGATCAACGATGTATTTGTGCATCTTCGCTTGGATCAAAATGGCATTCCTAGTCTTGGATCAATTAGCGACGAATTACCAGATAACCATAACAATAGCGAATTCGTCTGCCCATTTGATCCAGTTATTTCGGAAAATGGTCGTTTATTTTATGTCATCGATGCTTGTTCTGGCGATTTGCAGGTTTGGGGACGAGAACCTTTAGATGGCGCACTGGCATTTTTTGGCTTACAGGTAGAGGCAGATGGCTTGTTTGAACCACGCTTTTTTTCCCAGGGAAACCAAGTTTTGTTTTCTAATGATGGCCAATATATCTATGCGGCCATGGATGATGGTATCGCAATCGTCGACGTTACGGTTGATACCCATTTCATGGGCAACTTTCCTGCAAGTGTATCAGTTGGAGAAGTTTTTACCGCAGAATTAGAGGTTGAAAATAATGGTCCAGCTGATTCGCACCGGGTTACTGTGGATATTGATCTGAATGGTTTAATGGTTTCTGATGCCGCGATATCGGGTATCAATACCGATTGTCAAATAATGGCGTCTCAAGTATTTTGTGAATTAGATCAACTTGTTTTAGGTGCTGCTGAAATAATAACGTTAGATCTTGTTGCACCGGACTCCTCCCAGCAAATTGTAATAAGCGCCGAAGTGAGTCAGGATCAGATTGATATTGAATCCTCTAATAATAGGATTGAATCGCTTATTGATATTGTTGAAACTCCCGATGCGACACCGACACCGACACCGACACTGACACCGACACTGACACCGACAATAACTCCAAGCCCTGCACCTACATCAACTGCTACACCAAATCCAGCACCAACTTCTGTGCCAGCTCAGGATGACGAAGATGGCGAAGGCGGCGGTGGGTCGTTTGACATTAGATTGGTATTTGGGATGGTTATGATTTTAATTAGCGTTTTGGTTCGACGTCGTTATCAGTAATCTGATGTATTCTCATAGCTGATTCAGTTTTTAAGCGTGTGGGCTCAAGTATGAGCTCACTTTATCGCTTACGACTTCCTGATTTCTTTTCTAAACTCCGCTGGAGTAATGCCTGTTTTTTCTTTAAATACTTTATAGAAGCTATTTCTATTGTTAAATCCAGCCTGGTAAGCGATGTCGGCAATCGTTAGGTCTGAGTTGGTTTTTGTTAAAAGGGTAATCGATTCTTCGTATCTAAGCTTGTTTAAAAATTCGTAAAAACTTGTGTTTTTATGAACATTAAAAAATTCTGATAGTTGGTTGCGTGTTATTCCCAAAAAAGAGGCTAGTTTTCCAAGGGAAATACTTTCATCTAGATGGGGTTGGTATTCAACAACAAATTTTTCAAGCCGCCTATCAATGTCAGCGACCAAGTCTGTGGTGAGTTCAATATTTCTGAGTTGAATCTTAGATTCTTTGTCGTCCTCATTCTGAGTATTTTCCTGAGAAATGGTTTCCGAGATTAATTTTGGTTGGTAAATTACTAAGAGAGCTAGAGAGCTCACGTAAACGCTAAAACCACAGGCAATGATGCTAATAATTTTTAAATCTGGAAAATAACCAAAGTTAAAAAGATTAATGATAATAATATCAAAAAGTGTGAGCCCATAAGCTCCGAGTATCAGAAATACCAACCAGAAGTAAGTTGAATCTTGATGGAAAAAAATCAGATTTTTAAACTTATTTCTTCTTCGCGTAATTAAAATAGTAGAAAAAATTGTGTAACAAAATATCTGAGAATACAAAAGTGTAAAATAATTCGCGTTAAAAAATTCGATGTGAATCTCCGATAAACGAACAGATAAGGTAATCGCAAAAGGTATCAAATGAATGCCGATTGTGATTAGTTCGGGTTGTTTTAAAAGAATTTTCTTTACTAGAAAATATAGAATAGGGCCGTAAAGCCAAACAAGGTTCTGATTTAATATCATAAGCCAAATGTGCGCCCCTTGACTTATCAAATTCAGGTATGCGTTTACTGGTGGTACGAGTAATAGTGCAACATAAATGATTAATAAGACGCGAGTTTGTCGCTCATTTTTCTGAGTTACAGATAAGCTAACACATGTCCAAAGGCCGAGGCTAAAGGAAATTAAATAACAGGCCTTCAATAATTCGATAGAAGTTTGGCTCATGTTAATTATCAATTGGATAATGATGCAAAATTTTATCTCAGTGAATGTGAAAATGGCGTTACTTCCTTGAGTAACGCCATTAAAAGTTGCTAAAAGGACGGCTTTTTACAAGGAGCTTGGAAAAGCGGTAAAGTAACCGCTAAATGTGATAAGCCCGTTAGCGAAGTTTTGGTACCAGGTTCCCGAGTAAGGTGACTCATAGTGATAGATCATGGTAAACGGAGCAGTAAAGCCGATATCTGGAATGGTCTGTAATGTTTGTTCTAGTGCCACATTTGCTGAAATTTTTGTGTATTCATATTCGCCGAAATGAGAAACTGTGCCGGGTCCAAACCCTTGGGCGGAATAAATATTATTTGGCTCATATGATTGAAGTATTACTGAACCATTTGCAGGAAAGCTGCCTGGAGGCAATTCACTTTCTGCTTCCAAAACACTCAATGAAATGGTCACGTTGTTATGGCTGGTTGGCGCGAATTCTTGTTTCTCGCTAGAGTTTTCGAGAAAAAATCTCCCAGTAATAGCCGCCTCAATGTTACCCAAAGACCTTTTCCAGATTCCTGAGTTAGGCGAATCGAATGTATATTGAGTGGAAATGAGGCTGCCCAACACATGGTCAAAATACCTCTCTTTGGCTAATCTATAACCTATTTTGCGATATTTGTAGTCCGCTGTACCAGCGCTTAGGGTATTTCCAAATCCCTCGTATTCTAGCGATTTAATGTCGTAGGATTGCACCAGTAAGCCCTTTTCTGGGTAGGTATCTGGTGTTTGGAGACTATTGCTTTCTATCTGTAATATCATTTTCTTATTGTGTAAGTTATTTGGCGCTAAGTGCAATTTTTTACAGAATTTGGTTTTTCCATATCTACTGGTTGGAAGATCTGCATAGCTGTGCGTTGTGGTCAATGTAAAACAGACTGCTAAAGCAAGTAGTAAAAGGTTATAGTTGAGATATGTTTTTCGTAACATGTTTTAATCCTTTGTATGAAAGTGAACTTAGGGGAGTTGGAGCGGTTATTTTTTCTAAATGCTTTGGTTTTTTGTGTGTCTCGCTCGAAAATGACAAGGGTTTCAGTATCATTTTTCAAATTTGACATCTATATCGTTATTAGAGCGAATGATTAAATGCTAGTAGTGAATTCTGAAATACAAATTCCTTTGCATGAAATTGAATTCGTCGCGATACGATCGCAAGGAAGTGGTGGACAGCATGTTAATAAGGTATCGACTGCCATTCACCTGCGATTTGATATTCGCCAGTCATCTCTCAAAGATAGCGTTAAGGCGCGTCTGAATAGATTTAACGATGATCGAATTTCAAAAGAAGGGATAATTGTTATAAAGGCACAGGTCCATCGAAGTCTTGTTAGGAATAAACAAGAAGCTTTGGAACGGCTCGCGGACTTGATTCGTAGAGCAAATACTAAATCTAAGTTTCGAGTCCCAACAAAACCTTCTCGTGCTGTCAAGAAAAAGCGACTGCAAAATAAGTCTTTACAGTCACTTAAGAAAAAGATGCGAGGTAAGCCAAAAGGCAATGACTAACTCAATGAGGAGTGCCAAATTGGAAAGCACGACCGTTTTTTACAATGTGATTTTGTTCTAGTGAATATTGTTATGTGGGTAAACCTAGTGTAGATAAACTCTACTTTTTAAAATTATTTTTATTAAGCCCAAAGAACAAACTATTCGCTGCAATACTTCCAGTAAAAATATTAAGCAAAATAATGAGCACATCCATGTAGGATTCGACATGGTAGTGAGTTAAAGGAAGGATTTCCCATTGTACCCAAATCGCGGCTAGTTCATCTCGAGATAAAATCATGTCGAATGATGCAATCGCGCCAATTATGATTAAGCTCGCGCTGACGAGAATGTAGTGCTTTTGTTTCGTTGAGTGGGCTAATGAAAACAACAGAAGTGTGATGATGGCTGCATAGCCGACAAAGCCAAACGGCGGGAAATATTGATATAAATTTAAAAACAATGTAAACAATTGAAGGATTAGATAGGTTGTCCAACTTGTTACAAAATAATGAACAAATTTAAGTTTCATACGTGGTTTTATCAATTTTTCTACAAACGCAAACTAGGATTCAAAAGGGTATTTTAATATAAAGTTTTATGTTTTATAGAAAATACTCAAAAATATCGGCCCAACATCCAAATATTTTATATAAGGGACGCTGGCTTCGCCATCAGGCCGAAGCTATAGGTGCCTTTCCGGGCGTTTCTCTATCGATTCGGTTTTCTGGTTCGTCGCTTTATGGGTACTTTGAACAAATTAATAGCGAAACTCCAAGTCAAGCGATTTATATTGTCATTCTTGTGAATGGTGCTCTCTATAAGAAATATAACGTTTCTAAGCCAAAACGCTACAATCTCTACTCTCGACCGAAAAACATAAAAGAGCCGGTAGATATCGAGATATTCAAATGCTCAGAATCCTATATGGGAGAACTTCGGGTACTAGGGTTTGAAGGTGATGATGCGTTTGAGAATGTACCACCTATTCAGAAATCGTTTTTAGTTATCGGTGACTCGTTTTCTGCTGCTATGGGCAACCTCGGACGCTTCGACGCAAATTCGACAGAGTTTTCCGGCGTTAAAAACTCAAATGAGGACAATTATTTTAGTTATTGTGGATATTTATCTCGAATGCTTGAAGCGCATTATGAGTGTATTGCTTATTCGGGTCGCGGATTATGTCGAAACTACTTAGGGAAGACTGATGACCAACTTCCTGAGCTTTTAAATAGAATCAGACCAATTGATGTGAGTACAAAGGTTGCTTGGCAAAAAGATTTACCTAATTTAGTGCTTATTGGTTTAGGCGTAAATGATTTTCATCATACTCTAGCTGAGCCGATGAATCAGCAATATTTCCTAGATTCATACAGAAAACTATTAGGCAAAATCTTCGAAGCGAATCCAAATGCGAGGGTAATTGTATTTTCCTCTCCTTTGCTACGTGTTTTCATAAGTAATGGTTGGGATAGCTATCGGCATTGTGAAGACTGTTTAAAAGAGTTAGATGTAATTGGAAAGGCATTCGGAGCAGTGGATTATTTCGATTTTTACGAAAGTCCTGACATATATGGAGAGATATGGCATCCTCATAAAAGCACACACGAAAATTTTGCAAATGCATTATTCAAACTTGTTGGACCCGAAAATTAAAGATCCCCTATTTGTAAGTGTAGCTAGTTCAAATAGGGGATCAGATTCAATACTTTATCAAATATCGAATTCTGCTCTAATGAAGCAAACTGTTTAATTTAGGTTGTAACGTAAACCTAATTCAAAGCCTATTCCTGGTTCAGGAGCGAAGTCTTTTACGAATGATGTATGAAGACGAATTTCTTCATCCAATAAGTTCGTTCCCTTCGCAAATACAACGAGTGATGATTTTCCAAAGTCCCAATGATAGTCGCCGTAAATACTTAGATCCGTATAACCATCTGTTGTTGTTTCACCTTCAGCAACTTCGTCTTGTTCTGCGACCTGTATAGTATTCACTTTTACTACCCAGTCTTCAGCAACATACGCAACCTCAAAGCCGAGTTTCCAAGGGGGAATACGTGGAAGATTACCGCCATCGTCGAGCTCTGCAAATACACTATCACCATGAAGTTTAAAGTCGAGATGATCAATGTCTGCTAGTTTAAGAACGTAGTGAGCTTCGAATTCAAATCCGGTAAAAGACGCGTCCTCTTGCTCATAGGTCGCAATGTCTTCATCTTCTGCATCGATAAGTAAGAAAATATAATCACTCACTTGGTTATAAAAGAAATTAACCTCGCCATGCAGTGTTCCACCTTCTTTGATTAAACCTATTTCAATGTTGTTGGAAACTTCATTGTCTAGATTTGCGTTACCAATCTCGAACAGGCCAGTTGCCGCATGTTCAACAAGATCGGCTTCTTCTAATGGCGGCTCACATGTCTCCAAATCAATGTTAGAGAATAGTTCTTCTACGCTAGGTGCTCGCTCAGAATGGCTCAGGCCAACTGAAAAGTTGGTTGAATCGTTAAGTTTCCAAATAGAAGCACCGCTTAAACTCAGACTTGAATGATCTTCTCCACAACTATCGGGCTCAACACTCTGTGTTTCTGCTCGTGCACCAAATTCAAAAGCCCAATCTGAGGATACTGAAACACTTTCTAAAAGGAAAAGCGCCAATGATTCAATGTCGGATTTTGGTATATAGGCTTCTGAACCTTCAGTTCCAAATTCCGATATGCTCAATTCCAGACCCAAAGCGCCGTGCCAGTCGTTTTTCGAGTCGCCAGAGCCATGAACCAATTCCAACCTTGCTTTGTATGCGTCGTTAGAAAAAACGGTAGGATCTTCGGGTTCGTCTAGAAGCGGATTTTCTAATTCGCCTTCCTCTTCTTCGTGAGCTTCGTCAATTTCTAATTCAGTATGTTCGTAATTGCTACCACTAAGATGGAATGCAAAACTTTCCCAAAAATTATCGAAATGGAATTTACCTTTTAGGTCGACTCGAGTTTCTTCCATATCAATGCGCACAACCACCTCCTCTTCTTCATCGTGTCCCTCTTCCTCTTCTAGGCCTCCTTCTTCACCTTCCTCATCATGACCTTCCTCTTCATGTCCATGGGCACCAGGTGGAAGTCCATAGTCTTTTTCGGCGTAGCCTATTGATAAGCCAACGTAATCTTTGTTGTTTATCCATGAGCCGCCGACACTGATTGAAGACGTTTCGAGATCCGAGTTGCCGATAAATCCGAATGTGTTTTCTTCTTCCTCTTCATCGTGACCTTCTTCCTCCTCCTCTTCTTCGTCATGGCCTTCTTCACGAATAGCGTATCCGGGAATACTTACGTTGCGCGTATTTTTATAGCTTCCGTCAATATGCCAAGCAAATGAGTCCGCACCTCCTTCGAGTACAACGACAGACGTATTACCATCATTTACAGTATCGTGCTTTTGCTCGAAACCAAATTTTGTATTTTCAATTGGCTTCGAAGGAATGCGGTTGTCTAGCACGTTTACCACACCGCCAATAGCGCCACTACCGTATAATAAAGTTGCAGGACCTTTTATGATTTCTATTCCCGTCGCTACTAAAGGTTCGACACTATTAGCGTGATCCCCACTTTGCCCCGATGCATCTGCAGTGGACTGACCGTTTGACAATACCATCACTCGATTTCCACTTTGACCTCGAATTACGGGTGTGCCAACGCCGGGACCAAATGAGGCACTATTAATACCTGGAATATTTTTAAGGCTATTACCTAAACTGTGGGATACACTTTCGCGCAGCGCTTCCCCGTCGAGTCGTGTTACAGGAATTGCTGTTTCTGAAGAAGATTTTTCTAGTGGGGAACTTACGACAAATACCTCTTCGTCCTCTTTTTGTTCTATATGGTGATCACCATGTTGTGCTATGGCTTGAAGTTGCGGCCAAGCGCTAATAGCAAGTGTGATCAAGGTTAACTTGATATGTTTCATTCTTTCTCCGATGGAAATAATTAATTTTTATAAAATACGACAAGCCGCCAATCACCATTAAACGTGTGATTTGGCTGAGTTTTACTATATTGACTAGGATTGACTTATAGGCGGCGCGCGCGGAGAGTATCTTACATATGTACCGTATCTTAGGGGCTGCTCTGCCTCAAATACAGCATAGTAATCATTAAGTAATCGTATTTCTGGTGATGATTCAGTTGCAGGAGGAAGGCTGTTAATTAGACTGAGTTGTATGCAAATTGAGCAGCTCTCAGAATGCTCTGAGTGATCATCTTCAAAATGTATATGTTCTGCCTCAACCCACTGTGCTAATAGTATGGCTAGGCTTAAAAATGTAACTTGACAAGACTTATTTAGCTTGAAATTAAAAAAGAGAGACATGAGACTAATTTACATGAGCCAGCTGTAGCAGTTTTTCATTATTAATGAAAATTGGCAATTAGGTATCAAAGAAGCGCTCAAATTCCAAAAGAATAAAATGAAAAAGCTTGTTAGGCGCTAATTTCTTAATTAGAGTGATGGTAACACGATTTAGAATTAATAGAATAATTTAATGACACTGAGATCTTTCGCTAGAGTTTTTCTCTATTTTTGTTTTTTTTCCTTCGCTGGTTGTGCATCTAATACCTATGTATATGGAACTGGAGTGTATGGTGATACATCGCTATCACCGGAAATGGAACAGCAGGTGATTGTTGGCAAGCCAAACAAAGTCTTGGATGCATCGGATTGGTATTGGCCTTTAAGCCTGTTGGCGAAGTTATTTCTGTGGAATCGTAAAGTAGATAGTCATGAGATCTCTGAGGAGACCATCGAAGAATTAATGGTTTATTTGGATAAAAATGACCTTAGTGATGTGCAGGTTTTGGTTAATGCCTACAAGCCAGGTCTTCAATGGAAGCGCCTGAGACAAAATAAAGAAGTCGGGGCTGGATGGCGTTACACCTTGGGCGCGCTTAGCGTATTGCTATACACGATTTTACCAGGTCGCGTTGTGGGTGGTGATCATTACAATGCTTACACCAACACCATTAGTATTTATTCCGACGATCCAAGTATAGCCTTGCATGAAGGCGGTCACGCAAAAGATTTTAATAGCATGAAGAACAAAGGGTTAAATGCCGCTTTTTACATTGTACCAGGCGCAGCACTTTATTATGAAGGTGTGGCCACGCGAGATACCGTAAGCTATTTACGAAATTCCTGCCGAGATGATGATGAGAAAGAAGCATACAAAACGCTGCATCCAGCTTATGGAACCTACATTGGTGGTGTAACTCGACTCGGTTTAATTGCTGCTATTCCGGGCCATATCACTGGGGCGATAGCTTCTGATAAAGTTGACGATAAGCCGAAACCTCCAAAGTGTGAAGGGCCTGATAATGAGATAATCGTCTCCTCATCAGATGACGATACCGACTTAGAGACGAACAATAAAATTGAAAGCGAGGTTGATGCTGTTTCGGATGAGCCTGAATCGCCCGCAACTGAATGGAAGAATGATCCGAGTTAGAGGGGTTCAGGCTGCCTTTAGAAAGTTGAGAATCCATAGGGCTACCACATCGCTATTGGTGGTTTTATCTAATGAACTAATGCCTTCTTCCGCTATGTTTTTTCCAATTCTTTCAGTTCTGGTTTCGATGAGTGCGGCTAAGTAGTCTTTTGTGAACTCAGGGTGACCCTGGATACCAAGAATTTTATCCGATATGCGAAATGCACCGATTGGACAATAATTTGCCGACATCAGAGCTTCTCCATTCTCAGGTAATTCACTTACCTGATCTTGATGAGATACAGGTAACTTGAGCTCTTTGAGTTTCGGATCCATCCAAATTTGATTGGTGTCGGATGGTGCTTTAACGGCAAATGTTTTTACACCAACACCCCAACCTGTGACTGTTTTTTGGACTTTTCCGCCGAGCGCTTCAGCTAGTAGCTGGTGACCAAAACAAATTCCAACTATTCGTCGTTTATTTTGTGTGTAGATTTTTGTTACAAATTGCTTTAGCTGCTTAATCCAAGGCTCGTCGTCATAAGCACTAAATCGGCTGCCGGTTATAATGTAGGCATCACACTCTTTCAATTGTTCTGGCAGGTCGCCACGCGTGACTCGATATTGTAAAAATTTGAGTTTTGGATCGAGTGGTGACAACATTTTTTCAAAGGCGTCGGCATAGCTACAAAAACTAAACCGCATATTTTTATCAATATAGTCGCAGTCTAATAGTCCGATTTTCACTTTTTACTCTCAGTTCAAACATGCTCGGACGAGCATTAGTATAATAAAATTAGTGATTAAACAAGCAATTAAGGAATCTTATGCCATTTTTTTTTGATAGTCATTGTCATTATGATTTTAAGGAGTTTGACTCTGACCGCGATGAAACCTGGCAAGAATGTCTAGATGTTGGGATTAATCGAATGGTTATACCTGGTGTTGCAACCGATCGCTGGAAACAATCACAACAAATCTCGGCCAATTACAAAGGAGTGTATTTTGCGGTTGGTATTCACCCATGGTGGGTTGGTGGTGAAGGTGATCACGTGATAGCAAATGAATCACAACTTGCTGAACAGGTAGAACCTTACTTAACCCAACCAAAATGTGTGGGTATTGGAGAAACTGGCTTAGATGGAATACGAAATGAAAACTGGATTAGACAAGAACATGCATTCAAAACACACCTCAAACTGGCAAAACAGCTCGATTTACCGGTGATTATTCATAGTGTGAAAGCACACCATCATATATTGCCTTTATTAAAACAGTTTGGTCCGGGAAAAGGCGTTGTGCATGGGTATAGCGGGAGTATTGATACCGCCCTAAATTATTGGAAGCTGGGCTATTTAATGGGTGTCGGGGGAACGATCACCTATGAGCGAGCAAATAAAACTCGTGATGCAATAAGACAATTGCCTTTGGATGCCATTGTCTTAGAAACAGATGCTCCTGATATGCCCCTATTTGGGCGACAAGGAAAACGCAATTCGCCGAAATGTATTGTCGAAATAGCGGCAAGTTTGTCAGCTTTGCGCAACGAGTCGTTAGATACTATCGCTGAAGTGACTTATGCGAATACATTGTCATTATTTGGAGTTGAAATTTAATGAAATCTGACGATTTCTCCTCCATTAATCTTGCCAGGTTTGAAGAGCTCCATAGCTGGGAAAGTCGATATAGAGAATTAATAGCATGGTCAAAATTAATCCAGACAAAGCCAGAAATTAGGCGCGAGGAATTTAAAATTAAAGGCTGTGCATCGAATGCCTGGCTTATCTGCAAAAAGAATGATTTTGGAGAAAATTGTTACTTTTTTGATAGTGAAAGTAGTTTTATTAAAGGGCTAGCAGCTCTCTTATTTTCACAGATTGACCAGTGTAAAAAAGAAGAGATTGAGGGAGTAGAAATCATGACCATTTTATCGAAGTTGGGCCTGGAAAAAAGAATGACAGTTTCGAGAGCGAATGGTTTTCGTGCCCTTGTTAATCAAGCTTATAACTTAGCTGGGATTACTTAAGAATGTCATTAGATTAAGGTTTTTTGCAAATATCTATCGATTGCTTTATTTGTGGCATAAAAACCAAAAGTCCCTGTCACCATTACGCTCGAACCAAAGCCTCCTGCGCAGTCGAGTTTTACGCCGTCTTGTAAAAATTGTTTATCCATACAAACCGTCCCATCCGGTTTTGGGTAAATCATTTGCTCTGTGGAGTAAACCGCATCAATTCGAAATTTACGGTTTGTATCTCTAGAAAAATTGTAATGCCGATAGAGTTGGGTGCGTATTTTTGCAAGCATTGGGTCGCAATTAGTTTGCCCTAAATCACTCGTGGTTATTTTTGATGGATCCCGTTTACCACCGGAAGAGCCAACAACAATTAATCTAATTTTTAAGGCACTGCAGTAGGACACCAGCCCCGCTTTAATATGCACTGAATCCATCGCATCAATGACAACGTGATGATCTGGCTTAATAAGATTTGGAATATTATCTTTGTCCAGAAAATCCTCTATCATATGTATCCTGATTTCAGGGTTAAGGTCTTTTATTCGGTTGGTAAGCACCTCATTTTTCGATCTCCCGACATTGCTTTGCAATGCATGGATTTGGCGATTGGTATTGGTCGTGCAAATTTCATCCATTTCTATTAAGGTCATAGTCCCAATGCCGCTTCTTGCCAGTGACTCTGCCACCCAACTGCCTACGCCACCCAAACCTATAACTACGAAATGTGCTTGGCTAATAGCTTCTAGTGCTTTCTCGCCATAAAGACGTGCTATTCCACCAAATCTTAACGCGTAATCGGAAGAATAATTCACCTGATGAAATAAACCTCGTTGAAAGTAAAATCGAATATATATGTAAACGTAAGGTGAAATTTATTGTGGAGACGGCTCACTACTCTGTTCTATCGTTGATTGCAATGTGTGATATGCATCAATAGCTTCGTTAATCTCCTGAGTGATTTGTTGCAATTCGCGCGGAGTGATTTTTTTGTCCAGAAATGCGGCTTCGATAGTTTGATGCACTTTCCCGTGGTCGGCACTAACGTTCACAATCGCAGAAAGGAGACTCTGTTCAGCTGTTTGATCCACAGGAGTAATTTTATAGCCAAACAACCATGCAATTTCCTTCAAAATAGAAACATCGTTTGTTTGTTGCATCATGCTTATAGACTCTCTTAACGAAAGCTTATTGTTTTCGTTATTGTAATTGACCTTGTTTATTAGAACCTGTTGGCCAATCTTCATTTTTTCAGCGAGTTTGGATAAGCCTTCAGAAGAATTATGAGCGGTTTCGTATATAACAAGGTCTAGTTTGTCCATTTAATTTTCCAATAATAAATATATTTTTTACCAAAGTAGTTATCTATAGTAACCCCATGTACATGTTACACCAGAATTTGGAAAAGTCAGCGAAGTAGGGTGTAATTGAGCTAATAAGGGCGAAGTTTCATGATATTGACTTCTTTTCTTTATAAAGTAGACTGCTTAATCTTATAAGAATAAGGAGGTGAGAGTATGAATGGAATACACTACATTCTTGTTTTAACTTTTCTATTGGCGCAATCCCAACTACTTATTGCGGGCAAAAAATTGCCTGACTGGGTACTCAATCCCGTTTCTGATACAGACTCTACTTTATATGGTGTTGGCCAGGGATCATCACATGCCAATGCTAAGCAATCCGCCTTAGAATCCATTGCAGGCAAGTTACTCACTGAAATTGAATCTACGCTAACGGTTAATACACAGTCATCGAATGACAAAGTGATGGAAAACGTAAGTGGATCAATTAAATCTCAGATAGCCAACACCAATCTCAGTGGTCACGAAGTTGATAGGGTCAAAAAGGTAAAGAAAGTATATTGGGCTCAAGTGAGTATTCCAAAAAAAGTGCTTTATGAGACCACCTGGAATGAGTTTCGTGATCTTATGAATGGGCTCAATCAGCAGTTTTCGAGCTTATCGGAACAGAGCGTGTTGGAGGTCTATGGTGATCGAGAGGGTACTTATGAAACTTTGAAAAAGGCAAGAAGTAAATTGATGATAGCGAGAGCAGTTAACTCTCAAGTTGATTATTCACGATATTCTAATCAGCTCACGGTTTTTGGTGTCAAATTAGAGAAAAAACTGAATCGATTCATTATTTATGTCACCTCTAATCCCGAGATGTCTGAATTAGCAAAGCGTCTAGCGAATCAGTTGAGCATTGAAGATATTCCAGCCGTGTTATCGACTCCTCAATATCGTGCGCCTAAGTTAAAAATCGATGGCAAGTTCAAAGAGCAAATTATGCTGAACCAAAAGAATGTTGTTTCGCGTTTAACGGTGGAGTTGATTGATGAGTTTTCAAACACTTTATCGACAAGAGAATTTAATATTCGCGGGTCTTCTTTGACGTCCCACGAGAGTGCAAAAACAGTTGCGATCAACCGATTTGTAAAAGATCTGGAATTAGAAGGCATTAACGAAGCCTTTGGTTTATTTGATTAAAAAAGGGGGAAAAGAAATGAAAACGACCTATCTAAATGTATTACTTATTTGCTCTGTTTTATTTAGTGCAGGGGCAATTGCTAAACCGATAAATCCAGGAGACTATGAACAGGTTCCTACAGATTTTCGTGGGGAAAATAAAGACAAAGCAAGAAAAGTCTTATTGAAGAAAGTAAAGCAAGCGCAAGCTGGTCAGTCGAGAGCTCAAATTGTAGTAATGCCTTTCAGCGATAAGGATGTGCCTGGCGCAGATAAGATCGGTGCAGCAAAGGCCGCGGAACGAACTTTAAAAGCTCAGTTGCGAAATTCAGGAGTGGAAATTGTAGATAGAGATATTCCTAAGGCATTGCAGGAAGAATTGCTAGCTATTGAGCAATCAGGAGAGTCTTTAGGTTCGAGCTATGAATTAGCTGATTTTGCTTTCAATGGTGAAGTGTTAGATGTTGCATTTACGCAAAAATTTTCTCCGGCTGAAAGTAAACGTAATAGTGATGGTGGATGGTACACTGAACCTGCCAAATGTCGTGTCAACGCGGCCGTTACTGTAAGTCTCTCTTTTTACAATATGAACCCTCTATCATTGCAAAAAACGTTGGTTTTGAAAGATAAATCATCGAGCACATTTGAAGCTGGGAATTACTATCGTTATTTTACTTCATGCCGCCACGAAAGTGTTAACTATGGCGCAGTAGCTGTCGACGCAATTAAGAAAACTATCGATAAGAAAGTGGGAACGATTCAAAACCTTTTTGCTGCTGAAGGTTGGGTTATTGAACATCGTGCCAAAAAGAAAAACCATATTTTTAAAACCACTTTTAAATCTACAACTGGTACAAAGCCTGGGACTAAGGTAAAGATCTTCAAGAAAGTAAAGATTACTGATCCATTAACGCAAAAAGTTCAGGAAGTTAAATCAGAAGTTGCCGAAGGGAAGGTGGTTGAAGTTTATGGTGATACTAATGTATGGATTAAGGTTAAGAAAAAAGTGGCTGCAGATATTCTTTTGGGTGATTTAGTCGAGGTTTTAGAGACAGATAAATGTGGCTTTGATATTAAATGTTTAAAAAACAGAGTAATGTAAATTCGACCGTTTAAGATTGAAAAACGAAGAAGGATTTTAAGGTCATGAAGAAAGCGTTAATTGTAGGCGCAATTCTCTTTTGGGTTAGCGCAGGTGCTCCAAGAGTCATTGCTGATATCTTTGATGAATTGGAGGATGAAACTACTCCCGCTCAGGGCGATACATCGCAGCAGAAAATTCGGGTTTTACAAAACCAAGCTGATTCAGCTTTTGATAGCCTCGATTTTGAAACTCAACATGGTACTAGCTCTCAAAGTCAGGAAGAACTAGATGCTGAGTTCAATGCATGGAAGCAAAATTATTTTGCCGAGCTGAAGCGCTATAAACAAGAAATTCTGAATATTTGGGATGAAGCTGAAGTCACGGACAAAACCCTTTGGGTTGAATATTCTCCTGATCTGAAAACTAAAAAAGTCGTTGATTATGAGAAAAATGAAATTCGAGTCAGTTTTGTTGGTGATAGCGCTAACAGCGGTAATAAAAATCTCAAAAAAATAGTTGAAGATATTGTTGCCACTACCCCTAATCAAGCTAGGCGTTCGGATCCAGTATTAAAAGCGATTAATGCGGAAGGAGAAATTCAAGACAAGGTAAATAATGAACCCTTGTTGTCAGAGATTATCGAATCTACTGAATCGAATTCAATGCAAAATGATCTAAATGCGCGAGTCGAGAGCGAGGACTTGGGGTTAGGCTTTGGTCCGGCTATTTCAAGTGATTCTTCAGGTACCGAACTGGTTCATGGTGCTAAAGTGAATTCATTTTCTGGCAGTAATTTGGCTACTTCAGAAACTGCCAAGTTGGCAGAAAATTCTAACAATGCTAAATCGGTTAAGGTTCGAGAAAGTGATACCAAGGCGGCTGTAACGGCCCTTGTTGAAACTGCAAGAATTGAAAAGGCGAGCCAACAAAAAAATCTTAATTTGGAACCTGTTACCACTGTTACGATTAAGCTTCCTAGTAAGAGCGTGTTAAAGCGGGCTAAAAAATATGCCGATTATGTTCAAGCTTATGCAGGAAAAAATAATCTGGATGAAGCTCTAGTCTACGCCGTTATGCATACTGAAAGCGCATTTAATCCGATGGCGAGATCAAACATTCCCGCTTTTGGTTTAATGCAAATAGTACCCGGGTCTGCAGGAAAAGATGTGGCACAACAACTTTATGGTGAAACTCGTGTTTTTTCTCCCAGTTATTTGTATAACGCAAAAAATAATGTTGAGGCAGGCTCAACGTATTTGAATATTTTGTATTACCGATATTTACGAAAGATAGAAAACCCAATTAGTCGAATGTATTGTGCCATAGCTGCCTATAACACTGGTGCTGGTAATGTGTCTGTAGCATTTACTGGAAATAGAAAATTAGGTCGCGCTATTCCAATTATTAATAGCAAAACACCGCAAGAGGTATACGAAACATTAAGCGAAAAACTACCGTACGATGAAACGAAGATGTATTTGGAGCGCGTAGTGAATCGTCACAAAATGTATCGAGAACAAATGTTGTAGATTTTTACAAAGAATAATTAATTTTCAAAGAGGAGATGAAATATGAATTCAAAAATAGGTTTGTTTGCCGGAGGAACCATAATAGTTTTGCTTGCAGGTTGTATGGGAAGTTCACCTGTTAAGCAAGCTGATCCCTATCCTGATTGGTATTATAATTCCGCAGATGCCATTCCTGGTGCGCTAAATTCTGCGAGCTGTGTTCCTATTCCCGGAACCAATATGGACATTGCAAGAAAACAAGCACTTGCAAATGGGAAAGCAGAGATTGCGGGGCAAATAGAAACTCGTATCAAGGCAATGGATAAAACCTATGACCGAATTGCAAATACTGATCAGGGATCTTCTTCTGGTGGAACTTTCGAAAGCGTATCTAAGCAGGTGGTCAATCAAACGTTAAGTGGAATCCGTGCAGTTAAATCTACCAGAGTGGAAGACAAGGAAAAATCATTTTTCTGCTCGCTGGTAAGTCTAAATCCAGATATGACTAAACAACTCGTATCCAAAATTATTCAATCTGCTAATTTAGGTTTGTCAGCCACCGACGAACATGTACTACGTGAACAATTTAATGCGTATAAAGCACAACAAGAGTTAGAGAAGCAGTTTTAGTCAATCAATAATAAAACCCTATTAAATCATTGGCTTCTAGGAAAACACCGAATTGGTGTTTTCCTCCAGCTGCTTGAGTTAAACTTCTGAAGCCTTATTTTCCAAAAAAGTTTAGAAATTCTCCATTTGAAAGCAGTCCTTTGTTAATCGTTTCTAGGTCCAATTCTCCTTCACCATAAAAATTTGGATAAGTCTTTGATCTCAGGTTTTTGATTTGTAAAAGTGTCTCTTCTTCACTACCAAAAACTTCCTGATCATATAAATTATCAAGAGATCCTTGATCTAGCTCACCCTTACCATATTGTATGGTTCCAATATATGCACTTTGAAACAACCCCTTTAACTCGGTAGTTGATGACTCAATAAAAAATCGATTGGTACGAGCATTATCAAAAGAGTACTCTAAGGGCTGTTCATTTAAATTTGAAAGTAATGATTCGCCCAGTCCTTGATCTTCTAGCCAAGGAATCTCAGGAGAAAAATCGCCTTTTAACGAAATCACCGTATAAGCATCAACTCTCTCCCCATTGTAATAAGCAGTAAGTAGAAATTTTTCTTGAATGTAATATTTCACCTCATAGGAACCATCTAATTCTTTCACTACTGCAGGTGAACCGAGAATCTCCTCAACATATTCAAGTGTGTTTCCCACATTTATATCTTCGAGTAATTGATATTCAAATTCATTGCTCAGGCGTGTTTTGATCATGGTTATAAAATCATCAACCAAAATGAAAGCCTCAGAGAAAGACCCCAGTGAAATGATTGCAACGCCTGTAGGAAGAAAAACGCTATCAATAAATTGTCGAACTGGGTGTTTTTTAATCTTTTTGCTGCCTGTAGCTTCAATTTCAGACATAATCTAGTCTCCCTGGCGATTAAGTTTCGTTTTAAATACGGTGGGCCTTGAACAAGTTTTATTCTTTAGGCAATTTTGCTAATGAATCGTTATAATCGCGTGAATATTACCTTTAAATGCTGCATCGTAATAGTGGGGGTGGAATGAAACTATTCTCAAAAGCTTCTTTAGCTTGGGTATTTGTTGCAATTTTTTTGATTGTTCAATATCTTTTTGTCGGCGAAATTATGGTGGTTGCAGCAGAGCAATCTCCGCTTGTATTTGAGCTATTTGCCGCTGTTATGGGTTCTATTGTGACGGTAGCGGCTATGGCTGTAATGATGAAAGCTCAAGCGAAACAAGATACTCAGAAGGAGTATTCCTCACGTATTTTTGAAAAGAAACTCGAGATTTACCAGGAACTGCTTCACTTATTATTTTCTATTGATGACGATAACAGAATTGATTTTGATGAGATTCATCGCGTCGAGAATCAAATTGGTATTGCGTGTTTAGTCGCAAACACAAGGTTAGTTTCTTTGTTTTCACAATATATGTACCAATTGAAGGTCTACGGCGTGCTCTATTTTAGGAGCATGACTTCAAGCCAGCTTGAGAATTTTCGCGACTTCGCAGATGAAGAACGAAAGAAACCGTTTGAGCTATCTAAGTTAGCTTACTCTAAGCACGTATTAACTGAGCCTGTAGAGAACAATGAGGTTTCATATTTTGTTTCAATGGATGAATTTATCCAAGGTATTCGGGATGATTTAAATATAATCGAAGGGAATGTTATGCACGATGTAGAACATTTTGTGCGTACACCCATTGATAAGCATGGATTATTTACTAGCCCAAATATTGTAAAGTGAATTTGGATTATAAAAAATTATAATGAGTGACAGTGGAAAAGAAAATGTAGGCCTCGGTGGAATCTATGACTGGATAATTGCTTGTCTCATTATCGTTTCTGTTATCAGCTTCTCCATAGAAACTTTGCCATCTTTGGGGAGTGAAACTCGTACTCTTTTATTTTGGATCGAAACCTTTATTATTTCTATCTTTGTTGTTGAGTATATTTACCGCGTCGTACAAGCTACAAAAAAATGGTCATTTATTTTTAGCTTCTACGGTTTAGTTGACCTAATTGCAATACTTCCTTACTTTCTTATGCCGGCGCTTGATCTGCGCTCCTTGCGACTCATGCGCTTTTTGAGGTTCTTACGATTACTAAAACTGGCCAGATACAACAAGGCGGTTTGGCGTTTCGGCAAAGCACTACAAACGGCAAAAGAAGAGATTGTTATTTCTTTAGTAGGTACCTTCGTGTTAATCTTTCTGGCTGCGGTAGGTATTTATTTTTTCGAGCATGAAGCTCAGCCAGAAGTTTTCGCATCTATTTTTGATAGTCTATGGTGGTCGGTAGCGACCTTTACAACTGTAGGCTATGGCGATGTGTACCCTATAACTGTCGGTGGGAAAATTTTCACAATGTTAATTTTATTTATTGGACTTGGGTTAGTGGCTGCGACTACAGGAATTATATCTTCAGCGCTATTGGCTGTGAGAAAACTTGAAGATGAAAATTAAAGAGTGGTAATAAGTTGTGACTTTTCCTCTGGTAGTGCGTTCTTTTGCAGTTATTTTTTTATCTTTTTTCCTAAGTTCCAAATCTTTATGTGGTTCATTGTATCTTCCGTTAAAACTCTCGACTGAAATTGAAAACCGTGTTGAACAGCTTTTTGTTCTTGCGGATATGCCTATCATAAAACGGCCAATTCCGATAAAACAGGTACAAATAGCGCTAGATAAAGTGGGCAGTAAACACCCCGCAATATCGCAAAGTGTGAGTCGTTATTTAAATCGCTTTTCTTCTAGAATTGGTTTAACTCATTTTGGTATATCTGCTTCGAGTGCCGATGGAGCTGAATATCAAACCTTCAATGGCAGAGGTCAATCGGCGTTTTCTGACTACGATGTTGCCATATCAGGTTACTGGGCGTTGAGTGATTCTGTCCTAGTAAATATAGGTGGTCTTGCTTATGAAGGAAATGTTGATGAAAAAGATGAGTTTTTGGAAGGATCCTTTGTTTCTATAGGATCCGACTATCTTCAGCTAGATATAGGTAATAGGCCTCACTGGTTTGGACCCTTTCAAGATAGTGATATGTTGATATCGACACAGGCGCCCGCTATTCCATCGGTCACTATTTCAAACGTTATCCCTTTTTCGTTTTTAGGGTTCAGTTACGAAATATTTTTAGGAGAAATGTCTGAATCAGAATTTATTCAAAGCGAAACTACAGGAGAGTTTCTTGCCGGAAATCCACGACTGTTTGGACTGCATCTTGGATTCAACCCTTTTACTGGTTTTGCTATAGGGTTTAATCGTTTGATGCAATATGGTGGCGGAGATCGAGATGAAAGTTTTTCTGGCTTATTGGAGGCGTTCGCAAATGCTAAGCAAAATGATAATGTTGGTAATGAAGGGCGTGATTTTGGTAATCAACTTTCTTCTATTACAACGCGATATACATTTGCCGACGGTTTTCCGTTTTCAGTATATATGGAATATGCGGGAGAAGATACGTCACATAGCTCTTCTTTTCATCTTGGGAATACTGCATTGATGCTTGGTATTCACCTTCCTAAGTTAACCGACACGCTTGACCTTGTTATTGAGCATGCAGAATGGCAAAACGATTGGTATGTAAATTCCAATTATGGTGATGGACTAAGCCAGTATGACAATGTTATTGGACATTGGGGGGCAACTCAAAGGCAGGGTGCTACTGGTGCAAAATCACTTTCGACTAGGTTATCTTGGGCTGTTGCGGATGGTAAAGACCTACAGTTCAATTATCGTGAATTAAAAAATACTGATGATACCGAAACAGGACAATTTTTAAGTATAAGTTATGCTACAGATTATAGACTATTCATTGTCGGGGCAGAAATGATATATGGTCAAGATATTTTTGGGGAAGAAGTAACGCGCATAGAAGGATTTTTCAGATGGTAAGAATAGGCATTATATATAGCTTGTTGTGCTTTACGTTATTTGACGTGAAAAATGTGCACGCAATGGAGTTAAGTATAGATGTTGGTGTTGCAACTTCTGTTTCAGAGTTCTTGACGGAGATAGAAGAAATTGATGATGAAACGGAAACGTCTTCGGGTTACGCTTTGGGTGTTAGCGCAAAAAGACCTGTGGGCAAAACTAACCGTCATCTGTTTGGATTTGGTGTGGATTTTATAGAGGTGTCTGGCCAACGCTTAACGGGGTTTAGGGCATTAGACTATCAGTTTAAAATTTCGAAACGCATTCGTCTAGGTACTTTCTTTGGCGCTGCTTCTTTAGATAGCGGCGAGCCTCAGAATGGTTACTACACTGGATTGAATTTAAGTATCACTGATATCTACAAAAACCTAGGTTTTAAGTTTGAGATAAAGCGGTCTGATGGCCTAGCGCGCGATCGAATTGAAGGAGAGCCTCAAGGATCTCGACCTGATATATTTATCGACATTCACAGCCTTTCAGTCTCAACATTTATTTTATTTTGATCTTTTTCTTCTAGTTTTATATTTTATTTGTTATAGCTAAAATATGATAAACGTTTAGCAATAATGCAAACTAGATGCAGTATGCTGCGTCACAGATCTGTTATTCACGACGA
This sequence comes from Cellvibrionaceae bacterium, assembly GCA_965262305.1. GTDB lineage: Bacteria > Pseudomonadota > Gammaproteobacteria > Pseudomonadales > Cellvibrionaceae > CBDHEY01. The sequence goes on from CBDHEY010000002.1 coordinate 353,207, forward strand.
ATAAATCTTATACTCGATATCCCCGCAATAAAACAAAAACCAAATGGGAATCCCTCCATGAATAACTTACTAAAGGTCTTGTGTATTTGTATAAGCAGTTTGTTTTGCCTTTTTGCTGCTGCTCAACCCTCGAACCCAGGCTCTGGAAAAACCTTACTGATAATCGGTCAAATTTATCAGGATGAATATGAAAATTTTATTACTCAAGTTGGTTTGACTCCGATGGGCGCTTCCTTTTATGGAACAGCTTATACTGGGACTTTAGAGCAAGGGTCGGGAATCGGATTTGTAGATTATATTGAAAGCAATCAACCTGGGTCAGTAGTACTGGCAGCGATGTCTTTTAAAGACAATCCTGCAGGTGGTGGTTATGGAAATGTAAATGATGGTCTAAATGGTTTTGTAAATGGCCTAGAAGATGGAGATATCGACTCATATATTAATCTGTTTCGATCTCGCCCTAACACCCGCTTTTTGCTGCGAGTTGGTTATGAAGTTAATTCGACTTTTATAGGTATGGATGCAAATGCATATATCGCTGCCTATCGACGAATTGTCGATAGAATCAGAAATGCAAACGTATCTAATGTTGAATATGTTTATCACCCTGTAAGACTGTTTTCTGATGTCACTGCATTCTATCCTGGACGTGACTATGTAGATTGGTTTGCATTATCTGTTTTTAACAATGATATTTGCTTACCAAATGTAAGCTTTTCCTCACAGTGTCAAGGTGGTGTTGAGCCAGACATAGAAAGAGCATTCAATTGGGCTCGTCAAGAAGGTTTACCATTAATGATCGCTGAGTCATCAGCGCAGGCACCAGTAAATAATAATGAATCAAGTTTTAATGATTATCTTCGTAGACTAGATAATCTTGTAGACCAATTTGATGTTGGTGTTTTGGTGTATATTAATTCCGACTGGAGAAATTTTGATTTTGATCAGAATTTCACTGACGCTCGAGTACAAAAATTTCCTGGTACACAAAATTTTTGGTTGGGTACCTTTGGTAGCAATTCACGGTATACTTATTACGGTGATGATTTGCCAACCCCAAATCCTACTCCCAGTGTTGTACCAACGACCCAGCCTACTGTCACCCCAACGTCGACTCCGACAAGCATTCCGATCGAGACGCCAACATCAGCACCGACTCCGACCCCGGCACCTGGTTCTGAAATTACTCGCGAAGCTGAATCAGGTGAGATACTAGGTTCAGCTTCTTTATTTGATGATGCTGCGGCATCTGGTGGTCAAGGAGTTGCATTTATTAGCACACAAAATGCAGGTTTTCGGTTGGAAAACTTGCCTGCTGTGAGTTCATTTTCCATTGTCTATGCATCAGAATTAAGTGGTGATATCTCTATTCGTGTGAATGGTAATGACGTCGGGAATATCTCGTTTAGTTCAACAGGCGCTTGGATTGGTAGTTATTCGCAAGTAAGTGCAAACTTTTCAGTACCAGAAAACGGTTCTATTGATGTATTTTTTGATAGTGGAGATGCAGCAATGAATGTAGATTTTGTCCAATTAATTGTGGACGGAAGTGCGACACCAGAGCCGTCTATAACGCCCAGCGCAACGCCCGTACCTACAGCGACTCCTTCGATCGCGCCGACTCCTGTTCCAACGAGCACGCCTGTACCTCCCGCTAGTGATTATTATTTTATTGTTCATAAACCTACAGGTAATAAAATTCAATCTTGTAGCTCGGTTAATGGAACACCAATAACTAGCCGACCGAATTTAAATGCGGGTAATTGTGTTCAGTGGCGACGGGTTTCTAATGGTGAGTTCTTTTATCTTGAAAACAGAACATCTGGTAAGTTTATGAAGCCTGATACTGCAGATAATAGTTCCCCGATTTCCGTACAACCAAACAATTGGCGGGGGAATTGGACGCAGTGGAAATTTGAAGATCGTGGAGATGGGTTCGGACATATCGTCAATCGAGCTACGGGTAAGTTTATTTTTCTATCGGGTAGAGACCGAGCTAACATTGAACAGCAGCCAGCTTCTTGGCGAGGAGACTACACTCGCTGGACATTTGAATCTGTTAATTAATCTTGGATAAAAATTGATTACTGATCTGCTTATACATGCTGATCAGTAATTCAACTTTGGCAATCCTATCTGTTAACATGTTAATAGATAGGATTGCTTGGCACTTAATCAATATCTCTTTAGTTGTTTTTGAATATAAAATACTTATTTCTTATAAGTCTTTATTTTTTGCCAATGTGAATATTACCTTTCATTGTTGACTTCAATTCGCTACTTTGTTCATTAAATTGGACTGGTACGTATTAACTCTTTTTATAAATTTCACTACTTTTTGGCCACCTAAATTTGTTTTTAGATGTATAGGCGGTGAAATAGATGTCAGTATCAGTTAACTAAGTTGGCACATAAAAAAAATTAAGATTTAGTGTTTAAATAGAAGACAAAATTTTCAAGTAAGTTAAAATCGTAACATTACTTTGCTGAAATGAACTCGCAGTGATTAGGTACAAGGAATACTAGAAAGCGGTGAACGAACCGCAAATCAATACCTATAAATTAAAGCGCATACAAACAATTACAAAATTATAAGCGCTAAAGCTAAGGATGTATGTTATTAACAAGGTGTTAAATGCTGTTTATTCGGGGGCAAAAGATGTCGTCTAATCGAGAAGGCGAGTTAGCGGGTGTGCGCAACAATTGGAATCATCTCGCACAGTTTGAAAAGTTTGTTTCGTTTCAGGGATTGGAATGGGAACGGGCGATGGATTCTTCAATAGTTATTCAAAAACCAAAAGGCACGATTTTTTCTCGTCTAGAAGTTCAGAATATGAATATGGTTTTTGTGATTCTTCGTGGAATGTTAAAGGTATTTTCCTGTTCTGAAAATGGCAGGGTTATATGTTTGTGTCATTTAAAGTCCGGTTCTATTTGTCCAATTTCTTTGGGCTCGGTAATGGGGACTGAAATTGTTGATGCGAGTTGCCTCGCTGAATCTGATGTGACTCTCTTGGGGGTCCCGAAAAGTCAATTTCAAGCTTTAATGGAATCGAATCCATCATTTCGAGATTTGATAGTTGCTGAAATGCTTAGGTTTTCTGATTCGATGGTGAGTCTTGTGAACCAAGTAAGTTTTACGAAATTGCCAACTCGTGTAGCGAGATATTTGCTTTACATCTCGGAAAATTATTCGAATGATACGATTCCATATACTCATCAAGCCTTTGCAAATGAATTAGGTACAACGCGAGAAGTCATGAGTCGTCTGTTAAAGGAGTTTGAGTCACATGGATATATTACGATGGAAAGAAAAGCGATTAAAATTTCTGAGCGTGCAAAACTTGTGAAATTTGCTGAGCAAAGTGTCTAGGGTATGGCAAACGGAAGGTTATTATTGCTTCACTTGATTTAAAATTGTAATCTTCCGTTCGACACCGAAATTGACTATTAAATTTCTACAATTATTGTGAGTATAGTTACATAAGAATTCAAATAAATTATGCACAATTTTAAATAAGTGATCGAAAGAATCACACTTGAAATTAATACGCAATTTAAATACATAGCTGGTATCTCAGGTCTATGGTGGTTGTTGGTGCTAGTTATTTACTAGGTAATGTTTGATTCAGTTTTTTGCACTAGTGTAACAACCCTCTCCTTAATGTAATTCTTCTGTTTAGCTTGATAAACTAAGCGCGTTAATCCTATCGTGTTACTAGACTCTGTTGCAGTCGAGGTTAACGCTGCTTATCTTAGTAGTTAAAATATTGCGAGTGGTCTTAAATATCTTGGGTGTTAATTATGATAAAAAATAATGAATCTACAAATAGACAAGTACTTTTCATTTTTTTATTCTTGAGCGTATCTCCTCTTACGGTTTATGCCGAGAATCTTAACGTCAATAACAATTTTGAACGAAGTTCTAAAGTTAAAGGTAGTCATTACGCAATCTGCGATACGGTAAGGTCAGAAATTCAAAAAGAGGTTCTCCTTGTTCAAGGAGCCTGGATTAGAGAAGCACACCCTAATGCGATAGCTAATGCAGGTTATCTTACAATTATCAACAATAGTAAAGAATCGATTGAACTGGTAAGTGCTTATAGTAATGCTTATATCGAGGTCGAATTTCATGAAATGGCTATGGTTGGTGGGATGATGGAAATGCGCGAGCTTAAAGATCTAGAAATTTTACCAGGAGGAGAATTGAATTTTATGCCGGGTGGAAAGCACTTAATGCTAAAGCGGCCTAGAAAAAGACTTACTCACGGAGATCAGGTTGAAGTGGTGTTAAAATTTTCGAATGGGGATTCTCAGTTAATCAAACTAGACGTTAAAAAAGATATTTAGGTGTTTGATATTAAAATTAGAACTTAATATCAAATTAGTAATTTCAATTTTTTTAAAATTCAAAGAGCAGAAATATTCTTGCCTTTTCAAGGTTGAACTATGTTTGTCAAGGCGTATAAAAGTTCGACAAAGTAAATTAATTATTCATTTTTGTTTATGTGCTTACGGATTTCTTGCGAGCAAAAAAAATGCAGATCATTTGATCTGCATTTCTTACACTATTAAAACTATAACCTATAGAAGCTTATGCCTTGGCGTTCATCCGACGGCGAACAGCGCCGAAGCCAAACAATGCAGTTCCAAACAATACAAGCGTACCAGGAATTGGAACTTCATTAACATCGTTCTTAAGCGTCAAGTTTAAATCCCAGTGACCATCGATACACCCTTTGCCGTATGCACCCCAAGTGTACTCATGACAGCCCCAGAACCAATGACCTTTTGTGTCGATCCAAGCTGAAGCACCAAAAGCATCAGCATTTTTTGCATTTGCGCCAGGGCCATACTGGAAACCATATCCACCAGCAAATGAATCGATGTTATAAAATACGTTATCGATTTCGATTGTTCCACGAACGGTAGTAAAGAAATCGATTCCTTCTGGAGCTTCTAAGCTAAGGTCTGGGTTAGACGCGCCATTTTCACTCTTGTATTTCCACTCGTTTTCCCAGCCGCCAAAAATAAGATTGATTGTTGCTTCAACGCCATTGCGGTTAGTTGCAACCGCTTCTAAAGCCGCGAACCAATCGTCAGTATCTGAGCTAGAATTTTCAACTTCTAAAGAACCTTCAATTGAAAAGAAGTTATTACATTTTTGCTTACGCTTTCCGAATTCACGGTTAGTCCAAAGACCGTGACCACCACATTTAGAAGTTTGTGCGTCCATTACATCGTAAACTACAGCATTTGCCGAAGTTGCCCCAAATAACGCCGCACTGCTCAAAGCGGTCATTGCAATTAATTTTTTGAAAGCGTTCATTTTTATTCCTGTTCCGTCTAGGTTCAAAAGAAAATTAAGTTTAATAGTTGCGTCGACCAAAGCACTGTTCGTGCCAATATCAAAAATGTTATAATAAACAGCAGGTTAGGCTGATTTGGCATTCGGTTTTATTTTTGGATGTAAATTTTGCCGACAACGAAGGAAAGCGACTGGTTTTTGTTCAGTTATTCGTTTTTTTATCGGTTAAAAAATCACTCTAATATTGGATGGCACATCAAAAAATGTATGAGATTAAAGAGAGTTAGGCGATAAGGCGGTGTTTCCAATAGTGTTTAAAATCCCGACACTGCGAGATTAAAGGTGACAAAAGACTGCTTTCGTATATACAAAGTTTACTAAAGTACACATTTATCGGGGTTCGATCATAATACAAACTTCCGTATAAAAAGTAATACTCTTTGCTGTATTGCGAACTGATTCAAGCTTAAGTACTATTGGGAATACGATAAAATCGTAGAATATTTCGCCAATTTTAAGAATTAAATGATCTATATGACGTAGTTTTTTTTTCGCATAATTATAACGATAAGCAAAGGCTAAGATTTTGTCTCAATTTACTCCAATACGCCCAATTCCTCGTTCAGGCTTATCAGCCATGAAGGATGTGATATTTGCGATTTTCCTAAGGGAGTTAAAAACCCGTTTTGGGAGTTATCGCTTGGGTTACTTATGGGCGGTTATTGAACCACTTTCTTTTGTGCTTATCGTAAGCTGGTTGCGTTCATACTTTAACGAAGAGAATGTTTATAACATCCCGATTTATGTCTTCTTCGCAATTGGTTATATGGGGTATCAACTTTTTGCAAAAACTCTAAGTCAGTCTTGCGCTGCTGTTACCGCTAATAAAGGCCTGTTCAATTACAGGCAGGTTAAGCCAATTGATGCAATTTTAGCCAGGGTTATGCTTGAATTACTCGTTTTCTGGATGACTACTATTGTTTTACTGGTGCTTTTTGCTTGGTATGGGATGAGCGTCAAGGTGAGTGATCCATTACTTATATTAGCATCTACTGGTAATTTGGTGCTTTTGGCATTTGGAGCTGCACTGCTTGTAACCTCTAGCTCTCATTATGTTAAAGAAGTCGAAAAGCTTGTACCTATTGTTACACGTCCACTGTTTTTCGTGTCTGGAGTTTTCTTTTCATTGCAAGACATACCGCAACAGTTTCACGTGTATTTATTGTTCAACCCTTTACTTCATGGTGTCGAATTATTGCGACTTGGTTTTTATTCTGCGTATCCGGGTGAAGGTTTAAGCTTAACTTATTTAAGTGCCTGGGCTATTGTGACTGTCTTTATTGGTTTCTCATGCCATAGATTGACCCGAAGTAGGCTAGTTGCATCATGATTAAGCTAAGCCATGTGTCAAAATCATACAGTACTAAATTTGGCCGCAAATATATTTTACGGGACGTAAACTACGAATTTCCGGAAAACAAAAATGTCGCGATTTTGGGGCGAAATGGTGCTGGAAAGTCGACGTTGTTGCGGATGCTTGGTGGTATCGACTTTCCCGACAAAGGTGAAATTTCAACTCGTAAGCAAATATCTTGGCCTTTGGCCTTATCAACCGGTTTTCAGGGAAGCATGACGGGCGCAGAAAACACTCGGTTTGTTTGTCGGATATATGGAGCATATCGAACTCGGGCTGTGGAAGAATTTGTCAAAGAATTTTCAGAGCTTGGTCACGACTTTTATTTGCAGGTTAAAACATATTCCTCTGGGATGCGTTCACGCTTGGCGTTTGCGTTGAGTATGGCGTTTAAATTCGATGTGTATCTTCTTGATGAGATCACTTCGGTGGGAGATCCAAAATTTAGAGAGAAGGCCGTTGCAACTTTCTCTGAGAAGAGACGATCTGCTAATTTGATTATGGTGTCTCATACTCCGTCTATGTTGCGCAAAATGTGCGACATGGGAGTTGTTTTGAGTGATGGGGTTATGCAAGTTTACAACGATCTAGATGAAGCCATTTGGGTTTACAACAGACAGTAATAGAATATGTCAGATATTGCAGAGAAGATTAAACAAGATGATGATGCTAAAGCGGATCTAAGCCCAGCTTACATTTCGGGTGTAAATGTTCCAAAACCGGTTGTCAGATGGTGGCAAAACTTAAGTCCTAAAGTCATATGGGGATTGTTAATTCCGGTAGGCTTAGCCGCATTTTACTGGACTATTTGGGCTTCTGACCGTTACATGTCAGAAACTACGGTTATTATCAAAGACGCTGGTGCTGTTAATGGTGAATTAGATAGCTTAAGTCTAATTGGTGGCGTCACCCCTAGCCAAAGAGATGCGTTATTGGTAAAAGAATACATCCTGTCTTGGGATATGCTTAGGTCTTTAGATAGAGACTTAAATCTTAAACAGCATTATTCAAGAGGCGGAATTGATTTTGGTTCGAAGCTTTCTGGAAATGCTTCTCGAGAAGATTTTCTAAAATATTACCAGAATTATATCAACGTTGAATTTATTGAGCTTTCGTCAACATTGACTATCCGAGCTCAAGCGTTTGATAAAGAGGTTGTGCAGAAGATAGTGGAATCTATCTTGGAAAAGAGTGAAGGCTTTATCAATTTGATTGGTAATCAATTAGCTCAGGAGCAAATGGAGTTTGTCAATCACGAGTTAGATAGGGCAAAAATGACGTTGAAAGATGCAAAGCAATCGCTGATTTCTTTTCAGCAGGAAAATAATACGTTTAGTCCTCAGCAGCGTAGTGAGGCCATGATGAATTTGGTCAATACGCTTGAAGCGGATATTGTTAAATCTGAAGCAGAGTTAAAAGAGCAAAATTCATACTTGAATGATAATGCTCCTCAGATGGTGTCCGTTAGGGCGCGTATCAAAGCGCTCAAGGATCAGTTGAAAGTTGAGAAGCAACGTCTAGTTGGTCAAGGTTTAGATAGTTCTACTATAAATAAAGTGAATGCCGAATATGAAGATCTATTGCTGTCTATAGAATTTGCCACGGATACCTATAAAGCAGCTTTAGGTGGATTAGAACAAGCGAGAATCGAAGCATATCAAAAGCTTAAGCACTTGGTGGTAATAGACCCACCCGTTGTTCCTGATTCGGCTGAATATCCTCAACGTTTTTATCGGTTACTCACCACCGTCGTACTTATATGTATTTTGTATGGTTTGGCTTTAATGATTTATGCCACTATTAAGGAGCATCGAGATGCTTAACATAATAAGAAATTCTGGTGTTGCACTAGTTTGTTGTTTATCAATAATTGCGCACGCTCAATTTGATAGAACAAAAAGTGTCACTTCAGATGTTGGACTAGGAACTAAAAATACCAAAGAAATCCTACCTTTTGGTTCAGAGTTGTTTTCTGGCGAATTTGCAAAACAGAGTTTTTCTGGGTTTAACCCAAATTACACGCTCAATGTTGGAGATCAAATTGATTTTCAAACCTGGGGTGGTTACGAGTTAAATACTACTTTGACAGTAGATGCCCAAGGTAACGTGTTTATCCCTCAAGTGGGGCCAGTTAAGGTGATTGGTGTTCAGAATGCAAAACTGAATGAGCACTTGCTTCAGCATATAAAAAAGGTCTTCAAAAATAATGTAAATACTTATGCTGCCCTTAAAACGGCTCAGCCGGTAAAAATTTATGTTACAGGTCAGGTAAACAAGCCTGGACTTTATGCTGGCTTGAGCTCTGATTCTTTACTTTTTTATATTGATAACGCTGGGGGCATAAACCCTGATACAGGAAGCTATATTGACATTAGAGTTAAACGTAATGACAAGGTTTTGCACAAGGTGAACCTTTACGATTTTCTGCTTGAGGGAAAAATTGCGCCGATGCAACTTACGGATGGCGATATTATTCTTGTTGGTGAAAAGAAGAGTACCGTTGTTGTATTTGGGGCTTTAAAACGGGCCAGTACCGTTGAATTTGAAGAATCCTTAGATGCAAAACGATTATTAAGATTGGTTAAACCCACTGCCCGAGCGAGCCATATGAGGGTGACTCATCTTAAAGATTCTGCGATTAAATCTGAATATATTAGCTTTGCTGATGTAAATGGGTATCTACTCACAGCCGGAGATACTGTCGAATTGGTATCCGATAAACGTTTCCAGACCATCTCTGTCCGGATTCAAGGGGAGCATAGTGGCCTTAAAGAGCTTATTCTTCCTTATGGAGCATCTCTGGATCAAGTTGTTGATCAAATTGAGTTTAATGAACTCTCTGATCGGTCTGGAATCCAGTTATTTCGTAAAAGTGTAAAACGTCGTCAAAAAGAAATGATAGAAACCTCTCTTAATTCGCTTGAAGAGACTATTCTCACCGCACGTTCAGGTACATTAGAAACGGCAAAGTTAAGAGCGACCGAATCTGAACAAATTTTGAAATGGATTGATAAAGCCCGAAATATCGAACCGAAGGGGCAGGTTATTTTAAGCGAAGATTCCCAGTACAAAAATATCTCGCTTGAAGATGGTGATGTGGTTCAGGTTCCTAAAAATACTGGCCTAGTGATTATTCATGGAGAGGTAAGGTTTCCTAGCGCTTTGAGTTTCAATGAAAAAGCAACAATTGAAGATTACATTCGTATGACTGGGGGATATTCTCGCAGAGGTGGAATATCAAAAGTCCTTATCCTACATCCAAATGGTAGCTTTTCCGAATTGAGTAAACGCAAGGCTAAGAGGAAAAAGTTGTCTCCTAATGATGAGGTTATTGTACTGCCAAAAGTGGACTCTAAGTCGATGCAGATTGTAAAGGATATATCTCAAGTAATATATCAGATAGCTTTAAGTGCAAGAGCATTTGTATCAATTTAACAATCTGATTTTAAGTCCTTAATCCTAGGGACCCACCGTATTAATACTGGGCAACTACTGGTGCTTAGATTGCTCCTAAAAAGCAAGTTAAGTTAAAGGTGGTTTAAGTGATTTATTATAAATTTTAACGCTACCCAATTTATGACAAACGACAATATACAAGCATCAAATGACGAAACATTATTGGATCGGATCGAAAAAGATTCTTTCGTTGGTCATTTGGATTCGTATGATGGGAGCAGGTTGCGGGGATGGGCTGCAAATCTTGAATCGTCTAAAGCTTGTGTTCTAGATGTTTTTGTTAATGGAGAGGCATACAGGAAGGTTGAAGCGAATGAGTTTAGAGCTGATTTATCAGTTGTAGGTGTGAGGGGCGGACATGTTAGTTTCGATATGGCTTTGCCAATTGCACCCCTAATAAAAAAATATGGCTATGGATTTCTGATACAGGTTCGTTATGCGACGACAAAACTAGACTTAGTTGGCTCTCCTATAATGGTTCAACGGCCTCAGCTGGCGTCAGAAATTCAAGTATTGAATTCAAATATTGTGGAAGGTTGGGTGTTTGATGCGAATAATCCCGCAGCACAACTCCAGGTTCAGGTTTGGGTTGATGGAGCTTGCGTTGCGACGGTATTTGCTAACGAGGAGTGTGTTGCATTAAAAAATAGAAAAGAAGGAAATATATTTCATGGATATAAAATATATATTAATGAATTTACTAATGGGAAAGAAAGTATTGAGTTAGAGCTTAAAGTAGATTTAATTGAAACGCACACTATCCAAGAGAGAACTCTAATTCCTTCTTCGTTGGGTTGTCTTTTAGCACTAGAAAAACTTCAAAATTTAGTGCGTGAATCCGAATTATTAACCGATCAAGATTTAAATACATTAGGAAAAATACTTCCGAGTGCTATCCAGTCAATTAGGCAAGATCAATTTAGGCTTTCTTCCCATGAGATTTTAGCGGCACCTTCTCTAGAGGATGATATAAGAGTAGCAGTTGTAATACCCGTTTATCGAGATGTGGAATTAACAAAGCATTGTATAAGTAGTGTTTTAGAGAGCCGTAACCATTTAACTTTTCGTGTTCTCGTTATTAATGATTCTAGTCCTGAACTTGAAATGCAGGCAATGCTGGATGAATTTCGTTCTAAAGGACTTATTGAATTATTTATAAACAGAAAAAACCTAGGTTTTGTAAAAACTGCTAACAAGGCCATGGAGTTGGCAGGGTGCGATGATATTGTTTTATTAAACTCAGATACAAGAGTTGGAGAAGGTTGGTTAGATGCTCTAAAGAGCGTGGCTTATGAAGAAAAGATGATTGGCACAGTTACGCCATTATCAAATAACGCGACGATTTTTAGTTTTCCTCAATCTGATTCTAATAATCGTACTTTGAGCCAAGTGGAATTTAATCATCTGATTCAAGCTTGTAAACTAAATCAAACGAGTAGTATTTCAGTTCCTACCGCACATGGTTTTTGTATGTACATTAAACGTAGTTTAATGGACGAGATAGGTTTTTTCGATGCCAATCTTTGGGGAGATGGTTATGGAGAAGAAAACGATTTTTCCGTGAAAGCTCTGGCACTAGGTTGGAAAAATGTGGCAACCAATAAAACATTTGTGATGCACTACGGATCTGTCTCATTTAAAGATAGCGCAATTAGGTTACAACAAGATAATATTCAGACGTTACTAAATCTCTATCCTGATTATTCTGAACGTGTTACAAAGTTTATTGAAGCTGACAGCTTGAGGAGTTTAAGGCTTGAGCTATTTGAGAATGCTGTGCTCAATCATTGTCGCTCCAAAGGTAACCTTAGAAGAATTTTATTTGTTAACCACGGTGTAGGTGGCGGTACACTAGTTGCCGCAAATAACCTTGCAAAACAACTAGTAAGTGAGGGAGTTGAAGTTATATTTCTTTATCCTAATAGCTTTTCTAACTGGCGATTGGAGTTTTATGAGAGTGCTTATTTTGGCGAATATGTTGTATCAGAAGATTATGATCGCGTCATTAATTTTCTCAAAAAGCTGAATGTTTTTCATATCCACTATCATCACGTTCTTCAATTTTCAGAGGTTATATGGGAGTTACCCAAACGACTAGGTTGCGAATTTGATGTCTCAATTCATGATTTTTATTTTATCTGCCCTCGAATAACTTTATCGGATACTGTTGGTCGTTATTGCGGAGAGCCTGAAATCTCTGATTGTAATAGTTGTATATCGAAAAACGGAGTAAGCGAGGGAATATCCTCTGGTACAGAAGTTATCGATATTATGAAATGGCGAAGTGATTCGAAGACTCGTTTATCTCAAGCAAGAAAGGTGTTCACTCCTTCTAAATATGTGTTTAATAAAGTAAAAAAATATTTTGGCTTGAATAATGTTTCATTAAACATTCATATTGACGATTCGAAGTATTCGAAAGTGTCGAGAAAAAATCGCGGAGAATATTTACATATTGGTGTTCTTGGCGCTATCTCGGAAATCAAGGGTTTGATGTGGGTTAAAAAACTCGCTTCCTATATTGATGAAAATAATTTGCCTGCTAAGGTAATTATTATCGGTTATACCTCAAATGATTCGATACTTGTCGAGCATAGTTGTGTTGAAATAAGTGGGATGTATTCACGTGAGGATTTAGTCGAAAAAGTAGAGGAATATTCGATCGACGTATTTTTTATGTCGAGCACTGTTCCCGAGACCTATAGCTTTGTTTTGACCGAAATTGTTCAAATGGGATTTCCTATTGTGGCTTTTAATATTGGTGCAGTGGCTGAGAGAGTGAAAGAAATGGGTTGTGGGAAATTAACACAGCTAGATGCACCAGTTGAAGAAATTTATATAGCACTGCAAGATTGTACAGAGGATGTTGTAATTCCGGATAACAAAATTATAAAACAGTACGATTCACCGATTCTTGATTCGTATTACGGTTTAACCTCATCGCGTAAAAAGAAACTATGGCAACTAAGGCGAAAATAACAAATATTAAAACAAAGCTGGATGCTGCACAAACATCGAAAAATGCTCATGGATATATTGACCACCTATCTGGCCTTTGGGTAATAGGCTGGTTGGCGCATGATAAAGAAAAAGGTCTGGAGGATCCGGTCTACAATGACTGTGAACTTCATGTAAATGGAGAATTAGTTTTAAAGTTCTCTGCTATTGAGAAACGACAAGATTTAGAAAATCTTCTAGAGTATCGACATGGGCGTGCCTTTAATCTTCAATTTCCCGCTCAGAAACTAGCTAAGACTTTGATTGGTGCGCAAAACATCGAAATAAGTATTTTTACCCATGGGGAAAATATTGGGTATTCAAAGGTTGTTCCTATCGATGATTACTATCGTGGTTTATTTGACTCTTTGTCGAACGAAGTCAATAGTTATTTGTCCTACTTGCCTCTTTTTACAAAGGAAAGCTTACAATATTTAAGTGAGTGGCAAGTTGCCTATTTGCTTGATGTGTTAATGAAAACACGTTTGGCGAAAGTGAAAATGGATATTTTTTCTGAGCTTTGTGTTCGCTTGAGTTGTAAGAATGATGAAGAAGGGTTCTTAAGAGACTTAATATTGTCTTTGTGTTACCAGGATGATTTCCTTTCTATCTTTTTTTCCGTAATTGGGGATAAGGTGGCATCGCATAGTATTTACGATATTGTACATGCGGTTCTGGCGACCAAATCTCACATGTTTGTAAATGAGCTGATTGAGAAGAGTATCAAGGATGATAAAAGCAAAACAGAACTAAAAAAACTATATGTTGAGCAGGATAATAAAAAATACGATTTTATTGAAAATTTTCCAAAGGAAATTTTATCTGGTGTTAGCTTATGGGATGAGTTAAACGAAGCAGATCAAAGAGAATATTGGCCTCTTCTAGCCGGCACCTTGCAATTTACGAATCGTTATGACGATTTAAAGTATTTGAATTTCAAACTTTCATGGTTTGTTGGTCCTGGAGTCATTACACAAGAATTTGACGAGCTAGTTCGTCAGGCAATGGACTCTCCGGAAAATTCCTGGTTTGCTTTGTCCTTTGTGGTTTATTCTCTTGTGTCGGGACACGAAGATAGTTTGATTTCTGATTTGGTTAAACGCTACGCATGGAAAAGTTGGCATATTAGTTATTTCGACACAGATACTTTTTGTGAAATCATCAACCGACTTATTAAAAAAGGGGATGATCTCGATCCTTTAGTCTATGAGGATATATGCATTGCTCTTGACAATGTAATACGGTTCAAGGCAGAAAAGAAACCTATGCAACTCGGTAGGAAGTCTTTTATCGAAACAACGGCAGATGTTATTAATTTGGGTATACAGAGGCATTTTGACTCTTTTTATAAAGTCGAAAAATGCGTAAGGAATGTGTACGCTCTTAACGATATATTTTGCAATAGACTAGACATTAGTTCATTAAAGTATTTTGATTATAATTTTTATGTCTGGCTGAACAATTTTTATGAAAAATCAACGTTTATTAGAAACTTCTTTATCAGTTTTGATTACACCAAGAACTACTCCGACGTTGAATTATCTAAAGTAATCTATGCGCTATTCGAATTAGAAAAAGATCTAGATATAGAGGATATTCCAAGGTATTTTCTTTTTGTTTCTCGATATTGCCAGCTTTTTGAGCGCAGAAGTCTTTATCCTTTACTCAAGACGTTTCACCTAAAACTTGATGATAATCATTCTGCGCTTTTGTTAGAGAATAATCTTCAAGAAGCTGAACGATTGATCAAAGTCATTACAGAATCGGGCGAGAATCAAAAGCGCGATGATACCTATTGGTTTGAACTCGCTTTAGATTCTAGATTAGACGTGAGCTTGGAAAAAAATAAGATATTTATAGACGAGTTAACAACGTTTATTGCGAGAGCAAGTAAAGCAAATATTTTTATTAATCAAGATTTAATTCATCTAGCTATAAGTGAAATGATTTGGCGCCTGTTGAAATCTGGCAGCGTAGAATTTGGTAACCCTCTTGCAGAAATGAGCATTAGGGAATCTGGTGGCGACGCATATATAGTTTTAAAACTTGTTGCAGTCACACTTTCCTTTTCTCAGAAGGAAGATGAATCATTATCGTTAGTTGACGAAATAATAAAAGAGGCTGGAGACGCATCTCAGTTAATGAGGGTCCTTGACGGTTTAGGGCTCGCTATTAGTCGATTGGCAGAAGATATCGCTGAAGGGAATGTTTTTGAGCTAATAAAACAGCGCTTTGTCTTTCCGTATTTATGTGTATTCATATATAGCTGCAACAAATACGAAAATTCTCGTCACAAAATTCTCCGAGATACGTGGGTCAAAGATCTTGATGCTTTAGGAATCGATTATAAGGTGGTTGTTGGGAGTGCAGAATATTCGCATATTGACGGGGATATGATGCGATTAGCAGTGGAGGATACTTATGAAGCTTTACCTGCTAAATCGGTGGAAATGTTTTCTTTTGCTTATAGATCCTTGATGCACCAGTATTTTTATAAGATCGACGACGACTGCATATTGAATGTCAAAGCCATGTTTTCGGACCCTGCCTTCTTAAATCACGCATATTTTGGCCGGACTGTTAATCGCCCGTTAGGGGGTATCGATCGTAGCTGGCATCATGAAAAATCATCCTCAACAGAGGCGAGAGAAGCACTCGATCTTAGTCCAGAGATGTCTCATTATTGTGAAGGGAGTACTGGATATATTCTCAATCGTTATGCGGTTGAAAGACTAATGGAAGTTGCAAATGCTCCAGCTAATGTGCAGCTAATTTGTTCTTCTTACTTCGAGGATAAAATGATTGGTGATCTGTTAGCGGCAGCAGATATTCGTGGAGTAAATAATGGCTATAATTGTGTCATTCGACGTCGTGTTGCCGCAGGAAGAGATGTGCAAATTTGGAAATACGGGATGCTTCCAAACCGTAAAACCAATGTGAAGGTTGTACATACGGAAAGCGACGTCTTTAGAGAATCTTATTACGGTAATTTTGATCGAAAAACAGCATCGTTACCAAAGTTGATCTATCGTGACCCGTGCATAAACATGGAGCCTGAATTTATTTCTGATACTGAGCAGAAGCCTCTATTAGAGATAATTAGTATCGATAAAGAAGCGATAAAAAAAGCTGAGGTTCTTGCAATTATCGTTTGTAAGGATGAGCAGCTTTTTCTCCCTGGACTACTTGAACATCATAGATCACTCGGTGTCGATCATTTTCTTTTTGTCGATAACGCATCTTCAGATACCTCTATCAAATTTATGTCTGCGCAAGAAGATGTATCTGTTTTTGTTGCAACTCAGGATTATAAGTTTTCCCGATTTGGTGTGAATTGGCAGGAGACTTTATTAGGTCACTATTGTTTAGGAAAGTGGGCACTTATTATAGATTCGGATGAATTGTTTGTTTTTGATGGCTTTGAATACAAGTCTATAAAGGATTTAGTTGGGCGTGCTAATGAGAAAGGAGCGGATGCTATTTTTTCTCCGATGATTGACTTCTACCCTAGATCGGATCTGTCCCAAGCGGATATTTGTAACGGCGATGTATTTTACAAAGTTTGTAATTATTTTGATTCGTTGGAATCAATGAATATTCTTGAAGATTCTCGATATGGGCCTTTTAGCAATTCGAAAATATATTCAGCTGGTTTGAGAGAGCGAATATTCGGCAGGTATAACCCTTTTCCCGAACCTAACTATCTAAATCAAAAATACAACTTCATCAAGTATCGACCTGGTATGAAACTAATCGAAGGCCTTCATTTTATGAGTGGCTATCGTTTGTTTGATGTTCAGTGTGGTATTATGCATTTTAAATATCATTCGAAATTTCATGATAAGGTAAAGCGAGAGGTTAAAGCAGAACAGCATTGGAATGGCGCAAAGGAATATGTTCGTTATCTAAATCTCATCGAAGGCAATCCGAGCTTCACACTTTTTGATAAAAAGGTCTCAACGAAATACGCATCTAGCGAAGATCTCGTAAATACGGGATACATTTCTAAAATTAAGTGGTAATCAGAATTTAACGTAGGTTCAAAAATATTTATGCATGCTCCAATTATTATATGGACTTTTAGAAGAACAGGTGGAACTAACTTAGCCCAAGCGATTTTTAATGCATCAGAATATGATGATGTAGCACATGAGCCATTTAACTTAGATCGCAAATATGGACACGTTTTAGAAAGGTTCGCAGCTTCAAAAAATGTTGATCAGTTGTTTACTGATTTAGATGAGGTAATGAAGAAGAAACCATTAATTAAGCATTGTATGGAGTTGTGTCCAAAAATATTTAATGCGGCATTAATGGAAGTAAGCATTAGATATGGTTATAAACATTTATTTTTATATCGAGAGCAATTTATAGATCGCTTGTTAAGTTTAAACTTCGCAGTGACTACAAATATTTGGGGGAAAGGCCAGAAAAAAAATGAGTTAGATCCGTCTATATTTAATACTCCCATAGATATTCCAAAGATGGTAACTCACGAAAAATACTGTCAAAAAGTGATGCTCTATATCTATGATGCCTTAATCGAGCTAGAACAAAATCCATTGGCTATCAGTTTTGAAAACCTATATAAATCTGATTATGATTATTCGAAGATGCTAGTAGCTGATATTTTTGATGCTATGAATTTGAATAAAGAAGCACTCACAGAAGAATCGTTGCAAACTTTGCTAACTGGAGGATCGCAAGGAACAAATGACAAATATATGCAATTTCCAAATTCAAAGGAATTCGTTGACCAAATAAGCCAACTCCCTGCTTTTCGCTTGCATAAGTTCGAAAACAATCAGCTTAATTGTCAATCGGAACTTGGAAGTAGATTGGTGCTATTTAATTTAAAACCGGCGGTTTTTCATAATAAGTATCACTTGGTTGGAACTCTAAGAATTGATCAAGGTAAAGAATACTATGTGGAATGGTTCGGTAATAAAGTCGATGTCATAAAAAATCTACCTTCAACGAAGTTGGCTGAAAACTTTCCAGAAGATGAAGCAGCAAAAAATGCGAGGTTTGTTTCAAGGGCGACCAAGGTATCTGGCGGTGTTAATATCGTTATGGATTATAAAGTGGTTGCTAGACTAAGTTATTAGTATTAACTGGTTTTATAAAATGGAAAGAGTTTATGTTTCGTATTTTAGCTGTGTTACATAGATGGATATTTTTTCGATTAAAGCTCAAGTTTGTTGATGTTAATGAATCAAATTTTTTTGAAGAAGAGTTATTGAAACCTACTTTGCTGGTGAAAGATTTTGTTGCTAAAGCTGGCGAAAAAAATTATCAGTCTCAAAAAAAGATAGTGCCAAGAAAACTGAAAAACTACTGTCCTGACCTATGGGGTTTCTATATGTTAGAAGTTCAGCGAGATGCGAATGTTCAAGGCACAGGAAATCTAAGTATCAGTTTTAAAAATATATTCCATCATAATGCTGCAAACGATACTGGCGATGTTTGGTTGACTCTTCCTAGTAATAGGTTAAAAAAGAGGGTAATTAAGCTAGATTCATCACTCAAGATAAGTCAACTAAATGTAGCGGAGAAAATTTTTCCGCGTTTGACGATTTAAATGGAATTGAAATTACTTTAGTTAAGATAAGTGAACGTTTTGCTAAGAGCAGAATGCTTAGAAAACTTCTATCTCGCGGATTAACGGATAGTCAAATAAATGGTTTGAGTTTAGAGGAAATGTTTCTCCATTATAATAAGTTATTTCTACCTAATGTGGAAAAAAGCTCATATCAACATTTGATTGAAAAAGAGAAATGGACACCTCTTTGCAAAGATCAAGGATTATGCTTTTCTGTAGTGATACCTATCTATAACACACCAGAAAATTGGTTAAAAGATTGTATAGAGTCAGTTCAAAATCAAATCTATCCTAATTGGCAGCTAGTTTTAGTCGATGATGCTTCAAAAAGTAGTCATGTAAAAAAGGTTTTAGAAGACTATTCTTCTTGTGATTCTAGAATTAATGTCATTTTTTTAAAAAAACCAAGTCATATTTGTAATACTACCAACGCGGGAATCCTTCGCAGTAAAGGGGACTTTGTAACATTTCTTGATCATGATGATGTGCTCTCGCCCTACGCGCTCAATGAGTTGGCAAGTGTCATAAATAAAAACAGAAAACTTAGATTAATTTATTCAGATGAAGATCTAATGTCTGAATCAGGTGAGCGTCTGCATCCGCATTTCAAACCTGACTGGAATCCCGAATTACTTTCCGCCCATAATTATGTTACTCATCTAGCTTGCTATGAAAAGACTTTATTGCACGAGCTCGGAAACTTAAGAGAAGGGTTTGAAGGGGCGCAAGATTTTGATTTAGTACTGCGTGCAAAACAGGTTTTAACTGAAACGCAAATTTATCACATTCCGAAGATTCTATACCATTGGCGAATGGTTGAGGGCTCTACGGCGTTTAATCCCGATGCGAAAAATTATGCCACTGATGCTGGATTGCAAGCACTTACTGATCATTTTAAATCAATAAATAAAGATGCCCGTATTCAACATGGAAAGCAAACAAATTTTTATCGGGTACTTTGGCCATTACCAGATGCTAAAACAAAAATTAGCATTATCATTCCAACTCGAAACGGCAAGGAAATACTAGAGGCGTGTATCGAGAGTATCATTAAGACTGCGGATTGGGATAATTACGAAATTATCGTTGTTGATAATGGCTCAAATGAACGTGACTCAATTAATTATTTGGCTAGCCTTAATAAGCACTCTAATATTAAAGTATTAAAAAACGATACTCCTTTTAACTTCTCTTCATTGAACAACTTCGGTGCTGAGCATGCTAGTGGCGAAATCTTGTTGCTTTTAAACAATGATATTGAAGCTACACATAGGGGGTGGTTGTCAGAAATGTTATCATTAGTTGTTCGTGACGAAGTAGGTTGTGTTGGCGCTAAGCTCTTGTATCCAGACGGTTCTATTCAGCATGCTGGCGTAATCTTGGGGTTAGGTGGCTATGCCGCTCATTCGCATAGGGGGTCTGAGGGTAGTGCAAGCGGGTACTTTAACCGGCTTAATGTTCGACAAAACCTAAGTGCTGTTACGGCAGCATGTTTAATGGTCAGAAAAGAGGTGTATTTCAGTGTTGGTGGCTTGGATGAGTCTTTCCAGGTGGCCTATAATGATGTAGATTTTTGTTTAAGAGTACGAGCAGCTGGTTTTAAGAATGTATTTACTCCTTTTGCAACTTTAATTCATCATGAATCAAAGACTCGCGGAGAAGAAAATTCAAAGAAAGATGTTCAACGATTTGACAGTGAAAAAGCACGTTTATACGGGCGCTGGTCAGAAGTTATTGATCATGATCCAGCATATAACCCAAATTTAACTCGATCCAGAGAAGATTTTTCTTATTTGTAGTATTTTATGTCCATTTTTACCTTAAAACGAAGGAGAACTGATACTGAATACATAGGCTTTGCCGAATCTACTGTTGGTCCTTCTGTTTCTGGTTGGATAGTAAAAAAGGATTCATTAGATCCCGTGTGCTTAAAAATAACCTGTGGTGACGAAATTCGAGTAGTCCAGGCAGATCTTTTTCGGCCAGATATTCAAAAGCGTGGACTACATGGTACAGGCCTATGTGGGTTTAAGGTACATTTCTCCCGTTCTAATTGTAATGTGGCGAAAGTTGAGGTACTGCAAACGGTTAATAAGCTAAGAAAAGCACGTCAATATTTTAAAAATGAAAGGTTTTTTTTGATTCAGATGCCAAGGACTGGATCTTCTTTATTTAATTCGATCGTAAAGAACGCGCTAGATGAACAAATGTTTATGGATCAAATTGAGAGCTCTAAAAATGAGTGGGAAAATATGACCAATAGACAATTTTTATCTGGTCATATACAGTTTGCCGGCTACTCAGCTTTTTTTAAAAACAAAGGCTATCGGTGTATCGTATTTTTTCGCGAACCAATATCTCAATTAACGTCACATTTAAACTGGATTCGAAGCCTTCAGGCAGTTAAAAGCCATGACACTAACACGAAGATTCCTACTTCTATTCAAATAGTTGCGAAACACTTGTCTCAAATTAATATTTTAGATGTTGATGAATTGAGTGGATTTGTGATGGGTATACCAAAAAACATGTATGGGCTATTTGATAATGTTCAGGTTCGTTTCTTAGCGAATGTCCCTGCAGACCGCAGAGTTGAAGAACATGATGTTCGGGCCGCTATTAACAATTTGAGAGAAATCGATCTAATCGGTCTTGCGGAAAAATTTGATGACTCAGTTAGATATTTTTCCGATGTGACAGAAATGACTCTTGACAGCTACTCGGTTCAAAAAGAGAGTTTGTTCACAGATACTCTAGGGTTTGATGTAAAAAGCCGAAATTTGATAAATGCATTAAAACCGCTTTCAGCTTTTGATGATATGTTGTATGAAGTAGCGAGTAGTTATTATGAATCGCAAGTATCATAAACGCTATTATGATTCCCTCTATCCTTTTTATTACTTTTTCTAAGCGAGGGGTTAATCGCTATAGTGGTGATCCTTCGGTTATATACCGTTGCTTTAATAATTGTGCTGAATTGAGAAGGCGAGGATATCCTTCATATGTTTGCCATGCAGAGGCATTGCCAAAAAAGTTAGATCCTCAAATAGTGGTATTCCACCGGCCTCAATTCAACAAGACTTTCCAAAATATATTTGATTATTATTCGTCTGCTACCAAGATTTGTGATTTTGATGATCTACTTTTTGATATGAGTGCAATTGAAGAGCATCCTGCATTGATTAGTGGGAAAATGAGCAACAAGTTATTGCGACAAGAAACGGAAAAATATTACCAGGCAATGGAATTATTTAACCATTTTTCAGTTAGCTCTATTGCTCTGGAAGAGCAACTAAGAAAAATTAAACAAGGTGCAAATGTGATACTTGTGAGAAATGGTATCGATCCAGAATGGTTGGCATTTGGACAGCAGTTTCCTAATCGGATAAATCCTGAAAATAAAATTATCAGTTATTTTTCTGGAACAGGTAATCATCAGGCTGATTTAAACCTGGTAGTGGAAAGTCTTAATGAATTTCTTTCATGTTCTCCCAGAGCGATGATTAGGATTTTTGGCGACCTAAAAGTAGATGCTGGAAAATATTCAGATAGATGGAAGCATGTACCAATGATTAGATTTCATCAGCTGTCAAAATGGATCAGGCAATCATGGATTACTATCGCTCCACTCTCTAATAACAAATTCAATAAGTGTAAATCGGCTATTAAATTTTTGGAGTCTGGCGCGCATGCCGTTCCTCTTGTGGCAAGTCCAAATCCGGAATATGAGCATCTTAAAAATAGAGGTCTGAAGATTGCTAGTGTAAATGATTGGTTGTCTACTTTAATTAGCTTGAAAAAAAAAGAAGAGTATATAGTTTGTCAAAGGGAAGGGCGAAAATTTGCTTTAAATGAAACAACAGGCAAAACGATTGAAAATTTTATTTTGTGGGCTAGAGGTTTGTGATGGTAAATTTGTGGTCACTATTAGTTCAGGTAATTTTGACAGAGAGGTTCTTTTGTGATGAACCCTCGTCGTTGATGAAACTAAGATTGGCAAAAGTACAGTTGAGCCAAAGCTTGTTAGGCCCTACCTGGCAGGCGAAAATACTATCTTATCCTGAAGTTTGGTTTGATCTCGTTTATATAGAGTTTGATTCGAATATGAACGTTCAACGTATCACTTTTGATGCCGGCGGCGACATTAAGCGTGAAAAGTTTCAAACAGAAGATGAACGTATAAAGTTAGTTCTGCTCGCCGCTTCTTCAAGTGCTTCGCAAATTAAGCTCATTTCTGCTAGAAAGCTCGATGCGGATTTAGTTTTGGAAAGTTTTAGAATACATCGAGAAGCTAATTTCGAATTGAAACCACAAGATGAGGAAGAAAAAAGCCCCTTCCCACTCCCAGCGTGGGTCAGGAAATTAAGAAAGTTCTATCGTGATCCACTTCTTTTTTTGAAAGATTCCAATATCACCTGGTTTAAGATTCTAGCGAATAAACTAGAAAGAAAAATATGACTTTTTATAAGTTTTTAACAACGTCCAAATCAATTGTTTCAATACCCAACATCAGTATTTTTCTTTCTGGATCAATTGCTAACTATAAAAAAAATCTTGATTGCTATAGCTTAGTTGGATGGGGTAAAAAAAAAAGCGGTTTAGCCGCAATAAAATTAGCAAAAGAAAAATCAAAAACCCATTTATTGTTAGAAGACGGTTTTATTGGTTATTGGGGACATCCGAGAGACGCCCATCTAAGATTATCTTTAATCATAGATAATTCAGGCATTTACTATGATAGTAATGGAGAATCTGATCTAGAAAAAATCATTAATGCGCTAAGCTTATCTGAATCTCAAAAAGCTAGATCTGAACGATTAATCGCGACAATACGTGATTTTAATATAACTAAATATAATCGACACTTCGTTCAATCATCTTTGCTTAACAAGATCGATAGGTATGTTTTGTTGGTAGATCAATCACAAAATGACGAATCAATAAAGTATGGACAAGCCTCATCTAAAAGTTTTCTGTGGATGCTAGAGACGGCGTTAAGTGAGAATCCAGAGAGTACCGTCATTATCAAGTCTCACCCTGACCAAAAGAAAAAAAATAAAAAAGGTTATTTCGGTGATGTAAATCACCCTCGAGTCGTTAAGCTAATGGATGACGTGGCTCCGATAGATATTTTTGCTCGTGCTGAAGTGGTATACACGGTCACTTCTCAGTTTGGCTTTGAAGCATTACTTCATCGCAAGAAAGTTGTCTGTTTTGGCATGCCTTTTTATGCCGGATGGGGGCTAACAGATGATCGCGTTTTGGCTTCCTCTCGTCGATTGAGAAAGATAACGCTTCAAGAGTTAGTTTATGGTGCTTTAATCAGTTATCCAGCTTATGTGCATCCTGAACGTCTAGAGAAATGCAACCCGGAAGATGTTATTGAGTGGATAATCTCAAGAAGAGCTTGGCCTACAAAACTGGCTGCTTATGGGTTTAGTTTTTGGAAAAAAAGCTTCGTAAATCAATTTATTGGTCTAAATAAAAACAACATACGATTTATCAAATCTTTAAATCAGGTAAAAAATGGAGACCAGGAGCAAATTATTACTTGGGGAGCAAATAACTTTTATAAAATTAGAAAGAAATACCCCGATAAGCAAGTACTGATAATGGAGGATGGTTTTCTTCGTTCGGTAGGTCTGGGCTCTGATTTAAAACGGCCGAGCTCTTTAGTCGTTGATAGCTCGGGAATTTACTACGATTCAACCTCCCCAAGCGACATAGAAGAAATTCTGAGCAATATTAAGTTGTCCGAATCCCAATTTCAAAGATCTCGAGAACTTATTCAGAAAATAATTTCGCTCACCATAACAAAATATAATGTTGGGGCTTCTCTGAATGCCGAAGTTTCAAATGTAATTAAATTGGAAAGGCAGCATAGGGAAGTAATACTTGTGACAGGTCAGCTTCACACTGATGCTTCTATTAAGTATGGTTCTCCAATTGTAAAAACTAATCGACACCTTATTGAAAGAGTGAGAGCAGATAACCCAGGCGGATTTTTGATCTACAAAGCTCACCCTGATGTTGTCTCAGGTAATAAAGGTGATTTAAAAGAGTTGGCTTATGCTCAAGAACAATGTGATCTTATCCTTGAGAATATTCACATAAGCGAACTCTATTCACTTGTGGATAAAGTCTGTGTAACTACGTCACTCGCTGGGTTTGAAGCGCTTTTAAGGGGCTTGCCAGTCACTTGCTATGGCCTACCCTTTTACGCAGGGTGGGGGCTTACAGAAGATATGCTGGAAATTCAACGACGTGCTCGAAGTTTGACCATAGAAGAGTTAGCTTATGGCGCGTTGATTGATTATCCAAAATACATAAACTGGAAAGATAGTAAGCTAACTACACCGGAAAATCTTCTCCATGGGTTAAGTGAAACACAAGTCAAAGCCGGTTCGAATTATTTAGGCCGCCTGTCACGAAAATTGAAATATTTTGCTGAAACAATTTTTCATTAATGCTAACCTGAGTCAACTTTAGGTGAAATTTGGTTGATTTTTGTTCTTATCATTTTTTTGATAATATATTTTTTATTACCGAAAAAATCATATAAGAAGTGATATTCATCTAGTTTTAGTATTTTTTTTCATGTTTTTGTGACTTTTTATTCCGAACTGTGATTTTTGTAGCCTGATTAAGGACAAAAAGGTGTAACAATGAGCGTGTTATCGATTTTACTTGCTAGCTATGAATGTACTCCTACTACAAGGCCCATTAGGACCGTTTTTTTCTAAGCTCCATCAGCATTTGGCTGAAGCAGGACACAATTGCTGGCGTGTGGCATTTAATGGCGGCGACCTTTTTCAATCTCCTTGGTCTGATCAGACACTCGTTTATAGAGATTCGCCAGATAATTGGTCAGAATGGCTGATCGACCTTTGTTTTTCTAAAAAGATTACCCATGTATTTGTGTATGGTGATTGTCGATTCTATCATCGAGAAGCTAAACAGGTCTGTGAGCGATTAAATGTAGAATTTTATGCATTCGAAGAAGGCTATATCCGGCCAAACTACATTACTTTTGAAAAGAGTGGCGTAAATGGCAATTCAAAAATTCAGCTTGAGGATGTGCAACAGTGGGCGATAAGGCCATGGCCGAGAGTTGAAAATGTGCGTTGGGCGTTTTATGCTCAGGGTTTGGGAGCGATTGGCTACTATATTGCGATGGCTCTTAGCAGACCATTTTTTAAAAATTACAAACATCATAGAAATGATTCTGCTAGCAGAGATGCTATTGGTTACCTTCGTAGTGCGTGTCGCAAGCTAAAGTACTCTTTTAAAGATAAAAGAACCTGGAAGAAGTTTAAGGATAAGAACTATTTTGTTGCTCCTTTACAGGTGTCTTATGATTCCCAAATTCATTTTCACTCCCCTTTTAATTCCGTTGAAGAGTTTATTGAACAGACCATGGAAAGCTTTTCAAAGTATTCCAATTCGAATGATTTACTCGTTTTCAAGCATCACCCAGCTGACCGAGGGAATAATAACTATGGGAAATTCATTAAATTCTGTGAGGAACAGTATGACCTGAAAGATCGTGTATTGTATGTGCACGATCTGAACCTACCAAAACTCCTTAAAAAAGCCAAAGGGGTTGTCACTGTCAATAGCACATCGGCTATTTCCGCTTTTCATCATGGTGCGCCAGTAAAGATACTTGGCAATACGTTTTACAATATGCCAGGCTTGTCAGACCAAAGTCCATTAAATGAATTTTGGCAATCTCCTACTCCAGCTTCAAAAGAATTATACTTAAAGCTGAGAAACTACTTAGAGTATCATAGTCAAATTACTGGCAGCTTCTATAGTTTACCTCGTTCCACTAGCAAGTTAGTCCTTGAAAAATGGCCACAACGTCAAGATTCAGTCGTATATCCTGATATGATTGTTGATATCTAGGTCTTTCTTTACCTCATCCTATTAATTTTAAACACAGTTATCAACTTCGTAACGTAAGAAGTTGATTTAGTCTTATTCTCGTTTTTGTGATTGCGTAATAGTTTTATTGATAAGAAAATAATTAGTATCTTAGCTAATTGTTGAATGGCGGTTTTAGATCACTGCTTATTTAAAATAATAAATTATAAAAAGCGATTAATAACAAAAATAAATTAAAACTATTCAAAATTCGAAATAACCTCTCTTTTAGCTTTTCCATCTGATTACTTTCGATTAACAACTGCTTGAGCGGAAACTATTGATTGAAATTAATTCTCAAGGGTTATTTAGCAATTTAGAAATTTTGAACCATACTAATTATTACAAAAATGACTATGGGATCTTCCAAATTCAAATTATGTCTTTCCGCATTTTCTCTTTACTAGTAGCTTTTATATCCTTTTTGGCAAATAACTGTTATTCAAAAAACGAATTAGAATTTGTATTTGTCCCCTCAGCTATACATTTTTCTGATAAGGGAGAACCTAATGAAGACAATGATTTAATCGGAGTAAGATACAATAAGTGGGGCTTTGCTACTTATGAAAATTCTCAATTCGATCGAACTTATACAATAAGCTATGATTTTTATGGTTTGAATAAAAATATTACGGAAAAAATTTCCTTATCTGCAAAAATTCCCTTTGCCATTGCTCATGGCTATGATCGAAACAAAGCGGTAAATTTATTTGGTTTTGTGGGTTTTGTGTATTTAGATTCGTCAATCAAATTCGAAATAAATGAAAAAATTTCTATCAGAGCTTTAACTCTTTTGTTGCCAACCTTAGGCGGTGGAGCAATTGCACCAGGTATTGGACTGTCTATTAAACTTTAATTTCGCCTAAAAACTTAATTTAAATTTTACTTTATCTTTACCCTCCATGCTTTTTAGTACACCATTTTAAATCGTTTACAATTTTAAAAAATAGTAGGGGCTGGTCTAGGTTCTCGCTATTGAAAATTTGTAATTGTTTTATTTGATCAATTTTTGTTGATCTTAGGAGATATGTTAGAGGGAAGAAATGTTTATAAAATTTTTTTTTTGATTAAGTTATTATTTATCTTTTTTGGGTTTAACTCCACGCTATTCGCTTCTAAAACAGAAATTCTTTTTGCACCAAATTCTGAACATTTATCTAGTAAGGGTGAACCCAATGAAGATAATAATGTTATTGGTATTCAGTACAATAATTGGGGCTTTGCAACATTTGTAAACTCTCATCACGAGAGAGCTTGGGCTGTAAGTTACGATTGGCTTAAAAAAGACTGGAGGCTTTCAGAAAACTGGACCTTAAGTGCTAAATTACCTCTAGGTGTTGCTTATGGTTATAACAACGACAAGGTTGATAATTACGAAGGTTTTGTTATTTTTGCATATGCGATTGGTGCAATCGAACGCGATTTTATGGATAAATACAGTATCGGCGTTGTGGGGCTAGGGTTGCCAACTGACGACGGAGGAGCTGTATTGCTAGGGTTGAAAGTGGGTATGAAATTTTAAGTTTAATCTAATTAGCTGAGAAACTTATAGCTTGGCCAAAGTTGTTCAATTTTATCATAGCCAAATTTTTCAGCGCAGTAATGATAAGTATCACTGTAATGGTTTACGACGCTTTCAATTACATCATCAGGTAAATTATTCTCTTTAATTGTTGTGTTTACTTCAAACGAAAAGTTTGGCTTTAAAAACGGAAGGTTTAAAAATTGAGTGATTTTTTTAATTGAATTATCATTAAATAAGTTTTCGTAAAATTCATAGTGAATGTGTGATTCTGGAAATGCTGATTCTAAGTTTCGAATAGTTAAATCGTATTTCGTTCTAAATTCGCATTGTTCATGAGTGTAAAAACTTAATAACTCTTCTTTTTCAGACAATGGATTTATGTAGTTAGGGTTAGATTTAGTTGCTTCTCTTCGGCCCATTCTAAGTTGAGACCATATGCGTTCTACTGGATCACGCACCAAGAAAATAACTTTAACAGTGAAACCTCTAGATTCTGCGTCTAATTTTATTTGATTAAATGCATTTATCGGAAGGCCTGAATAAGAAGGTGTGATATCGCCAACTACGCGTGTGTGGTAGTTACTGTTATAAAGATTGTCAAAATAATCGAAATAATTGTTAGTGTCACGGTAAAAATCGATATGCTTAAGTAGATGAACTCCTTCTTTTTTTAGATCACCTGAAGCGATTATTCTTTCCAATTCCTTGATTTTATCATCGTAAAATACATCACATAGGTTTGAATACAGTGCATCGAATACATGATATTCTTTGAAAAAACCAAAATTAGTTTCTGGGAATGCATTCAAGTACGCGTGTAGCCAGGTTGTTCCACCTTTTTGACAACCGACACCAAGTAAAAATGTTTTATCACTGCTTAAGTTATTCATGCTTTTGAAATCTCTTTTAGAGTTCTATCAAAAATTTCGTTATGCAAGTCACTTCTAAACGGAGAGAATTTTTTTACTAGGTCATATAATGCGAAATCAACGCTCATATAATCTCGTAGTTTTTCTTCAGTTTTTCTATTTAAGGAATACTTTGCTTTTGGAGAAACGTTTTCCTCTGGAATGAGAATTTTTCTACCAATTTTTTCAGATATGTAATTAATTGCCTGATTGAATTCTGTAGTAGAAAAGATTGTGTTTACACCTATCTTATTATTATTCGTTTTAACAAAATCAAATTGGGTTTCGATGTTTGCAAATGGCTTTCGTTGTTCTTTTTTAGTAAATTCATTTGCAAACTCATCAAAGGTTATATTACCCGTATATCGAATGTGGGATTTATGTGAAGGGTCTGCTAATTCTTTTCTTTGACGGTATCTGTACCAACTAAATAGCCAATCTATTGGTTCTCGAATCAGGCAGATTGACTCAATCGTTTTACGCGGATACTGTTTTTTGTGCAGTGTGAGGATTTTTTCGTTAAATGTATTAGCTGTTATGTGTTTTTCACAAATGTTTGGTGAAGAAAATAGTTGATTGCAATAGGGTGTGATCACCATTTCAATCGACGTTGATGCGCATTTAGGCATGCAAAGAAACGCAAATTTGTATCTTGTAGAAAGCTGCATATTTAACAAAAGGTCGTATTATTAGTGGGGCTTATTTTGTTAACCATAAGCTATTTAACTTTATCTTGAACTAGTAGGCAAGCCGAACCTTCTTTTACTCAATAAGGAGACTTATTAGTTTATATCAAGCCAGATATTCGAAAAGTCTTATTTCATATCTTTTTAAAATAACATTAAGCTAGTTAATTATGTTATAAAAAAAATTCATCTGTGAAAATGATTTTTCACTAACGAATTTACTTACCAAGTTTTTTTTGTGAAATAATCACATGTCGTCACACTTATTGTGTGAACTATTTATCCTATACTAGATGTGTCAAATACATTCCAAAAGTACATTTAATTGTGACCTAAGAGGTAATGACGGTTGAATTCTAATCATTTGGACTATTACGGCGTTCATCTAGCGAAAGTAAATGAAACAAACCCAGTTCGAGCTAGTAATGATATTTGCAATTCCCAAGGCGTAAAACTTGTTGCAAGAGGTGATCGCCTTTCATTATCGAAAATTGAGGTTGTTTTAAAACATAAGTTAACAGGACCTTTAGAGCAGCAGATAGCAATTGAAAGTAGTCTTAATGCGACTGACTTGTATAAATTGTTAAAACAGGTTCGAAGTTCTTCTTTTAATCTAGAATCCCTTGATTGTTCCGAGGATTTACTTGGGTCCTTGAAACACTTTTGCTCACGATACGAAAAATTTCCGCTTTTGCGTCAAAAATTAACAGTATTGCAAAACCAGCTACCAGAGGTTTTTAAATGGAGTCTTTTTAGTGCAATTGTTGGGATTATGATAGCTTTGGAACTGGAGCTAAATAAAAATTCGCAGGAAGCCGTTTTTCTTGGTGGTTTAATGCATAATGTTGGGTATCTACATCTAGACCCAAAGATTGTAAAAGATGGCATAGAGGTTGAGACGGGCTCAAATACTGCGGTTCAGCTTCACGCTAAAATAGCCAAGATTTTTTTGGACGAAGTGCCTGGCCTACCTCATAGTGTGGGTGATGCTGTTGGAGACCATCATGAACGAACTGATGGAACGGGTTATCCTAAGCACAAAATGGGTGCTAATCTAAATGTAGAAAGCCAAATCATAGCGATGACAGACCTTCTCATGCAGGGTTATCAGCAGTATAAAGATTATGGCGGTAATACCCATCAGTTTTTATTGATTAAATTGCAATTGAATGACAATGTTCATTTCGATTCAGTATATCGAGCAACCGTTAAGCTTCTGCATGGCGTTTTCTTAAACGCAAAACCGTTAAATAATTTGCCCACTAAATCTTCAATTCTTTCGCAGCGGAAATACATACTAGACCATTTCGAAGTTGAGAAAAAAGTAGCGCTCGTTCTGATGAAAAACTTGAAGATTAAATCTGTTAGATCTATTGGCTCGATGGTCGGAAGGTTAGCTTCTTCTTTATGCAGTTCAGGGCTTATTCAAGATGAGTATGAATTAGGTTTGAAAGATATTACTTCAGGTTGCACTGAAGACGAACTTGCTGATCTATTGAGATGCCATATAATGCAAAATGAAGTGGAATCACAGTTGGAAAGACTAAAAAATTTAATGAACAATGCAATCAAATTATTCCCTGAGGAGCAATCAGAGATTGCTCATTCTCTTGCACAGTTGCAATCAAAATTAAAAAAGGCTAATTGATCGAAGTCTTGGGATTGAAAAAATAATCTCGATAATATTCTTTATCAAGCTTCAATTTTGACTTCACCTTTTGCCTTTGCAATGCAGCAGAGAATGTATCCTGCTTCTTTGTCTGAATCGCTTAAGATATTAGCTTCGTAATCAGGCTCTAGTTCTCCATTGATCATGATTTGTTTGCATGCGCCGCACATGCCAGCACGACAGCCAAAAGGTAAATCTACGCCTGCTGATTCACCTGCCTCTAATATAGTTTGGCCTTCGGCCGAAACCCGTTTGCCAGAACGTGTGAAATTAATAGTCGATGATTCCGGTGGTTTGGCTATTGGGTTCGATGCCGTTTCAGATTGAGCTGATGTGCTCTCTTCCTCTTTCTTACTCCCTAGCTTACCAAACACCGCTTTTAGACCAAAGTTAGGCTTTTCTTTTTTTGATTGAGATGAATCTGTAGGTTTACTTGATTTTGGGGCTCCAAAGCTTTCTTCATGGTATTTATCCATCGGAAAGCCACTTTCTATAAATAGTTGTTTTGCTGATTGCATAAACTGATTTGGACCACAAACGAAAACGCGACGTTTTGTTAAATCCGGTACCGCCATTTCTAACATTGTTGAAGAAAGCCTACCGCGATATCCTGACCAGCAACTGGAGTTTTCTTCTCGAGTTAAGGAAAACACAAGTTTTAAATTTGGAAACCGTCGGCTGAGATATTCGAGTTCTTCACGGACGATCAAGTCCCGCTCACTTTTGGCAATATGCAAAAAGACAACATCGATTTTCGAGGCTGTGTCGCAAATCCAACGAGTCATCGACAACATTGGGGTAATACCACTACCTCCAGAGATTAAACATAGCTGTTCACTTGGGTGAGCAAAGTGGGTGAAGTCGCCAAATGGTCCTGAAATTTCGATTGTATCGCCAACTTTTAAGTTGTCATGTAGCCAATTTGATACCAAACCAGGCTGGTGTCCTGCCACTGAAGGAACCCGCTTAACAGTATTAGTGATCGTATGTGGGCGACTAGGTGAGGAACTAATTGTGTATGAGCGGCTTACAGATTTACCATCAATTTGTAAGTGAAGTGTGGCAAACTGGCCAGCTTGATATTTGAATAAAACATTAGGTTGTGCAGTGTAAGTGAAGGTTTTTACATCGTGTGTTTCTTCTACAATACTTGTGCAGGTTACGCTTGTTTTCCCTTGCCAGTTTTGCCAATTATCTTCAGAAACAAGCGCAACTGGCTGGTAGGCGTTAGGCAAAGCACCAGCGAGTTGTGTTATTTCCATATCGTCATTTGCAAATGATGTTATATCTCTAATAGTGAGTTCAAAAGGCCCCAATATAAGCTTGTCACCAATTGCTAAGGCAACCGGGCTTTGTGCCTGAAGGCTATTCCCATTTAACAAACTACCCGTTGTAGATCCTACGTCAAAGTATATTGCTTTGTCGTTATCCAATTTGATAAGTCCATGAGATCGGCTTACAGATGGGTCGTTAAGTACTATGCCACAACTGGGTAA
Source organism: Cellvibrionaceae bacterium (assembly GCA_965262305.1). Taxonomy (GTDB): domain Bacteria; phylum Pseudomonadota; class Gammaproteobacteria; order Pseudomonadales; family Cellvibrionaceae; genus CBDHEY01. The sequence continues at coordinate 386,194 of CBDHEY010000002.1, forward strand.
ACGACCCAGTGAAATACCTTTTTCTAGATCATCTTTTTGCAAAGAAATTGATTGTTGAGAGTTTTCTTTTTTATGGACAACATCAATAGTAATCATTTAATTCACCACTTCGCCAAAGAGCTTAAGTATTAAATCATTTGTTTTTTCGAGTAATTCTAAATGGAAACTGGGATTATCTTCTATTATTGGTTGAATAACGAGGTTCTTCCAGCGCATTAGGTGTAATTTAGTATTATTTTGAGCTGCTGCCTGAAGGGTCACCGATAGTGTTTGTTCTGTGAGAAACGTACCGGGAGGTAACTTTATGGAATGATGTCCGCTAATTGAAATCGAATTTAAATGGCCAATGGTTAATGCTAGTGTAAAATCGTCTGCGTTTGTTATTTGTAATTGCTCAGCTGATTTAGCAAGCTGAAAAAGTTGTTCTTCTGTGAGCTTTTTAAAGCTATCCAGCCCAGATAAATATACAAATGTATCAACCGGGTTTTGTAGCGAGAATTTAGGAATAGAAATAATGTTAACTTTTGATGCGGCCGCATCATGCGCTACTGAAATAGTATTTCTAGACTTAAGTTGTTGTTTTTCATTTCTAAGGTTTGCTCCGTTTAGCAGTGTTCCATTCGATGAGTTCAGGTCTTCACAGTAAAAATGATTTTTTTCTTTTTTTATAGAGAAATGCCTACGACTAGCCTGCGACTGGTCAATTACCCAGTCACATTCCGGCAGGCGACCTGCGATAATATCTCGGTTGAACGTAAGTCTTTTGTGATTGTAAGTAATTACTTCCAACAAAGTATCGCTTAAACCCGTGATATTTGTATCGATATTTAACTTTTGCGCAATGTCTTCTATTTTTTCAACTTGCCATAACATGCCATGCATTTGTGCTGCGCGACAAGCGACGAGAGATACAAATATGTTATCTGACTCTGAGAGCTCCATTAAGCAGTCTTGTTTAGATATCGGTGAAACGTCCAATATTTGAGATTCTGGTATCTGTTGAGTTAAATTTTCCCAAAAGATATTTGGTAAACGTTCTGACCAGGCTAAAGTAGCTTCATCTTTTTGCAGTTGTTCTATAATACTTGGGTATAGTTTCACAAGTTGATCAGAAGTGTTGAGATAAAATTCGTCCTCTTCTAGGACTGTCTCGAGTAACCCTAGAACTTGATTGAAAACAGTTTTTGCTTCTCTTAAAAGAAATTCTGATAAGTAGATTTCAGCTAGACTTGAATCTAATTGGTTTTGCATATGCTTGATATGCTGGAGCTGATCCATTAGAAGATCAATCACATTGGCTAGGGTACCTTCTTCTGAGGAAATTTCATCGAGGATCGCTTTCTCTTCTTCATCTGAAATGGCATAGTCAGATCTGAGCGCAGCAATATCGGATTGATGACTTTTAAGTGCCTCTTCAAGAGGCTGTCCTTGCTCTACAGCTTCCAGTATTAATTTTTCTAAATGTTCTTTGAAGCTATTTGTCCGAAGAGCCTTTGAGATAAGTAAACTATCTCCTATGTCATAGCTGCCTTGTAATTTGTTCAACAAAGATTGATGTTCATCTTGTGAAATTGAAAAGCGTTCTCTCAAATTTTGTAGAAGTTTGCGACCTTCGTAACTATCTGCAGTTCCTTGTGAAATCGCATCAGATAAGAAATTTTCATAAAAATCGATTCGGCTTTTTGATTCGATTTTTGGTGTGATATTCGTTAACAAGTGAACTTCATCAACAGATAGCTCTTTGATATTCCGATTCTCTAATTGCTCTTCCCATTGTTCGTGATTTATTAAAAGTTGTTTTCTAAGGCTTGTTGCGAGGCTTTCTCGTTGATAGATTTGGCTTGTGCGGAACCAACTGCGATAAACCCAAAAAGACAATGCAATAGTAACAGCGAGCCCCACAAGAAAAGTCACTTCCTTCGGAAGCCAACCCATTCCGGGCAAAGCGATTTGATAAATTAAGAGTAGTAAAGCGAGTAAGGAAACAATAAGAACGGAGTGATGTTGTGCACTCTCTTTTGTCAAAGGCTTTTTAGATTGGCTTGTTTTCTGTAGCAGCTTTTCTAGCAGGAGACCTATTCCGATGCTTACTGTGATCCAAAGTGCCATGAGCACTGTGCTTCCAATGATACGAGGAATAGGAAGAAGTTGGCCAAATGGGGAAAATCCAATCGCCATTGGATCACTATCGTACCAAACAGCCGCGCCGTAACTCCATGAACCGCTGGCCGCGTAAACGCCGTGAATAAAGCCTATGACTACACCCAAATAACCATAGATAGCAATGCGCCTCGACATCTGAGGAAGTTTCGTCCAGTAGTTTCGTTCTACGTCTACGTCTGGACATGGAGAATTACACCCAACACAAATAGATTGATCTCCATTTTTTGAAGGTTTGCGACACATGGATTGACTGATATTTGTTTCTGCGGCGGCAGTGTTCAGCCCTCTTGCTCCAGCAATAGTAAGCTGCACCACGTTCATCGGGCAAAAATAATGACACCAGGTTTTGCCGCCGTAAATTAGCCCCACGGAAAAAGCAATGATAAAAAGGGCTAAAGTGAACAGTAGCAACCATTCGGGATTGGCTGACAAAACGGTGAGCCTTAGCAGTACACCAAAGGCAAAAAGGGAAAACTGAATCAAGATTGCATATTTTGCTAAAAAACTTGTTGGTGGAATAAGCGCGATCCGTTTTTTTCCTTTTGGCCCCACTTTGCGAGTCCAATTAAATAATCGTGGTATCTGGCTTACAAGGGAGAGGGGGCAGATTCTGCGCCATGCGTCGTGCCCCATAAATATTAAAATTAATACGACGACGGGAATCGCTAACCCCCAGAATAAACGGGGAGCAATATTGTATGTCTGAGCCTCGAACTCCGTACCGCGTAATGAGATATCTCTTCCTTCAAGCCCTTTTATAAAATGCTTACTTTCAGGGTCTGTAAGATATGTTTGCCCTATATCAACAGCGCATAGTACTAAAATGCCGATCCATCCTAGCAGTAAGATGATTCGAACAATGCGCATTTTAAACTCACTGGTGTTTGCTAACATAAAGGTAGCTCGACATATTAGTGTTCAAGGTCACATAGAGTCATAAATTACCTTGTTTTGTAAAAAAATTAAACAAGATATACAAGGTATAATTGCATTGCGTTTTAGCAGAGTATTTGGTATTTGATTGGTAGCCGATCGAAGTAGTAGAGAGAAAATAAGTGTGGGCGCATGAAAAAATTTTTTATGCAAAGTATACCGCTAGTAATTTTACGGCGATTACATCGTTTTTCGCCCAGTGTTCAGTTGGGAGTTTATTGATTAAGGTTCTCGTTTTTTAGCGTTTGGGAATGATGGTTTGGATGGCGATTGTTAATCGTCTAATTCATTTTATAAATGATTTAGACGATTACCGCTCTCTAGCTATTGGACTTACAACGCGCAAGGGTGCTCAAGAAACGATGATTACTCAGGTCTCGACAAACGCTCTTTCGATAACATATTCACCATAGTGACCATTTCGAGTTTCGCTAAAGCCTTTTGAATCGAGTATTTGACATAGGTCTTTTAACATACTTGGGCTACCACATAGCATAAAGCGATCATTTTCCTTGCTAAGCTCGGGTAAACCGATATCTTCAGTGAGTTTTCCGCTTTCGATTAAATCTGTTAAACGTCCTTGGTTGCGGAAATCTTCCCGTGTAACCGTTGGATAGTAAATTAGTTTTTCTTTAATGATTTCACCAAAATATTCGTTATTTGGTAACTCATCCAAGATATAGTCAGAGTAAGCAAGCTCCGACGCATAGCGAACACCATGACAAAGAATGATTTTGTCGTAGTGGTCGTATATTTCTGGATCTTTAATAATGCTCATGAATGGCGCTAACCCTGTACCTGTGCTCAATAGATACAAGTTCTTTCCTGGTAAAAGATTGTCCGTTATTAGGGTCCCAGTCGCTTTTTTGCCAACGATTACTTCGTCGCCAACGACAATTTTTTGAAGCTTAGAGGTAAGTGCGCCATCTGGAACCTTAATACTAAAGAATTCTAAGTATTCTTCGTAGTTTGCACTCACTATACTATATGCTCTTAAAAGTGGTTTGCCTTGATCTTCAAGGCCAATCATAGTGAAGTAGCCATTTTTAAAGCGGAAATTTTGGTTACGTGTCGTTTTAAAGCTAAACAATGTGTCATTCCAGTGATGCACATCTGTCACAGTTTCTTTAATAAGCGCGCTCATAAGCACCTCCGAAATTAATATGTTGTTAAATATACGCGGGCTTTGTATATCTGTATAATGGTTAATTATGATAATTGTTATCCGAAATAGCGATTAATAAATGGCAATACGTTATACGCTTCGACAGATAGAAATATTTTTGGCGGCTGCAGAATTTAATAACATCAGTCGTGCCGCCGAGCATTTGGGTATGTCTCAATCAGCCGCAAGTGGGGCTTTAAAAGAACTTGAACATCAATTTGATACGCAGCTTTTTGATAGAGTTGGTAAGCGCTTACAAATAAATGAACAGGGTAAAATACTTCGACCTGATGCCATTGCATTGATGGAGCAGGCGCTAGGAATAGAACGCTCATTAAGAGAAAGCCAGGCAATAGGCGACATCAAGGTAGGCGCAACACTTACAATTGGCAATTACATGGCCGTTGCTATATTGCAGAGATTTAAAGGTGAGTACCCCAACTCCCATGTGGACTTAGATATTGAGAACACCGAGGAAATCACACAAAAAGTACTTAACTTTTCATTGGACATTGGGTTAATTGAAGGAGAATACGCTCATCCAGATCTCAATATTGTCCATTGGTGGGAAGACGATCTTGTGGTTTTTTGCGCACCGGATCATCCACTAGCATCAAAAATCTGTCTTAATGATATAGATATAACTGAGGCTACTTGGGTATTAAGAGAGAGTGGGTCAGGGACTCGCCAAAGTTTTGATCGTGCAATGGCGGGATTATTACCCAATCTTAAAATAGAATTAGTTTTACAGCAGACGGAAGCCATTAAAGTAGCGGTGAAGCGGGGTATGGGCATATCTTGTCTCTCTAAACTTAGTCTGCAGGATGAGTTTTCTTCCGGAAGTTTGATACCTTTAAAAGTCGAGAAGCGAAATCTACACCGTAACTTTTATTTCGTTACCCATAAATCGAAGTTTATGAGTAACGGTATTAGAGAGTGGATTCGAATAAGTGAATCCTATGTGAAGTCCAAAAGTTAATAAAAGGGGTTTCTAGTTAATTAACTTTTTTACAGCATTCACGAGTTTTTCTGGACTAACGGGTTTTACTATCCAACCGTTTGCGCCGGCAGCACGACCTTCCCCTTTTTTCTCTGCGTTGCTTTCGGTACTTACGACGAGAATTGGTACGCCATTGTATTTTTGCAACTTTCTTAATCGTTTGGTTAAGTCTATGCCATTACAACGTGGCATATGAAAGTCAGTAATTACCAAGTCGAAACGCTTTTTGGTGGCTTCTTCGAAGGCTTCAATACCATCGGCTGAGAGCGCTAAGTCATAGTTATGTCCTTGCAAAGCGGCCTGGATCATCCTGCGCATAGCGAGTTGGTCATCAACGATGAGTATTGATTTATTCATATAATAATTCTCTAGAATCTATTTTTAATCTATAAAAGTATAGTCTGTAGAAAACTGCTTATTAAAAAGACTTTATCTTAGAAACAATCGATATGAATTATTACGCATTTATAGCTTAAGTAGGGACAAGGATGTATTCAATGATACTTGAAAATGCCCTTCTAGATTCATCTAAAGACATCGGCGATGCATTTCTGTAGTTTTCTATTACTTGTTTGGGTAAAACCGGTAATAAGTAGCATGCCAATCTCTTAGAAACCATTTGACTATATTGGTTTTTATTATGACCTAAAATGGTTGTAAAGGTAATCAGGTGCTTTTTTATAATAATTGTCGAATTTTTGTGATCTTTATTGAGTTAAAAAGGAAAGAGGTTTCACTTCGTGATCTACTAGAAAGCTTTTTCGCAAAAGCAATCCGCTGGTTTAGTTCAGCTTTTATCGACTGAGTAAAATAGGTTTTTTTAAAAATAAAGAATTTTCGTTTATGTCAAGTGGAAAGTTAATTAACTTACTAAACAATTCTTCTATTATCATGTGGTTTATCTCAAATTAAAATATACGCCGGCACGTTAATTTTTATTGTGACGTTTAATATATGTCATGTTTCTTCAATCTAAAATTCACTTTTGTGTCAATAAAACGGCATTGACGCAAGTTACTATCCTCCTGCATTTTTTTGCTTAACCTCGATTAGGAGAGATAAATGAATATAAAAAATCTGCAAGTTATTCTTGCAACAATGATCGTACTTGGTGCATCTGTATTTGCTAGTGCTGGAAAGCATTATGATTATAAGCATCACTACGCGTACAATTATTTCTTTAAAAAGAAGTATGGTTCTGATGTTCAATTGGGACCTCGTCCTTTTTTCTTAGTTGATGGCATGAAGGAAGGCCGTTTAAAGCGTAAATTACAAAGCTGTGAAGACGGTCCATTTTATCAAACAGATTTTTCAATCGGTCATCGTGGTGCTCCGATGCAATTTCCAGAGCACACTGTTGAATCTAATGTAGCAGCAGCAAAAATGGGCGCTGGAATCTTAGAATGTGATGTTTCTTTCACTTCTGATGGTGAGCTGGTTTGTCGTCACGCACAGTGTGACTTGCACACTACGACAAATATCATCGTGACTGACTTAAATGACAAATGTACTGTACCTTGGGATGAGTCGAATCCTAACCCAAGAGAAGTACTTTGTTGTACAAGTGATATCACTTTGGACGATTACAAGACACTAGAAGGAAAAATGGATGCAGCGGATCGCTCTGCAACAACTGCTGAAGAATTTTTGGGTGGTACTGCAGATTGGCGTACTGATTTGTATACCAGCCGTGGAACTTTGTTAACTCATGCCGAAAGTATAGAGCTATTTGGTGACTTAGGCGCAAAATACACGCCAGAATTAAAAGGTCCTGATCGCAGAGCTAAAACTCAAGTTGAAGATGTTTTTGGAAGTCAAGAAAACTATGCTCAAAAATTAATTGATGAGTATGTTGAAGCGGGTGTTCCTCCACGTTATGTTTGGCCTCAGTCTTTTAATCCAGACGACGTATTGTACTGGGTAAACAACACAGCTTACGGTGACCAAGCTGTTTATCTTGAAGCGCGTTATGACACAATTGATCCGACTGACCGCACTACTTTTGTTCCTAGCATGAAAGAAATTGCAGATTCAGGCGTGAAAATTATTGCTCCGCCTATGTATATGCTTTTAGATGTTACTGACGATGGTCGTATTATTCCTTCTGCATACGCGCGTTCTGCTAAAAAAGCTGGTTTAGACATTATTGCTTGGACTTTTGAGCGTTCAGATATTCGTAATGGATCTCGTGTAGGTGTTGACGCTGAGGGTAATCCTTTAGCGACTTTCTACTATCGCTTTGATGTTAATCCAAATGTTCAAACTATTAACACTGACAGCGATATGTACGAAGCTCTACATGTATTAGCTAAGCGAGTTGGTATTCTAGGTATCTTCTCTGATTGGCCTGCGACAGTGACCTATTATGCGAACTGTTTTAATCTTTAATTAAGAATGCCCTAGATGGGCTTGAAACTACTTAAAAAAGCAAACATTGGTTTGCTTTTTTTTTATCACCAATTTTCCCATGCAAAACATGGATCTCTTACGTGGCTAGATTCAGTGAGGTAGATGAACTTTTTTTAGGTAATGAATTATCCAATTTTTTGGACCCCAGTTGTAAGTGGTATTGCTCGCGATAAGTCTTGAAAATAATAGTGAATTTGGTGGTGTCGTTTGCCAAGCAATGTCTGCGCGTTAAACTAAAACCGCAATCCATACAGGCGCTTATTAACACAGAAAAGATGGAATACAAATACAATAGAGTAATCGTTAATTCGGTTATTTCAATTGTGAAAAATCGAGGTTTCTTTCCGGATAAGAATGTTTGATTCTGGATACAGCCAAAAAATTATTTAGAACTCGTGTTGGCCGACACAATTAAGGCACTTTCGAACTGTATCAATCATCAAAATAAGCCAGAGCCTAATCATGAATTATTAAATATGATTGATCAGCAATAGTTATAGTCCCTTCTCTTTTCAATGCCCCAAAGTCAAACAGAAGAAAAAATGATCATCTAATAAATGCTTGATATTTTTATTTATTAATATTCGCGTTTGGCTACAAAGTTTGTTCTGAAATATCCAAGTAGAGATTTGAAATTTACGATAGCGATCCAAATTAAAACTATCATAAGGCCAGAGAGCATAGGCCAAAAAAATACAAGATTTTGGAGTCTCAGTTTGGAATGGTCATTAAGATATTTAATAAATATAAAGCTTTTTAAATCACATTGTGCTGCTCCACCAATTGCGCCAACCAGACTCACCCACAATCCATAGGCTGCAAATCCACCAAAAATTAATCCCAATATGAAGGGGGGGGTGTTTCGACATGAATGAAGAATTGCGCCAACGCCAATAGACATAAGCGGTAATAATGGTATTAGATATCTCGGACCATATTGGCAAGTACCTTTGGTTTCAATATTAAACAAATAAAATAAGTGAACAATGACGGCCCCAAAAACAAAGTACTTTACCCGCATTAAATTTTTAGGAAGTAGGAAAAAACCAAAGTATCCAAGACCTAGTAAAGGAGCATATTTCCAAATACTCAAACCTCCCCAGCCAATATAAGCATCTACCCGATGAATAAATTGCTGGTAACTAAATTTTATAAAAGTATCTGAAAAATTGCCCGCGACATTAGCTTGCGTGAAGGGGTTGCCAAAGTAGTAGCCGTTGTAGATCGCGAGTGGCATTAAGCCTAACAAAAAACCCACGCCAGTAAAAAAAATGTGACGGAATTTTAGTGTCATCATGATATAGATACCAAATGTCATGACGATGAGTGCTGGAAGCATTGACGTAAAAACTGTTAAGCCTGCAAAAATACCTGTTAATATAGAAAACCACCATTTTTCCGCGTCGCCGAATCTTAAACTCTTCTCTGAAAAATACAGTGCGATAATCAAGTAGCTAGCCGCTAAAATATCATGATGGGCTACTCCAGAATATACAATCCAGTGGCTAAAAACCCCACAGGATAGAACGCTCAAGAGAGAGTAGTTCCTATTGAAACCCCAGTTTCGCATTGTGAGAAACAGCAGTGTGAGAGCAATAGAAGATATCAGTGAAGCTGACAACCAAGCAACCATGCCTGCTGCTAAGGTGTAGTCTTTCTCATAAGTAATGCCAATTATTGAAAGAAAAAAATAAGGAATTGCACCCGTTGCAAATTGACCTGGTTGTTTTGCGGGTAGGGTGCCATGTTCAGTTCGGAACGTATCACCGGCTGGACGGAATATTTTAAGCTTACTGTGCCCTATACTAAATGTTCCATAAGAGACAATGGAATCCACAACCATTTGCTGCAAATTAAATTTACGTGTATCTCTTTCGTCAATGGTTATGCCTGTAGTGAACCAAAGCACAAAAAATAGTGCAATATAATCTCGGTTAATCCAATGAAAGAATCTTTTGGCTCGATCTTTAATCGGAGAATTCTCCATTCTTGCAGTATTCTCCATAGTTATGATATCCCCCAATGATTAACTTTCTTAAAAAGAGCAAGTTTTATTGTATTTGCGCTTTAATTTTCCTTAATTTTTCCACATATACCGCGTTGTGGTCAAAAACTTACATCAGAAAACCCACCCTAATTGGTTTCTAAATGCTAAATTATCTATCACCGCTGTTGATTAGGTTTCTACGTTGTTCTTTTTATGTACATTCCTCGAATATAATCGATGCTTTTAATCCGGCTTATTCCGCTGATTATTGATTCAACTGCTTCAGTTAACTACCTATTTTTCCACCAGAATACTTAGTAATAACGACCACAGATGGTCGGGGAGGCATATCTTCTGAAAAATCTGGCCATCTCGTGTGCGGCGAATCAAAGCTGGATTTTTCTCCTGGGTGTTGAATTGAAACAAAGAGGTTATTGTTGTCTGGTGTAAAAAACGGACCACACAATTCTGCACCTTTTGGTACACGCAAAAAATGTTTAGTTTTAGCTCTGTTTTTACCTTTTACTTCTGTTGCCCACAGACCATCAGCTATTCCTTGCTTTTCCGCACCGTCTGTCGCAATCCATAAATTACCTTGATCGTCAAATGCGCAGTTGTCTGGGCAGGATAACCAGCCATTTTCTGAAATACCAGAATGATATTGAGTTAAGGTTTCTTCAGGGTTTCCAGCTAGTAAAAACAAATTCCAAGAAAACTCGTGTTCTGTGTGATCTCCAGATATCGGAAAAAACTCCAAAATTTGTCCGTTTCCATTGTGCGCTTTTGGATTTGCTGCATCGGTTTGATTTTCTTTACGTGAACTATTATTGGTTAGCATTGCGTACACTTTGCTATTTTGTGGGTTTACTTCGATGTCCTCTGGGCGATCCATCGGAGTCGCTCCGACTAAATCAGCCGCTTTCCTAGTATCAATGCAAATATCCGCTTGGCTTGAAAAACCATTCTCATTCGTTAAAGGACCTAATCCAAATGTTAAAGGTAGCCAAACTAGTTTCCCTGTATCTTCAAACCTTGCAACATAGAGGATTCCGTCTTCTAATAACCTCATGTTTTTTTTACGATCGGTTGGATCGTATTTATTTTTAGATACAAATTTATAGATGTATTCAAATCTTTGGTCGTCACCAGTGTAAGCGACTACGTGGCCATCAGTGTTAATATGAACATTACATCCCTCGTGTTTAAAACGACCTAAAGAGGTAAGTTTTTTAGGTTTACTTGTTGGGTCAAATGGGTCTATTTCTACGACCCATCCTACATGCAAGGGCTCTCTTGGGTTCTTATCAAGGTTCCAGCGATCGTAGTACTTTCCCCAAAGTTTTCTATCGGTTCTCATTCCAAATCGCTTGTAATTCTCTGCTTCTGCGGTTTGATTTGGGTTTCCCGTAAAGTACCCATCTACATTTTCTTCGCCTGTTAAGATAGTACCCCATGGCGTGACACCTCCAGCACAATTTCCATAGGTGCCTCTTGTTTGAATTCCATCTGGTGAAAGGTTAGTTTTAAGTCGATCGCTACCGGTGGCCGCCCCACTAAAAACCATTGGGGTGTGGGGGGTTATTCGTCGTGCATACCTGGAATTTAACTCAACTCTCCAACTAGATCTTGATTTGGTAACTTCGATTACGCTTAAACCGTGGGCTGCGATATCAATATCTGTCTGTTTCTTGGTCAAGCCAGTGTTTTTAGGTGATCCAGAAAACATGAGATGCGGGAGTGTGTACTCGTGATTAACGATTAATAGTCCATGATTTGAGTCTCGGCTTTTGAGGGGGTATGGTATGAAGCCAATGAAGTCATTGTTGTATCCAAATTGGTTTAATTGCGCTTCTTCCGTTTGATTGAATACATTGAAAGTTGGTGAATCATTTGAAATTGGGTCACCCCAGCCTATCAATACTTGAGCGTTGTAACCGGGAGCGATATGTAGCTTGTCATCTAGCCCATGAGGTAATTCGATAAACGACAACGGATTAGCATTAACTTGCTCGATATGCTTTGTGTTTTCGCATGCCGTTAGCATGGCTCCTACTGCTAAAGAGGTTTTCTTTAAAAAGCCGCGCCTTGACAAATATCGATCCAATACGCTTTCAAAAGTGTCGCATGCTTTGCGGTTTGATGTGATTACTTTGTTCATTGCATCAAAAGGGGAGAATTGTTGATTTTAAATTTTAACTTCAATCGAAATTAAAAGGTCACAATAGAATGATTATTAAAGCGACTAGTATACTGTATTTAACTATCGATCGTGAGAAGTGGGCTATGGTGGAGCTATGTAACTCACCAGAAGAGAAGGCTAGATAGCAAATACTAAGTGTAAGTGATTTGTGATTGATTAATAAAGACGTTAACCAATGCAACTCAAATTATTGAACTTAACTCGTAGCCTATTCTGGCTTACCAGTAGTCGCTAATTCCGCATTTCGATATCGGTTGTCAAAAGTAATTTCTCGAGCCACAAAATTAGGCGGAATGTATTCATTCGCTTCTTTTTCAGTATCAAATTCCACTTCTAAAATAGTTAGTGGCTCTAGCTTGCCTTCAAATGTATCTAGTTCCAAAATTTTTCCATCAAAAACAAAGCTATGGCGAATCTTTGTGACTTGTCGACCATCAGTGAGAGGCCATAACATATCGTAGACTTCCTTTGAGATCGGCGCTTCGAATTCGTCCCGAATGATGCCTTCACCACTCTTTCTTGTCATAAAGTAGTGACTGCCTTTCCTGCGTACCCTAAGCTCTCTATCTCCTTCTAGAAATAAATACCCTTGGTGTATACTTTTTGTTTCGGCATTCTTAATCAATTCTTTGGGAAAATTATTGACCAAGAATTTGCGTTCAATTTCTTTTGTCATATCAAGATCTCTTAATGACTGGTACCAGTTCTTTCCATAAATCGAAATAAGCCTTATTGGCTGGACGGCTCCTCGCGTATGTATCAACTGGAGCGCGATATTCCCCCATTTTTTCCACATCTGATGAATATGGGATGGTTGATTTTAAAAAACGCTTGTATTCGCCTCTCAGTGTTTCAATTGTCGACTTGTGCATATTTTTTTGAATCTGCACCATCGAAAAGAAAGGAACAATCTTCTTTTCTGAAAGTTTTTTGTCTTTAAAAAAGTCTATAAGTTGACCAAAAGTTCTTTCTGAGAGCGTCGTTGGAATAACCGGCACGATAACAATATTCGATGCGTAAAAGACCGACTCAGATAAATGGCTGATAGAAGGAGGACAATCGAGAATGACAAAATCGTACTCCTTATTCAAACCTTTTAATATTTTTTTCAGTCGATTGGTTCGTTTTTTTAATGATGCCAGTATTGAGTCAAAATTCCGAAAGCTAAGATGTGCTGGAATAATATCGAGGTTTTCGTAATCACTGGCCTTTACTTGTTTAAGAATTTCTTCGTAAGCCCCAAAAAAACGCTTACCCCATTGTTTTTTTGTTGGTTTTACTCGAAAGTAAAATGACGAAGCACCCTGGGGGTCCAAATCAATAAGCAAGGTTTTAATATTAGACTTTGCGGCCCAATAAGCGAGATTTACAGCAGTTGCTGTTTTGCCCACTCCTCCTTTAATGCTATAACATGCGATGACTTTCATTTTATGACCTCACTATTAATTGGAAAAGAGCTGCATGAATTCCGATTGAGTTTTCTCTGATCTGAATTTATCGAAAGCTTCACAAACTTCAGACCGTTTTTGCAATTGGGTTTGATGCAACACTGCGATTAAACTGTGAATCGCATTTGAAACGGTCTTTTCCGACCCGTATTTTTCGTCATAAATATTTAAAAATTCTTTTTGAACACAGCAATCATTAAAGTCGCCTAATATAGTTTGTAAAGATTTCAGATTTTTGATAAGCCCCTTTATGGTGCTTTGTGGATATAGGTCAATGAAAAATTCCATTAAATAGCGTAATTTCTTACATTCAATTCTTAATTCATGTACTTCATCGTCTGGGGTGCTGTCGTCAATAGCAGAACCTAAAAGCTTAACCTTTTTAAAGCGTTTTGAAATTAGTTTTTTAGAAACATCATAAATATTTTCTGACGCGAGAAGTGTTTCCATTTTGGGTGGCGTTTCAAAGTCGTTTACCAAGCTATTTAAAGTTGTGTTATATGTCCCAGAAGCTAGCCACTTTGACAAATTACGATGTTCTTTTGTTCTTTCCACTGTAACTTTATTGAAAAGAATATTGAGTCCTTCTTGGCTTGATTCAGGAAGCATTGCTAAATATTTTTTTCTATCTAACAAAAACACATCTAAATCACGGAGTTTATTTGTCCTACTTGCTAAACGCGCTAGTTTTTCCTTAATGTTTAGGTGTTCTGTTTCGGGTAACGTTTTCTTTAATAGGTTTATTAGAGAGCGAATTTTTCTCAAGTTAACTCGATATTGGTGCAAAAACTCAGTGTCGATATCATCGATAATACCGTTTTCATGAATTTGAGTTGCTTTTAGGAGCTCACTCGACATCTTTCTCAGACATTCTTCGCTCGAGATTTCTTTTGAGGGTGTATAGGACAGCTTTGGTTGGCTATTCGCTTCATAGCCTTGCCGAATTGCGATACTTCTTATATCAAGTTGGTCAATTGTTTGGTCGGCGTAATTTGTAAGCACCTTAATTGCTTTTTTGAATTCCTGCTCATAACCTCTGAGAGGATTTACTGATATAAAGTTTAGCTTCTCACCATTATCTAATAATACTAGTAGCTTGACCCTCACTAGAATTTTCCCTTCAGAGTCTTTCAAGACGATGTCACTTTCGTCAAGATTAAAGCTGATGGAAGGACTTATGGCTCTAAGGCCAATTAATGATTTTAGATGAGCTTTTAGTTTGTTGTCTGAGAAATCCCACCAAAATTTATTTGATTGATCGGCGAGCTCTCTAACTGACGCTACATTAGGGCTTCGTAATTCAAATTCTTCTTGGGAGTAGACTAATATGCTTCCAGAATTCCATATACTTGAGTAAAAATCGTCATAAATAGTAAATTCTTTAGCGCTTAAGCTGGATTTTGTAACATCAAATAGCTTTCGGAGTTCTCTAAGAAAGGCTGAGATACTAGAATTTTTTCTGAGAAGGTAGTGCTGGGTTTTAGGATAATTCATTTTTTAGCTTTTTTAAGTTTAATCTTGTTATTCAAGTAATCATCTATTAGCTGTTCGAGTATCGCTTGAATACTCGTATCTTCCTCTACAGCCCTTAATTTAAGCGCTTTTAGTTTTTTACTTTCTAGCCGTAAAGAAGTGTTCTTCTTTTGGCTTTTGGTTTGGTTGTCTTTTCCCATAGATAAAACATTGAATAAGTTAGAGGGTAAGAAGTCTTTATGTAATGAGATTATGACGTCAATATATCAAGATGTCAAATTTGAAGAGCTTTCTAGATTGTATCAATTGAAATTAGAATGAATTGAGTGCACCAAGTAGATGTTTGATGCAACTGGTAATCCGATTTGTTACCACGAGTAGCCTAGTTCTAGCGCGATTCCTGCATTATTTTCAGTACGATTAACTCCTGAAAAAATGGCCAAATCTATATGTGTGGCCCAGATACTGGTACCTAAACCCAGAGAATATAGACTGTCTTCTGATTCCTCTAGATTTGTTCGATATCCAGAGCGGAATTTTAATGCTTTATTGACAATAAATTCTGCTCCAAAACCTAAATATTGAGTTGGTGTTTCAAAACCAATTCCTTGGTTTTTCGTGAGATCTAAATCTCCCGATATTAAAAAATTTTGATGATTATATGCTGCTCCAATACGTAGCAAAGGGTTAAATTCGATTTCATTCTGATTGATCGTTTCATAAGATCTTGGTATTAGGTTGCGAGCAACCAGACCAAGCTCATACTGATTTTGTTGTCCTAACGTTTTAGAAAAACCAAGGTCAAAATTGATATCATTAAACGATATCCCTGTATCAATGAGTTCATCAATATCGAAATCCTCCTCGTCGTCCACTTCGTAGACAAAATCAAAAACTTCAATTTTTTGAAGCTTGGGAGTAACACCTACTGAAAAGACGAATCCAGATAAGTTAAATTCTCGAGACAAAGAGACACCAAATTCTTCGAGATCAATACCTATAAAACGAGCTGCACTTTCAAAGTCAGGGTTTTTTGCGGATTCCACCAAATCTCCGTTTTCAAATATTGTTCTTTTTGCCTCGCTTGAATTCTGAGGAAGGTCGTCTTCACTAAAGTTAAAGGTGGATATACTTTGCTCCGCGGCTTGCAATAGGTTTTGTGAATCTCTTAGATCCATTCTAAGAGAATCAATTGTGCTTATGTCTCCAGATTCTAGCGCTTGGTTGATTAACTCAAGATTATTCGTCGCAAGTATTGCAGACTCCAAAAACTCTTCGGATAACTCACCAAAATTTTGATGAGCTAAGGTGTAAAGGTTTAACAAGTCCACATCGCGTTGAGATAACGTTAAGATTCCAGAAAGTGTCGTATTTCGATTGTAAAATAAGCCCCATCCAAAAGATTCTCCCGGGTTGGCTGTACCCAAAAATACGCCAGTATTGGCGAGAACCTCTTGATTTGAGAGAGCATCCAATTCTGAAATTACATCGTCAGTTTTTGAGAAAATATTATCGAGTTCAGTAGTAAGAGTATCGAATTGATTTGATAGGGTGTTTTTGTTTAGTGTTAATCGAATGAGATCTTCTTGGATTATCGCTGAATTTAGTTCATCAAATACGTCCGTGATTGATTCAATACTATTTTCTGCGTTTTCTACACTATTTTCAAAAGCATTAATAAAGTCTTGGTCAATAAAATCGTCTATGGAGTTTATTAGATTGTCGTTATCGAGAATTCGAACTCCGAGTTGAAGAATCAATTGATTCCCTTTTTTGGTATTTCGACTAGATAACAATGCAGGATTAAAGTTTAAGGCGTGAGCCGAGTTAGCGCTGGCAATCCCTGACCCGCCTAAGGCCCAAGCTCGGGGATTAACACTATCAAATGGTAATGCCATGCTCTTCGAGCATAAAAACAAAATTCCCCCAAATAAAATGAGTTTTAGCCCAAGCATTTTTACGAAGTCGCAATTTTTAATTTATTATTATTTTAGTTATTAATCGTTGATATTAGTTCAATGATTCTAATGATATATATGTTATATTTTTATGAATGTTATATTTAAGATTATTTGTGATAATTCTATTGATTTTGATAACAAGTCGTTATTCAAGTCCTTTTCTTAATGAATAAACATTCAAATAGTTGTTGTCGATTAGTTCTTCAGTGGCTTTAGTGCTGCGTTTGCCGCTTTGACAGTAGAGTAAATAAATTTGCTCTTTGTTTGGATATCTCAAGCTAAAATTTTCGAGAAAATCATTATCGTACGGGATATTCTCTCCACCCAAATTATATCCAGTATGTTCATCCGTTGAGCGAACATCTACAAGAACAGCATTTTCTAGTTGTTTTTTTTCTTGGAATTTATTCCTGTCTAGTTCCCAGGTGGAGTTTTCGGTTGTGGTGCATCGGAACTGGTATTGATTTTGGTCTATGTCAATATGCCCTTGGTCACAAAGACAGCTACTATTTTTTTTTAATTGAATTTTTCGTGTTTCTAGCCCTAATCCTTCAATAAGCATGAGCTGATTTTTTAAAGGCGTTTCCAAACCCGCTAGATATTTTAACGCTTCATTGGCTTGATAGAGCGCCATAACACCCGGAAGGGTGCTTAGAACTCCTGCAGAATTACAATCAAAATCATCATTTGGTGCTTCCGGGAAAATACAGCGAAAGCACGCGGTTTCAGGGGTAAATAACGCGATTTGTCCAGAATATTGAACAACACTGGCATAGATCCAAGGTTTTTTTGAATTTACGCATGTGTCGTTAATAAGATAGCGGCTAGCAAAATTATCGGTGCAATCGATAACGATGTCGGAGTTATTTATTAGCGATTCGGCATTCGAAGTTGAAAGGAGTTCCAATACTGGAGTTATTTCGATGTTAGGGTTGTTGTTAGATAGTTTAGACGCAATGATTTCAGCCTTGTATTTGCCTATGTCGTCTTCGCCAAAAAGAATTTGACGCTGTAAGTTGGAGCGAGATATTTCGTCTCCATCGACCAGGGTGATATTCCCGACTCCCGCTGCAGCGAGGTATTGACTTGCTGGGCATCCTAACCCACCTGCACCTACAATTAATACTTTGGCTTCTTTTAGTTTTGATTGACCTGCTTGGCCAAAATTAGGGAGCTGAATATGACGCTGATATCGCTGCCATTCGTTTTCATTAAATTTCATCGATGTATATAAAAGAACAAATTTCGTCTATTTTACCATCTTCCACTGATTTAGTGACAGTTACTCGTTGCAAGCATAAATTAGCATTAATGACTCTTTTTGGTGAGTGCGAGTGAAAAATGATCAGATGTCAAATAAGCACTATAGGCGAGGGCTTTTTTTTTAAATTTGGTGCTGCTAAAGTTGTTTTAAAATTTAGACATTTGCTAAAAGTTGGGGTGATATTCTTGGTTGAACGTGTAATTGAAGGGCTAATGTATCGAGCGAGGTGGTTGTTAGCACCAATATATCTAGGATTAAGTCTTGCCGTAGTGGCGCTGGGTATTAAGTTTTTTATGGAGTTGGCGCATCTGTTGATCGATGTGGTTAAGCTCTCTGAGGCAGACATGATACTTATTGTATTAAGTCTTATTGATATCGCTATGGTAGGCGGTTTGATTCTTATGGTGATGATGAGCGGCTACGAAAATTTTGTATCCCAAATCAATATCCCAGAAAATGAAGAGAAACTAAGCTGGCTTGGTAAAATGGATTCATCTTCTCTCAAAGCGAAAATCGCTGCGAGTATCGTGGCGATATCTTCAATTCATTTACTCAAGAAGTTTATGGCTGCTGAATCTATTGACGACCAGAAATTACTAATCTACATTGCACTGCATCTAACGTTTGTGGCTTCCGCATTTGCAATGGGATTTCTTGATCTAAAAACAAAGAAGTAAACATTAAGTTTTTTGTATCGATTTAAGGAGCCTCTACTTTCCTGAGGCTCCTCTTCTTAAATTAAAAACCCTGATTGATTTAATTAAAATTTTTCAGGGAGCTCTGGCTTATTATCCAAAAGGGTTTCAACTTCCATCCAGTCGCTTTCGCTAATTTTGTCTAAATTGTTCATAGCTTCAAGGTTGCTTTGTAGCTGAGAAAGTTTAGATGCACCTAAAATTACACTGCTGACATTCGGGTTTCTTAAGCAAAATGCTAACGCCATATGTGAGAGTGGAATCTCGATCTTGTCTGCTAGCTCGCCAAGTTTAATTGACGTTTGAATGCGTTTTTTCCCTTCGTCTGATTCATAAAGAAAAGCTTTTAGCCATTCGTAACCAGGTAAGTTCAGTCGAGAGTCTTCGGGAAGGCTATTAGCATACTTTCCGGTTAGAACTCCGCTCGCTAGCGGAGAAAAGATCGTTGTGCCTAATCCAATTACCTCATACAGCCGGTGAAATTCGCGCTCAACTCTATCTCTTTCAAACATATTGTAGTGAGGTTGCTCCATCGTGGGAGGGGTTAAATTGTATTGTCGTGCAAGACTGTAAGCTTCCATGATTTGTTGAGCACTCCATTCGGATGTCCCCCAGTATAAAACTTTACCTTGAGTCACAAGGTTATGCATTGCGCGAACAGTTTCTTCGATAGGGGTATCGACATCCGGGCGATGGCAATAGAAAAGATCGAGGTAGTCGACGTTTAGTCGCTCTAGTGCATTATGACATCCATCGTAAACGTGTTTAGCGCTTAACCCTTTTTGCGTCGGTT
Source organism: Cellvibrionaceae bacterium (assembly GCA_965262305.1). Classification (GTDB taxonomy): domain Bacteria; phylum Pseudomonadota; class Gammaproteobacteria; order Pseudomonadales; family Cellvibrionaceae; genus CBDHEY01. The sequence goes on from CBDHEY010000002.1 coordinate 405,685, forward strand.
TGTCTCCACCCCAAAATACTTTACTGGATACGCAATAGCTGTCGCGAGACCAGTTAAGTTTCTTAAGTGCTTCCCCCATCACTATTTCAGAGGCGCCGCTTTCATAACCTTCTGCGTTGTCAAAAAAATTGACCCCGCTATCGTACGCACAAGCCATCATCTCTATCGCATTGTTTGTATCGATTTGTTTGGCAAAAGATACCCATGAGCCAAATGATAATGCACTGATTTTTAAGCCTGATTTGCCTAATTTTCTATATTTCATTGAAATAACCTCTGGTAGGTGAATTTTGACATAGTTTACGCTGTATCAAGAAGGTGGATAAATAGGCTAATTTCAAACATAATGTTTATATTATTAAACAATGGTAATTTTTGTCGATATTAAGCGATATATCTGTGTGAGTTTTGTTTAAATGATATCAAAGTCAATCGAAAATGTGATGATCTTTGTCGAGGTGATCAAAGCGGGTGGTTTTACTGCGGCAGCGGATGTAATTGGCGTGTCCAAGGGCTATATTTCTCAAAGAATTAGCGCGTTGGAAAAGGAGTTAGATGTTCAGCTGCTACTCAGATCTACGCGACGAATAAGTATGACTAGTGCTGGGGAAGCTTTATACAATCAGGCTCCTAAAATTAATGATTTTTGGTACGAGACCAAAACCAAAATTCAGGCAACAAAAGAAGAGGCTTCAGGTAAGCTTCGTATTACAGCCCCGACTTCAATGTCGGAATATCTTATTGGTCCCCACCTTGAAACGTTTTTGGATTTATATCCCAATATATCGATTGAACTAGAAACGGGAAATTTGCTCGTAGATCAAGTTCAATCTGGTTTTGATATCGCGATTCGCATAACAGAAAACCCACCGGATCACCTCGTTGCTAAAGAGCTTATTCGAGTTCAGTATTTTTGTTGTGCTACTCCAGAGTATCTTCAAAGTAAAGGTGAGCCAAAATCGCCGGATGAGCTAGTCAACCACGAATGTCTGGCTCTTAATACTTGGGGAACTTGGCGATTCTTTGATGCAAAAAAGTCTTATAGGATTAACGTAAAGTGTCGATTAAATACGAATCATAACAATGTGTTGAAGCACAGCGCTCTTAATCATAAAGGAATTATTCGATTACCACACTACACCATTGAAAGAGAGCTGAATGAAGGTCGGTTTGTACCTATTCTTAAAGAGTTTCAGCATGAGCAAAAACCAGTTTACTTGCTTTACCCACAGATGATAAACCGCCCCCAAAAATCTCGAGCATGTATTGATTTTCTATTAAAGGCATTTAACTCAAAAAATGAGATATTTTTAGGTAATGATTGATATCGTTAATTGAGAATCTGTTTAAGCTCCTAGCGTCCCACAATTTTTAGTAATACAAAAACTGACGATTTCTTTTATTAAAAAGAAAATGACATTATTAAGTTGTGGCTGTTAAGTGCCGGGTTGGAGTCATAAATATTATAGTTAGACATATGCTCTAGTCGATAACCCAGAATAAGGGACTCTTTGGTAATCTGCCAGTCGGCACCAAGAGAACTCACAAATTGGACTGGTCCACCGTAGTCCTTTGTTGCGATTCCCTCGTCAAAAACATGCTCTTCTAAGTAGCGAACGCGTCCGTCTATTCTCAAGCGAAGCCCAGACTTTCGGCGAGTTGAAAGCCCAAGTCCCATTTCAGTGAGTGTTCCGGTATCAACATTGGTATTTATTGTTCCAACACCGCCAACCCAATCGACTAACACCATACCAGTAGCCGCAAATGGCATTTGTACTTCTGCGATACTCGTTGATATATCAATATTCTGTTCAGTAACGGGCATACCGCCAGCTAATTGAAAATATCGATCATATTGAACTGATTTGTTTGCGCGACTAGGGATGTGCTTCGGTGCTTTAATGTCTACTTTAATTTCTTCTTCTGAAAATACTGGAGGGTTTATATTGATTTCAGCTAATGCTTCAGAGCTATATAAGGAAATCCCAATAAAACTAAATAATAACTTTGTAATGACGTTGCTTAGCGTGTTTTTTGAGTCCATCTTGTTTCACCTCTATTATTTTTATTAGCGAGTGAATTAATGATATTTTTTGAAAACTTATTTATATGTGATTGTCGGCGCATTTTGCAAGCGTTGTAATTTGCGAAACGCTACTGTGATCAGATACAAATACATTTTTTAGCTTAACGTTGCTGAGCCGAGGAAACAATACGTGGGCACCATATTTTTTTGTGACTGAGACCGCCTTTTGAGAATTTGCTTAGGAGATAAATAGCCAAAAGGAAAAAACGCATGCTCTGATAAAAGTGTCTTGACGTTTCAAACACTTTTCGTGTTTTAAGAAATTTTCTAAACTATGATGTTGGTCTGGAAGCTAATTTTCGCCGCTTATAATTTCAATTAATTCTATTATCTATTGTTTTATATAAATGAGTGTAATAGCTTGTAATGGAATTTTTCTTGAACTTTATTCTACGGATCTTTTTTTGGTAAATTGATCTATTTCTTTCATAAATACTTTAGTGGTTACTTCGGGATTATCAGCGAGAGTTATTGCAGTTATCATTGCAACTCCAGAAGTCTTTGTTGCAATAACAGATTTGAGTCTTTCGTGGTTTATCCCACCGATGGCAACCACCGGGTAATCTAGTAGCTTATTCCAATAATTTAATCCGTCAATACCATGCGGTACCCATGGCATAATTTTTGTAGTAGTTTCATATACTGGGCCACAAGCGATATATGATGGCTTGTGAGCTATTGCACGAGCAACTTCATAGTGACAATGGGTACTAGTACCTAAACGCAAACCGGCGTTGAAGATTGACTTAATATCCGCGGTATCGAGGTCTTCTTGTCCTAGATGGACACCGTAAGCTTGGTGTTTGACGGCAAGTTTCCAATAGTCATTAATAAATAAGCGGCAATTAAATTCTCTTCCAAGCGCAATTGCGTTTCGAATTTCTTCTTCTAGAGCATCACCGTCCAAATTTTTAATTCTTATTTGCGCGGTACTCACACCTAAGGGTAAAAGCCTTTTTAACCATTCGACAGAGTCTACTACGGGGTAAAGACCTAGATCACCTTGTTCGGTACAGCTAGGAAATGCGTCTTGCTCCAAGTTTTGATTTGGTGTTTGAGTCAGTATAGGTAAGTCTTTCTGGGAGTTGGGAAACTTGGTAATGTTTATTGGACCCTTCTGAAGAGTTTCGTCATTATTTGACCCAATACTATAGCTCTGACGCAGCCCCTGATTTATAGACATCTTTCCAATCACGACGGCGTCTTTTATGGTGTAGCCCAGTGCTATTGTAGCTGCGACCGATGAAGCAAATGCGCAACCTGTGCCTCGGGTGTTTTTAGTCGCTACCCAAGGGCTCGAGAGCCAAAAGCTGTTTTTTGTTTCTTCACAAGATAAGAAGAAATCCATTGCGAAATTGTTTTTCGATGCATCTTGCTCTTTTATAAAATGTCCGCCTTTTATATATACATTTTTTGCCCCTAATTCATTGATTAGGCGGGCGGCGATCTCCATATCGCCTCGAGTACGTATTTTTTTTCCAGTCAATTGTTCTGCTTCCGGAATATTGGGAGTGATTAAAAAGCAGTGAGGTAGTATCTCTTCAATATATTTTTTACTTAGTTGCGCTGTTGTAAAATTTGTTCCAGAAGTCGCAGCAAAAACCGGATCGCAAATCAAAGGTAAATCCCTGTCGTTGACAAGCGATACTAACTTCTTAATTTGGAATTGATTTGCAAGTAGTCCAGATTTAATGACATTGAAAGAAATAGAATCTAGTGCTGTGATTTGGTCCGATATGGTTTGTTCGCAAACTGGGTTAATCGAAATAACGTTCTGATTATTTTGAGCTGTCACCGCTGTGACGACGTTTAAACTGTGAACGCCCATTGCCTGTTGGGTTTTTAAATCCATTTGAAGCCCCGCAAGACCAGACGAATCACTGCCGGAAAAATTAAGTATTTTGGGTTTAGTTTTTGTATTCAAAATTTAAGCAACGTTATGAGTTTTGATGCCAAAAAGGTTTGCCAATCACGGGAGTGGAAGGCTTTGCAAGGTCTCGCTCTGGCATTACACCGCTTTCATATGCTAGTCGTCCTGCTTCAAGAGCATGCTTAAACGCTGTTGCCATAATGATTGGATCTGTTGCTTCAGCGACAGCCGTATTTAGCAAAACACCGTCGAATCCCAATTCCAAAGCTTGGACTGCATGTGAAGGAGCACCAATACCTGCGTCGACAATTAAAGTAATTTCGGGTAGACGAGATCGTAAGGTTTTTAGTGCATAAGGGTTGATTAATCCTTTACCTGTACCAATAGGTGAACCCCAAGGCATAACAATACGGCAACCAGCTTCGACGAGTTTTTCCGCAAGAATAAGATCGTCGGTACTGTAGGGAAAGACTTCAAAGTCTTGCGCAATGAGTTCTTTTGTCGCTTCAAGTAGCGCAAATGGGTCTGGCTGTAAGTTATACTCATCGCCAATGACTTCGAGTTTAACCCAACGGGTATCAAAAAGTTCTCTCGCCATTTGTGCTGTTGTAACAGCTTCTTTAACGGATTGACAGCCAGCCGTGTTGGGGAGGATATTAAGCTTTAGCTCAGAAAGTATTTCCCAAAATGCATTGCCACCACCTTGGCTCGGGTTTTGTCGACGAAGTGATACCGTGACTACCTCGGCACCTGAAGCGCGAATAGCGTTTTGCATAATTTGTGGTGACGGGTAAAGAGAAGAGCCAATTAAAAATCGACTGTTTAATGTTTTGTCAGCGAGTTGCCAAGTCATATTAGCCTCCTTGCATCGGGACGAGTATTTCAAGTTGATCGCCCTCGATTAGCTGAGTGGATTCATAATCACTTTTGGGAATGAAAGATTCATTAATAGCAATCGCACAGCTCGAATGTTCAGTGTCCAATTGCAAAAGAAAATTTGATAGCGTTTGTGGTTCTATCTGTTTTGGTTCGCCATTAAAAATAATTTGAATCATGATGCTTCGTATTTAAAAAGTTGCGGAAATAATATTGGCGTTTTGAGGTTCAGTATTTTTTTAGATGCCTCTTGAGCAATTACTGGCGCAAGCAAGTAGCCATGTCGAAAGAGCCCATTAATTCGGATTAAATTTTGTTCTGATTCAATGCGAGGCAAATTATCTTTTAAAGCTGGGCGACAATTTGTATCCGTATGAATTACTCGAGCTTCTGCAAAACCTGGATGCAAGCTATATACTGCAGATAACAACTCTAGTGCCGATCTCACAGTGATTTCACTTCTATCTTCGCTTTCGATTTGTGTTGCTCCCAGCAAATAAATATTATTTCTTCTTGGCACAAGATACAGTTTGTATCGAGGATGCATTAATCTTACAAGTCGATTGATATTCACTTCAGGAGCATACAATGTAATTACTTCTCCACGAACGCCTCTTAAATCTGGTATTTCTTGTTTTGCTTCTAAACCTCGACAATCGATAACTTGATTAAAATGATAAACGCCTTTGTCTGAAGTTAGTCTTGTGTTGTGATCGATGTTTTGAATTGTTTTTATTTGTTCATCATAGTGCCAGTTAACAGTGCCATACGATTCTTTTTTTAAGATACCGTTTTCGTTTGTGTTAAGTTTTTTGGCAATAACTTTCATATACTTGTGTGTATCGAGCCAGGCTTCATCAGGAAAAAAAATACCTTGAGAAAATGTCTCGCCTAACCCTTCATTATTTCGATTTAGTAAATCCTGATCCAAATATTTGAAGTCTTTATTTTCTACTAAGTCTAACTTTGAATTTAGTTGGTTTAAGAATCTTTGATAATCAGCTCTATCGTTTCGATGTGCGACGACAATTGAGCCATTTTGGTGAAAATCAATATCGTCGTCTAAAGATTCAACAAGCTTGGGCCATAGTTTTAGTGCATGCATGCCCATTTTAAAAACGAGCTCTTCAGCAGACTCTAATTCACAGTACGGTGTGAGCATTCCAGCAGCAGTATAGGCTGCTGCGGAACCGCTATCAATTGGGTCTTTATCGAACAAGGTGATAGTGAGATGCTTACCTTGAGACTTAGAATCTAGCAGCAGTTGCCAGGCTAGAGTTCTGCCCATTACTCCAGCGCCAACAATAGCAATGTTGAATTTCGAATCGGTCAACGAAAAAACCTATTCGCTAATTTGCTTTACATAGATTTCGGCGCCTTGCGCTTTGAACTCCTCGGACTTCTGTTGCATGCCTGCTTCAATCTCTTTTTCGTTGAGTTCTTGAGAGTAATCTCGAACTTCCTGTGAAATCTTCATTGAACAGAATTTCGGACCGCACATAGAACAAAAATGCGCGACTTTTGCAGAATCTTTTGGGAGAGTTTCATCGTGAAATTCTCTCGCAGTATCTGGGTCAAGCCCTAGATTAAACTGATCTTCCCAGCGAAACTCGAAGCGAGCCTTAGAAAGCAAGTCGTCTCGATATCTCGCACCGGGATGACCTTTTGCCAAGTCGGCTGCATGAGCCGAGATTTTATAGGTAATTATGCCTTCTTTAACATCATCGCGATTCGGTAAGCCTAAATGTTCTTTAGGTGTAACGTAGCAGAGCATCGCACAGCCGTACCAACCGATCATAGCCGCGCCTATGCCGCTAGTGAAATGATCATAGCCTGGGGCAATATCTGTTGTTAGGGGACCGAGTGTATAAAATGGCGCCTCATGACAATGCTTAAGCTGCATATCCATATTTTCTTTTATCAAGTGCATTGGAACATGTCCCGGCCCTTCGATCATGACTTGAACATCGTGTTTCCATGCGATTTTAGTTAGCTCACCTAATGTTATTAATTCGCCAAACTGTGCTTCGTCGTTTGCATCAGCCACCGAGCCCGGACGTAAACCATCTCCAAGCGAGAAGCTAACATCATAGCTTTTCATAATTTCGCAAATGTCTTCGAAATGGGTATATAGGAAGTTTTCTTTATGGTGAGCGATACACCATTTAGCCATAATTGAACCGCCACGTGAGACGATTCCAGTAACGCGATTAGCTGTCATAGGAACGTGATGCAATCGTACGCCAGCATGGATAGTGAAATAATCCACTCCCTGTTCCGCTTGTTCAATTAAGGTATCCCGGAATATTTCCCAGGTTAAGTCTTCAGCTATACCGTTTACTTTTTCCAGTGCTTGGTAAATTGGAACCGTTCCAATAGGTACTGGCGAATTGCGCACAATGTAATCGCGCGTAGCATGAATGTGCTTTCCTGTGGATAGATCCATAACTGTATCGCCACCCCAGCGGATTGACCAAACAAGTTTTTCGACTTCTTCTTCAATAGATGAGGTTAACGCTGAATTTCCAATGTTAGCGTTAATTTTAACTAAAAAATTACGCCCTATGATCATTGGTTCTAGTTCGGTATGGTTAATATTGGCTGGAATTATTGCACGGCCTTCAGTAATTTCACTACGAACAAATTCAGGTGTTATCGGTTGTAAGTTAGCACCCATCGGATTTCCCGCGAGTCGTTTTGATCTCTCTTCAGTAGTAAATTCATTACTCAAGGCTTCTCTTGCCTGGTTTTCTCGCACGGCAATATATTCCATTTCCTTAGTGATTATGCCTTTTCGGGCATAATGCATTTGGCTCACATTGCCACCGGCTTTCGCGCGTCGAGGTTTGCGCTGAAGATCATCATTAAAAAACTGAAATGCTTTGGAGGAATCATTATGACCATTGTCTTCAGGTTTTATTTGGCGCCCTTCATAAAACTCTGTATCTTCTCGTTGCTCTATCCACTGACTTCTAACATCTGGTAAGCCTTTATGAACATCGATATCAATATTCGGATCAGTGTAAGGGCCAGAGCAATCATAAACGGTACAGCTAGTTCCATCGGTGAGGCTGATTTCTCGCATTGGGACCTTTATGTCTTCCGCATTTGATGATGAAACATAAACCTTTTGGCTAGCCGGTAATGGGTCTCGAGTAATCTTTGCGCGATATTCTTTAGCCGAAGCTGCGTCGATGGAAGCTTTACTATTCATAATCTTGTCCAGTTGCGTAATTGAGATTTCGGTAATACCGGTATAGAGAGGGAGCAAAAAGAGGATCAAACTATTCGATATCTTGTTCTAAGTATCTTAATTGTAAAAAGATTCGAAAGCATTCATTTGAACTCGCTCATTCCTACGCCGATACTAGCCGGATCAGGTTCTACGGGTTACAGGGAATAAATCCCCAAATCTCAGCCTAGCGGCACCCCGAGAGCAGAGTAGATTCTAAGCTATTTTTGGTGGCTTAGGAAGGTCTAGCAATTTAGTATAATAAACTTTCGTGGATTTGTTTCTAATCTAACTTAGATCTGACGAAGCCGCCGATAAGATACTATGTAACATCAAAAATGGATAAAAATAAATGATAAAACATTTACTATGGTTAGGCTTTGTACCTGTTTTTATACCACAAATATCTATTGCAGAGATCGTGGCCAGAAATCTTCCCCAAGAAAATAAAATTCTTTTTTTTCTTGGGCAAAACAGTGATGTATTGAGTGAATACAAATTGGAGGTTATTGACTTAGATCCGAACGCTGTTCGACCAGGAGGAATTACTCTCTACACGACTTTGAGCTTTGTTGACGATGAAAACTACGATGGCATTCGAAGGGGAAAACCACTAGATAGTCTTTTAGACTTTGGAAATTGGGGCGATGGCGAACACAACTTAAAGCGAAGTATGAGGGATTTCCCCTCTGCATCATTGGCTATTGGTCTTGACTTAACAGACCACGCAGACTCTGGAGTTGATATTAGAGAGTGTCAGCAACGACCGATTAAAGCCATTGCCGGTTTGGAAGAACCTGAAATAGCACCCATGATTCCGATTTATCAGAGCTATGTGGATCAGATGATCAAAGTGCTAAAAGGTACGAACAGAAGTGTATTTCTTAGAATTGGCTATGAGTTTGACGGCCCCTGGAATTGCTATTCTCCTGGAGTGTACAAAGCTGCATTTCGTTATATCAAAAAACGCATCGATTATTTGCAAGCTGACAATATTGCCACCGTTTGGCAGTCGTCGTCAGCGCCAGTAGATGGAAAAGAATATTATAATATATCGAAAAAAGGGCATTTTGACCTCTGGTACCCAGGGGACAACTACGTAGATTGGGTGGGCATGTCAACGTTTTTGATGGATGGCTCAGTACAATATCAGGCACCCAATATAATTTTAAGATGGATTTTCTTAAATGATTTCATAAAAAATCAAGGCACGCTGTTAGATTTTGCTAGATCTAAAGCTAAGCCTGTGATGCTTGCTGAAGCAACGCCAAAAGGTTTCGATCTTAAAAATAAAAAAATTAGTTTAGTCTACAAAAGAAAAGATTCCGATTACTCCTCTAAAGAGATGTGGGATAGCTGGTTTGCAAGCTGGTTTAGTTTTATAAAAAACAATCGAGATGTGATTCGTGCGGTGGCATACATTAACAATAATTGGGCAGAATCACCCATGTGGCGTTGTGACGAGAAATCACAATTTTGGCCTGGTGAATCTGTTCCTGTGAATGCTGATAAACCAAAACAACCTGCATGTCCGGGAGGGTCGCCTTGGGGGGATACTCGGATTCAAGTCAATCCTTATATTTTCGAACGATTTGAAAAAGAGTTAAAAAAAGATCATTTTGTTCAAATCACAGAATAGTAGTTTGCATGTTAATTTATGGGTGATGATTTGAGTAATGTAAAAAATTTAGTAGATGGGAGCAACTCTAGTGCAAATAGACTAAAGCTTTCAGAGAATTTTAAAGTCTTTCCAAGAGAAATTTTTGAATTGGAAAAATCTTTGGAGATTTTAGACCTTTCGGAAAATCAATTAGATTCTTTACCTGATGATTTTGACCGATTAAAAAATCTAAAAATACTCTTTCTATCTAAAAATCGATTTTCTAAGGTACCTGAAATATTGGGAAAGCTTGATCAATTAGAAATGATTGGATTTAAGTCTAATCAGATCACTCAGGTCCCAGAATATTCATTACCTGCAAAAACACGTTGGTTAATTTTAACGGATAATCGAATTCCTCATTTGCCCCAGTCAATGGGCGATTTGTCTCGACTACAAAAATGCATGTTAGCCGGAAATGATCTTTCTGATTTACCGGATTCTATGCAGCAATGTAAAAACCTAGAGCTTCTGAGAATATCGGCAAATAATTTCAGAGAGATTCCTAGTTGGTTATTGAATTTGCCTAAGCTCGCATGGTTGGCTTTTGCTGGTAATCCGGTATCGACAGAAAAAACTCAGACACTTATCGATGCTAAAAGTTTGCAGCAAATACCTTTAAGTGAATTTAATTTGGCAGAAAAATTAGGTGAAGGTGCCTCAGGAAATATCTTTTTAGCGGAAAGATTTTCATCCGGTAAGGGTGCTTCTGAAAAAGTTGCGATAAAAATATTTAAAGGTGATGTGACTAGTGATGGTTATCCTATTGATGAACTAAATGCCAATATTGCGGTGGGAAATCATGCTAATTTGGTCACGAATTTGGCTCAAATTTCAGATAAAACCAAGTCTGGTCTTATTATGGAAATGATACCTGAAAACTATAGAAACTTAGGTTTGCCTCCGAGCTTTGAGAGTTGTACCCGAGATATTTTTGAAAGTAATTTGACATTAAATGTAGATGAAGTAATAAAAATTAGTCGTGCAATGGTAAGTGTGCTCGCCCATATTCACACTCGTAAAATTTCTCATGGTGACACTTACGCACACAATGTTTTGATCGATAATCATTGTAATCTTCTTTTTGGCGATTTTGGTGCGGCGACGATTTATGGCTGCTCAGGGTTTTCTCGCAACCAAGAAAAATTAATCGAGCGAATTGAAGTGAGGGCATTTGGTTATATGCTAGATGATCTAACACGTTCTCTTAGCGATCAAACGAATAATTCTGCGGATCTATTTAACCTTTATAAAATTAAGGATTTATGTTTGAAGTCGAGCGTGAGTGAAAGGCCGGGTTTTGATGAGCTGGCTAAGCTTTTGCACAGATAAGAGAATTTAATTAAGCTTCATTCATTCTTTTGGATGCTTTATATAAGTATATCTATCAAATATCTGCCATAGTCATTGACAGATGAATCCGATGCGCTATAAATAGCTTTCAAATAAAAACAATATAGAAAACCATTTAAGAAGTCAGGTTATTACTGGCTCAATAACGACATATTTCTAATCATGGAAGTCTCTATGAGCATCAGTGAACTTTTTGTCGGTATAGATGTTGGATCAACTACTGTAAAAGCGGTTGCCGTAGATCCAAGTACAAAAAAAATTCTTTGGCAAGATTATCGTCGTCACGAAACTAAGCAGGGCGAAAAAGTTTTGGCGATGCTAGAGGATATGCTTGGTGATTTTCCTACCTTAAAAAATGAACAGGTCCGAGTTTTTATGACTGGGTCTGGGGCTAAACCTCTATGTGAACCTATAGGCGCTCGCTTCGTACAAGAGGTGAATGCTGTCACCCTCGCTGTTGAGACCTTACATCCAGATGTTGGTAGTGTTGTTGAATTGGGTGGTCAGGATGCCAAGATAATTATTTTCAATGTGAACCCAAAAACAGGGGAAAAGCAAGCAGTTGCTTCGATGAACGATAAGTGCGCGAGCGGAACTGGCGCAACTATTGATAAGTGTATGATTAAGGTTGGCATGCCTGAAGAGCAAGTCAGAATATTAAAATTCGACGCCAACAAACTGCATAAAGTTGCCGCAAAGTGTGGTGTATTTGCTGAAACCGACATTGTTAATCTTGTTAAGGCTGGAATACCTTCTCCCGAAATTATGTGTTCACTCGCTGATGCGATTGTGACCCAAAATCTCTCCGTATTGACTCGCGGTAATACACTTAAGCATAAGGTGCTTCTTCTCGGAGGACCAAATACCTACTTGGGGTTCCTACAAGAAGCTTGGCGATTGCGTATCGGTGAAACTTGGGAAGAAAGAGGATATGAACTACCAGAGTTAACGATTGAAGAGCTCGTCATAATTCCAGAAAATGCCCAGTATTATGCCGCATTTGGTGCTGTTGTATTTGGTATGGATGAACCGCAAGGTGTTGGTGAGTACAAAGGCTTGATGGCGCTTGCTGAATATTGTGGCGGCGGGCGTGACCTAACGTTAAGTGCGATGTCCGGGGATCCTTTGACGCGTGAACAAAAAGAGCTCGAAATGTTTGTTCAGCAATATACCATCCCAAAATTTAAACCAGCTGAGTTTGAAAAAGGAGAAAGTGTAAAAGGCTTTATTGGTTTGGATGGTGGTTCAACATCGTCAAAAGCCGTATTACTTGACAGCGACAAGACCATACTCGCAAAAGCTTACCGATTGTCAAAAGGCAACCCTATTCAAGACATGCGTGATCTGCTCGCGGATTTACGATCTCAAGTCGAAAATCAGGGAGCGAAATTGACAGTATTGGGATTCGGTGCAACGGGCTATGCGGCTGATGTTTTGGAAGAGTCTGTAAAAGCGGATGTAAACCTTGTTGAAACGATTGCACATCAGGTTTCAGCAACAGAGCTGTTTGGTCAAATCGACGTAATTTGCGATATTGGTGGTCAGGATATTAAAGTACTGATGTTGCAAAATGGAGAAATAAAGAACTTCCGATTATCTAATCAATGTTCTGCAGGAAACGGCATGCTTCTGCAAGCTATGGCGGATCAGTTTGGTGTTGAGCTAAAGGATTATGCAGACACGGCGTTCAAAGCAAAACTCTCCCCAAAATTTAGCTATGGATGCGCTGTTTTTCTTGATACCGATCGGGTAAATTTTCAAAAGGAAGGTTACAACGCCGAAGAGCTACTAGCTGGCCTTGCACAGGTACTACCAAAAAATGTGTGGCAATATGTTGTGCAAATTCCTCGTATGGCTGAACTTGGCCAAAAGTATGTCTTACAAGGGGGAACTCAATACAACTTAGCCGCAGTTAAAGCCCAAGTCGACTATATCAAAGAACGAGTTCCTGGAGCAGAAGTATATGTACACCCGCATACCGGGGAAGCCGGAGCAATTGGTGCTGCGTTAGAAACTATCCGCGTAGTGCAGCGTCGTGGTCATTCAACATTTATTGGTTTAGATCAAGCTATCAACATTCATTATACGACCATTAACGATGAGTCTACGGTTTGCCATTTTTGTCCTAATTTGTGTCATCGAACTTTCATTGATACGGAAACATCGGATGGTGGAACTAGTCGATACATAGCGGGCTTTTCTTGTGAAAAAGGAACTGTAGAATCGAAAGATGCACTGAAAGAGTTAGTCGCGCACCGCAAAAAATTAAAGGAAAAATATATCAATTTGTGCGAATACGAATCACGGATTTTGTTTCGATCTTACTACAAACACAATCCTTTACCAGACGAGAATAGTTTGATAAACGAATCTGTCGTTAAACATCATTGGTTCAAAGAAAGCCAAGTTGAACTGATTGAACGGCGCTTTATCGCGAGTAGTCAAGATGATTCGAATTACCGGAAAGGTATCCGTATAGGCATTCCGCGAGTTTTAAATATTTGGACTACAGCACCTATTTGGAAAGTGTATTTTGAAACACTTGGTATTCCAAAGCATCATGTAATATTTTCTGATGAAACCTCTGAAGAAATGTGGAAAGCGGGTGCAAAATATGGATCTGTAGACCCTTGTTACCCTTCCAAGGTTATCCAGGCTCATTATCATGATTTGATGTTTGAGAAGCATTCAAAGAAAAAACCAATTAACTTTATTTTTAGTCCCAGCATTACTCATATTCCGAGTTTTATCGAAGACACGGTTGAGAACACGACTTGCCCGATAGTTTCCGGTTCTTCTTGTGTGACTCATGCATCCTTTACAAAAGAAAAAGATTTCTTTGCGGAGTTTGGCATTGAACATGTCACTAATGCGGTTACCCTAGAAGAAAAAGCTATGCTTAAACGTCAGATGTATTCGATGTGGGGAGAGCGTTTGAGGATAACAGAAGATGAAAGTAATTTTGCTATGGACCAAGCTTGGATTGCAATCGATCAATTGAATGAAGATATGGAGCGTAAGGGAATGGAAATTCTATTGGAAGCAGAAGAGAAAAATAAAATGGTATTACTGCTTCTCGCAAGGCCCTATCACCTTGATCCAGGTTTAAATCATCAAGTATTAGAAGAGTTTCAGGCTAGGGGTTATCCAATACTTTCGATTCGCTCAATACCCAAAGATAAATCTTACCTACAACGATTTTTTACTAAAAAAGATTTGAATGGTGAACTTGAAAACCCTCTATCGGTAAGTGATGTTTGGCCTGAAAATTACTCCACTAATAGTGTACAAAAAGTTTGGGCGGCTAAGTTTGCTGCACGTCATCCGAACGTTGCAGTATTGGATCTTTCTAGTTTTAAATGTGGTCATGATGCACCTACCTATGGGCTTATTGATAGCGTCATTAAAGAATCTAAAACGCCCTATATGGCTCTGCATGATATAGATGCTAATAAACCTGCTGGTTCCCTTAAGATTCGCGTATCGACATTTTGTCATACGCTCACACGCGCAAGCGAAGAGCTAGAGGACAAGGCGAATAAACGCAGTGAGTTAGAGATACGTATTGCGAAGAAACGACAAGAGCTCTATGCCAATTATTTCTCAACTCATGAGGCCAACAAGTCTCTTGAAGAAGCCTTTAATTTTTATGTAAATGAAGATGAAGCGATTAACGGGATAGATATTAATGCCACAGAAGGCGAAAGCTTGCGTGATGACATCGCCCCACTTGCGCCAGAGCTATCATTTATTGATCTTGATGAGAGCACTCGATTGGAAAATGGTTTTGGTGCTAATGATCAAGAGCCAGTAAAGTTCTGGGGAGCTGATATTGTTGTTGCTGACCACGAATTAAAGCAGTCAAAAGTAAATCGAAGTAAACAAACACAACTAGAGAAAATTTAAACTCTGATACATGGAGTCGAGGTAGATATGAACTCATTAAATAGAGCACTAATAGATACTACTGAGAGCGTTGCACATTTTGATCCTGGTGCTACCGAGATGTCAGGTGGAATCGCGGAACTGGAAAGAGAATTAGCAAACTTTGCAGAAGTGGAAAAATCGAAACTTGGTTTGGTTGAGGAGGAAACTGTGCACTGGGTGGATAAAAACCCCCAAACGTTTACCTCTTCACAAATAAAAACCACAACAATTTTGTTTGGCGGTCTCACTGTGGCGCAAGATTACCTCATTCAGCAAGCTATGCGAGGGCTAGGCTACAATATTTATTCGCTTGATGAGCCAAATTACGAATCGCTTCATGTTGGCAAGGAATACGGTAACCGTGGTCAGTGTAACCCTACTTATTTCACGGTGGGTAACCTCGTTAAACATTTGATTTACTTGCGAGATGAAAAAGGGCTGGATGTTGAAGAAATTACGCAAAAATATTTGTTTTGTACGCCTGGCGCGTGTGGTCCTTGTCGTTTTGGGACCTATGCAACCGAATATCGCAAAGCCCTAAGAGATGCTGGCTTTCCAGAATTTCGAGTTATCCTGTTTCAGCAACAAGGAGGAGTGGACCAGGTCAATGGTCAAGATTTAGGTTTAAAAATCACACCAAAATTCTTCTTCAAGTTGTTTCAAGCCGCTATTTTAGGAGACTTGCTTAATGTCGCACGAAATAGAATGCGACCTTATGAGCTCGAGCCAGGTGCTACAAATAATGCCATGGATGAATGTAAGAAAATAATCGGTGATGCCCTTGAAAATAATAAATCGGTTATTTTGGCTCTTAGACGGTGCAAAAAGGTGTTAAACAAAGTAGCCGTTGACCGACTTCAAGCTAAGCCCAAAGTGATGATTATTGGTGAATTTTGGGCCATGACCACAGAGGGGGATGGAAACTATCGTTTGCAGGAGTTTTTAGAGCAAGAGGGAGCCGAATGCGAGATTCAATTGGTTGTTTCTTGGCCGCTATTCATGCTTTGGGAGCACAAATGGGACACGCTCCAACGTATGAAATTAAAACAGGTTGACGAAAAATCTAAAGGACTTGCCGGCAAGAACCCATACAAAAAACTTGCGATGGTTTGGTTGGCGGATAAATTTGTCAGGAAACTTGTTAAGTTTTATGGACGACTACTTGGTTTGAAACACATCTATTTGCCGAATATGAATGAATTAGCGAAGGTCGCTCATGATTATTATCACAACGAGTTACGAGGTGGCGAAGGACACATGGAAGTCGGCAAACTTATTGTTGCATCGCAAAAAAGAAAAGCCCATATGGTGGTATCAGTAAAACCTTTTGGTTGTATGCCGAGTGCTTCAGTATCTGATGGTGTGCAAAGTCTTGTGACTAAAAAATATCCAGATATTATTTTTTGTCCTGTTGAAACCTCCGGGGATGGCGCGGTAAATTTCCAAAGCCGAGTGCAAATGTTTTTGTTTAAAGCGCGCCAAAAAGCGAAATTGGAGTTCGAGACAGCCTTAGTTGAGTCTGGAAAAAATGAAGAAAATATCGAAAATTTGCGCAGTTCTCAAAGGGGAATGGATTATCCAAAACATCGTTTAGCGGGAACAGGTGCTAATCTTGTGTTCGAATAACCTATTTTTAGTAAACTTTAGGTTAAAAAGAGTGTTAAAATAAAGTTTTTCTTATAACGGAGTCACAAAAAAATCTTCTCGAACCATGTATTATTACTTACTTGAGAACATGACTCCGTTCTTAAAACCATAAAATTATAAAATCACCCCCAAAATAACATTGTGTCGCGCATAGAACAGCGGAGATGGATTCTTGTTGGGTATTCTAGTTAGTAGTGCTGTTTCGTCGTTGAAGCAGCTAATTATATTTGGATTTTATATAGAATGAATTCTGTTTCCCGCAGCTCGGAACAGCTGCTAGCGCTTCAATATAAGCTTGCCATCCACATAGGAAAAGATAATGAACTTTCTCCTATGCTTAAAGACTTCTTTGATTACTCCCTTCATGCATTAAATTGCAATGGCGGTTATGTCTGGATTCGTAAAGCAAGCCAGGCGGCGAAAACTCGTTATTGCTTCCCTAATGACGTAGACACCAAAGATTTCGTACCTTTTATTGAAAAAGAAATTAGCGCAACTGAAAAAATGAATTGGTGTGGTATTCGAAGTGGCTACGCTTTTGAGTGTAAAGAAGAATTCATACATATATTTCGTTTAGGTTCAATTGGAATACTGGCATTAAAGCGTATTGAACCTTTGAAAAAGAACATTGTTGCAGCTTTGTTACCAATATTCGAACATTTAGCAACTAGTTGCAGTAACTGTATTCAATATGAAAGCAAAGTCCTTCAGCAAAAATCGACAGTAAGAGCGTTGCAAGATTCAATTCGAGATTTGGATTTTAAAGACTCAATAATCGGGTCGTTAAGTAAAAAGATTTTGACTCCTGTTGAAGAAGTCTTCTCTCTTAAAGCGAAATCAATTGAAAATGGAAATAAGAATAAATTTGATTTCTTAAGTATGCTCTCTTCAGGGATTCACCTTGTTGCAGAGGAAATAAATCAATACATAAATACCCAAGAACAACTACTTACTGTTGTAAAGACGGATTTCGTGCTCAGGGATGTCATTGAGCAGATTTTGGCTTCATTTTCCGCAATTACGAAATTGAAAAATCTCGAAGTGAGCTATTTCGTTGATGAATCTATTCCCGATTACTTTCAAGGCGACTTAGAAAAAATTCGCATGGTACTCATGCAGCTCATTGATAATGCAGTACGAAACACGGAAAACGGTTCTGTTAGATTGAGCGTATCTGGTAAAGACATAAACGCTAGTGAAGTTCAGCTGAAATTTGAAGTGTCCGATACTGGTGTGGGTATCGTAAAAGATAAGCTTCAAAAGCTCATGTCTGCCGGAAAAGATGTTGTTCAAGGAAATTCTGATGTTCATCACTCCTGTGCCGGGATCCGCCTAGCAATTGTTCAGAAGCTTCTTGAAACCATGTCTTCTAAGTTGGTTGCTGAGAGTGTACTTGGGGTAGGAAGTTCTTTTTGCTTTGATTTGAATCTTGTGGTTTTGGAGTCAAAGCAAGAGATCGAAATTAATATTCCGGCCAATGATTTATCTTTGGGGCCAGATAAAAAACTTGCTCTTATCGCTGAAGATAACTCCGTAAATCAAATGGTTGCGGTTAAGATGTTGGAAAAGTTGGGTTACGATGTTCTCACCGCGGAGAATGGTGTGGATGCCATTAAGCAATGGGAAGAAAAAAAGCCCGATATTGTTTTAATGGACATCGATATGCCCGTTATGGATGGAATGCATGCTACTCATTGTATCCGAGAGCAGGAAAAGAAATTGGGTGTGCATGTTCCATTGGTTGCGCTTATATCAAATATGGACAAAAAGCTGCAAGACAAGTGCTTAGCGGCTGGTGTTGACTATTTCTTGTCTAAGCCATTTACTCCAAAGATTCTCGATGACGCAATTGCCCATGCACGCGCACTAGCGCTCGCCGCAAAGCCTCGATTAAACGTTAGCTAGATCTTTACTTTCATCTCTCAAGATTCTCTGTGTGGGGTATAGCTTTGCCCCATACTGCTTGAATTCGCCTCAAAAAATGAGATCTACATCAACTTTTAAAATGTTGAACTATAATCATTAAACCTAGGCTCTTTAGGGGTTCTAAATTGAACTCAATAAAGAGATGTTTAAGTATTTGAATGATATATCTCCATCTATTTTAGTTAGTTTATGGTTCACTTGAGAGTGGACGGCGTGTTCGACTTCGATAACTGTGAGACAAACCTTGAAACTTGAATTATTACTAAATAAAAGCTGTTTGATTGGGCTAAATTATTTTGATTTACATGGACGACTATTAAATCATGTACAGCATTCTGGAGAAGTGGTTCATGTAGAAGCGGAATTAGGAATTTCTGTAAAAATACTGTCTTCTAGTGAAGAAATAGACAGTAAAGATACAATTATTGTTGATTCGCAACGAATATTTTTGTTGCCTTCCACGCCCACTGCATGGTTTATCGCACCTCAGGGTACCTATCGACGGGCTGACGGGGAAAAGTTGATTGAAGATCCCGACTATTTCGTTGCATGGGATATTCATCTCAAAAGCCTAAACGCAAATGACCATGAGCATCTTTGGTGGGAATGGCGCCCTCAAACGACACCTCCGTGTCGAGCAGACTTAGTAGCCTAAACTGAACAAGAGAAAACGGTCAAATATAGCTATATCCGTTTTCCTCTTATGTTCAAATAGATGTCAGTTATAAAAAAGTAGTTAGTAGTCCCTTAGTCTTTGTCATTCTTTGGTTTTTTAACTGCAGCTAACGTAAGTCTGATACTATTCTTTTCTAGGGCATATAATATTTACTGAATAAGAATGTATTTATTTTTTCGCAATTCAGATTTCTCAATATGGAGAACATTGCTTTTCAGGTTTTCTTCTGGTCCAACCTGGGTTTTCTCCTGACTCAATCCAACATTTGGACACTGATCATTTTCCAAGAAAAATAGTGCTGTGCTTAACATGGTTTCTTCAATATCACCTAATTGATAGGACAAATCATCGGTCAAGACGGAGCAACCACGTATAAAGTCTTCATTGTTATCTGTTTCTTGCGGTAAAAAACCATCTGCATAGTCTCCAAATCCTTTGTCGTTTTCACCACGAAAATTAATCGAAAAGTAAGTAGTTCCACAATTATCTGTACCATAGAAACCGTAAGGTTTACCGCAGGTCTGACCGCCAATCTGGATAACCTCTATGTCGATCCCTCTCAGCGCATTCATCACGGATTCACTAGCAGAACAGGTATTGGAAGTTGTAATCACGTAGAGTCTTTCTAGTTCGATATAAGGTAGAGGATTATTGTTCGAGTCCCGATCTATAAAACCTGTTGGTCGTAATGGCGAGCCTGTGAAAGGGTTTATAACCGTGTGCTTATCGTTTAATACAATACGTTCGAAAATTCTATTTTCTGTAGCAGATGGGCCGGATAACATGTAAGAAAGCCGGCTGGCAACACTCAAAAAACCCCCACCATTGTAGCGAAGGTCGAGTATGACTTCAGAAACTTGTTGGTTATTAAATTCATTAATAGTATCAACTAAAGCTTGTTCTGCGATCCGAGTATGATCGTTAAAAACCATATAGCCAACATTGCCAGATGTTGTCTCTAGCACATCACTATATAAGACAGGAGACATAACTAATTCTTGTGCGCTAAGTGTGACCTCGAATTGACTAGCGTCGGCGTCTTCGAATACATAATCATGAGATTCATTGAGCTCTCTTGGAAAGAGTCCATTATTTATAACGAGATCCGCATTTTGATCATTTATAATATCGACCCCGTCAATACTAATTAATCGGTCTCCACGCTTTATGCCAAATAAAGCGGCATCGGAGTTTGGTTCCACAAATACTACGCGTATATCCCTGGGGACATTTCTTTCTATTCGTCGCCATTGGATACCGGTGGAGACCGTGATACCATTTTCGAAAAAATCGTTACTAGAAGATGTTTCTTGTAAAAAGTGAAAGTTGTCTCTGTTATTACCCGAATTCGTGAGCTCGTTAGTCTTAAGTTGTTCGAAATAAAGTGATACGCTAGTAAAACTTGCCGGGTCGCGATCAATAATTTCGTCATACCAAAGATAGAATTCATCACTCCAGGCTCGCAGCCAATGTTTTTCATCGAGACTCGTGCCTTGCATGTCCTTGTAGGGTTCATTTGTGAATGGATCGACCCCTATACGAGGAGTTTCGCAGAAATTCTTAAAAAGATTGTTGTCCTGGAACACACCTCGTTGCCATTCTATTCCATTGCTTGAGGGGGCTATCGTTGAACCTTGGTCACTTGAGTCTTCTTCAATTGGGAATTCATCTCCTGTGCATGCAGTGAACCCAAGGAGGGCGAGGCTAATTATTATATGCTTCATTTATCTTCCTTATAGATCAAACATTTTAAACAAGAGTATAAACCTGATCCGAGCACTTTTATAAGACTTAACTGTATAAAAAACGAAAATTGACACACTAAACGTTGTGAGACTATAAAAATAAGCCTACCTGCAAAAATACTTTTTCTTCGGTACTGCTTAAGGGTTTTTGATATCGGCGATTATCGCACTGAGTTCTGGTATACAAGAACCGCAATTGGTACCGCATTTGAGTGATTCACCCAGAGCTTCGGTGGAATTTAAACCGGATTTGATTCCTTCAATAATCGTTTTTTCGCCAACCTGGAAGCATGAACAGATGACCTTGCCGCAATCATTTGTTCGACCTGAAGAGCGGCCTGCTAGCAATCTAAAGCGTTCCGAACCTGAAAACACTTTCCCTATGTTTTTTGTAAACCAGCTTAGGTCAGAAAATTCGCTCGAGGCCTCTTTAACATAGAGACCCACATGAAGATTATCATCGACGAACCCAAGAATGCGGCCGGCACTAGATGAATGTTCTAGGCTTACCCAATCACTAATATGCGGGTATGCCTCTTGAAGCCACTGGCTCCAGTTTGGTGTTTTTCTATTGTCTGATAAGTGATAGGCAAAACCTTCGTCTGCAGGTATTTTCACCCAATAGTCGCTTTCTGGTGTGATTTCTTTTTCAGAGATTAATATCGCTTCAAATTCAGCATCATAGGGTTCGGCTGTTACAGGAGATTGTTTAAATTCGGGTTGGCCTGAAATTGGATCTACAAAGGCGTTTACCAATGAATCTGCTCGGCTATTGCTAGCATATACACGGTTCCAGTGCATTGGTACAAAAATTTCGTGTCGCCTCTGTGATTTTGATACAACAGCTCTTCCAATAAAAGTCGCTCCTTCATTTAGTGGATTTTGCAATTTCAACAATGAATTCTCGGCGATTCCAATCTCTAATGCATCTTCTGGGTGGATTTGTACAAATGGCTCTAGAGTATGATTGAGTAACCTGGGCGCTTTTCCTGTGCGAGTCATAGTGTGCCACTGATCGCGAATACGTCCTGTGTTTAGCGTGTACTCTCGCTTTTGAGGCAATACCTTAGGCAGTTTTGCATCAATAGGGATAAACTGCGCTCGATTGTTTGGCGTATAAAAGTGACCATCTGAGAATAGGCGTTTTTTGCCTTTTGGGTTACTTTGGTTTATCGGCCAATAGGTTGGAGTTAACTCTTCGTATTCCTGTTTGCTGATTTCCTCTAAGCCTGAAATATCAAATGCTCGCGTATTCTTGTTTTCTAAGCCGCTTAGTTTTGCGTGCTCACGAAAAATTTCGACCGGATGTGTGTAGTCAAATGCATTTTGATATCCCATTTTCTTTGCAAAATCGCAGATAATTTCCCAGTCGTTCCTTGCGTCACCGGGCGCCATTGATATACCTTTTTGTAGGGAAATACATCGTTCACTGTTTGTGACTGTTCCTTGTTTTTCACTCCAGCTTGTTGCTGGAAGTTTGATGTTAGCGGCCTGCATAGTATCTGTATCTGACATACAATCACTGACGACAACTAGATCACACTTTTGCAAGGCCTTTTTAATGAAATCTGCGTTGGGCATGCTCACTACTGGGTTAGTTGCCATAATCCAGATAGATTTTATTTTACCGCTGTTTACGGCTTCAAACATGTCTACAGCTTTCAATCCTTCCTGTTTAGAAATATTTGGTGCAGACCAAAATTTCTCTACTCGTTTGATAGCATCTTTAGTGAAACCCATATGAGCCGCAAATTGATTCGCGAGCCCACCAACTTCTCTTCCGCCCATAGCATTAGGTTGTCCCGTAATAGAAAAGGGCGCGCTACCGGGTTTGCCTATTTTTGCTGTAGCAAGATGACAGTTGATTATACTATTTCCTTTGTCTACGCCAGATGTGCTCTGGTTAATTCCCTGTGAAAATAGAGATATCACTTTTTCGTTTTGAGCGAAAATATCGTAAGCTTCTTGAACAATTGATTCGCTTACATCGCAGAGTTTAGCCGCTGTTTGTAAGTTGGGTACTTGATTTGAAGCGGCTTCTAAAGTTTCGTCGAACCCATCGCATGTTGAGTTTATATAGCTTTTATCAAGAAAATTATTTTGTGCGAGGTAGGTGAGTAACCCATTATAAAAATAAGCGTCGCTACCAGGACGAAGTGGTACATGGAGGTCAGCTGCTTCGCAGGTTGCTGTTCGTCTTGGATCCACCACAACGAGCTTTAAACCTTTTTCTTTTTTTGCTTTAACTATTCGTTGAAAAAGAATTGGGTGAGCATATGCGGCATTGGAGCCTACCGCAAAAAGGGCGTCGCAGAGTTCCAGATCCTCGTAACATGCAGGCACTGCGTCACTACCAAATGCTCTCTTGTGTGCAACAACGGCTGAGGCCATGCACAGTCGTGAATTGGTGTCCACATTTGAGGTGCCAATAAACCCCTTAATTAATTTATTTGCAACATAGTAGTCTTCTGTTAGCAATTGCCCCGATAGGTAAAATGCAACCGAGTCGGGCCCATGCTCTGCAATAATGGTTTTCCACTTATTTGCTATGTAATTTAGTGCTTCATCCCAATCGCAAGCTCTTCCATTTATTTCTGGTTTAAGTAAACGATTTGAAAGTGACAGAGTTTCGTGAAGCGCAGAGCCTTTAACGCAAAGCCTGCCTTTATTTGCTGGGTGATCTTCTCTTCCCGATACGCTAATAATTTTATCGTCTTGGACTTTTGCTGTGACACCACAACCGACACCACAATACGGGCATGTGGTATTCTTCATTATTGGTTGGGCGCCGGAGTTGGAGTTATCTTTAATCATAAATTTAATTTTACGCGAGTTTTTTCTCTAAAAGTTAGCCTCGAAGAATTCTTCTCCAAAAACAATATTTGGTACAATTGCTGAGACATCTATTTTGTTCTGCATTTGCTCAAAATAGAATGGACCAGAAGAAACATCACCGAATAGTACGATACCTGTTATTCGATTATTGTTTAGAATAAGTTTTCTATAAATGTTCGATTTAGGATCAGTTACACAAAGCTCTTGATCTCCTGGGGCTGCGCTTACTTTTCCTGCGGAAAAAACTTGTACGCCCGATACTTTTAGTTTTGTTGAGATTGATTCCTCCTGAAATGGAAGTTCAGTTTCATCAACTAACCTGGTGGCCAGGGTTTCAGCTTGGCGCCAGATAGGATCTACAAGACCGAAAGTTTTTTGATTATGTTCGACACATTCACCTAAAGCGCTAATGAATTCGTCCCTTGTCTGCATATAGTCGTTAACTAATATTGCACGCTCTCCATTTAAACCACATTCTTCGCCGATTTCTGCATTGGGGGTTATCCCCGTCGCAATGACAACTAACTCCGCAGCAAGTATCTCTCCGCTTTTAAGCTCTGCCGAAGAGACTTTGTCAGTACCATTAAACTTATCAACCTCTGTACTCAAACGAAAATCAATATTCATCTGGCGCATGACGTTCTCAAGCATTTTCCCTGCTTGCTTATCCAGCTGCCTATTTAGTAGCCATTGACTGCGATGTACCAACGTGACTTTAACGCCTGCTTTTGCAAGCCCGTAAGCTGCTTCTAGTCCAAGTAAACCGCCACCAATAACAACGGCGGATCTGGCAGTGTTGGCTTTTTCTAAAATGCGATGAGTATCCTCAAGAGTACGAAAGGAAAAAATATTTTCGATATTCTGATTTTTAGCGGGAATTTCTGATGGCCTTGAGCCAGTTGCTATGATGAGTTGATCGTAATGATATTTTTCACCCGAAGCCGACTCAATGAACTTTTCGGCACGATTAACTTTTGTAATACGGGTATTCTTGATGAGTTCAATCCCATTATTCAGGTACCAAGCATCATCATTGTATATTATGTTTTCTTCGCTAAAATCACCTGCGAGAACGGCGGATAGCATAATTCTATTGTAGCTTTGGTATGGTTCTTCTCCGATCAGAGTGATGGAAATGTTCAATTTGTGGCGTTTGAGGATTTCATTCACAAGCCGATTTGCAGCCATACCATTTCCAATGATAATAATAGATGTGGTGCTATTGTTGCTGTTTTGGATCATTTAGGCTTAACTCTGCAGTTCATAAAATAGTTGCTGGTTTAAAAAGCTGTTTAAACTAGTTTTATTTATGCTCTTTTATGGTGCTTTTTTGGTGTTTAAATAGCTTTAAGGTAACGACCACAATAAAGTAATAAGTTTTTATGCACTAATTTTGGTGTGTTTTTTTGGTTTATTGTCTTTGATTGGTGCAAAAGATTAAGGTTAATCATTTTTTTACTAATTTCATTCCCAAAAAGCAATTACCTTGCCAGTTAAAGAAGATTAAGCTCCTTCACTCGGATTACTAAAGCCCAAAGTATATTGTTTTTAAACATGCTGTTAAGGTGCGATAATAAAGCCATATTGTGATTTTATTTTCGAGTTTTTGACCTATTATTGTCATATTTGATGGAATAATCGTTGTATTCTCTCCTAGTAGCTTTCTAATTTAAAATAAATGACGTCGTTCAATCGCGCTTTTTACAAAGAGCTCGTCCAGCTTGCTCTGCCAATTACTATTCAGTCATTACTTGTGGCGACATTGGGTATCGCTGACGTGATGATGGTGGGGGCATTGGGTGAGGCTTCTGTTGCTGCTGTTGGTCTCGCAACAAAAATGCACTTTGTTACCATGCTACTGATTTTTGGGTTTGGTAATGCGTGTAATGTTTTAATTTCTCAATACGTTGGGGCAAAACAGTTTCATAAAATCAAGCAGACGATTTTGCTAACGATACTAGCCGGTGTTGTCCTCCTGCTACCTGTCGTAGTGTTCTTCGCTTTCAAACCAGAATTATGGCTCTCCTTAATTAGCTCAGATCAGGAAGTTGTTTCACTTACCGCAGAGTTTCTTGTAATCACAGCTATTATGGTTTTGGTTATGGTAGTGATTATGGTCTTCGAGACAGCATTACGAGCTTTGGGGAAAACCACCGCGCCTTTGTTACTAGCCGCTATATCTATTGTTGCTAATATCGTTCTGAATTATCTACTTATTTTCGGTCATATGGGATTTCCTGCAATGGGAGTTGCCGGGGCCGCATGGGCAACCTTAATTTCACGATTTTTACATATGCTTTTAGTGCTCGGATACGTGTATATGTTAAAGCAGCCTATTGCACTGGGGGTCTCCGATCTGTATTCAATTGGAACGATTAGGGCTTGGAAGACTTATCTTGGGTTTACATTACCAGTTGCTTTCAATTTTGTTTTATGGGGGTTTGGGAGTTCTTTGTATCACATCATTGCTAGTCGCATGGGTACAGAGCCTTTAGCCGTGATGAGTGTTTTAGCTCCGATAGAAAACATATTAATTTCCACATTTATGGGTTTAAGTGCCGCTGCGTCCATATTGTTAGGTCGGGCGCTTGGTGCAAATGAATTTGATTATGCGTGGGAGCTTAAGAAGTTTTTCGTTCGCAATGCTGTATTACTTGCAGCAATCTGTGGCGGTGTAATGTGGATGGCTAAACCATTTATCTTGATGCCATTCAATAAATTGGATGAATCAACTTTACAGTTGGTTGATCAAACCTTATTGGTGATGTGTTTACTGGTATGGGTAAAGATTCACAATATGATGTCTATGGTGAGTGTGCTGCGGGCAGGCGGTGATACGATTTGGTGTTTAAAAATCGATATCGCATCAATGTGGATCTTGGGATTACCTGCTACAGCATTGGCTGCACTTTATTTTGAATTACCTTTTCTGATCGTTTTCATTGTTATGTTTTTGGAAGAGGTCGTTAAAATGGTGGGTTCTCATTGGCGTATGTATCAGAAAAAATGGTTGCGTAATCTTACTGATATCGTTGCAACAAAAAACACCAAATTGGCTTAGCCTTTGTTGTTAGCGTCTTGAACATAAGGTGATTAAAACCTTAGCCATGCCTTTTATATATTCTAGTGTCTTTATAGCAGGGGAAATGGAAAACTAATAGGTCTCTTTGCCAAGACTTTATTCTTAGCAGTTTAAATGTCTTAGTCGTTGTAAAGTTAAGGAATTACATTAACTTTACAACAAATTAGATGGCTTGAATGCTTATTTAGGTATTTTAAACAGCAACAATGTTTTCGGCTTGAGGGCCTTTTTTTCCATCAGTGAGGTCAAATTCAACTTTTTGCCCCTCGGCTAAAGTTTTAAATCCTTCGCCTGCAATCGCGCTAAAATGTGCAAATACATCTGCGCCAGAGTCAGTGGAAATAAAACCATATCCCTTTTTATCGTTGAACCATTTAACAGTACCTGTCTCTTTAGCCATAGTTAGATTACCTATCGTGATTACCTTTATACTTTGAATTAACGAAAAACACTCAAAAGCACGAATAACAAGTTGAATACTCGCTGCATGAGAAAGCTGAAAAGGGGTGTCATTCAAGTTATTGTAAAAACAGACAAGTGTATCTTGTTAGGATTTTTACGGACTCAACACTTAACAAGCCGCGATTTCTAGCCAATGCTTAGGGTATACTTTTTTTCTGTGGAGTCAATTAATAATTGATACGCTATTGAACTTTTATTTTATTTTCAAGGTAGTAATTTGAGGCAAAAAAAATCGAACCTGGTGATTGCTGGTCATAACGTAATTGTGACTTGGAAAAAGATGAAAAATCTTCGTCTCGCTGTGTCAATGAAAGATGCAAGTGTTAAGGTATCTGCACCTTATTGGTCAAATTTACAAGAAATTGAAAAATTCGTTGTGGCTCAGAAAGCATGGTTAGATGCAAAGCAAAAAGAAATAGCAAATCACTGTGAATTAAGAAAAAAAGAGTTTCAGAATGGTGCGGTTTGTTATCTTTGGGGCAAAAAACGTGAGTTAAAAGTGTTCGCGGATGCAGAGGTAAATTCGGGCTACGAGGCCAAAGAAGATGGAATTTCGATTGAGATGAGAATGCAATCTGATATTGATGCAAGTGCGGTAGAAGCTAATCTCAATGATTTTTATTATCGCGAAATGATAAAAATGGTTCCACCATATATTGAAAAATGGTCAGAAATAATGGATGTTCAAATATCTGTATGTTCATTTAAACGGATGAAAACTCGATGGGGAAGCTGTAACCCTAGTTTAAAAAAAATCAATCTGAATACTGAATTGGCGAAGTTTGAACTAGGTTGTTTAGAGTACGTGATTGTGCATGAATTAGCGCACTTTTACGAAATAAGGCACAATAATCGTTTCTGGGGAATCGTCGAGAAAGCGATGCCTCACTGGTCCATATACCATCAAAAACTGAACGAACATAAAATTGATTAGCACGTTAATTTGCTGTTACTTTTTTAAGAAAAAACGGTAAAAATTTTTAAGCTCTTGTGCTGCAGATTTTACGTTTGTAAAGGCAAAGCGGACCTTTTGACCAGGCCTTCTTTGGCTTAATGCAAAACAGTCTATATGACTGACGCAACCTAACTTTGGGTAACCTCCAATTGTTTGGCGTTCTTTAAGAAGTATTATCGGTTGTCCAGTTGGCGGGACTTGAATTGCTCCAAAGGCAGTGCCCTCTGAACTAAGCTCTTTTATCTGATGATTTAAAGGCGTGCCGTCTAAGCAGTAACCCATTCTATTAATTTGATTTGTGATAGTGTAATCCGATGAACAAATCTTAGATCGAATATCTTCTGAAAAATCTTCGTATTGGTAACCTGGAATTATTCTTAAAAGTAGTCGCTCATTGTAATCTGGTATAAACCTTGGCGGTGTAGCTTTCTGATATAGTTTCAGAGCATTCTCACTTAAAAAACTTATTATTGATCCTTTTGTTAGTGGTTGACCAAAATTAAAACCAATTTTTTCTCTATAAGACATACTCTGACTTTTGTAGACCGGTTCTACTTGTATGCCGTCTTTTATACCAAGATATAATTTAATACCGCTAGATGTCGAAGATATTCTTAAAATATCTCCTGGGAAAATGTCATGACTTGCCCATAGTGATATTGGCGTATCATTTATTTTTGCTTCTGCTTTTGCACCACAAAGCGCAATTTTAGTTTTTTGGTCAAATATGGAAATAAATGGACCATATGTGATTTCAAGCGAGGCAAGTGCAGTATTATTTCCAACAAGTTTGTTTGCCCATAAAAAGCTGTGTTCATCGGCAGCCCCAGAAGTGCTATAGCCAACGTTTTGAAAACCTAACCTTCCGAGATCTTGAATCAGACACAGTGGTCCGGATTGTATTATTTCCATCTTGCCGAATTCGATCACTCTTGTTCCTTTT
The DNA here is from genome assembly GCA_965262305.1 of Cellvibrionaceae bacterium. Classification (GTDB taxonomy): domain Bacteria; phylum Pseudomonadota; class Gammaproteobacteria; order Pseudomonadales; family Cellvibrionaceae; genus CBDHEY01. The sequence continues at coordinate 434,960 of CBDHEY010000002.1, forward strand.
TCAGGGCGTCATATTCGGATTTTGTAATGGGATAAAAATTTACTTGATCGCCGACCTTTAGTTTCGTGGTACCTTGATCTTTTTGTGGGGCAAAATTTATGGGAGAGTTACCAATAATATTCCAACCGCCAGGTGTATCACCAGGATAAATACCGGTTTGAGTATCTGCGATGCCCAGTGAACCGGCTGGAACTAATTTTCTCGGTCGCGGCTTTCTTGGATACGATAAAAGTGAATCAACAAATCCTAAAAACGCAAATCCGGGCATAAAACCGATGGCATAGGCGGTATAAGCGGTTTTGCAAAAAAGAGAGATGAATTTGTCAGTGCTTAATTTTTTTATTTCACATAAATGGGTTAAGTCGAGTGCAGCTTCTGGGCCGAAATAAATTGGAATTTCAAGTTTGCGGTCATTGCGATATTTGAGCTCGGAATGACAGGCCGTGTTGATCAAAGGTTTAATGTTTTTTATTAGTTCTTCAGCTTCAATATCTAAAAGTTTGAAATAAACGAGTATGCTCTGATATGAAGGCACTAAATCGGTAATCGTTTCTTGAAATTTATCGCGAATTGCCTGACTGCTTAAGTTAATAATCTGAGTGAGTTGCGGCGAAGCAATTTCGTTTGTACCGGATTTAAATAACACATAAATCGCATTTTCAGATACTTGAGATACCTCAAATGTGTAGACTTGCTTAGATTCAAACGCATCCGACATGATTATCGTTCTAGGTTATTGATCTTTAGTCTAACTTCTTTGGCAATTCCCAGAGCATTTTCTGAGTCGCCATGAACGCAAATTGTATCCGCTTTTAAGGGTAGCCAAGTTTTATTTTGAAGCTGAACCCGGTTGTTGGTTAAAATTTCAAAGGCTTGGGACGCACATTTATGTGGATCACGATACACACTGCCCTCAATTTTTCGTGATACAAGGTTGCCCGAATCAGAATAGGCGCGATCAGCGAAGGCTTCGAACAAAAGCCTTGGGTTTTTCATTTTATGCTTCTGATCATCAGCGAATACAACTAAGGGGAGATGAAAATGCTTTGCTAGATCGCAAACCAATTGGAAAATAGATCTATCGGCAACCATATCGTTATAAAGGGCTCCATGCGCTTTTATGTGCTCAAGTTGAACCTTTTCTTTTTTGCAAACTTTATCGAGATTATTGACTTGAATGATTAAGCTTTCGTAGAGCTCATTTTTGGGAATACTCAGAGATGCTCGACCAAAATGTATTTTGTCAGGATAACTAGGATGGGCACCGATTTGCACTTTGTGAAACTTCGCAAGTTTTACGGTGCGTGCCATCGAATATTCATCACCAGTATGACCGCCACAAGCAATATTTGCCATGTCAATAAAAGGCATTATTGCTTCGTCAATTTCGTTTAAGCCTTCTCCAAGGTCGCAGTTGAGTTTCAAATACTTGGTCTAATTTAAAAATAAAGTCAAAAAACTAAAGTGATAACAAAACCAATACCCAGCCAATCACGGCGAAAATCCACGCATCTTTGGCTTTATCCCATGCCCAGAGGCCGTAAATATATGAAATTACAGGTATAAACACCGTCGTTAGTCCCCAGGAAAAGTCTTCTTCAAAAGAAGTGAACATTAACTGAATCCAACTAACCAGTATCAAGATTACACCAAAAGTCATAAGCGTTGCAGAAACTGGATCCATAATAAAGCTCCTAAATATTTATTAGAATAGAGGAAAATGTGGCTCTATTTTAGCAAATATGCGCACATTAGAAACCTCTAAAGAAGCAGAATACGTATGCCGCAGGTACTCATTCGTTAGTTTAAGATTTAACAACTAGGTTTCTAGTAGAAAAGTAACTGGACCGTCGTTTAGCAAAGATACCTTCATGTCTGCACCAAACTCCCCTGTTTCAACGTTTATGTCCAGCTGCCGGACTTCATCTAAAAATCGTTCAAATAATGCCCTTGCTAAATCAGGTGAGGCGGCGCTGGAAAAGCTAGGTCGTAAGCCCTTTTGTGTATCAGCCGCAAGGGTAAACTGTGAAACCGCAAGTATGCTTCCGCAAATATCTGTAACACTTAGGTTCATTTTCCCCTGTGCATCGGGGAATATGCGGTAGTTGACAAGCTTTTTTGCCATCTTGGAGATACTTTCCACCCCATCTTCTTTTTCTACTCCTACCAGTGCAAGAATTCCTTTGTCGATATTGCCAACTATCACCTCGTTCACAACGACATTAGCGTGGGCCACTCTTTGAATAAGGACTTTCATAAAAACCTTTTGTTGATCAAATATGGAATGTTACAAAATATTACAGATTTGTAGCCAATTATTGTTAATATTTTTTAGGATGGAAAATTAGGTGTGCTACATTTGATGAAAACTGGCCCAGTTCAGATAAAAGCTCCTGGAGAGTTAATTGTATTGTTTTAAAACAGTTCTTTGTGTCTTAAGGTTTTGCTTTGGGATTTTTCTCGGATTTGGGTTCAACGCGATTTCTTATGCCGACACATCGCCCTGTGTTGAAGAATCTTCCGATTGTGCGCCTGTGGGAGAATGGGAATTCTCTATTGCTCTAGGGTTGGGTGTGAGAACAAACCCTATTTTTTCCAGTGATGATATTCCTATATATTTAATTCCCGGTGTGAGCTACTACGGAGAGCGTTTTTTTGTAAATGATACAAGTTTGGGTTATACGTTATTTGAAGATGAGTCCCATACCCTAAGTCTCATTTCGACCCTAAGTTTTGACCAGGTATATTTTGATCGATGGAATATTAGAAACTTTACTTTAGGTAATGAAGGTATTTCTATTGATAATTCTCCAGTTGCAGCTCCCGATGACGACGAGCTAGACGGAGCTGGCGGTGGAGATGCAGACGGTGAAAGAAATGATGACGAAATAATTTTTGATATAGACCAAATTGATAGCCGGAATATGGCTTTACTAGCTGGCGTCGAGTACTACTACTACTCTGAAAGTTGGTTTTATAATGTACAAGGGCTCCAAGATATCTCATCGGTCCATAATGGAAATGAATACCGTTTTTCCGCTACTTATCCATTTCAGCATGAAACAAATTTATTTGAATTCACTGTTGGGGCTGTGTGGCAAGATGAAAGTATCGTGGATTATTATTACGGTCTAGATGAAAATGAAGTGCCCGATGAAAGACTTATATATCAAGCGTCTAGTACGCTTTCTCCAATTCTTAAATTCGATTATAAACGACGTATAAATACACATTGGAGTTTATATTTTTTCTTACATAATAAGTGGTTTGGTGAGGAAATTGTTGATAGCCCACTGGTAGATAAAAAGACAAGTACTACCGTGTTTTTTGGGGGGGTGTATCATTTTTAGTTTTAGTCCCTCAGTTCTAAAGAATAGTAAAACAATCAGAATAATAGCAGCGTCTATCTTACTGGGTTCAATAGAAACGACTTCTTCATCTGAGTTACCAGTGATTGAATTTGCGATAAAACCCAATCTTTGTGTCCTTTCTGAAAGTGAAAAATTTTGCCAAGACACATTGGAATTAAAATGGCGGTCTGAAACCCCCAGAAATGTTTGTCTATATCAACAATCCAAACGTTTACCACTGCGATGTTGGGAAAAAGAGACATCCGGTCAACATTATGTTTCAATTTCCACAAAGAAAAACCTCGATTTTCAATTGAGAGAGATTGGTGAAGAAGAACTATTGGCGAGAAAAGCGTTTCAAGTAGTTCAAGATATGGGGTCTGATAAAAAATTTCGAAAGCGTCGTCGGAACGCGTGGAATTTCTTTTAGTGGTATAAGGGGTTGCGATGAATTTGGTATTGCTGGTTGAAGATGATATTCGTTTGGCAAATCTTGTTAAGGATTACCTTGAAGGTAATGACTATCGAGTAATTATTGAGGCTGGTGGGCACAATGTTGTTCGCAAAGTAAAAGATCTCAATCCAGATATAGTTGTTTTAGATGTTATGTTACCTGGAAAAGATGGAATAACGATATGTCATGAGTTGCGGCCGCGTTTTTCTGGACCAATTCTGATTGTCACTGCAAGGGATTCGGATAATGATCAAATAAAAGGACTGGAGTTTGGCGCTGATGATTACGTCACCAAACCTGTTGAACCAAGGGTGTTGCTCGCGAGAATAAAGGCCTTGTTACGCAGATATAATTCAAGTCTACCGCTGGCGGAAGGGTGCTTTGAATTTGGTTGTCTGAAAATAGATGTTTCTTCCAGGACAGCATTGTTAGAAGAAAATGAAATTCCACTTTCTAGTCATGAATTTGATATGCTTTTGGAGTTGGCGAGGAAGGCTGGTGATGTTGTAAATCGTGAATATTTGTATAAAACTATCTACGATAGGGAGTACGATGGTTTAGATCGAACTGTGGATGTGAGAATTTCCCATTTAAGAAAAAAACTTGGTGATAATTCGCAAAATCCAGAAAAAATAAAAACCATATGGGGGAAAGGTTATTGTTTTATTGCCGAGGCTTGGTGATGGACGTTTTTCCTCAGCCATCTTCGGTCAGGGTTTTCAGCTAATGAGCCGCGCTTTTTTTTCTCTATATTTTAGTTTAGTTCTGTCCATTGTATTTTTAGGTTGGTTTGCAGATCAGCTATGGAAAAGTGTTAATCCTGAACCCGATTTATCCCATACCGAGATTGCGTTCCTCGAAACACTTCAAGTTATTGATCAAAATCAAATTTCAGAAATCATAGACCAATTGGATAAGCTAGATTCAAATTTCAAAATTTCTCTTGTAGATATTGAAGATTTTGCCAACTCTAGCCTTTCGCTCAAGATCTCAAAAGGAGAAATTGTCTCTTTGTTTCAGCGAAAAGGAACACAAATCATCTACATGCGATTGGGAGATTCGAATAAAGTCATTTCGATCTCCATTAAATACTCGGATGAAAATGCAGATCAACTCTATTTCGTTATTTTAATATTCTTCTATTTGCTTATGGCTCTTGCAATTTACCTTTGGATCTGGCCTCTTACTCGGGATATAAAAAAGCTTAAATTTCAAACCCAAATTATTGGGAAAGATGGTGTGTTAGAAAAAATTCACATCGGTTCTCAATCTGTAGTCGCTGATCTTGCAGAATCTTTTAATCAAATGTCGGTGAGAATTAGAGCGCTTATTACATCCCACAAAGATATGACTTCGGCTGTTTCTCATGAGTTGAGGACACCATTAGCCCGAATGAGATTTTCTTTGGAGTTGGCTCAAAATTGTGAAAGGCCAGAAGATATTGCGAGTCAGTTAAAGAGTTTAAAGATGGATGTAGAAGAGATGGATGCACTGATTTCTGGATTACTCCGTTATGCAGGCTATGAACACTACTCGCAAAAGCTCGATTTCCAGCCTGGTGATTTGAAATCTTTAGTTGAAAATATAATAGAATCAATTAATGCTACAGCAAATATTGATTTTGAATTTAAATATTCTGGGTTAGATAAAAACATAGTTTGTGAATGGAAATTGATTGAACACTGTATTCGCAATTTAATTCAGAATGCTCTCAAATATGGAAATTCTAAAATTCGTATTACTGCTTTGTTGGAAATTTCAAATGAAGATAGCGAATGCAAGGTCGTGGTGGAAGACGATGGTCAAGGTATAGATGAATCTTCTCGTGAGCGAGTTCTTGATCCTTTTGTCAGGTTATCCGGTACAAATAAGAAAAGCGGATTTGGGCTTGGTTTGGCGATTGTGAAAAGAATAATGACTTGGCATAAGGGGAAAATAACCATAGACGATTCTGATTTAGGAGGCGCGAAAGTCACTATTTCATGGCCAAACGATTCAATTCCAAATGAATCCGACATGCGTCCAAATTAATACGAGACAAAAGCTGCTCATATTCGCTATGTGGCAGATTAACTTGTTCGATCACTATCTCCAGAAAATTGCTTGGCCATCGCATTTGTTGTTCTGACAAGTGCATCTACAATGCTTGGTTCTCGTGATGAATGTCCAGCATCTCTTATTATATGTAATTCTGAATTCGGCCAGGCTTGATGCAAGGTTACGGCATTATCGAGCGGACAGACCATATCATAACGACCATGAATGATGATTCCCGGAATGCTCTCGAGCATAGCTGCATTATCGACTATCTGGTTTTCTTCTATAAAGCTGTGATTGATAAAATAATGGGCCTCGATTCGGGCAAGAGACGTTGCCAAATGAGTATCTGAAAATGCGTTTACCACGTCGGTACTCGGTCGCAGAGTAGCACAACGTCCTTCCCATAAAGACCAGGCTTTTGCGGCGGCCATTTTAGCCAATTCGTTTTCGCCAGTTAGTTTTTCATAATACGCAGACAAGAGGTTGTCACGCTTTTCCGGGGAAATTGGTTTTATAAAGTCTTGCCAATAATCTGGAAATACGTGATGAGCCCCGTGTTGATAAAACCAATTGATATCACTGCGACGACAAAGAAAGATTCCTCTCAAAATTAATGCGAGAACATTTTCTGGATGAGCTTGCGTATAGAGAAGGCTTAATGTTGAACCCCAGGAACCTCCAAATAAAAGCCATCGATCGATGTTTAATTCGCATCGAATGCGTTCCATATCTTCTATTAAATGTTGAGTCGTATTGTTCTCAAGCTCTGCATGAGGTGTCGACCGACCTGAACCGCGTTGATCGAATAAAACAATATGGTATTTTTCAGGATCGAAATAGCGCCTGTCGGTTTTACTTAAGCCAGCCCCTGGTCCACCGTGAACAAATAAAATTGGAATGCCATTGGGGTTGCCACACTGTTCAACATAAATAGTATGGATTGCGTCTACTTCGATATCATGGCGCGCGAAAGGTTTTATTTCCGGATAAAGTAAGTGCATTAACAGACTCTGCTTGCTCGTATCACTCAACGATCTATTGATTAAATTTGCCTCCACTTTAGTCTAGCAACTTTATATACGTTCTGCCCATTTATTGCCGATTTTATCCGTAGTTAGGGATGCGCATATCAATTCTAATAAAATAATGTCACTTCTTTTATATCTTCGGCTTTCCAGTAGGACGAACAAGTTCCTAAGCCCTCAATATAAACAGTTAAATTTTCTTTAAAGGCGAGTTTCACAAGTTCGAAAACATAGGTTGCGCTGGGTGATGCGAAATTAATGCTAAATACGTTCAGTTCATTGCATCTTGGAGTATCGATTATCTCTGAGTTGATCTTAACTAATACCGCAGCGTTGACACCAGACCCCTTTAAAGAAACGATTTTTCCTTTAACTTCTCCTGAATACAGTATTGGACTATAAAATAAGGTTAATAAAATACAGGTAAAAGTCGTTAGCGTGATTTTTTTCATTTTTAATTTCCCTGCAGATTACTCAAACTGTACTTTTTGTGTGGCGTATTCACAATAGTAAAAGTCTTCATCACATACTTCTAATTTTAAATAAAGATCTTGTGGAAATTGGGTAAACCAGTCACCAATATAGTTGTCTTGGTACTCTCCTAGTCGATTGCCACAATTGAGATCTAAGTGAGGCGAAAACTCGCATTGTAATTCTTGAAATTGATGGCAGCCGCCATAAACATCACAAAAATCTGTATATATCAATTGGCTTTCTATAAAGCTAGGAGATTTACTGATAGTTAGCTCAAGGTAGTAATCTTGATAAGCGTCTAAGTCCCAGTGAATATTAAATAAACCATTGTTTATAAATGGGGAAATACTCAAATCTGCAAATGGGAAGAAGTAACTATCATAACCATAGCTGTCGATTACGCTAAAATTCCCCAGGTAAACCGGCTCGGGTTTGGGTTCCGGTCTTGTAATTGGTTCATCGTCGTAATCATGTACATATTCAGTTTCAGTATAGCTGGCGGTGTATTCGGCTTGGCAGCCGGCAAGCACTAATAAAAAAATAGAAGAAAAAATTAAAGTATTAAAACGATTCATCTGCAACCCCGGTTTACTGATTCGATTTGGTTGCAGTATGACTAAGGGTTACTGAATGAATGCTGAAGAAATTTTTTTACTGTTTTTTGGCTAGTTTGCCAAAGAAAAGCCCAACCTCAAATAGCATCCACATGGGAATTGCTAAAAGTGCTTGGGAAATAACATCTGGTGGTGTCAGCAGCATTCCAATTACGAAACATCCAACAATAACATACGGACGTTTCTGAGCGAGCCCTTGCGGTGTGATGACGCCAGCTGAAATTAACATGACAGTTGCCACTGGAATTTCAAAGGCAACACCAAAAGCAAAGAAGAGTTTAATCACAAATGACAGATATTTACTAATATCCGTCATTATAGAAACACTTTCCGGACCAACCGATGTAAAAAAACCAAAGACCAATGGAAATACGACAAAATACGCGAAAGCCATTCCGGCATAAAATAACACGACGCTTGAAATAAATAGTGGAAGCGCAAGCCGTTTTTCATTTTTATAAAGAGCGGGAGCAACGAAAGCCCAAATTTGGTAAAGAATGAAAGGGATACTAATAAAAAGTGAAACAAAAAGTGTGAGTTTAAATGGGGTGAGAAACGGAGCTGCTACATCGGTAGCGATCATTTGGGAGTTTTCGGGCAAGAATACCTGTAATGGTTTTGCAACAATTTCGTAAATTTCATTGGCAAAACTAAACAATCCAGCGAAAACAATGAGCACGGCCAACAATGAGCGAATTAAACGCGTACGCAGTTCAAGTAGATGTTGGACTAAAGGCTGTTCGGCCGAGGGTGTGGTATTCGTATCAGATTCCATTTATTTACTGCTTTTTAACGAGTCTTCATCTGGGCCGTGATTACCAATTTGATTTCCTATTTCGAACTCTTCTTGTTTTTCGTCAAGTAAACGTTTGTTTACATCTGAAACGAGTTGCTCGGCGCTTCGCGATTTATATTCTAGCTCTTCGCCTTCTCTTTTTATGGCGTTGAGCGATTCGAGCACTTCCTCATTGTGCAACTCACGACGAATTTCATCCATTCCGATTTGTTGTTCAATTTCATTTCGCGTATTCGAAATCATTCGTTTAATACGGCTCACCCAAACCACGCCAACTTTTATTGTGTCGGGAAGTTTTTCAGGCCCAATAACAAGAAGACCAACAACAGCAATAACAACAAGCTCAAGGAAACCCATAGCGTTAACCTAATGATTATTGAGTTTCAGTTTTTTTTGATTCAGTTGCTTCTGCAAGCTCTTCTTCAGGTTTTTCTTTCTTTAGATCTTCTGACTCATTTTTATCGTCTTCTAGTGCTTTTTTGAACCCTTTAACCGCGCCACCAAGATCGCCTCCCAAACCTCTTAATTTTTTCGTACCGAAAAGTAAAAGTACGATAACTAATACAATGAGAAGCTGCCAAATGCTAATGCCACCAAAACCCATACCGATTACCTATTTCTTTAATTCTATTGAATACACATGTTAACTTGATGATCTAGAAGCTTTTTCTGCAAGGCCTGAAAGATCAAATCGTTTACTTAATTCATTTACTACATCGCGGGAGTTTAACCCCAGGTGCGATAACATAACTAGAGAGTGAAACCATAAGTCGGCGGTTTCTCCAACTATGTCTGATTTATCGCCACTCGGATCTGTATCCTTTGCAGCAATAATCACCTCGGTTGCCTCTTCACCGACTTTTTCTAGGATTTTATTTAACCCTTTATGGTGTAACTGTGCAACGTAAGATGATGTTGGGTCACCGTTTTCTTTTCTTTGTTTAAGGACGCTATCCAGTTGATCTAATACGTCATTCATTAAAAATTTTCCTTAGGTTTTTTACTGCAAAACCATGTTTTCGCGGATTTCCCCTTTAGTCTCTCAGTAAAATTCTACGAGATTACTGGCAATATGTGTCAAAAACCCCCGACTTCCAGCATAGTAGCGCATTATCTTTACAGATAGTCCCTTAATTACAGATATTGCTATAGGTTTAACAGATAGGTTGTGATACGAGAAATTTATACAATTATTTGGTTTGTTTAACCTGTATTACCTCTTTATGAACCTTAAACTTTCTTGGGGTTATTACTTTCTTCGGGTCATTAGAATCAAGCTTATACTCTAAGTCACTAATAGGACTAATAGTTTACAACATATCGCTAAGTTCGCCGAGACATCCGTCAATTGTAATCTTCATACTTCTCTATACAAATTCAGCGCCACTAAGGTAGATTTGGTTGCCAGCCATAACTCTTCTTGATTTTTGATAACTTTTGACAATAAATTTGTTCCCATCAATAGATTTTGTGTCGCAAGCGCTAGTGTATGAATGTCCGTGTCCTGCGATAGCTCCCCACAAGCAACAGCGCGTTGCAAAAGTTTCTCTATACGTTCAATACTACCTAGTAGAGCTTTTTCCAGCTTAGGTCCCAACTCTTCATGAACCCCAACAAGTTCAGTAATGCTGTTTAATGCTAAACAACCCCTTGCTTGCGGGTCAGATGTCCTCCTTTCTACGGCCAATTTAAAAATTTGGTTAAGCAGCGCCAGTGGGCTGGAAGCCTCGATTTCAGTGACTAAAAGATAATCGGGACTCTGTTTAACATAGCGTTCCATTGCTTCCAAGAATAGCGACTCGCGACTTTCAAAAGTGTTGTAAAAACTGGACCTCGTAATTCCAAGCATTTCGGAAATTGCTTTTACGGAACAGCTTTCGAACCCTTTGAGCCACATTGATTGCATGACCTTTTCTAAGGCCTCGTCTCTGTCAAATGATATTTTTCGTGCCATATTAAAATAAAAATTAATTTGTACATTTGTGTACAAAATGTTAATGTTCGTTTTGTTCACATGTGTACATAATATAGATGTTTTTAGACGCTGAATAGTTTTTATTCAAATTAATTAAATTTAGGAGATACCTATGAATGCTTATTTTATTGCAACTGCAATTATTAAAAATCCAGAACAATTTCAAGAATACGCTAAGAAGTCCGCTGCGACATTTGAGCCATATAAAGGCAATGTCCTCGCTAAAGGTAAATTTGAAGAGACGCTTGCAGGTTCTGCAAAACATCAAATTTCGGCGGTTGTCGGTTTCCCTAGCGTTAAAGAGCTAGATGAATGGTATCAATCGAAAGAATATCAAGCGCTTATCCCCTTACGAGATGAAGCTGCCGACATTACGATTTCAAAATATCTGGTTCCCACACCATAACCACGGGAGAAGTATCAATGTACCTTCGATATTTGAGATCTATGGCATTGCTCTTGTTTATGATCAGTCACTGGAGTGTTGCAAAAATTACGCAGGAAGTGATTGACGATTCGACGAGCCTACAAAAGCAATATACCCGCGTTTTGGGACAAAATATCGCGTTTTACGACGAGGGTAACGGAAGTCCCGTGGTGTTTTTACATGGAAATCCGACGTCTTCGTTTTTATGGCGGAATGTGATTCCGCTTGTGGGCGACAACTATCGCGCGATAGCACCTGACTTAATTGGAATGGGCGACTCAGGGAAACCAGATATCGATTACAGTTTTAAAGATCACTATGCCTATTTAGAAGCTTTTCTGGATCGATTAGATTTAGACAATATTACCTTTGTTCTGCATGACTGGGGCGCGGCTTTGGGCTTTCAATATGCTTTGAATCATCCGCGCAAGGTTAAACGCATTGCCTTTATGGAAGGTTTGCTTCCTCCTGTTTTTCCTCAGCCAAGCTTCGAGGCGATGGGAGAGCAAATGGGCAGTATGTTTCGCGCATTTAAAGATCCTGTTCAGGGACGTACGATGATTGTCGAGCAGAATATGTTTATTGAAACGATTCTTCCTGGTTTTGTTGTCAGAGAGATGAGTGAATCTGCTATGAACACATATCGGCGGCCTTTTCTGAAACCTGATTCGAGAGAACCAGTTCTGGCTTGGCCTAGGTCAGTTCCTATTGCTGGTGAACCACGTGAAAATATAGAGGTGATGAAAGGAATTGAGCGTTTCATGACAAAAACTAAAAAGCCGATGCTTTTAGTTTATGGATCCCCAGGTGCGCTCGTGAATGATGACGTAAAAGCGTGGTACGAATCCAACATTAAAAATCTCGAGACGGCTTACATTGGTCAGGCATTACACTTTCTGCAAGAAGACCAGCCAGAAGCTATTGGGCGTGCAATTAAGGATTGGCTTAGAAGGAATTAAAACGTAACGGCAAAGGATTGCTTTATTAAAGATTCGACAAGTTAAAATTTACGCTCGATAACATAGTTCGCCAACATATTTAAAAACACCGCATTATCTTCAAAGTGGGAGGCTGTATCTAGCGCTTCATTTCTTAATTCTTGCGCTTTCAATATTGCTCCATCTAGCCCCAGCAAAGAGACATATGTTGGTTTGTTTTTAGTTTGATCGGCACCTTGTTGTTTACCCAGTACTGAGGTTTCTGCAGTCACATCAAGAATATCGTCCTGAACCTGGAATGCTAGCCCAACTGCACGGGCATAACCTCGTAGTCGATCGAGCTGTTGCTCAGTAGCGCCTGCGGAAATTCCACCCAGCACAGCACTGGCTTCAATAAGTGCGCCAGTTTTATGTAAATGCATGAACTCTAATTGATCTATCGTGAGCGTTGAATTAACCGATTCTAGATCTACAGCTTGTCCAAGTACCATGCCTTGGGCGCCTGAGGCTTTAGCGAGTTCTTTAATAGCAAAGAGAGATTGTTCTGGTTCAAGACGAGAAGATGCGACTATATCAAAAGCCAAACATTGCAAAGCATCGCCTGCCAATATCGCCGTGGCTTCATCAAATTTAATGTGGCAAGTAGGCTGGCCGCGACGCAAGTCATCGTCATCCATAGCCGGCAAATCATCATGAATTAAACTATACGCATGTATGCACTCAACAGCACCGGCGAGTTCAACCGTAGCAAGATTCTTATACTGAATCTGTGATTCTTTCGATTTGGCAATTGCTGCGGCAGAAGCAAAAACAATAGATGGCCTTACGCGCTTGCCGCCACTTAATAAACTATACCTCATGGCTTCAATGAGGTTTGATTCACTCGAGTGTAAATTTAGGATTTTTTCTTTTAAAAATTGATTGCAGCTATTTTGACATTCAACTAGAAATTCACCGAATTTGTCAGTCATCGGCAAGTTCTTTTGCATTTTGATCGAATGATTCGGACTGGATTTTACCGTCTTTTTCTATCAGCGTTTGTACTCGCTGCTCGGCTTCTATCAGTGCCTTTTGGCATACTTGCGTGAGCTGAATACCTCGTTCAAATGTTTTTAATGAGTCTTCGAGGCTTAAGTCTCCTGATTCCAGAGATTCCACAATTTTAGACAGTTCATCAAGCGATTTTTCAAAGTCAGGACTTTTTCGCGTGGCCACAAGATAATCACTCCGCTTTATTGTTGTCCAATTCGGCCATTGGAACTTTGGTTTTCCGGGGCGACACAGTACCTAAGGATATAGAGTGGGTCAACGGTATGGCTATAGAATTTCCCATATCGGCCGATACCAACAGATGCCTAAAAAGACAATTTGTTAACACTGTAAGGTTTTATTTTAGTGTCATAAGTTAGTTTTTTCTGGTTAAAAAAAGATCATAAAAGAGATGATTGCATTCGATAGGTTCGTCTCACGAATTCGGTCTAGACTTAAATAAGATAAGTAACTTTTAACGAGGGTATATAAAGTGGATTTAGCTTCACTGGTAGGCATGCTAGGTGCTATGGCATTGATTGTCGTGTCAATGCTGATGAGTGGCGATTTAGGCATGTTTGTCAACGCTCCTTCATTGGTTATTGTTATTGGTGGAACGATTTTCGCGGTAATGATCAAGTATGGCTTGGGCCAATATTTGGGCGCGATGAAGGTAGCGGGTAAATCATTTAAATCGAACTTACCGGATCCAAATGACTTGATTGATGAAATTGTCGGGCTAGCTGATGAGGCCCGAAAAGGCGGGCTTCTGTCTTTAGAAGGGAAAGAAGTAAGCAGTGACTTTCTTCAAGGAGGAATTCAGTTACTGGTCGACGGGCACGATCCGGATGTTGTGAAATCGCTACTTGCCACCGAAAAAAATAAAGCGGTGGAAAGGCATGCTGTTGGCGCGTCGATTTTTGCCAATATGACCGATATGGCTCCAGCGATGGGAATGATCGGGACCCTTATTGGTCTGGTGGCCATGCTTGCGAATATGGATGATCCCAAATCAATCGGGCCAGCAATGGCCGTGGCACTTCTTACAACCCTCTATGGTGCAATCGTTGCCAACGCGATAACAGGACCAATGTCGGACAAACTATCGTTGAGAGCGGCGGAAGAGGCGATGATTAAAAGCCTGGTTATCGATGCGCTTTTGGCAATTCAGGCAGGTCAAAATCCGCGAGTCATCGAGTCAATGCTGAGAAATTACCTGCCAGAAAGTAAACGAAAAACTGCGGAAGAATAACGAGAGACTGAGCATTTATGGCTGACGAAGATGAAGAGTCGTGTGACTGCCCCCCGGGGCTGCCCCCCTGGATGGGGACCTTTGCCGATTTAATGTCACTGTTGATGTGCTTTTTCGTTTTGCTTTTGTCGTTCTCCGAAATGGATGCAATGAAGTTTAAGCGGTTAGCGGGTTCAATGGCGCAAGCATTCGGTGTGCAAAACAAGTTAAATGTGACAGATATTCCAAAGGGAACCAGCATTATTGCTCAAGAATTTAGCCCTGGTAGACCCGATCCATCGCCAATTAATGAAATCTATCAGCGAACCACTGATATCACCGAAAGTTCACTCGAAGTGAGTTGTACGGAAGAGTTTGATGTTGAGCAAGGCGATGAGGGCTACGACGCAGGCGTAAAAGTAAAAGTTGTCGAAAAGCTGCAGGAGTTGCTCGATGAGACGGAAGCAGATGCTTACGAATTGGCAGATGCTCTAAGTGATCAAATTGAAGCTGGACAGGTAGAAATCGAAACTCGTGGACGTTTGATCATTATTCGTATTCGAGAAAAAGGCTCTTTTGTCTCGGGTTCCGCCGAATTAGCACCAGATTATCGCGAGGTCATGACAGAAGTTCGTGCGGTGCTTGCGCAGAAACCCGGAAAAATAGAAATACAAGGCCATACAGACGATTTACCTATACGTACATCCCGTTTTCGATCCAACTGGGACTTATCTGCAGCAAGAGCAGTATCTGTTGCTATGGAATTAATGAAAGGCGGGGATCTGTCTCCACGTCGTTTTGAAGTCGCAGGGTTTTCAGATACCGTGCCTTTGGTCGCCAATGATTCTTCCAAAAATCGTTCACGAAACCGGCGCGTAGAAATTCTCGTAAAACAAGGATTAGGTGACGAACTTGACGATGAAGATGTAGAGCTGTTGAAGGATGATGAGCAGGGTGAAGATATCCTCAGAGAGCTTAACCTTGAACCGGAATATTTGTTTGATCTTAACCCTGAAGAAATTTTTTAAGGTGACTCATGAGCAATGAACGAAGACGCTACTTTCGCATAGATGAAGCCATAGGCTTATCGTACGAAATAATTGATGATGAAATGTCTTCTTCCTCACGCGAATACGCACCAGACGTATTTGAATTGATTTCAAAGCAAGACAAAGAACTTGAAAAGTTGCTATTGGATGTCGAAAAGGAAAATCCAAAAATTGCCAAACTGATTTCCATATTCAATCAGAAGTTAGAGCGGGTTGTCAGCCATTTGGCGTTAGAGACAAAGCTGGTGGATAGAATCGCTAGCAAAATTAAAGAAGCGAATATTAGTGCCTGTGGTATTGCATTTAAGTCGCAAGACTTTGTTATGGAAGGTACGCGAGTTCGTCTCAGTCTAACTCTTTACCCCAGTGAAAAAGTTGTTCAAACAGATGGTTTTGTGGTGGGCTGTGAGCAGGTCCAGGAAGATCAAAAGCAATACTTTTGGCGGGTCGATTTCTTTAATATGAGTGAAACTGCGCAAGAAACACTCATTCAGCATATCGTGCAGAGTCAAAGTCAACAATTATCTCAAAAGTGGCAAAGTCCTAAAAAGTAGTAATAAGACGCGAAAAACGATTAATTTCGTCAAACTACTAAAACTCATCAGTTTAAAGTCAAGATTTGGTAAAGGGGTGATCAAAAAATAGTCTTCCGTGTGAGATATATCTCACAAAGGCTAGTGGTAAATGCGTCTTTTATCCTCCCACCATTTCTCTATACTTACAAATGTCAAGGAGGCATCCATAGGGAGATGGGGCAGGGAACAGGAAGGAACTTCGCCACGTAACGATCTGATGGATAAATGATCAGCCTGTGAGTTCGCCGCGTTCATTTTTGAAGCGGCGTTTTACATTTCTGGCTAACACTTTCGTAAATTTATTTCCTTTTTAGATTGTACCCAGCCTTAATTGGAACTAGGCAAGCTCCGCCCACAAGTCATATTCGTCTGAGTGAGTAATGACTACCTCAACAAATTCTCCAGGATTAAGCCCTGTTTCGCCATTTAAATATACCATGCCGTCGATTTCTGGAGCATCTGCATAACTTCGCCCAATCGCCCCTTCTTCATCGACTTCGTCAATAAGTATGGTAAGTTTTTGACCAACCCTAGTTTTCAGTTTTGCTTCGCTGATCTTCTGTTGCACTTCCATAAAGCGCTCGAAGCGAGATTGTTTAACCTCCTCATCAACTGGGTCGGGTAACGCATTTGCTGTAGCGCCTTCAACGGGGCTATATTGAAAGCAACCAACCCGATCGAGTTGGGCTTCTTGAAGCCAATCAAGCAACATTTGGAAATCTTCTTCTGTTTCTCCAGGAAAACCCACGATAAAAGTTGATCGGATAACTATTTCTGGACAAATCTCTCGCCATTTTACGATGCGTTCTAATACCTTTTCCGCTTGTCCAGGCCTTTTCATCAACTTTAGTATTTTGGGGCTCGCATGTTGAAACGGGATATCAAGATAGGGCAACAACTTTCCTTGGGCCATAAGGGGGATAAGGTGATCAACATTTGGATAAGGGTAAACATAATGCAGTCGAACCCAAATACCCAGCTCACTTAATTTTTCGCAAAGTGGAAGTAGTTGAGTTTTTATAGGCATTCCTTCCCAAAATCCGGTGCGGTATTTGGTATCCACACCATAAGCGCTCGTATCTTGGGAGATTACTAATAATTCATTTACTCCTGCTGCTTTTAACCTTTGAGCTTCGCTTAACACCTCGCCAATAGGGCGGCTGACTAAATCACCGCGAAAAGCAGGAATAATGCAAAATGTACAACGATGATTACAGCCTTCTGAAATTTTTAGATAAGCAAAGTGTTTCGGAGTGAGTTTTACGCCCTGGTCAGGTACTAGGTGAATATAAGGATTGTGTTCTGGTTTCGGTAAAAAGCTGTGAACCTGATCAAGAACATTTTCATAGGCATGGGGGCCGGTAATACCCAAGACATTTGGATGAACTTCTCTAATATCGTCTTCTTTAGCGCCAAGACAACCGGTGACGATAACTCTGCCGTTTTCATCAAGCGCTTCTCCGATTGTATCCAGAGATTCTTGAACCGCGCTATCAATAAAACCACAAGTATTAACGATGACAAGGTCTGCATCATCGTAGGTATTTACAACATCGTAACCCTCAGTTCTCAATTGAGTGAGGATGCGCTCTGAATCCACTAAATTTTTAGGGCAACCCAAAGAAATAAATCCTACTCGATGACCAATCTTTTCGTGAACTTCGAATTCGAGCTCTCCTTCACCGATTGATTGTCCTGATTCTTTTATGCTTGGTGTATAGGTTTTTACAGTCATTAGTATTGGATAAGCAGCTAAAAAACCGCTAATTATACCATTAATTTATCAATGACTTTTAACGATTTTAGGACTTGTTCTGTGCGACCTGGCCGTGGATTTATCTAGAGTCGGTGTCTTGGGAATGGTAGTATGCGCCTTACTAAAAAAGCAATAACAGCTAATTTTCCATGTATATTTTATTGAGTTGAAAGGTTGATGATGATAAGAATAACAATTGTTTCTTTATTACTTGTTTCGATATTGGGGTGTTCTTCTGATGCTTATTTAAAGTTCAATACTTTAAATGAGTTGAGATCCTCAAAGTCGAAATTTGATACTTGGTTACCAGTTAAATTCCTTCCTAATTCAAGTCATAAGTTTCGCATTGCAAGAAGTGATGATAATGATTATGGAACAATTCGATTTGAATACGATAAGAAAGATGCTTTGAAACCGCTTGAAGCATGTTCCGCTAAAACAAAAACTAAACACCACACGGAATATCGCTGTGACTACAAAAATAACAAAATTCTTATACAAGTTGCAGATGGTTACGGAAAACTTGAGAGTCTATTGAAACATATGTGATCTAGTTATTGTTTTTCGCGAAATTGAAAATTTTTATCCCTTTAATATGTATCCCCAATGGATCTTTTGTCATTCTTCGTGTCTATAATTGGGACTTTATGACCCAATTGTGGAAAAAATTGGCATTTTGTGAATGTTTAATGGCGTTGTTTGCTAGTTTTTGTTTCTCCCGATTGTCATAGCATAGTCAATAATTAAATGGGTAGCTTTTGTTTATTATACAAACTGCCCTGGCTACTTTATCTAATGTTTTGGTTTTGGGGTAAACACGTGAAAAAAGTTAATCAATTTAATGTGGATAAAAGCTGGAAAGCATTGCTTTCTTTATCAGGGATTAATGTTGTTGAACTTCTGCGCTTAGCCGACTTACCACAGGATATATTTTCGCGTAAACAGGCAGGATTAAATACGCTAGAGTATTTTCGTATGTGGAAAGCGATGGAAAAGCTAGCTGATGAAAGTTATACATTAACTCTGCTTAATGCAATGTCAGCTGAATTTTTTAGCCCTCCTATATTTGCTTCTTTGTGTAGTCCAAATCTTTCTGTGGCACTGAGTCGATTACAACAGTTTAAACCCCTGATAGGTCCTATGAAATTAGACATCGACGAGACCGAAGAGAAGTTAAAGCTCGGGATTCGTTTTAGTGATGCTCATTTAGAGGTGCCGAATTTACTGATTGCGATGGAACTAGGCTTTTTCGTTCAGCTTGCGCGAATGGCAACCAGAGAGCACGTTGTACCTGTTGAGGTCATTGCTCCAAAAAAATTACCCCACCTCGAATCATACACTGAGTTTTTTGGTGTTGAGCCGAAAGAGGGTACGGGTGTTGAATTGGTCTTCTCTAAAGAAGATGCTTCTCGCCCATTCGTGACAGAAAACGAGCAAATGTGGGAATTTTTTGAACCTAGTTTGAGACGAAGGCTCGCAGATTTGGGGGTTAACGATGGTATGTCTGAAAGAGTGCGTGGCGCGCTCTTAGAATTGTTACCAAGCGGTAGGGTATCTATCGGCGATATGGCGAGTAAACTTGCAGTAAGCAAGCGAACCTTGCAGCGTCGTCTAGGAGAAGAAGGTACTAGCTTTATGGAGATCCTTGGAAGCTTGCGAGAGGAGCTAGCACGCCACTACATTACGACTTCGGACTTGCCGTATTCTCAGATTTCATTTTTATTAGGATACGATGACCCAAATTCCTTCTTCCGAGCATTTAATGCTTGGACGGGATCAACTCCGGACACTGTGAGAACGCAATCGTTGCATTAATGATTTTGTTTAGAATTCCGAACCAAGTTGTTCAACTGTATTGTCAACAGTGATGTCGAGCACGCGTAAAACTTGCTTATGTAAACAAGCAACCGCGTGCTCGAAATTCTTTTGGAATTGCGATTCTGAAGCGCCTTCAATATCAAGAAGATTAGTGATGGATTTAATACAAAAAAATGGAATTTCATGAAGTGAACAAACCAGTGCGATAGACGCTGCTTCCATTTCTTTCGCTACTGCATCATATTTATTTATTATATCGAGATCGTTTTTATTTTTTTCCAGCGAACTTCCTGAAGATACAATACCTAGTGGTAAATCTAAACTCTTGGCCATACCCGTCACATTGAGGACCGGGTAATGTCCGATTCCTGATTCGTCAAAACCTGGAAGCGGGATCCGGCGATCATGAAAAATGCATTTGTCAGCACTTAGATAAACAGTACCAATTTCCGCTCCTTTGTTTTTAAAGCCTCCAGCCGTTCCACAAGAGATTACAATTTCTGGTTCGATGATCTCACAAATTTTCATGCTAGTAAGTGCGGCAGGGATGGGGCCGATAAAGTCAACGTCGTAACGCCTATCTTTTCCATAGGTCACAAGAAATACTTCGGATTGTTTAAATTTTCCGGAGTATATTTCGCAGGGAAGCTTGTCAATTTCAAATTGATCACATTGAGTTAACCCAAGAGAATCAATTGTAGACTTCGCTTCTCCATGCATCGCGAATAACAAGCAAATTTTTCGTATTTTATTCATGATTTGAGTTAACTATTTAGCGTTTTATTCTTAACTGTTTATGCTATTCACCTAACTTCATCATGAATTAAGTGCATATATATCGGGAAGGTTTCGATAGAGACCTTTACAGTCGATGCCAAAACCAAAAATAAATTTGTCTGGAATAGTAAATGCGCAGTAATCTATGGGGATAGAAGCATCAATTCGTCTATTATGTTTTTTATCTAATAACACAGCCGTTTTTATTTCAGCTGCGCCTTTTTCTTTACAATAATTTTGTACATATAAAAGTGTTTCTCCTTCGTCGATCATATCGTCGATGATAAGTACTTTACAGTTTTCCATATTCGAAGAGGGTTCTGTCTTAACGAGTAGACTATTACCCGTCAGTTCGTTTCCATAGCGGCTCACATCCATATAATCTAGATGTAGCGGAGAAGAAATTTTGTCAATGAGGTGCCCACAAAAAACCATTGCGCCTTTCATTATGCAAAGTGCTATGAATTCATTTTCACCATAATCTTTTGATATCTGGTTACCCATTTTCTCGATGCCAGCTAATATGGTTTCATTTGACAATACTATTTCTTTAGATTCTTCTAGCATGAAAAACATATACTCCAGATGGTATTTAACCCAGATCAAGAAAGGCGATAGCTTTGTTATTGAAATATTTAGCTTCGTAGTTTAGTGGTTTTATTAGGATAATCCTATCCCCAATCGCTTTGTCCAATTAGCTGTCTGTCTTTTAGTTAATTATCCCAATTAATCAAGGCGTTTTTTAGAGTGATTCTTTAGGTATAAGGCCTTTTAGATACTGTTTTTCTATAATCGTTTATTTTATCAACACGTGTCCCGTTATTCGTCTAGGTTTAAATTGAAAATTTTGATTTGAGAAAACGTATTAAGCGTTTTTCATAAGAAAGTTCATATATTCAACAAAAAGGACAAAATAAGGGTGCGATTTAAATATTCTATTGCCGCTTTGTGTGCAGTCTCATTTCCTACTCTTGCTGCAACAAGTACCGTGAATAGCGGTACTTCGATGACTCATGGCCCAAGCTCTAATCACTATTCGCTCACATCTGGGGTGTCTAATCCTGCAATGGCACCATTAATGATGAAGGATGGAGAGAACTGGCGAATCAACTACCTTCCTGGTTTTAGTCTTAGCGCTGAAATTGGTCCAGTTGATAACTTTGCGGATGACCTGGACGATCTGATCGACTTGCTAGAGGATTCCTCTTCATTCGATGAACCCGCCGAAGAAACCTTGGAAAGATTTAACACGGTAATTGAAAATGCTGGAGAATCAGGATACTTAACATTTGCCGCTAATCTAAATCTACCCTTTGCGCCTGCATATTTTGAATATGAAGGATTAGGCGAGGCGACCTTCTTTATTGATTTTAATTTTAACGTTAAAGCAGCTCTTCGTGTTCTTGATGATGAGCTTAGGTTGGATCAGCAAAATCAGAGCTTTACAACAAATACATCTGCGTATCTTAAAAGCGGATTAGAGACTCGATTCACTCTCGGCTACGGGCGTGAACTTCTAAGAGATTTTAATTTACCTGGAAAATTGTATGGCGGAGCTAAATTAAACATATTTCGTCTTTCCCTTAGCAAGCAGGTGACACGACTTGAAGATTTAGATGGGGAAGGTATTGAAGATGTTTTGGAAGATGAGTACGACAATAACTTAGAATCAAACACTGGAATTGGGATTGATTTGGGATTTGTTTGGGACGCAAATCGATATCGCCTAGGGCTCACACTTGAAAATTTAAATTCTCCAGAATTTTCCTATGGTGCAATAGGAGTCAATTGTGAATCGCGGCTGGAAAATACAATAGAGAGAAACAATTGTGAAATCGCGAGATTCTTTATCGATGAAGGAAGGCTCCGCGCTGAAGAAACCCATACCAAACATCCCCTTGCTCGAATCGATGGAATTTTAAAAGTCACCAAGAAATGGTTAATTTCTTCGTCTTTGGATTTAGCAACCTACGATGATGTGGTTGGGTTCGAAAATCAATGGTTTCATCTATCAACAAGTTACGAGTTGAACGGACATTGGAAACCGTCGCCTAGGTTCGGCTACCAAATGAATTTAGCAGGTACAGAACTATCCAGTTATTTATTCGGACTATCATTTTTTAGAATTTTTAATCTTGATGTTGAATACGGGACTGAGTCAGTCGAAATAGATGGAAGTACTGCCCCACGAAGAGTAGGAATTTCCTTTGGCTTCGAAGAAGCTTTTTAAGTGAGTTTTGTGAGTAGATTCTATGAAATTGAAATGTTTAACAAATCTAAAAGTTATTTCCTTGGGATGTGCAGTGCTAATTTCAGCGTGTGGCGGAACGGGGCAAGATAACGGTACCGAATCAACTTTTAATCAAGAGTTCTCGGGTTTAGCAATTGATGGCTATTTGGCTCGGTCCTTGGTTTTTCTTGATACAAATAATGATGGAACGAGAAACGCGTGGGAGCCATTTGCGTTTACTGATGACGAAGGGTATTTTTCATTTAATCCCAACACGAATGTCGATTACTGTCGAGAAAATGCCTCTGTGTCAGAAGCGGAATTCTGTTTACGTACAAACTCCGAGCGAACTGATTTGGTGATTCGAATTGATGGTGGTTACGATGTGCTGACTGGCGAACCTCTATTAGGGCAATTAAGTCGACGAATTAACAATACGTCCACCAATAATGTAAACAGTGTAATTATATCTCCTGTCTCTTCTTTGGTCGCTAACTTAAGTACCGAACAATCTAGTCGCGTTTTACAAAACCTGGGATTGACGTCAGACGATCTTGATGTTGATTATTTAAATACTGATGGAAGCTCCTCGGTAGATTCTCAACTGCTTAATGTTTCGTTAAAAATTCACAAAGTAGTAACCGTTTTGTCGGATCGATTAGTTGATACCTATACCGAAATTGGAGACGAGAGGGGCACGCCAAATGATGCATCAAGCTTTGTTTATTCTGCGTTAGCAAATCAACTGCTCGAAGATAATGTAGATTTAAATCAAGCTGTTGGAAATTCTAGCGCAATGGCAAATGTGCTTGATCAGGCGGAAGCGCAATTAAGAGAAGTGTATCGACGAAGAGACTTCGACTTGCCCGCAGATCTTGGTGATGCAAGTAATACACAGAGTTTCGATCGAGTGATCGATGTCACAGGGCAGGTTGTACAGGTGATCGATGCCGTTATAAGTAGTGATGAACTAGACATTACATCTGATGAAGCAAAAGGCAGAAGTAGAGCAATTGAATCCATTGTTATCAAAGCTGTAAATGAAAGAGGGCTTGATAGCACCATAGAAAGCGCAACCCAGTTTTTTACTAACACTGAGAATGAAGACTTAGTGAATATTCTGTTAAATGTTTTGATTAGTGACCGAGTGGATTTGGTTTCTTTGTCACGCAATGATTTTGCGGGAGACGATTTTGATTCCGCTGAAGAGATTGAGGAAATCTCGCTATTGCCTGATGACGCCGCGCCATTTACCCAAGTAGGAGGCTTACAATTAAGAGTGTCTGATTTAGACTTGGGTTCTGCACCAGATCGATTGAGAGATGCAGAAATCGAGTGGTATTTTAATGGAAGCGAAACGGATATTAGCGGATCTTTTTCGGCTTGCGTTAAGTTCATAGAAGACGCAAACGTCGACGGATCCCTTGGTGAAGGAAATACTCGCGGTGAACTTGTAGATGGGTTTTGGAGTTTATTAGGCAGTAGCTCCGAGAATGTTGAATCGTTTAATCTACTCATTACGGTCACTCTTTTGGGAACCACTTATCAAGCGATCATCAAGCAAGCCGGAACAGATACTGTTGGGGGTGTCAATTATCAGTTATTTCGATTTGATAATGGTGATGACATAGATCAATGGCACAGTTTAGAAGGAATGATCCCCATTGATTCTATCCCAACTACTAACGAAGCATGTGAAGCTAGGTTACCATCGCGCATTGGAATCTAGTTAGCTAAAAATAAAAACCAATCAAATTTAATTTTTGCTACAGCGCATTTATTCTAAAAATCTAAATAAGTGCGCTCTAGTAGAAACCAATCAAGTACGCGTTTTTTTATATAACCCGCATATTAATAAAGTCAATTTGTAGGAATCCTTGCAATAAGAACCCGTTTGCTTATCAAGCTACCGATACTTTATTTAGACTGTCGTATATCTCCTTGACACTCTGATATCTTTCATCCGGTTCTTTCTGCATGGTTTTATGCACAATATCTGAAAGTTCTTTTGGAAAGTGAGGAATCTTTTCATTTAACAGCGGTATTTTTCCTTTGTAGTGTAATTCGGCCAACTTGTTAAAATCTTTGTTACTGTAGGGAACTTTACCGGTAAATAGAAAATACATAATTATTCCAAGCGCATAGATATCGGTTCTTGTATCGAGTTCGCGCCCATAAAATTGCTCTGGCGCCATAAATTTTGGGGTTCCAGCCGCAACACTTTGCAGTTTTTCCTTCTGATCGTCATCTAGTGTTCGAATAGAAACCGCTAAACCGAAGTCCATTATTTTTAAGACGCCTTGCTGCGTTATAGAAATATTTTGAGGTTTTAAGTCTCGATGAATAATGCCTTGCTCATGGGCAGCATGAATTGCAGAACACATTTGTTTTGCAAAGATCAGCCCCAGATGACTGTTTATGGACCCATATTCGCGTATGAGTCTCTCTAAGGTGAAACCATCCACATATTCCATTGTGATAAAAATCAGATTTCCATCTTCGCCAAAGTCATAAGTGCGAGTAATGTTACGATGTGTGATTCTTCTCGCCAGCTTTATTTCTTCATGAAAATCTAAAATGACATCCTGACTATTAAGCCTATTTTTATCGATAATCTTTAATGCAATTTTCTCATTCAGTTGTGTGTCTTGGGCTAGGAAAACAACGCCAAATTGCCCCTGTCCGAGATTTCTTAATAATTGATATCGGCCACCGATTTTATTTTTCCCTGTATAGGATGCTGGGCCTTCCCCGGGTAGAGTGCTATCTGCATTTAGAGTAGTTGGTAAAACAATTTCAGTAAGATCACCAGGGGAAGAAGCTTTATTGGTTTCAGTTGGAATCGGCATGGACTGGTCGGATAGCTCTGAGTCAGATTCGAGTTCATTTGCTATGCCTGCAAGATAACCTTCCAGATCATTTTTTTCCTTAATGCTATTTCCCATTTGAACAACAGAGTTAAAAAGTAGATCTAGTTCATCGTTGGGTTTATCTTGTCTTGCTTTTCTTTTGGGGTAAATTCCAGCTTGAATATCGCTTGTCATGTTAACAAGCTCTAGAATGGGTTTTGTCAATCTAATGGAAACGAAAATACCAATAAGTATCGAAACCAATAAAAACGACATGCCAATGATGATTACAGATCGTTCTATCGCGTTAAAAGGTTTCATTAACTCCGACTGTGACTTAAAAATTAGGATAAAGCCAAGCGGCTCTCCACCATAGTTTGTCAAAACATTGCGAACACTAAAGTATGATTCTTTTGCAGTGGTTATGAGCTCAGAGCTATTGGTGTCCTCCAAAAATCGAGACCAGGTTTCATTTTGGTTTAGATATTCATCAATTTGAGATTTAATTAAATTGTTGGTAACGTAAACTGATTCAGCTCCACTTATCTCTCGATCTTTGTTTCTTAAAAATCTAAAAAAACCAACGTCACTTGCCGTGAGTTTATTGATATCCGCCGCAATTTCTGATGAGAGTTCGTAGGCGACGACGACCAGTCCTCTGACAATTTCATTTGCGACATTATCGAGAATGGGTTCTACGACGATTTGTAATATTTTTCCTCGAATAACAATAAAACTCTGTGTAGATTCCCCATTGGCGAGTGCATCGTCGAATAAGGCTGCACGACCTGCAATTGATCTTCCTATTGCTTCAGGTCTATCTGATCTCGCTAGAATTTCGCCATCGTCGGCAATAAAAAAAAGTGAGTCAAAAGCGAGCGCTTCTTTAAACTCCAAACTCAAATCCTGTAATGTCAATGATTCTCGTTCAAAAACCAAAGGTAGCACTCGACCATCTTTACTGATACCTCGTGCAACTTCTTGAATAGAATAAAACCGACTATCTAGTTTGGTGTTTAAAACGGTAATGGATTGGTCTAGCGAAGTCTGTATGGTTTCAGAGGAAACCTTCAGTGCTTGTTGTCTGATTTGCCAAACAATAAAAATAATTTGTAGAGAAAAACCGATCAATATGAAAAAGAATAGTTTTTTCCGAATACTTAACTTAACGGAGGTTTTCATTAATAAAACTCATCATCAAACAAGGCTGATTTTTTCTTATACTTTTCACCAAATTTATTTTGATGTTTAGGGATTTTGGTATTTTCAACTAGAATATTAAAATTGATTTCTTTTCTAGAAGATGTTGAAATTTTAATTTCACTTTCGGTTACACCACGAATGTTCCACGCCTTGATCGTATAGTCGCCATAGGGAATGTTTTTGAATTCGAAATGCCCTTCTTTATCGGCAACAACCGATATTCCGTTTTCTGTAACAGATACAAAGGTGGCCATTTTAGGGTGAATGTTACAGTAAACCTTGACGATCCCTTCCTCTTGAAGCGTCACTGCACGTTTTTTCCCGGCACCATAAGTACCTAGGTCAAATGCGTTTTTTCCAGAGGGCGAAAAGACATTGTGCCTAATTTCATCACTATTGGTAAATTCTATCTTATCCCCCGTTTTAACGGTCAAATACCCAGGTGCATAAATCTTATCCTTCATATCAATCTGGAGAATGTCACTGTCTTGATTTCCGAGCTGCACGCTCGGGTCTTTCGGGGTCAGTATAAGAATCGAATTACTGTCTTTTATTTTTTTACTTTTTCCCGTGAGCTTTACTTGTCCGAAAATTGACCCTGTTGGTATGTTCTCTTTACGGGTTTGTTTTACCTTAGGTTTTGTTGGCTTTGGCGTGGTTTGTTTTTTTACGGCTGGAGTCATTAATTTTTGACTGGGGGCTTTTTCTATAATTTTTTCTTGAGCAACCTGTTGCGATTTTTTGCTGTCATTCTTGTTTACAGCGTCAGAATTGGCATCTTGAGTTTCAGGCAAGGTAGCGGCTTTTGGTGGAAGAATTATCTCATTCTCTTTTGTCATTAAAGGCGAAACTTCGGCTGTACTTCCAGGCATTTCGATACGATCTTCGCCTTCTATGAAGTTTTTAATTCGCTTTATCGTGTTTGACGCTGAGCAACCTCCCAAAAGCAGAAAGAAAAGAGATATAAAGAAGGGTTTGATTATAGCTTTCATTGAAATCACCAGTTTAGCATCAATCGCCTCGCCGCATTCGTTCTGACCGGCTAAGTGAGCGTCTAAAAGACTGTGTTGAGCGAAATTACCTAACCCTGGAATTACTCAATATCTATTAAATACGCATTTCTAAAGATGCTACAAATTCTATCGTTATTATCATAAATTCCCTAGTGAATATTAACCTAGTTAAACTAAATCTCAAGTAAAGTTCACACGATACTCGCCTTATCCAATATGAAGTCCTATCATACTATCTTGATTTGGTTGAAGATAAACTACTCACAGATAAAGGTTTTTTGATTATATTTTGTTCGGTTCTGTAGCAAGGTTGTTTGATCACCTAGATGAAAAAAGCTTGGTTTTGACGGCAAACCGCAGGCTTAGTCGTTATGTTCAAAAACGGTATGACGAGTCCATGGGCGCCTCAGAAAATGCATGGCGAACATTAGAATGCTATTCATTGCAAGGCTGGTTGCAGTCTAAATGGGATGCCATGCAGCAAGCTGGCTATGGCGATACCTCAAAAATTATTCTCACTGCTACACAAGAACAACAAATCTGGCAAACGATTGTTGAAACTCACAGTGAAGAATATCAGTTATTAAATCAGAAGGATGCCGCAAAACTCGCTCGGTCAGCATGGCAGACTTTGGTTTTTTGGCAATTAAATCCCGAGCAAGTGACATCTGATCAAAACGATGTCGACCTATTTAAAACATGGTGCAAACATTTTTTCTGTCTTTGCCAAGAAAAGGGTGTTCTAGATGCAGCAAGTATGCAAAAAGAAATTGTTGCAGCCGTAGACGCAAAATATATAGATTCGCCATCTAAGATCTTTTTAATTGGTTTTGATAGTTTAACCCCACTGATTACTTCTTTATTAAATTCATTCGAGCTTCAGGGAACAGAAGTGAATCATATTTCATTGGAAGAAGAATCGAGTGAACAAGTTCGCTTTACCTGCCGTGACTCAAAAGATGAGATGCTTACTGCAACAAGGTGGGCCTCTTGCATATTAGAAAAACAACCTAAGGCGAGAATAGGCATTGTTTGTCCTCAACTTGCTAATGCCTTAAAAGAAATGGAACAGGTGCTTTATCAAGTATTTGAACCTCAGTATTGTTTTCCGCAGGTCTCTCGCCATGCTCCCGCTGTCAACATTTCTGCCGCACAACCTCTGTCCAATACTCCTCCGATTAAAGCAGCATTGTTGGCATTAAATTTAAATCGAAACAAACTGGATATTAATACAATCAGTGCGATTTTGGGTTCGCCGTTTCTCGGTATCGATTCTGAATTCAGTGAGCGAGCCTTAATTGAATTAGATTTGCGGACAGAGCCTGAAATCAAAATTACACGTTTACGCAGAATATGTGGCCAAGTTCTTCCTGAAAAAGACACCGCACGCTGTCCAGACTTTTACCAACGGTTGCAGGAATTTCATCAGCTCACACTGAAAGGTGATAAATATCATCTGCCAAGTGAATGGGCGAGTTTGTTTCATTCACAAGTATTATCAATGGGATGGCCAGGAAGTCGAACTCTCGATACCATTGAATATCAGCAGGTACAAATGTGGCAAGAAGCGATACAAAATCTTAGAGCGATGGATTCAATCTTTAACAAGATAAGTTTCTCTAAAGCCTATTCGCTATTGCAATCCATTTTTATCGATCGGCCTTTTCATGCGCAGACGCAAGAATCACCAATTCAAGTGTTAGGGCTTTTAGAAGCTGCGGGTATGCCTTTCGATTATCTGTGGGTTATGGGATTAGATAACCATTCTTGGCCCATGGCGCCTAAGCCTAATCCGTTTTTACCGATTGAACTGCAACGCGAAAGTAATATGCCCAATGCAACGGCACAGCGGGAACTAGACTATGCAAAAAAACTTACACAACGTTTTGCTCGTTCTGCTAAAAAAGTTGTATTTAGTTTTGCACAATACAATGGCGATCAAAAGTTAACAGCTAGTCGGTTAATTGAAGATTTTGAGGAAGTGGATTCAAGTGCAATCGCGCTGTCAAATCTAGTAGATTATAGCGAGAATCTTCTTGGTA
The DNA here is from genome assembly GCA_965262305.1 of Cellvibrionaceae bacterium. GTDB lineage: Bacteria > Pseudomonadota > Gammaproteobacteria > Pseudomonadales > Cellvibrionaceae > CBDHEY01. Next base: position 464,625 of record CBDHEY010000002.1, read on the forward strand.
GTGCTAAGCTCGAAAGTCTCGATGATAGTCGAGGACCTATCGTCTCTCATCCAAAAGAAATAAAAGGCGGAACCCAGATAATAAAAGATCAAGCTGCTTGTCCGTTTCGTGCCTTCGCAAAACATCGTTTGCACACTAATGAAATTGCGGTACCAGCAGCAGGCATAAGCCCAATAGAAAGAGGAAACCTGGTCCACAATGTTTTGGAAATTTTTTGGCGAAAAACTAAAAGCCAGCAGCAGTTATTAGCGCAAAGTGAGTCTGAAACAGATAAAAATATTAAAGATGCGATTTCATCGGCCTTTTTGTCGACAAAGTCTGAACAGCTGCATGGAGTTAAATTAAAAAAATTGGAATCGGAGCGAATTTTCAATTTAGTTCGCGCTTGGATCGAGCTGGAAAAGCGAAGAGAACCCTTTACTGTAGCGTTTAACGAAGCGAAGAAAAATATAGTATTGGCAGACATGCCGCTGCAAGTACGTTATGACCGTGTTGATCGATTAGACGATGATAGTTTGTTGGTCATTGATTATAAAACCGGTACGCCTAGCATTAATCAGTGGGCCGGAGATCGTCCTGACGAACCTCAAGTACCCATTTACGCGGTTGCGAGCAGTGATACGGTCACAGGCGCTGCGATCGGGCAGTTGAGTAGTAAAGAAGTATGCTTTAAAGGAATTAGTGAGCGCGAAGAAATTGCACCGGGTCTTAAAATTCCAGAAGACTTAGCAAGAATGGACTTGCCTGGATCTTGGCAAGAAATTTTAAGCTATTGGAAATACAACCTTGAAAGGCTTTCTCGCGAATTCACACTGGGTTATGCCGATGTAAATCCAAAAAAATCTAGTCAAACATGCCAATTTTGTTCTTTGCAAAGCCTATGTCGCATTAAACAAGTTTCTTCTTCAAAAGTGGAGGCAAGCAATGCGAGCGACCAAAATGATTAAGCGCCCAGAAGACTTTGCCGCACGTGAACAAGCGTTAGATCCCAACCAGTCGTTTATCTGTGAAGCACCAGCAGGATCGGGTAAGACAGAGCTTCTCACACAGCGGCTTTTGGTTTTGCTTTCGCGAGCGAAAAAGCCAGAAGAAGTTCTCGCGATCACCTTTACGCGCAAAGCGGCGGGGGAAATGCGAGATCGTCTGTTGAGCGCCCTTAAAAATGCTTTAACTCAGCCTTGTCCAGAACAAGATCATCAAAAACACACCTGGGATCTAGCACGAAAAGTACTCGATGCAAATGATCGCTATCAATGGGAATTGCTCGACAACCCGAACCGTTTGCAGATAAGAACATTCGATAGTCTATGCGCACAGCTTATTGCGTTTCTACCGCTACAGTCTACGTTTGGTAGTGCACCTAAAATTGTCGAAGATTCTGACGAGCTTTATGAAAAAGCAGTACAGAATTTTATGACCACCTTGGAAGACGAAGTAAGCTGGTCAGATGCTTTAGCAAAACTGTTGATGCAAGTCGATAATCAATTTTATCGATTAGAAAGCTTACTTATTGATATGTTAAAACGACGAGACAGCTGGCTACCTTTATTCGGTTCGCTGGCAAAAGTCAGTAGTCGTGATGATCAAATAAAATTGATTTTGGAGCAGCACCTAAATAATGTTCGTGTAGAACTCGTTGCAAAATTAAATCAAACAATTCCAAATGGGTGTCATCGTGAAATAGTGTCGCTCGCCGCTTACGCAGCGCATAATTTACGAGACATGAATTTAACCGCGCCAACGTCCAAAAAATCTTCTCCCATAATACATTGTCTAAATTTAGACCTCGACAACAGTCTTTTACCAAATTCAGACGAACAGGGAATGGATGCATGGTTAGGTATTATTACCTTACTTACAACCGACAAAGGCGACTGGCGAAAATCAATAACCAAAACCATCGGTTTTCCCAGCGAAGGCAGTAAAGAAGAAAAGCAGATAGTTAATGAAAAGAAAGCGGCACTAAAAAATGTCATTGATATTCTTAGTGAACATCAAGAGATAAAGAGCCTTTTTAAAGACGTAAGAAATTTACCTAGCCCTGCATACAATAGTGCTCAATGGGAACAATTGGAAGCCATTGGTCAAGTCTTGCCGGTTTTGGCTGCACATCTTACTTTAGTATTTCAAGAAAAAAACTGTGTCGATTTTACCGAAGTTGCTATTAAAGCACGCACGGCCCTCGGGCAACTCGACTCCCCTAGTGATCTTGCTATTCGTTTAGATTATCGTATTCAACATATCTTGGTGGATGAATTTCAAGATACATCAATAGGCCAGGTTCAATTGCTGGAACTCCTCACGGCGGGTTGGCAACCTGATGATGGGCGCACACTATTTTGTGTTGGTGATGCGATGCAATCAATTTACGGGTTTCGCGGTGCTAACGTTGGATTGTTTTTGCATAGTCGAGAAAATGGCTTGGGGAGTATTCCGTTAACTAGTTTGCAGCTCACCACAAATTTTCGTTCTTATGCAAATATTGTGAATTGGAATAATCGCTGTTTTGCAGATTCTTTCCCAGATCAAAATGATATCTCCAGTGGCGCTGTGAGTTATTCCGTAGCTCAGGCGTTTAATGAAACTGAATATGCTGCCCCAGTGTTTCACGCATTTATTTTAGAAGATGACGAAACCAGAGAAAATGATGAAGCGGCAACCGTTTTAAAAATCGTCCAAGAACGGCTGAATGAGTACCCAGATGATACGATTGCGATTTTAGTTCGCAGTAGAAGTCACGCTGTTCATATTGCACCGGTTTTACGTCAAGCTAACATTAACTATCGTGCAGTTGATCTTGAACCGCTTTCAGAAGTCATGGCAATTCAAGATCTTATGGCCTTGACTTTGGCGCTTTTGTATCCGGCAGATCGCACCGCATGGTTAAGCATACTTCGCGCTCCTTGGTGTGGACTTAGTTTGAATGATCTTGACGTTATCGCTAACGCCGGTGACGATAATCGTCGATATGGAATCTTTGTCGATCAGTTAAAAACCTGTTTAGACATTAAAAGCAAGCCAAGTAAGCATTCAAATAAATCCATTCAATCTGACATGTTTACTGAAGACGCATTTTTAAATACTAAAACTTCAACGTTAACCTTGGATGGTTTAGATCGATTGCAGCGGGTTTTTCCCATTTTAGTTCAAGCTCTAAAAATGAAGCAACGCAAATCGCTACGTCAATGGGTCGAGGGTACTTGGATACAATTAGGTGGGCCGGCTTGTTTGCAACAAGAGAGTGATCTCACCAACGTTAACGTCTATTTTGAATTACTGGATAAGCTCGATGAAAGCGGAAGCTTACCAAAATACGAAAGCCTGCAAAAAGCGGTTAATAAACTATTTGCAGCACCAGACCCAAGCAGTAACGAACAGATTCAAATCATGACTATTCATAAATCAAAAGGTCTTGAATTTGATATGGTTATCTTGCCTTCATTGCATCGCGGCGGAAAATCGAACGATCCCGAATTGCTCATGTGGCAAGAGCGAATTAGTCGCAGCGGTCATCCCGAGCTGCTAATGGGGCCTATCCCGCCTAGTCACATAGAAAATAAACAAGACGCAATATATACACATTTAAGAGAAGAACAAAAAAAACGAGAAGCCTTCGAGGCTTGTCGACTGGTTTACGTAGCCTGTACTCGCGCAAAAAAACAATTACACCTTCTTGGTTCTATTAAGCAAGACAAAAAAGATTCGCAGCGGTTCAGCCCGCCATCAAAATCGAGTTTGCTTTCAAGTATATGGAATGCTATAGAACTAAGCGTTAAACGGTACGACTCCGAAACACATAATCAACAACAAATAGAAAATCAAATTTCACAACGAGAAAGTACAAAAGAAAAAGCCAAGTTGCTAACCCGACTACCCAAAAATTGGACCTTGCCGAAACTTGAAGAAGGCAATCAATTAACAGATTATATTCTTAACTATTCTGGTCTAGATGTCAGTGCACCTAGCACTGAAGATGATTTTAACTCAATGGAATCACAAAATATTCCTGACTTGAAACTAGAAGACAAAACTGCCAGAAATATCGGCACATTAGTACATCAAATAATTCAAGAAATGGGTGAAAAGGGGCTAGAAATTTGGAAACAAAAATCGATTCAAGAATACATTCCATTCTGGCGAGCGCGATTAATTAACCTCGAAACACCCGCTCAACAATTAAACGAATCGCTAGATCGTGTTAATCACTTGTTAACTTTATTGTTAGCAGACAAAAATTTCTATTGGATGCACGGTGAAGATCATAAAAATAAATACTGCGAATTTCCTATTTCTTACAAAGACGGTGAAAATATTCATCACCTTGTTATAGACTTACTTATAGAAACCAATAACGATGAAACCTGGATAATCGATTATAAAACCAGTGAGCCAGAAAAGAGTGAATCACTAAATGATTTTCTTATTCGCGAAAAGCAAACTTATCTTCCTGTTTTGAATCGTTATCAAAGCGCGATAAAAAATATGGGCTATCAAAATATTAAGCTTGCGCTCTATTTTCCTCTATTACAGAAATTAGAACAGATTTAAAGTTTGGTTTAGCATTTTCGTCAGTTTATATCTATTACGATTTATTACAGCTGCTAAAAAAATCTAGCTAAAACCTAGATTGAAATAATTTTAATACAACTACAAAAAAATATTGTTAATATCTATGAATCAGATAGTGATATCGTTGTACTATTGATTGTATAAGCTGTGATTTAGAGGTGCGGTCGAATTTTGAGTCGATATCATGGTATTAATCTGATAGATTTAGTCTGCTAACGACCCAAAGCGGACGTTGGTCAAAATGAAAAATTTAATGTCATTTGCAACTGGTATCACTGAAATGGATAAGTGGTTTTAAAGTCGTACCAGTTGATATCTGGACACGAAACTCAGGAAATTTATGCATGAGTGAAAAAATAATGGTCTCTAAGTTGCTTCTTGTGCCCGATCCCTGGGCAAGCCAATTATTATCAGGCTTTAAGCAGTGGGAAATTAGAGGGCGGCCACTCAGTGACAATATGCTTACAACTGTTGCCATTGCAAAGAGTCGTGAAAAAGGGATTAACCGTATTTATGGCTTGGTTGATATAGTCAGCTGTAAGGGACCATTAACTCTAAAAGAAATGACGGTCAATTTAGAAAAACACAGAGACGTCGATGATACGGTAAAACTCCCCTACAATAAAACATACGCCTGGATAATGAAAAATCCAAAAGTGTTGAAAAAACCTCTGGATTATAATTATAAAAATGGTTGGGTAATTTGGGGATCAGGAAACTGGGAGTTTTCATCCGAAGATTTTGTTGAAGAAGGTGCGTATATAACGATGCCTAGCCCCGATCCTCTTCTCAGGACTGAGTTTCTAGATTCGCTTGCTGAAGACCTTTCGTTTTTTGGCTATTCACTTGGTCATTCTACGAATGGCGGAAGAAGTCTGTCGACAATTCAAATGCCAAATCTTCGCGAATATTCAGATGACAATATGAAAAGCATGATGAGGGAGGGGTATGTAAAAATACAGAATAAAAACAGAAAAAACAAAAAATCATTTGTAGATGAGATGAAAAATCTCATCCATGAAAAACAATTATTTTCAAATAATCCACTTGAGCTAGCTAAGCTGAATCCTGTGGTAAAAAGAGTGACGACAAAGGAAGAGAAAAAACTACATAACTATTTAAGAATGTTGCAGAATATCCCTAGCAGCAAAAGCATCGGTCGTGTATGTGACCTTATTATTTATCATGAGCCAGACAGCGACGACGATAATGAACACAAACATATAATTGGAATCGTTGGTTTAGGTTCCTCAGGATACTCAAGTGGAGGAAGGGATAGATTATTCGGATGGGCAGATAATACAGATATTTCTAAGTCCCAAATACAAATTGCTAAACAGTCAGCACTTCGGTCAATCTTACAAATAAATTGTGTTCTCGTTGCACCTCCTTACGAAAACTCCCCCCTACGCATTTCTAAGCTTTTATCGATGGCAGTCTTTTCTGAGGAAGTAGTTGCTCATTATCAGAAAAAATACAAATCGCCACTGTTATGCGCGATATCTACAGCAGGGTTCAGTCTGACGGCCCCACTATTCGAAAGGATTAGTATTGGTGACCTAAAAAAATATTTTTTGAAAGTTAAAAAGGAAAAAGTTGAATCTGCTGATGAAAAAAATATAACAAGATCTCAGTCAGATGCTTTCGAGCTATGGGTTAATCCATCTTTTGAAAAGGAGTCTCGAAAAAAATACAGGAATTGCGTTTTCTACAAGGAGGCAGAAACGAGCTCTATTTGTACGAATATTGTTAGTGAAAAAACCAAAGAAATAGCTAGAGAGTATTGTAACAGTTCTGGGTCAATTAAAAATATAAGATCGCTAAATTCTGCATTTTTAAAAGCGCTTAATCTTAGCGGTATTAACGAGTCTATTTTTAACATTTCTCCAAGAGGTATTTATATTGGACTATTAGACAACTCATTTATTACCAAGCTTTCTTCTGGTGATATTGAAAATGTTAGTTCATATTGTATTCCTTGGGAAAAATGGTTTTTACATTGGAAAAAAATCCAAGAGGACCGATTGAACGATAATAAGTAGGAGGACTTTATATGGGATTTGTTGTCATTTGGGATACGTGCACTAAGCCTGATTATTACAATGACGTGCACAAAGTAATTACTCTCCCCAAGGGAATGATGGTGCGATACGACTATACAAAAAAATATTTTGATGAGAAGAGCCTTATAGAGTTTGAAAGACTGGCAAATGGAAAAATAAAGCAAATTAATGCGATCCATTTTTATGGAGAGATCGAGGGCTACGCTAAGTTTCAGGGTGATATTCCTAAGGGGGCTATGGTTAAGCACTGGGTACCATTTCGACTAGGTACTGTTGTATGTGCAAAAAAACAAAAGAGTGGGAAAGATGGAGAAGCCGACAAGGTGGTTTATGATATCTTCCTGGGTGACTATCCAAATGTCAAAAATTTATCAAGATATCAAACCACATTTCAAAATGAGTTTAAGGAACGTGCGCCTTTTTCGCGATGGCATACTTATTTTGAAAGTGATGATATTTTATCGGATTTGAGTGATGGGGTTGGCGAATCTTCAGATTCAAAATGGTTTGCAATTGTAGAGCGTTTACAAGAACTGCAATTTAAAGATGACTCGTTCTGGAAGCTGGAAGGACCATATGATGACAAAGGACATAGTTTAGAAAATCACATTACTATGAGGAAAACGGCAGACGGACTAAAGGAATCAGTCGTTTTATTGGAAGATGAAGAAGACGTAAGCTTTACAATACACAACGCTGATCCTGTAGTGAAAGAATCAGAAGTCTATACACCACGGGAAATAGTTCTTATACCCTCCGAAGGGATAACTACAAATACTCGCAAGATTCAACTGAGACCGTATTCAACATATCAGTTTAAAATACGCGGCAAAACAAGTTCTTATTGGAAGGGTGACTTTGGAAGTTTAGAGTGCGTGACACGTAGTTCGGATAGAACTCAAGTTGAAGATAATGCTGATAGAAGTTCCATCCTAGGTACTAATATTATAGGGCCAAGTTTTGAATTAAACTTCAACATTAAGAAAAATATGTGGAAAGTATTCATTGGAATAACTTCTGGGGTTTTATCTGTCATATTATTCATCATTCTGGGTAAATATAGAATATACGACCCGTCTGCAGTAAGCTCAATGGATACTCTAAATTGGTATTCCGTTTGGACTGCTGCGTTGATTGGCGGTGTAGCATCGACGTTGCTTGTTACCGCAACTATATTGTTGAGAAAGGAAATTAAATTTAAATAAAATCTTTTATCAAATATCTGTCACGACAACCGTGATATTCTCCTCGATCACGGCACTTACGGGTAGAGATTGGAAAGTAGTAACAAGAGAAAGGTCACGTTTTTTTGATGTCCGCTATTGGCCGAAAGGCGAAGATACAAAATATAAAGCAAAATATATGTGTGATATAAGCAAATATTAAAAAGCATTGATAGTACATGGATTTTTTTATTTTAAGTAGTCAGCTCTCAGGATTTAAAGGAGATAAGGAGAAATTATGATTACCGGTAATATAGATAAAGACTCAAAATATAGAGATAGGATTTTAAGAGCTGTAGCGCTAGACAGAGGACATCCAATTCATCATGGTATTGCTATGCAGGCCCATCATGTAATATCTGCAAAAGGGGTTTCTATGTCGGGGTTAGGACCAAGTCTCAAAGCCCAAGGCTTTGATATTAATGAGTTAAAGAATTTGGTTTTAATTCCTTGCACTTTGCAAGGAGCATGTCACTTAGGAGTTCAATTGCACCGAGGCAATCACACATATCACGACGATGAGCACCCCAGAAGTTATCATTTAGAAGTTTCTGACAGAATTAAAAAACTAGAAAATAAAATGGATGACTATTGTGCACGAAAGAAATCTGTGCAAGGCCTCCTAAATTCACAAAGTAAGAAAATTCTAAAAGCCGTTTCAGACTTTAAACTACCCCTAACAGCAATTTTTGAATCATTTAAAGTAGGTAATTCGACTGGCTGTGCAAATGCTACAAATGTTGGCGCACATAATAAAAATATTAGTTGCGTATTAGATCGTAATCATTTTAGCGGAATAGCAAGACATAGCTATACACTTAGGATTGGAAGATGATGAATAAATATGATAACGAGTACTATATTGTTTCCAGGTTAGCAGGCGACAACCAAATTTTTATTAAGCCTGATGAAAAAACGGCAAAAAGAAAATATCACTATAAAAAATTGATTCACGGCGAACCTCCACTTTGTTTTGAGAATGGGTTTCGGGATGAAGATCAAAATAAATGGGCAATTACTGATGTATTAGTTGATAGTTCTGGAATGATTTTAAGAGAAGAAATTAAAAATCTTCTGGGTGACCTTAAAGTTAAAGGTATGCAAATTTACCCAGCTATCTATATCGATGATGATGATAAATGGCACGATGATTTTTGGTATCTCGGCTTTTATGAAGAGCTTGATTGTGTAGATAGAGATAAATCAACAATTGTCGAATTTGACGATGATGATGACGAAGAAGACGAGGACGAGCTTCTTGAAATAGAAAAATTCTCACTTAAAGAGCAAGTACTTGACGCTATTCCTGAAGCTCAAAGATTACTCTTTAAAATTGGTGAATGCTCAAAAGACTATGTTTTTGTTCACAAAAATATTGTAGACATTTTCGCCCAAAAAAAATGCTCTGGCATACGTTTTTTTCGTGTCTCGGATTTTACCGAAGGTGATCAGCATAAATTATAGCGCTAAGCAGAATCAATCAGTAAACATCTTTAAATATAAAGAATTAAGTTTAGAGCTATCTAAAGTTACTTTTGCGCAAATTGAATTTTTTTTCTCGATACTGTAGATAATTTGGTGAAACAGCCTATCATAACGTTATTACACTAGACTATCGGTATTTTCCCGAAACGGAATGTAAGACTGACTAAAAATTTATTGAATAATTATGTCAGGATCAAGCTTGCGATTAGCATAGCCTTTATTCGTGAATCCAGTCAATAAAAGGTAACGGGGTTAGGTCTTGCTTTGCCTATCAGCTGAGTATCCGCTTATGGCCGTTAGCAAACATCAAAATCAAGTTACTCTGACCATATAATTCTAATAATTTGAAAGGAGTACTCTAGCACGAACGCCAAAACACCTTATCAGTATTCTTTAACTGAAGATAACTAAGCGATTCCCAGTAATTCGTTTAGCGTCTCTCTAATACTCGCACTCCCTCGACTCCCTATTGGAACATCCCCCTAATAATTCTATACTCTTAACACTACTGCACGTAAAGAGATAAAAACGGTCGCGCTCTCACGTTTGAAAAATATTGGCGCCAATAAAATGATATAAGCGATGACGATATCTAATTCCCCCTTTCAGAGAAAGTTCCGGCTTAAACACACCTTTTGGCTTTCGATTACTGCCGGAGTCTTAATACTTCTCATTTCAATTTTTCATATATTGTTTCAAAGCAAGCAAATTGGTTTTGGGGCACTCGCAGTGTCTATTGGTCTATTGCTTACCAGCTGGCATTGCTATAAAAAAACCTATAACTCCACTTATACATTTTTGTTACTGATTCCGTTTGCAACTTTTTTTGTTGCCTACCAAATAGTTTCTATAGGAATTAGTTTTAGCTTTTGGTGTTACCCTACAGTTCTGCTGTTTTATTTTGTATTGACCGAGCACCAAGCACGGATATCAAATTTTTTATTCGTCGCAGTTTCACTCCCGTTGGCCTGGAACCTTTTTGATACTCCTGAAGCCATAAGGTTTTCAGTAACACTAATTATTGTGAGCGTGTATGCCGCCATTTTTCTTCGCGTCATCTCTGGTCAAAACGAAGAGCTTAGCCAAATGGTTATTACCGATACTTTAACAGGCTTGTATAATAGGTCCTTATTAAAAGATTCATTAGAACAAGCCATTCACTTGTCGAATCGAGCAGATACGAGCTACACACTTATTACTTTAGACATTGATCATTTCAAAAGAATTAATGATGATCTGGGGCATGAAATGGGAGACCAAGTATTAATCGGTTTGAGCACCTTTCTAAAGAGTTTTTTTCGAGATAGCGACAGAGTTTTCAGAATTGGCGGAGAGGAATTTTTAATTTTAGTTCATAACAGCGATCAAAAATGTAGCATTAAACTTGCAGAAAAACTAAGAGTGGGAGTTGAGAACCTTCAATTATTACCCAACCGTTCTATAACTGTTAGTGTAGGAGTTGCGGAGAAAGGATCCGAACAAGATTGGAAAAAGTGGATGAGAACGTGCGACATGAATTTATATAAAGCTAAAAACAGCGGTCGCAATAAAGTTGTTCCAGGAATTCCAGAGGTGCAAGACGCCGAAGAATTTGCACAAGATTAAAAATTTTATACAAAACCAATAACTACCGCAAATCTTTTAAAATAGCATTAAATGCTTCTTTACCTTCGCCATTAATATAAGCATCTGCTGTTTTAATTAAAGACTCTATATTTTTAGGGCTGATATTATCCATATGGCTCTGTTCGTATGTTAATTTAGGCTCAAGTCTATGGTATTTAAGCCCTGCCTTTGTAAGTGCAGTTAGCTGACTATTTGTAACTGTCTGCACTGCATCAAGTACTACCCCCATTAAGGCGCCTCTAGTGTGATCTGCACCTGCAATATCATCCACCTTTTCTAACATCCAAGGCGTCATTCCCCAATTACCCTCTTTAGGGACTAAACCTTCTATCGCATTGCTATTAATACCAACCCCCGCACTCCCTTCATAAATACCATCACCCAATGAAATCACTACGATGTCCTCTAATCTCGTGGCAATACCCGTTCTTATTGCTTCAGTAACGCTCCAAACAGCAGGATTATTCGACATTGTGCCTCCATCAACCACCCACATGTTTGCCCCAAAAGATCTAGGAGAACCTCCTCCTCCAACCTGTGCGATAGGAAAAAAGGTCGGAGCAGCACTAGTCGCTCTGGTAGCCTCCCAAACAAAATAGTCGTGAGTTGCTGGGCTATTAACTGCATCAAACCAATTAAATAAATAAGGTCCGTAGTTTACTCCACGTTGCGGAGTAGACGCTTTACCTTGCTTATTATTTACAATGTACGAAGTGGTAAACATGTGTTTAACGCGATTGTGCGTTAAAGATTGCATTTTACTGTGGCTATTAGCTAGCGAAAGGGTTTTGCCATACATTTTCTGCATGTAGGGTTCTATCCCTTCTCCTTTTCCGTTATCTGAATGGTAGGTTGCACATTGTTCGATCTTACAGTCCTGAGCGAGAAAAATCTTACCTCCGTCACTCTGATAAATATTCACTATTTGTTCAGCGGTATAAGGTCGACCTGTGGCTTCCTTTGGCGTTGTGAGAGCTGCTGCGATAATACCACCCGTTGAAGTACCCCCAATAATATCGAAAAGTTGGTGCGAAGGTTTATTTAACTTGGATTCGATATGTTTAATCAATGTGGCTGGGATAACACCTTTAATACCACCACCATCTACAGAAAGAATAATCGTTTTCGGTGAGGAATTATGCTGAGCAGCGAAAACTATATTCGGGTTCGTTAAAAATATTGAAATGAATAGCAAATTTAAAAATAAACGTATTCTATTTTGATTGTTATTCATAAACGTATTCATTATTTAATCAACCCCTGCAAGCTCGTTCCTTTTAAAAGATGAGAAAGAAGATGCTCACCAGGAATGGATCCTCCATGCATAGTTTCACTCGCTTTAATGATTACACGAATATCTTCTTTGGAAGGGTAGACTTCTGGCGGATTTTTATCTGTAATACCAAGCAGTTTATACACCGCCATAATCGCAGATCTGACGGAATACTCCACGGTAAAAACACAATCATCAGGTATTTCAGTAAACTGGCCTAGGAACGCAAGGTTTTTACTGCCTTCAGGTACAACCTCTGGGCGATCGCCTTTAACACGCGGTAAGAACTGGCTAGTAATATACGGCATCATGCAAGGGATGACTTTCACCGTCTTCATTATCTCAGGAATTTGGTCTTTAGCACCCCAATGGTAAAGAAGCTCGGTAAGTAATTCTTCGCCACTACAATCGCACATCTTTTTCTTCACAAAGTCACCGACATTATCGGGAAATAATCCGTAAGCCCATATCGCCAATACATTTTTGTCGGGCTGCCCTTCCTGTTCTTTTGGCTGATAATCTCCACAAGGCTGACTTCGATACTGAGGTTGTCGATTACACGTGGCACTCATCAACCAACTAGAATCTTTTATGGTCATGATGCCGCCCGTTACGGCTTTATGTGAATAGGGATTAACACCAGTAAACTTCTCTAAGATATCAGCGATAGGGGAATCCGTAGCAGTAATAGTAAAAGATACAAATTTACTCTGATCAATGTTTTCACAAAATACTTCGGGTCTTCCAAACTCATCACCTTTCTTTGCGATCTTTTTCCAAAGCTCCCAACATGCACCTGATTCTCTATTGAGAATGGCTGGCTCTTGAGTATTGCCTACAGTAGAGTTTTCAGTCATTGAACCGTTTGTAATAAATACAAGATCATTGCTCGTTGTAGAAATGGTTTCTTTTTCCTGAGAAACGCCTCGAAGAAGATGAATGGCCGTAACAGTCTTTGCTGTATTGTCAACGTCAATATCTAGATCAATAACCTGAGTATTTAAATCAAAGTTAACACCTTTATCTTTTAACCATATCTGCAACGGTAAAACCATAGATTCGTATTGGTTATAGGTAGTAAACAGGATATTTTCTAACTTGCTCATTGTTGGCATTAAATGCATAAAACGCTGCATATAACGTTTCATCTCTACAACGGAGTGCCATGTTTCCATGGCAAACATGGATGTCCAAAAAAACCACATATTGGTTTCAAAAAAGGAATTAGAAAAGAACTCCTTAACCGTTGTTGCACCAAGCTCTTCTTCCGTTTTAACGCATAGCTTTGTTAATTCCAAAATATGAATTGTAGATAGCCCTAAATCGGTTTCACGATTCGGTTCACCGCAATTACTCATTAAACGGCATTTCGAAGAGTTAGGATCCCATTGATTGATATCACGAATTCTTTTTAGAACCGTCCTGTCTGGATCAGATTCCAATTCAGGTTTTGGATTTGGGAATGGCGCATCAACGTGTTTACGTTTTAAGTCTGGAATAAATGAAAACAGATCCCAAGTACATTCATAATGCGCTTCCATTTCGCGTCCGCCACGCATGATGTAACCATCAACAGCGTTTCCACTTCCATCCAGACACCCACCATTTACATCAAGCTGTTCTAAGATGGTAATCTGTTCGCCAGACATATGCCCATCCCTAATTAAGTAAGCTGCGGCAGCTAAAGACGCGATACCACCACCCACTAAATAAGCTCTTTTTTTCTCGATACCTTCTTTACGAGATGCTACAACGTTAGTGAAATTACCAATCATACGAGAGAACTCCAATGAGGTTTGTCTATTAAAATAAAACAGGCATTCAGGGAGATTTAGAAAACTATAAAGGTGGAAATAACTATCTTTAGGCTCAGCCTTTTTCTATTAAATCTTTCTAGACTGCCCTTACAATCAGTTAATACTTATAGTACAAAAATCATCGAAACGTAGTTAAACCAGAATATCAAAACTAGAAACTTCACCTCTTTCATTCTTAAGGCACAAAATTTCACATTTCAATACCTATAGAGTCTCTTTCGGAAGCTAGATTCCCCGTACGAATTGAAATTACATTCTCGGTGTTAACGTCTAAATCGAATTAGACGATATGAAACAAAAAATTCCCGTCCAAGTTGAGCGGGGATTTTTAAACTTTTTGAGTTTTGAGTTTCGATTAAAAGTTATAAAGTACTAAATAAACGGCAAGCAAAATAGCGACCCATACCACCATAGTTTCCGTTGGCCAAAATCGCGCAAAATAACCTTTAGGTTTTCCGTCTTGAGAACCGAAAGAGTTCTTTATTAACTGTTTAACCGAGATAGTCGCGTTAGAAACAAGTGAGCGATAAAGACCAAAGATTGGAAATCAAGAGGTCAGAGGACTTGATTTAATGTCTGCAAAATGGCCGAAAGAAAACTCTCCTAAGTTATTGTGAAGATTAGCGTCATACTATTTTTAGAATTGATAAAATTCATCCACAATATGTTGAATAGTATTAACAACCTGAGTGCATTTACCTTTATCTTGCGTATCGGAATGAGGTGAAGCGATTTCTTTTGCATCATTATCGAAGTATTTGCCAGAAGCCTGTGCAAATTCTTCAGACAAAGCGGTTCTTATTAATATATCAGCACCAATACTCAGGTCATTGCCTGCGATACCAAAGCCTTCTTTTACCATTTTAGTGGCCAGGAGTGAACCAGGGTTTACAGCCATCATTACCTGATTGGCTTTGAGTGCACGTGCTATTTCTTGTGACCAAATCGTTATGGCTAATTTACTTTGTGCGTATGCTTGAAAATCATCACAAATAGATTGCTTACCTTTCATTGCTTCTAAATTGACCGAAGTTTGCGCGGCAGACGAAAGATTAATAATCCGACCATTATCTGCAAGCAAAGAAAGTAGGGTTTTGCTAATAATATAGGGGGCTAAAGTGTTCACAACAAATCTAACATCTAACCCGTCACTTGTTAATGAGTTTTGTGTTTTAAATACGCCGGCATTATTAATAATAATATCGATTGAATTGTGTGAATTTATAATGGATCGCAGCATTGTTCTAATATCACTAAAGCGAGATAAGTCTGCTCGGAAACTTTCTATTTTCACTTGTGGGAAGCTTTGCTTTACGACTTTTTCAGTTTCGATTAATTTTTTTTCATTACGCCCGTGGAGAAGTAAATGATGACCTTGGGCAGCTAATAATTTTGCCGTTGCCAAGCCGATACCGTCTGTAGCGCCGGTTAGTAGTATCTTTTTCATTAGGCATAATCCTTTTTATTTTCGTCGAAGATATAAAATCGAGTTAATAGATTTTCTGCTAAAAGATGCAGAGTTTCGTCGATCGGTTTTTGATTAAAACGTAAATTTAACGCGATGTGATTGATGCCCACTTGTTCCAATGCAACTAAATACTCTTTTAAGATATTTATTCCTAATTGAAACCCCAAATGGATTGGTTTGGGTTTCGCATTAGGATCTTCGCTTAGGTCTATATACAAAGGTTGCATTGCTGGCTGGAGATTTCTACCAGCTTTTTTTGTTCTCTCTCGCCAAGACGCAATGATTTTTTTCTGAAGAACTAGGTCTCTGGGGTATAACATCCAGCCGTCTCCGTTTTTTGATAGCCATTCTTCATTTTGTTGGCTACTACCTGTAATTAATATTGGTAGGCGTCCAGTTTTAGGTTTAGGTAAAAGGTCAATTCCTTGGCTCGGAGAACCAAAATGATTTTCAAATTCTGCGCAGGGTTGCCGGCTATTTTGAATATACTGAAAACTTTCTCTAAATAACGTGCCTCGTTGTTCAAAAGGAATGTTAAGTGCTGGATATTCCTCTGGCCGATCACCAGATGCAACGCCTAAAATTAAGCGGCCATTCGATAGCACATCAACACTTGCAGCTGCTTTGGCCACGTGGGCGGGATGGCGCAGTGGTAATACAATACTCGAGACACCTAAGGCAATATTCTTTGTTTGCGTCGCTAGGACACCTAAGTAAACAAACGGATCGTAAATCTGACCTGCATCACCAAATGAAGGAACGTTATACGGCACATCTCTTAGCCACACCGACGCGAAACCTAGCTTATCTGCGAGCTGAATCAACTCAAGTTGCTTTTGCATACTTGGTACAGAGTTCGACGCATAATTTTCTAAAGGCACCACTAGCCCCAGCGAAAGATTATTTGACTTAAAAGTCTGGTTGTAACCTTGATTGATTCGCGTAAACGTTTCCTTCATTTGAAGCCCCTTAGATACTCACGACCACTTTACCCATGGCTTGTTTGCTCTCTAAATGCGCGTGAGCATGACCAACCTCTTCAAGGGTGAAAGACTTTTCGTCAAGAATGGGTTTTAAGTTTCCATCTTCAACTATCTTAGCTAGGGCATTTAAAATATCGGCGTGCTCATTTCTTTTTACATTATGTAACATTGGAATAAGCATAAAGACAACGTGTATGGATAATCCTTTGAAGTGCGCCATAGATAGATCTAGATTAACTAACGCGACGGTTGATGCAATCTGGCCATTCAATGCAGCAGCTTCAAAAGAGTTCGTCATGTTTGCGCCACCAACGGAATCGAATACTAGGTTGAATCCCACACCGTCGGTATATTTAGCTACATATTCTTCAACCGATTCAGTTTTATAGTTTATTGGTGTCGCACCTAACTGTTCTATCAGGGAGAGTTGCTTGTCGCCTCCACCTGTTGCATAAACATCTGCGCCGAAGTGTTTAGCCAGTTGCAGTGCCACATGACCGACACCACCGGAACCGCCATGAACTAAAACTTTCTGACCGTGGCCGATACCTGCTCGTTGCAAGCCTTCATATGCAGTAATACCGACCAAAGGGAGCGCGGCAGCTTCTTCCATTGATAGGTTTTTTGGCTTAATGGCTACAAGGTCTGCATCTGCAACTATATATTCGGCAAGAGTCCCCGGTAAATCCGCTAAACCACCAGCACAGCCGTAGATTTCATCACCTACTTTCAAGCCGTTAACATCTTCACCAATGGCTTCAATCACTCCCGCGAAATCCATACCCAAAATTGCTGGTGCTGCTGGGGATATTGGTAGGTCGGGTCCCATTTGGCGGATCATCGTATCCACAGTGTTCACGCTTGTTGCCTTTATTTGCACTAGCACATGTCCAGGTTTAACCTCGGGTTTTTCCACTTCACTTAGCTCAAATGCTCCAGTACCACCAAATTGATTTACGACCATTGCTTTCATTGTTTACGCTCCATTAATTAAGCAGGAAATAATTATTAAGTAAGTGCAGTATATGTAGTGACAAGCGTGTTGATAATAGCTATAAATATGGAATCACTTTATAGGTTTCATTGATAATGAACATTGACCATCTAAAGCTATTTCTGCGCGTTGCAGCAACTCAAAATATTAGCTCAGCAGGCGCGGAGCTTGGTTTATCGCCCGCCGTAGCCAGTGCACATCTGGGAAAACTGGAAGAAAGTTTAGGTGTTAGGCTCATTCACAGAACAACCCGTAAAGTGGCTTTAACCGAAGAAGGGCATGCCTTCTACGACCACGCAGAGGACGTTATTGCCAGTGTGGAGGCGGCAAAAGCATCTGTGGGCGCTGGAAGTGAGTTGCCATCTGGAACCTTGAGAGTGGCTGCACCGGCTTCTTTTGGCAGAATGCATTTAATCCCTGCATTGAAAGAATTCATGCAAGAGTATCCGCAACTCAAAGTTGATCTCATGCTTTCAGATACGATTGTCGACTTGGTCGAAGGTGGCTTTGATATTGCGATACGCAATTCTGAGCTTAAAGATTCAAGTTTAATTGCTCGCAAGCTATCTGAAGATAGAAGAATCTTATGTGCATCCCCTTGTTATATAGAAAAGCACGGAGAACCTGAGACACCGCAAGATCTTAAATCTCATAACTGTATTACGCTGTTCGGTTTGGATCACTGGAATTTTCGAAGAGGGGATCAAAAATATAACTTAAAAGTGACAGGTAATTTTCGTACTGATAACGGTGAGGCTATTCGTGATGCATGTTCTCAAGGTCTGGGTATAACGATTAATTCTACATGGAGCGCTTATCGTCAGTTAATTAGTGGAGAGTTAATCGAGGTGCTTAATCACTACACACTTATTTCGAATACCGCGATCTGGGCTGTTTACCCCAGTTCTCGACAGCTGGCTCCTAAAGTGAGAGCTTTTATAAATTATTTTTCTGGCTATTTTGGTGAGACACCTTATTGGGAACGAAAAATAAAATCACTCGATTTTTGAATCAGGTTGAACATAAAAAGTGGCAATCTGATTATCCGTTATTAGCCGATAACGACACTAATATTGGAATACAAATCTAATCAAGATAAATTAGAATTTTTTTATCCCAGTAACACTATCTAGTGTTTACTAGTCAGATATTTTTTTCTCGATCAGAGGTTTAGAGCAATGCGGACAATGGCTTAGTCGATGCAGTTTTTTTTCTGTTTCAGCTTGAACAAGTTCACGAATTTCGTCGGCGGCTTTGCGAGAAAGCCCAAGTTCTTTTCTTAATGTTTCAATGTCTTCTTCTTCCTGCTCACAAATTAATCCGTCTTCAAGCGCTTTGCGGAATTCCCTTTTTAGACTTGATCGTCGTCTGTGGATTTGTTCGTTTAGCCCACTAGCGATAATGCCTGCCGGTAGAGCTGCCATTCCAATACCTAAAATGGTAATGATTGCACCAAATATTTTTCCGACGACGGTCACGGGTGTGACATCGCCATAGCCCACAGTCGTGAGTGTTGCTACCGCCCACCACATAGCGTGTGGAATAGAGCCAAACGCGTCAGGTTGAACTTCGTGTTCGGCCAACCAAGCTCCACTTGCGGCAAAGATAAGCATTAGCATGAGGATGAAAAAGCCTGCGAGGAATGCACCCGCTTCTTCTTCAAATACAGCAAGCAACATCGCAAGTGCGGGGGAATAGCGTGTGAGTTTAAGTAGGCGAAGCATTCGAAATGTTCGCAGAATCCTAAGGTCTATTGGGATAATGAGGTACAGAAGTGCGGGTAAAATTGCGAGTAAATCAATGATAGCGATAGGTGAACGCATCCAAGAAAGGCGTGAGGATACGTTCGGGTTTTCTGGAGCTACCCATAATCGCAGTAAGTATTCCACAACAAACACGAACAAGGATATTTTTTCGATAAAATAAAAGGTATTTTCCCATTGTGAATATATTGAATTAACCGTTTCTAAAATTACCGCGGTAACATTCACGACAATTAATAATATCAACGCAATTTCAAAAATTTTTGGCCCTAGGGCACTGCGATCAGGTCGTTCAAGCCACCAATATACTTTCGCTCGTAAACTCATCTGAACGTCATGATTATCACTCATGGCGGAAGGTCATCCATGCGCGGGTAACCGGTATTACTATTTGAGAAAGCAGCGCGGTTCCCCAAATTAAGTTACCTACAAGTGAAGGAACATAAGGGACAATAAAGAAACAACCTATAGCTACAACTATCCCAAATAAACGAACGTCCCAACGACCAAAATCCGTTGCTATACGATGTTCTATGATATTTTTAAGTACCCATAACATAGCGATATAACCCGCTAAACCAAAACAGCCAATCGCGGCATATTTTGTTGGATAAGGCTCCCAAAACCCAACCTTAACTTCTGCTGCGAGTGCGACACCAACCATTACACCACAGATCATAAGGGTTAAATGCGCAAGCCACCATTTAACCAGTGTTGAAAGTTTTCCATCTTTTGTTTTGCCATTACCAACAAAATCAAAATATATCCAACACATTACAAACATTGAAACACCACCAATAACAAAGTTAACCAAAACGTCTGGCGATACTTTATAAATACCCTTTTCAGAAAGGGTGACAACGAGTTTGAAAAAACCTTCGCCTAACACAATTAATGTTAGAAGTGAAAAGCGTTCTGCCATATGCCCAAGTCGTGGAACAAATCGGTCATATCGTAAAACCGAAATGCTAGGGATCATGTAAACAGCTTGAGTGGCTACCATGGCTGCAGCAAATAGCCAAAAACCATAAGGCTTTGGCACAAATGCAGAGGCTGCAAATATAATAGAAAAAATTATGAAATTTCGGATTTGTTCACCACACATTGAATGTGTGGATTCATTTGTGCGCCTTGCTCTGAAATAAAGCAATGCCAATAATGCCCGGTTTACTGCGAAACCAAGCGCAAAATAAAACCACCCCTTGCCATCAATCGCAGGAATAGCAGCAGCCATAAACATCAATGTACAAATCATTCCAGCCATAATTACGCGATGGGATACATCGGTGCTGACAAAAATAGAATTGAAAATACTCAACTCTCCCCATGCATACCACAAAACAATGAAAATGCCGCAAAATACTAGAAAGCCTTCAATATTAAGGTGGGCTGACAAATAGTTTCCTAGTAAGAAAATTGTAACAACGTGAATTAGGTCGTAAAACAGTTCCACCCAATGAACATGGTCGTTTGCTTTATCGATCTCTTGATGATGCTGTGGTTTTCGCCACATGGGATGTTCATGTAAAGCCATAGTAAATGTGTTCTTGTTAAACTGTTAAACCGATATTTATTTAGATTAAGCATTTTCTAACATTCAGCTTTTCATGTTAAGTGTGTGACGATGAAGATTCAACAATTGTTTGTTACCAGCTAAACCAGCTATTGATGAATAACCAATCATGCGTTTATCCACCTGGACTATGAATTTTTTTTCTGTCTTGCACCTTGCTAAGGTAAGCATTGAATACAACATCTTGTCCCATCATCTGCATATTTTTTAAAAAATCATGCACCCCATCTCCGGAACCTTAAGTTATCAATGTACTTTTCTATACTCTAGTGGAGACATTCCAGTTTTCGATTTAAATAGTTTACTGAAATGTTGGGGATACTCAAAACCCAAGTCGTAAGCAATTTTGCTCACTTGAACATCAGTTGATAACAATTGATTTTTTGCGCGATCTAATAGGTAGTCTTGGATGTATTGCTGAGCATTGCGTCCTGTTGCATTTTTTAGCATGTCGCTTAAATAGTTGGATGACATGTTCATCGACTCACTAAAAAATTTTACTTTGGGTAAACCTAAATCAAGTGCTTTTGATGATTCAAAATAATCTTTCAATTTAGCATCAAGTTGACTGACTAGGTCTAAGTTGTGATTACTTCGAATATAAAATTGACGCTCATAAAATCGTGTACAATAATCTAGTAAAAGTTCAATATTTGAAACAATAAGCTTCTGGCTATGCTTGTCTATATTGCCGCTGTACTCAGACTCAATCTGAGCGGTGAGATCAGCTAGTATTTTCTGTTCGCTCTCAGATATATGTAATGCTTCGTGAGTGTGATATGAAAAAAAAGAATACGATTCTATGTTCATTCCCAGTGAACTACGACGAATAAGATCTGGGTGAAATAGCAAAACCCAACCTGATTCTCCTTCCAACTCTTGAGTATTAGAAAATACTTGAGCTTGACCTGGTTTGGTAAAGACTAATGTTCCCTGCGAAAAATCATAATGGTTACGACCATAAAGAATATCACCTTGAATACCCAGTTTTAGCGCGACTTGATAGAAATCGAATACGAAAGTAGCATCGCCATAGGAGTAGCTGGTAATACTACTATCTATCTTCAAAATAGAAACCAATGGGTGTTTTGGTGCCGGTAAACCGAGGGCTTGGTGTACCTGTGAAATGCTAGAAATTGAAGAAATGTTTTTCATTGCATCGCTCTTCTTGGCTTTCTTCAATTGAATCATTCTGTTTTACCTTTATCAAGATTTTTGTAACCTAGACGTGATTCAAAATAGCGCAATGGGGTTTTTGTCCTGCAATTAAAATCACGTCTCTTCGTGGTCTTGTTTTATCCATTGTTTAATTTTTCAATAGTTCTTGATTTTGGTTTTAATACTTATTGTACCAATCGAGCATTTGCTGGGGTTTTTCCGAAAAGTAGGTGTAACCGCGAAAGCGTTGCTTAGTACCTTCGATCCAGAAAAGCTTTTTCTCTGCCGGAATCCTATCGTAGATAGCCTGCACGTCTTCTTCTGCATAGGTGAAGGCATCATTTTTTACCTGTACAACAAACGTTGGAATATTCACATGAGGTGCGTCTTCTTGTGGAGAAGAATCAGTAATTTCATAACCCCAGATTTCGCGATAGTATTTTTTGAAAGACTCATATCCTTTTTTACCCACTTTCATGTTTTTGCAGAGTTTTCTAACTAGTGCGTCACCAGAAATAGGCTGAATAAGTATCATTGATTGAATACCTTCAAATATTTTTGGATATTTACGCATTGCGACTAAAGTCGCGTTTCCACCTAGGCACATACTGTGCAAATGAATTTGCATGTTCTTTGTGTCTTCTCGTTGCCGAATGTAGTTTAGGGAACCAAGCACATCTTTGTATTCAAAAAGTTTGGGGTTATATCCTCCATTTTGCGCCGGAGCACTAAAACCATGATTTCGTAGGTCGTACGCTAATACGTTGTAACCTGCTTCTACTAGTGCTTTATATTTGGGTAAAAAGTTGACTTCGAAGCCACCAGCATTTTTCCAGGGTTTAATGTGCCCGGAATAGCCATAGCGGTTACCAGGGGAGAAGTGATTGCATATGACGATCTTATTTGATGGCTTTTTTGCCGGTATGTACCAACCCTCTAAGGTGACGCCGTCAACCGCCTGAAAGGAAACGTCTTCATACACCATCCCATACTCGTCTGGTCTTCTCAATATTGGCGTGCGGGGAACGTCGGCGATCATTTTGACAATTTTTTTCATCATAAAGTTAACTATCATGGTTTTTCTCCTGAGCAAGTGGGTATTAAGTTGGAACATATCTTAATGAGCTTCGGGTTATCTCACGTATACATATCCATTGGATTTGTATACATATTGAGGAGAGAGCGAGATATTTCTCTATGTGCGATCTAACGGAACAAGAGTAGGTAGATTAAAGAAATGTGCAGAATACAAGAGCTCGGGTGGTCTCAAACTTTTGTCTAGTCTCGAATTAAAAAAAGGTCAAGACAACTTAATCCCTTTTTATTTTGAGTTCACTAGTCTATCCGCTATTATGGAGGATATGTGTACTAAAAGAGATGGAAGCGACAATGACAAGCCCACTAGAGCTGCTTTCCGATTGTATTGAAAAAGCCCATGCTCGAATTCAGAAAGACTTTTCTAATATTAACCCTGTTGTGGGTGTTAGCCGAAAACTTCGTACTATGGGGATTCCTGCAGATGTGATCACCATTGATTGTTTAAAATCTAGAAAACGAATTATCGTAATCTTTCATGAGGAGTTACCCGACATGATTAGGTATCAGTTTTCATTTATTGAAAAAGATCCTGATGAATCTTTTGAAGAAATAACGGTGTCTGATTTATCCGAAAATCATTTGTATGACTGGATGAGGAGTTATTTTTCATAGAATCATGTGGGTCTGGAAACAAAGCGTTATTCTAATAACTAACCTTCACCCATAAGAACCTGTATGTTGAATGATGTCTAATCGTTTTCTACTCGTTCTAATAGGAGTTCTTCTATGCACAGTGCAACCTTAAATCGTAGAAAGTTTCTTCAGTTATCAGCATCTAGTTTGGCGCTAAACCCATTTGGTCATATGTATGCAAAATCTCCAGTTTCTCAAACGCAGAAAATAACAAAAGCGATTCCCAAAACGAGAGAAGCCTTAGCCATCATCGGCATGGGCACTTGGCAAACTTTTAATGTGGGAAGTGACTTGCCACTTAGAAATCAACGCGTTGAGGTACTGAAAACGTTTTTTGATCTAGGTGGTCAGATGATTGATTCATCGCCTATGTATGGTTCTTCACAGGCTGTTTTGGGTTATGGGCTTGAAAAACTCGGTGTGCCTCAATCTCTTTTTTCCGCGGATAAGATATGGACCAGCAACGGCAATGCCACGATAAAACAGTTAACCGAAATTGAAAGAGAATGGCGATTAAAAAAATTTGATTTAATGCAGATACACAATTTATTGAGTTGGCGAGAGCATTTAGAAAACTTACAACACTTAAAAAAACAAAGAAAAATTCGCTACCTTGGAATAACCACTTCTCATGGTCGACGACATGAAGAACTTGAACGCATAATGTCGAATTTTGAGTTGGACTTTGTTCAACTTACTTACAATGTGATTGATCGCGAAGTAGAGGAAAGATTGCTGCCCATCGCACAGGAAAAACAAATTGCGATTATTGCAAATCGTCCATTTCGGGGTGGATCACTGTTGAACCGTTTGCAATCTAAAAATGCAAAGTTACCATCTTGGGCGAAAGATTTTCAGATTCACAATTGGGCACAGTATCTGCTTAAATTTATTTGTTCACACCCAGCGGTTACTTGTGCGATACCTGCTACAAGTCAGGTTACTCATATGCAAGAAAATATGGGCGCAGGTTTTGGCTTGTTACCTGATAAACAAACTCGTGAAAAGATGATTGCTCACGTGCAAAACCTTTAAAAGAATTATTTCTCATAATAGAGATGTCTGATCTTTTTACATATCGTCTTATCCACTTTATGCCAATGTCACCAGAGGTGTATCTGAGGTTATTTGAGAGAGCCAATGCCGCTTATTGGCCAGCTCCACTTTTTTCATTTCTACTAGGTTTTACTATTTTATGGCTTGCATTTAATAACAAAGAGCGGTTTTGTCTCTCTTTTTTGGGAATAGTGTGGATATGGCAAGCGTATAGTTTTCATTTAGCTATTTTTTCTGAAATAAACTGGGCAGCAAATTACCTTGCTACTGGTTTTTTTATACAGGGGCTATTATTTTTTCTGGCGGCGTTATTTAAGAAATCACATCTCTTTACTAACAGTAGTTATCAGGTTAATAGATCAGAGAAATTGACGCTGTTAGCTTTAAATATTGGCACCTTAATTTTTTATCCTTTGCTTTCATTTTTTATAAATAATAAGTTGTCTAGTGCGCATTATTTTATGTTTGCACCGCAGCCGACCTTGATATTCACGATTTTACTATTGACCATTTTTGCTGCCCGCTCTTGGTGGCTATATATTGCACCCGTGTTCTTCTTGGTGTTATACGTTTTAATTGATTTTGCTATGGATTGGTACGTCGGTTTGGTAAATCTATTTGTTTTTCTGATTTGGTTTGTATACCTCGTTTTTAGAAGGGTGAATGGAGTTGAGCCGCAATAAAGATTGTTCTTAATAATTTCATAAAATTTATTTGATTTTATTTCTACGAAGGCGATAGATTTATTTTGCAATAAAAAGTTCAAAAAAATGACCATTTCTGTCTGTTTAAAAATCAGCAAGATAAATAAAGAAAAATTTGAAAAGTTCTGATAAAGTTAGTTTGTTGTAAAAGAATTAGGGCTAGTTATTAGGAATTTAAAGTTTAGAGGCGTTATTTTTTAATGAAAACGGAATTGATGATTGCGTATATTGCAGCAGTAGCAATGATTCTAGCTGCTATTATACAGGTTTTGCCAAGTTTCTCTGAACGTGTTTTAGATCGCAACAAAAATCCAGGAGGTGCGACTTATCAAGATGGCGCGTCTAACATCCGAGACGTTGACGGTGAAGTGACTATTGTTATACCCGATAGCTATTTAAAAGAAAAAGTTGAAAGCCAAGAAAAAGAAATAAAAGAATTGATAGTTGAAAAAACTAACTTGGTACATAGAATTACCCAATCTGAGAGTAAAATAACGAATAATCTTTATGTTGATGCTGAGTATCCAATAGAAGAAGTAAAAACACCCCATAATAAAGTGTTGAATAAAGGCAATATCAATGAGCACTTTGTCGTGGAGTCGACTGAAAAATATAAGCCTGAAACGAAAAATAAAGATGCTTCAGAATTATCCAAAGAAAATACAATTATCGAATTTCCTGGAAATCCATTTATACTTTGCGGTTACAAAAATTTTACCGTGAAGTCGAAGTCTATGGAAAATGGATCACGGGGAGTAAGGTTCTATAGCGACGATAGGTCAATTCCTACTTCGATAAGAAATGTCAGGGGGTATGAGCGCGTAATTCCCATAGGAACTTATAAGTCCATTCTGCCAGGATGTTCTGTGAAAGCAGAAATATTATCAAATGGAAATAGAATATCTTTAACATACAGGTTGGAATGAGAATGAAAAATATCTTGTTTACGTTTTTAGGGCTGCAGGCTTTAATCTACTCACAGTTTGCTCATACATGTGAGGAATATCTTTATTTGGAAACAGATGAGCTTAAGGAATATCGCGATGCTCTTGTGGCAGAAGGTTCAGATCCGTTGGATCGTATTTTTGCGTTTAGAAAATTGAGTTGTTCAGAGAGCCCAGCCATTAGAAGTTTTGCTATTACAGAAGGGTTAAAGAATTCTGCTGACCAAATCGTGCGTAATGAAGTGATGCTACACGCGATGTTACAAAAAGCAAGGCTTGAAATAGAACTTGGATTGAACGACGACCTTTCAGCAACGGATAGAAAATTCGTTAAAAAAAATTCGGGAATTCTTTCTGTTGGTATTACGAATAGATCTAAGACTGAGGGTTGTCTTGGGTTTTATGGAAAATCGTGTCTTCGAGGAAGACGAGCCATAGTTAAAGGAGCCTTTGTTGAGTTTGATACCTCAAATTTATTTGGTAAGTTCGAGCTTTCTGGCTCTTCTGAATTGGTCGGCTATTTAAAAAGAAAGAAAGTTAAAGAAGAAACTGGGAAAATTCCAGCGGTCATTAAGCTCTATTAATTAACTAAGTGGGAGCTTATACTCTTATAGAGTTATTACTTTTGTGTTATTTTTAAATAGAGTAAAACAAAGCAACAATTAAACCTAGAAAACCAGCAAATAGAATGTAATACAACGTCGGCAGCATTAAATTTTTGATAAGCTGGCTCTCTCGTCCTACCATGCCCACCGTTGCTTCTGCGGCGACAATGTTTGATATACAAATAATATTTCCCGCAGAGGCGCCCACACATTGCAATCCTACAACCATTGCTGCGGATGCTTGAATCGACATTGCGATTCCAAACTGAAACAACGTAAACATCATATTGCTCACAGTAACGCTGCCCGCGACAAACGAGCCTATAGCCCCAACAACCGGAGCGAAAAAAGGCCAAGACTGTCCCGCGAGGCTGGACATTCCTTCGGCAAGCACAAGCGGCATGCTTAATAACTCATTTTGGTTTTCACCTGTGTTTATAAACACTTTGGCCATTAATACTGCTGAACCTAAGGGTAAAATAGTTTTTGTAAGTATCGGAAGCGTTGTTTTAAAAGCCTCGCTTAGCTGAGCTAGAGTCATCTTTTGTTGAAAATAGGTGATGCAAATGACCAATAAGAACAAACTTGGCGGTAGGTATAGAGGAGAAGACGATGCATTAATAGGCGTACCGAGAATCGAAACCCATTCGATAGTGAAACTTTGCAGCCAGGCTTTGAATGGTAAGAAATCTAATCGCGAAAGAACTAAGCATATCGCGAGTAAACAGTAGGGTATCCAAGCGTTTAGAGTAGTTATTTGTTGTCTTGCATTTGAAAATGATGGATTGAGAGGTTCTTTACTCGACGCCGACCATTCGTTTGGCCATTGATCTTTGTTAGCAAAGTCCCAATTTTCTTTGGGTAAGAATATCTTTTTCTTTGTTGCACTAATCACAATAGCTAAACCAGTTAGACCTCCAATAAGTGTGGGGAATTCAGGGCCAAGATAGAATGCCGTTAAAGTGTAGGGCAGCGTAAAGGCTAAACCAGATAGGAGAGCAAATTTCCACATAGAAAAAGCGGCCTGCCAGCGGCTATTTATCGAAGGTTTTTCCGCAAAGGTGAATGTGAGTGATAGGATCAGTATGAAAGGGATAAAGGTGCCAATAATGCCATGAAAAATAGCGGCCCAACGTCCGGTTTCTGCAAGCAAGTCACTCTGGCTTTGCTCTGTAACTAGCAGATATTCATTGACTTCGTTAACACCGGAAAGACCAGAATCCACACCAATCAATAATGGCGTGCCTATTGCTCCGAAGGTAGAGGGTGTGCTTTGAATAATTAAAGCCATCATTACGGCGGCCATGGGTGGAAAGCCAATAGCAACCATCAGAGGAACGGTAATGACGGCAGGAGTACCAAAACCTGATGCGCCTTCAATAAAACTGCCGAATAACCAGGCAATAATTATCGCTTGAACACGTCGGTCAGGAGAAATAACTAATAGATTCTGTCGTATGCGATCGAGTGCACCTGAAGAGCGTAATATGTTAAGTAAAAAAATCGCGGCAAATACAATATATAAAATGTCAAATGCAGCGAAACCACCTTGAATGCTGGAGGCTATAATAATATCGATGGGAACGCTCCAAACAAAGTAAGCTAATGCCGCAGTGATTAAAAATGCAATGGGCATTGCTTCCCCCGCAGGGCGTTTAGCTATCATCAATAATACAAATATTATGAGTATTGGTAGCAGTGCTGCTAATGTGAGCATAGAAGTCTATTTACTTATCGAACAAGTTCTATACCGATTTTATTTTTGCACTCTTTGCCTTCTTCAAAATCAGAAATATTTTCGATCGTGGTGTCGGCAATGTTGGTCAGTGCGGTATCGGTAAAATAGCCTTGATGACCTGTTACTAGCACATTAGGGAAGGTTAACAAGCGTTGGAAAACATCGTCATCGATTATTTTATTGGAAAGGTCCTCGAAAAAAATATCACTTTCTTGTTCGTAGACGTCGATTCCGAGATAGCCGAGTTTGCCCGTCTTAATGGCTTTGATTGCGGCTTTGGATTCGATGATAGCACCGCGTCCTGTATTGATTAACATGACACCATCGCGCATTTTGGAAAAAGCCTGATCGTCTATAAGGTGATATGTAGCTGTGTTCAATGGACAATGCAGAGAAATAATTTCTGATTTTGAGAATAGCGTATCAAGATCGGCATATTCCATTCCAAGTGCGAGGCATTGAATGTTTTGGTGTAAGTCAAAACCGATGAGCTTACAGCCAAATCCATTGAGTATCTTAGCGACTAAATGGCCGATCATGCCCGTGCCAATAATTCCAACCGTTCGTCCATGAAGTTCTCGTCCCAATAAACCCTCTAGCGAGAAGTTGCCATAGCGGCCCCGCTGGTACGCGCGATGTGTTTGGCGACTAAGACTCATTATTAAGGCAATTGTATGCTCTGCAACGGAGTAGGGAGAATAAGCTGGAACTCTCACCACGGTGAGGCCTAGTTCATCAGCTGCTTTCAAATCAACGTTATTAAAACCCGCACAGCGCAATGCGATTATCTGAGTACCATGAAATTTTAGCGTATTTAAAACTTCGCGATCTAATTTATCGTTGACGAAGACGGAAACACAAGGAAACCCTTCTGCTAAACGCTTTGTTTCCGGTGTTAGCCGAGTTTCGAAAAAACTTAGATCGTGTCCGGCTTTCCGATTGGCGAGGTTTAATGACTCCTCGTCGTAACGCTTAGTACTGAAAACTGCAACTTTCATAGGAGAACTCCCTAATGCAATTGACGCTAGGTCAAAATGGAATCAAAGCAAAAGATAACTGAAGACTCAGGGTTTTGAAAGGAATGATTTTAGATGAACATGGTAATCTATACGTCACGCTATGAGTAATAATTGCATTAGCTGAAAAGTCTTTCAGCTAATGCATGAAAGTTAATCAGCTTGCATGTGGCTGATCAAGCTAAGCCTCACCAGAGTGATTTTTAAATTTGGTTTGATGCCAAGTGCGATATTTATTTTCCTGGGATCAATCGAAGAATTTTTCCACTATCAGTGGAAAAATATATAAATCCATCTGGTCCTTCTAACAGCGCGCGGATTCGCTCACCAAAATTATCGAGTAACCTTTCTTCATTTTTCAATTCACCCTTGCTATCAACTTCTACCCGATTAAGATGGGTTAGTTTTAAAGCCCCGGAAAACAAATTGCCCGACCATTCAGAGAAAACCTTACCGTTATACAAGAGCAACGAACCTGGGGCAATAGATGGTGTGTATACTTTTTTAGGTTGCTCCATGCCTTTTTTATGGGTCCCTTCGCCAACGCTTTTAGGTCCCCAGTATTCTTTCCCGTAAGAAATAACGGGCCAGCCATAATTAAGTCCGGGGAGAACGAGGTTTATTTCGTCGCCACCTCTAGGGCCATGCTCATTCACCCAGAGTCGATTATTTTTTTTATCCAGCACAATGCCTTGAGGATTACGGTGACCGTAGCTCCAAATTTCTGGAAGAACATTTTTGTCTTTACTGAACGGGTTATTATTTGGAGTACTGCCGTCTAAATTTAAACGCAAAACCGAACCGCTATGTTGTTTTAAATCTTGAGCTGTGGATCTGACGCCGCGATCACCCACGGTGAAAAATATATGTCCTTCCCCGTCAAAAAGTATTCGGCTACCAAAGTGCCGATTGGTATCCGAGCTAGATTCCGTCACGAATAAATCTTCCCATTTTTCAACCTTACTGTTCGCAATCTTTGCTCTCGCTAGTGTCGTGAGGCCGCCATCCCTCTCCTTTACATAGGTAAGATAGACCCAATCTCCGGGATTAAAATCTGGTGGAGTAGCCACATCTAACAACCCGCCTTGTCCAACACTTTGCACATCGGGTACATTCAGAATATCCTCTACTTTTCCTGTTTTTATCGAAAGGATTCCCATGTCACCGCCGCGCTCGGTGAAAATAATTTGATCCTTATTTAGAAAAGCGATTCCCCAGACAACACCTAAACCTTCGGTAATGAGTTCTACTTGAAAATTTATTTTGGCGCTTTTTTCTTCATATACAATCTTTGCCCAACCGATATGAGATAAGCCAAGTAATAAGAACAAAGAAAATAGGAATTTAGTCATTTTGTACCTACTTCAATTACATTGTTTTGATTAACAAACCTTATTGTATACGAATAAGAATTGGAGTTGGTGTTAATGAATTGAATTTGGCTATGTCGAATGATGCCAATCGAATTCGTAACAAAAAGTTAACCTATTGTTAACGAGTTAGATCAACTAGATTGAGTAAGTGAATTGTTAAGATAAAGGTTGGTGTGGTTACTGATGTGAATGAACTGACACCGTGTTAATTGAAACAGTGTCAGTCAATAAACCATATTAGCTATACATTTACGTGTCTAGTAGCTGTGATAAAAAGATCACCAAATACGGCTAATGGTTTTCCTGCTCCCACTGCTACCATTGCTGCTACAACGTAAAATTCGAGATCTCTGCCTGGATCTGTGTCCGGTTGACTGGGGTTGATGAAAAAGTGCGTTGTCATTATTTCACCATTAGATCCAAGTGGCAGTAGTCTTAGCCTTCTATTTGCTCCAACGCCACCAACATCATCTTCTAACCCAGATGTGTTGACACCACCAGGAAAACTCGCATTTTCTAGATCAATGACATTTAAAGGGATTCCGTTAAACTCCTCTTGTTTTGTCACTACTTGCCATTGGTCTTTTGCGCCATCTTGTTCGGCCAGCAAAATTAATGCATGGTTAAAACCTGGTATTGGCGTAAGTGCGCGATATTGAACAATAATGTGGTTTGAGTTTAAAGCCGCTAGTTGGGCTCCCATAGTTTGCATAACATATTCCTCCGGTCCTTGATTTTCATGAAATTAAGCAAAGAAAAATTGAATAGCTTGCTTTCTAAATAAAGCGCCAATAGCTTAGCGGAGTTGAACGAAGGTGTAAGTGAACTATTCACCTGGGGAAGTGTTAGTTACAAAGCGCAAGGGGGTTTTTTATTAATGTATCTTTTGGTTTTAGATAAGATATTTTTGAGGCCTTTTTTTAGAAAGCTTCATCAAGTGTTCCACTGGATTTAATCCAAATCTTTCTATTTTTACGGAATTGATTGTTGGCGCTTAGATACTAAAAACCGTTAAAATCTTTTATTTTTTTAAGGCGCTCGGTTGAAAACAGTTATTTCCACTAGTGAGCTGAATATCACTGATATTCGACATTCGCAAATCATTTTTATTTTGCTAATTCTATTGTTTATCTCTGGATTTTGCAGCCTGGTTTACCAAGTGCTGTGGATGCGAGAACTTACTCTATTGTTAGGCGCAACTTCCTATGCGACGGCAGGAACCCTTGCGGTTTTTTTTGGTGGTTTGGCAATAGGTGGCGCAATCTGGAGTTATCGCTCGCCCCGTGTTTCAAAGCCGCTAAAAGAGTATGGCGTTCTCGAGATAGGTGTCGGTCTGTCTGGCGCTTTGTATTTCACCCTGATGTATTTATATGCTGGTGTTTACTCTCCGCTTCATCAAGCGCTAGGAGATAGTCCCTTGCTCTTGTTAATTGCAAAAATGCTGCTTGCAGCGGGTGTCTTGTTGCCGCCCGCAATTTTGATGGGGGGCACTCTTCCTTTAATGTCGCAATATTTGGTGGGTGCACGGGGTTCTCTTGGTCGCTTGGGTACGCTCATGTATGGAGTGAATACCTTAGGCGCTGCGATGGGAGCGTTAGCAGCAGGTTTCTGGCTCCCGGCTTGGTTGGGTTTTACTGGTGCTTATTTAGTTGCAGTCATAGGTTCATTGTTTATTGGTGCAATTGCTTGGTATTTGAGTGATCGTTATAGGTCCTCGAATTTAGATTCTACTTCATTGAAAGACGAACCTCAGGTTGATACCAATAGCGTGGTTTCGCTATCGAATCCTAGACTAATTGCAGTGGCTGGGTTTTCTGGCGTGCTAGCATTGGCTTTAGAAGTTTTATGGACGCGAATGTTTCAACAGGTATTGCAGAATTCGGTGTATACCTTTTCGATTATTCTCGTTATTTTTTTAGCGGCGCTTTCTTCTGGTGCTTTTATCGCAAGGCTAATTGCGAGCACGAAACTAACGCCTTGGAATGTGCTTGCCTTTTTTATCACTCTCGCTGGTTTGGGCACACTCGCGACTCCTTTTATTTTTTATGAAATTAGCGATGGAATGCGTTATTTGGGCGCGGGCCAAGAGTGGTCGCTTTATTTGTTCTCTGTATTTAGTGCTGCTGTCTTAGTTTTATTTATTCCGGGTGTTGCGGTTGGCAGTGTTTTTCCATATTTACTAAGGGTGGCTGAGTATAGTGGCGAGGCAGGAACCGTGCTAGGGCGTTTAGCCGCAATTAATACTGCAGGTGCGATTATCGGTTCACTAGTGACAGGCTTTTTACTACTGAGCACTTTTGGTCTTTGGCAAAGCTTTCTATTGGTTGCGATAGGGTACTTTTTTCTAGCAGCTTGGTTGTGGCTGGGGCGCTCTCGATGGCTTATGGCTTTTCCAATATTAAGCATCGTTCTAGCGCTAACAGTTGCAAATCCTTCGAGCTTTCCAGGTGTTCGCTTAAAGGAAAAAACTGAAAAGCTTGTTGCTTCGTGGGAAGGTCCTGATGGGTTTGTATCTGTTATCGAGCGCAAAGGTTCGCGAAGAATTAAAGTAAATAATTTTTATGTATTGGGCAGTTCGGCTGCACTGGAGCACGAACAAAACCAGACGTTAATCCCGTTAATGCCGCATCCGTCGCCAGAGCGTCTTTTTTATCTTGGAATGGGCACTGGTATTACCGCTGGTGCGGGATTGCGTTTGCCAAGTCAGGAAATTATCGTCACTGAACTCATTCCTGAAGTTATCACTGCGGGCACGGAATACTTTAATGAGCATGCTTTTGGGTTGTTTACAAATTCAAGGGCACAAG
Organism: Cellvibrionaceae bacterium; assembly: GCA_965262305.1. Classification (GTDB taxonomy): domain Bacteria; phylum Pseudomonadota; class Gammaproteobacteria; order Pseudomonadales; family Cellvibrionaceae; genus CBDHEY01. The sequence goes on from CBDHEY010000002.1 coordinate 498,594, forward strand.
TGATTGCTCGAGATGGTCGCAATGAGCTTCGTGGCAGTAAAAGAGAGTATGACGCGATTCTTGCAGATCTTTTTATTCCTTGGCGTGCCGGAGTGGGCAACGTGTATAGTCGAGACCATTATGCCGCCGCAAGTAAACGCCTCAGGCCTGGCGGTATTTATGTTCAGTGGATTCCACTCTATCAAGTAACGGCTTCTGAATTTTGGATAATTACACGTACGTTTCTTGACGTTTTTCCTCAAGTTCATGTTTGGCGTGGCGATTTTTTTGTTGATAAACCTATTCTTGCGCTAGTGGGTTCTAAAGATGCTAAACCTTTGAGTATCGAAGCAATTATGCGTAATGGTGGGCATATAAGTGGTCGCACGGATCTTAATCCTGCGACTTTTCCTGCGGTGACCTTGCCTTTTTATGCCGGTAACCTCGGTGAAAGTCGGGAGATTGTGCCAAACGGTCCTATTCATACCGACAATAATCCTGTTATTGATTACCAAGCGCCGATTAGTCATCGTAATGCGCGTGCTGGAAAAACTTCTTGGTTTACCGGGGACCAGTTGATGGAATTTTTTGATCAGTTACAAAAAGCAACACCACCCGATCTCGATCCTTATCTTAGAAAACTTGAACCTGTTGAGCGTGACTTTGTGTTAGCCGGGTTTAACTACCATAAAGGTGCAATATCACGAAATCTTGGTCGTGAAAAAGACGCGCAGTATCACTTTGCTAAATTCATTGATTTGTTGCCAATGCGTATTGAGTTTAAAACTACGAGTGAAGATTCAGCTGCAGTTGAGGAAGTGAAATAATAGAGAATTTAGGATTCCGGTTTGTATCGAGTTAAAACTTCAGGTTTAGTTAACTTTTGTAATAATAATGTTGAGTTGAATGTGGCGCTTTAGTCAAGTTTATATGTAAGTTATGATATGATATATCATGTTTCTTTGATTGATTTTAAAACGCTTTGAGTCATTTTCTTTTTGCTAAAAGTTAAATTTAAACAGCGCTATTGTGACGCTTCTTTTGTGCAATTAGATCCAAATTGGTCGTCAGGATCATTCTTTTTCTAAAAATTTAATGTAGTGGCGCGAGATTTGCGTATTGCTTGATACAGCTATGGTGTTTTTGTTTTCAATCCAGATACGGAAAATTCCGATCAGTTGTTACCTATATAACAAAAAGAGTAATGATCCATGAGTGATAACAATAGCCGTGTTAAACCACTTTTGTATTGGAGTGGCCTAACGCGTTTAAGTCTTGCCCTAGTGTTGAGCATCTTAATGTGGATATTGGTGCTGGGAGTGACTTATTCTTCATGACTATAGAACTTAAGAACCTGACGCTAGCTTATGAGCGCCATCCTGCGGTGCATCATTTAAATGCCTCGATTAAAAAAGGTGAGTGGTTAGCAATTGTGGGTCCAAATGGTGCAGGAAAATCTACTTTGCTCAATGCGATGGCGGGGTTAACCTCTATTAACGAGGGCAGCATCGAAGGCTTATGCCCCAGATCGGTTGCATATTTACCACAGCAAACTCAATTAGATAAAAGTATCCCCATCAGTGTTTTTGAGCTTGTGGCAACAGGTTTATGGTCAAAGATTGGCTTCTCTAAATCTCTTAGTAACGTAGATTACGAGCAATGTGAAAAAGCCATTGGCGCAGTTGGATTGCATGGTTTTCAGAATAGAATGATCAACACCTTATCTGGCGGCCAGTTGCAGCGTAGTTTGTTTGCTCGCGTACTACTGCAAGACAAGCCTGTGATTTTATTGGATGAACCTTTTAATGCGATTGATTCAAAAACATTGAACGATCTTACTCAGGTGATTAAACAATGGCATCAAGACAATCGAACGGTGATCATGGTAACCCACGATCTTGAATATGTTCGAAAGCATTGTCCCCAGACTTTGTTACTCGCGAGAGAATGTATCGACAAGGGTTCACCTAAAAACGTGCTGACCAAAGAAAATTTAATAAAAGCAACTCAACTTTCGGAAGCTTTTGATGACGATGCGAGTTGGTGTTTGAAGGGTGCTGCCTAACTTTGAATACGTTGTTTTTTGGTCCATTTAGCGAATACGTTTTCATGCAGCGAGCCTTAGTTGGTTGCTTTGCTGTGTGTTTAGGTGCTGTTCCCGTTGGTATCTTTATGACGTTAAGGCGAATGAGTTTAACTGGTGATGCTATGGCGCACGCTATATTACCCGGTGCAGCGATTGCCTATATGCTTTCAGGATTATCTCTACTAGGCCTTACTTTAGGAGGGCTATTGGCTGGGCTTTTAGTTGCTTCGTTGGCAGGATGGGTATCACGTAGTACTCATCTAAAAGAAGATACGAGTCTAGCAGCATTTTGTTTGATCTCGCTTGCGCTTGGCGTGTTAGTTCTGTCTCTTAAACAAAGCAAAGTCGATTTGTTTCATGTTCTCTTTGGCAATATTTTAGCGTTAGATAACGCTGCTCTTTGGTTGCTAGCTACTATCAGCAGTATTAGTCTAATACTCTTAGCCATATTGTATAGGCCGCTTGTTATTGAATGCGTTGATCCCTTTTTTCTTCGCCGTTCCAGTTTTGCAAGCTCTATTGCTCATTATGGTTTTCTGTTTTTAATGGTCATCAACCTGGTGGCAGGCTTTCATGCTTTGGGAACGTTGATGGCAATCGGAATCATGATATTACCTTCGGCCGCAGCTCGATTTTGGGCTAAGACACTCGATAATATGTTAATAATTTCTGTGTTAATGAGTTTTACTAGCTGTTATTTGGGATTGTTGTTTTCGTTTTATTTCGATTTGCCTGCTGGGCCCTCTATTGTGCTTTCGCTAGGTGCTGTTTATGTTGTTTCGCTTTTAATTGGTTCTGAGGGAAGCTTTTTGGGTAAGCTCTATCCAAAACGTCATTTAGTAGGGTAAAAAATATGTTTAAACACAAAGGTATTAATTTTGTCATTTTATTTTTCCTCGTGAGTGCAGGAAATGTTTATGGTGAGAACAAACAGAGTCTTCGAATCGTTACCAGCTTTTCTATCTTGGAAGATTTAACTAAGACCCTTGGTGGTGAACGAGTCGATGTGGTAAATCTTGTTGCACGTAATGCTGATGCACATATGTATCGTCCTAAGCCATCAGATGCTGTTGCTATAGCGAGTGCAGATTTAATTATATTTAATGGTTTAGCATTTGAAGGTTGGATGGATCGTTTGCTAGCGAACAGTGGTGAAAAGAAAACACAACTGATTGCGAGCGGTGGTGTTGATGTGATTTCATCTGATAATGAGGTTGACCCGCATGCATGGCAGAGTTTTAAGAATATTCGTATCTATGTTAAAAATATAGCGGAAACATTAATAAGTTCTATGCCAGAGTATGAAAAAGAGTTTTTAGTGCGTAAACAAAAATATCTCGATCAATTGGAATTGCTTGAACGAGAGTTATCCGATGAGCTAGCTAAAATACCGGCGGATAAACGTATTGTAGTTACAAGTCATGATGCTTTTGGGTATTTGGGTCGCGAATTTGATATTCAATTTCTTGCACCTCATGGTGTCAATCTCGAAGTAGAAGCCTCAGCAGCAGATGTTGCCGCAGTAATAAATCTAATTCGTAAACAAAATGTTACAGCGCTATTTGTTGAAAATATAAATGATACGCGGTTATTGAACCGTATTTCGGAAGAAACTGGTGTTGGTATTGGGGGACGTCTTTATTCCGATGCTTTGGGAGAAACTGATAGCCCTGCAAATACCTATTTAAATATGATGCGGTATAACATTGAATCTTTAGTTTCTGCATTAAGTCCATCAAAAAAATAGTAAATGATCGATACGATATATCACATAATCAAGGGGTTATAAAATGTCAAATAGAATTCCTGTTACGGTACTTACCGGCTTTCTAGGTAGTGGCAAGACCACATTGCTTAATCGAATTTTGTCAGAAGAGCATGGGCTTCGTATTGCTGTTATCGAAAATGAATTTGGTGAAATAGGTATTGATCAAGAATTGGTGATTAATTCCGATGAAGAAATTTTGGAGATGAATAATGGCTGTATTTGCTGTTCTGTACGCGGAGATTTGATTCGAATTTTATCTGAACTCGCAGAGCGCAAGGATAAGTTTGATCGAGTGATTATTGAAACAACAGGTATGGCAGATCCTGGGCCGGTGGCTCAATCATTTTGGGTCGATGATGGTGTGCGTGTGAAGTATGAGTTAGATGGTATTGTGACACTCGTTGATTCCAAGCATATTGTGAATCACCTCGACGAGAATACTGATGAAGTATTAGCTCAGGTGGCTTTTGCGGATCGCATTATTCTCAATAAAGTTGATCTTGTTGAAGATGGTGAATTAAATAGATTAAAAATTCGTTTAAAAGGCGTTAATAAAATGGCTGGGTTTTATGAAGCGACTATGGGCGAAGCACCAATTCCAGAGCTTTTAGATATAGGAGGGTTTAATCTTGATCGCGCCCTTGAAATGAAACCAAATTTTTTGGAACCTGAATATCCCTTTGAGTGGGGAGGGCTTTTTAATATTCCTGATGGGAAATTTAGTTTTAAACTTTCAAATGGTCCAGATCCGGATATGGCATTTCTACTCGCAGAAGTTAACGAAGACAAGGATATAACCGAAGAAGGTGTTATGACGCTAGCTGAAGAAATATTTGTTGAGTTTTCTAAAACTGAAACTCTAATCTCTGATGGCGATAGTTTTACTGGAACTGGAAAATGCTATCGTATGAATTTGGAAAATAAAGATCGTTATGAATTTAATTACGAAACGGATACAGCGAAAACCCTAGCTGTTTTCTCACAGCATACTCCAGAAGAGTTTGATATGAAACTTTTGGACGAGAGAGGTGAAGAATTTACTCCAGTGGCTCAACATTATTTTAACCCAGAGCATGAACATAATGATGAGGTGACTTCTGTCGCAATAGAACTTCCTGGGCTTTTTGATACACCAAAAATTGATGCTTGGCTTAATATGTTTATTAAAACCGAGGGAGAAAATATCTATCGAATGAAGGGGGTCGTGGCATTAAAGGGAGAAGAAAACCGATATACTCTTCAAGGGGTTCATATGATTTTTGGTAGTCAGGAAGGCAAGCCTTGGGGTGATGAAAAACCCTATAGTCGCTTGGTATTTATTGGTAAAAAATTGAATGAAGAATATATTCGTGGTGCGTTGAAGCAATGTTTACTTTAAGTTTTATTGTAAAACTAGATTGTTCATGCGCTATATGTTTTTTGTGTTATAAATGAATTTTTATCCGATGAAAGATATTAAAAACATATTTCGTAACCTAGAAAAGAATTTAAAGAAATTGAAATGGTTTGAGGACGATTGGGAAATTTACAATCGGGGCGCTTATTTGCAGCTATATAAGTCTGATTGGCATAATCACAATCAAGGTGGAATACATTTCGAAACATTTATTGAAGCCCCACAAATAAAACAAAAATCTTTTCCTGTTTGCATGCATGCAGAAGAAGATTGTCCATCTCAACAAGAATTTATTAGTCAGTTTTTAGATCTCGAAGCAGATCGAATTAATACTTGGAAGGGATATCACGTTGTTGGAAAAGGTTATAACATTTTTCAACGCACACTACCGCTTAACTTTAAAAATTTAGAGCAGCGTCTCCTCGATGAATTTATCTGTTTGCGACAGCTTGAATCTAGCGTAGATCGCGTATTGGCGGGGCTCTAGGTATAACAAGGTGAAAAAGCCTAAGAGCCCGTGTATTGACATTTGCGAGTTTTCTGGACCGAAAGGTTGGTGTTTAGGGTGTGGCCGAACACGACAGGAATGTCGAGAATGGAAATCTATGAAGCCATACGCAAAGAATATTTTGGAAAAAGAACTCAAAAAACGCATGATTCAATTATCGAACCTGGATCCAGAAAGTTAGTTATTCCATTTGCCCTTGTCATCTGAGACTTGTCCTTTTTTTGGGGTAAATGACGTATTTAACGACGAATCTAAATTTTAAATAATAAGATATGATATATCATACTAATACTAGTTAAATGTTAATAAATTAAAACCAAAGATTAATGATTACGATTAATGGTAACCGCTTTTCGCGAAAATTAATTAGATACTCAGTGATGCTTCATCGTTATTTGGGCATAGTTTTTGGTTTAATCATATTGCTGTGGTGTCTTAGTGGTTTTGTGATGATGTTTGTTCAGTATCCTTCTTTATCAGAAGAAGAAAGATACGCTTACATGAAACCATTGCAAATTCAAAGTTGTTGCAACGTTTTAGAATCTTCCATCGATACTGAACAGCTTTTCGATTCCTTTGTAATCAAACAATTTCCAAATGGTCCGTATTTAAAATTTCAATCCAATATAGAGAATGTTTCCATTCATGCTGAAACAGGTAGTCTTCTTCCCTCAAGTAGCAGTCAAGATCGTATCGCATATGCTAATCAAATTGCTTACCAATCAAATAGCACGGTAGTAGATTATGTCGGGCAAATTGATATTGATCAGTGGTCAATTATTCCTGGTGTTGCAAGACATTCTCCCTTTGATGTTTTTGAACTCGATGATCCTGAAAATAGCCGCCTTTATTTTTCGCGGAACTCTGGTGAGTTAGTTCAGCAAGTCAGCTATAACGAGCGTACTTGGGGTTGGGTCGGTGCGGTAATTCATTGGATTTATCCAACAATTATTCGTCAAAACACTCAGCTTTGGATTCAATTAATTATTTGGCTCTCGATCATTTCTATATTTATGGTTTTGGTGGGAGCAATTCTTGGAATTTCCCGCTTGCGACACAAAGGCCATTGGCGATCTAGCCCTTATAAAGGCCGTTTTTTTTGGCATCATTATACGAGTTTATTCACTGGTATCTTAATGCTGACATGGTTGTTTAGCGGATTAATGAGTATGTATCCCTGGGGATTGTTAGAGGGAAGAAGCTTTTCAAAAGAAATACGAAATCTGAGAGGAGAAGGCTTTACAGTTTCTCCGCAAGTTATAAATATTCTAGAGGAAATATCTAGATTAGATTTACCTAAGGACACAGTTGAATTAAAAGGTGTACTGGTTTCTGGACATCTTAATTTAATAGCAATAAGTTCAGATTGGAAAGCATCGCTTATTCAACGTTTCGCCATTCATGATGGTATGGATAAAGAATTTCCAACAGCGGATCAGTTAGCTCATAGAATTCGACCAGAAGCGGCGATCTTGTCTACTCATTTAATTACCGATGGTGACAGCTATTATTACAACCATCATGAAAATCGAATGTTTCCCGTATATCGAATCATCTATCAAGATGGTGAGAGAATTTATCTAGACGCACTTTCTTTTGATGTTGTTGCCGTTTTTGATAGTAATAGAAAGATGGCGCGATGGCTTTATCTTGGTCTTCATCGAGGTGATTTTTTTCCAAATCTAAACGGTAGTTTATTGTGGTACTTATCCTGGGGGGGATTACTACTGCTTATGACTTTTGCTGTTGGAATTGGATGTTGGCTTGCTTTTCGAGTCTGGCAAAGATTACTTAAAAATCAACGTAAATCTTCATCTCGAAGTAAGAACTCTTTGGTTAGAACCTAGAAATAGGTTTTAGGCGAAAGAAAAATTTTCAAAATTGAAATCCATCATTTGGGGGTGATTAGATGAAATTCAAAAAAAAATCAATGCTTGCAGGCTTAAGTCTTGTTTCTACGTTGACCCTAGCGGAAGATGAAGATAGTCGCTTAGAGGAGTTAATTATTAATGGCCAAAGGTTTTCCGATGTGAGTCAAGCGGGAAGCCGGTTGGATCTAAGCCTAAAAGAAATTCCTGCAACAGTAGACATAATAAACGGAGACGCAATTCGATATAGGCAAGATTTGTCGGTTCTTCAGGCTGTAACGAGAAGTGCAGGATTTATTGGAGCGGGTAACCCGGGTAATGGTGGCACAAGTATTACTGCTAGAGGTTTTACTGGCCAGGATGCCGTCACAAAACTCTATGATGGTAATCACTATTTTACTTTGGCTGGTACCATCACTTTCCCATTCGACACCTGGGCAGTGGATAGAATTGAAGTCTTGAAGGGTCCTGCTTCAGTGCTCTATGGACAAGGCGGAGTGGCTGGTGCAATTAATGTAGTGCCAAAATCACCAGAGGAAGATTTTGGTGTTGACTTGCGCCTGACTGCTGGAGAAAACGAGAGGAGATTTGTTGGAGCTGGACTTACCGGAACCATTGTTGAGAATTTAAGAGGTCGGGCGGATTTTAGTAAAAGAGAATCTGACAACTGGGTGATAAATGGGGAGTCTGAGTCGGATATGATCGCCTTAGCCTTGGAATGGGAACCGGTTGAAGATTTTATCATTACCTTAAGGCACGATGAAGGTGATCAATCGCCAATGCGATATTTCGGTATTCCTGTAGTGGATGGTGATTTTAATGAAGATTGGCTTGATCTTAATTTTAATGCGGGCGACAGTCGTATTCGATATCAAGATGAAATTACGCGTTTAATTGCGGATTGGAATCTATCGGATTCTCTGAGTATAAATACAGAACTTTTTTCTCTTGATTCCGATCGTTATTGGCAAACGGTAGAAACCTATTCATACGACGCTGATAATGACATGATACAGCGATTTGATCCTCTAATTATTCGACATGAATTGGAACAAAATGGATTGCGCGCTAACTTATCACTTGATACAGAACTCGGTGGTTTAGAGTGGAAAACCTCAATAGGTCTTGAGTTCACCGATATTTCAATGAATTACACATCAAATTTTAACCCGACCCATCCTAATCGTGTGGACTTTGGTGGTGACTTTGATGTTGTAGACCCAAATAATTTTGACGCAGGGTTGTGGTCAGATGTAACAGATAGCGAAGCTGCACTAGACCAAGTATCAGATGTTGATCAAATGGCATTGTTTTTTGAAAGTCAGCTTAAAATAACGGATAGCTTCGCGCTTTTAGCCGGCTTGCGGATGGACAGAATTGAAACTGAATACGAACGCCTTACCTACGATGATGAAGGCAATAGAGATACCTCGGGAGATAATCTCTTATTACAAGATATTGATCCAGTTATGTTTAGAGTTGGTGTCGTGAATGATATTAATTCCGATACTGCTTTTTACGTGCAGTATTCCACTGGTGAAACTCATCCAAACGGTGGCGATGTACTTCGAGTCAGAAGCAATTTCCGTGAATCTGAAACAGTGACAACGGAGCAGTTTGAGGTTGGATTAAAGCAGGCACTTTTTTTTGATCGATTAAACTGGAGCTTCGCGTTGTTTGATATAACCAAAAAGGATTTGTTGATTGATGACCCTGATAGTCCAGACCCGACCGATGTTGTTAGTGTTCCGGAACAGACTTCACAGGGTGTGGAGGCGAGTTTGAGTTTTGTGCCAACGGATAGTTTTACGGGTTATGCCAATCTGGCGATAGTCGATGCTGAGAGAGGTACGGGAACCGAAACTATTTCGACTCCTTATGTACCTAACACAGCAATAAATGCTGGAGCGCTTTATGATCCGGTTGAATACATCCGCATTGGCGCGGACATCCGATATGTCGATGAAATTTCGCACCCGAATAACCCCTTACCGTCGTATACGATACTAGATGTGTCTTTGGCGTGGATTATAAATGAAAACGTTCGCGTAACGATAAATGCATTGAATGTCACTGATGAGTTGTACGCTTCTTCAGATCATTGGACAGGAGGGCAGTGGAGTGTTGGCCAACCAAGAACAACTAGTCTTACGTTGGATCTTGAATTCTAAAAAGAAGATTCGGCCTATTTGATTGAAACTATCCGTGTAAAATAATTTCTTTTTTCAGGCTTGTTTTATTTGAGAGGTCGAGATCTCTCTGAGCTGTTGTCGCGAGCTGAGTAACAATCGCTGTAAAGTGATTAGGTGAGGAAACTCTACTAACATACCTATAATAATGGCGGTGTAAATAAGAGGCTGATTTGGAATTGCCGCCATGGTTGCAGCTAGCATTAACGGTGCGTTACGCGCTGCAATCGTCATAGTAAGTAAAGCGCGCTCAGGGTATTTTAGGCGAAAGTAGTGACTTAAAATTTGGCTTAGTAGAAATGTTATAAAAAAGAATGAGAACAAAGCTAATAATGCCCAGCCTAATATGTCAAAGTTCTCGATAATCACCGAAATATTTCCGGCAAAAATTTGGAGCACTAATAACGCAGTTATCCATGATGTTAGACCATCAGCCTTCTGTATAACACCAACAACACTCACTCGAGTTCGATTTAAAAGTAGATAAAATGTTTTGTGTGCAATAAAAGCGAATAGCAGAGGTAACATAAACCACTGAAGTAATGTGTAACCTATGGTGGTGGCTTCAACGGGTGCTGAGTTTTGGGTAAACCATTGTAAAAAGAAAGGGTACAGCAGCAATTGTACCGTCATATTAATTGGTATTAACGCTGCACCTAAAGCTACATTACCCTCGGATAGCCTTGTAAAACTCAAGAACCAGTCAGTGCATGGTGACATGAAGTAAATAACTAAACCCACCATGAAAAGGGGATATGCTGAAAGAAACAGTGACGCGATTCCGTACCCAATCAGGGGTATGAAAACAAAATTAGCAATTAACGTAATTAATAGAAATCGTAAGTTCTTTGCCGCTCGAAAAAAGTCGGAAAAACGTACCGAGAAAAGTAGGAGAGAGATTAAAGCGATAAGCGTGTAATCGACTAAACCACTCAACCATTTCCCTGCAGTTGGCATTACGTGGCCGAATAGCGATCCTACAAGAATACTCGCGATCAAAATGACTGTCGAACTACTCATTCCTCGAGCGCTTTCTAAAAATACTGGACCTAGCACTCACAACCCTCGCAACACTCGGTGTTACCAAACGGGCCCCAGGCGTTATCGATTGTGCTTTCTGAAGTATCAAAGCCTTGCATTCGCAAGCATATCTGATTGGCTATGCGAGCAAAGCGTTGACGAAATTTATAAATAAAACAGTATATCAGTTGATCTTGGCGTACTTGTGGGCCGACCAGGAAAAGCCCTGGTGTTTGCAACGATTCATCTAGGTCACTCAACTGTATCCGTCCGTCGTTATCCCACGTCCAGAGATCGGCAATTTGCACAGCGCCACCGCCCTTGACAAAACCGGTTCCCAAGATGGGAGATTGCTTTGCGGTCCAAGAGCGCCCATCGGCTGCATGCACAATGATATCGGATTCATTGTTGTCTGTTATTTTTACTACATCGGCTCCGTACACGATCTCTAGTCGATCATTTGACTCGACTTCACGCAAGCGTTCTCGAGTGTATGGAGATAAAGTCAAACTAGGATCAGAAACATCCGGTAAATCCCAAGTGGGTTTGCGAACAAGTAAGCGAACCCTACTGCCAAGTTTAAGAAGGTTTATTGCAGCATCTAGCCCACTCTCATAACCGCCGATGACGATGTGATCACCAACGTTTACTTGTTGCCAATCTTCAATATGTGCATAGTGAGTGCAAAGGTGAGCACCGGGGAAAGAGTTTAAGTCAGGGAATTGATATTCGCCGCATGCCCATATTAAATATTCTGTATGCAATTCTCCAAAATCGGTAATTAGGTGAAAGCCACCTTCTGGATAGGCATAAACTTGCAGGACTTTGCAATCGCAACCAACGGGTAGGTCTGCTGCCTCGACTAAGGTTGATAGGTAGTCTGCGTACTGATTGCCGCTCAAATGTTCTGCACCAGCAAAAATAGCGGGCGACGTTAATTCATCGACAGCGTTTAAGTCTGCCAATCCAAATGGGTTGCTATTAAATGAGGGCGTGATTAATCGAGTTTGTGCTGGCCATCGTCGAAAGGACTCTCCAATGCGTTCACTCTCGAGCACACAGAATTGTAGCCCATCTATCTTCCTTAATTCCAATGCCATGCCGATCCCTGCAGGACCTGCGCCTACTATGACAACGTCAAAGCTTTGCATACGCGAATTTCACACTAATTTCTTGGGGGATATTTGATGAATATGACTAAAATATCTAAATCATATTCTACTTACTAAATTATTTTCCTGAATTCTGACTAAATTTTTATCGGTCTAAAAATGACTGATGTAAATGAGCTAGCTCAAAACATACTGTTATTTAACAGGTAATACATACGTATAGTTTCAGCAACTATCTTAACTCATTCTTAGCTCGTTCAAACCAGGCCAGAGTATTAATTCTTTGTTGTTCACCATAAAGTTGAACGAATTGTTGTGTTGAAGGGTCTTCTAGTGAATTTAAAGATTTTATTCGCGTATCGATATAGGGCTTTGTGAGCTTTTGCTGGCCAACTACCGTGATGTAGTGATGCCATTCTTCATAGCTTTGAGGAATAACAGGGTTACTCATAAATACATCTAGCCTTTATAGTGGTGCTCTTTTATTTCTTTTAGTGACTTTACTTCTGCGCAGTATTCTGCGGTAGGGCGAGCTAACAAACGCAGAATTCCAATAGGTTCTCCAGATTCTAGGCAATATCCATATTCACCAGACCGTATACGATCCAATGATTGTTTGATTTTTGGTAAAAGTTTTTGTTCTCTATCAAGAATTCGAAGCGCGATAATAGATTGTTCTTCGCGAGAAGCCCTGTCGTTCTCATCGCTGGTATCCGATTCACTCGTCATTTGATCAATGGTCATTTGAATTCGTTGGCGAGTTGATTCGTGAAGCTCTAATAACTTCTCTCTAAAGAATGCGAGTTGCTCCGCATTCATATAATCTTCTTCTGGAGCTGCTTTTATTTGCTCTTCAGTGAGTATTTGAGGTTCTGAATTGGACGAGTTCAAAATATTCCTCCACTGGCTATTTTTGCTAAAGGCAAAACCTTAATTTTGGAACTAAATTTAGGTTTCTACGTCGGTATCTTTTTATGACGCCATTAGTATAAATCCTTGTTAATTCGATGATTCGACCGACGAGTATAATAGATATGATGCATCATATCTATACTAGTAGATTTCTTTTCGTTGCTAACAGAACACAATTTAGATTATTAAACCTATTCTCAAGATGGCCAAAAACTCATTAAAATCGAGGAAATGTGTTTCTTCTTTTGTCATCTTTTACAACCGAAGTGTGGGGACTTCTGTGCTAATCTTTATCTAGCTGTGTTAAATGTATCCACAATTTTTATCATAGATTAATTAACAAACCACACGAAGTTGTTGGTTAATATGTGTCTCGCTAGGATTAAGGAGGCTTTTTATGGAAGAAACTCCTTTAAAAGCAAATCAAAACCTCTCTAAAAATCGCTCAGCTGATAACGCTGTAATACTAGAAGCGGTTCTAAACACGGTGCTAGATGGCATCATTACTATAAACAATCTCGGTATTATTCAGAGCTTTAATCTTTCTGCAGAAAGAATATTTGGTTATTCATTAGAAGAGGTCATCGGGAAAAACGTTAAGATGTTAATGCCTGCCCCTTATCATGGAGAGCATGATCATTACTTAAAAAACTATCATGATACAGGTGATAAGAAGATCATTGGCATTGGCCGTAAAGTAAGTGCAAGGCGCAAAGACGGTAGCATTTTTTCAATGGAACTAGGTGTGAACGAAATGGAAATTTCTGGGGAAAAAATGTTTGTTGGCACCATTCGAGACGTTTCTGACCGGGAGCAGGCGCAACAGGAAATGCGAGATAGTGAAGCGAAAATGCGAGCCATCTTGGATAACACTGTGGATGGAATGATCACTATTGACGAGAACGGCAGAATTGAAACTTTTAATCGTGCTTGCACAATAATTTTTGGTTATAAACCAGAAGAGGTTTTAGGTCAGAACGTTAAAATGTTAATGCCCGACCCTTACTATAGCGAACATGACGATTATCTCAAAAAATACAATAGCACCGGCGTAAATCAAATTATCGGTGTGGGCCGGGAAGTTGAAGGTAAACGTAAAGACGGCACAATTTTTCCTTTGGATCTTTCTGTGAGTGAAGTTCGTGTAAAAGATCGCACTATTTATAGTGGAATCGTGCGTGATATTACAGAAAGAAAACATGCGGAAGAGAAGCTTCGACAGGCAAATGCAGAGCTGGAGGAGTTTGCGTATCGCACCTCACATGATCTTAGGTCTCCATTAGTATCTTCCATTGGACTTTTAAAATATGCAGAAGAGTCAATAAAAAATAAAAAAAATAGTCGTGCAATAGATATGTTAGAGCTTGCCCAAAAATCTTTGAGAGGTTTGGAGCACCTCATTAAAAACATTCTCTCTTTAACAAAAATGAAAAACCTAGAGGAAGAGGATAAATACCTTAGCGTAGCTGAAGTTATAGATTCTGTCTTAGAGAGGTTAAGCCAATTAAATGATTTTGAGCGACTTGATGTGCAGGTTCAATCAACCTTTAAAGAAAAAATCTTAACCAAAGAAAGTCGCTTTGTTCTTATTCTAGAAAATTTGACCTCCAATGCGATTAAATACCAAGATAAAAATAAAGAAAAGTCTTTTATGCGGATACAAACATATTCATTAGAAAATAATTTTATTTTAACGGTAGAAGATAATGGTTTGGGTATTCCGAAAGAGAATCAGGATAAATTGTTTATGATGTTTAAACGCTTTCACCCTAAAATTTCTTTTGGCTCTGGGCTTGGATTATATATGATAAAAAAAAGCACGGATGTCATTGGTGGAAAAATTTCATTTACTGATACTGGAGACGGCTCGATGTTTTGTCTCTCTATTCCGATTGAAAAAAACGATAATAGTTTGATAGAGAATTAGATATGAAGAAAAAAACCATCATGATTGTTGATGATAGTGAAGGTGATCAAGTTCTCACGAAGATTATGATCGAAGATTACAACTCAGAAATTGAAATCCTTCAAGCATATGATGGAAGAGAGGCTCTCGATATATTGTCTAATCTCTCATCGCCGCCAACTGTTATATTTTTAGATATTAACATGCCTGGGATTGACGGGTACGGATTTCTAGAGGACTACAATACTTGGCAGATTAGGTCGCCAGTTGTAATGATTACGTCTTCGGATCAACCAAAAGATAAGGAAAAGTCGTTATCTTATGAATGTGTTAAAAAATACTGCATCAAACCAGTTGAGCTAGAAGAATTTATAGAAATGATAGAGTCGTGCACGAATTAATACGCATGAACTTATTGTGATGACATATTGATAATAGGGTTGAGTTTAAATGCCGGTTGTTGAATTAGATCGCTATATAGCTCTTTTGTGTATTGCTAATGGCGCGACATAGAACTAATCTAAGCATCTTATTAAACTAAGCAAAATCATCTATCTGAGGATAAATCTTGACAGTCTTAATTCTCTACCTTGCCATAGCGATAGGGGTATCATTTCTTTGTTCTATTTTAGAAGCGGTGCTGTTATCCGTCACGCCAAGTTATGTCGCTAAACTTCAGTCTGAAAACCCACAAAAAGCGAGAAATTTAGTGCGGGTCAAAGAACGATTAGATGATTCATTGGCCAGTATTCTTATCTTAAATACGTTCGCACATACTATGGGAGCTGCAGGTGTGGGTGCCCAAGCGTTGAAGGTATTTGGGCCAGAGTGGGAAACTTTGATTGCTGTTCTACTCACGCTCGCAATATTATATTTTTCAGAAATTATTCCCAAAACTCTTGGTGCGCGTTTTTGGCAGAAACTGGCCATGACAGCTGCGTTGCTTATAGTGTGGTTGGTTCGCATAGTGTATCCGCTGGTTTGGATTTCTACTCGCCTTACACGGTTATTTGGCGAAAAGAAAGGCAACGAAATTACTCGAGAAGAAATCATTGCACTAGCGTCTTTAGGACGAAAAGACGGAACCCTAATTCACCAAGAAAATGAATATCTTGAAAACATGTTGCGTTTGCGAGAAGTCAGCACAGAAGAAATTCTGACACCACGCACTGTGGTGCATATGGTTCAGGGAGACTTATCGGTAACTGACGCGTTAGATGATACTAAAACAAGACAATTTTCTCGCATGCCCGTTTATGGCGAAAATAGGGATGATATCCTTGGGAAAGTGCTCCGAGCAGATTTGTTTGAGGCAGAGCGAATTGGTGAGGGTAGTAAACAGGTTAAGGAGTTAATTCGAGACGTTAATCGTGTCTCAGAAAAAGTTCCAGTACAGTATTTACTTGATATGTTTATTCGTCAAAAGATTCATATGGCAATGGTGGAAGACGAATTTGGACAGATTCGAGGTATTGTAACATTAGAAGACGCCATTGAAACTTTGCTAGGTCGAGAAATTGTAGATGAACGCGATACCGTTGAAGATATGCAAGCTCTTGCTAAAGAAAAGTTCCGAGAGCGTTTAAGAGATAATAAAATTAACTTATCTGAGTAAGTTGAACTCAAAAAATTCTGTTTAAACTCCTAAGCCTATTGTTATGTAGCGATCCATTCCAATATAGGGTGACCAATATGGACCGTGGAAATGACTGCTAACAACCATAGACTACTCATAAATACTGTTGGAACCCAGTAAGACGTGCTGTTTCCTATTTTTCGCAATTCCCAGGCTTTTTTCAGCATTTGGATTCGTCGTTTATAGCCATTTGCTTTTTCCGTATTTTCATTAATATCAATTGTGGAGTGACATTTTTTTATTGTGTCCATCACGGTTTTAATTCCAGTCGTTTCGACATTGCATTTTGCCGCCATCAAGTCGCAAGCTTGTTCAGTGTAATCAAAAAGGTTTTGCTTGATTCGCTTCTTATACCGCTTTGGCCAAGCAATGGTTGCCCAATGAATAACCCATTTTCGCAAATTGTCTTTGCGACTCACATGTGCTTGCTCATGGGCTAAAATAACCTGCATTTCTTCTGCTGATAGTGTTTCTGCAAGACCGCGAGAAACGAAAATTTTCGGATTAATTAAACCCGAGCAGCATGCTAGCGAGGTGTTGCTATCGATTATTTTATAGGAAGCAGATGAAGTGGGTTCGGCTAATCGATTTAGGGTCTGAAACCTAGACCTACTAGAAACGAGTTGCAAAGTGATTAATGTGCTAACTATTATTAATAGGCTCACGAGAACTGCAACAATTGTCACCGATTGCATCGTATTTAATCCTACTTGAAGCCTGTGGGGATCGCAATCTAAGCCATGACAATGGTCTGCAACAAGTGGAAATGCAAATTCAGGTAACGATAATAAAACAATCACGACGAATGCAGCTGCTGGTGCGATAAGGCCATATAATAGAATAAAAAATGCTGCGTATTCTGGAGTTGCCTTGGCAAGCATACGCGACATCAGAGGGTAAAAACTGGCGACAATCCAGGAGAGCACTAAAAAAATAATGACCCAGCTACTTATATGGTAAATAATATTAACGAGAAGATTTATCATTGATATCTTCGGTAGGTGGGTTTGTTAATTTTTTAACTTCATCTAATTCTGCGTTAGGAGTTCTTTCTTCATAAAAATTGGTGAAGCCAGAAACTAAAGGTGTGACATCTCCGTCGCAAATCTGCTCTGTAATATCCCCAAGTAATTGGCTTATGATCTGGGCACGAGTCATCGCAGCTTCGTAAACAAAAAATCTTCCGGCTTTTTTTCTAGTGAGAAACTTTTTTCTATAAAGTCGTTCAAGCGTGCTTTGCATAGTACTTAAACTCAACTCACGATCGGGAATATTGTGCAGTACTTGCTTAGCGGAAAGCGCCTTGTCTTGCCAAAAAATCTTCATTACTTCCAACTCTCGTTCTCCCAGTGCGGGAACTTTGGGCGCGGTTGAAAAGCTGTTTAATATTTGACCTAGCTTGTTGGTCAGGTGATTCACAAAAACCTACCTATTATCGGTTTTAAGATGGTGCTGGATAATACACATAATATTTTATCGCCATATTACGGACGATGACAATTAATTAGAGAAAGACCAAATGAGGAACATATTTATGATGGGAAGATTAAATGTCTACCTATTAACAAGTTTAGCAAGCTGCACAACTGTTGCGCATCAAACAATTGAAACGGTTTCTGTTGAAGGTAGGCATATAAATCTTCTTGGGGAAGCAGTCTCGGCGTCACAAGGTGTTGTTGGACAAAAAGAAATTGAAATTCGGCCATTACTGCGCACGGGAGAAGTCCTCGAGCTGATACCCGGCATGGTAGCGACACAGCATAGCGGAACCGGTAAAGCAAACCAATATTTTTTACGGGGCTTTAACCTGGACCATGGTACAGATTTTTCTACTTACATCGATGGTATGCCCGTAAACCTAAGAACCCACGGACATGGACAGGGTTATACGGACATTAACTTTTTGATACCTGAAATAATTTCTAAACTTGAGTATAAAAAGGGCGCTTACTATGCAGACGTTGGAGACTTCAGTGGTGCTGGTAACGCTGAGATCACAACAAGTAATCGAGTCGATCGTGGTTTGGTTTCAGCACAGCTGGGTGAAGATAATTTTTATAGATTGCTGGCTATAGATAGTTTTGATCTGGCGGGCGGGGAATTGTTGTTTGCAATCGAAGGTAATCAGTATGATGGCCCGTGGACAGATATCGAAGAAGATCTCGAGAAACTTAACTTATTTGCAAAACATACAAAAGCGTTGAAAGATGGTTATTTCAGCTTGTCGCTTATGGCTTATGACGCCACGTGGAACAGCGCAGATCAAATTCCTTTGAGAGCGGTGGAACAAGGCATCATAGATGAATTAGGATCAATCGACGATACTGTAGGCGGGGACACTAGCCGTTACAGCATTAATGCTCAATGGCAAAAAGGTGCTTGGGATGGCTCCGCTTATATTATCGACTACTCGTTTAATCTCTGGTCAAACTTTACGTATTTCTTGGATGATCCAATCAACGGTGATCAATTTGAACAGGTAGACGATCGAATCATTTATGGTGGCCAGGTTAACTACCAACGGACAAACAATCTATTCGATGGAAAAAAAACGACTAATCGGTTTGGTGTTGAGCTTCGCGTGGATGATATCGATGAAGTTGGTCTCTACCGGACTCAAGCTAGAAATAGGTTAGGTGTTACACGAAGCGATCAAGTAGAAGAAACAAGTATTGGTTTATTTTGGGAAAACCGCACCGCTTGGAGTGACCATCTGCGCAGTGTTTTTGGTGTTCGCTATGATTATTTCGATTTTAGTGTTGAAGATCAAACTGGAACCAACTTCAACGGTGTAGATTTAAGTGTGAATAGTGGCAGTACAAGTGATGACCTAGTGTCTTTGAAGGGAAGCTTAATATACGTCTTTGACAATGAATGGGAAGGCTATGTATCTGCGGGGCAAGGCTTTCATTCTAACGATGCCCGAGGCACAACGATAGAGGTAGATCCAATTGATGGAGGTGCGGTGGATTCAGTTGATCCTCTGGTTAAATCATTCGGTTACGAAGCAGGTTTGCGTGGGTTTATCGCCAACCGGCTTAATGCATCTGTTGCTTTATGGGCGCTAGAGTTAGATAGTGAATTACTATTTGTTGGTGATGCTGGAAACACTGAAGCGAGTGGTGCTTCAGAACGATCGGGTTTGGAATTGACGGCCTACTATCAACTTGCGGAAAATTGGGACCTAGATTTCGAATACGCTTATACTGATTCTAAATTCAGTGACGCGGGACCTGAAGGTGATGAAATACCCGGTTCAATCGAAACTGTATTTCAAGCAGGTGTTAGCGTGAACTTTACCCAGGGTTGGTTTGGCAGTTTGCGAGTAAGGCATTTTGGTGAACGACCTCTCATCGAAGATGGATCCGTAAAATCTGATCCAACCACGATTTTCAATATGCGTGCCGGTTATAGTAAAGATAATTGGAGTTTAAAAGCAGATATTTTAAATCTAAGTGATAGTGATGATCATGATATTGATTATTTCTATGCCTCGCGTTTATCAACCGAAGCGCCAGGTACTGAAACAGAAGATATTCACTTTCATGTTATAGAGCCGCGGACTGTGAGGGTTTCGGCAAGTTATAAATTCTAGTACTGGAATACAAAATCGATATTCTAGCGCTCTTGCATTTAGTAAGAGCGCAGAGCTCAAATCAATCTATATCGATATGGCTAAATTTTTAGATTTGCTCAAAGAAATTCAATTTCTGCATACTCTAGTAAAAGCTTTAATCCGTGGAGTCATTTTTAAAATGAATTTTTTTGCGCTCCATATACTTATTTAAGTTAGTTGTTTAAAACCAAAAACTCAGAGATATTTGATCCCATAACTTTTTTAAACGTGCGTCGAAATGCAGATTCCGATTGATAACCTAAGCTCTCGATAAAATCTAAGTCCACTCTTTCACCATTTTTAATACGCATTGCAGCGAGATTAATGCGCCATCGAGTGATGTAGTTGAGAACCGTCTCGCCAACCAGTGATTTAAATTTGTTTGCGAATGCAGTACGAGACATCCCAACTTCACTTCCAAGGGTTTCAATTGTCCAATTCTGTTCGGGTTTTGAATGGATTCGAGCGAGTGCTTTGCCAATTTTTTCGTCTTTGAGAGCTCTTAACCATTTTCCATTAAATTCACTTGTGTTCGCGACCCAATATCGAATTGCTTGAATCATTAAAACATCTGCTAAACGTGTGATAACTGTTTCACCACCAAGATATTCTCCCGATGCTTCACGAAACATCAAGTCAACGATGTCGTCCATAATGTTACCAAAGAGGTGTTGATTTTTTTCCACTCGAATCACATCTGGCATTTCTTCAATGAGTTTTTCGCCAGCGGGGTGGCTTATTTTAACGACACCACAGAGTATGATCGTTTTTTCCGCTTCATTTTCATTGAGGTCGAGAGTTTCATAGAAATCGCTAATTTTTCTTATGGGTAAGGCTAGCAGATCTAAAGTTTCGGCGCAGAGGGAGCCTTTTACACTATGGCCACATGCTCTGCTTATGAATATTACGTCACCTTTCGTAAGTTCAATTACTTTATCATTGATTTCAACAATACAATTCCCGTTAGTAACGATATGAAACATGCTGGTTCTTTCGTAGGCTGGAACATCTACTCCCCAGCTTTGGCCACCAAGTGTTGAACGGCTATAGTAAACACTTTCCAGCTTTAGGTAATGAAGCACCTCATCGTATTGAGATCGGGTTTTTGTGATCGGGTTTTTTTCAACTCGATCGTCGACTCTTCCACTCGCTTGGTTCATTACTCCCTCCGAAATGTACGATTTGCAATTAATTGAGTATTAATGGGCATTAATTGTTCGATTATCTTAACCAATAATACTCCTGCAAACAAACTGAGGAGATCAAAACAATGAACACTACTTTAGTAACAGCAGCAAACAGTAAAACAAGTCGTAGGGTAATCGAAAGATTTACTCGTGCAAAACTTAATGTGAAAGCAGTTTCTCGAAAAAGCGAAATACCTTTTGACTGGACAGATAGTATGACATGGGAGCCTGCAATTAAGGGCTCGGATTCAGTTTACATCGTGATACCCCCAGAGTTAGCTTTTTCTGACGTACCGAAAATACTCGAAGAATTCGTTTCTTTATGCGAAAAACATAATTTAAAGCATCTTGTATATTTATCGGGTCGGGGAGAGAAATCAGCTTTAGTATGTGAGCAAGTCATTGAAAACAGTTCAATACATTCAACTATTCTTCGTGCAAGCTGGTTTGCACAGAATTTTAGTGAGGGATTTTTCTGTGATGGAATTAAAAATGGTGAGTTAGTTGTACCCGAAGTAAATGCAAAAGAAGCCTTTATTGATACCCTAGATATTGCTGAAATCGTTTTTGATGTTATTACTCAAAAAGCAAAAGAAAATACGACCTATGAATTGACTGGTGCAGAACTAAAATCTTTTGAAGAAATAGCAATATTGTTCTCCAATAAATTGGAAAAAACGGTTCAGTATATTCCTGTTCCATTGAATGACTACTTACAAGAAATGGAAAGCTTTGGAGCACCAGAAATAGAAATTCAAATAGTAGAATTTTTATTTTCCGAGCTCTTAGATGGTCGAAACGAAAGCATAACAAATGATGTTGAAATGCTCTTGAATCGAAAACCCAATAGCTTCTCTCAGTATATCGACGCAACTATAACAACTGGTGTTTGGAACTAATCTAAAATTTATTGGAGGAAATTACTATGAATATTTCAAAATTAAAAATATATCTTTTTTTAGCCGGAGTGGTTCTTATTCTCGTTGGAGGCTTTATCGCTGTTTTACCTTCTCAATACATTGGGAAGTTTGCGATTGAAAATTATAATCAAGACTTATTAAGCGAATTAAGAGGTTTAGGAGGTAGTTTATTTTTCACCGGTACATTTATATTACTTGGTGCTTTTTTGAAAAAAATTGCGAATTCTGCTTTAGTTGTTTCGCTTTTAGTCTTTAGCTCATTTGTATTCTTCCGAACTTTAGGATTGATTATAGATGGAACGCCAAACTATGGAATAATAGCCGCCTTGATAATTGAAATTGTACTTTTGATGTTTGGATTAGTTTTACTAAAAAATAGCTCAAAACCTAATACCAGTCATGAAAAAAAAGTGTGTTTGGCTTAGTTTAAATATGTTTAAAGTTACACAGTTGGGTCTATCAGTTCTCGCCTGGTAGATCTGTACCTTTAAAAAATACTAAGTTTTACACCCAATAGAAACTAAAAATAAATTGTCTATAATTAGATCCCATCCGGCTCTTCCTTCTTTATTTTTCACCATCAATTTTTCTAAATTATCTCTGTCAATATTAACGGAGCATTGTTCACTTTCAAAGCTAAGCTGTGTTAACCATTTTGGAATAGCTGTATTTTTAGATGGTGCTTCGTAAGTATAAGCGTAGACGATTTCGTTGGAGTTCACGCGAAACTCAGGCGCGATTTCTGAACGGCTAATATCTTTAATCGTAATACTTACATTTAGTCTATTGTCGAATATGATCGCCGATTTAGTTGTTGTATGGTAAGGCGGAGCAAACTGACAACCAATTAACGTGGGTATTAAAAATACGATTATAGTTTTGATCATTGAATTTATTTTATAAACGTGAGTTTACTTAACCAAATTAAGCGTTTTATATCTATTTCTTCAGCTTTACTACGTGTATGTAAATCGATATTTGATATAGGAGCCTTATCCCAGTCATAGTACTTCATAATATCTATGTTTCCAGATGAAGGATAACCCGGTGTTTTTGATTTTACCTTCTGCAATATTGCATTGGTACTCCCTTTGTGACCCCAAGATAATCGCCATCCTCCAAAATAATCGAGAATAGAATGACCAAATTCGTGTGCTGCTACATGCTTGAAATCATTTTCGGCATCTATTGAATTGGTAAAGAAGCCCTTGTTATAGACAAATACGGCATCAACAACTCCGCTGTTGTGAGAGCGTGCATATTTATTCTTACGATTTATTTTTAGTTTTGCATCAATTGACTTGTGTTTTCTTTCAATAACATCCACTGTAACGGAAAACTGTAGGCCTCCTACAGTGATAACATCACTCCAATATTGGTTGATACCAGACGAAGCCAATCGTTGCAAATGAGAAAATTCAGCTGGGGTTATATCGCGGTCTTTGTAGTCAATATAAACGGTAGTCTTCACTGTTTTAGTCGCTATATTAACATAGCTCTCTGCCCAGTTAGATGTGTGAGTTTTGGAGACCACCTGGCGTTTTCGAGATTTACCGTGACCAATGTAGATCACTTTTTGAGAGGGTTTACCAACTGATTTATGAATATCGTCGTGAAAATCGTCTTCTGTTAAGGTTATTGAACTACTAGCAGTTGCAGCCGTTGCGGTTGACGTTCCAGCCATTTTAATGTTCCTTGTAAATATCCTATTTCAGTTCAGCAAGTGTATTTTATAACCCAAAAATATTTCGTTAACTGAAGCACATAATCTTCAATAAAACTTTTATCTTCAGATAAAGGCAAAATACGTGACATTAGGCGAAGCCACAAGAAATGTTAGACCAAGATCATCGTTTTGTTGCTACAGTCACCTAATCATTATAATTAAAGACGCTACTTGGGTTTGATTGAATTAAATGTAAATATTTCGCTAGAGAGAAAAACGAATACAATAAATTCAGATTTCTTTCGCTCTGAACTAGATACTCAAAGTAACGTAAAATATTTTAATTACCTTAATATGTGCCTCTAATTGGATAGTCTTTGCCGTCAGTCCGTAACCAGCCCAAACTACCTACAAGTTCATTTAAATCAGGACGAGAAAATGGTGCATTGGATATATCTATTACTTGAATGTTTGCCTGTTCATTTAAAATATACATACCTGGTTCCGAGAACGGATGGTCGGTTTCATGCTCAGATCGTGGGTGAGAAATATATAAACCGAGACTTTTCATTTGCTCTATGGATAAACCATAAAGAATAGGAAATGTAACGTTTAACTTTTCTTGATGGATTTTTAATTGCGCCAAACTATCGCTAGAAACTGCCACGATATCAATACCCATATCAACCAGTTTTTGTGTTCGTTCTTCCAGCATATTGAGATATTTTGTACACAAAGGACAGTGAACTCCTCGATAGACGACAATCATTTTCCAATCTGCCCCATTGCGGCATTGTCTTAAATCTGTAAGTACACCGTTTGAATCATTCAGTTCAATTTTTGGAAAGGGTGAGCCTGCTATTAGTTTAGTCATGTCTTTCAGCCTATTACGAATCGAGCGTTGGTATACAAGTTAAAATATTTTCTACAACCGGTTGAATATCTTCGTATGTTTTTCCTGCTCGAGCTAAGGAAGCTGCACCATGGAAAAAAATGACGATGGTATGTGCTAACGTTCTAGGACTTGAATTCTTTGCTATCGTTCCTTCGTTTATTTCATTTTTAAAAAATTCCGTTAAGAAATTTTCAGCAAGATCTTTTATTTCTGATACTTTTTCAAAAGCTTCAGCAGGTAAGTTAGATGAGGAAAAGTCAGAAGAAGTAATAGAAACAAAACAACCACGAACATTGTCGATATTAAATAGCCCCTCAATAACATGGTTGATGTAGAGACTTAAGCGCGTTTTTAGTGATTGAGTTTTATTCTCTAAGAAGAACTTAGAAGGAACCACATAGTTTTCGACGTAGTGATCCAATGCTTGAATGAACAATTGTTCCTTGTTTCCAAATGTTGCGTACATACTTGGCTTATTAATGCCCATTGCATTTGTCAAATCTGTGAGAGAAGTACCCGCATAACCATTTTGCCAAAATGTCAGCATCGCCTTTTGTAATGCTTCTGTTTTGTCAAATTCTCTTTGTCTACCACCAGCCATTAAAACCAATCCTAAAAAATCTATTGACAATATTATACTGAACGGTACAATAATCTCAAATGTACCGATCGGTATATTATATTTATAAAATTATCTTATTGTTTTTATTATATTTTTATGAGGAAACTACTATGAGCTTTAGTGTTGAAGGTAAGGTTGCATTGGTAACCGGCGCGAATCGGGGTATAGGTAAAGCGATTGTTGAATCGTTTGTAAATCATGGTGTGGCTAAGGTATATCTCGCCGTGCGAAATTTGGATTCTGCGAGCGAATTAGTTGAGAAATTCGGCGATAAGGTTTCACCTATCTTTGTGGATGTTTCTCAAGCAGAAAGTATTAAAGAACTAGCGAAAGGAGCTCAAGATGTAAATGTCGTGGTAAATAATGCTGGAGTTCTAGAAATTGCCGATCCTCTAAGCGAAAACATGGAAGAAGCATTTACCAAAGAACTCAATATCAATGTGTTTGGATTGATTCGAATGGCGCAGGCGTTTACACCAATTATAGAAAAAAATGGCGGTGGTGCTTTTGTACAACTTAATTCTGTTGCATCGATTACAAATTTTTTAGGTTTTACCAGTTATTGTGCTTCAAAGTCGGCAGCTTATTCAATTACACAGGGACTAAAAGATTCTGTAGCCGATAAGGGTATTCATGTTTTAAGTGTGCATCCAGGTCCTATTGCGACCGACATGGCGGCCAAAGCTGGATTTGACGAAGGTGATACGGTCCAGAGTGTTTCCGAAGGAATTGTCGCTTCCTTGAAAGCGGGTGATTTTCATCTTTTCCCTGATGTCATGGCTAAAGAAATAGAATCTGCTTATGATTCTTTTGCTAAAAATATTATTGAAGCGCCGATGCAAGAAGGTTAATTGTTTCGTAAAAAGAAAGCCCTGTCTTTTAGCGCAGAGCTTTTTTTGTTGTGCGTTTTATTTTGTGAGAGTAGGCTTAATAGCTATCCTACTTTTTGAAATACAAAATCATGAAGTTGATTAACCTGGGAGTAATCTTCTGTGGCAATTAAAATGTACATAAGATTTTCGTCCTGCCAGATTCTTCCAGTCATATTTACTTTGTTATAACGATTTACCGCCATTACACTATTTTGATCTTTTTGCGTTACACATAGAGCAACAGGTTTGCCTTGTTTGCCAATGTACACGAGTTGTAATATTTTTTTATCTTTATATGCCAATGGTTGAACGCGTTTAAACTGGAGATCAAAGGCCGTTAGGTCTGGAATTTCGAATTGAGTATTAGATATATTATTAAATTCTGAAATGACGGAGTTAGCCTCTTCTGTACTTTGATTAAGGTTTTCAACTGTTTCTCTTGCATATAGAGCCTGATAATAAAGCGCACTTTCAACAAGTTCTATCGAATCTTCAGAGACTGTTAATGTGAATGGATCGGTTGATTCGTGATTGGAATCTAGATTGGTTAACAAGCCTAGTGAATAAAACACCAGTGCGAAGCAGGCGGCTAAGGCCCATGTGTAACGATTATTTAAAACTCGTCTCGGTGGCGCTGATTGTTGATCTAACTTTGTTTTTTCCTCCACAGCTTGATCAAATCTATCCAAAATTCTTTGCGGAATTGGTGGAATCTCCATTGTTGCAAAAGCTTCTTTCACCGGCATTTGAGATTGCTTTATTAACTGCACTCTTGTCCGCAATTTAGGTGATTGCGACATCTCTTTTTCAAACTCAATTTTTTCGGCTTGAATTAATCTATCTTCTATATAAGATAAAATATAAACGTCATCGTATTTCATGTACATTACCTCGCGATGAATTAGCAACTGCTCGTAAAATTCCGCGTGTTTCAGCTAACTTTCCCAACTCTATGCGCGCCCTCGCTAAGCGGCTCATTACAGTACCATGAGCTACATCCAATATGTAGGCTGCATCTTTATAACTGTATCCTTCTACACATACTAGCAACATAACTTCTCTTAAATTTTCTGGCAGTTGGTTTACCTTATTTAATACTTCTTTTAGGTATTGCGACGACTCACCTCGACAGCCGATATTGAGATTTTCGTCTTCAATGTATTCGGTTAGTTCTGTTGTTTGCCAGTTCTGTGTTCGTCTTAGTTCATTTTTCCATATAGAGTGCAAAATGCTAAAAAGCCAACTGCGTAAATTTGTATCCTCTTCGTATTGATCGATCCGTTCAATCGCTCTTAAGGAAGCTTTTTGTACCAATTCCTCTGCGATATCTTGGGATTGGCACAACTTTATTGCAAACTTCCAGAGATGCTCTAGCTCATCCCGAATGGCTTGAATTTTAACAGAGTTCATATTCTATCCGATTTTATTGGCATACTTTATTTTTTCAGACCTAATATTTATCTTTTCTTTCACTTTCTTTTTCAAAAACTAATTTGAAGCTCACAGGTACACTTTTGCTTATACCTATACCACCAACTAATTCAGAGAGTTTATCAACACCTTCTGCAAGATTAAAAGATGCTGCATCTACTAATATTGGTTCGATTGAGCTGACATATATTGTATTGTTATCAACACTAGCAATTAGTGCATCAAATTCAACAGGTTGTGTTTTTCCGCTCATAGAGACTGTAGCAGAAAGGGAAAAATCTTTTATATGTTGGTGATTTTTCAAAAACCCCTTTCCCAGCTGGGCTGTTACATCAATCGTTGGAAATAAATCTGATTTAAAAAGAAAGTCTCGCATACGCTCGTTTCTGATTGGTATTAAGGTTTCAACACTTGCTGTTTGTATAGAAATTTCAGCTGTATCGTTTTTAATTAAACCGCTAAATTCTGTAAAGTGGTGTTGTTCACCTACGCTGTTCTTCTTTACTGTAACAAAGGATACCTGTGATCTTTCCTCAGATAATACCCATGAAGATGCATTTACTTGATTGGTACCGCAAATAAAAACTACGGTCGCAAAATACGTTAGGGAATGAATTTTCATATTAAATACCTCATTTACTACTATATGAATGGTTCTTAATTCAAATAACACCCAAATTAGAGATTTATTCCAAAAATTCTTATCCCATTTATATTAACCGTGAATATCTTGTACAAAACGCCGGTCTTCTGCAGAAACATGTATATTTAAATAAAGTTTTAGTTGCAAAATTTGAGGAATACCTTTTTCGATTTTCAGTTGATCTTAAAACCATATATATTTTTGTGAACTATATTACGTTTTTTCACGCTTTATTCGGAATAAAAATAACTTCCAGGTGTTTTTCCATCGAGGATGACAAAACGTGTGCACGTCGTCCTTAAAAAAATAAACCAAATACATAATAAATTCGAGGAAATCATCTAATGACTTTATCTAACTCTATTTCTAGAGTAAGACGCTCTATTAGCGCCTTCGTGGGTATTAGCTGCGTGTTACCCCTTTATTCCATGGCTCAAACTGGTGAAACCATAAAAATTGAAGCAGAAACTGCGACGCTTTCTGGTATCGCTTCTTTATATTCTGATGTGGCTGCTTCTGGTGGTGAAGGTGTTGCTTTCTTAAGTGCTGCTGGTGCTAGCATGACGTTAAGCAATGTTCCAAATTCAAATTCAATTTCGATTACTTACGCATCAGAACTTCAAGGCGAAATTTCATTGAGTGTCAATGATGTTGATGCTGGAAAGGTTCTTTTTGCTTCTACCGGTGCTTGGACGGGCAGTTATTCAACTGTTGAGATCGCAGCAGATATTCCCGATAACTCAGAGCTTAAGATATTTTTTGGTGACGGCGATACGCCAATGAATGTAGATTTTTTGAGTTTCAGTACTGTCGTTAATGATAATTTATCCGATTGTCCTAGCTCAATTGGAAACCTCTCTGTATTTGCATTGCCAAGATTTGCAGAATCGGAAAAAGATGTGTGTCAAATTGGGGGTGTATTAGAGACTGATGCGACCTTGACGGCAGATATTGATTGGTATTTGGAAGGCGGACTACAGGTAGGTCGATCTGGATATTATCCAACACTTACGATTAATGCCGGTACCGATATTTTCGGTGATGCTTTAGGTGAAACCGATTACGTGTATGTTTACGCGGGAGCATCTATTCAGGCGAACGGTACGAGTGCCTTACCTGTAAGGTTTTTGTCCGACGATAGCAATTTCGATGGAGCTGGAGAGTGGGGTGGTCTTTACATCGCTGGAGATGGTGATATGCAAGGTGACAATCTTTTAGATTATGTCGTCGTTGCTGAAGGAGGTGCAGAGTACACAATAGGCGGCACTGCTTATCGAGATAACATCGTTATTCAGGGGGCAGACGACGGTACACGATTGACCTTTGTTCAATCACACGATTCTGCCAGAGATGGTATTTGGATAAGAGACAGTAGTGCAAGACTAAGCTGGATTCTAGTTACAGGTGCTACACGTGATGGCATTTGGTACCGTAACTTTAATGGCTTAGTCAAAGATTTGATGGTATTACACCGACCAGAAACGGGTCGTTCGGGAATCTATGCTTCAGCGACAGAGCTTGCTCCTGGGATTTCAAACCCTCGGTTTGTAAACGTTACATTGTTTGACATGGATACTACAATTGAGTCAGCTGTAAACGATCCATCCAAGAGAGAGTTTGGTATTTTATTTGCCGACTATGTTATTGAAGGAGAATTTGCTAACGTTTCTATAGGTAATTGGAAGCATGGTTGTTATGAAGTTGAGCCAACTGCCGATCTTACAAATCTTTCTATTGATGGTGTGCATTGCACGCATAATTATGGAAACACCGATATTGGCGTGGTAAGAGAAGGAGGTGTTGATTTTCCATTAGTCGGGATTGGTAATGGTGATGGAATTCGTTATTACGATGGAACTCAAAACCGACTTCTATTTACCGGCGAATTTGCTGAACGTAAATTTACCGCTGGTTGGTATGTGAATAAAGTAGGCGATCTCACAAATGGTCTAGCTGCTGACTCAGATGCACTTTCAGGATTCAATGATGGCGATACTAATGGTGATGGTATCGTAGACAGCACGGATGTTGGGGCGACACCGCTATTTGGCTATTCCGGGGCACCTCTTATAAATCCAATTGGAGAAGACATTCAGGGGTTTAACGATGATGTAGCGGGTGATACCAATGGCTATGACCTTACGCATAACGGTGCGGTAAGAAGTGGTTCGGACGCTTCTGCATTTCAGTGGAACTCCTGGACAGTTTCTACTGGCCCACAACAAGGCTTCTGTGCTGCTGATTTACCAGACCCAACGCAAACTCCTCCGCCTGCAGATGAATACTATATTGTACATAAACCGACGGGATTTAAGTTTCATACCTGTGATATTGATGATGGTACCGCGGTAGCAGCTGTATCCGGTGATGATTCAAGTAATTGTGCTAAGTGGATTAGAGAAACGAATGGCGATTTCTTTTTCTTGCGTCATGTTGAATCAAATAAACGTATTCGTCCTGCCAGCAGAGTTAATGGTGCTGCAATTGAATTAAGACCCAGCAGTTGGAAAGGAAATTTTGTCCAATGGTCGTTTAGCGATACAGGAGATGGATTTGGTCACCTTGTAAACCGGGCAACAGGCAAACACGTTTTTCTTCCACTCTCAGGTGAAAACCAAAGTCTTCAGCAACGTCCTAGTAGTTGGAGAGGGGATTTCACGCGTTGGATGTTTGAAGCTACGAATTAATCCCTCATAACCTTTTGAGTCACTTTATGCCGCCTTAGGGCGGTTTTTTTTCAGTCAGAAACTCAGATATTTAGATTCATCAGAGGATAAAATCAATTTCTTATTAGATCGATCAATTCTTCTTGATGGTTCAGGTTTTTTTCTGAGGTATATGTCTGATTTGAAAAATCATCTAAGTCGTAGTATTTAGTTTCAAAGTGATTTGCACCAATTAATGGTTCAGATGTAGGATGCTCGTAAGTCGCTAATTCCAAAACCGCTTCAAATTCCTCTGGCGGAAGTTCTAAGGCTTCTTCTACGGGGTAGGTGATTTTATGTCCACGAATGCTTTCCACTATATAGGGTCCAGTAGCTTGTTTATTGTGAAATAGCTTTCCAAAAAACATAAATGGAATAAATATTTTGCCTTTTTGTAATTTACCTTCATAACTTGCGGTAGCAATGTAAGATTCGTCATTCTTTAAATTTGAATCGAAGCGATACCAGCCTTCGAAAAAAATATCAACTTCAGCTTCAATAATAAGTGAACCATCAACTAGATTTTCTCGAAATTGATTTGTAAATCTACCAACTTCCCTATTATTTAATACAAAATACTTTGTTGTTTTATAATTCTGATCGTTTGCTTTATATTCTAATGTAACTGAAATATCTCCCCAGTTAGAGTTACTATTTTTATAAATAATTTCCCAACCATCGACCCGTGTAAATTTTTTATGATTAATCATCGCTTTTTTATATGAAAAATGATCTTTTCGAATTGTCCAGTTTCTATTTGGGTTTTCGCCTTTACCGGAAATAGATTTAATTTCGACATCATAGGTTTCGCTAGCACCATCTAAACAATAGAATTGTAGTTCAAGTGTTTTATCGTTCGGGGTGAGTCGATGTTGCAAAGGTTGAAATCGGCAGGAGAAGTCGGCTTGACGAATATTGTTTGCATCATCTAAAAAAATGGGGCGTTCAAGTGGCTCTTCTATGTAATTTGGATGAATAAGATCAATAGCCTCGTCATCCAGTGGACGAGAATTTGGTGGATATATAGACCATTCCTTGTGAAGTTCAAGAGCAGTGCTAAGTGATGCATCTTCGACCACATTAGATTTCTTGGTGGTTGAGACCACGATAGGTACATCTATACTGATATCTTTTTGTAAATTTATTTCCTCATGTTGTTCTTTTATTGCAAAAGCTTCGGGTTTATTTTGTGATTCTAGAGAGTTTAATAGAACTATTATTCCTATCATGATCGAAGGGATAAAAACGATTAACGATTTTTTACTTTTACTTCTCATTTAATTTATTGTGATGAAATTCCAAGTGAGATCGGCATCTCACCCAGATATTGAGATTATGGATTTCTAGCCAAAGCACGGCGTTGGATATCATTAGCTCTAACCGTGGCGTGAGTTCTATCACAACCATCTCCGCCACAGTAACGAATGAATCGATGGTTTCGCCATTTTCCTCCAGAATCACAACGGTTCCTTGAAACAACTCTGTTATAGCCGCAAGCGCTGTGATAAGCAACTACACCATCATCTTCACCCGGCAACAAAAATGAGTTAATGTTTCCGTCGAACCCCGCAGCGGTGTAAAAGGTAACACCACGAGTTTCATTGTGATTGTATGCGCCTCTTACAATCGACGGTGTGATATATCGGCCATTGCTACCCACTAGTCTGGCCAAGTTTGCAAGTTCAGACCCTCCTTCAGCTGAACCCATTGTGAGCACCCGATTAATTTTCCAATTAGAACGGCCACCAAAATCTGCAATAGCTTTTCCAGTAATGGCACAACCAGTAGAATGACAAATAATAGTACAGCTTTCGTTTCTGCAATTATTATTTAGTATGTTAACCATGCGTTGAACAGGTCGGTTTCTCCAGTCATCGCGCGACGATGCCCAGCCAACTTGCACTTTGTCCCCATTAAGCTCTTGTCCATCCCAATAGCTACAAGTACTTTGATTATTGCAGCTTTGTAATCCTCGATCCGTCGTTGTAAACCCATGAACATAAACTAATTTTTGAGCGTTTACTGAATAAGTAAATATTGAAAGAAAGAAATAAAGTGATGTGATTAGTAAATTGCGGAAAAAATATTTCATCATTGTTCCTCAACTAAAAATAAAATAATGTGCCAAATAAAGGTGATATGTGTACCTGCCAGTTCCAAATAATTTATTGGCTAATTTTTACGTTAAGGTAAATCTATATTAAAAAAATTTCTTTTTAATTAAGAAATAATTAAATTTTAAGTTTATGTATTAACAAATAAATATCACTAATCAATCTCCCTAGTAAAAGATATTTTTTTAATTTGGCATTAAATGCGTATCATAAAAATAAATAAAATATTCATATAAATGTATTTTTTGGTCTAGCTAGAAGACGGTTTGTCGATGCGGATGACAAGCTAATGACCGTGATAAAATTATTATAAATTTGTGATAAAAAACATGCATCTCATTGGTAGGGTCACGCTCCGTAGAGGATAGGAGGCAAACGTGTTTGATAACGTGATTCTTTTTTTCTCTACAAAATAATTTAGAAAACGCGACTAGATTGTGAGGGTAAAAATGAGATTTTTAATATGTTTAGGCTGTATTTTAGTTTTTTTTATTAGTGGTTTGGCTACGGCATCACCAGAGTTTTTGGGGACGCCGATTATTAAAAAAAATGTTGTTAAATTTTCAAAAAATAGTTCGAAGTTAGATTTTATACTTAGGCGTAAATTGTGGATACATGATGTTTCTCCAGTAGAACCGCCACCACCTCAAAATCCTGCTTTAGTAGAACTGGGTAAGAATTTATTTTTCGATAAAGAAATTTCCGGTCGTCGAAATATTGCTTGTTCGACTTGTCACCATCCCTTGATGGGATCGGCAGATGGCCAGAGTCAATCCCGTGGGCAAGGAACGTTAGGGTTAGGCCCAAATCGAAGACAAGTTGGTGATGACTTCTTCGAGTTTTTACCTCGAAATGCTCTTAGTTTGTGGAACCGGGGTACACCAGAATGGACTGTTATGTTTTGGGATGGAAGACTAAGCGGTACACCGGAGGATGGTTTTATTACACCAGCTGGAGACGATGCTCCCCAAAACTTTAGTAGTGCGCTCGCGGCTTTTGGAATTTTTCCTATTACTCCCGATCAAGAGATGCGAGGTTTTCCTGGGCAGTTGGATGTGTTTGGGCAACCAAACGAGTTGGGCGATTTATCCAATTCTGATTTTACCAAAATTTGGCCTCTTGTGACAGCTCGCATAACTAATCTAGATGCATATGATGAACTTCTAGCAAATGCTTTCCCCGGTATTCCCGAAAGTGAATTAGATATTGCTGATCTTTCTGAAGCAATGGGAGCTTTTATGACCGAAGAATTTACAGCACTTAATTCACCGTTTGACAAATACCTTGAAGGAGATAATCGAGCGCTTTCTGACAGCGCTAAAAGAGGAGCCATTTTATTCTATGGTCGTGCGAATTGCGCCAATTGTCATGCCGGCGGTTTACAAACTGATTTGGATTTTCATAACATCGCCGCTCCTCAAGTAGGTACTGGGCGCGCCCAATTTGTTCCTTTAGATTTAGGTAGAGGAGCAATAACGGGTGTTGAAGAAGAAAACTTTAAATTTAGAACACCCTCACTTAGAAATATTGAGCTCGAGGCTCCTTATTTTCATAACGGCGCTTTTGCCCGTTTGGAAGATGCCGTGCGTCACCATTTAGACCCTGTAAGCTCTTTAGAAAGCTACGATGATTCTCAAGTGGAATTTGAATTGGTCGGTACTTTTCAAGATGATCCTGAGTTAATCGATACGCTTTTATCAACTCTATCACCTAAACTTTACGTAGATGGTCCTGCGTTGAGGGAGCGTGATATTCATGATTTAATGTCATTTCTCTCTTCGTTAACTGATCCAGCATCACTCAATATGTTAGATACAGTACCAGATGGTGTTCCTAGCGGATTACCTTTGGCAGATTAACTTCATTCAAGACCGCGGCAAATGCTTGCTGCGGTCCATTATTTTTATAACAGCCTAGCCTTAAATTGTTTAATAGTATTGTAAATCTTTTGTTTTTCCCCAAAAAATCCGATAGGAGAAAAGGGTATATCCAATGATCGCTGGCACCACGAAAATTGCCCCATAAAATATAAATAATAAAGATTCTTCAGCGCTTGCCGCTTCCCAAATTGTTAGTTTTTCTGGAATAACATAAGGGAAAAAACTATAAGCTAGACCTTGAAAACATAAAAAGAAAATTATGGTCGCGCTGGCGAAGGGAATCCAGCATCCGAAATCATTTTTGTACGGTGCCCGGCTTAAATATCGGTCATTGATTAGAAATAACATAATCAATATTAATGGAATAGGAAATAATAGAAAGATTTCTGGAAAGTTTAGCCAACGATTAAGAATACGCTCGCTTGCAATGGGATTAATCACTGACACTAAAAAAATACCCAAAGCAGCGAACCAGGCTGAGACTCGAGTCCATTTGTAGGCTTTGATCTGTAGTGGGCCTTCAGATTTCATAACTAGCCACGCGCCCCCTATGAATGCATAAGCAGAAGCTACGCAAAAAGCGCTCACCCATGCGAATAAGAATGCGATGGTGGAATCTTCAAAGCCTAAAACGTATCTACCTAGCATATAACCTTGAGATAGTGCAGTGCCTATGGAGCCAAGTTTGAAAATTCTATCCCAGTTTTCTCTTTGATTGGTAATAGCCTTTGCTCTGAAATCAAATGCCACACCGCGCAAAATTAAACAGATTAGCATTATCGCTGCAGGCAAATAGAGCTCATACAAAATAATGTTATGCGCTTGAGGAAATGCGATTAACAACAAACCAACGGCTAATACTAACCAGGTTTCGTTTGCATCCCAAAAAGGTCCTATCGAAGCAATCATCTTGTCTTTTTGTGCTTTCGATTCATTTGATACGGGGAGTAAAATTCCTACACCAAGGTCGTATCCGTCTAGTATTGCATAAACGAGTACAGAAATTCCTGTTAGTAAAATAAAAACGAGAGGCAGCCACGTCGCTTCGTTCATGCGTAAATTCCTCCTAAATTTTTTGATGGTTTTTTTGAGATATCTTCGTTAAAGCTTAAGTCTTCAACTTCTATAGATTGCCTGGCCATATAAAATAGTGTTCTCAAGTACGCGACCAACAGTACTGAATAGATTGATAGGTACAATACGAGAGATATAATGACATTGTTTGGAGCTATGTTTGTCACTGCGTCATCTATCGTTAATAGGCCTGTGACCAGGTAAGGTTGTCTACCAATTTCTGTCACATACCAGCCTGCTAGAGTGGCTACCCATCCTGAAAAAGAAAATAGAAAAAGCGCGCGCATTATGGTTTTGGGTAATGCTTTATTACGTAGTATAAAATAGCTAGCACACCATGATAGTAGTATCATGGCCACTCCTATTGCGACCATAACTCGAAAGGCAAAGAATATGGGTGCTACAGGTGGATGATGATCAAATTCATTCAAACCTTTGATTTCTCCATTGAAATCATGAGTAAGAATAAAGCTTGCAAGATTCGGAATACCTATTTCAAAATAGTTTTTGTTTTCCTCCTCATTGGGTAGCGCAAATAATAGTAGAGGAGCCCCGGTTTCTGTTTCCCAGACGCCTTCGATAGCGGCAATTTTTTGAGGTTGGTATTCCAGAGTATTTAGACCATGTAAATCACCGACAAAAGCTTGAATAGGAGTGAGAATTGCAGCAATTAATACCGCTGTTTTTAAAGTAAGCTTAGGTGCACGTTTGTCATCACCATGTAATATCCGATAAGCAGAGATACCGGAAACTAAAAAACAAGCTGTAATACTAGAAGAAAGAAAAACGTGTGATAATCTATAAGGCATGGATGGATTAAAAATAATTTCCATCCAGTTAATTGGAAATGCTACGCCGTCTCTCAATTCGAAACCTACAGGTGTGTGCATCCATGAATTAAGCGCAATAATCCAAAACGCAGAAAGGCTTGTTCCGACTGCAACTAAAAATGTGGAAAGAGTGTGCACCCAATTCGGTACACGATGATATCCAAATAACATGACACCTAAGAAAGTGGCCTCTAGAAAAAAGGCGGTAAGTACCTCGTAACCTAGAAGGGGTCCGGCAATATTACCGACGGTTTCCATAAACCCCGGCCAATTGGTTCCAAATTGAAAAGACATTGTAATACCGCTTACAACACCTAGAGCGAAAGTTAAAGCAAATATTTTTACCCAAAATCGATAAGCTCGCATCCAAATTGGGTTATTGGATAAATTAAACCTAAGCTTAAAATAAAATAACAGCCAGGCTAAGCCAATCGTTATCGTAGGAAATAGGATATGGAAACTAATATTAGCTGCAAATTGGACGCGGGATAAAAGGAGTGTATCTATGTCAAACATGTTTTACCTCTTTAAAGTATTATCGGATATACCTCGCTATTTATTCTTATATTTTTGGTAGTTTGTTTTAGTTAAGAGTTTTTACTTTCGTGTTCTGAATGAAGCAGGCGGTCTTTAAAATCTAAAACTTTGCCAACCCCTGAGCCTAGCCTCATTAATGTTTTTAGGTGCTCATGATTCATATGTTGTAAGTCTGAAGACCAACTTGCGACCATTTCTAATAAATCGTGAATCTCTTCCATTTTTTCGTGTGCGTGTCGATCGGTATCGTTTGCTGGAGTATCTAAAAGTAGGTCGCGTAAAATAGATAGAGTTGGGTCCAGTTCTCGTTTGCGCCTTTCTTCAAGAACGCGTTTACCCATTTCCCAAATATCACCGGCTGGCGTGTAATACTCTTTGCGATCGCCAGGTATATGAACTGGTCGTATTAGTCGCCATGATTGAAGCTCCTTGAGCCCCATACTCACATTTCCTCTGGAAATACTTAGCGCAGTTGCGAGATCATCTGAGTTTATAGGGTCTTTATTGATGACGATTAGCGCTAGCAGTTGCCCGACAGTTCGATTAAACCCCCATCGAGAACCCATTTCACCGAAATGAAGAATAAAAGCATGTGTTTTAGGTGTTAGTAGCATATTGTTAATATATTTCTGAATTTTCAATAATTTCTGAAATTATAGAAGTTTTATGGAGTCTAGTCAAAGATTATTGACATCTGCGTTGACGTTACTTTAGAGCCCACCTATGTATGTGTGGCTTTAAAAGTGTTTGCCAATGCGCATAAGAGGTGCCTTGCTAAATATTCAAGACAAAGGCGCGTGAAGTTTAAAATTTTAATTTACTTAGACTATAAGTCTTACCTTTATTTTTTTAATGATTAATGTTGGGAAGATATTTGAAGAAATGAGCAATGGTTTTTAAGTTTTCCCATTTTTTACATTTTATTATCAATCTTTTTGCACAATCGAATTACACAAAAAGTCTCATTTTAATTTAGGCAGGGTTCTGCACATTTATTTCAAAGTTGCTCCCTTTTTTGTTAACACGTTTAAGTTGAACTTGCTTCATTATTTTTTCTTGCGATTCACTCATTTTTATTTAGCTCAGGAGAAAAAATATGCTGTTAATAGAGAAAAGTCGTGGTTTTAGCTTGATTGAAATCATGGTGGTTTTAGTTATCATGGGAATGTTAGCTGCAGTAGTAGTTCCGAATGTCATGGACATTCTTTTTAGGGGGCACGTTCAAAAAATTAGAAGTGATCTGTCGGCTCTAGACAAAGCATTAAAAATTTATAAATTAGATAATTTTGTGTTTCCTTCGTCTGAACAGGGTTTGGAAGCCTTGGTGGAGAAACCTGAAGTCGATCCGGTACCAAGGAATTGGTACAAACCCTACATTGATCGATTACCAAAAGATCCCTGGGGAAATCCATATATCTATATGAGTCCAGGAGAATATAACAAATCTTATGATATTTACTCTTTGGGTTCTGATGCTGTGCGCGGTGGGGACGATGATGCAGCGGACTTTTCAATTTGGGATGAGCAATAGAAACAAAAGCCCTGCTCGTTTTTTTCGGTGGGGCTAATTCTAAAGTTTTGTCGTAACTAGATATTCCGATTAAAAATTGATGATTGCACTTGATTTAAATGTTGCATCTGATCTTGAATGCATTGGATAAAGCCTTTCATCTTAAGTGGTATTTCTTTTTGTTGAGCGTATATTAAATAGAGGGAACGAATATCGGGTTGCCAGTGGTTTAAAACCCTTATTAATAGACCTTGTTTTAATTCTTTACTGATCACATATGCTGGAACGCGAACAATATGAGAGCCTTCCAGCGCGAGTTTTCTGAAGAGGTGATTACTTGATGTCACTACACTCCCTGAAATTTTTTGTTTTACGGTAGTCTCTCCTTGACTAAATTGCCAGTAAACGGTTTCAGGTGTTATGGCACAATCGTGTCTTTGCAGATCTTCAGGTTTATTTGGATAGTGATGTTTTTCAAAATACTTAGGACTAGCACAGCAGACATAGCTTACATCAAGTATCTTTTTTGCTATGAGGTGTGATGGCGGTTTTTCAGTGAGACGTATGGCAAAATCAAAGTCTTCGTTAACAATATCGATTTGTCTGTTTGAGGCAACGAGTTTGATTTTAACTTTAGGGTAACTGTGTTGGTACTGTTTTAATACTTGATGCAACTGAAATTCTGCAAAAGCCTGTACGGAAGTAATATTAAGCGTTCCGGTTGCTTCTTGACCCGTCTGAGCTAGTTTTTCTTCCGTCTCTAATCTCCACTCAAGTAGTTTTTTACTTTGTTCGTAAAAAATTCGACCAGCATCTGTTGGACTTAAACTTCTGGTAGTTCTATGTAAAAGGGTAATGCCCTGTGCTTGTTCTATGCTTTTCAGTTGCTCTGATAAATAACTTTTTGAAACACCTAATTTTTTAGCCGCGCTTGTGAACGAGCCCGACTCTAATATAGCTACGAATAAAGGCGCTATATTTTCTAAATCATTCATGAAATTACCTTTATATCATTTTTCATTGTACGCTGAGACGAACGCTGAATTCATTCATAGGTTCTTTTTAAATTATCATATCTTCTTTAGACTGAAGCTTATCCTGACCTAATGCAGATTAAAACTGGTCATTTCAATACTTTAAAGAATAGGATGGTTTTTTTAAAAAACGCTACTCGAATGAGTAAGATTAATTGCATTAATTTTAAGAGTTTTTA
Source organism: Cellvibrionaceae bacterium (assembly GCA_965262305.1). Lineage (GTDB taxonomy): Bacteria > Pseudomonadota > Gammaproteobacteria > Pseudomonadales > Cellvibrionaceae > CBDHEY01. Next base: position 538,689 of record CBDHEY010000002.1, read on the forward strand.
TATGGTAAAAATTTCCGTAATTCTAGTATTTATTATCTCGTCGATTTTATTTTTAGGCTGTAGTGACGTTTCTGAAAAAAAATCTGTTGTTGAAAATAGATGGTTAGGTAAAGATAAAGTGTTAGATGACTTTCCCTATCAATCGCGCTATATAAAAATTTATGAAAGCCACATGCATTACATTGATACATTGGGCGAGAAACCCATTGTGTTATTTGTTCACGGTCAACCAACTTGGTCGTACATGTGGCGAAAAGTTATTCCTCATTTAGAAGAAAATTTTAGGGTAATTGCAGTTGATTTGATTGGGTATGGATTATCGGGAAAACCAATCATTGAGTACACACCTAAAGATCAGATTTCATATTTGACTAGATTTATCCAAAATTTAGATTTAAAAAATGTTTCTTTGGTCATGCATGATTGGGGTAGTTATATTGGATTGGGTTATGCACGTGAAAAACCAAATAATATTGAAGCGCTGATTTTTTTTGAGAGCATTTTACCTGCAGATAACTCAATTCAGTTAACTGGGGATCAGCTTGCTATTCAAGAGGGATTTGAAGGGTTCCTCAACTATTTTAATCGTCCGGGAAATGCCGAAAAATTAACATATGAAGATAATTTTTTTATAGAGAAGTACTTACTTCCTACTATTGATGCGAATGAGAAACAGGCTTATGCATATAGATTACCCTTTGAGAAATCAGAGTCTCGAAAACCACTTATGCAATTATTAAAGCATTTTCCTTATAAAGAAAATCCCCGTTCGGTTTTGGATGAAATCGACCGTCAGGGAAACTATTTATCTAATAGTAGTAGTGTAAAGCTACTAATAACTTTTAATCCTGGAAGCCTAATTAATCAAAAACACATTGCATGGTTTCAGGAAAATGCTGAACATGGAGAAATAATATCGGGTGGAGTAGGAAAGCATTTCGTTTCAGAAAGCGCTCCAAAGCAACTGGGTAAAACGATTAACGCCTGGCTTGTGGAGCAGTCGATCAATGCGACTTATGGAAACTCGACTCCATAAAGTTAAGGCAATTGGGTTTTTAAATATAAAGTTTGTAAAAGTCCAAAGACGCCTACCAAAATTGCGATCATGAGCGTTGTGAAAATTCCAAAACCCGTTGTTATCCAAAGGCCTAAAACGACAAGTGATAACGAAGCAATAACCCAAATAAAATCTCCCACAGAAAAGTAAAGCACTAATAGTCTAGATGGCGAATTTAAGAATGAAGACCAAATTAAATGTGCACCATTAAAAACGAGTATTACACCCAAGCTTAATATCAACCAATTTGGTGCTGGATTTGAATGACTTAGAAAAATGGCAACTTTTTGAGGAGCTAGAGACAGTATAAGCCCAAAAAACAGACAACTAGTTGCATTTAGTCGCATAATATTTTTTAAGCTAAACATAAGTTTTTCCTATGTGTATACTTGGTTGACAAATAATATATCCTTAATATTAAAGTATGTCAACAAGGTTTACAAAAAATGGGGTGCCAATGGTTGAGTCAAAAACTCTGCCATTAGTGCAGTCTTGCTCCTCTTTGGCTGATGCAGTCGCGTTTTATCTCTCCTTCAAATTAGACGAAATGGGTTATGTTTCAATAACGCCTTCTTTACTCTCTTTTCTCAGTGTTTTGGAGTGTGGGATCAACTATGGCTCTGAAATAGCGAGAACTCTGGGAGTCTCTCGTCAGATGGTAGCGAAAACGGTAAAAGAGCTTTGTCGTTTGGGATATTTAGAGCAAAAAGATGGAAAGGGTAAACAAAAGGAAATACTGTTTACGGAATTAGGTGAGCAATTGATTTCAGATGCTAGACATCTGCTTTCAGAAGTAGATGATGTTTTGTTGGAACGTTATAGTGAGAAAAAATTAAATAATCTAATTCAAGAAATACCTAAAATACTTAAAATTATCGAAGAATTACGTTCGTAGGGGTATTCTAAAACAAGAGGTTTTATTTCGAGAGGTGAGTCATCGAAATTGGAATTTACTTGATATCCCTGTGTATTCGAATAATTATTATACATTTTGTGTTGTGTACAATCAGGAGGGCAAGCCAATTTGGTATTGCCCAGTATGACCCTAAAACGCCAAGGGTAACTTTTCATGCATATTTCACTTCAGATTTAATGCTTCAATTTCCAGAGCGTTTATTTTAATCCTTTATAGTCATCAGTTGTTTTAAGACCTTTATTACGGTTGATCAAAAATTGGGGCGATTAACGTGTTATTTATGCAATTGGTTTTTTTGCTTCGAGCATGTGATTTGTTTTTACGATACGCCTGCTCTCCCCCTTAGCTTCTCTGTCATTTATTGCTATACTCCGAAGAATAAGCGAATCGGAAAAAAGACTATGCATATAGGTAAGTGGGGATTGATGCTCGCCGTATTTTGGATGCTGCTCTCAGGCTACTTCAAACCTCTCATGTTAGGATTCGGCGTTATATCTGTGATTATCGTTTTAATTTTCTTAAAACGCATGGATAAGGTTGATAATGACCCAAAATTTATAAGCTCTGGGCATAGAATGCTACGTTATGCCATTTGGTTGGTATGGCAGATTGTCTTGTCTAGTCTTCATGTCACTCGATTAGTTTGGGGGTCGGCGGATAAACTTTCACCATCTTTAGCAAAAGTATCCGTTCGCAATACGCAGGAAACTGAGAGAGTTATCTACGCAAATTCGATTACATTAACACCAGGAACTCTCAGCGTAGATTTAGAGGATGACGAGATTACTGTTCATGCGTTACAAGAAGCTTCGATAGAAGAACTTAAAGCGGGTGACATGGAGAGTAAAATTACTAGTATTTGGGGAGAAAACTCATGACCGCAGTTCTTGCAGCTGTATGCATTGCTATTTTGGTGGTTATGGGGTTAGCTCTCGCACGCGCTTTCTATGCGGCAACAGTTTATGACCGAATTCTAGGTGTAAATATGTTTGGCACTAAGACCGTACTATTTATAGCCGCTGTTGGTTTTTTGATGGGGCGTCCTGATTTTCTCGATATTGCTATTGTATATGCGCTCATTAACTTTATTGGCATGATCGCAGTATTGCGATTTTTTGAGTACACGGCTCCCATCGATTAATAAAGAAGTTAAGGATAAAACATGATCGTTTTGGATATTCTTAGTGGAGTGCTATTGCTCGCTGGTGTATTTTTTGGATTCACTGGTGCATTAGGGTTATTCCGATTCCCAGATTTTTTTACCCGCGTGCACGCTGCTAGCGTGACCGATTCGATAGCGTCAATTTTGATTCTTGCAGGTCTTTTGTTGCAAACTCAGTTTGATTTGAATACCGCAAAGTTAATTTTCATCATGCTTTTCTTGATGATCACGAGCCCTACAGCTTCTCATGCCTTGGCTAAATCAGCACGCCATGGAGGTCTACTGAGTATTCCTGAAGCTAATAAGCAAAAAGAGAATTCATAGAAATGGCAGTACTTATTGATCTGGTGCTATTGGCAATGTTGGCGCTTACTGCGCTTAGGCTTATCTTTTTGAAAGACCTCTTTGCTGTAGTGATGCTGTTTGGTATATACAGTTTCTTATCGGCATTGATTTTTGTTAATCTCGATGCGGTCGATGTGGCTTTTACTGAAGCTTCTGTGGGAGCGGGTATTTCTACTGTATTAATGCTGAGCACATTGGCGCTCACCGGACGCAAAGAAAAAGAAAGCAAACATTCCTCCATTTTACCAATTCTCGTGGTGACGGTTACGGGGGCAGCCTTGATTTATGGCACCTTGGATATGCCGCCTTTTGGTAATCCTGATAACCCAGTTCATCAACACGTTGCTCCTCGTTACATAGAACAATCCCCAATCGAAGTTGGTTTACCGAATATGGTGACATCGGTTTTAGCCAGTTATCGCGGTTTTGATACGCTTGGAGAAACTGTTGTGGTATTTGCTGCGGTGATAGGTGTATTGACATTGTTGGGTGTTAGGCGCAAAGAGGATGAAATTGCGCCTGAATCTGGTCTTAGATTCCATCGCGTGTTACATGTGGTTGCGAAAGTGATTATTCCGTTCGTGATTTTGTTTGCCCTGTATGTGCAGTTTCATGGTGATTTTGGTCCTGGTGGAGGCTTTCAGGCGGGAGTAATAGCCGCAGCAGCAATAATTCTTTATGCATTAGTATTTGGCTTGCCTTTGGCGCTTCATGTAATTAGTCCTAGATTTTTACAAGTGCTTGCACCATTTGGGGTATTGCTCTATGCCAGTGTCGGACTTTATAGCATGCTTATGGGTGGTAACTTTCTCGATTATAACACGCTTGCTCATGACCCCATTCACGGCCAGCACTATGGCATTATTATTATTGAACTCGGTGTTGGTATTACGGTGTTTGCGGTGATGCTCAGTATTTTTTATGCCTTCGCCAGTCAAGCTGAGGGGAGGAACGTGCCATGAGTTTTATTGTTGACTACTACAATTACTGGGTTGTTGTTTTCCTGATGATGACTGGTTTTTATATTGTTATTTCTGCAAATAATTTGGTCAAAAAAATAGTAGGTTTGAACATATTTCAAACCTCGGTATTTATGCTTTATATCTCCATGGGTAAGGTGGCAGGAGGAACTGCCCCAATTGTTGTGGAAGGTGTTGAGCTATATTCTAACCCGCTTCCCCATGTGTTGATTCTTACTGCCATTGTTGTTGGTGTAGCGACAACAGCTGTGGGCTTAGCTCTCATTATCAGAATCAAGCGTGCATACGGTACGGTGGAAGAAAATGAGTTTGAAAACAGTGATGATGCGATCTAATGCTTGAACAACATATAGCTGCGCTTCCTATTTTATTACCGCTTATTGCCGCACCAATAGTTCTTTTGGTTGGCCGCTCAACCTTGGCTTGGTTGATTGCGACCATTGTAAGCGCCTTTGCTACGCTTGTCTCATGGCAACTGCTAGCTGCTAGCTTGGTTGATGGTTCCATCGCATATGCCGTCGGTGGTTGGCAACCGCCCTGGGGTATTGAGCTACGTGTTGATGCGACCAATGCGTTTGTTTTGTTAGCGGTCACCGCTATTTCAACACTAGTGCTAATTTATTCTAAAGAGAGTATCGCTAAGGAAATTGAAAGTGACAAGCATGTCCTCTTTTACACTGCTCATATGCTTTGTTTGGCGGGTCTTTCCGGTATATTGGTTACAGGCGATGCTTTTAACCTTTTCGTGTTTCTCGAAATTTCATCTCTGGCTACATATACGCTTGTAAGTTTGGGGTCTGATCGACGTTGCTTAACAGCCGCGTTTCGTTATCTAGTGATGGGGACTATTGGCGCGACCTTTATACTTATCGGTGTTGGTATGTTGTATATGAAAACCGGCACGTTGAATATGCTCGATTTGTCTGTGCGAATTCATTACTTTGAAAGTAGTCGAACGATTAATACTGGCCTGGCATTTATTATGGTCGGCGTGGGTATTAAGTTGGCACTATTCCCACTGCATATGTGGTTGCCTCCGGCATATACTCATGCGCCTTCCGCTGTTACCGCGTTTCTTGCAAGTACTGCAACTAAGGTGGCGGTGTATGTGATGATTCGATTTATTTTCACGATATTTGGTGCAGACCATGTCTTTGGCGAAATAGGGATGGATTTGATTATCGTGCTGCTCGCAGTTGTGGCCATATTTAAATGTTCTTATGCAGCAGCAGTGCAAAACAATGTAAAAACAGTACTAGCGTATAGTAGTGTGGCCCAAATAGGCTATATGGTTTTAGGTATCGCACTGGTAAGCGTTGCTGGCTTGATGGCAGGTCTTATTCATATTTTCAACCATGCGCTTATGAAAGGCGCGTTATTTATGGCAGTTGGTGCGGTGTTTTATCGAGTTGGTTCAGTCGATGTGAGAGATTTCCGCGGTTTGGGAAAACACATGCCGTTCACGATGGCCGGTTTTACTTTGGCTGGACTGAGTATTATTGGCGTTCCTTTAACGGTCGGATTTGTTAGTAAGTGGTATTTGGTTAGCGCGGCATTAGAGCAGGGTAATTGGTTAGTCGCTGTGCTTGTATTATTGGGTTCGTTGCTTGCCGTGGTCTATATCGGTAGGGTGCTTGAAGCTGCATATTTCCATGAACTTCCTGAAAATACTGACGCTCATAAAATAAAAGAAGCACCTTATTTAATGTTGGTGCCAATGTGGGTGCTAGTTATTGCCAATCTTTATTTTGGTATTGACACATCTCTTACCACAGAAGCGGCTGGTAAGGCGGCAGAGTGGTTATTCGAAAACTCGCAAGCTCTTGAATCTCAAGCATTGGAGATGAAGCCATGAATCTCTGGGGATTTGTCGATGCGTCTCAGTTAATTGTCCTGGCCATTTTGGTTCCATTGTTTGGTGGGTTTGTTTTACTCACGGCAAGAAAGTCACCCAACATTCGCGAAGCAATAACAATCACAACAGCAGTTATTCTTTTCACTATTGTACTTGCTATCACCGATAACGCATTTAACGGTATTGAAATGCAATCCTTCTGGATTGAGTTGTTTCCTGGAATAGGCCTAGCATTCGAGGTGGAACCGCTTGGTGTTTTGTTTGCTCTCGTTGCCAGTTTTCTTTGGATCATTACTAGTATCTATGCCATTGGGTACATGCGAGGTCATCACGAAATAAATCAAACCCGATTTTTCTTTTGCTTTGCACTTGCGATCAGCTCAGTGATGGCAATATGTTTTTCCAAAAACTTGTTAACCCTTTTTGTTTTTTATGAAGTGTTAACTCTATCCACTTATCCGTTAGTGACTCACGCAGGTAACGATGCTGCTAAACAAGGCGGACGGGTTTATTTAGGTATACTGTTAAGCACTTCGATAGCTTTTCTGTTACTTGCTGTTATTGGTACTTGGTCGGTTGCTGGGACGCTTGAGTTTACGAATGGTGGTGTTTTTCAAGAAGCGGCAAACCCCGCTATTTTGGGTGTACTCTTAGTGCTCTTTTGTTATGGCATTGGTAAGGCAGCGATTATGCCATTCCATCGATGGTTGCCTTCTGCAATGGTTGCCCCGACTCCGGTAAGTGCATTGTTACATGCGGTAGCAGTGGTAAAAGCGGGTGTATTTAGTATTTTGAAAGTCGCGATTTATATATTTGGTATTGATGGTTTAAAAGAAGTACCTACCGCAGATCTAATGCTATATATCGCCGCAGCGACCATTCTGATTTCATCATGCATTGCTATGACCAAAGATAACTTAAAAGCTAGGCTTGCTTATTCGACGGTCAGCCAACTTAGCTATATTGTTGTTGGTGCTTTGCTGGCTTCATCCGCTGCGGCGGCGGGCGCTGCACTTCATATCGCGACTCATGCGTTTGGTAAAATTACACTGTTTTTCTGCGCTGGTGCAATTATGGTAGCCAGCCATAAGAAAAACATCAGCGATATGGTTGGATTGGGGCGCACCATGCCGTTGACGATGGCGGCTTTTGGTATTGGTGCAATCAGTATTATTGGCCTGCCGCCAATGGCTGGTACTTGGAGCAAGTGGTTTTTAACTATTGGTGCGCTGGAAAGTGATAAGTTAATTATCGTCGTTGTGCTGATGATTAGCTCATTACTTAATATTGCTTATTTGTTACCCATCCCTATTCGTGCGTTCTTTACGCCAAAATCATCAGAGTCACAAGAGTCATGGTCTTGGTCGCAAACTAAAGAAGCGCCGTTACCATGTTTAATTGCCATAGGTGTCACTAGTGTGGGATGTCTTGCTCTGTTTTTCTTCCCTCAACCTTTGGTTGATTTGATCAATCTCATTCCCGGCGTTCAAAGTTATGCAAGCGGAGGAGGCTAAATGAAAAACCAAGATGAGCCACAAGACTTCTTCGACAAACCAGAAAACATTAAATTGATTCTCAAGATTTTTTATGCAATTTGCGTAGTACTGGTTTTAGTGGATTTTATTGTACATCGCCATATCTATCATTCCTGGGAAAATATTCCGGCTTTTTATGCTATATACGGCTTTGTAGGTTGTGTCATTCTCGTGTTAGTTGCTAAAGAAATGAGAAAGTTTTTGATGCGCGGGGAAGACTACTACGATGAATAGTTTTTTACTTCCTCCTTTCTTGCCGCTTTTAATCGGCGCTTTAGCAGCCATTTTCTTGCGTGGCTGGATTCGAAATGGACTCATGTTACTAGCACCAATTCTTGGTGGTCTAAACCTGATGGCGATAGATCCTAATTTTGGGGGTGCCGGCGGTATCTGGAATACGATCGAGTTTATGGGGTACACCCTGGAGCCAATTCGGATAGATAAACTTAGCTTGATGTTTGGCTATTTGTTTCACATCGCTTCATTTATTGCGATTTTATATGCTTTACATGTTAAAGATACGGTACAGCATGTGGCGGCGCTATGTTATGCCGCCAGTGCAGTAGGCGCTGTATTTGCTGGGGATATGTTAACGCTATTTGTTTTTTGGGAAATGTTGGCGCTTACTTCCGTGTTTTTGGTGTGGGCTAGGCGTACTGACAGAGCTTATTCAGCGGGTATTCGCTACCTCATTATTCAGGTACTTTCAGGAGTGATGCTATTAGCTGGACTGCTTATTATCGGACAAGCCACAAATAGTTTGAGATTTGATGAGATTGGCTTAGAGCATGAAGGTATTGCCGCCATCGGTGCCTGGCTTATTTTTCTTGCCTTTGGAATTAAATGCGCATTCCCATTTGTGCATAACTGGCTTACTGATGCTTACCCAGAAGCGACGCCGACAGGAACGATATTTCTTGCTTCTTTTACGACTAAAGTTGCAGTGTATGCCTTTGCGCGTGGGTTCCCAGGTGAAGAACTACTGGTTTGGATTGGCGTTACGATGGCCTGTTTTCCTATTTTCTTTGCCGTGATAGAAAATGACCTTCGACGTGTTTTGGCCTACAGTATGATCAATCAGATAGGGTTTATGGTTGTTGGCGTTGGCATCGGAACATCGCTCGCCCTCAATGGCGCAGTAGCACATGCGTTCAATGACGTGATATTTAAGGGGTTGCTCATGATGACTATGGGCGCCGTTTTACATATGACAGGTAGAATTAATGGATCAGATTTGGGTGGACTATATAAAACTATGCCTAAGACCACTATTCTGTGTATTGTTGGCGCCGCTTCTATTTCGGCTTTCCCTTTGTTTAGTGGTTTTGTTTCCAAATCTATGATTATGAGTGCAGCCGTTAAAGAGGGCTATGATATTGTTTGGTTGCTGCTGTTGTTTGCCGCTGCGGGTGTATTCCATCATGCAGGAATTAAAATTCCGTATTTTGCATTTTTCGCTCACGATTCGGGCATTCGAACGACAGAGCCGCCGCGCAATATGATGTTAGCAATGACCCTGGCAGCGATTTTATGTGTGCTAATTGGCAGTTTCCCGGCTCAAACAGTTTACGCATTATCACCTTGGGATTATGAATACCACCCTTACGATGTTACTCATGTGCTCACGCAATTGCAGTTACTTTTCTTTTCAGCTCTAGCCTTTGTCTGGTTAAATTTGCGTAACATGTATCCACCTGAATTACCCTCTACTAATCTGGATGCCGATTGGCTATATAGACGACTTGCGCCGGCTTTTATCAAACGCCTTACGCTGCCAATAATTGAGGTGTATGAATCCTTTGTTTCAAATGGTGCGGCATCAATTAAAAAGGTTGTGTTGAACTTTTACGATACCGAAGAGGGTAAACCAAAAGGTTATTTTGCTCGTCTATGGCCGACGGAAACCATGGTAGTTTGGGTTGCTGTTCTACTTACGGCTTACTTAGTCATTTACTATTTCTAGGTTTCGGCTAGCGTCTATGGGTCCTTGATTAGCGGCCTAAGCGAGAGATTAGTAAGAGAGTTAAAAGCGGGATTTGCACCCTCTTAAATCCCGCTTTTCTTATTAAATTGCAGCTTTATTATTGCTCAAACAAAAAGACCGCAGTATTTTGTTCGTCATCACTATTGAGCATAAGAGTAAACTCGGGGATGTTTTCTTCAAAGGATAGCGGCATTAATATCCCCGTCATTACAGTTGGCATCATGCATTCGTTTCCGCTAACTGAGGCTGTGGCAGTATACAACCCTGTAGCTCCTATTTGTGTTACCACGCCCGAATAATCACAACTGCCGACAGTCACAGCAAAATTTCCTGCATTATCAAGATCAAAATCTGAGACTGATCGTTGAGGCTCGCTAATGCCCACAGTTCGCAAAATTCCTTGGTAATCACCGGCTAAGTCACTAAGTGGAATAGGGTTATCATACAAAGTATTTGTTGAATCAGCAGACCAAGGGCGTTGACCTTGTGCGGTGGTTGAAAAAACGCCAAAAGACCCTTCAATAGTAACGCCGACAGTATCTTCTGATGTAAAGGTCCGACCAAAATTGGGGTTAGGTTCTTGTGCACCTAGCATTTGTGCATCGTCAATAAAATTTGCCCAGGCAATACTGTCCCGATTGTTTGTCGAATTATTTTCAGACAACGTACCCCTTGGGTGGCCTGCCAACACTGTATTATTAGTTAACATAGTGAATACCGTAGAAATCACCATTTTCTAAAAATGCGTAAACCCCAGTAAATAGATTGTAGTCCACATTAAAAATTCCTATTTCAGAAAAATCTGGAGCTGGAGTAGGTGACGGAGTCACTGTTGGACTAGGTCTGGGGCTAGCGGTTGGCGTGGTCGTTGGTGTCGGCGATGGAGTAGGTTCCGGCGTTGGTGTTGCTGATGAACTTGAATCATCGTTGTCGCTGCTACAAGCCGATAAAATAACCGCCAAGGTTGTGAATGAAAGTGTGTAGGAAAATCTCATAGTCGCTCCTAATAAAGCAGTATCCAGGTTATGTTTAAAGTGGATAGATTTTGCTTAATTTGAGCGTCTAAAGCGTCCTAGCAGATCGGTTAGGCACTTTTACATTGTTTTTTTCGCCACTGCGTTGGTGATATACCGGCAATTTTTTTAAATGAAGCATTGAATGTTGATTTACTGTTAAAACCCGCTTTATAGGAAACCTCTATAATCGGAAGATGTTTTTCTTCCTTTATTATGCGCATCGCTTCATTAACCCGCAGTTCATTAATATATTGAAAGAACGATTTACCTTCTACTTGATTAAAATATTGAGACATTAATTGAGAGGATGTACCAATTTTTTTTGCAACTTCCGTCAATTTTAGGTCGTTTATTAAATAGTCTTTGTCCTCGATCATCGCACGTTGGAGATTTTCGGTAATCTGAGATCGAATCTTTTCGTTCATGCCCGAGCGCTCGTACTTTTCAGGTTGGATAAGTATTGCACCTTCAGTAAAAACAGTTTGCTGGCGGAGCCCATACCAACCAATAAAAAACAATACGAGAATGCGAGTTATCGCTAGTGCCCATCCCCACAAACCGCCGAAAAGAAAAGCGAGAATCCATATGATCAGTAAACCTATCATTGTTATAGCTAAATAGCTAACCCACCTGAGATCGCGTTCCTTGGTGGATGAAAAGTTATTGAGAAGGTCAGATTTAAATGACTGTAGGTGAATGAGTATTGCAATGGCGTATCCAATCGTAATGGATTGAAATAGAAAAATAAAAATAGTAAATGCTTGTGGTATTGGAGGGTTTCTTAAAAAGGGGAGTACGATTAAAAATAGTATAAGTGGCAGACCATGAATAAGTTGTTTGCGGGAGATACGAAATCCACACAAGTCTTTTACATAAAGATACAAAAACGGCCCTAGCAGACTGATCGACCAATCTAATAGTCCGAATAAGTGTTTATTAGAGTAATAAGTCGATACTGATGCGAAACATAAAAATGAAAATGCAATTAGAAATATTCCGAGATATAAGTTTGCAAATCGACGTCGACTTAAGTGAAGTAATGGAACAGCAATAAAAATACCAAGCGTTCCGGTAGCAATGGAAAGACTGTCATATAATGCCATAGTTGTATTTATTGATATAAATCTTAAAGATAAAAGCCAAACCTTGGCTGCAAAAGCAGTGAAATACCTACTAACTTTTGCCTGCTGATTTGACTAACAAACGATTACAGTGATTCTATTTAGTTGAATAGTAACGCTAGGTAAAAACCAAATTAAATGCTTATTCTCCACCACTAATTAAAACCTCGCCCATAAGTAAGTTAGACGAATTGTTCAGTTCGTTTAGCACTATTACTAAATGATGATTTTAACGAAGATCATTAACTAAGCGAGAATATCTAAAATTTTTGTTTTTTTTGAACTAACTTTGTCGGATTGGCTCAAAAAACAATTGCTAAAAAACGGTTTTGAATTGATTTTGATAGTTTGTTTGAATTAAATGTAAAAGTTTAGGGTAATCTTTGATAAGCGGCTATTTGTGATCATGGGAGGCCTGCCCCCCTTGTCATACCGCTGCCGTAAGATTGGCGCTATGGTTTCAGATATGTGAATCTGCATTTTTGTCATAAAATATCGCCTAGAAAGAAGTTGGTCACATGACCAATTCGCTCAATATCCTTTCTAAGTCTGCGTAAGCTTCAATTAATTGAAGCTACCGGAGCTGCTTTACTTGATTCAGAGCTAGCCATTTGTGCTGCTTTAAAAAATCGATACTCCGCTTAATACAAATATTTATCAGTGACTGCGCCTTCTGAAGCAGAGGAGACAGTCTTGGCAAATTTCCCCAGCAAACCGCGTTTATATTTTGGTTGTGGCTGTTTCCATTCTTTAAGCCGTTCGTTAATTTTATCGTCAGAAAGATTGAGTAAAACGATTTTGTTTTCCGCATCAATAGTAATGTCATCGCCATCCTCAACAATCGCGATTGGTCCACCTTCCATCGCCTCTGGGGTAATATGGCCCACTACAAAACCATGGCTGCCACCAGAAAACCGGCCATCTGTAATTAATGCAACATCGCTACCTAAGCCTTTGCCCATTACCGCAGACGTGGGGCTCAACATTTCTCGCATGCCCGGGCCACCTCGAGGTCCTTCGTAGCGAATCACAATCACGTCCCCCTTTACGATGGTGCCATCCAGAATAGCTGTGAGCGCAAGTTCTTCTGAATCAAAAACTTTCGCTTTCCCAGTAAAACTCATACCTTCTTTTCCTGTTATTTTTGCGACCCCACCTTCCGGTGCGAGATTTCCTTTTAGAATAACTAGGTGACTATCTTTTTTAATGGGGTTTTCAAAGCTCTGAATAATATCTTGGCCTGAGGCATAAGGCGTGACTTGCTCGAGATTTTCGGCGAGGGTTTTGCCGGTAACCGTTAAACAATCACCGTGTAATAATCCTACATCAAGTAACATCTTCATTAATGGTTGAATGCCACCTATTTCAATCAGCTCGGACATCATGTATTTACCACTCGGACGAAGATCGGCTAACACTGGCACTCTCTCTCCGATTGAAGCAAAGTCGTCGATTGTTAGCTCCACATCAATTGCGTGTGCCATCGCAAGCATATGCAATACGGCATTGGTCGAGCCACCTAAAGCGATAATCACGGTAATGGCATTTTCGAAGGACTTTCGGGTCATGATATCGCTGGGTTTGATGTCTTTTTCAAGCAGATTCAACACCATTGCGCCAGCTTTGCGACAGTCCTCAGATTTTGAAGTTGAGATTGCCTCTTGCGCTGAACTGTTTGGTAAACTCATGCCAAGTGCTTCAATGGCCGACGCCATAGTATTTGCGGTATACATACCGCCGCAAGAGCCTGGACCGGGAATAGCTGTTTTTTCTATTTCAGTTAGATCCACAAGTGAGATATCACCGCGCGCATGCTGACCAACGGCTTCAAACACGGAGATGATGTCAGTATGCCCTGCACCCGGCTGAATAGTACCACCATAAACAAAAACTGATGGGCGATTGAGACGCGCCAAACCAATCAAGCAGCCTGGCATATTTTTATCGCAACCGCCGATAGCAACAAGTCCATCAAAACCCTCGCAACCGGCAACCGCTTCAATAGAATCTGCAATGACTTCGCGTGATACTAAAGAATACTTCATTCCCTCGGTACCGTTAGAGATCCCATCAGATATGGTTATGGTATTAAATATGACACCTTTACCGCCCGCTTGATTCGACCCTTCACAGGCGTGCTCCGCAAGAGTATTAATGTGCATATTACAGGGCGTCACCATACTCCAGGTAGAAGCGATACCGATTTGAGGTTTTTGAAAATCGTCGGTACTGAAACCTACCGCACGAAGCATAGCTCTAGCGGGCGCTTTTTCGACACCGTCTACAATTTTGGATGAGTGTTTGCGATTGCTTGCCATCTTAAATAAATTCCAAGACTAAATTCATTATTCTATCGCTTTTTTAAACGAATATATATTCGAACTATATGTAGGGTTAATAAATAAAATTCGGAATCTAAGGGTGTTCATGCTCTTTCTTTTTGATCTTATTTCAATCAATGATATCAATCACCTCATCATGAAAATGGGTTTGAAAAGCAGATAGCAGCCACGGCAATTGTATATAACTTGACAGTCGTAACATGAAACGTGGATGATTTTATTGGTGCGGGTGTCAGTGTTATTAATCCATTTTCATTTGGAAAAACTTAAAGCGATTTTAAAAAAGATTATGCGCTTTGAAGACAAAAGAAAAGCCGCATCTTTTGAGCATGCAGCTTTTACAAAAAGACCTAATCCATTTTACTATAAGTTGTCCGCTTTACTTTCCTACCAAAAGGTGGCTATTTCGGACAACTTATGGGTAGCGACATACGTGTGGATTCACCCATAAAATGTCCAGAGCGTTTTACCAAAAGTCGCCTCCTTATGTTCCTTATGGCGCGAAACGGCTTTTATAGGATTACGAAAATTACGGAGTTAAACTATAAAATGTCCAAAGTAGCGAGATTTTATACGAAATTTGTCCCACATAAGTGTTTGAAATTATTCAATATTATTCGTTTTCACAGGAAGTTATTGTCTGCTAAGAAAGCTTTAGGTGTCATATTGGCCACTATCTTCTATCAGCCTTAGTTCTTGAGGAGCTGAGTTTATATAACTTTCCTATTTCTTTTTGACCCAGTTCTCAACACGAATTCCAGAAACGCGTTTGAATTCGCGAACGTTATTTGTCACTAAGATCAACCCTTGTGCTCTCGCATGTGCTGCAATCTTCATGTCGTAAGAACCTATTGGAGACCCTTTAATTTCCAGTTCAGCTTTTACTTGTCCGAATTGCGTAGCTTCATGCTCGCCAAAAGACAGAATTTCTAGCCGAGCACCAAAGCCGTTAATCTGTTCAAGGTTTGCTTCCACGTTGCTCGACTTTTCAGCACCACAAACAAGTTCACCCCACGTGACAGAAGATATAGCCAACTGACCCACATGAGCATTAAACAAACGCTTTAGGTGCGGAGGTTTTCTTTTGATTGTATAAATACACGTATCCGTATCGAGCAAATACTTAATCATCAAAAGACTCTCGTTTCTGTGTATTTGGCTGATCTCGTTCAGCCATAAAGTCTGAAGTAACACTACCCTCTTCAAACCACTCATCCCAAGCGGAGCCAGCAGGTGTGATGATCCGCCGATTTCCCACGGCTACCACGTCAACATCCTTGATGCTCTCAGGCAACGCTACGGCCTTTGGTAGGCGAACGGCTTGGGATTTATTACTTTTAAATACTGTTGTCTGAACCATCTTAAAACCTATATGTATATACACGAGGTATATGCTAACACGCAAGAAGGATATATCAAACGTATATCCCTTTGGTAACTCAAAAAAAAAGCTACGCACCCGCTTAACTTTCCTTTATTTTTTTAGTTGTTGAATCTCAGCATTGAGTACTTACAAAGTGTAATGATTAATATCAGCAAGCCTGCCGTTTATGTCCGCCGATTTTATATCGTTTAATCTAGAATAATCAGAACAGTAGAAGATAATTGATCCATTAAAAGCTGTAGGGTTAAAGATCAATTTGATTCCACCTTTTCCTAAAGTTTTTCAAATATATTTTCAAGAGCTCGCTCAACAAAAGGTTTTGTACTCCCCGAAATTATTCTTGCTGTACCTCGTAATATAATTCCGTTTGTTTTCGGATTTAATGTAACTTACTTTCCTATCGACAATTCTTCGAAATCGTTCTTCATTAGGAAAATTTTCAGAATCGGCAATCAACATATGATAATGAACGGTCGACATCTGTGGTGTTTTTTCACGTACACAGTACCCCTTTAGAAAACTCTCCCCGTTTTCAAAGTACTTTTTAAAAATATCCTTGTTTAGCTCCGTTAGGAACGCATTAAGTGTATCTTGGGTTTGTTTGGGAAAGGTATATCTAGGGAAAACGACAGTTAAATGAAACCGTGGATTACATCCAGCTAACATCTCAATCGCATTTTCTCGAATGTCTTGTGTATCACTCATATCGTTACCAGTACGTTTAAGTTAGATATAAAGTAACGATAGTGTACGATTGTTATATAAACAAAAGTTATCGATATTGATTGAATTAATAACTGAAATAATAGAGAAAGATAAACAGGATTATTAACAGATAATAGAATCTACAATGCATCAAACTAATCTGCCACAGAACTCCTTTTCAAATTTTAACTGATTAATCTTTTATTGATCAGCCCGAACTAACTACTTAATTAAACAGTTGGTAATTCCATTACCATCGAGCATAGTGCAAAAAATAACCATAAAAGTCAACAGTATCGCACTTATTTAGTGCAAATCTTCTCTTCGTAACGACCGCTACGAATACAAAAATGGTGATATAACAGCCATAATGCAATTTAAAGTTACAAAATGGCACTTTGGCGTAAAAACTTCCCGCCAGTCTTCGATTAGCTGGTAACATCCCAAACCAACTAACAATCTCATAAAAAGCCCTATTAGCATGATCCGTTGCAACCTTGCCCGTTTGATGGGGGAGCACAAGCTCCGAATAGCCGATGTTGCCCGAGAAACGGGTCTGAGCCGTAACACGGTTACGCTCTTGTATAAGGAAACCGCTCAAAAGATTGATCTGGATGCCATCGAGCAGATTTGTATTCTCTTTGACTGTGAGGTGGGTGATTTACTAGAGATCAGCAACCCTTCCGCTGATTCGGTGGGGCAGATATGAACGCAGTTGAAATAGAAGAAGCCATATCGTTACTCGCTGAGCAAGACTTTGACTCAGCCAGTTTCCCGTATGCCTTTTTAGAGGCGTTCGGAAATAAACCTGCCACCATTAAACGCCTAAAGAGCGGTAATACCAATTCCTCAGATATCGATGGCGGTGTTTTACAGCGGAATAACATCCATATCGCCACGTGCAGTGAGGGCACGGTATCTGAAATGCTTACTCGGTTGAAAGAAAGCACTGCAACAGCTAAAGGCAAAGCAAAGTTTGTGGTTGCCACAGATGGGGTTGACTTTGAGGCTGAAGATTTAACCTCCGACGATCCACCAGTCGTTTGCCGTTTTAAAGAATTTCCCAATCATTTTGGCTTCTTCCTTCCGCTGGCGGGCATTACGACAGTTAAGCAAATCCGCGAAAGTTCATTTGATATCAAGGCAACGGGGCGTCTTAACAGGCTTTATATCGAGCTTCTTAAAGATAACCCCGAATGGGGCACAGAAGAACGTCGCCATGATATGAATCACTTCATGGCTCGTCTGATCTTCTGCTTCTTTGCGGAAGATACAGACATTTTCAATGGCGAGGGCTTGTTTACCAAGACCATTGAGCAGATGAGTGAGCGGGACTCTTCAAATACGCACGAAATTATGAGTGAAGTATTCCGAGCAATGGATACTTCTATTGAAGATAGGGCTGGCGCTAATTTACCTCGATGGGCAGATACCTTCCCTTACGTGAATGGTGGCCTCTTCTCGGGTAATACCGATGTTCCTCGTTTCAGTAAGATTGCGCGATCTTATCTAATTCATATCGGGAATTTGGACTGGACGAAAATCAATCCCGATATTTTTGGTTCTATGATCCAAGCGGTGACGGATGAAGAAGAGCGTGGCGCGCTAGGCCTGCATTACACTTCAGTGCCAAATATTCTAAAAGTTCTAAATCCACTATTTCTTGATGATCTTCGGGCGAAACTCGAAGAAGCGGGAGACAGTCCTCAGAAGTTACTCAACCTTCGCAAGCGTATGGCGAAAATACGCGTTTTTGATCCGGCCTGCGGTTCAGGAAATTTCCTCGTAATCTCTTATAAAGAAATGCGAGCAATTGAAGCTGAGATCAACCAACGTAGGGGTGAAAGCGGCAGAAAATCAGATATTCCCCTAACGAATTATAGGGGTATTGAACTTAGGGATTTTCCTGCTGAAATTGCTCGTCTGGCATTGATTATTGCTGAGTACCAATGTGACGTTCTTTATCGTGGGCAAAAGGAAGCGTTGGCTGAATTGTTGCCTTTGGACGCGATGAACTGGATCATTCGCGGCAATGCTCTTCGTTTGGACTGGTTGAGTATCTGCCCATCAACAGGGACAGAAGTGAAGGTCTTATCTGATGACTTGTTTAACAGACCAACAGATCAAACTGAAATTGAATTCAAGAATGAGGGGGGGGAAACCTATATTTGTGGCAACCCGCCATACCTTGGTTCGAAATGGCAGAGTAAAGACCAGAAAGAAGACCTTAAGGTGATTTTTGATGGACGGGTGAAAAACTGGAAGTCCCTCGACTATGTGGCAGGTTGGTTTATGAAGGCCGCTGATTTTGGTCGACTCACCAATAGTATTGCGGCATTTGTGTCAACCAATTCTATTTGTCAGGGGCAGCAGGTTCCTGCTCTATGGCCTGCGATATTTTCTACAGGACATCACATTTGCTTTGCTCACACATCTTTCCAGTGGGCCAACCTTGCTAGGCATAACGCTGGTGTGACTGTTGCGATTATCGCGATTTCAAATATGCAAAGCAAAACGCGCCAACTTTTTGGCTTAAATGCTGAAAAAGAGACTGTTATGAAAGCAGTTGAGAATATCAACGCTTACTTGGTATCTGGTGTCGATGTAGAGGTGAAAAAGGAAACAACCCCCATTTGTGATACCTCAACTATGGTGTATGGAAATGTCGAAAAAGCTGGAGGCTATTTATCTTTAACAGCTGATGAGATGCAGGCGCTAAACCTCTCGCCTGATCAGCAGAGAAAGTTTGTTAGAAGGTTTTATGGTTCTGAAGAGTTCATAAACGCCAAATTGCGTTACTGTCTTTGGATCGAGGATGAATACCTTCAAGAGGCAATGGGTATTCCTAAAATTGCAGCGAGAATTGAGGGCGTGCGCAAAATGCGTTTAGCAAGTGTAGCTGCTGCGACGCGAGCTAAAGCATCAGAAGCTCATAAGTTTTGGATTATTTTAGGCGCGCCCGAAAAACATACTATTGTTGTGCCCGGAGTGAGTTCCGAAAATCGCCCGTATTTGCCTGTGGGTCTATTAGGACCAGACGCTATTTTATCTAATAGGAATTTCGCCCTCTATGATGCGCCCCTTTGGAATATGGCACTTATTGCTTCACGTTTACACTGGGTTTGGATCGGTACCGTTTGTGTTCGAATGAGAACGGACTTCAGTTACTCAAATACTCTAGGTTGGAATACGTTTCCGGTACCGAAACTGACCGAGAAGAACAAAGCAGATTTGACGCGCTGTGCCGAAGAAATTCTTCTTGCACGTGAGGCTAATTTTCCCGCCTCTATCGCTGACCTCTACAAACCCGATGCTATGCCTGATGACTTGAAGCGAGCACACCAACGAAATGATGACACGCTCGAACGAATATACATCGGCCGTCAATTCCGAAATGACTCTGAGCGCCTTGAAAAACTATTTGATCTCTATACAAAAATGACTAAATCCACTTCCAACTCTAAGAAAAAGGTATCTTGAGCATGACGGAGCATAAATCTATACCCTCAGTATCTGTTAACTATGCCAGCAATGGCAGCTCAAAGAAATCGAATGAGTTGGGCATGCGCGTGATGCAAGAGCGTGCTTACGAAAAACGTGGTGAACAATATCTTTTAATTAAGTCTCCACCTGCTTCTGGTAAAAGCCGCGCCCTCATGTTTATTGCTTTGGATAAGCTGAACAATCAGGGGGTTAAAAAAGCCATTGTTGTTGTGCCTGAAAAATCAATTGGTTCAAGCTTTAACAATGAGCCACTGACAAAATACGGTTTTTATTGGGATTGGGAAGTTGTACCGAAATGGAATCTTTGTAATGCACCAGGTGAAGATGGCGGCAAGGTTAATTCTGTTAAAGCGTTTCTTGATAGTGATGATCAGGTACTGGTTTGTACGCATGCGACCTTCCGTTTTGCAGTAGACCGCTTTGGCGTTCCCGCCTTTGATGGCTGCCTGATAGCAGTTGATGAATTCCACCATGTTAGTGCTAATCCAGATAACAAACTTGGTGCGCATCTAGGCGATTTTATTACACGAGACAAAGTTCATGTAGTCGCCATGACAGGCTCGTACTTTCGCGGTGATGCTGAGGCTGTTCTTTCTCCTGAAGATGAAGCTAACTTTGAAACAGTAACTTATACCTATTATGAGCAGCTTAATGGCTATGAATATTTAAAGTCGCTGGACATTGGCTACTACTTTTATTCAAGTGGCGATTATACGCACGAGATTAGAGAAGTCCTCGATCCATCAGAAAAGACCATTGTGCATATACCTCATCCAGCGTCGAGAGAAAGTCAAAAAGACAAGTATTCTGAAGTCGAACGCATTTTCTCAGCACTAGGCGATTGGGAAGGCTCCGATGACGATACTGGCTTTCAGCTAATTAGAACGAGCGAAGGAAAACTGATTAAGGTTGCTGATTTGGTGGATGATGACCCAAAGCGTGACAAGGTATCAGCCGCGCTCAAGCGTCCAGAGGCCAAATCGAACAGAGATTTTGTTGATGTGATTATCGCGCTCGGCATGGCGAAAGAAGGTTTCGACTGGGTGTGGTGTGAACATGCGCTGACGGTTGGCTATCGTTCCAGCCTTACCGAAATCATACAAATTATTGGTCGTGCAACCCGTGATGCTGAAGGTAAAACGCGGGCTCGTTTCACCAACCTGATTGCCGAGCCTGATGCATCGGAAGAAGCGGTTACTGATGCAGTGAACGACACCCTTAAAGCCATCGCTGCCAGCCTTCTTATGGAGCAGGTGCTTACGCCTAAATTTAACTTTACTCCGAAAACACCAACCAGTGGCCCACAAGAAGGCTTTGATTATGGTGAAGAAGGTTATAACCCGAAGGGGAACAATATTGGTTTTAACGAAGAAACAGGCCAGTTCCAAATCGAGATTAATGGTTTGGTAGAGCCGAAGAGCGATAGTGCTAAGCGTATTTGTCAGGAAGATTTGAATGAGGTGATCACAGCATTCGTTCAGGATAAAGCCGCTTTGGAGCGAGGCTTGTTCGATGAAGAAGTCGTTCCTGAAGAACTCACTCAGCTCAAAATGGGCAAGATTGTTAAAGATAAATATCCAGAGCTTGATGCGGAAGATCAAGAGGCTGTTCGCCAACATGCAATTGCTGCGTTAAACATTACACAACAAGCGAAAGATATCGCCAATGATGGTACGGATGAAGAGGCTTCTGCTAATACAGCGTTTGTAGATAGCGTTCGAAAATTTGCTATGGACGTGCGGGAGTTGGATGTTGATTTGATTGATCGTATTAACCCATTCAGTGAGGCCTATGCAATCCTCGCTAAATCGATGGATGAAGAAAGTCTTAAGCAGGTGAAGGCAGTCATTAACTCCAAAAAAGTTAAGCTCACCGAAGAAGAGGCGCGCGAACTTGCAACACGGGCGGTTCAGTTTAAACGCGAACGAGGCCGATTGCCTGATATCACAGCCGCGGACCCCTGGGAGCGTCGAATGGCAGAAGGCATCGCTTTCCTTCAACGGAAAGTGATGGAGGAAAGTAATGGCTGAGGTAAAACAAGAAAAAACTAACCAAGAGCTTTTGGCTGAACTTGGCGTAGAGGTTAAGCAAGAAAAGAAAGCTGCCAGAACACCAAAAGAAGAGCGCATCATAGCAGGCTTTGAGGAAATTCAGCGATTTGTAGAAGAGCATGGGCATGCTCCAAAGCACGGTGAAAACAAAGATATCTTTGAACGCTTGTATGCCACAAGACTGGATCAGATTCGAAAGCAGGAAGAGTGTCGCACTCTCGTTGAAGGCATTGATCATCAAGGTCTTTTGGCTGGCGGCTTGCAAGTGGCTGAGCCTCCAGCCGAATACAATACGGATGAAGAGCTACTAGCTGAGCTAGGGGTTGAAGCACCAAAAGAAGGTGATATCACTTACCTAAAACATGTGAAGTCCCATGACCAAAAACAGGCAGATAAAAAAGCGGCAGAAGAGATAGCTAACCGCACCCCATGCGAAGACTTCGATAAATTTAAACCGTTATTCGATAAGGTTCAAAGCGATTTAAAGCATGGCCTTGTAGAAGCTAAGTTACTTACAAAAAACGCCCAAATTAATAAAGGCGATTGGTTTATTCTGTTTGGCCAAAAAGTGTATGTGGGAGATTTTAGTGCCGACCGTATATACGGTTATGATAAGAATGATTACCGGCTTCGTTGCATATACGACAACGGTACTGAAAGTGACTTATTGCTTAGATCGCTTCAACGGCTGCTATTTGAAGACAAGGCCAGCCGCAGGATTATTTCTCTTTCAGCGGGGCCATTGTTTGATAGTGTCGCAGAAGAAGATGATTTAGCTAGTGGTAAAGTCTATGTTCTTAGAAGTTGCTCAAATTTGCCAGCCGTTTCTGAAAATCGAGACATAATTCATAAAATTGGTGTGACAGGTGGGAAGGTCGAAACTCGAATTGTAAATTCAAAAATCGATCCGACCTTTCTTATGGATGAAGTCGAAATTGTAGCCACATACGAGCTTTACAATATTAACCGCACTAAGTTAGAGAATTTAATTCATAAATTCTTTGAAAGTGCGAGATTGGATATTGAAGTTTCAGATCGATTTGGAAATCCCGTCCGACCTAGAGAATGGTTTCTTGTTCCTCTTTTTGTAATTGATGAATTCGTTGATCGGATTAAAAGTGGAAGTATAGAGGGTTGTTACTACGATACAGCTTCAGCCTCAATGGTATGTAACCAATGAGGTGTTAATGACATTTTTGCCTGTGAATAGTAGAGCATGGGATTTCAAATCCCATTTTTTCAATGTCAAAAGCGCATGATTAGTAGTGGTTGCGTTTCAGTTGTAGAGATTTATTAGTGGTGCCGTATAAAAACAGCGAATTTTTGAAAAAATAAGGTGTAGAAATGGAACCTGTAAGAGACGTTCCTTATGCGTTGCAAACATCGCTTGATCGAGCGATTGGCACATATAAAGATCGCTTAGTCAAAAACAAGAAGCTAAAAGAAGACCCAGATAAGTGGAAAAAGTTTGTTCAGCTTGAAAGGGGTAAGCTAGGAGTCGTTGCATCTATTCAAGCTGGGCTTGAAAAGTATAGAAGAGATGCTCGTAAGAAAGAAGTTGATGAACTGGAAGATGAAAAGCATTCATCTCAACGACTTGGCGATCATATGAGAGCGGAGGGCTTTGGTCGTCCAAGCCCATATTGGCATGCGCATGCAATTGTTGCTGGTGGTGATACTAGAGCGTGGCAATTAAGAGCGATATTAGCTGAATGTAGTATAGGAATTGATGATGCTCATAACGGGTGCTGGCTTCCTTCTAGAACAAAATACATTGGGCAGCAGCCTTACCCCAAAGCAGTGCCGCATAGCCGTATTCATCGACACAATTATTTTGCTTGGTTGAATATCAGGTTTGCAGGTGTTTTCGATGAAAAAACAGCTCGTCATCGATTGCTAATGACTAGAAAAGATTTACTGCACGCTACTTTTCCAAAAGAAATGATGCTTCCTAAAGGCAAGTGGAACGAACCATATGACAACTTACCGAATTCTTAATAATGTAAATGCTTTTCACGAAGCGTTCGTTGACTTTAAAAGTATGCGAAAGCAATTTGATGGACTAAAAGTATTCTTTTCGCAAAAAAATGAAACGATCTTAGATCGCTTGAAGGATGAGTGGACCCCTGTTTCTGTTAAATTCGAATCGGAAAAAAAGAGCAATCAAGCACCAGACATATCTGTTTGGAACTATTCGTGTTTAGTTCTGAGTGAAAAGGCGTTCAATGCGCTTGAATCTTTACTTTCAGGGAAGGCAGAGCTTTTAGAGTTGGATGGCGGTTATGTTCTTTTCAATTGCTTAGATTCAATAGGTGGTGATGCTATCGATCAGGCTAAATCACGTTTTGAAATTGAAGCTCAGGATTCAGCGTATATACCGAAAGAGCTAACTTTGCTACCGAATAAAATTAAAGGAAAGACTGTATTCAAGCCAGGTTTTTCACACAACAGCTTCTTGATGTGTAACGAAGAGTTTAAGGATTTGGCGGATAAAAACGAGCTTGGTGGTGTATCTTTCGAAACAAATTTAGCGAAGATGTTTTTGTAGGTTTCGCTGGTTTGACCTAACCACCAACCAAAGGATTTTCGTTTTTCTTTATTGTAGAGAATTTACATAGGTGCCTTTGACTTCCAAACCCGCACCATACATGGGTTTGACAGTACACGCTGGGATTTCCAAGAAAATCACAGGAAGTACAAATTTCAATCGAAAATAGAATCTGATTTTGGGGAAGTTTGAACCCCGCATGAACTGTGGGGTTACAGGTGACCATGTCACAATGAAATGGTGCCCAGAGGCGGAATGCTCGGCTCATCCATGAATCTCGGCCTTCGGCCCGCCCATTCGGGCGTCCAAAAATGTTCCAGACATTTTTGTCGAATCACGGTGCTTCTCATCCACCGCCTAAACTGCAGGAATAAAAAAAAGCCCCGTCCATTTGGACGAGGCTTTGTTCATTCGTGGTGCCCAGAGGCGGAATCGAACCACCGACACGGGGATTTTCAATCCAAAAATGGGCTACTCAGTGTTACTCAATATATTGATTTTATTGAAGTTTTTGCTCAGTGTTTCTCTATGTTTCTCATAAAAATGGCCCAAATGTGGCCCGCGCAAAAATGAGGACTAGTCCTTTTCGGCGCTCTTCAAAAAAGTACCACTTTTTGAGTGATATTTAGTCTACTTTTGGCGCGAAATAATCCTTTTTTGGTGGCCCCTTGAAATATACTTTGGGCCACTTAATTTGTCTGTCCCGCCGCGATTAAAGCTTTCAGA
This sequence comes from Cellvibrionaceae bacterium, assembly GCA_965262305.1. Taxonomy (GTDB): domain Bacteria; phylum Pseudomonadota; class Gammaproteobacteria; order Pseudomonadales; family Cellvibrionaceae; genus CBDHEY01. The sequence continues at coordinate 563,920 of CBDHEY010000002.1, forward strand.
GAATCAGCTTACAAAGGACTTGCTCCTCTGTTCGAGGCGTTTATTTCAGCAAAGGGGCCACTTTTGATTAAATATTATTCGTGAATTATAGCCCCTGTGAAACTGCGTCTAAATTCACTGTGTATAGGGGGGTTAATTGATAAACTAGAGCCGATTATTTTGAGGTTAAATAGGATATATTTAACGGGGAAAACCTTGGATGGTTTGATAATTCAATTAAATTCACTAGGTATCCCCCTAACACATCACGCAACCAAATGGAGAGCCAGATGGCAAAGCCGTACAACGTATTGGAAAAGGCAAAATCTGATAGTGTAACCCAACAAAACCAAGACACTTTTAACAAGGTTGAAGCTCGTTTTACAGAAGCTCAGAAGGCTAAAATACGAGGCAAATTGGCTAAGTTTAGAGCTGAAGCAGGTAATATGGGTTTCTTTCAGCTTTCGACAGAAAAACACTCGTCAAAATTATTGGGTGATTTTATGCGGGCAATGAATATGCCTCGTCCAGGTGCTAGATGGGAGGCTCATCATATTGTTTCCGGGGACCATCCAGAGGCCGAAGAGGCGAGAGCTGTACTTGCGAGTGACGACATTAAAATGAGAATAGACGACCCAGACAATGGTTGTTGGATGCCTAAAACCAAGGCTGACGCTCGACCCACAAATTACCCCAACGCGATAGGACACAATAGAATTCACAGAGATAGGTACTACGCTTGGATATTTAGCAACATCGTCTCGATGCCAAATATTGGTTTGGTTATTGCGTTTTTAGGGAGAGTTAGGCAACAACTATTACAAGGAAACTTGCGAGATGACATGATTCTGCAGCAAGAAATAGACGAAGCCGAATACTACTACTGGATGAAGAAAAACAAATGAGCGTTTACAGAATTAAAAATGATTTTGAGAATTTCTTTACATTTACTGTTAAGAATGCAGAGCTTGGCTTAAAAATGCCAAATTATTCACCAAAATTTCTTGCTAAATCTAGAATTGGAGATTGGGTTAAGCCTAATGCTAGCTTTTATGCGTCGGCAAACTATCAGTCAGAAAAAGTTTTAATACCAGATTTAACAACTTGGAATGCTGGATTATTGGTGCTAAACACAAAATCTTATGGTTTGCTCAAAGAAGTATTAAGTCTTTCAGGCGAGTTTTTAGAGGTTTCGGTGGAGGGCATAGAATATTTTATTTTTAACACGCTCAAAACAATTGATGAAGACAAACAAGATTATTCAAATGCTATGGAAGATCCCAATCTGTATGGATCTAAATTAGGTGTAAAAATTGATGAATCTGCATTTGACGGAGTGCATATTCTAAAAACCTCAATCGATAACTGTCTTCATATGTATTGTACTGATAGCTTCAAAAAGCTTGTAAAAGAAAAAGGTTTAATGGGACTGGAATTTCAAGATTATGAGCATTTATAAAACAGAGTTTCAACTTTAACTTAAAGAGAAACTAATTTTTTTTCTTTCTAGCTTTCCTGATCTTCGCACCCTTCTTACAGGGCTGATAAAAACCTTTTAAAAATCGGCCCTTAATATCTCTTCCTTTTCTGGCTGTTTTCCTACGTGCTGGCATTTAATAACCTCGGTCCAATTAATTTCATGCTAAGGCTATACCGTTAGCGATAGTTTCAGACAAATAAAAGTTTGAATACAGTAAGCCGTTTTCAAACGTGGTGATGGCTTTGATTAAATCGAACATGCTTGAATCTAGATCAATATTCGAATCGGGTGATATATCGAGCTGATCAGATACAAAGCTTATGTAGCTTTCAGTTTTGTTTTCAGTACTTGGTGCATAGGTACTGATAATTTCACGAATGGTGGTCAAACCTCTTTGCTGATAGCTTCTTAGGATTCGTGCCATAGCCCTAAAGCCGTATTCAGGGCTTACGAACTGCACAAAGTCCGGGTCGGTTTGAACGGCTTGCGCGCCTTCCCATTCAATATTGTTTCTTCTGATGTTCCCAGGATTATTATTTCGAATACCCCTCGGCAGCAATTGTTTACTCGCAAAGCTCAATAGAATGATTCCTAATGTAATAATGGTAAAGGTTCTGATCACGTTAAAAAGTGAGTCACAATGGTTTTAATGTGGTTGCCTACTATGGCCGTTAGGACTGCAGTAATTAGAAAGATAAAAATATTCATATTAATCAACGTAAATAATTTCACTCACATATAAAACACTGCCGATATTGGCTGTGACTTTTAGTTCTTTCGTTTCGTTTATTTCTATACGATCGCCGGATGATAAGGGTGTACCTTTTTCTTCAGCATCAGAACCAATCCAAATCACTTTGGCGTTAGTTTTTTCTGCTGTTAGTATCAACTTGTAGCGATTGCTATTCGCTGGAATAGAAAGTGTAAACAAGTCACTAGGGTTTAAATCGGGATTTTCGAATTTAACAGTCGGAAGAGCCGATAAAGTTTTGGGTTTTTGTGTCAGCTTGATTGATTGCCCTTCGGCAATTTCTACAGGCTTTTCTAAACACGCTTTTACTTTATTTTTATTCGGATCAATTCCAATTAGATTGGTGACTTCAGCTTTAACGTTGTTTTTACTTGGGTCTATACCGATTAGATTTATAATTTCTGCAGTGACAAAATTAAGGTTCGGATCAATGCCAACCACTTGATCATTAGCTATACGAATAACATTTTCATCAACATCGATTCGAACAGGGTTTTGAATAACGGATTGAACGATATTTGCGCTTGGGTCTATACCTATGCGTTGGTCTTCTGCAATAGCAATTGAATTATTAACATCCACTCCAGTACGCTTATCAATTAATAAATCGCTCGTGTGAAGTTCAATTTCGTTTGTACCACCAGAAACGTTTTTTATGCGAATAGCGCGATTGTTCGGGCTATCACCACGCATGTGAATACGATCTTTTTCGTCAACAGTAACTGGTGTTGTACCACCGATGGTAAGCTCTATTGGACCCGTGGCTTGGGTAACCACTAAATAACGGCCTTCAACTTGTAAGCGTTTGTCTTCGTCAGGTTGTAAAGTAAATTGCCTTAACACTATTTTCTCCGTAAAAAAAAGAACACGCCTAATGTCAAAGCACCTACACCAATAGCGATTAAGATAAGTCGAGTATTTGCGTTACCGCTGTCAGTAAATGACTCTGCTATTTCTCTAATTTTGGAGAACGCATTCGTTTGGGCATTGCCAGCAATGGATAACGCATTACGTGTAATATCTTGTGCTTCGCTTAAAGCATCGCTACCAAAGCCAAATGCTTCGCTCACTGTGTCATTACTAAAATCTAAAGCGCGGTTACCAAAGTCAAACGATTGGTCTAAGGCATCACCACCAAAATTCAAAGCGTCTTGTGTGGTATCGCGAACCGTATCAAATGCATCTGTGGCAATATTGCCTACGCTATCTAAAGAAGATTCAGCAAATGAAAAAGATTCTCTAATCGCGCCTTGATCAGATTGAATAATGGTTGCTTCGCTGTTTTCAGCGCCTTCAAAATTTAATACCAAACCTTCGGTATCATTGATTTGGGTATTACTATTATCGGTTGCTGTTGTATCAATCGACGTAGAGGAAGAACTGGAACGACCACCAGACATTAGCTCACCTCCACATCAAGTGTTTTTCTATATATGGTTTCCATAAATTCAAAACCTAAATCTTGTACTAAGCGGTTTAAGCCTTTTCGTTTTGTGTGATAACGAATAGAGCCCATACCTGAATTAATCGCACCTTTCATAATTTCTTGGGTTACCGCATTAAGGTTTTCACCTTTGTAGCAGCACACCACTAATTCAGGTTTTCTACCCGGCCATTTTTCAACGCGGGTGATTAACCAAGAGCTATCATCAACTTGCCAAAGCTCAGCGATTCCTTTTTCAATTTGTTCACGAAGTAAATCTTCACAATCATCTAAGGTTTCGCCTAAGCCTTGTCTAGCTTCATCACTCCACTGTTTTTTAACTATTTTCATTTCTTTCTCAATAGAAAAAATGCAAACAAAGCAACACCGGCCATAATCAATAAGGTTTGGGTATTGAAACCCGTAGTGGAACCAATACCGCTATTACCGCCTAGGGTAATACTCGAATTAGAGGTGACGCCTGATTGCGCCGGACCAGCAGCACCACCAGAAGCAGATAAACCACCGCCGCCCGTTAAACTCGATAAACCAGACATTTACGTCACTCCCACTTTTAAAAATCCAAAGCGTTGCATTAATACGAGAATTAAAAATAACCCCACAACTATTCCTGCAACCTGCAACGCCGAACTTAATTTATCGCTTAACGAAGCGCCGGTGATTAATCCGGATACACCCGTTAAACCTGAAATCACCACTAAAGGCACTAAAGGTAAAGCCACAACGCCTCCTATCGCAGTATGCGAGCAAGTAACAACCCGGATACCAACAGCACCACACTGCCTATTGCAATCACCGTGGGGGTAATAGGTAAACCGGGAGCTATGTTTCTAGGCTCACCGCTTGGAAATTGCGAAGGGTTAACTGGTTGCGTAACCGTTGCAGGGTTGGCAAATTCGGCAGCCCCTTCGCCTTGATCACTTGAACGCTCACCAAACTGATCTTGAATCGCTAGCGCGCCAGCGGTATCAAGTAAGTCGACAAATACGTCTCTAAATCCTCGTTCCATTCATCACCTGTTGTTTATGCGCGAGCAGGAATTGAGCTAGGCAGAATCTCTAGTGTTTCAAAGATTACTTCAAAATCGCCCACTTGAGATTTGGTCGGGATTAATTCAAAAGTCGCACCCTGAGTTCGCAATGGATCAGCCACACCAAAACTGGTTTTCACCGCATCGAAGTGATAAATATCCGCTTGGGGCTTTTTGCCAAAGCGCTCTAACGAATAGTTTTGATCGTCCAGGGTTTTATCAAACAGCGTGATGCCGTTTCGTTTAATCTCTAAGTTTGAAACCGAGCTATCAAACAAATGGGCGCGACGAATTCGCACGGGGTTAGTGGTGCGGTTCTGGTTAACGAAGTTCTTAAATCGGTTCTCACCAGCCACACCACCGTTCATTACATCGCGATAAATACGCGGTACGGTTAACCGTTGAGTCTGGGAAATACCTAAAATGCCTTCTGCACGGATGGAAGCAACGCTCTGGCTTGACGTTTGATCTCCAGTGGGGGCGTCTGTTTCAACCTCCAAGATCACATTTTCACCAGGTAATGTCACCAGCGAAGTAAGGTTTTGGCCTTCCTGTGTAGACATACTAAAGTCCGCAAAGGGGATGATCCATTTTCCATCACGGATGGTTTCGCCTTTATAGGCCTGAATCATACGAAGGGCTTCACCTGATACGTCCACCAAAGAATCACCATTAAGCGATAGCGTTATACGGCGTACCTGGTTGTTATTTAAATTAGTCCCATGGATGGTAATTTCCTTATAGGTAATACCAGCAGGTAACTGCAGATTGTATTTGCCGTTGTAGCCGTTGGCAGAAGAGCCATTAAAGGCATCAAATTCGATTTCGGTATGTCGCATGGCAAGCTCCTATCGACCAATCGCTTGGCGAATGGGTTGCACATTGTTCGATGCCCAAACGACACCGGCGGATACAATCATCGCTATGGCTGCAACCATAAGCATGTTTTTTTGGTTTCTTGGCATGATTTAATCTCTACTCAACGTTGTAAATTAAGTCGATGTTAAAACGTCTATCCGGTACGCCGTCAATATATTTGATATTGAAGTCTCAAAAATATTGCTAACGGAAAACATAATTCTAATGCTTTGTCGTTTTTGGACTGTAGAAATCTAGTTGTGGTTTACATTGTGACTATATAGAAAATCAATATTGTTGTGTTTATTTTAGTGATTAGTATCATTTTCCTACAATATATTGTGTTTTTAGTGTTTGTTTTGGCATCTTTAATATCCTTAACTATTCTTATACTGCCTACAGAAAATAATATTTTTGTAGATTTTCTCAATAGGACATTTATTGAATGGCTATCCGATAGTGTCGGACAGTAATAGAAAAAATAATTAGTTTGGTTTTTTTTGTAAAAATGCATTGCAATAACACATTCTACCGGTATACTGTCAATTAATTACTTTATGGAGACTATTCTAATGAGCTCTGAAAATACAAAAGACGTCCTTCCTCCGTACGTTCCGTTTACGACTTTCTCTAATTTTATTAGTAGCTTAGCGGAGCATGAGGTGTTACCAAGCCATGTAGATAAAAGCTTGATGACCAAAATGTCGGGATCTGGTCAGTCTGCGATGACCGCTGCATTAAGGTCTTTAAGGTTGGTCAATGAAGAGTTTGAACCTTCTGAATTACTTGAAAAGTTGGTTAAAGGTGGTCCTGATGAATTCAAAAAAGCGTTAGCTGAAGTTGTAAAAAACACCTATGGTTTTTTGTTTGAGGATGGGTTTAATATAGAGAATACTACTTCAAAGCAGGTTGAGACTAAATTTAAGGAATCGACAACTGCTTCTGGTAGCACTTTGACTAAATGCATCTCTTTTTTCTTATCAGCATCTTCTGCGGCAGATATTAAAGTGTCGCCCCATGTAAAAGCCCCGCCAGCAGCAAAAGCTTCGGGTGGTCGAAGAAAAAAAATTAAGCAGGAGCCTGAAACTGAAGATCCTCAGAAAAATGAAGGCATTGAACCTGAAAATCCAATCCCTGAAATGCAAAATATGACTAAGTTCGATATTCCGCTAAAGGATACAGAGAATGGAGTTGTTTTGCTTCCAGGTGATCTAAATGAGCAGCAGGCAAAAAAAGCGGTAAAAATGATCGAATTTATACTGAATCAGTACTATGAGCTTGAGGATTAACTATGAGAAGAGATGAAGGCCGGGATGGCGGCCGCTAAGCAATATTCGAAGGGGAACATAAGTTTGACAGCGCAAGTTCCCTTCAAATATTGACCCATTACGCCCCTTAATCATTGCTGGTGTGGCGAAAATGGTAAACGCACTAATCTGCCAAATTAGTACCTTCTGCCTAGGTTTGCAGGTTCGAGTCCTGTCACCAGCAAACTCAAACCATGAGCTTAGAATAGCATATTTGAGAGTATTGAGCAATCTAAGCCCAAAATTAGAGGTCTGTAATATGGCTAAAAAGCAATCAGGTAACAAGACATCTTCTCTAGCAGGGAAAATTTTGTCCGGCAATAAAAAGGCGACTCAGAGCGACGCTAAAAAGTTAGCAGCGTCGGTTTTGAGTCAGGATGAAAAAAAAGGTAAGAGGTAGTTTTTCCTTTTTTGATCTAACTATAACTTAAATCTTAGGGCGGCTACTTTTGGCTGCCTTAATTTTTAAAAGTTAAATTAAGCTTGCTAAATAAATTCTTATTTAGCTTACTTTTTGAATCTTGATAATCATTAAATCGAAAATAAGCTTTATTTGTATTTGAAAATGCTGTTACACCATAAGCAATAATCCCATATTGAGAAGTCCAAACTACAAAGTTCAGAGGTATTCGAGGAACATCATTTAAATTTATCCCTAGTTTTTTGGCCATATATTTAGCATCGTCCTCCGTATTATGCTGACAAACCCATAAATAACTTGCGGCATTCATTACTGATTTATCCACTTCTTGTCCGCGTTGAACCGTAGCAAAAATAGTTGCCCCTAGACCCAGTGATTGATTAACCAATACACCCCAATAACCTGAAGCTTTACCACAGTTGGTAACGGCTGCTAATTCTTCAATTACAATCACTGCTTCTTTTTGACGGTTCCATATGTGGGCGAGGCGACAGAACTGATCAAATTCTTTTTTATCGTACCCAGTAGGAACATACGCGAAACGACCATAGTTCGTTGCTTTTCTTAGCTCGATTAATAGTTGGGGAATAGTACGAATTACCTTCATCTTAAAAGGTAATCCGTATTCGTTTTTTGCATCCCAAATTAAAAGCCGTTTAGCTTTTGGAATCATAGCTTTAATAGGAGTTGATTTACCCGAGCGCGTAATACCAATGAACAACCCCATAATGCCATCTTTACGCATTCCCATCGGTGCTTGCCTCTTCTTCGTTTGGCTTTTTTGTGTCTTGCGCTTTTTCTTCCTCTTCGGCTTTTTTAGCTTTCGCTTCGCTTACTGCTCTAACTAAAAAGATGGTGCTAGTGAGTACCGCCATTTCTTCTTTATAGCGATCAAGTAATGCAAAGATACCACCAGGGTAATATTTGATTATGCAAACGGCATAAGCTTCGGCGGCTTTTTGGGTAATGGAAGAATCAATACTGACACCAGAAAAAGTACCAATGGCGAAGGTGAGTGAAGTTGAGATAATGCCGGTTGCCATTGCAATTTCAGCTTCCTTTTGTGCTTCTTCTACCGGGTCCACTTCTGGTATAGGTTGTTCACTTTCCGGGTCGGGGTCGGTACCAATTTCTTTTTCGGCTGCGTCGAATTCTGCGTTAATGGTTTCTTCTGAAGTATCTACAAGGTTGGTCATAAAATTTCCTAAAATAATTCGGCGAAGGCATCTAAGAAACTGTCGTTAGCGCGAGCCGGTGTAGGTGGTAGTTTTGGTTTTTCTGGTTCAATGCTAGCCTTGCTTTCCGGTTCGCTGGCAATAGGAGTGAGCTTTTTTTCAATACGTGCTTTGGCAAGTTTTGATTGATAGCTCGTCATGGTTTTACACTCGGTACAAGTAATAAAGAACTTACGGCCATCGTGTTTAACGTTTTGAATACTTGAGCATTCTGGGCACTTTGCGGTGCCTTTTATTTCTGTTGGCATAGTTAGTCTCCTAGGCGTAGCCACATTCAATTAGGGTTTGGTAGTCTGGAAAGTTGTCGTTTGGATCGTGGGCACGTTCCAATTCATAGCTGGCTTTAGTGGCATGCCAGAATTCGTTTGAATCGGCTTCTTTGATCCATGCGGGAATATTTTTTAATCGTCGCCAAAATCGGTTATTAGCGAACTTTTTATATAGGGCAGTAAAGTATTGGCTGTTTTTTGCTAATGGTTTTGGATTGCTTTTCCATTCCCAGCCTTCGGGTTTTTCTGGTAACCATTCCGGTGCTGTTATATTGCTTGATGGTTCTTTTAACCATTCAAAGAGTTTGTAAGCATTGGTAGTGCCTTTAACGATTAACTGGTACTTATTACAACGAATGGGAATGTTGTTTAAAATCTGACGAACCTTATATAGTCGCTCGCCGACCTTCTTGCGAAGTCCTTTTTGCTTCTTGTTAATGTTTAATAAACTGTTATTTAAACGCTTTCTTTCGCGATAATGTTCACCATACTTAACAGTAAGATGATCATATATATCGTAGATAAGCTGGCCCATGCTTTGTAATTGTGCGTGGCAGACTTCTACCCAAGCAGGTGCGCGAGCCGTTTTAGAGATACCGTATCGGTTCCCTAATACTTTGCCTTGGTCTGCTTTATCTTGTGCCTTACATAAGTAACCGGCTGCTTTTGCCATATAGGCACCGGCACAAGAAGCGTCTTTAATTTTTTCTAGATGGAAGTATCCATTGCCCCAAATGTTTTCGATTCGCTCAGCCCATTCGGGGAAATCTTTGTATTCAACTTGCCAGCCAAGCAATAAATGAATGTGTGGATTGGGCTCGCCGTTTTCGTTATCTGGTATTTCAACTACCCATAGGTACGGTAGCCCTTCGGAATGGCCATCTACTTGAGAGCCATCTTTTTTTACCCATCCACGCTGATACATTTTTTGTAATGCATCCATGGTGCGGGTGACTTCTTTTTGAATGGTAGTGGCGGGCTTCCACTTTAAGGCGGTGAAGGCATTACCTTCTGGTGTTATTTTTTCACCAAGATTTTCATAGGTAACTTGATTCAGTTTTATTCGTGTTGCTTGATTAAACGTGCCGGTTACAAAAGTTTTAAAACCGCCTTTTTTCAAATGCATATATTCACATGCTTCAGCGATTTTGGTTGCGCCACGTTCGGTAAGAATAACGGATTCTCTATGACCACTCTGAACCGGAGGTAGCGTTCCAGATATACAATCGACCTGGGTGCGGATACGCCACGCTTCTTGCCATTGTCGAAATTCCACAATGGTTTTGCATCCCGTAGCGTTGACAGGTGTTTTTATTCGTTTGAATTCATGCTCTTGAATTACGGCCGATTCAATCGAAGGCTCGCAATATTTAATTACGTTACTTCGGTGGAAAAATACGTGTTTTTTGTAGGCTGTTTCTAGCTCATTTTCGCGTGTCGGACTTTTGGGCGCCTTGACTAGCCTATGCCGTTGCGCTTCGCTTAACCGGCTTTGTTCCTGACAAAGCTCGGCATTTGCTCCATCCATGGAGGTCAACGGTTGTTGCTTCGGAATATCGCAAAGGCGCACATTATCGGCGTACAAAAAAAGCGGGTTCAAAGACCCGCTGTTTGCATTTCCATTTTTAGGAAATAAATTACTCATAATCCTCGTCTTCTAAATCGTCTTCGTCTTCCAGTTCTAAAACCGAAACGAAAAAGCCCAAAGGTGTTTCGATTTTTGAGCATGCATAGCCATCTTCGGTCATGCTTTCGATAAACATTTGTGCTTCGTCCGGATCTTTAAAATGTTCAACGGCGAGGGTTCTGATTTCTTGTGCTGGTAGTTCGGTCATGGTGGTTTCTCTCTTTCAGTTGGTTTTCGACTTTGGTCATTAGTTGTTGCATCTCATCACTCAAAACCGGAAGCGGACCGGTCGATTTCGTTTTGTATAACGGCGGTGGTACCGAGGGTAAAAAGTACATGATTCGGTTTCGTCTTAATTTTGAGTTGATGAATAATTAGGGTTTTGCAATGACAGCATTTTGTTAAACGTGGACTTAGGCTTAAACATCGCGTTTGAATCTGTTGTGTGCTTTCGCAATGTGGGCAACGCATTTCGATTAGCGCTAAGTCGAGATCGTTTAACGTTAAGCTAGGCATCGATCTTTACCTTCTACGGCGCATTCAACAGTGCGTTGGAATACGTTTACCAATCGACGCTTGCCTACTTTTACTGTTGGTATGTAGCCACGGTCTAACCAGTTTTGAACTGTACGTGGGGTAACTCCAACATGGTCGGCGTATTGTTCGATTGTCATTTCAGGTACTACTATCGTGATCGATCGTTCAGACATTACTTTTTTCTCCGTTTAAAAATCTAAAATTTGGCGTAAAAAAATCCCGTGAACTAAAAAATATTTTTTAATTCAGAAATTAAAAAGTTAATGATCTGTTGCAAATTTGGCGCTTAGAAAAAGCGGGAAGCGGAAAGTGTTTTAAGCTTCATGCATACAGCAAAAAGTTTAATTAGCGAAAGCTTTTGTCTCCTGTATTGTTGCTCGTTAAGTCTAATTTAGAGTGTTTATTTTTAACTGTAAACAGGGGTTGTTTGTCAAAAAATAAACGACTTTTCCATTGTTACTCAGTGAATCTCATTACCACTCTTTAAGGTTGAAAATTTTTTTCAAAAAATTTTTAAAGCACCGGTGGTAACGCTGGAAAATGAGGTAAATTCCGATTTTTTTCTCATTTCCGAGGTCTGCCAAAGACCCCATTCAGATTCCATTCAGGTTAAAGAAACTACAATTCCAAACTGGGCGTAATCTGAGCAATTACTGGTTAGCCTGAGTAGTCTCGGTGCCTACAGCGAAGGATGCTGAAGACGACAGTAATTTTACCGGAAAACCGGTATACTGTATATGAATACAGTATTAAATTTGGGTGAAATACCGAGGAATGAGATGACAGTCAAAAAGCTCGAAAATGGTAGTTATCAGGCCCGCTTTCAGTTTGATGGAAAGCGCTATAAGCGGAACTTTGACTCCAGTAGAGAGGCTAAAGCCTGGGAAGCCAATACCTTACAACAGCTAGCGGCCGGTAAAGCTCCGGTAGTCGCTAAAGATAAAAGGCGATTATCTGAGCTGGTAGATTTATGGTATTCCCTACACGGCCATACATTAAAGGATGGTGACCGGAGACGGGGTAGGCTGCATCACATATCTAAATTAATGGGTGACCCTGTAGCTCGTCAAATAACCGGTTCTAGCTATACGGAATACCGGTCAAAGCGATTAGGAGACGGTAGTACAGAAAATAACTGTAACCGGGAATTGGCGTATTTAAAGGCGCTATTTAATGAGTTGATTCGCCATGATAAGTGGCGACATGAAAATCCTTTCGCCAAGGTTAGAAAGATTAAATTCGATGAAAAAGAAATGCGCTATTTAACTGTTGACGAAATGGACACGCTTTTGGCTAGTTGCCGATTGAGCAAAAGTGAATCACTGGTGAAAGTGGTGGAGGTTTGTTTAAGAACTGGTGCGCGATGGAATGAAGCCAACAAATTAACGGCTAATGATATTCGTATTGATGGTGACCGAGCTTGGATTATTTATGAGGGTACAAAAAGCGGTAAGGTGAGACGAGTACCCGTTGAGCCTTCCTTCGCTCGCTATATAAGAGGGGATCATATTGGAGGTGGTTTTCTATTTAAAGATTGTCTTTCTGCATTTAGACGAGCGTTGCTTAAATCTGAAATTGATTTACCCGTTGGCCAAGCTTCTCACGTTTTAAGACACACCTTTGCAAGCCATTACATGATGAATGGTGGTGACCTTTTAAGGCTGCAAAAATTACTTGGTCACTCCACGATTGTTATGACAATGCGTTATGCACATCTGGCACCCGACGCACTGGATGATGTTTTGGATAAGCATGCTTTAGCAGCGAGATAAGTATTAATCGAGAAAGACTGGAACGCTATCTTTTAAAATTTCGACGAGTTCTTGGTCCATATATTGATAATCGTCAGGAATATCTAGAACGTGAACCTTTTTGAACTGCGTTAATCTTCCAAAGCTTGCTCTAATCCGGTCCCTGTGTTTCGACTCCATAACAAAAACGTGATCGGCCCATTGTATGTCTTTAGCTGAAACTGTATGGCGAGCATTAGGGCTAGTACCCGCTGAGCGAGTACTAAATCCTAGATCTTTGAAAACTTTTTCTGCAGTAGGGCTACGCCATTGATTTCGGCTGCAGATAAATAATAGGTTGTTATTGCTCATCTAAAAGCTGAGAAGTTGTTTTGATTGGGTATTCAAAACCAAGTTTTTGTGCACGATGTATTTTTTGTCTACGCCCGTACATCAACTTCCATTTTTTTTCGCCGAAATAGAATGCTGCACTGTAAAAGTCTTTACGGTTTTCATGTCTATTATTGGCGACTACTTCTCTGTGTCTTCTCCAAGCTTTAGTTCTTTCGGTCATTTTAGTTTCCTCTGTGATTAAACTGGGTTCAGCAGCCGCAGTAATACGGAGGAATTACAAACAATTATACATCGATTTGGGCCACTTTAAGTGGCCCTTTTTTTATCTGTTTTTGGCCCTTTGAAATAAAGTGGCCCAAATGTGGCCCAAAACGAAAAAGCCCGAAGATATGATGTTTATCTTCGGGCTTCTAAGTCTTTGATTTCAAAGAAAAATTCGTGGTGCCCAGAGGCGGAATCGAACCACCGACACGGGGATTTTCAATCCCCTGCTCTACCGACTGAGCTATCTGGGCAAGTATTAATCAGACCTTTTTACAGGGCCGATCTAAACGAGGCGCGTATTAAACCCGCAAGCCGGATTTGAGTCAAGTCTTGCAGGTAAAATTATTCGCTCGGTGGGATGTAGCCCTCTGCTTGATCGTATTCTTCTCCTGAAAGGAATTTCTCCATTTGTTCCTTTAAATAGGTTCTAGCAGTCATGTCCATCATGTTTAGGTGTTTTTCGTTTATGAGCATTGTTTGATGTTTGAGCCAAGCTCGCCAAGCCTTTTCAGAGACTTCTTCGTATATTTTTTGTCCTTGAGCACCTGGGAGCGGCGGGGCGCTTAGAGCCGGTAGCTCCTCTTTATACTTTTTACACAAAACTGTTCTAGACATAGTGGTTTTAATTTACTGGGTTATTTGAATTAGCCAGTGGTTTAATTGCGTCAATTAGAGCATTCACTGGCGCTGCTAGGCCGATTTCAGGTGGATTTTGGAGTGTATACCATATTTGATTTTTCTGCTCCGAGATTTGCGATGGCTTTTCGTTTAGTCTTACTAGAAGAGGGGTAATTTTTAATTTGAAATGGCTAAAGATATGATCAACTTGATTCCAGGTGTCGATCTCTATGTCTCCTTTAAAGTTTTGATTGCAATAGCTTTTTGCAGCTTCATAAGAGTCAAATTGTATGAAACTCCAGAGGCCACCCCATATGCCTGAAAGTGCTCTTTGCTCTAACAAGATCGCTTGGTCGTATAGTGGCATGAGCATGTGGGTAAATTTGGTTGGGGTCGTTTTTTTAGGTTTTTTCCCGGGAAATGTCGTTGGATCACCGGATTTGAGACCAAGACAGTCTGATTTGACTGGGCATATCCCGCAGGCGGGTTTTGAGCGGGTGCAGAGTGTGGCGCCGAGATCCATTATTGCTTGGGTGTAGTCTCTGCACTTGGTTTCGGGCATGTGAGTTTCTGCAATCGCCCATAGTGTGTTTTCAACATCTTTTTTACCGGGCCAGCCTTCTATTGAGTTATGTCGGGCAAGTACGCGTTTTACATTTCCATCAAGGATTGCTTCGGGACTTTCAAATGCAATACTCGCTATGGCCGCGGCAGTGGATCGACCTATACCGGGTAAGTCTTTAAGCTCGTCGACGTTTTTGGGAAACTCTCCGCAATATTCTTCGGTTATTACTTGAGCGCATTTATGCAGGTTGCGAGCTCTAGCGTAATAGCCTAAACCGCTCCATAAGTGAAGTACTTGATCAATTTTTGCGCTTGCTAGAGATTCGACATTGGGGAAGGTCGCTAAGAACCGCTCAAAGTAGGGAATAACGGTTTCTACTTGGGTTTGCTGTAACATTATTTCTGAAAGCCAGACTCGATAAGGCGTAATTGGTTTTTGCCAGGGTAGGTTTTTGCGTCCGTGGTCGTCGAACCAATTTAGAATAGATTGTGCAAATGGTGTCATGCAAATTTTGAACGTTTATTATTCAGGAGAGTGATTTATGAGTCGTCGCTTTTTGTTAAGTTTATCATGGCGTTTATTTTAAAAGGGGTTTTGTGTGGCGCTTAATTTTTGCTCCGTCGCAATTAGTAATGGAAAATAAAATAAATTCTGAACTAGAATAGTTTTTGTTCTTATACTCAGGTTGAACAATCCGTTAAAATTTGGCGGCATCAAAAAGCAAATCCGTAATCATAGTAATAATCAGGAGTTGAAAATGAGCGAGTTGCGTTCGGAACTTAAATACCTTTCTAGTCATGAGTGGGCGAGATTAGAGGCAGACGGATCTGTTATTGTAGGCATTACCGATCATGCTCAGATAGAACTGGGTGATGTCGTATATGTTGAAGTGCCCGAGTTGGGTTCTACAGTGACGGCTGGGCAGGAGGCTGGGGTAGTGGAATCGGTTAAAGCGGCGTCTGATATTTTTTCTCCCGTTTCTGGTGAAGTGATTGCTATAAATGAAAAGTTAGAAGAAGCGCCGGAAACAGTTAACGAATCACCGTATGATGATGGTTGGTTTTTTAAAGTTCAACCGTCAAATGTCGATGAGTTGGACGATGCTATGGACTCAGACGAATATCGAGAGGCCATAGGCGAGTAGTTATAAAGGGATTATCTTAATTTTAATGAATTGCGTTAACTAATATCGATAAGGCGCTTCACTTGTGTGTGTAGCGCTTCCCATATTGCTTGTTGTTCTTCAGTTTCTTTAGGTAAGTTTTCACTTCCTAGTTCTTTTGTAAGCTCAGAAATTGTTTGGAATATTTTTTTACTTTCTTGCTCATTTTTTTCAGATAAATAACTAAATCCTATCGCAATTGAGTTTACGCTATTTTGAATCCAAGTCGCTTTTTGATTTATAGGCATGTGGTTTTCTGCAGGAGATACTCTTCCTTCGTAATCAATCTTGTTTAACTTGTTAATTTCTACGATCTCAATAAGCAATTGTGTAATAGCGTTTTTTAAGCTTTGCTTAGCAAGCTCCACCTGATTTGCCTCGTCAAGCTTTCTCCAACCACGTAAAGCGGTTTCTTTCGACGACCATTGAGTTGTAAGGCTTTTCAAATTTTCGCTGAGAATTTCGAGTTGAAGCAATAATAGCTTTCGTCTTCTATTGTTGGGTATTTCTAATGTGGATGTTAACCCTAACTCTTTTTGTTCATCAGAGATATGGTCAATCTGAAAAAAATCTTCGTGCTTACGGGTTAAAGCTTCGCCAAATAAAAGGTATTCCATAGCATAGATACCAAGAATGACTTCTTGGGTATCTGTTGCGCCATGCTGATTTATTATGCTTTCTCGATTAATTGGTAAACTAATATCGTTGACTAATCCAGAAAATGTATATTCACCAAAGCTATCAATAAAGCCGGGTAATATAGGAAAGGCAGAGATTTGATAATAGAGATTCCCACGCGGTTCGAATTGAGTTGGAGCAGCTAGGGTAAGTTGTGCTGGATAAAAGTATTTTCTTTTTGTTATGGCAAATGCAATCCAGTTGGCTTGTACCGCTATTTTAGTTTCTTTGTTTGGGGTCTCAAGAAAATGTTTGATGCTCGTTTCAAGCTTTTTATACTCTTCTGATATCGTTTTTAGTGCGGTCTCTGCGTGGGCTTGCAGTCTACTTGATGCTTGTTCCAACCGTTTTGGTGAGTAGACTAGCGCTTTTGCCTCATTGCTATTTTGATTTGTTGCTTCTTGTTTATTTTCACAGCTAAGTGTCAAAACCAAAGCAAGTAGGCTAAGAACGTTTATTAGGTTTTTCATTGGGTTTTCTTTTATTCTCTTAGGCTGATAATTGGCCAGTTTCGTTCTTCTGCAGCTTTTTTTAACTTGGGGTCTGGATCTACAGCTATGGGATAGTCTACCGATTCAAGCAAAGGAAGGTCGTTAGCTGAGTCACTATAAAAATAACGTGTATCGAATTTTTGGTTTTGAGTTCTAAGCCAGTTATTAAGCCGTGTTACTTTACCGCTTTGAAAGCAAGGGATATCCACAATTTTGCCTGTATATCTTTCGTTAATGATTTCTGGTTCGGTGGCTAAGAGATTTGGGATTTGAAGTGCTTTTGCAATAGGTTCAGTTACAAATCGATTTGTGGCGGTAATGATAAGCAATGTGTGACCCTTAGATTTGTGCTCTTCAATTAAGGCGTGTGCTTTAGGAAGCATCATTTTACCTATTTGATTTTCCATGAACTTCTTATGTAGTTCGTCTAGTTCTGCTATTGGTTTGCCCACAATAGGAGATAAAGCGAACTCTTGATAAGCGTAGATATCCAGGATACCTTCCTCGTATTCGCGATAAAACTGATCATTTTTGCGTTTAAACTCAACCGGATCGACCATTCCTTCGTTGATTAAAAATTCTCCCCAGCTATGGTCGCTATCTCCAGCCAAGAGGGTGTTATCTAAGTCAAATATTGCTAATACCAAGGTCTGCTCCGAAGTTTAAGCCTAAAGGTTGAGTAAACTTATCTGTTTTATATTACTTTTTGCCCAAATTTGGTGTTGTATGGGGCATAAGCGCATTGCTGTATATTGCTTTTTTGTGAAACAATAGAGATTAATTGTAACAATATCGAGAGGTAGGTGTGATAGACAGCGACGGATTTCGTCCGAACGTTGGCATTATTCTAACGAATGGTGACGGACGCCTACTTTGGGCGCGCCGAGTGGGTGGGCAGGATGCATGGCAGTTCCCCCAGGGTGGTATAAATGAAGACGAAGACCCAGAAATTGCGCTTTTTCGTGAGTTACGTGAAGAAATTGGTTTAACGAAGTCCGATGTCGAGGTTTTAGCCGTCACTCGTGGCTGGCTGAGGTACCGATTACCCAAAAAATTGGTCAGAACGAATAAATCGCCAGTTTGTATTGGTCAAAAGCAGAAGTGGTTTCTGCTAAAGTTATTATCTGATGACTCTCAAATTTCGCTAAACCAGGAAGATATGCCTGCGGAGTTTGATGATTGGAATTGGGTGAGTTATTGGTACCCTTTGAGTAAAGTCGTGTCGTTCAAGCGCGATGTTTATCGTAGAGCGCTAAAGGAGTTGGCGCCTATATATAATAAAAAATGCATTAAAGGATAGTTTTCTTGAAACAGGGGTTCGATAATCGTTTCAGGTTTGATGATGAATGTGCTAGCTGAGAGAGTCTTGCATGCTTAATGCTTTGCGTCAAATCGTACAAGAAGTAAATTCCGCTCCGGATTTGGCTGCGGTACTTACTATTATAGTCGCTCGTGTCAGAGCATCCATGGGAACTCAGGTTTGTTCTGTCTACCTTCGTAATGAAGAAGGTGTTTATCTATTGATGGCAACCGAGGGCCTTAATCAAGAGGCTGTTGGGCAGGTGGCTTTGTCTAAAGAAGAAGGATTGATTGGGCTTGTTGCCACAAGAGAAGAGCCTATTAATCTTCAGGATGCCGAGTCCCACCCAAAATTTCAATATTTTTCTGAGACAGGTGAAGAGCAGTTCAGTGCTTTTCTTGGAGTCCCTATTATTCATCATCGTCAGGTTTTGGGCGTGCTGGTGGTCCAGCAAGTGGAGAAAAGGCGTTTTGATGAGGGGGACGAAGCTTTTTTGGTAACTATGTCCGCCCAGCTTGCAGGTGTAATCGCGCATGCTGAAGCAACGGGCACTTTACGCACAATAGGTCAAAAAACAGAAGCGCGCTTTTTGGGAGTGCCCAGTTCACAAGGCGTGGGCATCGGACAGTGTGTGGTTGTCGCACCTATTGCGGATCTCAATTCCGTACCTTATCAAGAATGTCAATCGATCGACGACGAATTAGCTTTTTTCCACAATAGCCTTGCGGCGGTTCGCGCAGATGTTAAGAGGCTTGGCGCTGAGCTAGAGAGTCGACTAAATAAAGAAGAGCGCCTGTTATTTGATGCCTATGTGGCAATGTTAGATGATGCCTCACTTGCAAAAGAAGTGATTGAGCGAATCAAATCAGGGATAACGGCTCAGTATTCTTGGAGTCGAGTGATTCTGGAGCATGTTGCTACATTCGAAAGTATGCTTGATCCTTACCTGCGTGAGCGGGCTTCGGATGTAAGAGATTTGGGTAGCCGGGTACTTTCTTATCTGCAGGAAACTCAGCATGAAGAAAGAGAATACCCTGATAACACTATATTGGTCGGTGATGAACTGTCTGCATCTATGTTGGCAGAGGTTCCCGAAGGCAAGCTTGCTGGAATAGTTTCTCTTGCGGGTTCGAGCAATTCTCATATTGCAATTTTAGCGCGGTCGATAGGGATTCCCACAGTAATGGGGGCAATAGACCTTCCTTTCACTCGGATAAATGGAAAAGAGCTAATTGTTGACGGTTATCGCGGTTCTGTATACGTAGACCCGAGTGAACAAATGCTCTCACACTATCGAGCCATTGTTGCTGAAGATGAAGAGTTAGTTGCAGGTCTAGAGGCCATAAAAGACAAGCCTTGTGAAACAACCGATCATCACCGAGTCGCGCTCTGGGTAAATACTGGATTAATTGCTGATGCAATGATGTCGCTTGAGCGGGGGGCTGAAGGCGTTGGCTTGTATCGCACTGAAATTCCTTTTATGTTGAGAGATCGCTTTCCTTCCGAAGAGGAACAGCGAATTACCTACCGGGCTCAGCTAGAAGCTTTTGCGCCTCACACGGTGACTATGCGTACTTTGGATATTGGTGGTGATAAAGCCCTGCCGTATTTTCCTATCGCTGAAGATAATCCGTTTTTAGGGTGGCGCGGTATTCGCGTAACCTTAGACCATCCCGAGATCTTTTTGGTCCAAGTACGCGCGATGTTAAAGGCGAGCGAAGGTCTTGATAATTTGCGAATCATGTTGCCGATGGTTTCCAATATTGCAGAATTAGAAATCGCCCAAATGCTAATATATCGGGCCTATGATGAACTGTTAGAGGAAGGTTTTACGGTTAAAATGCCTCCCGTTGGCGTGATGATTGAAGTGCCTGCAGCCGTGTATCAAGCCAGGGAGTTTGCCGCTCGGGTAGATTTTATTTCTGTTGGTAGTAATGACCTTACCCAGTATTTATTAGCGGTTGATCGCAATAACTCCCGAGTTGCAGACCTTTATCATTCTTTGCATCCTGCAGTTCTAAGAGCATTAAAGCATATTGTGGATGAAGCTCATGCTGAAGGTGTTGCTGTGAGCATTTGTGGAGAATTAGCTGGCGACCCAGAAGCTGCTTTGCTGCTTATGGCAATGGGGTATGACGTCTTGTCAATGAGTGGAACAAACTTATTGAAGGTGAAATCAGTTATCCGCGCGGTAAGCCTTCCTCAGGCAGAATTATTATTACAAGAAGTCATGGAACTTGCAGACGCAGAATCAATCAATCGTTGTTTAGAGTCAACGTTCAAGCAGGCTGGTTTAACGCGACTATTGCGCCCGACATCGGCAGATTAAGAGTCGGGTTCAGCTGAGGTTTTGTTTTTGTCACACTATATTCAGAATTTTGGGATCTAATCCTCTGCTTTGTTGAAAGTTCATATTCTCAATTCATTTGATTTATTTATAAAACCATTAGGAATTTATTTATGTTAATGCACCCAGACTTTGATCCGGTTGCCATCTCTCTTGGGCCTTTAGAGCTTTTTGGGAATACCCTTGGGCCGTTGAATGTGCATTGGTACGGCTTGATGTACGTTGCGGCATTTACCTCTGCTTGGCTATTAGGCGTTTACCGGTCAACAAGGCCTGGGGCGCTGTTAAAAAAATCTGAGATAGAGGATTTAATCTTTTATGGCGCTTTGGGTGTAGTAATCGGTGCCCGATTTGGATATGTCTTTTTTTACAACTTTGGTCAATTCTTAGAAGACCCAATCTGGCTATTTCGAGTTTGGGAAGGCGGCATGTCATTTCATGGCGGATTGCTTGGCGTCATGCTTTCCATGGCCTATTACAGTAAAAAGCTGAATAAAAATTATATTGATTTGATGGATTATGTCGCACCCTTGGTTCCTCTTGGGTTGGGTTTTGGTCGACTTGGTAATTTTATCGGTCAAGAGCTTTGGGGAAGAGAAACAACCGTTCCTTGGGGGATGGTTTTTCAGAAAGACCCCGATGCTTTAGTTCGCCATCCTTCGCAATTATATCAATCCTTTCTCGAGGGCCTAGTGTTGTTTGTAATCATGTTCTGGTTCTCTCAAAAGCCTCGTCCGCGCGGTGCGGTTGCAGCATTACTCTTGGTTTGTTATGGTTTTTTCCGTTTCTTCGTCGAGTTTTTCCGAGAGCCCGACTCTCACATAGGTTTCGATCTGTTTGAATGGATGACTCGCGGCCAAATCCTTTGCATTCCTATGATTATGGGTGGCGCTCTTCTATTGTATTGGACCTATTTTATGCGCAAACCTGAATCTACAAAAAGTAAATAAAAATATTATAGAGTTTAGTCTGTGAAACAATACTTAGATTTGATGCGTCATGTCCGCGAAAACGGCGTTAAAAAAGAAGATAGAACCGGCACGGGTACTTTAAGTGTATTTGGCCATCAAATGCGGTTTGATTTGTCCGTAGGGTTTCCTTTAGTAACAACCAAAAAATGCCATCTTAAATCGATTATTTACGAGCTTTTGTGGTTCCTTAAAGGTGAAACAAATATCCAGTATCTAAAAGAAAACAACGTGAAAATTTGGGATGCTTGGGCTACTGAAAGTGGTGAGCTTGGCCCTGTTTATGGTGCTCAATGGCGCTCTTGGGTCGATTATGATAATGGTACAATTGATCAAATTACTGAAGTAATTAATCTAATAAAAACCAAGCCGCATTCACGTCGACTTATTGTATCCGCTTGGAATCCCGCTCTGCTGCCTGATGAAAATATATCTCCACAGGAAAACGCTACTGCAGGAAAAATGGCGCTCCCGCCTTGCCATACGCTTTTTCAATTTTATGTTTTAGATGGTCGTTTATCTTGTCAACTTTACCAGCGAAGTGCCGATGTCTTTTTAGGTGTGCCATTTAACATTGCTTCTTATGCATTATTAACGCTTATGATCGCCCAAGTTTGTGATTTGAAGTTGGGTGATTTTGTGCATACTTTCGGCGATGCACATCTCTATTTAAATCATCTAGAACAAGTCGATTTGCAGTTGCAGCGCGATCCAATGCCTTTACCTAAAATGCTATTAAACCCGGAAGTCAAAGACATATTTGGATTTGACTACAATGATTTTGAGCTGACGGATTATCAGGCTCATCCGCATATTCCTGCGCCAATTTCGGTATAAAACTTTAATATATGTCTATGAGTTCGATAAAACTCTCTTTAATCGTCGCAATGTCAGAGAATCGCGTGATAGGAAAAGACAATCAGCTCCCATGGCGTATCTCTGCCGATTTGAGATATTTTAAACAGATGACAATGGGGCGTCCCCTTGTTATGGGGAGAAAAACATTTGAATCGATTGGACGTCCTCTTCCTGGCCGCAAAAATATTGTTGTGACAAAACAGAATAATTGGCGATCTGAAGGTGTAGATGTGTTTAATTCAATTGAAAGCGCTTTAGATTTCGCCAAGTCGGTTGCTAAATCAACTGATCAAACCGAGGTGATGGTAATTGGTGGTGCAAACCTATACGAACAAGTGTTACCGCTTTCTAGCAAATTATACATTACTCGTGTTCATGCAAATATTGAGGGTGACGCTTTTTTCCCTGAGTTTGAAAGTTCGAATTGGCGCCTCGTTTCTCAAGAAATATCTGAACCATCTGAAAAAGACCAGTACGCGTGCTCTTTTTTGGTCTATGATAAAAAATTAAACACATAAAGTAATCGCAATCCTATTTTCTTGCGAAGTATAAAAACTGATCGTGTGTTACTGGTGTGTTACTCAGTCGTTGAAGAAATAAAAGGTGGTGTTACTATTTGTAATGTGAATAAGAAGTCAAATTTCTTTAAATAATTTGTGTTTGAATGTTATTAGATGCTGTTATTAAAATGCACTAGGCTAATCAATATTAAGAACACGTTAATCAATGAGATATGGGCTTCCCGCTCTATCTAAAAGCTAATTATTAATGCAATCACCCATGTTGGGGGGAATATGAAGAAGCAAATAAAATCTGTGGCTTTGTCTACGATTTTTTCTGCAGGAGCGTTATTTGCCGGCGCAACCTTTGCAGATAAAACGATCGACGAAATTTTGCGCGTCGGACAATCTAAAACCAATGCTGCGAAAGCATCACAGGATAAAATAAACAAGCTTTCGAGCGAAACCGCCTCACTGCTGCAACAATTTAAGATTGTTAACAAGCAAATTGATGGGTTACGCGTTTATAACTCTCAGTTGGAAAAGCAATTGGCTAATCAGTTAGAAGTTATAAATGACTTGGAAGAGTCAATTGATAACGTGACTGTGATCGAGCGTCAAATCCAACCACTTATTCTCAGAATGCTAGAAGGTCTAGAGCAGTTTGTTGAACTAGATATTCCTCTGCACAAGGAAGAACGTTTGGATCGAATTGCTCAATTGAGAGGCAATCAACATCGAGCTGATATTTCTGTTGCTGAGAAGTTTCGTCAGATATTAGAAGCATATAATATCGAAGCAGAATACGGTCGAAAACTGCATGTTTATACTTCCAAGCTAGAAGTGGGTGGTGTTGAACGTGAAGTAAACATTTTTGGTGTTGGTAAAATTGCTTTGATGTACCAAACGCCTGATACTAAATTTTCTGGTGCTTGGGATCAAAGTCAGGGTGCATGGGTAGAGCTGGATGCAGGTCAATATCGAAGCGCCATCCAAAACGGTATTAAGATCGCGCTTAAACAGGCATCTAATGACGTTATGCAGTTACCACTATTGGCACCGGAGGCAGCACAATGAGATTAATTACAAAAATTATTATATCTGGCGCTTTCTTTATTGCTGGTGCTGTCAACGCACAAGATGATAAGGCGGCTAGTTTAGATCAGCTTTTGCAAATGGTTAAAAATGCGAAGATTTCTGAATCTAAAGAGCACAAGAGCCGTGAAGCTGAGTTTAGAAAAAACAAAGCAAATCAAGCTCGTTTATTAGATAAGGCAAGAAATACTAAAAAGCTTGAGGAAGCACGTTCTGAAAAGTTAGAACAAAAATATAAAGAACAAGAACTTCTTGTACAACAAAAACGTGAGCAACTCGATGAGCGCTTGGGTTCATTGAAGGAGCTCTTTGGTCATTTGACATCTACCGCCGGTGATCTGCGCGCAAATATGGATGTTTCAATTGTGAGCGCACAAATTCCTAATCGTGGCGAACCTATTGCTGAACTCATCGAAAAAATGAACAGTGAGACAAAGTTGCCTTCGATTGAAGAAATCGAGCGCTTGTGGTTTGAAATGCAGCGTGAAATTACCGAGTCGGGTAAAGTGGTTACATATGTTGGCACTGTATCCGATCCATCAGGTAATGAATCTGAAAGAACAATCGTACGAGCAGGTAATTACAACCTTTATTCTGATGGAAAGTTTCTTAACTTCGATGCTGAAACCGGTTCCGTAAGTGAGTTGCCGCGCCAGCCTTCAGGCTCGCTCCAAGCGTCTGCAATGAATTTACAAAATGCTTCTGCTGGCTTCACTAAAACTGGTGTGGACCCAACAGGTCCTGTAGGTGGACAGTTATTAAGAGCCCTTATTAATACTCCAAACTTACTTGAGCGTTGGAAGCAGGGTGGTCCAGTAGGTATGTATGTTATTACGCCTCTGTTTATTGTTGCGCTCATCATATCGTTGATCAAGTTTTTATCTTTGATGGCAGTCTCTGGAAAAGTTAATCGCCAGTTGAAAGCTAAGAGTGCAAATACAAATAATCCTCTTGGCCGAGTATTGAAAGTTGCTGAAGATAATCAAGGTATTGATTCCGAGTCACTAGAACTTAAGTTGGAAGAAGCTGTTCTTAAAGAAAGACCCTCTATTGAATCCTGGTTGAACTCGATCAAGATTATTTCAATGGTAGGTCCACTTTTGGGTCTTCTTGGTACGGTAACTGGTATGATCGTGGTGTTCCAACAAATCACAATCTTTGGTGCAGGTGATCCTAAAGCAATGGCTGGCGGTATTTCGGCGGCACTTGTTACTACCGTTAAGGGTCTTATTGTTGCCATACCCACCGTGCTTATCCACACTTATTTGAATTCAAAAGCGAAAGGTGTTGTTCAGATTTTAGATGAGCAAAGTGCCGGTTTGATTGCCGAAAAGTCTGAACGCTAAGAGGTAAGTGCTGTGTTAGAGCTATTCGACTTATTAGAAGAAGTTCGATTGTTTGTGCAGTCCGGTGGCGTTGTATTGGTGCTTATCGCTATTCTCGCGTTTGTGATGTGGATCCTTATATTCGAGAGAATTTGGTTCTTTAATACATCGCTTCGCGGAATACTAAAAGGCACCAAGGCTAAGTGGGAGCAAAGAAACGAACGTCAGTCGTGGAATGCTCACCAAGTGCGAGAGGCTCTCGTATCCAAAGTAAGACAAAAGATTGACTATAATCTCGATCTTATCGCGACTATGGTTGCTCTTTGTCCACTGATGGGATTACTTGGTACTGTTTCAGGCATGATTGATGTTTTTAATGTACTTGCAATCACCGGTGGTGGTGATGCTAAATCTATGGCCTCAGGGGTTTCTAAAGCGACAATTCCAACCATGGCTGGTATGGTTGCAGCAATTTCTGGAGTTTTTGGGTCTAATTTAGTTAAACGGATCGCGATGAAAGAAAGTCAGCTATTCGACGATCAGTTAACTATGGATCACTAAGAGGCGTATATGGCTAGAAGACAAACTGATGAAGAAGACGCTGGAGCAATAGATTTAACTCCTATGCTGGACGTTGTATTTATCATGCTGATTTTCTTTATTGTAACGGCTTCTTTTATTAAAGAGCCTGGAATTGAAGTTGATAGGCCGGACGCTAGTACAGCTGATGGCGTTAAGACTCCTATCCTTGTTGCAGTTAGTTCAGAAAGTAAAGTATGGATAAATAAACAAGAAGTCGACAAGCAACAAGTTAAACGAGAGTTGCAAGTCTTATTCGCTGAGACGCCGAAAGGAAAACTTGTTATTCAGGCAGATTCAAAAGCAAATATTAAAACGCTCACCGAGGTAGCTCAGGCTGCGAGGGAAATCGGGATTGGCGAGATTACTGTTGCTGCAGAAGGTAGGTAAGGTCTTATGATTATAACAAGATCCATGATTGCCGCTGTTCCAGCTGCGCTTGTGGCTGGCACATTACTTCTTTTTATGCATTTGCTTATAAAAAGTAATATGAGCAAACCTGAAGAAACTGAGGATTTTAAAATTCCAGATATCGTTATGCCTGAGCGTGATATATCTACGGAGTATGATACCAGGAAGCCAGACAAGCCAGACGAACCTGAAGAACCGCCACCAGAATTTCCCGAACCTGAGTTCGAAAATCCCGATATCAGTGTGGATTTCCAGATAGGTGATATCGGAGGAGGTAAGCCAAATATTGGCGCAATAGGTGGTTTTTCTTCGGATGGTGACTACCTACCGATTGTAAAATCGGCTGCGGCTTATCCAAAGTCGGCGCTAGCAAGAGGCCTTGAAGGATACTGCACTGTCGAATACACAGTGACTACTTCTGGCGAAACGAAAGATGTGAAAGTCGTTGATTGCCCTCAGAAGATTTTTGCAAGGCCCTCTGTTAAGGCTGCAGGTAAATTTAAATATAAGCCGAAAGTTGTTGACGGTGAGCCTATTGAGGTTCCTGGCGTTCGCAACCGCTTTACGTTCCAAATGGCTAAGTAAGAGGTGGAATATATGACGTTTTTTTCAAATTCTGCAAAAACTTTAGTAATTGGCTTAGTTGCTTCATTTGTTTTTTCTATTTTTGTGCTTACTGCTGATCGTGTGAGTAATAACGCTGGTCTGGGTTTTTCGAGTTCTGCGGTTTATGCGCAAAACGCTAATAAGCAAAAGCCTAGAAAATTACCTGGCATTAGTGATGCGTTTTTCAAACAAATGGGTAAAGTACAACCCTTAATCTCTCCTGACACTGAGAAAAACCCCGACGCAAAACCTGATTTTAATGCTGCTTTAAAACAGTTAAAAAGTATGGAGAAGCGTTGTAAGGATAAGTGTAATAAGTACGAATTATCGCAAATATACCGTTTCTATGGTTTTGCCTATTACTCGCTTGATGATTTAGAAAAAGCCATTTACTACTATGATTTGGTAGTGAAACAATCGCCGGAAATTCCTCTTGGAGTTGAAAAGCAAACTCTCTACTCGTTAGCCCAGTTGGCTTACTCTATAGAAAAGTATGATCAAGCGATTGCCTATCTAAACAAGTGGATTAAGTTATCTACAGATATTAGTGCTGATGTTTATTATTTGCAGGCGACTATTTATTACCAAAAAGGTGATAAAAATAATTCTCTAAAATCAATAAATAAAGCAATATCAATTGTTGAAGGCCGCGGTAAAATCGCTAAAGAGAACTGGTATAACATTAAGCGTGCAGTTCTTCTAGAAAAAGAAGATTTTAAAGCGGTTGTTCCTTTGGTTGAACTTTTAGTTCGTCACTATCCTAAAAAATCCTATTGGGTTCAACTAGGTGGTCTTTATGGTGTGGTGGGGCGCTCCTCCGATCAACTTCATGCTTTTGACGCTACATATTTGATGGGTGGTTTGACCAAGGAGCAGGAAATAGTCAACTTAAGTTACCTTTATATTGGTGAAGAAGCGCCTTATCGTGCGGCGAAGGTGCTTACCAAAGGTATGAAGGACAAGATTGTTAAAAAAACCACTAAAAATCTAGAAACCCTTGCTACCGCTTGGGGAACGGCAAAAGAGCATAAGAAAGCTGTTGAAGTACTAAAAGAAGCGGCTGAAGTATCAAAGACTGAGCCTTTGAAAAATCCCAAAAAAGACAAGAGAAGAACAGGTGACATATACACGTTAATGTCTGGTTATTATCTTGATTTAGATGACAGCAAAAATGCCGTTGATGCTGGTAAAAATGCACTTAAGGCGGGGCAACTTAAGGATGCTGGCCTTGTTCATAGTAATATGGGAATTGCATACGTTGATTTGAAGCAATTTAAATCAGCTATTGCTGCTTTTGATAAAGCTATGCAAACACCTAAGCATAGGAAATTCGCTGCAAACTGGAAGAAATTTGCAGAGGGCGAGCTGAAGCGACAGGAAGCGTTAGCGATATAGAATTTCACATGATATTAAAAAGGGGATGTAAAAATCCCCTTTTTAATTACTACTAATTATAGTGCTTTCAAATATTTCTCAGTTTTCTAGTTTCGACAAGTCCCTGACAGCGCCTTTATCTGCACTTGTGGCTAACATCGCATAGGCTTTTAATGCGGCAGAAACTTTTCTAGGGCGATCTTTTTCAGCTCGCCAAGCCAGTTTTCCTTTAGCTTCCATTTTCTCTCTACGCGATTGTAATTCCTTATCAGAAACATCAAGGTTTATTGTTCTTTCTGGAATGTTAATTTTAATCTTATCGCCGTGTTCGATTAATCCTATTGCGCCCCCGGAAGCGGCTTCAGGTGATACGTGACCGATGCAAAGCCCAGATGAACCGCCTGAGAAACGGCCATCAGTCAGTAGAGCACATTCTTTTCCTAAACCTTTGGATTTAAGATAGCTTGTTGGATAAAGCATTTCTTGCATACCAGGCCCACCTTTGGGTCCTTCGTAACGGACTATGAGAACTTCTCCCGCTTTGACTTTGCCACTTAAAATATTTTCTACTGCTTCATCTTGTGATTCTGTAATATGAGCTGTGCCCTCAAAAATGAGAATTGATTCATCAACACCTGCAGTTTTTACGACGCAGCCATCTTCTGCGATGTTTCCATATAAAACAGCGAGTCCGCCTTCTTGACTATATGCGTTTTTGACAGATCTTATACAGCCTTGTTTTCTATCAGCGTCTAGCGAGGGCCATCGTGTACTCTGGCTAAAAGCGGTTTGCGTAGGAATACCTGCTGGTCCTGCTTTATAAAACTCGAATGCCTTTTCATTTTCTGTTTGGGTGATGTCCCACGAATCTATTGCATCCTGCATAGTTTTACTGTGAACTGTTGGTAAGCTGGTATCAAGCAGACCTCCTCGGGCAAGTTCTCCCAGCAATGCCATAATCCCGCCCGCGCGATGCACATCTTCAATATGGTAGATTTTACTGTTTGGCGCTACCTTGCAAAGTTGGGGGATTTCTCTACTTAAGGTATCGATATCTTTCATTGAAAAATCTACACCTGCTTCTTGGGCTGCTGCGAGTAAGTGTAAAATAGTATTAGTCGAGCCCCCCATTGCTATATCGAGTGTCATAGCATTTTTGAAAGCGTTAAATGAACCTATGTTCCTGGGTAATACAGTTTCGTCGTTTTTTTCATAATATTGTTTCGCAAGGCTAACGATCTTTTGACCAGCTTCTTCGAAGAGGCGTCTTCTATCAGAATGGGTTGCGAGGGTGGTACCATTTCCTGGCAGGCTGAAACCTAAGGCTTCTGTTAAACAGTTCATCGAATTTGCTGTGAACATACCAGAACAAGATCCGCAAGTTGGACAGGCACTTCGTTCAACTTCTGCGACGGTTTCATCGTCAACAGAGTCGTCTGCAGCCATGATCATCGCATCAACCAAATCAAGCTTTTGATCCGATAGTTTCGTTTTACCAGCTTCCATCGGGCCGCCGGAAACAAAAATTGTGGGAATATTTAACCGCATGGTCGCCATAAGCATACCTGGGGTAATTTTATCGCAATTGGATATACATACCATTGCATCGGCACAGTGTGCATTGACCATGTATTCTACTGAGTCAGCGATTATGTCGCGAGAGGGTAAACTGTAAAGCATTCCATCGTGTCCCATGGCAATACCGTCGTCGACAGCTATTGTATTAAACTCTTTCGCTACCCCTCCTGCCTTTTCAATTTCCCTCGCCACTAATTGCCCTAGATCTTTTAGATGTACATGACCGGGAACAAATTGCGTAAATGAATTCACCACTGCAATAATGGGCTTTTGAAAATCTTCGTCTTTCATTCCCGTTGCACGCCACAAAGATCGGGCGCCAGCCATATTTCTTCCCGCAGTACTGGTTTTTGAGCGATATTGAGGCATCTAGTTCTCCACGTTTCTGACCTAAAAAAGTTGCGTAGCATATCAAAATTTTCCGAAATTCACTCGTCTTAAGTTTTTGGACTTTTTTTAAATATTGTAAAAACGCAGTATTTCGATTTTACGTTTTTAAAACCCAATCCGAATTAGAATTTTGGATAAAAGTTGCGATAGCTAATTTGTGAATAATATTAATTAGGGGAGGATGTGTGGATGCTTTTTTTGCAATTGATTAAGGATGAATGAATAGCGTTTATATTGCTTATTATTTTGCTCAATCGTACCTACAGCTCTTAAGGCTTTGTGGCAGAGTTTTTCAAATGAATTCTTATACCCATTTTGATCTGCATCAGCGATGAGCGCCTGAAGTAAATTCAGGTTTAAGCCAATATGTTTGGGGTAGCTTTCAAGTGCTTCACTAAATACTTGGATCGCTCTATCAAACTCTTTATTCTCATAGGCATCAATCCCGCTTTTTGTAAGTTTGGCGGCGAGAGATTTGCCCTGTTCGGATATGGGCTCACCCGTTATGCCGTCTATGATGCGCATCAGATCTTCATCGTCGCCATGACGAAGTGCTAATTTTGATAGCAGGTTTCTAGCGCCTTCTTCGTCTTCGAGAGAATACATCGTTCGCGCTAATTCCAAGCTTGCATCTATCGAAGGTGCGGTCAGGTCATCGTATAGTAATTTCGCTTTAGAGGCAGCTTTTTCTGCCCGGTTTGTTTCACCTTGACTATTAAGCAATTGGGCTTCTACCAACTGAGCTTGAACACCGACTTCGGGTCGGTTTGAGTAGCGTTTTTTAGCTCGGTCTAAGAAGGTATTGGCTTGTTTTACCATGGCCTTTGCATTGGTGGATTGATCTCCATCAGTGACTTCAGAAACTTTGCGAGCGTAGTTAAAGTAGTCTTGCTCTGATTCGTGGCAAGAATTAAATCCCCACTTAATAGCTTGTTGGTGAGATTTGAGTGTTGTATCAGTGTCGTCGTTTTTTTCTGCTAAATCGGCTAATTTTCGGTGCCTTAAAACGGACTTCGGTGAAATATGGGTGGCATTTTCAGTAGATTTTTGGGCTGATATAAGGTCATTCTTTTTGCTATATATTTCTGAGAGCATGTCATGTGCTTCAATATAGCGGCTGTCTTCTTCTATAATTTCATTTAGCATGTCTTCAGCCGAATCTAGTTTACCCATCTCCATTAAAGTCTTACTCATTCCGAGTTTGGCCCAGGTTACTGGCTTCTTATCGAGAATACTTTCATAGATTTGCTGAGCTTCTTTTAATTGTTTAAGTAAAAAGTGAAGCTGGCCCTTCATTCGGAGACAATCTGCAGAGTAACGACTTCCTTCTTGGATTAACTGATTGCATTTATCTAACGCGCTTTGGTATTCCCCTTTAGAGACAAAATGTTTTATGGGCAAGAGAGCTTCGTGCTTTAAAATTGCCTTGTCTAGTCGGACTTTAATCGACGCCTGGGTATAAGGTTTTGTTATGTAGTCATCAGGTTGACATTCGAGTGCACCGAGGACCATTTCTCGGGAAGATTCTCCTGTTATCATGACAAACAGACTTGTCATGAGTAGAACTCTTAAAAACCTCACTTCTTCGAGTATTTGCTGTCCATCTTTCCCCGAACCGAGGTTGTAGTCGCAAAGAACGATATCGAATTTTTTCTTCTGACAGAGTTTTACCGCTTCTTCGCCATCAGCAGCGGTGTCAACGGATTGAGCGCCAAAGGTCTTTAAGGTACGTGAGAGTGATCCTCGAATTTCAGGAAAGTCATCTATAACCAAGCATTTTTTATTTGCATAGATTTTTACGATATCGATTTGACGAATTTCTTCGTTTGGTGCACTCATTTTCTTGATGACTCTGCCTTGCTTGGCAAAACTATTATTTACCCATAAATAATAGTTTAGGAGAGAAATCTAGATTTTGCTTTAATCATTGCTCGCAAGCATGAGGGGCAATGCGATATTCGCGCTTTTTAAATTAACGACTTTACGAAAACCTTGGACATCCGTTGAAAGTTGTAGAGCGACTGTTTTTCCTCAGGTAAGTCTTCAACACTTTTCTCGACAAAGCCTTGTTCGATAAACCAATGGGATGTTTGGGTCGTGAGTGCGACGAGCAGTTTAATCTTAAGTTTTAATGCCTGTTTTTCGATGTGTGTCAGTAGTTTTGCTGCCCTTCCTCCGTTTCTATAATCGGAATGAATGACAACGCAGGCGAGTTCGGCACTTTGTTGCTGTTCAATAGGGTATAGTCCAGCACAGCCAATAAGGAGGTTATCCTTCTCCATTACTGTAAAATACTGGATTTCATTTTCTAACCTTTCTCTAGAGCGACGAACTAAGATACCTTCTTTTTCAAGAGGCTCAATAAGCTTAAGAATACCAATCACATCGGTTATTCTTGCGCGACGAATACTTTCATAATTGTCTCTATATACCATCAGACCAGAGCCATCACGGGTATAGAGTTCCTTTAATAGAGCGCCATCTTCTTGCAAAGAAATAACATGGGCTCGGGCGACGCCACCATCACATGCGCGATGACATGCGCGCAGTGAAAAATAAGTATTACTCGTATTTTTCTGTTGGCGAACCAAAAACTTTTCGCATTTAAGTAAAGTGAGCTCCCTTACATTGTTGCCTTTATCGTCTAATATGGTTGCATCATCGTTATAAGCAATGAGCTTATCTGCCCCCAAACTAACTGCCGTTTCTACTGCAATTTCAGCAAATGACAGATTAAATACCTCCCCTGTTAAAGAATAACCCACAGGTGAAAGGATCACGATGCTGTCTTGTTTCAGTAAGTGATTAATCGCGTCGGTATCGATACTTCTAACTCGTCCAGTATATTGGTAATCGACCCCGTTTATAACACCCTGAGGCATTGCCGTAACGAAGTTGCCGCCTCTCAAACGCACCTTTGCACCATGCATTGGTGAGTCAGGTAATCCAGCGGAGAAGCTTGCTTCTAAATGAAAACGGATAGCTCCAACCGCTTTTAGTACTTCCGGCATATCCTTAGCGGGTGTAATTCGAAGTCCATTGTGGAATGACGATTGAGTTTCGAGCTGTTTTTCAATCTGAGGCCTAGCGCCATGGACAACCACTAGCTTAACGCCAAGGCTTTGTAACAGGGTTAAGTCACTGATAATATTGATGAAATTAGAAT
The DNA here is from genome assembly GCA_965262305.1 of Cellvibrionaceae bacterium. Classification (GTDB taxonomy): domain Bacteria; phylum Pseudomonadota; class Gammaproteobacteria; order Pseudomonadales; family Cellvibrionaceae; genus CBDHEY01. Next base: position 597,217 of record CBDHEY010000002.1, read on the forward strand.
GATCTATACAATCGCCAGGTAGCATGACGATAAAGGTTTTCCCTCTGTGGTTATTGATATAAGGGGATGAATGGCGAAACCAGTTCAAATAAACATTAGGGTCGGTTATTGCCTTGATGGAATCGTCTACAGAACTGTCACTCACAATTTTAACTCTTTATACATTCAATCTCATTTTAAAATACTATCATTTAACAATGAGCCATTGTTACTAGTATATTTTACCAAGGCGTTGTTTAATTTTGCCTATCACTGCGAGAATTTGTTTTAGGTCTCTAGTATTCTAGGCTAAAGATCAATTATCAACCTTGAACGCATTGCGGTTACGGCTTGTCCTGAAATTAATACACGACTTTTATCATTTGACAGTGAGGTTTTGATTATGCCTCCTCGTTTCGACGCTTGATAAGCTGTAAATTCGGTGCAGCCAAGCATATCTGCGTAAAAAGGGGTTAGAACAGTGTAAAGCGATCCCGTGACTGGGTCTTCATCAATTCCAACTGATGGGGCGAAAAAACGCGCTATAAAATCGAATTTCCTTGATTGACTTGGTGCAGTGACACAGATACCTCTATATGGAAAATCTTTTAGCGCTGGTATGTCAGGAGACAGGCTTTTTACCTTTTCTTCAGAATCGACAATAGCGATAAGATCATCGTTTTTCCAGGTTTCAATTACGTCTATGCCAAGAACATCTTCAAGTTCGGTAGGAATTTCGATGGCGTTTGGTGGATTAGAGGGAAAGTTCATTTCATATTCATTTCCCATACTTTTAACACGGAGTTCTCCGCTTAAACTATTAAAGCAAATAGTATCTTCCGTGATGTGCTTTTCTTGAAACAATATGTGTGCACTTGCTAGCGTTGCATGACCACAAAGTTTTACTTCTGTCGAAGGGGTAAACCACCTAATTGAGTAGAGTCCTTTTTCTTTAACAACAAATGCAGTTTCAGAGAGGTTCTTCTCCATTGCAATGGCCTGCATCGTGGTTTCAGGGAGCCATTGGTCAAGAATGCAGACTCCTGCAGGGTTACCTTCAAATAGTTTTGTTGCAAATGCATCCACTTGAAAGATTTCGAGTTCCATCTTGCACCTCATTTTTTGGCTTTATTACCTATAAAATTTATCTTAACGTGATCCTAGTTAAGCTTTCGTGATTTTGTTTCATTAGATTATCGAGCTACAATCAAATTCAGGCGTTTAATATTTTGGTTGTAGGTATGGGGCTTAACGAAACAATAGAAAAAACACTTGATTTACGGTCTGTTCTAACGGAATTAGTAAAAGATGGTCTTATATCAAATGAGTCAAGCAACATCATTCTAGGTAGTCATCGTACGCGTGATCAAACCGCCATGCACCCGATAAGCTACGTCGCTACACAAAATGTTATTAACTTGCAAACTACGGGTAAAATGCTAGATGAGATGATGTTAACAGATTGGCTCTCGCAGCGTTGTGGTTTCCCGATATATCATATTGACCCAATGAAAGTCCCTGTAGCGCAATGCTGCCAGATCATGTCCTACGCGTTTGCTAAACGACATGGTTTGCTTTGTGTTGATGTTACCCCTGAATCCGTTGTTATCGCAGTTGCTGAACCCTTCAAGCAAGATTGGGAAAACCAAATTTCTCAGACCATTAGGCAGCCAATAAGAAAGGTAGTGGCTTTACCCTCTGAAATTGAGCGCTATCGCGTTGAGTTTTATTCTTTGTCGAAATCCGTCTCTGGAGCCCTTGAAAACGGTCGGCGATCCATTGGTGTGGCGAGTTTTGAGCAACTACTAGAAATAGGGAGTCTTAAGGATCCAGAAGCGAATGACCAGCATATTGTGAATATTGTTGACTGGTTATTGCAATACGCTTTTCAGCAACGGGCTAGCGATATTCATATCGAGCCACGTAGAGAAATTTCTCGTATGCGTTTTCGTATTGATGGTGTGCTACACAATATATATGAATTCCCCTCTGATGTTTCCGCTGCGATTATTAGCCGATTAAAGATTTTGGGTCGCATGGATTTGGCCGAAAGACGTAAGCCACAGGACGGTCGTGTGAAAACAAAACGCCAGGATGGATCTGAAGCTGAGTTACGCTTATCGACTATGCCTACCGCATTTGGTGAAAAGCTAGTGATGCGTATTTTTGATCCGGATGTATTGTTGCGTTCCTTTGAAGAATTAGGACTCTCTGGCGATGACTATGCTCGTTGGGGTACCATGATACATAAGCCCTACGGCATATTGTTGGTAACTGGACCAACGGGCTCAGGTAAGACCACGACACTTTATTCGACGCTAAAAAGCTTAGCTACTGACGAAGTCAATGTTGCAACTGTAGAAGACCCCATCGAAATGGTGGAAGAGGCGTTTAACCAAACTCAAGTTGAACCGAAAATCGATCTGGACTTTGCCGCTGGTATTCGCACGTTAATGCGTCAGGATCCCGATATCATTATGGTCGGCGAAATTCGCGATCATGAAACCGCTAAAATGGCAGTACAAGCCGCTTTGACGGGTCACCTAGTTATATCGACTTTGCATACAAATGACGCTCCGACATCGGTTACTCGTTTATTGGATTTGGGCATCCCGGGATATTTAATTAAATCGACCGTGATTGGTGTTATGGCTCAGCGCCTTGTGCGAACCCTTTGCCCTCATTGTAAAAAACCGGCAACAGTATCAGATAAAGAATGGGATCAATTGGTTAAACCCTGGAAGGTGTCTAAACCCGCAAAAATATACGAGCCGGAGGGGTGTTTGGAGTGTCGTAATACTGGGTTCTTAGGGCGACAAGGCATTTATGAAATATTGGGTATGACTCCAAATCTCAGTGAAATGGTTATCCAAAATACGGATTTAATTAAATTTAGACAGCAAGCGATGCGCGATGGCATGCGCACTTTGCGTCTTTCCGGAGCACAAAAAATTGCACTTGGTCAAACCTGTATTTCCGAGGTTATTCGAGTGACTCCAGCGCCGGAAAGCTATTCATAAAAAGCGCAAAATAGTATTGAGTTTTTTCTGTTACTCGCGATTCCTAAAAATAAACTGGTTGATTTTCTATTTTTTCAGCCGTCACCACATACCTTAATGGGCCACCAGGTACTATCGAGTCAAATGGGTAACATGTTATTAAGTGCAGTTCTGGGGTGTTTTCGTTATACCTCCATTCTCCATTACGAATATCCATAACTTGCATATCTGTCACTCGATAGGTTGTCCATTTTCCTGTTTCGTTCTGGAAGTTAATTTGATCACCTATATTCGTTTCTTTTAGCAAGGAAAAATGGGTGTCTCTATGTCCTGCAATAATTTTAGCTTGTGCTATAGACGAATCACCTTTGATATTTAGTAGGCCTGGTCCAAACGCGAGTGCATTTCCATTTGCTCCCGCTAATACGTTAAATGCTGCTTTTTGTTTTGAAAATTCAATTTTCCCGACGGGCCATGTGTCAGCCCATTCCCAAGGTTTTTGATACTGTTTGTTAGCTAGGGTTTTTTGCCATGCATGCTCAATTAAAAAATTAGCTAAATAGGCCTTTGCATATATGTAAAGGCTGTTAGACCAAAAAAAGAGTGTGAAAAATAATACAAAACTTAAAAAAAAGGTCCTTATATTAACTTTTATCACTTTACTTTTTATCCCTAAAGCACCTAATTGAAAGGATTGAAATTAGAAATAAAAAGCTACCGATCCAAAAACTAATCTCTGCCGAGGTTGCTGTATTTGGATAAGCTATTTTACGTGTTCCATCTAAAGCTTTTTGTCCATGAGGTGTATTATTTAAAATTGGGGTAGATAGAAGATCTTCGCTTTGATAACGGCTTATGATTTTTTCTACTGCAACAAAACTTGTAAATTTCGTAATTAGTTTGTGTAAAATTCCTAGTTTTGTGATTTCTTCTTTTAATTTATCTTGGTTGCCGCCCAATGTCATTTCATCAAAGAGCGATTCAATTTTTCTTCTTGCCCAAAGGCTAGAAACGCCAGAGTTTTGAGGTTTTTCCTGAAGTGTCATATTTGAACTCCAGTTGCCAGAGGCGTTGTAACCAGAGACCTTGACTGTTCCAGAAAGATCTTTAAGTTTGGCTGCAATGATTAATGGTTCTCCATGATAAAGATCGGGTATTTGTTTTGGATAAAACTCTGAATCATTTGGCCATTCAATTGTAATGTTTCCAGCGATAGCGCTTTCCAACTTGGTAAATAGTTGTGACATTTTTTCAGCTATTTCACCTACTTGACCAATATAAGTAAACGTTCCTTTTCCAAATTCAGCTGCTTTACGCATGAAGAAACTATTTGGCGAAGATCCAATTCCAATTGTGAACAAACGCGCATTGTTTAGATTGTCGTGTATTGCGTTGAATAAGGCTTTTTCGTTACCAATTGCGCCGTCAGTTATAAATACCAGTTGTTGCAATGTTTCATTGTTTCCAAATTGATTCAGTCCTGTTTTCAAAGCAGGCAGCATATTTGTACCTCCATTGGCAATGAGTTTTTTAATCCAGTTTTGGGCTTGAAGAATATTTCCTTTTGTTGCCTGGGTAAGTGACGCATAGAGTGCCGAGTGGTATGAATTAAACTCTATAACATTAAATCGGTCGTTGGGTGTTAGTCTTGATAGCGCTAAGCTTAAACTATTTTTTGCTTGTTCAATGGAGGTGCCACCCATGGATCCAGATGTATCAATTACGAAAATCATATCTCGTGATAGTTTTTGGTTTTGTGTATGGGATTTTGGAGGAAGCATCATAATCATAGCGAAATCTTCATTGGCCAGGCGTTCAACAAATAAGGCTGATTGTGGCTTTTCTGATTCTACCGCTTGCCAAGTTAATACAAAATCTCGATCCATAGAAACAACCCCATCCTGTAATTGAATATCATGAAATTGGGAGTTCTTTCTTACTAAGATATCGTGATAGGCAGATTGAATGCTTGCTAGTGGAAGCCCTGTATTTAATTTTATATTGATCGTAATAGGGTTGTGTATTTCTTTGGTGCGAGAGAAGTACATAAGCGGCGTTATTTCATTTGCGTCACTTACTAGATTAGAATTAAAGCCCCATCCAAATGTACTGAGTGACATGTCGAAAAAATTATTTTCTCTTGCTATTTTTCCATTTGAAGTATCATTTTCATGACGATCTATTCTTTCTGGGTATCGATTACCGGGGATATACCTTGGCGTGATTGTCATGGGAAATCTAATAGAAAAAGTACTCGTCGAATAATCAACGTTTTGAATATATGTGATGGTGACGCTTATTGTAGATTTCGGAGCTATATTTGCCACTCTTTGTGTAAACAAATTTGGCCTTTGTTGCTCAGTAAGTGCGGCTTTTTTTCCTTCCTTTTTAGCTTGTTGGTAGATCTTTCTGGCTTCTTGTCGTTCCTTAATTTCTCCTTTTATGTGGCGATCACCAATGATCATTTCCATTTGGTTAACGGCCGAGTTTTCTGGTAATGGAAATACGTATACACCTTCTAACCAGTGATCAGAATCATTTGAAAATGATTGCGTGAGTTTTGTAGTGGCAATCATGCCATTTATTTCTATGTCCACTTTACTGTTTAAGTGAAGTGACTGATATTTTTCTCCATATTGGTTTATAAAAAAGAGCATCCCTGCATTTGAACTATCCATTTCCGAAGAATTTGCTTGCACCACTTTTGCTAATAAAAGGCTTAAAAACATTAATAGGAAAGCCGACCATAACCATTTCCAACTATTTTTTTTCTTTCGATATTTGTCGTTTTCTTGGATAAGAAGGTGCTTTGGTATTCGTCGTTTATCAAAAATCATTTTAAGCTCCAAAAAATTTATAGAGCTATTACAACGAATAAATCAGACCTTATGCAGGCAGCTTTGTGATGAATTTAAAGATGAATATGATGAATTGTGGCAAATGAACTCACTTAAAAATTAACAGGAGATTCCTATAATTTTGATAGGTCGGAAGAGGCGAGTTCGTACTCGCCTTTAATGATAATGTTTGTCTAGAAAGAGTATTTTATGGACTTAGCAGAATCAAGCCATTGATTCAATTCTGAAATATGTTTGGACTCCAACGTTCCCGCCACTTCTTTTTGATTGAGAGTAAACAATATATAGTCATACAAGGCTTCTTGATAGTCGCGCTGTGCAGCAAACAAATTACGTTGCGCATTGAGTACATCAACAAGGTCTCTTGTACCTACTTCATAACCTGACTGGGTTGCATCCAATGCGCTTTGATTAGATGTGGTTGCTTGTTTTCGGGCTTTAACCGTTGCCACACCTGTTACCACATTTAAGTGAACAGACCTTGCGTTTTGTACAGTATCTCTTTGAGTCTGAAGGTAAATTTCTTCTGCTTGAATACTGGCTTGATTAGCCTGTCGGCGTGATGCCCATCTTGATCCGCCGTTGTATAAAGGCACGGTTACAGTTACTCCAAATGATGTAACCTCAGTATCGTTTTCAAAAGGATCTCCATTAAAGTCTCCATCATCATTTGAATTTGAATAGCTTAAATTTCCTGTTACTACTGGATAAAGATCTGCTTTTCGTGCTTTGGCTGTGGCTTTGGCACTTTTTGCATTTAGTGAAGATATTTTTAAATTTAAATTATTGCTGAGTGAAAATTTCACCCACTCTTTTCTATCTAATGGATCTGGTAATACTACTGGAAAATTTTCTTTTAATGGTGAAAGAGATTCTATTTGCTTACCAGTAATAACTTCTAAGTTTTCGAAGGCGATACTATATAGCCCCTCAGCACTTAATCTTCCTGCCACTGCAGAGTCATAAGCTGCTTGTGATTCATGGACTTCTGTTATAGCGGTTAAGCCGACTTCAAAACGTTTTTGGGATTGTTCTAGCTGTTGTTTAAAGGCCTTCTCTTCTGCCAGAGCGGTTTGCAATCTGTCGTAAGCTTCTAACACATCAAAATAGGCTGTGGCCGCACGAATTATGAGCGACTGTTCGGCAATTGCGAATTCCAATGCCGCGGTTTTTGCCGAAAATGCACCAGCTTTAAAATCATTCCATGCTGAAAAATCAATAATTGGCTGTTCTAAAGTGATTGCATAGTTTGTTGTTGATGCATCTGTATTATCTGTGTCACCTGAGGACGAAGGTATTACTTGAAATCCGACTTGCTGACCAGATCTTTCAGTCTCAGATTCAGTTAATGAAAAACTTCCATTAATACGCGGTAAAAGGCCCGCTCTAGCCAAATTTTTCGCTTCTTTATCAGCGGCAAGTCGTGCCTTCGCTGCTTTGTATGTGTGATCGTTTTCGAGTGCTAGCTGATAAATTTCTTCAAGGGTTTCTGCATGGCAATTTAAATAAAAACCACCAAGTGCCGCAATGACTCCGACAACCGAAGTTTTAATAAACTGTTTCATATGTTTCCTAATGGTAGAAGATTTTATTTTTGAATTGGCTGAGCAAAACAATCATACCTAATTTGAACACTTCTGTAGACAAAAATAAGTAAAAGAGATGCAACCTAGGCAAAGGTATCAATAAACTGAAAGTCGTCGTTATTTTCAGATATTTGTTCGAATATCCGTAATGCAGGGTTAGGTGGTGTTTCTAAAATACGAGAATCAAAAGTTTGTGTAATCTTTGTAAAACTATTCGCATTTGTGCTTCGCGTTTCACCAAGTTTCGACGCCGATTGGCGCGATTCGCTCGTTAAATTATTGCCTTGAGCGTTTGGACTATTAAGGTGGCTATAAGTGTTTCTTAAGTCGGTTTGATTGCTTGGGTCTATCGCGCGAAAACTAAGGGATACCTGATCCTGAGGGCTAACCAAGCTCGATCTTGTTAATAGATCACGCTGCTGAATTTGATCTTGATTTTTCTCGCGGTTGGGCGAGTCAGTGCTTCCAATCTGAACTGAAGAATGTAGGTTAATTGTGTCCATTACATTTAAAAACCTTACGGGATAATTTCGAGTATAGCGTTAAATATGGAATGTGTAGGTCGAATTTTATACAAATCCGTTCTTTAAGCTTGGGCTTCAAGCTTATTAATACATATATGGTTTACAGTTCTATTATCGTCGTTCATTATAGTTAAAACGGTTTAATCAGTAATCAATTTTATTTTTAGACGATGAGTAAAGAGACGAGTTCAAGCGCTTTAGATAAATCTAATCCGATTGACGAGAATGTTTTTGGTGAGACGGACTATGACGTAGTAGAGGAAGAAACCGTATTTCAAGGTTTTTTTCGGATGGTTAAGGTGAAGGTGCGTCATAAGCTCTTTTCAGGTGGTTGGACTAATGAAATTTCTCGGGAAATATTTTGTCGTGGAGACGCTGCTGCTGCCATTCTTTACGACCCTAAGCTCGATAAAATAGGGCTCATTGAACAGTTTCGAATTGGCGCACTCGATTCGAAACTGGGTCCTTGGTGTCTGGAAGTGGTCGCAGGCATGATTGAAGAGGGGGAAACGCCTGAGGCATTAATTCGCCGAGAAATAAAGGAGGAAGCTGGAATCGATGACGCAGAATTGATTTTTATCACTAGTTATTATTCCACTCCCGGTGGTTGCAACGAAAAAATTGATTTGTTTTGTGCGTTATGTGATCTTTCAGCTGCAGAAGGCGTTTTTGGACTGGAAGAAGAAAATGAAGATATTCGACTTCATGTCATAAATGCGGATGATGTATTTGCTTCGATGCTGTCTAACAGAACAAATAATGCCGCTACACTTATTGGTCTGCAGTGGCTTCAGTTCAATCGAGCTAGGTATCAATAACGAGATTTTATACGTGATTAAATGTAAGCGCATTCAAAGGCACCATAGTGTCGACATAGTGGGACATCATGCCCAGTGTGAGCTGAACTTTCATCAGCTGACTGCGCTTTTGCCGGGTTTGCGTGACGGCACGGATAATTGGTCTTTTTACGCCGGTATCGAACCAAATAAAATTAAAGTTTCAGTATCCATTGTGGAAAAAGCCCCTTATACGACCACAGTATCTGTTGAGCAAGAAAATACGATGGTTACAACACCTCGGATAGTGATTCGTCTATACCACGACGTGGGAATGGCAGAAATTATTTCGTGGGATCATCATCGCCATTGGAAACCCTATTACCCTTATCCTAACGCGCAAATGTACCACCCTGATGAAAAACTCGCTCTCAACCAGTTTCTTGGAGACTGGCTAAACTTTTGTTTAAAACTCGGACTCAAGCCCATTGAAAATGTGATAAAGTTCACATAAATACCTGTTGGCCCCCTTCCTTTTTACCGAATTGAAGCCAAACTATATGGAAGGGCAACTTATATTTTTGCAAAGGAACAGTGGGTTTGCGATGCGTCCGTTTAACTTGATACAAATCACAGATTGTCACTTGGGGTCGACCCCAGGTGAACAGTTGCTTGGTTTAGATACGGATCAAAGTTTATGTGATGTTCTCGATACTGTGCAGGCCATAGAAACGCCAGATATGATTCTTGCCACTGGGGATATATCAAATGATGCCGGAGTTGCTTCTTACGAACGATTTGTAAAAATAGTAAAGGGTTTCTTCCCTGGGATTCCGGTGGCTTGGCTACCTGGAAATCATGATGACCCAACCAACATGGACATGGTTAAAGATCTGCCTATAGAAGCACACACCATTGCAAATGGGTGGAATTTAGTTTTCTTGGATTCTCGTATTCCCATGGAGGAAGGGGGAAATCTTGAACAGCCTGAATTAGATCTCCTTGAGCATCAACTTAACGAACACCCCGATGCACCGACTATAGTGTTTTTACATCACCAGCCTGTGCCTGTTGGAAGTGAATGGGTTGATCAGTACGTGGTTAAAAATGCGGATGCCTTTTTTGACATCATTGATCGTCATGAAAATGTGCGAGCGATCTCATGGGGGCATGTGCACCAAGAATTTAATTCTTTTCGAAAAGGCGTTGCTCTTATGGCGACCCCCTCTACTTGTGTGCAATTTACACCCAAAAGTAAAAATTTTAAAGTTGATTCAATTATGCCTGGATATCGCAGTTACCAACTTTATGAAAATGGTTGCTACAATACCTATGTTAGTCGGGTTGAAGAGAAATCATACGCGATTAATTATGCTTCCACCGGTTATTAATTTAAGTCATTCATAAGATCTTAATAAGAAGCACCTTGTAGATTTTTGAAACGCTGATTAATTCGAACTCGTCTTTTTGTTTTTGAAGAACTCACATACTGCTTTTCTCTGATTGCTTTCTGCGTGGAAAACAAATCTTTATCAGCGCGTCGTTTTTTATATAATTCTTTATCACTCATAGATTTCACATTCGGTTATGCCTGTTTTACTTTATATCCACGGTTTTTTGAGTTCGCCTGAATCAAAAAAGGCGAAAATAACAGAACAATGGCTGACTGAAAACCATCCTGATATCGCTTTTGTATGCCCTCACTTATCTTCATATCCCGAACAGGCCAAAGAATGCCTTCTTGCTATTGTTGAAAAATATGAGTCCGCGGATATCGGTGTTATTGGAAGTTCTTTAGGTGGGTTTTGGGCAACTTTTCTACAGGAAAGTAAGTATGTCAATAAGTCAGTTCTTATCAATCCCGCTGTGTCACCTCAGTCTCGATTTTCCGAGTTTGTCGGTAAACCGCTTTCGAGCTACTACTCAGATGAAGTTTACACCTTGGGACAAGAGGATCTACGAATGCTCATAGAATGCGATAAATCAGCATTGTCTTGTGTTAATGATCTATGGTTAATGGTGCAAACGGGCGATGAAGTATTGGACTATAAACTTGCACTAGAAAAATACAAAAATTGTAAACAAACTATAGAAGAGGGTGGAGATCATAGTTTTAAAGGTTATGATCGATGGTTGCCAAATATTGTAGCGTATTTATTTGATCGTTAAAGCGCTCTGAATGATCAATCGCTAATTAACGATCGATTCTTTTGCTAACTGTTTCGTTGCCAATAGCGCAATACTCAGCGCAAACAGCAAAGAAACAAACGAGCTGATTAGAAACATAGTTAATGAAATTGTTTCACCGCTTAATATCTCCATCAACAGCACTTGAGGTCCTAGTATTGGTATTAACATTTGATCAATGGTAGGGTCGGCTGAATTAAAAATTAAATAGAATCCTGGTATCATCGGCATTAACATTACCAAACTGTTATAAGTTTGCGCATCTTTAAACGATCTTGAAACCAGTGAAACAAATAACTGCATTGCGGTTGCTAAAAACATAACTGGAATTAATACAGATACAATTACGATGTAATCTATCAAGCTTAGATCAACTCGCAACCCAAGCTTTGATAACGGCGCGACAAAAAGCACAAAAAATTGAAGCGCCACGCCGAGTAAAACAATAGCCAAAGTTACGGTAAAAGATGCTAACCATTTACCGTAGAACAAGGTGCTATAACTAATTGGATTAATCAGAAGAGGTTCTAATGTACGACGTTCCTTTTCGCCAGCTGCCATGTCCACAGACATTCCAATTCCCGACACAAACGCCAATAATAATATAATTAAAGGTAACCCGCTTAGCAATTTTGCGGCGACCTGTTCCGGATTTGCAAGATTAATATCGTTTATCTTTATTGGAGACATGACTTCTGGTGATACCTGTCTTATCAAAAGCCTCAAGGCTCCGACTTTCGATGACCATTGTGATATATGGTGCTTTAGTGCCGCTAACTGAATTTGGGACTTTGTTTCGGAATGGTCAGAGTAAATATTTAACTCGGATGGGCGGGAGTTCCTAAAAGTTTCAGAAAAATTTTCGGGAATTTCTAATACCAAGAAAAATTTTTTTCTTTGAATTATTTCTACGGGTTCACCGTTTATGGCTACAACGCTTAGTCCTTGCTCTTCTAATGATTTTATTAAAGGCATAGCGCGTTCTTGTCCTTTTACTGCTATTTCAAAACCTCTACTTTGTCCCTCCATAACAACAATGAATTGAAGAGACGCAAACATCATAATTGAAAAGAGTACGGGCATGAAAAAAGCGGTCAACAAGGACTTAGCATCTCGTCTTGCATCCAATATTTCCTTATTAAAAACAGTAATCAACTGATGTAAGGACACTGCTAGCCCACCTGTTCTTTTTTGTATGCAAAATGAATAAAAGCGTCTTCTAGGTTATTTTTTCCTGATGCTTTGATAACATTTTCTGTATCACCTTGGATAGCGATTTCACCACTATTCATGATGGCTATTTCGTTACACAAGAATTTTACTTCATGCATTAAGTGGCTTGAAAAAATAATGCATTTGTTTTCATTTTTTAAATCTTGAAGTAAGGTTCGTACAGCTTTTGTTGTAAGTACATCTAAACCATTTGTAGGCTCGTCTAGAAAAATATAATCTGGGTGATGAATCAATGCTCGAACCAAGCTTACTTTCATGCGTTCTCCTTGCGAAAATCCATGAGCTTTTCGATCGAGAATATTATTCATATTTAATCTATCGGCAAAATCATGTAAACGCGTGTCGATAAGCGTGTCGCTCAAACCATGCAATCTAGCAAAATAGTGAATATTTTCTCGTGCGGTTAAGCGAGTATATAAACGACTCGCATCAGGCAAAACACCAACCTTTTTTTGAATTGTTAAAAGGTTAGCTTCAATGTTTTTACCTTCGATTTCTATTCGACCTGAGCTGGCTTTGTAGAGACCATACATCATTCGAAGGGTTGTAGTCTTACCTGCACCATTAGGTCCGAGTAATCCAAAAATACTCCCTTTGACGGCTTCGAATGAAATTCCCTTAACGGCATTTATTTCACCAAATGATTTAACGAGATCTACCACTTTAATCATCGTCAGCGAACTCCTTTTCCAATTTCATTTTTGGGCCTGCACCATCAATAAAGAATGCTTGAGGTTGTATTTTTTCAAAACAAGACGTATCGAATTTTGCCAAGCTATTGTGCTTTATAAAGTGCTCTATCGCAGTTGGAATACAGGGTAACGAAGTGACTCCATGATGAGCGCCGGCGATAACATAATGTTCTGCGTGAGTAAGATTAGCGGTTATTTTGTTTGCCCAATAGGGGGGTGTCGCAGGGTCTAGATCACCGGATAAAATAAGAGCAGGAGTGGCGCTTTTGATGGGTTCATAAATAGATGGATCAAGATTAAATAGAGGAAAGAGTCCACAAATTTCTTGCATTTCGTATTTTTCATTAAAATAGAACAAATGATCAACATTATTTTCCGCAAGTTTATTCTCAGATGTCTGGGTCAGTTTTCCTTCGGAACAAAGAACAGCTAATTGCATGCCTATGCTTATATTTTCGTGTAGATTTTCTGATAGTTGATTGAATCCGAATAGTATTTCAAAATTTTGGTTTGCCGCTTGATGAATAGCGTAAGGAACAATAGGAAGTAGATCTCTTACATAGAGTGCGGCTCTTAACCAAACAGAGATTGTAATCGCGTCAATGAATACTTCTTTCTTTTCTTGTGTTCGCGGATGGGTCAAATGATGCGTTTCTGGAGATCGTTTTAACTTTTCGACGAGTTCTTTCCATGAATTCCTTAAATTTGGAAAAGCTGCTTTACAGGGTTTTTGCTTATCACACAAATCAAAAATTTTTTGTAAAACCAAACTTGAGTCTTTTAATAGGTAATTTGGTATACTGTTTTCATAAGGCGCTACACCATCAAGTATCATTGCTTCGATAGAACTAGGGTATTTTCGGGAATATTCTAATGCGACTCGAGTACCATAAGACGCTCCCCAAAGCAGTATCTTTTTTAATCCAAGTTGTTTCCGAATCGTTTCTAAATCATCAACTGCGTAGATCGTTGAATAAAATCTAAGATCAGCGTCGAATCCATCAATGCATAATTTCAATTCTCCAAGAAAGCGTTTATGTTGGAGTTGCGTGGACGAGGCTAACGCTCTCGTTTCTAATTCGCAGTTTAGTGGATTGGATAAGCCGGTGCCGCGTTGGTCAACAAATATCAAATCGCGATTTTGCAGGGTTTCGCGAAATATCCAGGTTAGTTCAGGCGCTAATTTTGTTGCAGATTGGCCAGGCCCTCCGGCAATGATAAAGAGTGGTGTGCTACTCTGACTTTTTAAAGCAGATATTTTGAGAATGTTTACCTCAATGTATCTAGTGTCAATAGTTCCAGGGTTTTCGGCTATATTAAGGCGATAGCAGTGTTTATTGTGTACACTTTGGAAGAGGCTCTTTTCACAAGTTACTTCTTTTAAGTTAGATACTTTTGGAATTTCTTCAGATGAGTTCGAGGCCGACGAAAAAAAAATCGATACGAAAATAAAACAATATATTCGTACAATTAGATAGCTGTGATTTGTCTTGGTTGTTATTAAAATCATAGTTTGATTTTAACTCAGTTTTTCATAAATGCAGGCTTTTATCATTCTAAATTGTGCTTGCGTCGCCATTTGTAAATGATATGTGTATGATTCCAGAATTGCACAAAAGAAATAGAAAAGTAGTAGAAGTATGACTAACTATACCGCAGAAGATATTGAAGTATTGACGGGTCTGGATCCGGTTAAAAAACGTCCAGGGATGTATACCGATACATCACGCCCAAATCATTTAGCACAAGAAGTAATCGATAATAGTGTTGACGAAGCGATTGCTGGGCACGCAAAAAAAATAGAAGTTGTGTTACATAAAGACCAATCTATTACTGTTTCCGATGACGGTCGAGGCATGCCGGTTGATATCCATCCAGAGCAGGGGAAACCCGGGGTTGAAGTGATTCTTTCGACTCTGCATGCAGGTGGTAAATTTTCTTCTAAAAACTATCAGTTTTCCGGTGGACTCCATGGTGTCGGGGTTTCTGTTGTAAACGCACTCTCGAAAATTTTGGAAGTGACAATCAAGAGAAATGGCGGCGTTCACCGAATTGGTTTTCAAAACGGGGAAAAAGCATCTGATTTAGAAGTAATAGATACTTGTGGTAAACGCAATACCGGAACCGCAGTTCGTTTTCTCCCAGATCCAATGTACTTTGACTCTCCTAATTTTTCAGTACCCAGATTGAAACATGTCTTGCAGGCAAAGGCGGTTCTTTGTCCAGGTCTAGAAGTGGTTTTCAACGATGAAAAAGCGGAAGAAATCATTACTTGGTACTACGAAGATGGATTACAAGATTATATAAGCGCCGCGACTCAAGGGTGGGATACATGCCCAGAAAAACCATTTATCGGCAGTTTTGCTGGCGGCACCGAAGCGGTTGATTGGGCTTTACAATGGATGCCTGAAGGTGGTGAACTAATTCAAGAAAGCTATGTAAACTTAATTCCTACCGCGCAAGGTGGTACTCATGTAAATGGTTTACGCACTGGTTTATTAGAAGCAATGCGTGAATATTGTGAAATTCGAAATCTAATTCCTCGCGGAGTTAAACTTACGCCAGAAGATATCTGGGCAAACTGTTGTTATGTTCTTTCGTCCAAATTAGAAGATCCTCAATTCTCGGGCCAAACTAAAGAGCGACTCTCTTCCAGGGAAGCGGCTGCATTTGTTTCCGGCGTAGCCAAGGATGCATTTAGTTTGTGGTTGAATCAACATACTGAAGAAGGCGATAAGCTTGCTGATTTTTGCATTTCCAATGCGCAGAAACGAGTACGCTCTAGTAAAAAGGTTGCACGAAAGAAAATTACCCAGGGACCAGCACTTCCTGGGAAACTTGCAGATTGTTCAAGTGATGATCCAAGACAAAGCGAGCTTTTTTTGGTGGAAGGGGATTCTGCGGGTGGTTCGGCAAAACAAGCTCGTGATCGAGAAATTCAAGCCATAATGCCGTTGCGGGGAAAGATACTAAACACTTGGGAAGTGGATAGTGCCGAGGTGTTAGGTTCGCAAGAAGTTCATGATATTTCTGTTGCATTGGGTATTGATCCTGGCTCAGAAGATTTAGAAAGTTTGCGATATCACAAGGTATGCATTCTCGCGGATGCTGATTCCGATGGATTGCATATTGCCACTTTACTTTGTGCTCTGTTTGTACGACATTTTCCAGCGCTAGTGAAGAGCGGACACGTTTTTGTTGCTATGCCACCTTTATTTCGCATCGACGTTGGCCAAGAGGTTTATTATGCGTTAGATGAAAGCGAAAAGCAGGGCGTTCTTAACCGTATCGAAGCGGAAAAGAAAAAAGGCAAAGTAAACGTTCAACGCTTCAAAGGTTTGGGCGAGATGAATCCTCTACAATTGAGAGAAACCACCATGGCGGTTGATACCCGGCGATTGGTTCAATTGGTAATTGATCCTGGCGATGATACCCACCAAATTATGGATATGCTACTAGCAAAAAAACGTTCGTCAGATCGAAAAAGCTGGTTAGAGGATAAAGGTGATTTGGCAGAAGTAGAGTGATTTAGATATTCTTTAACTATGTCTGTTTTTTTATTTGGTTTTATTAAACCAATCGCAGAGAAAATCGATACACTTTGCGAGTATCGGAGGCACATATTTTCGATTTGGATATAAAGAATAAAGAGTTAGCGTTGGCTTTTGTGTTTCTTTTAAAACTTCAATTAAGCTGCCATTTCTTAAACCCTCTTCAGCGACAAAGCTAGGTAGAAAGCCGATACCAAGCCCGCCTTCGATAGCATCGCGCATAAATATTGTACTATTTACTTTTAGATTTCCAGTAACCTTTATTCCTTCATTGATTGGCCATTCGTTTCCACCTTTAAAATAACTGTATACAAAACAATTGTGTTTGGATAAATCTTTGGGGGTAGAAATTTTAGAGTGAGATTCAAGATAATTTTTTGACGCGCACACGTGGTAAGAAAAGGATTTTAATGGTTTACCAATATAGTTTGAATCAAATGGCTGACTACTGGCTCTAAAACCAAGGTCAAATCCATGTTCTATTAAATCAAGGCTTTCGTCTCCTAGATGAATATCTAGTTCTACTTGCGGATAAGTTCGCATAAAGTCAGCAAACACTTTACCCAGATCGATTAATCCCAATGCCATAGGCGTATTGACTCTGAGTGTACCTCGCAAATTATTTTGTTCTTGCTGTACGTAGGCGTCGGCATCATCAAGTTGAGAAATAATATCTCGACATCGAGCAAGATAGCCTCGACCAACGGAAGTTAACTTTAAGCTACGAGTAGAGCGGTGGAACAGGCGCGCACCTATCTCATCTTCAAGTTTACTAATTTCTTTACTCACCATCGATGAAGTGGAGTTCACTTCGTCTGCAACGCCGGCAAAGCTCCCAATGTCTGAAAGCCGAATAAATAGTTTTATTGCTCTTAGTTTGTTCATTGGTACGAAGCGCCCTATAAATTCCAAAATGGAAATAGTGTATGTACATTGTATATGTTTTTTGAAATTAATGGAGTGGTCAAAATAAGCCCTGTCTCTAAGAGATGAAATTAAATTCCATTCACTTGACTATTAATTTTTAAGGGTTTTTATATGTATACGCTTTACTTTAAGCCTCACGCATGTTCGCTGGCAACTCACACAATTCTTAATTTAATTGATCAGCCTGTTAACGCAATAAACAAAGACAAAGTACAAGACTTTAACCAGCTTAACCCGGTTAATGTTGTTCCAGTACTAAAAGATAGCGATATCGTGGTAAAAGAAGGTGTCGCTGTTATCTTGTATCTACTTAATAAACATGAAAATAATTTACTAGCATCAGAAGGTGCATCAAGACAAGAAGCAATTGAGAATATGTTGTTTGCCAATGCCACGATGCATCCAGCCTATAGCCGTTTGTTTTTTCTTACGGGTGCAATCAGTAATAAAGACGTTAGACAAGAAGGTCTTAATGCGGCTGCGGAAGAAATTACTCGTTTATGGCAAGTCGTTGAAGGGAGCTTAGGTGACAAGCTCTTCTTAGGGGGTGAACGTATGTCGCCCGCCGATATTTTACTTGCCGTATATTCGCGCTGGGGTCAGTTTTTTCCAGTAAATATTATTATTGGTGAGAAGACTCGGAAGATGATTGATCTTGTAATGGCAGATGAGGCGTTTAAACGTGCAGTAGCTGAACAAGATAGGCTTGCTTAACATATGAATAATCGAGATTATACTGCTGTTACCGAAATAGCGTATCGCTATTTCGATGGGCTCCATAACGCAGACATCGATAATTTACGTCAGATCTTTCATCGAGATTGCTTTTTAAAGTCGCCAGGAATACGCAGGAGTCTAGAAGAGTGGTTCGAGTTGATTTCCAATCGGCCAGTTCCGAATCTGCGCGGCGATCCATTTAATTACCAGATTTTGGAAGTCCAGGTCTTCGGTGATCAAGCTATGTTGCGAGTTTATTGTCCTCTCTTGGGTTCAACTTTTATAGATTTTTTAGGTTTATTAAAAGAAAACGGTGATTGGTTGATTGTAAATAAGATGTACGCTGAAATCCCGAACCTTGTCGGAGATATCATCAATGACAAAAATTAAAATCGAAATGATTCATGATTTTGTATGCTCTTGGTGCGCGGTTGGCAAACATCACCTCAACGCGGCTCTGAAAGAGTTAGGAGGAAATATTGAAGTGGAATGGAGCTTTATACCTAAAGAACTTAATCCCTTGTTGGGGAAAGATGGAATTGGCATTCAGGAGTATTTTACTCAATGTCAACAATGGAGCGAGGACAAATTTTGGGATTATCGCAAAGCACTTTTAGATGTCATAGAGAAAAACGGAGTGAATATTGATTTTCGATTTCGTACGCATTATTACAACACGCAATTAGCGCATAGACTGTTGGCTGCAGCCGAAATTAAAGGTTGTCATTTTGATATACATGAATTGATTCTTAATGCATACCATGCTAGAGGTTATAATATTGGTGACGCCGATATATTGAAAACTGTATTGGAAAATGCCAATTTCGATACTGCTTTACTATTTGAATTGGCCGCCCCAGACAGTGAATTAATACAAAGTATTATTTCTGAAAAAGAAGAAAGAATTAAATCTTTCCCAATCACTTCTATCCCTGCGTTTATTTTTAATGATTCCGATTTTGTTTCTGGATCGAATTCTAAAGCTTATTTTATTAACCATTTTAAATCGAATTACTTAACAAAACTTTCCGCTTAGCGAAGGAGCAAATTATGCCTTATATCAATATTCAAGTTACAGACGAAGGTGTCACCAAAAATCAAAAAAAGCAGCTCATTGAAGGTGCTACCAGATTAGTGGTCGATGTGTTAGAAAAGGATCCCGCTACCACTCATGTAGTGATTTCTGAAGTAAATACTGACAACTGGGGTGTGTACGGTAAACAAGTTACTGAGTTAAGAAGCAAATAATTAACTAGTTTAGGAGCCTCTGATTAACCTCGGACAACTTCTGGCTACCTGACAATTCCAAGATCAAGAAAGCTCCTAGATGGCATGTCTAGACCTACTGAAAAGAGATAGCGAGGGGCGCGGGATTGTCTGGACGTTTGTATACCCAAATGGATTCAGATAAGTAGCGTAACGCAGGCGCAGTTACCTACTTGCCTGAACAATAATTTAATTTAGATTAATCAATAAAAATAGGAAAATGTAATTTAAACGAGTCTACTGATAAACGCTTTGTTTGATTACCTGTTTGGCAAATAGCCACTAAATGTCACTTGTAAATTAAAGCCTTTTAAATGTATTTCTAAGTATTTTGCTTGTATTATCGAAAATAGTAAAAAATATATTTTTTGAATGGCTCTCACATACTATATTCTCTTTATCCAAACAGTATATCTAAATAAGAAATTATGAATTCTCCTTGGCTAGAAAACAAAAAATGGGCCCAAAATCAAATTCGTTCAAGCTCAAAGTACCTGATGTTTTTTTATTGGGGGTTTGCTTTTTTTTGGAATGCTATATCTTATACGGTCTTAATACCAAATCTTCAACTTATTGAACAAGTTCAAGAAAAGCCAGAGATTTTGATATTCTTCTTGTTTCCTGTAATTGGGCTATACATAGTCTTTTTAGCAATAAAGGAAACTCGAGAATGGCGACGATTTGGCCTTACCCCTCTTTCGTTGGACCCTTTTCCTGGTGCTATCGGTGGTCATCTCGGAGGAACTTTGGAGTTTGGTGTACCTTATGATCCTCGTTTGAATGTTGAAGTTGTTGTATCCTGCGTTTATAGCTATGAAACTGGCTCAGGGAAAGACCGATCTAGAAGAGAAAAAATTGTCTGGCAATCGGAAGGTTTTTGTCATATTCAACCCGGCATAACTGGTTGTCGACTAACCTTTCGATTTGATGTACCAGAGGACTTACCCGAATCCGATGTAAAAAAGGGTAATCATTATCATCTCTGGCGTTGTGTAATCCGCGCAGAATTGGAAGGGCCGGATTTTGACCGGTCGTTTGAAATCCCAGTTTTCAAAACGGGACAATCCGCTCAGCTTATTTCCGAATCAACCTCAGATCATCATCTCGTTATTGAAGACGCAGAGAAAGGGATTGAGGAAATAGCGCAGATTAAAAACATCGCTGGTGGTGTGGAGGCGTTCTTTCCGAGTTTTCAGCGGCCGAGTTTTGGAATGTCTTTGGTTTTAACCGGGACAATATTAATTGGAGTCGCGATAGCAACCTCTTATGCTGAAGCACCGCTTCTTTTTCCTATTCTTTTTGGTGCTTTCGGAGGGGTTGTATTCTTTGGTGGAATTTTTAATTTATTTAAATCCATGAAAATTTCATTTATAAATGACGAAATCATATTTCAAAGGTTTTTATTTGGTAGCGCTATTAAGACGATTAGATTGAAAAAAAGTGATATTAAATCGTTAAATATTCACAAGGTGGGTTCGATTCATTCGGGAAAGAAAACGAAAGTAATTTATCAATTAGTGGGTGAGTACGATCTAGGTAAAAAAATTGTTTTAGCAGAGCGACTAAATAAGCGTTCTGAAGCAGAACGACTTCGAGAATTTTTTCAGATTTATTTGCCAGATAAATAAAGATTTCAAATTAATTCGAGTCATTTTTATATAAAAACGGCGAGGCCGAATCTCTTTTTGCCATATTTTCATTGAGACTGTGCAAGACTCCATTTTTTAATTACATAGATTAGCGTTTTTGACATCTTAAATTTCTTAATTGACATCTAAATGCATATTTGCCAATGTTAATAAAAGTATCTTTTAAGTTTCATCTTAACTAAATTAATCGGTAATCTATCCTAAATACTCTCACATCGTTTTTTTCATAAAGAAACAACCGACTATCAAAATACTTTCACTCCACAAAAAATCTCAACTTCGTTTTTTTCTTTAACAAGTAGGAGAAACCTATTTCATGAATAGATTAGTGAGACCGACACAATTTAATTTACAAAATACTTTTTTTTATACTGTTTTTATTTTTATTGCTTTACACGTATTGAAAACTACATCGGCATTTTCTCTGGATGGGGGAAATTTACGTATTACAACCCATAACGGTTGGCGGGCATTTGAAGTCATTACTCAAGGTGACAACCCATCTGGTGACGGCGTTAATTACTCAATGCCAGGTATATTTGATGGTGCTGGCGCGTGGCAAGTTGACTCATCAACTATTAGAGTTTTGGTAAATCATGAAACTGGCGATGCTTCAATAAGTGAAGTGAATTTAAATTTAGATAGCATTCAATCGGCAATTTCGAACACAATCACAAATGGAAATACCGGTGGTATCCGTTTTGTAGATTCTGCGCGGCAAGCGTATGATCGTTGGAGTAGTAATGGTGGAAGTAGTTGGACGAATACTGCCAGCGCGTCCAATACAAGCTTTTCTCGTTTTTGTTCCGGTCAAGCCTATGCACCAAATACCTTTGGTCAGAACCGTGGATTCGTTGATCAAATTTATATTACTGGCGAAGAAGTGAGTCGGGGCCGTTTATTTGCACTCGATAGTGTGAATAGGGATTTATATCAACTAACCAATGTAACCGGCAATGCTCCTGGTGGTATTGGCGGTATGCCAGCAGACTCTTGGGAAAACAATGCCTTAATCGACACTGGCGAAACTAATCATATTGCGTTGATGCTTTCTCCCGATGGCGGTACAGAGCAAATGAAAATATATATCGGTGTTAAAGGACTTGATCAAAATGGAAATACATCAAATAGTTTTCTGGCGAGAAACGGGTTAGCTTATGGTAGTTGGTATTTTTTGAGTAGTGGTTTGCCATCACTTGGTAATACAAACAACGGGTCATTTGAAACAACCTCTTCAGGTGCTTTAAGTTCGAGTAAATTTGAAGATATTGATACAAATCCAAATAATCCTGTTCAGGTGGTTTTGGGTGACCAGAATTCGGGTGTTTTTCGGTTTGATTATACGCTTGTATTTGGCTCTTCATTTGATGCAAATGGTTCGAGTTTTACTTTAACCAAAATTTCGAATGAGAGCGGAAGCACTAATAGTTTAGATAGCCCAGATAATCTTGAGTGGACTTTTGCCGCGACACTTGATAGCACTTTTTACCCAGATGGCATTATTTATATTAACGAAGATAATAGTAGTGGCGAAGTATGGCGTATGTTGCCAAATGGCGGTAGTAAGTTACGCATAGGTAATACTAGGGTAAGTGGGGAATCCACTGGAATTTTCGATTTATCCGAATTTGTAGGTTATGAGCCAGGAAGTATTTTGATCACAAATAATCAGGGTTCCCCCGCTTCTATGACCGTAATGATTAACCCTGAAGCGACGCCAGCTTCTGGCTCTAATCCGACACCCACTCCAACACCCATTGCAGGTACTTCCGCAAGTGTTAATTTCGAAAGTGGTTTAAATGGCTGGACTCAGAGTAGTGAAGATTCTCACGACTGGACGATTAACTCGGGTACAACGCCATCTAACAATACTGGTCCATCAAGTGCAATAGAAGGAAGTAATTATGCTTATTTGGAAACCTCTAGTGCCGGTGGAGGAGCGTTTAATGCTGGAAACAATGCCATATTAACTAGTCCAAAATTACAGTCTGATAATTATGAAGTTTCTTTTAGTTACCATATGCTTGGAAATGCAATAGGTTCTATATATGTCGATGCCTTTGTTAATGAGCAGTGGCAAGAAGACATTTGGAGTCGCTCTGGCGCGCAAGGTAGCTCTTGGTTATCGACTCAAGTTTTAACTCCTGAATTGACGACTCAAGTAAGGATTCGTGCAGTCGCTGCTGGAAGTTGGCAAGGAGATATTGCTATTGATGATATATCAATAA
Organism: Cellvibrionaceae bacterium; assembly: GCA_965262305.1. Classification (GTDB taxonomy): domain Bacteria; phylum Pseudomonadota; class Gammaproteobacteria; order Pseudomonadales; family Cellvibrionaceae; genus CBDHEY01. The sequence continues at coordinate 620,389 of CBDHEY010000002.1, forward strand.
TAGTAAATAACGGACCTGTTCCTACACCAACTCCCATTCCAACTCCGGGCGGATCAGTTATTATTTCAGAAGATAATTTTGATGGAGGATTTGGTAATTGGAATGATGGTGGTAATGATGCGGGTTTACACACTGGGAATAACGTCATTAACGGTAGTGCTTCGGTCAATCTTCAAGATAACAGTGGAAATGCCTCATCTATGATTCAGGACTTTTTCAATGCATCAAGCTTTAGTGAAATCGAAATCACATTTACCTATAAACCGGTTTCTATGGAAAATGGTGAGGATTTCTTTGTCGAGTTTCAAGATGCTAGCGGTTCATGGGTCATTGTGGAAGACTATGTTCGAGGCGTTGATTTTAATAACAATCAAATAATTACCAGTTCGGTAGCCGTTAATAACAATCAGTTTAATTTTTCTGGAAATGTGCGTTTTCGTATTCGATGTGATGCATCGGCAAATCGAGATGATGTATTTATTGATGATGTGACTGTTGTTGGTTTTTAATTAAAACCAATTGTTTTTTAAGTGAAATCTTTTTAAGCCCCTATCGTTTAGATAAGGGCTTTTTCATATGTCCTGTTAAACGTAATGTTAATCGACCCTCAAGCATTTTATAGACTTGATCAAGAACTAGAGCAATAAATGTATAGTCATGTATGATTCTTAAACCTTATGGGTTAGTGGTTTTAACGCGCGTTTTACCTATTCAATTTCCCTGTAATTAAATTCGGATAAAACAACGAATTTAATTGTGAATTCATTCGGTTGATAAATGACTTGTTGATCATTAAATAGCCTAAGTCTTAGGCCGGTGGGCCAAGAGTTAGCTTACTTTTAGGGTCAGAGCTTGTGTTAATTAGATGTAAATCTCAAAAAAATCCTGCTTTCAAACACATTAGATATTCAGTTTTAGCGCTCACTATGCGTACTAGTTTTTTATTTAGACGTCATTTCATTTCAATTCTATAAGTAATTATTTATAACGTTTTAGAATATTGGTTGTTTTTTTATTCTCCTCGTATTTTTCGTAAACTTTTTGTCACGTGCTTGATTACACATGTCGCGTTACTAAACGTAACTTGGTTGTCTTATCGAATAATTAATAATTGGCAATACTTAAAAAGTGTAATAAAAACAAAAAGTTATGTCGATTTGTTTGGTTTTTGTTTCACTTTTTTGAACAGTACGTTTTTTTTATTTGACGTGCATTCGTAGTTTTTTTGAGGCTGAAATTAATTGAACTTCAATCATTTTTTGTGAAAAAAATTTAAGCATATAAACCTTTAGCAATTCGATTTAATCAATGCTGAAATAAATTTGAACTTTCGCACACTTTTTTATGACTTTGCGAAATAAAAAATGGAGATGTATCTGATAACCGAAGGCAGGTGATCTTTTTGGGTGATGCACGAGGTTCATTAAGCATCGCAGCTAAAAAGGTCTGGTTAGGACTATTAGTAATTAATTAAAAATAAATATAAAAGTCTCTGGAGGCTTTCATGACAATAAGTCATTCTTTTTCTTTGTTTAAGTCTATCTCAAGCGTTTCCATCGCCACGCTGTTTTTATCGGCACAATTTGCAGGCGCTCAACAATGTCCACCAATTGATTTACCAGCTAAACACCCTGCGGCTGTCGGTAAAGATATGCGTTCTGAACACACTCAGCCATGGTGTGACCCTGTTTGCGTTAATGTCTTAGCCAACGGCACTGCATGTAACAATGCATCCGGTCAAATTGTCACTACATTGGGTGTTTGTAATGATGGTGCTCAAGTACGTGAATCAATAAAAGATATTGAGTACAACCTTTGTATAGATGTAGACCAGGTTTTTATTGATCAATCAGATTACACAGGTCAACCTCCTGGTACAAACTACACGATCTCTACTGACGACGCGGCGTTATATTTTGCTGCATTGTTTTCAAGAGACGACAATAATAACGGTGTAATTGATGGTAATGAAGCCACCACCGCTCGTGATAAGGCTTATGCTCTTGTCGATGAACTAAATACGGGCGGTGGCAACACTATTACTCGAAACGAAGCTAGCTCAGCGAAGGGAGCGGACCCTTGCCAATTGCTATCGACAGGGTTTAACTCTGGTTTGGCAACAGATGATATTCTTTCTTACATTGGTATGTACTTAGGTGATCCAATGTTGGATAAGTATGCTGGTGATTTGGCGACTCACATTAGTGAAAACATGCGTGCTTTTACACGTACTTGGCAGCCTAGCTACTGGAAAGAAAATGGCAGTGTTATCGGTAACAACCCATCCGCCGTGACATCACACTATAATAGCGAGTATGCGCCAGGTAGTGGTTTTAGAGTATGTGACGCTGGGTACAATGGTAAATTCAGAGAGTTGGTTTCTCTCATGGGTAGTTCGAGCAACGGCGGTTCTGATACAGGCGGCTCTAACACCGGTGGTTCTGATAATTCAAATACTGGTGGTTCAGACTCTGGTAGCTCTAATAATGATGGTTCTAGCAATAATACACCTTCAAGCAATTGCCCTGGGTCACATCCATTTTACTGTGAAGCATCTGGTCAGTGTTTCGATCAAAATCAAATGAACAATTATTGCCCTGCATCTAGCTCTGGAAACAATAATACAAATAACGGTTCAGATTCTGGTAATAATAACGCCGGAGGTTCTACTGGTGGTAATAATGACTCAGGTAGCTCAAGTGGTGGGTTGACTCCTAGTAGTCAATGTCCTAGCTCACATCCTTATATGTGTGCAAGCCGGGGTCAGTGTTTTGACGAATTCCAAATGAACAACTACTGTAATTAAGATACGGGCATTGTAATTGATGGTCGAGATAAGGATTTCTCGACCTTAATTCAAAAAATAATAAGAAGGTTTTAGGTCAATAGGATTAGTAAAAAAAATAATTTACTAAGCTTTGAGATATTTTTATATTTAGTTATATGAGTTTAAATATTTTTTCAAATAAGCTAGCTGTTAGCATTGTTGCTTTTTGTCTGTTTGGATTGACGCTCTTCCATTCAATCTTTTTTCATAAAGAACCTGGTTTAGAAAAAAAAATACATACTACGCAAGTGAGAGCTGCGTTAGAATCCAGGCAAATTCCTTTAATAGATAAATCTCATCAAAAGACGTTACAAAAAACGTTTAAATCGGATAATACAAAAAAACATCATGATGGAGTAGCTGCAAAATCAGCAGCAGACTTCGACAACCTATTTCATGACAATAAGGTAAAGCGAATCCACGCTGATGGATTTGGTAATTACTATGCAAACCTCTCGGAGAAAGGCAATTCGATAAGACGATACCTAGTCTCCGATTGGCCAATCTATTATCCAACACCTCAAGAGAAGCGCGATGGGACAGTATCAGGTTGTATGTCTTTAAATTATTATGTGAGTCTAGATGCGAATATTTCATTAGTTATCGAAGAGAATAGTTTGTTTAGAATGCATCACTTTATTTGTCAGTATGACTATGCTTTACAAGAGTATCGGCTAGAGTCTATGAACGTGCCTGCTTTTGGACTAATGGACAGTATTCAATCCGTCGTCAATGAAATCCAATTTTCAAGGCAACCCTAGGAAATTATTTTTGAAAACTATTAAGTACTTATTTTCGATTTTATTCTATTTTTTCTTAATTTCTTGTTCTGGAACTAAAACCGGTGGTGATTCTGCTTCAACTCATTCACACCCGCAACCAGGTTTTAACACAGCGCAAAATACGATATACCACAGTGGTGGAATTCCAAATGATATCGACCTTTGTCCTAAATCACCTTTTGATACAATCGTTCCCATAAAAGCTTTGGATACTTTCGAAACAGAGGGTAAAACGCCACTGAGTATTGAGGGCGTTTACGATTTCATGCAGATAAATGATATTAATACCATTGATGAATTAATAAATCATTTCCCAAACTCTCTTCGAACCAATTTTTCATTGGTTGAACATACGCGGGCGACGGGACAGTCTAATCTCGATTTTCCTAGGATTGTATTATTTGGTTCTGATGGCCGTTTCTTGTTAAACATAGGAACGAAACCAGATGACCCTATGTATAACAAACTTGATGTTGCAGAACTCAATTCACAAACAGGTAAGTGGGAATTTTCGGTGTTCGATTTTGATGAATCGCCTCCTAAGCTCGTAAGAAATGACCCAAGTTGTATCGAATGCCACGGTAATAATAATTCGCGGCCTGTTTGGGGTGATTTCCAAGAATGGACTGGTGTTTTTGGCGATAGCGTCGTTGACGGTCCTAGACCGGAAGCACTAGACGATACTCATGCAGTAAAGATGAATGAAATTTATTTGGGCAAAGGGGGATCGCCAAGATTTGACTTCCTAATTTGGAAGCCAGCTTTGATGCATCGAGGTGGCTTTAGGGAAATTGCACATCACGACTTTGGGCCAGAACTCCTGTTATCAAATATAGTTATGGGCAGTGCAAATGCTCTTGGAGCCTATCTGCGACTTAGTCAAAAATATCCAGATCGATACCGAGATATGCGTAAGAAGATGCTTTTGTCTTATTTTAAAAAGCGAAGCAGTTCAGTACGTTATCCAATTAAAATAAACCACTCAAAAGCCACGGTTGAATATTCGACCGAGATGAACAAAAAAATTAGTGAACGCTTAAAATCGCTTGATTTGCTAGACTCAACTTTAGATAAACAGCTTTTTGAATTAGGTTTGGATACCACCGAAGCCTTTTCTATGGCGACGTTGCATGAAACCGAAACGCCAGACACAAGTTGGAGCTTAGCCGTCGCTGATCAATATGATTTACTCATGCTACAAATTCTTAATGAGATGCGTGATGATGATGCTGAAATAAACCGACTTCTTACACAAACAGCACTCGAATTTCCGATATATGGTTGCCCTGATGTAGCTGGAAATATTTCAGAGTTGATTGATTTTAAGATGTTACATTTGTTCTATCTGTCGGGTGAATCCAAATATGAAGTAAACTGGGTTTATTACCCCAAAGATGTTGACGACGTATACGATCAAGTATTTTTGCCAATATCTTTGGAGCTTATTGATTATCTGAAGCGATCGTAAACTCTATAGTCAACATCGATTTAATATACAGGCTAAATCTAATTAGGTTTATGTGCCGATCTGTAAGTTTAGATTGTTTTGATGAACTCAAAAATACAATTCGACGCCTTGGTGCTTGTCATGTGTAATATAGCGTACGTCCCGACGATTTCCCATATGTCGCTGATGCACTACTAAAAACATTTGACGAATTGCTAAACGATTTTACTGCTGAGGAAAAAGATGCCTAGAAAGAGGGTTTAAATACAATATCAGATGTGATGCTTGAAGCATGGTCAAACGCATAGCTTGAATGGCTTTGCTATAATCCGGATTGTTGACAAAGCCCTATAATTAATTTCTATGATCCTTGCTCTTGACATTATTTTGATACTGTTTGCATCGCTGTCGATCTTAATTGGCTTTCAAGACCTGGTGGTAATCCAAGAGCTCTAGATAAATTACTCAGATGTACATATTCCCTATGATCGTCTAGATCAATAGCCAGACAAGACGCCAGGTAAATCTCAGATTTTTTTTCTACTGTGTCTAATTCCCTAGTGATATCTTCAATTGATATTGGACTGATAAATAGTTCAAATAATTCGTTTTTTGTCTTAGTGTCTAAGTTCATACTGTCGATTGCATCAGAAATGTTTTTTTGTTCTTTCGTATCAATACTACCGTCCGCGCGTGCCGACGCTATCATCGCTTTAACGATAGATAATTGAAATTCATCTGATGACGCTGTTTGGTCAAAATAGTTGTCATGTTGTAAATTATTGTTGGTAACGTATTCATTTTGTTTTGAAGTATTCGTTTGGTTTAACGTGTGGTGAGGTGTATTTGTTGCCTTAGAGTTCACTGGCCCGATATTATTTTTTTGCCAGTTACTATATGCTTTATAAGCCAGTCCGCCTAACATAGCAGCACCACCGTATTTCGCTGCCGTTGTTGCAGTTTTTCTGACTGACTTGTTTCCCAAAAGTAATGCAACTATTCCTCCTGCTACTGCCCCTCCTGCTAAACCTCCGGGAATATTGTTTTTAACGTTGCCAAAATTATTGGTAATTTGCGGTGGCAAGTTGTTTAAGATATTTGAAAAATTCATATTAGTTTTGTCCTACGAGATTTAGTTTGCTTCCCTCATTAAAGAGAATCTAAGCTTATCAATATACATTTTTATATTTCGGGAAAATGTCGTTAGCTAGCTATACCATGTTTGGTTTTCAATAAGTTATTACGTATTTGAATGTTACTATTGAACTTTAAAGTTTAATATTCGATCTTTACACGAGTATAATCAGGTTTTATCGATGTATTTCAGCGTTGATGAAAATTTGAATAATTTACTATTCGAACATGGTGTTGGATATGTTTAGGTTTGGGGAAGTAGTTTTTAATATAATTTTTTTAGACTAAAGATTAAAAGAGAGATGTCATTCAAGTCGTTGTATATTTATAGAAAATTATAATTATTCCAGTGTTTAAAAAGCTATTTGTTATACAGTGGATTAATCGTTGAATAATGCACTGCGAGCACTATCACAGATTGCTAATACAGCTGGGTGTTTTACTTTTCTTTCAGCGGAAATCGCATAAAATTTCTGTGTAAGTTCATCTATTCGTCCGACAACTCTAACATTAAAGTTTTTACAAACCTCCTCTTCAATAGTGGAAGACATGAAAAAACAACCTAATCCTGCCTGGCCAAAGGCCTTCATAAGTGCGCTATCATCAAACTGACCTGTAATAAGTGGAACTATACCAATTTCATTTAGCCACCCATCAATGAGCTGACGAACGGCATATTGAGGTGTGGGAAGTATTATCGGAGTATTTGTGAGCGAATAGGGAAAGTTTTTCTTTAGGTTTTTAGCCAGTGCTGGAGCAGCGAAGCAACTTAAAGGACTTTCACCAAGCAAGTGATTATATGCTTTTATATTGAAAGCACTGGTAATTGGCGTGTCACTCAATACCATATCTACCTTGTGAATTGCTAAATCCGCTAGCATCGCATCCACAGGTCCTTCTCGGCTTGTTAGACTGATATCATGGCTAAGGTTCAGTGATGGCTCGATTATCTTGTAAACGATAGTTTTTGGTAAAGCGCTCGCAGCGCCAACGATAAATTCCGATGGGCCAACAGTTGGTACGCCTCGAAGTACGTCACTAAGTTCTTGCCCTAGCTCAAAAATTTCGTTTGCGTACTTTAAGACTAGACGTCCTGTATCGGTTAGTTTTAGCCCTCGTCCGGCTTTATCAAACAGTGTATTTCCAAGCCGATCCTCTAGTAGCGAAAGTTGTCCGCTAATTGTCTGGGGAGTCAGATGAAGTTTTTCACTTGCTTTAGCAATGCTCCCTTCATTTGCGACCATCCAAAAATAATATAGATGCTTGTAGTTTATAATTTCAGCCATCGTTAATCTCTTTTCGTGAAATGCCAAATTATATTATTCGAAATTATCGAACTATCATAGCCAAATTAAGCGAATTTTTCTTTCTGTTTTTTGTTGTTATTCTAGAATCGTAAAAATTGAAAATGTATTGGAGAAATTTATGTACGAAGATAATGGTGATTTAGATTTTAGTTTACATTCTGACGGTTACGATGAATTAGAGCTTGAGATGTCGGGATCACTTGATATTGACTATATAGAAACTCAGTGTCTTTCTACCGAAATCGAAGATTTACAATCGAGAGTTTTGAACAGAAAAGATTCCGACTATTTGGATAGAGAGAATTAACTTAATTCTACTCATGCGTTATATCTACGGAAAAATAGACGGATGTTTTTGTATTTTATTTTTGGAAGGTTAATAACTTTATGATTATTAAATTATATTCTCGAGGTATTTCGCCCTCAGGAGATTTGAACAAATACGCCGAAGCAAAAATTAGGTTGGCCCTAGGTTTATTTGAAACGAGAATTAGACGAGCTGAAATTTTTCTTACTGACGTAAATGGCCCGAAAGGCGGGGAGGATAAATTATGCAAGATAAAAGTAAAAGTAGATGGATTATCCGATATTCTAATTCATGAAAAGTCTTCGGATATCTATGATTCAATTAACATATGTACCCATCGATTGAAGCGAGTCACTTTGAGGAACTTAGATAGAATACAGAATAAAAGTAGGAGGACCGTTGAATTATAAATTAACTACATTCAAGCATTAGAAAAGGCACACTGTTTTTGAAGAAGTAGGGTGCCTTTTTTTATGTTTAAAATGTTTAAGGTTGAATAGTGATTATTTAACATCATCATTGAGTGAGGCAGACGTCAAGAGGCCTTGGGATTATCTTCTACAGCTTTTCTCAATCCTTCAACCCGGGTTTTGCAAAGGCTTGTTCCGGGAATAAGCTGGAAAACACCTAGACGTTCTAACGTGGTCTTGGCTTGGGAACGAGGTTCAACGATAAATACCTTGAGGTTGGCATCTACTGCATCTTTAATTGTATTTTCTATTGCAAGTGAAATAGTTGTATCAATCAAGGGTACATGACTTAAATCGACAACAATTGATTTGTAGCGTTCGATATTAGTGTGTTCTCTAGCAATAGCTTTTGATACACCAAAAACCATTGGTCCGCTTAAGTAAAGCAATAGTACTTTTCCTTCAGCACTTTCCAAAATGGTTTTTTCTTCTTCAGAAAGCGTAACATCATCAGAGTCGCTAATTGCTTTTACGTTTTCTTTTTGTAGTTGACTAAGTCGCTCAATTGTTAAAATATTAGCGATGAAAACGCCCAGACCAACTGCGACGATTAAATCAAAAAATACGGTTAATAACATCACACCGTACATTATGAGAAGGGCATGGGTGGAAGCTCTATGTGCTCTCTTTATAAAACTCCAATCTAAAATATCGATTCCGACTTTAAGTGCTATTCCTGCAAGCACAGCCATCGGAATATGTTGGGTTAGCGAAGACGCACCAAAGATCACCACTAGTAAAACCGATGCTCTTATCAGGCCAGATAAGGGTGATGATCCTCCTGCTTGGATGTTTACAACAGTACCCATTGTAGCTCCTGCTCCTGGAAGGCCGCCGAAAAGCCCTGAAACAAAGTTACCAATGCCTTGACCTATTAATTCTCGATTAGAGTCGTGTTCTTTTCTTGTCAAACTGTCTGCGATAACAGCCGTCAATAAAGAATCTATACAACCGAGTGTCCCCAACACCATGCCATCTAGAACCATGGATATTAACTGTTCTTCAGAAAATGTTGGGAAGTAGATCTCAGGTATCCCGAAAGGAATTTCACCAATTCTTCTGATATCGTCAGTATCAAAGAATAATAGAGATAAGATTGTCCCTAAAACGAGTACAACTAATTGCGGGGGAATTTTCTTGATTCGGCTATTAGATAGAAAAAATAGTGTTAATAGCGTGAGTATGCCTATCAAAGCTTCTTGTGGTTTAGCATTTTCAATAAGGCTAGTAAGTTGATTAAATGTTCCAGAAACACCACCGGGCGGCGTTGCCTGCCCTAAAAATGGAGCGATTTGGAGCAAAATTAAAATTACTCCGATTCCGGACATAAATCCGGATATCACGCTGTAAGGCATTAGGGTGATATATTTGCCGAGTTTGAGTACCCCTAGAAAAATTTGGAAGACGCCAGCTAGCATCACTACGGTAAATGCCATTGCTAACCCATTTTCTGGGTTTTCTGCCATCATGGTTGTAAGTACCGCCGTCATTACAACCGTCATAGGACCTGTTGGTTCAGAGATCAGTGTGCGAGAGCCGCCAAATAGTGCTGCAAAAAATCCGACTAAAACCGCACCGTATAAACCTGCTACTGGTCCTGCGCCAGATGCAACACCAAAGGCGAGCGCCATAGGTAATGAGACTACGGATGCTGTTACACCGCCAAAAATGTCACCCTTAATATTCTTATTATTAAAAGTGTTAAATACATTCAAACTAAATTTAGAGTTCAATGTGATGCTTCTTAAATATTGGGAGGATAATTCTATAAAAGATAATGAAGTATATTAATTCATTATTTCGCGGGAAAACAGACTTGTTTCCTTTGGGTGTATCTTAGGTATCTATAAATAGGGTTAAATCTTTCAACCCTAATTTCCATAAAGTTGCTTAACAAGTTGCTCTTGTAAATTTTTTATATTTGAATCGTCTGTGTTAAGAAAATTAACATGTCCCATTTTTCTTTTAGGCTTTACACTTTTATTATACCAGTAGACTTTGCAGACATTGTCGTTCCAGCTTTTATTGATGGAATCTACTCCCAATAAATTAACCATTCCTACAGGGTTTTCAATCTGAATATCTCCAAGGCTCATTCCTGTTATTGCACGAATATGGTTCTCAAATTGAGACGATTCGCATCCATCCATTGTCCAATGGCCGCTATTGTGTACTCGAGGTGCTATTTCGTTAACGAGTATTTGCTTCTGTGTCACAAATAATTCTAGGGTCAGTACTCCAACATAATTCGATGCTTCAAATATTTTTTTTATGTAATCACGAGCACAGTCTGTGATCATTTTTAAGTGATTCTCTTCATTAAGTAAACTTGAATGAATTAAAATACCATCTCGATGGTAGTTCTTTGTTGGTGCATAATACTTAATTTCACCTTTTTCGGATCTGACTCCTATTAAAGATGCTTCACATATGAACTCTACAGACTCTTCAACTACTAATGGAAATATTTCATTTGGGAAAGATAGAGAGTTTAAATCTTGCAATCCAGATACTTTCCATTGACTTTTACCGTCATAGCCAAGATAGGGGTGCTTTATAAAAACGGTTCTTTTTGACGATTCGACAATGGTATTTAATTCTTCTCTATTGTTTGCTACAGAGTAATTGGCAATTGGTATATCGAGCGAGTCTAGAAAAGTTTTTTCTTTAATTCTATTTTGAGTAAATGCTATCGCTTGAGTACTAGGGTGAACCGGGCAAAGTTTTTCTAATTCAGTCAATAGAGAAATATCAACTTGCTCTCTTTCAACGGTAACCACATCTGGATAACCAAGCTGCTTGAAGATGGTTTCAGCACCAATATTTTCTTCTTTTCGTACAACGTCTCCGAGCCCATTGATACAGCGGATATCTTCATCAACGTTGGCTAAGAATGTAAATGTATGTCCAATTTGAATGCCGGCTTCCGCTAGCATTTTAGCGAGCTGACCAGCACCAATAATTGCAATTTTCATTACTCAACCTCAAGACCTATTGATTCGCTTCTAGCTGAGCGCCATTGTTTAAAACTTTGAAATAAATTGGCATCTGATGTCGATAATATTTGAACGGCGTAGATACCTGCATTGTAAGCGCCCATTTCACCTACGCCTTGGGTTGCCACCGCAATTCCTCGGGGCATTTGTGCTATAGAGAGTAAACTGTCTAGGCCGTCCATAAACTTTGATTTAACGGGAACTCCTATCACCGGCAAATGACTCATTGATGCAATCATGCCTGGGAGGTGAGCTGCACCACCGGCACCAGCAATAATGATTTTACAACCATTGTCTTCGGCCGTTTTTGCGAAGTTATAAAGTCTATCAGGTGTTCTGTGCGCGGATACAACCTGCGAGGAATGTTCTACGTTAAATTCTTGTAGCACTTCACTTGCTTTCTTCATGGTTGGCCAGTCGCTTTTAGAGCCCATGACAATCATTACTCTACTAAAATCCATAAATTCTCCTAAATTAGCAATTAGCATAATTTCAAAACTAATAAGTCATTAAAAACAGAATAATTCTCTAGAACTGTTGAGATAAAAAGAATGTTGGTTTTTCAAAGGACTTAGGTATTATTAATTAGTTTAGTATGCAAGTTAGGCTGATAGTAACAAATTCTAGACTGAGTTGGTCTAGTTTGCCTTCTAAAACTGGGTTTTTAAAGCCACCTTAGAATTGATTATATTCCAGAATTTCTGCATAAGTTAAAGTTTGCAAAACAGCCGGTTTTAGTAGCTATATGTTCGAAGCAGGCAACAGCGTGTTAAAACTCGCTCATAGGATTCAAACATATAAGGTTTCCCTCTATGAGCTCAATTCTAATGTTTGGAATCTTATTTATAGAGGAATGGTGGGCCTTCACAGACTTGAACTGTGGACCGCTCGATTATGAGTCGAGTGCTCTAACCAACTGAGCTAAAGGCCCCCTAAATATAGCCAAGTATTCTCGGCTAACTTTCTAAGCACTACAATAGTTTAATGCCATAAAAACTCGGTCCATTATAGTGCTCTACTTTTGCAAACTCTAGTTGGAATTTACCGCTAGAGTTTGCGAATAAATTAAAGTGGAGAGTTGTTGCTATCACTCTCGTCCAAGAAACCTCTTAAGTGGTCTGAACGAGATGGATGACGGAGTTTACGCAGCGCTTTAGCTTCGATTTGACGAATACGTTCACGAGTTACGTCAAATTGTTTGCCTACTTCTTCCAAAGTATGATCCGTGTTCATTTCGATACCAAATCGCATTCTCAGAACCTTTGCTTCTCTTGCGGTTAATCCTGAAAGTACAGACTTTGTGGCTTCTTTTAAGCCCAATGTTGTCGCTGATTCCACTGGAGAAGTAATTGCCGTATCTTCGATAAAATCACCTAGATGTGAATCTTCGTCGTCACCAATGGGTGTTTCCATGGATATTGGCTCTTTAGCAATTTTAAGCACTTTACGCACTTTATCTTCCGGTAAGTCCATTCTTTCGCCGAGTTCTTCTGGAGTAGGTTCTCGTCCCATCTCTTGAAGCATTTGGCGCGAAATACGATTTAGCTTGTTAATCGTTTCGATCATATGGACTGGAATACGAATTGTTCTCGCTTGGTCGGCAATAGAACGAGTAATTGCTTGTCGAATCCACCAGGTTGCATAGGTAGAAAACTTGTAACCGCGTCGATATTCAAATTTGTCCACGGCTTTCATTAAACCGATGTTACCTTCCTGAATAAGATCGAGAAATTGTAAGCCGCGATTTGTGTATTTTTTGGCGATTGAAATAACAAGTCGCAAGTTGGCTTCTACCATCTCTTTTTTAGCGCGTCTTGCTCTCGCTTCACCAATCGACATGCGACGATTAATTTCTTTAATCGTTGGAAGATCTAGACCTGTTTCATCTTCAATTGATTTGAGCTTACGTTGACTGCGTAAGATCTCTAATTCATAAGGCTTAAGAGAATCAGAGTAGTCACGTTTTTTCTTGACTACTTCTGGAATCCATTCTTCATTGATTTCATTACCAGGAAATTCTTTGATAAACGTTTTCCGTGGCATTCCGGCTTTTCGAACACAAAGCCGCATAATATTTTTTTCTTCAAACCGAATACGGTCCAAAACACCACGAACATAGTCATAAATAGGATCAAATTGACGTGGTGGGAGCTTAAAGTATTTGAACACGTCTCCCATTGCTTGCAGAGCTTCTTCTGCTTGCTTGCTTTCGCGACCATGCTTTTCAAGTGCTTTGGTAACTTTTACTAATTGATCTCGTAATTCGTCGAAGCGCATTTTCGCTTCTTCTGGATCGATTCCTGAAGTACCTTCTTCGTCTTCACTGACGTCATCGTCATCATCGTCGTCATTAGAATCCTTAATGTCGATAACTTCTTCAGTAACAGCTGCAATTTGCTTGGCGGGTTCAACATAATCGGCAGGATCTAACCAGCCACTGATTACATCACTTAAGCGGCGCTCTTCGGTTGCGACAAGGTCGTATTCACTAATTACTTTTTCAACTGAGGTTGGCCAGTATGCCAGAGCGTGCATAAGCTCTCGCAGTCCTTCTTCTATGCGCTTTGCAATAGCAATCTCGCCTTCACGAGTAAGAAGTTCAACGGTACCCATTTCGCGCATATACATTCGAACAGGGTCAGTTGTACGACCTGCCTCTGTTTCCACTGCGGCGAGTGCTGCCGCTGCTTCCGCTGCAGCTATTTCATCGGTATTATTATTCTCGCCTTCTGCTAAAAGAAGTTCGTCAGCATCAGGTGCTGTTTCATAGACACGAATGCCCATATCATTGATCATTTGAATAATATCTTCTACCTGATCGGGATCAGAGATATCTTCTGGGAGATGGTCGTTGACTTCGTCGTATGTGAGGTAGCCTTGCTCCCGGCCACGGTTGATCAAATCTTTAATGCGAGACTGTTGTTGCGCCTGTTCGGTCATTCAGCTTCCTGTCGCGGAAAATTATTTGTGGATTTGCAAAAGCGGGCGATTATATCGATTTATTGAGTCACTATCTATAAAATCAATATCTCAGCAATGAATTTTTTACGTTTTTGTTGGCTTTTTTTGTCGGTACACTTGACTTACTAGTTCCAAATAGCGTTTTTTCTCTTCTGGTGATCTTTCTGAAGTGGGTTTCGCTTTTAGTTCATCAAGTTCTCGCTGGGATTCTTCCACTTTTTGTCGACGAATAATCGATGACAAAGCCTGTACCAGTTCATTTTTTGGGTCGTAACTTTCAATACTTTTAACACTGCCGAAGCATTGATTTGCTACGAGCTCAGCAAGCTTATGTTGTGCTTCAATACCTCTCGAACCCGCCCAGAATCCCATTATATTGTTGAAATTACTGCTCGGTCGACGCTTTAAATATGTCATTATCTCATTGAGTCGCTCAAGCTCTTCATCTCCTTCTATTTTTATTTCTTGTTCAAGAACAAGCTCTTGAAGAAGTTGGGGGTTTTCAACCAGTAAAATGGTGGCGGTTCTGACAGGGTTTAATGTTATAGATGAAGGTCTATTAAATTGCGAGGAGGTTGGTTTTGGGGACAGATCTTCAAGCTCTGGTGGAATATCCTCAAATTCGCCAAGATAGGGCGTTACTTCTTGAGGTTCGTATTCCTCAACTATTGTTTCCGGCAAGTTCTCCGCTTGGATATCTTCCAATTGCTCTTTACTTAGTCCTGTTCGTCTAGCGAGGCTTTCGAGCATTAATTCGTGGAATATTCCATGAGGAATCTCTTGAATCAGTGGAGCTGCCATTTTGCTGAATCTCGCTCTGCCATCCATAGTTTTTACATCTATATTTTCGGCGGCAACTTCAAATAAAAAGTCTTCGAGTGGTGTGGCATTTTCAAGCAGGTTACCAAATCTCTCTGCACCAATACTGCGGACTAGTGAGTCGGGGTCTTGGCCTTCCGGTAGGAAGAGGAATTTGATTTGCCTCCCGTCGGTCATTGATGAGAGAGCGTTAGTTAGTGCGCGTTTCGCCGCTTTTCGACCGGCGTTATCACCATCAAAGCAGAATATAACCTGTTCTACATAGCGAAAAGCGAGGGATAAGTGGTCTTTGCCGCATGCGGTACCCAGCGTAGCGACAGCGTTAGTGATACCAAATTGAGCAAGGGCTATAACATCCATATAGCCCTCTACGACAAGAAGACTTTCTAGTGTTCTATTTTTTTGTCGTGCTTCATAAAGGCCATAAAGCTCCTTACTTTTGTGAAATACATCCGTTTCGGGTGAATTTAAATACTTGGGCTTGTCTTCTCCTAGAACGCGTCCCCCGAATGCGATTACTCGGCCACGAACGTCGTGAATTGGGAACATGATGCGATATCGAAATCGGTCGTATCGTTTTTTTTCTTCTGGCTTGTCGATCACAAGGCCAGATTTAACTAAGTTGGATGCTGTTTCCTCATTTTGTGCAAGTGCGGTTATCAGGTTGTCCCAACCTTGCGGAGCGAATCCAATTCTAAAATCACGCGCAATAACCCCGGTCAAGCCTCGTGATTTCAAATACCTAACCGGAAATTCTTTGGCGGGGTGCGACTTCAGCTGTTTTTGATAGTAGTCGCTTGCTGACTTGAGCAAACTATAGAGCGTTTTGGCTTGGTTTGATTGGTTTTCCTTCTTTGCACTAGTCTCTCGCGGTACTTCAAGACCCATGTGTTGGGCTAGGTTTTCAACCGCATCGACAAAGCCTTGACGCTCGTATTCCATAACAAAGCCAATTGCATTTCCGTTCGCGCCACAACCAAAGCAGTAATAAAACTGTTTATCTGGACTAACAGTAAAAGAAGGTGTTTTTTCGTCGTGAAAGGGGCAGCAAGCGCTATAGTTTTTGCCGGTTTTTTTTAATTTAACGCGACGATCAATCACGTCGACAATATCGACTCGATTTAAAAGATCATCTATAAAACTTTGAGGAATTAAGCTCATTGAAAGAGTTTACCCGCCTTGGAGTAAATTCTTCAACTTAGCTAAGAGAATAAAAAGTGACAAACTTTAGTTGAGTAATGATTTAACCAATTTACTTACTTCGCCCATGTCTGCACGACCTTGGACTTTTGGTTTAACAATTGCCATGACTTTGCCCATATCAGCCATTGATTGAGCTTGAGATTCTTCTATCGCCGCTTTCAATAGATCTGTAATTTCTTCATGTGAAAGTGCTTCTGGAAGGAAAGCTTGAATTACACCAATCTCAAAGTGTTCGACTTCGGCGAGGTCATTTCGACCGGCTTCTTCGTACTGCGCTTTTGAGTCTCGCCTTTGTTTCACTAACTTGTCTAACACGGCGAGCACTCTAGCGTCATCAAGCTCAATGCGCTCGTCCACTTCAATGCGCTTAAACTCGGACATAACCATTCTAAGAACGCCAAGACGCTCTTTCTCTTTGGCGCGCATAGCGTCTTTTACGGCGCTTGAGACTTGCTGCTTAAGTTCACTTGCCATGAGTTTCTCGCAGATTTTAACGTAACTATGTTGAACTAGTAGAGGCGCTGGAATTTACGGTTTTCACGTTGCATTTTTTTTGCGTGGCGCTTTACAGCTGCTGCAGCCTTACGCTTACGAACCCAAGTAGGTTTTTCGTAGAATTCGCGTCGGCGAACTTCTGCTAAAATACCTGCTTTTTCACATGAGCGCTTGAAACGGCGAAGCGCGATATCGAATGGCTCGTTTTCTTTCAGTTTAACTGAAGGCATTGTTTGACCTATGTTTAGTTAATTATTACGGTCTAGTCATTAAATATTATAGAGACTAAACCCCAGAATTTCAGGGGGTCGGATTTTATACATAACTGATACAGTCCGCAAGTGCTTTCTAAGGCTGAAAATAATTGAAATCTGGTTTGATGCAACTACAGCCCGTAAAAGTCGTTGCAGCCATTAATTAACGTCATTTTTCTGTAATCTAATAAGTTTTTTGCTTACAATCGCGAAAATTTTCAGAATCGAATCTTGAGTAAAGGAAGTAATGCGAGTATTGGGTATAGAGACGTCTTGTGACGAAACCGGTGTTGCCGTTTACGATAACCAATTGGGTTTGTTGGGTCACAAACTTTATAGTCAAATCGATATTCATTCAGAGTATGGTGGTGTGGTTCCAGAACTGGCTTCTCGTGATCATGTTCGAAAGCTACTTCCCTTAACCCAAGAGATTTTAAACGAAACTCAATCAGTTAATAAAATTGATGGAGTTGCTTTCACATCTGGTCCTGGATTGATTGGTGCACTGCTCGTTGGAGCATGTTTTGGGAGATCGCTTGCTTATGCTTGGGATTGTGCTTCGATTGGTGTTCATCATATGGAAGGGCATTTATTAGCTCCTATGCTTGAAGATGAGCCGCCAAGCTTTCCTTTTATCGCGCTCTTGGTATCAGGTGGACATACTCAGTTAGTCAAGGTTGAGGCAATTGGCGAATATGAACTTCTTGGTGAAAGCTTAGATGATGCGGCAGGAGAAGCTTTTGACAAAGCGGCGAAAATGCTAGATTTAGATTATCCTGGTGGTCCTCATATCGCCAAGCTCGCCGAGTCTGGCGTGTCTTCTCGTTTTAAGTTTCCACGTCCAATGACCGATAGACCAGGTTTAGATTTCAGTTTTAGTGGTTTAAAGACCTATACGTTAAATACTGTGACCGCTCATGCACAGGAAGATGGTCTGCCAGATGACCAAACTTGTGCTGATATTGCATGTGCTTTCCAAGACGCCGTTGTCGATACTCTAGTCATTAAATGCCGGCGTGCCTTGCAAACTCATAAAATGAATACACTCGTCATTGCTGGAGGTGTATCGGCGAATACACTTTTAAGGGAAAAACTTCATAAAGCTTTAGAAAAAATTAGTAGTCGGGTTTTTTATGCTCGCAATGAGTTTTGCACTGATAACGGTGCAATGATTGCATTTGCGGGTTGTCAAAGATTGCTGAAGGGGCATGATGAACCTTTGAGTGTTAATGTAAAGCCGCGCTGGCACCTGGATACTCTTTAATACGGAAAACCTATGGATATCATTTTTATTAAAGAATTGAAAGTTCAGGCTATTATCGGCATCTACGATTTTGAAAGAAAAAATGAGCAGCCGGTAATTATTAATATCGCAATGGCAAAAGATCTTGATGAAGCTGCTACATCAGAAGATCTTGCAAAAACAATAAACTATCAAGATGTTGCAGAGAAAACTAAGAGTCTTGTTATTGAGGGAAAGTTTTTACTTGTTGAAACTATGGCTGAAAAGATAGCTTCGATGATTTTGGCGCAGTTTGAAACTCCCTGGGTGAGTATTGAAGTGTCTAAGCCTAATGCGTTGCAAGATGCCAATTTCGTTGGAGTGAAAATAGAACGAGGTAAAATAAGTAGTGTTTCAAAGTAAGCAATTAACGTTATTCGTTTTTAAGTTTAAGAATTCTTTTTCATATCCAAATTTCTGCTAATACTTCAAATCTTTAAAAACTAAAATTTATTCACGTTTAAGCGCTTTTAAGAATTAAAGCGTAGCGCCGATATTTTTTTCTGATATTAGCAAGATCTTAATAAGGAACCAATGTTCATTCTCTAAATCTATAATACAACCATTTTCGTAAATTAATTTAATTGATTTGGAGAATAAGAATGCATAGACACTATTATATAAGCGATGATTTAGATGATTTGAAAGCCGCAGAAGATGAGTTTTATGAAAATGGTTTTTCAAAACCACAATTACATGTTTTAAGTGAGCAAGACTCTGAACTTGTTAAGCATCGATTGCATGAGATTGATTCTTTGTCTAAAAGCGACTTAATTCATGGCGGGACGATTGGCGCGATTATTGGTACTATCATCGCGGTAAGTATTTTAGGTTTCGGTGCATATTCAGGTGCAGAATCAATGGCTGATTGGTTACCTTACTTCTTTTTATCCGTGCTTACTTTTGGGTTTTGTGTATGGGAAGGCGGTCTATTTGGGATTCAAGTAAAAAATGTTGAGTTTCGTCGTTTTGAAGAAGTTTTAAAAAATGGAATGCATGTATTGTTGATTGATATAAGTGAAGATCAACGCAATTCATTGGAGTCAATTGTGAAAAACCACCCTAAACTTTCTTATGCGGGAGTCGGTTCTGCTCGACCTTCATGGTTGATTCATGGGCAAAAGAATTTTAGTTCAATCGTGCAAACCCTTCCTTAAAGTAACTAGACAGAAAACAGTAAGCCTTATTCATTGTTTTTTTAAGTGCTTACTGTTTTTTCATTTTTTTTATTGTATTTAACCTTTCTTCTCTAATTTTATCTCCTAGTAATTTTCCTTTATAACCCAAAGGTAAAAAATCGTTTGCTTTAATCTTACTTACTTCGTTAAATATATTTTCTAAATGTTCCTTTTGAGGGTAGGGTTGATTTTCTAATCCTGTGCGACCTTGTGCATCTGCTTGGCAACATATCAAAAATTTAAAGAAACGTTCTTGTCGTCGAAATGCGTCGAGTGATTCAAATAATTTTAATATTGTTTCACTTCTTAGTTCAAAAGCTCTATGGCAATGAGTGTGATACTCACAAACATTTAAAGCTAAATCACGATAATTATTTGGTATTTTTAACCTGCTGCAAAAATTTTTGGTGAGTTTAATACCTCTTTTTTCATGGGCGATGTGCCTTGGCCACTCTTCTTGTGGTGTAGTGCCTTTGCCTAAGTCGTGAACCAAGGTGGCGAAGCGAACTTCAGTATCATCAGATAGTTCAGTCGCTTTTTTTAGCGAAAGAACAGAATGAACCCCTGTATCTATTTCTGGGTGATGTTTTTCTGGTTGCGGAACGCCAAATAGTTTATCGAGCTCGGGCATAATCACTTCCAGTGCATCACAAAGCTTCAAGTTGAGAATAAACTCTTCTGGGTTTTTCTCTTTCAAAGCTTTTAAAAATTCTTGCCATACTCGTTCAGGTACCAAGTGATCGACTTCACCTTTGTTCACCATCGATTTCATTAGTTCCAAAGTTTCTGTAGCGACGGTAAAGCCTAAGTGATGATAGCGTGCGGCAAACCTTGCAACTCGAAGAATGCGAACTGGATCTTCCGAAAAGGCATTGGTTACATGACGCAGTACTTTGTTTGTTAAATCTTTGCGCCCATTATATGGATCAATTATTTCTCCTTTATCGGACTCTGCAATAGCATTTATGGTTAAGTCTCGTCTTGCTAGATCTTGCTCTAATGAAATTTCCGAAGATGTATGAAAAGTAAAACCAGTGTATCCTTTACCAGACTTTCGTTCGGTTCTGGCTAAGGCATATTCTTCTTTTGTTTCAGGATGCAAAAATACGGGAAAGTCTTTGCCGACAGGTGAAAACCCTTTCTCTATCATTAGCTCCGGAGTAGCACCAACGACTACCCAGTCTCTTTCGTGATAAGGATAACCAAGGAGTTTGTCGCGTACTGCTCCTCCGACTAAAAAAAAATTCATAATCTTGTTGACGAATTGTTGATAATAGACCACACTTTAGCGCATATCTGAGACGAATTCTATTGTGAAACTTTAATGAACATTTTTATGCAAATTAACAAGATTAAATCGCACATTGTAGCGCATGCCGCCGCATGGCGTTTGCGCGTCTTTAAATTGTGCTGCGAGCCGAGTTTGCAATGACGTTTTAGTAAAGTTGAAAACAAAAAGGCCGCAGCGTAAGAACTGCGGCTTTTTTTTTACATAAAATTTTTAACTAGGGAGGAAAATATTATGCAAGTCGCCATAGCGTATTTTTTTGCGGTATTGGTTTGGTCTACAACCCCAATTGCAATTCAGTGGAGTAATAGTTCTTTGTCATTCATTGCAGCCGTTACGTTGCGGATGGTAATTGCTTTGGCTATTTGTGTGATTGCACTTAAGCTGTTACGTAAAACCCTGGTTCAAAGTAAACGAGATTGGCAGGTTTTTTTAGCTGGATCATTGGGTTTTTTCCCGACGATGATATTAGTCTATTGGTCAGCTCAATTTATACCTTCTGGATTGATATCGATACTTTTTGGTTTTTTTCCTTTTATGGTGGGATTTTTTTCATTATTTTTGCTTAATGAAAATATTTTTTCTATCCAACGAACTATTGCCTTGGTCATAGCCGTTGTGGGATTAGTAATAATTAATGGTGAGCAATTACTGTATGGGAATATAGGTCTAATTGGTGTGTTGGTAACTCTTTTAGCTGTTGTACTATTTGGATTAAATTCGGCTTGGTTAAAATCTGTTGGCGGTGATATGGATGTATTGCGACAAATAACTGGTTCGTTGTTGGTCGCCACACCTGGGTTTGTTTTAGCTTGGTGGATAATCGATGGCACGATACCTAAGGAAATTGATTTTAAATCAACTGTTGGCGTTGGTTATTTATCATTAGCTGGTTCCGTACTTGGTCATACAGCTTATTTTTATGTTGTTAGGTACTGCTCAGTGCAATCAGTGGGGTTGATTACTTTGATAACCCCGGTAATTGCAATGATGATCAGTGTATTTTTTGCGAAGGAACATTACACCTATTGGACGTTGATTGGTTGTGTTTTGATTGTATTTTCTTTGGCAATATATCAAGGTTTTATATTTAGAAAATTTGGATCTAATACATTGGCATGTAAAGCTTAAACACTGTTTTGTTCAAGATTTTATTGCGGCGTATGCTTGTAATGCTCGTTCGCGTGCGTAGGTATGATCAACAACTGGGTTGGGGTATGTTTTCCCCAGCTCAATATTTGCTTCTTTCAAAACAATTTCTGGCGTGTTCCATGGCGTATGTATGTATTTTTCTGGTAGCGATGATAACTCTGGAATCCAAGTTTTAATGTACTCACCTTTTTTATCAAACTTTTGTCCTTGTACTATTGGATTAAAAATTCGGAAATAGGGTGCTGCATCTGCACCACAGCCTGCAACCCACTGCCAACCCGCCGTATTATTTGCGGGGTCGGCATCGACCAAAGTATCCATAAACCACCTTGCGCCTTGCTGCCAATGGATCAATAGATGTTTAGTCAAAAACGAGGCAACAATCATTCTTACTCTATTGTGCATCCAGCCGGTTTTCCAAAGCTGGCGCATTCCTGCATCAACAATTGGATATCCTGTATGTCCTTTTTGCCAATCTATTAGGGCTTTTTCTTCTGCTGACCAAGGAAAAGCGTTAAATTTTTCTAAAAATGGCGCATTTCTAATGTGTGGGAAGTGGTAGAGTAGATAGTAGCTAAAATCACGCCATACTAGTTGTCGCAAAAATGCTTCTTGAGATTGAGTTAAGCCAAGTTCGATAAACTTTTTCCAAATATAATGAACCGAAATTTCTCCAAATCTTAAGTGAGGTGAGAGTTGGGATGTTCCTTCTATTGATGGAAAGTCTCTTAATGTGGAATAATTTTCTCCTACGCTATCAAGGAATTGTTTTAGATTTTCTTTTGCGCCTAGCTCACCTGGTTGCCAGTGAGTTGAAATTTTGTACTCCCACTGTTTATCTTTTTCATCAATTGAAAATAACTCTAGATTTGAATAATCGAGAGATGTAATTCTATGAATTGATTTCTTTGTTAGCTGATTTGTGTGTAGGGGAGAAAAATGATTCAGTAAGTTCTTATAAAAGGGCGTGAATACTTTATATGGCGTGCCCAATTTCGTTTTAAATTTTGTTGGATCTATTAGCAGGTCTTGGAAATACTCATGTAAAGTGGCTTTTGTATTCTCTGCTATTAACGATTTAATTGATTCAATACAAGTCGTTGGGTTTCCAGAGCAATATATGGAAGAAATATCGTTTTTTTCCAATAACCTGTTCCATATATTGTGCTGGCTTCCATGGAAACATATTAACTCAGACCCTAGTTTTTGGATTCTTTTTTGGAGTTGTTCCAAGCTTCGTTTTAACCACCATCGAGCTGCTCCAGTTATTTCGGTATTGATGTTTTCATCATAAATGTAAATGAAAGTAAGAGATTCTGATGGGCTGAGTTTTTCTAGCGCTTCGTTAAGTGCCAAATTGTGGTGAAGCCGTAAATCGTCACGAAACCAGTATATATTGTGCACAAGATAGGTCTAATTTAAAATTTTCTTTTTAGGTGAAAAAGCGTCAGTCGATTACGCAAATAAATTTTAATTTACGGTGTTAGGTCTTGAGTAGATCTTTCTATTTTTTCTTGGGCTCTATCGCAAAATCGCTTTCTAATTCACTTGGAGGACAGTGAAAAGATTGTTTGCTTTCTTTTCCCTCGAAAGAATGTAAGTGAATATCAAACCCCCATAGGCGATGAACATGTTTCAATACTTCTTCTGCTGATTTGTCTTCTAAAGG
Organism: Cellvibrionaceae bacterium; assembly: GCA_965262305.1. Lineage (GTDB taxonomy): Bacteria > Pseudomonadota > Gammaproteobacteria > Pseudomonadales > Cellvibrionaceae > CBDHEY01. Next base: position 643,960 of record CBDHEY010000002.1, read on the forward strand.
CTTACGGTGAAATCGCGTGTGATGTAAAGTGAGTGATCTATCTCCTCGCACATCTACGTTGTGAATTTGAATGTTTGGTTCTCTGTTTCCAATATTGTATTGAGCAGAGAGAGCTTCACGTAACCGTTTATACCCAATATCGTCATGAATTGCGGCTACTTCTATGTCTTCGTTTTCATCATCATCGAGAATGGAAAATAACTTCATATCTCGCATAAGTTTAGGGGAGAGAAACTGGAGTATAAAACTCTCATCTTTGAAGTTTCTCATTGCAAATTCTAGCGTCTTTCTCCAATCACTGCCTGCAATATCTGGGAACCATCTTTTATCTTCGTCACTTGGGTTTTCACATATTCGACGAATGTCCGTCATCATATTAAAACCTAGAGTGTATGGGTTGATACCAGAGAAATAGGGGCTATTATACGGCGGCTGGTAAATAACACCTGCATGCGATTGCATAAATTCAATCATAAAGCCTTCAGAAACAAGGCCTCGATCGTACATAGTATTTAAAATCAGGTGATGCCAAAAACAGGCCCAACCTTCATTCATCACTTGTGTTTGTCTTTGAGGGTAAAAATATTGTGCAATCTTTCTCACGATACGCACAATTTCTCTCTGCCAGGGTTCTAACAAAGGGGCATTTTTCTCAAAGAAATAAAGAAAGTTTTCTTGCGGCTCGGAAGGAAATCGAAAAATTTCTGGTTTATCGTGTTTTTCAGCTTCTTTAGGAATTGTTCTCCAAAGATCGTTGACTTGTTTTTGAAGGTATTCTTCACGTTCTTTTTGACGTTCACTCTCTTCTACAGGAGAGAGGGGGAATGGGCGTTTATATCGATCTACGCCGTAATTCATGATGGCGTGGCAGGAGTCTAAAATAGATTCGACTTCCTCAATGCCATACCGCTCTTCACATTCGGAAACGTAGTTTCGCGAAAACACAAGATAATCAATAATAGACTCAGCGTCGGTCCATGTACGAAACAAATAGTTCCCTTTAAAGAATGAGTTGTGCCCGTATGAAGCATGAGCAATAACCAGAGCTTGCATCATCATGGTGTTTTCTTCCATGAGGTATGCGATACATGGGTTTGAGTTAATAACAATCTCGTAGGCTAAGCCCATTTGCCCACGGCTATAAGATTGTTCAACATTTAGGAATTGTTTGCCGTATGACCAATGGTTATAGCCTATTGGCATACCTACTGATGCATAAGCATCCATCATTTGTTCGGAGCTAATAATTTCTATTTGATTAGGGTAGGTGTCTAATTCAAATTCATCAGCAATATTGGCGATTTCGTTATTATATTTTTCGATGAGCTCAAAGGTCCATTCTGAGCTATCGGATATTAATTTGTTACTCATACCTGTTTCTTCTTAAATAACTCTCGAAATACGGGGTAGATGTCAGATGCACCTTGGATTTGTTCCATCGCAAAATATTGGTCAAAGTCTTGTCTTACTTTGTTATATGCATGCCATAGCGATTGGTGGGCGCGGGTCGTAATTTCAACGTACGAAAAGTGTTGAACCTTGTGAAGCAACCTTTCTGTAAGTAAGCGATAGCAAATAGCGGAATCATCGTTCCAATTATCGCCATCTGATGCTTGAGCGCCGTAGATATTCCACTCGCTTGGTGAATAACGATCTTCAATAATTTCGTCCATCAAATTTAATGCACTAGATACTATGGTTCCGCCGGTTTCTCGGCTATAGAAAAATTCCTCTTCATTTACTTCCTTTGCACTAGTGTGATGCCGGATGAAAACAACCTCGATCTTTTCATAATTTCGCTGCAAGAATAGATAAAGAAGAAGAAAAAAACGTTTGGCGATATCTTTGGTTTCTTGAGTCATTGAGCCAGAAACGTCCATCAAACAAAACATCACTGCCCTGGATGTTGGAATTGGATGTTTAACATGTAAATTATACTTTACGTCAAAATCGTCAATCCAAGGAACACGTTTTATTCGATTTTTTAGATCTTCAGCTTCAGCCTTTAACGTATTTATTTTTTCTTCATCTAGCGTGGATTGCGACTCCAGAGATTCTATCTCTTCGGTTATTGCACGCAATTGTTTGCGCTTTTTTCCAGTCAAAGCAATGCGGCGGGAATTCGCAGAACGAAGTGTTCGTACGATATTGATTCTGCCTGGGGTACCCTCGTTAGCAACACCTGCGCGCCGGTATTCAAATTCTTCAATACCTGCAAGCTGACGTTTTATTAAGTTGGGTAGTTCAAGATCCTCAAAAACATAATTTAAAAATTCGTCCTGTGTAATTTGAAAAGTAAATTCATCTTCCCCTTCACCAGAATCGCTTGCACCAGACCCAGAACCGCCAGATCCACCTCCGCCTTCAGGTCTGGGAATATGATCTCCTTGATTAAATCTATCGTTTCCAGGGAGGACACGAGTATTTCGGCCACCTTCGCCATGTTGAAAATTTGGTTCGCTGATATCTTTGCGAGGGATAGTGATTTTTTCACCTGACTCCATGTCAGTGATCGAACGCTTATTTACTGCGTCGGAGACCGCCTTTTTAATGTGTTCTCGATAACGCCTCATAAACCTTTGTCGGTTTACAGTGCTTTTCTTTTTTGCATTGAGGCGTCGATCGATAATGTAATTCACACAGTTATCCTAATGAAATCATATTTTTATTGTGACTTTCTCACTCTTAAGTACCATTCTGATAGAAGGCGTACTTGCTTTTCTGTATAGCCACGCTCAATCATGCGATTGACAAAATCTTCATGTTTCTTTTTGTCATCGGCAGAGGATTTTGTGTTGAAGGAAATAACAGGTAATAGATCTTCAGTATTCGAAAACATTTTCTTTTCGATTACTGTTCGAAGTTTTTCGTAACTTGTCCAAACTGGATTTTTACCTTCGTTATTCGCCCTAGCGCGAAGCATAAAATTCACAATTTCATTACGGAAATCTTTCGGATTACTAATCCCAGCAGGTTTTTCAATCTTTTCGAGCTCTTCATTTAAAGCTGCGCGATTGAGCAGTTCACCTGTTTCTGGATCGCGAAACTCCTGGTCTTGTATCCAGAAGTCAGCATAGGTCACATAACGATCGAAGATGTTTTGGCCATATTCTGAATAGGATTCTAGATAGGCCGTTTGGATTTCTTTACCGATGAATTCCACATACCGAGGAGCTAGGTACTCCTTAATAAATCCTAAATATCTATCGCGGGTTTCTTCCGGATATTGTTCTTGCTCAATTTGCTGTTCCAACACATATAACAAATGTACTGGGTTTGCAGCAATTTCTGTTGTGTCAAAGTTAAAAACACGAGAAAGTATTTTGAAGGCAAATCGAGTCGATAGTCCTTCCATACCTTCATCCACGCCAGCATTATCTTTATACTCTTGTAAAGATTTAGCTTTTGGGTCTTTGTCCTTTAAGTTCTGTCCGTCATAAATGCCCATTTTTGAAAAAATGCTCGAGTTTTCTGGGGCTTTTAATCGAGATAAAACAGAAAAGCGAGCGAGCATTTTTAATGTATCTGGTGCGCAAGGTGCTAGATTAAGTGAACTGTTTTCCAATAGCTTTTCATAAATTCGTATTTCATCGCTGACACGCAAACAATAAGGTACTTTTACAATGTAAACACGGTCAATAAATGCTTCATTATTTTTGTTATTCTTAAAACTTTGCCACTCTGCTTCGTTAGAATGCGCCAATACAACACCTTCAAACGGAATCGCTCCCATACCTTCGGTACTGTTAAAGTTACCTTCTTGAGTCGCAGTTAATAATGGATGAAGCACCTTTATGGGTGCCTTGAACATTTCTACAAATTCCATCAAGCCTTGATTGGCACGACAAAGCCCTCCTGAAAAACTATAAGCATCTGGATCGTTTTGAGGAAAATCTTCTAGCTTACGAATGTCGACTTTCCCTACAAGAGAAGAGATATCTTGATTGTTTTCATCACCAGGTTCGGTTTTTGAAACAGCGATTTGATCGAGGATCGAAGGATAAATTTTAACAACTTTAAACTTGCTGATATCTCCGCCGTATTCGTGTAATCGTTTAGCAGCCCAAGGCGACATAATATTTTTTAAGTATCGATTAGGAATTCCGTAATCCTCAGAGAGGATTTGAGCGTCTTCTTGTGGGTCAAATAACCCAAGCGGTGATTCAAAAACGGGCGAATCTTCTAAACAGTAAATTGGCTCTTTTTCTATTAGCGATTTGAGTTTTTCCGCTAAAGACGATTTACCACCACCAACGGGACCAAGAAGATAAAGAATTTGTTTCTTCTCTTCCAGACCTTGTGCCGCGTGCTTGAAGAAGGAAACAATTTGCTCAATGGCTTCTTCCATGCCATGAAACTCTTCAAACACCTTGTAGCGTTTAATAATCTTATTAGAGAAAATTCGACTGTTTCGCGAATCTTTAGATGTGTCTATAAGCTCTGGCTCACCAATTGCTGACAGGATTCTTTCAGCCGCAGAAGCATAGACAGATGGGTCTTTTTTACACAGATTTAAGTATTCCTGAATACTTATTGTCTCTTGCTGAGACGCCTCGTAACGTTCGCGGTAATGACTAAAAATTGTCATTGTGAGTCTCCTCGTTCGCCTTATATTCCAGGTTTTAGTTGATCAAAGTATTTATGCCATACTTTAAGGATAGTCCCTTTGTCTCGCTCTCTCTATACCTTGACCAGAAAATATTGAATTAATTCGAAAAATAATTATTCAAAAAGCACGCCATACTTTTTATTTTCGCATTAAAATGAAGTTAATTTAGTTTATTGGGTTTTGTTTTCAAAAGCCGATGAAATTTTTTAATCCTTTTCATTTATTCGGACAATTTAACTAGAATTGGTTCAATATGGTATGAGGTAAATAACCTAATAAAATATTCACTGCTTTAGGCGTTACAGGTCGCAATCGCAATTTATGGCAATTTTTTCGTGCTTTTCGAGGTGCAGTAAAGTCAATTTCCCTCCCCAAACACAGCCTGTGTCGAGTCCTATAAAATTGGGGGTATTTGTTTCTCCGAGTAGAGCGGCCCAATGACCAAACAACACTTTTTTGTTTTTGATTTGATGGTTTTTATGACTAAACCATGGTTTATAGCCCTTTGGTGCGGAATCTGGTCCTGTTTTAGTTTCTAGCTCCAGTTTCCCTTGCGAGTCACAAAAACGCATTCGAGTAAAATAATTTGTAATTAAACGGAGTCGTTCCATACCTTTTAGCGAGTCTGACCATTTGTCTGGTTGATTCCCGTACATGTTTTTAAAGAAGGCTTTATTATTTTTTGACTTTAAAACGCTCTGCACTTCAGCCGCGCACTCGAGAGATTTGCTAATAGTCCATTGCGGAGGTATCCCTGCGTGAACCATGGTGTAACCAAGTTCCGAATCGTGGTGAAGCAAAGGTTTTGCCAGCAACCAATCTACAATTTCATTTCGTTTCTTCGCTTTTAAGAGTGCACTGAGAGTATCTTTTCTTCGGATCTCTGCATTTCCCAATACGACTGCTAAAAAATGTAAATCGTGGTTCCCCAGTACAACTTTTAATGAACCTCTCAAATCCATTAAGAAGTTAAGTGTTTCTAGGCTATCTGGCCCTCGATTGATCAAATCACCTGCTGCCCAAAGAGTATCTTTCGATGGAGAAAAATCGACTTTTTTTAATAGCTTCTTGAGAGGTTTGATGCACCCTTGGATGTCACCTACCGCATAAGTCGCCATTTTGGTTTCTCCTCTCTTAAGTTTTAATAATATTTAGACATAAATGAATAATGAGCTTAATCAAATCTACCAAGTCGCGCAATAACACATTTTTGTGCCTTATTTAACAGATTAAGAACTGGGTCATACATCGTAATTTTACGAGGCGTGATTGAAAAAGTAGTATCGGCTGACAGAGTTATGCCGAATCTAAGTTAAGATCAATGCAAAGAATGCGGTAAAACCAAAGCAAACAAAGGGATTTCGACTTTGAAAAGTGAATTATCTGCTGCAACAAACTCGTAGTGACCCTGCATTGTGCCAGGAGGTGTATGAATAACCACACCACTTGTATAGCTATAGCTCTCTCCTGGAGAGATTTTGGGTTGCTCACCTATCACTCCTTCACCTTGCACTTCTTGTTTTCTTTCTTCGCTGTCTTTTATATACCAATAGCGATTCAAAAGTTGCACGGTTCCAGTGCCAAAATTTTCAATTGTAATGTTGTATGCAAACACAAACTGATTTAACTCAGGACGAGATTGCTCTTCTATGTAATGGCTATTTACGTCGATATTAATCGATTCTTGCATCATTTTAATTCTGTTGAGTGGCGAAAAGAAAATTGGAAAGTTCCGCATATTCTGTAAGAGTGAGTTCTTCAGCTCGTTTCGAGAAATCAGCGTTACACTGTTCCATAATTTCATCTTCCATAATAGATTTCAATGCGTTTCTTAATGTTTTTCTTCTTTGGGAGAAAGCCGCTTTAACAAGTTTTTCCAGCGTATTGATATCTTTTACTTCAATTTGAGGTGTCTTGTAGGGTGTCAAGCGAACAATCGCTGAGTCAACTTTTGGTGCAGGATGAAAACTCTCTGGAGGTACGTCAAATAAATGTTCAACAGCGCAATAATATTGGCTCATGATACTCAATCGTCCGTAGTTTTTATTGCCTGGCATAGCCGCGAGCCTTTGTACAACTTCTTTTTGTAACATGAAATGCATATCCGCGATGCAGTCACGTTGCGCCAAAAGATGAAATATAAGTGGTGTTGAAATATTGTAAGGTAGGTTACCAACGATTCGCAGAAGGGGCTTCTCTTCAGAATAAAATTGTCTGAAATCGAAATCAAGCGCATCAGCTTGATGAATTTTAAACTCTTCGTAGCTTGCGAATTGTGCCAAGAGCAGTGGGATCAGATCGCGATCTAGCTCAATAACTTGGAGTTTTTTACATGATTCTAAGAGTAATGCTGTTATCGCGCCTTGACCAGGTCCTATCTCGATTAGGTTATCTGTGCTTTTTGGGGCAATACTCCTAACTATGTGTGAAATTATTCCTCGATCAACAAGGAAGTTTTGACCAAATCGCTTTTTAGCCTTGTGGCCACCAGTAAGTAAACGCTTATTCACTGGATTGGCTTGCCGCTACAAGTTTTTCAGCATAGCCAAGTGCCGTTTCTAGGCTACCTGTGTTTGCGATGCCTTTTCCTGCAATATTAAGAGCCGTGCCATGATCGACAGATGTGCGAATAAATGGCAGGCCAAGAGTGATATTGACAGCCTCCCCAAAGCCTTGGCTTTTTAAAACAGGCAAGCCTTGATCATGGTACATGGCTAGCACCGCATCAGTATCTTGCAAATATTGTGGTGTAAATAAGGTGTCAGCAGGCAGAGGGCCGATTAATGCCGCACCAGAGTTTCTTAACTCATCCAGTACAGGGTTTATTGTTTCAATTTCTTCCAATCCTAGATGACCATTCTCGCCTGCATGAGGGTTTAGGCCACAAATGAGAATTTTAGGATGAGAAATACCAAACTTCGTCTTGAGTTCGCTGATTAGTATCTGGATAACTTCGCTTAAGCTTTCCTGGGTGATAGCGCTAGCGACGTCTTTCAAAGGAATATGGGTTGTTGCTAAAGCCACCCTTAGGTTTTTCGTGGCAAGCATCATAACCACTTTTTTGACATTGCTGAGTTCTGCGAAAAACTCGGTATGTCCGCTAAAAGCGATGCCGGAATCATTTATGATGCTTTTTTGAACTGGACCGGTAACAAGCGCGTCAGCGTCATTGCTTAGACAAAGGCTAGCCGCCTTTTTGAGCGTTTCGAGCACATATGGTGAATTTCTAGAATCAAGATTTCCAGGTATTACTTTGGCTGCGCATTGAACTGGAATAATGCTTATTTCACCTTCACTAGATCGCCGAGCGTGAGATGGGTCAAAGGTATGCAATGAAATCGTTAACCCAAGCGATTCAGCCGAATGCATTAGCAGCTCAGGATCACAAATTGCGATGAACTCGCAATCTTGACTGCGTTGGGCGATTTTTACTGCTAGCTCGGGTCCGACGCCTGCGGGCTCACCAGGAGTATAAAGTATGCGTTTGTAGCTCAATGGGCTCGGCCTGGGTCCAAATTTTAGTTTATTAGATTCTTACGTCGATAAATGCACCGTCGCGCATTTCTTGTACCCAAAGTTGTACTTCGTCTTCGAAGCGGCGACTTCTGATAATATTGCCTGCCCGTGCTCGCAACATTTCTTCAGTCATATCTTCATTTCGTCTCTCTTGAACTTGCAATATATGCCATCCAAACTGAGTTTGAAAAGGTTCGCTGACTGTTCCTACTTCAATGCCGTTCATAACTGATTCAAATTCTGGGACAAATATACCGGGGGTAGACCAACCCATATCACCGCCAGAAAGTTTTGAGCCAATATCGTCTGTGTGTTCTCGGGCCATATCCTCAAATTTGCTTTTACCATCGATAATCTCTTGACGAATTTCTGCGAGACGATCCCTTGTTTGAGTGCTGTTATAGAGCTCATTTGGTTCCAGTAATATATGACGCACCTTAGACTGGGTCACCATACGCTTCTCGTCACCTTTTTTTCCTTTAAGCTTTAAAATATGGAAACCCGCTTTACTTCGCAAAGGCTTTGTTATCTGACCTTCTTTTAAATCAGGGACCACATTAGCAAATAAAGTTGGAAGTGCAGATGTTTTGCGCCAACCTAAATCTCCACCTTTTAAAGCGGCAGCTCCTTTTGATTCAGCAATCGCAGTTGCTTCAAAATTGGCGCCGCTGATAAGTTTGTGAAATAAGTCATTTGCTTTTTGCTCAATTGCTTGAGTTTCCTCAAATGTGGCTGAGTTTGCAACAGGTAAGAATATGTGACCAAGATTATAGTCGGGAGAAGCCCAGAATTTTGCGTCGGCGGACTTTAGAAAGCTGTCTATATCTTGATCGGATATCTGTATTCTAGAATTGACTACGCCGCGCGACACTTGCTGAATAAGTAATTGCCGGCGGATAGTGCGGCGATAATCATTTAGGCTGCGTCCCATTTTCCCTAAATCTGCTTCAAGTTGACTACGGCTAATTTTTTGTTGTTGCAAGAGGTTGTTAATAGCTAAATCTATTTCTTGATCTGTCGGGTCTAACCCGAAACGCTTTGCGGCGTTAATCTGAAGAGTTTCATTGATTAAAAGGTCTAATACCTGCTTTTTGATCTCTGTTTTACTTGGTAGTGTCACGCCAGAAGATCGTGCATTGATCAAAATTTCTTCTGTTTTTTCCTCTAATTCAGATTGGGTAATCGCTCGGTTGTCAACAATGGCAACTATGCGATCGAGCAATTCAATATCAGCAATCGTGTTTAATGGTGCCGTTATACATACGAATAAAATAAACAGTGATTCAATAGGGTGTCTTAGGATCATTTCTTTTAACTTAAAAAAAGGTTGTTTTTGTGAATTCAGACTTTGGTGCACTAGCAAAAAAGCCTGAATTATCGCTTTTGTTTTCTCTGATCATAGCCGTAAATACCGTCGTTTAAAATAGCATTTATTTTCGCTCCAGAGCCGCCAAGCCCCTTTAAGTGGAATTCCATGAATAAGCCTGAATCAGATTTTGCGGATTCTGAGTCCGTTAATGAAGCAATATTACTATCTAGCCACTTTCTTGCTAGGAAACGAACCCGATAACAACAGTCGTCATATTCGAACCCGATGAAGGTTTCAAGTTCCTGGCTATTTTGAAAGTCATAATTTGATCTGGCCATCATTGCCCATTGAGGCGAAATCTGTATTGCAGTGGAAACGTCTGTTTGCTCCAACGTTTCTATTCCTGTTGCACCAGGAATGTCGCCATTGGTGCGAGTGTAAGCAAAGTTAAATAGATTTGTTTTGTTTTTTGTTGCGTAGTGAAATCTCGCTGTCGAACGATTCGTCCTTTCGTTCTTTGTGTCATAGATGGCGTTCAAAATAAATTCAGCGTTTTGATTCAGGAAAGCACTGGTTTCTAGCGCAACTTCTGAGCTGCTTACATTCAAATTTTCTAGTGGGTCAAGCTCGTCGAGGAATACGCGTCTATCTTGCCGATAGTAGATTTTGCCTAGGCTCACTCTAAATGTTTCTTGCCCATTTTTGTTGTTAATAAATCGTGAGCTTGCCCCCAAGGTGAGTTGGTTCGCGTCGTCAATTCTGTCAGAGCCAATAAATCGAGAATCACGAAACAGCTGGTCATAAGAGAAAGTGCGAAAGAATGTATCGAAGTTTAGATCTTGGCTACCTAGCAAATTAAATAGGTCGGATTGATCTACAAATTCGCGGTAAAGATAAAATGCTCTAGGTTCAAAAGTATGAGTAAATCCTGAAAACGACCTTTCAAAACGTAATCCAGTATCGATGCTGGTTTGAAAAGCATCATAATTTTGATTACTTCGGCCATCGAGATCATTGTTGCTGCGACTCGCACTTAAATCATAATTTAAATATTTGTAACCAACTTCTGGCTTAAAGAATCCCCAAGGTGACTTTTTATTCCAGTTAGCGCGGTAATCAAGAGAAACACGGTTACCTTCAATAGCGTCAAAAGCGCTAGTGCTTACAAACTTTGAGATGCTGTTTTGTAGGGTAGTGGAGAAACTTCGCCATTGATAAAATCCGTCAATATCGAGTTGTGGCTCTTTCTTATAGGTGTTACTGACTCCGCCTAAAAGTAGCTGGTGATCTTCCAGGAGCGCGCCAAAGTTCCAATTATCGCCACGAAAGCCAAGGCTAAATATTTGATCTAGTTGGGAATTATTAGACACGGCAAAAGATGATGAACCAAGGTCTCTGAAGTAGTCAATGTCACTGACCTTGCTGAAATCATTGTGTATGTACCAGCCTCTTGTTGAACCGCCATCTTGTTCGAAATTAATTAGCCAACGATTATTACCTTTATTCGGGTTGGCTTGTTCCTCAGTTATTTCTCCGGAATCGATGAGATCTTGTAAATCCTGATCGTTACTTCCGCTGTCATTTGGGAGGAATGCGCCGCGTAATTCGCTCTTTACCCATGGAATCAGATGGCGAAACTCGGTTTCTAGCATGGGGCCTCGGCTTGTTATCAGCCTTGGAGTAATCGTCGCATCGTAGTTAGGTGCAATGTTCCAATAGTAGGGTAGAGCAATATCAAAGCCTCCATCCTCGCTACTGCTTAATGCTGGAAACAAAAATCCAGATTGGCGTTCTTCTCCAACAGGAAACGAAATGTAAGGTAGGTATAAGACGGGTACTGACGCAATCTTGAGTTTTACGTTTTTACCCTTTCCCTGTCGTGTTTCGCTATTGATGCTTAGGGTTTCGCCTTCTAGGCTCCAACCATTGTTATCTGGTTCGCAGCTCGTTATTTTGCCGTTTTCTAGCTGAATAATATTGTCCGAAACCTGACCAATTGCTGATGCAGAGCCTCGAAGATGTGTTTCGTGCATGACGAAAGAAGCACCTTCAAATCGAGAGCGATTATTCTTGAATTCTACTTTAGCATTATTGCCTTTGATTAAAATCCCTGGCTGGCGAATGGTGACATCACCGGAAAGTTGTGCTTTGTCGGCTAATCGATCATATTGCATCTGCTGCGCAGTAAGAGATTTATTCCCTTGCCGGACAGTCACAGAACCGCTTAAATTAGCATTGTTCCCGTGAGACACTTCAGCGTTATTGGCTTCCACGAGAAGCGTTTCATCTTTACTTGTAGCGTTAAAGTGATTGATTGTAGGATCAACGTAAATGCCAGAACATCCTGGTCGAACCGTTTTTAATTCAGAATCCGAGAGTTCTTCGGCAGATTTCCAATCTGTCCAGGCTGCTGATGACTCGTTTGCGTAACAGCTTACGGGTGATAAAACGAGAGGGGTAATAGATAGCGTTATTATGGTTAACGCATGGCGGAATTTTAAGGTGCGGTTAGGCCGCTTGTTCATTCTATTTTGATTCCGACTGTTACTTATTTGAACCATAAAGTTAGGCGTTTCTTGCAAAATGTGCGATTGTATAACAGCGGCAAAATTAAGACTATTTGTTTGATGTTTTGATTATTTAGCTCAAAGTTATTGACTTTATTTGAGAGTGACTAAAACCTTTGTTACCTGAAAAAGAATTGAAAAAATGGTTGTTACAGCAAAAACCATTTACTGACCAAGAAATAACTAGTTTAGAAAGTATTTGGATACCGTTAAAAGGGGATGCGGGTTTTAGGCAATATTTTCGTGTAAAGACAACCCCGAGCCTAATCGCCGTTTATGCGCCAATATCAACTGAGAATTCGTCGATTTTTATCCATATTGCTGATTATTTGCGCGCCGGAAGTGTCGTTACACCGAGAGTTATAGCTAGTGATCTTAATCGAGGATTTCTCCTCGTGGAAGATCTAGGCGAAGATACTTATTTTGACCACCTTAATTCAAAGAGTGCTGATAGGCTCTACTCTCGAGCGTTATATACGTTGTTGGATATTCAATCTATCCCAAATAAAAAAGAACTATTTGGAAATTATGATCAGGGACAGTTATTGAAAGAAATGAATTTGTTTCCAGAATGGTTTGTGAGTCGACTCCTTTCGTATGAATTAAATAGTATTGAATCCCAGCTCATTCAACGATCCATGGAATTTCTCATTAAGGAAATACTTACCCAGCCCAATGTTATTGTGCATCGTGATTTTCATTCTCAAAACATCTTGTATGGCAAAGAAGAACAGCCAGGAATTATTGATTTTCAGGACGCCCTTTGGGGACCAATAACCTATGATTTGGTTTCCCTTTTAAGAGACTGCTACATTCAGTGGGATTCTCACCTTGTGGAACGTTGGGTATTGTTTTACTTAAACGAACTTAAGAAGAAAGGTATTTGTGCCGATGTATCTGAAGCGCAATTTATTCGATGGTTTGATCTGACAGGTATTCAAAGGCATATGAAAGTACTTGGTATATTTGCGCGCTTGTCTTTGAGGGATTGCAAACATAAATATTTGAATGATTTGCCATTAGTCATTGCTTATTTTCGAACTGTGATGCAAAAATATGAAGAGTTCAGTCAATTTTTACAGTGGTTTGATAATCATCTTGTGCCTCTCATTGAGAATCAGCCCTGGGCGAAAAAGGCGCAAGTTAATTTTTCTTAAACTGTTTTAGAATCGTTTCATTTTCTATGAAAGCTTTTATCCTTGCAGCGGGAGAAGGCCGCAGAATGCGACCGCTCACTTTAGATACTCCAAAACCTCTTTTAAATGTTGGAGGAAAGAGTCTTATCGAACATCAAATCCTTCGATTAAAAGAGGCTGGAATTGAACAAATCATTATTAATCTTTGCTACCTCGGCCATCTTATAAAACGGGAATTGGGTGATGGGAGGAAATATGGTGTTGAAATTTTCTACTCTGAAGAGCCTGAAATGCTGGAAACCGCAGGAGCTATTCATTACGCAAAAGACTTGCTCGGAGGGAAACCTTTTTTAATGGTAAATAGTGATGTGTGGCTAGATATTGATTATCGAGTATTTTCTGAAAACGCTAAGAGTGGGTTTTTCCATCTCTTATTAGTAACCAATCCAGCGCACAATGAAAACGGTGATTTTTATCTCACAAATAGTAATTTCGTCTCAACTGAGGTTGAATCTAATTTGCAAATAAGTTCACGATTTACTTTTGCTGGTGTAAGTGTGATTTGTCCAAAATTGTTCTTTTCATATCCTAAATTGAAAAAGAAATTCCCACTCATTGAAGTGTTAAATTGGGCCATCGCTAAAAAGTTGATTACTGGGCAAGTGCATTCTAATTCATGGGTCGACGTGGGAACTCCTGAACGACTCGAATTTGTTCGGCAGTATTACTCAGAAAATATTTAACCCTTGTTGATGGACTTATTCTAATCGCAGCTGTACCTAAAAGTTTTTTTCGCCAAATCATTCTGTTTTTTCTAGTTCAACGCCTTTTGCATGTTTCTCTAAGAAGCCTCTTATACGTCGAATGAGAAGGGTTTCTTTATTAAATGCTGCAGCGTCTGAAGCTCGCATTGGAATCTGCACGTAGTTTTCTAATTGATTTTTTTTTGCTCTTGCCATGCGATCTTTAGGTTCGTACTGGTCGAGATAGTGAGAGTGAGTATAAATATCTAGAATTGGCAGAGATAAATAATTGAGAAAGTTTGGGAGAGTTTCTGTTTCTCCGGGAATTTGATTTCGTGCATTAATTAAGATCATGGTACGAACCATACGTGTATTTACTGAGTCCACCACTTTTCCGACATCTTTTTTCAATGTGTTGCCGAGCTTTTTATCCACAAATTTAGAAATTCTTGCCGCGCCGAGCCCTTCTCCAGCAATAATTACATTAAATTGTCCCTTTTGATGCAAATACTTAACAGCTGTATCAATTCGCAAAAAAGCCTGGGATTCGATATCTGGTCTCGGTGTTTTTATTGGCATTGGTGTGGACTTTGGAGTTGGAGTGGCAGCTTCTGGTTTGTCCTTGGTTTCTACTTGCTTTGTCTCGGGTTGGTTTTCAAGTTCTTCTTTAGAGATGGGAATGGGAGTTGTGCGGCCTGGTATTTCTGACGGTAAAGGATCTGGCATCGAAACCGAAAGTGTCGCCCAACCAAAATCTGGCAATGTCGTACGCAATAAATCGATCGTTCCCGGCCAGTCAGGTGTTTGTCCTGCGCCATGAACAAATAGTACTGCGCCCAGGGTTCGTCCACCGCGTGCATTTTGCCATAATACAGCAAATTCGTCGTCACCCGAACTGATGACCTCGATGTCGGCAGGGTCGAGTTCTGTGGAAAATATCTTTTGTTTAATTTTTTCTAGATCCGCTATGCTCAGGTGCAAGCGATCCACTTTAGGCATCTCTGCGGTGGATGATTCACTGTCGGTGTGTTTTGCTTCAGAAGTGTTTTGCTCTTCCTGGGCGAGAGAATGAAGAGAAAAAATTAACAAAATTGGGGTAATTACGAAAAAACGTAAAAATTTCGCGTTAGATTTACTCTGGTATATTAATCTGTTTCTCTGGTGGTTCTTTGAAACTATCATATTAAGTAGAATAGAAGAAATTTTGGTACTAGGTCTGTAAATTAGGTGGTTAAAACCGTGATAAAAAATAGAATTGCGCCTTCAATTTTGTCTGCTGATTTTGCTCGGTTGGGAGAGGAAGTCGACGCGGTGATTGATGCAGGGGCGGATTTGATTCATTTTGACGTGATGGATAATCATTACGTGCCAAACCTTTCATTTGGTCCAGTTGTATGTAAATCTTTGATTAAATACGGTGTTTCAGTTCCGCTTGATGTTCACCTTATGGTTGAACCCGTTGATGATTTGATTGTTCAGTTTGCAGAAGCTGGCGCCACATATATCACTTTTCACCCTGAGGCTTCTAAACATCCTGACCGCTCCATTAAATTGATAAAAGATAAAGGGTGTAAGGCTGGTCTTGTTTTCACGCCGACAGCGAATCTTGATATTTTGAAGTATACCTTGGATCAATTGGACATGATTTTGCTCATGTCAGTGAACCCTGGGTTTGGAGGCCAAGCATTTCTTCCATATGTGCTTGAACGTATTAAAACGGTTCGGTCATTGATTGAAGACGCTAATCTGGATGTTAGCTTAGAGATTGATGGGGGAGTTTCCCTTGATAATATTGCTCAAATTGCGGCAGCAGGCGCAGATACATTTGTTGCCGGATCAGCAATATTTGGGTCTGATGACTATAAACAAACTATCTCGTTGATGAAACAACGGGTAAATGATGTAAACTAACCCTTTTGGCGATAAAATTTTTGAAATAAGAGAGTAATAAAGTGTTCGTAACTTATTCATGTTCATGGCGTAGTTAGTCAATTCTATTCACTATAAGCCAATTTGACTATTTGAAATCCTAAGTTGCTTTAAGCTTGTAAGTTGCTTTAAGTATATAAGTTGCGAGACGCATTATGACTCCAAAAGAGTTCGACCAGTTTAAACAAGCTGGTTTCAATAAAATTCCCCTTTACCGCGAAGTGTTAGCGGACACTGAAACGCCCTTATCAAGTTATCTAAAGTTGGCTCGCGGTAGTTACTCCTATCTTTTTGAATCTGTCCAAGGTGGCGAAAAATGGGGTCGATACTCGATTATTGGATTACCCGCGTCGGAGCGATTTGAAGCCTGGGGAAATCAAATAAAGGTGTTTCGTGACGGTGAATGCATTGATTCTTATGAGCACGAGGACCCCTTATCTGCGATTGAGCAACTTAAATCGAGTATAAAAGTACCTAATATTGGTGGCTTGCCGAGCTTTTCTGGTGGCCTAGTGGGCTATTTCAGTTATGACACTGTTAGATATGTCGAGCCGAAGCTTGCTAATTCAGTCCCTCAAGACAATCAAAACACCCCGGATATTTTATTACTCGTTTCCCAAGAAGTTCTAGTTTTCGATAACCTGAAGGGTAAGCTTCATATTATCGTTCATGCAGATCCTAACGAAGAGAATAGCTATGAGGCTGCAAAGTCCAAACTGGACAAGCTAGAAGCAAGGTTAAGTATGCCTATTCCTCAGCTACCTATTATGCAAATGGCCCAATTTGTTGGTGAGCAGAAAGGGTTAAGTTGTGAAAAAGAGTTTGTTTCAAGTTTCGGCCGTGAAAACTTTATGTCTGCGGTTGAACGAGTCAAAGACTACATTTTAGCGGGTGATGCCATGCAAGTGGTGCTGTCGCAAAAAATGCAACTACCTTTTGAATCAGAACCCTTAAATCTGTATCGAGCTTTGCGATGCCTTAATCCGTCGCCTTATATGTATTTTCTGGATATGGGAGATCATCAAGTAGTAGGATCTAGCCCAGAAATACTCGCTCGCCTAGAAGATGATGAAGTAACAGTAAGGCCAATAGCTGGGACGCGTCGTAGAGGCTATGATGATGATGAAGATATTGCATTAGAAAAGGAGCTACTCAACGACCCCAAAGAAATAGCAGAACATTTAATGTTAATCGACCTTGGGCGCAATGATGTGGGTCGAGTTGCAAAAGTGGGGTCGGTATGCCTTACTGAGAAAATGATTGTCGAGCGTTATTCCCACGTAATGCATATCATCTCAAATGTCATCGGTAAACTCGATGATAACCTGTCAACAATGGATGTGCTGCGTGCCGCGTTGCCGGCAGGAACGCTCTCTGGAGCGCCGAAAATCAGAGCAATGGAAATTATTGACGAGCTTGAGCCTGAAAAACGTGGGATATATGGCGGTGCAATTGGTTATATGGCGTGGAATGGTAATATGGATACGGCCATTGCTATCCGAACAGCTGTTATTAAGGATGGAAAAATATTTGTTCAAGCGGGTGCAGGCGTAGTTGCTGATTCCGTCCCAGAACTTGAATGGAAAGAAACAATGAATAAAGCTAGGGCTTTATTCAGTGCCATAGATTGGGCAAAATAACGGAACAGGCGATCGAAGGAGTGGATAAATGGCAATTAAAGAGAGCGTGGTGTTGAATATGCAAGGTGAAGAACAGATTGCAAAAATGTCTGAAATTCACCATTTCAATGCGACTGAACTTGATCATCTCAAGATACTTCGTCAGGGTACTAATGACGAGAAGATGCTAAAAACTTTCCGTGATCTTCGAACACAACTGTTTGAACAATCCGGCGGAGCCAACTTTAACTGTATGATCACTTGCGTAGCACCTGGCGGTGGGGCGACACATGTATGTCGTAACTTAGCGGCAGCTATAGCGCTTGATCGTACCAAAACATCTGTTATTGTCGATTGTAATTTTTACTCTCCTACGGCTGAGGCGCTTTTAAGCGCTGAAATAAACGTGGGTTTATCTGATTATCTTAATTCCAAAGATATGGGTTTAGAGTACATCGTATATGCTTCAGGAATCCCTCGAGTAAGAGTCATTCCAGCAGGAAATAACGCAAGGGCTTCAGCAGAACGGGTCTCAACATTTCGCATGAATCAATTCTTAGACGAAATCAAAAGTCGCTATCCAGACCGTTTTATCTTAATAGATAGTCCAAGTATTTCTGAATATCCTGCTGACGCTAGAATGCTTGCTCAGGCGGTGGATTTTGTTATTTTGGTTGTACCTTATGGAATGGTTACACCTGCAGAAGTTCAAACTGCAATTAAGGCCATAGGTAATGAACGTTTAGCGGGTGTGGTGTTTAACAAGGTTTAGACTGGCAAAGAAGTTTCGAACTCTAGAGCTAAACTGCATTGCCGAAATTTATGCGCTAATTTCACTCCGTCGGTGCATTCGCCGATATATTATATTTTTTCATTAGGTCGTAAAGTGTCGGGCGAGTTACCCCTAATTGTTTTGCCGTAGCAGATATGTTGTATTCAGTCATATTTAATGCACGCAATATTGCGGCTCTTTCTGCGTTGTAGCGCACTTCTCTCAAATTAAGGCTGAAGTTTCCATCGGAGACCAAACCTAAGTCTTCGGAAGAAACCAATTTTTCATCTGCCATGACCACACCACGTTTAATGCGATTTTCCATTTCTCGAATGTTTCCAGGCCAATCGTAAGCTTCAATTGCCTCAATGGCTTCTGGGGAGAAACCCGTTACCGGAGCATTATTTTGTTCGACTGATCGCTGTAAAAAGTGCCTTGCAAGGAGTAATTTATCGCCTTGCCTATTTCGCAAGGGAGGGATTTCAATTTCCATTTCACATATACGGTAGAAAAGATCTTCTCGAAATGTTCCTTCATTTACCATCTCTTGAAGATTTTTGTTTGTCGCACAAACAACGCGAACATCGACAGGAATTTCTTCTCGTCCGCCCACTCGCTCAATGACTCTTTCCTGTAAAAAGCGAAGCAGTTTAGCTTGCAACATAAGTGGCATGTCGCCAATTTCATCAAGAAAAAGTGTGCCTCCGGATGCCGTTTCTACTTTTCCTTTAGTTGTTTTTGATGCGCCAGTAAAGGCACCTTTTTCGTACCCGAACAGTTCACTTTCCATTAGGTTTTCTGGAACTGCAGCGCAGTTAATTGCAACTAAGCGTTTAGACTTTCGCTGGCTAAAGTTATGAAGTGCACGCGCAAGGACTTCTTTTCCTGTTCCACTTTCCCCAGTTAGCGTGCAGGTCACATCTGACGGAGCAAGCTTTTCAATCGTACGACAGATTTTTAGCATTTTGGGGTCGCACGCGATAATGCCATCTAAAGGGGATTGTTTTTGTTCTTCGGCTTTTCTGTGCTGTTCTTCTAGCGCGTAGATATGAAAAGCTCTTTGCAGAATAAGATCGAGAGTCTCGGGGTTTACCGGTTTTTGATAGAAATCATATGCACCCATCGCGACGGCTCTTACCGCATTTTCATAGTCTGCATTGCCAGTCATGACGATAATTTTTGTCATGGGAGAGATGCTGGATATTTCTCGAATACAGCGGAATCCTTCATCAACACCTTCATCATCAGGTGGTAATCCTAGATCCTGCAAAACAATAGGTGGTTCATGTAGACGAATTGCAGCAATTGCTTCTTCGCGATTTGACGCAGCGATTACTTCATATTGATCGAAATGCCAACGTAGTTGGCTTTGTAAACCTTGATCATCTTCAACAATTAAAAGTTTTGATTTTTCTTCTTGGTGAGCCATGAAATATTGTTTCTTTTAGATGGTTGGAATATTGATAACGAATGTTGTGCCTTCTCCAAGTGTGCTTTCTACGCTAATGCTCCCTCCAAGTGAAGCAATATACTCCCTCGCCTGATAAACGCCAACGCCCATTCCTTTGCCTGATTTTGTCGTCTCGAAAGGTTTAAAGAGTTTGTTTTGAATAAAGTCTTGATCCATGCCAGATCCGTTATCTTCTATTGTTAGCATAACAAATCCATCGTCAAGTTGTGCGGCAATATCTATAAATCCATTATTTGACGTTGCATCTTGAGCATTATGAATGATGTGCGTGAATACCATCACAAGGCTATCAAAGTCGGCTTTTACTTTAATGCTCGTATCAATTGGTGCGAGTGTTGGCGTTGGAGGTGTCTTTTGGCATCGTTTAATTGCCTCGATAAGCACTTCTTTAATCGAAAGTGTTTTTGCGTGATCTGGCTCATTGTGCTGCAATTTACGCAGTAGATTATTCATTCTTTCGACAGAGTTGTTAATCGTGTTAATTGCATCTTCTACGAACGCGGGGTTGTCTTTGTGTTTCTCCGCGTTCTTAACAACCAGGGATTGCTGTGCAATCAGATTTTTTAAGTCGTGCATTACAAAAGCAGATAACTTGTTAAATGCATCAAACTGGCGTACTTCCGTAAGTTGTTCAGCCTGTTCGTGGCGAGTCAAATAGCTTGCAAATTGACGTGCTACTGTCTTTATGAGATCTAAATCTTCCCAATTTAATGGAGTGAGTTTTTGCTTGCTTGTGAGAACCATAAATCCAAACAAATATCTTTCGGTAAGGAGTGGAAAAATCATCCAAATATTGTCGATTTTTCGTGCCCAATCAGGAAGTAATTCGTTAAATTGTGACAGGTCTCCTCCATGAGCGCGTGGAGAAAATACCCACTCTTGAGTCAGTGCCCCAGCGAATTCCGAGGATTCGGGTTCGAATGCTTCAGAAATATCGAAACTTACATTTATTTGTTTTACTGGCACTAAAACTTTTGATCTTTTGATCCAAAGTGCACCACCGTCACATTTAAACAGATCTGAGGCAACTCTTATTGCTCTGTGCGCTGGATCTTCGGCTTTTTCGTTTCGAGAAAGTTGGTTTATAAGGTTTATCCATTCGGTCCTATAGTCATATTTATAGCTAAATAGGTGTTTGTTAATTAACACGCTTAGTTTTTCTCTAAGAGAGCGAGATATCAAGATAGAACCAATAGTAAGCAATGCCATTACGAGCAGTGCGGTATATATGACCGTACCCCAACTACCGCCATAGAGTTGCACGTAGTAACCCCCAAAAGACAGCACTGTAAGAAGCCCGCCAGCAATAGATAGTGATGTGGTGTAAAAAATTACCGGGCGCGAAAAAGTAAGCTTTACCGGGGACTCTGTTGGTTGCACTAAAGTGATAAAGCCAATACAGATAAGTACACTAGAAGCCATGCTAACCGCAGCTCTGGTTCGCCATAATTCACTATCAAATGCGGAAAAGATTAAATTTTGCGTAAAGAGATAAGCATCGAATATAAATGTTGCTGCCATTACAAGACATAGCAATTTTATTACTCGATAGCGTGTGTTATTGCGATAGAGTTGCTCAACACTCAGAAGACCGACGATCGATAGCATTATTCCTTGCCAAAAGGTAATCGATTCCAGGGAGTCTACGTGAATTATGTCTAAGTAAATTGCAGAGGCAACCAATAAAAAGGTCGTGCACATCGAATATATAACAAATTTATAGAGCTTTGGTAGGCAGTGGGTGCAGAGTTTTTCTGTTGTATGTGTAATCGCGACTATCCATACAACAAAATGGAGAGCTTCCATAAAGTAGATTTTTGGAAGGGACTCATCACTAATATTTGAATAGTAAGCAATCGTAGATAACCAGGCAGTTTGCGTTGCTATCGCCACAAATAGTGACCATGGTAGCTTACGCTTAATACTCTGAGTTAAAGATGCAATGGTTAGTAAAAAAGAAAGGAATGCCGCGCTTGAATAGGCAATTTGGGTTACGCTATCAAATTCCATAATTAGATTATATTGTCGTCTCTATTTTATACTCGCCGTTAACAAGGCAAGAAGATTCGCGACAATATATACCTAACTGACAGCCTGTGTGAAGTGATTAACGATATTGTTCATAACTCTATCAAAAAATGGTGATGAGTCTAGAATCTTTGCCTTATTAAATTGCATGTCATAGGCAAATTGTCGCCGAGTTTTTTCAAGTGTCTTAAATCCTAGTCTCGATACAAAGATGTAGGACTCTGCATCAATTTTAGCACTGAGTTTACAACGATGTATCTTGCCTTGCTTTTCGTCTTGGTATTCAATCCATGTTCCCAAGGGAAGGTCTTTTGCCTTTTGATAGTATTTCGACGATAGTTCTTCGTAACGTGACTGTTGACGTTCCAAAGCGGTCATTTCTTCCCAGGTTTTCTCGTCTGTTTTAGACTTCCCAAGAATTTCTTTTTGTTCTTCCGAAAGTACTTTTCTTTTAACTTTTCTGCTGTCATTCCCATCAATTCTAATAGCTTCTTCAATATTTTTAATAATTGATGATCGTGAATCTAAATTATCTATTGCGCTTTCTAGGCCAACTTCTATTCTAGAAAGTATTTCGGGCTTTAATCTTTGGGCGCGAGCTTGCGAGCGCTCGTCTGAGTGATCCTGGCTGAGCCAAATCAAATCAGTTACTAGTTGTTCGTTTTCTATCCACTCAGAAGTATCTTTTCCAGATTTTATGTAGGTAATGACTAAGACTTGAAGCCAGGTATTAGTAAGAAATTCGCTAATTTTTGGATGCAATGCCGCATCTTTCATTTTGTCGTAAAGCACTGATTGCGCGAAACTTTTCGCATGCTTTATTTTATACTTTCCTTCTTCTGTTTGAGTTGTTCTCTTTTCGACAACCGCTGATCGCTTAGATTCTTTATTAATTAGCTTTTCAAGTTCGTCTAAGGCTTGTGCAAAAACAATGACATCTAGCTTGTATTGCTTGTTAATGGTATTAACTGCTTCAACCACTTTCTTGTACAAAGGGTCTTTCTCTATGGGCTTGGTTTCATCAAGTGAAAGACCCACCTGCGTGATAGCATTGATTAGCTTTCTGGCAGGATGTTCCGAATTTGTTAAAAATGAAGTATCGTTTATTGCTACTTTCAAAATAGGGATTTGCAGTCGGCACACAAGAGATTGAATTGCGATGGGCAGATTTTCATCTTCGAGTACCTTATCAAAAAATAGCGCAACTAAATTGATTGTATCTTCTTCTGGTTGCTCCAAAGATTGGGGCTTTGCAGGATTTTTAGTTGCAAGAAGCTCGGTAACAAGATCTGGTAAGATATTTTTAGGTGTATCAGCTTTTGCCAGGGCTTGATCGAACTCTGGTTGCCGGTTGGACAAGTTTTTTGCCAAGTCAGGCGCTTTCATAATCGGGCCAGGATTATTGGCATAGAAATAATAATTGTTCTGACCAGAATTATTAGGGTTATTCGGGATGGTATAAATGGATCCTTGGGTCGAGCTTCTAATTGCCGCCATTAGCGTTGCTAGGGTACTTTGACTGATAGAAATAGAAGGCTCTGGAGTTGCCAATATCGGAGGCTCATTTGATATGGGCTCACTCGGTTTTTCTTGTGTCTCCGTTCCAGTTGGAAGCTCTGCATTTTTAGTTTTATTGAGGTTTTTGGGTACCTTAGGGAGTATTCCAGTTTCAACCAGTATTTGGTTTATATCTGCATAAACATGCCCAAGCTGCTTTAATACGTGTTTTTCGAATAGTTTGAAGACGATCAACCGCGTTTTAATGTTAATTTTGAGCTTTTCATTACATGCTCCAACGAAAGCAGCAGCAATCTGAGCTGGATCGAGGGGGTTATTTTTTTCGGTAACGTTTATTTGCAATAAAAGGTGGTCAAGTCGAATCGATATCTCATAAAGTTCTGTCTTGAACGATTCTCTTGTACGATTTGCCATTCCCTTAAGTGCTAAATCGACTTCTAAGTCGTCGCCTTCAACAATCGCCAAATTCGATTCGTCTCGATCATGCGTTTCCGTAAATGAGTCCAGCTCTGCCCCGGGAGTCATAAATCGTTCAAAATTAGCCAGTAAAGCCTGAGAAACGTGTTTTGCCAACCCACCACGTTTAATCCGAAGCTCTCTCATTGACTCGAAATACAGGTTTTCTTCGTTATTGCTTGATGCGCGTTTAGATAGCTCGTAAAAAAGGTCATCAATAGCTGAGAACATATGGTCTAGATACCTCTCACATGAAGTGATAGTAGTATCTTCTATTTGATTTAACACTCTTGGAGATGGCGCCGCCTTTTTTGGTGGGGGAGTGTTTTTCACTAGTTCCAGGTGTCCGTCATTGAGTTTGGATGGCGCCATGCTGTATCTCTTGATGTTTCTCTAATTGTAGCCATTAAATAGGGCAATAGATGAATTAGATGCAATAAGCATTCCTGATGCTTGATTTTTGCGCAATTAAAACAATTTTAGAGGATTCCTATACCTCACAGAATTGTTAGCTATTGATTTTACTCGATTTTTGTCAACATAAACTAAGACATAATGAGAAAATGGTTACAAATTCGTTATAAACCCAGGGGTGGTGTTTTCTTTGTGTAAGAAATGTCGACATTTCGAGTGTTTGACTTGGCATTAAATGTTACTTCGTGGTTTTTATGTGAATGCGAAATTTATTTTATTCATCAAAAATGAGCATTTGATACATTAGCGCGCTAGTTAATAAAAATGTCATTAATTCTTTCGAGCTCGAGTCTCTCCCGGTTGCGTCTTACGACACGCTCCCTATAATGCTACCTTAATAAAAATGATGTACGCGTCTCGGATAGACGTTTTTTGCTCAGAGGTTCTTCATGCTTTTAATGATCGATAACTACGATTCATTTACCTATAACGTCGTCCAATATTTAGCCGAGTTAAAAGCAGAGGTGAAAGTGATACGTAACGATGAATGCTCGATTGATGAAATCGAAGCCATGTCGCCTGAGCGTATTGTTGTTTCACCAGGACCATGTACACCTAATGAAGCAGGTATCTCCGTTCAAGCAATAGAGAGGTTTGCTGGTAAGATTCCAGTTCTTGGAATTTGTTTGGGGCATCAAAGTATTGGCCAAGCATTTGGTGGAAATATCGTCCGAGCTGAACGTGTCATGCATGGAAAAACGTCTCCTATCCTGCACAAAGGTGTAGGCGTGTTTTCTGAATTGCCAAAGCGGTTTACAGCAACACGTTATCATTCATTGGTAATAGAAAAAGATACACTTCCAGAGTGCTTAGAACTTACAGCTTGGACAGAAGATGATACGGGTGAAATCGCTGAAATAATGGGCGTGAGGCATAAGTTTTTTCCTATTGAAGGTGTGCAATTCCATCCAGAATCTATTTTGAGTGAGCATGGTCATCAATTGCTTCAAAATTTTTTACATCTGTAAATTTCACTAAGAGCAAAAATTATGGATATCAAGTCTGCTATCGCTAGTCTAGTTGAAGGGAAAGACCTTTCTAAATCTGAAATGTACGCCGTTATGAAGTCGATTATGACCGGAGAGACGACTGCGGCGCAAATAGGCGCATTTTTAGTAGCACTTAGAATCAAAGGCGAATCAATTGACGAAATAGTGGGTGCTGTGGAAGTAATGAGGGAGTTGGCAACGCCTGTTTCGATTCAATCTGAATACTTGGTCGATACCTGTGGAACAGGTGGTGATGGTGCAAACCTATTTAACGTATCCACTGCTGCTGCATTTGTAGTTGCCGCAGCTGGAGCCCAGGTCGCTAAACATGGAAATCGCTCTGTTTCTAGCTCAACGGGAAGCGCCGACCTATTAGAGAAGGCTGGTGTAAATCTAAATATTCCTGCGGATCAGGTTGCGCGCGCGGTGCAAGAGATTGGAGTTGGTTTTATGTTTGCTCCTGCTCATCATGGCGCAATGAAGTACGCAATTGGACCTCGAAAAGAACTGGGTATGCGCACCATATTTAATATGTTGGGACCAATGACTAACCCTGCTAGTGTAAAGCGTCAGGTTATCGGCGTATTTTCACGAGATGTAGCCAAGCCAATGGCTGAGGTTTTAAGGCAGCTTGGTAGTGAGCATGTACTGGTGGTGCACTCTGAAGATGGTCTTGATGAGTTTTCAGTCTCGGCTAGAACGTTTGTCGTTGAACTAAAAGCAGGTGTAATTTCCGAATATGCCGTGTCACCGTCTGGCTATAACTATGACAATCTTGACGGTCTTTCAGTTAATAGCTCAGAAGAATCTCTTGCATTAATTCAAAAAGCTTTTTCTGATGATGAGTCAGATGAAGTCGTGAAAGCACGGGACATGATTACACTAAATGCCGGTGCGGCAATTTATGTTTCCGGTTTAGCACTAGATTTAGCTTCTGGCGTTGAAATGGCAGAAGATGCGTTATCCACTGGACTTGCTAAGGAAAAGCTAAAAGAATTAATTGAATTTACCAATTGCTAAGCGGATTTGTCGTGTCAGATACTCCTACAGTACTAAAAAAAATAATTGCGAGAAAACATGAAGAGGTGACCGAGCGCGCTTCGAAGATAAGTGAAAATGAACTTTTACAGAAAGAGTTTGTGCCATGCAGAGGATTTGTTAAGGCGATCGAAGCTAAAATTAATTTGGGTAGTCCTGCAGTCATTGCCGAAATTAAAAAAGCGTCACCAAGCAAAGGCATCATCCGAGAAGACTTTAAACCGAGTGAAATTGCTAAGAGCTATGAGCTTGGTGGCGCGGCTTGCTTGTCTATTTTGACAGATATTGATTTTTTTATGGGAGCTGATCAGTATCTTAAAGATGCGAGGGCAAGCGTCGAGCTTCCTGTCATTCGAAAAGACTTTATTTTAGATTCGTATCAAATCACTGAGTCTCGCTTTATTGGAGCGGATTGCATTCTTCTGATTGTTGCTGCTTTGGATAAGCACCAATTATTTGATTTAAACCAACAGGCTATTGAGTTAGGTTTAGATGTGTTGGTTGAAGTTCATGACGCAGAAGAATTGGAGTTAGCCTTGGAATTACCAAACAGACTCATAGGAATTAATAATCGCAACCTTCATACTTTCGATGTGAGTTTAGATACGACCTATCAGCTTCTTCCTAATATTCCTTCTGATAAAATTGTAGTGACCGAAAGCGGAATTTTAGAGTCTTCGCATGTTAAACAGATGCGTGAAAATAGTGTAAATGCTTTTCTAGTTGGAGAATCTTTTATGCGAGCAGATGATCCTGGTGAAAAACTTAGGTCGCTCTTTCTGTCTTAAATTTAAATGATTAGAATAACGATAAGAGTCTGCTCAGCCATCGGTTAACTGAGCAAATATGAACGATGTGTAATTAGCGTGTACCAAATACAACCATTGTTTTTCCTTTGACGGAAACTAAGCCTTGATCCTCCAAAGTTTTTAGAACACGCCCAACCATCTCTCTAGAACAACCTACAATCCGACCAATTTCTTGGCGAGTTATTTTAATTTGCATACCATCTGGATGAGTCATGGCGTCCGGTTCTTTGCATAGATCAAGAAGGGTTCTGGCGACACGTCCTGTCACATCTAAAAATGCTAAGTCGCCAACTTTACGTGTAGTATTGCGCAGACGTCGTGCCATCTGTTCCCCGATAGCGAATAAAAACTCTGGATGGGACTCTGCTAATTCTTGAAATTTTGAGTACGAAATTTCCGCGATTTCACATTCTGATTTTGCTCTAACCCAGGCACTACGATTATCTTGTTCGTCAAAAAGGCCCATCTCTCCAAAAAAGTCACCATCATTTAAATAGGCGACGATCATTTCTCGACCTTCTTCGTCTTCTATTAATACAGTAACTGATCCCTTAATGATGTAGTAAAGTGAATCACTTTTATCACCTGCGTAGATAAGCGTGCTTTTTGCAGGGTATCTGCGTCTATGGCAATGACTTAAAAATTCATCAACATTATTTATGTGTGGCGTAAGGGATATAGCAACCAAAATTTTTTCCTCTGTTCCTCTCTTTTACCGCTTAACAACTTAGTCAGTTTGCTCAAGTAAATGGTTTTATTGTTTTAGTTTTTTCAAAACCTACTTAGCAAAGTTTAGACCTAAACGGCTGCTTCAAAAAATATTATTTTGAGTATAACGCTTGGTCATACAAAATCCGACTTTTTTTCATCATTAAGGAGCAATTTGGTGACTATTCGTCGTTTTCGTAACGGATTTTTGACTTTTAGGTGTTTAGCCTAATCTGTGCTAATCTTCGCCAATTTTTTGTAATTGGAGGGTTTTATGAAAGCAACAGTAAAATGGGTTGATGATGCGATGTTTCTTGGTGAGTCTGGCAGCGGACACTCTGTTGTAATGGATGGGCCTCCTGATTTAGGTGGAAGAAATCTCGGTGTAAGACCAATGGAAATGTTGTTGCTTGGTCTTGGTGGGTGTGCATCTTTTGATGTTATGAGTATTTTACAGAAATCTCGTCAGAAGGTGTTAGATTGTAAAGCCGAACTCATAGCCGAAAGGGCTGATGGGGTTCCAGCGGTTTTTACAAAAATTGAAATCAAGTTCATTGTTACTGGAACTTCTTTAAAAGAATCTCAAGTAAAGCGGGCTGTAGAATTATCTGCCGAGAAATATTGTTCAGCGTCGATAATGCTAGAGGCTGCTGGTGTCTCAATTTTACACAGCTATGAGGTTGTCGAAGCAGAATAGTGAGGAGCTATTCAGTTTGTGTCAATGGTCATAAAAATTACAACCGGATGTCTTCTTTATTTAAACGTAATAACTTGTTTTTGTCATAGCCTTTGAAATCAAACTCATCACGTTTTTGACTGGCTTTGGGAAGTTTGTACCTCCTGCATCTAATGCTGCATGACCATGAGCTTCCTCATCTTCAAGCATCTGTTTCAATATTTCTCTGGTTTTTAGGTCGTTCTTTGGTAATTCTTTTAAGTGTGATTTTAAGTGCTCGCTGACTTGCTCCTCAGTCGCTGCGACAAAGCCTAGGCTAATCTTATCGCTGACTAGACCAGCAGTTGCTCCCAGTCCAAAAGATAAAGAATACCAAAGAGGATTAAAAACACTTGTAGGTTCGTTTAATTCTTTTAGTCTCGATTCGCACCAAGCGAGATGATCAATCTCTTCATCAGCCGCTTGCTCCATCTCATATCTTACAGTTTCTAGTTTTGCCGTTATTGATTGGCCTTGATACAAAGCTTGCGCACAAACTTCTCCAGCGTGATTTACACGCATTAACCCCGCTACATGTTTTTTTTCCTTCTCAGATAATTCTTGTTCGTGGTCAACTTTCGAGGCAGGTGAACTGTTTGAAGCCACTTGGGTATTTCGAGTTAACGTTCTTAATGCGCGATCAGATTGAATAATGATCTGATCAATGAATGTAATATTTCGTTTCATGTTTTTCCAAAATTACGCTAATCTAAAGCGTTTCTCGATGTCTTGTATGTTAATTTTTGTGCCAAAAAAGGAAACTTTATACTCGATGAATAATAATGATTTACAGCTGATTCTCAACACAAATGTTTCTTTGGTTGTTATCGAAACTTACGATGAACCTCGTGCACTCGATTTGCTTAAAGGCGCGTTTCAGATCAATAACATTCCAGCATGGCGCTGGACCGTCACCGAGGGATTAGAGACATTGGGTTTTGGTGTAAAACTCATGGAGCATGAAAAGCGCACAGATCCAGATGAATTATTAATGCATATAAAATCGAGCCGACAAGCTTCTGCATTTGTACTTTGCGATTTTCACCCTTATCTCGAAGAACATAAAACGATTAGGCATTTAAAAGACATTGCTCTCGAGAGTAACCGTACAGGGCACAAAATTGTCCTTATAAGCCATGAACTAAAACTTCCTCCAGAGTTGAGTCGCTATGCGTCTTCGGTAAGACTTTCTCTGCCGGACGAAAGCGAAATACTTTCAATTGTTCGAAGTCAAGCGAGGTCTTGGGCAGAAGCAAACAAAAAATCTCGTATTAAAACAGATAATGTGACACTAAATAAATTGGTAAACAATCTTTCGGGTTTGACTCACCAAGATGTTGAGCGATTGGCTCATTCTGCAATAGCGGATGACGGAGCAATTACGGAATCTGATTTGCCAGAGATTACACGTGCTAAATTCGAATTAATGGATATGGAAGGCGTCTTGCACTATGAGTACAGTTTGGCTCACCTAAAAGATGTTGGAGGCCTAAACGGTTTAAAAGGTTGGCTAGCCGAGCGAAAAGATGCGGTACTAGAACCCGTATGTATCGACGAGCCTTTTCTAGATGCTCCGAAGGGAGTGCTTTTATTTGGCGTGCAAGGTGGAGGTAAAAGCCTTGCGGCCAAAGCAATCGCTGGAATATGGGGCTTACCTTTATTACGTTTAGACATGGCGAGTCTATTTAATAAGTTTATTGGCGAAACGGAAAAGAACCTTAGAAAATCTTTAGAACTTGCAGATCTTATGGCGCCTTGTGTACTGTGGATGGATGAAATTGAGAAAGGGCTCGCCAACGATAGCTCAGATAATGCAACAGGAAAACGTCTTCTGGGTACGTTGTTGACATGGATAGCAGAAAGAAAGAGTCGCGTTTTTATGGTGGCCACAAGCAACGACATTAGCATTTTGCCGCCGGAATTAATGCGCAAGGGAAGATTCGACGAAGTATTTTTTGTTGATCTTCCTGATAATGAAACGAGAGAAATAATTTTTCGTATTCATATGGAAAAACGAAAAATAAACCCCGAATCTTTTGACCTCACTGTTCTTGCTCAACAAACAGAAGGCTTTACCGGTGCGGAAATTGAACAAGCTATTGTGAGTGGTATCTATTCAGCTCGGGCACAAAAAGAAAATGTTAATCAAGTGCATGTCTCTCGTGCAATCCTAAATACGCAACCTTTATCTGTCGTAATGTCGGAGAAAATTGAACGCTTGCGCTCATGGGCGATAAAGCGAGCCGTCGCTGCAAACTAAGTCTAATCGATCGCTTGGATATGTAAGTAATTATATAGAGTGCGAGTCACAACAAATATCTTCTTGATGAGGTGGGCTGTATCTTGTTCACCACTGGTACGATTTACAATTTGGTCTTTAATCTCCTCGAAATGTGCCGAAATGTCAGTTTTGTAAGTAGTTTGAGGTGATCTATTCAAGTCTTTGTATCAATTCTTTGTCCACAAGGTCGCATACAGGAATGGCAGTCAGTCTTTAGCTAATATAAGCAAAATAAAGTTTCTATTTTCTTGTTTTGGCGTGTTTTTGTAACAATTTCGTAGCATTTCCTAAAGTAGACTGAAAACTCTGGGCTAGAGTACTTTATTTTTTAGACCGTTTTTTCTTTGTCGATCGCTTAAGAGTTAATCTGCTGTGGTATCGATAACTTCTAGTTCCTCTTTCTTTTTTTATAGTTTTATTTTGTCCATTTCTTTGAGGTATTTAATACATGATTAGGATTAAAAACACTGCGATTGTCATGTCAATGACGGCCCTTATTTTAGCTGGATGTGGTGGAGATGA
Source organism: Cellvibrionaceae bacterium (assembly GCA_965262305.1). Classification (GTDB taxonomy): domain Bacteria; phylum Pseudomonadota; class Gammaproteobacteria; order Pseudomonadales; family Cellvibrionaceae; genus CBDHEY01. The sequence continues at coordinate 675,169 of CBDHEY010000002.1, forward strand.
CGACGATTCAAATGCTGAACCAATTGAAATCACCATTTTGCATATGAATGATCATCACTCCCACCTTTCTGCTGAAGATTTTGACTTTGATACATCGTCATTAAACTTGAGTACGACAGTTGAGGGAGGCGCAGCTGTTGAAGAGGTTGAGGTTACCTATGGTGGATTTCCCATGATGGTGAGCCTTTTTGAAAGCCTTGAAGCGGAGAGTGAAAATGTATTAAAACTTCATGCGGGAGATGCGATCACTGGCACGCTATTTTATTCCTTGTTTGAAGGAGAAGCCGACGCGGCAATGATGAACCAAATATGCTTTGATGCATTTGCGTTGGGTAATCATGAGTTTGATGATGGTGATGCGGGATTGGCAGAATTCCTCGGAGATCTTGATACCGCAGACTGCGATACTCCTGTGTTAGCTGCTAACGTTGTTCCTGGGGAAAACTCAGCGATTGCAGACGGTTTTATCGAGCCCTATACGATCATTGAGCGAGATGGTCAAGAGATTGGTATTATTGGAATTGATATTGCTAACAAGACAAAAAACTCTTCGAGCCCAGATGAAGATACGCAGTTTTTAGATGAAACAGCAACGGCGCAAGAAAATATTGATATTCTTGAAGATATGGGAGTCAATAAAATAATATTATTGACTCACTTCCAATATGCAAATGACTTAGTACTCGCACAAGCTTTAAGAGGTGTTGATGTTATCGTTGGTGGCGACTCTCACACTTTACTTGGTGGTGAAAATCTTGAAACGCTCGGGTTTTCTCCATCCGCGGACTACCCGACACAAGTAACAAATCTAGATGGCGAACCTGTTTGTGTTGTGCAGGCTTGGGAATATGCTCATATTCTAGGAAAGTTGGATGTAAGCTTCGATGAAAATGGTGTCGTGACTTCGTGTTCTGGCCAACCTTATATGCCAATTGCAAACAATTTTGTTTATGAGTTTAACGATGATGAAGATCTATCGTTGGAAGGCTCCGACCAGCAAGCAGTACTTGATGCGCTCACCGCTTTCCCCGAATTAGTTTTTACTGAAGCTGATGTGGCGACAACAGAGTTATTGGCAGGTTTTAATAGTCAGGTAGAAACGCTACAAGAACGAGTCATTGGTTCAGCTAATGAAGATTTGTGTTTGGAGCGTTTTCCAGGTCAAGGACGTTCATCAATAGAAGGCTGTTCCGAAGACACATACGCACAAGGCAGTGATATTTCAAATATTGTTGCTAAAGCGTTTTTGACTGTTACTCCAACTGCAGATATTGCAATACAAAATGGTGGCGGTGTTCGTGAAGATGTCGAAGCTGGAGAATACACTATAGCAGACGCATTTACGCTACTTCCATTTTCCAACACGCTTGTAGTATTGGATCTTACTGGTCAGCAAATTCTTGATGTTTTAGAAGAAGCCCTCGCGTTTGGTCTTGATCCCGAAGGCTCAACGGGCGCTTATCCTTATGCTTCAGGACTGCGTTATGATGTCAATGCATCTTTGACCGAGGGAAGTCGATTTAGCAATGTTCAAGTGAATTCTCGACTTGAGGGGGATTGGGTTGATATTGATCCTACGGCTACCTATAAAGTAGTAACTAATAATTTTATTGCAGCAGGGCGTGATGGGTATGCTACTTTTGGTGTGGTTTCCAATGCAGGTAATTTTGAAGATACATTTACCGAGTATGCACAAGGTTTTATAAATTACGTGGAAGGTTTGACAGAAAGTAACGAACAGCTGCAACGCTTACCAGCAGAGGAATATTCAACACAATCTTATGTTGACTCCGGTGGTTGTGATCACAGTGCGTCTGATGATTGTGCTGGTGATGGTAACCTGTAAATCTTTAACAGATATCAACTAGTGCTACTGGTAAAATATAAATAGTTGGTATCTTGTCTCTAGTTTATTTTTTCGCGAATTATTTATAAAATGAGCGCCTTTATACGAGGTGCTTTTTTATAAATATATCTAAAGTTATCGGGCTTTTAGTTAACTCTTAAAGTTAACGATTTCCTCCCCATGTGCTTGCTTATCAGCATGGTAAGAAGAGCGCACAAGTGGGCCACATGCCGCATGAGTGAAGCCTAAATCTTTAGCCGCTTGAGTGTATTCGTCAAATTCTGCAGGTTCAACATAACGCTTTACAGGGAGATGTTCTTTAGATGGTTGCAGATACTGCCCAATTGTTAGCATGTCAATATCATGATCGCGCATGTCTTTTAATACTTCAATAATCTCATCTTTGGTTTCGCCGAGACCCACCATAAGCCCTGATTTTGTCAGTACGTCTGGCCGTTGAGCTTTGTATTTTTGAAGTAATTGCAATGACCATTTGTAATTGGCTCCAGGTCTTGCTTCGCGATATAAACGAGGAATTGTTTCTAGATTATGATTAAATACATCTGGGGGTGTTTCAGACAGAATATCAAGTGCGATATCCATTCGGCCACGAAAATCAGGTGTTAATATTTCCACCTGTAAATTGGGAGAAAGCCGTTTGGATTCTCTAATGCAATCAGCAAAATGTTGAGCGCCACCATCACGCAAGTCGTCGCGATCTACAGACGTTATTACAACATATTTTAATTTTAATTCCGCAATGGCTTCTGCTAGGTGTGAGGGTTCGTCTTGATCGAGAGGGTTCGGTTTACCGTGCCCAACATCGCAAAAAGGGCAACGGCGAGTACAAATGTCCCCCATAATCATAAATGTCGCAGTACCACCGCCAAAGCACTCGCTTAAATTTGGGCAGTTAGCTTCTTCACAAACTGTAGATAGTTTATTTTTACGAAGTAACGATTTAATGCGGTTTACTTCTGGGGAATTACCAATACGAATGCGTATCCAATCAGGCTTTTTTAGTGTCTGATCACTGGCGATAACTTTTACTGGAATACGTTCTACCTTATCGCCATCGCGAAGCTTTTCGCCCTGTTTTATCCGGCGTGTGCGTTTTACGGGAATAGAATCTGTCATAGTCTATCTCTACAATTCATTATCAATATCATTGTTCGTTTAGGGCTCTATCTCTGAGTAATACGAGCTGCTGTTCAAAATAAGCGACAAATTTATTCCCTATACTAAACGTGTCTTCGTTATGTAATTCGAAATGGTCGCGGATCTGAGTCATTTTTAGTTGCGCAAAACCACAAGGATTAATGCGATTAAATGGTTCCAAATCCATATCAACATTGATCGCTATTCCATGAAAACTATAGCCTTTACGGACCCTTAGGCCAAGAGAAGCTATTTTTTCGTCGTCCACATAAACACCTGGAGCATCAGGTTTTGCGTTTGATTTAATATTTAAACTCCGAAGAAGTTCAATGGTTGCATTTTCTAATGCGTTTACTAAATCTCTTACTCCAATTTTTAATCGCTTAATATCTAGCAGTGGGTATATAACAATTTGACCTGGACCATGATAGGTTACTTGTCCACCTCGATCTGATTTAACTATTGGAATCTTTCCCGGACACAATACATGTTCAGGTTTTCCTGCTTGTCCTTGAGTAAAAACAGGCTGATGCTCCACTAACCACACTTCATCTGATGTGTGTTTATCTCTCGAATGAGTAAATGTTTTCATGTCTTGCCAGACATGTTCATAATCTTGTTTACCCAGTTCTTTTGTGATCATTAACAGTTTGTGTTAAGTACGATTGATAGAAATTTTTTAAAAGACCATTCGAGTTTCTTTAATTTTCTTAAGATCCTCATGAATTGCTTGAAGTTGTTGAATACCTGTTGCAGTGATAAATACAGTAATGGAAAAAAATGTGCCTTTGTTACTATCTCGCGTGGTGGTTTTTGTTCGATCAAATCCTGGAGCGTGCTCATCAAACACGGAATAAACGCTATCCATAAAACTATCAGCGGATTCGCCAATAATTTTTATTGGATAGTTTTCACATGGAAATTCTATTTTAGGTGGTTCTTTATCTGTCATGAAATAACTAGTTCGGGCCTGTAATCATTAACATGATAGAGTCATAAGTCCTCGAAATAAAACCCGCTTGCTCTACCGTTGTTTGGGCAACTATATCTTGTTCTGTTATTAGTTCATCGCCGAGTTTTACAATTAGTTTTCCAAGTACTTGGCCTTTTGCTATAGGCGCTTTTATCACGGTATCAATTTGAGTTTCGGCTTGAAGGTTTTTTTTACTATCACGTGGGATAGTTGCGATCACATCTTTTTTGACGCCTAAACTAATTTCTTTTGTAACGCCACCCCAAACACGTTCTGTTGCAAGTGAGTCTGCAGCACCATAAAGTGTATCTGTCTGAAAGTTTCTAAACCCATAGACCAGTAATCGTTGTGATTCAGCTGCGCGAGACTGCTTTGATTTTGTCCCCATCACCACCGCAATCAAACGCATGTCGTTTTGCTTAGCAGAAGAGACCAAACAGTACCCGGCTTCTTCTGTGTGACCTGTTTTTAATCCATCAACAAACTTATTGCTGAAAAGCAATTTATTTCTATTAGGCTGGTTTATACCGTTGTATTTAAAATAACGCTCAGCGTAAATTGAATAGTGTTCTGGGTGATCTTGCACAACCGCCTGTGCTAATAGTGCAAGATCTCTTGCAGTACTTACATGTCCCTCGGCCGGCCAACCAGTTGAGTTTACGAAATGCGTATCGCGCATTCCCAATAATTTAGCTTGTTGATTCATAATATCAGCAAACGCATCTTCGCTGCCCGCGATATGCTCTGCGAGCGCAATAGATGCATCGTTACCGGATTGAATAATAACGCCCCTCATCAAGTCAATCACACTTACTTGGGTCCGTGGCTCCAAAAACATTGTCGAACTACCACTCTTAGTACCGCCGCGGCGCCATGCATCATCACTGATTGTAACTAGTTCATTCTCTTTAACTCTCCCAGCGGCGATTTCTTCTGAAACAATATAGCTGGTCATCATCTTAGTTAAACTTGCTGGGGGGAGGGCGAGGTCTGCGTTGTTCTCAACGAGTACTTTGCCTGTGGTGGCGTCCATCAAAAAATAGGATTTAGCCGCTAGTTCGGGTGCTGATGGGATAATAACCTGTGACGAATACACGTTTTGACTGAAAAGGACGAAAACCCCCACTAACCATGATTGAATTAGCGGATTTTTAAATTGAGAACTCATTGATTACTTGAACCTTAATGCCTGCTTAATTTTGTATTTTAAAGAAAAAGAGGAAGAATTACTGATTAACGGGACAAAGACGTCATTGTACCAGAAATCTATACATATTCCTCAAGCTTGAATTTTGAGGTAATCACCTGTCGATTTGACGTTTATTTGATCTGTAGACGACATGAGGCGGAGGGTAATTCTTGAGTAGTAGTGCCTGACGGAACTTCTGCAATTCAGCATTGTTATCAAATGGGCCTACCTGAACTTTAAATAGTGGCGACCGTGATTGGGATTCGTTCACACCGGGAAAAAGGACATCGATTGGGTAGTGGGTTATATTCCTTAATTCTGCTTTGAGCGCATCGGCGTGTGAAAGATTGCTGAATGCGCCAACTTGGAGGTAGGTGTTTTCTGGCAGTTGGAATCCTGCTGAGTTCTTGGGCATTGGCGCCAGTTTTTCGGATTTATGCTTTTCATCTAAAGGTTTTTCGGGCGTATTTGCCGATTTGTATGTTTTGGGGTCAATATAGGTAACTAAGACTTTGGCGGTACCTTTTTCCACAAAACCGAGTTTCTTCGCAGCAGAGTAAGTAAGGTCAATCACCCTTTCATCGTGAAATGGCCCTCTATCATTGATACGTACGATAACTGAAAGGTTATTTTCGGTATTTGTGACTCTAACATACGATGGAATGGGTAATGTTTTGTGAGCTGCCGTCATACCGTACATATTGTATATTTCGCCATTCGACGTTCGCCTACCATGAAACTTTCGCCCATACCACGAGGCTATGCCTGTTTCGCTATAGTCTTTTGGGGATTTAATAATATGGTAAGTCTTTCCTCTTACTTTGTACGGGCTTTTATTCCCAGATTGGCTTAGGGGTTCCATCATTGGAACCGCATCTGGAATATGATCAACCCGAAGGGGTTCTTCCGGGTAGCTGTCTTTCTCTTCCACTACTCCGTAGAATTCGCAACCTGAAAATAAAACGCCTGATAAAAGCGTCAAAATTATTTTGCGCGAACGCGTCATTCGATTCTCATCCTTAGTTTATTTCGCCTTCTTTACCTTAGACTTGCGAGCGGATGTGTGCCACAAATAAGCGAAAATTACTCCGCCCAATGCGCCACCTATGTGCGCTTCGAAAGAAATGTACGCTGACACTGGTAACAACCCATAAATCATGCCACCTTCTAGTAATATCACAAGAGTTGCGTACAAAACATAGACAATTTTTTTTTCGAAAAATGCCCTAAATATTATTAGCGTCCACATTCCAAATATTACGCCACTGGCTCCTATGTGGATTCCTGGGCGCGCGACGAGCCACACAAATAGGCCACTGAATAGCGCCAAAAAAATCAAACTACTATAAAAATAGGTTTTACCCAAACCTACTAAGAAAAATGAAAAAAGTAAAAAGCCTATTGAATTCGAAAGTAGATGTTCAATATTACCATGAAGAAATGGCGCACTTAACACATAAAATAGGTGCTCATTAGATCTGGGCAAAACACCGAAACGACTTAAGTTCAGTGAGAAGTAATGATCCACAATAAATACGAGAATTAAAATCAATACGATGTTTATTGCCGTGCGATAGTTTTTTAGCAATTCGGCTCCAATGGAGTTTTACTTATTTAAAAGTGCTTAAGCTTTAAAATAGTTGAATAATCAACTCAAACTAGCTGTTGAACGTTTGTTGGGTTGATGTGGTTTCAACATCAATTTTTCGCAGTTCTTCTAATACTTGTTGCATTTTGTCATGCGTTCTTAAATCGATTTCTAACTTCTTATCCATACTTCTAACGAGTGGGAAGATACTTTCTTCAATTGTTTTGGCAAGTGTATTTAATATTTTATCAATTCCTGGAACGGGTTGGTTAACAACCTCGATGTTTGTTGTATTGGGTGTTGTTTTTTCTTGTGCGGTTGAAAGTTTTCGTAAACTGGCTTCGATCTGTTGAAGCTCTCTTATACCAGCTTTTTGCATATCGTTAGATGCTGTTGATTTCGCTACTTCTGTTAATGTCGAAATGTTATTTGCCAAATCAATAAGTTGTGCGACGACGCGTCCACCTATATCGGCACTGTCACCACCCATTGCTTTATTTCTCATAAAGTCTTCTTTTATTTGCTCCCAGCGCACGCGAGACTTATCTGAAAACTGATTTCTTAACTCTTCTAGTTTTAAGAGGTTAGCTTCCGCGCCGGTTGTAAGCATTTGAGCCTCACCAAGATAATGATCTTCGATCAGTTGCTGGAGCTCATTTTCATTCATTACAGAAGATACTTTCTCGGCCATCTTGTTCATGTTTCGATAGCTACCTTGGAGTTTAAATGGTGGTTCAGTCCTATATTTATCATCTTGCGCTGCAGATGCGATATATTCTAAGTTGATTTTTAATATTACATCTTGAATGACAAAAAGCTTTTTCAGTACTGATGTTATTTCGTTCACCTCGGCCACCGAATATTGGTGGTTCAGTTCCGAAGTTACGATATTTTTCCCTTTAGCTAAATCGATTAGCTTATATATATCTGACATTTCTCTAGTCGCTAAAGGCGCAAGAATTGCGTTAGACGTTAAGCTGTTTTCGATGTAACTCAATGCAAATTGTTCGTCCATACCGCCAAGAATATCGCCAAGGTTATAAATATCTGCACGGTTAGCCAACATATCTGGTACTTTGAATGCTTCGCCAGCTTCCGTGTAAGGGTTACCAGCCATGACAACGCAGAATTTTTTGCCTCTCATGTCATAGGTTTTAGTTTCATTTGCCCAAACCCCTTCAATACGTCTTGTACCATCGCAAAGAGAGATAAATTTCTGTAAAAATTCTGGATGGGTATGTTGAATATCGTCGAGATAAAGCATAACGTTGTTACCCATCTCGAACGCAAGATTTACTTTCAATAATTCTTGTTTAGCTGTCGCGTTTGGTGCCTGTGATGGATCCAGGCTCAAAACATCATGTCCAAGGGAAGGGCAATTGATTTTCATGAAAATTAGCCCTAGACGATTTGCTACGTATTCCATTAACGTCGTTTTCCCATATCCGGGTGGAGAAATCATCATTAACAATCCCATTAGATCTGATCTTTTGTTTTCTCCAACGGTGCCCATTTGTTTCGCTAAGTTATCACCGATTAACGGTAAATATGATTCATTCACTAGTCGATTACGTACGAAAGAACTAAGCGGCCGAGGTTTGTATTGATCTAGCCTCAGGTTACTCTTTTCTTGATTAATGAGTTTTTGGCGACAATGTAAATAATTTCGATATCCTAATACAGTTTCTGTTGCGTGGGTCTCCAACCTTAGTAGAAACTCATCGAGGTCAAATTTAAGGGATTGGTTCTGGATCGTTTCATGGTTACCTAGCAAGCCCGAAGCCGTGGTTTTGAGATCAATTTCGGTGTTCCTTCTTTCAATTCTCTCTTCGGTATTAATGAGTGCAATTGCTTCCGGAATATATCGCTCTAGATGTTTGAGTGATTTATCTGCGACTAGAGCTTTCAACCAGGCTTCTGTGAGTTGCCATCTTTCTGCTGGCCAACCGAGCATTTTTTCCAGCGATGTTTGTAGTTTTCGCCAGGCAGTTTCGCTCATTTCAAGTTTTAGCTGATCAACAAGTTCTCTAGCATACTTGCTTGATACAAATTCCATACGATCTCTGCTAAGTTCTTCCGTTAAGTATTCTGCGCTTCGGCGGATCGTAATGCTCGTAATATCAATAGAGTGCTTTCCTATGAATTCATTTAATGCTGATTCAATTTCATTCTCAAGTAAATTTTTCGCCATATTGCTAGCAAAAATATCGCGCATTTGCGAAGCTGTGATCGAGCGATCCCTCCAAGTTTCATAACTTAGTTGAGAATCAGAAAGTTTAGTGTTCTGCTTAAGTCGAGTAACATACTTAATATTTGCCCAAAATATTTGGGCTATTGCGCGTGATTCTGGATCAAATTTCAATAATTCGGCATTGGTGAGAACGGGATAAATTGCCTTTATTATTTGAGCCGCGTCAAAATCGTGTATGCCTTTTTCGTAACCTTCTTTATAGAGCGGCGTAGCGAAATCTCTTACATGACTTAGTAGCAATTTTTCATCATTTATTAGCGCACCCAGTTTGTTACTTTTCGGACTTTTTAATATTTGATATGCAAGATACTCAGCGCGATAGACGTGAGGTGATTCCGATTCTATGTTTAGATCCCAAAAATCGCTTAGATTGTTTAGCGCAATGTCCGTGACGAGTTCGTAATAGTCTGTGCCCGATAGATGGAAATAGAGTTGATTGTTTCGAGGAATAATCGTGAGATCAAGCTCTTGGGTATTAACACTAAACCTATGACGAGGTCCAAGTTTTATTACTTTTCCACCATCCTCATAAATATCAGCTTTGTCCCTTAATGATCTAAAGGCATTGTCTTTTAAGTGTTTTATTTTTGCACTAATGTCGTCAGCTTTAACGCTACTAGAAAGTGAATTTAGCTGATCAACCATTTCATTTATTTTTAATACAAGTGCATCTGACGCAAAATAAGTATTAAGCTCGTCTTGCTCTTTAAATTTCAGTATTCTCCGATCTATGCTCGCCAATATGCGCTCAGCCGCATCAAAAATGTTCTGTGCTTTTCGTTGTTGAGCTTCCAACAACTGTTGCTTATGAGCTTCAAATGCTTCGTAAATTTCGTCTCGTTTAGCGAGTATATCTGCTAAAAATTGATCAAATTCACTGAATTGACTTTCTAATTCTTCTAATTGAACGAGAAGCCTTGAGAGTTGTTCATCGCATTTTTCTGGGGTTGTAGCCAGGCCCAAGGCGTTATTGATACTTTGTGAAAATAGTTTGAATTGTGCGGAGAACTGTGCGATCGCTTCGTCGGAACCCAGTGCTTTGCGTTTATTTTCGGTTTTCGCTCTGCATTGATTTAGTTTTGCATAGACTTCTGAAATAGCATCAATGATTTGTGTTCGAATGGTTGAATCTTCAATTTGAATTGTAGTCATTAATTCGGAAATTAAATCTAGCGCAGACGCGGTTGACTCAATTTCTTCTAATATCGGCTCAATGCTAGCTTTAGTTTTGGATTTATCTAGTTCTTTCGTAAAGGAATCTATTTTTAATAGATAAGGTTTGATCGCCTCAGGGGAATTTAAAAACTGGACCGTTTTTTGTGAAAGGTTTTCTTCAAAAATTTTAAGTTCTGAATCGAGAGAGGCGATCCTTTCTTTATCAATATAACGATATTCAGAAATAGTTGCCAAGTGTCCGCGTTGTTGTCGTATACGCTTTAATGCTGCTACATAATCTCCAGTGTCTTCCCAGTTTTCCGGTCGAATGTGAGATTGAATGTCTTTTTGAGTTTTCTCTGCAGTGTCGAGCGCTTCTGCAGATTTTGCTTGAATAGATTGAATTTTTTCAAACTCGTCAATTACTAATTCAGCAGTTTCGCCGACGTCTTGCAAGCAGTTTTTTATTTCACTTGTTTCGTCTGAATTTAACCAATAATAACTATCGAATAACTGTCTCGAATTTCTTGCCAGCTCTTCATAAAGAAAAGCTGTCACTTTTTGATTTTCAATCGCACGACAAATACTTAGTAGGTCAGATATCCCTCTTACGAGCTCCGCATTACCAATACGCCCATAAAAATTTTGCTTTTGTGGAATTTTAGCGGCGAACTCATCACTTATATAGGGAGTTTTCCAAACTTGCATAGGATGAACCCGTGTAGGTTCATTTTCTGCCGTGAAGATAACGAGTGTTCCATCATCTGCAAGGGCATAACCGTGTCCATAGATAGGATTTTGTAGGGTCTTGTTTATCAGGTTGTAGGTTAAGAGTCCAACTATTCCATCTTCTGGTTCGTAAAAAATATATAAGACGTCTTCACCATTAGGCGATCTAATTGTGCGCTTATAAGTAAGAGAGCTATTATTAGCTTCAAATTTTTTGTGTTCTCCTGTTTGTAAATAATATCCACCAGGAAAGATTACACCATGATCTTCTGGAAGCTGCACGCAAGACTGACCTAATTCATCAATTCTAACCACTTCTTTAGTTAGTTTATTGAAAATTAAGTATCGCCATTGTTCCTCGCGATATGGTAGGACCTTAATTAGAATTAACGAGCCAACTGTGGCGTATGCCATTTCTGCATCATCTAAGGATTGTGTCTTGTCTTCCACTGGCTCGTTGTATATTCCTAGGCCGTCTTCCGTGTTGTTTTCTACCTTGACCGTTAGCGTTCCGCCCACAGTTTCAACAAAGACTTCATCCTTAATATTTGCGTGGGGGTGACGGCCGTGGATAGTGTCTTCTCTTGTTATGTTCTTCCATTCAAAGTCATTTTTAGGGGGCAGTTGTAAATCTCTTTCACCGCGGTTGTCGATATATTCAATTTTTTTTCCATCCGGTGATATGCCCCAGCGAAACACCCGAATATCTTCTATACGATCGCCAATTTGAAACCCTGCGAGTAATTTCCCATTTTTATTTACCAGTTGTAGAAGTTTTGCTTTTTTGTAATATCGATATAATTCAGAAAAATCATTCAGAAACCGAGTTTCGTATAGAAACGTTTGGCCTAGAGGTATCTCTTCTAAACTAGTTTCGTCAGCATCGAGTAGTTTAACAACCGAGAAAACATCTTCAACTTTGGTTTCTTTTTTGAGTCCGATGAACACGTTGTATCCGAATATCAATAATTCACCGGCTTGTACGATGTCTCTTGCAATTGAATTATTTCCGGTTCTAATACGGACTCGGCCTATAATAGCAAGTTCAGTACTGCCAAATTCCTTTAAACGACTTTGGTTTAAATTGTTACTTAGTTCACGAAGTTTTTTTCCTTGTTCATCTAAGCGTCTGCGGATAATTTCATACGCGCCACCTTCGGCTACGGCATTATCGATAATGTTGCTGCTATTGTCGGTTTCCAAAACTGTTTTCCTTCAAAAAATGACTATACTTTGGTCCGAGAAATACTCAACAAGTAAATAGTGAGACAGAAATTTCTCTTGGTATAGCTTAGACTCTATAAGGGTCGTCCGATATTAAATACGCAATGATTTCAGCTTTGTGGTTAGATGATTGAACTATTGATCGCATAGCTTTTATTTGCTCAAAGTTTTCTTCAAACTGTTTTTGATAAAGTTCTTCGAGCATATCAGTCGTTTTAGCCTCCCGAACTTTTCTTTGCCAAACATCTGTAAATATCTCGTTAAGTTTCAACGATAATCCACTATTTTTGAGTAGTTCCCACTCGCCATGATCCAACCAAATGGCATTTCTACTTGGGCTCAGATCCAAGCGATGTTCTGTGGAAGCGGCTATTCTATATTTAATCATGAGATTTCCAGATTCAGGGCACAGTAGCGCCCTGTTTGACTCAGTAGCTTCAATCTCGAAATCACCTACTTCATCCCTGATAGAACTTTGTTCCTTCCATTTCAGATAGTCCTGTAAATATAAAAAATTACCTTTACAGTTTGAACATCGCTTAGTGGGTAGAAAGGGTTCTAGAAAATGGTTAACCAACTTACCTTTGTTACAGCTAGTGCATTTCATTTTAATCGCTCGTTCTTACAACCCGAATTTGGACTTGATTTCGCTAACTCGCTGAATCATAGTTTGGTCCAGGTCTTTATCATTGAGCCTTGATATAATATTGCTTAGAACACGTTTCTCGTTCTCATCAACTACACCATCTCGCAGCGCAACGTCTACGAGGCCGTTTAATTCATCTACATCTAGCTTGCCATCATCTGCAAAACAATTGATAGATTTGAATGTCAGCTCTAAATAATCGCGTGATTCGCTCATTTTGTTCTCCTTTTTCTTAAGGTTTTTCAGGTGTGTTTACATTTTGTGTGCCATTTTTAGGTTCCATAAACTTGGTAAGCAGAGCGTTGATGGTGTCACTTTTTCCTGCTAATCCATCTATTGCTTTACCGATGGAAAGAGATTTCGCGAAATTGTTGAAGAAGTGATCTTCTCCGCCAACGATGTCGATTTTCGCTTTTTCAAGAGCTGTTGCAAGTACTTCGGCATTTTCTTTAGCAATGTTCTCTCCGGCATCTATTGCTGCAAGTGCTTCCTTCAGAGCCGTTTCTAAAGACATTCTAAACTCTTCGTGTTCTCTCGCTTTATCACTCATACTATTCATCGCATCGAATTTTTCTGTTAGTCCATCAGCTTCTGCTTTGAATTGTTCTCTCGTAACCTCGGCTTTAGCAGTACCAACTTGCTTCTCTGCTAGTGCTTCAGATTCTCCCTTCGCTGCGATTATTGATGCTTCTGCAAAACCTTCTTTTTCTTTTGCTGTTGCTTTGGCTTCTAAAACCTTTGCCTCTGCAATGCCTTCTTTTTCTAACGCATCGGCTTTAGCTTCTTGTATTTTTGCTTCAGCCAACCCGGGCGCAGCCACTTCTGCCTGAACTCCTTCTGCAAGTCGCTTCTTGGAATCGGCTTCTTTCGCAGCAGCATCAAGGTTTGCTTGGGCTATTGTAATTATCTCTGCTGATTTGTGTTTCGCCGCTATTTCTTCAGCCTCAGCAGCTTTTATTTGTTTAACCTTTTCTTCTTCAGCTTTAGCTTCTGCATCAAGTATTTTTACTTGTTTTTGACGGTCTGCTTCGGAAACTTCTCTAACCTCATTTATTCTTTCTTCTTCGATTGCAACTGTTTTATCAACAGCAATTCGTTCTCGGATAACATTGGCAATTTCTTTCTTTTTAACTTCGATCGCTTTTTCAGCTTCAATGCGTTGAAGTTCCACTTCCCTCTCACGAGATACAATTTCAAGATCTCTTGCTCGAGCTACTTTTTCTTGTTCAATAGCAACTGCTCTCAATCGATTTTGTTCAGCAACTTCGATTTCACGCTGTTGGTTTTCTTTCTGGACGGAAAGGTCTTGATTAACTGAAATAGTTGTTTCTTCAGATTTCTTGCGTTCTTCTTCTTGTACTTTAATAGTTTCAGCTTCTTCTCTAGCTTCAATCGATGCAACTTCACGTGATTGTCTAGCAATGGCATCTTTTTCTTGCTTGTCGAGTTCTAGAAGAGCCTCTTTGGTCTCGACATTCTTTTTAGTTATAGCTAGTTCTTCGTCTCGCTCGAGAATATTTGTTCTCACATTTTGGGTTGCGGTAAGTTCGGTAATCTTTTTTATACCTTCTGCGTCCAAAATATTGTTTGGATCTAGATCGGATTTTGGTGTTTGTTCTAAATAATCAATTGCAACATCTTCAAGAACATAACCATTTAGATCGTCACCAATAACCTGCACTATCTTCTCTCTGAACTCAAGGCGGTTTTCAAATAGTTGTACGAATTCGATTTGTTTTCCCACCGTTTTTAACGCTTCGGAGAATTTAGCATTAAAGAGTTCGTTAACCGCTTCCTTGTCTGAAGCTCGGGCAGCTCCAATGGATTTAGCAACTTTTAAAACATCTTCTGCAGTTTCATTTACTCTTAGGTAAAATGCTACGGTGATGTCAGCTCGCATATTGTCTGCACAAATAAGGCCGTCTTTACCTCTGCGATCAACTTCGAGCGTGATAAGTGAAATTCTCATTAACTCTTTTTTATGAATTACCGGCCATACTAAGGATCCTGTAAATGTGACCTTTGGTACTGACTTCATAGTGTTTACAATAAGCGCAGTACCTTGTTCAACCTTAATATAAAAAGCTTTAAATACTGTGATAATCGCCATTAGTAAAATAAATGCTACGACGATTATTGCGGCGATAAATGCTACCCCGGAAAGACCTGATAATTCGGCCATGTTGTGCTCCTTAGTTACAATAATGTATTAGTTAGAATTGAATTCGTTTTCAGAAATTACTGAATAGGTTCCTGATTCTTCATGTCTTTCGAGTAACACTACCTTGTCTCCTTTGTTGAATATTTTATTGTTTCGGCTTCTCACTCTTAGAAGTAATCCTGCTCCGCCGTCTTCGAGAATAGCTTCTCCAAATTTGTCATCAACACGGCTGGACCTAACTACTGCAACTTGGCCAATAACGTGTTTTATTGAAGGCGCTTCCATTTGTTTAAAAAGCTTCCTTAAGGGTTTGATTACAATTGTTGTAATCAGAACCGATATATAAAAAACGCATGCCATAATTCCAATGCCTACAACGAACTCTAGCGTGCGACCCGGAATAAAAGGGTTTATTAGTGCGACGGCAATATAACAGAGTATCCATCCTGTAAGTGACAAAATGGTGATGATGATAGGTAGAGGCACTCCATTTAATCCTATCTTCATAAGTACGCCACCGATCCCGCCTATGTTTCCTTCCGCTATTTCAATTTCAAAAGCATCTATATCAAAAACCCCGAGTATCGATACAAGCCAGAATAAAACACTAAACCCCAAAAAAAACGTAAAAACAACTGTTGGAAATGAGCTAATGTTGTTGTAGAACGGGCTCATCCCTTCATGTAATAAAATTGCAAACATGTCACACCCTTAACAATGGTTATTGAATTGGGCAATATTAATCGCGCACGTCCATTGTGCAAAGTAGAAACTATTTTTTGTTTTTGATTCTCTCTAGCACACTTGAAGCGTCTGTGCCTTTGGGCGCGATTCCAGCTTCTTCAAGTTTAACCTGAAGGTCTTTATCTTCGAATTCGTCAGCAAGCTCGGATGCGGCTTTCATTTTTGCGGCTTTCATTGCTTGTTTTTCTTTAATGCGTTCTAGTGAATCCATAGCTGTTCGAAGCTTTGAGTTGGAACCGCTATGCCTCTCCGCGACGGCTTCTTGAGCCCGCTGCACGCTTTCAGTGGCTTTGACTGTGTCGACCTGTTGCTGCATACGTTTGATGTTCGTTTCAGCTTGCTTAATCGATAAGCGCAATTGCTCTGCTTGCGCATGGAAACCTTTTATCGCTTGATCTTCTGTTGCTAAATTATTTTCCAGATCGGCAATTTTTTGAGCGATCTCTAACGCTAGATTTTCATCATTTTTATCGAGCGCTTGGGAAGCATAGTCTTCGTATTCGCTAATTTGCTTTTTTATCGAGCTAAACTTTTCCTCACCTATTTTTTTGTGTGCGATGATCGAAGCTAAGCCTTCCTTACTGTTTTTAACTTCTTCGGACGCATCTCTTAATTCTTGATCCAAAATTCTGAGTGCCTGACTATCCGTAATTGCTTCGCCGGCTTCATTAATTCCGCCTCTAAGAGCTGTTATCATCTTTGCCCAAACATTCATTTTAATGCTCCTTTATGCTGTTACTTCTGCAGATAAATTTAAAAATTCACTATAAGCCTCTGTAGCTTGAATAACGTTAGAAGCTAAAACTTCTATTTCAAGTATCACATTGCTAATTAGAGATGATGCGCTCAACGCCCCGAACATGTGGTAGTGATCTGGATGCCCTTTAACGCTCTCCAGGCAAATCGTTGATAGTGGAAAATACTTATGTGTTTTAAGTACCGCCTCGTTAAAGCTGGCTTTATCAACCACGTCTTCGATTGACCATAGAACACATTCAACAATGATTTGGTCACCAACAACAGATAAGTAAACAGGTAAATCGCCAAATTCTCGCATTTCGATTAAAAGGCTTGGTTCTATGCCATTTATGAGCTCGATTCTAGCCTGTCCAGTTCTAAATAGTGCTTGTTCTTTGAGCTCTTTAAGTAGTTCCACGGTAGTCCACGATTTTGTAACACCTTTCATAGGTTCTTCTCCTAGTTGCTGTTTTAAACCTTCCGCGGTCCGCAATTTCATCTCAAGTTTTGAGAGTGTTTTGCTGTGCTGTGGGAGAACCCAGACTTCCTTTTTTATAAGTCCTTGCTCGCGCAGTCTTTTGCGGTATTCGCGTTGATAATGTGCTGAAGATTTCGCTTTCATGAAGTTACTCTATAGTATTACATGTGATTTTTCAATAAATTACATGTAATTTTTATAATTATTACATGTGATAATTTTTTACTGTTTGGATAGAAGTCTAATTTATTGATTTTAAAGAACTTTATTTTTTGGGAGCTGGCGATGGTTTATGCCATCGCATGAATGGATTATGACAGGAGGTTTTAGAGCTTAGCTTTGATCTTTTGACTTAACTGCCATACCGCCATTGCGTAAAGTCGGCTTCGGTTATAACGTGTTATTACGTAATAATTGTGGAAGCCCAACCAGTATTCATCTCCATTTTTTCCGTAATAATGAAGAGGCTTAACATTGAGGTTTTCATCAAGGCCTTTTTGAGTCGGGTTAAAACCCATTGATTTGGCTTTGCTAAGGGGTGTATTAGGTTTTCCTTTTTTGTTGAAAAGCGTTTTGTCGAGTTCTTCAGGGAAACGCATTCGAACGAGAGTGGGTTCACCCTCGCGCCAACCGTGTTTTTTGAAATAGTTTGCGACACTACCGATAGCGTCGGCTGGGTTGTTCCAGATGTCTGCAACACCGTCTTCTGTAAAATCGACAGCGAAGTCGCGATAGCTACTTGGTATAAATTGCCCATAACCCATAGCGCCGGCATAAGATCCTTTTAGTGAAAGCGGATCAAGTTTTTGTTCTTTGGATAGAAGAATAAATTCCTGTAGTTGCTTACGGAAAAATTTTCCTCGTTTAGGATAGTCAAATCCAAGAGTAGCCAATGCATCGATTACGCGGAATTTGCCTGTATGTCTTCCATAACGAGTTTCAACTCCAATAATGGCTACAATGATTTCTGGTGACACCTGGTATTTCTTCGAAGCGGCGGTGATTGTCTCCTTGTGTTTATTCCAAAACTCAACGCCCTGCTGGATACGTTTATCGCCTAAAAATATATCTTGATACTCATCCCATTTTTTTGTTTTTTCTGCTGGGCGAGATATGGCATCTAAAATGGATTGTTTTTTTTCAGCTTGTTTGAGTAGATCAAGTATTTCTTGTTTGTTAATGTTATTTTCTTTTGCGAGTTTGTTTACAAAGTCATTTGCAAGTTCGTGATCTGAATAATCAGCAAAAACTAAAACGGGATAAAAAATCAAGATCGAAATAGTTAAAAGTGTGAAATGAAAGTTTTTAAACATAACGTGAAAATTAATCCTTTGTATTGACGATAGAATCTCGAATTCATTCTATAGATTCCGACTAAGACGTTCTAGTGCTTAAAACGTATCATGTTGTCGTTCTCTTTTTTTCGGTGGAAATTGCCATCAGTATCCCAAATCCTGACATCAAAGTGACTATAGAAGTTCCCCCTAGACTCACCATTGGAAGTGGCACTCCTACAACAGGTAAAACTCCCGAGACCATTCCAATATTTACTACTACATATACAAAGAAGGTCAGTGTGACGCCTCCAGCCAGTAATCGGCTAAAATTATTTTGGGCTTGCCAAGCAACATAGAGGCCGCGTGCGACAATTAGGCTGTAAAGTCCAATTAACAAAACAACACCAAATAAACCAAATTCTTCTGCTAAAACGGCGATAATAAAATCTGTATGACTTTCTGGTAAAAATTCGAGTTGAGATTGCGTTCCTTGCATCCAGCCTTTTCCTTCCGTACCACCTGATCCTATTGCTGTTTTTGATTGAATAATATTCCAACCAGAACCGAGTTTATCTTCTTCGGGGTTGAAAAGAGTGAGAATGCGTTGCTTTTGATAGTCTCGTAGCACGAAATGCCACATGGGCCATAGGCTTGCCACTACTAGGCCTATGCTTCCAAATATATATCGCCAGCCTATGCCCGCCAAAAACAACACAAGAAGTCCGGATGTCGAGATCAGAATCGAAGTACCTAGATCCGGTTGTTTCAGTATCAGTATTGTAGGTAAAAAAATCACCACTAAACAAACAGAGATGTGTTTAAATTTTGGCGGGAGCATTCTCTCTGATAAGTAAGAAGATATCATAATTGGGACGGCAAGTTTTAAAACTTCGGAGGGTTGAAAACGAATAAACCCTAAACTTATCCAGCGTTTTGCTCCATTCACATCAACGCCAATGAAAAACACAAGTATTAAAATGGCAAGACCAAGTAGGTAAATCCAAGGTGCGATTCGTTTTAGAAAGCTTATCTTAACCTGTGAAACAAAAAACATTGCTATATATGCTATAAAGAAGAACAGTATTTGTCTTTTCAACATAGCTTCGTTTTGTCCGCTAGCACTGTATAGAACGATCAAGCCATAGCTAGTAAGCGCTAAGAGAAGACTCAAAAGTATTGGGTCGATATGAAGTTTTTGCCAAATACCCAAGCCGCGACCGAAATGAAATGTAGAATCAGGTAAGTGTCGAACAAAGTCTTGGTTATTATTGTTCACTGGATGCTAGGCCCGCACTTTGAAGTTCAATTTTTTCGTTTAGTCGCTTTTGTGACACAAAGTATTCATCAAAAACTTTTCTGGCTATCGGGGCGGCTGTTTTTGAACCATGCTCTCCGTTTTCAACAATAACCGCTACCGCAACTTGAGGAGAACTCGCAGGCGCGTACCCAACAAACAATGCATGATCTCGTAACCGTTCTGCGATTTGATCTCTATCGTATTTTTCATCTTGTGGAATACCAACAACTTGTGCGGTACCTGTTTTGCCAGCAATTAAATAATCAAGGTTTTTGTTTATTATTTTGGCTGTTCCCATCCGTCCGTGAACCACTCCTTGCATTGCATTGTCGACATAATCCCAATATTCCTCGTAGACTTCTACTTGTGCTACAAGCTCAGGGTCGATGATTTTCTTGCCCTGTTGTTTAACCAAGTGAGGTTTAAATCTTTCACCACGAGTCGCAAGAGTAGCTGTCATTACCGCGAGTTGGAGCGGTGTTGTTAATACGTCTCCTTGTCCAATACTCATATTTAAACTATTTCCTGGGTACCAACTTAGTCCACGAGTGTTTCTTTTCCAATCTCTAGACGGCCATAAGCCTGGTCTTTCGCTAGGAACATCTATTCCCGTTCGTTTTCCCAATCCAAATAAGTCGCCAAATTGATGCATTCGATCCACACCCATACGAAAAGCAAGGTCGTAGAAATAGACATCACATGATTCGACTATAGCTTTGTATAAGTCTGTTACGCCGTGCCCTTCTTTTTTCCAGTCACGATATAAGCGATCGTCATTTTCTAACTGGTAAGAACCATGACATTGCAATACCGATTTTGCCTCAATGATTTTGTGGTGCAATCCCCCCAGTCCAAGCATCGGTTTTAACGTAGAGCCAGCAGGGTATTGGCCTTGAGTCGTTCTGTTGAAAAGTGGTAAATCAATAGAGTCATATAGCGCTTGATAATTTTCATAGCTAATGCCTGTAACGAATAGGTTAGGGTCATAAGTGGGCGCGCTTAGCATTGTTAATATCCCACCAGTTTTTACATCTATTGCGACAACAGCGCCTCGACGACCTCCAAGGGCTTTATAAGCTGCAGCTTGCATTGAGCGATCTAAATGAAGATGCAAGTCTCTTCCCGCTTTTGGGGAATCTTCACGAATGACTTTTAGAATTCGGCCATGGGCATTGGTTTCTATGTATTCATTTCCAACGCGTCCTAAAAGTCGTTTTTCATAAAATTTTTCCAGGCCAATTTTTCCGATGGAGTGCGTACCGGCATAACGGGCATAGTCTTTTTCAGAAAAGTCATTGAGTTCTCTTTCATTTATTCTTCCTACATAACCAATTGTATGCGCAAATAGATCGCCAAAAGGGTAGTGTCGAACCAATTGAGCATCTACTTTGACGCCTTTCAAGCGATACTTATTCACTGCTATTAAAGCGATTTCATCTTGGGTTAATTTGTACCTAAGCGGTATTGGTTGGTAGGGGCGTCGACGTTGTTTTAGTGCTTTATCAAAGTTTTTTCGATCGGTATCGCTGACTGAAACAATAGTAGCTACTTCATCTATGGTTTTCTCTAAATTTTTTGTTTGTTCTTTGATAATTGATAAGGTGAAGCTAGGGCGGTTTTCAGCAAGGATTTCACCATGTCTATCAAATATTAATCCCCGGTTTGGTGGCTTAGGACGCACTTGAATACGGTTTTGGTCAGATAAAGAAAGGTAGTCTTTATGGTAAGTGACTTGGAGTATATAAAAACGGGCGATAAGCCCACTAAAAATAAGAAGAACGATCAACATCGATATGACAACCCGACGGGTAAATATTCCGCTTTCGGATGCATGATCTTTAAAATGATGATGTTCCTCTGGTGACCAAATCATTCGATTGAAAGTCTATTCAAAATATCTCGTTAATTTAGCTCAGCAACAATCTATTTGTTGCTAATTTAGTGATTCATTTTACTTATGGTACGGATGATTTTGCGTGATCGTCCAAGCGCGATACAATTGTTCAATAATAACAATTCGCACGATCGGGTGTGGCAATGTCATGGCCGACAACGACCATTTTTCATTCGCGCGATTAAGACATTCCTGCGAAAGACCATCGGGTCCTCCAACTAAAATAGCGACTTGTTTTGCATTCATTTTCCAGCTTTCCAGCTTATTCGCTAATTCTTCAGTCGCGATCGATTTTCCTTTCACATCTAGTGCAACAACATGATGGCCATTTTTTATCGCGCTAAGTATTTTTGTACCTTCTTCTTGCTTCACTTTTTCTACATTGTTAGATTTTGTGCGCATAGAGAGCGGTAGCTCCACGAGTCGTGGTGCTAGTTCTTTTGGTAGTCGGCGAGAATAATCTTCGTAGCCCTGTGAAACCCAGGAAGGCATTTTGGTTCCAACAGTGATCAGCGTAAGCATTAGTTTGGTTTATTCCAAATCGAGATTTACAACAGGAATTAGTCAGAACTCTTTTGCCTGCTTGATGGCTCCATTGTCCATAATTTTTCAAGGGCGTAAAAGTCTCGAGTTGTTTGAAGCATAATGTGAACCACTACGTCTCCGTAGTCAACCAGAACCCATTCTCCCGCATCCATTCCTTCAACTCCGATCGGCCTGTGCGACTGCTTTTTTGCATCTTCAATAATGTTATTCGCTATGGATTTTACGTGGCGATTTGAGTTTCCTGTGGCTATGATGAGGCGATCCATAACGTCGCTCAACTCGGTAACATCAAGGGAAACAATATCGAGCCCTTTTAAATCATCAATGGATTCTTGAATTATGTCCTGTAATACTTGCGTCATGCATTCTCTCTTTTAATCTATGTATAAGTTGTTATTTCTTATATATTGCCAAACACTGTCTGGAAGAAATTGAGTCAATACATCCTGCTCTTTTGCTTCTTCCTTTTGTAGTTTAGCTATGTTTTTTTTACCGCTTTCATTTTTACTTAGCCGGTTGGCAATCGTTTTCTTTATCCAGGTTGAGGACACATCAATCTCTGTTGTCGACACTATACTATAGTAGCCAAAAGGCCTCTTAGTTAATTGATGCTCTTCGATCAAGCGCGTTTTTAAAAAAGAATTGGCCTGTTTTTCCTGGGCCATAGCCCCTGGTCTTTTAACCACGGCAAAATTGCTAAGCTCAAATAGTAATTGCCAATTATCCCAGGTTTCTATGTCTTGCCAAGAGTCCCAGCCCAAGATAAAAATCAGGTTATCATGCTCTTTGATTTCTTCTCGGATACTTATTAGGGTCTCGAAACTATAGGATACTGAGTTTTTTTCGAGCTCTCTTTTGTCTATCCAAAACTTTGGCTTATTGATAAGCGCCATTTCAAGCATTTTTAAACGGTCTTCTGTGCTTGTTTTGTAGGCGGCTTTGTGCGCGGGAATATGACAAGGAATAAATCTAACTTCGTCTAGCGCTAAATTTTCCAAAACTTGGGAGGCGATGCTAAGGTGCCCATTGTGAATGGGGTCAAAGCTGCCTCCTAATATACCGATTTTTCGCACTCGTTGGTTTTACCGTTAATTGCGGATATGTCCATCGCCTAAAACAATCCATTTTTGTGATGTTAGACCTTCAAGACCAACTGGTCCTCGAGCATGTATTTTATCCGTCGATATTCCAATTTCTGCACCTAGACCAAATTCGAATCCGTCCGCAAACCGTGTCGATGCGTTTACCATTACCGAAGCTGAATCTACTTGAGTCAGGAATTTTCTGGCCAATACGAAGTTCTCCGTCACAATGGAATCGGTATGTTTTGAACTGTATCGATTGATATGCGAAATTGCATCATCTATCCCGTTTACAAGCTTTATAGATAAGATGGGTGCGAGATACTCAGTTTGCCAATCTTCTTCTGATGCTGGTTTCATTTCAGAGACGATCTGGCATGACTTTTCGCAGCCGCGTAACTCAACGTCTTTGTCAAAGAGTGCTTTTGATATTTGTGGCAAAAATTTAGCGGCGATCGATTCGTGGACAAGTAATGTCTCCATTGCATTACAGACACCATATCGGTGAGTCTTGCTATTCAAAGCTATTGCAAATGCTTTTTCCATATCGGCAGCATCATCTACATAAACATGACAGATTCCGTCGAGGTGTTTGATAACAGCCACTTTTGCGTCGCGAGAGATGCGCTCTATTAATCCTTTTCCCCCTCGCGGAACAATCACATCGACATAGTCTTCCATTGTGATAAGTTGCCCTACGGCTTCTCGATCGGATGTTTCAATTACTTGTACCGCTGTTGATGGAAGTTCTGCTCGAATGAGTCCCTGAGTGATGCATTTTGCGATAGCTTGATTTGCGTTTATGGCTTCACTACCTCCGCGAAGAATCGCAGCATTGCCAGATTTTAAGCACAAGCTTGCTGCGTCAATAGTCACATTTGGGCGAGATTCATAGATAATTCCGATAACTCCCAGGGGAACACGCATTTGCCCAACCTGAATGCCAGTGGGACGGTATCTTAGATTGGATATTTCACCACAAGGATCGGGAAGGCTAGCAACCTGTGCAAGGCCTTCAATCATGCTATTAAAGCGCTTGGGAGTCAGTTCTAGGCGGTCTAAAAGGGGAGTATCTAGGCCATTTTTTTTGCCGTTTTCTAGGTCGATTTGATTCGCCGCGATAATAGCATCTCGCGATTCATCAATGGCCTCACCGATTGCGAGTAGGGCGGTGTTTTTAGCTCCGGTATCTGCAGCCATCATTGCATTTGCCGCTTGTGAGGCCTGTTGGCCAACTTTGAGCATATATTCTTTAATATTCATAGATTCTTTGTTGTTGCCTTTTCCAATTACTCGTCAGATTATACCTTGTTAGGCATCGTAAAATTAAGGTTTGGCTTATTTTACGAATAGATCACTTGCTATATGGATGCAAAGTTTGAAGTGGCAAATTTAATTCTATCTGCGACGCTCAATCTATCAGGGTGCCTAACAGCTTCAATTTTCTTAAGGCGTGCTAACAAGCCTTTGTTATTTGCCATTTGAATAGACAAACCTGGGCGTGCGTTAAGTTCGAGCAGGGTGGGGCCCCTAGTTTTATCGAGAACGAGGTCTACACCGAGATATCCCAGTTCGGTCATATCATAACACTCACATGAAAGTTCAAGAAGGCGAACCCAATTGGGCACCTGAAGGTTCATAAGGTTTTGTTGAGTATCTTGGTGGATGGTTACTGGACGATCGTTTTGTACTGCATTTACTGCACGGCCCGTCGCAATATCAATACCTACTCCAATAGCGCCTTGGTGCAGGTTTGCCTTCCCATTTGATGCACTGCAGGCAAGTCGCATCATAGCCATAACTGGAATACCGCGAAAAACAATCACTCTTACATCTGGTACTCCCTCAAAAGTAAAATCGTCTAGGGATGAATCCGAGATGATGAGCCCCTCGACGATGGCGACATCAGTGACGCCCGCCAAAGAGAAAAGACCCGCGAGAATATTAGATATATGGCGTTGAATATCCTTGATACTTGTTAACTGGCCATTCGCACGGAAAAAGGTACCTTCTTCTATATTTTTAATCACGAGAATTCCTTTCCCACCAGAACCTCTTGCGGGCTTTATGCAAAAGCCTTTCTGGGACGCTAGCCAAGGTCCACAGCCGGATACGTCATGTTGGTTATCGATTATGCCTAAAAGTGGCGGTACCATCAGGCCATGCTCGATGGCAAGGTGTTTAGTTTTGAGTTTATTGTCAACTAAAGGGAAGCGTGAACGGTCATTGTATTTGGCGATATAGTCTATATTACGACGGTTCATGCCCAAAACACCTCCGCGCTGCAGTTTTTTAGCTGCGAACAAAGATTCGAACACTTGTTTCACGATTTTTCAGGTGCTTTGAGTGAACGAGTGAGGGGCATGAAACGATGAAACTCTAGCAGCCTATAGCCCTTATAACTGCCCATTATTAGTAACAGTGCCATCGCGAGAAATTGTAAGCCGATAAAATTGAACATTAGATGCTGCACTACATCGTTTAACATTAAAAAATAGGCAATAACGGCGATAAAAAGTGATCCCCCTGTTTGCACGAATACTTCGTGTGGTCCTTCTTCTTCCCATAATATGGACATCCTTTCGATGGTCCAACTGAGAATAATCATTGGAAAAAAAGTGATTTTTAAGCCTTCAGTTAATCCAGCTCGGTATGACGCTACAGTAAAAAGAGATATAAGGATAATTACCGAAACTATGATAACCGAAATGCGCGCGACGAGAAGGAGGTTATGTTGTGAAAGGTAGCCACGAATAATCAATCCAGTTCCAACAACTAAAAAGAACCCGATTAAACCAGTGACTAAGCTAGTTTGAATAAATGCAATGGCGATAAGCACTGGCATGAAGGTTCCGGAGGTTCTTATTCCAATAAATAACCTCATAAATACAACGATCAATATGCCAATGGGTATTAGAAGTATTCCCTTAAAAAGGGTTTGTTCTTCCACTGGAAGACTGTGAATCGAAAAGTCTAAAAGTGATTTATTTTCCAATTGGCTAATTTTTTGAATTTGGTTAATTGGGATTTCTTGCTTTAAGATTGAAAAGGAAGCTGACGCTCCGTAGCCTCCAACAACTTCTAGAATTGCCTTTGAATTATATTCCCAAAGTAGTCTATTCTTGTGGCTTAATTGAGCACCGCTTTCCAGATCAAATAGAACATATCGATTGCCCTGGAATACTTGCACATAAGTTTTAAGCTTTTGTCTTCTGCGCCCGTCCTCTAGCTCTACGACATGTACTTCGCGAGCCGCAACATTGGCTTGTGCAAGAAGTTCAACGACCCAGGTGCTAAGTGCTTGCTTTTGGGTTAACAACTGGCGGCTTTGAGTTTGGGTGTTGAGCTCGTAAATTAGTTGACGTGTTAAGGTATAAGCATCGGCAGATTTTTGGTTAGCTTGATTTAGGATACTGAGGGCTTCAGTTTTGTGTGGGCCAGTTCCACCTAGTCGGGGTTGGCTAATCGCAGGAATAGTCACAGTACCTGATTGATTTAAGAACTCGTCTCGAATCATGTCGACTCTGTAGTATAAGAGTTGCCTTCCAGTTGCTTCTCGAATTGACCATTCGGCCCTGCGACTGAGATCTCTATCTACATAAGCTAGGCCGTAACCCGGACTTGCAGAATGCTCAGCAATTCGCTCAAACCCTTCTTGTGTATCAGGAATGGCTAAGGAAACTTTTACCGGATCGCCTTGAGCTTCAAATTCGACCCTAGCTTCAACGGACCAAATTTCCCTCTTTTCGCCAGGCAATAAGGAGACATCAAAGTTAATATATCGGTATATACACAGACCAGATCCCAAACCGATTAACCCTGTCACCAGTATGAGAAACGCAATTCTAGTTTTATTCATTGAGTAGCTTTGGGAGAGGCGCGCTTTTAGTTTCCGTTTTTGTTGTTACTATCCGCGTTTTCCTTGAATGAATAAACTTTTTAGAAACGTCGACGACGGCTACGTCTTGAATAAAGTTTCGACCAATTAAAATTGGGTAGAGCATTTTTTCTCTGTTAGAGAGTGTAAACTCGCTTGCGCCTTCGAGCGACCCTATGCTCACTGAAAGCCTAACCACGGGGCGGCGTTCGTTATTATCCAGTGACGCTTGTTTTATCTTAGTGTATTTTACGAGTGGGGCTTCAAGTTGCTGCAACTCCTTTCCAAATTTAGTATTAAAACGCACCCACTTGTCGCCATCTCGCTCAAATTCGAGAATGTCTTGAGCATCAATAGATGAGGTGTTAGCACCTGTATCAATCCGAGCTTTTGCATATTTCTGGCTTTCTTGTAACCACACCCACTCAACGCGACCTAAGATCAATTTACCTTCTTGCGATTGATCTATAATGGTTTTTGATTTGCTATTGTCTGGATCTCTATCAACTTGTTTTGCGGCCGTTTCAATTTGATTGGCAATTGTGCGGGAGAGTAAAGCGATTGATGATTGAAGTTGGCTTAATTCCGTTTGAAGTGTTTTTTGCTGTAACTGAATTTCGTCTAATTTTTCTTCTTGCTTTATAAGTCGCTCAGATTGAATTTGGTTTAGTTGTTTTAATTCAGAATATACCAGATCTGGAGTAGTAGAAGATTTTTGCGCCAAGTTGCCGCATGCGGAAGTAAAAATACAAAAACAAAACGATAAAACAATACGCATAGTGATAATAACTTTAATTTTTTTCGTTTTAATATCTGTGCGTTAAATGTGCAATACTGCATGTTGGGCGCAGAATGATAGCAGAAACAATGGGACTTTCGGTTAAAAAATCGAATTATTGTTAGCTGGTTCATTTTTGTTCGATTACTAACCGTAAGTTTTAGTGACAAAAAGGGTATTGAATCGATATTTGATTTGCCTATACTTGCGGTTAAAACTAATAAAATTAAAAAAGATAAGAAGATTAAATATGATTAAAACTCGTGCTTTGGTTAAGTTGGTACCACTTTTTTTCGCTTTTACTCTTGCGCCTTCTTGCAGTAAAAAGGAAGATGTAACTGAGTCAATTACATTAGACGGTGGTTCTTATCCCGGTGACGATGCATTGGGAATGTGGGAATCAATTACTAAAAACAACTGTACCGACAAAGCGAAGGCAAAATATTCGGATGGTAAATCTTTTCAGTTGATGACGTTTGAGACGGTGCCTAACCCTCCCAGAAAGTCTGCAGATGGTAAAAAAAGTGAATATGATCAAGTAAACTGTACGGTAAAAGTTTCTTTTTAAGGAAAGTATTACCGCTATTTGATTTTCCATTTACCATCTATCTTTTTCATCACGGCAACGGTTGAAAATTTGGGTTGCCGTTCATTCAAATAATACTTAACCTCTACATGATAATTCTCTGGCTCTAGAATATGTGGCCTTATACTTATTGAAAAATGCTTGTCGAAACGCGCGTTTGCAATATATTTTTTATCTTGAATTCCACCAAAACGTTTGATGCGATAATCAATGCCTTCTTTTGTGTAAAGTGTTTTGAGCAATTCAATATTTTGCGTTCTTGCGATCATTGCATAATCGAACGCTGCCTTTTCTATACTGCCAGGCATATATGCAAAATTAAACGGCTCATCTATTACAAGACTTTTGGTTAAAACGGTGTGGTTTTCAATCGATTTTCGAGAAAGCTCCTCATCTTCTCTTACTGCTTCTGTTTTTGCATTTGCATTTGATGAATTTATGATGAACACAAGCAGCAAAAACCAAGCTCTTTTCGGAGTTGAAATGAGGAGTACTAAAGCTTTCATTTGTATAAGTGTCTTTATATTATTTTTATTAGTGACTGTATAAACTCAATCTACTTAAAGACTAGCAAAACTTCTGTGCTTATATGTTAATTCTAACAATCTATCTATCTGGTTTATGTCTTTCAAATAAGTAACATGTAAATGGCTTAAACTGATATCAATATCTTTGATATCAGTTTGTTGCTCAAGAATTGTTTGTAGTTGATCAATAGTGACTTCTTTTTCAGATATTTGTTCTAATATTTTGGGGTTGATTTCCGCGCGTCCGGTATTAGGTAAATAAATAGTCCCATTGGAAAAATCAACTGCAAACGCTATTACTCCCGGAATTAAAAAGAAAAGTAAACCAATTGCATTCAACGCTACCACACCAGTATCCAGCTGCCCATCTATTTGGCCTTTTCGTTCAGGGTATAAGATGGTTCCGCACCCAGTAGCATTAAAAATCAATGTAAAACATAAACATATGGTTGCAACTAGCTTAATTGGTTTACTCATTTCCGGTTTTCCCCAAAATAGAAAATTAATAAGTGAACAAGAAGTTAGTTATTTGATTTTTCTCGTTCAATAGCACGGTAAGCAATATCTGTGCGCATATAAACATCATTCCATTTAATTTTTCTAGCCTGCTCATACGCTAATTTTTGAGCTTGTGACACAGTTTCACCTAATGCAGTAGCACACAGCACGCGACCGCCGTTAGTCACTATGTCATCACCGAGTAATTTTGTGCCTGCATGAAATACTTTGCTTGATTCGGAGTCACAATTTTCCAGTCCTGAAATTGAATTTCCTTTTTCATAAGAACCTGGATAACCGCCCGAAGCGAGTACAACTCCGACTGAGGCCCTAGAATCCCATTTTGTTTCACATTTATCCAGTGACTTATCAAGCGCCGAAAGGCAAAGAGAGGTTAAATCAGACTCAAGTCGAAGCATGATAGGTTGTGTTTCTGGATCTCCAAAACGGCAGTTGTATTCGATTACTTTAGGTTGTCCATCGTCAGATATCATAAGGCCTGCATAAAGAAAACCTGTATATGGATTTCCTTCATCCGCCATGCCTTTGATCGTCGGCTTAATCACCTGCTCCATAATTCGTTCGTAGATTTCAGTCGTAACCACTGGTGCGGGTGAATAGGCACCCATGCCGCCGGTATTGAGGCCAGTGTCACCATCACCAGCTCGCTTATGATCTTGGCTGGTTGCCATAGGGAGTATATTTTCTCCATCGGCAATAACGATAAAGCTAGCTTCTTCACCTTCTAAGAATTCTTCAATAACTACTCTCGCACCAGCATCGCCAAAAGCGTTTTCTGCAAGCATATCGATAATTGCTTCTTCCGCTGTCGCTAAATCCATTGCGACTATTACGCCCTTACCTGCGGCAAGACCATCGGCTTTTACGACAATGGGTGCGCCTTTATCGCGCACATAGGCAAGTGCTGGATCAACATGGCTAAATGCTTGATAACTTGCTGTAGGAATATTGTGTCTTGCAAGAAAGTCTTTGGTGAATTCTTTAGATCCTTCAAGTTGTGCCGCACCTTGTCGTGGGCCAAAGCACCTTAGACCTGCAGACTCGAATGCGTCAACAATTCCTGCGACTAAGGGTACTTCTGGTCCTACAATTGTAAGTTCGACAGCATTTTTTTTTGCAAAGTCGATTTGTTTTTCAAAATCTAAAACGTCAATGGCAATGTTTTCCATTTTAGTTTCTGATGCCGTGCCTGCGTTGCCTGGTGCAACAAAAACCTTGCTAACCTTTTCACTTTTGGCGCATTTCCAAGCAAGTGCATGTTCACGGCCACCGCTTCCAATAATTAATATGTTCATTTTCCAGCTCCTATTTAATGCCTAAAATGACGCATACCGGTAAATACCATGGTTATGTCATGCTCATCTGCTGCTGCAATAACCTCTTCATCACGCATGGAGCCTCCTGGCTGAATCACCGCCTGGATACCATAGTTGGCGGCGTTATCAATACCGTCTCTAAACGGGAAGAATGCATCGGAAGCCATTGCGGCTCCCTCTACTTTTAGGCCCGCATGTTCCGCCTTGATTGCAGCGATACGTGCTGAATTGACACGACTCATTTGTCCAGCGCCGACTCCAATTGTTTGGAGGCCTTTGGCATAGATAATGGCATTTGATTTAACCATCTTGGCCACTTTCCAAGCAAATAGTAGGTCAGCGATTTGTTCTGGTGACGGAGTGCGACGAGTTACTACCTTCAAGTCCTTTTGATTTATTACACCCAAATCCCTGTCTTGAACAAGAAGACCGCCAGTAACGCGTTTGTAATCTAGTCCTGGTTCCTGATCAGAAGAAAAATCGCCGCATTCTAGCAAACGTATATTCTTCTTAGTTTGCACTGTTTCAACGGCCTCTGGTGAGGCGCTCGGTGCAATAATGACCTCAACAAATTGTTTTTCTATTATGCTTTTAGCCGTATCTTCATCAAGGGGGCGATTAAAAGCAATAATTCCACCAAAGGCTGATTCAGGGTCTGTATCGAAGGCTTTGAGATACGCATTTAGCTGTGAATCTGCAATTGCGACGCCACAAGGATTTGCATGCTTTACTATAACGCAGGCTGGCTCATCAAATTGTTTGACGGTTTCAAGAGCGGCATCAGTATCGGCAACGTTATTAAATGATAATTCTTTACCGTGAAGTTGTTTTGCGGTTGCAATCGAGGCTGAGTCAGTGTTCTTCTCAGTGTAGAAAGCGGCTTTTTGGTGAGGGTTTTCACCATATCGCATATTTTGTTTTTTTAAGAACTGGGTATTAATTGTCCTTGGAAACTGAGTTTCGCTTGAATCAATTTTATTGCCAAGGTAATTGGCAATAGCAGCGTCATAGCTGGCGGTGTGTTCGAAAGCTGCGACGGATAAGTCAAATCGAGTTTCAGAAGAAACTTGACCATTATTTTGTTCTAATTCTTCGGTTACCCTAGCATAGTCACTTGAGTTAACAACGATGGTGACGTGCTGGTAGTTTTTAGCTGCGGCTCGCACCATGGTTGGACCACCAATGTCTATATTTTCAATGGCGGTAGCAAGATCGCAATCAGGATTGGACACTGTTTTTTCGAAGGGGTAGAGGTTAACCACCACCATGTCGATTGGGGTTATACCGTGATCGGACATAACCGTGTCGTCTATTCCTCTTCTTCCGAGTATGCCGCCATGCACTCTTGGATGCAGTGTTTTTACTCGGCCGTCCATCATTTCAGGAAATTCGGTGTAATCGGAAACTTCAGTTACCGGTATGCTATTTTGTGCTAGAAGTGTGTATGTCCCGCCCGTTGATAATATTTCTACTCCCTGATTACTCAAGGATTTAGCAAATTCTACAATGCCGTTTTTGTCGGAAACGCTAATAAGTACGCGGTTAACTTTTACCAAGCCCGATGCTGTCATTCGATGAAAGTTCCTCAATATATAGTTGGGTACGAAAGGTTAAACAAACAAAGGGAACTTAGAGTTCCCTTTGTGTTTCAATTGCTGGAGAAGCGAATTTGGTTTTATCGCAGACTAAGTTTTTTAGTGCGATATTGAGATTTTATAGTAACCCGTACTGTTTTAATTTTTTGCGTAAAGTACCACGGTTTAATCCTAGGATATTAGCGGCTTTAGTTTGATTGTGGCGGGTAAACTTCATAACTACTTCTAGCATCGGCGCTTCTACTTCGGCTAAAACCATATCGTAAACGTCAGTAACGTCTTGGCCATCTAAGTGCTGGAAATAATTAGTTACTGCGCGCTCAACGCAATCTCTCAACGATTGATCCTGCGGGTTGTTGTAAGTTTCTGGTTGAGCCTGAAGGTTAGATAAGTCCCTAGGTTTTTCGTTATAAAGCGTGTCCGCAATACTCATGCTACTTTTTCCTCGTGATTTATATACTCTTTAAAATTAATTCGAACTAAATCCAGTTGTAATTCTGTGGTCTCTATTTGATTAAAATCGCTAACAATATCTTTAGGTAGACCAAAGTTTTGGCAATACCAAAGAAAGTGTTTTCTAGCAATCCTTATACCCTGAAGTTCTCCATAGTGGTCATATAGGCCATTAAAATGGGCTTCTATTGTATTAATTATTTGTTCCGAAGACGATTCTTGCTGTTTGGTGTCGGTTAGTTCTTGATTGATTTGCTGGAATATCCATGGGTTTCCCCACGAAGCTCTTCCTATCATTACCGCACTTGCCCCAGTCTCTTTTAATATCTTTTTGGCTTTATAGGCGGAATCAATATCTCCGTTAACAATGACCGGGATTGATAAGCTCTTTGCCAATTGTGTCGCGGTATCGTATTCCGCTGCACCATTAAATTTACAAGCCCTTGTCCGCCCATGCATGGCAATGGCGGAAACTCCAGAATCTTCAGCTATTTTTGCTACTGTAGGTCCATTTTTTTTTAATGGGCTCCATCCCGTTCGGGTTTTGAGGGTTACTGGCACTTTTACTGCTTTAACTACTCTTTGCAATATGCTTTCAACAAGTTCTTCGTTGTCTAAAAGTGCGGACCCCGCCAACTTCTTGCATACTTTTTTTGCAGGACACCCCATATTTATATCAATTATCTGCGCCCCTCGATCTTCCGCTGCTATAGCCGCTTCTGCGAGCAGTTTTGGATCGCTGCCCGCTATTTGTATTGATGTAAGTGGGTCGTCTTCATCTGTTACTAGTCTATGAGCACTCTTTTTGGTCTTCCAAAGTGATACGTCACTTGTAATCATTTCTGATGTTGTAAGCCCGGCTCCATAGAAACGACAGAGTTTTCGATACGGCTTATCGGTAATTCCCGCCATTGGAGCTAAAAGAACCCGACTTTTAATCTCATAGGGTCCAATTTTGAACAAAGTGTTATGCCCCCAACACCCTAATATTTTTAGTTCTCATCGATCCTGTTTGGTTATGGTTCTTTCTATCCCAAAAAGGTGGGCTATGATACCTGTTGTTAACGCATTTTGGAATGCACAATTTAATCAGATTGATTAAAAAGTGATAGATTTAAGGACAAATTGCAATTTTATATCCTAATGCAGATTTACCTGGATGCATTATCTCCAGAGCGATATGGATAGGTTGTCTCACAGGCATTAATTTTCTACCTTTAAGCTCTCCAGCGAGATATTCTTTTGGCTTAAAACAACGGGAGGCAACGACTTGATTGGTGTGATCTGTAAAGGCAAGTTCAATTGGTGGAAAGTTTTGTTCAAAGAAGGCAGAGTTTTGCAGTATAAAATCGACTACGAGCGAATTTACCGCGTTGGGGTTTTCTCTAATGACAAGGTTTCTTGCTGATACTTGGCTGAGATCGCTTATTGTTGGTAGTTTGCAGCCTAAAATTTCACACGCTTGAACGTAATAGGGGCGAAAGTTCCCGTCACGACTAAGTTTATCCATATTTATCCAGGCGTATTGAAAAAACAAAAGCGCCCCAGCCAAGATTGAAAGATTGGCCCAAAGTATATTTGAATTCCACCAAGCACCAGAAGTCCTCCAGGTAAACTCCACTGGCTCGGGTTCAATAGAGTCTAGAAACTGTGCGGATAAACCTGGAGCAATTGAGTCATTTTTTTGATAATTTTTTTTATCTCCTGGAACCTCCTGGGAGCCATAGTCTATGTCGTCGAAGTGCGCCTCTAGGTGCTGTGAATCGTCAAAATCTTCTAAGATATCGTCTTCATCTTCCAATATTTGAAACTTATCGGTTTGATAGTGGGCTGCATAATCGACACCAGACTCTTCGATCTCTTCATATTCTTCTTCTGGTTCTGGTGGTTGAGTGTATTCCTCGTCTTCGGATTCGCTCTTAATTAGATCGAGTGCCCACGAATCATCTGCTGATTGGTTTTCTGTTTCTTTTTCTTCGATCAGTTCACGTTCGAAAAGGTTAGAATCATTATTCGAATTGGTACGTTTGTCAGATGTATTTTGAGTAAATTCGGAACTGAAGACTTCTTCATGGTTGGTTTGCTCGATTCCCATATCATCGCTAATGAGAAATTCTTCAGTTTCAGCTTTAGTCTCTTGCTCTTTGACAGGTTCTTCTTTTTGGGGCATCACTGCTAAGTGATCTATTGCATTAAATACCGCCAGGCAGGAGCCGCACCTAACCGATCCTTTTGCCGGTTTTAGGTGAGCATCAGTAACTCTAAAGGAGGTATGGCATTTAGGGCAGCGAGTAATATGTTCAGCCATTTAGGCGAATTCCTCAATGCAAGGTACAAAAAGCATGTAATTTTTTAGTTTAAACCTATGGGTCTTAGGAGTAAATTAATTTAATGATATTTGTTTTTAAGTATGTGCTGCAACTAGTTGTTTTGCCAGACTATTTACTTTTTTACGAATCGAATTGTCTACTTTCGTGAAGCCGTGATGCACGCCCATCCATCTTTAGCCGAAATCTCTTCAATTTCAAAGTCATTTGAGTAGGCAGAGACTATTGTTGACTCTTGGATTTGCAGAATGCCTGATAGACAGAGCTTTCCTCCTGGTTTGGTAATTGCTCCAATGGGTTTGGCGAGTTCAATCAATGGACCGGCTAAAATATTAGCAAATACAAAGTCCGCAGGCGCATCAGGGAGTTTAGATGGGAAAAATACTGGGAAATTTTCAGCTGCGAATCCATTTCGTTCAGCGTTATCTTTAGTGGCGATTATCGCTTGTGGGTCGATATCGACACCTACAACAGTATGCGCTTTGAGCAGCAGCGCTGCGATTCCGAGAATACCTGAGCCACACCCGTAGTCGATCACGGATTTGTTTGAAAAGCTTTGCTTTGCGATCCATTGGAGGCACAAAAAAGTGGTGGGGTGCGTGCCGGTTCCAAAAGCTAATCCTGGATCAAGCATTAGATTGACTGCCCCAGGCTCCGGGGGAGGTGTCCAGCTAGGACATATCCAAAAATTTTCGTGACATTGGATCGGATGGTAGTGAGTCATCCATTCGCGCTCCCAGTCCTTGTCTTCGAGTATTTGCCACTGAAATGAGTCAATCTTGTGCTGAGTTTCTTGCTCGATTTTGCTTAATACTGCGTCCGTATCAATATCTGCATGAAACAACCCCGTTAAGCGAGTATCTTGCCAAAGGGGCGTCTCACCAATTTCTGGCTCAAATATTGGTTCGTCTGCGTTATCTTGGAGTGTTACAGAGAGCGCTTCGCACTTCGAAAGCGCATCTTCCAGATTGGGCGCATCATTTCTTGTGGTATTTATTCTGAGTTGAAGCCAGGGCATAAAATGTTTGTTTATAACCCTAGCTTTTTCTCTAAATAGTGAATATTAACTCCGCCCTCAGCAAAAGCACTATCTCGAACGAGATCTTTTTGCAGGTCGATATTAGTTTTTATGCCGCCAACAATAAGCTCATCTAAAGCATTTTCCATTCTCTTAAGAGCGGTATCTCTGTCATCGCCGTGAGTAATGAGTTTAGCGATCATTGAGTCGTAATACGGTGGAACTGAATAGCCACTGTAAAGATGAGAATCTACTCTCACTCCCAGTCCGCCGGGAGGATGATAATTTGAAACTAACCCCGGACTCGGCATAAAAGTTTTCGAATCTTCTGCATTAATTCGACATTCGAAAGCATGTCCTTTTACTTTTATATCTTCTTGTCTTAATGCCAGTGGTTCACCAGCACAAACTTTTATTTGCTCCCTGATTAAATCTACCCCAGTTATCATTTCTGTTACTGGGTGTTCAACCTGAATACGCGTATTCATTTCAATAAAATAAAAGCGGCCGTCTTCAAACAAAAACTCAAATGTTCCAGCGCCTTTATAATTAATCTCAACACATGCATTCACGCAAGCTTGATAGACATCTTGGCGCACATAATCTTCAATATGTGGCGCAGGGGCTTCTTCTAACACTTTTTGATGACGTCTTTGCAGTGAGCAATCTCGGTCGAATAAGTGAACAGCATTACCTTGACCATCTGAAAGAATTTGTATTTCTACATGGCGTGGATTTTGTAGAAATTTCTCCATGTAAACGGTATCGTCACCGAAAGCGGCTCCGGCTTCTGTTTTGGTCACCCTGATGGAATTCCAAAGCGCAGATTCAGTATGAACTACACGCATGCCGCGACCACCTCCACCAGCGGCGGCTTTGATTATAACTGGGTAGCCAATTTTTGAGGCTATTTCCATACAAGCCTCTCGATCATCTGGCAAAGGGCCGCCAGATCCTGGGACAGTTGGAACGCCGGCCTTTTTCATCGCTTCAATAGCTGATACTTTATCACCCATTAAGCGAATCACATCGGGGTCAGGGCCTATAAACGTAAAACCACTGCGCTGAACTTGCTCTGCAAAATCTGCATTTTCGGCAAGAAAACCATACCCTGGATGCACAGCAACCGAATCCGTGATCTCCATAGCAGAAATGATCGCAGGTATGTTTAGATAACTGTCTTTTGATGCATTAGGACCGATACAAACGGACTCATCTGCGAGTAAAACGTGCTTGAGGTCACGATCAGCTTTTGAATAAACGGCAACAGTCTTAATACCCAATTCTTTACAGCTGCGTAAAATGCGCAGTGCAATTTCACCACGATTCGCAATTAGAACCTTTTCGAACATGAAAATTTCTCCGTGCGAATTAAGAAATGACGATCAAAGGTTGATCAAAATCGACAGGTTGACCATCTTCTACAAGGATTGATTCTACGACACCGGCTTTATCGCTTTCGATTTGATTCATCATTTTCATCGCTTCAACAATACAAATCACATCTCCTGCTTTCACTGTCTGACCAACCTCAACAAATGCTGATGCACCGGGACTAGGTGAACGATAGAAAGTACCTACCATTGGTGAGTTCACAGTATGGTTTGATGATGCATCTTGTTTATTTTCTGGTTCGGCTGATGGGGCTGCTACAGGAGCTTGAGTCTGAGCTGAAGCTGCTACTGGGGCTGCTTGTGGCATAGCCATTTGAGGTAGTATTGTCGTTTTTGAGCCACGACTAATCCTTACTGATTCTTCTCCTTCTTTAATTTCTAACTCTTCAATGTTTGATTCTTCAAGGAGTTCTATTAATTTTTTTATCTTTCGAATGTCCAACACATCCCCCTAGATTAAATATCTATTTTGGTTTTTATTTATTTGCCTTTGAGAATATCAATGGCGGCTTTTAAGGCTAGTGAATAGCTATTTGCGCCAAATCCACAGATTACGCCTTTAGCAATATCAGAAAAATAAGAATGGTGACGGAAATTCTCGCGCTGGTGGACGTTCGAGAGGTGACATTCGATGAACGGAATATCAACCGCACTTAATGCATCTCTAAGTGCGACGCTTGTATGGGTAAATGCAGCTGGGTTGAAAATGATAAATTCGATGTTTTCGGATTTAGCACTATGTATCCGATTTATTAATTCAAATTCCGCATTACTCTGAAAGCTTACGAGCGAGTATCCACTTGCAGTAACTTCAGATGTTAGTTTGTTATCTATGTCCGCTAGCGTCGTCTTACCGTAGACTTCTGGTTCTCGCGTGCCAAGCATATTCAAATTTGGTCCGTGCAAAACGAGAATGCTAGCCATCTTTATTGCCTACTGTCGCAAAATTCTGAGATTTGTAACTAAATGTTACGAAAATCCGTAAAATTCTTTATTTGTCTTTAGCTGAGCGGATTTTGCCTAAATTACGCTATTGTGTCCATTAAAAGCATAACTTTTTTGACATTTTTCAAAGTGTCGCCGTTTTATTGATCGCTCTATCCATTGCATCGAGCACCATTTTTTGTGTCAGAATTTGCGGCAATACCTCAGGGGGCAACGTGTTATCTGCTGGATACATCAAATAAAGTGGCACTCCGCTACGACCATGTTGTTTGAGCAAAGCTGAAATATCTGGATCGCTATTAGTCCAATCGCCTTGCAGCATTGTTATGCCGAGTTGCTCCGCTTTTTGAGTGACGGCATTAGTGTTTATGGCTACGCGTTCGTTAACTTTACAGGTTATGCACCAGTCAGCGGTTAAATCTACAAATACGGGTGTTCCCTGGCGTCTCAGCTCTTCCAATATGTTTGGTGAATATGCTTGCCACTGTTCGTCGGTGCTTGGTTGAAAGGTTTTTACATCCAGTGCCAATACCGCAGCGCTTCCAAAGGACGCGGCGATAAGTCCCCTTGACATAAATTGGCTCAGTTTTTTCTGAGGGTTTAGTTTTAACAGCCAAACTCCAAAAGCAATTAGCACCGCTCCTAAAACTATGGCCGCTGCACCATCACTAGAAACTTGATTACCCAGAACCCATACGAGCCATACACTAGTCGCAAACAACGGATAAGCAAGGAATTGCTTCAATTTGTCCATCCAAGCGCCTGGTGCAGGTAAAATCTTAGCAAAGCTCGGGATATAGCTTAGCAAAAGAAAAGGTAACGCCATGCCGAAGCCAAGTGCGATAAAAACGAGTAATGCGATCGCCATGGGTTGAGTTAATGCAAATCCTAATGCGCTTGCCATAAATGGCGCTGTACAAGGGCTCGCGACAACTGCCGCTAATACGCCAGTAAAGAATGAAGAGCTCAGACCCTTGCCGCTCGTTAATGATTGCCCTGCACCCATCCAGCTTGTGCCAATTTCGAGCATTCCAGAAAGGCTAAGCCCCATTATGAAAAATAAGTAAGCCATGAAAGCAACAAATACAGGATGTTGGAGTTGGAATCCCCAACCAAGTGCTTCGCCCGCTTGGCGGGCTCCCAGAATAATTAAGGCTACGAGAACAAATGACCCAATCACGCCTGCAGTGTAAGCCCAACCGTGAAGCTTTTGATTGTGTCCGGACATGTTTGAGGAGGCAAAGCTAAGCGCCTTAAGCGATAAAACGGGAAACACGCATGGCATGAGATTCAGGATTAAACCACCAATGAGAGCGCTGATAAGAATAAAGGGTAAAAAGTGACCCTCTGAGGCATTTCCGGTTGATACTGACTGATTTTGGTTCCCAGTGTTCGAGCCTCCAGTGCCAGAATTTGAGGAAGCACTCACAGGCGCAAAGCTCGTTTTTTCTTTTTCAATAATATTTAGGTTTTTATCCACATGAAAGAAGTGTTTTCTAGGGGGATAGCATAGCCCAGCGTCAGCGCAGGCTTGAGAGCGAACTACTAACTCAAATGGTGGGCTAATCTTGGGTATTTCAGCAGAAGTTTGAGTGTTGTTGTAATAAACCGTGACGGTTTTTTGAAAATACTCGTCGTACTTTTCTTCTCCTTGTTGAAAGCTAAGCGAGAGTTTTTCTTGAGTATCAAAGTTTTTCGCCTCTGCTTTAAATTGGTGTTGGTACAGGTAGTATCCGGGCGCAGCGAGCCAATCTACATAAATCTTATTGTTGTCAATGCTCAACACCGCTTGATAAGCGTCCTCAACGCTTAAAAATTCATCGTCACCATTCGATGAAAATGGGTCACTACTGTGACTCAACGACGCTATGATGAATATAATTAGGGCGGTTATTGTTTTGGGCAGCCAGCGTAAAGTCATAGTTGTTAATACATCTCTAATCATTGTGAGTTGCGGTAATTTATGTATTGTCTCGGTTCGACAAGGATTTCTAACGATAGTTTTGCCTAATTTAGAATTAATCGTTATTGAATTAGCATAGTTTAAACGATCTAATAACGGACTATCGCTAATACACCATTAAAGCTTAAATGTTGAGTGTTATGAGGATTTTATTGACCGTTCTGCGAGCTAAAGCTAATTGGTATCCTTTGTTTCTAATTGGGATAAGCACAATCTCATTAATAGGATGTCAAACGCTTACGCCTCAAAAAAATCTTCAGAGCCATCCTTTAATAGATCCTCCTTCTAAGCACTTAGTCACAAAACAAGAGCCGGTGAAAAGATTATCCATAGAAGATCGATTACTGGAGCGAGCCGAAATAGCGTTTAGACAAGGACACTATTTACCACGTCAAAACGCCTCCAACGCCTATGATCGGTTTCATTCTGTTTTAGTTGTAAACGCTGACAACAAACAGGCGCGAGCAGGTTTGCAAGCGATTATGCTGACCTATACTGATCGTGTTCGAAAGGCATTAAGCTCGGGAAAGTTATCGAGCGCGAAAGCTATTTTACAACGTATCGAGGTTTACTTTCCTGGTAATAATCTTCTTATCGATTTAAAAAAGCAGATTTTAGAGCAAGAAAAGAAAACGCTAGCTAGTGAAGCTGTTGTTAATAGTCAAGAATTAAAGAAAACTGAGATACTAGATTATGAGGATTTTCCGCTGGATCCTGCAAATTTAAGCTCTAAAGCGGAGGAAACGTTGAGTTTATTAAGTGCTATCGCATACAGGTTAAAATCAACGGATGAAAGTATCCTTATTTTTGCCAGAAATGACGCTGAAGGGCGTTGGATTTACAAGAAGATGAAACAAGCAGCGAAGGGCTACCGGGTGAGGGGTGATATTCGCTACTCAAAAACACCAAAAATAAGAATTCTTCCACCATTATAGTTTTTAATAGTGCGATAATGAAACATGAAAATAAACAAGCCAGAAAGCAGTGATTGAGTCAAAAGGATTCCAATACAAAAATCATATTTTGTGCATCATTTTCATACTCGCCTGTGTTGGTTGTTCAGGCCATGAAAAGCGCATTATTCACGGCGCGTTTATGCATGAAATGTCTGAAACTGAGACTGATGGTATCGTTTATTTTTCGATGGTGAATCCTTATAAAGAGGAGTTGGTTTTTAACTATGCGCATACTCAGATAGCGGATTACTTGAGTATCCATCGAGATTTCTACGAAAATGGAACTAAAAAATCACTTGAGGTGAGGCATTTGCGCCTTTCCCCTGGAGAAAAACTTTTATTTAAGCCTGGTGGTTATAGTTTAAAGTTATTTGGTTTGGCAAACAGGTTGGTGTCGGGCGATACTTTTGAAGTGGTTTTTGAATTTGAGAATAAAATTTCTCAAACTGTGGTTGTTGAAGTCCGAGTCGGACGTTGACATATTTAGTTTAAATTTAAAACAAAAATACAATTGCTTAAAACCAAGGAATGTTAATTTTGAAGGAAAAGTACTCA
Organism: Cellvibrionaceae bacterium; assembly: GCA_965262305.1. Taxonomy (GTDB): domain Bacteria; phylum Pseudomonadota; class Gammaproteobacteria; order Pseudomonadales; family Cellvibrionaceae; genus CBDHEY01. Next base: position 716,954 of record CBDHEY010000002.1, read on the forward strand.
TTAAAGAGAATTAAAGATCTAGCTGAAACCCGCTGGCTGGATTTTCGTGGTGATTTAAAGGATTCGCATCGGTGGATTAAAGTCTCGGTGGGTGTCGTTTCTGTTTATCTTATTATCGCGATTGTTTTAGGGTTTATTTGGACTTTTGAGCCGGATCCTTTTGATGTTTCATTCGTGGCAAATCAAGAAATAGAAAGTCAGGGTAACAATCTGGTGACGGGGGTGCATACCACAGCGTCGTTAATCGGTGTTGTTGAGGTTCTCCTTAAAAAGAGTGGGGGGTATATTTCTAATGATATAACTCCTCCAGGGATTTGGATGGATAATATTCCTAACTGGGAGTATGGGGTTCTCATTCAAGCTCGTGATTTCACCAAAGCAATGCGCGAAGCTTTTAGTCGATCGCAATCTCAGTCTACAGAAGACAAAGATCTAGCGCTTGCTGAATCGAGGTTTAATTTTGATCATAGAAGCTGGCTCCTGCCTCAAACTGAAGGCGAATATCGAGAAGGTGTTAAGTATTTACGAGCATATTTAAAGAGACTTTCTGATAGTACACAAACTGATGCTCAATTTTACGCTAGAGCGGATAACTTGCGATATTGGTTGAGCACGGTTGAAACTCGCTTGGGTAGTTTATCTCAAAGACTGAGCGCTAGTGTGGGTCAGAAACGCTACAACACAGATTTGGCTGGAGACGCGAATGCCGCCCAATCGACTAGTGCCCCTAAAGAAGTCATTGTTAAAACTCCTTGGCTAGAAATTGATGATGTATTTTTTGAAGCGCGAGGCAGTGCCTATGCGATTACCCACTTTCTGAAAGCAATTGAAGTTGACTTTGCACCAGTTTTAGAGAAAAAGAATGCGCGTGTAAGTTTGCAACAAATTATCCGCGAATTGGAATCTGCACAAGACCCAATTTACAGCCCAATAATATTAAATGGCAGCGGCTTTGGTATTTTAGCTAACCATTCTTTGGTTATGGCTTCTTACCTTTCAAGAGCAAATGCTGCAATTATTGATCTTCGAGATTTGTTGTCGCAAGGGTAGGCCGTTTTAGGTGAGCGAGAGATTGCCTCGCCCACAAAGTAGTTCGCAAGTTAAATACTTTTGAGTATTTCTTGATGTTGCTCAGGCGCTAACCTTGGTCCAAATTGCGTTACTACGACTGAGGATGCTTTAGATGCAAGTTTGCCGGCTTGTTCAAAATTCCAACCTTGGCTTATACCGTAGAGAAATGCACCTGCAAACATGTCTCCTGCTCCGTTTGAATCGACTGGTGTAACAGTATTGGGTGCAATTTCAATATATTTTTCTCCATCAAAGAGCCTCGCTCCGTCTCCTCCGAGAGTGACAGCAAATTGCTTTGCGTGTTTTTTTAGAGCTTCACAAGCCTCGTCTAATGAGTTTGTTTGAGTAAAACCTGTTGCCTCGTCTTGGTTACAAAATAAGAGATCGACACCATCGCCAATCATTTCCTCGAGCCCTTCTTTAAAGAATTCAACCATTGCTGGGTCAGAAAGACTGATCGCTGTTTTTACACCAAATTGTTCTGCAGATTTTCTTAAACTAATAGCTGCGGGTTTTGCTGTTTCAGACGTAACCAGATAGCCTTCAATATAAACATACTCCGATTGTTTTAGAGCTTCTTCATCGATTTCTGATTCACTAAGCTTTTCACTTATGCCAAGAAAAGTATTCATCGTGCGCTCTGCGTCTGGCGTTACAAGTACAAGGCATTTTCCTGTGATACCTTCCGAAGAGCCGTTTTGTTTGTGATATTTAACATTTGCTGCGGCTAAATCATTTAAATAATGCTCGCCATTTTGGTCATTAGAAACTAGACAGCTGTAAAAGGTATTTGCGCCGAAATAGCTGGCAGCAATAACCGTATTTGCCGCCGAACCTCCACTGGCCCTCTTGGAAGCAATAATATTGCTGTCTAAATGTTCGACGATTTCTTGTTGTTTTGCTTCATCTACGAGTGTCATAACACCCTTGTTTATGCCAAGAAGCTCTAAATCCTTATCGGAAACTTCGATTTCAGTGTCTAGTAATGCTGCGCCTATACCGTAAATATTGAATTGGGTCATATTTATTCACTTAATTAAAATAAGGGTTCGGGGGAATAAAATTTGCGTGTAAAATATTGATTTGCAATCAATTAGTCAACAAAAGATACGAATTAACTTAATACTGTCTATTATGTATGAGTGGGGACATAAATCATAATAGATCGCCAGCTCATTTTAGAGCGAGTTAATAAGCGTTGACCGAACGACGAGTGTCGAAGGAAATGTAAACTAACCATGTCTAAGTTAATACGCGAGAATAACAGTTCTGAGAATCAAATTACTCCTGCGATTTTGCCTCTGGCGAATTCGGTAGTGATTTCCCACCTAAAGGCGTGTCAACGTATCGCCGCGGATCATTCTCGAAGTGCGTTTAAAAACTATTTAAAAGTCTTAGACGAAGTCCTGTTTAGACGGTCGAATAATGCTAGATCAAATGACGATGCAACTAAATTGAGTGAATTGCAACGTGCAATTCGCAGTCAACAACAAGAATTAGAACGTTATTTTTGCGGCTATATTTCCGAAGGATTTGTAAAGTTCAAAAAGGGTGAGTTAGATACCAACATTGGTCGAGATGAAGAACAAGAAAGTGAAGAAGAACTGTCTTTAGTCGGTAATGAAGATCTGGAAGAAGATATTGCTATTAGTTCTTTAACTCAGCGTGCAGATAGTTATTTTGCAGAACCCTTATGGGCACTTAATCAGCGGTTTGCAGTATTGAATGGTGGTGAACATGTAACTGAGTCAACCAACCCTGCAGCGCCGATTCAATACTGTGAGTCTTTGCGAAAAGCAATGAAGTTGATCAGCATGAGCATCTCCCAAAAAATCATCGCTTACAAGGTTTTTGATACTCAGCTATTAAACTTAACGCGATCAATCGTAGAAGATATAAATCATTTCCTAAAAAACCAAGGTATTTTACCAAATTTAAAATACACGCTTCCTTCTGGTAAAGCGCCCGCGTCTTATCTCTCAGAAGAAGGTGATCCAATCTTGGCGGATGCCAATGCCCTCTCGGAACACTATCAGCCTGTAAGCGCTCAGGAAAATGTTATTCCTAACCCGACTCAGCCTACGGAACAGTATCAAAATGATTTATTGCAAGCAATTCGCGGTCTACAAAATCAATTGTTATTTCCCGGAGGCTTAACACCGCTTGGTACTGCAGCAGTGCCCGAAGGAGCCATTCCTATAACTGAAGCGGAGCTCCTTAAGGCAATTCAGTTAATGCAGCAACAAACGCAACCTGTTACCGCGATGACAACTGACGGACAGCCTCTTATTCCAGTGGATATATCTGAAGTCGCCAAGCGTTTGCAGGAACAGTTAAAAACCGAAGATAGTGATGTTACGGTTGAAAATCTCGATATGCAGACTATCGATTTGGTGGGTATGCTTTTTGAGTACATGCTAAACGATGAGAATTTACCCGATCAGGTAAAAGCATTGCTCAGTTATTTGCATACCCCATTTTTGAAGATAGCCTTTGTTGACCCGGGTTTCTTTGAAAAATCTGATCACCCCGCGCGCTTGCTATTAAATAACCTGGCTGAAGCGGGAGTTCAATGGGTGGGAAATGATGACACCTCTCAATACGGTGTATTTGAAAAAATACAAGATATGGTAAATCGGGTTCTCAAAGAGTTTCAAAGCGATGTAAAAATTATTACTGAGCTGCTTCTAGAATTTAGTAGCTTCTCTAAAAATATTGTGCGTCGACAAGAGTTAATGGAAAAGCGAGCTACTGAAAAAGCTCAGGGAGAAGAGAAGCTTCGTGAAGTTAAAATTCGTGTTAATGACGAAATTAGAGGTCGTACTCAAGATAAAGAATTACCCTCTGCGGTGCTACTGTTTTTATTGCAGCCCTGGACTGATTATTTATCCTTTGCGTTGCTGCGATTTGGCGATAAATCAGATTCTTGGGTAAAAGCAATCGCGTTGGTAGATGATCTGCTTTGGTGTATTAACCCTAAAGTAAAAGCTGTTGATCGCGATCGACAAAAAGAAATGCATGATGGCTTGATAAGATCTATCGAAGGTGGGTTTTCGACTATTGGTTTTGATCCTGCTCGAGGTAAAAAACTTATTGAAGCACTTTCTGCATTAATCAAAATGGCCTTGCAAAGCAAAAAAGCGGAACCTGCGCCAATTCCTATGCGCGCAGAACTTGAGAAGCAAGCTGCTGAAAATGCTGGTGAAACTCATGAAGAGATCGATGCTGATTTGTCGAAAGAAGAAGCCAAGATGGTCGAAAGCTTAAAAATGATTGAGTTTGGAACCTGGTTCGAGTTTAAAGGTGGGCGCCGCTTAAAGGTTGCTTGGTGTAACACGCGAACTTCGCACTATATGCTGGTAAACCAGATGGGTAAACGAGAAGAAATGATGTCTGGGCTGGAGCTCGCCAGGAAGATGATATCAAAAGATGCTAAAGTTATATCAGGGAGCTCAAAACCATTCTTTGAGCGAGCCTTGGAAAATATTTTCCAGAAGCTCAACGAGAAAGCGGGACACTCCGATAATGAACATAAAGCAGCTGAAACACAGGAAGCATAATTCATGACTGAGAACAGATCCAAAGAACGGGTTGATGTTCCTCAATTAGTCGCGGTTTTTGACTCACTTAGTGATATTGAGTTGGGCACAATTGTAAATTTGCATGAAGAAGGGTTTTTACTTATTGGCAGTGGTGTGGTTGGCGATAATCGGGTTTACCAATTACGATTCGAGTTTTCTGATCCTGTTGATGACGTGACAAATATTTCGATAGGTGCCGAATGCTTGTGGACAAATGAAACCGGCAGTGGCGATAAAATTTGGGCAGGGTTTCATATCATTGATATATCTGAGTCTGATAAGACAATTATTTCTCACCTTATTCATCAGATAAGTGAGTAGGTTCCATCTACTCTTAATTAAATAACGTTATATTTTTTCTTAAAGAGTCGTAAAGACTTCTTCTGCAATTTCAATTGTTTGTTCGATATCTGCATCAGAATGCGCAATTGACATAAATGCTGCCTCATAACAGGCTGGCGCTAAATAAACGCCACGGCTCAACATACCGTGAAAGAACTGATTAAATCTTTCTATGTTTCCAGACATGACTTGCTGATAGTTCTCCACTTTATTCTCTTCTGTAAAAAAGAATCCCCACATAGAGCCTATGTGATTCGTTGTTAGTGCAATACCACATTTGTCTGCTGCTTGCTGTATCCCGCTCACAAGTGTTTCGGTTTTAGTAAATAAATCTGAATAAAAATCTAGTTCTTTAATTTTGTTAATTGTCGTTAAACCTGCAGCCATGGCGACAGGGTTGCCAGAAAGTGTTCCGGCTTGATATACAGGTCCGCTAGGCGCAATATGGTTCATTACGGCTTCGCTTCCGCCAAAAGCACCGACTGGCATGCCACCACCTATTACTTTGCCTAACGTTGTGATATCAGGTTTAACATCAAAATATTCTTGTGCGCCACCCAATCCACCAACACGAAACCCGGTCATAACTTCGTCGAAAATGAGCAGGCTTCCACTTGCATCACAAATTTCTCTTAAACATTCAAGAAAGCCTGGAATTGGAGGGATACAATTCATATTGCCCGCAACAGGCTCAACAATGATGCAAGCGATTTGATCTCCAATTTCACCAAATACTTCTTTAACTTGTTCAATATTGTTGTACTCTAATGTGATCGTATGGTCAGCTAAGCACGCGGGTACGCCAGGTGAACTAGGCACGCCAAAAGTGAGTGCGCCACTGCCTGCTTTGATAAGTAGGGAGTCGGAATGTCCATGGTAGCAACCTTCAAATTTAACAATTTTGTCTCTGGATGTGTAACCTCGAGCAAGTCGTATTGCGCTCATTGTCGCTTCTGTTCCTGAGCTAACAAAACGAACTTTTTCAATACTTGGAATGATATCGCAAATGGTCTGGGCCAGTTCTGTCTCTATTTCAGTTGGTGCTCCAAAACTCAGACCAAACTTAGCTGCTTCTGTGACTGCCGAAATCACATCTTCATGAGCATGTCCTAAGATCATTGGTCCCCAAGACAAAACATAGTCGATATAGCGTTTGTCAGTAATATCATATAAATAGGGGCCCTCTGCTCGAGAAATAAAGATAGGCTCTCCGCCCACTGCTTTAAATGCTCGCACAGGTGAATTAACACCGCCTGGAATAACGGTTTGTGCTTGTGCAAATGCTTTAGAAGATTCGCTCATATGAAGTTCCGTATTGTGTAATGTTAGTGGGTATGTTTTTTTGCGGGCAGTCTATCTGGGGTGCTAATATTTTTGTCCGCCCAATAGAGTCTATGTGGCGTGCGCTTACCGAAACCGAGTTCTCGAGATGCTCTCATTGCTTGCCAAGTAAAGTTTTGTGCGTTGTCAATAGCTTGCTGGGGGGTAAGTCCGTGGGCGATATAGCTCGCGGTACTCATGGCCAATGTGCTACTTGAGCCATGACATGTCGGAGACTCTTCTTGCCAAGAATAATTTCCGATTAAACCTTTAGTATCGTAAAGACTATTTTGAAATTGTTGAGTGCGTTTTCCTGTGCCAGTGATTAACAGATAATCACAGCCCTTGTTAATTATAGATTGTGCTGTCGCATTCACATTGTCTGATTCCAGGGCGAGTTCTCTGGCTTCATGAAGAGAGAATATTGTGATGTTGGTTAATGGTAGAATCAATGAGGTATAAGCATCAATTAGGTTTTGTTGATCAATATTTTCTGGGTCGTACAAACAAAATGCAGGGTGAGCTGTGACTTGCAGTTCTGGATAATCAACAAGTATCGAGTGAATTGCTTCCATATTTGCAGTGGAGCCTAAAAAACCCAGCTTCACGGAGCTCACTTCCATTTCCTCTAATATAGATCTCGCTTGTTCGATTAAGATAGTTTCATGAGTGGCGAATGATTCGACGTTTGATTGAAAACCTTCTGCGCACATAGTGGTTACTATGGGAGCGCAATGACAACCCAAGCTCACAGCTGTTTCGATGTCGGCTTGAATTCCTCCACAGCCTGAAGGGTCGAGCGCCGAAAAAGTAAGAATTATAGATGGATTGGCGCCTGGATGATTCATGGTTATTACTCTTAAGCTGGTTGTTTTAATACGACAAGTAATACGACAGCGATCAATATTAGTACGGGAAATTCGTTAAACCAACGAAAAAAAACGTGGCTTTTGATGTTTCCATCTCGTTGAAATACCTTTAGGTACTTGCCGCACATATGATGATATCCAACCAAAACAAAAACTAAGAAGACTTTGATCCAAAACCAGGTTGATGATGCGTAATAATCCCAGGCGTAGACTGCTGTCCAAAACCCTAAAATGATGGTTAAGACCATAGATGGAGTTCCTATACCCCAGTATAACTTTCGTTCCATTGTTTTAAATCTATCCTTACTGATCTGGTCTTCGGACATAGCATGGTAAACGAACAGTCTAGGTAAATAAAACAACATTGCGAACCAGCAGACGACCGCAATAATGTGGAAAGCTTTTACCCATAACATAATGTGCTTAAACTCTTGTAGGAAAAAAATAGACTAAATTGTTTTTTATTGTGCATTTTTTAGTTTGGTTACTTCAATAAGTCCGTAGGTTGGTAATAATTTTCGATCATTGCAAGAGTGATTACACCCAGTATCTTGATGTTGGCACTCGGGCCGACGCGAGTAACATATAGCGCCTCAGAATTTTTATTCTTTAGCTTTTTTAAGGCCTGATGAAGGTCGGCAGTATCTTCTATCGCACTCATGTTATAACGTCTAGCAGGAATCGCAAGTAAATCAATGTTCCCTGAAGTTTCTTTTAATATGTTTTCATCTTCAATAACATGGGCAGCGTCGGCAGCGGCTACACAATACATGTTAGAGCCTGAAGAAAAAATGAGCCAAGAAGGTTTAGAAAGCAAAGCTGCTTGCAGTCTTTCCAAACTCGGATCCTGATCTAGAAATTTAAAATGGTCTTCCATTACGCTTCTTACTCCAGCTTTTCGAAGAGCCTGTGTTGCTGGACCAAAATCGGGACTGCGGTTGCTGTGGTTAAGTTGCTCGATAAAGATCCCGTCGAGTCGAAAGGCTTGTCTGGTTATAATGCAGGATATAACAATCACAAGCATTGCTGGAAAAATTGTACTTGGGTTGCTACTAAGTTCGAGCACCGCAATAAGTGCAGCAAGTGGCGCGTTTAGAACTGCGGCCATCATTCCAGCCATGCCGATAATTATAAACAAACTAGGGTCGGTATCTGTTGGCGCCATAAGGTTTAATGTAAGGCTGAAAGCCGCACCAACTAAGGCTCCTATCATTAGGCAAGGACCGATTAAGCCTCCCGGAATGCCGAGCCCAATAATGATTGGAGTTACAAGGGTTTTGGCTATGACGATGACAAGTATGCCCGAAAGTAAAAGCTCTCCTGCAATAGATTGATTCAAAGTGTCGTAACCCAAACCCATTATCTCGGGAACGAAAACCGAAAATAAAGAAGTAATGCAACCTGCAATGATTAATCTTTGGTATAGCGGCAAGTAATTAAACTTCAGCGAAAAAATGTGCAGTTTGGTATAAGAAGCAGCAAAAATAGAGACTGCGACTCCTAACAAAGCCGCATAGTGAAGTTCAGCGACGGGGTAAGCTTCTGAAACGGCGAAATAAAAATCACCTTGATGCGAAAAGATAAGTTGTCCAACTACTGCACCTACAACTGACGCTAAAATAATTGGTAGAAACCCAACGATTGAGTATTCCTTTAGAATTACTTCCATTGCAAATACAACACCTGCAAGTGGAGTGTTGAATGAAGTTGATATCGCCGAAGCCACGCCACATCCAATTAATGTTGTCATGCTGTTATTGGGTAGTTTAAGCCATTTACCGAGTTGCCCGGCTGCTCCAGCTCCTAAATGCACAGCGGGTCCTTCTCTGCCAACTGATTGCCCGCTCACGATACTGATAAGTGCGCCGAAGAATTGTACGATCCAATTTTTAAAGGGCATATTACCCTGGTGATTGTGAACACGATCGATTACGTGGCCAACACTCATTTCTCTATCTTGTCTTTTGAATGAATATAGTAAAATCAGAAGTAAGGCGATTCCGGTAAAAATAATGATCACCCTAATCAACGCAGGTAAGCTTTCAAAATCGCTTGCGTGATTAACTAGGTTTTGTGACAGGGGTAATTCAATCAGCCATCGAAAAATAGCGATAATACCACCAGTGAATAGCCCAACCGCTAACCCCAAAATTGAGAGTTGCGGTAACGCGTCAATATAAGATAACGAATGTCGAAAGTTGTTTAGATGTATCGATAAATAGGATATGAGCCGATTTTGCCGCATTTCTCGATTAAATATGTTTTTTTAGTAAAAATTAATCTCTTATATCATATCAAGCTCGACAAGTGAGTATAATTGGAGTTAGGGTAAGTAAAAATAATAAGATTTGTGCAATTTTAGTTCGACTTTGTAAAAAAATTTTTCAAAGCTTCAATAGCATAAATTGACAGAGGTTATTCAGAGCTGGTTATTAATGGCTGTTGTTAAAGGTTCAAAACAATATCGGGTAAAGGTCGTAAAAGATCGGCCTCTTCATAGAATTTTAATTATTTCTGGAGCGAGTGTAGCGTGTCTGGTAGCTGTTTTAGGGAGTTACTACCTCGGCCACGTGAATGGCATTTCAGGCCAAAAAAAAGCACAAGAAGAGTTAGTTAGTGTAAAAGCAAAGCTCGCTCAGAGCGAAAAGGCGTTTGAAGATCTTCAACAGTCCACGACTAACATCCAATTAGGGGCCGAGGTGGATCGTCAGGCGAATGAAGAAGTTCGGCAGCAAGTGGTTGATTTAAGAGAGAAAATCGCCACTTTAGAAGAAGAAAATAGCTTTTACAAAGGGCTAATGGCTCCAGCGGAAAACCGGAAAGGGTTAACTATTGGTGCAGTAGAGCTGGTTAATTCAGAGCGTCCAAGAGTATACAAGTATAAAGTTATTATGCAGCAGCTTGCCACTAAGCATCAGTTACTTAATGGCAAATTAAGCTTCAGGGTTTTTGGCAGAGAAGCTGATTTAGACGCAGCATACAATATTAGTGATTTGTCTGAACAGTACAACCAAGAGTCGATTAAGCTCAGATTTAAGTATTTTCAGACAATTGCTGGTGAACTCACTATACCTGAGGCTTTTGAGCCCGAAGGGATAGAGCTAGTTGCGCAGTCGACCGGTAAAAACGCTGTTACAGTTAAAAAACGATTTGGTTGGTTAGTCCAGGAGATATAGCCCATGTTTGGTGGCAAAAAAGATAAAAGCTCACAGTTTTCTACCGGTGGTCACACTTTGTTTGATCACGCGTTGGAAGTGCGAGGAAGTATAAGGTTTGCCGGGGAGTTAGATATCGAAGGAACTGTGATTGGTGACATTGTTGCTGATGATGGGGCGGACGCTCTAGTAAATGTTCACGATAGAGGCGTTGTAGAGGGACAAATAGCGTCTCCGCGCGTCATTATAAATGGCCATGTTCGCGGAAATATTTTTGCATCGAAACACATCGAGCTTTCTGCAAAAGCAGTTGTAAATGGAGATGTTCACTATGAGGTGATAGAGATGGTAAAAGGCGCTCAAGTGAATGGCAACCTCGTTCATGTGGAAGAAACTGAAACAAAAAAGGCTGGACCTACAGAAGTTCATCCGGTTGATATTAAAAAAGTCTCGGTGCCTGGCGCAAAAACACTTAAATGAAGCGTAATTGCTTGCGAAATCTCCGTCTAATCGATAACCTAGCTTTTTAATTTTTAGTTTATTGCGATGTCTGATCCACAAACATTTGTTCCAGAACCTCTGAATGTCACTAATTCTGCTTTAAACAAGGTTCAGGAGCTAGTTGAAGAAGAGGGAAACCCAGATCTTAAGTTAAGAGTCTTTGTAACTGGCGGAGGTTGTTCTGGCTTTCAATATGGTTTTGCTTTTGAAGAGTCAATTTCAGATGAGGATGCTAAAATAGAGCGCGATGGCGTTGTGGTTGTTGTCGATTCGATGAGCTACCCGTATTTGGTGGGCGCAACTTTGGACTATAAAGAAAACCTCCAGGGTTCACGGTTTTCGGTAGAAAACCCTAATGCGTCGAGCACATGTGGATGTGGTTCAAGCTTTTCTATATGAGTTAATTATGCAGCTAGTATTGAAACAAAAGAATCTTTTCCTATTACTTGTTGTGTTTGTATTTTGTCTGGCATGCTTTTTCGCGCTAGTTGTAAATGCCTATCAAGAAAATCAAGAAACAGATAAAACTCATGTTTCTGTGGTTAAAACCTCAATGAGCTCAGGTCAAAAGCAAGAAATGCCTTCTCCTGAGAAGTTGGATATGGTTAAGGCCGGCATGACAAAAAAAGTTATGGCTCAGGATATACCTGCGCTAGGTGCCATTGAAGCTGGTGGTTTACTTGCTCATATTCAATTGAACTCTCCCTCTGAACTAAAAAGTGCTTTAGAGCGAGCTGAAGTGCTTTATCAGGAAGGCAAGATTAGGAAAGATGATAACCCTGTAGCATTTGTACTTCATGGCCCAGAGGTTTCAGTATTTCTCAAACAAAATTACAGTGCTAATCAAACTTTGGTTGATTTGGCGGCAAAGCTATCTGCACTTAACGTTATTGATGTAAAAGTATGTCAAACTCGTCTAGGTATGCTAGAGCAGACTGAAAGTGATTTAGCTCCTTTCGTCGGGACTGTTCCATTTGGACCTGCGGAGGTTTCTCGTCTTGTGAATGACGAGGAATATATCTATTTTTAGTGGCAATATTTACCAAGAGTTGATATGTTATCGCCGAGTCAGCTAGACAATCGCGATACATATGTGTCGAGGAAAGTCCGGGCTCCATAGGGTAGAACGCCAGGTAACTCCTGGGGGGCGCGAGCCTACGGAAAGTGCAGCAGAAAGTAAACCGCCTTTATAGGTAAGGGTGAAATGGTGCGGTAAGAGCGCACCGCGCAACTGGCAACAGTTTGTGGCGATGGTAAACCCCGTTCGGAGCAAGACCAAATAGAAATCCAATGGTGCGACCCGCACTGGATTTGGGTAGGTTGCTTGAAGCAAGTGGTGACGCTTGCTCTAGATGAATGATTGTCCAAGACAGAACCCGGCTTATCGGCTGACTCTATTTTATATTCGATCTTAGTCTTTCCAGACTTATTTTTAACCTAAAATATTCTTTTTGTTAAAGCTACTTCTAGCTTTACTCTCTATCTGTTTGATTTTTAAGCGTAAATTTGTTTTCTTGGTTTGTGGTTAAACCACTCTGATTATTAAAAATCCCGTAGTATCAATGACTTAGCAGCAATTTTCCTTGACTTTGTATGATTCTGAAATATAGTGTCATAAAGTGGTGTATAGTGGGAAAAAGTGGGTTCAAGTGGTCTTTAATGGCCTAAAAGGGTAAGTAAGTGTTTCAAGGCAGCATGTCGATCAGCTTAGATGCGAAAGGTCGTATCAATATTCCGGCAAAATATCGGGATTTGTTGGCGTCCTCGTGTGGCGGCCGAGTTGTGCTAACGGTTAATACTGAAGATAAATGTGCCTTTCTTTACCCTGAGCCTCAATGGCAAGAACTTCTTCCGCAAATTGAAGCGTTACCTTCATATAGTAAAAAAGCTGTTAGGGCAAAACGATTATTGATGGGACATGCCACTCCATTAGAAATCGATGGGAATGGGCGAATAACATTGCCGCAGACAATTAGAGATTATGCCGGGTTTGATAAAAAACTAATGTTGGTAGGTCAGGGCAAGAAATTTGAAATTTGGGATGAGGATGCTTGGTACAAAGTATTGGAAAATTTGGATGACGACGATATTCCAGACGAAATGATGTCGCTGCCACTTTAAAGGAATTTCTATGACCGAGGGCCTTCATTATTCCGTTTTACTGAAAGAGTCGGTAGAAGCGTTAATCCTAAACAGGGATGGAGTTTATGTCGATGGTACTTTTGGAAGAGGTGGTCATAGTCGAGAAATACTTAAGCTTTTATCTGAGAATGGCCGACTCATTGGATTTGATAAAGACCCTAAAGCAATTGAGGTGGCTAAAAATCTCTCTGAAAAGGATTCGCGTTTTTCATATGTTCATGGTTCCTTTGCTGATTTGGACAAAACAATGAGAGAAAGATGGCCTGATGCAAATTTGGATGGAGTCTTATTGGATTTAGGCGTTTCTTCTCCCCAATTAGATGAACCGGAAAGAGGCTTTAGTTTTCTGAAAGATGGGCCTCTTGATATGAGAATGAATAATTCACAAGGTATATCTGCAGAGCAATGGCTGAACAGCGCAGAGGAAAGCGAAATCGCTTTTGTACTTAAAGAATATGGAGAGGAAAAGTTCGCCAGGCGTATGGCTGGTGCTCTGGTCGAGGCTAGAGAAAATTCTCGAATTTCCAGTACGTCCCAGTTTGCAAAAATAGTAAGTGACGCAAATCCTCGTTGGGAAAAAGGTAAGCATCCGGCTACAAGGGCTTTTCAAGCAGTGAGGATTTACATTAATTCTGAGTTAGATGATCTGAGATTAATTTTAGATGCATCGCTTGATCATTTGAAATTGGGTGGGCGAATCGTTGTGATTAGTTTTCATTCTTTAGAAGATCGAATAGTGAAGCGATTTTTTAAAAAAGAAGCAAAAGGTAAAAGCTTTCCTCAGAATATTCCAGTCACTGAAGAAATGTTAGAGAAAAAATTAAAGTTGGTTGGTAAATCGATTAAGGCGAGTGATCGTGAAGTGAGCGAAAATGTGCGATCACGAAGCGCAATCATGAGAGTTGCTGAAAGGATTTAATTAATGAAAACAAAGAATTCTAAAGACGAGCCAAAAACTAAATCTTCATATTCTGCTATTACTGCTGTTTTCATTTTGTGGTTATTGGTCTCTGGTTCGGCAATTGCCGTTGTCTATTCTTCTTTTGAGACTAGAGCATCTATTCATCGGCTAGAAGAACTAAAAAAAGAAGCAGCTACTTTAGAAGTTGAATCTGGGCAATATCTTTTGGAAAAAAGCGTTTGGACTGACTATGCCCGAATAGAGCGGGTTGCAAAAGAAGAATTAAAAATGGTGATCCCAAGTGAGAATCAGGTAGTTGTTGTAAGGAAAAATTGATTGATTGTTAATAATTCGGAAAAATCATTTAAATCCTTGCTTTCGATCTTTGAAGGTGTTGATGCGATTTTGCCTCAAAAAAAAATATCAGTTGATTGTTTAACTCTAGACAGTCGAAATGTAAAAGAAGGCTCACTTTTTATCGCATTAAAAGGAAACAAGTTAAATGGGGAAGATTTCATTGAAAGCGCTTTGCAGTTAGGTGCTAAAGCGGTCGCTGTTGATTCATGTAGCTATGCATCAAATAAAGATAATTGGAAAAATATAAAAGAAAAATTCGAAGCGGGATTTGTACTTGTTAATGATTTGAAGCGTTCGGTTTCGAAAGTGGCTGCAAATTTTTATGACGACCCTTCTCGAGCAATGAATCTTATTGGTGTTACGGGGACTAATGGGAAAAGCTCCGTAGTTTCGTTTATTTCACAAATTGTTAAGAAACATCGATTTTTGTCAGCAACGGTGGGTACGCTAGGATATGGAATTGAAGGAGAGGAATTAATCACTACCAAAATGACAACGCCTAGCGCCATTGATTGTCAACGAATTTTATGTGAGCTTAATAGCGCGAATGTCAGATATGTAAGTATGGAAGTCTCATCTCATGCAATTGATCAGTCTCGAATTGATCATATTGCATTTGATATCGTATTGCTTACAAATATTACAAGAGATCATTTAGATTACCATGGATCATTTGAAGAATATTCAAAAACAAAAAAACAGTTCATAGATTTAAATTTTCACGCTATAGCGATCGTTAACTATGATGATATTGAATGTAAACGTTATTTTGATTCGAATGTAACCTCAGACAGAAAACTTTTGAGCTACTCGACTTATGATGAAAAAGCAGATGTGTTTGCAAAGGATGTAACGTTTAAGCCCAACGGTATAAGTGCGACGATAGTTTCTCCATGGGGAAAGGTTTCAATATTCTTGAAAATGATTGGTGAGTTTAATCTAAGTAATGCGTTAGCTTCGGTTGCCGCCTGTTGTTCATTAGGATTAAATTTTGAAAGCGTTTGTTCTTCATTGGAAGAAATTCAATCCGTTAAGGGAAGATTGCAGAGGGTATTTTCGGAAATAGAGAGCTCATCTGAAGAACCTAAAGTATTTGTTGACTATGCGCATACTCCTAATGCTTTAGAGAATGCGCTTAGAGCAATTGAAAAACACAGTGATGGTGAACTTTGGGTTGTTTTTGGGTGCGGTGGAGATAGGGATAGAGGAAAACGTGCTGATATGGGGGCTGTTGCTTTTCGATATGCAGATCACGTTGTTTTAACGTCTGACAATTCTAGAACGGAACAAACCAAAGATATAGTTAATGAAATTTTAACTGGCGTGGACCATAACAATAACTTTGTTATAGTCGAAGATCGAGCTAAAGCCATCAACGTTGCGGTTAAAAGCGCATCGCCAAATGATGTGGTTTTAATTGCTGGAAAGGGCCATGAAGAGTATCAGGAATGTAATGGTGTCACTATTCCTTTCAGTGATTTTGATGAGGCTAAAGACGCGCTCATGTTGCGAAGTAAAAAAACAACTGGGCGAAAATCATGATGTTATCCAATGTAGCCTCGTTTGTTGGTGGAGAATTGATTGGTGATGATTGTGAATTTAGCTCAATCAGCACTGATACTAGGTCTTTAACTAAAGGTGAACTATTTGTTGCTTTAAAGGGTGAGCATTTTGATGCAAACAAATTTTTAGAAACTGCTGAAAAAAACGGGGCAATAGCAGTTGTTACTCAAGATAAAAATGCGTCAGTTTCTATTCCCCAAGTTGTGGTAGATGATAGTCTTGCAGCTTTTGGAAAGATGGGTTTGCTTAAGAGAAAAAACCTAAATGGGAAAATAATCGCAATCACAGGAAGCTCTGGTAAGACCACAGTTAAAGGCATGCTAGCCTTAATTTGTTCTAATGTGGGTAGTACTTCATACACTAAAGGCAATTTTAATAATCAAATTGGTGTGCCTCTTACGCTTTGGGCAGCTAAAAACGATTCAAAATTTGTAGTTGTCGAAGCCGGTACCAATAGTTCAGGAGAAATTGGGTATCTCACTAAAATTATTTCTCCCGATGTAGCATTAGTGAATAACGTAGGATCGGCTCATATAGGTTATTTCGGTAGTAGGGATCGTATCGCAGAAGAAAAGTTTGCAATTTATGGTGGAGCGACATCTCAGTCAATTGCTATAGTCAATTTAGATGACGATTTTTCAAGAGAATATCTAGATAAACTGTCAAAGCGCAATATTTTTGCTTTCACTTTAGATGATATTTCCAAAATTACTGAAAAATTTAATTTGAAAGTTGACAAAATTGTTTATGCAAAAAATATTTGTTGTGATCAGTTAGGTCGCTATCGATTTGATTTGTGTTTTAAAAGATCGGATATTCGAGTAAATCTTAACGTGGTTGGTCATCACAATATCGCGAATGCGTTAGCTGCTTCTTGCTGTGCTGTTGCTAGTAATATAGGTTTGGAGAAGATTGCAGCAGGATTAGCATCTTACAGTGGCGAAGTGGGAAGAATGCAGATAATAAAGTTATCTGATGACCTCATTTTGGTTGATGATACATATAACGCAAATCCTGAATCAATGGAGAAAGCTATTAATTGGGTAAGCCAGTTTGATGATTCTTTATTGGTTGTTGGGGATATGGCCGAGCTGGGTTCTCAAGAAAAGATATTACATAAACGAATTGGTAAACATGCTAAGAACATGGGTGTGAAAAAATTAATGGCATGTGGAAAATTTTCTGAAGATATTGTTGAAGAGTTTGGTCAAGGTGGTAATGCTTTTAACAAAAAAGAAGACCTGGAAGAATATCTTTCAAAAGAAATCGGTTTGTTTAAGGTAGTTCTCTTTAAGGGCTCTCGCAGTGCGAAGATGGAAACTATTATAAATCACTTAGTGGATAATGAGGCATAGTCAAAGTGTTAGTTTGGTTGGCAGATATTTTACAAAACTACGTCAGTGGCTTTTCTGTATTCAGGTACCTTAGCTTTAGGGGGATCTTAGGTGTTTTGACAGCACTTGGTGTTTCAATGGTTTTAGGCCCTTGGGTTATTAATAAGTTAAACACGCTTCAGATTGGTCAAACAGTCAGAAATGACGGGCCTCAAAGTCATTTGAGTAAATCGGGTACTCCTACAATGGGAGGTGCATTGATTATTTTTGCAATTACACTTTCTACTTTTTTATGGTCAGATTTATCCAATAAGTATGTTTTGGTTGTGCTCTTTGTCACCGTCACATTTGGACTTATTGGTTGGGTCGATGATTATAGGAAAGTTATTGAAAAAAACTCCAAAGGGTTGCCGGCAAAGTGGAAATATTTTTGGCAATCAGCGCTTGGGCTGCTCGTAGCTACTGTGCTTTATATAACTGCGGTTGATCCGGTTGAAACCACCTTATATGTTCCATTTTTTAAAGACGTCGCGATTAGTTTGGGCGTTTTTTACATAGTAACGACGTATTTTATGATTGTTGGTTTTAGCAATGCCGTTAATTTAACAGATGGTTTGGATGGTTTAGCAATTATGCCAACAGTGATGGTTGGTGCAGCTCTAGGAATTTTGGCGTATTTATCTGGAAATTTTAAGTTTGCAGAATATCTAAACATTGCTTATGTCCAAGGCGCTGGAGAGCTTGTTATTTACTGTGGGGCTCTAGCCGGAGCCGGTTTAGGCTTTCTTTGGTTTAATACTTATCCCGCGCAGGTTTTTATGGGTGATGTAGGAGCGCTTTCTTTAGGAGCCGCCTTGGGAGTGATTGCAGTTATTGTTAGGCATGAAATTGTTTTCTTTATTATGTCGGGAATTTTTGTGATGGAGACAGTTTCAGTTATTCTTCAGGTTGCTTCTTTTAAATTGACAGGAAGAAGAATTTTTCGAATGGCACCCTTACACCACCATTTTGAATTGAAAGGCTGGCCAGAACCAAGAGTAATTGTTCGCTTTTGGATAATAACTGTAATGCTTGTTTTATTAGGGTTAGCGACCCTAAAGATAAGGTAGCTGTGTGAAACAATGTAGCGTTAAAGATTATTCTTTAATTATCGGGATGGGACAAACTGGTTTTTCCATCGCGAAGTACCTGCACGCGCAAGGTCAGCCGTTTGCTGTTTTCGATACTCGTATCGATGAATCATTGGGGGAGCGATTTCGAAATAGTTTTCCCGATGCAACTATGAGTTTTGGTCAATTAACAACAGAATTAATCGAAGGTGCGAAAGATGTTATTGCAAGTCCTGGTATATCATTAGGCGAGCCAGTATTTGATTTGATTAGAGAATATAAAAAATATATACGAAGTGATATTGAGATATTTTTAAAAGCAGTAAATCGGCCTGTTATAGGAATTACGGGATCAAATGGAAAATCTACATTGACGACATTAGTGGGTTTAGCTCTAGCTGAAGCTAAATACCATGTTGGTGTTGGCGGCAACATTGGTGTGCCAGCATTAGACTTATTGCAGAACGAATATGATGCCTATGTGTTGGAACTTTCAAGCTTTCAATTAGAGCTATTAGACAGTCCATGCTTTGATATTGCTTGTATTCTAAATATTTCAGAAGATCACATGGATCGTTATGCCTCTTTTCAGGAGTATCGGCAAGCGAAACAACGAATCTTTAAAGGTGCTGGAAAAATAGTTTTTTTTACAGATGATGAAAATACTTATCCTGAAGAAAATGTATCATTGGATTGGATGCCCTTTGGTGTTAAAAAAAGAGTGGAAAAGCCTTTCTATCGTTATTTTTATGACCAAAGAGACGGTTTTATAAAATTTGATGAAAGATCGATTATCCACAAGGAGGAAATTCTACTTAAGGGTGATCACAATATTGTTAACGCTCTTGCATTGTTTTCGATAGCAAGACAATTTGGTATATCAGAGCATGACTGCTGCGAAGTATTACGAGTTTTTTCAGGGTTAAAGCATAGATGTCAAATCGTTAATAAATATGACGATGGCGTTACTTACATAAATGACTCCAAAGCAACAAATCCAGGCGCGACCATTGCGGCAATTAACGGATTGAAAGATGACTTTAATTCAATTTTTCTGATAGCTGGTGGTGATGGAAAAGGATCAGATTTTTCAGAGTTGGGTAGTGTGATTAACAAATTTATTTCCAATTTGTATTTGTTTGGACAAGATGCGAATAAAATTAATTGCTACATCGATGATGAGGTGGATGTTAGTCTCGTTAATAGTCTTGGTGAGGCAGTTCAAATAGCAAAATCTAAAGCAAAGATGGGAGATCTAATACTCTTGTCGCCAGCTTGCTCTAGTTTAGATATGTTTAAAAATTTTGAAGCGAGAGGAAGCGAGTTTATTAATTATGTTGAGGAGAGTTATCGATGATTTCTCCTTATGTAGAGATTAATTCATCTCGATCGTATTTAGATAGTTGGTTACTCTTATCTGTCATATTGTTAATTGCCGCTGGGTTAACCGCCGTTGCAACTAGCTCTATTGAATTTGCAGCAGAACGATACGGTGACCCTTGGTTTATCACTCGAAAACAGTTTATTTTTCTGTTACTTGGAGTTTGTGTCGGATTTTTTATTTATTTTATTCCTATAAGAATTTGGCAAATCAATTCGGTCGGTTTATGTGTCATAGGTCTAATTTTATTATTGGCTGTGCTTATTCCCGGTGTTGGCCGTGAAGTAAATGGGAGCCGCCGATGGCTAGCTTTGGGGCCTATTACGGTTCAGGCTTCGGAGGTTGCTAAATTGTGCTTTATTATTTTTTTTGCTGGCTATTTAAATCGACGAAATGATTATGTGAGAGAGAAATGGTCCGCCTTCTTTGTCATGACTGGTGTCATAGGGCTAGCGGTTTTTTTATTGTTACTGGAGCCAGATTTTGGTGGCGCAGTAGTTATGTGTTTAACCCTTGGTGCAATGATGTTTATTGCGGGAGTTCCACTGCTACGATTTTTGATGTTAGCTTTACTTGGCGTGAGTTCTCTTGCGGTCATTGCAATATTGTCTCCTTATCGTTGGGAGAGATTGATAACTTTTATGGATCCCTGGGCTCGACAATTTGATGGTGGTTATCAGTTAGTCCAATCTCTTATTGGGTTTGGGCGGGGAGAATATTTCGGTGTCGGTCTAGGAAATGGCGTTCAAAAAGCACTTTTCCTTCCAGAAGCTCATACTGATTTTGTTTTTTCTGTCTTTGTTGAAGAGACAGGTTTTTTAGGTGCGTTATTACTCATTTTATTAGTTGTGTTTTTTATTTATCGAGTGATTGGAGTGGCACTAGAATCGTTTGAAAGAAAAGAGAATTTTTCTGGCTTTTTGTGTTCTGGAATTGCGGTAATGGTTGCCATTCAAGCTTTCGTGAACATGGGTGTTGCATCCGGTTTGTTGCCAACAAAAGGTTTAACTTTTCCTTTTGTGAGTTATGGGGGAAGTAGTTTGTTAATTACTTGCGCTCTACTTGCGCTCGTTTTTCGAGTCGACAGGGAGAATCGTTTTGAAAAATAAACGAGCGCTTATCGTTGCTGGTGGAACTGGTGGGCATGTGTTTCCTGGTTTGGCTGTTGCTCAAGAATTAAGTGTAAGAGATTACGAAGTTGAGTGGTTGGGTACTTCTCTCGGCATTGAATCAAAGCTAGTTCCGTCTGCAGGTATTCCTTTGCATTGTCTCTCAGTTAAAGGGGTTCGCGGTAGAGGACTAAAAGGGTATTTTGCCGCACCTTTAAAAATTATTGAATCTACGATACAAGCATACAGACTGATTAAACAATTTAAGCCTGTGGTTGTACTTGGATTTGGTGGGTACGTTGCTGGCCCGGCTGGATTGGCGAGTAGACTAGCTAGAGTGCCTTTGTTTATTCATGAACAAAATGCAGTAGCTGGTACGACAAATAAAATTCTAGCTAAAATGGCTACAAAGGTTTTTACCGCATTTCCAAATATTTTTGAAAAGGCTTTTTGGGTCGGTAACCCGGTGCGAAACGAATTAGAAAACATTTCTCCGCCCGAGGAGAGAATGGAAAAAATACCGGAAAAATTAAACTTGCTGGTATTGGGTGGCAGCCGCGGAGCTTTGGCAATTAATGAACTGGTGCCAAGAGCGCTTTCATTAATCCCGCAGAATCACTTTACTATTTGGCATCAAACTGGAGCAAATAAAAAAGAAGCGGCTATTACTGAATATAAAGATGTGAAGCTTGAATTTAAAGTTGAAGAGTTTATTGAAGACATGGAACAAGCTTATAAGTGGGCTCACATTGTTGTTTGTCGTTCAGGTGCATTGACAATTTCAGAACTAGCGGCAATTGGGTTGGGTTCAATTCTTATTCCATTTCCTTTTGCCATTGACGATCATCAAACTGAAAATGCGAAGTTCTTGTCAGGCGTTGGTGCGGCGATTTTAATTCCGCAACAAGATCTGACACCGGAAAGTTTGGCTGAAAAGCTTCTCGACTTAGTTGCAAATAGAGATAGAGTGCTTGATATGGCAGTACTTGCAAATTCCAAGGCAAAATTTGGGGCCGCAAAGAAAATTGCCGATGCGTGTGAGGAGTGTTTTCGTGGTGAATAATTCTAGTTATGCCGTTCCTGAGATGCGAAGGATTAAGCAAATACATTTTATCGGCATAGGTGGTGCAGGAATGAGTGGTATCGCCGAGGTTTTATTGAATCAAGGCTATTGTATTTCGGGATCAGATCTCAAAGAGAGTTCTGTAACACGAAGGCTAGCTAAAATGGGCGCGAGAATATATATCGGGCATCATGCAAAAAATGTGATTGAGGCTGACGTAGTCGTTAATTCTAGCGCTGTTCAAAATGTGAATCCCGAACTGATAGAGGCAAGGGAGCGAAGAATCCCCATTGTAAGAAGGGCGGAGATGCTTGGCGAGCTGATGCGCTACCGTCATGGAATTGCGGTAGCGGGTACTCATGGTAAAACTACGACAACAAGTTTAATCGCGTCAATTTTAGCTGAAGGAAAAATGGACCCAACTTTTGTTATTGGTGGATTATTAAATAGTGCGGGTAGTAATGCAGGGTTAGGAGAGGGACGTTATCTCGTAGCAGAAGCTGATGAAAGCGATGCATCTTTTTTACATTTGCAACCCATGGTTGCAGTGGTGACAAACATTGACGCAGACCATATGGAGACCTATGAAGGTGATTTTGGACGATTAACTCAAACCTTCGTTGAATTTCTACATAACCTTCCATTTTATGGATTAGCGGTGGTATGTGGTGATGATCCTATTGTAAAAAGTATTTTACAAGATATATCGCGATCTACATACACTTATGGTTTTTCTGAGGAAAATGATTTTCACGCTTTTGATGTGAGGCAAGAGCTTGGGAAACTACGTTTTAAAGTGTCTAGACCAGGAAATAAAAAAGATTTAGAGATATTTTTAAACATGCCAGGGCGACACAATGTGCTCAATGCTACCGCCGCTGTAGCGGTGGCGACAGAAGAAGGTGTTGATGACGAAAGTATTCAATCTGGCTTAAGCAATTTTATGGGAGTTGGGCGTCGCTTTCAGATATATGGAGAATTTGATGTTGGAACTGAAAAAACAGCCATGCTTGTTGATGATTATGGTCACCACCCTCGGGAAGTAGCTGCGACCATAGATGCCATAAGACAGGGGTGGCCTGATAGAAGGCTTGTAATGATTTATCAGCCCCACAGATATACTCGAACACGAGATCTCTATGATGATTTTGTTGAAGTGCTCTCTTCCGTCGATCAGCTTGTATTGTTAGAAGTGTATTCGGCTGGAGAGTCCCCGATCAAGGGTGCTGATAGTCGACACCTAAGTCGTAGCATCAGGAATAGAGGAATTATCGATCCAATATTTGTTGGAGGTACCGACTCCGTTCCGGCGGTTATAAAAGATATTGTAGCGCCCGGTGATATTGTCATTACGCAAGGAGCTGGAAACATAAGTGTATTGGCAAAGGAATTGGCTAAAAGAAAATTGAATGGAGATGTCTCATGATGGAGATTCGTCGATTTAGAAAAAAGTATGACGGCAATGCAGAACAATTTGGGAAGGTCGCTGTTATATATGGTGGGAATTCAGCAGAGAGAGAAGTGTCGCTAAAAAGTGGTGACTCGGTTTTAAATGCATTAAAAAGTGCGGGTGTGAACGCAATCGGTATTGATAGTAAAGATGGCTATATAACGCATCTTTTAGATGGAAGTTTTGATCGTGCATTTATTATGGTTCATGGAAAAGGTGGCGAAGATGGAAAAATGCAGGCTATTTTAGAGGAGCTAAATATTCCATACACGGGATCTGGTTTCGCGGCAAGTGCAGTAAGTTTAAATAAATCGATAACGAAAAAAATTTGGCAAAACTCTGGCATTCCAACACCTAGATTTTATGAATTAAATGAGCATTCGGATTGGGATGGTATTTTTCGAAATCTAGAAGGAAAAGTATTTATTAAGCCAAGCTCAGAAGGTTCAAGTATTGGAATGAGTATCGCTACTTCGGCCGAACAATTAAAGAATGGCTATCTAGAAGCAAGTAAATTTGATTCTACAGTTTTGGCAGAAAAATATATTAATGGAGAAGAATATACAGTTGGGATAATCGGGAGAAATCCATTACCTGTTGTAAAGATTAAGGTAAACAATGATTTTTATGACTATGAAGCAAAATATGTTTCGAACGATACCCAATATTTTTGCCCAAGTGAGCTAGATCTTAAAAAAGAGCAGCAGCTTAAATCTATAGCAATGAGTGCCTTTGATAATCTCGGATGTTCAGGGTGGGGCAGAGTAGATATCTTATTAGATAAATTGGGGAATATATTTCTTTTAGAAATTAATACTGTACCGGGTATGACCGATCACAGTTTAATACCACTTGCTGCCAGAGAAGTGGGTTTAAGTTTTGAAGAGCTGGTGCTCGAAATTCTTATGCAAACAATGTGATGGATTATGGCTAAACCTAGAGAAAATAAAAAAAGAGACAAAACTAAAAGAGGCGCCACTAGAGACAGCTCCTCAGCCAAAGAGCATGCTAAATGGATTTTGAGATCTACAGTGGTTCTGTCTCTTTTAATGGGAATTAGTTGGAGTATATA
Organism: Cellvibrionaceae bacterium; assembly: GCA_965262305.1. Taxonomy (GTDB): domain Bacteria; phylum Pseudomonadota; class Gammaproteobacteria; order Pseudomonadales; family Cellvibrionaceae; genus CBDHEY01. The sequence goes on from CBDHEY010000002.1 coordinate 741,274, forward strand.
CCAACTTCCCGTTAGAGAGACTTACGCTACTATTAAGCAAGCGATACGTTTGCCGGTTAAGAGCGTCGCTATAGAAGGAGAGTTTACTAAAGTGTCACGAGATCAAATTGAATTGATCGTTCGAGATAGTTTAAGTAAAGATTTTTTAAAAGTTGAACTCAAAGAAATTAAGAAAAAAATCGAGGAAGATCCTTGGGTAGAATTTGTAAATGTTAAACGTATATGGCCAGATAAAATTGAATTGTCAGTGAATGAAGAAAAGCCTATCGCTCGATGGGGCGATTCCGGTTTTATTAATCAGCATGGAACGCTTATAGATGTGAAGTTAGATAAAGAGCTAAATCAACTTCCATTGTTTTATGGTAGTAACAAACAGATTGAAGAAATCACCCAATGGTACATGGTGGCCGGAGATATTTTATCTAATTACGATCTAAATATATCTGGATTAAAAATAAATGAACAGGGTGATTGGGAATTAGCAATTGACAATAGTATACAAATTATTATGGGAGCTGAAGATAAACAATCAAAACTTGAGCAATTTTTAATTGTGTATACTCAAAAATTAAAAGCTGACGTCACTAAAATAGCGGTAGTTGATTTACGATACGAAGCAGGATTGGCAGTATCTTGGAGATCACCAAATAATTTAATTGCGACCAATGATTAAGACAAAAAATAAATATTCTGGGTGGAGAAATGGCGAATTCTAACGAAAATAGAATGATCGTTGGTTTAGATATAGGAACGTCTAAGGTAGTGGCTATTGTTGGAGAAATTTCTTCAGATGGTGAGCTAGCTATTGTAGGCATAGGTTCACATAAATCTTCTGGTTTAAAGAAAGGCGTAGTCGTGAATATTGAATCTACGGTGCAATCCATTCAGCGAGCTGTGGAAGAAGCTGAGTTAATGGCGGGTTGTCAGATTCATTCGGTTTATGCAGGCATTGCAGGGAGTCATATTCGTAGTTTGAATTCTCATGGAATAGTTGCGATTAAAGACAAAGAAGTTTATTCGCAAGATTTGGATAGAGTTATTGATGCAGCCCAAGCGGTAGCAATTCCTGCAGATCAAAAAGTACTGCATATATTGCCACAGGAATATCTAATAGATGATCAAGATGGTGTAAAAGAACCATTAGGTATGTCTGGCGTGCGTTTAGAGGCGAAAGTGCATCTGGTGACTTGTGCTGTGAATGCTGCACAAAACATCGAAAAATGTATTCGACGTTGTGGTTTAGAAGTAGAAGACATTATTTTAGAACAGCTTGCATCCAGCTATTCGGTTTTGACAGATGATGAAAAAGAATTAGGCGTGTGTTTAGTTGATATTGGTGGTGGCACAACCGATATTGCTATTTTCACAGAGGGTGCAATTCGTCATACCGGCGTAATTCCAATTGCCGGTGATCAAGTTACAAATGATATTGCTATGGCCTTACGAACTCCTACGCAAAATGCGGAAGAAATAAAAATTCGTTACGCCTGCGCTTTAGCGAAACTTGCGGGTGCAGAAGAAACAATAAAGGTACCGAGTGTGGGTGAGAGAGCATCGAGAGATTTGTCTCGCCAAACATTAGCGGAGGTAGTCGAACCTCGCTACGACGAACTGTTTACGTTGGTACAAGCGGAGCTAAGACGCAGTGGGTTTGAAGATATGGTCGCTGCAGGAATTGTATTAACTGGTGGAACCTCAAAAATGGAAGGGGTGGTTGAGTTAGCCGAAGAAATTTTCCATATGCCTGTAAGGCTAGGTAGTCCGCAAAACGTAAAAGGGCTTAAAGATATTGTTAGCAACCCGATTTATTCCACTGGCGTAGGCCTACTTTCATACGCTTTGGAAAAGAGTCTAAATAAGGTATATGGGTATGAAGAATCGGAAGGTGTCGTTACACGATTTAAAAATTGGTTCAAAAACAATTTTTAATTATTAAGAAATTTTGTGAGTAAAAAAGGGTAAATACTATGTTTGAACTTGTCGATAATATTCCACAAAATGCTGTCATTAAGGTAATTGGTATTGGCGGCGGCGGTGGAAATGCTGTTAAACACATGATTGCGAACGCAGTCGATGGTGTAGAATTTATTTGCGCAAATACTGATTCTCAAGCGCTAAAAGGTATTGATGTCGGAACTGTGTTGCAATTGGGTCAAGGTATCACGAAAGGCCTAGGCGCTGGCGCAAATCCTGAAATAGGTCGCCAAGCGGCGATGGAAGACAAAGACAGAATTGCAGAAGTTTTAAGTGGTTCTGATATGGTTTTCATTACTGCTGGTATGGGCGGAGGAACTGGTACAGGTGGTGCTCCAGTGATCGCTGAAGTCGCTCGCGAGCTTGGTATTTTAACGGTCGCGGTTGTTACTAAACCGTTTCCATTTGAAGGAAGAAAAAGGATGCTGCTTGCAGAGGAAGGCATGAAGCAGTTAAAAGATCGTGTTGATTCGTTAATTACGATTCCCAACGAAAAGCTATTGGCGGTATTGGGCAAGGCGACGACTCTACTTGATGCTTTCAAGGCTGCAAACGATGTTCTCCTTGGAGCGGTCCAGGGTATCGCCGACTTGATCATTCGACCTGGCATGATTAATGTTGACTTTGCAGATGTGCGAACCGTTATGTCTGAGATGGGCATGGCCATGATGGGCAGCGGATATGCAAAGGGTGATAATCGAGCTCGAGATGCTGCTGAATCGGCCATTAGAAGCCCTCTTCTTGAGGATGTTAACCTTCAGGGTGCTAGAGGCATATTAGTGAATATCACCGCAGGAATGGATTTATCTTTAGGTGAGTTTTCGGAGGTGGGTGACACCATTGAAGAGTTCGCTTCATCGGATGCTACTGTTGTAGTGGGAACAGTTATCGATCCCGAAATGTCAGATGAATTACGAGTTACAGTAGTAGCTACGGGCCTAGGCGGTGCAGTCTCGTCACTCACTCCTGAAAAGCAAGAAGCTAAAGTTGTCGTTGATAACACAATGAGCAGTGATGGCAGGCCTAATTACTCTGTTCTCGATAAGCCAACAGTGATGAGAAATACAACAAAGTCGGCTCATTCCTCTAGTGCTGCTAAAGACCTAGACAGCGATATGGAATATCTGGATATTCCGGCGTTTTTGCGTAAACAAGCCGATTAATTCATCGGCTTGGCGTTATTTTCCTTTAGTTTCAAGGCTGAGAAAGTGTTTACCCTTTCACTAACTTGACCTTGGAACCAATTTGGATAATAAGAATCTCATTCGTTGGAAATGATATTTATTTTATTTTGCATTTTTGCTTGCTATTTGTCGAAGTTATAGTGTTCAATAATTCGACGGTATCGATTGTAAAAAATAATTCATTTGATATTATGCCCGCCCGTTTGAGCCACACCAAATTAGTGGTTAATTTTTCCTAAGTTGGATCATTATGATAAGACAACGAACTTTAAAAAATGAAATTCGTGCAACTGGAGTTGGATTGCATACTGGTCAAAAAGTGTACTTAACATTACGTCCCGCGCCGGTAGATTATGGTATCGCGTTTCGACGTATTGATTTGAACCCTCCTGTAGAAATAAAAGCGATCGCTGAAAATGTTGGCGATACTATGCTATCAACAACGCTAACTTCTGGAAACGTAAGAATATCAACGGTGGAGCATTTGCTTTCTGCTATGGCAGGTCTTGGAATTGATAATGCAATAATAGATCTAAGTGCAGACGAAGTGCCAATTATGGATGGAAGCGCGAGCCCATTTGTTTTCTTGATTCAATCTGCCGGTATTGAAGAGCAGAATGCGCCAAAAAAATTCTTAAAAATTACTAAACCCGTAACGGTTGATGATGGTGACAAAAAAGCATCTTTTCTGCCGTTTGATGGGTTCAAAGTTTCTTTCACAATCGATTTTGACCACCCTGTATTTAAAGGGCGTAAGCTAGACGCACACATTGATTTTTCTAGTACGTCTTTTGTTAAGGAAATTTCTCGCGCTAGAACATTTGGATTTATGCATGAATTTGAATATCTCCGGTCCAAAGGCCTTGCCAAGGGTGGAAGCGTAGATAATGCGATAGTGGTGGATAATTACCGCATAGTGAACGAAGATGGTTTAAGGTACGACGACGAGTTTGTGAAGCACAAGGTGCTTGATGCAATTGGAGATCTCTATCTTTTGGGAAACAGTTTGATCGGTGAGTTTAAGGCATATAAGTCTGGGCATGGATTAAACAATAAATCGATTAGAGCGTTAATGAAACAAACTGACGCGTGGGAGATGGTAACGTTTGAAGAAGCTCAAGCGCCAATTTCATACGTTAAGCCTTTGGCCGCAGCCGTTTAGGTCAGCCATTTATAATATCTCGATTATATATAACTTTATTCTTTGTCTGGCATTGGCTTTTGTCTTTTTTTGTGCCATAGTTCGGCCCAAAGCGAGGGATTCTGGGCCCTCGATCGTAATTTCTATCTTATAATAAATAATACGAATTGTTATTTGCCTACCTAATTGCATATCGGTAGTTAGTGAGCAATGAGGTTTTGATTTAGTTTTAAGGCTACTTTGGGATGAAAATTATAGTCATCGGTAAGCGACGTGGTCGCACTCGCAGCTTCACGCTGGGCGGGTGGACGAAGTCTTTGCTTTCTGTATGTCTTGTGGGTATTCCTGTAAGCCTAGCTTCTTGGATAGTTGCTGAAAAATCTCCCAGTATTCTTAATGCTCAAACCACTAAAGCTTGGGAAGATGCCCTAGAAGAGCAAGCCTCTAAAGTAGACGAGGCAACCAGTGAATCCGAGCAAAAGATCGCAGCATTGACCTTAAGAGTTGCTGAATTACAAGCAAGGCTTGTGCGTTTAGATGCGCTCGGAGATCGGTTAACTAAGATTGCGAAGCTAGATAACGGTGAGTTTGATTTTAGCCGCAAACCCGCACTTGGTGGACCTGAAAAGCCGCTAGAGCAAGAAGAAAGTAATTTTGCTGAGTTTCAGCAAAATCTTATGTCACTCGGGCTACAAATAGAAGACCGTCAGCAGCAGCTCGCCACCTTAGAAACACTTATAGCAAATCGAAAAATTTTAAATGATGTTTTTATTGCGGGTAGACCAATTAAAAAAGGCTGGATGTCCTCGAGGTTTGGGCGTCGAACTGATCCTTTTACAGGTCGTATCGCTTGGCATGAGGGGGTCGATTTTGCGGGCAAGGAAGGCTCCGAAATTATTGCAGTAGCCTCAGGTGTGGTCACCTGGTCTGGTGAACATTATGGTTTTGGATACATGGTTGAGATTAACCATGGGAATGGATTTAGTACAAGGTATGCTCACTGTAAAGAAAACCTTGTTAAAGTTGGAGACGTGGTCAAAAAAGGACAAGTTGTCGCCTTAATGGGGTCTACCGGGCGATCAACAGGCCCTCATGTGCATTTCGAAGTATACAAAAATGGTCGCCCAGTCGATCCTTCATCCTATATTCATCGCGCTAGTCGATAATATTCCTTTTTATAATCTTTTTTTTTGAACTTCAAACACTATATTTGAGTCAATCCCAAATTTAAGTTGGACGAATTATGTTAGGTAATGTTTTTAAGGTTGTTTTCGGATCAAAAAATGATCGAGAACTTAAGCGAATGGGCAAAATCGTTAAAAAGATTAATGCTCTGGAAGAATCTTTTTCCGAATTTTCTGATGAAGATTTAAAAAATAAAACTAACGAATTTAAAGAGCGTTTCCAAAAAGGTGAAACGCTTGACCAGCTTTTACCCGAAGCCTTTGCTGTTGCGAGAGAAGCTGGTAAGCGGTCGATGGGAATGCGCCACTACGATGTTCAGTTGATTGGAGGTATTACGCTTCATCAAGGACGTATTTCAGAGATGAGAACAGGTGAGGGTAAGACGTTGATGTGTACTCTTGCGGCCTACCTAAATGCACTGTCAGGTAACGGAGTGCATATTGTAACAGTGAATGATTATTTGGCTCGGCGTGATGCGAATTGGATGAAGCCGCTTTATGAATCGCTCGGACTTACCGTTGGTTCCGTTGTTTCCATGCAGCCACCTAATGAAAAGTTTGAAGCCTATCGAGCAGACATTACCTACGGCACGAATAATGAATTTGGTTTCGATTATTTACGTGACAATATGGCCATGCGTAAAGAAGACCGCATGCAGCGGCCATTGAGTTTCGCGATTGTCGATGAGGTAGATTCCATATTAATAGACGAGGCTAGGACTCCTCTTATTATCTCTGGTGCTGCAGAAGATAGTTCGCAGCTCTACAGAAGTATGAATAAATTGATACCCCGTTTAGAAGGACAGGGGTATCACGATGCCCTGAGAAATCAAAAGATTCAATCGGGTAAAGTGACAATTATTGATGAAGCTGAAAAAGAAATCGAAACGATTGATACCTTCAAGGCTATCGAAAAAGCAGACCTTGCCGATGCCGATTTAGTATTAATGCCTGGCACCAAGAAAAACCATTGCATGATTGTTCCGCGCGGGCATTTTTCGCTTGATGAAAAAAATAGACAAATAGAACTTACCGAAAAAGGGCATGAGCTTGTTGAGGATCTTCTCATTAAAGAAGGTCACTTAGAAGAAAATGACTCACTTTATTCTGCTGCAAACTTATCTTTACTTCATCATGTGCAGACGGCAATTCGGGCTCACAAGTTATTCCAAAAAAATGTTGAATACATTATTCAAGATCAACAGGTAGTATTGATTGATGAGCATACAGGACGAACCATGCCCGGACGTCGTTTATCCGATGGCCTGCACCAAGCACTAGAAGCAAAAGAGGGCGTTGCTATTCAAGCGGAAAGCCAAACACTCGCTTCTACAACATTTCAGAATTACTTCCGGCTATACCCTAAACTATCTGGCATGACGGGCACCGCAGATACAGAAGCCTTTGAATTCAATCACATATATGGTTTGGATGTTGTTGTCATACCACCTAACAAGAAAATTCAACGTAAAGACCTAAATGATCTGATCTACCTTTCTATTGAAGAGAAATATGATGCGATTGTTGAAGATATTCGTAAAATTCAAGAGAGCAAAGCGCCGATACTAGTAGGAACAGCTTCTGTAGAAACCTCTGAATCCATGTCGGCTCGGCTGAAAAAGGCTGGCATTAAACACGAGGTGCTTAATGCCAAACACCATGAGAGGGAAGCTGAAATTATTGCTGAAGCTGGCCGGCCAGGTGCAGTAACAATTGCAACCAATATGGCAGGTCGAGGAACAGACATTGTTCTAGGTGGCAATTGGGAAGTTGAAGTTGCCAAAATTGAAAACCCGAATGATTCGGATATTGAAAAAATTAAAGACGAATGGAAACATCGTAATGAACAAGTTAAAGAGGCGGGAGGGCTTCATATTATTGGTACAGAACGCCACGAATCTCGCCGCATAGATAATCAGTTAAGGGGGCGTGCTGGAAGGCAAGGAGATCCAGGGTTCTCTCGTTTTTACCTTTCGCTCGAAGACAATTTAATGAGGATCTTCGCATCTGATCGTATGCGTAATTTAATGAAGTCCTTGGGAATGGAAAAAGGTGAAGCTATAGAACACCGTATGGTGACTAATGCAATCGAGAAAGCCCAGCGTAAAGTTGAAGGTCGTAATTTTGATTATCGTAAACAAATTTTGGAGTACGATGATGTTGCAAACGATCAGCGTAGGGTTATTTACAATCAACGAAACGAGCTTCTGGAATCTGAAGATATTCAAGACGTAATCGCTGGTATTAATGAGGAAGTTGTCGATTCGACAATTTCTGGTTATATCCCTCCACAAAGCGTTGCAGAACAATGGGATATTCAAGGGTTAGAGCAAGCGCTTAATAATGACTATGGAATCGATCTTTCAATTAAAAAATGGTTAGACGATGACGATAAACTCTACGAAGAGCCTTTGCGTGAAAAGATAATTTCTGCAGTGAATGGAGTATACAATGAGAAAGCTGAAAGAATAGGACCTGTTATCCGTACGCTGGAAAAGCAAGTTATGTTACAGGTGCTAGATACGCTTTGGAAAGAACATTTACAAAGTATGGACATGTTACGTCAAGGAATTGGTTTACGTGCATATGCTCAGCGTAATCCTAAACAAGAATATAAGCGTGAATCATTCGAACTCTTCGAAGCCCTATTAGAAAAGTTGAAGTTTGAGGTCACTAGGATTCTACTTCGAATAGAGCCAATGACCCAAGAGCAGCTGGAAGATATGGAGCGCAAGCGATTAGAAGCTGCTGAACGTCAAAAGCTTAAGATGGAACACGAACAAATTTCACAGCTCGAAAGTAATTCACAAAATAATCAAGAAACTTCTTCTATAGACAAGCCATTTGTTCGTCAAACGGCGAAAGTGGGGCGTAACGCTCCTTGTCCGTGTGGCTCGGGTAAAAAGTACAAAGCTTGTTGTGGTAAGTTGGCGTAAGCGTTATAGGCTATAAATTAAATTATGATAACCGATCCAGATTGGAATTCAATTTATGCAGTAGATGGCGTAAGGCTGGGCACTGTGGCTGCGGGAATCAAATATGCAGATCGAGACGATTTGTTGCTTGTGGAATTGTGTGATGGTTCGACAGTTGCTGGTGCTTTTACTCAAAATGCATTCTGCGCTGCTCCAGTGACAATTGCAAAAAAACATTTAGCTAGTTCTAGCCCGCGTTATTTTGTAATTAATTCTGGAAACGCTAATGCGTGTACTGGACAAGAGGGGTTGGATTCGGCGCTTTCTGTCTGCTCAACGCTAGCAAAACAATCAGGTGTAAATTTTGAAGATGTTTTACCTTTTTCAACAGGAGTGATAGGTGAAATTTTAGATTCAAATAAAATTAATGCTGCACTGCCTCGAGCTATAGGCAACTTAAATTCAGAATCGTGGGAACAAGCGGCTCGAGCGATAATGACGACGGATACTGTTCCTAAAGCATCTAGCCGTCGAATTATAATAAATGGAATTGAAGTGACCGTCACTGGAATCTCGAAAGGTTCCGGTATGATTTGCCCTAATATGGCGACGATGTTGTCTTATGTTTTTACTGATGTTCAAATTTCACAAGCGTTATTGCAACAGATCTCAAATGAGAGCGTTAGCCAATCATTTAACAGAATAACGGTTGATGGGGATACTTCTACAAATGATGCGAGTATGATTGTCGCCACTGGCCGCAGTGATCTAAATATTGATGAGCTAGGCGGGGACTCCTTACAAAAATTTAAAGCTGCCATTTTAGAAGTTTATCAGGAACTTGCGAAATTCATCGTTTACGACGGTGAAGGCGCGACTAAATTTGTTGAAGTTTTAGTAGAAAATGCCAAAAACTCTGAAGAATCTCTAAATGTTGCCTATTCCATTGCTCACTCTCCGTTAGTAAAAACAGCAATGTTTGCATCAGATCCGAATTGGGGGAGAATTGTTGCAGCAATTGGAAATGCGCCTATTGAAAATCTCGATTCCAGTTTGGTCGATGTTTGGTTGGATAAAGTCAAAATCGTTGAAAATGGAGAGCGAGCAGTTGAATATACCGAAGAACAAGGTAAATCGATATTTAACAAATCAGAATTTTTAATCCGCGTGAATTTAAGGCGGGGTGAAGCATCAGAAAAGATTTGGACATCTGATTTGTCTCATGAATATGTTCGTATAAACGCGGAATATCGTTCCTAGTATATTTTTTAGAACGAGCCACTCTTATCTGAAATTTGATATTCAATCCAGAAAGAAAAAGCATTATGTCGAAGAGAATTCATGTTGTTGTTGGTCTTCTAATAAACTCAAGTGGCGAAATTTGTATTTCCAAACGCCCCGAAGGAAAGCATTTAGGTGGCTTTTGGGAGTTTCCTGGTGGAAAAGTAGAATTAAATGAAAGTCCATTTGATGCGCTAAAGAGAGAAATTTTAGAAGAGTTAGAGCTAACTATTGAAGCTGCTGATAGCTTTATGGAAATAAGCTTCGATTATCCCGAAAAAATGGTGTTCTTAGATGTATTTCGATCATACAGGTTTTATGGGGAGTCATTGCAAAAACAGGGTGTTGGGAAAGAAGGGCAGGAATTTCGCTGGGTAAAAATATCGGATCTTTCTAGTTACAAATTTCCCGAGGCGAATGAACCTATCGTACTCAAACTCATTGAAGGAGCTAATTCTTAAAACAATTTTTTTGACTGACCTTTCGATAGCGTATTAATCAACGTTTTCTTCTGACCACATGTCTTCTTCATCAAGAAATTTACCAGGGATTTTATGGTTTTCTGTAGCCCATTCACCAAAATCCAGAGATTTACAACGTTCGCTACAGAAAGGGCGAAAACGTGATTTTTCATTCATTATTACCTGCGTAGAACAGGTTGGACAGTTAACAGAAAGCACTTTAACAGTCATGGTTTCTCTTTTTTCCTTCAGCAAAAGACAGGTATTTTTGGTGTAGTTTATTAACCTGATTCAAGGTAAATTCGATGCTGTGAGAATTGTCTATCACATCATCTGCAAACTCAAGTCGAAGTTTACGATCCATCTGGCTGTTTATAATTTTCTTAATTTCGTCTCTAGTAGTTCGATCTCTATGGGTTGCCCTATTTAGTTGAATATCTTCCGACACATCTACTACTAGAATCAAATTTGTTAACAGTTTGGTATCGGTTTCTAATAATAGTGGGGAGCTAAGTATTGAATAAGCTGAAAAGGAGGTTGATAACTGGCTGATAGTTTCTTCTCTAATAAGTGGGTGAAGTAACTCTTCTAACCATTTTTTTTCTTGTTGATCCGAAAAAATAATTTTCCTAAGTTTTTTCCTATCGAGAAAGCTATTATCGTCTAAAATTTCTTCGCCAAAGCGATTAACGATCTTCTCTAGCCCCCTGCTTCCCGGTTCGACAACTTTTCGTGATACTACGTCAGAATCAACTATTTTAATATTTTTTTTTGAAAACATATCTGATACAAGTGACTTTCCGCTGCCTATTCCGCCAGTAAGGCCGACTATCAGCTTATTCGGATTTGTATCAGCTGACATTAAACTGATTTAAATAGGTTTCTGTAATCTGAGTTCCCCAAATAAATGCAATCCAACCGGCAATAGCGAGGTAGGGGCCAAAGGGAATGGGTTTGTTTTTATCTTTTCCTAGCGCAACTATTGCGCCAATACCGATAATAGCCCCAACAAGAGAGGACAAAAGAATTATAAGCGGGAGCATCTGCCACCCCATCCATGCTCCTAACGCTGCGAGAAGCTTAAAATCTCCAAATCCCATACCTTCTTTGCCTGTTAATAACTTAAACGCCCAATAGACACTCCAAAGTGATAAATACCCTAAAGCTGCTCCGAATAACGCGCTGTTTAAATCAGTAAATAGGTTAAACGAATTTGCGATGAGTCCGACCCATAAGAGGGGTAATGTGATATTGTCAGGCAACAATTGATGGTCGATATCAATCATCGTTAGGCAAATTAAGCACCATGTTAGAAATATTGCTAAATAAGCCTCATTTGTTAAACCATAAACGCCGATCAAGAAAGCGGTAAGTAAACCTGTGATAAGTTCAATTGTAGGGTATCGTAGACTTATTGGCGTTTGGCAATTGTTGCATTTTCCTCTTAATAAAAGATAACTTATTAAAGGAATATTTTGCCAAATTTTAATTGGGCTTTTGCATGCAGGACAGTGTGAACGAGGAACTGCGAGGTTAAAATTTTCTACTTTGTCTGTATCTTCTTTTTTGTTGGAAAAAAAGACTTTTGTTTCTCCATCGCCATGCTCTTTTAAAAACTCACAACAATCTTTTCTCCACCCATTGTAGAGAATTATAGGCAAGCGAAAGATAACAACATTTAAAAAACTGCCGACTAATAAACCGAAAATTAAACCATTTCCGATAATAAATGCATCGGCGATAGACATAAAATTCCCTAAACAACTTGGCCCATTTGAAAGATTGGTAAGTACATAGCAATCATTAAGCCACCCACTAATATACCAAGAACTGACATAATCATTGGTTCTAAAAGTGATGTCAGACTATCAACGAGGTTATCAACCGCCTCTTCGTAGTAATTAGCCGCTTTTCCAAGCATGTCATCTAACGCGCCCGATTCTTCACCAATAATTGTCATTTGGATAAGCATTGAAGGAAATATCTTGGACGATGACATAGATACGTTTAGTTGCATACCTGTTGAAACGTCATCGCGAATTTTTAAAACCGCTTTCTCGTAGATACTATTTCCAGTTGCGCCAGCGACTGACTCAAGCGCATCAATAAGTGGAACACCGGCAGCAAAGGTTGTAGAAAGGGTTCTTGCAAAACGGGCCACAATAGATTGGTAAACTATATTGCCAACAATGGGTACTTTCAGAATTGAACGATCTAAAAATCCGCGAAAAGCTGGGCTTCGAGCTTTTATAGTATTAAAAGAAAGAGAAAACCCGATGATACCGGCAAGTGCGATAAACCAATATTGCTGGGCTATCTCCGAGAGGCGTAAAACAAAAAGCGTAAAAGCGGGTAAATCCGCTCCAAAACTAGAAAAGGTTTCCGCAAATTGAGGTACTACTTTTACTAAGAGAATTCCTGTAACTACTACCGCTACGACTACAACAGCAATGGGATAGGTCATAGCTTTCTTTATCTTGGCTTTCAACTGTTCGGTCTTTTCCTTATAAGTTGCAATTCGGTCTAGCATTGTTTCCAATGCCCCGGACTGTTCTCCAGATTCAACCAGATTGCAAAATAAGTCATCGAAATATTTTGGATTTTTTCTCAAAGTATTTGCGAAACCACTACCGGAGGCCACTTCTTCCTTTATTCCTTTTACAAGCTTAGTGATATTTTGATTATCAGAGCCATCTGCCACGATATCAAAGCTTTGAACTAGCGGGACGCCCGCTTTCATCATGGTTGCCATCTGTCTTGTGAAAAGGGCAATGTCCATTGGTTTAATTTTTTTACCGCCACTACCAAAAAGAGGTTTAGGTTTTTTCTTTACGTTGGTAGCTCTGATCCCTTGCTTTATTAGCTGGGCTTTAACTAACGAAGAACTCGAAGCAGAGATTTCGCCTTCGACTTTATTACCTTTACGGTCTTTACCTTTGTATACGAATAATTCAGTAGCTGTTGCCATAATTTAGTCCTTGGTCACACGATTTGCTTCTTCAAGGCTTGTTACTCCGATCGCCGCTTTTCTAAGTGCGGATGTTCTTAAGTTGTTAAACCCTTCATTACTCGCGGCTTCCGCTATTTGTATCGCATTGCCGCCTTCCATTATGATTTTTGAAATTTTGGGAGTAATTTTCACTACTTCGTAGATCCCTACTCGACCCTTATAGCCATTATTACATTTGTCACAACCAACCGGTTGAAAGATTGTATATTTCGACTTGTCGATCCCTATATTATCAAAACCTTCTTCCGTTAATACATTATCTGGTATTTCTGCGGGTTTTTTACAGTTATTGCATAATCTTCTAGCAAGTCGTTGGGCGATAATTATGCTAACAGTGGTTGCCACGTTAAATGCAGGCACTCCCATATTGAGCAGGCGAGTGAGGGTTTCTGGTGCACTGTTTGTATGGAGTGTGGATAACACCAAGTGTCCGGTCTGCGCAGCCTTAATACCAATTTCAGCTGTTTCTAGATCTCTTATCTCTCCGACCATTACAATATCTGGATCCTGACGCAAGAAAGACCTTAGAGCACTGGCAAAAGTAAGCCCAACTTTATTGTTGACGTTTACTTGATTAATGCCCTCGAGGTTTATTTCCACGGGGTCTTCTGCCGTTGATATGTTTCGTTCAGTGGTATTCAGAATATTTAGACCTGTGTACAAAGATACGGTTTTACCTGAACCAGTCGGTCCAGTTACAAGAATCATCCCTTGAGGCTGCCCAAGGGCATCCATATAAATCTTTTTTTGGTCGTCTTCATAACCGAGTGCATCAATACCTAGCTTTGCACTAGACGGGTCAAGAATTCGAAGTACAATCTTTTCCCCAAAAAGAGTGGGTAGAGTATTTACTCGAAAATCGATGGCTCGAGTTTTGGACAGTTTCATTTTTATGCGGCCATCTTGCGGCACACGTCGTTCTGAAATGTCCATTTGGGACATTACTTTTAGTCTCGCTGCTAAACGTATTGCAAGATTTGTGGGTGGTTTTGCAACTTCGTGGAGTATACCGTCGGTTCGAAATCGCACTCTGTAAGCTTTTTCGTAAGGTTCAAAATGAATATCTGAAGCGCCTGATTTTATCGCGTCAAGAAGCACCTTGTTAACAAATCGCACAATTGGCGCTTCGTCTGCTTCGCTTGTATCTTCTTGTTGTTTATCTTCATCAACTGCTTCGATATCTAAGCTATCAAGGTCATCTTCATCCAGACCTCCAAGTGCGTCGCCAAGGGTTTCTTCTTCGGCGTTGAGGTATTCTTCAATAGCTTTGTGAAGTTTGTCGGCCTCGATTAACAGTCCTTCAGTGGTAAGGCCTGTATTAAATTTGATTTCGTCAAGAGCATGCAGATTTGTTGGATCTGATAGTCCTATATATAATCTATTACCTCTTTTAAATATGGGAAGGGCCTGGTGCTTACGTATGAGATTAGAGTCGACAAGCTCTTTGGGTATGAGAGAACTATCAATACAGTTCAAATCAAATAGCGGCGTTCCGAATTCATCAGACGCTGTCTGAGCAATCATTAAAGATGAAATTGATTGATTGTTAACTAAATAAAGAGGGAGAGGTATTTTGTCTTTCTTAGCATTATCGACTGCTTGAACAGCTTCATCTTCTGTTATCAGATTGTCTTTTACAAGTCTTCTGGCAAGTCCACTTAACATAGTTTTATCATATTATTTTGCATTAATTCTCAGATAATCTAACAGAACTTTAGTGAATATAGTAAAAAAAACAGCACTAGTTTAACTAATCCAATGAATAATGTGTCTACCTTAACATTTTTGTTAAATATTACTTCTTAAGTTCATGTATTTAGCGAGGTTTTTGCTTAGTTACATTTAATTCTATGAAAAATAAGCGTAAGTTACATTTTTTACCTCTATGTGACAAAAAAAGTCACAAGATTGAATTGCTTAGAATTGATTCAGATATAGTTAGATTTTTAACTCTTTGATATTGCTACTTTATTTTAGGGTTTTGAATAGCTGGCACGATGGTAGCATGCTTTAAGGTGTCAGTTTTTTTTACACAACAGATCCATAGAGGTTAACATATGAAGACTATGCAAAAAGGTTTTACCTTAATCGAGTTAATGATTGTTGTAGCAATCATTGGAATTTTAGCTGCAGTTGCTCTGCCTGCGTATCAAGACTACACGGTAAGAGCGAAAGTTTCTGAAGTAGTTTTGGCCGCGAGTGCTTGTCGTACTACGGTTACCGAAGTTTATCAAACAACATCCGGCACTGTATTGCCTTCGGCTGGTGATTGGGGCTGTGAAGCTTCTAATCCTTCAAGATATGTTAGTTCAGTTTCAACGAGTAATGCTGGTGTGGTTACTGTTAGCGCTAACGGTACTGAGTTATCTGAACTTGGTTCTAATACTGATATTGTTCTTACGCCAGTCGACAGTGGCGGTGCAGCGATGGATGCTGGTGACATAGGCAGTCCTGTTTTTGAATGGCAGTGTGGACCGGCAGGTACTAACGGTATTGAAGCGAAGTATCTACCGGGTTCATGCCGAAGCTAATTACCTGCTGTCATCTGGTTGAGGATGAGCAGCTTTGTTAGTAATACTTAAATTAAAATAAAAGGGGGGCCGAAAGCCTCCCTTTTTATTTGTGCAGCAGTAAATATATTTAACTAGGCTTTTATTCAGCATATATATATTCTTTATAAAGGTAAAAATATCAATGGAGTTAACAATTTTAATGCCTTGTTTGAACGAGGAGTTGACGATTGGAAATTGTGTAAAAATAGCGAGAGGATTTATTGAGAGAAATGGGCTCGATGGTGAAGTTCTTGTTGCAGATAACGGGTCTACCGATGATTCAAAAAAAATTGCTAAGTTAGAGGGGGCTAGAGTTATTGACGTTGAAAAACCCGGTTACGGTTCGGCACTTTTTGGCGGTATTAAGGCGGCTCGAGGAAAATACATTATAATGGGTGATGCAGATTTAAGTTATGATTTTTCTAAATTGGAAATATTCATAGAAAAGTTGCGCTGTGGTGCCGATTTGGTGATGGGTAATCGTTTCAAGGGGGGGATAGAAAAAGGTGCTATGCCTCGATTACACAAATATTTAGGAAATCCTGTATTAAGTTTTATTGGCCGTTTAGTGTTTAATATTCCCGTTGGTGATTTTCATTGTGGATTGCGTGGCTTTTCACGAGAGAAAATATTGGGTTTAAATTTAGTGTCTCCTGGAATGGAGTTCGCTAGCGAGATGGTCGTTAAGTCTTCGCTAAGTAATTTAAGTATTGTTGAAATTCCTACTACTCTATCTAAAGATGGACGAGATAGACCTCCCCATCTCAATAGTTGGCAGGATGGGTGGAGGCATCTCCGGTTTTTACTGCTATTTAGTCCAAGATGGTTACTATTTTATCCTGGTTTATTTATCTTTTTGATTTCACTTATTGGTTTTATTATGCTGGATAATGGGCCGATAAATATCGCTGATATTGTATTTGATATCAATACACAAATTGTTTGCAGCGCAACTCTTTTTCTAGGGTTTCAACTGATTCTAGTTGCTATCATTCTTAAATCTATTGGCACTTCGTATAATGTGCTTCCTGTTAATTATCTAAATCAACGAATAGTAAAGCTACTCACATTTGAAAGATGTTTAACGGCATCAGTTATTGGAATTCTTACTTCTTCTTTGTTTTTGTTAGATGCTCTATTAACTTGGCAAGTTACCAATTATGGAGATTTGAAAACTTTTGAAGTTACGCGTTTAATTCTAAAGTTTGTAATATTGTTTCTAATGTCACTCAGCTTGTTTTCTGCTGGTGCTTTCATTAGTGCTATTGAATATTTCCGGGAGAGTAAAAGAGAGTCTTTTGATGATTGAGTTTTTCCATAAAAAAGTGGTTTATTCCAAACGAATTGATATCATTGCCAAAAATTTAGCCAAATATTGTGTTTCGAACACCAAAGTTCTTGATGTGGGTAGTGGGGATGGTGAGGTAGCCTCAATAATAAATCAGTACGTAGATTGTGATATTATTGGTGTTGATGTGGTGCCCAGAAAAACAAACAAAATTCCAATTGAAATTTACGATGGAAAGACAATCCCCTTTGAAGACTCTTCATTTGATACCGTAATATTTTCTGATGTATTGCACCATACGGAGAACCCTAATGATGCGTTGAAAGAGGGGGCAAGAGTATCCTCAAAAAGAATATTAATTAAAGATCATTTGTGTGAAGATAAATTAGATTATTGGACGTTGAGACTAATGGATTGGGTTGGGAATTCCTATTTGAATGTGCCATTACCATATAATTATCTTTCTTATAATCAATGGCAAGGCATATTTAACAACCTTAAACTAAATGAGATTGAAAATGTGAATAATCTAGATTTATATATTATTCCTCTGCAATGGATTTTTGGTAGAAAGTTACATTTTATAGCTTGTCTTGAAAAGTCTTAGTATTGATTTTAGCCGCATTGTTAGGTTCGTCGTAACTGGGGTTATAATGTCTATTATTGGACTTACTTTATTTTATATTATTTCGATTCTTTTTTATGACTTATGGATAATCATATTTTTCAAGAGTTTAGTCTATTTGAGTGTGTGTCTGATTAACTATCAGATTCAACGCCACTATGTTTATAAAAAAAACGGAAGTTTTAGTGGATATCTCACTTTAACAATTATATTTGCATTGGCTTTTTCTAACATAAGCGAATTTGTATCATCAATGATAACGAATGAATTTTTATCTGAATTTTTTGGATATATAGTGGGGATGATCGTCATAGTTCCCATTTCTTATACCACAAATAAAATTATATTTTCGAAATAAAGAGAAGGAGCTAAATAATGGCAGATAAAATAGGGAGAACCTTTTATGCATTATTTCCAGTCATAATTTGCATTGTTTGGGTTCTAATTTCGGGGAAGGACGTCAATTGGGACTCAATGAATTACCATTATTTTGCAGGAAAGTCAGCTCTAAACCACGAGTTATCGAATCACTTGTTTCCTGCTGGCCCTCAAAGTTACTTAAACCCTTATGCTTATGTTCCGTTTTATGTTTTAGTTAATTTCTTTGAAAACCCTATTATGGTAGGAATTTGTCTAGCTATCTTGCATAGTCTCACGATTTATGCTTTTTTATTTTTTTGTAGGCATTTTTTTTATGAATCTGGGTCTGACTTGATAATCTTTGCGTCTTTATTACTTGGATTGTCTACACCAATTTTTTGGCATCAGATAGGATCAAGTTTTATTGATATCTATATTTGTGGATTGATCTTGTGTGGTCTGTGTTATCTACTTCGAAGTATAAAATCTAATAAGTTTAAGGATCTTTTTCTATCTGCTTCTTTGTTGGGAATTGCTGTCGGTTTTAAATTGACCGCTGCTATATATGCTTTTTCTGCAGGGGTATTAGCATTTGTTTTTTTTGTTTTAATTAATAGAAATATAAAATATTTTATTTTTTTTGGTGTTGTTGGCATTATTTTTTTCTTGCTGATCGAGGGGTATTGGGGAGGGTTGGTCTGGAAAGAGTTTGGTAATCCTTTTTTGCCATATTTTAATAACATCTTTAAATCTGAATATTATTTTCCTCTTTCCATTACGAATACGAGATTTATTCCCTCTTCTTTTGAAGATGTAATATTATTTCCTCTGAAATTAATGTTGCCAACACCTTGGCACTACTATGAAATTAGATCTCCTGATATAAGGCTTATTGTATTTTTATTGTTAGTAATGATCAATGTTAAGAAAAATATCAAGATGCTGAAATTAAATAGTAGCTATTTGGCAGTTTATATCTTTTTTATAATCTCGTTTTGTTTGTGGATGTTGACATCTACTAATGGCAGATATGGTTTGCCATTATTATTGTTGTTAGGAGTTTTAACAACACACCAGTTATTTATTCTTTTAAACAAACGGAGATTTTATTTTTATTTTTCTTTGATATTGTTAATTCAGTCCACAATTTCTTATATGTCTAGTGAACTTAGATGGGATGAGCGGGAGTGGGGCACAGATTATTTTGATTTATCTCCTAAAGGTATTGAGAAATACCCTGCAGTATATGTGTCCACCGATAAGCAGAGTTACTCCTTCTTTTCTAAATATCTAGATAAAAGCTCTTCATTTGTGAATTTGTCTGGCCAGTTACCTTTGTCGACAAACAAAAGCATCTCTACTTTCGATGAGCTCGTATCCAAACATCATGGTCGAATAAAGTTGATTACTCGTCTATTATTGGATGAGCCAGAAAAAATATCAGAGACAATTGGTTTTTTTCAGGCGAATGCAGGATTGGTTAGATTCGGCTATGAGGTGAATTCGGAAAAATGTTTATATTTTCCATTAAAAGTCCCTCAAGATCAACCTAAGGATAGGTTTTACTTGATATGTGACCTAAAGAAAAATGAGACAATAAAGAATGTCTTTTATGAGAATAAGGGTGAAGCAGATTTTGTTTTTGATGAAGTCGAATTGTTTTGTTCTGGTCAATTCAACCCTAAAACTGCGGTTTCAGAAAAAACTGTATATGGATGGCGACGCTACTACGTCGGGTCTGAAAGAGAGTTAATTTTTGAGAACGATCAGGTAGTTTTGTACAGCTCCAAAAGAGTTAAGTCTTTGCATCTTGGATCTTATGAAAACTGGCGACTTTCAGCTAAAGCCTCATCTGAGGCTTGTAAGAATAAATGGTTGAAAATTGATGAGGAATTTTTGCTAGATACCCTTTGGTAAATTTAGAGTTCTATTTGATTTAATCTAGGTTGGGAAATATCTATTATCGCAAAACTCCTGTGATCTAAATGTTTGTTTAAAATTGGTGCTCTTATGTGATTTGAATCGTTATTATATTTAAATATCTCGTAGTATTTGCTTTTTTCACTTTCTTTTAATTTGGTAATATATAAATCAGTTCTATATATGAAGGGATACTCCTCTATGAATTCAGAAGTAAATGCAATTTGATCATAAATTTTTTCATCATCGGGTAGGCTCATTATAGTTATAAATGGTGGAGTACCTATTTTATTTTTATATCGAACTGGTCCTATATCAAAGTGTTTAAAGTCTCCTTTCGTTAATATATGTAACCCATCATAAGAAAGTACAAGTGCTAGAGGCTTTTCGTTATAAACATTCCAGACTCCATAACCAAGCGCCGACATTTGTATCAATGCAATTATTAATAGGTCAAAGGGCAAGCTTTTCTTTTTAGGGTTATATATTACTAAGGTAAGTAATGGGCCTAAAACTAAATCAACACCTGCAACAATCTTAATGCCTTGCCATCCGCCTGCATGAATTAAATCGCCTGGGTACCATATAAATACAATGATCCCTAGCAAGAACAAAAATATCATTAGACTTATAACGAAATGGGAAAGGCACGCTTGATAGCGATTTATTTTTTGAAGTGATTCTAAGTTCATACTACTAGAGGTATTTGATTATTTTATTTAGATAATCAGCATCGATAAATCCACTGCTCTAACGTGCTTTGTTAAAGCGCCAAAAGACATATAATCAATATTATAGTGCAGGAATTTGGGAATATCTTCCTGACAAAGGTTTCCTGAAAGTTCAAATTTCGTTTCTAATTTGTCTAATTTTGAAGCTTCTTCTAGCATGGTGTGAGAAAAATTATCGAGCATAACAATATTCGCTTTAGCGAATAGTGCTTCGGCAAGCTCTTCGAGAGTTTCCACTTCGATTTCGATCGGCTTCTCAGGTTCCGTTTTTCTTGCTTTTTCGATAGCGGCAGTGATTGAACCACACGCAGTTATGTGATTTTCTTTTATCAAAAATGCGTCGAATAGGCCAATTCGATGATTGTGGCATCCTCCGACAGTGACCGCATACTTTTGTGCAGTGCGAAGACCTGGAATAGTCTTGCGAGTGTCTAAAAGCTTGACTTGAGATCCTTTGACGAGTTTAGAATATTCTCGAGATTTGGTAGCAACTCCTGATAGCAACTGTAGGAAGTTAAGCGCAACTCGTTCACCCGTTAACAGTGTTTGGCTTTTCCCATTTAACGTTACGATTTTTTCGTTTTTTGATATTTCATCTCCGTCTTGAGTATGCCATGTAATCTCATGAAGCCCATCGAGTTGCTTAAAGGTTTCTTCCAACCAAGCTTGCCCGCAAAGAACGCAGTTCTCTCGAGTAATAATTTCAGCTGTATCGACTCGTGTTTCTGGAATCAGGCGAGCTGTAATATCGCCTTCTCCTAGATCTTCGAGTAACGCGGACGTGACTTGCTTTGTTATATCTTCTTTTAAATCGTCAAGTGTTAAATTCATATTATTTTATTTGGCGAATGGTGAGTTCTTTTCCTCTTTGAATTAATTCAAATTCTTTAAGCGCACTCATACCGAGTAGAATTTCGTTACCAGTCATTCCTGGATTTAGCGAAGCAGTTACATCGTAAAGTCTAATTGGGCCTAGCTCTAGAATATTAATCGATGATTTCCAAACTTTCACTCTTCCGTTCGCTGTCATCGCTACTGCTTGAGTCCCTTTTTTTAACCCTAATTTTCTTGCTAAGTGAGCGGGTATCGCGACGTCTGTCGCACCAGTATCCAACATGAAAATAACGTCACTACCATTTATTTTGCCAGTCGCGACATAATGTTGGTATTTGTTTCTAACTAGTGTTATCTCGGAAATTCCATCCGCGCCGGTGTTTTCGTGAATTTGATTTGGATTGTATTGGCGCTCTTGCAATTGACCAAAAATATATGTGAGGCCGACAAATAAAATTATCCAACCTGCGATCAACATGGTGCGACCAATACTCTTTCCTGGAGTGGAGGATTCGTTGTTCATATTTACATTTTAATATTTAAATTAGTATTAAAAAAGTTGCAATTTATTTCTTTGAGTTACCAATGTAATTTAGGTTCTAATTTTTTGTGTTTTTAGATTTTTTTGGCTAATTAGTGGTCATGTCACGGATTAGTTTTATTCATGTGATACATTTCTCGGTATCGATTTTTTTTACACCGTGTTTGTTATTTGAGCATTATACTCAATATGGCATATAGAGTTTGTGTATCCGTCTCTTCGAACCTTTTTCGCTTTACCAGGAGGCTATAGTAAGTGCCAGAGAACGCAAAATTGAAAGTCAATCCGAAGGTAGTACATTTGGAGCCTGAAAGTCAAAGAATTACGCGCTCGCGAATTGCTCGTCTCCCTGCTCCTGTTCATGCAGTGCACGAGAAGGCTAAACATTTATTGTTGCAGCAGTTGAAAGTATTTTTTGATAAAGCGGATGACTCCCTGTTTGAGCTGGCTGATAAAGCTCACAGTAATCAGGAACAAAATCTTTATTTCGATTCTATGCGTGAAGTTCGCGTTCAGCGCATGAGTATTGAAAAACGTTTTTCTGATGCAATCGACACCGCTTTTTCGGCACTTATCGTTTCTGACCCCAATCAAGAACGTAGCGTTTACGATGAGACTTTGTCAGCCGATGCGCTGTCGCTAGTTCAAAATGAAGACTTGGAAGAAATGGTGGCACTTGATTCTTCTGTTGCAAAAGCAAACAGAGAGTTGGGAGAACAGATCCAACAAATCTCACTGAGAATTGACAGCCTAGTACCTGTCAAAGTTTACCAAAAAAATAATCCAATAGGCCCAGACGTACTTTGTTCTGCGTTTATGGATCAAATTAAGCGATTAGATGTTGGAATAAAAGCCAAACTCGTCTTATTTAAGCTATTTGATAACTCGGTTATAGGCGGGTTAAAAGAAATTTATCGCGCAGTGAACCAAACCCTGGTCGAACACAATGTGCTTCCTTCATTGTCCCACAGTGCAGGTCGGGTTCAAACAAACCCTAGAAATATCCCAAATACAGGAAATATAGCTGCGCCTCCTGCAAGCCAAGTTTCGACAGGACAAGTTCCGGTTGATAATTTAGACGTTGCGCAAGACGTGAGCCCTGAAGTGCTTGTTGCATTGCAAAGCATATTGAATCAGCAGCCTACTGGTCATGGCCAGGCTATTTCTCCTGAGCTAGGCGTGGTGATGCACATGCTTTCTTCTGCTCAGCGCTCTCAGCAGGTTTCTCAAGGAGAAATAGCGAGAGTTAATGTTAGGAATCTGCTAGTTGAAATGCAGCAGCAACAGGGCATATCAGCGAAGATTGGGCGAGTTGATGACGAGGTGATTAACCTCGTTAACATGCTGTTTGACTTTATTCTTGAAGACCGTAATCTAGCTACGCCCATGAAGGCGCTCATATCGAGAATGCAGATCCCTATAGTGAAAGTTGCGCTAGTTGATAAAAGCTTCTTTACCAAAGGTGGACATATTGCTCGGCGATTATTGAATGAGATGGCTACCGCTGCGATTGGATGGCAAGGCGAATTAAATGGTAAAGGAAAAGATCCTTTGTACCGCAAAATGGAAGAGATTGTGCGGAAGTTAATTAATGAATTCGATACGAATGTAGGAATTTTCTCCGAGTTACTCGTCGATTTCACTGAGTTTTTAGAGAAAGAAAAGCGCCGAATCGCAGTACTAGAGCGCAGAACTGTTGACGCTGAAGACGGTAAGGCAAGAGCAGAGGTCGCTCGTACTACTGTTTCCCTCGAAATAGAACTAAGAACTGTTGATCAGCAACTACCGGAAGTTGTTAATAAAATGATTACAGACGTATGGAGCAATGTGATGTTTGTAATCGGCCTTAAGCATGGCTATGAATCAGATAATTGGAAAGAAAGCATTACAACTTTAGAAGAGCTTGTTTGGAGTGTGAGAATGCCCACTTCCAACGAAGAGCGCCACAAACTTATTCGTTTAGTGCCGAGTTTGCTCAAGAAATTGAGGGCTGGCTTCGACATTATTTCGTACAACCCGTTTGAAATGTCCGAACTCTTTAAGGCTTTGGAGGAAGTTCATCTTGGTACAATTAGAGGAAAAAGCTTTGAGCCGGCAAACCTTGTCGAAAAGCCAAAACCAGTGGAAAAGGCAAAACAAAAGGTCAAAACCCAAGAATCAGACGCGAATATTGGAGAACTAAAATCTAAGGAAAATTCATCTAGTTTAAACGATGAGTTGGATGAATTGGAAAAAGCGCTTGGTTTGAAGCCTTCTTCTGAGAAAGTGAGCCCTAAAGCGGCTTCTGCAGAAGGTGCTTCAGAGAGAATGGATACAATAGCTGATGGTGATAATGAGTCAGGAAAATTATTACCAGAGAATGACCCTCACATGTTACAAGTTAAGCAGTTTGTTCAGGGTGCTTGGTTCGACTTTAATAATGAGGACAGTTCCACTTCAAGATGCCGCTTAGCGGCATTTATCAAGCCTACGGGAAAGTATATCTTTGTTAATCGAAACGGTATGAAAGTAGCAGAAAAATCTCAGCAAGAACTTGCTGAGGCATTGAAATCCGATAACCTTAAAGCGCTCGACAACAGCATGTTGTTTGACCGTGCGCTAGAGACTGTGGTTACAAGTCTTAGAAAGAATTAAAATCATTCTAACAAGCGGCCTTTTTGTTTAGTCCGCTTAAATTCCATTTGATCTTTTTTGCTACTCAATATTATTAATTGTCCTGATATTACAAGTTGTTAGCACATTTGAAAGGCTTACTCGTTGCTGCCGGCTTTGTGATATTCGGTGACTTTTTTTTATGAATCGTTATCATAACTTCTGAAAGTAAATTCGGAGGTTAATTTGGTTCAGTCTGGATGGTATTCCCAAGCAAGTCGAGTTGATTCGCCAAATTTTGATTGTCGCCCTGATGGAAGTGAAATTAGTTTGCTTGTCATTCATAATATCAGCCTGCCGCCGGGAGAGTTTGGTGGAGGAAATGTTCAGCGCTTTTTTACCAATAAGTTAGACCCTAATCAACACGCCTTTTTTGAAGAAATTTACAGTCTAAGAGTGTCTGCGCATTGCCTGGTTGAAAGAACTGGCAAAGTAACTCAATTCGTGTCGTTTTTAGATCGGGCTTGGCACGCTGGTCGATCAAGTTTTGACGGGGTTGCAGAGTGCAATGATTATTCTATTGGCGTTGAACTGGAAGGAACTGACTCGCTCCCTTATACTCGCTCTCAATACTTGTCTTTGGTAACCTTAACAAAATATCTAATTCTTCAATTTCCGAAAATGACTTTCGATCGTATTGCGGGCCACTCTGAAATCGCTCCTGATAGAAAAACTGATCCCGGCCCCGCATTTGACTGGGCATTCTATAAAAACCTTCTTTTAAACTAGCCTGCGTATTAGATTAAGCAGAAAAACTAAGATCAATTTATGAGTTAATAGGTTAAATAGATCGGATATTGTAATATGCTCAGCTAATATTGATTATATTAAAATACCTACAAAGCGCTCAGGGGAAAAGTTAACGTGGACTTATTTACGGTTATCATCGCGATTGCCTTTATCCAGATTTGGGGTAATGACAACCCTCTGCATAAAGACCATTGGTTTCATCAGTGGGTATCGAGAGTAAATTCAAAGATTGAATCCAGTTCCTTTTTTTTCTTCGCTATTTCTGTGTTTGTCCCTGCGTTAGCGCTCGCTTCGATGATTCATTTCATTGGCGGTTACTCATATTGGTTGGTTTTACCTATTTGTGTTGTGGTATTGCTTTATAGTTTTGGACGCGGAGAATTCAATGGCATAGTTAATGAATACACCAAGGCATGTAGTATAGAAGATTGGGAGTCGGCTGTGAGTAGGGCTGAAAGACTTGGTGTAAAAACAAGCGATTTGCTAGAGAATGACTGGGATCAATTGCACACGCATGTTTTGGACGAGGCGGGATACCGCGGATTTGAGCGCATGTTTGTCATCTTGTTTTGGTTTCTTTTGTTAGGACCTGTTGCCGCATTAACATATCGGATGGCTTTTCTTTTCAATCGTCGTTATATGGACGAGAACGAATCTGCGGCCAAATTTTTGTGGCTTTTAGAATGGCCGGCAGTGAGAGTGCTAGGTTTATCCTTTGCATTAACAGGAAATTTTGTTGGATGTTACAGACGCTGGCAAGAATGCTTACTATGTTCAACAAGAACAACTGTTGAAGTATTGAGCCCCACTATACTTGGAGCTTTGAGTGTCGACGATAACTTATCTCAAACCTGTGAGGTTACTCGAAAAGAACTAATGCTTCTTGAGCGCTTATATACGAGAACACTCTGGTTTTGGTTGGCAGTGGCTTCGATTCTCATTGTATTTACATAAGCCTTTTGGTTTTCTTGACTGACCTATGTCGCTCTCAATCAAAGCTGTTTTAGAGCATATCTCAAACCCCAAGACAGGGTATATGTTTTTATTTGGTTTTTCTGCCGGATTGCCCTATGCGTTGCTACTAGGAACGCTCTACGCGTGGCTATCAGATGCTCAAGTTGATCTAGAAAGTATGGGCGTTTTCTCGCTTATTGGTTTGGCCTATGCCTTCAAATTTCTTTGGTCTCCTTTAGTAGACAAGCTCAAGTTACCGTTTCTTAATCGGTTAGGAGTAAGGAAATCGTGGTTAATTCCAGCACAACTTATTTTGGCATTGATTCTGATTATCTTGTCTCAACTTAACCCTGATAAAGCATTGGGATGGTTTTCTCTTTTGGCTGGAATTGGCGCATTTGCTTCTGCAACTCAAGATATTGTGATCGATGCGTGGAGGATTGATGTCGCTGATGAACGGGTGACCGTAGAGCTTTTATCGAGCGTATACCAATTGGGTTATCGGCTTGCTGCATTGGCGGGCGGTGCGCTTGCGTTATTTTTGGCTGATGTTTATTCCTGGCCCTTAGTTTATATTTACATGGGTGTAATTATGTTGCTCGTTGCCATACTAAGTTTTTTTGCGCCAGATAAAAAAGAAATTGCTGAGCTAGAAACTGGTCAATCCCCTAATAATGAACTGCTTGACTCGACTCAGCGACAACGCTTAATCTCTCTTTGTTTAGTAGCGGCTTTTTGGGGGTGGGCGTTGTTTACTGTGATAACGTTTATGATCTCTTCTCTAAGTTCCAGCCCCCAGGATCGACCAGATTCAGTGGCTTTTATTAAAATATATGGCCCTTTAATTGTTGTTGCCACTGTTATAATCCCTTCTATTCTTGCCGCTGTCTTAGTGAAACTAAATAATAATAGCCCCTCTCGAATCACTAAAGATGGTCCTTTCAATGCATTTGACAATGCTGTTAATTATGGTTTTAAAACGCTGATTTTACCGCTTCAAGATCTTGTCATACGACTTGGTTGGGCGAGTATTTTGGTTTTAATGCTCATTTTATCCTATCGAATTACAGATAATATTTGGGGGGCGTTTGCCTATCCTTTTTATCTTAATGAACTTCAATACTCAAAAACGGAAGTGGCAATAGCGTCGAAGTTTTTTGGTGTTGGCATGACAATTTTAGGAATTGCGCTAGGTGGCGCTTTATTTTTATGGATAGGTCGCATGGCGACGCTCACTGTAGGAGCGTTTACTGCCGCTGCTAGTAATTTGCTTTATGCGCAGCTCGCCGCCGGCGGGGCAATCATTGATCTAGTGAGTTATTACTCTGGTTTTAGTTGGGCTGTATCTTTATTCGGGCAAGATGAAAGAATGGCTCGATTAATGTTGGTGATTATGGGCGAAAATATTGCTGGCGGCTTAGCTGGTGCTGCTTTCGTTGCATATTTATCTTCTATAGCAAATAAAAAATACAGCGCTGTTCAATATGCATTATTGTCATCTCTTACTTTTTTAGTTGGAACTCTGGGTCGAGGTGCGTTAGGGGAAATGATTGAAAAACAAGGTTATTTTTCTGTGTTTATTTTTACGGCGCTTCTTGGTGTGTTTGCCGTCGTATTATGCTTTTTGGAATGGTCTAGGCAACGTAAGAAGAATGTTGGCGTTTAAATTGTTATTTTATGGGCGCCATAAGTGTTGCTTAAGATCGACCTTTCCATCGTTTACCAGAACCCCTTCTTCTTTTAAACGCAAAATTTGTATTCTTCGCCCAGGGTGATTTTCTGGCAAAGAAATTTTTCCCTGACTATTGATGATCCGATGCCACGGAAGCTCTGTTTGTTTTGGTAGCGAACGTAACAGGGTGCCAACGTATCTAGAAGCGTTTTTTAATCCTGCATATTCAGCGACTCTGCCGTAGGTTGTGACCTTACCTAGAGGTATTGCCGCTATAACGGTAAAGATTGATTGGCGTTTCTCAGCATCCAAATTTCATATTTCCAGACTAAGAAGGGTTTATTATTGACTATCTAACCCCATTAGACATAAAGATTACAAATTTCGTGGCTAAGCTGTTCCATGCGGGCCTTTTTTGAGTGCTTACCTGGCAAGTAATTATAGAGAGATATCAGTGAGATTTTTACTGTTGCTTTTCATCCTAATTCCAATTTTAGAAATGTATGTTTTGATAAAAATTGGTTCTTCCATTGGTGCGTTGAGCACTATTGGGTTGGTATTCATTACTGCAGCCATTGGTTTAGGGTTGTTGCGCCAACAAGGACCCAGTACCTTATTAAAAGCGCAGTCTCGTATGGCTTCAGGGCAAGTTCCAGCCAAAGAGATTGTAGAAGGTATGTTTCTGGCCGTTGGTGGAGCACTTTTATTGACTCCCGGCTTTATTACTGATTCGATTGGTTTTTGTTGCCTAATTCCAGGGTTGAGAAGCGCTTTAATCAGTTATGGTCTGAGCAATATAAAATTTTCTAATATGACCAATACTCCGCGAAGACCCGACTCTCAAGCTGAATCGCAAAAAACCACCATTGAAGGTGAGTTTAGAAGGGAAGACTAATTCATTCGTAAAAAATTCCAAAAATAGTGTTGAATTATTTTTTTCTATACCCATTTTGTGGATCACAAGCTTTATTGAAATACCACCTAATACCTAGAGTGGTATCAATTTAAACCGGCTTATCAGCCAAATATTGGTAATAAAATCGCAATTAGGAGACATAATCCAATGAATATTCGTCCTTTACACGATCGTGTAGTAGTTCGCCGCAAAGAGGAAGAAGAAACTTCAGCTGGCGGCATTGTTCTACCAGGTTCAGCTAAAGAAAAACCAAACCAAGGTGAAGTTGTCGCTGTTGGTTCTGGAAAGGTTCTTGATAATGGCGAGTCCCGTCCAGTAGATGTCAAGGTGGGAGATATCGTCGTTTTTGGTAAGTATGCAGGCAGTGACACTATCGAAATTGGTGGTGAAGAATTAGTCATTCTTAGCGAGAGCGATATTAAAGCTGTTGTCGAGTAAATTCGAGTAAAACGTTGGTTTAGCGAATCTTGATTTTATTAGACGCTAAATTATTTTGAAATAAAATATAACTTAGATAGTAAGGAAATTATTACTATGGCAAAGATCGTAAAATTTGGTGACGAAGCTCGTCAAAAAATGTTGGCTGGTGTGAATGTATTGGCTGACGCTGTAAAAACCACTCTAGGCCCAAAAGGTCGTAACGTTGTTTTAGATAAATCTTTTGGTGCCCCAACAGTAACAAAAGATGGTGTGTCTGTTGCAAAAGAAATCGAACTAGAAGATAAGTTCGAAAATATGGGCGCGCAAATGGTTAAAGAAGTTGCGTCTAAAGCGTCGGATGATGCTGGTGACGGTACTACTACTGCAACTGTATTGGCTCAAGCTATTGTAAATGAGGGTTTGAAGTCTGTTGCTGCTGGCATGAATCCAATGGATCTAAAGCGTGGAATAGACAAAGCAGTAGTTGCTGCTGTAGAACAAGTTAAGTCTTTTGCACAGCCATGTGAAGACAGCAAGTCAATTGCTCAAGTAGGCACTATCTCTGCTAACTCTGATTCACAAGTTGGTGACATTATTGCAGAAGCGATGGAGAAAGTGGGCAAAGAGGGTGTTATCACTGTTGAAGAAGGTAACTCTTTGGAAAACGAGCTAGACGTTGTTGAAGGTATGCAATTTGACCGCGGCTACTTATCTCCATACTTCATCACTAACCAAGATAACATGAGCGTAGAGCATGACACTCCATTCATCTTGTTAGTTGATAAGAAAATCTCCAATATCCGCGAATTACTTCCTGTATTGGAAGCGGTTGCTAAAGCTGGCAAGCCTTTAGTTATTATCGGAGAAGACGTTGAAGGCGAAGCTCTGGCTACTTTAGTTGTTAACAATATGCGCGGAATCGTTAAGGTTGCTGCTTGTAAAGCGCCCGGTTTTGGTGATCGTCGTAAAGCTATGCTACAAGACATTGCGATCTTAACTGGAGCTACCGTTATCTCTGAAGAAGTTGGTTTAGATTTAGAAAGCACGACTCTTGAGCACCTTGGTCAAGCTAAGCGTTTCACTATGTCTAAAGAGAACAGCGTAATTGTTGATGGTGCTGGTGTTGCTGATGACATAAAAGCCCGTGTTAATCAAATTCGTGCTCAAATCGAAGAAACTTCTTCTGACTACGACCGTGAAAAACTTCAAGAGCGTGTTGCTAAACTAGCTGGTGGTGTTGCGGTGATCAAAGTTGGTGCAGCTACTGAAGTAGAAATGAAAGAGAAAAAAGCACGTGTTGAAGATGCATTGCACGCAACTCGCGCAGCTGTTGAAGAAGGTGTTGTACCTGGTGGTGGCGTTGCACTTGTGCGCGCGGCAACGGCTGTGGAAGAACTCACTGGCGACAACGAAGATCAGAATCACGGTATTGCTGCGGCACTTCGCGCAATGCAAGCACCACTTCGTCAAATCGTTGATAACTCTGGTGATGAATCATCTGTTGTACTTGATAAAATCAAGGGACAAGATGGTAATTATGGTTACAATGCTGGCACAGGAGAGTATGGTGACATGATCGAAATGGGAATTCTCGATCCTGCTAAAGTAACTCGTACCGCGCTTCAAGCGGCGGGCTCCATCGCTGGTTTGATGATTACCACTGAAGCGATGGTTGCTGATAAGCCTGAAGAAAAATCTGCAGCTCCTGCAATGCCTGATATGGGCGGCATGGGTGGCATGGGCGGCATGATGTAAGATCCGCTAAAGTATTAAAAAGCCCCTGTTATCAGGGGTTTTTTTTGCACGGGATGGTCTGATGTTTGCTGAGACCGTATAACATGTTTAATTTAAACTATTAGGGGAAGTCACATGGCTATAGAATTACCTGAATTACCATATGCGAAAGATGCATTAGCACCACATATTTCTGAAGAGACACTTGAGTTCCACTACGGAAAGCATCATCAAACATACGTTACAAAATTAAATGGTTTGATTCCTGGTTCTGAGTTCGAAGGTAAGAGCTTGGAAGAAATCGTGAAATCTTCAAGTGGTGGTGTTTTTAATAATGCTGCACAAATTTGGAACCATACTTTTTACTGGAATTGTTTAAGCCCAAATGGTGGTGGTGAAGCGAGTGGCGCTGTTGCTGAAGCAATAAACACAGCGTTTGGTTCATTCGAGAAATTTAAGGAAGAATTCACTAATTCTGCAATTAACAATTTTGGTTCAAGCTGGACTTGGTTAGTAAAAAATGCCGACGGCTCAGTTGCAATTGTGAACACATCTAATGCAGCGACACCATTAACCGATGATAGTGTAACACCGATTTTGACTGTCGACTTGTGGGAACATGCATACTACATTGATTACCGAAATGCTCGCCCAGCGTATATGGAAGCCTTCTGGAAATTGGTTAACTGGGAATTCGTAAATTCGAATTTTGCTTAGTAAAATAGGTTAAGTCTACTTAAAAGCCGGGAATTCCCGGCTTTTTTCGTTTTTAAAGTGTTGAATTAATAACAGAAAGATCATTTAATTAAGTCCTGATAAATAACAGGATCAAAAAATGAAATTTATTGCTTTCGTATTCCTTTCAATGATTAGCTCTTTTGTATTGGCTCACCCTGGCCACGACCACAGCGACTGGACCAGCTTTATTCATCATGCCGCCTGGGTATTACCGGTAATTTGTTTGGTTTCTTTTTATTTTTTCATGAGCGTTAAGTCTTTTTTCGCTAAATCAGAGAATCAAAAACCGTAATTGAATCTTCGAACTTCTTTAGTTCGGCATTGTTGTATTATTTTCAATACATGTGTATGTAAATGCTTTTAGTTCTCTAGTTTGAGTATTGTTGGCTCTATTGAACTTCCAACAATGCAAGTGAACTGGTGCTCTAGAGCTTATAAATGTGTGGGAGAAAAAGGTATGTCAAGGCGATGTAAATGGAGCTAACTCGTTTCGGCTTAAAGTGCCTATAAAATCGATATTGAAATAGTGGGGTCAGTATTTTTTTAACGATGTAAAGAGTTTTACATAGAATTAAAGCTATTTTTTCTTTAGTGATAATTTTTATTGGATATTTCCATTGGAAATTTTAGTCGTTAACTTATATTTTTTATTATTATAAATTTTTCGGATTTTCTTAAAGCGAATCATAATAAAAACATATTCATTTTTAAAAAATGTTTGCGAAATTTAGATGAATTCTTTGAAAAAGGATAAGCAAAGAACCGCAAGACACTTATTGACGTGTTTCTTTTTTTTGTTACCTATATCTACGCTTCTATTTAAAATTTTTAATTTCCAACAATAGCTGTAATGATTTCCTAATGTTACCTAACGAACCGCAATATTACCCATGTTCGAATTTTTTTTGGGAAATTCATGCTTCGATAAAGTCAAACTGCGATTCTAGCTAATATGCTGTTTTAAATTTGACCATAGTTCAACATTGTTGTTGTGCAAATCTGTGCTTTAAATAAGTTGAGTCTTTATTTGCTAGTACCTCGTTCTTAATTTCTGAACAAGGAAAAGGCTTTACAACAAAAATAAATAAGCAGAGGTTAACTATGTATAATTTTTATAAGCGCTTTATAGTTTTTTCAGCAGTTTTTCTCGTTGGAAGTATTTTTAGCTACACTCATGCCCAATCATGTCCTTCAAGCCATCCGTATCAATGCGGCGGTGCTTGTTACGTCGATTCAAACCAAGCCGCTTCTGGCGGATGTAGTGGTGGGAATAATTCTGGAGGGAATAATTCGGGCGGCAATAATAACTCCGGTGGAAATAACAATTCTGGAGGGAATAATAATTCTGGCGGTAGTAACAACGGAGATCAGTGTTTTAGTTCCGAAAATCCTTCTTTAGTTGAATCTGGTCGTAGAACCCAATTTACCCAGAGTTGGTGTGATACTAACTGTGTAACCTTTGTTGGCAATGGCACTGGATGTTTAAATGCTGCTGGCACATTTGTAAGTAATGCAAATATTTGTAGTGATCCTGCAAACGCCAAAGAAGCGATGATTGATATTGAATACAATCTGGGCATTAACATTGATGATCAGTTCATTGCTCAATCTGGCTATCAAGGCGCCCCACCATCAATTAACCCAGGTTTGACACTAGCAGATGCTCGAACATATTTTCGTGCATTGTTAGGTCGTTCCGAAGGTGACGAATTAACGAATGCGCTCAATACAAACGGTGATAACTGGATAGACCGAAATGAAGCAAGCCAAGCTAAAGGGGCAGACCCGCGACAAGTGCTAACGACAGGATTTGGATGCGGATTATCTACCGATGATATTCTAGCGTATGTCGGTCTTTATATTGGTGACGGTGCGATTGATAAGTATGCGGGTGATCTAGATAATTCCGTGAAAGATGCAATGTTGAGATTTACACGTAGCTGGCAGCCTGGAACCGATGTGCAGGGTTGTGAATATCGTGGCGGTTGTAGCGGAGGCAGTAATGGCGGCAACAATGGTGCAAATAACGGCGGTAGCAACGGAGGAAATGATAGTGGTAGCAGTGGAGGCAACACTGGTAATAGCTATTATTTTATTATCAATAAAGGTGATGGAACCAAAATGGGAACAGCTGCAACAGGAAATAACTCTCGAGTGAATTCGTTGAGTGGGAACAATAATTCAAACGATACTAAGTGGAAAGTGAATGACAGTGATGGTGGTTTCTTTTATCTACTGCACCGCAAATCTAACAAGCATGTTCGACCCTACAGTGCGAACAATGGTGCGTCGTTGAGACTGCAACCAAATACTTGGAGAGGCCCTCTACAGCAATATCGTTTTGTGGATTCTGGCGATGGTTATGGGTACATACGTAATCGAGAAACAGGTAAACAATTACGATCTTATGGTCAAGGTAATTACATACAGAATCGTCCTTCTTCTTGGCAGGGTTCTCAAAACCGTTGGAAGTTTGAATCAACGAACTAATATAGCGGCTAAATACAAACATAGGGATGTGTTTGTTAATTTATTCGATATTTTTGGTTAATTAGAAGATCTTTAACTAGATCATGAAGTTTGCTTTGTACAGTTTTTTCAAGAAAAATTATTATGTATCTTGAATAAATTTAGCTTATTAAATATGCGATATTCTCACTTTCCGAAATTACTTTTATTTTTTATTTTTATCGCATGCTCTATTTGTATTTTTTTTATTTTGCAAGGATCTCCGCACGAAGAAAAGCATTATTTAAAATTCAAAGAAGAAAATAGGGTTGTAGACCAAGTTGTATCTCTCGTAGGTAAAAAGCAGAATAATTTAATAAAAATTGATTCCGAAGAAGCTTCGTTGCAAATTGAAACCGGTACTCAAATAGAATTAAAGCAAGATCTAATTAAACCCAGTAAAACAAAACGAATCATAAATTCTTATGATTTAACTATTTTTAATGATGCGTATTCTAACTATATATCTGTTCTAAGTGATATCGATGGGAGGCATAAAGAATATGTTTTTTCATCCTATCCTCTTTTTAAACCAAGTAATGATGAATTGAACTATGGTATACAAGGTTGCTATGTCAGTGGGGTCTACGTAGATTACGGAGCGACTCTGGTAACAGTATCGCAACAAAATGATGAGATTAAGCTATACAGTTACAAATGTATTTTTAATAGTGAATTCAACCGATATCTAGTTGAAAAGACTCCAATGGAGGAAAGGATTAAGAAAAGTATTCATGGCGAATTTGGAAATATTGAAATAGTTAACATGAATGAATATGGTGAGGGAGATCATGTTCAAGAACCCGAATTCTCATTTGGCCCTTCATCTGAAGACGATATCGACGAACCAGAAATCTAACGCTTAAATCAAATAGCGTGCCCTTTACAAAGAGATGTTAGTAATCATTCCCCCAACAAATGATTAAAAAGTAATCTTTGTTTAATATCCCAAGTTGGTCTTTCAAAGTGGTGGTTTTCTATATATAAAGTATAACTTTGTATCTTACCAAAGGACTGTTATACCATAGCTTCCCAAATACCTATATAACAGAATGGTTTCATATGAATACAATGGTAATTGTTTCTTTTTTGATCAAGTGGGCGCATTTGCTTTTTGGTTTAGCCTGGATCGGCATGCTTTACTACTTTAATTTTGTGCAGATGGAATATTTTAAGGAAGCGACATCAGAAGCTTTGAGTGATGCAAAGGCTAAGCTAGCGCCCAGGGCACTCGCTTGGTTTCGTTGGGGGGCAAAGTTTACTTTTGTAACGGGTGTGATTCTTCTGATTGGATTACATCATCAAGGCCTGTTAAATGACTATATTGTAATTGGTTCACTGCTTGGTACCCTTATGTTTGTGAATGTAATGGCAATTATTTGGCCAAAACAGAAGATTGTTCTTGGAATGAGAGAGGGTGATGTCGCGCAGGCTAGTGCAAGAGCGGCCTTGGCTTCACGTACTAATACCATGTTTTCAATTCCTATGGCGTTTTTTATGCTTGCATCCCATCAAATGGGTTACACGGCAGATAGCTTACTCTCTGTTAGTGGCAATGATTTGGGGTTGTGGCTATCGCTTGCTGTAATTGTTGCGTTAGAAGCGAATGCAATTTTTGGTACGCTTGGTCCAATGAAAGGGATTCGAGGAGTGATATACTCTGGATTAATTTTAACCGCTGTAATTTATTGCCTAACCTTATTCCTGTAGAAAACTTCACATCGTATTATGTCAAATAGAAGAGAGCCCACAATATCCGGATCCGCCTTGGGTGAAGAATCACAACGAACATCCAGGACAAACGCTCCAGGGGAAGCTGTATCTAGACCTGTTACCGATTCGCGATCGTCTCGTGTTGTACAGACGCGAGTCGTCAAGAAATCTTCTCCGCTTGTATATTTTTTATTGTTTATAGCTTTTGGTTTTTCTGGTTTTACCTTTTGGCAACTATTGGAATCAAAAAAGACGTTAGATATCGCCAATCAGCGTATTCAAGAGCTAGAGGGAAAACTGGAATTGACTGGAGATGAATCCACAGCATCAAACGCCGCAATACAGGCGAAGTTAAAATGGGCTGATTCCGAAATTAGAAAACTTTGGGGTGTCTCCTATGATACTAATCGCAAAGCCATTGCTAAAAATAAAGATGCCGTAAGTGCTGCAACAGGTAACTTAAAGCGAGTGACCAAAGATGTATCTGAATTGAAAACCGGGCTCTCTGAAGAAATTAAGAAGCAATCACAAGGCTTGTTAAGCGATGTGGAAGTACTTAATGAACTTGTTTCTGCTAATCAGGCGAGTTTGTCGAGCATAGAAGCGATAAGCGCTCAACTCTCTACTAAGAATCAGGAGTTAAGTGCTAAACTAAACAAAGTTGATCAGACAATAAAAGTTCAATCTGAAGATATCGAAGCGATTAATGCATTTAGGCGGCAAGTTAATCAAAAATTGCTTAACCTCCCAAATTGATCGACTACCTGAGTTTTCATTTATCTTTTGATTTTATTGTAAGTAGCGGGATATTTTCATTTAAGTTTAAAAGCAATCTTTTAAAATTTAATTGAGATACGATTTTTAAGCCGAATTAGTATTTATTGCTTCAATTAAATTCGTACTCCTGAGTAATCTCTCGGCGTAAAAATGGATATATTGGTTATTTTTAGTCTGAGTTTTCTTAAAATGCTAAAACCATTTTAGGCTTACTACAGGCTTCTTCATCTACGAAAACATTATTCAAGTATTATGATATTCAACTCCATCGAATACCTTATTTTTCTTCCTCTTGTTTATTTGATTTACCTTAAATTAAATCATCGAGGGCAAAATATTTGGCTACTGTTAGCCAGTTATGTTTTTTATGGGTGGTGGGACGTAAGGTTTTTATTTTTAATCACTATTTCTACCAGTGTCGATTATTTCTGTGGAAAATTGATGGACCAAGGAAAGATCGATAAAAAGGATGCAATTCAAGGTGTTGGATTTTTAGCCGCATCTGCCATTCTTTTCTTGTGGCTGTTAAACAATGCAAATCGGGGTGATCCAACGCTTATTTTGCTTGCTTTGGGATCAGTCATTTTACTCGTAGTGTTTCTACTAATAAGCAAGACTTTTCTTGCTCCAATGACTGAGCAAAGAAGAAAGAAATTTGTCTTGGTAGTGAGCATGTGCACTAACCTAGGCTTATTGGGTGTTTTCAAATACTTTAATTTCTTTATCGAAAGTGCCGAAAGTACATTGATGTCGTTAGGAATGTCTGAAGCATCTCTCACGCATCTTGATATTATTTTGCCGGTAGGTATTTCGTTTTATACGTTCCAAACCATGAGCTATACCATCGATATCTATCGTGGCAAACTCAAGCCTTGTAATAACTTTTTAGATTTTGCGCTGTTTGTTTCCTTTTTTCCGCAGCTGGTTGCCGGTCCAATTGAACGCGCGACAAATCTTTTACCTCGTATCTCACAAGAAAGAAAAGTTACTTTAGATAATTTTGCCAGTGGACTTGGCTTGATTTTTTACGGTTTGTTTAAAAAAATTGTTATTGCCGACGGACTCGCGGGGTCTGTCGCGTCGGTTTATGGATCGAGTGGTGCGGTAACTTGGCTAGAGGTTGTGGTCGCGACACTTTGTTTCACGGTTCAAATTTATTGCGATTTCTCTGGTTATTCCGATGTTGCCCGAGGTACATCGCGTTTGCTAGGCATTGAGTTGATGCGCAACTTTAATATGCCTTACTTTTCGCGTTCGCCAAGTGAATTCTGGCAAAGGTGGCACATTAGTTTATCCAGCTGGTTGCGAGATTATCTTTATATCTCATTAGGTGGAAACCGCCAAGGTAAAATTATGACTTACCGTAACCTAATGCTGACAATGTTATTGGGCGGCCTTTGGCATGGTGCTGCATGGAATTTTGTTCTTTGGGGGGCATTTCAAGGTGGTATACTTTGTCTGTACCGAATGGTTGGAATCGATAGTAAAACCTCAGATGTTTTAACGTTTAAAAATGCTTTAGGTTTCTTTTTCTCAATGGCGGTGTTTTTCTTGTTTACCTGTTACGGTTGGATGCTTTTTCGTGCCGAATCTTTAGATCAGGTAGTGCTATATACAGAAATTCTGTTTACCCAATTTAGTCTATCAGGTCTAAACATGAAATTTCCATCACTGGCAACACTGATCGGTTTGATGATTCTTGTTGGTTATGAACTAAATGGATTCATTAAAGAAAGAAAAGGGCAAGATGATACGCCTCTGGGTCAAAGGTCTACGATGATCATTGCTAAGCATTCTCTATTATATGGGTTAATGCTTATGACGTTTGCAGGAGCATTAAGCACGCCGCCAGTTGATTTTATTTACTTCCAGTTTTAAGTGAACCCCATGCTAAAAAAGAATTTGATTCTGGTTTTCGTTTTTACATTTGTTTCTTTGCTTGCATTGGATTTACTGATTGGTGCTGTAGTCACTAAGTTTAGTTTTATTCCAAGCCAATCCTCGATTTCAAAATATTTTTCTTATGGTGTGTCGACTTCGCGTAAACTAAACGTGTTGGTCGGCAACTCTGATGAAGATGCTTTTTCTATTTCTAAAGCTGGTTGGAATACTCAGCTTCCAGATCGAATACCTAGTACTAGCACAGAGTGCGAGAAAAAAGTTACCATTTATGGAATGTCTTTTTCAGCAAGAATCGCGCGAGCACTTCATAAATTAGACCCGTGTTATTCACCAAGAAGTGTCGTCGGTCCCAGTTCGCCACTGTCTCATTCATACTATTCCTTTAAGACTCTGAATGATCAAGATGACTCCTCTGTCGCGGTGCTTGCAATATTAGCCTCATCGCTTCCAAAGATTCAGTCAGTGAGCCATGGTAGTGTTGCTTTTGAATTTCCCGGTGCACACTTGTATCCACGTTATTTTTTAGAAAATGGCGCTTTATCTTATAAGGATACACCGGTTAAAAACTTGAGGGATTATCGAGAGATGCTCAATAGCCAAGATTTGACTCAAGCATTTAAAACCTACTTATCTGAAAACGATGCCTATTTCGCGCCATTTATATTTAGCTACGAATGGGCGGACTATTCTGTATTTTTACGCTTGCTAAGGCGCGCTTACGCACAAAACTATATACGCTCAGTAACCGCAAACGTTTTTGATGGAAATCGCTTTATTAACTCGCAAGAATTCATCGATGTTTCAAAAGCGCTCGTGGCTGACTTTGCAGATAGTGCGAAACAAAGCAGTAAGCTGCCTGTGATTATTCTTCTTAATGATTTAAATTATGCTGAAACGCTCGATGAGGTGTTTGGTTCGTTTTTAAAGGAAAAAGGCATCGCCTATCTTTCTTCTTCTGAATTTATCGATAGCCGGAACGTAAAAAACTTTCTCGGTGATGGCCATTATGTCCCTAAAAACGACGCGCTTTTAGCCCAAGGCTTGAAGAGTAAAATCGAAGGGTTACTCAATAAGTAATCCCAATCAAAGGTTTCTTTAAAAATAACCACTTTGCGCTAATCTAGGGGTTATAATCTTTACAAAGAATACAAAACATAAACAGGGTGAAAAACGATGACGACAGTTATCCCTCAAGATCATATTATTGAAAGTGTGGCCGATGCGCTTCAATACATTTCTTATTACCATCCAAAAGATTTTATCGACGCAATCTACGGCGCCTACCAAAAAGAAGCCAACCCGGCAGCAAAGGACGCGATGGCGCAAATCTTGATTAACTCTAGGATGTGTGCAGAAGGGCACAGGCCTATATGCCAAGATACTGGAATTATTACCGCCTTTGTCAATGTGGGCATGGGCGTGCAAATTGAAGGTGATATGAGCCTTGATGATATGATCAATGAAGGTGTGCGACGTGCATATACCCATCCCGATAATGTGTTGCGAGCTTCTATCTTAGAGGATCCTGATGGGGCACGTAAAAACACCAAAGATAATACCCCGGCGATTATTCACTATAAACTGGTTCCCGGTAACGAAATTGATATTCATGTAGCAGCAAAAGGTGGCGGCTCAGAAGCAAAGTCAAAATTTGCTATGCTAAACCCTTCCGACTCTGTAGTGGATTGGGTGCTAAAAATGGTTCCACAAATGGGTGCGGGTTGGTGTCCTCCGGGTATGTTAGGAATCGGTATCGGAGGTACGGCAGAAAAAGCGATGTTGCTTGCTAAAGAATCACTCTTAGAGCCAGTTGATATCCAAGAACTTAGAGAAACTGGGCCAAAAAATAGAGCAGAAGAATTGCGCTTAGAATTGGTGGATAAAGTTAACGCGTTAGGCATAGGTGCTCAGGGTTTAGGTGGCCTAACAACCGTGCTTGATGTAAAAGTAAAAGACTATCCCACCCATGCGGCGAACAAGGCTGTGGCGATTATTCCAAATTGCGCAGCGACTCGACATGCGCACTTCACGCTAGATGGCACTGGACCTTCATTGCAAGTTCCACCCAGTCTAGACGATTGGCCGGAAATCACCTGGGAGGTGGGTGATTCTGTTAGACGCGTCAATGTTGACGAGATTACAGCTGAATCCGTACAAGAGTGGCAACCAGGCGAAACCGTCTTACTTTCAGGAAAAATCCTAACAGGCCGAGATGCTGCCCACAAACGCATGGTTGATATGATTTCAAAAGGTGAAACCCTACCTGTTGATTTTAAAAACCGCTTTATCTATTACGTTGGTCCTGTTGACCCTGTGCGCGAAGAAGTTGTTGGCCCAGCCGGCCCAACGACAGCAACACGAATGGATAAATTCACTCGCACAGTGTTAGAAGAAACTGGCTTAATAGGAATGATTGGAAAAGCCGAACGGGGCGATGGTGCTATCGAAGCCATTAAAGATAGTAAAGCGGTGTACTTAATGGCAGTGGGTGGCGCTGCTTACCTGGTATCAAAAGCGATTGTTAATTCAAAAGTGGTCGGTTTCGCCGATTTAGGAATGGAAGCGATTTACGAGTTCGAAGTGAAAGATATGCCTGTGACCGTTGCAGTTGATTCAAAGGGTGAATCTGTACATAAAACAGGTCCTCAAATTTGGAAAGCGAAAATTGAAGAGCATGCGCTAGAAGTTAAGTAAGAATGTTAAGTAAAATCTAATTATAAAAAATCTTGGAAAGAGTTTATTTTTTGCACGTCATTTTAAAAAGCAGTCATGTGAATTTACATGACTGCTTTTTTTGTTGAAGAGTATTTGAAAGTGTAAAAATAAATATATAGTTTTTAACTTCTGGTTTTTCCACTAAGCAGACATTAACGTTTTGCACAGCTGCATTTTTGGTGGAGCCCGTTTGTGCTATCAAGCACAAAAAGGAGAGACGGAAAAAATATCAGCTGGTGCAACTTGTTAGCACTAATTATGAAAATATATAGTTAGCATATTTAATAACGATTGTGGGGACCAAAATACCCGTTAATAGAAACATGAATCTCAAAGAGCGCTGGTATATTTCTCTCCTAAGAGAAATTTCACGATAGTATATATCCATCAACTTTTCTTTGTCTTTGGGTAGCGGGCGTAATGGAGGTCCCATGATCTCAAGACATCTTAGTAGAAGCATTCCGATGAGTAAATAAGCAATAAATTCAGCTAATATAACTGCATCTACAATCCAGTGATTACTGACTTGAATATTTGAAAGGAAAAATCCTAGCACAACAAACATCACAGAAATATGTGTAAGTAACGCGCTGCTTTTAGAATCAATCAAACTCATTGCATAGTGGATTTTTTTTAAATCAATTTTTGTATCTTTTGTCGACTCCCTTGTCTCGTAATATTCCATTTCTTTTTTAGGATCAATCTTAAGCAAGCTAAACAGAAAAGGATCTAGTTTTCCAAAAAGGTTCATAATGACTCCTTAAGAATGTGCTAACGCTTTAAGCAGTGGCGACGCTTGCAGCGCACTACTGGCTTAATTTGTTATGGTTATGGCTTCGGGATCGGTTATCCATATACTACTCACCGAGATTACACCAAGGCTTTGACTCATCGTATTCGTAATTTTTTTTAAAATTTCGTAGTATTTATTTCTGCCTTGTTTATTGTCCCTTCCAAGCTTTTCATTAAACTTTAAAACACCAACTTCTCTATAAAATTCGACTAATAATTTTGCAACTTCTTTATCTCCGAGTAAATTTAGCCGGCCAATTAGGTTGTTAAGCTTATACCAATCTTCCTTAGACATTTTTATTACTTGAGTAATATCCCCATAATCGTTGAAAAAATCGGTATAAATGGGGTGCTTGAATGATGCAATATCCATAGTGAACTCATACTTCTTAACAGCAGATTCGTGGTTCAATTGCATATTGAGAAGTTTATATCCGAAAACAACGGAGATAACGCCCCCCACGAGAACGCCAACGAGTGTTGATAATAAATTACTTAAAAATTCGCTTCTATCCAGCATTGTCAGCCTCCTTTATAAGCCATAACAGATTAATCAATAGACTTGTTCCACTTATCATTCTTCTCTTGATCAAATTAAGCTCTAAATGGCTTTAAGTCTATTATTTTAAATAAAAACAAATGGTTAGATAGGATTTATCTAACTATGCATTTTGTGATCAAGAGATCAGAGAAAATATATTGTTCAGTGATTTCCCTTTATCAAGTTTATCAACCCTTTGTATTCCAAAGACTTAGCTCTTCATAAACTGATCAAGAGAATGGCTCTACTGATCTTGGGCTACCCTTTAGATAGGTCAAATGCCACACACTATTTGGATAACAGTATCTTGGATGAGTTAAGGTATAGAAAGGAATGACCGCAAAGGGCGAATTCCTGCCATGTAGTTAATTCTGCATCGAAATCAGAAAAATCATATTACAGCTTATTACGCCAAAGTTTGCTTAGTATGAACTTCGGTAATTCGATTACTTTTTAATTAAAGTCGTAATGTTATACATATATAAATTGATTTTTTTGATATATGAAGAGCAGGAAATTTTTCCTTCCGACGGTTAATTTATTTCCTAGCGGCTTTTTTATCTTTTACTATGACTTTCACAATTGTTTCTCCGGCATTCCTATAAATATCCCAAAGATTTTTTATACATGTCACACATGTTTGATAACTGGGTATCTGGATAACGAATATTGCTAGCAAAGCAGAAAGAGAAGAGATAAGTGATAATTCGATTGGGGCTTTAACTATTAATCGCCAACATTGCGATAAAGCCTGTATGGCTAGTAACAAGCAGCACCACGATGATGAAACGCGATATATAGGGTGGGAAAACTGCCAAGTCTGTTTCGTCGCTTTGAGTTTTTTTATTCATTCTAATTCCATTTTTGGATTTTCCAATTTAATTTCACCCATTCTTTTGTCGTAACGGCGGTTCGCCAATGACTCTTTTATAAGCGCGAGAAAAGGCGGCTTCGGATTGATAGCCAAGTTCTTCAGCTAAATCGGCCAATGAAATAGGGGATTGCAATATTTTCATTCGCGCTAAATTCATTCTCCACTCAGTTACATATTGTTTTACAGAGGTGCCTATTACTTCGGTGAATTTTGCAGAAAACCCAGAACGCGACATACCAGCCTGTTCTGCCAATCGATCAACTGTCCAGGTTGATTCTGGATGCGCGTGAATAGCGGCTAAGGCTTTGCCGATTTT
This sequence comes from Cellvibrionaceae bacterium, assembly GCA_965262305.1. Lineage (GTDB taxonomy): Bacteria > Pseudomonadota > Gammaproteobacteria > Pseudomonadales > Cellvibrionaceae > CBDHEY01. Next base: position 785,249 of record CBDHEY010000002.1, read on the forward strand.
GGGGTCTTTAAGGGCACCTAGCCATCCTTTGCTGGCTTCCGTCGAATGTTCTATCCAATATCGAATTGCTTTGATCACGATAATGTCTGCCAAATGTGCAACCACGGTTTCTCCACCGGTTTCTAGCGATGCGGCTTCTTCACCCATTAAAGCAATTAGCGGTTGAAGGTGTGAGGCAAGGTGTCCATTTTCACTTTTCATGTAAATTAACGGGGGTAATTCGGCAATGAGTTTTTCACCCGCTATGTGATCGAAACTTAAAACGCCACAGGTGAGTGCGGTTTCCTCTCCATCACCACCGTATCCGATATATTCAAACCGCTCTGATAATTTCTTTACGGGTATATCAAAAAAAGCCGTGCATTCTTGTTCCTTGGAGGATGAAAATAAATGTCCTTCTCCTCTCGGGAGTAACGCTAGGTCACCGGGTTTTAAATAAACAGTTTCCTGATTGGGTATCCGTAACCAGCAGCCTCCTTTGGTGACTATGTGGAACATCATTTTGCCAGTCATAGACGGCATTTCTATTCCCCAAGGCGCAGTCAGCTCGGAGTTCGCATAAATCACCCCGTTTAGTCGCAGCGAATAAAGGGTTTCACCAAGTGTGTCTGAACCCTCGGGAATATCTCGTTGTTGTGGCTTACTCATTACAGTCTCTCGGTACTTTGGACAAACTGCAAAAAACTATAGATATAAAAGCATTAAACATCAAGAGGTACTTCATTAAACTGTTTTTCGTGGATTGGCACAAAGTACAAAACGTTTACCTAAACATAACTTTTAGTGAGGAAAAATCATGAAAAACGAAACTATTGCAGTAGTAGGCGCAACGGGAAAAACGGGCTTGCGTGTATTGGAACAATTAGATCGGCTTGGTTATACAACACGAGGATTGTCTCGTAGCAGCGAAACGATTTTCGATTGGGCTGATCGATCAACTTGGTCACTCGCATTAAAGGGCGTGAATTCTGTTTACGTTACCTATTATCCAGATTTGGCTGTTCCACAGGCTGAAGATGATATGCGGGAATTTGTTGAAATTGCTAAAGCTGAAGATGTTAAGCACATTGTATTGCTTTCAGGCCGAGGCGAAGACGGCGCGCAGCGCGCAGAGGATGTCATCAAGAAAAGTGCTATTGAATGGAATATTGTGCGTGCCAGTTGGTTTATGCAAAATTTTAGTGAGAGTTTTATGCTTGATGGACTTAAAGCTGGAATGCTTGTACTTCCAGAACCAAAAGCCAATGAACCTTTTATTGATGTGGATGATATTGCTGATGTTGCGGTGGCTGCGCTTACAAGACCAGAATTGCGTAATCAACTTTTTGAAGTGACCGGTCCCGAAATTTTATCTTTTGATGATTGTGTTAGTTGTATTGCAGACATTAGCCAACGAGAAATTGGTTTTCAAACAGCACCAGTTGATGCCTACTTGGCAGCGGCGAAAGAAGATGGTCTACCGGATGATATTGCATGGTTGATTAACGAACTTTTCGTGAATGTATTGGATGGACGAAATGAGTGGACAACGAACACAATTGAAGAAGTATTAGGTAGACCTGCGAGAAGTTTTAAAGAGTATGTCAATACAACTGTGGGCACAGGAGTCTGGCGTTAAAAAACGGTGGTTATTTTACTTAGCGGGTGTCAGCTACAGTGATATTGACACTCGCTGCAACCTTAATTTCGTAGGAGTGAATTATGCTTATTTTACTTGTTGTTTTGACGGGTCTAATGGCCGGAGTCTATTTCACCTTTTCAGTATTTGTGATGAAATCGCTTAATGAGTTACCCGCGTTTCAGGCGGCACAAGCAATGAATAAAATTAATGATGTGATTGTGAATACATTATTTTTACCAATCTTTTTCGGTTCAACACTATGGTATGCGGGTGTGATTATTTGGACTTTAACGATTGGCAAAATGAACGTTCTATTCTAATGATCATTGCCGCATTAATTTATATTCTGGGTATGTTCGTGGTGACAGCATTTGGTAATGTCCCGCTAAATAATCGCTTAAAGGAAAAAGAGAAAAGCAATGACGAGCTAGCAATCTATTGGAAAGAATATTTGAATTCATGGATTAAACTAAATCATTTACGTACCATAAGCTGCATTGCGGCTTGCTGTCTATTAACCCTGGCTCTCACCTAATTTGTGAGCTATTTGAAAGGGCGATTTATAATGAAAAAGGTAGCGGTTTTCGGTAAGCCAGGTAGTGGAAAATCCAGCTTATCTATAAAACTTTCTTTGGTGACTGGGATACCTTTGGTTCAATTAGACTCGCTTATCTATGATAAAAATGGCGAAAGAATTGAGCGATCTATTTACGACACTGAACACACCCGAATACTTGAAACTGAAAGTTGGATTATTGATGGATTTGGACCTATAGGTTCTTTTTATGAGCGATTAGACACGGCTGATACTTTAATCTATATCGATCTTCCTTACTATGTGAGTTATTGGTTGGTGACTAAACGCTTGTTAAAGAGTGTTTGGTCAAAACCGGAAGGCTGGCCCGATGGAAGTTCGGTGCTAAAAGGCACGATAGAAAGTTACAAAGTACTAAAGCTTTGTCCAAAATTCTGGAACGATTCATTCAATACTAAATTGCGTGAATTATCGCAGACTAAAACGCTACATGTTATTCGATCGATAAAAGAATTAAACCGTTTTGTTGAATCTTCTGAAATAAAAAAGCCGCCAAGCGTTTAGCTACAGCGGCTTTATTTTACTCTCTAGAGTTCTAAGCAGTTATTCAAATATAACTGGATAATTTGGAGATATAAATTGACCGGATTGATCGTCTTGAACTTTCAATTGAATGTTGTAGCTTCCTCCTGGAACTAGGCCACCAGCAAACTGTGCTGTTGTTTCAAGCTCCCAGTATTCACCTACTTTTGCACCAGTTATACAGTAGTCGTTGATACAAATGTAGTTCCATCTTCCAGTCCAACCTTGATCTAGGAAGTAAATAATACCTGCGCCATTACCAATATTTTCGATTCCAAAATCACCACGAGTTGGGGCCGCAGCTTCTGTTGTAATCGTAAAGTCTGCACTAACTCCGCCTACAGTTAAAGACGCGGTTGAGCTAACTTCATTGGCATCTGCGCTTGTTAAGCGTACAGAAATTTGATCGCCTTCAACAACAGTGGACGCTGTATCAGCAAAAACACCACCATTTATACTATATTCTCCACCGGTAATGCTCACTGCTACAGCGGTATTGATTCCAGAAACAGTAATGGTGTTTGAAGTGTATTCCGTACTTAATTCTGCATCAGTAACTGAATCGAATGAGAAGCTGTCTGGTGTTGTATCGCTAGCTAAGGTCGTTACCAAGAATGTATCACTTACACCGCCTATAGTAAGTGTCGCGCTCACACTTGTTTCAAATTCCGCTGAACTTGTTAATTGAACAACGACTTCATCGCCAGAGTTGACGGTTGTACTAGCAGAAGTGAATGCGCTTCCGTTTACGCTGTATTCGGCGCTATCAATACTAATCGTTACGGCAGTATTAATTCCACTTACTACTATTGTATTTGAAGTATATTCGGTAGAAAGCGCTGCATTAGATATGGATTCAAACATGAAACTATTTGGCGTAGCGTCTTCAACCGTTGTTGTGACAGCATAGTTTGCAGAGACACCACCAATAGTTAGTGTGGCAGAAACCTCAGTAGCGAACTCGCTAGAAGATTCAACTTGGACTTGCACTTGATCACCGTCAACGACAGACCCGGCAGTAGATGTGAAAGTGCCACCATTTACTGAGTAAAGTCCACCTGTAATAGAGATAGAGGCTGATGAATTAATACCGGTTACTGTAATGACTGCAGATGTGTAAACAGTTGCTAGATCTGCATCCACAATATCGGTAAACGCAAAAGCGTCTGGCGTAGTATCTTCTGCTTCAGTGCTGACCGCGAAACCCGTGGTAACATCATTAACCGTCACGATGGCTTCGCTTGTCTCGTTGAAACCTGAAGTCAAAACGCGTAGTTGTAATGTTTGACCGTTGTTAATTGATCCTTCCTGATCGGTATAAACTCCGCCGTCAATCGAGTATTCACCGCCAGTGATCGTAATAGGTGAAACACCGCTTAAGCCGCTGATAGTCACTACTTCAGATTCCACGAAGATCGATGTCGCGGCATCAGTGACAGATTCAAATGAAAACGCATCTGGACCGATAATTCCTTCAGTTTGCACACTAAATTCTTCGGAAATAGTCCCAACAGTAAGTGTTGCAACCGTTGTTGTCGCTTCAGTATCAGCAGACGTGAGTCTTACTTGTAAAGTATCTCCATCTACAACGGATGCTGCAGTGGATGTGAAGTCTCCACCATTGATACTGAATTCACCGCCATCAATAGATACTGATATCGATACATTGATTCCAGTAACAGTGATTTCGTTAGAAATAATTTCTGTGCTTAATGGAGCATTGATTTCGTCAACAAGATCAAAAGTATCAGGTATCGAATCTGCTTCTACTGTAGTGACTGAAAATGTTGCAGTGCCTTGCCCTACTGTGACCGACGCTTCAGTTGTGGTACCCATTAACTCCGACGAAGTTAAGCGAAGCTTAATGGTGTCGCCATTTTCCAGCGTTGCAGCATCGCTTGTGAAAGGCCCATCGTTGATGCTGAATTCACCACCCGTAACGGAAACATCAACAGGAATATTTATACCTGATATGGTGACTGTTTCCGATTCAACAATTGTTGACGTTTCTACATCTGATGCAGCTGCAAAGCTGAAATCGGCAGGAGTATCGTCATCTATAATTTGTGGTTCCTCTCCGATTGGGAACAAGAAGTTTGCAGGTATGACTTGACGTGGCATAAAGCCCGCCCAAGAAGTCGACTCCCATTCAAGTCTTGCAGTTGCTGGGCCACGACGCTCGAAATATTCAATACGAACTTTTACGGGTTGTCCTGCTTCCATTGCTTTATTAAAGCTAACTTCTCTCACAGATAACGAGCGCCAGTCATCAATCATCAACTCGTCGTCAAACCAAATTCTCACGCCATTATCGACGGTAAAATAGAAATTAAAGTTTCCAGATACCGGTGCGACAAGACTACCTTCCCACTTAATCGAAAAGAAATCGTCAGGCACGGAATCAAGCGGTGAAACGCCAATGCCAAGAGAAAGATCCACAGTTGAAACTGTTTCGGTCAATTCTGTTTCTAATTCTGTGCCATCGTAGTAAGTGGTAGTTAGGCCTGTACCATCAGTAATCTCTAATGGTGCAATAGTCTCTGGGGTATCTGCTGGGAAAAGATAATTCTCAGCGACAAATTTTCTAGCGAAGTTCGGACCGCGCCATTCTAGTTTTGCAGCTGCAAACGCGGTAGTTTGATAATACTCAATTACAATTGGAACCGGTTCGCCAGCAACCATATCCAATTTGAAATAATCTGTTCTTTCTCTATGTATAGACCAGCTATCAATTCGAATTTCGTCATTGGCCCACACACGCATACCGTCATCAGAGCTAGCAAGAATTGTGTAGGTGCCGGTGTTTGGTGCTACAATACTTCCATACCATCGTGCTGAAAAATTGTCTGCGGGAACTTCTGGATGAGGAGTTTGACCGGCTAAATCGATATTAATTGTTTCATCGATTGTTAATATCTCTTCTTCAAAGTCTGTACCGTTAAAGTAAGTAGCACGTAAACCCGTTCCGCCTTCAATAACTGTTTCTATAATATCAAACGAAGCATCGTCGTATAGACTGTCTTCCATACGGACTGAATCAAATACATCTTCGAATCCCGCATTGATCCAAGGTAGCGTTTCCATTTCTTCTGTCCAACGCTGTTTTACTATCGCATTGTCTTGCAAGCGCGTATTGGTGTTATCCCAAAATCTCAATGATTCCCATAGAGGTTGGGTTTGCCAGTCTTGGTTAATCCAAGCGACCGCTTTGATTCGGTCAGTGTTTTTGTACATATCTAACCAAGGTTCAAAGTATCGAGACCACACTTGTTCGCCATTGGCTGTCTCTAATCGTGTTCCGTTAGTTGCCATTTCAGCAATCATAATTGGCTTATCATGAATTTCCGCGAGGTGAAACATGTTGCCATTGGTGTAGGTTGGTGAAGGACGAAGTGCTCTAGCAAATGCTGAGAAGGCAATCCAGTCGACATATTCAGGACCAGGGAAATAAACTGAAGAGCTGTTTTGATTTAAACCTTGCCATACAAAGGCAACGTTCGTTACGCCTTGTGCGCGAATGACGTCGACAATATGGCGATAAGCTGGAATAAACCTACGAGGACCACCATACTGGTTTGGACCATAGTCAAATTCGAAGCCAATACGCAAAAATACCGGACGCCCAAAATTCTTAATCCAATTCGCAAGATAGATGATCTGTGCGTCGAACTCCCCTTCTGCGATAGGAACACTTTGACCTATAAATGCAAGACCAAGCGCTAACATAGTCCCATCAAATTGCTCGAACTCTTTGTAGGTATCTGCATAAAGTAAGCCTGCACCATAATCGACAATGGTATCGAGCCCCCAAAGCTCTGGAATAGTCGAGTAACTCGTAATACCTGCAGGCATTGGAAAGTGGTCAACATACCCATCGTTAAACGGTGGTACACCTGTTAAACCGCCACCAAACACGGGTGTGATCGGAACATTGTTTTGAGGTGGCTTTCCACCAACGGCATTCAGGTCTTGGCCTACAAAGAATAGTTTTCGACCATCTTCTGGTTCGTATTTGGTATTTTGAGCGGCGTTTACAGCAACAGCTGAAAGACCCAAAACTAGTGCTATTATCTGACTTATTTTAAACATAATTCCCATAAGTTATGCTCTTGAAGATAAATTTAAGGTTGAAGAAATCTTTCGGGTGTAAAATACGTCGACATTTATACATGTATGGTTTTTACACTTTCTTAAACAAATGTGGCAATTAGATGAAATAATTAGCTCTGTTTTGTGCTAAATGACGTATCTAGCGTTAAAAACTAATTAAAATAAACATTTAGACATTTATCGTAAATTTTCATATAAATCGCTAAGCTCTATAAGCAATTTGTTGGCCAACTTTATGAAAGACAATTTTGGTCTTTTTTTTATCTTTATTTATGGGAAGTACGTCTCCAACTTGGTAATGGTACCGGCCTTTAAGGTCTGATGAATTTCGCTTATTTTGTTTTTGACTAAAGTAGCAATTATCGAAGAATTTTATTTTTTAACTGGAGAAAAAAATGAGTGAACTACATAAAAATACATGTGAAGCTTGTCGTGTGGGAGCCCCATTAATTACTGATGCTGAAAAAGCTGAACTACTCCCTCAGATCCCAGATTGGGAAGTGATATCAGTTGATAATATCGAACAACTTTCGCGTACATACAAATTCAATAACTTTTTAGAGGCAATGGCGTTTGCAGATCGTGTGGGAGAGATTGCTGAAGCCGAAGGACATCATCCAGCTATTTTGGTGGAGTGGGGCAAAGTAAATGTACGCTGGTGGACGCATAAAATTAATGGTTTACACAAGAATGATCTGGTCATGGCTGCAAAAACAGATACACTAATTTAATATTCCAAAACTTTTGGGAGAAACGACTATGGGTGATGTCATCCCATTTAAGAAAAAAACCTTAAAAGAAAAACACAAAGGAAAAACCTTGTGTAAAAATGGGTTTCATAAATGGGAAGTTTTAACAGAAAAAAAATTTGATGTAAAACAAGGAAAGCTCGTCACTGTATATAAGTGCGCTAGGTGCGGAAAAGAAAAAACGGAGCTATTGTAAAAAAACTCCCTCGGATACCCAAGGGAGTCAGTGGTTGCTTACTATTCTGAGGGGTGGAAAGCGCAACCAAAAAGACTAAGGAAGAACGTAGTTGGTAACAATCTGGACTTCTCCAGTAGAACTGATAATGTAAAGAGCGTCACCATTGTTTGAGACTGTAACATTCCACGGATTGATCACTTCCGCTTCGCAAACTTGGTTATCCGTTACTTGCATACTCTGTGGAGACCCTATAAACAATTCGCTATTGCCATCTTCATCAATTCGATAAAATTGATTCAGCGCTCCCGCTGGCGCGTAAACATACCCGTTTGAATAAGCGAGATGATTGACATTGGCGACTTGATTGTTTTCGCCGCTCACAGTCGTAAATAGCGTGGCTTGCTCATTTTCAACCTTATAAATCTCGCCGGTTGAAAAATTAGAAGCGAAGACAGCCCCTTGTCCATTTTGAGTTAATCCAGCTACCCCACATCCGTTATCATCACCGGCAATATCGTATGTATTAAGAAGATCTCCTTCTGCGGAATATTGACGTATCTCATCTGGGCCACACAGCGCAGCAAAGATATTTCCATCTATGTCAACGAGGACATCATTAACGTTTATTAAGTCACCTAAAAATAAGGTGACGTTGCCTTCGGGATCAATTTTGTGAATAGCACTACCAAAAAAACTGGCAGTATAGAGATTGCCGTCGGAATCAAAATCTAAGCCATTAACTGATTGAACCGCGTTATTGAGCGATACGTTTGTTACCTCTCCCGCGGAATTGATAACGCTGTAGTCATTGCCTCCGCCAACAAGTAGATTTCCTTCACCGTCAACATGAGATCCATCTCTAACCGCATTAAGGTTTGCGAGTGTTGATGTGAATTGGTATGGGTCAGGGTTGACACTAATTTTTTTCAAGTTGCCATTTGCAGCAACCAATAACAACTGCTGATTATCCGGTGATACCGTGATATTACCGATGGCTCCAAAATTTGCTTCGCTGATATGTCCATCAATGACATTAGTTGATAGGTCTCCAGCAAACATTTCCACTTGACCATCGGTAACATTCATTCTGAAAATTTGGCTTTGCGTCCCATGAGGGATATATAAGTATCCGTCCACATAACTCATTTGGTTGATGTTGCCGTTAATAGTGCCAAGTAGAGAGAAGTTTGCCTCAGTATCATATTTATACACATTGCCGTTTGACCAGTTTGCGATATAAACATTATCGTTTTCATCAATGGCAATACCAATAGGCTGGTTTAGGCCATTATCTGATATCAGGGTTTCGATTTGGCCATCCGTTGAGATCTTGAATAGATTATTAGTATCAAAAGAGGAAACAAAAACCTCATCTTGACTATTTATCGCGAGCCCGGCAGCACCATCCACGCTCTCAGTTAATACAGACATGTTATAGTCTTGATCGATGATAACGACTTGGTCTCCTGAGTAATCGGCAATAATCAAATCTTGTTGGCTGTTGAATTCAAGATTGACAGGTGCGAGTAAGCCTGGCAGAGCAATGACTTCTCTTTGTCCTGAAGCGGAGATTTTAATAAGCCGCTCTTCGGTGCCTTCGTTAATTCCACCTGTTAAGTAAATATCTCCATTTGAGGCGACAGTAATGCTATCAACGGCTGTGTCGACGTTGGTAATGTCGGTTACATAGTCGAAGAATGTTTTGCCTGTGTCTTCTGGATTAAACTCCACATAGTCAATATAAACGTCTTGATTTCCGTCCAATGAGCGGATGCTTAATACATCATCGGCATCAATATTTATATTTAATCCTATTTTCTTAACGCCAGTTTGGGTGGTGAGGTTGAGTGTTTCAATAACTTGATCGTTTAATAAAACGCTTATAGATTGATTAGTTTCTGTTAAATATCCAATTGTTATTGAATTGGCGATATGGTCTGTTGAAACACTTAACCCGTTCTCTGAACCGCCTGGAATTAATAACATTTTTGATGCCGAAGCGACAGTAGATATTTCCTCAACGCTATTACCTATGATGTCTGTATTTTCGGCTTCGAATCGTATACTCGGATCTGAGTGAGCGCATGATGACAAACTTGGTGGTGGAAATGGGGTTGCTTCTACTTGAGGCTCAGGATGAAATTCTACAAAGTCCACATTCATCGCAAAATCTCCTTGCTCGTTGAATATAGTTACTGTTGCATTTTCTGGAATATCTATATTTTTAATTGTTTCCAGGTAAGTTCCAACCCAGCTTCCACTTGAGTCGAAAATGATATTGCCTGCATTTTCGCTATTTACACTCACAGAAATTTCGCCTCTTAATTGGCTTGCATACCTTACCGTTATAGATTGCGAGGCTGGAACATTCGATAAGGAAAACCCATTGCCTACTTGATCGAGAAATCCAACTCCCTCCCCATTTGAAGCTGCGTCATCTAGATAAACTTGTGCCGCGCCATTTAGAGATCCATCTTCGGCTTCGAAGATAGCTGGCTGTTGAGCTACAGGTGTTGGTGTAGGAGTGGGAGAAAATGTGGGTGTAGGCGCTGATGTTGGAGTTGATGTTGGACTAGTGATTGATTGGGGTGTTCTTGTTGATTCTGGATTAGGATTGTCGTCATTTCCTCCACCACAGGCGGATAATAATAAGCTAAAAATTAATGCGAGTATTAAATTGTGTTTCATTCCATTCTCCGTTAAGTAATTGTTATATTTACTAAGCGGAAGGACGTAAATTATTAAAGGAGTCGAACTAGTTTGTTCAAGTAGGTTTACATATTTAACGAGAACGAAATTCCATAGGTTCTCGGTTTTGAATAAGTAGAGGCAAAACCCGATGAGCTAAAAAAAGTTTCAGCTATACGATTACGTGTTGTTTCTCCGGTGATATTTTCAATAAAGAGTTTTATTCCGACATTGTTGTTAACATTACTCCAGCTAAGTGAAAAGTCGATTTTATTGAAATCATGCTGCCGGGAAAAATTATCGACTTGATATTCAATTCCAGTAAATTGATCTAAAAATAAATTGTCTTCTCTATTATACAAGTCAAGGTAATAGTCATCAGAATAAAAAAACTGGAGTAGAGGCGTTATCCTACCTTTCGATGTATAAAAATCATGTTCATAAGAGAAGTTAAATGTGTAAGCTGGAGCATGGGTTAATCTGTTACCTGAAAGGTCCCGAAAACCCAAAGATGCCAAGAAAGGATCTTCGGATGGTGGGTTCCAGGGGTCTCCATTAAAGTAGATCCCATCTGGGATATCATATTTATCAATTTTTGTATCAATGAAACTTGCGTTGATATCAAACCTTCCACCTCGTTCTCGCTCGAAACTTAACGTTAATTCAATTCCTTGGTTAGTTGCATCGGCATTATTCTGGATATCGGTAATAAGGTAATCTGTTGCGATTCCATCGCCATCGAAATCTGCATAGCGATTTCCTGCTACATGCATATCCTTGTGTTTCGCTTGGAATAGAACGGTATTTATATAAAGCTTTCTATTTAATAGATAGGCTTCACTCTCAAGTTCAATATTGATACTTTTCTGCGCTTTTATGTTTTCTGCAGATTGCAAGGCGCCAGGTCTATGCCCGGATGATACTTTAAGCGTTGAAGACAGGTTTTTATTTTTTTGTACTTTAGAGCCTATTTCAAATGTTGCTTTTCTCCAAGTTTGGCTAGTGTTTAATGTCGAAAATACAAAGCATAGTTGCTCGGGAGAGGCTCCGAACCTTGAACCTCCAAATCTTTCCCCTCCCAATAGGTTTGGTGAAATATATAGGTTGTCTGGTATCTCGCTATTTAAGCTGGGAACACCTGGCAGGTTTATATTCACGCCATCACAGCGAATTATCTGTTCATCTTCTACTGTGGTTCGATTTTTAGAATAACGACCTCCTGAAAAAAAACTCAAATTCTTATTTAACGAATACTGGAGCTTTCCGTAGAAGTCCAAAAATTGGAGTGTTGTTTTAGGAGTTTGTAAAAAATTTCCGTTTTGAGTCAAAGCCTGACCATTATCATCTTGTACTAGGCCGTCTAACTCAGAGTCCATCTTGCTTAATAGATCTTCAAAGTACAGTCCGAATAACCATTTGGTTCGAGATGCATCTTTAGAGTTATATACTTCAAAATTGTAATTTATTTTTTCTGAATTTCGGTAATTAATTCTAAATTCGCGTTTTTCTCCTAGTCGACCCAGATCCGAATCCTCCTGAGAAGAATAATTCAGGTCAGTCCAACCTAAACGGTGATCATAATTGATTTGGTTATTATTATAGTGAAGGTAAGAAGACAATATTTGAAATTTTGCGTTTATTCGTCCTGGCGTATCCACAACTGCGGCACGACCATGGCGATTTACCAAAAACGGATCGAGAAAAGCGTTTCCACTATTATTTTGTGTGTGAGATTCGTAGCTAATTAGCCATAGAAAATCATCCTTTGGTCGCCAAAGACTGCTTAGCCGCCATGCGTGCTCATCGGCATTTTCGTAATCTTCTATATTGGTATTGGGGGAGGTTCTATTGTTTGTAAAAGGTAGATCATCATAGTTTGGATAATGTAGTTCAGGAACTACTGCGCTGTTATCGACGATGCGGTAGTCTTTCCACGTTTCGACATACCCTTTGTGATAATTATAGTGGGAGGATAGCCTAAAAGAGTGTGTGTTAGAAGTGGGTAAATTTATCATACCTTGTAAAGTTTCTCGTTCGAATTTTCCAACAGTAACTTCAATAGATGCGAGTTTTTTATCAAGGATAGGTGGAGCGGATTCCAAGTAAACGCTACCGGCGACTGAAGCTCGGCCTGTTTCAGTGTTTTGGCTACCTTTTAAAATTTTTGTTGAATTAAGGTCAAATAAAGAGAGTACGGCTATTTCAGTAGGTAAAAGGTAAACATTATTATGATGAAAAGCTACAGGAGCAGTGGATTGAACTACGAGCCCTCGATTGTCTATTCCTCGAATATTTATATTTGCGACATTAGCTTCTGAATTGGCGGAAAAAACATTTGGTATATGCTTTGTAATGGAATCGAAGTTTTCTATATCGTTTTTGGTCAAAAAAATAGAGTCTAGAATCATCATTGATGTTTGTGAAATATTGGGTCTGTTATCCCTAGATCGTCCAAATACAAAAACCTCTTCAACAGGATTTTGATCAACTTTTTTGTCTGCGATATTTTCTAGTTTTTTTAGATCGACAGCTTTGATGTTTTCTGGTTCTAAGATTATGAACCCTCCTCCTTTGTTTGATTGAACTTCAAGTTCTGTTCCTTCAACCATTTTCTTTAATGCGTCTAGTGCAAGGTAGGTTCCTTTTACTTCATTACTAATATGCGCATTTAAAGTTTGAGGGAGACCGATAACAATGCGGTTATACACCGCAGAAAAATCGATAAGAGCTTCGGAGAGGGGTTGAGTGGCAATGTGAATTTTTTGGGGTTGTTCTGCCGCGATTGATTTATTAGAGTAAATTGCTAACAATAAAATTGCTACAGCACAAGCTACCAACTTTTTGAAGTAAATAGTTCTTATCTTCTTCGATTTATTCTTCACATTTATTGTTGTTAGTTATATGGATCTCTTTGGTAGGATCAAAATTCTATTGTCTGATTCCTCGTAAACTTTTACTGGTAAAAGCTGCTCTAGCATAAACGCCATTTCTTTGATTTGATCAATTCTAAACGAAGTGGTAACACGAAGATTTTCGAGATCTTTATGTCCTAGCGTAATTGTTCCATTGTGGAAGCGGTTTGCATCATCTACTATTTCATTCAAATAGGCGTCACGATAGGTCAATCGTCCTTTTCTCCAACTGGAGGTCGTATTAGGGTCGCTTTTCACGATATCGCCAAAAGAGTCATACTGCTTACCTATTATTGCAAGCTGCTGTCCTTCTGTTAAGCGAATTCTTTTTTTACTCTTTGAGGTTCCTACATCAACAATGCCCTCTGCAACAGTAACTTGCGCTTTTTTATTTCTTAGGTGAACTTCAAATTCTGTTCCTATTACCTCAATTTTCATTTTCCCAGAAGATATTTCGAATGGGATACGTTCTCCTGTATCGTTGATTATAGGAGCCACATCAAAATAGGCTTGTCCTTTAACAAGTTTTATATTTCGCTGATCTCTTTCAATGCTCACATCAATTTGAGTGTTAGCACTCAAAGAAACTTTACTTCCATCTTCTAGTATTACGTCACTAATTTCGCCTTTTGCTGTGACATAACTTGAGAATTCGTGAGATGGAGACGTTGAAAATAGCAGGATTAATCCAATAAAAACTATGCAAGTAGATGCAAGTGCACCGTAGGCATATTTTGGAAAAAACCAAGTATACAATTTATCCCATATTGGAAAACTAGCAGGCTCTAGCATATTGTCAGGCGGCTTAATTTCATGAGAACCCGTCTTTTCGATTGATAATGATTCAATGGAAAAGGTATCTTCTGGCAAAAGTGAAATATCATTCCAAATTTTTTCAAAAGCAAAATAGGTTTCTGCGTGAAGTGGCGAGGTAGAAAGCCAGTTTTCAAATGCGCTTTCTTGGTCTTCAGTTAGTGTCGATGTAGTTTTCAAAACGAACCAATCACTTGCTTCGTTTTCAATTTCTTCGATATTTTCTGTGCAATTATTCACTTATTGTCTACCTCTGATGAGGTCTTATCCAGTGCATGTTTCAATTCTACCAGAGCTTTAGATAGGTGTTTACGTACGGCTGCTTCGGTAACTCCAGCAGATTTTGCTATCTCAACATTTGATAAGTTTTCGAACCGGCTTTGTTTTATAAATAATTTCCTACGCTCTGACATACCGTCTATGGTTTGCTTCAATATTCGTAGTTGTTGCTTGGCAATACTAATTCTAGCCGGGTCGTCAATTGTGTCGTCAATGTCTTGATTAATCGCTTGTTCTTCTGACACCCATTTATTATGACGGTCTTGATTTCTCAATTGGTCAATAACTAGGTTATTTGCGATTCTGTACAAATACGCTCGAGGATTTTCTAAGTGATCGATTTCGTCCATATTTGTGAGTTTGGTAAACGTCATTTGGACATAGTCCTCAGCCTCAGCAACATTAATATAAAATTTTTTGCTCAAATAACTCGTCAATGCCCCACTATGATCGGAGTATAACTGACTTATTTGCCGCTCGCTTTTATGCATATGCATTTTAGTTATTTTATTATTAGTTTTCCCTTAGACGCACAACTAGCTTCAATTCGAACCCCATGTAAGAGGTTGATTAAGAAATGCCTGTGCTTCTGGGCTTAGAAAATCTCTTCTAGTTTACTAAGGATTTATAACCTTGCCACCATTGATATTTCTTAATTTGAAAGTTGGAAATGGGGAGGTAAAGCTTGGCGGGATTTTCTTGTAGTAATGACTGCCTATATAGGCACGGTGAATCGCCAAGGTGAAAGCAGCTTTCACGTAGCCAATTGAATGCCTTTGATATTAGCTCATTACGAGTATATTTAACGTTGTGGTTGAAAACAGCATAGAGGTTTTCTGGGGTCGATATTGAATAAACACTTTTTGGGAGTAGATTATTCCCTTTAGTTTCAAAGGCATAGACCTTATCCAAAAAATGAAATTTTAATGTGGCGTCGCTTCTATAGGTGATACTCCATTCGAAATCTGATTTTAAATGCTGAAACTCCTCTTTCAGTGAGTTCAGCTCTGTTAGTGCGTACCTACATACCCCGGAGTTTTCTTTAGAAGTAAGTGCATAATTTGCTTGCAGAGTTCGAATGCCGGCGAAGGTTTTCTTTGGCATTTTTACAATAGTTGGCAGAATAGGGCCTTTTTGGCAATAATTTTCAATATCAATTTGGTTGATTTGAAACTTATCTAGCGCATTTAAATTACTACCAACATGCCTGTAGTGTTTTGGCGACATGGCGTACATACGCTTGAAGGCTCGGGAAAATCCCTCGTAGGAATCAAATTGATAATCTATCGCTGTATCTAGAACGCTCATTTTACTATTAGTGAGCTTCTTTGATGCCTCGGTTAGACGTCTTGATCGAATATAACTTTTTATTGTTTCTCCCGTTAGTTCCACAAATCTGCGTTGCAATGTCCGTTTTGACATATTGCACTCAAATGCTATGTCTTCAGTGCTGATAGCTTCCTTTAGATTGTATTCAATAAAGTCGATCGCGGTGAGTATTCGGTTTTCAATAGCCATAACTACGCATTCCATTTGAATAGTGAAGGATTTCAACAAATATATATTGAGTATATAAGTAATATTATCTCTCAAAATGATACCTAAATACACATTTCGCCGTTGAATTGTGTGCTTTTTTTACATCTAATTTAGCTAAATAGTCCGTATTTTGTTCAATTTTAGTATATGTGACATATTTCACGGATTAGACGTACGAAACTTCACTTCTCGAATTTGATTTTAGAAATAAATTAAAAAGGTAATTGGTATGTAGAGTTAGAGCTGGATTTATTACGGCTTAATAAAGTCCGGCATTAAAATTATTTTTTAGGCGCGCGAAATAATAGTGGTAAAAATGTATGAAATTATCTTGGTTTGAATCTTACATCCGTGATTTGTTACCTAGAGAGTACCATGATCACAGAGCGCTTCTGACGGCTGCCAAATTAGCGATGAAGTTAGCCAAGCTAAATGGTTATACAACATACGGTTGTTTGGACGGTTCAAATGAGATTAACTTTAAACAGCGAATGGTTTATAGGTTTGAAAAAGCATTAGCAAGAGCTATCGAATCAGGTTTGAATCATGAATCTGAGAAAAAAGGCGGTTTTTGCGAGACCAGGTTTTTGAAAGTTAAAGGTTGGTCTGAAGGAGTCGGTGAAGACTTATCTCCGTCAGCTAAAGTAGTACCAATTTCTGATGGTGTTGGTAAGGCATTATGTTCGCTATTAAACAACGAATTAACTTCCCAGGAAGCAAGTATTTATAAGGAGTTTAAAGAAGATTTTAAGGCGAGTATTAGTTTGCGCACATTAATTCATGTTTTGGAGAAAAAGTGTCACATAAGAGCCAATAATGACGAAAATGTATTGCAGCTCTTATGCGAAGAGTTATGTTTAGCATTGAGATGGTTCAAGTCGAACGCAGTGCAAATTGATTTCGGTAACATTCGAGATGATCATAGATCGACCTCAATAGATGGGAATAACCTGCAATTTGACTCTTTTGATTCGAATGCGAGTTTGATTTTTAATAGTCAATATCCAAAGAAAGTGGGTGAAATTATTGATCGGGCAGAATATTCCATTCGATTAGCTGTATTTTATCTGGTCCCTGGTTCCGAAGGTGTTAACGATCTGATCAATAAACTTGTGAAAGCAAAGGACCGTGGCGTCGATGTCGAAGTTGTTCTAAGCCCTAATTCGGAAAAGGGGTGCCAAAACATAAATACATTTGGTTATAAATTGCTTTCAACAAAAGGTATTGATGTGTTCTTTGAGCATCCTTCTAACTTAAAGCACTCGAAAGTATTGGTTGTTGATAAAAAGATAAGTGTAATTGGAAGCCACAATTGGACTGCCGGTTCATTTTATGCCTTTGAGGACATCAGTATCGCAATTGAATCTACTCATGTCGCCAGTGCTTGGGAAGATTGGTATTACTCAATCAGAAATCCATTAAATCGAACTCAATTCAATGTGTCTTAACAAGGCTTGTGCAGGATGTATAAACGACTTATTTGACTGGATTTTCGTTTGGCTTCTGCAAGAATATCCACTCACTAAAAGCTCATCTTCCGAATGTGAATCTATAATTTTTTTCCAACTTTGTCGATAAATCAATTGTGAGTTTTCTTTGTTTCTTGTTTCGTGACCATATGTCCCAGACATTCCACAGCAACCCGCGGATTCTATTTTTAGTTCTAATCCAAATTGCTTGAAAATATTGATCCAGTTGTTTAATGAAGAGGAAGCATTCGTTTTTTCTGTGCAGTGCGGTAGGAAAACATATTTTTTGTTGTAATCATTGGTTGTTATTACACGGTTATCAAGGAATTCCGTTTTCTCGCTAAGCCATTCCTGCAGAAGTTTTACGTTTGGTGTTTTTTGTTTTGATAAGTACTTATCATATTCGCTACGATAAGTTAATGTCATCGATGGATCAATGCCGACAAGGCTTAAGCCTTGTTCTTGAAAAGCATTCAACATCTTTGCATTTTTCTCCGCAGTCTTTTTAAATGATTTTAAAAACCCGTGGACATGCAATGGTTTGCCGTTCGCCTTGTAGGGGGCTAAAAATGGTTTGAATCCAAGTTTTTCTAATAACCTATACACATCAATAACTAGTTGTGTTTCAAAGTAGCTCGTGAAGGCGTCTTGAACAATTATTACGGTTTTTTCTTTTTCCTCAGCCGGCATGGATTGTAGCAAGGCACTATTGGCTATCTTTATATTTTCTGTTTTGAATGTTACTTTGCTTAGATTCGGTCCGTAAATAAACCCTACAGCATGCTCTAGTACCCACTTTATTGGCGTAAATCCCATGACTTTGTTATACAAAGGGGAAACCTTGGCGCACCAAGGTAATAAAAACTCCAGCGAGCCAACTAAATAATCTTTTAGGGGACGTAAATATCGAGTATGGTATGCCGCGAGAAATTTACTTCGAAACTCAGGTACGTTTACTTTTATTGGGCATTGTCCCGCGCATGATTTGCAGGCTAAACATCCAGCCATCGACTCATAGACTTCGTTTGAAAAATCGTAATCGCCTTTTCGTTTCTTTAAGGAGTTTAGCGTTTTTATTGGAAGTTCGAATAAACGAGTTAATGCGTTCTTTTTGTAGTAACTATCAATAGAACCTTTTTTGGCAACGGATGTTAAACTTAGCCATTCTCTCATTAAGGACGCTCGACCTTTCGGTGAGTGTATTCTTTGTCTCGTTGCTTTCCATGATGGGCACATTGGATCATCAAAATTCCAATTGTAACAAGCACCGTTGCCATTGCAGTAAACGGCATCCTTATATTCATTCCACGAAGCAACAGGTATCTGTTTATCGAGGATTCCTCGCGTCGTCACTTCGTCTATATTTAACAGTTTAAGTGTTTTTTCCGGTGTTGCGATTTTTCCGGGGTTTAACTGGTTGTGAGGATCAAAAGCTGCTTTAACTCTTTGTAATTGCGGGTAAAGTTCACCAAAAAACATAGGTGCATATTGTGATCGAACCCCTTTGCCATGTTCACCCCATAGCACTCCCTTGTATTGATAAGTTAGATCTGCAATACGATCAGAAATTTCCCATGCGATTTCTGCTTGCAAAGTGTCTTTCATATCGAGAGCGGGGCGCACATGCAATACTCCTGCATCTACGTGTCCGAACATCCCGTAAGATAGCTTGTAGGCGTCGAGTATTTCCCGAAATTCCAAAATGAAGTCTGCAAGATGCTCCGGAGGGACGGCTGTATCTTCGACAAAAGCTACCGGTCTCGCTTCTCCTTGTGAATTTCCAAGAAGACCCACAGCTCGTTTTCGCATTGCCCATATTCGGTTAACTTTTTCTTTTCCTTGTGCAATAGCATAGCCAATACGGTTATTATTTTGTTCTGACTCTGTCGTAATCTTTGTTACTAATTCATCGACTTTCTGTTGAATCTGAGCTTCTGTATCTGCTGTATACTCGACGAGGTTAATACCCTGAACTGGAACGGGAGTTTGTTCTGCAAAAAATTCTTCGACTTGATTCCAAATGAAATCATTCATCGCGAGGTTTAACACCTTTGAATCGATTGTTTCGATTGATGTTGGCCCGGATTTCATGAGCTCTGTTGCATCACGAAGAGATGAATCGAAGTTATCATATTTCACAACGACAAGTGCAACAAATTTTGGAATTGGTATCACATTAAGTTTTGCTTCGGTAATAAACCCGAGTGTACCTTCGCTACCACAAAGAATATTATTCAGATTAAAACAATTTTTTTCATCTCGAATGTGCGCAAGGTCATAACCTGTCATGCATCGATTTAATTTTGGAAATATTTTCTCAATGGATTCTGCATGCTCTTTATCAATGCTATTAACAAGACGATGAATGAGTCCACTACGATTTTGTTGTTCAGACTCGCATGCAAACTCTTCATCGTTAAGCGCATGAGAATTTATTAGTGAGCCATCAAGTAAAACGGTTTTAAGTTCAATTACGTGATCCCGAGTTTTACCATAAACACATGATCCCTGCCCAGATGCATCAGTGTTTATCATTCCACCAATTGTTGCTCGATTACTTGTTGACAGATCAGGAGCAAAAAATAATCCGTGTTCTAGTAATGCGGCATTCAGTTGATCTTTTACAACGCCAGTTTCAACACGTACCCATCCTTGTTCGACGTTTATTTCAAGGATGTTATTCATGTGTTTGGATAGATCCACAACAATTCCATCGGTCAGTGATTGCCCATTGGTTCCAGTGCCACCACCGCGCGGTGAGAGCACAATATTGTGGAATTTAGGTTCACTCACAAGCTCACAAATCGCAATCAGGTCATGTGTGTTTTTAGGGTAGACAACACCCTGGGGAAGAATTTGATATATTGAATTATCAGTAGACAATACAACACGGTTAGCATAGTCCGGGCTTATTTCCCCGGCAAATGAGGTTTTTCGCAATGCGTTTAAAAAGTCTAGATAGTGTGTTTGTGTTGAGGAAAGCTTGTCTAGTTTAGGAATCATGGAATATAAAAACGGCGCACTTCGTAAATAAGCATTTATTTTACATTCTACGTACCTCTGGCGTACATGGGGCAATTTATTTTTTTAGTATTAAGTTATCTCCCACTTTTAAGTTCAACGATGAGGTCGACCTTAGCACGGTGTTTACGCCGAAAGCCGGTATTTTGTGGTTATCCGGCATGCTATTTAGTTTAGCTAACGCCTTAAATGGCCGAGATTTGGGGTCTTTTTCCCCTGTAATCGGGTCGACCGTAATGACGGCGCATCGGCTACAGTGATCAATAAGCTCAAATAGTTTTGGGTTTTCTTCAGTTCCCAGCCATTGGTACTCAAGTTCTGTAAATGGAGATAGTCCTGACAGTACGATGTTGGGTCGAAATCTCCGAATATCGACCATAAAATTCAGATCTGCGAGGCTTGAATTTAGCTCATCCAGTGATGATTGGTTTACCAAAAGATAAGGAGCTGCATCGGAAAAGTAATTACCTTCGATAGAAAACCTCTGTGTATTATCAAAAACTCTTGATGAATTCTGAGTTAAATGGACCAATTTTAGAGGTGTGGATGAGCCAAGCGAAGCGGTTATCCAGTTGTTTACCTGTTTGGAAGCTGATTTTCCATAACAAATGTCCTTCCAAACATTTATTTGAAGTTCTTCGTCATTATTATCCTCAACTTGAATTTCTTCTCCTTGTGCATTTTTTAAGAATAGAACATCGTTTTCGAGTCGAGGAAATATTTGACTGAGCATTGGCTCCTGGCGTTGCGTGAGAGGACGTCCATTGGGTTGCACAATTGACCATTGCCTATCAAACTTAACTCCAGATCTATTCGCAATCGTCGCATCTATCGAAATACCTGCTAGCGATTTAACTGGATACGTGAATAATTGCGCTATTTTGACGTTGATCATCTTTTAATCGTCTTCATTTTATCTGCTTTTAGCGCCATGTTTTTATTTTTTAAATTTTTCCATTTGTTCTGGCGTTGCCGGTTTTTGATATTTCTCTTTCCATTCGGCATAGGGCATTCCATAGATAATTTCCCTTGCCGAATCATAATCGATATCTTTGCCCGCATCTTTCGCGGCAGCGCTGTACCATTTAGCAAGGCAGTTACGACAAAACCCTGCCAGATTCATGAGATCAATATTTTGGGCATCTTTTCTACTATCTAAATGCTCCAATAACCGTCGAAAAACTGCCGCTTCTATTTCTTTATTTGTATCTTCGTTCATTGCTAATTGTCTTCTATTTAATAATTGATCGAGTAAATGTTGATTAAGGTTATTTGTTATTAATTGCCGTTAATTTACGAGTTTGGTTTGGAATTATTCAAAGCCTTCATCGTCATTTATTTTGCTTACAAAAATTATCACATACTAAGGCATATTTATGGAAATTAAGGATTTTACGTTTTTTATTTTAATCTCTATTGGAGTGATTGCTGTCCCTGGGCCAAATGTACTAGTAATTATCTCAACAAGTCTTGTTTATGGTACAAAAAAGGGATTACAAACGGTCGCTGGAACCAGTGTGGCCATGTCGATTCAATTGCTCCTTGCCGGTATGGGGACCTCATGGTTTGTAGGTTCTTTTTCTACTGGATTTTTGATATTGAAATGGGTTGGCGTGGCTTATTTGGTTTACCTTGGCATTACTCATATGATTATGCTATTCGCAACTAGCCAAAACAACACAGATTTGACTGGAATAGGATCATTTAGGAGAGGCTTTTGGGTCTCCTTGTCCAACCCAAAAACAATTCTGTTTTTTGGGGCGTTCCTACCTCAATATACCAATAGCTATCAATCTTATGGTCAGCAAATCTTTGTTTATTCGATATCCTTTTGGATGTTGGCGATATTGTTAGATTCCTGCTATGCCATGTTTTCAGGGCGGTTCAGCCAATTTTTGCACACTCGGAAGCTTAACTTCATTCAAGACGGAATGAGTGGTGTGCTGTTTCTGGGTGCTGCCATGCTTCTTTCATTAAAGTCGATTGGTGCTTAATTTCTTAAATCTGAGCGTGGTATTTGATCTGAGGCTTTAAATAATGTGCTTATCATCAGATTTACCATTTTATCTTTACAAATTTACAAAAGTTTAATGTAGGAGAAGTAGCCTATAGGCACCGAATTAAACATTAATTTCCGAGGATTTAAAATGAGTAAGATAAGCAGGCGTGATCTGTTACGTTATTCTGCACTTGGCTTTTCAAGCATGGTTGTTTCCACTGGTGTTGAAGCTCATAGCGGTTACTTTTGGCGCAAGTTTTTTCGCCCGTTAGTTAAATTTACCCATGGCGTTGCAAGTGGTGATCCGTTGAGCGATAAAGTCATTATTTGGACGCGAGTTGAACCTCGTTACATCAAATGGTTTAAGCGCAATCCAAAGCGTTCTTTGCCAGTTGTTTTCCAGGTGTCTAAAGATCCGAATTTTCGTCGTATTACAAACGCGGGTCTCGCAAAAGTAAATGCCGAGACAGATTTTACTTTAAAGGTTGATGTTCAAAACCTTGAACCAAATACAACCTATTATTACCGCTTCTATTCTAAAGGTGCGAGATCTGTAGTTGGCAAGACAAAAACATTGCCTGCGGTTGATGCGGATGTGTCCAAAGTAAAATTAGCGGTCTTTTCTTGTTCTAACTACCCAACTGGTTACTTTAATGTGTACCAAGATGCTGTTGGCATTGAAGATTTAGATGCGGTATTGCACCTTGGTGATTATATATACGAATATAGAACCGGAGAATTTGGAACAGAAAATTCAGTTGAAATTGGTAGAGCCTTGCCGGCTGATAACGATGTCGAAATTGTTGAGCTTGAAGATTATCGTAAACGCTATGCATTATATCGAACCGATGCTTCCTTGCTGGATTTGCACCGTCGCGCTCCGTTTATTGTTGTTCCTGATGATCATGAAGTAACCAATGATACCTACATTGACGGAGCGGAAAATCATCAGCCAGAAACTGAAGGTGATTTTGACGTCCGTAAAGCTAATGCGCTTAAAGCATATTTTGAGTGGATGCCTATTCGCCCCGCGTCACCGGGTGACAACGAAACTCTTAGCCGAAGCTTCAAGTGGGGTAATCTTGTTAACCTTATGATGTTGGATACCCGTTTAATTGGCCGTACTCAACAGCTTCCTGGCTTAGCTGATCCGATGTGGTTTAATGCCGACGGCAGCTTCAATGCCCCTAAATTTATCGGTGCAATCTCAGACCCTTCAAGAACGATGTTAGGTGCGGAGCAACTTGCTTGGTTACAAAGTGAAATGACCGGTTCTAGTGCTACATGGCAGGTTTTAGGCCAGCAAGTGTTGATGGGAAGAATGGAAATTCCGTTCGAGGTGTTAGTTGGGCTTGGTGGTGATGTTTCGCAAACTCTAGGTGAGTTGGCCGTCATTAAAACGCGAATTCTGCAAGGTGACCCTACTGTCACTCCGCAGGAGCGTGCTCGTGTTGAAACTGTAGCACCATATAACTTGGATGCTTGGGATGGATATCAATTTGAGCGAGAAGTGATTCTTGGAACAGCGGCAGCAACAGCTAAGAACCTGGTTGTGTTAGCAGGCGATACTCACAATGGTTGGGCCAATAATCTATTGACTGCGCAAACACAAACAGCAGCAGGTGTTGAGTTCGCGTGCTCTTCAGTAACTTCGCCTGGTCTTGAAGGGTTTTTAAATTTGGATTTACCTTCGGCGGTTGGACTCGAGCAAGGACTTAACTTGTTAATCGATGGATTACAGTATTCGAACTACTTTGATCGTGGTTACATGCTTGTAACTTTCACTTCAGAAGAAGCGGTATCAGAATGGCGTTATATCGATAATATTTTATCGCCTGAATATAATGTTCTCGAATCTAGAACGGCAAAACTTAAAACTCTCGCTGGGCAAAATACACTTATACCTGCCTAAAAAAAACCTCCTTAACCAATCAGGTTTAGGAGGTTTTTCTGGTTTGATTTGGGCTTTTGATCTTTCTCAATACAGAAGATACAAATTCTTAAATAGGTCAATGTATGACATTGACCTATTCTTTTGTTAGATAAAAATTTATCGGTCAGCTAAGTATTCTGCTGTTGAAAACTGGATTTCTGGCCAATTTCCATCTGCCTTAGTGATATTGCTAGGAATCGCTTCAGACCATTTTTTCTGTACATCTTTGTTTAGGTTCAAATAAAGCGTTCCATCAACAATTTTCCAAGCATTTGGGTCGCCATCAAATTTCTTATCGAGCGTCACTCCAAATGCACAGTAGCCGCCGTATGCGGGCGCATATTTGGATGGGTTGCTTCTAAATAAATCGCGGTTTGTCGCACTGCTGAACTGGTAAACAGCGTCATTGTAAACTGCAGTATATTTATTAGAACCTTTTGTTGGCGCACTTTTAGTGAAATATGCAACTGGATCGTAGCCATGTAATGCAACGTCATTGTCATTCACGTTTACCTCGGGCCCCGCAGCGAAAGCATTTATGCTTAGTGCTAAAGCAGATAGTGCGAAAGTTTTTTGTATTGCTCTTACGATAGTTTTTGTTTGAAAGTTCATGGTGATTCTCCTATTGAAAGTAAAATTAAATTTAAGTTGTGCTATATAAAAATTGTTAATGACTTAATGGTAGTGATCTTCTTAAGCTACTTTGCGGCTATTCGTATCTAAAATACGGCTATTCGTCTTTAATACATTGATTAGCCAATTTATCTTGGTAAATAGGTAATCAAATGAAGCTCGTCCACCACCTCTCACGATGACAAACCCAAGCAAGATCGCCCAATTGATGTGATGAAGTTCAGCTGCTGGAGTTAACTCCGCCAAGCTGATTGCAGCGACAAAATTAACGACGAGTAACCCTGCAGCACTAAAACGTGAAAATAAGCCTGCAATAAGTAAAACCGGTAAGATGATTTCACCTGCTGTACCTAAAATAGCGGCGGTATTTGGTGCTAAGAACGGTACTTCATATTCATATTCAAATAGCGCTAAAGTAGTATCCCAGCTTTGATATTTAAGCAGTCCAGATTTTAGAAACACCCAAGAAACGTAGAGTCTTGCTAATAGAAGGCCTATGTCTTCGGATACCTGATATATGGGCTGTAGTATTTGGTCTATTTGGTTAAAAAGTGTGTGAATGTGTGGCATGGACGTTTCCCCGTTAAATGCTTTAAAAACTAATGTAATTTGCTAATTCGGGAACCATTCTAGTATTCCTCATTCTGGAATTTGGGTAGAATCGTCCGAATTTTTATGCATATCGTCTGGGAACCAAAACTAAGTGGATAAGCTCTCTGAGGTACTAAATCACTTTTCAATTAGCGCGGGAATTTTTCACAGTGGAAATATATGTGGTTTAACTGCATTTGAGAAATCGCCTCACCAAGAAGGTCATCTGCATCTGTTAAAAAAAGGTAGCGTAGAATTACAATCTGTTTGTTCAACGAGTCACTTAAGTGAACCCACCTTAATTTTTTATCCTACACCTGTATCGCACCGCATTATTGTTGATTCAGAAGAGGGAGCAGAGTTGGTTTGTGCCACTATTACCTATGGTGTTAACGCAGAAAACCCATTGACATCTTCGTTACCCCAATGCATTGCCATTTCTTTGTCTGAATGTGAAACGCTTGAGCAAACTTGTCATTGGTTGTTTGACGAAGCCTTTGAAGAAAATCATGGCAAGCTAGTTGTGATGAATCGACTATGTGAGTTACTAATTATTCAATTATTCCGTCATATGATTTCAAACGGGAGTATAGCTAAAGGAGTGCTTGCTGGCCTGAATCATCCACAAATTTCCAAAGTCATACAAGCTATACATGAAGATCCACAGGAAGCCTGGAGTCTCGATAAAATGGCCGCTATTGCCGCATTATCGAGATCAAAATTTGCTGAGGTATTTAAACAGGTCGTTGATCAGACTCCGACGGATTATCTGACTGAGTGGCGAATTGGTGTGTCACAAGAAATGTTAAGAAAAGGGAAGCCAATAGGTTTGGTTGCTAACATGGTTGGATATGAAGATGGTTCTGCTTTTGCTCGAGTTTTTAGAAAAAAAATAGGCGTATCTCCAAAGGCATGGGTTAAACAATTTCAATAAATATGAAAGTGTCGACTAGATTTGAATCTGAAAAAACTAAATCAAATTATCTAATATTAAACACTACTTGTGTAAACCATATTTATCTTTTTAGTCTGTAACTTTAGTTACAACAGTAAATTTCAAATTTATTTTACAGTTTTTGAAGAGCTTAAATATTTTATAAAATTAAGATTTATGTAACTTAAGTTACCAGGTTTTAGCAATAAGTGTTAAATATTTTTTAATTTTACAAGGTATTTGAATTTAATTTAATCAAATACTTTTTATCTATTCCTCGCGATTTTCTGAATTATAATTTTCTATCGATCTAATAAATAAAATTTACTTGTGATACATCTATCTCAGGTTCATGATATATCCGTCAATAGTTTAGTTGATCGCTATTATAAAAGATTAATTGATCAACAATGCGACTCCTAATTGAATCACTAAGCGTAAAAATATAAGTGCGATGAATAAAAATTAAAATTTCGCACGTTAATTATAAATAACGCGTTAACTATAAATAAGTTGGCTATAAATAAGTTGGTTATAAATAAAAAGTGACTGAGGAATTCTCTTTGATTTAAGCGCTGTAAAGCATTTAATCGAATTGATGAAAGGGAGATTTATGAATGATCAGGAAGGATTATTTTTTAAGGAAATATTGATTAGGAAATTTTTATTAAATTTGGGGAAATTCATGAAAAAAATACCAATGCTAGGTACCCTAGTAGGTACCGTCTTGTCTTTTTCAATCGCTCAATCTTTCGCTCAAACGACCTCTGTTAACGGTGTAACCATTGGTGAAAGGCCTGTTATAGAAAAACATTTGGATCAATTTGATATCGAGGCTGGTGTTTATAGTTTTGATGAAATATTTGATTTTGGTGCGGATCTTTTTCGTGCGCGATTTAATACACTGGATGGTCAAGGTCGTCCAGCAACCACAGGTACGGGTGCTCCTAGAGTGCCAGACGAACCGCGTTTTATTCGTAGTTCAGCGCCTGATGCTAACTCTTGTTTTTCTTGTCACCTTGATCCAGGAAGTGGTGGTAATGGTGATTTCGCTGTAAACGTATTTGTTTTAGCGCAAGCAGCAGATCCTGTAACTTTTGATATTTCCGCATCTTCAACTAACAATCGAAACACTGTTGGTATGAATGGGGCTGGTGCAATTGAAATGTTAGCGGTCGAGATGTCGGAAAAATTGATTTCAATTCGTGAAAAAGCACTGAAAGAAGCAAAACGATCTGGGCTATCTCAAACTCGTAAGCTAATTGCTAAAGGCGTTGACTTTGGAACTATTACCGTTCTTCCAAATGGAATGGTTGATCCAACTGGTATCGATGGTGTTGATTGGGATCTAATCATTAAGCCTTTCCATCAAAAAGGTGCTGTGGTTTCTCTTAGAGAATTCACCAATAATGCGATGAACCATCATCATGGTATGCAATCTGTCGAACGTTTTGGTGAAGGGTTGGACCCTGACCTTGATAATGTTTTTGATGAGTTAACCATCGGAGATATTACTGCAACATCAATATATCAAGCGGGTTTGGAAGTTCCTACTCAAGTAATGCCGGAAGAGCCTGAGCGTCAAAGAGCGGTTAATCGTGGTTTCAGAACGTTTAAAGAGATTGGTTGTGCTGATTGTCATCGTCCTAAAATGCGTTTAAAAGATCCATATTTCCATGAGCCAAATAAATTTAACCCAGCCGGAAATGCTGGTATTAATGATATAGCGACTTATTCGTTTAATATGGTAACTACTGGAAAAGGTAATCGATTAGAACCTGGTAGAAATGGTGGAGCGATCGTACGTGCATTTACAGACCTTAAAAGGCATAACCTATGTGATGACGACTACAATCATTTTTGTAATGAATTGCTACCACAAGGTAATTTGGCCGGGTTTGCTGATCCAGCTAGCTTCACTGTAGCGGTAGAGCCGCGTCCAACCGAAGAATTTATTTCTCGTCGTCTATGGGATGCTGGAAGCAGTGACCCATACGGTCACGTAGGGGACTTGACCACTCTTTCAGAAGCCATTAGCGAACATGGTGGCGATGGTCGTGTTCAACGAGATGCATTCTTTAATCTTTCAGAAAGACGTCAAGCTGAAATTATTGAATTTTTAAAGAGCTTACAAATCGTTCTTTAATTTTTTCGAGGAGAGCCTTTTTGGCTCTCTTTTTATTAATTGAATTAGATAATTAGTTGTAAGATTTATGTTTTATTTTATTGAATCAAGATTATATTTAAACTGGTTTGTGTCTTTATTTTTATTTTCTCAACTGACATATGCCACAGATTTAAGTTCGCAAACCAAATTTCGAGAAGTAAAAAGATTCAACGCCGCTTTGCTGGAAGCGGTTTCTAATAAAAATTTACGCCAAACAAAGAGAGTGCTTAAAGAAGGAGCAAGCGTAAACGCTCGTGACGAAAGGCGTCGAACTGTATTAATGAATGCAATTATTGCAAATCACGAAGTTAGAGAAACGTTGGTACAGGAAGGGTTGGGAGTAAATGTGCAGCTCGTCGGCTTGCCGGCTCCAAAAGTAAGTAAAAAGCAAAGAAAGATTATTTCGTATTTAATTAAAAAGGGCGCTGATATCGAAGCGATCGATCAAGATGGAAAATCTGCTATTCTCTTGGCGGCAGAGCGAGGCTATACAAATATTACTAAAATATTGCTTGAAGCCGGCGCGAATCCAAATACAAAGGCTAAAAGTGGTTTGCCAATAACCTGTATTGCTTCGAGTCGTGGTTTCGTTTCTACACTCGATGTTTTGATTTTATCCGGCGCTCATCTTGATTCTCGTGGATTAAAAGGAAAACATGCTATTCACTATGCTGCAGAAACTGGAGAATTAGATGTGATAAAACGTCTAATTGAAGCCGGTGTGAATGTAGATGTGACTAGCGATGCTAATTGGACTGCGTTGCATACCGCTGCTTCTATGAATGATCTAGAGATTGCTAGTTATCTAAAAAGTCAAGGAGCCAATTTGGATGCTGAAACTGCTAGAGGTTTTAAACCTGTATCCATTGCTAGTGCACGAGGCTTCGAAGATCTAGCCTCTATTTTAACAAATTAACTGGCCTTGCAACGTATTTAGATTCATTGAGGTGAAGTCCTAAATGATTAGAATTTTCTTTTAATCAGAGGTTATAGGATTGTGCGAATTCTTTAGCACGGCAAATTTGGGTTAAATGGGTTAGAAAATTTTCAAGAGGCTAAGGCTCTAGAAATGGTGAACGGCATCAGAAACCGACGATGCTTCTCAATTCTGCTCGCAAGTAGTCTTTGATTTCTGCATACTTCTTTTCCTTTGCTAAATTATGCCACTCGTTGGGGTCACTTTGGTGGTCATACAATTCTTCACCGCCAAGAGATGACAAAATATACCGATAGCGTTCAGATCGAATGCTATGGTGTTGCTGTTCTACTTTTCCTGGTTGCGCCATCGCTACCTCGTCCTTGCTGGCAACCGTTGTTAATGCAACAGCTCGTCCTTGCCATTCTTCATTTGTTTCTCTTTTTAGTAAAGGAGACAAACTATATCCGTCGAGTTCTATTTTGTTAGTTCCAATATTGGGTTGGGTGGGAATATTCGCCCAGTCAATCAGTGTTGGAAAAAGGTCAATAAGGCTTATTGGCTGACGTTGGATTACATTCTTTTCTACATTAGGTCCTGCAATAATAAAAGGCACTTGAGCAGAGGGCTCCCAAGGTGAATTTTTAAATAGCATATTTTTTTCACCGATGTGATAGCCATGATCACTTGTAAACACGACATACGTATTCTTTGCGTAGCGACTATTCTCTAGCGCTTTAATTATTTTCCCAACTTGATCGTCTACCAGTGTTACGCCTGCTAAATAAGACTGTAGCCATTTCTTATAAAATATCTCACCCTGTTCCATTACCTGATCGTATTTAAAGTATCCATAGCCTTGTGTGCTGAAAGCCGCGTCAGATGGTTTGAAGCCTTCGGCGAGATCTTCCAGGTCGTTTTCTATTTTTTCTGGAGGTTTAATTGTATTTAGTGGATATAAATCTAAATACTCTTGAGGTACATACATCGGAGTATGTGGCCGATTAAATCCAACAAACATCAAAAATGGTTTTTCGTACTTGGTTTTTAGTTGTTTAGTCACCCAATCAGCATTTAACTCATCGGGCATTAAATCGCGTTTGCTTGCCTTTTCGTAATTGAAAGGTTCGTAAAAAAGTCGCCATCCTTCATAGCCAGGAATATTTTTCTTCGTTTTAGCGGGTACATTTGGAATTTGTGCAAGCGAAGCAAAAGCATTATCAATACCAAAGCCTTCGGGCATGTCAGGGTGAGGTATCGAATTTCGCCAAGCGCTTAAGGTTCCGTGTTCATAGCCATTGTCGGGTGTGCCGTCCCAAGGCCAAGGCCCCCAGCTTGGCGGTATACCTTGTTTATACCACATGGACGTATCTTCTTGGTTATTATGATAAATCTTACCTGTAATTAATATTTGGTATCCGTTTGCTCGAAAGTGCTCTGGTATGGAAACAGCGTTACGCAGGATTGGGTTATTCCGCCAGTGATCGTCAATGAAATTGTATCCATAATAACCCGTTGTATGGGGAGCCAATCCAGTCAATAGACTGGCTCGTGAAGGACCGCATATAGGAGAGTTTACTTGTGCGTTCGAAAACATTACTCCCGCCTTGGCTAGTGCATCAAGGTGGGTGGTTTTTGCTGCTCCACCCATCACGCCCAAGCTCGCGTTAAGGTCATCAGCAATCATTACAATTATATTTGGACGCTCTTCAGCAAAACAGCTAAGGGAGTAAAGTGACAAGAAAATAATAGCTATTGGTAGGCGCATAGGTTAATTCGCTTATGATAATTTATTGTTATTAACCGTTCTTTGTGGCGGATCCAATATTTTTCTTTGCTATTGGTCACGCCGTTAATTAATTTACATAATACCCAATATTGAACCACTCTGATGCTCTATAACCGCATTTTTTGTTTAACAGTGATTTTTTTAATTATGCTTCTATCCATTTCATCAATGGAAATGTATTTATCTTCCTAACTAAACCTGAATATCAAGTGGATTTTTATTCTTCTCTCATTGCCTAAGACTTTAGGAAATATTCACGTTAGCATCTCTGCTATTAGGCATGTTGTATCTATGAAAGTAAATTACGATGGTTTTACGTCTATCATCCAGATAATTGAATCTGGTTTAGATCAGTTATTAATGTCATAAATAATCCGATAAAACAGAGGTTTTTTAACAAATTTGGCGCTAATCGCTAGTTGTTTTTCTTTTATTGTGGCGCACTCCTTCTAGAGGGAGTCTAATCTAGCTAACCTTTTGGAATCAAAATTTTATAAAATATAAAAGAAGTATTGTACGATATGGAGTTTTTATTCCTAGCAAACTAATCAATTAAGTGCATTTTTATCATCTTTGAGTCTCTGTGCTTCTGCGGCAGAATTAAGAACTCACGGAATAGAATTAATCAAAAAATTATAATAAGGCCCGGTAAGTCGGAGTATCACGCAATATTTTTGCAATTTTTCCGAAATATCTTGGTAATGCTATTGATTTTTTAACATAATTGAAACCGGCATATGTGATGCTGCAAAAATTTTAATTGATTAGAAGATCGCCTAATGAACTTAAAACGGTCGGAAGATCAGACAACACAAAAATCCATTGTGGATTCGATTCCAATTGTTAGAAAGTTCCTCTCCAAAAAGGTTAAGGCTAGTCAAGAAGTCGATGACCTTGTACAGGAAACCATAGCGAGAACCATTAAATCTGTCGGAGATCGTCCAATAGGAAATCCGGCGGCCTATGCAATCACTGCGGCGAAAAGCGTGCTGTTCGATTATTGGAAAAAAAGCAACCAAGATCAAAATGTAGAGCTTAACGAAGAGATCGAGAGCGCAAAGCATTGTTTGGAGAGTAATCAGATAAACCTGCAAAAGTTAGAGATTATCAAAAAGCTTGTGAACGATATGCCAGCACTTCGGCGTGAAGTGTTTATAAGACGGCGTCTCGAGGGACAAACTCGAGAGGAAATTGCCACAGAAATGAATTTATCTGTTGATTCGGTCAAAAAGCATATCAATCGAGCCTTAGCGGATTTGGCTGAAGGAGTGCGTGATCATGATTTTTAAACAAATTATTCGTCACCCTTTTAAGCTTTTAACCGTTAATAGTACTAAGAAACAAAAACTTGAGTCAAAAATTAGCGTTTTAACCGCATTTCGATACCAAGGGTCGAGTTGTACAAAGGAAGTAATTAAAAAAGTTATAAAGATACTATGAACAACCTAATTGAAGAACAAGCAATAAGATGGTTAGAGGCTTTTGATGATGATCAAAATCAACACTCTAATGACGTACAGGCCGAATTTGAATCTTGGTTGGCTGCGAACCCAGATCATAAGGTAACTTATGAAAAATTAAAGTGTGTTTATGAAAGTCAGGAACTCGTTTTGGCGCTTAATGAATATAGAGAGGGCCAGGGTACACTGGAAGTTGCTAAACCTACTCCACAGAGCAAGAGTAAGCTCGCTTGGAACTGGTACACGGCAGGAGCCTTAGCTTGTTTAGTTTTTGTTGGTGTTATTTTTATTCCTTTTGGTTTTGAACAAAGAAACACAAATGAGTCGATCGTTGTTTCGGATGTACAGATCTATAAAACAGCGATAAAGGAACGCAAAGTTGTGACTATGAAAGATGGAACACAAATTCATCTTAATGCTAATAGTCATCTAGAGATTACTCTCGGAGAAGCATATCGAAAAGTTATTTTAAAGAAAGGTGCGGCGTTTTTTGATGTGGTTTCCAACCCTGATAAGCGCTTTGTCGTAAAGACTAAATTTGGCGATGTCAATGTATTAGGTACTATGTTTAGTGTGGAGTCTCATTCTGGTGATATCTTGGTCGCGGTGGAGGAGGGGCATGTACAAGTTGTATATGAATCAGCTAAAGATCTCTTTGCAAATCAAAAAATTGTTATGAACAAAAAAGGTACTAGTGCAGTAGAGACGTTGGATACAAACGAAACAATTGCACAGTGGCGGTCGGGGTGGGTTGATATTCATTCTCAACCACTAAATGAGTTACTGAACCAGTTGCTGAATTATCTTGAGAAGCCTGTTATTTTTGTTGATAAATTGCCAGAAGAGCCCGTGATTTCTGGGCGATACCATCTCGATGAGCCTGCTAAGGCATTAAAACTCATTGCCACCTTGAATAATTTAATACTTGAAGAGCGAGAAGATGCTTATTATTTCTCGTTACGCAAGTAATTAAATCTCTTGTAAAACCTTTGCAAAGGGGATTCTATATTCTAGCTAGAGGTTAAAATTTTCAACGAAATTATGTTTGTTTACCTCACTAGAATATATGTCGCATCACTATTACTTAGTGTCTCTTTGTATTCGTTTGCCGCCATTGCTGATAGCTCAAATTCAGGCAAGTCCAAACAGCAAGTCTCTTTGGCATCTTTTCTGTTGGAGTTATCAAAGCGCTTTAACCAATCCATACTTTTTCATTCATCAGAAATAACCAAAACTCTAGTAGTCAAGCCGATAAGTCAAAATGGTGAACCACTTGAAGATATCTTGACGAAAGTGCTTCTTGGGACAGGTTTTGAATTTAAAAAAAATGAATCGGGTTTAATTATTTTTCGATCAAAAAAGCATGATGTTGATTCCGATAATGCTTTTGATTCTGAAGTCCTAGTAAAAGGATTTAGGTATTCGCTATTAAATGCACGAAATATAAAAATGAATGCTGTTGCAATTCAAGATGCGATTGTTGCTGAAGATATTGCTGATTTCCCTGATCTTAACCTAGCTGATGCACTTCAAAGGATTCCTGGAGTGGTTATTACACGAGAAGCCGGCGAAGGTCGGCAGATTTCTGTTCGCGGTTTGGGTCCAGATTTTGTGCAAGTTCAGCTAAATGGCATGAATGTGTTGGGAAATAGTGATTCTCCCATGGATAGTCGAGGACAAAAAGATCGAGATCGCGCGTTTGATTTTAATATATTTGCTTCGGAGTTGTTTAGTAAGGTTAATATAAAAAAATCCTACTCAGCAAGTGAACAAGAAGGGGGAATTGCGGCAACCGTTGATTTAAGAACTCCTAGACCATTTGATAACTCCGAATTTCAAGGAGCAGTTTCTTTTAATGTTGGTGATAATCAGCTCACTGATGATCTCTCGCCTCGTATTGCAGGACTAATTTCCAATACTTGGGGTAATTTTGGTGCGCTATTTTCTTTTGCTGCAAATCAACGTGATACAGAAGAGCAAGGAGCGAATACAACACGATGGCGACGAGTAGGTTTTAATGGCGCTGATATTTCCGCTCTCGATACAAATATTCAAGATCTTTGGAGTCTTGGTGAGTTAGTTGTACCCCGAAGTAATCGATATTCTGTGTGGCAAAGCGAACAAAAGAGGCTAGGTTTTACTTCGGCATTTCAATACAAAAGTGAGTTTTTTGAAATTGGTGTGGACATATTATCAAGTGAATTTCAAAGCTTTCGTGATGAATACCATTTGAACTCAAGAGGCTTTCAATCTACTCCAATTGTGGATGGGTCAACTATTGTTACAGCGGCAGAGGTTAATCGTAATGATGAACTTATTTTCGCGAACTATCTAAACGCGCAAGTAGCTACTGAGAGTCGGCGCCAAAAAGTCAATGTTGATTTTTTACAACAGAGTCTTTATGGCATTTTTAATCTCACTGAAACACTCAAAATGCGCGCGTTAATTGGTTCTGCTAATTCAGATCTGAGCATGCCCATAAGTAATAAAATATATACTGAGGGTTTTAGTGATGTTTCGATTGACTATCGTCCTGATCCGTTTTACGGGGCATATGAATATTCAATCGATACCGCTGATCCGAATGAATTTTTGTTTCATGAAGTCGACCTAGAGCAATATTATGCATCAAGTGAATATAATAGCGCTAACTTTGATTGGGATTGGAACTACTCAAGATCCAATTATTTAAAATTCGGTGTTTCCTGGAACCGGTTAGAAAATGCTACCGCGCGAAGAACTCGACTTAACTTATTTAGAGACGAGTGGCAGCAGTTTAGCGAATTGTTTTTATCGACTGGAGATGAAGCTGATACCTCGGAGTTACTTGATGCGAGACTAGTCGAGGGGCTATATTTTGTATTTGATGATCACGAGCATCAAGATTGGA
Source organism: Cellvibrionaceae bacterium (assembly GCA_965262305.1). Classification (GTDB taxonomy): domain Bacteria; phylum Pseudomonadota; class Gammaproteobacteria; order Pseudomonadales; family Cellvibrionaceae; genus CBDHEY01. The sequence goes on from CBDHEY010000002.1 coordinate 821,057, forward strand.
TCGCGTTAAAGCATGACGAAACACTAGACTATCTGGGTGTTGAAAGCGATCAAGTCTTCTTTACTGAAGAACAGGGCTCATTCGGAATCGAAGATAATGATAATAAACTAACGGAAGTAACAAACGCTTTTTATATTGAGAATTCTTGGGAAAAAAAATTCCGACAAGGAAAGGTTGCTTCAAATATCGGTTTGCGTCTCTTCGAGACTAAAACGAAAACATTGGTTTCTAGTTCTCAAGGTGATAATGATTTTAATCGAAGCTATTCTGGGGTTTTACCAACCATAAATTTAGCGTATTGGCCAACTGATAGCACAGTCCTGAGAATGAGCGCTAGTCAAAATATCACTCGTCCTGATATTGATGCTTTAAGCGTTGGTGTCAATGCTGATGTTGTTTCTGAAAATGAAATAGATTTATCAGGTCTCAACCCCGAGTTAACACCTTATTTTTCCACTAACTTTGACTTTTCTTTAGAACATTACTTTAAGAATACTGGATATTTTTCTTTTTCTCTTTTTAAAAAAAATATCGATGATTATATCGTGACTCAGTCGCAAACTTTCAACGCGATCGACTTCGATTTTCCTTATCAAGAGTTTGGAATTTCCGTAAACCAAGATACAAGAGTAAACTATGTCGCTCAAGTAAATACTGAAGAAGCAAAAATTGACGGACTTGAAATCAGTCTTCAAAGAGATTTTGATTTTCTGCCAAAACCTCTTGATTCTCTTGGCGCTTTGATTAACTCTACGTACGCAAATGGTAGTGTGGTCTACTACGACAATAGTGGGACTCGACTTTTCCGAAAAAGCCTGCCTAATTTATCCCGACAATCCCATAGTGCGACACTATATTACGAGACTTCCAGTTGGGGCGGAAGAATTTCGTCCTCTTATCGATCTCGTTACATAAGCAGAGTCGATAGAAATGCGTTATTTGATGAAGATGAACAAGGGTTTCACGCGACTAACTATATTGATGGTCAGATCTATGTTTTCTTGAACCATAAATTAAAGATAAGTTTGGAAGGAATTAATCTAACTAATGAAAGAGAAGAACAATACAGTGATTCTTCTAATCGAGCATACAATACGACCTTATCGGGTCGAACTTACACACTTGGCTTCACGTATAGTTTGAATTAAAAATGAAATTGCTAATTGTTCTGGTTATGTCTTTACTTTTATTCTTTTATTTTCGTATAACTAGCATTGATTCTTCGTCACAAGAAAAAATTAAAATTCCATCGAAAGAGAAAAAGGTTAGTCATACCCTTTCAATTGATAATCAAAAAACCAATTTTGTCGAAGAGTTAGAAGAAAATGAAAGAGAGTTGTTACACCTATCCAGAAAGGATAATACTAATTCTCTCGAAGATGCAGCAATTCAAGAAAATAAATTTTCAGATAAATTTGTATTGGATCAAGATAGTATCCAGATAGATGAATATGGCAATTACATTGTTGAGATGGCGCTAAAGTCAGATGATTCTATGCGAATTTTTGTGTTGGCTAGCGAACCTATAAAAGAATATGAAGATACGCATGATAGCAATCTAAAAATTGATGGCTGTGATTTAGGCGCCTTTTATATTGATTATCACGAGGAAGTGACTGTAGTACATCATAAAAATCGTGAAACCGTTCTTCGAAGTTACATTTGTGATTTTGACGGTGTTGATAATTATTATTTGGAAGATTCCTCTGAACCGTTGACTACCCAGGTTAAAAGCGCAGAAGACATCCAAGCGATGATGCAAATAGAAAATCGAACTATAAACTAGTTTTTTTCATCTCTATTCCAAACAGTCCTAAATATTAATCTAAAATAAAAAGTACCGTGTACTAATGTTGAACTTAACTCCGCGAAATCTCGTAACTTAACATCTAGTAATAAAAATTTTAAATAGAGAGTTTTCGATGAATATCGCGATAATCGGAGCTGGACTTGCTGGAATTACCGTTGCGAATAGACTTAGCGCAATGGGACTCAATGTGGATGTCTTTGAAAAATCCAGAGGTTTAGGTGGCCGCTTGGCGTCAAAACGTTTGGATTGGGGCACAATCGATATAGGGGCTCAATACTTCACGGCAAGAGATACTCGCTTTCAACATGAAGTTAAAAAATGGATTGAACATGATGCTTGTGCACTTTGGGATTTTGCACCTTTTTCAGTAAAAGATGCTAATTTGATTCCTAGCGGGGACAATATTGAGCGATATGTTGGGCTTCCCTATATGAACCAAATTGCACACTCTCTAAAAGGCGATTTTAGACTCATATTCGAATCTCGTGCAGAGCAGGTAATTCATTCAGAAAAAGGATACAAACTAAAGCTTGATTGTGGTGCTATCACAGATGATTTTTACGATTGGCTTGTGGTCACCGCGCCTGCTGAACAATCTAAGGAGCTACTAAAATTTCATCGTTTGAGTGAAAGTATAGCCGAAACGGTTCATGAACCTTGTTGGGCGCTAGCTTTAGCGACTAAAGGAAAAGTAGATAATAAAATTCAGGGTATTTTTGGCGATAATCTAGTTTCTTGGGTGTCTCGCTTGTCTTCGCGTCCGAGTTTTACCAAATCAAACGATTATGACGATTGTTGGATGTTGCATTTTTCCAGCGAGTGGTCAACCGTTAGTGGTAAGAGTGTAAAGAATGATATTCATCAGATTGGCTTTGATTGGTTAACAGGATTACTGGTCAGATATTGTAATACTGATTTATCGCTAATGAATAACTACAGTCATTATTGGCGATTTGCGCGTACTATTAACCGAGAGAATTCACAATCCTTTTTGTTAGACGATTCTAGCCAAATTGCAGTGGTAGGCGATTGGTTAAACGGCGGTCGTGTAGAAGGAGCGTTTCTTTCCGCTCTAGAATTCACGGACCATTTTAGTAACATATATAACAATAAATTTCAAAAATAGTATTAAAAAAAGTAGTAATATTTTTTATTGGAAAATATCTAAAAATTGGTTTTGAATGCACCTAAATAAACAATATAAAACTTTACGGCTTATCTTGGGTGACCAACTTAATCGTCATCACAGTTGGTTTTCTAAACGTGATGATAGTATCTTATATGTCATTGCGGAGCTTAAACAAGAAACTGATTATGTTAAGCATCACATTCAAAAAATCTGTTCTTTCTTTGCTGCCATGTCTGTGTTTTACGAAGAATTACTTAGCTCTAATCATCATGTCTTATATTTGAATTTAGATGAAACATCTCGATTTTCAGGTCTCGATGACGTAATACGGTCCTTGGCCAAACAATATTCAATAGAAGATTTTCAATACCAACGTCCAGATGAATATCGTTTGGTGCAAGAGTTAAGAGGCTTGGATCTTCCACTAGAAATTATAAAGAGTGAGTTTGATACAGAGCACTTTCTAATATCCTACGATGAAATACCAAACTATATTCGTGCAAAACAGCATAATCGTATGGAAGTATTTTATCGCAAACTTCGTAGACGTTTTAATATCCTGATGCAGGATGGCGAGCCTATTGGTGAAAAATGGAATTATGACGAAAAAAATCGTGAAAAGATTAAAACAAAAGATTTTTCTTTAATACCCAAACCTTTAGTTTTTAAGAATCATATAAAGGAAATAAAAGATCGAATTGATCGAAACCAAGTTTCATATATTGGTGTTGGCGATGATACATTAATTTGGCCAATTTCAAGAGGTCAATCGCTAGAATTACTAAGTTACTTTTGTAAAGTATGCTTACCACAATTTGGGCGGTTCCAAGATGCTATGACAGGGCAGCATATTCATAGATGGAGCTTATTTCACTCACGCCTATCTTTTTCATTGAACTCGAAGATGCTTAGTCCTAAAGAAGTTATCGATAAGGCAATTAAGTGTTATCAGGAATCAGAGGGCAAAATAAGCCTCTCTCAAATTGAAGGTTTTATACGGCAAATTCTCGGTTGGCGAGAATACGTTCGGTGTGTTTATTGGGTTAATATGCCGGAATATGAAGTTCAAAACATGCTAGATGCAAAGCGTTCTTTACCAGGTTTCTTTTGGGATGCTGAAACCAATATGGAATGTTTAAAGCAAGCCATTCACCAATCTTTAGAGTATGCCTATGCGCATCATATTCAGCGATTAATGATTACTGGCAATTTTTGTCTGCTCTCGGGTATAGAACCTAGTCAAGTAGATGAGTGGTATTTGGGCATTTATGTCGACGCAATAGAATGGGTAGAAATGCCGAATACAAGGGGAATGAGTCAGTTTGCAGATGGGGGGTGGGTAGCGACGAAACCTTATTCATCAGGTGGCAACTACATTAACAAGATGAGCGATTACTGCAAATCATGTTCTTATAATATAAAAGAAAAGTCTACTGAAAATGCGTGCCCGATGAATAGTTTGTACTGGCGTTTTATGGATAAAAATCGATCTAATTTCGAAAGAAATGCGCGTATTGGTATGGTTTATCGTAACTGGGATAAGCAATCTTTGCACGACCGGGATAAAATATTAGCGAGAGCTGAATGGTGTTTGGAAAATATAGAAAAACTTTGAATACAATAATATCCTAATAAAAATATTTCATTTTAATTAATCAATAACGGGAAAAAAGTCTTTGATTAGTTATCTTGCTTTAAGATTTTCCATCTCTTTTTGAATTTGCTCTGCTTCTTCTGTGAGTTCTGAATATCGACGAATATCACCATTGCGTTGCATATTCATAGCCTGTTCAAGCGTCTTTTCATATTTTCTTTCAAGTTTTTTAATTGGGTCTGCTTTTAAAAACGAAAACATTACAATTCCTCGGATATGTATTAATTTTTTTACGAGAGGCCTTTAAAATAAGATCAACTAATTCTTTCGGTTGCCGGGTAAAAAACCACATTGATCTAAAAGCCTTTGCCATATTAATGTATGTGTTTCTATAGATAGATTAAATCTATTCCATTCGCTGTTTTTTGATAAATAGATTTCTTGCCAGAACTTGGTAAATTGCGGTGTTGGAGTGAGAATTTCTTGTATTTCATTAACTAACAATAAAACTTCTTTTGCATGCTGGTGGATCTTAGCTAATAATGGTTGTGTTTCGCCGATGTAGAATTTTAAAAATACATTGTGCACGATATCAAATTGCGGATTACTTTTTTGTTGATAACATAATGGTTTTTCATCCAAGCGATAACTGACTAAAGCGTCCGCCGTTTCAAGGTTCTGTATTGTCGCATTCATTGCTAATCGAAGTTGACCTATATATTTTCCAAGAGACATTGTTTGGAATGCTTGCTTAAGTTTCGCGTCCTGTAATGTTGGTTGTTTCAACCAATAGAGTAAATATTCTAGTGCATTGATCAACTCACTTGGCGGGTACCCAAGCTCTTCGACTGTTATTGGACGAGTTGCTGTTGAAAAAAGACTGCGTACATCTTCATCTGCAAATATCGCATTCCAATTTAACTTCTTGTTATGTTTCTTTTTGTGCTCAATTGCCTCTGACAGCAGCTTAGATACGTTTTCTACATCGATATTTTCTCTTTTGCAATTTTCGGCTAGAACTAGAAATTCGTACTCGTAAAGCATTGAATGATAGCCACTCATTAACTTTCCAAGACTACTATTTTTATGGCCAATTAAACGCTGAAGTTCACAATTAGATAACTGTAAAAATTGAAGTATATTGACTTTCAAGGGAGGGATTGTGTGGAGTATATCTGGTTTTTTGGGATAAGTGACTAGTTTTTCTCTCTCTATGTGAATGGATTGTTTTACTTTTAAGCTATTCGATAACCTGTAAAGATAATTATCGAAAATTTCTTGAGTAGCCTCTTCAGAGCCGCAAGCGGTCAAACCAAACAAGCAGCAAATAAGAAATATAATTGTAGGGATATTTATTCTACACATCTGTTCGTATTCGGGACATTACGCGAATGCTATTTTGCTTATCTATTTCAATAACAATCAGTTCACCGGATTCAGGAAATACGCCGGTCAGGGCTGTAATATTAACTTGGTGCGTAACTAGAATTACAGGATGTTTTTTCTCTGTAGTGGTTTTGATGAGCCAATGCGTTAAATCTTGGGTCTGCTGTTCTTCTAAAGAAAAATTTTGAAAAAACGAATTTATAACAGGTAGATCAGTGGCTTCCCCAAAATCAAGTAGTCGAGCCGTTTCCCTGCAGCGGCACCACTGGCTCGTGTAAACCTGCGCATTGTTAATTCCGCTGCTTTTGAGTCGTTGACCAATATAAGCGGCTTGTTTTCGTCCAAGTTCAGATAAATTGCGCTGTGTTTCACAATGATTGATATCGAAGTTCGCGGGATCACCAGTGCCAGGGGCTAGAGCATGTCTGAGCAAAACCACGTATTCACCCTTAGATAGTTTACTCACCAATTCAGGTGTTAAAAGGAAGTCGTTTTTCTCTCTGAAAGTAGTTTCTGCCACCACAATACCTGTAAATACTAGCATCAAGACAATTAAAAGGTGTTTCAATTTGCATAATATTTTTACTAATTTCTTTCTATTCATGATCTGGTTTTCGCCAATTCCGTAAAAAACTCTGTTGATAAATTCAAGAAAGCGCAGTTTTTAATGAATGGTACGCAAATATATCAAACAGGATTGCTCTGGTTCACTAATGATTTAAGACTCGATGATAACCTAACATTATTACGCGCTTCTCAAAAAAGTATTAGTCTAGTTTGTGTCTACGTGATTGATCCAGAGTGGTTCCAACCGAATCGTTACAGTTTGAGATCAATGGGTGATGCCCGCTGGAAATTTTTACTCGACACGCTAAAGGATCTAAAAAATGCTTTAGAAAAGCTTAATCAAACATTACTTATCATCTACGATTCTCCGGTTAAGGCATTATCAGAACTCATATTAAAACATCATATTGAAGTAATCTATCGGTCAGAAAATGCTGGCTTTTACGAGAATCAGCAATGGAAGTTACTGAAAAGAAATTGTTCGGGCATAGCATTTGAGTCATTCCCAACATCTACATTGTATTCTTCTTCAAGCCTGCCCTTAGATATTTGCCTTTTAAAAGACGGGATAAGCTTTACAAGGTTTCGCAAGTTTGTTGAGCCGGTGAAACCTGACTATGTTTTAGAAAAACCGGCATATTTACCTCCTACTTCAAAAGACATTAATTTCTCGATTCCACATCTCCCGAAATATCCAAAATATGATGGTAAAAGCGACTTTGTAGGAGGAGCCACTGAAGGTAACAAACGTATAAAGGAATATTTTGGTGGCTATTTACCCAGTAACTACAAAAACGTAAGAAACTCTTTGGACGGCTGGAGTAATTCGACCAAATTCTCCCCTTGGTTGGCTAATGGTTCAATTTCTGTCCGAGAGGTTTTTCGGGCATTGGAAGAGTACCAGAACAATATTGAGCGCAATGAATCAACATATTGGATCGGTTTCGAATTACTTTGGAGAGAGTACTTTCATTGGTTTTCTCTTGCAAATAACAAAAAACTATTTTCTAAAAATGGAATTAAGGATAAAAACTTATTAACAAGTTTTTATCCAGAACGTTTTAAACTTTGGTGCAGTGGTTGTACTCCATACCCGTTAGTTAATGCGTGCATGAATCAGCTTAATCAAACCGGATTCATGTCGAATAGAGGTCGCCAAATAACGGCGAGTTGCTTAGTTAATGAATTTAGCGTTGATTGGCGATATGGTGCGGCGTATTTTGAGCAACAACTTATTGATTATGATGTTGCTACTAATTGGGGGAACTGGCAATACCTTGCGGGAGCTGGCACAGACCCCCGTGGAAAGAGGCATTTCGATATCGATAAGCAAACCCAACTCTACGACGCAAACGGTGATTTTATACAAAAATGGAATGGAGAAAACGACACTTATTTATTAGATTCTGTCGATGCCGCAGATTGGCCAATCTGTTCATAGTATCTAAACCTAAATTAATTTTCTAAAGATAAATGATATATGTTAAATCAAGATAAAAGCAAAAATACCCAATTGGATTTCATACGTAAAGAAGGTCAGAGCAGGTTGCCATGTCGAGGCTGCACACCAAATTGTCAATACTTGACTCGCTGCAATGGTAAACCTTGGCGGCTAAACCAAGAAATCGCTCTGACAAAAGATTGATTTATTAGAGTAAAGCTTTAATGCTGATTTGAGAATTGATTTGGCTATTTCATTAATAGTTGTATATACTGTGTTTAAATACAGTATTTTAAATGACAATCTATGAATCTAAATCGCAAATTAGTCATACTTGCTGACGCTGCTAAATATGATGCTTCTTGTGCAAGTAGTGGTTCTATTAAGCGAGATTCTCGGTCAGGAAAAGGTGTTGGCTCAACATCAGGTGGAATGGGTATCTGTCATAGCTATGCCCCTGATGGTCGTTGCATTTCGCTACTTAAAATATTGCTAACTAATTTTTGTATTTATGATTGTAGTTACTGTGTTAATCGGGCGTCTAGCCATGTTGAGCGAGCTCGCTTTACTGTAGATGAAGTAGTCAAACTTACTCTTGATTTTTACAAACGTAATTATATCGAAGGCTTGTTTTTGAGTTCGGGGATTATTCAATCTTCTGACTACACAATGGAACAGCTGGTTGAGGTTGCTCGAACACTAAGACAAACTTTTGATTTTCGCGGTTATATTCATTTGAAAACTATTCCTGACGCGAGTACCGAATTGCTAAAACTAGCAGGTTTGTATGCGGATCGGTTGAGTATCAATATTGAATTACCATCGAAACAGTCTTTAAAACGCTTTGCTCCAGAGAAAGATCCAGACACAATTAATCGGTCGATGAGTGAGCTTAAAGAGCATATTGACGAGTCGAAGGAAAGTCGTAAGCGAGTAAAAACAGCGAGTTCTATTGCACAGAAAAAGACAACAAGAAAGAATAAATTTGTCTACTCTCCTGCGGGCCAGAGCACTCAAATGATTGTTGGAGCAGATAATTCTTCTGACAAAAAGATTCTTGTATTGGCAAATCATCTATACGGAAAATATCAAATGCGCAGAGTCTACTACTCTGCCTTTAGCCCTATACCTGATTCGACCAAATCATTACCTTTAATATCACCACCATTGTTGCGAGAGCATCGCTTATATCAGGCTGACTGGCTATTACGATTTTATGGTTTTTCCGTCGAAGAAATTAGCGGTAATAATTCTGAACAACCTGGAATGCTAGATCTTGATGTTGATCCAAAACTCTCTTGGGCTTTACGTAATCGAGACGTTTTCCCGGTCAATCTCAACACTGCTAGTCGGGAATTTTTGTTGCGAGTACCGGGAATTGGCGCAATTGGAGCCAGTCGTATAATTCAATCTCGACGTTTCAAGCGATTGCGCTATCACGATCTTAATAAATGTGGAATTTCGTTAAAGAAAATTTCTCCATTTATTGAAGTCATGGACTATAAGCCAGAAAGGACTTTTTTAGACTCTGAAAATTTGAAGAGTAATTTCGTTAAAAAAGAAGTTACCCAACTATCTTTGTTCTAGATAAAACTCTAAGTGAAAAGCATGTACGTTGTTGTGGCACCAAATTTTGACCAATGGCGTAAAAATGCCAGAGAGCTCTTAAAAAGAAATGTGTCTCCTCATTTAGTGACATGGGAACAAGAGAAACAAAAAAGTTTAATCGGGGATATGGGTGAAGATTTTTTATCTCTCGAGATAAGATTGCCTCACCCTAATATTTCCCGTGATTTTTTTCAATTAGCTAAAATAGTATCCTGTTATCGCGATTCTAATCGCTGGGCATTGCTTTATAGTGTTGCATGGCGATTAATCTACGAGGATAAGAGATTACTTCAGTTTAAGGTTGATCCACAAATTTTACGTTTTTACTCGATGTACAAAGCTGTATGCAGAGACAGACACAAAATGGAGGCATTTGTCCGGTTCAGATTAGTGAGTACACCTGATTTAGATGGAGAATATTTTGTAGCTTGGTTCGAACCAGATCATTTTATCTTACCCATTACAGCCCCTTTTTTTATGAAACGTTTCAATAACATGCATTGGTCAATATTAACTCCCGACGCCTGTGTGCAATGGAATCAAGAGGAAATGCTATATTCAAAAGGTGTTTCTGAAGCGCCTCGTTTAGAGGATGAGTTAGAAAGCTTGTGGCGTGATTATTATGCAAATATATTTAATCCTGCGCGTCTTAAACTTAAAGCAATGCAAAGTGAGATGCCAAAAAAATATTGGGTAAACTTACCTGAATCCTCTTTGATTGACGAGTTGACAAGGAATGCAGTGAATCGCACCGAAAGTATGATTGAAAAAACGTCAACAGAGTCTTGGAGTAAAACTTCAAAATCTAGCTTTGTGAAGGACAAGCAAAAACTACTTAGGCATAGGTAAATTTTATATGGATTCGCAAAAATAGTGATGTCTATTCTTTTCTCTCTTAATAATGTAATAATTAATTTTTTATAAATTAATCAAATAGAAATATTAATTTCATAAATAGTTTTTTTTCTCCTTTGTAAAAATACCTTCAAATAAAATTCATTTTTAAAATTGTCCCCTTTTTATTCTTCTTCCAGTTTGGGTTTAGGTAGTCTTAATAAAATGACATTTTTGGACTACGCAATAAATTTATAAATAACAAATTCACTTGTTCAAATTTAAGGTATAACTATGAAAATCATTTCTTTGGTTAAATTAGGTACTATCGCAACATCTCTTATTTTTTTGCTTTTTTCACTATCAGTGCAAGCTGCAGGTCCTGGTGCGAGAACTGGCCATAACAACGTATCTAAATTGACTACTGGTTCTTGGAATAGTCACAGAAGATACGCGCCTGTCGTTCACATTGAACACGGATGTCAGCCCTATCCTGCGGTTGATAATAATGGTAATTACAGCGCTGGATTGCAGGATTCTGGCAGTCACAACGGCGGCTGTTCCGATTCAAACAAAGGACAAATCTATGTGCGTAGCAAATGTAAAAACGGTTATTGTGGCTACATGTATGTTTTCTATATGCCAAAAGACAATGGCGTACCTGTTCCGTCATTAGGTCACCGTCATGATTTCGAAGAAGTTGTTATTTGGACAAGAAATGGAAGCATTATCGGAGCTGCATATTCTCGTCACGGAGATTATAGTTACGATACAAATCCACACTTGGTGAATGGTCGTGTTAATGCGGCATATCGTATTGATGGTGTTACTCACTCAATGGGTAGAATTAGAAATGGCGATAGAGGGAGAGGTAAAGTATGGCCTGTAGCTACTTGGGATAGAATGACAACTAATGCTAAAAGAGCATTAAATGATACCTCTAACTTTCCTACATCTGTTTTCCCTGCTCGTAACGATAACTTCATTGCCAAGTTAAATGAAGCGCGGACTTCTAATGTGAATGTCACTTTTTAATTCGTGTGACATGGTCGTTTGATATTAATGGAATCGCTTTTATTAACTTTAGTAGAAGCTTTTCCTATTTTTTATACATTAATTCTAAAATTACTAAGTGGACATTCCTATGATTAAAGCCTTATTAATACCAACAATTATGCTTATAACAAATTTTTCATATGCTGTGGGTCCTGGTGTAAAACTTGGTCATGACAAGGTAGAACCCTTGACCACTGGTGCGAATAGCACTCATTTAAAATACGCACCTAAGTTACATACAGAACACGGTTGTAAACCGTTTGCAGCAGTAGATGATAACGGGAATTATAACGGGGGTTTAAAAGATTCTGGTTCTCACAATGGCTCGTGTGGTTCCAGCACCACTGGTCAAGCTTATGGTCGTGCCAAGTGCAAAAGTGGCTTCTGCGGTTACATGTTCGTCTACTATATGCCAAAAGATAATGGATTTCCATTTCCATCAATAGGTCATCGTCATGATTTCGAAGAAATTGTAGTGTGGACTAAAAATGGTGAAATTATTGGTGCAGCTTTTTCTGAACATGGTGACTACAGTTATCACACCAACCCGCATATTTCTGACGGTCGTGTAAATGTGGCCTATGATTTAAATGGTTTTACGCACTCGATGGTTAAAATAAAAAACTCTGATAAAAATAAAGGCACCGTCTGGCCTGTTGCTTCCTGGAGCAAGATGACGTCTGCAGCAAAGCAGGCATTAAATGACGGGTCCAACTTTCCCAATGCGGTTTTTGCGGCTAAAGATAGCAACTTTGTTGATAAGCTAAACGAAGCCAGAATCCCATCTGTGACTGTGACGTTTAATTAATTTTTGTAGTTATCCTCTCAATTAAATATCTAATAGATCTCTGCTTTTTAAGGCCGAGATCTATTTGTGTTGGATATGCTAGTAACATAAGAGCCCGACCCAAAAATTTGACTAAATAGTCTAGAAAGGCTTATCGACGTTTTATGGTTTTGGAGTGTAAGTAAATTTACTATAGATATAACATCGGAGAGAATTATCGCTTGATTGACGAATGACTCGTATTTTACTACACAATCATTATGCGATAAGTGAAAGGGAACAAGCCTTAAAATACTATATAATTGTTTGGGATAACAGGTGGTCAGAAAAACCTCCTGGCTTCTAGCCAGGAGGTTTTAGTTAGGAAATTTTAATTAGAATGCTTTGGAATTTACTCGACAATTTTAAATGCTAAAAATTGAGTAAATTGTCCGTTAGGGTTGAAGTTGTTGTCAGACACTAAGATTAGTGTTTTTTCTCCAGATGGTAATTCAGGTCCGAAAGTTATACCTTCAATATTATCCAATGTAATACCAAGGTCAGCTAAATCTAAAATCAAAGCTTTACGCATTACTTTGATTTTCTGATTTGCTACGCTGTTTCTTTTTATAACGTTTGTAGCGTAGCGTGTATTAGTCAAAAAGAGTTTTATACTGTTACCGACGCCAACAGAAAAAGAACGCTCTACAGCGAGCATGCGAGTGGGAGAAACTGTTAACAGTTCGACTAACCCGTTAGTGTTGAATGTGCCTGCTGGAATAGACTCTGCGGCGACAGGCTCCGTTGGGTAGATATATTCTGCGACAGGCTCACCAGAAATGCGATCGAGTTTCAAAACACGAACTAACGAACCGTTGTCAACACTTGCAGTTGGTCCGTCTTGAACTAGGGCATTTTCTGTCGCAGTAATTAAGCTAGCTTGATCGAAGCCAAACGTTAAGCTTTCAAATGCAAGGTTATTTCTGATGCCTGAATCACCTGTTGGGAAGTATTTTGTTGGCAATCCAAATTCATCTAGAGGTTCTCCATCTCTTGTCATAACACGCACAAACGGTGCTACACCATTGTTGGCATCACCTTCGCTTGTCCAGTATAAGATTCCTGGGAATGGCGCTAAACGGATCGCTTCTGGATCGACACCGGCAAAAGGAAATGGCTCTCCATTAGCATCGAGAATTTCTGTCATCTTGGTGAATGTGACATCACCGTCTTCCAGTACTCCATCGCTAAGATCGATAGTCAAATCATAAAAGCGTGCAGGGCCAAGCTGCGCGCGATCGTCGCTGATTGCGATATAGCTGTCGTTTTCTGCGTCGTAATCAATTCCTGAAAGACCACCAACTTCTAAGCCTTCAAATTCATATCCGGTAGGAAATGTGGCTTCGCCCAAAAACTCGACGCTAAAGAATTTACCAGCGCTAACCGAGTTAGAGACGCTAACTACTGCGAGGGTAAGAAGTAACTTACGAATGTTCATATTATGTCCTCAATCATCTGATGAAATAAGTGACTGATGTTGAAAAGCATTCGTTTCGAAAAAGTGAATGAATGGTTAAAGTTATGTGAATAGATTAAGACTAAGTAAAAATATCGAAATCTTATTAAAGAATTAGTATAAAAAAAAGCCAGCTCGACGCTGGCTAAGATCGGGGAGCTAAAATATATAATGTCAACACTTGCTTTGCTCTTCCTAAACAATTCTTTACATAAACATTTTATATTCGAAGAAAGCGAATTTTGTTTAGGTGTTTGCCACCTAATGAAGCTTGGGTAATCTTGAGAATTCTGCCTAGCTCTTCACATTTTTCAGCGAAATTTATTTTTGGGTACTAGCCTAATTTTAAGTTAACTCAATCGTTAAAATTAAATTGAGCTTTGAATAATCTATGCTCGTTTTTGTTTGATCCTTAACATATTTAAATTGTATGGCGCAATTTGCGCCTGCTTAAACCGTTTTAATGGTAAAAACATTTAATATATATTGTGTAATAACAGTGGCTACGCAATTAGGGTGACAAAAAAATTACATTTTTTTTAATTGGTAAGTGGAAATACCTTAGAGTGGCGGGATACTTGATATTGACTTTAAAAGTTTATTTTTTCGGCATGAAGAATTTACAAAACACTTCACGGCAATTTCAATTCGACTGAAATCTGGGTTAAATGTACTGGCACGTACGTAATCAAATTGTTTGTTCAAATCCCTTTTGGGGTCTATCGTTTTGAATTCGCCAAATACAAAGTTCCCAGTTCCTGCCAGGCAATTTGAGTAGATTTCTTTAGATTTAAGCAGGTGTTTACATTTGTGATAGTTTCCAAATGCGCCGTAATGAAAGTTGTCAGGTTTAAATGTGAGAGAGGTATGGGCGAAGTTCGCAAAATAAAACGGTTTTGTTGCGATGTGAAGAGGTGAATTGGTGTTGGGGAGTGACACAGAGTGAGTCCATCTCGAACACAATCGAAGATGATTTTTCTCTTGTTTTAAGGATTCGTACCAAATCAATGCCTTTTGATTTGTATGTATGTAATTACAGAAATAATACTCAGCAATATTTGGATCGATTGTCTGGTCGTCAGCGCTTACGACAACTAAAGTAGGAAGATCGATCGCATATTTTTTACTATTCATGTTTTTAGTAAATTTATAAAACTCTGACGCCGCTTCGAATGTGAATGAGGCGTAACGTGAAGCGTCGTCTTCAGGATAGTTGCTTTGCCAATCGATAAATGCGTTTACAAATGGTGCTAAAGGCGCGAGCTTGGACTTCGCAGATAATGCTAAGGAAAAAAGCATCAAGCCGGCAACTTTTGAATTGTAATTTCCATGGACCAGTTGATTAATTGCTAGGGATGATCCTGTAGAAAAACCAACTAGATAAATTTCATCGATATTTTTGTTACTATCAAGCCGATAAACACCATATTCTATTGTTTTAATCCAATCGTTAAAATTTAAATTGAGGGCATCTCCAGCAACGGTCCCATGACCGGGAAGTAAAATAGCTCTCACAAGAGAGCAGGGGTAGTGCTGATGAATGACGTGAGCTATATCCTTCATGAAAAATGGAGAATCAGTTAAGCCATGAGAGAGTATAAAACCTTTTCCACCTCCGCGACTTTTATCTTCAAAACAATATTCAGATTCTTTTTCTGGAAGCTGAAATGGACTGCGCATATCCACAACGTCTTCAATCGTATAGGGACCCACATAGTTATCCATAGCTTCTTTTTCTTGGATGGATTTGAGAATTTTCCTTCGAGAGCTTTTTATATATTGATGATATGGCGTTTGTAGATCTGGTATACCTATCGCGTAACTACTAGGGTTCTTGGTTGCTGGAACGCTATTTACATTTATTGAAAGCAATTGAAAAGTAATGATCGAAAAGAGCAAAAAATTCAAATGCTTCATGATAGGTTTTACTTATGATAAAAGGCTATCGAAGGGAAAAACGTCAACAAGATCCCCTTTGTTTAATTTCATATTTGGCTCTATTAATGCGAGTCCATCAGATTTTACAACGGACTTGAGAACGCCAGAACTTTGATTGCTAAATCTTTCCACGCCTTCGTTTCTAATTGATACTCGGATAAACTCAGCACGGGATGTGGGTTTATCAACAGAAAACAAAACGGGCAATTTTATGGACGATGGGATTGGTGTGATGTCTCCCTGGATTTTTTTTAAGACGGGTGCTGCTATCATAAGAAAACTTACGAAGCTCGATACAGGGTTTCCAGGAAGGCCAATAAAATGAGCATTTTCAATCTTGCCAAAGGCCAGTGGTTTTCCAGGTTTCATTTTTATTTTCCATAAATGAATTTCACCCACTTCCTCTACCGCTTTTTTAACATGATCTTCTTCGCCTACAGAAACACCACCAATACTAATTACAACGTCGGCGTTTTTAGAAGCATTTTTAAAAGTAGACTTAGTTGATTCAAAATTATCTGGGATAGTATTAGAAGCTATTATTTCGCAGTCTAAATTTTTTAACAGTGACTGAATCATGTAGAGATTGGAGTTAAAAATTTTTCCTTTTTGTACCGGCTCTCCCGGCTGGAGTAATTCGTTTCCGGTGCTAAAAACAGCGACTTTTACGCGCTTTTTTACCGTCACGTTGCTTAACCCGATCGCGGCAATCATACCGATGTGTCTGGAATCAATTCTTGTCCCTGAATTTATTACACTTTCTCCCGATTTTACGTCTTGCCCGGCTGCACGAATATTTTCGAAATGAGAGGGTATTTTTTTTAATATTACAGTGGAGCCATCATCGGTTTGCTGAGTATTTTCTTGGATAACAACAGCATTGGCATTTTTGGGTATTTCTGCACCGGTGAAAATTCTTGCTGCAGTTCCAACTTCTAATTCAGCTGGAATTGACCCAGCAGGAATTCTTTGGCTAATTTCTAACTTAATTTCTTCTTGTTCTGGCAAATCATTTAAGTTGATAGCGTAGCCATCCATAGCACTATTGTCGGCTGGGGGAATATCAAACATTGAGATAATATCTTGAGCAATAATGCGATTGTTTAACTCAAGTAGCGGGAGTGTTTCTTCTTCTCGTATAGGGTTAACGGACTTTAGAATTTTTTCTTGTGCGTCAGAAATGCTAAGCATATGTAATTCGAATTGTATTAGTGATTTGTCAAATGGCCTACGAAATTACAAGGCTTCGTGCGAGAATCAAGTTGCGGTGAGATAATTTTTTCCCAGCCGGTGATGCAAGCCCCCGTTGAACCAGGTAAACAAAAGATCGTAGTGAAGTTTGCTAATCCGGCAAATGCTCTAGATTGGATAGTCGACGTGCCGATTTCTTCAAAGGAAACAGAGCGAAATAGTTCGCCGAACCCTGGTATATCTTTATCGAAGAGCGGCTCTATCGCCTCTGGGGTACTGTCTCGACCTGAAAATCCTGTGCCTCCTGTAACGAGAATTGCGTGAATGCTTTCATCGTAAACCCAAGGGCTGACTATTGCTCTTATTTGATAGATATCATCTTTACTTATTGCTCTTTCGTTTAGTTGATGACCAGCTTCTTGTACTGCGTCAGCTAAAGCTTTGCCTGACGTATCGTTTTCAAATTCTCGTGTGTCAGACACAGTCAATATACAAATATTTAAAGGAATAAACGCTTCCGAATTCTTGGGCATTGGTTATTTTCTCGAAAATAATAAAGGTCAGTGATTTTGGCTTATCCGCCTGTAGCGTTCATGAATCGGACAATTTGTGGTTTGTCGTCAAGACTGAACTCATGCTTTTCAGGTTTGTTTTGCATTGCATTAATAATTGCCGAAGCAAGCAGTGATTCCAGTTCAGCTTTTTGTTGGTTCGAATCTCGAATAATTTTCCTCAAGTCCAAACTATGTTCATTTCCTAGGCACAATAGCAGGCGACCTGATGCCGTAACTCTTACACGATTGCAGCTAGCACAGAAATTGTCACTATGAGGAGAGATAAACCCGATTTTGTTTTCATAGCCTTTTACTGACCAGTAGCGAGACGGACCTCCTGTTTCATAGGTATCTGGCTTCAGATCTAAGGTCTTTCCAAGTTCTTCCCGTAAATTATCACTTGATATGAATTCGGCATTCCTACTGTGGCTTTTAATTTCTCCCAGCGGCATTTCTTCAATAAAACTAATGTCTAAACCATTATCCATCGCAAAACGGGCTAAATTGGAAGCTTCGTCTAGGTTGTAGTTTTGCATTAGTACCGAATTAATTTTGATTCGTTTAAACCCTGCTTCTTTGGCGGACTCTATTCCTTTTAAAACGTCATTTAGCTTGCCAAATCGTGTGAGCTTCTTAAATTTTAAGCTGTTTAGCGTGTCCAAACTAATATTAATTCGATCGACACCAGCTTTCACCAATTCAGATCCATATTGACTCAAATGAGAACCATTTGTGGTGACGCATAGTTCCTTCAAGTTAGTTAGCTTTCCTAAGCTACGAAACAATGAAATGACATTCTTTCGTATTAGCGGCTCCCCACCAGTAATCCGGATTTTCTCTACTCCAAGTGATACAAATACTCTTGCAACGAGGGTCATTTCTTCTAAGGTGAGAACCTCTTTTTTGGGGAGAAATGTCATGTCTTCAGCCATACAGTATATGCATCGAAAGTCGCATCTATCCGTGACTGAAAGTCGGAGGTAATCTATTTTTCTGCCGAAACGGTCTGTAAGAATAGGAGTCTTCATCCTTTTATTATTCAATAAATCGTGCATTAAAACCATCTAATATTCATTACTTATAAACATTGGATACAGCATGAAATGTTTTGGTTCAAACTCCCTGAGGTATTTTTTATGCATCATTAAGGGTCGTTTTTGGCTTGGTAAAATTTTAATTATCATTTTTTAGTGAAGTACCTATTATTTGATGGTCTTTAACGGTGCGTATTTGATCGCATATGGTGCAAAAATGTTTAATTAGGTGTCCTTGGGATGACTTAAAAGTTCTGAATTTAAATATAACTTCTTGAAATTAAAGAATTTAATTGTTTGTGGATGTTTTTCTAGGGGCTGGCATTCTTATTGCTTTTGCTTAATTTGAATAACGTTTCTATATAGATGTATCAGGATTAGCTTCTGTCTTATTTTGAATGCTATTAAGTAGAAACAACAAATAACAGCAAATAAAGGTGCGACTTCTTTTTTGAGGAATAACTATGAGTAAACAACGTATCCTCGTTGTAGGTAATGGCATGGTCGGCCACAAATTCATCGATAATATGTTGAACCATGAAAATGCAGATGACTATGAGTTAATTGCTTTTTCTGAAGAGCCTCGTTTGGCATATGATAGGGTTCAACTAAGTTCATACTTCTCTGGAGCTACTGTTTCAGACTTAATGCTCACGTCGGAAGATTATTACGAAACAAATGGCGTAAAGTATGTGCTAAAAGATAAAGTCGTGGATTTAGACTTTAGCGGCCAAAAAGTTAAAACAGAAAGCGGTCGTGAAGAATCATATGACAAGCTTATTTTGGCGACTGGCTCCTACCCATTTGTTCCTCCTATCCCTGGGAAAGATCAAGAACACTGCCTTGTATATCGTACTATTGAAGATTTGGAAGCGATGACCGCTTCAGCAAAAGCGAGCAAAGTGGGTGTTGTTGTTGGCGGCGGCCTACTAGGCTTAGAAGCGGCGAATGCTTTGAAAAACCTTGGCTTAGAAACACATGTTGTTGAATTTGCACCACGATTAATGGCCGTTCAGCTTGATGAAGGCGGCGGTAAACAGCTTCGTAAGAAAGTAGAAGCTTTAGGTGTAAGTGTACATACTGAAAAGAATACCAAAGAAATTGTAGACGGCGAAGAATGTCGCTATCGAATGAATTTCGCTGATGGATCGCATTTGGAAACAGACATGATTCTGTTTTCTGCTGGCATACGTCCACAGGATGAACTTGCTCGCCAGTTCAATATTGAGATTGGAGAGCGTGGTGGAATTGTTATTGATAACAATTGTAAAACATCTCAAGAAAATGTTTATGCTATCGGTGAGTGCGCGCTTTGGAATAATCGAATATTTGGTTTGGTGGCACCAGGTTATCAAATGGCGAAAGTAGCCGTTTCTCATATAACGGGTGGCGACGAAGCGTTCACCGGAGCAGATATGAGTACGAAGTTAAAACTGCTTGGGATAGACGTTGCCAGTGTAGGTGATGCACATGGCAGAACACCTGGTTCTCAATCTTATATATATCAGGATGGCGTTAACGAAGTATATAAAAGTATTGTCGTTTCAGAGGACAATAAGAAGTTACTTGGGGCGGTATTAGTTGGTGATGTTGAAGCATATGGAACGTTACAGCAAATGTGCGTGCATGGCATGGATTTACCTGAGAACCCTGAAGCCCTAATTATTCCTAATGTTGATGGTGCTGACGCCGCGGCTGGTATGGGTGTAGATGCGCTTCCAGAATCTGCTCATATTTGTACATGTCACGAAGTTACAAAAGGACAGATTTGTGATGCAGTAGCAGGTGGTGCATTAAACATAGGTGATATCAAGGCGGAAACAAAAGCTGGAACGGGTTGTGGCGGTTGTGTGGCATTAGCTACGCAAGTTTTAAATAACGAGTTAACTAAACTTGGTGTCGAGGTCAATACAGATCTTTGTGAGCACTTTGCGTATACGCGTCAAGAGCTATACCACATTATTCGCGTTGAAAAAATAAAATCTTTTGATGAGCTTATTAGCAAGTACGGTAAAGGGTTGGGATGTGATATTTGTAAACCAGCAGTGGGTTCTATTCTAGCCAGTTGCTGGAATGATTATGTGCTCGAAACTCAACATGCTAGTCTTCAAGATACCAATGATCATTTCATGGCAAACATGCAAAAGAATGGTACTTACTCAGTTGTCCCTCGGATTGCAGGGGGTGAAATTACACCAGAAAAATTGATTGTGCTTGGTGAAGTCGCCAAGAAATACAATCTCTATACGAAAATTACCGGTGGACAACGTATCGACCTTTTCGGCGCACAGCAGCACGAGCTACCAGCCATTTGGGGTGAACTTATAGACGCAGGATTTGAAACTGGGCACGCCTATGGCAAGTCTGTTAGAACGGTTAAATCTTGTGTCGGAAGTACTTGGTGTCGCTATGGTGTTCTTGATAGTGTCGGTATGGCGATTGATATTGAAAATCGTTACAAAGGATTGCGCTCGCCACATAAATTAAAATTTGCTGTGTCTGGCTGTACTCGCGAATGTGCTGAAGCGCAGAGTAAAGACGTAGGTGTCATTGCCACAGAAAACGGTTGGAGTCTTTATGTTTGTGGCAACGGGGGCATGAAACCACGACATGCCGACCTTTTCGCAACCGGTTTAAACGACGAGGATCTCATTAAATATATCGATCGTTTTTTAATGTTTTACGTTCGAACAGCAGATAGACTTCAGAGAACTTCTGTTTGGATGGACAACCTAGAAGGTGGTTTAGATTATTTAAAAAATGTTGTTATTGAAGATTCGCTGAATGTTTGTAATGAACTTGAATCTGAGATGGCACTTATTGTTGATACATATCAGTGTGAGTGGAAAACCACAATTGAAAACCCTGAAAAAGTTAAGCGTTTTAGAACCTTCGTTAATAGCGAAAGCAAGGATGATACGGTTGTTTTTGTAGAAGAGAGAGAGCAAATTCGGCCAGCCACAAAAGAAGAGATTGTTAAATTTGTGGAACTAGAACAAGTAGCTGAAACAGCGTAATCGAGCAATAGGTGATTAAATGAGTGACGTAATTGATTGGGAAAAAATTTGCTCTTCGGATGATTTAACTCCGATGATTGGTGTAAGGGCGTTATTTAATGAGGAGCAAGTTGCCATATTTAAAGTGAAAGATGAGCTATACGCGATTAATGCAATTGATCCGTTCACTGAAGCCGCTGTTTTATCGAGAGGTATTGTAGGTGATCTAAACGGCAATCTAGTTGTCGCTTCTCCTATTTATAAACAGCATTTTAATTTGAAAACAGGTCAGTGCTTAGAAGATGAATCGGTTTCTGTGAAAACCTACAAGATTCGAGAAAGTGAAGGTTCCGTTGAATTAGCTTCGAGCTAATCGGAAGTCAGAGTTGTAAATATTTTTATTTACGATTTGCACCTTTTGGGCGACTCAGTCGCCTTTTTTTATATCTGAATTTTGGCACGTGCTATAGAATTTTCGATATTGAAAGAGAATGACCAACCCATTTTCTCAGAAATTTTGTTCACTAATGCAAGACCTAATCCGAAGTTGCCGGTGCTTAGTTTCTTCATTGCACGTTGATCATCAATTTCTTCAAGATCCTGTCTATTGTTAGCAATTTCAAGGCTATGTTTTCCTGAAGAAGTAATTGATATTTCTCCGTGGCTAGCATGCTGAAAGGCGTTTCGAATCAAGTTGTCGTAAACAATATAAATAAGAGAGTGTTCGACTTCCAGGCTATCGAGTCCATCAATATCCATATTCAAATTAACGCTTCGATCTTGAAGTAAGGCCTTGTTCTCTTCAACAAGGTCTTCAATGAGTTTTTTTAAATTGGTATTGCTTTGTGATGGTGGAGAATAATTTTCGATAGCCAGCCATAAAATTGCTTCGGTAACGGCTTTCATAGTATCACTTGCGCGCCTAACTCTTTCTAGAAGGTGATCTATCTTATCATCGCCTGTTTTTTTCTTATGTTCGATAACATCCATTGTATTTCGAATAATAGCTATTGGAGTACGTAATTCATGACTTGCGTTACGCAAAAACTGTTTTTCTCTTTCGTTAGAGATATTAATTCGTTCAAGCGCATAAAAAAGGCTTGATGCTACCTGTCCAATTTCATTTTCAGGAATATCCTTGGGTAACTCCTCCAATGCATTATTTTCTTCGATGCGGTCTATCCACTTTGATAGGCTCTGCAAGGGATTAAGAGAGCGTTGCAATACCTTACGAAATATAAGCAACATGAAGATTACCAATACACCACCGATGATTGCGGTGTAGTACATAGTATCCCAGATGTGAAATTCAACATTCTTGGGAATGATTAATTGGTAATGAACAAATAAGTGTCTATCTTCTTCGGGGATTTTTGAAATAAGTATATTGTGATGGACGAGTTCAGTGGAATTGTCTGTGAGCAAATACCAACGGTCTCGCATTGTATCTGGATTGAGAAATTTTATTTTTTCGCTAAAAATATTTTGTAAATGGGGTGGAAGACTTTCCGCTCCAATATATCCATTAACAGATCTACCTTTCGCGAGCGGAGCATCGGGGTTTTCTTTATATTCCTTAAGAAACAACCTGGATTCTTGCCAAATAATGCTTCCTGCGCCATTGGCGAGTCCCCACTCGAGAAGGAACGCCATTACACCAGTGTAAAAAATAATGATAATGGTGGAGAAAATGGCAATAATCTTCCCAACTTTATGTCGCAGAGAAGTTTTGCAATGTATATTCATTTAAAAGTTATTCTTCGTACCTTAATGCAACTCCAACGCCACGAAGTGTGTGAATAAGTGGTTTTGGAAAAGGTTTATCTACTATTTTTCTTAGCATATACAAATGTGTCTTAAGGGCTTCCGAGTCGGGTGGAGAATCTTTCCACAATACGTTTTCTAACTCTTGTCGTGACAGCACCTTGGGGCTTACTTTAACCAATGCGAGTAAAAGTTTCCAGCATGCGGGAGATAAATCGAGTAGCTCTCCAGAACGATAGGCCTGGTGAGTGTCTTGATTCATTTCCAAGTCGCCTATTTTTATGCTGTTGCTTTCTCCAGACTTACGTTTACTTATCGCATGTAAACGTGCTTCGAGTTCTGGAAGATCAAAAGGCTTGACCAAATAATCGTCGGCACCAGCTTTAAATCCTGCTAATTTGTCATCGAGTGTATCGCGGGCGGTTAGCATAATCACAGGTGCATTATGGCCATAGCTTCGTAATGTTTGGCAAAGATTCAACCCGTCCATTCCCGGCATCATAATATCTAATATCATGGCCTCGTAATGGTTTTCTTGTACCAACTGAAGTGCGTGATCACCTCGCTCCGCATAGTCACAATCGAAGCCTTTCATTTCTAAGTAATCGAGAACGCTGGCTGCAAGATCTCTGTTGTCTTCCGCTAGCAATACGAACATTGGGTTGCTCCTTTAATCTAAATAGCGAAGTCAATTATAGACTAAGTATTTGATCGATCTTTGACCCGGATTTGACGTTATAAAAAAAGCCGGCATAGCCGACTCTTTTATTATAACAAAAAAGTAAATAATCGTTTTATTTAAAGAAGGAGACTAATTGATCGAGTTTATGGGCTTGGTCGGCCATGCTCTCACTTGATGCTGAAGCCTCTTCAACGAGCGCCGCATTTTCTTGAGTCATTTGATCCATTTGAGTTACAGCTTTATTAACCTGCTCAATGCCCGTTGTTTGTTCTTTGGCACTAGAAACGATATCGCTCATCATTGTTCCCACTTCTTCAATTTCCTTAACAATCGCTTTCAAAGTATTTTCCGATTCACTTACGAGGGCTGACCCTTGATCCACTTTTTTAACGGAGTCTTCAATAAGTGATTTTATTTCCTTAGCTGCGCCGGCAGAACGTTGTGCGAGATTACGCACTTCGCTGGCGACAACGGCAAAACCGCGTCCTTGTTCGCCAGCTCGAGCGGCTTCAACCGCAGCGTTAAGTGCTAACAAATTTGTTTGGAATGCTATTTCATCTATGACGCCAATGATATTTGATATTTTTGTACTCGCTTCAGATATATCCTTCATCGCATTTGATGTGTCTTCAACTGACCTGTTTCCTTGTCTTGCAATTTCCACCGAGCGTTCCGCAAGTTTATTCGCGGATAGAGCTTTGTCCTCACTATTACGTACAATAGATGTCATTTCTTCCATGCTAGACGCGGTTTCTTCAAGTGAGGATGCTTGCTGTTCAGTTCTTTGACTCAAGCTCGCATTTCCCGATGAAATTTCGTTTGCGCCTCTCGCGATGTCGGTTGAAGCGGTGCGAATATTCGAGATGATATTATCGAGTTTGCTAATCGTATTGTTAGCATCTGACTTAAGTTGCGCAAACTCCCCATCGTATTCTTTTGTGATGGTTTGTGAAAGATCACCATTCGCCAAAGCTGAGAAAATCCTTATGATATCGCTCAATGCAATATTTGTAGTTTCAAGTAAGTTATTGAGGCTTTCACTTACGTTTAAGAAAAATCCTGTTTTTCCTTGAAGATCTAATGATTCGCCAAAATTACCTTTTGACGCAGCTTCTATTATGTTGTCAATTTCTTTTTCTATAGAAACTTCTTCCGATCTGTCACGCCACTCCGCTACTGTTCCAATGCGTTCATTGTCAGCACTTATTATTGGGGTGGTGCTAATACTAAATGTTTTGCTGCCAATAATTAATTCTTCTTGATGTGTTGAAGTTAGTCGATCAAAAATTTCTTTCTGGTGAGAAGAATTTCTATAAAATTGAGTAAGTTTAGTTTGGTTAATTTTCTTACTGTCAAAGTGATTGATAGCCTTAATAATGTCTGTTTCCGCAGATCTGAAAATCTGATCTAATTCGTTGTTCGTGTATATGATATCGTACGCTGAATCCGCAATGAGTGTTCCTGTAGAAGAGCTATCAAGTGCTCTTCTAATTTGTGCATTTTCGTTAGCAATGCGTTTTTCCTGAATCTCTTTTTTAAGTTGCTCCGTTAAATCAACCCATTCTACGACCGCACCGAGTAAGCGTTGATTTTGGTCGCGGATAGGTGTAGATGAAAGCTTAAATGTGAGTTCGGAAAGTTTAATTTCATCAACGTAATTATTGGAAAGTGCCAGTAAAAGTGTTTTTTGTTTTTCTGGAGTATCCATGAATACAGATAGGCTTCTCCCTATGATATCTGAGGCACTAAAACTGGATAATTGTTTTTTAATTTCGGATTCTCGGTGACTCATTAATGATTGTGATGAGCCATTTTGGTATACGATATTAAATTCTGAATCCGTGATCATGACAGCAGTTGCAGAAACATCTAACGCTTGCTTAATAACAAGTGTTTCTTCAGCTAAAGCTTGGGCTTTATCTGCTGCTTGTTGCGCTTCGGTTGCGCTTTTCTGGGCTAGCTCAGCTTGTTTTTCTTGGTCGATATTTGCTTTCTTTATTTGTTCCTTTGCATCGTTTACACCATGAGTTAATACACCAAGTTGTCCGGCATAACTGGTGGAAACGTCTACTTCATAATTATTTTTTGCCATTGCGTCGAGGACATTATTTGTTCCGCTAATAACATCATCAAGATTGTCGATAAGTTGATTGAAGGCGCGAGAAGTCTGCCCAATCTCATCGTCATGGTCGTTATTTAGCTTGAGTTGGAAGTTTCCTTCACGTTCCACTCGCTGTATGGTCTCACTGAGTTCCAGGATAGGCGCTGACGTAATCTTGCTAATAATCATTGCAAAAAAACCAATGGCAAAAGCGCCAATCACAGCAAATACTGCAATTGTCCAGGTTACGGCGTCAATGCCTGATAAGGCTTCCGATTCGTCGATTTCTGCAACAATAGCCCAATTCGAATGGGGTAATTTTAATGGTTCGAAAGAAGAGAATACTTTTTTTCCGAGAAAATTATTTAATACCTTATTATCGGTTTTACCGCTCAAAGCTTCGCTAACTGCTTTCGTTTTGATAGATCCTTTTTCTGGATTGCGAAATGAAGAGGTTACTGAGCGGAATTCTTTGTCTAGAAACGAATCTGATCGCATCAGGAAATCGCTCCCAACGAGATAACTATCGCCCGTTTTACCCATACCAGATCTTTCAGACATTATGGTATTAATTGGCTCCATAGGCATCTGAAAAACAAGGACACCAGTTACTCGACCGCGCTCATATATGGGTGTCGAAATAAAACTCGCAGGTGCTTCGTAAGATGGCGTGTAAGACCTGAAGTCGGTTAAATGAACCTCACCATCTTGCAAATTCAAAGCGGCTCTATAGGCGTCACCGAAATTCGTATCTGCATAAGGGCCGTCTATTAGCGATGTACCAAAATCAAGTTCCTTAAAAACAGAATATACAATCACGCCATTCTTTGGCTCGATCAGAAAAATATCGTAAAAGCCAAACTTCTCAAGAAATTCTCGTACACTTGAATGGTAGAGTTTATGAGAGTTGTGGTAAACCGCGCGGCCATCGGCCGAATCTAAAGTATGTTTTTCTCCTAATGGGTGTGAATTGTTGGCGATATACATATATTGTGCGGTTATTGTTTCTTTGGTTAATCCTTCCAGTAGTCCTGTAAAATCGATTTCCTTACCGCCATTGTCCGCTTTGTACTTTGCTCCAAATTCATTGAGGTAATAGTCTTTTAATGACTCCTTAAAGCCGGCTATGTCTTGGTCTTCGAATCGCTCGGATTTGGGTAACCGAAAAAATGAACGACTAAAGGCTGCCATAGCATTAACGATGGTTTCATTGTGTGCCATGGTCACGATTTGATCCTCAACCGTGGCGAAATATCTCATCACAGCAGAACCCTTGATTTCTCGAACGGCTTCCAATCGAGAAAATGATTGGTTTTTAATTTGGCCCTTTGCAGCCTGGATGGCTATAAATGAGGCGATTACCATTGGTACTAGGCCAACTCCAACAAGAAGGAGCATAAGCTTTTTGCTCAATGAAAGGTTTAAAAACCAAGTTTTCATAGCTGTTTTTTCCCACCAGTTAAGAAATTTTTAAATTAATGTTTATAACTATAGATGGTTTCCTGAAAGGTGAAATAGAATAGGATTGAAATAACTACTGATATTACTTACTGATGTAAAAACGATATTTTTAGTCTTTATCGTACATATTGTATTCAGTTAAATAGGTATGTGATTCGAAGAAAATCCCCACTTTGACCTTTTTTGGGGCATTATTAGAAGTTTGGTTGATAGTTGAAAGAAGTTAAAAGACGTTGATTCAATTTAATCCTAAAAGAGTAATTCTAAATAGTTCCTTTGCGGCGTTAACTTTTCTAGTTTCTATATCTCTGGCGTGGCTTTTCCTCTTTTCAATACATTTTCTGTATGGAGTTTGGCATGACTATGGAGGTATTGCAGAGGCAATTGAAAAGTACGGGCCCCAGAATAGGTATAAATTGGGATTTGCTGAAACAAATCGAGAGGAGCGGCTGGCCTTGTTTGCGGATATAAATCGCGCAGTTCACTCGGGAGGCAGGGATCTGGGTAATATTAGTTATGAGGTTCTTGGTCAGCCTCGTCAATTATTGCTTCGTAAACCAGAAGTTATACATCTTCAGGATGTTGCAAATCTAATCAATATTCTTAAATGGATTGGTTTTGCGAGTATTGTGTGTTGGCTTGTATTTGTGTCTCAGTATTTTTTAAATAGGAAGCCGTTACCAAATCTAAAGACGCAAGTCTTTGGGTTAACAATATTTGTTTGTGTTGTGACTTTGTTAATTATTCTAATTGGTGCAGAAAGCGTATTTAATCAACTTCATATTTGGGTGTTTCCCAAAGAGCATGAATGGTTTTTTTATTATCAAGATTCCTTAATGTCAACGCTCATGTTTGCACCGACACTATTTGCTTACATTGCTATTGAGTTAGTATTAATGAGTGTGCTGTTTTTTTTCCTTTTGCAATTTCTATCTAACTTTGTTTTCTTTCAATATATAGAAAGGCGTGATCAAAATACTTTTGAGCAAACAGTAGTAAATACGAAACAAGATGAGCCAAGCGCTAAGAAGAAAAAACACAATAAAAAACGCAAACGTAAAAAATAAATGTTGTGAGTTCTAACCTCAATTAACACCGACTAATCTAAATGGCTTGGCGTTTTATTTTATATCTTGTAAAGGCGCTTTGGCTGTAGCGACAAAGCATTCGATGGTGTCTCCTTTTTTCATATTTCCAATACTTTTTTGTAGTTTGACTTTTTTGGGGGTGAAGTCAAAAAGATCTCTATGATCGGTGTAATGGCGTATTTTATGACTTGCTAATATTTCACCTGGCTCTGCGATTGCTTCAAGTCTCGCGGCCATGCTTACTGCGACACCTTCTAAATCCGTAATATCGGTGACTTCGTTATGAATTACCGCTACTTCACCAAGTTCAACCCCTATACGAATTTCAAACCCCGCCGCCGTGAGCACGTCACGAACCATGCAAGCACAGGCTAGACCCATCGAAGCATTTTTGAATGTGATTCTTAAAGAATCGCCTTCCATATTTGGGTAATTCGCGTGCCACCGGTTTAGTATAGGTTTTACCAACCCTCTAAATAAAGAAAGCTTGTCCGAGAGTTCGTTGCTACCCCAACTCGAAAAGCCCTTTAGATCCATAAATACTACCGTTAGATTACGAACTTGCTGGTGTTCGTGATCTGCAGCAAGCTCAAGCAAGCGAGGCCAAAACTCTTCTTTGACAATAGCGACTTTTTCTTTCAGCTCTAATTGCAGTTTGTTATTTGTACGAAGTGACAGCTGCGCTAATTGTATACGTTCAGCTTCATCTTGAAGACTTGCTTTCAATTCGGCGGGGTTATGAGAACCTGTTTCTTCAACAACAAATTGCAGTAGTGCTCCACCTGATACATCACTAATTGACTTCAGTCTCAAAATAATTCCCCAATGAACAGCCTGTAAGTGTTCTATAAAAATTGGTAATGTCGCTAATTCGTTGGTGGTGAGACGATAAGGATAATGAAGTTCGATAGTAATGGCTTCTGCATAAATTCGTTCAAATTCGTGCTTTCTATATTTGGTTTTTTCTTCTCCCGACTTGTCCCAAAATGCGTATCGACAAACTATATTCGAAATATTCCATTGTTTTGTACTTATTTTCCAAAGCTTTGCGCCCGAGATATCTGCTTCCGTGAGGTTAGCGTTGGTCAGATTAGTTTCGCGAAAATCACATTTGGTTAGGTTTGAGGATTCAAAATCAATGTTCTCAAGATCCATTTTACTAAAATCAATGCCGCTTAGATTGCTCGATTTGAAAATAGTGGATTTTATCTTCGCATCTTTTAATTTTGCGCCAGAAAGATCCGCTCCAGTTAACATCGTTTTAGTGAGGTTTGTTGAATTTAAAATTGTTTTCCTTAGGTTAGCGTGTGATAGGTTTAATCTACTAAGGTCTTGCCCTTCTAGATTACTATTTGCTAACGAAGCACCTTTTAAGTGAAAGCCGCTCAGGTCGTGGTCGCGAAAATCAATAAATTCTAGTTTTGCTCCTTTTGTAGAAGCCATTAGCAGGTTCGCTTTAACTAATTTACAGCGACTCAAGTCAGAATTGTCTAAACAGGTCGCTATCATTTTAGCGCGAGAAAAATCGTTGTCGCGTAAATCACTGCCGGAAAAGTTCGCTGAGATGAGGTCTGCATTACGGAAACTACACTTTTTGATGATGGAGTTTTTGATTGAAATCTTTGAAAGGTCAATATCGTCTAAATTTAAACCAACTAACTCAATGTTATCGAGTTTAATATCTGAGCCGTTTTGGTTTTTGCGCCAACTATTCCAGGCACTAGAACCTTTTCGTAGTTTTTGTAATATTTCTTCCTGGGGTATCGTCATTTTCTTAGAATTTATAATATTTCTTTCACTTTTAATATCTTAAGTGGATATTACACCATTCTCTATAGTATTTTAGTCTTTCGTTTTGTTCTGATGTTGACTAAGGTTAAATTTTATTAAAACATGTAATTGAAGATGTATTTTTCCTTAGCGGCCTATACAATTATTTATTATCTATTTCTACCAATCATAATTTTGAGGTTGGTATGGCGCTCTCGTCTGAATCCTAACTACCGAAAACGCATGTTGGAGCGTTTTTGCTTCGTGAAACAACCTGTTTCACAAGGTGGTATTCACTTCCACTTGGTTTCTGTTGGTGAAACTTTAGGCGCACTCCCATTGGTTGAGCATTATCTAAAACATCATCCGGAAATTTCTATTTATATTACTTCTACTACGCCAACTGGGTCTTCTGAGGTTCAAAAGAGACTCGGAGATCGGGTCATCCACCAGTACCTGCCATTTGATTTACCAGACTGCATGCATCGGTTTTATAAAGTGTATAAGCCAAAAATTACGGTACTCATGGAAACAGAGCTTTGGCCACAGTTAATGCGAACAGCTTCATTGCGAAATTGTAGGATTGTTTTAATCAATGCTAGGCTTTCAAAAAAATCAGCGCTGGGCTATAGCAAGGTCGGTCGGTTAACACGATACATGTTAAGTAAAGTTGACACCTTGGGCAGTGCCGACGGTGAAAGTGCAATTCGTTTTAAGGTACTTGGCGCTAACAAAGAAAATATTTTTGTAACCGGAAATCTAAAGCTCGACTTTGCTCCACAGATGGATTTTGTAGAAAAAGCTAAAGATTTACGTTTAAACCTTGGTGAGAAACGCCCTGTATGGATTGCAGGAAGCACCCATGAAGGTGAAGATGAAATTATTATTGAAGCGCATAAGCAATTGAAATTGACTTATCCGGATGCTCTTTTACTCCTAGTGCCGCGACATCCAGAGAGATGTGATTCTATTGATAAGTTAATTGAGGCGGAAGGTTTACGCTTAGTTAGGCGAAGTCACAATACCGCCGTTGATAGTGGAACTTCTATTTTAGTGTGCGACACCTTAGGGGAGTTGCAAATGCTCTATGGTGCGGCCGATGCTGCTTTTGTCGGTGGCAGTTTAGTTAATGTAGGTGGACACAATCCGATCGAACCTATCGTGATGGATTGTCCTGTCATAACTGGGCCAACCTATTTTAATTTCAAAGTAATTTATGAAAATTTAATTCGGTGTAAGGGTGCCGTTGTCTGTGAAAATGCAATTGAAATTGCGATTTGTATTAAGCAGCTCATTGGTTCCGAAGATATGAGAAATCAGCAGATAAAAGCAGCTGCAAATGAAATCAAAAAGCATCAGGGTGCTTTACAAAAAACAATCGAATTAATTGATAAGTACTTATAGGTTCTAAAGGGTAAATATTCCAGAAAGTAAAATCCAAACTGCAAAAAATAACTTCAAATTGTATCCGCCAATTTTGTTGGTAATATATCTCGCCACATAGCCTCCAACAAGTGCTGCCATCCCTGCAAAGAGAAGTACTTCAGTGGAAACATTATCTGCTTGTATATGATAGCTAATTGCTGTGAGTACAGAGATTGATGATGTAAAGACACCGATTGCAACAGCAAAAAAAGCGGGATATCCAAGAAAAAACAAGAGTAGTGCTATTGCCTCTCCTACACCTACCGAAATCCAAGTTGTTAGAATACCTCCGGTAAAACAGGTAAACATGATCATCGCTCCTTCAAGAATAGAAGGTGATCGAATAATACCGACGAATTCTTTCCCTTTCATTTTAGTAAAGATTAATAAAGTTATGCCAAATACAATGGAGAATAGACCAAATAGGGTTTCGATGTTTATTTCGGGGCGAGGGAGTATATATTGGCCTACGATGACTCCTAATATTGTAATTGGACCCGTGAGCATTACAATTTTTTTCACCGGCTGAAATTCTATCTCTTGATTGACTATTTTTTTGTGTAAAAAACGTGTCCAAGAGACTGTGCCCGCCGTCATTCCAAAACACTGAATAGCAATACTTGTGGCTATGCTTTGCATTGCTGTAAATTCAAATAATGCGAAAAAGGGTATAAAAATGACTCCACCACCTGCACCCGTCGAATTTGCAACCAATGCTCCAGCGAGCCCTAA
Organism: Cellvibrionaceae bacterium; assembly: GCA_965262305.1. Classification (GTDB taxonomy): domain Bacteria; phylum Pseudomonadota; class Gammaproteobacteria; order Pseudomonadales; family Cellvibrionaceae; genus CBDHEY01. Next base: position 853,500 of record CBDHEY010000002.1, read on the forward strand.
GAAAAAAAATAGACCGTAGCCCTCTATCAGTTCAACGGTTCCTGTCGGCCAGGCGAAAATAAAATAAGCAAAAGTCGATAGCAGAAAAAAATAAACAACGCTTGTGATATTGATACATGATTTGAGGTACATCTGAATAGTCATTTATTCAAACCGATTAATCACTTTTCCTGTTGTGGGTAATTTTTCGTTATCCAGCCAACTTTCATTTCCCTCCATGCGCAACCTAGAAGATGCCAGCCAACTTATGGCGATTGGATAGATATAGTGTTCCTCTTTAAGTACTTTTGCTGCAAGAGTACTCTCGTCATCTTCAGAATCGATTGGAACTTGTGCCTGGATAATTGCGGGACCACTATCTAAGTCGGCAGTAACAAAATGAACCGTAACCCCATGTACCTTATCGCCTGCTTCTAGTGCTCTTCGATGGGTCTGTAAGCCAGGGTACTTTGGTAATAACGAAGGGTGTATATTGAGCATTTTACCTTCATAGTGCTTGGTGAATTCTGGAGTGAGAATTCTCATAAAGCCAGCAAGCACTAAAATATCAGGGGCTTGAATGTCTATAATGTCGAGTAGTCGAGAATCAAAGGCTTCTCTAGAGCTATAGTCGGTATGGTCGACTACTATTGTTGAAATTCCGTGGTTTTGCGCACGTTCTAGCCCCTTAACGTTATCTTTGTTTGAAATCACAGCAACAATCTTTATAGGTAATTGCCCCGACTCTTGTTGGTCGATAATAGCTTGAAGATTGCTGCCGCTTCCTGATATTAATACAACTACGCGAGCAAGCCCTTTAGACACTGGTATATTCCTATTTTAAAATTGATTCAGGTTTTTGTACTCTACTTTGGGTTCGGCATCCGTGGACTCGATGACATAACCAACTTGAAAACAGGTTTCACCAAGCTTCTCTAAAAAAGCTTTTGCGTCGTTAACTTTTTCAGGAGGCACACATACAATCATGCCAATACCGCAGTTAAATGTGCGAATCATTTCATCTGCAGCGATATTTCCAGAATTTTGTAACCACTTAAACAATTCGGGTCGATTCCAAGCAGCGCAGTCTATGATTGCTTTAGAAAATTTTGGCAATACTCTGGGAATATTTTCCGTCAGTCCGCCACCCGTAATATGTGCGAGTGCGTTAACTTGGATATTTTTAATTAATTCAAGAATTGGTTTAACGTAGATACGGGTTGGCTCGAGTAGGAGCTCTCCAACGGACTTGTCCCCAACGAGATTATCGAGATCAGTATCACTTATTTCAAGAACCTTTCGAATAAGAGAATAGCCGTTTGAGTGAGCCCCGCTGCTTGCAAGACCCAATAACACGTCACCCGGTTTTACGGCAGAACCATCAAGAATTTTGCTTTTTTCAACTATGCCAACGCAAAAACCCGCTAGGTCGTAATCTTCACCTTCGTACATTCCAGGCATTTCAGCCGTTTCGCCACCAACTAATGAACAATTAGATAGTTTACAACCTTCGCCGATTCCCTCGACTACTTGGGTTGCTATATCTACCGAAAGTGCGCCGGTTGCATAATAATCCAAAAAGAATAAAGGCTCGGCACCACCGACAATTAAGTCATTTACACACATAGCAACTAAATCAATACCAATTGTATCGTGCTTGCCGATATCCATTGCGAGTTTCAGTTTCGTTCCTACACCATCTGTACCTGAAACTAAGACCGGTTCTTGATACCCCGTGGGCAGTTCGAACAAAGCACCAAATCCGCCCAATCCAGTTAATACCTCGGGACGTCGAGTGCGATTTGCGACGGATTTTATTCTTTCGACAAGCTTGTTGCCTGCGTCTATATCTACACCAGAATCTTTGTAGCTAAGGCTTTTCTCCATAGAGCGATTATCAGAGGGTTGACTCATTTCTATAACCAATAATTTAGACAGAGTAGGGTGCTTTTTGCACACAGATTAATTGAAGGGGGCGAATTCTACCAGTTTAAGAATCAATTGGTTAGTATTTGAATAAATACATGGTAATTAACGTATTAGCTTGGTTAGAATAATACTGTTTTGGGTTTCGATCTATGGTGATCTGACCTGTTGACTTTGATTCAAATTTTGCTTTATAACGCTTTGAATCAATTAGAGTTTTTGTCAGTTTGTAAATCGCAAACTGCGGTTTAGATTTTGGGTTAGTTTATTTTTATGATGCGTTTTGTTGGATGCTTGGCTTTATTGTGTTTTTGGGTTTCACCCGTTTTGTCCCAAGAGATGTCAGATTATTATTCGGCCATGATTCCTGTAACATCGCAGAGCGCCACGGAGCGAAAGAGAGCAGCCTCTATCGGTCTTAAAGAAGTGTTAATCCGGGTGTCTGGTTCACAAAACGTATTACTCAACGAAAGGCTTTTTGGGGCAATTGAATCTGCTATAGGTTATGTGGATCAATTTCAGTATCAAGAGATTGAAGTTGATGAACAAAGTACTCTGGTCGACTTTAATCAAGAAATTATCCTTCAGTTTTCGCCAACAGTGATCGAAAAACTGTTGAGAGATGCCCAACAGCGTTTCTGGCCCATCAATCGCCCTAAAACACTCGTATGGTTGGTCGAAGATAATATCGATTACGGTCGACAGCTGCTTAATCAAGACAATGCGCCAGAAATGGTGGATTTACTGAAAAGCATTGGTTGGGAGCGTGGCTTGTCGCTCTCATTTCCATTCTTAGATTTAGACGACAATATTGCTTTACCTGCTGAGCGCGCGTGGCGTTTTGACGAACAAGCAATTATAGAAGCTTCTAAAAGATATGATGCTGATGTAATTCTTATCGGTCGGTATTTAACAACTTCGAGAGGTGAAATTCGATCGACATGGCAATATTGGCACGGTCAAGAAAATAGAATTTACGATTATGATTCCCTGTTAGAACAAGAAGAACAAAAAGTGTTATTTGCACGACAAGTACTCTATCCATTGGCGGATTTCCTCGCAGAAAAATATTCAATTTTACCCAGATCTACTGCGGAAATTGGTGTTGTAATGCTGCTAGACGGTATTGATTCCTTTGCGGATTATAGGCAATCGTTAGATTATCTAGATGGGCTTGCCGCAGTTGAATCTGTGAAAGTTACATCAATAAAAATGGGGAGTATGTTGCTAGTTTTAAATACTGATACTGCACTCACTCGTATACAGAACACGCTCGAACTGCATAAGAAACTTCAAGATCAAAATCTTGGCCAAACTGGATGGAATGTTGACCCACTTGGTTCTTTTGAGAACCCGCTAAGATACCGCTGGATGTGATTATTGTCAGATCTGTTTCTCATCTTGACGAACAAAATTATATATATTCATCACCTTTTAATATTAATCCGTAAAAGTAGAATGAAATCTGATCGCCTTTGTTTACGGAGGGAATGAGCGACAGCTATTCAAAAATAATGATTAAAGAATACCCTATACAACTCAGCCTTGGTGTGTCTTTAAAAGACGACGCTACCTTTAGTAACTTCTATACCAATAGTGAAGTCAACCATCAAGTGATCGATGCGTTATTGGGATTGGTTGAAGACGTCTCCACAGAATAATCATTTTATTTGGGGATCTCCTGGTGCTGGCTTGACTCATTTATTGCAAGCACTTTGCCATAAGGCTAATCAAAATAATTTGAGTGTCCAATATCTACCAATTAATGACATCATTGGCTTCGATCCATCTGATATTTGTGAAGGGTTGGATGGAGTCGATATTGTTTGCGTCGACGGTCTAGACCTTATATGTGGTTACCGAAATTGGGAGCGCGCATTGTTTAACTTATTTAATAATGTTAAAGACGCTGGACATGTAATGGTTTTTGCTTCTCATACAAGCCCTCAAACGTTACCTGTTTTACTTCCTGATTTAAAGTCTCGTCTTTTGGGCTGCACGATCTATCATGTGGAAGGACTAAAGGACGAAGAAAAACAACAGGCGTTAAGAATGAGAGCATCTTCACGAGGCATGGAGATGTCGGAAGATGTCGCGAAATTCATATTAAGCCGAGCCTCCCGAGATACGAATGAGTTATTCTTTTTGCTTAATCGATTAGATGAAGCTTCACTTCGTGAAAAAAGACGGCTTACTATTCCGTTTGTAAAGTCGGTTCTTGGGTTTTAAGTTCTAAGAAATTTAAAAAGAGTATTTTATGAACAGTAAAGATGGCAATCTCTATGTCATGGTGGGTGCAATTTTTGTTGCGCTCGGAATAGCAATCTCGGGGTATTTCATAAGTGAGACACTGTATAAATCTAAAATTGCTCTGAATACAGCTGAAGTTAAGGGCTTGGCAGAGCGACGAGTTGAATCTGATACTGCGTACTGGTCAATTCAATATACTGTCACTGGTTCGGATAAAGCCGAAATTCCTACTCTTTATTCTTCTTCTGAAAAAGATCAAATTAAAATTATTGAGTTACTACAAGACAGTGGCTTTACCGAAAAAGAGATTAAACCTGGTATTCTTGATTACAGGAAACAAGAATACCGTGATGAAAACCAGAATCTGGTTGAGGAAAAGCATTTTTTGGTCGGAAGAATTGAAGTGGAAACATCTAAAGTTCACGTTGTTTCAAAAGTCAGAGCTAAATTAAATAAGCTGATATCAGAAGGACTTGATATTACCAACAATGCACCTTCTTATTACTTTACTAAATTAAATCAAATTAAACCGGATATGCTTAAGGAGGCGACCAAGAATGCGCGTTTGGCTGCGAATGAGTTTGCTGAAAACGCGGGTGTAAAAGTGGGAGGTATTCGAAGTGCTCGCCAAGGCGGTTTTATTATCAGAGATGTCGGTACAAACTATGGTGATACAAAGAAAATTGAAAAAGAAGTTCGAGTAGTGACTAATGTCACCTTCTTTTTGATCGAGTAGTTATTGGAATCTAATTCGACGATTCTTTATCGAAAATCATTAAAACTCGTCTATCTAGGTTGTTTAGCAGATTTAATATATGCCATATACTCTCTCGCACGCGATAGTGTCTCTTCCAATTTCAAAATTATTTAAGGGAAAAATTCCAGTCGCTTCTATATTTGTTGGAAGTATGTCACCCGACTTTCCTTATCAAGTTGCACTTGCTCCCGTTGGAGCACCCGGACATTCTTTTAGTGGCGTATTTATCTATTGTCTGCTGCCTTCGTTAATCATTTTAGGATTATGGTATCGATGGTTAGAAAAGCCGACTATGCATTTTTTGTGTTTACCTTTTCGAAAAAGAGTCTTCAATAGGTGGTCTTATGTCTTTATTGTGTTGGGTGTATTGATTGGAGCATTTGTCCATGTTTTATGGGATGCGACGAGTCATCCGAATGGATTCTTTGTTGAAAATAGCGAGATCTTGAAACTAGATGTTTTGTCGCTACCATTGTTTAAGTGGAATCAATACATAAGTGGGGTAATGGGCTTAGCTCTCTTGGTGTTGTGGTATGCCTCTCTTAGGTTAAATAAAAAATCAGAACCATACCGAGGCCATCTTGCGTTGGGCTTTAGCTTATATGCTATCTCTATTTTAATTTTCGTTATTGCTGCGAATCTTATTCATGATTCGCGTGATCTTCATCAATTTGCTGTTCACTCTGCAGTGGGAGTGCTATCTGGTGCCGCAGTCGGCACCTGCATCTATTCATTAATTGTTAATTTGAGACAACAAAGTATTCGAGATACAGATGCGCTTTAAATTAATACTCACTAATGCATTCTAGGCACTGAGCATATATTTTTCCATTTATATTATTGGGCGATGAGTTTTTTACTTTTGGTAAAATTGGTTTGATACCTTGGCTAAGATGCTGAGCTAACTCCAGGTTTATTCCAAAAATATCAATAGCAGCGTTTGATGCATATTGATTAGTTAGCGTTTGTGCACCTTGCATTAAAGATCGAATAAACTGCTCTTGCGGTGATAAAGTACGTTCAATTTCAACTACATCGAAGTTTTTCAGTTCTAGTTCCGTTGCAACAGAATCAATTACTGCCTGTAGTGAGCCAAGTTTATCCACCAGGCCGAGCTCTTTTGCATGGCGTCCAGTCCACACTTTTCCTTGAGCGATTTCATGTACAGCACCTGGTTCTTGTTCGCGACCTTCAGACACAAGCGATATAAATTTATCATAGATATGTTCAACATTTCGTTGAAATAATTGTTTAGCGGGTTCTGACATTTTTCTATCTGGATGAAAAACATCTGCCAGTGGTGAGGTCCCTATGCCATCGGAATAGATACCCAATTTTTCAAGTGATTGATTGAAATTTGGAACCAAACCCCAGACACCAATAGAACCTGTAATTGTCGCTGGTGTAGCCCAAATTTCGTTAGCTGGAACAGACATCCAGTAGCCGCCAGAAGCGGCAATGCTGCCCATAGAGACATAGACAGGAATACCTTTTGCTCGAATTTTTTCAATGTGTTCGCGAATAATTTCGGATGCAAATGCACTACCGCCTCCGCTATCGATTCGAATGATAAGTGCTTTTAAAGAATAGTCTTTCTGTGCGTTTTGTAATAATTGAACAAAACTGCTAGAGCCAATCGAAGTTTCCGGCGCTTGTCCATCTACGATAGTGCCTTGTGCAACAATTAATCCGATCTGGTTATCTTTGGGTTCTTCAAACATACTTTGCGATACATCCGCGAGATAGCGCGAATAACCGACATGTTTTACCTGTTCGTCTTCTAGCATTCCATATTTTTTTACGAGGATATCTTTTATTTCTGTGGACGTAACTACTCTATCAACCAACCCTGTTGTTTTTGCAAACTCTGCATTGGTTTCATTTTTCACTGCTGAGGCATCAAAAGAATTTGCAATATATTGATTAATTGAGCCCTCGGTGAGACCTCGCGCTGTTTCAATCGAATCGGTATATCTTTGCCATAATTCATTTATCCAACGTATATTGTGTTCTCGTGATTCCGGAGACATGCTATTGCGCGTGAAATTTTCTATAGCATCTTTGTAATCTCCAACTCGAAAAACATGAAAATCAATAAGTAATTTATCTGCCGCATCTTTCATGTAGTTTCGATACATACCATAACCGGTTAAAAAGACGCTTCCCATTTGATGAATATAAATTTCATCTGCATAGCTGGCCAGTAAGTATTGTTGTTGGTTAAACGACTGGCCATAAGCGACTACAGGTTTACCTGTTGATTTAAATGTTTCTATTGCCTCTCCAATCTCTTCGATTTTACTCATACCCCCACCGAAAAGATTATCTAATCGCAATATGATGGCATTAATTCTCTCGTCACCGGCTGCCGCGTATATAGCTTCTGTAAGATCTCGAACCGAGGTTTCTACCTGTTGATTGTCTTGCCCCATCAATAATTCAATAGGTGTTGCTTCGTAGGTGGATTTATCAACCAAAAAGCCAGAAGGGTTAATTAGTAACGGTGTATCGTTTGCGATTGGTTTTGGTTGTTCGGATGATATGCTAACTAATATTGAAACAACGATAACAACGAAAATAAGGTTAAGAACAACGACGCGAATAACGCTGAGGGAATTCCATAATAACCGTAAAAACTTATACATACTTAAAACGATATCCTATTCAATCTATTCAATTGTTTTTTGATGAAACTGCATCCAACGGCTTGTAAACATGGCCGAAATAAAAAGTACAACCGTGATGGTTAAATAAATGTGATCAAAAATTGATGCTGTGGACATAAACGAATGTTCAACAGCAATAATAAAGTACCCTAAGAGAACGAAGCACAGCCAGCTATAGCTTCTGTAGTAGCGCATTATCATGCCAGGTAAAATAAGTAACAACGGAGTGACTTGAATCAACCAAATCTTAAATGAAGGACCGCTACTATTACTGAGATTTGCGATTGTAAGCAGTACAACCAATAGAGCGAAAAAACTGTAACTAACCACAATGCTAATTTCTAGTTTTTTCTTAAGGTGTTTAATCGGTTTTTTCATTTACTAAGTCGCGACCGAGAGTTTTAACGATAGTTCAGCAATACGTTTGCCAAAAGCATGATAAATCGCAATCTCTTCTTGGGTGTGGCGCTCTTGACCTTCGTCAAGATGAGATGGGCCATAGGGCGTACCTCCAGAATCTGTTTCGCTAAGCTCTTTAACGCTATAAGGAACTCCACCAATTAACATACCGTGGTGTAACAGGGGAAGCATCATGGAAAGAAGGGTGCTTTCTTGACCCCCATGGAGGCTTCCGGTAGATGTGAATACACCCGCAGGTTTACCGATAAGATCACCATTAACCCAAAGGCTGGAAGTCGAGTCTATAAAGTGCTTCAGTGGCGCGGACATGTTGCCAAATCGAGTAGGGCTGCCAAGAATTAATCCTGCACAATTTTTCAGATCGGATTCAGTGCAATAAAGGTCTCCAGATGCCGGTATGGTTGGCTCTGCCACTTCGGTTCTAACAGACACTCCGGGAACCGTTCGTAGATATGCTTCAATCCCCGTAACCTGCTCTACGCCTCTGGCGATGAGCTCTGCCATACGTTTGGTGTTTCCATTACTGGAATAGTACAAAACTAGAATATAAGGAGTCATTATTCTCTACTTAAATAATCTCTAAGACATTTTCCGGGGGTCGACCGATTATTGCTTTATCACCGTTGACGACAATTGGCCTCTCAATCAATTTGGGGTGTTCGACCATTATTTTAATGAATTCGTTATCCGTTAAATCTTTACCCTTAAGTTCGAGCTCTTTATAAAGCACCTCTCCTTTTCTCACCAGTTTTTCTGCAGATATTTCCAGCTTTTTCAAAATATCTTTCAATGTTTTCATATTAGGGGGAGAGTCTAGATATAAGACTATAGTGGGGGTAATTCCTTGTTCTTCAATGAGTGCAAGTGTTTGCCGAGATTTGGAGCATCGGGGGTTGTGGTAAATTATTAATCCAGGGTTTTTATTGATATTTGTCATAATGAAATATTATTTTAGTGATTAAATGTAATTAATGATGATTAAAAATTACCAACGATTAGGTGGTGGTTTTGTTCTTTTCTCACGTATTTTACTCTCAATTTCGACGATAAACACCGTTTGTTGAATTGGAGGCGCTACATATTTAAATCGTCATATTATGACGATATGGTCAATTTCTAGTTCGTTTGCTTAAGAAATAAAAAAAAACAATCGAACCGATCGATTATTTGATAGAAGAAAATTTAAAAACATATCTATATGGACTATTAGATGAATAAATCAACAGTCACGAATGAATGTATTGTTTTTTAATTTGTAACACATTGATTTATATAAATATTATTTTTTTTGGGAAAATATGTATTTTTGTTGGGTGCTTTCGTTGTCACTTAAATCATGGTTCGTCTTTTTAAAAAACGCCTAGTTATGCGTACTTTTTGCGAAAGTTAGACCTTCTTAATACGAACAAAAAATATCATACCTAAAAGCGCTTTCACTTCTTTCAAACATATGTTTGCATAATTAAATAAGTAATCTAAGTGTCGTTTCTACCAAACTTGGGTTTTCTAAAAATAATAATGAAGTCTTTTTAGAAAGAGTCACCTGTTTAGTTTTGCTTTAATTTAGAACGTTGCCTTCACTTGTTGTTGATTATAAAAAAAACAATTTGTCAAAATAAAAAACAGGAGACGGCTGGTGACGTATTTGTTCACTCGATCGCTATTCATAATAGGTGCTGTATCTGGCTTAGCATTTTCTATCGCTTCAAGCAATTTTGCTAAAGAAGCTCGCTATATCGAACCCAAGCCAAATACGTTTCGAACTAATTCCCCCAGCTCATCTTTTTATATCGCTGTTGTGACACACGAAATCGAGATTGTTAATAACCTACGATCTCGAAAGTATATTGGACCAGTTATTCCGGCAAATAGATCTTTTATTGTTATAAGGCCTAATAATCGCGCTGGAGTTTAGGTTCAATGTTCTTAGCTTTAAAAACACAAACCCGAAGTGCGTTTGATTTACTTATAAAATTTAGTTTCAGAAAGAAATTAACAGGTTAATTAACTGGTGGTTTCTAAAAAATAATAACTAATCTGGAGGTATCCGGTGATCTCAAAAAAACTCAAATCATTTATGACTGCTGTTGTGTGCGGGGGGCTGGTCTATTCAAGTTCTGGCTTTTTGCAGGCGCAAGACACTGTCTATATTCAACACAAGCCTACCGGCGCAAAAATGCAGGTGTGTGCTGGTGATAACGGCAAGCCTGTGACAAGCCGGCCATCCGGTAACACCGGCGCCTGCGTGCAGTGGGAACGAATTCCCAACGGTGATTTTTTTCATATACGAAGCGTTCATGCTAACAAGTTAATTAAGCCTGATACGAGTGAGAACGGGTCGCCAATTTCCATTCAGCCTTTGGCATGGACCGGAAATTGGACACAATGGTCTTATGAAGATCGTGGCGATGGGTTTGGCCACATTATTAACCGTGCAACAGGAAAACTTATCTTTTTGAGTGGAAAGGATCGTGATAATTTAGTTCAGCAACCTGCTAGTTGGCGTGGAGACTTTACTCGCTGGGCTTTTGTGCCGCTTGCATCCGAACCGACTCCTAATCCAGAAACACCCACGCCAACGCCAGATAGTCCAACTCCAACCACACCTCCAACAACCCCACCAACATTGTCTCCGACTCCAACTCCTACTGATGGTCCCGCACCCGGCAGTACTACAATGGAATCAGAATCTGGTGTTATGGAGGGAAATGCGGCTACTTTCGATGATGGTGCAGCATCTGGGGGGCAAGGCGTTGCTTTCGTTTTTGAGTTAGGAGACAGTGTTTCTTACACCAATGTCCCTGCTGCTGATTCTCTTACAATTCGTTACGCGTCGGAAAACGCAAACGGCAAGCTTTCGGTAGATGTAAATGGTGCTGATGTAGGTGACATTTCATTTAGTGGCACTGGCGCGTGGGTTGGTAGTTACGCCGATGCAACTATGGATGTGAATATTCCAAGTAATGCTACCGTCAGAATCTTTTTCGATAGTGGCGATTCGGCCATGAATATGGATACCATTACATTTACTTTAAGTGGTCCTACGCCAACATCAGCTCCCTCTGCAACACCAGATCCGAATGTCACGGACTCTCCATTGCCAACACCTTCTGCAACACCTTCTTGTTGTGATTGTGGTGATAAAGATCCCGTTGCAGATTTTGGTGATGGCATGGTTGTAGGTATAACAAATGACGGTATCGCTTATCACAGAGAAAGAAATGGTACTTCACGTGGCTTCGCGATTTGGGGCCTAAAAGGCAGTGCACCAAACCAAGTAGGCAACTCAGTTACGCATACAACACAAGCCGGTGATTCTTATTTGCGTTATGAAACAGACTTGGGATCAGTCACCGCAGGTGAGAGTTATACGCTTGAAATGCGTCTTCAAGGAGATGAGTTTGGCGGTGGTCAATGTATCCAAGAGTGGACATTGACTCCAGGCGAAGGGTTGACGGCGTCGAACTGTTTCAGCACTGGAACAGGAGGCCCAGTTGAACCACCTCCACCACCTTCAGCGACGGCAATGGTAATTACTGATGGAAATGCTGGACTAGCGCGTTTAGTGGGTGGCCCTGGGTCATCTATGCCAGGATTTGCCCTCTACACTTTTGGTAACGACGGCACTAATACCAGTAATTGTAGTGGTACGTGTGAAGATAATTGGCCAAAATTGATCGTGGCAAATGAAAATGATGCGATTTCAACCGGCGGAGTAACAGGTGATTTCAGTACTATTCCACGTGTTCGCACCGTTCAGGATTCCTGTGGTAACACTACTGAGTTTACTGATTATCATGTGACCTATAATGGTCAACCGCTCTATTTCTATGCACAGGACACATCGCCCAACTCTGCGGCTGGAGCCAACATACCTAATTGGGATTTGGCAAGTGCAAGTTTAATCCCTCAAATGCCTTTGATCAGAAACCCAATGCCTGCGTTACCGACTACTATCCAAGGGCTGACCCCAGGTTCTCATGGCTATGTACTTGATTTGAATGGCACAGATATCACACTTAGAGGCGGGTTATTCTGGCAGTTTTTGGTACATCCCACGACCTATGCTGACGGTGTTGGTGATCAGTTAACACCTAACTTAGGTGATAACAATGTGCAAATGTGGTGTTCAAACAACCAAATTCAGTGGCACTTGGCCGACCTTGATCCTGTTTCCCATGGACGGTTTGAAGGCACTGTACCAGGCTCGTGTTATGGCGATTATTATTATTTTATCCGCTTTGAAAAACGTGGCCCAACTACAGGAGATCCAGGCACTATTTGGACCTATTCAGGCCTATTCACAACTGCTGGTGAACGCGTTGATCCTCGGAACCGTGCAACGAAGAGATTGAGAGGGGCTAACTGGATGCGCTTCCGTCATCCACATCCACCCGATGGTCGAACTGAGTTTATTGGTGATGCGATTGCGAACAGCTCACTTTTGGCTGGTCTAGCTCGCTTCACCATGGAGACCGTTGATAGCGGCTCAGGTATGCAGATTAATTCTTCAATTCCTGTAATTCGTTACGAGGCGCTTGAAAACGGGCACCAACCTAATGTGTCGCCCATTTATAATTACAACAAAGGGTCTTGCTGTGGAACGGATTTTGACTACGGAAATGTGGTTACATTCGAAATCACTGGTGTAGCTGGAGGCATAAGCTCGCAAACCTATTCGACTCATATAGATGCCGTTGTGGGTGTTGGTTTTGAAAACTTTAGCGGTGACCCTAGATTGAATCTCGCAGGTCGTGCTGGAACCAATATGGTGATAACAAGCAATGGACCAGGAGCATCAAGTGAAGCTTTAGCCGTGTTTACACAACATGTTCCTAGCCTCACTACTGAAGCCCAAGTGGATAACTTCCTTAATGGTTTTGCTGAGTTACATAATAATGATATTGGTGGAGACAGATGTGGCCGTTGCCATTTCTTTGATGGGCGTGGTGCCGAGGTAGTGAATACTCCTAGTGGTCCGCGTATACCTCCACCATTATATGGCGTAGGTTTATTGCAATGGATAGAAGGTGCTGAAGCAGGATTAACTTGGGATGGTGATGTTGCTACCGTTGAACAACAGGTTGCTAATGCGTTACGCAATGACCATGGCGTCGAGCCAGGAAGTTTAGGTAATCGATTAACGTTGATCGAAGACTACACACGTTTCTTATCCGTACCAAACCGTCGCCCGTATCATATTGATCAACCCGGTGTTGCAGAAGGACAAGTGCTCTTCCATGAAGTTGGTTGTGCGGATTGTCACTGGGAAAATCAACGAACGCGTTCAGATGCTCCCGAGTGGGCGCGCGATATTGTCATTAGTCCATTTACAGATATGAAGATTCATAACATTGGAACTGGAGGTTCATTCCGCACTGCGCCGCTTTGGGGAATTGGCACAAATATGGAGCTTCCGGGTGCATCAATGCGCTTTTTGCATGATGGTCGTGCTGCGTCTGTGAGCGCGGCTATTAACGCTCATGGAGGTGAAGCTGCCAATGTAATGAGTAACTACAACGGCTTAAGTGGTGCTGAGAAAAGTAATATCGTTAAATTTATTGAAACGCTTTAAAACCACGTGAAAAGGCTCGCTTCTGGGGAGCCTTTTTTATTTAACATGTAAAGTGATGTTTTATTAGTTAAAAAGCAGTCGTCACTCCAAAAAAGTTAAAAATAAATAAAAATGGAGTTAGGTGTGAATAGTTCTTCTATAAAAAAATTGTTTGCAATAGTTGCTTTCTCTCAAGTCTCAACGCTTGTACAAGCACAAGATTCGTTTTTTATTCAACACAAACCAACACAGGCAAAAATGCAAGTATGCTCCGGTGACAATGGCAAGCCTGTTACTAGCCGATCCGGAACAAATACGGGCGAGTGCGTGCAATGGGAGCGCATTCCTAACGGCGAATTTTTTCATCTGCGCAGTGTACACGCAGATAAATTGATTAAGCCGGATACAAATGAAAATGGTTCGCCAATTTCTATTCAACCTTTAGCTTGGACAGGTAATTGGACACAATGGTCTTATGAGGATCGTGGTGATGGTTACGGTCATATTGTGAACCGTGCTACTGGAAAATTGATCTTTTTGAGTGGGAAAAACCGCGACAATATTTCACAGCAACCAGCAGCTTGGCGTGGTGATTTTACGCGTTGGCGGTTTGTTTCTATTAGCGATATTCCTATTCCAACAATCACGCCAACTCCGCTCTTTACTGAAACTCCAGTGTCTTCAACGCCCACGCCGAGTTCAGTGCCCACTATAAATCCCACTTTGCAACCTACTCCAGTTCCACCAACACCAACACCCGATTCAAATACACCCTCATCGGAACCGTCATCAGTGACAATAGAAGCTGAACAAGCGGATTTAATAGGTGGTTCTTCTGTATACGACGATGGAGCCGCTTCAGGTGGACAAGGTGTTGCTTTCTTAGACGCAGTAGGTCGTGGCGTCAGATTTAATAATGTTCCGCTTTCTGATTCTTTGATAGTCAACTACGCATCGCAAAATACCGGAACAATTTCTGTCATGGTAAACGGTGTAGATTCAGGTGATATCACTTTTGATTCGACCGGCGGTTGGGGCGGCAGTTATCAAGAAAGTCGTTTATCCGTTGCCATACCGCAAGGGGCGACAGTGGCTATTGTGAATAATCCTGGCGACCTCGCAATGAATATTGATTCAGTAACATTCATATCTGGTTCAGGCGTTACTCCAGCGCCTACACCTACTCCTAGTGCCACACCAAACCCCGCTGCAACACCGACACCGCAAGGTTGTGAACCCGTTGACCCAGCTGCAGATCGTGGAGAAGGGTATGTGTTTGGTATGACCAAATCCGGCTTAGTTTACCACCGTGCAACCGACGGGCACGAACCTGATTTTGCTATCCTGGGAATCCAGGGAGCTGGAGCCGAGCTACCAGAAACGGGTCCATACGAATTTACGGAAGATACAACTGATAGGACGTATCTTCGTTATGAAGCGCAAGTTATCGGCGTTGATCCACAACAGAGTTATACGTTGGAGCTTAGACTGCATGGTATAGGTTCTAGTGGTCAATGTATCCACGATATTACCGTGAAACCAGGTGAAGGAGTGACTGAGTCTCCTTGTTTTGATGATCCAGATGGAGATGCTCCGCCACCACCGATAAAACCTTCTGTGGATTTGTTAGTTATTGACGCTGACCAGCTTCAAGCTCGTTTGGTTGGTGGCACTGCTTCTGGCAAGCGTGGATTTTCACTTTACACAACTTCGAGCACTTGCACAGGAAGTTGTTTGGATATTTGGCCTAGACTAACGGTTGAAGATCCCGATAAGTTTGTCGGATCTGGTGGAGTAACAGGGACATATGACACAGTTCCTGTAGAGGTGATTGCGCAAGACGACTGTGGCAATGACGTTATACAAACTGTTTATCATGTTACCTATAACGGTCAACCACTTTATTTTTACGCCAACGATACTGATTCGACCTCGACCGCAGGCAGTAACATCCCTAATTGGGATCTGGCTACTGCTGATTTGATCGAGCAGATGCCTCTCATTGATACACCTTTCGAAGCGCTACCGAGTCCCATGACAGGTGGCACTCCGGGCTCACATGGATATGTTTTTGACTTAGATGGTTCAAGTATAGCTGTGCGGGGTGGTCAGTTTTGGAACCTGCTGGTTCACCCAAGTGTATACGTAGACGGACCAGGTGAAATACCGACGGGAGCTATAGGCAATAACGATTTGCAAATGTGGTGCTCTAAAAACCAAATACAATGGCACATGGGAGATTTAGATCCCGTAGCTAGGGGGCAATTCGAAGGCGTCGTTCCAGGTGAATGTTGGGGTGATTACTACTACTTCTTTCGTTTTGAAAGAAAAGGCCTTATAAACTTTGATCCAGGTTCTCGATGGACATATTCAGGTTTATTTACCACAGCAGGAGATCGTGTTGATGCAAATAACTTCCCCGCCTCGCAGGGTAGACAGATATCTGCAAATTGGGACAGGCCACGCCATCCTCACGCGCATGATGGCAGTCATGAAGGAATATTTGGGTCACAACATAACAGCGACAGACGTGGTCCTCCATTTCCAGTTTCTCTCAGCTCTGCTAATGGTATTACCGATTTAAATGTTGGCTCAGTCATTCGAATTGAAGCACTAGAAAACGGTGCCATTCAAAATTTCGTTCCTGTGTATAACTACAATTCGCCCACTTGCTGCGGCGAAGCGTTTAACTACGGCAATGTCATAACATTTGAAATTACAAAAATTGGAGGAAGTGGTGCACAGGTTTATTCTGGTCACATTAATGCAGTTGCTGGTGATGGATTTAATTCGCCGCTAGGTGATCCTCGTTTAACCCTCGCGGGTGCTGCTGCAACCAATATGGTTTTCTCTGATGAAGGTTCGCATATTCAGCTTGAAAAAAATGCAGTGTTTACCCAACACGTTAACACCGCCACTAGTCGGGAGGTTGGTAGTTTTCTCAGTGGTCACCATGATTTCCATGGTGTACCAAGGACTCCCATAAATTCGACTGCTTTAGACACAGTAAAAATTGGCGAAGCTACCTGTGGTGGTTGTCACTTCCGAGATGGTCGAGGTTCTATTGTCGTGGATACGCCGAAAGGTCCTCTTATTCCACCTCCTGTGTTCGGTACTGGTTTATTGACATTTTTAGAGCGAGGATCGGCTAAATTAAGTTGGGACGGAAGCAACCCGACCATCGAAGCACAAGTGGATTCTGCTTTAGTCAATGACCACAAAATTGACTTAGACAATATGCCATTCGAAGTGCAAAGAGCGCGGCAAGGCATCATCGCTTATAACACTTTTTTAAGCGTACCAAATCGTAAACCTGGCAGCATTGATATCCCTGGTGTTGCTGAGGGCCAAGTGCTCTTCCATCAAGTGGGATGCGTAGATTGTCACACCGAAAATCAACGCACAAGTTCCAATGCACCTGAATGGGCGCGTAATTTAATTCTTAGTCCATTTACGGATATGGAACTTCACGATATTGGTACCGGTGGAGCATTCCGTACCGCGCCTCTTTGGGGATTGGGAACCAACATTGAAATGCTTGAAAGAAATGGTCGAGACCTTTTGTTATTGCACGATGGCCGAGCTACTAGCGTTAGCCAAGCCATTGAAGCACACTCCGGTGAAGCATCTTCAGTCATGAATAACTACAACAACTTAGGTAGTGAAGAAAAAGGTAATATCGTTAAGTTTATCGAGACTTTGTAATAAAAAGAGCAAAGCTCTCTTTTAGGGAGCTTTGAAATTAATTTGTTAAGTGATTCTTTATTCATTCAAGAAGACTAATTACTCAAAAAAAGTTTAAAAATAATGTAAAAGTGGAGTTAGGTGTGAATCGTTTCTCTATAAAAAATTTGTTTGCAATAGTTGCATTTTCTCAAGTCTCGACACTAGTTCAGGCGCAAGATTTATTTTTTATTCAGCACAAACCAACACAAGCAAAGATGCAAGTGTGTGCGGGCGAAAATGGCAAGCCTGTTACGAGCCGCCCAGCTAGTAATACTGGAGCCTGTGTACAGTGGGAAAGAGAAGCCAATGGTGATTTTTTCTATTTACGCAGTGTGCATGCAGATCGATATATTAAACCAGACACGAGTGCAAATGGATCTCCAGTCTCAATTCAGCCCACTAGCTGGAAGGGGAATTGGACGCAATGGTCTTATGAAGATCGTGGTGATGGGTATGGACACATAATCAACCGAGCCACAGGAAAACTAATATTTCTAAGCGGTAAAAGTCGCGATAATATTTCACAGCAACCTCCAGCATGGCGCGGTGATTTTACTCGCTGGCGATTTGTTTCTTTAGATAGCCCCTCGACCCCGACACCGACGGGAACGCCTACTCCGACTCTAGACCCGACTCCAGCAATTACGTTTCCTCCTGTTACGCCGTCACCAACACCGGTACCTGAGTTAACTCTTTCATGTACTAATGAAGGTACGCAAATTCCGGATCGAAATACGCCTTTTATTTTGCAATGTCGTGCGGAATATTCGTTGGAAGAGCCAACGGTTGTAGCGTTTGTTGAAAACGATTCTTTTCAACCAATATCAACTCAAATAGTTGATGGCGCTGTAGTAGCAAATTTTGAGCTTTTACCAAACCGAATCTGCAATGACTGCTTCTTTCAAGTTGAGGTTGTAGCAACCGCGGGGTCGCAGCGCAAAATATTTAATACGGGTTTTACTCTCATTGATGGTGGTCCCAATCCGACGCCTACCTCTTCGCCCGAGCCAACATCAACAAAAATAGAAGGCGAAGATGCTGAGGTTTTTGGTGGTTCTTCAATCTATAGCGATGGCGCAGCATCGGGAGGCCAAGGAGTCGCATTTTTAGATGTAATAGGCCGTGGCGTTAGATTTAATAATGTTCCGCTTTCTGACTCACTTGTTGTGACTTACGCCTCTCAAAATACCGGTGTTATTTCTGTCATGCTAAATGGTGAAGACGTTGGAGATATTGAATTTGCTTCGACAGGGGACTGGGGTGGTACTTATCAACAGGCGGCATTGCCTATTGATATTCCAGATGGTGCGACTGTTGAAATTATCAATAATCCGGGTGATGTTGCAATGAATATCGATTTTGTAACGTTTAATTTTGGCAAGCCTGTTGATCCGGGTCCTGTTGTCCCTACACCCAGACCTACTATTGATCCTTTTGGATGTAATTATGATCCCGCTGCTGATGATGGTGATGGATATATTTTTGGCATGACCCGTAGTGGGAAAATATATTATGTTGTCGCATCGCAAAAAGTACTCACGGTTGGGCTTGGGACTGAAGGGCAAATTGATGGA
This sequence comes from Cellvibrionaceae bacterium, assembly GCA_965262305.1. Classification (GTDB taxonomy): domain Bacteria; phylum Pseudomonadota; class Gammaproteobacteria; order Pseudomonadales; family Cellvibrionaceae; genus CBDHEY01. The sequence goes on from CBDHEY010000002.1 coordinate 872,352, forward strand.
AAACCTTTTGTTGGGCCATTTTGGTATACCGATACCCAAGGTCGTACTTATCAACGATGGGAAACATATATAAATGAAGACGTTGATTTAAACCGAACCTATAATCTTACCTACACACGTCGTATAGCTCCAGATTTCTTTTGTAACGACTCCGCTTCTTTGAAGCCGGGAGAAGGTGTGGTGACCGGTGAGGCCAATTGTGCTACAGAGCGAAATATCGACAGGGCACCTGAACCGGTTCACAAACCAACTGCTAGGATAGTTTACCTAGGAGGTGATAGTGCGCGTTTAGCGGGTGGTAATCAATCCGCAAATCCTGGTCACGCATTGTACACAACTACTGGAACCTGCACGTCAGAAAGCTGCTTGGAAAACTGGCCAATGCTTACCATTCAAAAACCTGAATGGTTAAGAGACGCGGTTGGTTTGTCGGGAGATTTTGGTGTGGAACAAAAAACAATCACCATTACTCAGGATTGTGGATCTCAACTGGATGTTACAGTTAATCAAGTGACCTACAATGGCCAGGGACTCTACTTTTATGCTGGAGATGAAACTCCCGCTTCGACAATGGGTATGGATGTACCTGGCTGGAGTTTAGCTACCGCCAATATTGAGGCTCAATTACCTCGGCTCTCAGATCCAAAAACAGGATTACGTACACCGATTAACGGTGTAGCGCCTGGCTCTCATGGTTATACTTTTGATATCGAAGGTGACGATCTCACACTCAATCTTGGTCCTGGGATGGAGTTTATGATGGCGTCTACCGAGTATCGAGATGGGATTGGTGATGTTATTGTTGGACCTGGAAATAATGATTTTGAATTTTGGTGTTCAACTAACCAGGTGCAATGGCACTTAAGTAATTTGGATCGGATTACTACTGCGCAATTTGCAGGAAAGATTCCCGCAGTTTGTGGCGAAACTTACGATTACTTTTTCCGTTATGAAAAGCGGGGTTCACCGACTCTCAACGAACCGGAATACCGCTGGAGTTATTCGGGTCTGTTCACAACAGAAGGAGGGCGAATTAATCCAAAAACCCGTCCTGCTATAACTGATAAATCAGCGAATTGGATGCGTTTTAGGCACCCACATGCGCAGGATGGTCATACTGAAGTGATCCTTGATGCGCGCTCAAACAATTCTAAGATGCGAGATTTGGTCCGATTCGAGATGAGCGTTAATGACAGTGGTTCTGGAGTGAATCTTAACCCTGGTGTCGCACCTCTTCGAATTGAAGCTTTAGAGAATGGTGCTTTCCCTGATTTTGTGCCAGTCTATAATTACAACTCAGGTTCCTGTTGTGGCGAAGCTTTTGATTATGGCAACGTCATTAGCTTTGAAATCACGGCGACAGTTGGTAACATTTCATCGCAAACCTATACCACGCATTTAAACATGATCGCTGGTAAAGGTTTTGACTCTCCCATTGGTGATCCTCGTTTGACTATGGCAGGCGCTGCAGCTACTAACATGGTGTTTTCATCGTTTGCCCGTGCAGAGAGAAACGCAGTATTTACGCAGCACCTAACCACATTGGAAACTGCTGAGGACGTGGATACCTTCTTGTTTGGTCACCATTTATTTCACGGTGTCCGTATTCTTTCGCCAAATAGTAATACAAACCTTAACAGTGAAAGCCAATATGGACGCGTGAAAATTGGAGATTTTGCTTGCGGGGATTGTCATGATCGGGATGGCAGAGGTTCAGAAGTGTTTGATACGCCAGATGGACCAAGGTTGCCGCCTCCAACCTATGGTGTTGGATTGCTTCAATGGATTGACGGTGCTGAAGTCGGGTTGACCTGGGATGGTGACGTCGCCACGGTCGAAGAACAGGTAAGCAATGCGTTAATTAACGACCATGGAGTAGATCCCGCCAGTTTACCTGAAGAAGATTTACGTCGAATTGTGGATTACACTCGCTTCTTAACAGTGCCGAATCGTAAACCCATTGACCATCCTGATATCGATAAAGGTAACACCTTATTCTACCAAATTGGTTGTGCCGACTGTCATAAAGAAAACCAACGTACTCGAAGCGATGCGCCTGTCATGTTCCGAGATTTGGAGATATCTCCGTTCACCGACATGAAGTTACATGACATTGGCACTGGTGGTCAATTTCGGACGGCGCCGCTATGGGGATTAGGACACAATATCGATGTGTTAAATCGCAGAGGGAATGCATTGTTATTTATGCATGACGGTCGTGCAGCATCTCTAGAGGACGCTATTTCTCACCACGGTGGAGAAGCTCAAAGTTCTCGAGAGAGATTTGACAATTTGAGTCAGAAAAACAAGGATGCACTTGTCCAGTTTGTTCGATCATTGTAGTCGATAAAACGCATAAAATTTATCCTGTACTTGGTTGACTCGATGCGGTTAGGTCCAACCAAGTGCAGCTTGATATGTTACTTTTTTGATTAAAATCTTCAAATTAAACTGGTGCTACCAGGCTTTATTTCGGTGCCAATTTCGTCGCTTTTTCATCAGGTTTATCTTTCAAGTTACTTCGGAAATATTCAATTCCCGTCAAAAATTTATGTTCGGCTGGGCTAAATTACTGGTTTTTTAGCTCGAACTATTCAAAAACCCACCAACTTTGATTTATGTTACCTATGTTACTTAAAAGCTTTTTTTATAACGTGTAATTTATTTAACATATTGAAAAATAACAAAAAATTTTGATTTGCGTGATACTGTTCAAAAAAAAGATATTACCCAAGGTAACAGATTTAAGTGTTTTTCTTTTTCGAACCAGTCCTGTTAGTTCGAAAGAGAATCTAATCGCACCAATCTATTCGAACAGCGAATAAATGTGATCTCTGTATATTGTTTTCTTATAAGCGAATGTGCTTGTATAGTCTCGATTAATTTATAAAGGAAATTAAAAAAGGGCTTTTAAAGCGATACATAAATCGCTTCTCTCGTTTGCATTTACCAACTCAGATCAGTAGAAGCAAATAAAAGATAACTGGAGAATAAAGGTGAATATAGTGTACTCAATAAGAAAACTGCTTGTTTTGGGTGTCGGGATTGCCGGAGTAGCATCGGCGACACAAGCGTTTGCTCAAGACATGTATTATATCGTCCACAAACCAACCAATTCGAAAATGCAGGTTTGTGCAGGAGACAATGGTAAACCAGTAACCAGTCGCCCAAATTCAAACACAGGCGATTGTGTTAAATTTGAGCTGGTTGCGATGGGTGATTACTTTCAAATTAAAAGTCTTCACGCGGACAAAATTTTAAAGCCTGACACCAATGCCAATGCTTCGCCAATATCAATTCAGCCAAGTACTTGGAGTGGAAATTGGACTCAGTGGTCATACGATGATCGCGGTGATGGCTACGGTCATATCGTTAACCGAGGGACAGGTAAGCAGATTTTCTTAAGTGCAAAAAGTCGCGCAAATATCGAGCAGCAACCAGCTTCTTGGAAAGGCGATTTTACCCGTTGGGCTTTTGTTCCTGTCGATGGTGTAGTGGTCACGCCAACTCCTAATCCTGGTACGCCAACACCAACAATAACACCGACTGTTACACCTACTCCGACACCAACCCAGGATCCAACCAGCGGCCCTACCCCTGGAAGCACAACAGTGGAATCTGAATCTGGTGTATTAGAAGGTAATGCAGAAGCTTACGACGACGCTGGTGCATCTGGTGGTCAGGGTGTGGCTTATGTTTTTGAAATTGGCGATGGTATTTCATACACCAATGTGCAAGCAGCCGATTCTATTAGCATTAATTATGCTTCCGAAAACGTTAACGGCAAGCTTTCAGTTTCTGTTAATGGCGCTGATGTAGGGGATATTTCTTTTGGAGGCACTGGTTCATGGGGTGCTCCATATTCTCAAGCATCTATGAACGTTTCAGTTCCAAGCAATTCGACGGTAAGGATTTTCTTCGACGAAGGCGATTCTGCGATGAACATGGATACGATCACTTTTACATTGAGTGGTCCAACGCCAACGCCTAGCCCAAGCATCACACCTGATCCGAATGTCACAGCTAGTCCCACGCCTACACCTTCTGCGACACCAAATGCGTGTGATAAACCAGTAGATGTTGATCCAGTTGCAGACTTTGGTGATGGAATGACAGTAGGTTTAACTACTGATGGTATTGCATACCACAGAGAAGCTAACGGAGCGACTCGCGGGTTTGCGGTATTCGGTTTGACGGGTAATGGAGACGCACAACTAGTTACTCATACCACTCAATCTGGAGAGTCATACCCACGGTATGAATCGCAGATTTCAGTTTCACCTGGAGGCAGTTATGAGCTTGAAATGCGTTTACAGGGTAATGAATTCCCTGGTGGTCAGTGTATTCAGTCTTGGACATTTGCTCCTGGTGAGAGTGCAACTAGCTCTAACTGTTACACTAGTGCTGGAACTGGTGAGCCAGTAGCGCCACCTGCACCTCCTTCTGCAACATCGACACGAGTTACTAATGGCGTGACTGGAGAAGCACGTTTGGTTGGTGGTCCTGGTTCAGAAATGCCTGGTTTTGCGCTTTACACATTTGATGACGACGTTCCGGCTCGTGGAAATCAGCCCGCAGTAAGTAATTGTTCTGGTGGTTGCGAAGATAATTGGCCGAAAGTGATTGTTGCAAACGCAGATGATTCTATTGCTGCTGGTGGCGTAACTGGTGAGTTTGGAACAATTCCTCGTGTTCGCACTGTGACTGACAGTTGTGGTAACAGTTCAGAAGTCACTGACTATCACGTGACTTACGAAGGTAGACCTCTTTATTTCTTCGCGAGTGATACATCTGCAGGTACCACTGCAGGCGCCAATATTCCTAAGTGGGATTTGGCTGTCGCTAGCTTGATACCTCAGTTGCCATTGGTTGATCATCCTGCGCCGGCGCTAAAAAGTACCATTAATGGTATTACGCCGCGCCGTTACGGATTTGCGATAGATATTGAAGGTAGAAGAATTACTTGGCGTCCAGGCGCAAATGGAAATAATAGTGATGGTTTGATTTCTCAGTTTTCACCTTGGGGTGGAGATTATCAGCCTCGCTCTGCTAAGGACCCAGATTTACAGTTCTATTGCTCGAACAACCAAATTCAATTCCATATGGTAAAAGTTCCTGGAACACTCGCTGGTCCTTATACGACAGAAATTCCAGCTGCATGTTATGGTAAGTTCTACTACTTCTACCGATACCGTATGTACGGTAATTGGGGTGATGATCCAGACCATAACTTCGTTTATACGGCTTTGTTTGAATATGATGAAACTAATCCAGATGATCGTATTGATCCAAGCAAACGACCAACAGTCACTTATGAGGGTGCTAACTGGCAGCGTTTCCGACATCCGCATGCTCGTGATGGACTTCAAGAAGCTGTCTTTGATGCAACGCATAACAATTCTGAGTTAAGAGGCTTAGAACGCTACGCCACTGAGATTGTTGATGGTCCAGGCTACATGCACATTAACCCCAAAGCTTCTATTGCGCCTATGCGTTTAGAAATCTTAGAGTGGGGTGCAGGAGTTTGTGAAGGTCCTCAATATATTATTGGTGCCGAAAATGCGCCTTTCCCAATACGCCCAGACGAATTTAACTATGGACAAATTCTTACTTGGGAAGCGACATTTGGCCGTGCTGATAACCGATTCCCTGGTGGAGGAAGCATAGGCTCTCAGGTTTATAACACTTACCAACACAATACTGTTGGTCAGGGTTTCACTACTTCAACGGGTGATCCACGATTAAACCCAGCGGGTCGTGCTTCAGTTTATTTAGCCTATTCGCCTTGTAACCCATCACTAAGAGATGATCAGGATGCAGTATTTACTCAGCATTTAACATCTGTAACTAGTGCGTCAGTTGTTAACGATTTTATCTTAGGGCATCACTTGTTCCACGGTGTATCAGATGCTTACGGCGCACGAGCGGGTAGTACTGGTTTTGCAGGCGGTAAAGAAATCAAAGACACGAGTGGTAATACTATCACTGGAGAAGGAGCGGGTTCATGTGGGTCTTGTCACCTTAGAGACGGTCGCAGTAGCTTCGTTATAGATACAGCTAAAGGACCTAGAATTGCACCACCTACATACGGTACTGGTCTTCTTGAGTGGATCGAAGGTGCTGAAGTTGGATTGACTTGGGATGGATCTACGCCGACAGTGAGAGAGCAGGCTGAAAAAGCTTTGGCTGATGACCACGGTTTAACGCCAGCTGCAATTGGTGCAGATGCCTTTGATAAGATCGTTACTTACACTGAAGTTTTACATGTACCTGTGCGTGAATACTCAGCTTATCGTGACGAAGATGTAGCGGCGGGTGAAGTTGCATTCCACGAGCAAGGCTGTGCAGATTGTCACCAACCCACTCAAAAGACAAGTAGTGATGCGCCAGTATGGGCTCGCGATCTGTATATCCGACCATATACTGACATGAAGTTACACAACGTGGGGACTGGCGGGACATTCCGTACACCACCACTTTGGGGTATAGGGAGAAATATCGAATTACTAGAGCGTAACAATCAAGATACATTATTCTTGCATGATGGTAGAGCGGGGAGCTTGCAAGATGCTATTAGCGCGCACGCGGATGCTGGTAGTGATATGGAAAAAATTGTTAAGTTCTTGAAAACCCTATAAAAATAAATATGCCAATGCAATGTTGGCGACTTATGTTGGAAAAGCGCATCTTTTAAAAGATGCGCTTTTTTTATGGCTTGGTTTTTGTTTAATTTGCTTTTTTAATGTTCTTTTCGATTAGCTGGATCAAGTTAGTGTTTGTCTATGTTGAGTCATACCGTGTGGGCAAAAAATACAGAATCAAAGATACGTATTATTTTCTCAATGAATCTGTTTGTTTTGCTAATACTCATTAATACGATTTTCTAGAATCTATTAATTGATAGCATCCTGCTAAATCAAATCTGCCACTCGGACAAAGTGGCTACAAAGGTGCTTAGTCTAAATGAATCATGGTTTACCAAATGCGTTTCAAAATCGTCTAAACTTCGGAATTTTTCGTTTGTAACTTTGATTTTTGTTCGTTTTTGGTGCTGGTTTGAATTATTTATATCGAACTGTTTCTGCGATTCTCTTGCCTATCTCTTGTTACCTTTGTTACCCATGTGAGCACAATCAATATTAGATTTTCGACTATGTCATTGAAATAAAAGGAATTACATCGTTGTTTTAGATGCCATTAAATATTCGATATTACCGAGCGTAACACTTGTTTGGTTTTTTTTTTATCCGAACTAGTAGTTTTGGTTCGAGACCAACCTTCAAAATGGCCTTATATTCGAACAGCAAATACTTCCTCATTTTTTATATTGTTTTTCTGATAAATCGTATGTTCCCATAGCATCGACAAATTTAACGGAGATCCACTAGAGGAACTTGAGTAGATACTCAAACTAGAAATGGCTATGGCCTTTACTCTGAAGGCTATAGAGGACACAGCGTAAAAATAATAAATAACAGGAGAGGCTAAGTGAAAACGATGCACTCGATCAAACAAGCTCTATTGCTAAATCTTGCTCTAGCTGGTTCGGCACTCAGCGGCCAAGCAGTTGCACAAGATACCTTCTATATTGTTCATAAACCCACAAATGCCAAGATGCAGGTTTGTGCCGGTGATAATGGTAAACCGGTTACAAGTCGTCCGCACTCTAATACGGGTGATTGTGTCAAATTTGAACGTGTTCCTAACGGAGATTTTTTCTATCTTAGAAGTGTTCACGCTGATAGATATTTGAAACCAGATACAAATGCCAATGGTTCACCTATTTCTATTCAGCCGACTAGCTGGAAAGGCAACTGGACTCAATGGTCTTATGAAGATCGCGGAGATGGTTTTGGACACATTGCAAATCGCGCTACGGGAAAACTGATTTTCCTTAGTGGGAGTAACCGTGCTAATTTGGAACAACAACCGTCTGGTTGGCGCGGCGACTTTACACGCTGGGCATTTGTAAGCGCTGATGGTGCAGATCCAACGCCAGGATTTACTCCAGATGTTCCTACGCCAACATCAACCCCAATTCCGCCAACACCGACTTCAACTCCAACGGATATTCCTACCCCAGGATCCACACCCGGCAGTACGACTATGGAATCAGAATCGGGTGCGCTAGTTGGTAATGCTGAAACTTACCAAGATGGCGCAGCTTCTGGTGGTCAAGGCGTGGCCTTTGTCTTTGAAGTTGGTGATAGTGTTTCTTACACAAATGTACCTGCAGCCGACTCCATAACTATTCGTTATGCTTCTGAAAATACTAACGGCGTGCTTTCTGTAGATGTGAATGGTGCTGATGTTGGCAACATTTCATTTGCCGGTACAGGCGCATGGGTAGGCACTTACGCTGACGCGACAATGGATGTAAATATCCCTTCCAATGCGACAGTTAGAATTTTCTACGACGCGGGTGACTCTGCGATGAATATGGATACGATCACCTTTACTTTAAGTGGTCCTACACCGACTCCTAGTCCCAGTGCCACGCCAGATCCTAATGTAACAATTTCACCTACGCCAACTCCAACACCAACTCCAAGTGCGACTCCAGCTTGTTGTAATTGTAACGATAAAGATCCTGTTGCTGACTTTGGTGATGGTATGACAGTTGGTTTAACCACCGATGGTATTGCTTATCATAGAGAAGTTGATGGTGCGAGCCGTGGCTTTGCGGTTTGGGGTTTAATTGGTAACGGCAACGGTACGCTAGTCACTCATACCACTCAAGATGGTGAAAGTTATCCTCGCTACGAGGCGCAACTCGATGTGGTAGATGGTCAAAGCTATACATTAGAAATGCGTTTGCAAGGTAATGAGTTTGGCGGTGGTCAGTGTATTCAAGAGTGGTCTTTCCAACCAGGACAAGCCTCAAACGAGTCTAATTGTTACTCTTCTAGCAGTGGTGGAACTCCTGTCGAGCCGCCAGCACCACCTTCAGCGACGTCTATGGTTGTGACTGATGGCCCATCGGGAAGAGCTCGTTTAGTCGGCGGTCCAGGATCCGAAAAACCAGGTTTCGCACTCTATACATTCGGCAATGATTCAAACAATCAAAGTAATTGTTCAGGCTCGTGTGAAGATAACTGGCCTAAGCTGATCGTTGCTAATGAAGACGATTCCATCGCATCTGGTGGTGTAACTGGGACTTTTGGAACTATTCCCAGAACAAGAACAATTACAGATAGTTGCGGTAATACGTCTCAGGTAACCGACTACCATGTTACGTTTAACGGACAGCCATTGTATTTCTTCGCGGATGACACCTCTCCAAATAGCACTGCTGGAGCAAACATTCCTAATTGGGATTTAGCTGAAGCAAATTTAATTGCTCAACTACCACTGGTTAAACATCCTGCGCCAGCATTGAAATCAACGGTAAATGGTGTGGCTCCTAGCTCATTTGGTTATGCCATAGATATTGAAGGTCGTAATTTGACATGGCGTCCGAGCGCTAGTAATAACAATCAGTATGGCTTGATTATTCAATTCTCACCTTGGGGTGGTGATGGCCAACCTGTTCAAGCTAAAGATCCTCAGCTTGAATTGTGGTGCTCTAATAACCAAATTCAATTCCATAAAGCGGATATGCCAGGAACCCGTGCTGGCCCATACACTACCGAAATACCAGGAGCTTGTTACGGTAAGTTCTACTACTTCCTGCGCTATCGTATCTACGGTACAGTAAACAATGAGCCTGAAGATAACTGGGTCTATACCGCTTTATATGAATATGATGAGACCAATCCTAATGATCGAATTGATCCTCGTACTCGATCAGTAGTTACGGATCGCAGCGCCAACTGGCAGCGTCATGGTCATCCTCATTCGCGTGACCGTCCAGAAGAATGGATTTCAATCGATGCTCAACCTTACAACACTTCATCAACAAGTGGTTTGGAGCGTTATACAACCGACTATCGTGATGGACCTAATGATTTCTTGATTCAGCCAAATGCGAACGGCAGTATTTTGCGTATTGAAGCATTTGAGTGGGGTGCAGGTAATTGTCAGGGACCTCAGTATATGATTAATGCCAACAACCCAATGAGAGTTGGAATGTTTGACTATGGTCAGATCATTTCTTGGGAAGCGACATTTGGAAGTTCGCAAAACAACTTCCCTGGCGGTTCCGGTATTAGCTCTCAGGTATACAATACTATGCAGAATACCACTGTCGGTGCTGGCTTCTCGACTTCAACCGGTGATCCTCGTTTGAACTCTGCAGGTCGTGCGGGTGTTCGTATGGTGCATTCTAGCGGGTGTAACCCAGTCGAAGATCAAGAGCGTAATGCAAGGTTTACACAGCAATTGACGTCTGTTCAAAGTGCGCAGGATGTAGATGACTTTATCAAAGGGCACCACTTGTTCCATGGTCAGCCTAACGTATCTGGTGGTAAACCAAACCAATCAGGTTTTGCGGGATCTAAAGCCATTCCAGGTGTTAAGCCGGCTGGCGAAGGATCTTGTGGTGATTGCCACTTCCGCGATGGTCGATCCAGTAATGTGTTTGATACAGCTAAAGGACGCTTGATTGCTCCTCCAACATATGGTGTTGGTCTACTTCAGCATATTGAAGGCGCAGAAGTTGGATTAACCTGGGATGGCTCTGTTGCGACTGTAAGGCAGCAAACAGAAAATGCATTATTTGCTGACCTTGGCTTGAGACCTTCTGATATTGGACAAACGGAATTTGATCAAGTGGTTAAATATACTGAGCAACTCCATGTGCCTGTTCGTGAATACAAATCATATGCAGATCCGGACGTAGCAGAAGGTGAGATTGCATTTCACGAAGTAGGGTGTGCAGAATGTCACCAGCCTACTCAGAAGACAAGCAGTGGCGCACCAGAATGGGCTCGTGATCTTTACATCCGCCCATATACTGATATGAAGCTTTGGAATGTTGGTACGGGTGGCTCATTCCGTACTCCACCACTTTGGGGTATCGGACAAAACCGAGATCTTTTGATTCGCAATGGTCGTGCGGAGCTTTATATGCATGATGGCCGTGCAACTTCACTCGGTGCAGCAATTGATGCGCATGGTAACGGCTCAGTGTCTGGAATGAGCGGTGCACAGCGCAGTAACATCATTAAATTCTTAGAAACTCTATAGAACATAAGCGTTTGATGAAGAAAGCCAGCTTTATGCTGGCTTTTTTTTCGTCCGCATTTCTTAGGCTTTAAAATTTAAATAGATTAGAGTTAACCACATTTCTGCTAAGTTTTTAGTTGGCTAGTAAATATAGTTGTTTTGATTTTCGGCTTGGCTGCAACTTGTGCTTTTTTGTGTTTAAAGAAAAAAGAATGCCGATTAGTATTGGCATAGTTGCAGAGTGTTTTAAAAGCTTGTTTTGGTTTCAGTCTAAAAATTTAGGAATTCTACTTTGAAAGCTGCTATACGAAATCTATGGAAAAAGTCGCCCCTTGTTCAATTTCTTGTTGCATTATCAAAAGAATTTTTTGATAAGGAATGCCAAAAAAGCGCCGCCGCGTTAACCTATATGACGCTGTTTGCATTGGTACCAATCATGACCGTCACTTACTCCATGTTTTCATTGGTTCCTGCTTTTGATGGGGTAGCAGAGCGATTACAAAATCTCGTTTTTGAAAATTTCGTTCCAGAAACTAGTCAAGAAGTTCAAGACTATCTTTCTAGCTTTTCTGAACAAGCTCGCAGCCTTACGATTTTTGGCGTCATTATGCTAGTGGTCACCGCGTATTTTATGCTCACTAGCATCGAGAAAACATTTAATCTAATTTGGGGTGTCAAAACTGCTCGACGCGGTCTAACGGGGTTTTTACTGTATTGGGCAGTATTGAGTATTGGTCCTTTACTTTTAGGAGTTGTAGTGATTGTGAGTACTTACCTTATGTCGCTGCGTTTTTTCTTCGATGATGTAGCTTCAATAAGCTTTATTTCACCAATATTCAGGCTTGTTCCACTATTTGCTACTACGCTTGCTTTTAGTCTTTTGTTTATTGCCGTTCCAAACTGCAGAGTTGGAATCAAACAAGCCTTTGTTGGTGGTTTCGTTGCTGCGATCTGTTTTGAAGGAGCAAAACTTATATTCACCTCTATTGTTGCTAACTCCAGTTTTAAGCTGATATACGGCGCTTTTGCCGCGGTTCCACTTTTTCTACTTTGGATAAATATTTTTTGGACTATTGTTTTGGGCGGTGCGTTATTGGTACGAAACCTTAGTGAGCCTTCAGAGCATATCCGAGGACCAAATCATATTTCTTTATCGAGTCTTATGACTTGTTTAGACGTCTTCTTTCGAAAGTCTTTAAAAGGCGAAGCGGTATCAGATAAGGATTGTCTTGAAGTGGGAATTACGCCCGCACTTTGGCGAAAGCTAAGGGAAAAATTGATAGAAAATCAGTTAGTCGCAAGGGTCGAAGGAAATTTTTATGTATTACAGCAAGACTTATCTCAAGTGAGTGTTTGGGATCTAATAGAAATGTTTAAGCTTAGAATTGTAGATTTAAATGTCGTTACTGGCAATTTAAATGACAATAACTGGGAATCCCTGTTAGAAGAAATTCAAACAAAAATGAAAAAAGAGCTAAAACATGAGTTTAGCCCCAAAGTCTCCGATGTATTTCTAAATCAACCAATAGTGATTAAGTAACAAAAAGTATTTTGAAATAGGATAAGAGCAGGCACTTTCAAAGACTCTAGCTATAATCTTTAAATAGGCTGTTGATAAAAAAGGTTTTTTGCTTAGATGGCAATTCCAGTTCTAATTTGTGATGACTCCAATATGGCGCGTAAGCAAGTGGCTCGTTCGCTCCCAGATAATTGGGATGTCGACATTACTTTCGCAACTAATGGTGCCGAAGGATTAGAAGCTATTCGAGCAGGAAAGGGAGAAATGGTTTTTCTAGACCTCACTATGCCGGTACTCGATGGGTTTGGTGTTTTAGAATCGGTTAGGGCTGAAGATCTTAAAAGTGTAGTAATTGTTATTTCAGGTGATATACAGCCAGAAGCTCATGACCGTGTGAAATCTTTAGGCGCGCTCGATTTTATCAAAAAACCTGTAAGTAAAGAAAAATTGCACGATGTGCTACTCACATATGGTCTTCTGTAGCTGGGTGGTAATTGTTCACTTTGTACTATAGTTACTCATTTGACCGCTCTGGTATAGACGATTATTAAAAGTCTATTGTTCCATTATCATCGCTATAGTTTGATAGTCTTAGCCTTTTATGTGATTTAAAACTCTATTTTCGGTTGTCATTTTAAGGGCAATTTCTTCCTTTATTTTTGTTGTTTTAGATGTCAAAAAATCGTCGAAATATCGGCTTTATTGTTTGGCTGTTTTTCGTCCTATCTCGGAAAGACTAAATTTTGACAACCCGTGTAAAAATAATCGACATGGTAAAAAGTGCCGCCAAACCCTTGAAAAATAAGGGGGTGTAAATAAAGTCGACACGCTAAAAAACAATTTGTGATCGGGTAGTCTTTTTCGAAAATAGGCGGTTTTTTATCAAAAAAAAAGTGTTTTAATTATTTACGAGTCAAGCGGAAAGGCGTTACAAAAAAACGATTTCTGAGTGACCGAGAAAGCTCGTTGAGGCCTTACTTTTGCGGGGCAACTGAAGCGCTCAAATTACTTGAACAGATTCGAGACGTTTCGGTTTATGCCAGGAAGAAAGCTAAGACATAAATTTTTACCAGGTCGTAATAATTCTAAGTTAGAATGTTCGGCCGTTGTCAACACTAGTTTAAACTAACAAAAGGAACTACAGAGATGATTTTTATAGAATTTGAAGGTATCGAAGGTAACGCAACTGCGGAAGGTTATGAACAGCATATCCGTGTTGATACTTTGCAGTTTGGTGTAGGTCGTGGTATTTCCATGGAGCCAGGTAACTTGGCTAATCGTGAAGCTACTCGTCCTTCATTGAGCGAAGTAACTTTTACGCACAAAACAGACAACTCAGCGACTGCATTATTCAAAGAAGCTGTTACTGGTTCAATCGGTAAGAAAGTAGTAATCAAGTTCGTTCAAACTGGTACAGACGGTTTTGTTGAGTACATGAATTACACTCTTTACGATGTATTGGTAAGCGGTTATTCAATCTCTGCTGAAGGCGATACTGATCCAACTGAATCAGTTTCACTTAGCTACGCAAAAATCGAAGTTAAGTACAACGACTACGATAAGTCTAACAAGTCTGCTAGCCCACAAGTTGTTGGTTACGACCTTGAGTTTGGTAAGCCTATCTAAGCTACCAATTAGTTTTAAGTACTACTAGGAGTACATGGAAGTTGTTTTGATAAGGATATCAGGAGCGCAAGTATATACTTGGAGTACATGGAAGTTTAAATAGATAGGGAATTTAGGACATTGGGGAGCGGAAACGCTCCCCTTTAACATCAAAGCCTGGAAATTGCTGCCTCTCAGTGTTATTAAAGCTTTGTGGCGTACGATAAAGAAAGGATCGCTAAAGCATGAGCAGTCTTAGCCAAGAAAACAGATATATTGCCATTGGTGATTTCTCATTAGGGCAAGATACTTTTTTGCTAACCGGGTTTGAGGGGAGCGAACATGTATCGGATCTTTTTGAATTCCAAATTACGGTAATTTCAGAAAACCTCGATGTTGCTGCAGATAGTGTTGTTGGCAAATCCACGAATATAATCATTCAAAACGATCATAACCGCGTTTTTAATGGATTTATCTCATCGTTTACTTATGGGGAAATTCAGATAAATAACGTACGTGAGTACCACATGACGATGGTACCTTGGTTATGGTTTTTATCTAAGACCAATAATCACCGGATTTTTCAAGAAAAAAATACCAAGGATATAGTTAGTCAAATATTTCAAGACCTTGGGTTTAATGATTTTGATTTTCGTGCTTCCGGTGGTGAAGTACGAGAATATTGTGTACAACATAACGAAAGTGATCTCAATTTTGTCTCACGCTTATTAGAAGAGGAAGGCATTGCCTATTTCTTTTTGCACAAAGAAGGTGAGCATAAGCTTATTCTTGTTGACGAAAAAAACGCTTACGATGAAGTTACTGAGACAAATCTAGAATATTCCAATGGTTCGTCACCACTTGAGCAAATCACCCGATGGGAGCACCTATATAATTTTAAGAAGGGGCAGTGGTCGTTAGCGGATTACAATTTTAAGGAGCCGAATAAAACTCTCTACTCAAACACTACGACTACAAGTATCTTTTCTGACAATTCAAACTTTGAGCATTATGAATACCCTAGCCTTTATGAGTTTGGAAGTGGCGGAGAGCTTGTCAAAGTCAGAATGGAGTCTGATGAAGCAGGTATAAACCGCGTAGTAGGTCGCACTGATTGCACCACCTTTTATGCTGGTGGAAAGTTCAAGGTTGATAAACACGATAATGCACAGGAAAAAGGCGAATATATTCTAATAAGTGTTCACCATCGCGCTTATGATACGACTTATTTTTCTGGTGAAAGTGGTGATACTGGCTACATAAATAATTTCGTATGCATCCCATCTGAAGTGCACTACCGACCGCCTTTAATTCATCAAAAACCTTTCATGCGCGGACCGCAATCAGCGATTGTTACTGGGCCGTCGGGTGAAGAAATATATGTCGATGAACTCGGGCGAATAAAAGTACAGTTCTATTGGGATAGGGAAGGGCAAAACGACGAAAATACTACATGCTTTATTAGAGTAATGCAGACCTGGGCTGGTGCGCAATGGGGTGCTTCTTTCATTCCTAGAATTGGCCATGAAGTCATTGTAGATTTTATTGATGGTGACCCAGACAGGCCAATTATTACAGGTACTGTGTATAACGGTAAAAACAAGCCTCCTTTTGACTCGAAAACAAAAAGCGGAATTCGCACGCGCTCTACTAAAGATGGCAGCTCGGCCAACTGCAATGAATTAATTTTTGATGACAAAAAAGATTCAGAACAAATCTTTATCCATGCTGAAAAGAATATGGATACTGAAGTCGAAAATAACGAGACGCTTACCGTTGATAATGATCGTACTAAGCATGTAAAACATGATGAAAATTCAAAGATAGATAACGATAGAAATAAAACCGTTGGAAATAACCAGTCGGAATCTATTGGAAAAGATAAAACGATTAATGTTGGTGAAAATCACAAAGAAAGTATTGGCAATGATGCCTCAATTTCTATTGATAATAACCGAAAGGAAACGATTGGAAAAGATTCGGCAATTCAAGTTGGTAAAAATCATGATTTTCAAGTAGGCGACAACATTACCATTGATATTGGTAAAGATCATGCAGAAACAATCGGCGCCAACATGAATATTACGATAAGCAAAAACCTAACTGAATCAGTTGAAGGGCAGTATCGTGAAGAGGTGACAAAGGAATATAGACTTACCGCAAAGAAAATTGCACTTGAAGCGAATGACGAAATTGCTTTGAAAACTGGCTCTGCTCAAATCGTGATGAAGAAGAATGGTGATATTTCTATTAGCGGTAAAAAAATTACAGTTAAAGGGTCTTCTGACGTTATTGTCAAAGGCAGCCAAGTTAAGGTCAACTAAGGTTTTAGAAGGTGTCAATTATGGATCCTAGATCGACTGTTACAGAGCTTGAAAATATTATTGAAGAAACGACTCAGCGAAATACAATTCCTGCGGGCGAAGTTGTCATTGGTGTTTTTATTGGTGTGGATACCAATGGAAGCCCGCTTGTTAAATATGATGAGTCTTCTAGCTCAGATGCTGTGGTTGCTATAACTACCTTGCCAATTGATCCTATAAATGTTGGTCGCCAAGTTGCCCTTATGTTTGTGAATGGCGAAGCTGATCAACCAATTATCATCGGATATATTCGTAGCCAGCTTATTGATATGCTTGATGCTATGGAAGTAGCGCCCGTGACTAGCATGGATGATTTCAAACGTAAAGATAAAGACATGGAAAACGCTGCGTTGGCCGGGGCTGAACACGCTGTTATTGATGGTAAGAAAGTAGTCATAAATGGTGACGAAGAAATTATACTCAAGTGCGGCGATTCCAGCATTACACTGACTAAGGCTGGAAAAATCGTTATTCGTGGTAAATATATTTTGAATCGTTCGAGTGGAGTGAATAGAATCTTAGGAGGTTCGGTAGAAGTTAACTAATTCATTAGTCAAACTACTGAGTTTTTTTGAAGATTGACTGGATTGCCGCGAATACATGCAACTGAATAACCGCACACCTTTTGAGGCACAACATGTCTTTGCCCCAAATGAGCAAGGAATAGACACATTATATTCGGTTGTTAAAGCAACTTTTATCGTTGGGGAAAAATGGACTTTGCAGGAAGAGCAATTATCTCCTCAATTAGAAGATGAATATTTTGATGACCCAAATAACTCGAGTTTAAAGTACGCGACCGATTTTCATATCGGAAAGCCGTGTTCCGATATTGTCATTATGGGCGAAGCTTGTGCGCTTGAGATGAAACCCGTTACTTATCTTGATGTTGGAGTGGCGGTCGGTGTAGTGCAGAAAGTCATTCGTGTTTTTGGTAATCGGTATTGGCAAAATGGATTTGCTTCCAAACCGGAAGTCTTTGAATCAATACCGTTAATTTATGAAAATGCCTATGGCGGAAAATATATTGTTGATGATGAGCTTAAAAGCTTAGAGCGACGAAACCCAATAGGTCGGGGATACAGAGGTCGTCGATCGATTAAAGAGATGGATGGACAAAGCCTGCCAAACATTGAAGACCCATCCCAATTAATCACCGATATTTCTGATACTCCAACACCAGCAGGATTTGGTTTTTGTGCACCTCACTGGTTACCCAGAGCTGAATGCAGTGGTACCTATGACGAGCATTGGCAAAAAACGCGCGCGCCTTACCTGCCTCAAGATTTTAATACTCGATTTAATAACTCGGCGCATCCCGACCTTCAATATTCGGGCTTTTTAAAGGGTGGTGAAAAAGTGAAAATTGTTAATATGCATCCAGGCGGTGCGATTAATTTAATTTTGCCGGAAATAAAACTCAAAGGGCAACTGAGAGTCGTTCGCCAACACGACCAAGATCTAGAGTTTAAAATGGAAACGCTGGTAATAGAGCCAAAAGAAAAGCGAGTTCAAATGGTTTGGAAGGCGAGTTATGTTGCCAACAATAACGTATCAAAAATAAGAGAAGTTAATGTTTCATTGATTCGCTAAGTTAAATAAATGCTGAATAGAAAGAACCTCAAAGTAAAAGTGTAAGACAATTAAAGATGAGCGCTGTAAGTCAATCAAATTCCATTAATCCATTTGCCGATATTTATGAGCGGCATGTTGATGATGCCGCTTTCCTTTGGGTTCTGCGTTCTGTAGCCGTCGATCAACCACAATACACGCCTTATGAGCTAATGAAATTAGAAAAGCGTATCGAAAAACATGTCGACGCGTTAATGATAGCTCCCGATGTTGCATGGGAAGCCTGTCAAGAAGCTTGCACAATCGAAGAAGGCGGCGAAGCTTTTATCATGGCTATGTGCGCATTTCGCAGTATGGAAGTGGATAAAATACAGAAAGCGGTTGAATTTGGGCTCACGAATGATGAAACATTTAAAGGGATCACTTCTGCGCTAGGTTGGTTAGATACAAAAATCGCAGAACCTTGGGTTAATCGCTTTATTCAGAGTAAAGACTTAAATCATAAGCATTTGGCTTTGGCAGTTTGCAGTATTCGTAGAGAAGATCCAGGTGAATTTTTACAAAAGATTCTTACGCGAGAAGACTGTATCCAGCATGATAAATTATATGTACGAGCTATCCGGCTAGTCGGTGAACTAAAAAGAAAAGATCTTATACCAGCAGTAAATCAGGCAATGGATTCTGAAGACCCAGATATTGTATTTTGGTCTCACTGGTCAGCCGTTTTAAATGGAAATCGTGCAGCGGTGGAAAACTTTAAAAATTTTACAAATCTAGAAGAAAATTTACAAAACAAAGTAATCGATCTGGTTTTTCGTATACTGCCCGTTGAAGAAGGAAGACAATGGATCACGCAACTTTCTAAAGACCCAGAGAGTATTCGCAAGGTCATTCGCGCTACGGGAGTGCTAGGGGATCCTCAAGTTGTTCCCTGGTTAATTGAACGAATGAAAGAACCAAATTTAGCGCGAGTTGCTGGTGAAGCTTTTACTTTCATTACAGGTATTGATTTGGAACAACATGGTCTAGCCAACGATATGCCTGATTTATTCGATGAATTGGAAGAAACCGATGGTGATGACGATGCATCGGTATATAGTTTAGAAGACGAGAATCTACCCTGGCCGAATACAGAAAAAGTAGCGGCAGTTTGGCAGCAATATGGAAATAGTTTTTCTGCTGGAAAACGTTATTTTTTAGGTCGACCTCTTCAGGTTGAAACATTACACCAAGCACTAAAAAACGCGGGACAGCGTCACCGTCACGCAGCAGCGTTAGAGTTGACATTGCAATTTCCGGAACATCGCTACGTCAATACTAAAGCAAAAGTACAAAAGGGATTTAAGGGTGAGCTCAAATAACACGTTATATATTTGTGCGAGCGGAGTGACCACCTCCATAGGGTCTGGTGTTGATATGGTTTATGCCTCCATAGAATCAGGAATTAGTCGTTATGAATATGTTGATATCTTCGAAGAAGAAGATAACGAATTACAAATGGCTTTAGTTCCCACAGTATTAATCAACCAAACTCAATCAGGCAAGCCACTGAAAGGTATATTTACTGCCAGACAAGAGCGATTGTTTTGGATCGCGAATAGTGCGCTAGCGCAGTTAAAACCTTTCTTACCCGAAGCTCCCGTGCCAATATTTTTAGCTGGTCCGGATACTTACGTTGATGTTCCTGGAATAACTTCAGAGTATTTCCAAAATTTTGCTTCACAGCTAGAACTAAATATTGATATTGAATCAAGTCGGACATTAAACACCGGACGAGCAGGTTCAATTGAGGCTTTGGAATTAGCTTTGCAATATTTGTCTTTCGAAAATAATCATTTTGCGATTGTGGGTGGTGTGGATAGCTTTTACGACTATCGTGTCATGCTGCACTTATATCAAAGGTATCGAATAAAGCGTGATGAGTCTTTTGATGGTTTTATTCCTGGTGAGGGTTCAGGGTTTTTATTATTAGCTTCTCCGAAAGCACCTCAAAATGTACTTGAATTAATTGACTATGCGCTTTCTACCCCAGAAAAAGAGTTCGAAAAAGGACACTTGTTTGGCAAGGAACTTTATTCAGCAGAAAGCCTTGCTAAGGTATTCACTAAACTATTATCTCAAGATAGTGTATTAGTTAAGGATATTTACAGTAGTGAAAATGGTGAAGTTCACTATGCAAAAGAACTCAATGTTGCATTGGCAAGAAACTTTTCTTCATTTATAGAAGGCTATGAGGTACACCGTCCTGCCGACTGTTTTGGCGATCTAGGTGCCGCCTTTGGCCCCGTTGCTTTAGCAATTGGTATGAAAAAAATGCAGGTCGATGCACAGGTACAAAAAGAAGAATTTGAGTCAAATGAAGCTGATGAACAAAGTCAAATGACAGAAAACGTAAAATGTCGAACATTAGTTTATTGCTCGTCTGATTCAGGAGCTCGCGGAGCGATTTGTATTAACAGAGTGTAACTATTACAGAGAACGAAATAGGGTACGTAACATGGGAAGAAAAACCTGGGCAAATATGCGTAATTTTAGCCACAAAGGTAGTGGCGATAAATCCATATGTACCGCGCCGGACGTGTGTAAAACACCTATAGGTAATTCTACGCCGCCGATTCCTTATTTTGTGATGAGTCAGGTGTCTGACTTAGCGAGTGGGTCAACATCTGTAAAGGTGGAGGGAAAACCAACCGCATTAAAAGGTTCTAATCATAGTAAATGTACAGGTGATCAACCTGGAACCGCTAAGGGAATTGCCTCTAGTTCGCAAATGAAGAAAACTGAATTTACTACTTATTCCTTTGATGTCAAAGCTGATGGCGAAAACGTTGTTCGTAGTTTTGATATGACCACGATGAACAACAAAAATACGGTAGGCATGGTTATAGGAGCCATGACTGGACCTGCGATTGTTCAAAAACAAAAAATCGAAGCTTGGGACCCAGAAGAGGCGCCTGTTTGGATCAAAGTTCGTGGAAATTACAATGACCTTTGGAATACACCGTTTCCAGCGGAAAACGTAAAAGTCTCTGTTAATGGTGAAGCTGTGAAAGAAAAAGCCAAATTTAACGGGTTGAAAGGAGGCAAGTAACATGGGCGGAAATACACATTCACATACGCAAGAAGACGCAAATAATACCTGTGATGAGCCTGGGGTAATGCTGGTCGAAGGATGTGAAGAGGGTAAGGTTATTGTCGAAATCGTCGCAGAACCTGGACTAGAGCAAGATATTACTGATCTAAAAAATATGATCGAAGATCAGCTAGATGGCGCTTACCGGTCAACCGTAACAGAAATGGTAGGCTTTCAAGAACTCTGGGATGAATACGGCTATGCATCTATTGCAATTAGTGGTGCACAAGGTTTGTATCAGGGTGCTGCAACTTGGATTGGTGATCAAGCCGATTTATTTGAAAAAGAAACCTGGACTGAACTGGGTGGAAAGATAGCAGAAGTATCAGGTTCTGTTTGGGATCTCGCATCGGATTTCGCGTCTAGCTCCTATGAAAAAGCGAAAGAATCTGCTGGAGAATTTGTCGAGTGGGCAGATGAAAACCAAGATAACCTCGTCAATGTAAACTGGTGGCAAACCCAAGCGGAAGAAGCCGTTTATGGTTTGCAAGAAGACGCAGCGGAAATGGTTGACTCTATTGAAGAGCAATACAATAACGCCATGGATTTTTTAGAAGAATCTAAAGAAGTCATCGAAAAAACCTTACGACACAAGGACGAAATTTTAAAGTTACCGGAATATATCGCCTCCGGTGATGCCCATGCTGTCCAGAGATTTGTTGATACGGTTCTCATGGATATCCATCCTGAATACGCTCAAGAAATAAAAGAAAACCCAAACTTTCACTATGTGCTTGAACTCATCAATGACCCTGATGCCGCATTGACCTACATTGCTTATTTGCAGTTATTTATCGAAGCGGTGCCACCCAATTTTTACGCCTTTCTAGGTGGTAAAGGTGGCGCTTATATCGCCATAGAACTTATATTGTTGGTGGCCTTAAGTTTCTTGTCTCTAGGCAGTGGCACAGCGGCGCGGCTAACCATGTTGGCTGCGAGAATCGGAGCAAATAGTGCCAAAGCAGCAAAAGCCGCACAGAAAATTAAAAAAGCAAAAGAAGCCTTAGAAGCCTTTGTCGAAACTATCGAAGATTTTGTCGATGTCACCAAGAAGCTTGAACAGCTTGGTGAAAAACTTTTTAAAGCTAGAACGGCCGGTATAACGACAAAAGGAAGCACTCGCAGAACTTTGGCGGCACAACGCGATACAAAAAAACGTGACAAACGTTGCCGCATTTGTGGATCAACACAACACTCAACACCGCGCAGTCTTCGCGGGGAAATTCGCTATATATAGCTGCTTTTTTCAAAATCAAATAGGAGAGAATTAAATGGGCAGACAAGATGCCGGTGAAAGTGATTTTGTAGATGGTACCATAGAGAAAAAGGGCTATCGAATGCGTTGGCTGCGCAGAGTGAAAATGATTCCCGGCCACCCATTTAAAGAAGGGATTCATATGGATACCCATCACCTAATTTCCGCAGAGGGAGTCAAATTATCTAAGCTTGGCGATGTGCTGGTTTCCAAGGGGTACGATATTAACGATATCGATAATCTTGTGGGTTTTCCTGCGACCTTGCCCGGAGCCTGTCATCTAAAGACGCAGCTACATCGCGGTGATCATACTCATACTCGCCCAGGAGAGGAGCCTTATCATGATCACGTATCAACAAACATTCAAAAGAAAAAGATAAAAATAAAAGATTGTTATGGTAAGACAAAAAGAAGGGAAAAAGCGAAGGAAATTCACGAACTACTAGACCCAATTGGAAAAAAAATACTTGGCCGGGTAAATAGTTTTCGTTTGCCATTAACTAAGATATTTGACAACTTCGCAGGTTCTAGTTTAGTCGGGTGTGCAAACTGTTTTGATATTGATCCTGCTAGTAGATTAGGAAGTGTACCTTGCGCAAAAGGAAGAAATCATCTTGGCTATGACGATTTTCGTTATCAAGGCAGCAGTGCCAGAGGGAACAAAAAAACAATTAGATTTAGTGGTAGTTGGACCCCAAGAGTGGGAATGTGAATTATGAATAGATATAACGATCAATACTATATTGTATTTAAGAGTTACGATGAAAATACTCTTTATCTAAGTGCTTTGCAAAAAAGCGCAGATAGAGATTATGGTTTTTATAAATTGGATTTAAATGATGAACCACTTTATTTTGAAAATGCTTACAAAGAGAAGGATAAAAAAAACGGAGTCTTGCGACCTATAAAATCTGCACACATGAATATGGGATATGTAGTTATTAATACGGAATTAAAAGAGCTTGTAGAACCTTTTGATATTGAAAATGTCCAGTTATATCCTTCTATTATTATCGATGATAAAGAAGAATTTTATGAGGGGTATTGGTTAATTAATGTTTATAGGAATCTAGATTGTTTAGATTTTAATAGCTGCATTATTGAAGATTATGATCCTCAAGACGATTTTCACGATATATTAAAATATAGTTTTTCGGAAAAAAAACTGGATTTGATACCTGAGGAAAAAAGGCTAATTCTAGAGCCAGAAAAATCTGATATGGCTTACACGTTTTTTCACCAAAAAATTGTTGATATCTTTTTAGATTCAGGAGTTACTAATTTACGCTTCTTTAAAGTGTCTGATTGGGAAGCGGGAAAAGAGTTTCGGTAGAGATTAACATAGTGAGTAAACATAACGATAAATATTATATTGTATTTGATTATTTTGATGATGATACGCTTTACTTGACGCCACTTCAAAAAAGTGCAGATAGAGACTATGCGTTTTATAGGCTAGATGAAAATGATGAACCCCTATTTTTTGAGAATTCTTATAAAGAAAAAGATAAAAGTAATGGATATGTCAGGCCTATCTTGGACGCTCATATGAGTATGACTGATGTGATATTAAGCAACCCGTTAAGAGAAAAAATTAAAGAGTTTGATATTGCTGGTACTCAGTTTTATCCGTCGGTTATTATTGATGATAATGATAAGTATCATGAAGGATATTGGTTGATTAATATTTATGAACGTTTAGATTGCTTAGATTATGACAAATGCACTATTAAACGTTATGTGCCCGGGTCGGATTCGCATAAAGTTAAAAAGTATTTTTTATCTGAAACGGTATTGGATATGATTCCGGGAGAGCAAAGGCTTATATTTCGACCTGATAATACAGATATGGATTATACTTTTTTTCATGAAAAGATCGTCAATATTCTTAAAAAATTTGATACGCATACATTACCGTTCTTTAAGGTCTCCGAATGGGAAGCGGGGATGCAATTCGAATAGTTTTGGTAAATGAGTAATTATAATGACCAATACTATATCGTCTTTAAGAGTTACGATGAAAATACTCTTTATCTAAGTGCTTTGCAAAAAAGCGCAGATAGAGATTATGGTTTTTATAAATTGGATTTAAATGATGAACCACTGTACTTCGAAAACATCTATAAGGAAGACGACAAAAAAAATAATGTAATCCATCATCTTTATCCTACTCATATGAATATGAATTATGTGATTGTTAATAAAGAAATAAGGGATAAAATACAATATTTTGATATTGAATATACTCAACTCTATCCTTCTGTAATTATTGATGATGATAATAAAAGTCATGAAGGTTACTGGTTGATTAATATTTATGATCGCTTAGATTGCTTAGATTTCGATAAATGTGAAATCGAGGACTACGATCCTACAGATCGAAAACATGAAATTAATAAGTTTTATTTTTCCGATGTTTTGATGGATCAAATTCCCGAAGAAAAGCGTCTAATGATTAGACCAAAGAAAGATGATATGGGCTATACGTTTTTTCACCAAAAAATTGTTGATATCTTTTTAGACTCTGGAGTCACTAATTTACGCTTCTTTAAAGTGTCTGATTGGGAAGCGGGGGTGGAGTTCGAAGGATGAATTTACATCTATAAATGTAAATGTCATTATTGTTGGGTCTCAACTAATACATGTTAACAGTATTAATAAGTCTCGTTTAGTTTATCAATCTGCTTGCTGATATTTTTGTTGAAATATCAGTTTATTCATTATATTGTCATTATTTTCAAATATTTTGTTTTCAAGGCTAGTTTTATACAGGGATTTGATAGCTGTTAATCATCGATGAAGTCTAAGTTCGAATTTAGATTTATTTACCAGTTTTATTTGTTTTCACTTCTGTGTTGCTGCCTCGTTTTAATTCGTTTTTTCGATCTCGGATAACGTTAATAAAAATAATCTCTTTAATAAATATCATTAGGAATCTAGTATGGTTTTAGGAAAAAATATTATTCGCTCTAGTTACTTATTATTGCCTTTTATTTTTAGCGCTTGTGGAGGTGGGAGTTCCTCGGAATCTGATACTTCTGCTGAAAGCTCGTAGCTGCGTTTTCGGCGACTTTTGAATCTGTTTCGAGCGATGTCCGAAGCTTCGGGTCAAACTGTATACTATATCGTGCACAAGCCTACGGGACACAAGATGCAGGTGTGTGACGGACCTTTAGGTAAGCCTGTCACTAGTCGTCCAAATTCAAATGAGGGACCTTGTGTAAAGTGGGAGTTGGTTGAAAATGGTGAATACTTTCATATCCGCAGTGTGGACGCAGACAAGTTCATTAAACCAGATACGGCGGAAGATGGATCTCTAATTTCTATTCAACCAACAACCTGGGTAGGAAATTGGACTCAATGGGCATTTTTCGATCGTGGTGATGGATATGGCCACATAATCAACCGTGGTACTGGTAAACAAATATTTCTCCCAGCAAAACTAAGAGAAAATATCCAACTGAGACCAACCTCATGGTCGGGCGACTATACTCGATGGGCTTTTGAATATGCCGGAACAATCGAGCCACCTCAAGAGACGTGGAATATTGTGATTGAAGGGGCGGAATCTGGATTAGTGTTTATTGACTATATTGGTGAGACTGTTTCTGAGTCTTTCGAAAGAGCAGGTGAATACGTCCTCAAACTTATGAACTTCCAGAAATATCACCTTCTAGTTTCTCTTTTTCTTTAGTGGAACAATTTGCGACCACGGATTGCGAATTTGTTAACGGAGAAAAATCTATTTCTAATGAAGAACTAATCGAAAATGAATTACTTCATTTCTTGTCGTGAACTTATAGGTGGTGGTGATGGTATTTTCCTGGATCGTGTTGAGCTTGGCGATCCTGACGATGCCACTTTAGAAAGTAACGGTATTGCGGAGTTTAATGGTGATCCACTTGGTCAAGCAGGTCAGTCCGAACCTTTAGATGGTGAAGTGACTTCGGGTGCTTTAATTAATGTGACTGGAGTTGGTGATGGTGGTAGCTTTATTGTTGATTCGACGCAAGCTGGTGCGCAAAGATTGGTATTGAGCTATATATTAGGAGTTCCTGTTGATTTAGGGCTACTTGATATTCAAGTTAATGGTGAAAAAGTTGGAGAGTTTGTTGCCGTCAACAACTCTAATGATTGGGCGGCAGTGAGGCCTGGAAGTGCTCCAAGTACAGAATTTACACTTCCCGTGCCCTTGAAGGAGGGGGATGAAGTAAGAGTGATGTATGGGACAGCCTCTGATGCCTCTCCAAATCTTTTATTCCTTGATTTGTATGCCCCAAGTGAGCCACTTGTATTCGAATTAGGTGACCCAGATTCCGCCCGATTAGAGTCTAATGGTATTTCTGAATTCAACGAATCGGAAGCAGCTCAAACAGAATTGCTTGACGAAGAAATCACAACTGGTGGTTTTGCGTTTAATTTAACTGGCTTCGGGGATGGTGTATCTTTTGTCGTTGACCAAGAAATTAGCAGTTACATTGCATTTGATTACCTTTTGGGACCTTTTGATTTTGGTTTTGATGAGGGTATAGCTGATATATTAGTTGCCGAAGAACCTAGCTTAAATAGCTCTGATGCTGTTTTGCTCCGTTCTGTACCTTTGAGGGTAAATTCATCTGACTGGGAGACTGTTGACCCTAATCGGCCTGTAGGGACGCATCTTTTGTTGGGTCAACCAATAGCTGCTGGTTCCCGAATTTATATTATGGTTAACCCGGATTATTTGAATACGTTTAACTTGTTACAGGCGCGAGTTAGATAGACCCTGCAAGGTTCTGGGAACTTCTTCCTGGAACCTTTTTACAATTTCTCTTCTTTTCGAATATTCCACGTTGAATACTCATGGCACGCCTTACAAATACCTAATTCATTTGATTGATGAAATATGGTCCCGTATTGGCGCCTGATGATCTATAGTTATAAAACACACACCTACATTCAGGGTTTACCATATTCATGCTTTCCAAGTTTTTTGGGCAAACAGATTCTTTGGAATCTCCTGAATTAGTTCAGTTGAGACAAGAGAATGACCAATTAAGGAAGAGGGTTTCCGAACTCGAAGGGCTTCAGCATGAACAAAAGCGCGATATGGACGCACATGTAAGGGTCGAGGAAGAGACACATGAAAGGCTTGATTTACTTTTTGGCAGCGCAGATTCAATAAATACGACCCACGAGTTAATTGTTTCTAACGCAGATCAGTTAGCAGCTGAAAAGAATAAGGTGTCAGAAAGCTGCTCGGCTTTCAATCAAATTGGCGCGATTCTAAATAATATTTCAAATCGATTGAATCATATTGATTCGGAGTCAACCAAGACCTATGAAACGCTTGATGAGTTAAAAAATTCTGTTGAAGATATTAATAATTTTATTGCTCAGATTAAAGAGATAGCCGATCAAACCAACTTATTGGCATTGAATGCGGCAATCGAAGCGGCTCGTGCCGGAGAGCAGGGACGTGGATTTGCTGTGGTGGCAGATGAAGTAAGGAACCTTGCTAAGAAGTCTACCGAGGCGAGTAATCATATTACGGATTTGATAAATAGTATTACTTTGAGTACTGGTCAAGTTCAGGAGGGAATCCAATCTATAGGCGCCGACTCTTCAGAGCTATCAGGTACAACAGATAATGTAGTTTCAGCTGTCGATACCATAACAACCGTATCGAAAGATATGCAGGTCATCATCGCCAGAGCATCGAATCAGTCGATGTTACAAGCGGCTATTTTGAGTCATTTTGTATTCAAAACACGTATCTATTCTTTAACGAGTGGCCCTTTAAATTTTGAAGAGCGACTAATCGAGTTAATTAAAGACCATGTCGGTTCCCGCATGGGTAAATGGTATTATTCCGAGAATACCCAAAGGGTTTTTGGCGGACTTAACTCATGGAAAACATTGGAAGGGTTACTCTCTGATGTGCATTCACGAGCCTCCTGTGCACTTCAAGCTAAATTTGATAATCAGAGCGAACGCGAAATATTAGACCAAATTGGGAGTATGGAAGCTTCGAGTCGTCGTTTAGTGGATGAACTAATAAAACTGATTGATCAGGCGCATCACGTGGCTGAAGACATCAGTTACGATGAAGTTGGTGATGTGGATTCGGTTTTATTCTAAGATATCAGACGCTTAGATATCGAAAAAACCGATTTACAATTCAGTTATTCACTCAACACAGGTCACACACGAAACGAGTACATGCCTACCCGTGTGTTCGCTTCTAATGGGTCTAGGACGTTTATCTCTAAGACTCATGCTTTTATATAAAACGTTTTCCTTTAGTATTGTTTTCCGTTCGTGTTCTGCGGGATACATATGGGTATTTAACCCGCCTTGAGCAATAAATGTGTTGGTATCTAATAAAATTGTGTGAGCGTGTAATAGCTCATGAAGTAAAGCATCTGCAGGCGAAGCGACACAAAAAGGTTTTTTTATATCGCATTTATCATAAAATTTAAGTTTGGCTCCAGAACGTGGATCGAAATAGAGCACAACCTCATCAACATTCAGCCTAGAACCAGATATATTTGTTTGAAACGTATGTGGTGCATAGACCAGTTTCCAGTCTTGTTTGTCTAATGCGGTTAATAGGCCCGCCGCTTCTTTATGAACAGAATAATAATCCGCAAGTTCCTTTATGTCAGCGAAAATAGATTCTGGTTCTGTGCCATTAGCTCTAAAATGATTCAGCAATATCCGCTCAAGTCTAATACTTTCAGTTTCATCTACGGGAATATGCAAGCTGCTTCCTTGTTCAAAATGAGTGCTCGCCTTGGCTGGCGTTTCATGGTGTTCCGAGCTAAATAAGTGTAGCGTTTGTTTCGTTTTACTTTTTTCTGCTAGCAGCGGTTCTGAAGCTAAGTTAAATGCAAGAAACATAATGGGCAAAAGTTTGCGACGACGACAATGAGTTTGTTTTGTAGTTTCGTCACGTTGATCCTCCTTTAGGAGAATGTTATTTTTTTTAGCGAAATGGGTTAGTTTTCGAAAGTATTCTGGATGCGTTCGTTTGAGATCTGGTGCGTGAATATAATGTCGTTTCCCTCCAATTACACATGAATGTATTGGATGAACTTCTTCGGCATTGTAACCGAACTGCTCATGACAGATTTCACTCCAGCGATCCAGAGTTGTTCGCATAGAAATTTCCCTAAAAATTTGCACGTCAACATTAACATTAGCATGTCAGATTTAATTGCATAGGAGTATTTTGTTATATATTTGGATGAATTAATAAAGCAGTGAAATTTGGGATTGCTGTATTGAAAGCTTGCAAAGCTTTAAAAATATCAGCAGGAAATGATGTTGGGAAACGTATAAAAAGTTAGTTTTAAAAACTTTCAGATATAGGAACCTTTGATTAACCTCGAATGACTTCTCGGCTTTAGCGTCATGCCTCGTTCTATTCCCTGTGTTCCGCAGTCGTGCGTGAATCTAAAACATATTTAGGTGAGGCGCACTTTGTAGTTAAGGGCCGTAGCCCGTCAACTGGTCCTGCGTTACCCTACTTACCTGTATCATTGAGGTTTAGTTCTCAATTTTATCATCGAGAACATGAGTTTCAATGTTGCTAAATTCTTTCGGGGATAACGGGCGAACGGGATCAAATAGATCGCCGAACAAACTGTGCAGAACTAGCCTTTGTTCACGTGCTTTTTCTTGTTTAGTATCTTGCCAAGGAACAACATAAAGTATTTTGGGGAGTTCGGTATTACCCTTAATAACTGTTGTTTTAAGTTCAATTTTGTCTTCTGCAAAGAGTGAACATGGACTAATCAATATTAGTATTAACAATATTTTCTTCATTAAATTATTCTCTATCTAAAGAATATTTAAGTTGATCAACCCAATCTTTTACTGAATCATCATCGGGGTTGAGTTCTAAATAGGATAAGTATGAAAGGTATGCAGCTCGTATATCTTGAAAATAAATATCGTTTAGCAATGCCAAGTTATAGTGAGCACTGGAAAACGATTTGTCTAACTGAATAGCTTGTTTATAGTGTTTTTTTGCCACTTGAAAGTTTTTCTTTTCTACTTCGATTAATCCTAATAGGTTATAAAGAGACGCCTGATTCTTATCAATGTTTTTCGCGAGTGACGTGAATTCTTCCGCGAGTTGTAGGTCATTATTTTTAAAATGAGTCACTGCAAGATTGAACGAAATTCCAAAGTGATTTGGGTATTTTTTATAGAGTTTATTTAAAGAGTACTCGGCATTGTCTAATCGATCCGAATTTAATGCCGTTATTGCATTGTCATAAAGCACTTGATCAGGTTCTGGCAGGCTACTTTTAGCTTTGGTTTCTCCTGTAGTTTTAACTGGTTCTGATTTGGCCTCTTGGCTTGGAGACGTAGAGCAAGCGTTTATCAATATTATTAGTATTGATAAGGTAGCAACGAATATAGATCTGCCTGTGATTTTAAATTTTATCTCTTTAGTGAGATTCAATATATGCATCTATTTTTCCTTTGCGTTGGTATCTAACGGGAAAGAGTTCGACAAGTTGTTCGAAACTTCTTGATACATAATCATCGTATATGCCATCTTGTGTTCTAGCGAGATTGGCTTCGTAAAACTCGATCGCTTTTTCTTCGAATGGGAAAGCCTGATCTTCTAATAAAATTTCATACTGTTCGAGTTCATCCTCATTAAGATTTTTCGGTCTTTCGGAATCAAGTAGTGCGACGCTAAAATTATTGTAGATTTCTCCGATAGAATAGGTGGCTTGTGTAGTAATTTCGGCAATACCATATGTAGAGGCCTGACCATAGAGTTTTACCGCTTCCTGCATAGCTTCTTTTTTTGCTTTTAAATTCTTAGCTATTGGTTCTACCAACTTTCTTTTTTCAAATTCATTCTGTTTCTGTTTTCCCAGATCTAGAATCGTCGAAGAAGCAATAAAATTTGTTCTATCTGTTTTAACTCGTTTAGTCGCTTTACGATCATCTCGTTGAATCTTTGCTTGCCAAAAATAGCGTTTTTGTACATCTCTCTTTCGCTTATATAACTCTGAAAGCTTAAACATGGCTTCAATATTTTGCGCGTAAGGTGACTTATAGTTATGAGCGTATGTGCGGTAAGATCTAATTGCACCGTCGACATTATCCTTGGATTCATAGAGTTCTGCGGCCTGCCAGAGAGCCGCGCGTTTTACTTCTAAATCTTCACCGAAATTAGCAATACGCTCAAATTCTTTTGCGGCTTTAACTTTTTGATCTGAGTTTAGATAGGCTACAGAAAGTGTTTTACTTACATCGGATGCTAATTCATGTTTTGGGTAGAGCTTTTTAAATTGATCAATTATGCCAATAGCGTCATTCCATCGTTTATTATTCATCATCATTGCTATAGCGTCATAGAGGCCTTTCGGCGCAAGATCGGATTCAGGAATAGTGTCACTAATACGTATAAAATGTTTTAAAGCAGTATCAATATCGTTTTCAAGTTGGCTAGATTCAGCTTGTCTGTATATTGACAAAGCAAGACTATTTCTAATTGTCTTGTTCTTCTTTTTAGACTCTAATAATTCTAGAAATACAAGTTCAGCGTCTGCAAATGCTTGAATTTCCAAGTATGAACGAGCCTTGATGTTATTTATGTTAAAACGCGATTTATCATCGATGGTGTCTGGTAGATAATTAGCAAATTCAATAGCTTGCATATAAAACTGAGCTTCAAAAGCGAGCGCAGACGCATTCTGTCCAATATTTTTACTTCGCTCATCGTCGGGATAAAGCTCTACGTATCTTTGCGCGTAAGACAGATATTGGTTTAGCCAATCCTCTTTTTCACGAGAGTTCTTGCTCTTTTGGTAAAGTGCATTTGATAGAGAAATACTGGCATAGGCAGCTCGTTTATCAATTATTATCTCGCCGTCATACGCAGCGAGTGTAAAGTATTGAATGGCTCTTTTTTCCTGTTTGTTCGAAAGAAGTAGCTCCGCGTATCTACCGTATATGTGATCTTGGTTAGCGTAAGACTTGTAATGATCAAGATACCTGTTATACCAGTTTTGAGCACTTAAAAAATCAGAATTCTTATTTGATGATTGGTAGTTTTCGTGGAAGTAAGAAGAAACCTGCACAATATATTTTCTCAGGTTTGTATCTACTTCTTTTTGCAGGTTTTGATCCGAAATTTGTTTCCAGAAATCTGCATTTGGATTGTAGTGCACATAAAATCGTTCAATGGAGTCGTAAAGATTGTTGTAAAATCCACCTTCTTGCCAAGCATTAATAATTTTTAATTCCGCTAAAGGTGAGTTTTTAGTCAGCTTGTATTGTTGAATAAACTGATCCAATATATTTGCAGCATCCGAAAAACGTTCTTGCTTTAGATAGATATCGCTGACAGAAGAGTAAATTTCATAAAGATAGCGGAAAGTACCTTTTTGTGCAAAATACTCTCTAATTGCGCCTTCATTCCTTTGGTAGGAAAATGCTAAGCCAAGTGCGCGTATGTACTCATCAAACTGGGTTTTTTCCGAGCCCTCTTTAATATTCACGTCGTTAAAATTGTGTTGATTAAACGCCTTTATATAATCATCTAGTGCTTCAAGATAAAGTTGTTGCTTGTATCTTGTCCAGCCTCGTTTGAAAAAAGATTTCTCATAAAATTTTTCACTTCCGGGTGTTAAAATTACTTCAGTATATGCATCTTCGGCGGTGATATAATCGCCTCGTGCAAATGCGGTTTCAGCAATGCGAAATTGAGCTTCAGGATAATAAAGAGATTTGGGATAGCGTTTTCCGAGTAAACGTAATGTGGCGATCGCGTCATTGTAGCGTCCAACTTGGTCGTAAGCCTGTGCAAGTTGATACATGACCTTATCATTCCCCTTAGCATTTGGATAGTCCCTTAATGTGGTTTCCAATAGGGTAATTGTTCTATTCAGTGATTTCTTATATTCAGGGGCAATTTCTTCTTGTTCATCGGACGATTTTAGTAACGCGTTGCTGAGTTCGAGTTCAAGTTCCGCAAGCCGGGTTAATGCCTTTTGTCTAGAGTTGTCTGTGTCTTTTGCTGAATCAATATATTTTTGGTAAGCACGCCGGACGTCATCATCAGTTCTTTTTGATAGCTTTGTTTTTTTTGGTTTAACAATTTTACTTGAGCCATTGTCGATATCTGCTAAGGTACCAATTTGCTCTTTTGTTGGGTTAGAGCCGCATGAGAATAGCAGGGCTAAGGCAAAAGCAATTGCAATTCGCCGTCCATAGCCGGTGAGAGTGTTAGTTGTTGTCATATAACTTTGCGAGGCCATATTGTGCTTGATTCAAATAGCTATCTATATATTCGATTTTAGATTCGACTTTCGATCGAATTAGGTTGTTAGCAGCTTGTTCGTATTTGCCTAATAGTCTTGTAAGTTTAGGATTGGCTTTCTCATCTTTTAAAGCTGTCAATTTATTCAGCTTGCGAATTCGATTCGCCATCTGGTTTGGTAACTCAGGAAGATCTTTAGCGGAAACTCGATTTACAAAGGTTTTAGTTTCAAGTAGTTGGGTTTCGAGCAATTTTTTTTGAGTATTGTATTGTTCTATTGCTTGTGAATATAGGGATGAAGACGTATCTAAATCTTGCATTCGCTCATAAGATAAAGGAATCAGTAAATATGTTTCTTGTGCAGATAGACTATCACTTCCATTATTTTGTAAACGGGTAAAAGCATTAATTGCACTGACATAGTCTTTTTGGTTGAGTGCGCATAGTCCTAAACCTAATAGTGCTCGATCAAGGTATTGACTATCAAGTGTAATCCTACGTAGTGTTTTTCGAGCATTACGATAGAACTCGTTTTGAATCTGCGAATAGGCCATGATTAGAAGCAACCGATTAGACAGATCTTTAAGTTCTTCTGGAAATGGGTTTTTAAGAGCATCTTCTATTGCGAGCTGAGCATCTGTCCACCAACCTTGGCGTATTAGTCCAACCGCTTTGTTAAGTTGTGCGTATCCGAAGTAGTAGGAATCTGGTTTTATTTTTTCATAAGTTTTGATTGCTTCTCGGTGTTTACGTTTTTCTTGTAATGCTACGCCAGCCATTACAATCGCATAGTCTTGTTCATTTCGTGAAAGTGCTTCACTCGTTTCAATTTTTGATAAGTGTTTTAAACTATTATTAATATCGTTGTTTTTAAAATAGAAAGACGCTAGTAGATAGTGCAACTTTGCTGCGGTAAAAACATTGCTAAAATCAATATTTTCCTCCACAAGAGAAAGGGTTGGAATGTATAAATCTGACTTTAATAATAATCGAATAATGTTTTGAGCTTCTTTTGTATCAAGATTATCCGAAATTAGAGGGAAATGTTTAAGAGCAAAAGAAATTCCAGAATCAGAGTATTGATTACTTTTTATTGATGTTTTTAGTTTACGTTCTAAAATTTCGATTTTTTCTACTTTTTTAGTGTTAGATAACAGCTTTACTTGATTCTGATAGTGTTCTGTTATTAGTTGAAAATATTCTTGATCGAGCGCTTCCCAATCAAAAGATTCTGCATAGGAATTCTTATATGCAAAGATAGAACTAGAAACGAAGAGTAGAACTTTTAGTGTTTTTAATACGGTCAAAAAAAGTTGTCTTCGATTAGTGTTGGATTTAGATTCGCTCCGTGAGAACATAATTCAAATATAAAAAAGCATGTATTGACGTTAAAGCATTGTGAGGAATTGAGGAGCTATTTGCTCCCCAATTATAAAGATCAAGATTAGCTTACTTGGTAGGTAAATCCGCCTTCCTCATCAACCCCTATGTGTAGTTTTGTAATTTCTTCTCCATTTGCCATCTTGGCTAAGCATTCGGATGCTAATGCAGGCAACATGGTTCGAGTAAGAATATTTTCAATATTTCTCGCTCCAGTATCTACCTCTTGACTACGCGCAACAATATGAAGCATTACATCTTCATCATAAGTAAATTCCGCGCCGTAGTGTTCTTTCACTCGTTTATCTATACGATTCATATTAATTTTACAAATTTTTAATAAGTTCTCGTCATCGAGAGGATAATAAGGAATAACGGTGGTACGCCCTAGGAAAGCAGGCTTGAAATGTCGTAAAAGCTGCGGCCTAAAGTTATCGAGAATAGTTTCTGGGTCGGGTTTTTCCTCCGACTGTGCAATCATCGCGCGAATATGCTCTTCACCAGCATTAGACGTCATGATAATAACTGTATTTTTAAAATCGATATCTCTGCCTTCGCCATCCTTGATAGTTCCCTTATCAAAAAGATTGTAAAAAACATCTTGAACACCTGGATGTGCTTTTTCCATTTCATCTAAAAGCACAATGCTATAAGGTTTTCTGCGAACAGCTTCTGTCAATACGCCACCTTCGCCATATCCAACATAACCGGGAGGTGATCCTAATAGCATCGAGACCTTGTGTTCTTCCTTAAACTCGGACATATTAATAACGGTAATATTTTGTTCGCCGCCATATAAAATATCGGCTAATGCCATTGCTGTTTCTGTTTTACCGACACCGCTAGAACCAACCATAAAAAATACACCGATGGGTTTTCTTGGGTCAGTCAGTCCTGCACGTGACGTACGAATACTTTGTGCAATAGCTTCAAGTGCATGAGGTTGACCTATCACGCGCTCTTCTAGTTTATCTTTCAAATTCAGGATTGAATTCACCTCGTCCGAAACCATTTTTCCAACTGGTATGCCAGTCCAATTAGCCACGACTTCAGCGATAGCTTGACTCCCAACATTGATTTGAATCATCGGAGATTCTTTTTGAATGCTATCAAGTTCGTCCATGAGCGACGCTAACTCAGATTTGGTTGACGCTCGCTCTTCATCAGTCAAAAGTTTCTGGCTATCGTCAGCAGCAGCTTCTTCATCAGAAAGCTTCTGTGCGTGGTAATCGCCTTCAATTTTGGTTTGAAGCGCGTGAATTTTTTCAACTAATACTTTTTCTTTTTCCCATTGTGCTTCTTGCTCTATTAGCTGTGTTTCTAGTTCGGACTTTTCATTAGAAAGATCTGAAATTCTCTCTTCACAGTTTCCTAGTGCGGCGTTTTCTCGTTCTAGAGAAGCAATGTTGCGTTCGCATTGAGTAATTCTTCTACGTGTGTCTTCGATAACTGCTGGTGTGGCGCTTTGGCTGAGCGCAACACGAGCACAGGCGGTATCAAGTAAACTTACGGATTTATCAGGCAGTTGGCGAGCTGTTATGTAACGGCTTGAAAGTTTAACTGAATCAACAATCGCCTCATCAAGAATTCGAACCTTGTGGTGGTTTTGAAGCATCTCAGAAATCGCACGCATCATGTTGATGCCTTTTTCAATGCTTGGTTCTTCGACTTTTACCACCTGGAAGCGGCGAGTAAGAGCGGGGTCTCGTTCAAAATATTTTTTGTATTCAGCCCAAGTTGTTGCCGCAATAGTACGTAATTCACCACGTGCTAATGCAGGTTTCAGTAAATTGGCCGCGTCGCCCTGACCTTCTTTACCACCGGCTCCAATAAGCGTATGAGCTTCATCAATAAACATGATTATTGGGTCTGGGGATGCTTTTACTTCTGCGATAACGGATTTTAAACGATTTTCAAATTCACCCTTAACGCTTGCTCCCGCTTGCAATAACCCTAAATCTAAACTGCGAATAGTGACACCTTTTAACGGGTCTGGCACATCTCCAGAAGCAATACGCAAGGCAAAACCCTCAACAACAGCGGTTTTACCAACACCTGCTTCACCGGTAAGAATAGGGTTGTTCTGTCTGCGGCGTATGAGAATATCGATAATTTGTCGAATTTCTTCATCGCGACCAATAACGGCGTCTATTTTTCCTTCGGTCGCTGCTGCAGTTAAGTTAACCGTATATTTATCGAGAGAGGGAGATTGGCTTGGTGCCCCTGTTGTCGCTCCAGATGTTGCTTCTGATGATGAGGATACAATTGAAGCGTTGCTGGATTCTGAGGTTGTACCAACGATTGATCCGATAAGGTCACGCAATGACTCTGGTGTAATTTTTTTCAGTTCGCCACGAGTGATATTTGAAGCGCGACTTAAACTTTCATCTAATAATAATGCAGCAATAAGATGCGCTGATGTCGCTTGATTATGCCCATACTCGACCGATGCCAGCATCCAAGCGCTCTTACTCAAATCGACAATGGCCGGAGAAAGCGAAGGAGCGCGTGAGTTACCCGATTTAATACTGTCTAGTTCTGAATTGAGATCATTGAAAAATTTACCTACGTCGATCTCGAATTTTTCGAGAACCTTTGCGAGATCACTGTCTTGGATTTCAAGAATCTTTAAAAGCCAATGCTCAATTTCAACATTGTAGTGAGTACGTGAAACGCATAAACCTGCTGCACCTTCTAGCGCCATGCGACAAGGCTCATTTAATTTACCAACGAGGGATTTAAGATCAATGCTGATCATAATGGCTCCTTTTACTAATCATTATTCGATATTGTTATTTTTCCTGTGAAAACTCCAGAAAATACTGATTTATCCGAGCTTCCTTTAATATTAACAAGAGGAAAAACGAGTTGTTTTAAGAACTTAATTTGTTTTAAATTTGTTCGCTATAGAGGAGCAAAATCAAAAGTCCTATGTCAATACCCCAAAATTGTGTTTGCAATACTATCTTATATTTAAATCAAAGAGCTTCAAATCCCAATTATATAATCAGGTTCAGGAAGACGATACTCTTACTTCCATTAACCCATCTTTAAATGAAGTCGTTCTTGCGCTGCCAGATAACCATGCATTCCAAGCAAGCTGAGGTGGATTATCCTTTATTAAAGCCACTTTGTTGGGAATTTTTTCACGATTGACTTGGATCACAAAATCAAAATCTTCCTCGACGCCGAGATATGAACTGACTAGCTCCTTAAGTGCTTCTAACGACCCCGTATTAGGTGCAAATCTTTCAAATTGTTTTTCATCAAGCGGGCCAATTTTGATGCGGGATTTTCCCTGAGCAAAATAGCCTTTGCGGCCAAGCATTGCAGATCTGCCCAAGCAAGCATTTTGACCTTTTCGATTTTTTTTGTCGGGTAATCGAGATCTAACATCATCAATGAGCTCTTGCCATTGTCCTACAAAGCCCTCAGATTGAACGGGTACACCAAAATATTCTTCAATCATTTGATTTAAGCCTGATTGAGTAGGAACTTGGTGTGTGAGCAGGCCGCTAAAATAAATAAGAGACTCGTCGCGAATTTGTTGGCGATTACGGAGGCTCTTTGCACCTAATCCTAGCAGGCTCAGTACCGCTTGCGTATGAAGCGATTCGCTTTCCCTGTTATGTTTAAATAACTTTGCACGTTCGTATTCAATGGGAAGACTGTATTTTGTCGATGCTTGAAAAAATAACGAGGTTGTCCGGTGATTGAATATGTCTAAAAAATGAGCAAGAGACTTGTCTCGCTTTTTGAGCCGTTCCAAAATAAGTTCAGAGTAGTGAAATGGCATAACACCCATAGCACCCGAAACACCAATAAATTCAACAAGCACTTGCCATTGATCTATGTCCGAGTCAGGTTCGTTACGGCTTATTTTGCTAACTTCCTTATCAGGAAAGCTTAAGTCTGCGGCACTTCTAAACCTCAAGAGTTCTCGTGAGGGTGGAGAGTAACGTGCTACCGCATGATCGGCTACTCGCGTGCTGGTAACTAATTTATTGGATAGTGTATTTTGAGATTGCAATACGCTTGCACGTTCAAGTAAGCGAACTACTTGAACAAACGAAAAATCTTTCGGCGATTCAATTAACCGCTCGATTACAGAAATACTTTTTCGCCAGCTCTTGGGGGGCATTTTTTAATATAACCTTCTTTGTTGTTAATTTTTACAAGCACTCTTGAAAAGGAGTTAACTGAACAATAAAGAGCAAAAAAGTGTTCTAAGATGCTCGCGTACAAATAGGCACTACTACCTGCTAAAAGTAAATCATTCAATGTAATTTCAATTTCGACACCCCGGCACATGGTGGCATGACCATCAATGTTTAGAGGAGAGCTAATTTGCCGAGCATTGACTGACATTATTGATTCCACTAAACCTTTGGTGACGGATGAGTCTTTAAAATCATAGAGTCGTAGAATCTCTTTCAATGCTTCGGTTGCACTTTCGCCGCCGGTAAGTGAAAGATGATTCAAATTTAAGTGGGAGATTAATCGCCAGCGCGCTTGATTGCGAAGCGGTGGGCGAACTGTTTTAGATGGTTGTGTAATGCAGCGAATTTTTTCACAGGGAGGAGAACCATCAACGCACTGTAGCTTAGGGTGCTCCAGGTTATAGGGAAGTTTTGCTGGCTGATCTCGATTACTGCATGTCAGTTTTAAACTCAGCGTACGATCATCGGGTGTATTTGGATTAAAACTCAAATCTACGAGGCTAAGATAAACATCTGTGCCTTCGTCGCGTTCCATATAGCCTAATTTAGAACTGCGTCTTGATGCGTGCCAATAGGCGTGATCGTCTTCGTCTTGGTGCTCATGCTTCAAGCCGTAGAAAGGTAAAAATTCCTTCTTTTCCCCCGTTGTTGTCGACGCAGTCACTTGGTCTACTGAATAAACTTCATAGCCTTTTGGGCGCCGCGCGTCAGGAATTACCTGATACTCATGTTGCGTATGATCTAAACGAATGGGGTCGGCTTTGTGATCAAAAAGATTTACAACTGGAGTGCAGCCAAGCGTAAAGGTTTTCTCATCAATATTGTGTTCAAGCTCAATATCTGTGGATTTCAGATAGATATAGATGTCGAGCTTTCCTTCTGCATCTTCCGGAATAACGCTTTCAAGATCCGTTAGGTCAATAAACATAAACTTTTCAGGGAATGCAAAGAACTCTGTAAGTAGGCGATAGCCGATAAATGACGTGGGGGGATATGGTAAGATCCCGTCATCCGGGTCAAACCCAACTGCTTTAATAGAATCTGCTCCGAGGTATTTAGGCGGAGAACTTTGATCTGGTGCGCTTACAACAATGCCTTCACACTCTCCAAGTAACAATTGATAAAGAGGGTGTACATGTTGTGGTTGTCCTTTTAGATAAAAGCGTAATGTGTTTAGTTCGGTTTTGGGGAAAATAACTTCGGATGTAAAAGTTTTTAGTGAAAGGCGCAAAACGCCTCCAGCGCCTTTCATATTAGAAGCCCCAGGCGTAGTAAAAGGTCTTCCCATTAGCTGTGCTGAAGCAACTTTAATTGGAAATAAATCCAAGTCATAACAGACTTTAAATTTACAGTTTTCACCTTGGAAATATTCTGTTTCTATGAGAGTCCCTCGGCTCATTTGGTATTTCGCATCTAACTGTTCTTGATCTGGTGTAAACTGAACAATCGACATTGATGGGAGCGGGCGTTGGTAATGTGGAAATACGACATTCAGCAATGCATCGGTCAACTCAGGAAAGTCATCATCCAATTTGTGCTGAATACGAGCGTTTAAATAAGCAAACCCTTCAATTAATCTCGATACGTGAGGATCTTCGATTGTGTCGCCACTAATACCTAAACGACCTGCTACTTTGGGATGTTCTTTGGAAAACTCAGCGCCCATTTGTCGAATGTATGCGAGCTCTTTTTCATAGTAGGGGAGTAATTCATCAGCCATGTGCTGATTCCTCGACATTTACTGTTCTTGATACCGGTTCTAAAACTGAGTCAAACACAACGACCTCTGGGGCCGGATCCGCATAGAGAGTTGCATTAACGCGAAATCGTAAAGTGCGATCTGTTTTCTCGTTACCATCGAAATAAGTCACTTTTACTGTCTTGAATCTGGGTTCATATTCTTTCAAAATTTTTTCCAAATTCCTCGTAAATGCTTTTTGTTTTTCATTATCGGTGATATTCACCGTGGCTAGATCGGGTAATCCATAATTTAAAAGTGATACTTCTAGCTCTTCATATTCATTAGGTGGTGATACCATTCTGAAACGCGTATTTAACAAGTTTTCTAGGTCTCGACGTACACTTTGACGCAGTTCTTTTAATTGTTGATTTCTATCTTTTTCCGTTTCTACTTGCACGTGTGGTTCATCGTCGATAAGCCTATCGAGTACGGAGGGTCTCAATTTTTTCTTTTTATCGATACGGCTCATTTTATGCTAAAACCTATTGTTTTGTTTGCAATAATTCGGTTACGAGTTCTAGCTCGGAGACCATTTGGTCTACTTGATAGTGAGGAACTAAACGGATAGTACAAAAGTATTTTCCTGGACTGTCAGGTCTTTCTTTAACAATGACTTCCGAATGTCGCAAGGGATACCTGGCTTGCTCT
This sequence comes from Cellvibrionaceae bacterium, assembly GCA_965262305.1. Taxonomy (GTDB): domain Bacteria; phylum Pseudomonadota; class Gammaproteobacteria; order Pseudomonadales; family Cellvibrionaceae; genus CBDHEY01. Next base: position 914,166 of record CBDHEY010000002.1, read on the forward strand.
TCCCATTCTAAATCGTCTCGACCTGAGGTGTATTTAAAAAGCCAATTTCTTAGCAGGTGTTCACACGCTTCTGCACTAATAAATGAACCAACTTTATCTCGAATTATGACTTTAATATAGTGAGCTACTCGAGATGCACAAAGCACGTGCTGTAGCATTGATGAAATTTTTGCATTTACTACTGTTGTTGAAGAATTAGATGTTTCACTTTTTGGCTTTTGTATCGATTGATTGCTATAAAACGCCGTAAATGGCGTATCGTAACATTGACATAACGGAATAAATCCAAGGTGGCTTAATTCCCGTTCGGCGGAGTCTGTAATAACCACATTTGTCGAAGGTTTGTAGGCGATATCGTTTGTATCAGTCTCAAAAGCATCCACGGGAAGATTAGTCATGAGGCCTCCGCCAACTTGATCTCGCGGAACACCTCTAATATGACCAAACCAGCCGACGCTGCCAAACTCCCGGACTAAAACCGATGCAAATGCATAGCAAGCATTTCCCCAAAGGTATCCATCTTCTAGTGAGTCTTCTTTTTTTTCATAAAAGAAGACGCCTTTGTAGCTGCCAGGTGTGCTGCGATATGGACGACGCATTAAGATTTTTGGGACTGTGAGTCCAACAAATCTGGAATCTGCTTCGTCTCTGAGCGTGCGCCATTTTATATACTCGTCTTGCCGAAAAACGGCTTTAAGATCGATCGGTTCGCCTAGGCCTGAAAAAGAAGATAGTCCAAACATTTCATGGGATGCAGACGCAATAATAGGTGAAAATGCGGCCGCCGCTATTTCACATAAACCTTTTAATGTCGCTATGTCATCATAGGTTTGCTTGTAAGCTTTATGTCGTATTTCATAGTCAGCCACTATGGCTCCATAGGGTTCACCACCAGGAGAACCATACTCATCGCTATATATTTTTTTAAATAAGACGCATTGATCAAACTCCATTGCACGTCCGATATCCCGTGCAACTTCCGTCCAAGCAATATCTAATACCTTTATTTTCAGGTTTTTGATATTGTCACTTTGAACAGCGAGATACCAGAGGCCACGCCATGAGGCTTCAAGTTTTTTGAATTTTGTGTGGTGTATAATTTCGTTTAGCTGATCATTTATCAAGTGATCAATTTCAGAGATGCTTCTTTCTATGCAAAGTATAAGGTCATCTTTATCCCAATTTGGTGATACCTGCTCGTAATTATCTAGCCAATACTTTAAGGATTTCGATTCACTTTTTTCGCGAAGAAAATCAGTTAGGTTTGTAATGTGAGGTTCGTTTTCTAAAATACTATTTAGGTCGATGCTCGATTTGGGATCGTTCGATTCAGAATGCGGGTCTTGAGGAGAAGCTGAGGTCACAAAATAATCCGAAAATGCCCAAGAGTGTCTTAAGTTTTTTTCTAGATAACGTCAAGTAAATCGCTAATTTCACAAATTGCCTGACAAAAATGGGGCTTAACGCCCCATTAATACAACTTAATAAGAATTATCCAGCTTTAGGAATATTTGCTACTAGACGCAATGAAGCAGTAAGCTCTTCCATTTGTAACCAAGGGCGTAAATAACAAACTGCATTATAAACACCAGGTTGACCAGGAACTTCTTTTACTTCAACTTTCGCATCAGCCAGAGGGTAGCGCGCTTTTAGTTCAGGTGAAGCACCTGGACTTGCGTTTACATAATTGTTTACCCACTTATTTAACCAGGTTTCAGCTTCAGAGGCTTCCATGAAGGAACCGATCTTATCTCTCGCCATGACTTTCAAGAAGTGAGCAATTCTTGATGTTGCCATAATGTAGGGTAGGCGAGCTGAGATTGCTGCATTGGCTGTTTCGTCAGGGTTATCAGAGCGTCTCGGTTTCTGAGTTGTTTGTGCACCAAAGAAAACAGCATAATCAGTGTTTTTGTAGTGACAAAGTGGAAGAAAACCAAGCTTACTTAGTTCTGCTTCACGACGGTCAGTAATTCCAATCTCTGTTGGGCATTTTTGATCAACGTCACCGTCATCACTAACAAAACTATGACTCGGAAGGCCTGTTACTTTACCGCCGCCTTCAGCACCGCGGATACTTGTACACCAGCCGTACTCAGAGAATGCATTACTCAAAATGGAACCTAATGAGTATGCAGCATTCATCCAACAGTATGAATCATGATCGTTTTCAATATGGTTTCCATCTGCGTCCATGTTACTTTCTTCAAAATTGAAAGTATCTACGGCTTTTGTTGATTCTCCGTAAGGCAAACGTGCCAAGGTTCTTGGCATAGTTAAAGTAACAAAACGAGAGTCATCACTTTCTCGGAAATTACGCCAATGAGCGTATTCAGCAGAATCAAAAATCTTCTCTAGGTCTCTAGGCTTAGATAGCTCAGTGAAACTATCGAAACCAAACATTTGTGAAGAAGATGCAGATATAAATGGACAGAATCCAGCGGCGGCGACATTTGAAATTTTGCTCAATAATGAAACGTCGTCTGGTTTAGAGGAGAACTCATAATCGCCTATTAAAGCAGCGTAAGGCTCCCCACCTGCAATACCAAATTCACTTTCGTAGATTTTCTTAAAAATTTGGCTTTGGTCAAATTCAACCGCTTTTTCTAAATCGCGAGTTAACTCCTTTTTGGAGATATTTAACATGCGAATTTTACAGTCATTACCCGTATTTGATTCGGTTACTAGGTGATGTAAACCACGCCACGAACCTTCAAGTTTTTGGAATTTTTCCGTGTGCATTACCGCTTTAAGTTGATCAGACATTGCAGAATCAATGGCTGCGATAGCTTTGTTAATCGTACGTGACAGGTTTGTATCCCATTTTATGGTTCCTTCCGTCACTTCGTTTGTTAACGCTTTAAGTAATGCTTCTGTTTCGTCAGCAGGCGTATGCTTAGTTGCTTTAATCGCTTGATCTAAAAAGCTAACTTCCTGAGTTTCAGCTTCTTGCGATGCTACCTGTTGTTCTTCATTATTCGCCATCTTTTGCGCCTCCTTCAGCATCATCTCCTAGCTCGCCTTTAAGACTTTTAAGTGCCTCAGTATTGCTTAGGACTTCTTCAAGGATATTTTCGAGTTCTTCAGAGCGGTCAGCTTTGGTCAGCAAGTCTCGCAATTTGTTACGTGTTTCCTGAAGCTTTTTAAGTGGTTCAATATTTTCTACAAGCTTATGAGGTTCGAAGTCTTCCATATTTTTAAAGTCGAGATCTAAAGCCATCTCACCTTGACCATCGAGAGTATTCTTTACTTCTAGCTCAAGCTTGGGATTGATATTAGTCATCAAATCATTGAAATTATCCGCATCGATTTGGGAGAATTTTCGGTCTTTTAACGGTTTTTTTACTTCCGTGTTATCACCTGAGTAATCTCCCATAACGCCCATGACAAATGGAAGTTCTTTTTCTACGGTTCCGTCACTGGTTTCTAAATCGTACGTAATATGTACACGAGGCTTGCGCACTCTCTTTAGTTTGTCGTGAATGCTTTCAGACATTCTCCCTTCCTCTTTAAGTTATGTAAGTTAATCATCGTAATGCACGCCGGTGAGCTCACTGTAACGCTCGCGCGACGATGCGTCGGTTATTAATTCGCCTATTAGATCCCCAAGAGGCATATTACCCCATTTAACAGCCTTTTCAAGAATATAAGAAACTGGTGAATGAGGTTCAGTCTTTCTAAAGTAAGTGGCAATTTCTTGAATTTGTTTAAAAGCGTCCTCTCGATTAGCAACAGGGCCTTTAACTACTTTCACCATTTGACCGCCTCCAGATTCTCCTTGAGGTTCCATGGATACATCCTCTTCTGTTTCGTCTTGAGACTCGGTTGCTGGAAATTTAAAGCGGCCGAGATGGTTTACCGCGCCAAGGCATTCTTCTAGTATTTCAACAATAGATCTTATAGGAGGCGCTTCGTGAATGCCGCAAAGCTCATCAAGTTTGGTTCCGATCTCTTTGTAAATAGATACGCAGAGTTGAAGATCGTCCCGAATATTGACGAAAAACGCTTCAGAAGATTCATCGACGGCTTTTTCAATATCGTCGAGGCTAAATCCCATGCTTTGAATTTTTTGTTGTTTAGCGTTTTCGTCAGGTGTTTTTTGTGCTTCTAAGGCTTGTAGATATTGCCATAAGCTGAAAGGAGCAGGCGCATAGCCTTGAGTCAAAAATACTTTCCTAATCGGCGCAATTAGCACGCCTTCACTTCCTTCGCCATTGAGTCCCGATAAACATGAAACTCGAGTTTCAATGCCAAATTCATCAGGCATTGGATGAAGTTGTTCCCAAAAATTTTCAATCAATCCTTGGATGATCGTAAATGCGTTTTTAAGCCCGGAAAACCCATATACCCGAACCATAGCTTCTGTATACCAACTCGCTACCTCAAGATCTTTGGCTTCATTTGCTAATAAAGTGGGCGCAAGTTCAGTGATTTTAATCCAATGGTTATAGGCTTCCTGACTGAAACCATCAATACTTTGCCTCTCGGCGGCACGGGCTTGGTTACGTTCAAGTTTGATATTTTGATACGTGGAATTGGCTGACGAATCTTCGCGAGGGTCTGATCCCGAAGGCGATTCTTCATTTATGGGCTCTAATAATGATTCGATATCAATTATATCTGGCGAAGCCATTCAAATACCCTTGTTGTTACGGTTTATTCCATTATTTTATTTGAAATCAATCGATATTTACTCTGCCAAGGTGGAATATACGACCTTGTTTAAACGAACTTAATCCCGCTAAATTAGCACATTTAGCTGCCAAGTGTAACCGAAACTTAGGTTTTTTAAGCATGAAATTATCAATGGATTCAAAGTTTTATTTTGGTTTTGTGACGTAATGCTAAAAAAGGTGTCAGCGATTATTTGAATTGGTTCAAGCGAGTAAAACTAAATTATAAGATTACTTTGAAGACAAGCTACAGCGATAATATACTAGCTCGTCACCCAATCGAGGGTTTGAGGCATTTTTCTACTTTAGTTAAGTGCTCGCCGTAGATATTGAGATTTAGGACGCATCAGGAAGCAAAGAAATGACTCTGAATTTTTCGATCACTAAGTCGCCTTCAGGGGTTATGCTGTCGACGACAGAAATGACCTTCGATGAGAATGGCGGCGCCATTGGGCGTGGGGAAAGTAATGATTGGGTATTGCCCGACCCAGATCGATTTTTATCTTCTAAACATTGTGAAGTGAGTTTTGAAGCCGGACAATTTTATCTAGTAGATATGAGCACGAATGGCACCTTCATAAATGGTTCTCCCGAGCCTATCGGAAAAGGGGGCAAAATTCCAATTAATGATGGCGACACTATTGATTTGGGCGATTATCAATTTTCTGCATCAATGACTCAAAATTCGTCGGCGATGTTTGACGATGGGTCTGACGTTGTTTCTGACCCGTTCGGTACCAGCAATCCTGCGCCACTCGCAGATGATTTTAATACACCAGTTGGCTCTGCTGCGGCTACGGATGATTCACCGTTTAAGCCAAACCCTGATGCTTACTTTAATAATGCATCTTCAGTAAAAGAAGATTTTTCGTTGGGAAATTTGGAGAGTACCAGCGTCGACCCGTTAGCTGCACTAGATAAATCTTCGGCTAATCAGTCTAGTTTTGATCAGGGTAAAAATGCTGAACCGTTATTGCCAAACGACCCCTTTAGTGATTCGTCTGACATTTTTGGTAGTAATGCCCAGGAATCCTCTTCAGACATGTTTGGAACCAAAGCAGGCAATGGTTTTTCGTTTTCGACTCAAAGCGATGGCGGGGACGCATTGAATCAAGCAATTGATTGGCCAGACGCTAAAATGGAAGCGGGCGCTATTCCAGAAGATTGGGATGACGATTTACTCGGAAGTTCAACTCCAGAAGATGCTTCAGCATTATCCAACCCATTTAATGCACCTGATTCATTTTCGCAAGCTCGCCAAAATACAACTCCCCCAGATTTTGATCAGTCAGCTAAAAATGTCGCACATCAATCATTGCCGTTAACTGATCCACCGAAATACAAAGATGCTTCACTTCTCAATGAACGTCGGCCAGAAGCGGAAGCAGTCGACCCATTCGCTGAAAAAGTGAGAGCAGAGCGCGTCGCGCGCCGAGAGCAACCGGTAAGTCAAGCTAATAGACCGGATACTCAGCAAGCTCAACCAAAACCAACTGGAGTCTCAGGAGGAGCAGCTGCGGCTTTGCTGGAAGGCCTAGGTCTTGATGATAGGAATTTAAGTGATGAGCAGATCGAATACATTTATCGCACTATTGGCGAATTAATTCCCGTTATTGTTACTGGAATGATGCAGGTTCTTAGGTCGCGAGCGAGTATTAAAAATGAATTTCGGATGAATATTACCACCATTCAGCCAGTTGAAAATAATCCCCTTAAGTTTTCTGCAAACCTCGATGATGCGATAGAAAATCTTTTCGTACGAAAAAGTGCCGCGTTTAAAGATCCTATAGATGCATTTCAAGAGGGCTTTGATAGCATTAGTGAGCACCAAGTTGCTATCATTGCGGGTATTCGCGCCGCTTTCAAAGGGTTTATGGATCGGTTTCACCCAGATCAGCTTGAGAAACAATTTGATCGACAGAATAAGGGCGTACTAATTCCCGGAATGCAAAAAAGCAAATATTGGAATGGTTACGTGGATTATTACACGGGTTTTATTGGTAATATGGAGAACTCGTTTCAATTTTTGTTTGGCGATGAGTTTGTTCAAGCTTATGAAGAACAATTGCGGCGATTAGCCGTTGAACGTAGGAAGCGGTAAATAATTTATAATAGGTTGGGGTATCTATGCTGCGTAAATCGAACGCTCGATATTTAAAGTTCCTTATGATGTGTATGTTGTTAGCCTCTATTTTAGGCTGTGCTTCACTCAATCATGAAGTGGGTAAGCGCTTAAATCTGGATACTGATCTAAAGATAGAAATACTCAGTGAAGCTGATATCAATCCAGATGAAGAAAATAAGCCATCTCCCGTTTTTGTTCGTTTATATGAGTTGACTAGCACTACAGCGTTTGAAAAAGCGGATTTTATTGATTTGTACGAGCGAGATGAAGAAACTCTTGGTGACTCGTTTATTGCTAAGCAAGAGTTAAAGCGTTTGGTGCCTAATACTTTTCGCGAAGAATCTTTTGTTTTATCCACTGAGACCCGTTATGTTGGTATTTTTGCAGAGTTTTTTCATTACGAAAATGCACAAGCAAAAGTTTTCTTCCCAGTCACCGAAGCCAATGTTATACGAAACAACGTGGGTATTAAAATTTCTGGAAATCGCGTTCAGCTAGTAAACATTAAGCATCGCGGCGCGAATACTAAACGCCGCTCCAATACATACTCGGTTGAAAAAGAAAAATAATCTATAGCCTTGATAAGCGCGTTATCCCTTTTTCTTAGCTTTGTACATATAAAGTATTGTTTAGCGTTAGTATTTTCCGGTTGCGTAGCTAAAAGCAAGAATATAAAACAAAACAGATTAGAGAAACATCAGGTAAGAATATGTCATTTGATAGTAAGGTAATTTGGTCTGAAGGAATGTTTCTCAACCCACAGCATTTTCAACAGCAAGAACGCTATTTTGAGCGTTATGTTAATGGTAAATGTGAAATTGTCGGCGCATACAATTGGGGTGTGAGCGAGTTTGAAATCGATCAGGAACTGCTAAAGCTGGGAAAGCTTTCAGTGATTCGAGCCAAGGGTGTTTTCCCCGACGGTACTCCCTTCAGTATCCCCGATTTAAATCCACCGCCGCCGGTAATAGAGCTAGCGGAAAATCTTCACGACCAGGTAGTTCGCCTGGCTATTCCAGTTAAGCGTCCAGGTGCAGTAGATGTTACCAAGGATGAACAGTCCCAAAGCCATGCGCGATTTACTGCAACCGAATATGAAGTACGAGATGTCACTATAGATAGCGGCGAAAATCTGAAGATCGACGTAGCTGATTTACGTTTTAAAGTCTTACTCGAATCAGATGATTTAAGTGGATACAACAGTATTGCGGTTCTTAAAATATCGGAAACGCGCGAAGACAAAAATGTTGTGTTAGACGATCAATTTGTCCCTACCTGCGTTGATATCAATGTATCTGTAAAGCTATCAGGTTTTTTAACCGAATTGGTCGGTCTTTTAAAACACCGTGCAGATGCTATAGCTGGCCGGTTAGCGGATACTCGTCGAGGTGGCACAGCGGAAATTGCTGACTATATGATGTTGCAATTTATTAATCGTGTTGAGCCGTTTATTTATCATTTAACGAGCATCAATGGCTTGCATCCTGTCACTATGTACGCTGAGATGCTGCAGATTGTTGGCGAAATTTCGACCTTTGTGGCAAAAGAAAAAAGGCCTCCTTCATTTACACCTTATTTACATGAAAACCTTACAGAGACCTTTAAGCCTGTAATGGGATCATTGCGACAAAGTCTCTCTATGGTTTACGAGCAAACCGCCGTTTCACTGCCGTTGGTGGAAAAGAAATACGGTATACGTGTATCCGAAATTACGGATCGTAGCATGCTTGCTTCAGGTATGTATGTTATCTCTGCGAGAGCCGATGTGGCGGAAGATTTGCTTAGGACTCGATTACCTGCGCAAATTAAAATTGGACCTGTTGAACGAATCAGGCAGCTTGTAAATGCGGCTATGCCTGGAATTCAATTGAAACCATTGCCAGTGGCCCCACGGCAAATACCTTACCGTGCTGGTTACACCTATTTCGAATTAGAAAAGAACAACAATTTTTGGAAGGAGTTGCAAACTTCAGGCGGATTTGCACTTCATATCGGAGGAGATTTTCCAGGGCTAGAATTGGAATTTTGGGCGGTACGTCAGTAGCTTGGTTAAATTGGAGTAAATTATGTCGGATAATTCCGATAAGACTGTATTTAAGCCTGGCCTTAGTGGTCAGGATTTAACGAGTATGAGACCCATGCCTGGTGGAAGAGGAATGGGGGCGAATCCTGGTGGTCACCAGCCTCAAGGAAGCCAATTCAATCAAGCGCCGCCGCCTCCTGTTAGTGAGTCAGGCACTTCTTTTTTTAAGAAAACCTCCGGTTTAAACCCTCTGGTAAATGCAGCGGCACCGCTGATTGGCGTATTTGAAAAAACACGCGGCTCAATGAATCACCCTAATATAGGTGGCTTACATCAGCGTCTGGTCGCAGAAATTCGAGAGTTTGAAAGAACCTTGAGAGACCTTGGGTTTGCCCCAGAAATTGTATTGGCTGCACGTTATGTCATATGTTCTGTGCTTGATGAGACGGTGTTAAACACACCTTGGGGAAGCGAAAGTGCTTGGGCTCAAAGAACGCTTTTAAGCGTTTTTCATAACGAGACTTCTGGCGGTGAAAAATTTTTTCTTATTCTCGATCGAATGTTGCAGTCGCCTTCAGATAATATTTACATGATTGAGTTTATGTATATCTGCCTTAGTTTAGGTTTCGAAGGAAAATATCGCTTAATGAATCGCGGGCGGGATGCGGTCGAGCAGGTTCGCGACGAGTTATTTTCCATAATTCGAAGATATCGTGGGGAGTACGAACGATCATTGGCTGATAACTGGCAAGGGCTAGGCAATAGCAAGCGTACCTTAACGGAATATGTCCCAATGTGGGTAATTGTTGCGGCGGTAGCTTGCCTGCTTTTATTTAGTTTTTCTGGGTTTCGTTGGTGGCTTTACAAAACCTCTACGCCAGTTGCGACCAGTCTTAGCGAAATTACTGAAGCAGCCCAAGAAGAGCTTCAAGACGAAAAAGACAAGAAATCAATTAGATAACTAAGGCATCTTTATCTCATAAGGATTGAAAGGATAGAGAAATTATATGAGAAAATTTTTTAAGTTTTTATTGCATCCGATAGTGATCTCCTTAGTCGGGCTCGTCCTTATATCGTTACTTATTTGGTATGGAGGACCACTCGTAAAGTTCGGAGCAAATAATTCTGCACCGCTTGCCGATCCTATGGTTCGCATGCTCTGTATTATGGCTGTTCTCATTATTTGGGGTTTGAATAACTTACGTATTCAACTGCAAAATAAAAAGAGCAATCAAGACCTTGTTGAAGACCTGGAACAAAACCAAGCTCAGGCTGCAGAACTTGGTGGTGGGCAGGCCGAAGAAGAAATTCAGCAGTTAGGGCAAAGGTTTAACCAAGCGCTGTTAACTCTAAAAAAGCTGAAATTCAAAGGCGCTGGTAGAAAAAAAGCGCTTTATGAGTTGCCTTGGTACATCATAGTTGGTCCTCCAGGCTCGGGTAAAACGACGGCGCTAGTCAATTCTGGTTTGGAATTTCCGCTTGCTGAACAATTTGGTAAGGGTGCGCTACAAGGTGTTGGTGGTACACGAAATTGCGATTGGTGGTTTACCAATTCGGCGGTTTTGATTGACACTGCAGGCCGTTATACAACTCAAGACAGTCATCGAGTTATTGACAGTTCCGCATGGGAAGGCTTCCTAAGCCTTTTGAAAAAGCACAGACGCCGGCGTCCAATAAACGGTGCAATTGTTGCAATTAGCTTGCAGGACTTACTGACTCAAACTGAAGAAGAGCGATTAATTCACGCCAAAACAATTCGAACAAGAATTGATGAGCTAATGGAAAAGCTTGAAATTCGGTTTCCCATTTACCTAATGTTTACAAAAGTGGATTTGGTATCTGGCTTTCGAGAATTCTTCGAAGAGATGGGTAAAGCTGAGCGCGAGCAGGTGTGGGGTGTTTCTCTACCCAACGCACCCAAAGCGACGGAAGGCCCCGATTTTGATTACTTTGGCAATGAATTTACTGCATTGTTGAAGCGCCTTTACGACAGTGTTTTATGGCGAGTTCATCAGGAGCGTAACGTTCAGCGCAGAGCGGCAGTATATGGTTTTCCGCAACAGATGGATAATCTCAAATCCATTGCTGAATCATTCGTTAGACAGACATTTGTCACTAACCGTTATAAATACCAGCCCTATTTGAGGGGCGTATATTTTTCTAGTGGTACCCAAGATGGTACTCCAATCGATCGACTGATGAGTTCAATATCGTCAAATTTCGGGTTTTCACGTGAGAGTAGCCAGGCGCCTTTCCAGCAGGGTCGTAGCTATTTTTTAAATCGCCTATTTAGTGAAGTTATTTTTCCTGAGTCTGAGTTAGTGGGTGCGAACGTTCGGTACGAAGCCTTTATGAAATGGGGTCAACGGGCAATTCTACTGGGTTTGGCAGGGGTGTCCATCGCTGTTTTACTCACTTGGAGCGGGAGTATCACACGACACAAAATGTTTATGTCCGAAGTTGAAACGAAAGTCGAAGAATTTAAAAAAGAAGACGAACGTATTACTAACTGGAATCGTGACGTTAGAGTGGTTTTACCTGCATTAAATTCTCTTGCTATTGCTAGTGAAGTATATGATCAAGATGAACATCCCTGGCTTTCAGGTATTGGTCTGTACGACGGTAGAGTCGATAACGAAGCAGATCTTGCATATGAGACGCAACTAAAAAGATTGTTGTTACCTCGCTTATTACAAACTTTAGAAGCTGAATTGGAAAAGGGTCATGATGGCGGCGACCTTTATAACACTTTCCGAATGTATATGATGTTTAAGAAGCTCGATCGAATGGAAACTGAACTAGTTCAGCTTTGGTTCGAAGAGCTATGGGGTGTGCGATTTCATGGTGAAGCGACTCGGCGCCAAGAGTTGTCTATTCATCTCGAGAACCTCCTAGCCCTTGAGCTAGAGTCTCAAGAACTCAACAAAAGAATTATTGCAAGTACGCGAAACCTTTTGTTACAGGTACCCGTAGCCGGGCGTGTCTACGCGCGAATTAAAACAAACCCAGCTTATACTCGTGAAGTCGATTTACTATCGATATTTGGTGAGTCTGCGAGAGCGACATTTAAAATCGATGCGAATACTCAGCAGCGACTTAGAATCCCAGTGCTATTTACTTTGGATGGTTATGAAACCGTAGATTTCTCGGCCGGTTCAAGTGTTCTTTCTGAAGTAGTTAACGAACGTTGGATGCTAGACGACGAAGAAAATACGCAGCGAGTAGACTATGTGGAAGAAGATTTTGGTAATCTAAGCGAGCAATTAAAACAATTATATTTCTCAGACTATATTGCGACCTGGAGCAACCTTTTAAGGTCTTTGCAAGTCAATGATTTTAATAGCTTACGTCAAGCAAACGATATTTTGTTAGCGCTTGTTGATCCTGTCTATTCCCCAGTTAAGTCCATATTACAAATCTCAGCATCGAACACCGAACTCACACCGCGTATCAAAGCGCTGGATATGGCGGAAGAAAGGGGAACTGGAAAAGTTGGTCGTATTGGACGACTCGCGGGCTTGGCCCAAGACAATCGACCAATGACGAAAGTAGATAAGCATTTTGCTGAACTGCATACTCTCGTTCGAGAGGATCGACAGGGGCGCTCAGCGTTAGTTACTTGGTTCACTCGTATTGAGCAGATGCAAGAATATGTTGCTGAGTTAAGTATGGCTCCTGACCCAGGTAAAAAAGCCTTTGAAATCGCCAAGTCGCGTTATGATACAGGTGCTGCTAACCCAATTGTTTCATTAAAAACCTACTCTAAAAATGCGCCAGAGCCATTGGAAGGTTGGCTTAAAGACATTGCGGATCAAACATGGCGTGCGGTTATGCTTACCGCATATCAGCATATTAATGCTGAGTGGCGCAATCAGGTTTTTGAGCCATACAAATTTGCATTGGAGGGACGATACCCTCTAAACCCAGCCTCAGCCGACGAGCTCGCGTTGTTCGACTTTGTAGAGTTCTTTAAGCCTGCGGGCACGCTTGATACATTTTACTCATCCTACATTAAACCATTTATCAACACTAAATCAGGATGGACTAATAGAGCGGTAGATAACTACAGTATGGGCTTTTCGAATTCAGCAATTAATCGAATTCGTGGTGGTTTGGCGATTAAAGAGGTATTTTTCAGGAACAACCCAGACTCTCCAACGATTAGCCTTGATCTAAAACCTTTGAGTATGGATGAGAGAGATGCTCGTTTCACCTTAGATGTTGCCGATAAACGCATTGTATATAATCACGGACCAAAATTTTGGAAGTCCGTAGATTGGGTTGGGAACGACGATCGAAAACGCATCCGAATTGCTATTGAAGACATCGAAGGTGTACTTCATGAAAGAAGTTACTATGGGCCATGGGCTTGGTTCAAGTTAATGGACAGTTCTGTGGTGAAAAGCACTAGTCGGTCGAATGTGTATCAGATTACATTTTCTGTCTCTCGGTCAGGTTCTGGTGAGCCTCGTAAAATTGTTTACGAGGGAAAAACGAAGAGTGCTAATAGTCCATTCAATAGTAAGTTGTTAGCCGCTTTTAGAGCGCCGGAGTCATTGTGATTGTTAGAGGAAATTTAACAGGTATTTTTGGGAAGCTTCCAGCCCACGGTGATTTTATTTACCGTGATCTACCGGCGCATTTTATAAACGTTTGGGATACCTGGATGCAAGGATTTGTTGGAAGCTCAAGAGAGCAGCTGGGAGATGCTTGGCTTGAAGTCTATATGACGAGTCCTATTTGGCGGTTTTGTTTTTCCGAAGGCGTTGTAGATTCAAGTGGTTGGGCTGGAATCATGTTGCCTAGTGTTGATCGAGTTGGGCGATATTTCCCATTTTCAGTGGTCACCAAGCTACCCGAAAATACTAATCCTATGGATTTTATTTGTAATCGGCCTAATTGGTTTCACTCTCTCGAAGAATCTGCGCTAAAAGCCTTAGATGGTAGCCTTGTCGTAGATGATTTAATTGAAGAGTTAAACGACAGCTACCCTATGAAAAAAGATTTGCTAATTCGTGGTCAAGCGATTAGTTCACCGTCTAAAATGATAGTGAAGACGGGAGCACCTGAGCAATCTGTGGCGGTTGCACTGCCTTTTATGTTAGACGCGTGCCTCGCTCAGAGTATACAAAGCTATAGCGTTTGGAGTACAGCTGGATCTAATATCATAGATCCGTGCCTTTTTGTTGCTAAAGGTTTGCCACAGCTTTCAGGTATTGCCGCCATGTTAGATGGAAGGTGGAGTGAATGGCAATGGCAAGAACCCTATACACTTAAAAAATGAGAATTAAAAATTGGGTGTTCAAAAGATTAATGCCCGTTCGGTAAAGTATTGATGACAGACGATACATTTAGACGACCTATTTCATGGAAAAGTTACGCAATTTCGGACGTTGGATGTGTAAGAGAAGCCAATGAAGATGCTTATCTCGAAAACAATGACAATTGTTTTTGGGTTGTAGCCGATGGTATGGGTGGTCACGAAATTGGCGATGTCGCAAGCAGTAAAATTGTTGAACGCCTCGGCTTAATTGCGCCGGAAGCTTCTCTCTCAGATTATGTTGACTCTGTCGATGATGCGCTTATCCAAGTGAACAAGCAATTGCTTGAACACTCGGAAAAAGAACTACAAAATCAAACTATGGGCAGTACGGTTGTCAGCATGTTTATTAAAAATCATGTTGGCATTAGTATGTGGGTCGGCGATTCACGTCTTTATCGTTTGCGTAACAGACAGTTACAGCAACTAACTCGTGATCATAGTCAGGTTGAAGAAATGCTTCGATTGGGCTTAATTTCGCCTGAAGATGCTAAAACTCACCCTAATAGAAACGTTATTACTCGAGCTGTTGGTGTTGAGCAGAATCTTTATGTAGATATAAATGTTTTTAGTGTGCAAGTTGGAGATACTTTTTTATTGTGCAGCGATGGGCTATACAATTCAGTTTCGAGCAACGACCTAAAAGAGAAGCTTATGCACAAGGATCCTGAAATCTGTGCAACACAGTTAATGAAGCAGTCTCTAGAAAATAATGCGGACGATAATGTGTCTTTAATCGTGGTTAAGGGTGAGCCTGGGAAGGTATAAATTGTTAAAGGAAGATAAAGAGTTATCATGAGCAGTTCAGACGATAATGATAAAACGCAGATAAAGCCACTGAGGCAGGGAACGCCTGATAAAACTGAAATTCAATTTAATCGGCAGTCATCGAGATCGGCAACATCTGAGATTGATAATCCTCTTCAAGTAGAAAAGGAAGAACATCGTCGAAAATTAGCGCAAAAAAAAGCGAAAGAGTTGGAAAAGCGACTCGCATTGATCGCTGCGAAAAAGGCTAAGTTAGCTAAGAAGAGCCAAGAACAGAAAAAATCTCTAAGTGAAGAAGATTTTGGGACCAATTTGTATCCCGCCGTTAGCTCTCTAGAAGATAGCAGTCTTACATTAAAAACTCATGATCGATTCGATGATGACCAGACTCGCGTCCAGTCACGAAAAGTACCCGAGAGTTCTTCAAATTCAGATCAAACTCGATTTCGTCCAAAAACTAATTTAGATAATCAAAATGCCGATGCTACACAGTTTCAACCGAAAAAGGATGTCGATGCAACGGAAATTTCGAGTAAGACTATTTTTAAACCTTTCCAAAAGCGATCTAACACAGGTGAGCACGCTAAGTTAGATAAAACACTAATTAATGAGAATGTTGAAGAGTTAAATAAAAATATTCTTTCTGATGGTGACGAAGTATTAAAAAACCGATTCATTTTAGAAAAGGTTCTTGGTGCTGGCGGAATGGGAGTCGTGTATCGCGCTAGAGACAAGTTGAAGGAAGAGGCACAAGACCGAGACCCTCACGTCGCCATTAAGGTTTTAAGTAACGAATTTAAATCTCATCCCGAAGCGTTTATTGCACTGCAAAGGGAATCTCGACGTACGCAGCGAATCGCTCATCCAAATATTGTGAACGTACATGATTTTGATCGTGACGGTGACACAGTATTTATGACAATGGAATATCTAGAAGGTAAACCTTTAGATAAACTCATTAGTCAATATAAGTCCACCGGCTTGCCCGAAGAAGATGTTTGGAAGGTTTTAGAGGGTATAAGTGCTGCACTCATTTATGCTCATGACCAAAAAATTATCCATTCTGACTTTAAGCCTGGAAACATATTTGTCACTACTGATGGAACGGCAAAAGTTTTTGACTTTGGAATCGCACGAGCGGTCGCAAAAGCTGAACAGTATGAAGATAGCGAAGAAGATAAGACCGTTTTTGACGCAGGTAATCTAGGAGCACTTACTCCTGCTTACGCAAGTTATGAAATGTTAGAAGGCAAGACACCAGATGTTCGCGATGATATATACGCACTGGGCTGTATAGCATACGAAATGTTTACAGGTGAACACCCCTTTAATCGTGTGCATGCAAATGAAGCTTATCGTCAAAAATTAAAACCTAAACGCATTCCAGGTCTAAGCAAACGACAGTGGCGAGTGATAGAAAAATCGATCGCGTTTGAGCGCGAAGATCGAATTGCTACGGTTGAAGAATTCTGGTTTGAATTAACTAAGAAAAATAGCTCACGTCGGTTCTTTGCTTTTGCAGCGCTCATCGTTATGGGTCTATCGAGTACTATTGCTTATCAAGTGTTTTTACAACAGCCAGAACAAACAATATCTGAAGACGCTGTGAGAAGTGAAATTGAGCGTGAGTTTTTGATTGATCAAAACAAACAGGAGATTGTAGAGCTACTGCAAATTAAAGCGTTTACCGGTTCTTGGGAATCGCGAATTTATACGGCCGTACAAACACTGAGAGAACTGCTTGGAGACGAAGATCCTTGGCTCAAAGAACAGGAGCTGCTTATTTATCAAAGCTATATCGAGATGATCACCCAATGGCTTCAAGAAGAACAATTTGATGAAGCTAAATCAATACATGTTAATGCATATCGCTATACAAATGATAAAACCGAGTTAGATGCGTTACTAGAAAATATAAACGCGACAGAAGTCGCGTACATGAAACGCCAAGAAGACGAGCGTTTACAAAAACAGCAAGCTCAAGAGAAAAAGCAAAAGGAGCAAAAACGAATTGCAGAAGCAAAACGGATTCGACAAGAATTTGATGTGGCTTTGGCAACGGTCAATAAACAGCTTACCTGCCGATCGACTATGAATATCCGCGATATTGACATAGCAGTTTCAAAATTACGAAACCTAGACAAGCCTAGATACAACAAAGTTGAAGAAGAGATTGTTACGAAACTATCTGCGTGTATTGTAAAAATTGGCCAATCCTTCCCCGAACGCGGAGAGGAATCTAAAAAGCGTGCCCTTAGAATTTTCCCAGAAAGCCAAATAATCGCCAATATTAGTATTGAACCAAAAGATCCCTGCGATACCTCTTTGGCTGGCTTAGGTGCTCGTGGTGAAAGAGCGATTTGTCGTGATCCGTTAAAAAGCGAGGGAGATTACTTTGGTAAAGGCCCCTCATTGGTTGTTATTCCAGGCAAAGGAAGTGTAAAACCATTTGCCATTGGCAAATATGAACTGACGTTTGAAGATTTAAATCGCTTTTGCAGTAATAGCAATACCTGTGATGAATTTAATACGGGTGATGAAAAACTGCCTGCAACAGACATTAATGTGAAACTAGTGTTTAAGTATGCCGCTTGGTTGAGTAAAATGAGTAAACGCAAGTATCGATTACCTACGAAGGCAGAGTGGACCTACGCTGCTCGGGCCAACTCATCGAAGTTGGATTCAAATCGGAATTGCCAACTAAACTCACGTGGCATCCAAAAAGGTGGCGTTTTATTGAAAGCGACAACTGGCAGAGAAAATGCCTGGGGATTAGTGAATCATGTGGGGAATGCACGTGAATTGGTTCTGGATGGCGGCGCTTATGCAGCCTTGGGAGGATCCTATACAACGGCGATGGAGCGATGTGTTGTGACCAATGTAGAATCACATACTGGACGCCCAGATGAACTCACGGGGTTTCGCCTCTTGAGAGAAATTGAATCAAAATAAAAGCAATTTAAATATGAACGCTCGTAAAAGTTTTTCGGCCATGCTAAGAGATTTATCAACTGACTATTATAACCATATGGTAGGGTTTGATGAATTTCGAGCAAGACGACGAGAAATTTTAGATCAAGTAGATTATCACTACAATGATCAAACTTCGATTGAAACAGAAACTGATGCTAGCGAAGATATCACTCAACCGAAAAGTGTTGGGCACACTATGTCATTTAAGATTGGAGAAAAGCTAGATAATCTGGATGACTTCAAATACGATTAGCCGAAAAGTATCGATACCTTTTTTAATCTTTAATCAGAGTCTTCTCTGGAAAAAATAAGTAAGAAAAATGTTTGATTCTAACGCCTTGATACCGCGCTAGAGAATATAAATTTAAGAGGAAAGTTATGGATTTTGTAGCATTTTTTCAGTCTGGTGGTCCTTTTATGTACCCCATACTCATCGTTATGGCGATCGGTTTAGCGATTGCAGTGGAGCGTTTCTTCTTTCTAATGAAAACACAAGCTACGACAAATAAAATATGGCGAAGCCTTACGCCAATGTTGCAAGCCAGTGATTATGCTAGAGCATACGAAGCAGTGGATCGCAGTAAAGCACCACTTGCTACAGTACTGCAATATGGCTTTGCTCGTCACAAAACCAATTCCAAACGCGACTTGGTCGATGCAGCGATGGAAGAAGGTATCATGGAAGTCACTCCGCAGCTTGAAGAGCGAACTCATTACTTAGCGACACTTGCAAATATCGCAACGCTACTTGGCCTTTTAGGAACCATCATTGGTCTTATCCAAGCGTTTACTGCAGTTGCGTCGGCTGACCCCGCAGAAAAAGCCGATTTACTGTCTGCTAGTATTTCTGTGGCTATGAATACCACAGCATTTGGTCTTGCAGCAGCGATTCCGTTAATTTTAATTCACTCGTATTTGGCAACTCGTACAACGCGCCTTGTTGATAATCTAGAAATGGCTGCAGTCAAGTGCCTCAACTTAATCTGTGACGAATAAATTAAACAGGTCATATTAAGATGAAGTTAAGGCGCAGACGCAAGCGCATGGAAACCACTGTTGAGCTGAATATCACAGCGTTTATGAACTTGATGGTGATCCTTGTACCTTTCTTGCTTATTACGGCGGTATTTTCACGCATGACTGTACTGGAGTTAAATCTCCCTGCGCTGAATGCGAAGTCGGAGAATAATCAAGAGATAAAACTTCAACTTCAAGTGCTCGTAACCGATGAATTGATTGTTGTACAAGATGCAAACTTAGGTGTGTTTAAACGTATAGCGCGAACGGAAGCTGATCAACCAATTGATGATATAGATAGAAAGGTTTGGAAACCCTTACGAGAAATTTTATTGGAGCTAAAGAATAGGTTTCCTGAAGAACAAAATATCTCGTTGTTGCTAGACAAAAATGTAAACTACAATACGATGATTTCTATCATGGATAGAATCCGGCTTGCCGATGTGATTGTTGCTGCCACTTTAGAAACGGTCGAGCTTTTTCCTAATATCTCTATTGGCGACCTACCTTCTGAGGGCGTTACTGTTGAGTCACAATCGTCGGAGGCAGTTCTCTAATGGCGGATCAGTCGCGACGAGCCCGAAGAATGGAACGGCATCATAAGCTACGCAAAGCTTCGCCGCTAAATCTTGTATCCTTAATGGATATTTTTACCATATTGGTTTTTTTCCTATTGGTTAATTCCTCCAATACACAACAGCTTCCAAGCAATAAAGATTTAAAACTCCCACAATCTGTCGCAAAAAAAGTACCAGAAGAAACAATCGTTATCGCAGTGACAGCGACGGATATTCTTGTACAAGGTCGTAAAGTTGCCGAAGTTCAAACAGCGCTTTCAAATAACACAGAGTTTATTTCTGCGTTGCAAGAAGAATTAATTTTTCTAAGCGGCGGTTCAATAGATTTATCTCAGCCGGGACGAGCCATTACAGTCATGGGACATCAAGAAATACCGTACGAGTTAATACGTAAAATTTTAGCTACTTGCCAACAAGCAAATTATACCAAGGTTGCCTTTGCCGCGACTCAGGTGGCTAGAAAATAAACTCTTTGACAAGAGATTAAGAGAAGTAAATGCCAGCAACCCATTATAAAACAATCGCGACTAACTGGTCACCAGAGAGCCGGAGTGCGCGAAGTTTTCAAATTATCACTATTATTTTTGTGGTGGTATTTGTGGTTGCTGCAATTTTTATCTCGTCACTTGATGTGCCGAAGAAAGAGCGTCAGGTAAAACAACCTATACCTGAACGGGTTGCAAAATTCATTACGGAAAAGAAAAAAGTCGAACCACCTAAGCCTAAACCAAAAGAAATTGAAAAACCGAAACCTATCCCTAAACCGAAACCAAAAGTAGTAAGAAAAAAAGAAACGGAAGCTGAAAAGAAAAAGCCACTTACTAAAAAAGAAAAAGATGCACGTGATAAGGCTTCGAAAAGTGGACTGTTAGCACTGGCAAGCGAAATGGCCGATCTTATGGATACGTCTGATGTTAGCGCACAGGTCGGAGCTAAGGTAAAAAAATCTACTCGTGGTGCCAAAGAAGCGTCGGGCGTCGATTCTGATATTCTCACTGCAGGCGTGGGAAAGGGCAGCGGTGGCGTCAATGATGGAGACTATGTTGCCGGAGTTAACGCGGCGCAGTTAGACGCGAGAGAAGTTGCACTTGTTAAGCAATCTCTATTGAAAAGTGATCAAGTCGAAAAAGATTCAGAAGAAGAGGCTGGCATTAAACGCCGGGGCGATAATGTTCGTTCTGAAGAAGAAGTCACAATCGTTTTCGATCAGAATAAAGGTCAACTCTATTCGATATATAACAGAGCAAGGCGAAAACAACCTGGCTTAAAAGGAAAAGTTGTTTTAGAGATTTCCATATCGCCAGAA
The DNA here is from genome assembly GCA_965262305.1 of Cellvibrionaceae bacterium. Lineage (GTDB taxonomy): Bacteria > Pseudomonadota > Gammaproteobacteria > Pseudomonadales > Cellvibrionaceae > CBDHEY01. Next base: position 934,946 of record CBDHEY010000002.1, read on the forward strand.
GGAAAGGTTACGAACGTGAGCATTAAGTCTAGTGAATTAAACGATCCTAAATTAGAGCGACGCCTCATTGCACGCATAAAGCAATTCAAGTTTGAAGCCAAAGACGTAGAACCTGTGACGGTCACATTTCCTATCGAATTCTTACCTTCTTAGTGATTGGCTTTAGTAATTCCAAGCGTGTTTATAGCCTAACTAGAGAGCCAACCTCGATGGGCAATAAATTCCATAGGAATAGATTGGTGTTCTCAGCTTTAAGTGAAAACATTTTAAAATGAAGGTTTATAACAAGATCTATCTGACTTTGTAATTGGAATGTTCAAGCTTTCTTCTTGCGCCATAAACTTAAAGCACTACTTTTTAAGTAAAAACTAAATTAAAGCTCGACCGTTTAACATTTTGGATTTGTGATCGTCGTTTTGAGCCATTAGCTCTGACAAGATTCTCGTAACTTTAGGGAAGATGTATATGCTTAATCGACTGCTAGCGTCAAAAAAGAACCCCTACGTACCGGGGCGCAATAACAAAGAAATCTTCAATTTAGATCTTTCTGGTGCGAAATTTAGCATCTCGATGCCACCTAATAGTATTTGGGACATTCCCGAAGAACTGCCCAAGTCGAATCAAATTAACATCTATGACGAAAACCTCTATTCGCCTTTAGAAAATCTTGCGGATTATCGTAAGGGAACTTTTCCTGTTTTACCTTTGTTGACAAGAACCTTTGGTTTTTGGGGGAGTCCGTTTACCTCTAGTAGTAATATTGGAATGGTTAAATGTTTTACTCATGTTCAGCGGGTTGTAGACGCGCCAGAAGGATTTTCGTGTTTAAATCCAGCGGATTTCGAACAAGCTATAAATAAAAGTATTTATTTTAATTTTGGTCCTGGTAGTGGGCTAGATATGTTGATGTTGGCACCAGTCGATTGGGAAGTCATTGACATAGGTAGAATATCTTGCGTTGTACTTGATATACGTAAAAACTACGAGAAGTTTGATTACGAAGTTTCTGAAATAGGTAAAACGATATACTCGAGAAGGTTTTATGCTCCTTTGTTTAATAATTATTTGTTAGTTATAAACTTTTCGGTTTCGGCGTATTTGCCTTTAAATATCAGCAAAAATGTGGTTGATCTCTTTTTATCTGAGTTAATTGATATGATTAAGTATTCGCTAGGAGAAGCCTGCGAAAAAACATATAAAAGTTATTCGAGACAAGGGGTTGCATTAAGTAAGTTTAAGAAACCTGAAAGTTGGATAAATCATACTCTTGGTAGAAAATCCATTAGTGATAAAGAAGTGATAGAAAAATACGGTACGCCACCGCCTCAGCTAGTTGCAACATGCAAATAAATCTAAACCAAAATAAAGTTAAGGAATAAATTATGGCGATTCGCAATGGTTTGAAGAGATGTTGGACGAATTTGACCCGGCTAAACGCTAGGGTGTGGGCAAAATGAGCGATGAGAATTTATTCGATCCACAAAAAGCTCGACCGTTTAACATTTTGAGTTTCTAATTGTCGTTTTGAGCCATTAATTCTGACAAAATTCTCGTAACTTTAGGGAAGATATGTATGCTTAATCGACTGCTAGCGTCAAAGAAGAACCCCTACATACCGGGGCGTAATAGTAAAGAAACCTTCAATTTAGACCTCTCCGGAGCTAAGTTTAGCATCTCGTTGCCGCCCAATAGTATTTGGGACGCCCCTGAACATCTGCCAAAGTCATCCAATATTAATATTTACGACGAAAGTCAATATGACCCTTTGTCAAACCTAAAAGATTATCAAAAAGGGATGTTTCCACCGTTTCCGTTTTTAAAGCGTACTTTTGGGTTGTGGGGGCCTATTTATCGCTTCAAAAATATTGCGATGGTTTCATGTACATCGACAATTCATAGGCTAAGTGGTGCGCCGGATAGTTTTTCATGTTTGAATCCTACGGAGTTCGAACAGGCAGTATTAAGGAATATATATTTTACTGACGGACCGGGAGGCTGTATTCAAAACAAGATGCTAGCTCCGTGTGATTGGAATATTTTAAAGCTTAATGGAACCCAATGGATAACTTTTGAAACTCATAAAGATTTTGCCAGCTGGGGCTATGAGCCTTCGCCAATTTCTAGGGCTCAATACTATTCATCATATTACTCGCCTGTGGACGATAACCATTTTATTGCGCTCTATTTTCAAGCGTTAGGTTATTTGCCTGCTGGTATGAGTAAATTGTGCATTGATAAATTTATATTAGAAGTATCAAAGTCGGTTGAGCTTAGGCTAACTAATGATTGTGAACGTAAAGTCAATTACTTTAGTGATAAAGGGTACAAATATTCAAAATCACGTAATCCAGAGAATTGGAAATACCATGAATTTCGTGATGGTGACGAAGAGTTAGGAGAGGATTATCGTGTTATTAGATTGCACGGGACTCCTCCTCCAGATTTTAAACAAGCAGAGAATGTGAGCGCATAAAATAGATAAAGGAAGTAAGTATGACTTATCGTAAAGGTTGGAGAAAACTTTTAGATGTTGGTAATTCTGGGCGTGATGTATATATCGCATCACCATACTATTCAACATTTAAAGAGCTAGAGAAACTACAGAAGACTAATTACCATTTGACCGAATTGTACAGGGCAATTTATCTTCTCAACGCGGATGCCCTTAGAGGAAAGGGACTTAGCCGAGCTGGAGATATCCGGAAATATAGCATTAATGCAGAAACAGCTATTGAATACTATATAGATAGCGGTGACGTGTTAATTAGTAAACTCTACTATGATGAAAACATAGGCGTTGCAGGGGATCAAACCACTGGGTTATACGAAACACGTTTCGATAGCGCGAGGGACTTGTGGCTCACTCACGAAGCTCAAACAGGCTCAATGAAGACAAATCATAAATGGAACAAAGCACACTATGCGGCAGTAGCAGGAAAATTTGATACTAAATCTGAAGCTGGCAACTTGTTAGCAGACCACATCCTTCAATCTTACGGTAAGAAAGAGCAGCAATTTTTACCGGACAATGCAAAGTCTCAGGGTAATCATTACTCTCTATACTGGATTCAAAAAGGTGAACATCAAGATAAACCAACCGTTAATGAATTGACCTCCTTGATTCAGCAAAACGCAGAGAAAAGTGCTGCGGTACATTGGTTGATTCATGGCGAAGGTGCCAAAACATTTGTTGATGCTGCAGAAACGCTTAAATTAAAACCTTCCCTGGGAATGATGCAAAAAGCCGACGATATAAAGCAAGCCGAGCTTTCCATTGCCATGAAACAACAGCAAGTGTTTTTTTCTAACCCTGTGGGTTTAACTGAAGGTAAATTGAAAAAAGCGTGCGAGCAAATTGGTGTTGAATTTAAAGGTGTAAATATGAACCCAAGACACATTAGTCATTTGCCTCGTAGTGTTGCAAAAGAGCTAAGTGAAAAAGCCGCAACCTACACTGTGTTGGGTGCTGGTGGTGGGTCGATATTGGCCAGTGAAACGGCATTAAAATCTGTACTAAAGATGGCAGAGCCTATCGCCAATAACTTCTCCTCATTTGCGTCAAATCCAACAGCAGCAGGTGCTGCAATGATAGGTGCAACACTTGTTGCTACCTTTTTTGCGGGAAAGAAAAGCCTTACAAAGATGAATGGTCTTTTTAATATTGCACATGCTACTTTTTTAACTAATTGCAAAAATGGTAACCAGATTTGGTATGAAGATGATAAAGGATTAATTGAACATTTTAAGCCAGCGAAAACGGCTTAGACATTTTTCCAGGTGAACATCAATTGCTCACCTGGCATTACTCCTGTATAAAAACACTATTATAGATACCCAATCTTTGTCGATTTTAATATTCTCGCTATGCCAAAACGACAATCTCTCACAGGTAGTGTTTAACTTGTCTGTCAAAATTCCTGAGAACGCGCGTAGATTTCCAAACCTAGGGTCGTTAAAATAAATCTGTTAAAAAGTTGCGTTATGTCAGTGACAAAGTTGCAATAAAAAAGGCTTTTGGGGTTATTGAGCCTACTCAAATAAAATAATTGTCTATGGAGTGTACCGAATGGCAGATAATGTCTTTTTTTCGCGTTTTTTAAACTTACGATTTTTTATGGTTTTATGTGTGGCAACCGCGCTTGCCTCATGCGGTGGAGACGATAATGATTCTGACCCCACTCCTGCGCCGACAGCGACACCAACTATCACGCCAACACCTACTCCAACCGCTGAACCAGACCGCGAACCCGATGCCATCACTTTTGCACCAGTCACAGACGCGACGCGAAACACGGAACAGACTTCTGCTGTGGTTAATATTACCGGTATTGATCCAGGCACATCGCTTTCGATTGCTGGCGGTGAATACCAGTTGGGAGGCTCAGGCGGTTTTGTTAATACGGAAACCACAATTGATAGTGGCACAAGCGTGCAGTTGCGAACGAATGCTTCAGCCAACTTTTCGGAAACAGTAACAGTCACATTGACTGTGGGTACAAGCAATTTTGATTTTGTGGTTACGACCGAAGATCAAGATATCACTCCCGCTGATTTTAGTTTTACTGAACAAACCAATTTACCGCGTAACGCAGCAGTTGCTGCTGCGGAAACAATTACCATTACCGAGGTAAACGACACGGTAAGTGTAAGCGTACAAAATGGAATGTATCGTATAAACGGAGGTGATTTTACTGCGGATCCAGGAACAGCGGAGCTTTCTGACGAAGTAGAAGTCGCAATTATGACCTCTGCCGATTTCAATACACCTATCACCGCGACCTTAACTATTGGCACTCTCTCGGCTGATTTTACTGGCTCAACTGAGTTAGATAATGAACCTGACGCTTTTGCGTTAGTTGATCAAACCGATGCAGACAGGGGAGAAGAGTTTACACAAGGGCCATTTACGTTAACGGGTATCGAAACGGATATCGAAGTAACGATAAGCGAAGGTGCTACCTTTAGTTTAGACGGTATCAACTTTTCGAATACCCCGACAACATTGAGTGATGGTCAAGAACTTTGGATTCGTGGAATTGCCTCTTCGGAATATGGTGGAATTGAAGAAATTACTGTTGTTGCAGGTATCACCACGAGCCGCTTTACTATCACTACCTTTGTTGACGAGCAACAACCTGAAGTGACGATTCAATTTCCGCCACCCAGCACCATGACAGAAGGTGAAAACGTTTTAATCCGCGGCATTGCATCTGATCGCAGTGCAATCACCCGTTTGCAAATTAATGGCTTAGATGCGGAAGATACGAGTGGAGATGACGAGCCAGCATTCTCGACCTGGCAGCTTCGCGTCGATTTAACTCTAGATCAAACTAATACACTGACAGTGACGGCAGAAGATGAAGCGGAAAATATTAACAATGTAAATTCCGTTAACCTGTTAAGGGTTGCTGATATTGGTACAGAGAGTTTTCCAGATAATAATGTTGTACTTGGTGGGGTTTCTCAAGCAGTAATAGATAGAACGAGAAACCGTTTAATTGTAGCTGGAGATTTTTCATCAAATAACATAATAGCAGTTAATTTATCTACTGGAGAACGCAGTTTAATTTATGATGGTACAGGTGTTGATCAGCGAATATTCGGTTTGACCATTGATTCAAATAATGAGTTTTTATATATATCTGAAAACGAAGAAAATGTAATTATTCGATTGAATCTAAATGTGGAAAATATCACACCCCTTAGCGATGCATATGAAGTACTTGTGGATCTTGATGATTCTGCTCGTGATCCAATCATTCCATTTCTCTATGACTTGATAGTTAATCCTTTAAATGATCGAGAGTTAATAGTAGGGTTTCCAAGTGGCTTGTTTGCTTATTCTTTGGATACTGATGACGTTAGAATAATTTCTTCGGCAAGTACAGCAATTGAAGCTAGACCAAATGAAGAACTACCTTTTCAAGGGTTAAACTTTGTTTGGGATGAAGAGAATCAAAAACTATTGGTATCGACGGACTTTCCTGAAATATTAGAAATAGATCCGACAGATGGTAGTCGAAGAGTTTTGAGTACCAATTCAAATCCAGGGGGTACAAACCGGGAAAATCAACTTCCAATTCCAAATGACAATTTACCTCGCATTATCCAAGGGCTTTTTATTACTTTTGGGGCAGCCAATGTTGGAGATACTCCTAGTAAACTCGCGATTGATTCGCAAAGTAGAATCCTTTACGTGGATAGGGGAACGGTGAATGACTTGTCTGACACCGTGCCAATGTATGTAAACATAGATACAGGTGAAAGATTTGTATTGTCAGAAAACACCGCACCGAATGTAAATACGAGAATTACAGAAGTTGTTTTTGACGAGCGCACTAGAACTCTGTATTGGTTTGATGAAAGTAGAAATAATGTTATGGTTTTGGATCCTCTTACTGGCGAGCGTGTTGTTTTATCCAAGTTTTTACGGGATTAAAGTTAATAAAAATTTGTTTTGTCAATACATAAAAGTCGATTTTTAGTCATTACGTGAACCGGTTCTTGCCTAGGCTGACTGGTTCTAGCTTGGTTTGTTTAAATAATGTACGATTGCGCCTCTTTTAGATTGAATAATGACTAAAACAGTTTCTATATTGCCGAATTGTTTAAAAATCGCCGAAATTTCGGTATTAGATAAAAAACGTTATAAACACGGGTCTTCTGCAACTTTTTCGATTGAAAAATGGGTAGATTTGGACGATGTAAATCTTGTTGCTTGAATAGCCTTATTCAAGCAAGAATTAATAGGAACCTTCATGAAAGATACCGCCCTTCTTTCTTCTATAGCTCACTCTTCTCAAGCAACGCGGATAAAAAAATTTAAGCCTCACCCTTTGGTCTTTGCCATTGCAATGGCGGGTGTAGGCTTGCCTATTGGCGTTATGGCAGGCCCGCAAGGCGGCGTGGTAACCGGCGGCGCGGGTACGATTTCACAGGGAAATAACACCACAACAATTAATCAGGCCACCGACCGCTTAGCCATAGATTGGCAGAGCTTCGATGTGGCCGCGGACGAACGTGTACAGTACATTCAGCCAGATTCCTCTTCGGTTGCGCTTAACCGCATTCTAAGTAACCGTGGCTCAGAGATTCATGGTCGAATTGATGCCAATGGTCAGGTTATTTTAGTGAACCCCAATGGGGTGATCTTTGGTGAAAACGCCGTGGTGAATGCGGGCGGCATTCTGGCGAGTGGGTTAAGTATTGATCCTGCGGATTTTATGAATGGCGATTTGCACTTTCAAGCGTTGGAAGGCACCGATGGTCTGGTGATTAATTCTGGTCTACTCCATGCGGCCACCGGCGGTTCGGTGAGCCTATTGGGTAAACAGGTGAAAAACGAAGGTTTAATCAGTGCGAATCTCGGTACGGTTAACCTGGCTGCGGGTACCGAAGCCATCGTCACCTTTGATGATCTTGGCTTGGTGGGTGTGCAAGTGACTCAAGCGGTCTTGCAAGAGGAAATCGGTGTTGATCCGGCTATTTTAAATTCCGGTGAGATTACCGCCGAGCAGGGCAATATTCTTATTTCCGGCAGTGTGTCTGGCGATATTTTTTCTCAAGCGGTGAATTCGGGTTTAGATCATGCCACCAGTGTCGTGGTGCATGAAGACGGCTCGTTTACCTTAGGCGGCGGTGCCGATGTGGTGAATACAGGTACGCTCGATGTATCGGGTGACGAAGCCGGTAATATTGTTGTCGTGGGGGAAAATGTTACTTCTAGCGGAGACGTTAAAGCCGATAGCTCTAGCAGTATTAATAATGCGGGTTTTATCGAAATACACGCAACGGATACTACGCTAATCACTGAAGATGGTACGGTAACGGCGCAAGGTGAATTTGCGCAAGGCGGTGATATTAAGCTCTTAGGTGAGCGTGTCGGCCTAGCTGACTTGGCAGAGTTAAACGCCTCGGGAGCAACGGGTGGTGGTCAGGTGCTGGTTGGTGGTGATTTCCAAGGAAAAAATGCAGGTATTCGCAATGCTGAATACACCTATCTTGGCGAAAATACGCGTATAGAAAACAGTGCAATTGTAGATGGAGACGGCGGTACAACAATTATCTGGGCTGATTTATCGACTCAGTTTTACGGCAATATTCGTGCGGTTGGTAAAGGCACTGGCATAGGAGGTTTCGCGGAAGTTTCAGGGAAAGAAAATCTAGATTTTGCTGGCATGGTTGATTTGACTGCACAGTCAGGAAACTTTGGTAGTCTGTTACTGGATCCAAGAAATATAATTATTGCAAGTGGAGGGAGCGACATAAGTACTGAAGACGTGTCGCCAGGAGAGTCTCGATTTTTAGCTTTTAATACCCAAGCTAATAATGACTTAACTTTCAGTCCTGACACAATTGAAAACTTTCTTTCAATCGCTAACTTGGAATTACAAGCAAGAGCAGACATTGTTGTTAATGATGCGATAGTCACGGCAAACGACGCACCAGGAACTCTCACCCTAACCGCAGGGGATGATATTCAAATTAATTCCGAAATTTCTGTCGGTTTAGGTGATTTAATCATTCAAAATCGTGCCAGTTGTGTTAATACAAGTTGTTTGTTCAATGCAGCGAATGGCGCGGTAGACGTGAACGGTGACGATTTAGAAGAAGGGTTTATTTTAGTTGGTGCCGACCTAACCACCAATGGCGGGGATATAAGTATAGGCAGCGTGGACGGAAGTTCCAATCCAGTTATCGAACTAATCGGCTCTGGCGTTAATTACCAAATCACATCTAACGATGGGGCTATAACTTTTAGAGATATGATCGTAGCGCAGCAAGCAGAGAATGCAAGTGGGCTTGTTCTTGATGCAGGCACAGGAGATATCATTTTTGCTGAGGAAGTGGGTGGAGGAGCGCGAGCAACCAGCGCGGGTTCTAATTTACGTGGTCTGGAAATTTTAAATGCTAACCTCGTTACTTTTAACAATGACCTATTCTTGGGTGAAGATGGACTTAATGTTACCGCGAATCAGATTTCGATAGGTGATGATATTTTTACCGGCCTTGATGCGTCAGCAGGCGCTATCAATATTATTGGTGATGTTTTACTTTTGCAGCAAGCTACTGGTACAGGAGATGTATCTTTCAATACTGTTAATGATGATTCTTCAAACTCAATTTTTATCGATGGATCTTTAAATAACGATAACAGCTTGGTACGTGATGTTGATTTTACTGCTGGTGCCTCTTCGATAGAGATCACAGGAAATATCGGAAATTTAACCCCTCTAGATGATTTTATGGTTGAGTCTGCCAGTACTGTTATTTTAGGCTCATCAAATATTGATTCTCGAGATGGCATTATTGATATTAATGGCACTTTTTCACTTCCAAATAATTTAGTGGGTTTTTCTTCTTTAGGTAATACTTTTTTTCGTGAGTCAACTCAGTTTAATGTAGCAACTACAGATTTTTTAAGAGTTGGTGCGATTATCACGGCAATGGGTAGCAGCGGTGCCGAAATTAGATTAGCGTCGAATGAAGTGATTATTGGCGGCAATAGCGCAGGTTTAGGCCTTGATTCAGGTAATGGTGCAATCTTTGTTGATTTCGATTCATCTTTACGTATTGCGGGATCAATCGATAGCTTTAATAGTTCTATTCAGCTAAACGGAAACGATAATGCAAATACCGTCACTCTCGATTCTGATTTTAATTTATTAACTTCTGGATTGACTTCGCTTAATTTTTTTGGCGGTAGCGATGTTCTTAATATTAATACTGATATTAATTCGATTGACGCTATTTCATTCACCGCTGGCGATGGGAATGACAGGTTTGTATTTGGCGATGCAGGGAGCTATGCAGCCACTATAAATGCTCAAGGCTCAGGCAATGAAATTGTTGCGCGTAATCAAGCCAACGATTGGAGTATTTCAGGCATGGATTCGGGGTCCATTGCCACTGGTGGAACTAACTATGCCAATTTTACGAATATTCAAAGCATCATTGGCGGTACAGAAGTTGATAATATTGTATTCATGAATTCTGGTTCGGTAAGTGGGTTGGTTAATGGTGGCGGCGTCGCTGGTGATGGTATTGTAGATAGCGTCGATTTATCTGCAATTTCTGGTGGTGTCTTGGTTGAAATTGGGCCCGATATTTCGTTAGCCGCTCCCAACAATCCAGATGACCCTGCTGAATTTCCTCCGACAAATAATGTACATGTTAATAATGTTGAAAACATTACGGCTGCTGATGATGGTGTAACTGGTAATGTTGCCGGTGCAGAAGATAACAACTGGTTAGTCAATAATTTAACGGGTGATTTTTCTTGGACCATTGATAGTCGAAACCAAGGTTCTTTAGTATTGTCTGATAATTCGGATAACACAATTAACTTTAATCACTTTGGCGTATTAATTGGTAACGATGATATTGATAGTTATAGTGTTGCTGATGGAGCAGGTATTTCAAACTTTGTTGACCCAAGAGGTGGCCAGGTCTTTTCTACTTTTAGTGGGGGTACATTCATTATCTCGCCAGATACAATTACATTAGATTCGTTGCCTTTTGTATCTGGCGTGGTTTTTGGTGGTTTGCTCGGTGATGGAGATGATGTGATTAGCATATTAGATGCCGCATCGACTTCCGATTGGCTGAGCAATTGGACAATTACTGGGGAAAATGAGGGCTCTTTTGACAATGGAGAAGGCCAAAACTTTTCGTTTAGTGGTTTCAACACCCTCATTGGCGGTGATGGCACCGACAATTTTGTTTTTGGTGATGCAGGGAGCATTACCGGTTCCATTGATGGCGACGGCGGTACTAATTCTATTACAGGGCGTAACATCAACTCCACTTGGACGATTGATGCTTTAGATAGTGGAAGCATTGCAACGACCGACGACCCTGTTACAACTTACCTTGCGGATTTTTCTAATGTACAACGACTTGTCGGTGGCACTGCAAACGACCAGTTTTTAATTGGTGCAAATATTGGAACTGTCGGTGATGCGACGGCAGATATTATTGGTGGTGAAGGCTCTGACGAATTTATATTGCAAGTCGAGGACCTTGGTTTTGAAATCAACGCTGGAGAAAATACAGGTGACTTAGATGTTATTCGAGGCGTTGATGGTTCTTTGATTACGAATGCATGGATGCTCGATCAGCTAGAAGGTGGCGCCGTCACAAATGATTCAGATGAGCTGGATGGCTTTGATGCAACAGTAAGTTTTTCTAATATCGAAATTGTTCAGGGTGGTGGTGAGTTTGATTTTAACGACGGAAATGGTTCTGTTGGCGGGGTTGATGAATTTACTTTAACCGCTGATTTAGGTGCAGGTACTTCGGTACGAGGAAGAAGTGGTGCCGACACTTTTAATGTAAACGTATCTCAATCTGGAGATTTACAAGGCGGTGCTGGCGGAGACCGATTTGTACTTAACTCGGGCGTTGCCGGAGGAGTACAAGGAAACAACGGAGATGATATTTTTGACATCCTGGACTCTACCATTGATGTGTTTATTACTGCAGGAAGTAGTGGCACAGATACAATTAATCTTACTGATACAACAGGGATAAACACTTGGGAAATTACGGGCGCCGATTCAGGCAGATTAAATTTTGTAGATTTAGCTGATCCGGGAATTGAGTTTTCTGGGATTTCCACCATTAACGGTGCCGATGATGGTGACGATGCAACAAATCTTGTGGGTGAAAGTGATAGCTTTGAAATACAAGCTTCCTTTGATGGAATAATTAATGGCCGCGGAGGTGATGATAGCTTTACGATAAATCCATCTAATGTAACAGACCCAATTTCAGCTGTCATTCGTGGTGGCTTAGGTGTTAATAGTCTTACTGCAGCCAATCGGGCGAACAATTGGATTATAGGTGGCACCGACGAGGATGCTAACACTCTAAATTTTATTGCTGATCCTGCTTCTGGAATATCTTTTTTGGATATCCAAACATTTAATGGCGGCACTGACAACGATACTTTTATTATTAACGATGCCTCTTCAAATTACACCATTGTTGGTTCGGGTGAGGTTCTTGAGGATACCTTAAGAATCAATTATGACGATACCGCTACTTGGTTACTAAATGGTGGTCCAAATGAAACAGTGACATCCGGTTCGGGTGGTATTGTCACATTTAGCCAAATTGAAATTGCCGAAGGTAGTAATACGCAGTCTGATACTTTTAATATTGGCTCTGGTTCTGTCGCGACTTTAAGAGGTCGAGGTGGTAATGATCGATTTAATGTACTCAATGCTGGTGTAGCAATTGCGCTTGAAGGTGATGCAAATACAACAAATGGAGACGGCGGGTTTGATGCAGATAATGGTGATACCATTGAACTCGTTGACGATAGTCGAGATAAAAATTGGATCATTAATGATTCAGAAGACAGTACTCTGAATGCAAACATTTCCTTTTCTGAAATTGAGCGAATATTGGGTGCTGATGATAATGATCTCGCCGTAGGTGAAAACGCCGACGATCAGTTCGAATTAAATATTGCAGATGTAAGCAGCTTAAATATTGATGCGAGAGGTGGCTTCGACTCGATATTGTATTCTAATTCCGAAAACCCAATTCTGTATTCTTTTTCCGGTGGCTTGGGTGTATCTAATGCAGAAGCGCTTCGAACGAATGGCGCTAATAACGGAGCAGATTTTATCTTGCGACTCACTGGCTCATCAGCGGGTGAAGATATTCGTTGGACAATTGGTGGTGTCACTGGCACAGACGGAAATAATGACGGGACCATTCAGCTTTTTGATGCAGATGGCAATCCAGTCGCAGGCAGTTCTATATCTTTTATTAATTTCGGTAATTTAGAAGGTGGTAACGCAAACGATCGTTTTACCATTTCTAGTGGCAGTTCTATTCTCTCAGTAGAAGGCAATTTTGAGACATTAGTCCCAGGGGAAGTTAACGAAGTATTTTATGAAGCCGCAGGTGCGGATACTTGGCGATTAACTTCGGCGTTTGCTGGCAATATTAATTTTGATGATCAGACTGACCCGGATAACCCAACTCAAGATCTTCTCTTCTCTGGTATTCAAACAATCCAAGGTGATGCATCTTCCAGTGATACGCTATTCGGGCCAGATCGCATCAATTTGTGGATTCTAGATTCTGAAAATTCTATTGGTTTACAGGTTAATGAATCTACACAGGCTGAAAGGTTAGTTTTTTCGAATATTGCAAATCTCGTTGGGGGTGCTGAGTCTGACCGCTTTAACGTGGAGCAAACTTTTGTTGGCTCTATTGATGGCCGTGCTAATAATGACTTCTTTGATTTGAACGCGGATGTGACTGGTGGCGTGTCTGGCGGCAGCGGCGACGATATATTTGATATAGATTTTGTCATTACCAGTGTGATTGATGGTCAAGCAAACGATGATGATTTCCTAATAGCCACTTCTGTTGATCAAACACTAATTGGTAGTGCCGGCGATGATGAATTCTTTATCGAAGCAACTGGAATTTCAGTCGATATAAATGGCGGCGGCAACACTGGAGTAAACGGAGACACCGTTTATGGTCCTAGCATAGTAGGCTTTACGAATGAGTGGAATTCTACTGGAGCACGTGCAGGAAATTTAAATCGTGTTGAAGCAAGTGATCCACTTGTAGAAGTAAGCTTCTCAGATATTGAAAGTCTCCAAGGTGGATCCGAGCGAGACGAGTTCAATCTCGGGCATAATTTTACCAGTGTCTCCGGTGCTGGCGGAAATGATTTCTTCAATATTACCAGCGCTATCTCAATTATCCTTAATGGTGGTGATGGGGATGATGAGTTTGATATTGATCAAAATATTACAGGCACTGTAAATGGTGATGGCGGAAATGATACCTTTGACTTAAATGCAAATGTCACCGCGGGTGTTAATGGTGGTGCAGGTCGAGATCTGTTTAATATAGGTGTTGCTACTATAGATGGTGCGCTAAGTGGCGGTGCCGATGAAGATACTTTTGATATTCAAGTGGTTACGAGTTCAATTGATATTTTTGGTGGAGACACCTTTTCTGATCCGATAGATGATAATGGAACACTTATTACATTTATAAACTCAGATACAGTTCGGCTTTCTACTGATCATGGTGCCAACCAGTGGAATATCACCTCTGCAGATTCGGGCGATTTAGATGAAGACTTGAGGTTTGACGAAATTGAAAATATTCAAGGGGCCGATGGTTCTGGTGCTGCGGCGCAAGATCGATTTGATTTTGGTGTATTTGGAGGTACATTTGGGAGTGGTATTGGAGGAATAGATGCGCGTGGTGGTAATGATAGTTTACTTGTAGCCGCTCCTGGTACTTATCAAATTTCTCTTTCCGGCGATCTGCGGGGTATTGCAAATGTAGAGACTATTGAAAACACTACGGCATCAGCAACCGGCTTTACATTGCAAATGACACCGAGCGATACAGATGTTGATGCCGGAGAGAGTTTCACCTGGCAAATTACTGGCGAAAATGATGGTCAGGTGAGTGACGACGCTAATCCTACTGATTCATTTATTAATTTTATTAACTTTTCCGTTTTAGAAGGTAACGAGGCAAACGATAACTTTGTTTTAAATGACGGCGGTTCTATCACTTCAATAAGTGGATCTAACAGTGGAGACACACTAGCGTTTGGTGAAATCAATTCGCTTACTACACCAGCAGGTGATAATAACTGGGCAATTACAGCTCAGTTTGCCGGAAATATCGATTTTGAAATAAACCCCGATGCGGATTCGGATCCCAGTAATGATGTACTTGTTAATATTGGGTTTCAAAATATCCAGAACCTTGTGGGAGGCGTTGGAGAAGATACTCTAACTGGCCGTGCGGATCAAAATAATACTTGGACAATTGAAATTGTTGATACGAATTTCGTTCGCACCGTGTCTGAAACAGGATCCAACCCTACTGATACTATTTCTTTCAGTGAAATGGAAACGCTCGTGGGGTTAGCTGGAGTGGATACGTTCAATATCCGCGAAATTTTCGATGGCACCATCCGCGGCGGTGGAGAAAATGATGTTTTTAACCTTGATGCCGATGTGTCAACTCTAGTTTCTGGAGAGGGTGGAAATGACATCTTTAATATTAATGCATTTATCAACGGTCAAATATCTGGCAATAACGGCGATGACGATTTCTTTATTCAATCTGATGTTGCTCGGTCTATAAATGGTGCTGCGGGGGATGATGAGTTTTTTGTTTTAGATCCCGTTGATACGCTTTTTCTATCAGGTGGTAATGATAATGATTTTATTTATCTTGACTATGCATTGCCGAGCGAGTGGACAATTGATGGTTTGATCGAGTCCGTTGTTTCAACTGATGAATCCAGTGGCACTGCGATTAGCAATACTATCAGTTTCAGTACTATAGAAAATGTGAATGGCGTTGATGCGAATGTTGCAGAGTTATTTAATATTGCAGTATTAGATCCTATTAATGAAAATACTTCCGTTGTCAATATCTTGGGCAGGAATGGTCCAGATACATTTGATGTTAATGCAACCTTTGATGGTGTCATTCAAGGTGGTGCGGGAGCCGATATCTTCAACTTAATCGCTCAAGTGACGGGTGGTGTCCAAGGTGGTATTGGCTCTGATCAATTTCATATTGAAAGTGTCACTGTGAATCAAAATATTCATGGTGATGATCCAACCAATGCCGGGGTGAACGGCGATGATACTTTAATTCTAGCGGTTGATGATGTTGATGCGACCTGGCAGCTCGATAGCAATGAAGCTGGAAACATCAACGCTAATATTCAATTTCTAGAAATCGAAAATATCGATGGTTCTGACGGTGGTAACGACACCTTTGTATTCGGTTTCGACGGGGAATATTCAGGTTTGGTTGACGCACGTGGTGGTAGCTTTAACACTGTAGATACCTTTGGTGATGATGTTGATGTCGTTTTAGGTCAAACGGTAAACGGTGTTGCAAATGCGCAAGTAGTTAGGGGTAATGGCGATGCCTCTGTGTTAACGATTACTGGAGGTACTAGCGGTAATCCGACTATATGGACTATATCAGATTTTGACGGTGTTGATTCTGGTGGAATTTCAAATGGCGAAAACGATGGTACGATTAGTAGTCTTGCTGATGGCGGTGCAACAAATGAATTGAGTTTTATCGACTTTGGTGTTCTTCGAGGCGATGGTGCTGATGATCAATTTACCATTACCAATAACAGTTCTATTATTTCTGTAGATGGTAATTCAGGTGTTGTTGGAAATACCGAAGTTAATACCTTAACTTATGAATTTGTGGATCAAGATATTTGGCGATTAACATCGATTTCATCAGGCGACATCAATTTTGATTTAGGGACTACGACTCAAGATCTTCAGTTTAGTGATATTCAGTCTCTTATCGGGTCAGGCAATGACACATTCACCGCGTCGGATAATCCAAATGTTTGGACTTTAGATACCGATCTTAATGGTGGTAATCGAGTCGTATCTTCCTCGGTAGCGACTACATTCACTGGAATGTCTAGCTTAGTTGGTGGATCAAATACTGATACCTTTAATGTTAATGCAAATTTTTCTGGCTCCATAAATGGAGGAGCTGGCGATTCTATCGATACTTTTGTGTTAGGTGCCGAGGTCGCGGGTCCGATAAACGGCGGTGGTGGTGCAGATGTATTCAATATTAACGCTCTCGTTTCTGCCGTTCTCAATGGTCAAGGTGGTGGAGACCAATTTATTTTTGGAGACTCCGGTATAGCGTTAAATATCAATGGTGGTGATGACGCATCAATTGATTCAATCGTTGGGCGAAATCAAGCTAACACGTGGCTAACTGATGCTGACGGATCAGGGCAAATTGGTTTGACTCCAACCGCTCCCGATCCTTTAGTACCCTATGCGGATTTTTCTGGAATTGAAGAATTGCAGGGAGGAAATAACTCAGATACCTTTAATTTAAGACATAGTTTTAACGATGTTTTCGCGAATGGTGGAAATGATTTCATAAATGTACTCGCCGACATTACTGCAAATTTAAATGGAAATTCGGGAAGCGATACTTTCGACATTGATTTTGATTTGACGGGTACATTGCAAGGCGGCACGCAGGATGATGATTTTGATTTATCTGCTAATGTTTCAGGATTAATCGATGGTGGCAACGGATCCGATGAGCTCAATTACGCTGATTTTAGTGGAGCAGTAATTGTTACTATTGGATCGAGCTTCCAAAACATCGAAACTCTCGTCGGTAATAATACCAACAGTACGCTCGTAGGTGACGGCACAAATGGAACTTGGAATATTACAGGTAATAATGACGGTAATGTGGGTGGCATTGCCTTTACCGATTTTAATAACCTTACCGGTGGCGATAACAATCAGGTATTTGATTTTGTTAACGGTGGTGTGATTACAGGTTTAATTGACGGAGGCAACGGAACTGATGAACTCAACTACGCGGATGTCACGGATACGGTAAGCCTGACGATTGGAACGGGTTTCCAAAGTATCGAAGCCCTCGTCGGTAACAACACCAGTAGTACGTTAATCGGTGATGGTAGTGCAGGAACCTGGAATATCACAGGTAATAATGATGGTAATGTCAGTGGCATTACGTTTACGGATTTTAATAACCTTAGTGGTGGCGATAACAATCAAGTATTTGACTTTGTTAACGGTGGCATCATCACAGGATTAATTGATGGTGGTGACGGAACTGATGAACTCAACTACGCCGATGTCACCAATGCCGTAAGTGTGACCATTGGGTCGAGCTTCCAAAACATTGAAACCCTCGTCGGTAACAATACCAGTAGTACGTTAATCGGTGATGGCAGCGCAAGTACCTGGAATATCACGGGTAATAATGATGGTAATGTCAGTGGCATTACGTTTACGGATTTTAATAACCTTACTGGTGGTGATAACAATCAGGTATTTGATTTTGTTAACGGTGGCATCATCACAGGATTAATTGACGGTGGTGACGGAACTGATGAACTCAACTATGCCGATGTCACCAATGCCGTAAGTGTGACCATTGGATCGAGCTTCCAAAATATCGAAACTCTCGTCGGTAATAATACCAACAGTACGTTAATTGGTGATGGTAGTACCGGAACCTGGAATATCACAGGTAATAATGACGGTAATGTCAGTGGCATTGCCTTTACCGATTTTAATAACCTTACTGGTGGGGATAACAATCAGGTATTTGATTTTGTTAACGGTGGTGTGGTTACAGGTTTAATTGACGGAGGCAACGGAACTGACGAACTCAACTATGCCGATGTCACTGATGCGGTAAGCGTGACCATTGGATCGAGCTTCCAAAACATCGAAACTCTCGTCGGTAATAATACCAACAGTACGCTCGTAGGTGACGGCACAAATGGAACCTGGAACATCACGGGTAATAATGATGGTAATGTCAGTGGCATTGCCTTTACCGATTTTAATAACCTTACCGGTGGTGATAACAATCAGGTATTTGATTTTGTTAACGGTGGTGTGGTTACAGGTTTAATTGACGGTGGTGACGGAACTGATGAACTCAACTACGCGGATGTCACGGATACGGTAAGCCTGACGATTGGAACGGGTTTCCAAAGTATCGAAGCCCTCGTCGGTAACAACACCAGTAGTACGTTAATCGGAGATGGTAGCGCTAGTACTTGGAATATTACGGGTAATAATGATGGTAATGTCAGTGGCATTACGTTTACGGATTTTAATAATCTTACTGGTGGCGATAACAATCAAGTATTTGACTTTGTTAACGGTGGCATCATCACAGGATTAATTGATGGTGGTGACGGAACTGACGAACTCAACTATGCCGATGTCACTAATGCCGTAAGCGTGACCATTGGGTCGAGCTTCCAAAACATTGAAACCCTCGTCGGTAACAATACCAGTAGTACGTTAATCGGTGATGGCAGCGCAAGTACCTGGAATATCACGGGTAATAATGATGGTAATGTCAGTGGCATTACGTTTACGGATTTTAATAACCTTACCGGTGGTGATAACAATCAGGTATTTGATTTTGTTAACGGTGGCATCATCACAGGATTAATTGATGGTGGTGACGGAACTGATGAACTCAACTATGCCGATGTCACCAATGCCGTAAGTGTGACCATCGGATCGAGCTTCCAAAACATTGAAACCCTCGCCGGTAATAATACCGATAGTACGTTAATTGGTGATGGCAGTACCGGAACCTGGAATATCACGGGTAATAATGACGGTAATGTCAGTGGCATTGCCTTTACCGATTTTAATAACCTTACTGGTGGGGATAACAATCAGGTATTTGATTTTGTTAACGGTGGTGTGATTACAGGTTTAATTGACGGAGGCAACGGAACTGATGAACTCAACTACGCCGATGTCACTGATGCGGTAAGCGTGACAATTGGAACCGGTTTCCAAAGTATAGAAACTCTTGTCGGTAACGATGTTAGTAGTACATTAATTGGTGATGGTAGTGCAAGCACTTGGAATATTACCGGCGACAATGATGGCAACGTCAATGGTATTACCTTTACCGATTTTAATAACCTTAACGGTGGCGATAACAATCAGACTTTTGATTTCAGTGGCGGTGGCTCTATTGACTCGATCGATGGAGGCTCAGGCACCGATACGATTATTAGTCGAAATGCAGGTTCAACATGGACTATTGCAGGTGTAGGGTCCAATTCGGTATCTACTTCCGGTACCAACTATATTAACTCATTTGAAGAAATTGAACGGGCAACTGGAAGTGGTCTTGCCGATACCTTTAATGTTTCTACGAGCTTTGGTTTTATTGATGCCGGATCCGGTGGAGACTCTATTAATCTTAATGCTGGCGCCGACCTTTTAGATGGTTTAAACGCGAACATTGGTCGTGATGAAATCACTATTGCGACAGATATTACTGGGATCATCGACGGTGGTAATGGTGCAGATACATTTACGATTGCATCTGAAGAAGCAATTTCTTTTGATATTGTCGGTGGTGCAGCTGGTGTAGATGGAGATACATTAGTTGGCAGTGGAAATCGTACTTTAAATAATTGGGTAATTGGTGGGAGTGAAGTAAGTAGCAATACGCTTAACGCCAATGGTCGTTTTTCGGGGATTGAAAATTACACAGGTAGTAGCGCGGATGATAATTTCTCATTGCTCGATCTTACTATCTCATCTGTAATAGATGGTGTCGGTGGTAACAATACCCTTGAAGCTCAACATAATGGAACTGTTGATTGGATAATTGACGGTGAAAATAGCGGAACCGTCGATGGCAATGATCGTGTATTTAGCAATATCCAAAATCTTACCGGTGGTGAAGGTCGTGATGTTTTCACCTTCCAGGGCGATAGAAGTGTCGCAACTATTACTGGCCTCATCAATGGTGGAGAGCCTGCCAATGCTCAAAATCCTGAATCTGTTATTGATGAGGTTAACCTAGCCTTATTTGAAGATGGTGTGGTTCTTATTGTTAATGGCCCTTCCCGACAAGGTGTTGATTTTGACCGTCTATCAAATGAATCTGGTTTTAATGATTTTGGTACCTTAACCACAATCCAAGTTGAGAATGTAGAACAAGCCACAGCGTTTGCTGGACCAGGTAATTCTGGGGAAGAAAACAATTGGCTGATTGCCGATACGCTTGCTGCATTAAATTGGACTTCAACCGGCACAAACCAAGGGTTTTATTATAGGCAACAAGGCGAAGACGATGTTACGGAAGTTTTAAATACCCGAGTTAACTTTAATAATTTTGGAAATATTCGCGGTGGTGATGGTTTAGATGCTGTGAACGATCTAAACAATCAAACTTTAAGTGGAGATTTTTATTCTGGTCTTGGTATTAGCATATTAGATTTTAGTGGAACGAATGGATTGGTTGTTGTTGATATTGACGAAAACACTGTTTCAGTAATTGGTAATGAGGGGCAACGAGATGGTAATCGTACCCTTATACGTATTGATGATCGATTGGATAATTTGCTAAATGAATCGGAAGTGATTAACACCTGGTTAATAGATAATAACGCAGCCGGAAACTTAACAAGTTCATTTGATACTGAGTTTCTGCTCTCTTTTTCTGGAATTACCGATATTCAAGGTGGTAATGGCACGGATAACTTTAGCTTCACCGGTTCAGGTATTGTGAGCGGATCAATTAATGGTGATGGCGGTACTAATACTATTTCGGCAATTAACTCTGCAATAAACCAATTAAGTTTTGGAATTAGTGAACTGGTTCAGGAAGATTCAGTTAACGCAGGTAGAGTTGATATTTTAGAAGATCGTTTGGATATCATTGATTTTATTGATATTTCAGAGTTAGCAAGTAATGGGCTTGATAGTACATTACTGAGTGGAAATCAGCACTCAAGATATGACTGGGAAATTGGTGATGAAAATATCGTTAGTTATGAACGTAATTCTCAAATAGAAACGCTAAATTTTTCAGGGTTTAATAATTTAGCGGGTAGCGAAAGTGTTGATGTATTTTCAATTCTTGATGTATCAGGTAATGACACACCTATCGGTGTAGATGGTTTTATTACTGGAGGCGGCGGCAACGATGAGCTAGATTTGACTGCACTAAGTGATGGTACTTCAGTCGCGTTATCTGCGGAATCAAATACAAACGTCGATCTTCGAGTAGATGGTTTCGAAGTTATTTCTGCTAATCGGAGTTCTGACATAACCAATACGTTATTCGGTGCAAACAACAATAACACTTGGACTATTGGCACATCTAGTCAATCTACCAATGCAGGCAGTGTTGACGGCACAGAATTTGATGGTTTTGCCAATTTAGTTGGTGGCTCTGCTAATGATTCTTTTATCTTTGACGGTACTGATTCTATTACTGGGCTTATTGACGGAGGTCAAGATCCAGATGCAGGCAGCGCGTTGGATCGAGTCGATTTAACTGGGGTGAATCAGAACGTTTCGGTGACTTTAGATTCGAGCTCAGACATTGGCGTACTTAACGTTTCAAGAATAGAGCAGATTGACGCAAATGGCGCGAGCAATTTGTCGAATCGAATTATTGCAAGTAGTTCGCAAGCAAATACCTGGGTAATCGACCAGCTAAATGGTGGTCGAATCGAAGACTCTAATGGTGCAAGTACACAGGTTGTTGGATTTGATGGTTTTGCCAATCTTGTTGGAGGAGCTAATGAAGATCAATTCGAAATAGATGGCAATAACTCGGGAGCCATTACTGGTGTGATAGCGGGTGGTGGCAATTCAGATAGCTTGAGTATCACGAATATTTTTAATGGTGTTGTTGTATCGACTGACCCGGGGGACATTTCGCTATCCGACGTAGATTTTGTTGTATCCGAGATAGAAACACTCTTAGTGACAAACACTAACGAAGCGGCAAATGAGCTACGTTCAGGAGATGGAAACAACCGTTGGACAATTGGTGCTGAAGTCAATGGAAGTTTTGATGAGGAGAATGCCGGAAACCTGAATGGCATGCTTTTCTCAGGATTTGCGAATCTTATTGGTGGTGCGGGAGAAGACGTATTTACTGCTAGCTTCGATCCTTCAGCGGCTAATCCAGTAAACTCAGTAGTGAATGGTGTTATAGATGGAGGCGCTAATGAAGAAGATGTTCGAGATCAACTTCTATTAGGTGATCTTCCTTTAGGCAACAACGTCACGGTGAGTTTAAATCAGAATATTGTTTCCGATTATTTGATTCGCGATATCGAGCTTATTTCTGCTAATGCTGCAAATGACAATAGATTGATATCTGATAATACAGAAACTTTCTGGCGAATCTCTGGACAATCTCAAGGTAGTATTGTTAACGAGTTAGATTTTGCTGGCTTTAATAATCTGCAAGGAAGTGATGCTATGGATAATTTCACTATCCTTGCATCTGATGGGGCCGATATTAATACGGATCAAATATTCATGAATATTGATGGCATGGGTGGTAACGATGAATTGGTTGCCGCTGATAACCGTGTCAATAATTGGACCTTTGATGCCGTGGATGGGTTAAACAGGAATGACGATGATTCTCTTGGTATTTTCTTTAGCTCGATTGAAAATTATACCGGTGGTACCGGTAATGATAACTTCACTATATTAAGTGGAACTGTAACGGGTCTAATTGATGGTGATATGGGGAGTGATACACTCCAAGTTATCAGTTCACAAGGTGAACTGATTAACTGGGAAATAAATAATGCTAATCAAGGTCGTGTCACCAGAAATGGCTCTCAAGTGATCACCGGCGGTTTTGAATCTATTGAAAACCTATCGGGTAGTGAAGGAATAGACAACTTTGTGTTTACCACCATCAATGCCTCCTTGTTTGGGTTGATTGATGGCGGCGAGTCTATTTTTGGCGGTCAAGAGGTGATAGATACACTTGATGTCACCGTTTTCGTAAACGGAGTTCGAGTTGAAGTTGGGGATAATCCTAGCCTTGGCCTTGCGGATTCAGTCAATGTTAGCAATATCGAGCGGGCTACGGCTGCCCCAGGTTCGGATGAGGCGGAAGCGCTAAATTGGTTGGCTTATACGAGCGGTGCTGATTTACAGTGGAATATTGAATCGCTGAACCAAGGTTGGGTTCAAGAGGTTGAGGATGCACTAGTGACGCCTTTGGTACCTATCAACAATACTCGTTTGGATTTCAATAATTTTGGTAGTTTGGATTCAGGTTCTGGAGCGAGCTCGAGCAATATTCAAGATGGTGATATTAGTGGTGATTTCATAGCTGGTTTAGGTGGCACCAGTCTCGATTTCTCTGGTCGTAACGGGTTAGTGGTAATTACTCTTTTTGATAACGTGTTAAGTGTTACCGGTAATGGAAATACTTTGTTGCGTGTTGACGAAAATTCTACCGTACTTAATGGCGTGAATGAATGGACAATCTTTGGCGATAACCAAGGTACATTGTCCACTAGCGGTGGAGACGAGACTACTCTAGTTGAGTTCAATAATGTTAACCAATTACGAGGTGGCACTAATGATGATCGCTTTGTCTTTACAAATACCTTAGACGGAGGCGGTAATATTGTTAGTACAGGTCAACTGATAGATGGATCGATTGATGGTGGTGTTTCAGGAAATGATACCGTATCGACTGCGGCCATCTCTATCGATATGGTCTTTGGGGTCAATGATGAAGTGAACCAGACTGTGAATGCGTCGAATGAACCTGCATTGGTCGATACGGAAATAGCGCTTGTTGATAATCGAGTGGGTATTCTGGATTTATTCCGAGTTGAGACTCTAGAAACAAATGAGAGCGTAAGCAACACTTTATATAGTGGTCAACTTTTGGCATATGAATGGAATATTGGTCAAGATGGCGTAGCTGACACGATTAGCGCAGGTGAAAATGTCCTCACTTTTGGTGGCGTATCGCAAATAATCGGTGGTTCTGGAAATGACACATTTAATCTTTTTTCAGTGGATGGGCTATTACCAAATATTGATGCCGGTTCAAATGTTTTAAGTACGGATTTCGATACACTTAACGTAACCTCAATCGATAATCTGTTTACGTTCTCGCTAAATGAAAACATTACCGGTGATGGTATTTTGAATATCGGAAACTTTGAGCGACTACTTTCTAATCAGGATTTCTCAAATCGATTAATAGCGAGTGACGTTGAAAATAGTTGGGTAATCGAGCGAGTCAATGAAGGTCGAATCAATAGTATGTCATTTAATGGTATCGCCGATATTATCGGTGGCACCGCCAATGATACATTTACTATTTTGAACGCTGGTAGATTATCCGGAAGCATTGATGGTGGAGTAAATCTAAATGCGGTGGATACAATTAATTTAGTTGATAAAGTCACAGATGTACGTGTTTCGCTAAATCTAGAAAGTGCTGGAGCGGACCTCCGAATTGTCAATATTGATTCGATTATCGCTAATGAGGCTTTAAGTAATACGCTTATCGCAAACAGCGACCAACCAAATACCTGGACAATTAATGGAACCAATTCTGGTGATTTAAATGGTGTTCTGTTTTCAGGATTTGAAAATCTTTTGGGTTCTATCAGTGCTGATGAATTTATTCTAGATGGTCTAGACAATATCACGGGTTTGATTGATGGTGGCGCTATAGATCGAGGGAATCCTGTTACGGATATCTTGACACTTGTTGGATTAGACTCAGATGTTTCCGTTTCATTGGAAGAAACCATTGACGCTGACATTAATGCAATTCGCATAAATCGTGTTGATGCTAATCAAGCTAATCTGAATACAATTATCGCACGAAATCTAGATCAAAATATTTGGAGAATTGAAGGAACCAATGCGGGTAGTGTTTCAGATGTCGAGTTTACTGGTTTTGGAAACTTGATTGGTGGATCAGGGAACGATATCTTCAATTTTAATCAGGACGACGCAATTACAGGTGTGATTGATGGCGGCAGCGAAGCGGTCGGTGATTCGGCAATTGATACTGTAAATTTAATTGGTTTAGATCAAGATATAATTGTATCTCTAGATACAGATTTAGATGCAGATCTCAATATTGTTCGTATAGAAGCTGTCAATGCAAACATGGATAGATCTAACACCTTGGTGGGATTTGGACAAAATAGTTTCTGGGAGATCCAAGGGGAAAACACCGGTTCGATTAACAACGAAGAGATCGAATTAGAACTTACTCAATTTGATGGATTTGAAAATTTAATCGGTAGAAATAGCGTAGACCGTTTCGCATTTACTCAATTGGGACGTTTAACTGGAGCTCTTGATGGCGGCGATCAGCCTGATGGAACATTTGACTCTGTCGACATGAGTCAGTTGGATCAAGTAAGAATCAGCATCGGTAACAACGATCAAGATTTCCGGAACATTGAAGAATATATTGGTAACAACTCTGACAGCGTTCTCTCAGCCGATGACATAGAAAATACCTGGCTATTGACTGAGGGTGAAAATCGTGGATTATTAAATGATGAGATTTCGTTTATTGATTTTAATATTTTAGAAGGCGGTTCTTTAGAAGATCATTTTATCGTAAATGGGGGTGGGCTATCCGAAAATGGAGAGCTCAGAGGTGGAGCCGGAAACGATGATATTCGACTCACTATTATCGAAGGGAACAATGGTCAGGTTTTCTTTGATGGTCAGACCGGTGAAGACAGTGTGTTAATTCTCGGTGGAGGTAATCTATTTACTGCGACTTACCGCATTGATGCATTCGGTAATCAAGAGGTTGAATATGTTTCCCAAAATGCTGATCAAGGAACTACCACCCGGTATAGTATGGCATATGCCGGTATAGAGACTGTTCAAGATGATGCGTTAGCAGATCAGTTAGTCATTCAGTCGAATGATAACCAATCCGATATGATCAACTTGATGAACTCTCAGTTCAGGGTGAATGATCTTATTGATGTTAATTATCTTGGAAAAGAAAATCTTCAAGTATCTGCGCAATTAAACGATCAAGTTTTCATTGATGGGCCAGTGTCAATTAATAACGAATTGGCGGTAATAGGCGCGGCGGTGAATGTTCAAAATGGTGGGCTAATTGATGCACAGAGCGCACGTTTTAATGGCAATCAGTTTGTTGGTACTTTAGATAATCGCGTTGCTCTGGATGTCGATAATTTACATCTCGCTGGAATCGAAGGCGCTACCTATCTCGCAGATGAAAATACAATAACAATTGCTTCTATGAACGATCTAGATAGCTTGGTCGACATTGTCGCAGTGGAGACAATTAATGGGTCTTCCAACTTGTTCTCCGATGGTGTTTTAAATCTAACCAGTAATGCTGGTGATATTATTTTGAATAATCAAAATGGCTTTACCAATCAGATTAATCTAAATGCAAATGCTATTGCCCTAACAAACAACACTGCCACTGAGCTAGGGACTATTGTTGCATCGCAATTTGATGTGATTGCAAATGGAAATATTACTGATGGAGAAGAGGGTATGCTCACAATTGGTGGTATTACCTCGATCACTGCGGAAGGTAACGTTCAATTAGATAATGCTACTAATGATTTTAATCTCGTAAATGTAGTGAGAGCTTTGGATGCCACCATTTCTGATGTTAACGACCTTTCGGTGCAAGGTAGTGTGACTAACCAATTTAACGCAACTGCAGCGCAATCATTGACGGTTGCGGAAACACTTCAAGCTGCCAATGTTAACCTCAATTCAGGCGATGAAATGTTTGTGCGTTTTGCTATTAATGCGTCAGAGTCTGTAAGTCTTAATGCGAATGGGTTTGATATCGATGGTAATATTTCGGTGAGCAGTGCGCTTGATCAGGATACTATTTCGATTGTAAGTGGTTCAGACAATACTATTGATATATCTTCCGTGATTAGTTCACGGAATTCATTGGGTGATTTAGCAGGAAATATTACTATTAATGGTGATGGAATTAACTTGGCAGAGTTGGGTGATTTAATTGGTCAATCTGTCTCGTTAGATTCACTGGGTAATATTACGATAGATGGTGAAATAACGGCATCGGATACAATCAGCTCAAATGTCTCTGCAGGTTCTTTTATTATGCAAGATGATGGTCGAATCAATGCGAGTGCATTGAATTTAGACGTAGCTGATTCAATACTCCTAGGTGAGTTTAATGTTGCATCAATAAGTGCTCTATCGGGTTCAAATATTCAGCTAAGTGATTCTGTTCAGATTTCGGATACCGCCAGCTTTACTGCTGGCGATAACTTTGAAATGTCACAGGGTGTCGAACTGGTTGTGCAGAATAGTGATTTGAGTATTTCTGCGGCCAATGTTGCTAACATTCAATCGATTACTGCAAGTACCGGAAATATTGTTATTGGCGGAGGCCAACAAGTTAATATAGATGGTAATTTGATTGCTAATAACGATTTAAGTATATCTTCAGAAAACGGATCGATATTGCAGCGAAATAATATTGAATCTATAGCCGGAAATGTGAATTTAGATGCGGGCCAAGATATTCTAATGGATGCCGCTGTTTCGATTAATGGATCGCAAAACGTAAATCTTAGTGCCGCTGGAGATCTAGGTATTTCATTGATTCAAAATGTGCAAGGTAATGTAAGTCTTGTTTCAACCGGTGGGTCGTTAAATGACAACAACGGTGTTGAACTCAATGTTTCAGCAAACCGTTTGGAAGTTGAAACTGCCACTGGAGTTGGAGGAAATAGAGAAAACCCAATCGATCTTTCTGTTTCTGAATTGGATCTTGCGAACTCCAATGGTAGTGTGAGTGTTGAAAACGATAGAACACTCACCGTAAATGGTCTACGTAGTAACGGTGATATTGTACTATTGGTTAATGATGGCGATTTAGTGTTGTTTGACCCTGATGCTGAAGACTATGATCGTTCTGTCCCCGGTTCTGATGCATTGTTAAGTGGCGGTATTATTAATGCCAACTATGAAACCGGTGCGCTTGTTGTTGAAGTCAATAACGGTAGCATTACTACAATTGACGATTTAAATATTCGTCGTCCAGAATTAGTGGGTGATACGATGATCATATTTGCAAACGGTACTCCACCTGCTGGTGTGATTGGTGCTGATCGTCGATTGGTTATATTTGCTCGGACCAGTGGTTTCTACTTTGGTGGATCAGGTGTCACACCTGCAAATGCATTCGGCATTCCTCCATTGGAAGGCTTCCAAAATAATACGGATACTCCTATTGAATTATCAGATATTCTTTCTGCGAGTAATGAATTACTTATTGAGTTAGAATCTCTAGAAGAAATTGATCCTGCAGTATTTACCGAGGTGAGAAACTATTCGTTTGATAACATTTCAATTCGTATGCCTCGTGATCAATTGTTCGAAGACGAGGAAGAGGCTGATCTTGAGGAAAGTGAGATTTAATTAGGGAGCCTTTCAACCTTAAATACATTCAGTACACCAGTTGAGACACCTCAACTGGTTTTTTATTGATTAAACGACTAATTTCCAATTATGAAAAAAATAAATAAACTTGTTCTGTTAATTATTTTTGGGAGCGTTTTTCCATTCTCACTGACATTTGCTGGTTTTTTAGACTTGCCAGACACTACGGAAGTACCGGATTTTGAAGAAGAAACCATGCTTCTCGATATGGATATTCCCCCTGTTAGAGAAAGAGATCCAGATCCAGAGGCGGGGCCTCGTTTAAATGTAAAAGAATTTCGTCTACAGGGTGTTGTGGAATTTCCAAAGCTTGGGATAACACGTGCTGAAATTATCAAAAGAGTTGAACAGATCCGTTTCGATTTTATGAAAGAAGGAGAGTTGACGGATTCTGGTTATACCCTCGATGAGTTAGGTGAGGTATCAGACTTAATCGCAGATATTGAGAAAGAAACAGAAGGAGAGCACGTAGGCCCGCTTGACTTGCAAAAGCTTGTGTTTCTGATTAGAGAGCAACGTCGTCGCCGCGGAATAACGTTAGGTATGATTGAAACTGTTGCAGACACTATCACGCAGTATTATCGAGAAAGAGGTTTCATTCTTGCTAAAGCCTACATCCCAAAACAAAAAGTTCGTGATGGCGTCGTAACACTGACGCTTTTGTTAGGTGAACTGGGTGAGGTAAAGGTTGTTAATAACAAGAGAGTTTCTTCCAATAGAATTAAGAAAGTATTTAAAAAGGACTTATTCCAACCTGTCACAGCGTGGAATGTAGAGGAAAAACTTTATTTGGTTAACGATATTCCTGGTGTCTCTGCCCAGGGCTTTTTCCAACCTGGTAGCCAAGTGGGAGACACTCGATTAAATGTAAATGTGTTGAACGAGGAAGGGTATAGTGTCAATCTACGACAAGATAACCACGGCTCAGAGACAACGGGTCGACTACGCACTTACGGAGACATTTTTTTACACAATCCTTTAGGGTATGGTGATGAATTACAAATAGGCGCTCTTTACACGATTGATCCAGATAATACGACCTATGGTTCGATTCGTTACAGCTTTCCTTTATTTAACCCTAGGTTGCGGGGTGCTTTAGGCGTCTCGAATAATGATTTTGTATTCCAAACTTTCTCAGGAAATGACAACCAATTGGGGTTTGATGCTTCTGTTGCTGGACAATCAGTCGTCACAGATTTTGACCTCAATTACAAACTGAAACGAAGCCGTAAAAGAAATTTATTCTTTGGTATAAACTTTTCAGATATTCAAACTGAATTAAATGTTGTGGGTGGTAGCACCGAGAACTCAGCTTTGAATACCTCATTAAGATTTTCATTCGACATTCTTAATGAGAGAAAACGAAGTCTTCATCTAGGTAGTTTTTCTCTTGTAAATAGCGCCTTAGATTCGTCCAGTGTTGATAGTGCTGACGATACTTCTGACAATGTCGTTTATTTAAAATATGATTATTCTCGTCTATCTTTTTTTAAATTACCATTTACCAAAGCTCGCGGAAGAATGGTATTAAAGGCGAGTGGGCAATTTGCAGGACAAGCCTCGGGGAGTATTAACCAATTTGCTTTGACCGGCCCAAATCGAGCTCGGGGATATGAAGTCAGTACAGGGTTTTTTGATGATGCTGTGTTCTTCGCGGCTGATTGGTTTTTTAACTTGCCAGGTGGTGATAAAAACAAAATCTTTGGGCGTGAATTAAATAGAGCGATTCAACCTTATTTGTTTGCAGATATTGGCTACGGTGTTTTACACGGGTTAACTGAAGATGGTGACGATACGCTTCAAGGATCCTTAAGTGATATTGGTATTGGCTTAAATTTTAATGCTGGTTCATTTAAGTCAAACCTGACTTTTGCTGTTCCTATTAGCGAAGATATTGGTTTGGACGACGATGCCCCAACTAACACAGTGTATTTTGATATGCAGTATAGTTTTTAAATAGCATTTTTATTTCACCAACAATTTGAGTCGGCTTTAGTGGTTGATAATATAAAATTTTCGAAATATTCATCTAGATTTTCCAATAGTTCAGGAATCGTTGAGTTAATGGAAGACTTGGGAGCCGCACTTAACGTTAATCCTGATCTTTTGTTCCTTGGTGGCGGAAATCCCGCGAATATACCAGAGTTTGAATCCTGTATCGCCAAGCACATAACAAAGATTACGAAAGAGCCTGAAAGTTTGAGAAAACTTATTGGCGTTTACCAGTCTCCTCAAGGATCAGAAGAATGTATTTCGGCGTTAGCTTCTTATTTTAGAAACGCTTGTGGCTGGGAAGTAACTTCCCAAAATATCACTATCTCGAATGGAAGCCAGTCGGCTTTCTATTCGCTGTTTAATATGCTCGCAGGTGATTATAAAGGAAACTCAAAACGTATTCTCTTTCCCTTAGTACCAGAGTATCTCGGTTACATCGATCAAGGCGAGCAAGACTTCTTTTATAGTTGTAAACCTCGAATCGAGCTTTTAGATGATTCTTATTTTAGGTATCAAATTGACTTCGAGAATTTACAAATTGATGAGCGAACAGCAGCGATTTGTATTTCATGTCCGACAAACCCAACTGGAAGAGTATTAAGTGAATTCGAATTTAATAAACTGGATGCAATAGCAAAGAGTAAAAATATCCCACTAATTATTGATTGTGCGTATGGGTACCCTTTTCCAAATATCATTTACGAAAGCAATCAACTAATGTGGAATTCCAACACTATATTTGTGTTAAGCCTGTCTAAGTTGGGACTTCCTGGGGTTCGAACTGGGATTGTGATTGCTAGTTCCAAAATTATTCAAAAACTCGTATCTATGAATACTATTATGAACTTGGCGAGTGGTAACATGGGGCCTACTCTAATGACTTCGCTATTAGTCTCTAAAGAGTTGGGCCAAATCACACAGAACGTGATTGGGCCATATTACCGTCACAAGCGAGATTTCATAATACAGGTAATTCAAGAAAATTTTTCATCCTTTAATTATAAAATACATGTGCCTCAAGGTGCGTTTTTTGTCTGGCTATGGTTTCCCGATTTGCTAACTTCCAGTTCTGAGCTATATGAACGATTAAAAAACCGAGGTGTATTAATTATGGATGGAAATTATTTTTTCTATGGATTAGACGAAGATTGGGATCATCAATCGAAATGTGTCAGATTGAGCTATTGCCAAGACAATGTAACTATTGAAAAAGCCATAAAAATTATGGCTGAGGTATTAAGTGAATCTTAAGTCGCTATAGTCCCCAAGTGAGAGAGTCGTCTTTCACTAAAAGGCTAATTTCTTCTGCATGATCTTTAAATAGTAAGTACTTCGATTTAAATGGAGCGAAAGTTTCGGACTGAACCTTAAATTTTCCATCTTTTTTTCCTGTGCGAGAATCGAGAATGGTTATAGTACTTTTTACACGTTCGATACCGTCGAAATACCCAATCAAGAAGCCCCATGTCCAATGTTTCTTTCCATATAAATTGAAAGTTACACTTAATTGCCTGGGAGACTCAGGATCGTAAAGGTTTTGTTTTGCGAGTTTTTGCGCTAGCTTTTTTTCGAAAATTTTGACTGCCTTTTCTGGAACATCTGCACGGTTGTTAATTTTGAATGAATAGGCATCAATCGGATGACGATAAAGCTTATCTACTTCTTGCGATCTTGTGGCGACACACCCTGAAACGATCAAAAGAATAAGAAAACAACTTACTAGTCTAAAAAATGTCATTCAAAATACCGCATAAAAACTTTCTATTAAATTATTTTATCCACGTGAAAACACCGCTAACGCCAGTGTTTTTCCCAGGCTACCATTACCTTTTGTGGATAATCAAAGCGCCCATAGCTTCCATTATAGCGTGCTAATGCTTCTGCCCAGTTTCCCTTTGCTTTATCTAAATAGTGTTTCAAGATAGTACAACCATATTTTAGATTAGTTTTTATATCCATGAGGTTATCGGATTCTCGACCTATTTCTTTTTTCCAAAAGGGCATAATTTGCATCATGCCTTGTGCTCCCACTCGAGAAACTGCAAATCGATCGAAATGACTTTCAATTTCAATCACAGCCAGAACAAATTCTGGAGGCACGCCAGCCTGTTTTGCCGCCCGGTGTATGTTCTTTAGCAAATCTAGGCGCTGCTCATCGTCTTTTACGTATTTGGAAAGCACTAGTGACTTTTGCACTAACCAAACTTCGGCATCAAATCTATCGTCAAAACTGTCTGCCTGAGAAATAGTATTTTTTAATTTTTCTCGCAGTTCCTCATCTATTTCTGGAGGTTTTTTTGCTTCCAATAGGCTGCAATGCAGCAAAAGCATAGCCAGAAAA
Source organism: Cellvibrionaceae bacterium (assembly GCA_965262305.1). Lineage (GTDB taxonomy): Bacteria > Pseudomonadota > Gammaproteobacteria > Pseudomonadales > Cellvibrionaceae > CBDHEY01. Next base: position 968,117 of record CBDHEY010000002.1, read on the forward strand.
ATAAGACTAAGTGGACGCTTCGCGAAAACTCTTATCGACTTCACGCTAGGGTAGACAGTTTCTTACTAAGGAATGTAATAACATCATCTACCGGAATATCTTGGTTAGACTCGTCACGTCGTTCTTTGTACTCTATTGTGCCGGCTTCTAATCCTCTATCACCAACTACCAATCTATGCGGAATTCCCATTAAATCAGTATTTGCCAGTAACACTCCTAACCGGGCTTTATCTTCATCCATGTATAAAACATCATAGCCGAGATCTTTAAGCGCTTGATAGAGTGATTCACACTTTTCGGCAACAGCGGTAGATTTATGCTTATTAATCGGAATAAGTGCAATTTGGAATGGTGCAATGGACTCCGGCCAAATAATGCCAGAGCTATCGTAGTTCTGTTCGATTGCTGCAGCGACCACACGAGTTACTCCAATGCCGTAACAGCCCATGATCATGGTTTCTTCCTTACCATTTTCATTAAGAACTTTGGCGTTCATAGTTTCTGAATATTTTGTTCCAAGCTGAAAAATATGCCCAACTTCGATTCCACGCTTAATTTCAATTGTGCCTTTTCCACAGGGGCTAGGATCACCAATTTCAACATTTCTAATGTCTTCTACTCGATCAAATTTTGCATTAATACCCCAGTTGGCATTTTTGAAATGGTAGTCTGTTTTGTTTGCGCCACATACAAAATTACAAATCGCAGCGGCGGCTCGGTCCGCAATTACTGGGATATTTAGATCCACTGGTCCAAGAGAACCCACTTCTGCACCTAGTTCATTTTTAATTCTATCTTCACTGGCAAATATCAATGGATCCGATAATTCGGGCAACTTAATAGCTTTAATATCATTAAGTGAATGGTCACCGCGCAGAACAAGCGCTATGAGCGGGGGAGTTTCGCCTTCTTGGCAATGTCCTTCGACAACAAGGGTTTTTACGGTTTTTCGGGGTGATACAGATAAATACTGGCTAACTTCTTCTATTGAATGCTGCTTTGGGGTATGTACTTCTTCGATGCTATTGGGTTCTTCCATTTCTTTTTCTGGTGCTAAGGCTTCTGCCAGCTCAACATTTGCGGCAAAATCACTTTCTGTACTAAACGCAATGTCATCTTCACCACTATCTGCCAGCACATGAAATTCGTGGGAGCCTGAACCACCAATCGAGCCGGTATCTGCGAGGACAGGGCGAAAATCCAAGCCTATTCGCTCAAAGATATTGCAATAAGTGCGATGCATAATCTCATAGGTTTCTTGAAGTGATTTCATGTTTAGGTGAAAAGAGTAGGCATCCTTCATAATAAATTCTCGAGACCGCATTACGCCAAACCTAGGGCGAACTTCATCACGAAATTTGGTCTGAATTTGGTAGAAGTTAGCTGGAAGCTGCTTGTAGCTATTGATTTCTGTCCGTATTAAATCAGTTATCACTTCTTCATGAGTGGGGCCAAGACAGAAATCTCGCTCGTGACGATCGGCAATTCGCAGTAGTTCTGGGCCATACTGCTGCCAGCGGCCCGATTCTAGCCAAAGCTCTGATGGCTGAACTACCGGCATAAGTACTTCTTGCGCGCCAGATTTATTCATTTCATCGCGAACAATCGCTTCCACTTTACGGAGTACTCTAAGCCCCATGGGTAACCAGTTATAGAGCCCGGATGCCATTTTTCGGATCATTCCTGATCGCAGCATGAGCTTGTGGCTAATGACTTCCGCATCGGCGGGCATTTCTTTTAATGTAGCAATGAGAAACTGACTAGAACGCATGGTTACCCTTATATTGTTAACTTATTTTGTGAGCACTTTGTCGAGGTTATTTTTCTTCGCTATTGATGTTAAAACACCGCAAGCTAGGTCATTTATAATTCACGGTGTCCTTTACAGCGTGAACTTTTGTTGTAACCGAAATAAAAATATATGTTTCTTCAAAGGGCTCATTTTGTTTTCCCACGTACAAAAATACGCTAGGCTAAAAATGGATTGTAAAAAAAATGTATGGCGATAAAAAGGCAAGTGAAGCAGAGTTTTTCTGAGCCTATCGCAATTTTTGCCTTTCTCTGAACAAATTAAGATGTTCTGGCTCAGAGATAGTAAATGCCTTATATTTTAAGGTGATAGTGATGATAGAGGAATACTTATGTTTGAGCTTCATTCACAACTAAAAAAAGATACCGTCATAGTTGGACAATTTAAGCTATCTATGGTGCTTTTGCATAGGGATGCAAATTACCCCTGGGTAATACTTGTTCCAAAGCGAGTAAATATCAAGGAAATCCACCATCTGTCGGAAGAAGATCAGGCACAATTGATTCAGGAATCTAGTCATTTATCTGAGGTGATGACCTCATTGTTTGCGCCTAAAACTATGAATATTGCGGCTTTGGGAAATATGGTACCCCAGCTACATGTTCATCACGTGGCACGTTACGAAGAGGACCCTGCTTGGCCTGGTGCGATATGGGGTAAAGCGCCTGCAAAAGATTATGATGAAGCCACTATGTCTGACAGGCTTCAGAGATTACATGCATCCTTAGTGGGACAAGGGTTCGAGGCACATTGTCATGTCGACGATGCTGAAGGGGGCGCTAATTTATTTTCCCCCTAGAAAACATTTTTGGCTTAAGCGCTTAATGCTTTAATTTGAGCGTTTAGACGACTCTTATGACGTGCAGCTTTATTTTTATGGAATATTTTTTTATCTGAAACACGATCCAATACTGGAACCATAGCTTCGTAAGCTGCTTTTGCTGCTTCAGAATCTCCAGACTCAATTGCCGCATTCACTTTCTTTATATAAGTACGTACCATGGAACGTAGACTCGCGTTATGAGTACGTACCTTATCGTTTTGACGAGCACGTTTTTTAGCTTGAGGTGAATTTGCCACCGTTTAGCTCCTGTAATTTGATATTAAATTCGGTTTCGCCCCGGATTAGGGTACCTGGGGAATTAGGACGCGGTATTATCCTTGTTTAGATGTGCTTGTCAACTATCTAAATCTATTAGCATCAGTCGAATAGGGCTTTTTAGGTAAAAGCCAAAGTTTTCAGGTTAATTCTAACGTACAGATACTAATTTTCCGTTCTGGATTGCTGTTGTAACTTGATTTTCGTGACTAACACGCCCTTTTTGTCAAAGCGATTTTTTTCAATAATATAGGGTTTTTTGGACTAAATTGGTAATCTAATTTCAAAGATAACGCCACTAAGGTCGGGGATATTGTATCCTTGAACCTCTCCCTGATGAAAATCGGCGATTAGTCGAACGATATACAATCCTAGCCCTAGGTGATGACCTTCTTCAGAAGGGTCTCCTTTATCTCTAACCGAGACCATAGAATCAAACAGTTGACTTTGCATGTGTGAAGGCAGTGGTGGGCCTTCATTGCGCACGGTGATTACTATGTGAGTATCTGTCCTGTAGAGTCCCAGCTCTATAAGCCCTTTTGGTGGGCAAAAATCGGCAGCATTATCGACGAGTTTATCGAGCAGCTGTACCAACAACTCACCAGAAGCGAGGAGACTGAAACCCTTAGATGAGGGTTGGATGTTAAGTCCAAAGGTAACATCAGAGTACACATCTTTGTAGGCTTCTTTAAGGTTCAAGAGTAGTTCATCACAGGGAATTTTTTCCAGCTCCGCAGAACTAATTGCCTGCTCGACACGGCTTGCCGCGCTCATGGCATTAAGTATATTTGATAGGCGAGTTGTTCCCTCTTTCGCTCGATCTGCATAGGTTCTAGCTTGGTCTGGCAAAGACTCATGTTCCAGGTTATCTAGAGAAGAGCGCACAATTGCCAAGGGAGTGCGTAATTCGTGTGAAAGTTTACTGGAGAGTGTTTTTAGGTAGTTTGTATATTCTTTTAAGCGAGCTAAAAGCTGAGCGTAGTTGCGCGAGAGTTCTCCAATTTCGTCTTTTGATTTGAAGGTGGGAAAGTTCTCTGTAATTTTGCCTGAGTCTGATATGGCTTGGGTCGCGGCCTTGCTGAGTTTTTTGATTCTTAGAGAAAGCCAGGTTGCATATATCACCAAGCAAAATGCCGCCCCGAGCATAACCAATACTGAATAGAGAATTAAACGATTAAAGGCATACTGTGTTGTAACGCTAAGGTTGTTGGAGTTTTGCTCGATAACAAGTGCAGCTAGTGGTGATTCATCGTCTAGCATGCTAATTGGATAAGCGGCGCGAGCGAATTCTAAATTGTTTTTACTATACCAACTTACAGATGGTTCCCCAGATAAGGCTTGCGAGACTTCTTTAGACTGAAAAAAGCCATCTTTTTCTGGTTCATTTAATGTCGATATTGGCTTGCGGCCAACAAAGAATGAAGACAATCTCTTTTGAAATAGTTGAAAAAGCGCTGTTTGGTCTGGTGAACTGATATCGCCAGTTGACGCTGCAAGTGCATTTTGAAGAGTTGCAATTTGAAGCTTGATGCCTTGCTGTCGAAATATTTTAAGTTCGTTGGTCAATTGTGGTGATTGAGACACTATCGGAAGCAGTTCCGTAACTTGTGAGCGCTCATCAATGGATTGCAGTGCATCCGACGCATTAAAAACCTTGATTGAAACGGCCTGTGTATCGGTTTTTATGGGCAGCATTAGCTCGATATCATACCCAAGGTTGGATTCTCGCCAAACAGCTTGAGTGCCCAAAGCGAATTTATTTTGAATGTTATTTAAACTATCGAGAGTTCTAACATTTGTTGGTCCAGGAGCACTGGCTAATACAATATATTGATCCTCCTTGGCCGATGAACTTAGCGAGACGACTAGGTGATCGCTATTGTTGAGATTTTTTGATGGCGCATAGTATTCGATAGAGGGGTCTTCAATCTGTATAAACAAAAACAGCTTTTTATTGTCAGTGCCTGCGATATATCTAATCGTCCGTTGATTTAAGTTTGGGTTATATTCTCGAAGATCTATTAGAGGAAGTGGAAATGCTTTGTAACCAAAAGATTTCCAATCATCTTTGTAACCGTCTATCAGTGGTAAAGAGCTTAAACTATGGGCATAAAATACGGGTGTGTCATCTGATGCGGTCAATTGTTTTAGCTTTTCTATGACTTTCGCATTACTGCCTAAACTTGCCGTAATGGCTTGGGCTCTGGCCACAAGCGCGCTTTCTTGGTTTTGTTTAAGAGATGAATTCATCTCTTTTATATATTGACAGCCAACCCACGGGAGCGAGAGCGTAAAAAGACTTAAGAGTATGAGTTGTTTATGCAAGCGCATTGCGACGGTATTTTCCGTTTAGGCAACTTAGTTATTTTCAGGTTTGTCCAAAACCCAACGATAGCCCATGCCATACGCGGTTTGAATGCTATTAAATTTTTCGTCGAACACGTTAAACTTTTTACGAATACGCTTTATATGAGAAGTAATCGTATTGTCATCTAAAACTACATTTGCGGCATCCATGAGTTGTTGTCGGTTTTTTACATGCCCTGGATGAAGTGCTAAAGAATGAACGATCCAGAGCTCAGTTATGGTTAAGTCTATGTGGTTTCCATCCCAATGTACTGACATTCGATCCATATTTAGCGAAAGTTTGCCGCGAATTAACTCAGTTTCTTTTAAGGCGGGCTTTTGCATCGTATCGATTCGTCTAAAAAGCGCCGTGATTCTAGCGAGCATGTGGACTTGGCTTATATCTTTTGTCAGATAATCGTCAGCACCTAATCTCAAACCGGATACAACATCAAACTCGCTGTCTCTCGCAGTTAGAAAAATTATGGGGAGCTCGGGCGCACGTGACCGTAGATCTCGACAGAGTTCAAATCCGCCCTCTACATCGTCTCCCAAACCGATATCGATAATTGCCAAGTCTGGTAAGCGCAGGTTAAATGCTTCTGTAGCTTCGGCGCGATTACTGTAATGAGTGACTTTGTAGCCTTGGCGCTGCAATGCATCACAATAATTTTGTGCTATGGCGATTTCGTCTTCAACAATGACTATATGGCGTGACACTAGAGAATACCCTTACTGGAATAAATATCTGTTACCAAACTTACGTTAATCTATCTATTTTTGTCAAAGTATGTTGTTTTATTTTAGGGTGTATTCTCGCTTATTGAATCAGTCCTTTTTATTCTGTGAATTCAGTTAAAGAATATGAGCTATAGATTCATTAACAAATTAAAACTGAAGAAAATCCAAGGTATCAATTGAATTCATGTAAAATTTTAGCTACTTTTGTGGTTCAGTATATTGAGTGGAAATAGATAATATGTACCCATTTTTGGTTGCCGATATTGGCGGAACAAATGCAAGATTTGCCATTATTTCTGAAAAAACAGAAATGGGGTATGAAATAGATCATTTAAAAGTTCTTCCCGGAGTCAACTATTCAACTTTTTCCGAAGCGATTAGCGCCTACCTCGACCGTATCCCAGATATCAAACCCGTGTCGGCATGTATTGCCATTGCAGGTCCAGTTGGTGGTGATCATTTTAAGATGACGAATTTATCTTGGTCCTTTTCCAAGAAAGCTCTGCAAAGCGAATTTGGATTCGAACATTTGGAAGTTATTAATGATTATACGGCTGTTGCCGCCGCAACGAGTGGTTTGAAGGAGAAAGACCTGATATCTGTAAAGCCTGGATTGCAGTTAGAAAAAGCGAGTAAAGCTTGCTTAGGACCAGGCACAGGCTTAGGTGTTGCCGGCTTAGTATATGCTGGGGGAACCTGGACTCCAGTTCCAGGTGAGGGCGGTCATGTAAATTTGGCGCCGACTAACAGCTTTGAAAATGATATTATTGGTGTCGGTTTAAGTCGTTTTGGGCATGTTTCTGCAGAGACGTTTATTTCTGGACCTGGTTTAGTGAATTTATATTCGACAATTTGTGAAGTATTAGGTGTTCAAGCTAATCGTTATGAACCCAAGGACATAACCGGTAAGGCGTTAGATAATACAGATCAGAACTGTGTGAAAACCTTATCGACGTTTTGTGGTTTTTTAGGTTCTTTCTGTGGCAATTTAGCATTAACTTATGGTGCAAAAGGCGGAGTTTATTTAACTGGAGGTATTCTCCCTCGTATAAAAGATTTTCTGATTCAAAGTGAATTTACAGAAAGGTTTTGCAGCAAAGGTATTATGAGTCATTTTGTAGAAGATATTCCGGTGAATATTATCAATCATCCAGAAACGGCATTTTTGGGCGCCGCGATCTGGCTAGATCAAGCGCACTGATTCGAATCATTTAAAAGCTTATTCGATACTTTAAGCCTTTAGTAAAATATTTTCTTATTTTCTTGGGACTTGCACATACTAAATTTAATTTGTATGTGTTTTAACGTTTTGTTCTCAAGACAAAAACTATTTATAAATAGGGTGTAATTTGAGTTCTCTTCCTCACGCAAACCAGCGAGATTTATTTACGTTGTACATCGCAGTATTTATGTTAAGTACCACTGCGGTGTTTTCTAAGTTAATTCCTTTAAATGCCATGGTAATTACGCAACATAGAAGCGTTATAGCGGTACTTATTTTATTAGTATTTTTCTTAGTTCAGAAAAAGAAACTATTACTTGATGGCTTTCGTCAGTATGTTGGTGTGTATTTTTTAGGAATTTTGATCGGTTTGCACTGGATTACTTTTTTCCATGCGATGCAAATATCTACAGCCGCAATTGGTATGCTGTCACTATTTTCTTACCCAGTAATTACCGTTCTTATCGAACCGCTTTTTAAAGGAGCGCGACCTCAGTTTAAAGATCTGCTCGCTGCTATAGTCGTGTTTTCTGGCGTTCTAGTTATGGTCGCGCCTCAACTGGCTAGCTTAGGTGAACTCAACTCTCAAGATAACTATTTGCTAGGAGCAGGGTTTGGTGTACTTTCTGCAATTTGTTTTTCACTTCGTAATACCCTTCAGAAATATCGATTTCAATCAGTATCTCCCAGTGCGCTAATGTTTCATCAAGTTTTTATAGTTGGATTTATGTGCTTACCTTTCATCGAGTTCGATGAAACCTTACGGTCAAGCTCGACAACATTCCTTTTGTTATTTCTAGTGGGTTTAGTTCCTACTGTTTTAGGGCACACTTTTTTATCGGTTAGCTTAAAACGATTACCCGCGAAGACTGTCGCAATTATTAGTTGTGCTCAGCCGGTTTCAGGTATGATTTTAGCTTGGATATTTGTCGGTGAAATATCTGGAATCTTTGTTTTTCTAGGCGGGGCAATTATTATTTCTGTTGCTATTTATGAGTCTGTTAGTTTAGCGAGTAAATAGTGTTTGAACCTGGCGCAGATTATCTCTGTTGTGAATGGACTCATTGAGGGAATCAACTAACGTAATATAAACAGCCTTTATTGTCTAAATCTATGCGAATTCAACGTATCGGCTTAAATCCAATGCAATGATTAATCGATCTTTATGGTGATAGGTACCCATAATAAGTTCACTGCTCGATAACGACCCCGTATTGGGTGCGGTTTCGATTTGCTCTAAGTCTATGTCTATCATTTCGTTAACGGAGTCAACCACTAGGCCATAGTAAATATCGTGACTTTGCATAGTGATGATTCGCCAACTTTCATCCGGTTCTCTCTCTTCTAGCTCTAAAAGGCGCCGACCAGATAAAACCGTAACAATTTCACCGCGGACATTGAGAATACCTGTTACTTCCCTTTGTGCTCCCGGAACAGGCGTAGGCACTTCGTAATTGAGGATTTCTTGTATATCGTCAACGCTAAGGCAATAGTCTTCCCCTGCAATTTGAAAATTAACCCATTGAGCTTTCAAGGATTACCCCTGCTTAAATAATAACGATTTTGCCATAAGGCTGTTTTATTTCTTAATTGTAGTTCATCTTTAAAAAGTTGCAGTTCCCTGCCGATTCTCGTTTAACTGAACCTTTAGAGGAAAAAGTAGCAAAGAACCGGCATTGAGAAATGTTTTATCCCATAAAGCGAGATAACGAAAGACCACCCCAAATTAAGTTTCTATTTCCAGAGCCTTCTTTGACTTCTGTAGTATGGCCGCGCACGTAGTAACTGAAGCTATAGCCGTTTTTGAGTGAAACGGTGTACCCCATCCAGGCTTCGGTGATGAGGTGATTAAGCTCCGAATAGTTATAAGTCAGATCACTATCGCGAAATTGCCCTTGTAAGAATGCATTATATATTCTTGCTCGCATTGCAATTCCAGCCCAAAAAAAGTGTTCTTGGACTGCTGATGTGTTCTTGTTTGTGGTTTGCTCACCATAGAATGATTGCTCTGGATTAAACCCTACCCAAGGAGAGCGAATTTTTCCTGCTCTTAATCCCAAGCTCCAGCTTGCTTCTGTCAAATAACCCACCGACGCTTGGCGTGTTTGCTTTAATTCGATTCTTTCGAACAAAGTTGGAATTAAATTTTGCTTTGCTAGGCTATAACGAAATGTGGGTTCGCCACCAGACGATATTTGGTTATCCCAGCCTTCTGGCGTGTCATTTCCGATAACATTATGAATGCCTTCTTGCAGGTCCCCTACAATGGGTAAACCCAAAAATCCAACTGTAAGCGAACTGTGCCAAGCTTGCTTACGATCAAAATTTAGTCTTTGTTTTGCACTCGAGGTGTAAACGAGGCTTGCATAGGGTCTATCATCTGGATTCACTTCCGAAATGCTTGTGTCCTCTGGTGTAAAACCAAATATTCCGTATTCGATTGACGTGTTATCAAAACCAGCCGAAAAAGCGCGATCTAGTCTGAAAATGTTGTCAATTTTTGCAAGTGGGGAATGAATCGAAAACAAATGGTTTTTCGACTCGTCGCCTACTCTCGCAAGTCTCACGCCATAGGTATAGTCCTGGTCTCGACCTCCAGGAACCAATATGTCGTTATCAAACCCAATTATCCAGCTATTTGCCGAGGTTGATTCAATGGGGCTCTTAACTTGGGCTTCTTCAGCGAACACAGATAATGCAGCCCCGGTAAGAGCCACAAATGCTGCTTGGCGTATATATCTTAGTTTTTTGAACATGATACTCTCCTAATGTGACTGGTCGTCTTTTATAAAATGACCAGTCGTCTATTTTTTGGGTAAAATTTAAAGTGTTTTTAATCTTGGTAAGATTGATAAAAATGCGTCTAAAGACGAGCGACATTTCGCTGCTTTTGTTCGCATTAGAGCGCCTTCCCAGGCATTAAATAAGAACTCGGCTAACTCAATTGGTTGATTATCCGCCGAAATGTCTCCCTGTTTTATTGCTTGGTCTATGACTAAAGCAATGACTTTCGTTTGTTGGCTAAATAAATACCGAACTTTTTCCCTTATAGCAGGGTTAGTATCTGCCATTTCTTGGCAAAGATTTCCGATAAAGCAGCCAACTTGATATTCGTTTTGTTCAATGTCTTTCGCATTAAATTCGAAAAAATTTGTAAGTCTTTTGAACGCTGGAGTTTTCTCGCTCAAAAGAGCTGATTCAAATTTCACGCGGCTTTTTTCAAAAACATAGTCTAGAGCTTCAATAGCAAAAGCTTCTTTACTTTCAAAGTAATTATAAAAAGAGCCTTTGGGTACTGCGGCTGCATCAACAATATCTTTGATACTTGTGCCGTTATAACCACGCGTTTTCATTACGTCGATACCGGAGCACAAAATATGCTCCTTTTTAGTTTCATGTTTGTTCATAATGCTTAATATGACCAGTCGTCTTAAAATTTGTTCCTGGACTAAGAGATATTTTTTCTTTTAGTGTAATAAGGAATAAAAATTGGTTTCATAGTTTTTTTTATTATTAAGGAATAACTAAAGGTTTAATTTAATCACGATCTTGTTGGTGCTGCTATCCTCAATATTATTATTTCGTAAACGAGGCTAGGGGCAATGCTTTTTGGTAACAAGCAAAGATTAGATGATCTTGAGGGAGAAAATGCGTCTTTAACAACTGAGTTAGAGCGATTAAAAACAGAGTTAGACGCATACAAAAATGAGAATGAACGCCTTGTAACCATTGAGCAAGAATTTCGTAGTCAGGCACAATCGGGTAATAGCGGTAAAAATAGTTGGCTGCTAGCTGTTGATACAATGGGTGGTATTCGAGAAGAAATATCAGGTTCAGCTTCATTACTAGTGGAAAAAAGGGATAGTTTTAAGGATGCATCCTCGCTTTTTGACAATATTTTAAAGCTGTTGTCTACCAATGCTGAAGCAACATCCATTATTAACAAAGACACATTAAGTGTTGCAGATTCAATTTCAAATCTAAAAAGCGTCACCGAGGGTATTAATGGATTTATCAGTCTCATCCAAGGTATCTCTGAACAAACAAACCTACTTGCTTTAAATGCTGCAATTGAAGCTGCTCGTGCCGGAGAGCAAGGTCGTGGATTCGCAGTAGTGGCTGACGAGGTGCGAGCGTTAGCGCAAAGGTCGTCAGAAGCTACTAATGAAATAGCGTCTTTGATTACCCAGATAAATGACGAAATGGATAGTGTGGTTGGCGGCATAAGCCAAGTTGGCGAAAAAAGTCATGATGTTCATAGTGGAACAATCACTATTCAGGAAACTACAGAAAATATAGTCACTGTTTCGAAAGATATGTTTGATGTGTTAAATGGATCTTCGGATAGTGTATTTATCCATGCTATGAAAATGGACCATATCGTTTGGAAAATGGAAGTATATAAAAACGTGTTGGGCAATGGCGATAGAGGCGTAAGCGATTTTGATGATCAGCGTGGATCACGTTTAGGTCAATGGTACTTTAATGGTGAAGGGTCACGAGGGTATTCGCATTTATCTTCTTTTAGATCAATAGAAAAACCTTTTAATTCTGTCTACCAGCATGGTTTGGGGGCATTGCGATCAAAATCGGATGGTAATGATAGCGAAGCTCAAAAGCTGCTTGAAAGAATGGAAAATGCCAGCACTGAATTACTAGACCGCTTGTCCGATTTAAATCGAGAATTAACTCGATAATCGAATATTTCTTAATAGTATATCTAAAAAGCTCAATTAATCCGCCTGATATCCGTATTTTAGAGGCTTGAGCTTCTTTTCTACTTAAAAACATATAAGTAATATGCATGTATAAAAATTTTCACTTTACGGAAACATTTTCACAAAATGCGTTCTATAGTGTGTGTTTTTAATTTAACCTCTAGAAAAGTTAATATCGGGGCGTTTATGTTACCTAGAATTGTTCTATTCCTGTTTTTATTCTCGTTTGTTGGCGAGGTGTTTGCCGAAAAATCAGCAGTTTACTCACATTGGAGAACCGGAGCTATCAAGGGATATGACATTGTTGCCTATTATGATTTAAAACCCGGTGAGAAAGCCGTTAAAGGCTCGGACGATTTTAAATATGAATGGGGCAACACAACTTGGCGTTTTTCAAATAAAGAAAACTTATTTAAGTTTAAAGGAAATCCTGAAAAGTATATTCCTGCTTACGGAGGTTATTGCGCGTTTTCAGTATCCAAAAATTTTACAATTGCACCTCGGCCAGACAACTGGCACATTATTGATGGAAAATTGTATTTAAATAACAACAAGCGTTCTCATGAACTTTGGTTGAACAAGGCGACAGAAATGATTGTTGAAGCAGACAAGAATTGGCCCGGAGTATTATATAAATAGGTGTTTTAATTAATCATATCCATGTATAAGGAATAAGGGTAAGATGAGTCTTCATACTCAAAATCGAGCTATGTGCTTACCCTTAATAAAAAACTGAATAATGGAATATAAATTATGCATTTCTTTTCTTTCCTGTCTGACATAACCTATTCTTATTATTTGTTAGCGACTGTTTTCGATATGGTTTAGCTCGTTAACGACTCTTCGTAATCACTCATTAAGGAAATGTTGATTTCTCTCGCGCAATGAAATTTACAATTCGAATTTTGATCATAGTATTGGTTTTTGTGAACGCTGTTTCAGCCGATACTGGTGATTTACCCCAAAAAATTCGCTTTAAACATGTTATTCCCGAAACTCTCGATTTTTTAGGTGAGATCTTAACGATTCATCAAGATCAGTATGGATTTATTTGGGTGGGTGGCAAAGACGGCTTAGGGCGATTTGATGGTGAAAATTATCAGATTTATCGCAGCATTCAAGAAGACCCGACCACATTAAGTAACAATGTGGTAAGTGAAATTGTAGAAGATAAAGAAGGAAACCTATGGATTGGAACGGATTACGGTGTAAGCTTCTTTGATCGCAGAAATAAGCGTTTTGAGCGCATTTATCTTGACGAGGTCACCTCTGTTGAAAACATTAACCGTGTCATTTCACTAAAGCTCGAAAAAAATAAGACACTATGGATTGGAACGGATGCGGGGTTAAGTTCACTCGACCTCGAAACCAGAGTAATAACGCATTATCCTACTGGTGAGCACGATAAGGGGCTAGAAGGACACTTTGTTCTAGACATTGAATTCGGAAATGACGATAAGGTTTATCTTGGGGTTGGATTTGGCCCTAGAATTTGGGATAGAAAAACTGGCGAAGTAGAAATTCTTGCAAAGACACGAGAATCTCTTCCTCCAAATCTTCCAAGCGCAATTACATGGTCGATTTTACCTATGGAGGACGGGAGAGTTTGGCTAGGTACAGACCAGGGATTAGCTCGTTATGATCCCAAGACAAAAACCTATAAGAAAATGACCATTTCAAATGGCAGTACGGGCGGTCGTACTGCTGCGGTGTGGGAACTCTTTCGCGACTCAAGAGGTGAAGTCTGGGCCGCATCTGATGGAGATGGGTTGTTGCGATGGGATAAAGAATCAGACACGTTATTTGCGTATAAAAGTAACCGACGAGATCCCGACGCATTGAGCAGTGGTTATGTTCGCACAATAATGGAAGATTCTGTTGGAGATATTTGGCTTGGTCTGTTCCCCGCCGGAGTTGATGTAATTGAAAGGTATAACCAAACCTTCTCTTCTTATCGAAACACCACCGATGATGACCAAAGTATTTCAGCTAATGCGGTAAACGCCATTATTGAAAGTGCCAATGGTGATCTTTGGGTTGGAGGTGACGGTGAAGGTTTAAGTCACTATAGCCAAAAAGAAAAAAAGCATTATTTTTATAAATCCAGCCTTAATTCACCAGCAATTCAATCTCTTCTTGAAGACCATAAAGGAAATATTTGGTTAGGCTATTGGAACGGTGGTGTAAGTCGTTTAGACCCTAAAACCAATATCATAAAACATTTTAACCAAGATGTTGGTAATCCAGAAGCCCTACAAAATCCCCATGTTTTTTCTTTGTATATGGATTCAGACAACGTCATCTGGGCAGGCACTATGGGTGGTGGACTTCAAAAGTACAATGCTGAAAAAGACGTGTTCACTTTTTATGAGTATGACTCCTCACTCGGAGGAATATACAACCCAGAAAGAATTTGGTCCATTCTTGAAGACAAAAATATGACTCTCTGGCTGGGCACTCATCAGGGGTTAGTCAAGGTGAATAGGGGGACCAAAACCTCACGTCGCTTTAGATTCGATCCAGATGACAACGACTCAATTAGTAATGATTGGGTCTCAGCCATAATGGAAGACTCAAAAGGTCGCCTATGGTTGGGCACCCATGGTGGCGGATTAAACCTGTTTAATTTCGAAACAGAGAGTTTTACTCGAATTCAACAAAAAGATGGGTTGGCCAGCGATATTATTTATATGATCCTAGAAGATAACAATGGATTGTTATGGATGAGTACAAAAAATGGGATTTCAAGTTACAACCCAGAGACAAAAGTATTAAATAACTATTTTGAAGCAAATGGCTTACAAGCCAACCAGTTCAGTGCCGGCTCTGGGGACAAAGCAAAAAATGGAGACATAATCTTTGGTGGAATTCGTGGCTACACGAGATTTAATCCAAATCTTCTCACGCCCAATACAATACCTCCACCAATTGTCCTAACCGATGTTACCGTGTTTAATCAATCTTTACCCGTTGGAGAGGGTGAAGGCTTAAGTAAAAATGTACTCCTTGGTGAAAACCTAGTATTGGATTATTCACAGAACGTGTTCACTATTCATTATGCGGCGCTTAATTTTCGAATTCCTGAAAACAATCTATACCGCGTTAAACTAGAAGGCTTTGATAATGATTGGCACGAATTGGGAAGCCAGCGATTTGTGAGCTATACCAATTTGGATCCGGGTTACTACACCTTCAAAGTAATGGGATCAAATAACGAAGGTGTTTGGAATACGGATATTGCCTCGCTCGACATTCAGGTTATTCCGCCACCCTGGAAAACCTGGTGGGCCTATACGTTATATGTATTAGCGTTATTTAGTGTTTTAGCGTGGTATGTCTTCACTCAGAGAAAAATTATTGGTTATCAAAGATCAATGATGCAGAATCTTCAGCAGGTTGATGCATTAAAAGATGAATTTATAGCAAGTACGTCGCATGAATTGCGAACGCCTCTTTTTGGTATAGTTGGACTTGCGGATACGCTCGCGAAAGATGCCTCTGACCGATTAAGATCCGATGAATTAACCAATTTGGAAATGATCATTGCAAGTGGCAAACGTCTTGTCACACAAGTAAATGACATATTGGATTTTGCTAAAATTCGTGATAATTCACTTGTTATGCAAATCAAACCTGTGAATCTCTACGATTTGTGCAAACTCGTTATTCCTTTGACCAAACCATTGATTAAATCTAATTCTGTAACACTCGTTAACAATGTAAGTTCGGGATTACCCCCAGTACTTGCTGATGATCATCGGCTTCAACAAATCTTGATAAACCTTATTTCTAATGCCATTCAACATACTCACAAAGGGCGTGTGAGTGTTCAAGCTAAAGAACAAGAAGGAAAAATGGTTATTCAAGTTTCCGATACGGGTAAAGGAATTCCTCAAGAAAAATTTGCCGAGTTATTTGAGCAGTTTACCCAGCTCGATGATATTAACACGCGTTCTCATATAGGAACGGGATTGGGATTGTCTATAGCAAAAAAACTCGTCGAACTTCAAGGCGGAAAAATTTGGGTGGAATCCCAGTTAGGCAAAGGCTCGATATTTAGCTTTACTTTACCAATTACCGATCAACCTGCCGAACAAATTACACTTTCAGAAAGCGCGGCATCGCGTGTTCAAGCACTTAGTAGGCAAGTTGAAGCCGCGTCTAATTCAGAAAAGCTGGTGCCCATCGAAAGCTCGACGCCTAAGCTCGAAGGCCAATTTCATATTTTAATCGTAGATGATGAATCTGTTAATCGAATGATTCTAAAAGCATTCTTAAAAGACAATGGATATAAAATTAGTGAAGCGGAATCTGGCGAGAAAACAATGCAGTTTTTTGAAGGCATTCAAGATATCGACCTGGTTTTACTCGATATTATGATGCCGGGTATGTCAGGTTATGAGGTCTGTGAAAAGTTACGTAAAAAACATCCACTACACGAACTTCCAATTCTCTTTACCACTGCCAAGGGCAGAACCGATGATATCTTGTCGGCATTTGAGGTAGGCGGTAATGACTTTGTCGATAAGCCCGTAGACAGAAAGGAACTTAATGCACGAATAAGTTTGCATCTGCAACTGCTAGCCGAATATCGCAAGCTAAAGAACACCTCAAAAAGTACACCTGGTCGCAGGTCCGCATGATCAATCTACCAATCTAAATTGGTGTATTTATTTTTGCCAAGGGTTATCAACTCCGTAGGCTATATCGTCAATATAGTATTCAACCTCTCCCGATGGAATTCGTATTAATACCTCATCGCCCTTACTCTTTTTTAACAGTGCTTTGGCAACAGGTGAATCCATACTAATGTAATCGTTGTGTACATCAAATTCATCGGGCCCCACGATACGATAGAAAATACATCGATCATCCTGATCAAGAATTTTCAACCAAGCGCCGAAAAACACCTGGGCCGTATTCGCAGGTTGATTATGCACCACTTTAAGCTTTTCTAACCGATTGCCAAGATGACGCAGTCGACTATCGATTTCACGTAATCGTTTTTTTCCGTAAATATATTCCGCGTTTTCACTACGATCACCCAAAGCTGCTGCAGCCTGCACTTCTTTTGTGACCTTATCGCGCTCTGGCCAGAGTTGGCGAAGTTCGTCGGTGAGTCGTGCATGCCCTTCTGGGGTAATGTAAAACGATCCTGGTACGCGAGGTGGGCGCCATCTACCCATGGTTATTTAACTGGTTCATGAGATTAATGTAGTTTACAAGTGGTTTTATATGTTGTGAATTTTTAAAGTTGTGGACGCTTGATTTGAAACCTTAAATACCCGTAAATAAAATTCCAATTCAGAATCTAACATAGCGCATATATTTTCGGCTTGCCGAAATCCATGACCTTCGTTTTCAAATGTTACCATTGAAACGGGCAGGCCATTTTCCTTAACGGCATTAAACATAGCGTTCGCTTGGTTAGGCGGTACCACTTTGTCTTCAAGTCCTTGAAAGATAAGCAATGGACAAGCGATTCTATCGACAGAGTGAACTGGCGATCTACTTATGTAGGCGTGTTTTTCTTCAGGATAAGGGCCGATAAGTTTGTCCATATAACGGGATTCAAATTTATGGGTATCTCGGGCGAGTGTTTCTAAATCGCCTATGCCGTAAAGTGAAACGCCGCAGTTAAAAGTCTTTTTAAAAGTGAGTGCTGCCAGGGTGGTATAGCCCCCTGCGCTACTGCCTTTTACAATTAATTGGTCTGGATCACAAAGATCATTTTTTGAAGCAGACTCGGCAAAATTACACAGGTCCTCAACATCGTAGATGCCCCAGTTTTTATAAAGCGTGTGCCGGTATTGTCTGCCATAGCCTGTACTGCCACGATAATTTACATCTAAAATGGCAAAACCTCGATTAGTCCAATATTGAATTTTTAGGTTTAGGCTGTTTGCGGTAGCACCGGTTGGCCCGCCATGGCCTAGGGTTATCAGCGGAGGCTTAGCATTTGAATTGTATTCTCTATTTTTTGGTGGGTAATAGAATCCGTGTACGGTTTCATCATTCTCAGAAGTAAAAGAGACTGGTTGACCAACAGAAATGTCTTCGATATCGATTGATGTTGCTTGGCTATTAACAGACTTGGGCATGCCGGTTGGGGAATCATAATAGTAAATAGCAGAAGATGACGTGGGTGAAGCGCCGATAAAAACGGTTTTTCCATCTCGGCAATTAACGCCTTCAATATAGGTTGAACCTTGATCGACTATTTTTAACGCACCGGATTTCGTGTTTATTAGTGCAAAGTGCCATGTGCCATTTTTCGTGAATGTTGCCGCGATGGTATGCTCATCGATAAACCCATAGGTAGACATATTAAATGTCCATTGTGGCGTCGCAAATTCCGCTTCTTCATGGGTTATTTGATTAATTTTATTTTGTTCATAGGTATAGATATTCCACCAGTTATCCCTATCTGAAACAAAATAAAGTGTATTATCAGGTGACCAGTTTGGCTGGAAAATACTTTCGGGTTTGTTGCCGGCAATTTTACCCGGTGAGGCCAGTGTTCCATCTTGAGTTAATTGGGCGAGCCAGAGTTCTGTTTTGTCCCATGGCATATCGGGGTGATTCCAGCAGGTCCAACACAGGTGTTCACCGTTGGGACTTATTCTAGGGAAAGAATAAAAATCAAACCCCTCGTGAAGAATTGTGATGTTTTTAGATCCATCTACAGGAATAGCAACCAGATAGTTACTTGGTTCTTTTCCGTCTTTTGTGATTGGGCTATGATCTTCGCAGACCGCAATTAATTTATTTCGATGTTGATCAAATTGAATATCGGAAAATCGCAGTTCTACTTGCTGTGTTAGTGCTACGGGTTCGATTGTGTCTTGAGTGAAATCCAGTTTATAAATTTGTTGATCATCTGCCAAAACGAAAAACACATAGTCGCCAGAGATGGCAAAGCTGCCACCACCATATTCATGCACTTTAGATTTTGCGCTCAAAGGTCGCGGCAGGATCGATTGGCTTTGACCTGATTCATGCATCATAATGGTGGTGCGTCCTTTTTCTTCGGGTTTGCTTTCCAACCAAAAAACACGGTTTGATTCAAGTAAGGGTTCGGAAAGCTTTGGTGATTTTCCTGCCACCATTTCTGCAGAAATCGACGAATGCCAGGTTCCGAAAGGAGCGAAGTTTTTAGTCATAAATTGCTCAAATTATGTTGCATAAAAATACTATCTTAACGCAATTCAAACCTATTTTGGCTGATATTGAACAGCAAAATTTTTCGTCAATATGGATTGGGTATAGCGGTGGTATGGATTCCACTGTGCTCTTGCATACGCTTGCTACACTCGATTTACCATTTGCGGTAAATGCGATTCACATTAATCATCAACTATCTTTAAATGCAGATCATTGGCAAGCCCACTGCGAAAGTTTTGCTCGTTTACACAATGTGAATTTTGTGGCTGAGAAAGTAGAAGTAAAAAGTGTTGGTGGTGGATTAGAAGAGGCTGCAAGAGAAAAACGTTTTCAAGCTTTTGCTAAGCATGTGTCTAAGTCCGACGCGCTATTATTGGGGCATCATCAGGATGATCAGTTCGAAACGTTTTTATTCCGTCTGCTTCGCGGTGCGGGGATTACTGGCCTTTCAGGAATAAAAACCAAAACCAAATTGGGTGATCTGCAGATTTATCGCCCATTTTTGAATCTGAGCCGCAACCAATTAAAAGCGTATGCCGACGAGCAAAAGCTCCGTTGGATCGAAGACGAAAGTAATGACGATCCAAGCTTTGACAGAAACTATCTTAGAGTAAGTGTTGTACCTGCGTTAAAACAGCGCTGGCCAAACTTACTGAATAAATGGCAGCAAACACAAAACTGGTTAAACGAATCAACTCGACTGCTCGAAGAGTATGGGTTGCAAGATTTAAAAGCTTTGGATATTCGTGAGGAACGCTTGGGGCAAAGCATTGACCTGGTATCGTTTCGTCAATTTTCAGAATCTCGACAAAAACAGGTGATGAGAATCTGGGTTTCTAAAAATGGATATTCCTTGCCTGATTCCGTTCATTTAAATCAGATTGATGTATTTTTTAATTCGTCAACTGAAAAGCAGCCTTCAGTAAACTGGGGGCAATGTGAGCTTAGGCGATATGAAAACCGATTGTATTTGATTCCTCGTCTTTCCGCGCCGACATTTAAATTGGAGCACATACACAATGTCACTATTTCATTAGATGACGGCTCTTTTCTTAGACTTCCCAAAGTGCTGCTTGACCATAATGTGCATATTGGGTTTAGACAAGAAGGGCTTCGATGCAAGCCGATATTAAGGCACCATTCGCAGACGCTCAAAAAACTCTTACAAGAGCACCACCTAGAGCCTTGGTTGAGGGATCGCATTCCGCTTATTTACGTCAATGACGAGCTAATTGCTATTGGAAATCTTTTCTTGTGTGAGTCGTCATTTTCAAACAAAATTTCATTAAATGACTTTGCGTGGTGGTATGTACCTAGCCGTCCATTTGATGAGATCTTATTTGAGTAGCAAAGCCTTTTCTGGTATTCTGGCGACCCATCTCAGGAGGCAAAGGTTGCGATACCATTCTTTCGCTTTCTACCCACACGACAGATTGTCTTTAAGTAATAGTCTTTTAATAAAAGTTAAAAATTAACCTAAGAAGCCTCTTTAGGTTAGTTTGTATATTCAAGTAAAGGTTTTTAATGACCCGATATATATTCGTTACAGGTGGCGTTGTGTCATCTTTGGGGAAAGGTATTGCTTCTGCTTCGCTTGCCGCAGTCCTAGAAGCAAGGGGCGTTAAGGTGACGATATTAAAACTAGATCCCTATATTAATGTTGATCCAGGGACGATGAGCCCATTTCAGCATGGTGAAGTTTTTGTTACTGAAGACGGAGCGGAAACTGATCTAGATTTAGGTCACTACGAGCGTTTTATTCGCAGCAAAATGACAAAACGCAATAATTTCACGACTGGTCGTGTCTACGAAACCGTATTGAGGCGCGAGCGCAGAGGTGATTATTTGGGCGGCACGGTACAAGTGATTCCGCACATTACGGACGAAATCAAACGCCGTGTCATCAGCGGTGGTGAAGGCTATGATATCGCTCTAGTTGAAATTGGTGGAACCGTCGGTGATATTGAGTCGCAACCATTTTTGGAGGCAGTACGACAATTAAAAGTTGAGCTAGGTAGCGAAAAAGCCTTACTTATCCATTTGACACTTGTTCCTTACATTGCTGCAGCAGGTGAAACTAAAACTAAGCCAACTCAGCACTCCGTTAAAGAGTTACGCTCAATTGGTTTGCAGCCGGATATTTTGTTGTGTCGATCTGACAAAGAGGTAGACATAGAGTCACGAAGAAAAATCTCATTATTTACTAATGTCGAAGAAAAAGCAGTCGTTCCATTACCAGATGTGACTAGTATTTACGCTATTCCTAAGCTTTTGCAGGGTTACAATCTCGACCAAATCGTATTAGATAAGTTTAGAATTGACGCCAAAGTCGCAAATCTGCACGAGTGGGAAAGCGTCGTTGAAAAGGAAAAAAGCCAATCTGATACGGTAGTGATCGGTATGGTCGGTAAATATATGGATTTACTCGATGCCTATAAATCCCTTAATGAAGCGCTAAAACACGCAGGCATTCACAATGGTGTCAAAGTGGATATTCGCTATATTAACGCTGAAGATATCGAAAGTGATGGGCTTGCTGCCATTCAAGATGTCGATGGTATTCTTGTCCCGGGCGGCTTCGGAAAACGCGGTTTAGAAGGTAAGCTAGCATCCGTAAAATACGCGAGAGAAAGTAAAGTGCCCTATTTGGGAATATGCTTGGGTATGCAGTCGGTGATTATCGAATATGCTAGAAATGTTTTGAATTTGGAAAATGCAAACAGTACTGAATTTGATCCAAAAACGCCGCACCCGGTTATCGCTTTGATCACAGAATGGATTGATGCAGAAGGAAATGTGGAGACGAGAGAGGAAACTGGCGACATCGGCGGCACAATGCGTCTTGGTGCGCAAGAGTGTCATTTAGAACAGGGATCTAAAATCCATGAAATTTATGGTAAAAACGATGTTTTAGAGCGACATCGTCATAGATACGAAGTAAATAACCGATATATTGATCAATTGCGTAAAGCTGGCTTATCGATTGGCGGCTGGTCTTCAGATGATACGCTGGTTGAAACGGTTGAAATAAATGATCATCCATGGTTTGTCGCATGCCAATTTCATCCGGAATTCACTTCTACTCCTCGAGACGGCCACCCTTTGTTTAGTAGCTATATACAGGCAGCCATTGCCTATAAAGCAAACAAATAGTAAGTAATTAGAATTAGGTAATACTTTGAAAGATAAAGTTATCCATGTTGGCAAAATAGAAATAGCCAATAACAAACCGTTTGTTCTTTTTGGCGGTATGAATGTTCTTGAGTCGCGTGATCTTGCGCTCAGTGTTGTAGAGACGTATGTTGAAGTAACTCAAAAGCTTGGAATTCCTTATATATTTAAGGCATCGTTTGACAAAGCTAATCGCTCGTCTATTCATTCTTATCGTGGTCCTGGACTGGACGAAGGTTTGAAAATCTTCTCCGATATAAAAAGCGAGTTTAATGTTCCTATCATCACTGACGTGCATGAGATCGATCAGTGTCAACCAGTTGCAGATGTTGTGGATATTATTCAGCTACCCGCATTTTTGGCGCGGCAGACGGATCTGGTGAAAGCGATGGCGGCTACTGATTCTGTGATCAATGTGAAAAAACCACAATTTTTAAGTCCAGCACAAATGAAAAATATTGTGGAAAAATTTGCCGAGTGCGGTAATGAAAAGGTAATCCTTTGTGAAAGAGGAGCATGTATGGGTTACGATAATCTGGTTGTAGATATGTTGGGTTTTCGTACCATGAAAGAAGTTAGTAACGGCGCGCCAGTTATTTTTGATGTTACTCATGCGCTACAGTGTCGCGATCCAATGGGTGCGGCCTCTGGTGGGCGTCGCCACCAAACAGCTGAATTAGGTCGTGCGGGAATCGCCACCGGCGTCGCTGGTTTGTTTCTTGAATCCCACCCAAATCCGAATGAAGCTAAATGCGATGGCCCTAGTGCATTACCTTTGGATCAATTAGAACCCTTTTTAGCGCAAATGAAGACGGTGGATGATTTGATTAAGTCATTGCCACCATTAAATATCGTTTGATAGCTTTTGATAATACATAAATTTTATTTAACACAAGTATAGAGAGTCCTACTATGAGTAAGATTGCAAATGTTATTGGTTTTGAAGTAATGGATTCCAGAGGAAATCCAACGGTTATGGCCGAAGTATACCTAGAGTCTGGAGCAATGGGCTCTGCATGTGCGCCATCTGGTGCTTCTACAGGATCGCGTGAGGCGTTAGAGCTTCGTGATGGTGACAAGAGCCGTTATTTGGGTAAGGGTGTTCTTAAAGCAGTAGCAAATGTTAACGATACGATTAAGCCATTGTTAATAGGTAAAGATGCTGCGGATCAGCGAGCATTAGACAGTGCCATGATCGAAGCTGATGGTACAGAAAATAAGGGTAATCTTGGTGCAAATGCTATTTTAGCTGTTTCATTGGCTGCCGCTAAGGCTGTTGCAAACGACAAGGGTATTCCTTTGTATCAACATATTGCTGATATCAATGGTACGCCAGGCCAGTACACTATGCCGGTTCCAATGATGAACATCGTAAACGGTGGTGAGCATGCAGACAACAATGTTGATATCCAAGAATTTATGGTTCAACCGGTATCTGCACCAAACTTTAAAGAAGCTCTTCGCATGGGCGCAGAAATTTTTCATCATCTGAAAAAAGTATTGTCAGCTCGAGGATTAAATACTGCTGTGGGTGATGAAGGTGGTTTTGCGCCTAATCTTCCTTCAAACGAAGGTGCACTTGAAGCAATAGCTGAAGCTGTTGCAAATGCTGGCTACAAGCTCGGTGAAGACATTACGCTTGCTCTAGACTGTGCATCTTCCGAGTTTTATAAAGACGGTGTTTACGATATGTCTGGGGAAGGCAAGAAGTTTTCTGCTTCTGAATTCACTGATTATCTCGCTGACTTGACTGAAAAATTCCCTATTTTGTCTATTGAAGATGGCATGGATGAAAGTGATTGGGATGGCTGGGCAGAGTTAACACAAAAAATCGGTTCTAAAACCCAGTTAGTGGGTGATGACTTGTTTGTAACTAATACCAAAATCCTAAAAGAGGGAATTGATAAAAGCATCGCTAACTCAATCTTGATTAAATTCAACCAAATTGGTTCTTTGAGTGAAACCCTTGATGCAATCAAAATGGCTCAAGACGCAGGTTATACAGCTGTGATCTCCCACCGATCTGGCGAAACAGAAGATACAACGATTGCTGATCTTGCTGTGGCAACTTCGGCAGGACAGATTAAGACGGGTTCGTTATCTCGTTCAGATCGTATTGCAAAATATAACCGTTTGTTACGTATCGAAGCTGAGCTTGGGTCTGAAAAAGCGCCTTACCGCGGTAGAGCCGAGTTTAAATAAGTTAGCAGTTAATACTTAAATCTGCGTTTCAATAAGTAAAGGTCGGCGAAATGCTGACCTTTCTTTTTTGTGATAAGCTTACTTAACGTTTAAGCTATTATTAGTTCAGAGTGAAAATATTAATTGGTGTTTTAATCGTTTTCTTGCTTTATTTTCAATACCGAATATGGGTGGGTGAAGGAAGTTTTGCGCAAGTTCATGCGTTAAAAAAACTAATTGCAACACAGCAAGCGGAAAACGAACGACTGCGCGAACGTAATAGAATATTGGCAGCTGAAGTCGAAGCCCTTAAAACCGGGACAGAAGGTATTGAGGGTACAGCGAGATCAGAGTTAGGGTTAATTAAAGAAAACGAAACTTTTTATAAAGTCGTTGAAGAATAAGCTGTACTGTTTCAGTGAAAACCATTCAAAAGATTAGTCAAAAAATTTCCAATCCAATATGGGTTGTCATTCCAGCAGCAGGAATTGGCTCACGAATGAATGCCGACCAACCTAAGCAATATTTAACGCTAAAAAATAAAACCGTTCTTGATATCACTATCAGTAAATTTGTTTCATTAGACTATGTCACTAAGATTATTGTTTGTTTGAATTCAAGTGATAAATATTGGTGTGATTCTGAATATACTTCTGATTCACGCGTTGTAACTGTGTTAGGAGGGGAAAGTCGCAGCAAATCCGTGTTAAATGGCTTAGAGTATGTTTTAAATAACCAACCTGAGAAAAATGGCGTTGAACCCTGGGTTTTAGTTCATGATGCGGCTAGACCATGTGTTACTCTTGAAAAGATTAATGAACTTGTTGAATATTGTTTTAATACGAAGCAAGGTGCGATCTTAGCTGTACCGGTTTCAGATACGGTTAAACAGGTTAAGCGTGACAAGGCAATTCAAGCCACTCTAGATCGATCTCAATTATGGTTAGCGCATACCCCTCAGTTTTTTAGTGCAAAAGAATTAAAAGCTGCGCTAGAGTATTCAAGTAAGAAACACATTGAGGTTACAGACGAAGCTTCCGCCATAGAAAATATGACTGGCTCAGTCGATGTTATTTTGGATCGAAAAGATAATATTAAAATCACTTACCCAGAAGATCTTGACTGGGCAAACTATATTTTAGAAAAACATGGAATAGTAATAGGACTGATAAATGAGTAACACGATAAGAATTGGTCAAGGAGTTGATGTTCATAAATTTTGTCCTGGCGATAAGATCGTCATCGGAGGGGTCGTTATTCCGCACTCTCAAGCACTAGAAGCTCACTCTGATGGAGATGTTTTATTGCATGCATTATCTGACGCATTGCTAGGTGCCGCCGCCCTGGGGGATATTGGAAAGCATTTTCCTGATACCGATCCGCAATATGCGAATGCCGATAGTCGTATTTTACTTAGGCTAGTTTATGCAAAGGTAAAATCACTTGGTTTTGTATTGGGTAATGCTGACATGACCATCATTGCGCAAAAACCTAAGATGGCGCCACATATCGACGATATGCGAGCGCGAATAGCAGACGATCTTTCAGCAGAAATCGATATGATTAGCGTTAAGGCCACAACAACTGAAAAGTTGGGTTTTAATGGTCGTGAAGAAGGCATTACTTGTCTTGCCACAGTGTTGTTAAAAAAATAAATTGCGCGCTTCCAAACTTTATGAATTTTGATTTAAATTTCACACATGCTTATGGTTCCCCAAATTTCAGCGCTGATTTCCGATCAGTAAATGAAGATTTTATTGTTGAAGAGAATCTAGGATTTGAATTAGAAGAAGAGGGGGAACACCTTTATGTATTGATTCGAAAAAACGGTGAAAATACAGGATGGATTGCAGAAGCGCTCGCACGTCATTTTAATCTAAGAACATCGGATGTTGGTTATGCGGGTATGAAAGATCGTAATGCGGTCACATCGCAATGGTTTAGCCTATATCTTCCAAAAGAAAAAAAGGATCCAGAGTGGCAGTCTTTTCTTGATAATACTGACTCAAACATAGAGGTTCTTGATTTTAATTGGCATAAAAAGAAACTACGTCGTGGTGACCATCAATCGAATTTTTTTTCAATTTGCTTGCGGAATAGTACAGGTATAGATGAGTCTATTGATCGTATTGAAAAAATTAACCAAGTTGGCGTACCTAATTATTTTGGTGAACAGCGTTTTGGACGCGATGCTAATAATCTTGTATTGGCCCAAAAATGGTTTGTCGAAGGTGATCCTATTCGGAAACAGAAATTAAGGGGGATTGTCATTTCAGCGGCTAGGTCCTATTTGTTTAATCAAGTGTTATCAAATCGGGTAAAGGAAGATAGTTGGAAAGTTTTACTAGATGGTGACCTCCCAGGAAGCTTCCCTACTGGACCTCTATGGGGTCGAGGAAAAACAAAAGTAGAAACTGAAACCCGTGATTTTGAAGAAGGAATTTTACAAGAGTTTAATTCCTGGCTCGATGGACTTGAGCATTGTGGTTTGTCACAAGAGCGACGAGATCTTGTCTTAATCCCAAAAAACTTAGCTTACACTGTCGAAGACAATAACTTAACGATTAGCTTTTCGCTCGCCCCAGGACAATTCGCCACTTCAGTATTACGAGAAATTTCTCAGCTCTGTAATACGAATTAATTTATTTGATAATAAATTGTAAAGTTACAGTACCTAGTTGTATATCGTCTTTGCTGTTTATAGAGTGTGAAGTCATTTTTTGGTTTTTAATTGTCATGCCATTCTTAGAATTTTGATCAATTATTTTCCATAGACCCGCATTAAATTCTAATTTTGCATGTGACTCAGAAATACATGGATCTTCAATTTTAATCGCAGATTTATCCGAACGTCCAATACTCCAGCTTTCCGTTTTTTGCGAGGTGGCAATGCTTTTTACAATGGGAGCTTTATTTTTTTCATAGATGACTAATGCCATCACTGCATTTTCTTGGCTTTTTCTAAAACGTTGTTGTACTAACGCATTAACTAAGTCGATATCTTTGGTAACATGATCAGTAGCATTCGGTGTTGAGCTCCAACTTGCGGGTAACTCGAATTTTTCCATCATTACTGTAGAGTTTTCATCTTCCTCGTCTTCTATCATCAGAAAGTCTGAACCTGATTCGTTTCCAAAAACTCGTTTATTAAATACGAGCGTGGCATTTTGGTCTGCTAGTTGGAGTGAAAAGACTTCTTCGCCGAAAGTGATGAGATCTCCAGGTTTTATTATGCAGGGTTCTTCTAGTCGAATACTATTTACGAAGGTTCCATTGGTTGAGTGAAGATCGATAATCTCGGGACTATCTTCTTTAATAACAATTCTAGCGTGTTCGCGTGAAAGGCTCGGGCTATCAATTTGAATATTCGAAAATTCACTCCTGCCAATTAGCACAGATCTATCCATAATTTTGAATTCACGATTGTCTTTAAGATGCTTGAGTAAGTAAATTCTTTCCATTTTATTTGTTCTCGTAATATCTGCGTACGCGTAAATATTGGAGCAATTAATTTCAAATTGCGTCATAGTTTATTTTAAAACGGCTACTTCTTAAGTATACGCATGGCAAAGCGGGGGTGGGAATAGTTTTTCTAGAATAAAGGTAATATTTTAGAGGAATCTGATGTAGAAAGAGCGCTGAATAATCTAGCGCTCTTTTTCAATTACGTGACTAAAAGTTTTAATAGATAATTAAAAAACCATATTTATGGTGCTGCTACAAATCTCCAACGGGTAAAATCACCTGTCCAACTAGAAGGTTGTTGCGAAATTGCGCTATTGGCCGTGGCACTTAGGAAGATATACTTGCCCGTAGCACGGTTAATAATATGGCCATGGTTATCTCCGCGATCCTGATAGCTCCATTGCGTCCAGTTTCCGCGCCAAGAGTTTGGGACAACAGAAATAGGGGATCCATTGCTAGTATCGTCTGGTTTAATAAAGTTTCCGCTCTCTCTACTTTGTATGTGGAAGAAATTTCCATTTTCAACCCGTTGCCACTGAACACAGCTTCCCGTGCGAGAATTTGGCCGACTCCTTACGACAGTCGGCGTATCTGTTGCACAAGAATGAATTTTTGCACCCGTTGGTTTGTGAACGATGAACGACCAATTCGACGAGGAATTTGGTGTGGCTGTAGCGGCAGGTTCGGGGGTAGATGTTGCTGTTGGCAGAGGTGCGGCCGTAGCCGTTGTCGTTGGTAATGGCTCAGGGGTCGACGTAGCTGTTGGCAGAGGAGCAGGTGTAGCGGTCGGCGCGGGAACTGATGTGGCTGTAGCTGTTGGAATTGGAGCCGGTGTTGGTGTGGCTTCTAGATCTGCGTATTCAACGTAACGATCATTATTTGTTTCATTGCGCCACGCAGTTGTTACGCCAGAAAAGCGTGTTAAACGAGAATCCCCCCAGTCAGCAGATGGCCAGCCTTGCTCAGGCCAATTTGAACTGATGTAGGATATCAGTTTCACGTCATTGTTATTGACGACATTAAATAAGCGACGAAGATATTCCTGGAAGTCAGTCTCGGAGTTTACGGCAGGTGGTCGAGCAGTTGATTCAGGAATTGCGAGTGCTTTCCCTCGATTGTTTACCCAATCCATTGCGCGTTGCGCTTCATCCCAAATTTCGTCCCCTGGACTGCAGAAAGTTTGATTCGGTAAAGGCATACATACCACGGAATTAAATACGCTAAAGCCAACAAAATCGACAAAATCATCGCCAGGGTAAAGTGTTTCTACATCGTTAACCACAGTGATTGGGTGGTACATAAATGCGACATTATCTACCCCGTTAGTATTACGGATTCTATTTGCAATGTAGTTGTAAGCATTCGCGTAGAGGTTGCCACTTCCAAAAACAGAGGTACTTACTTCATAGCCTATTCGTAGTACAAAGTTTCTAGAAGGCTGGTCGTTCATGGTACTAGCAAAGCTATCTATTTGATTGTCCAGTTGTCCATTTGCAATGGCACTTAATGCTGCGGTGACGGAATTAAATCCACCTTCGCCAGGGTTATCTTTAATATTTATTGCGACTAGTGAGAAGGAATCAGAATAACTATTGTTAAGCGTGTTTAAATGAAATTGTGCATTAGCGTCGGTATCATCTCCAACACCTCCTCTAATTGTGCCTGAATAAATACTCCCATAGTGAGAACCGCCCGCTGGTGCTCCAAATTCTTGAACATATTCATTGTATTCACCCCACACATTTTGCCCAACTAACAAGATCGTTTTGTTCGAACCTGGGTCGAATTTTCCTCCCGAACTTGATCCAGGTGTTGATGTTGGAGTGGGTTGCGGCACTGGCGTTGGTGAAGCTGATTGTGGCCCAATAAATTCAACAAAGTCGTAATTCATTGCAGTATCGCCGTCTTGAAAAATGAATTGAACAGACGCATTTTGTGGAATCATAAGGTTCATTTCCGCACTCGTATACTGGCCCTGCCAAGCACCAGAGGCGTTGAAATTAAGCTTGTTGATTGATCCGCCATTGACAATAACGCTGATTTGACCACTTAACTCTGAAGCATATTGCACTCTAATTCGTTCAGAGGAAGGAACACTGTCGAATTGAATGCCATTTCCTGCGCCAAATGTTCCACCAACAGCTTCCATTTGCGAAGCGGCAGAATCACTAAATACCGAGGCATCTCCCAAAAGCACAGCATTTTCAGCTTCTCTTCGGACAACCGAGTCATTGATTGGATTGGGTGTTTCATTTGTATTGGGCGTTGGCGTCGCAGTGGGTATTGGTGTAACGGAAGGTGTGGGGGCTGGGCCTGGTGTTGCGCCATTGTTTCCTGGAAGAACAGGGTCGACAATTGCATCTAGAGGAATAGCCTGTGGGTTTGAGTCGTAAGTTTCATTGATCACTGTCCAGCCAGATTGATTTCTAAACTGGGCAATTAGATTTTCGGCGGCTTGATTCGTAATATATCGATATTCGCCGGCTTCTGTGGGTTGTACTGCAATAATTGCAGAGGCAACGGTAATAGGGCCCTGTTGACGATTCGCAGGATTATGTCGATCTTGAGAAACTAGCGTGGCGGAAGCGTTATAGTCATCGGTTTTCGACATATTAATGACGGCTTGTAGTTCATCGTCTATATAAAACGCGAGGCCATAACCTGGTTCGCCAGAAATCAATGGGTCATAGCCTTCTGCAGTTCTCAGACCCGCAAATAGTACGTTTTTTGTGAACCCATCTCTAAAATCAATATTCGGATCGAGGTTGTACGCAAAACCTGGCGTGCCAAAATCTCTTGGTTGAGATCCCCCGGGATACTCTGATGGTGACCAAGACGAGTGATGCCAACCCGGAATATGGAGTGGGTTTAGCCCAGCTACTGAGGAATATGTTTCAGGAACAACTGCATCGGGCCACCAACCTTCAGGAGCAAGAGGGACGGTAATCGTTTGTCCTGGGTTTAGAATGTTCATCACTTGACCTGGTTGCTCAGTTCCAGGGAAACTTCCTGTGGTGATTATGTATGAAAAATTGGTTTCGTTTTTGGCTTTGAGACGATTGTCACCTTCTACAAAAAGTGGTTCTTGAGTGGCAACCACTTCGCCGTTAACAAAATAGAGACCAGCATCTTGCACAAGATCTCTATTTACACCCTGATTATTTGGCAATATCTGTTGAGGTCCAACAAAAGGCCATTTATTTCCTTCTGAATAAACAGGAACATGTCCGGTATAGCCTTCTGGAACTCCAGAAAAAATATTCATGGCTAGTCCTGTTTTGTGGTAAGGGTTAGAAAGCAGCCCGGGAATCTGACTTGGCTTAACAAACCCCCTGTCTACTCTCCATGGCGCAAGCACATCGATTCCTGTTGGGTAGACCCAATTTTCATATCGTGCAATTCGGCCATTGCGGCTTAGACCAGGTCCATTATCCGATACATTAAAATCAGGTTCATTCGACGGTGGCGTATTTGCAACTTGCGCCATTGCTAACATTGGTGTAAAGATAGAAATCAGTAAAGTTATAAATTTTGTCATTAATTGCAACCCAGTTTTATTTAGTAATAAAAAATATCTTATCACTCGTTGTTTGCAGTCTCTTGTTATTAGTTTCACAGATTTTATCTATCTAATATTTGATAAGTGGTTTTGTGACTTGTCATCACAATTACAGTTTCCTATGTACGTTTGTTAAAAAACAAATACGTTCGTTTTTTGTTTTTTGCGATTCACGTCTCTTTCCCATAGTGAATATGTTCCTTCAATTAAATTTCTAAATGAAAAGTAAATTTGATTTAGATTAAAAAGCTAAGTCTGTATTTGCCTTAGAATTTGAATTGTTGGCAAGTGAATAAGCAATTTTTAATTTCTAGGAGTGATTTGAATGACTCTAATTAAGCGCCAAGATGTGTTGATTCCGGCTATGGTACCCGATAATTTTCGCGAAACTTATATCGATAATTATTTACGCGCAACTCATTCGACTGGCCGTCTGATGATGTTTGCTGGAGATCAAAAAATAGAACATCTCAATGATGATTTCTATGGTGATTCATCTTTTGGACCAATAGCGAAAGAAGACCGTGACCCAGAGCATTTATTTGAAATTGCAGAACAAGGGCGGGTAGGTGTGTTTGCAGCACAGTTGGGATTAATTTCCCGTTATGGTCGAGGTTATAAAGATATAAATTATTTGCTAAAGCTTAACTCAAAATCACATCTTGTTGATCTTGAACAACATGAGCCTATAAGCCAATTACTTTGGTCAATAGAACAGGTTCTTGATCTAAAAGCGCGGTCGGGACTGAATATTGTCGGTGTTGGTTACACTTGTTACCTAGGTAGCGAATATGAAACTCAAATGTTAGCTGAAGCGGCAGATTTGATTTCTAAAGCTCATTCCCAAGGCTTAATAACCTGTATTTGGATGTATCCGCGAGGGAAAGCCATATCCAACGAAAAAGATTCTCATCTTATTGCTGGTGCCGCAGGTGTCGCTGCATGCTTAGGGGCGGACTTTGTAAAAATTAACTTTCCTAGCGGAAATTCAAGTTCAGAGCGCGCAGACTTACTCAAAGAAGCTGTTTGGGCCGCTGGTCGAACAGGAGTGATTTGTGCTGGTGGAGGATCCATCAAAGCTGAAGACTTACTAGAACAATTATATGATCAAGTCCATATTAGTGGTGTTAAAGGCAATGCTACAGGTCGAAATATTCATCAAAGAGATTTGTCTTCCGCTATTAAATTGTGTAACGCAATTTCTTCAATTTTACATGGCAATTGCGATCTCGAGTTTGCTACTAAGGTTTATCGTGGTGAAGCATCGTATAACACCGACGAACTTACATAGTTAGATTCAAAGCTTAGATCGTCTGATTCAAAAATTAAAAAAGGATTTCAAATAGATAAATGTGTTAATTAAATAGGTAACAGCATGAAGATAGGTATTTTGACCGGCGGTGGAGATTGCCCTGGATTAAATGCAGCGATTCGAGCGGTATCGAAAAGTTTAATTCATGACTATAAGGCTGAATTGATTGCGATTGAAGATGGGTTTTTAGGTCTAATTGAACGTCGATGTCATCAATTAGATTGGCGAACTGTAAGCGGAATTTTAAATTCAGGAGGTACGCTGCTTGGTACATCCAATCGCGCGTCTCCCTATTCATACAACGGAAAAGATGTTTCAGGACAAGTTGTCGAATACTACAACGAATTGGGCTTAGATTGTATTGTTGCTATGGGCGGAGATGGAACTATGTCTTTGTCCTATGAGCTTTCTAAGTTGGGTATAAATTT
Source organism: Cellvibrionaceae bacterium (assembly GCA_965262305.1). Lineage (GTDB taxonomy): Bacteria > Pseudomonadota > Gammaproteobacteria > Pseudomonadales > Cellvibrionaceae > CBDHEY01. The sequence goes on from CBDHEY010000002.1 coordinate 1,001,333, forward strand.
TGTTGGTGTACCAAAAACAATTGATAATGATTTAGCAGGAACAGATCGAACATTTGGTTTTGACACTGCAGTATCTATTGCAACCGAAGCAATAGATAGGTTGCAGACAACCGCAGAATCACATAAACGCGTAATGATAGTTGAGACAATGGGAAGATATGCCGGTTGGATTGCGCTGCATGCCGGAATGGCTGGTGGAGCTGATATCATTTTAATTCCCGAATATCCGTATCATTTAGAAGAGATTCAAAAAGTCATCCTCGAAAGAGAAAAGAAACAGGGATTTACAATCATCGTTATTGCAGAAGGAGCACGTCCACAACAAGGCAATATAAGTGTAAATCGAGAAATGGATCCAAATAGTCCCGACCCCATTCGATTAGGAGGTGCGGGTGCATTTTTAGAAAATTCACTCGCTTCAAAAGTGAACACAGAGATTCGTACAACTGTCATTGGGCATGTGCAAAGAGGCGGGCACCCTTCGGCGCTTGATCGAATAGTTGCAACAAATGTGGGTAGTTATGCTGCCTCTTTGGTTGGTCGTGGCCAGTATGGACGAATGGTTATCGTTCATAACAATCATATGTCAAGTATTCCGCTAGCGACCGTTGCTCATAGTGCAAGGGGTGTTCCAAGAAATGATATGACATTGATTAGCGCTCTTTCAATTGGTGTCAGTCTTGGTGATCCAAACTTAAAAATTCCCTTGTTAGGTATCCATGATGAACAGATGCTAATGGGATAGTTTTCACGTTAACTTTTTTATCAACCTTAAATTTGAGGGATTGAGTATGAAAATTAATATAGATTTATCGAAGTACGGAATTAACGATGTGAAGGAAATCGTTTATAACCCGAGTTATGAACAGCTATTTTCTGAGGAAACCAACCCAGAGCTGGAAGGTTATGAAAAGGGCGTTGTCACGGAATTGGGTGCCGTGAATGTTAGCACGGGTATATTTACTGGAAGATCACCGAAAGATAAATACATTGTTTATGATGATGTCAGTAAAGAAAATCTGTGGTGGACATCCGAGAAAGCAAAAAATGACAACAAGCCAGTCTCTCCTGAAATTTGGTCTGAGCTAAAGCATTTAGTTGCGGAGCAATTATCGAATAAACGTTTATTTGTGGTAGACACATTTTGTGGTGCCAATGAAAAAGTGAGAATGAAAGTTCGTTTTATCATGGAGGTAGCATGGCAAGCTCACTTTGTAAAAAACATGTTTATTAGACCAACAGAACAAGAGCTAGAGTATTATGGGGAGCCAGACTTTGTTGTTCTAAATGGGTCTAAAACGTCGAATCCTCGCTGGCAAGAGCATGGCTTGAACTCGGAGGTTTTTACTATTTTTAACATGACCGAAAAAATGCAGATCATTGGTGGGACATGGTATGGCGGTGAAATGAAAAAGGGCATGTTTGCGATGATGAATTATTATCTCCCTCTAGATCATATGGCTTCAATGCATTGCAGTGCAAATGTTGGCGAGTCTGGGGATGTCGCAATTTTCTTTGGGTTATCTGGAACGGGGAAAACAACTTTATCAACAGATCCGAAGCGTAAGCTCATTGGAGATGATGAACATGGTTGGGACAAAGATGGAATATTTAATTTCGAGGGCGGTTGTTATGCTAAAACAATTGATTTAGATAAAGAAAGTGAACCAGATATTTATAATGCGATACGTCGAGATGCGTTACTTGAAAACGTGACTGTTGATGTTAATGGAAAAATTGATTTTTGCGATCATTCGATTACGGAAAATACGCGCGTTTCATATCCAATTTATCATATCGAAAATATAGTGACACCGATTTCTCGAGCTGGGCACGCGCAAAAAGTTATTTTTCTTACTGCGGATGCTTTTGGCGTTTTACCTCCAGTGGCAAAACTTACACATGATCAGACGAAGTATCATTTTCTTTCTGGTTTTACAGCTAAGTTAGCAGGAACTGAGCGTGGTGTAACCGAACCTGTACCGACTTTTTCTGCGTGTTTTGGTAAAGCCTTTTTAACATTGCATCCGGTGAAATATGCTGAAGAGCTTGTTGAAAAAATGGATGCAGTGGGCGCAAAAGCTTATTTAGTGAATACTGGCTGGAATGGTTCTGGAAAACGCATTTCCATCAAGGATACACGAAAAATTATTGATGCTATTCTTGATGGTGAAATTGAAAATGCTGAGACAAAGCAATTACCTATCTATAATTTAGAAATCCCTTTAGCTTTACCTGGTGTGGATTCAAATATATTGGATCCACGAGACACCTACGAGGATGAAGCAATATGGATGGACAAAGCTGCTAGCTTAGCAATTAAATTTATCAGAAACTTTGAGCAGTATACCGACATTGAAGGCGGAGCATCACTTGTCGAGGCGGGCCCAAGAGTTCTGGTCTAAAAGGAGCTAAAAAATAGAAAGCAAAATAAAAAAGAAAAGGTTAGTTTACATTTAAACTGACCTTTTTTTGTTAATCACTGTTATCTTACTTATTTTTTTCGTTTTCCAGCCCTTCTTGAATAACTTTAGCGTAAAGAGTCATTAATTCGGCTTCAAATTCTATATACTCTTGATGTCGATGAAAAATTTCTCGGTTCTTACGGTTTCTCTCATAAGTATCCAGTAAAAAATCGATGTCATAATTGTTAAGTTTTTTACCTTCATCGAGTTTCTTTTTAATCGTCAATACTTTGGGTAGGGTGGTCTTTGCGATTTTGCTAAGAAGCACTTCAATAGTACCTTCGTCTTCTGGGTGTTCAGACATCATCGTTTTTTACCTCGAAAAATTACCAGCTAAATAAAAATTTATTCAAAATACTTATATACTTTGGGATGACCATGATGGTTAGCATATACACTGATAGTGTCACAATAGAACCCGTTAATATCATATCTTTCAATTTTATTTCCCTGGACCCAAAGGCAATTGCATTTGGTGGTGTGGTTACTGGAAGAATCATTGTTGTAGAACACACTAAGGCTATCATTGTGATCAAGTAGATTAGGGAAAGTGCATTTAAATCAAGAGATAAGGCAATAGGTATAATTAGTGCTGCGGTTGCGGTATTGCTCATGATGGTTGACATAACAATAGCGATCAATGTGAAGATTATAATAAACAACCAAGTTGTAGCTTCAGAAGGCATATTGGAGATGATAACTTCATTAAGGTCGCTAGAATTAATTGCTATTCCTAGGGCAAGGCCGCCACAGATAAGATAAATTATGTCCCAGGGTAGAGATGTAAAGTCTGATTGATCAAGTAGTTTCAAAGAAAAGCATAAAATAATAGGCAGTAGCGCAATTGTTCCCGTTTTCACCCCAATAAAATCTGCGCTAAGCCATCCTATACTGGTGATTATGAAAATCGACAATACCAAATATTGCTTTTTACCAAAGTTATCTTTGTCGTGTTCGATATTTAACTGCGTATCATTTGGCGGGTAGATTTTTAGAAGCAGCACCCAAAGTAACAATAAAGAGATAGATGCAAGCGGCAATGCGATAATCATCCACTGAAGAAAACTAATTTGAATACCGTGTTGTGCTAGATAAGTGATTGCAATAGCATTAGGAGGAGTGCCGATTGGCGTGCCTAACCCCCCAATGTTACATGCGAAAGGAATACTTAAAATAAGCGCTTTTCTGAAGCTTCTTTCATGTGGAATGTCTTTTACAATGGGAAGGATTATGGATAGCATCATAGCTGCAGTAGCAGTGTTGCTCATCCACATGGACAATAATGAGCAACTCAATATCACGCCTAATAAGGTTTTAGCGGGATTTCCTTTGGTTTGTTTTAATATTTTATGCGCGAAGTATTTGTCTAATCCGTATTTTTGCATCAATTTTGAGAGAACAAAGCCTCCGATAAATAGCAAAATAATGTTTGAAAAAAAAGCCGTGTAAAATATAGAGTCGTCAAAATTGTTTTCCTCCAATACTAGTTTTGGGGAAAGCCAAAGTAGTTCTAAGGCGAGTATGAGAAAGCTTACTATATACATTGGAATCCATTCGGTGACCCAAAAGGTAGCTGCAATCAGGACAATGAGTATCGTCACTGTTTGTGCGTCACTAAGATAGTTGTTGGGAATTCCAAATATTTCAGCAATAAATACAATTGGTATCAGTAAAATAAGCGCAAAAACCGGCTTCGAGAATATATTAGTGTAGTATTTTGAATGCATGGCAAGACATTACACCTATGGATAAAACAGTATTTTAGATTTATTTATTTTTTCTTTTATGAGCTAAATCAAATTTAAGGTTTATTTTTTAAATACTGGTTATTTAATGTTTTTGATGACAACATCATAAAAGGCTTATGTTTTACGCCCGAGTTTTATCTGCAGATAAGAGTTGTTGGCTAAGATCATGCTTGAAAATTTTTATTATGCGGCCATTAAGAAATTATCTTATACAGGTTAGTGACGTAATATTTCTTGAAATATCACATCAGTACCCATAAGGAAAAAGTAAGAATAGCTGTGTATATTTGGAAATAGCTAAAATTTAAATTAACCGAGAAAAAAAATGGCTTTTGAATCTCATGTTCAGTGTAAAAATTGTTCAGTAAGTAAATTCTGTTTACCTCACACTCTCTCTGAAGATGAAGTTGAAAAGCTAGATGGTTTGGCACAACGTCGGCAGCCAATGCAGCCAGATACCACGCTTTACCAAATTGGCGATTCATTTGCTGGTCTCTACGCCGTAAGGTCTGGTTGCTTTAAATCTGTTGCTATCTCTGAAAATGGCGCGAGCCAAATTACTGGATTTGCTTTTCCTGGAGAGATTTTAGGCTTTGACGCATATCATGGTAAGGAGCACCGTTCTTATGCTGAAGCTCTGGAAACAAGCACGGTTTGTCACTTACCAGTGGATCAATTAGAACTCTTGTGTGAAAGCATACCGGCGCTACAAAAACAGATTAATAATTTGTTTTCTGGTGAAATTCAACACTTCAATGACATGCTTTTGCTTATTGGTAAAGGGTCTGCGGAAGAGAGGCTATCTGCATTTCTATTAAATGTATCTAATCGACTCTCTCAGAGGGGGTATTCTGCGACCCAGTTCCGGCTATCAATGAGTCGCACCGACATCGCAAATTACCTAGGTCTAAGCATCGAAACAGTAAGCCGTTTGATGGGTAAATTACAAAAGAACAATTTAATCTCTGTCGCCCATCGGAATATCGAAATTCTTGATATTCAATCACTTAGTGAAACCGCCGGAGCGCCTTGTCGTTTCAACGAAGCTTAATTAGATATCCCCATCAGTCCTATTATCCGTGATGCTCTATGTTATTATGCGTCATTAAGATTTATGTACTTGGGGTAGTGCTAAAGTGAACCGTTTGCAGCTAGAGGGAGTGGGGATGACCTCTAAGCGGACTAGGGATAGGCTTGTTCAAAGGTTGATCGATCAGGGAGTCTCTGATCAATCGGTGTTAGACGTTATGGCTAGTACGCCTCGCCACCTATTCTTGGATGAAGCGCTTTCACATCGAGCCTATGAAGACACGGCCTTGCCAATCGGCTTTGGTCAAACCCTTTCCCAACCTTATATTGTCGCAAGAATGACTGAAATTCTGCTTGGAGCGGGAGGAAATCTAGAGCGAGTGCTCGAGATTGGCACCGGTTCTGGTTATCAGACAGTGATACTTGCTCAACTAGTCGGCCATGTTTTAAGCGTTGAACGAATTAAACCTCTCCAAGATAAAGCTAGAGAGAGACTTCGACTTTTAGGGCTGCGAAATGTATCCCTGCGCCATGCGGATGGAAGCGCCGGTTGGCCTAGTCATAATGAACTGTTTAATGGAATCATATCAACGGCCGCACCCAGAGAAATTCCGCAAGATTTAATGAATCAACTGGCTCCAGATGGTGTTTTGGTTATTCCCGTTGGTGTAGAAGAGCAATCTTTAACACTTGTGGTACGAAACGGCGAGTCTGAGGATTTTAAAATTGAAACATTAGAACCAGTTAAGTTTGTGCCCCTCTTGTCTGGAACGGATAATAAATATTAGTGAGAAATACAATTAAAATGAGAAAATTAAAAGATTACGCCTTGATATTGGTTAAAGGAATGGCAATGGGGGCAGCTGACGTTGTTCCCGGTGTATCAGGTGGAACAATTGCTTTAATTACTGGCATTTATCATGAGTTGTTAGATTCATTGAAACGTCTCGGGCCAGAAACACTATTAATATTGTTTAAAGAAGGTATTCCAGCCTGTTGGAAGCATATCAATGGCAATTTTCTTTTAGCCGTATTTTTAGGAATCATAATAAGTATTAAGACTTTCGCTGCTTTAATAGCTCAGTGCTTAGAGCACTATCCTCTATTAGTTTGGGGGTTCTTTTCTGGACTAATTATCGCTTCGGTAGTGTTACTGGGTAAACAACAATCCAACTGGACAATTAGGCACTGGGGCCTATGTCTAGTGGGTGTTGTTTTTGTGTATTTTGTTTCAATCGCTCGTCCGACTCAGTTACCGGATTCCGGTTGGGTACTATTCTTAGGTGGGTTTGTCGCTATTTGCGCAATGATCCTGCCTGGAATTTCAGGAAGTTTTATTCTGCTGCTTGTGGGCTTATATCAAATTATTTTGCGCGCAGTAAATGAACTTGACATTACTGCCATCGCATTTTTTCTGCTCGGTTGTATTTCTGGTTTACTCGTTTTTTCTAGGTTTTTATCTTGGTTATTAGACCGTGCATATGCAGCAACCCTTGCTGTACTGATAGGGTTTTTGGTTGGGTCTTTGAATGTGACTTGGCCTTGGAAGCATGTTTTGGAAACCTTTGAGAATCGTCATGGCGAACTTATCCCTTTGGTACAGAAAAACGTACTTCCTCAAACGTATGAGTCAATAACTTCATACGATAGTCAATTTTTTCTAGTTATTCTGTCGGCGTTTTTTGGGTTTTTTATGGTACTTTTGATTGAGTTTTTTGGTTCAAAAATAGGTCGTAAAAATTCAAAAAACGATTAGTTTTTTCGCTATATAGTATGAGTTCAAGTCGGAAAATTTAAAAAATCGATAAAATTTTATAAAGATAGAATAGACTTTATTTTAATATATTTTGTTTTTATATGACATTTAGGAATATATGGTGTCGGATAATTATACAAAACATATGCAGCTTATATCGTCGAGCGTATTAATTAATGTCTAAATTGTTTTTGAGTGTGATCAATATATTGATCATTATGAATTTCATAGCCTGCTCTAGTGGTCCTAAATATGTTCCCGTTAAAGAATCAACTGCTTTTTCGTCGAAATTACCCCAAGAACATGTGGTGAGCAAAGGCGAAACGCTTTACTCCATTGCATGGCGCTACGGGCTTGACTTCAGAGAATTGGCAAAAAGGAATCGAATCGATAAATCTTATAGGATCTTCCCCGGCCAGAAGCTTTTATTAACCGGTCGTAAAAATACTTCTCCCGTTTCTATTTCGAAAAATAATAACCAGATTAAACCTAAAAATGCTGAGTCTGTTGAGCGATCAATAAAAAAAACGAAAAAGGTGGAAAAAAAATCACAAAACGCGGTTGATAGAGGTCCCGTTTCGTGGCAATGGCCAGTAAGTAGAAAATCATCTAATACTTTTTCGTCAAATAAAGGTCTGAACAAAGGTATTGATATTCATGGGAATTTGGGAGACTCTGTTGCTGCAGCTGCTTCGGGGAGAGTTGTTTATTCCGGTGAAGGGTTAAGAGGGTATGGCAAACTTATCATACTTAAGCATAGTGATAAGTATTTAAGCGCTTATGCTCACAATGACCGTTTATTGGTGAAGGAGCGTCAGGAAGTTAAAAAGGGGCAAAAAATAGCTGCAATGGGTTCTAGTGGAACGGATAGCGTTAAGCTCTATTTTGAAATTCGTTATGACGGAAAGCCAGTTAACCCGCTAAAATTTTTACCTAAAAATTGAATAGGTGAAAAAAAGTACTAAAGATTTTTAATTTAAGCCGAAAACTAATTAGCAAGTTATGTATTTTTGGCTGATTTTTGAAAGACTCTAAAAACCTGGGTCATTCGTTGAAAATCTTAAACCTTACTCCAAAACTCAAAAACCTAAATTAAGGAGTTAGTAATGGCTGTACAAGAACTCGAAATGATAAATGCTGAATTGGAAAACTCAAAAATGCTTGCCGAAGGCATGCTAGTTGAGGAAGAAACGGAATCCGGAGAGGAACAACTCACTAAAACTGAGATACCCGAGGAATCGGAAACCGAAGAGGAATATCATAAGAATCTTGACGCTACCCAGCTTTATTTAAACGAAATAGGTTTTTCTCCACTCTTATCAGCTGAAGAAGAAGTGTACTTTTCACGCCTTGCATTAAAAGGTGATGAAGCTGCTCGCAAAAGAATGATTGAAAGTAATTTGCGTTTAGTTGTAAAAATTGCTCGTCGCTATGTTAATCGCGGACTTGCGTTACTCGATTTAATTGAAGAAGGCAACCTAGGCCTTATTCGAGCTGTAGAAAAATTTGATCCTGAAAGAGGGTTTCGTTTTTCTACCTATGCTACTTGGTGGATACGTCAAACAATTGAACGTGCAATCATGAATCAAACGAGAACCATTCGATTGCCAATTCACGTAGTCAAAGAATTAAATGTTTACTTGCGTGCCTCGCGAGAGCTTTCTCAGAAACTCGATCACGAACCGACTCCAGAAGAAATCGCTAACCTATTAGACAAACCCGTAGAAGATGTCGAAAAAATGCTCGCACTTAATGAGCGTGTTACCTCAATGGATGTATCTGTTGGCCCTTCTTCGGATAAGGCTGTAGTCGATACCGTTCCAGATCAACATGTTTCAGACCCAGTTGAACTACTTCAAGACAGCGACTTAAGTGCTAGCTTGAATGAGTGGCTTGATGAATTGTGTGAAAAGCAACGCGAAGTTGTGGCACGTCGATTTGGGTTGAGAGGTCACGAAACGAGTACGCTTGAAGAGGTTGGCCGAGAAATAGGTTTAACCCGTGAAAGAGTGAGACAAATTCAAGTGGAAGCGCTTAGAAGACTGCGTGATATTCTACAAAAACAAGGGTTAGACGCAACTGCTTTATTTGGCGGTGCTTGAGCCTTTAGTGAAAACTAGGTAAAAGATTATTCAATGTTCTTATTAAAGCTTCGCTAGTGATAGCGAAGCTTTTTTATTTTTCGAAGCTTTTAGGTGATTAGTATAGGTAACGGCTATTAATCGATAAGAAAGATAAATTATCTTTCCAAATGCTTTAACTTACCTTCTACACCATCCCATTCTTCGGCATCTTCAGGCGCTTCTTTCTTCTCGGTGATATTTGGCCAAACTTCTGCCAGCTCGGCATTTAACTCTAAAAAGGCCTCTTGGTCGGAAGGAAGCTCATCTTCAGAAAAAATAGCTTCTACGGGACACTCAGGTTCACAAAGTGCACAATCAATACACTCGTCTGGGTGAATGACCAAAAAATTAGGTCCTTCATAAAAACAATCAACAGGACAAACTTCAACACAGTCTGTGTGTTTGCATTTGATACAGTTTTCACCAACTACAAAAGTCATGCTTTTTTAACCTTTAATTTTAGAGCGCGCAATTCTATCAGGATATTGTAACTGCTTAAATAGCACTTTTATAAATAAGTTAGACCTTTGATTTCTATACTTATTCGGACCTTTTAGCCAATTTTAGCTTTTTTTCGCAGCAACTTACTTGAATTAAACAAGATTTTTAAGTTCGTAAAGTATGTCAAGGGCCTGCTTAGGACTGAGTTCATCTGGGGATAGTTCGTTGATTTTGTCCAGCGCTGGGTGATCAACTGCAGCGCTAAATAAGTCTTCTTGGTATACCTTTTGGGGGATTTGTTTGATCCCGGTTTCTGTGTTTCCCATTTCGAGCATAGCAAGCCTTTCTTTCGCGCTAGAAAGCACACGACTGGGAATACCCGCAAGCTTAGCCACTTGTAATCCATAGCTCTTACTGGCAGGGCCGCGTTGAATGTTATGCAGAAACACGATGTTATCCTGATGCTCGGTGGCATTCAGATGAATATTGCAGACACTTTTAATTTGATCTGCCAAAGAAGTGATTTCAAAATAGTGAGTAGCAAAGAGTGTGAGTGACCGAGTGATATTTGCAAGATGTTCTACTGCAGCCCAAGCCAGTGACAAGCCATCATAGGTGCTAGTGCCTCGTCCAATTTCATCCATTAATACAAGACTTTCATGGGTTGCATTGTTAAGAATGTTGGCGGTCTCTGTCATTTCAACCATAAAGGTCGAACGCCCGCCCGCTAAATCATCAGAAGAACCTATTCGAGTAAAAATACGATCAACTAGCCCTAATTTACAGCCGTTAGCTGGTACAAAACTGCCGACTTGAGCAAGTAGCACGATCAACGCAGTTTGACGCATATAGGTTGATTTACCACCCATATTGGGGCCAGTAATCACCATCATTCGTTGTTGGGAATCGAGCGTGAGATCATTGGGTACAAATGGCGTGTCTAAGACTTGTTCCACAACAAGGTGTCGACCCTGCTCAATATGGATACCAATCTCTTCGGAAAGGCTTGGACAGCAAAGTTGCAGCTGTTCAGCTCGTTCGGCAAAACAGCACAAAACATCCAGTTGAGAAACTGCATTTGCACTTTTTTGTAGCGGGACTAAATGTTCATTAATGGAGACAATCAGCGCATCATATAGGGCTTTTTCTTTGGCAAGCGCTCGGCTTTTTGCTGACAAAGCTTTATCTTCAAATTCTTTTAGTTCTGGTGTAATAAAGCGCTCAGCGTTTTTAAGTGTTTGTCTGCGAATATATTCCGTTGGGGCTTTTTCTGCTTGCGCTTTACTAATTTCAATATAGTAGCCATGAATGCGGTTATACCCAACTTTTAAACTCGATAAACCGGTTTTCTCTTTTTCCTGGTTTTCTAAGTTCACCAGGAATTCTCCCGCATTTGTGCTAATTGCACGCAGTTCATCCAACTCGGCATTATAGCCTTGTGCGATAACACCACCGTCTCTAATCACTGCGGGCGGGTTTTCAATAATTGCACTTTGTAATAGTTCTACAAGCGCTGGAAAATCGCTTATTTCTGATTTAAGTGCAGTTAAAAAGTCGCATGAAGCGCTTTCGAGAACCTGATGTATTTGCGGATATTGAGCGAGAGAAGAACAAAGACGCGAAAGATCTCTAGGGCGAGCTGAACCCAAAGCGATACGCCCGAGAATTCTTTCCATATCTCCAATTTGCTTTAGCGGATGCCTTGTCAGTTCAAATGTATAGTCTGATAACAGGGCCTTTATCGCAGATTGGCGCCCTTCAATGACTGAAACATTGCGTAAAGGCAAGTTTAACCAGCGTCGCAACAAACGGCCACCCATCGCAGTTTGCGTGGTGTTTAATACACTAAAGAGGGTGTTTTCATCTCCGCCTGCCAGATTTGTATCCAGCTCCAGGTTTCTTCGGGTCGCTGCATCCAGCACCACATTGTCACCCGGATTTTCGACGCTCAGATGGGAAATATGATCTAGCGAAGTGCGCTGTGTTTCTTGCGCATATGCAAACAAACAACCTGCCGCAGGCAATGCGCTTGAATTGGGTTCGCAGCCAAATCCAGAAAGGTCTTTTGTTTCAAAGTGCTTCGTCAGCAGTTGAATTGCCGTGTCGCGATCAAATTCCCATTCCGGACGAGTGCGAAACCCGGCGCGACCGCTAATGGTTGGTGGCAGAGACAGAGAATCTTGTGCTAAAAGCTCTGCGGGTTTCAAGCGCTCGATTTCATCAACTAATCCTTCTTCGTTTTTGCTATCAAAGATCGCAAATCGACCACTGCCCATGTCCATATAGGAGACGCCAAAATTTTCTTCGCCCTTGTAAATCGCTACAAGCAGGTTGTCTCTATTTTCATCCAGAAGTGCTTCATCACTAATTGTACCTGGAGTGACAATGCGCATCACTTGTCTTTCCACAGGTCCTTTCGACGTGGCTGGATCGCCAACTTGCTCGCAAATGGCAACAGATCGACCAAGCTTAACAAGTTTCGCCAGGTAGTTTTCCGCCGCGTGGAAGGGCACACCACACATAGGAATAGGATCGCCGCCAGATTTACCGCGCGCGGTTAACGTGACATCTAAAAGTCGCGCAGCCTCTTTAGCGTCATCGAAAAACAGCTCGTAAAAATCGCCCATACGATAGAATACTAATTCATTTGGATGCTTAGACTTTATGCCCAAATATTGTTGCATCATCGGTGTGTGTTGCTTGGTGGGATCCGTCGGAGCTGCTTTATTTTTAATCATTTTGGTTTAGAGTTTTGTGACTTAAAAAAGAGTAATGTCGAAAATTTGAATTTAAAAAGGAAGAGCATTATAGCAATGAAATCAATATTAGATTCTATTTACACTATTTTTAGTCGTTTTTAAAAGGATTGCAGAAGTAAAATTTGTTGAACTGGGAGCTTCAATTTTCTTCGAGTCATTACATATAAGGGGCTTAAGTTCAGCGCCGAGTTCTTTTAGTCGTCAACAAACTGCATACAAATCTTCATGGAATATGTGTGGTTAATGGTGGAAAGGTAGCTATTTCGAAATTCGAGCTGATTCAATAAGTTAATATTCAGTTATTGGAGTTAGTTGAATTTCTAAATTCAGTAGCGGTTAGTTTTGATGGATTATTATTCAAAGCTTGAATCCCCAATTGCTCTAATTAAGAATTTAAGAGAGCGTTATTTGCTTTTCATAGAATTTATCTCTGGTGTAGTTGATAATGACAAATAATAAACAATAAAAAATTTTAATTCATGTTTTGAAGAGTTTTTTGGGCGGTATACAGTTAGTATTTTATTTCAGATAAGTTTTTTGATAAATAAAAATCTATTAACAACTAATGTATCTGGATTTTTTCACAAAAGTAATGATTTTTCTCGTCTGATTTATTTGCATATAAATAGAATTTTTCGCGGTAAGATATTAAAACCAAGCCTTTAATCCCTGTTAATTTTTGATAGTCTATAGACATCCCTCCATCGATGAGTATTGTTTTTCCATTCGCTCGAATAGGTGATTCACCCTGAGTTATCTTTATTGGTATATGCCCATTAATGATTCGAGCGTTGATGCTCTTAACGTGAAAATCAAGCAATAACTGTTTAACTATGGGTTCCTTATCGCGAAATAAGAAGTAAGGGTTTTTTTGTTCAATCTGGCTTTCCTTTTCAGAAATGAAATAACGTTCGAAAGTCGTCATTCTATTTTTTCCAAAAAGTGGTGAATCAGGTCCACACCAAAGATACCACATAATGTCTTTTGCAAATTCTCTTTTTTCTTGATCTATAGAGTTGGAATAGTAGCTTCTAATTACCTCCTCAAATTGAGTAAATAATTGTTTGCCTTTACAATCGAATTCGAAAAAAGCACATTTTAGATCGCCAATTTGTGTCAAAGGTACGCAACCATGAAATGCGAGATAGTATTTGGATGCGCGAAACATGGACCCATTGTTGATGAGAAATTCAACATGGAATTTTAATCTTTTGCTAGTTTTAAATTCTGCAACCAGTTTTGAGATTACGAGATTTTCTGGTTCGGTAAGCGAGTTTGGGCTTTGGAAATCAATGGTGGGAAATTGACAGGATCTTAGCGCGTAATTTTTTCCATCCATATAATATGATTTTTTTTCGAAATCGATGTTATCCAAGCATCTTCTTTCATCCATAAGAAATTGAGGGCGACGCTCAATAATTAAACCCTCTAGTTTAAACTGAATTAAACTAATCGCTTTATGCATTTTTGCAATTATGCTTGAATCTTCTTCTTTGTAATGCGTATCTATTTTTTTCTTTGGAAAAAACTCCAAACAAGGGTCTTCACCGTAGTATTCCCGTGCGAATTTTTCTAAAACGGAAAGACTTATATTGTAGTCGCTTACAAGCGTTTTTATGTTTCCATACCGCAACGATATTCGGAGTACGTTTGCGACACAGGCTTCGCTCCCCGCAAACGCGCCCATCCAAATTATGTCGTGGTTACCCCATTGAATACTCACATCTTTATAATCGATTAGAAAATCTATAACATCTTTTGAGTGGGCACCACGATTATATAAATCCCCGACAATATTAAGATGAGGTTTTATTGACTTATTAATATGAGTAAGAATTAATTCTAAAAATTGCCTAGTACAGCGAAATTCCCTACTGAGATCAAATGCATAATTAGAAATTTTTTCTACTTTGTTTTTAGTTTCTTGGCCGAGATTAGATAATGGTTTATCCAATTTTTTGCGAATAAATCCATCTTCGATTTGTACCATTAGGCTAATCGAGTAAGAAGTATATATTAGCTGGTTAAATACTGATTTAAGCTGTGATTTGTCTTTTAGGAGATCGTCTATGTAGTCTTTACTAGATAATAGTTCCTTAATTTTGAAGAGTTTGTTGGGGGTTTGATTTTCCTTTCCGCCCATCAAGTCCGCCAGCTGTAACTGTGTATTTCCAACGAGGGATTTTAAGATAGGAAATTCACCATGAATATCTGATAAAAATACTTCTCGACCAACTGGCTCGTTGGTTGTAAATCCGTTTTCTTTAAATTTATCGAAAATGGACTTTAATTGACATCTTGCTTCATATTCATTAAAGCTTGTAGTGCTTATAATCTCATCGATCGCTTCAAGCATATTTAAATATACGGGAAGTTAGAATTTAACCTAGATCCCAAAAGTCTTTTGGTTTGTTACAGTATGTAAGTAATTGTTCTACATCTGGTTGCAGTTGTTCGATAATTTTGCTTTTAACTGAAGTAGATATTACTGGAATGTCTTTAGTAGAAGAACTTAAGTATTTATCTTTTACGGCTTTTCTAAGGTGTCTAGGAAAAGCATTCTTGAGAGTTTTGACTAATGGAATACTTTTAACTGAAGAGTAGAGTTTATTTGGAACCTTTTTTGATGAAGATGGATTTTTATGTAACCCCTGTTCTTGGCTTTCCTTATCAATATCTAAAAACTCACAAATTTCTTCAAAAAAAGTATTAGGATTACTTTTCAAGTCTTCCAAGAATCCAACCCAAATATTTGAGTCCTTAAAGTGTTTACGATATTCGCTAAGTTGCTTCCAGTAAAGGCTTTGATCCAAAAATACTTCAGGCATAGATTCTATTGCATCACTTAATGATGAAGGGACTTCATCTGGAATATCAATGCGATTCTGAATCCAGGCCGAAGTCATTCTATCGATAGGGTTTCGTACCGTGTAAAGTATTTTGACATCTGGACAGTAAGACAAGATTCTATCAATCGTATTCGGATATCTTTCAATATTGGAATAATTGTTTGTACCTTCACCACAAATTTTAAATGCTTTTTCAGATTGGAAGAATTGATCGTACCATTCAGAGCCTTTTTCCCAATTTTCATCTTCATTGAAAAAATTTGGCTCTGAAAATGGTTTTACATAAACCTGGCTATGATGTTCCAAAAAATCTATTACAGTTGAAGTTGCGCACTTCATTGCGCCAACAACTAAAAAGTTTGGGGCGATCATTTATATCTCCGATCTGATTTAAAAGTTGAATTTAACGGGACCAGTAATCACATCTTGTTGAAGAAAAGCGATTTTGCTTTTATTTGGCTAGTAATGCTAATAATACCATTTACTTGCTTTTCAATCTATTCTAAGTTCCTAGGTGGTTAAATGGTAAAAGAGCTTAGAATTTTGGTCTTATAGGTTAGTTTTTAGAGGCCGTTTAAGGTTTTTTCTTGTTCCTTGTATCTATCATTGAGTAGTTTTTCAACATTTTGAGCATCGTCGATGAGTTTTTTAACGTTTTTAGGGTTGTAACTAAAATCATCGGTATTTATTTGGGTTTTACTTGCTTCTCGCTTAGCAACTGGGACTCCTTTCATTAAATTAATATTGTTTCCGACTTCTATGGATTCCGCATTTTTTGTTTCAGGTGGTTTTTGCTTGGAAAAATGGGTCACGCCCTTATCATCCACCCACTTGTAGACTTCTTCTTTTACTGGTTTTGATGAATTGTTGAGCAGCTGAGGGAGTGCTGGAACGGTGGTGGAACCTCCTGAACTATTCGAACTGAATAGCGTGTCCAGGTTAAATGGCATTTTTCCGGTTTTAATGTAGAGTACATAATTTGAAATGCCTATAACGATTGTCAGCATTATTAGGGTCTTAATAATTAGTTTTGTCATAGGTATTTCCTTATTAAGTAATGTTATTAAGGCGTACTTAGGTTTTCGGGTTAGCGGGCCATAACTTAGTTAAAAACCTATTAATATCAGGAAGTTAAAAATCATTGATAAAGAAATTATAGCGCTTAGTGAAGACTTAGGTCGATTATTACGGGCTAAAAAATGGAAAATTGGTTCGGTTGAATCTTGTACTGGTGGTTTACTTACGGCTGCGATTACCAGTGTTTCGGGATGCTCTGGATGGTTTGAAGGTGGATTTATTGTGTACAGCAATAGCATGAAGGGCTCCGTGCTTGAAGTTCCGTTAGCCACTCTGGAAGAGTTCGGTGCGGTTAGCCAACCCGTCACCGATAAACTTCTTAATGGTGTTTTATCGCTTATGGAGGTCGATATCGCAATAGCCGTAAGTGGTATTGCAGGACCTAGCGGTGGAACCAAGGAAAAACCTGTTGGAACCGTATGTTTCAGCTGGGGGACTCGAACAAAGTTTCACAGCACCAGTCAACACTTCACAGGAGATCGTGGGGATATTCGCTCAAGCTCGGTCATTTTTGCTATCCAAAAACTATGTGAATTTTTAAAAGATGCTGATACCCCTTAAATCTTTCTAAAAAGTGTTTTTATTTATTTGAGTATTTTTTCAACGAAGAGAAAATTTAGATTTTACTGTATAAATAAATATTACTGGTTGCACATACAGTTTTTTTGTCGTAACCTAGAATAAAACGAATTCCAAAATTTTATAGAATATAACGAACAAATTTAGGTGGTAGGGTAATTATGGATGCAAATAAAGAAAAAGCGCTTCAGGCGGCACTAACTCAAATTGATCGTCAATTTGGTAAAGGCACTGTCATGCGATTAGGTGATCGAGAGCAACAGCGAATACCCAGTATTTCTACTGGGTCTTTGGGACTTGATGTAGCGCTTGGGATAGGAGGCTTACCTCGCGGCCGAATTGTTGAAATCTACGGACCAGAGTCTTCTGGTAAAACCACTTTAACGCTGCAGGTAATTGCAGAGGCGCAAAAAAATGGTGGCACCTGTGCATTTATTGATGCAGAGCATGCATTAGACCCAATCTATGCTGAAAAGCTTGGAGTGAATGTAGGAGAACTGATTATTTCGCAGCCAGATACTGGAGAGCAAGCGCTTGAAGTGGCTGACATGTTAGTGAGATCTGGGGCTATTGATGTACTGGTTGTCGATTCTGTTGCGGCTCTTACACCTAAGGCTGAAATTGAGGGTGAAATGGGTGATCATCATGTTGGATTACAGGCGCGTTTAATGTCTCAGGCCTTACGTAAGATTACAGGTAATATCAAAAACGCCAATTGTATGGCTATTTTTATTAACCAAATACGTATGAAGATTGGAGTTATGTTTGGTAACCCCGAAACCACAACGGGCGGTAATGCATTAAAGTTTTACTCGTCTGTTAGACTTGATATTCGTCGTATTGGTGCGGTGAAAGACGGTGATGAAGTTATTGGTTCTGAAACCAGAGTAAAGGTGGTTAAAAACAAAGTTGCTCCGCCTTTTAAACAGACTGAATTCCAAATTTTATACGGAGAGGGAATCAACCGACTTGGTGAGATACTTGATTATGGTGTCAAGTTAGGTTTTATCGATAAAGCGGGTGCTTGGTATAGTTACAATGGTGATAAAATTGGACAAGGTAAAAATAACGCGATTCAATACTTAAGGGAAAATACAGAAGTTTCTGATTTTCTTGAAAATAAGATTAAGCAAGATCTTCTTGGTTTGGATGTAGAGCCGGTTGATGAAAAAGCGGAAACAGTGGAATAGGGATAAGTGTTGTGGCAAATCAACCTGCGGAACATATTCGTGTAAAAGCGTTGATGTTAATTGGGCGCCGCGAATATTCTCGGCAAGAGTTGTCAAACAAGCTACAAAAAAAATTTGAGAATATTGATCTTATTGACTCTGTTCTTGATGATTTAGAACAGAGTGGTTATCTTGATGATACTCGTTATGCGGAGATGTTTATTCGCTCGCATTTTTCTAAGGGACATGGTCCTATACGTATTGCTCATGAGCTTAATGCTAAGGGTGTTTCTAAATCAATTGTTAGTCAATATTTGGAAGAATACTCTGAAAAAGATTGGTTGGATTCTCTCTCTAGACTTTTTGAAAGTAAATATGGCAATGTAAATTCCAGAGATGAAAAAGAAAGGGCGAAAAGATTACGGTTTTTTCAATATCGAGGTTTTTCTCTTGATCATATATTTCAAATAATCTAGTTCTTCTTATCGATTAATTTTCTGTTGTAGCTAACAAAACAAGTCTAAGAGTTAGATGATTAAAAAATCTGTAATTGTATTTTAAGATTGCTACTCGATAAAAAATAAGGCTTTATTTTCCAGCAGATGCATCCCAGTTTTGTTTTTTTCGATAAATAGTGGATGGGCTCACTCCTAACATTGCCGCAGCTTGAGGGATGTTTCCAGAGCAGGTGTTAATTGCTGTTTCAATAGCTTCTCGCTCCACTTCGGCTAATGGTTTGATTATGGTCCCAGTAGCATGTTGATAAAGATTATTTTTTTGCTCAACTTTTATGCTCGGAGTAACTCGGATGATATCTTCCTCGGCCAGAACGCCATCTAAGGGAGGAGGCAAATGTTTCAGTTCTACTGTAAGATCATTGTGTAAAACAACAACGTTGCGAATGACGTTTTGCAGCTGTCTGATGTTACCGGGCCAAGGGTAGCGACGTAGGCTCAACTCGACTTCGCTAGAAAAGCGTTTAAACGCTTTATTATCTTCTTTTGCGTACATACTTAGAAAGTGCTTAGCCAAGAGTATAATATCGTCGCCGCGTTCTCTTAGCGGTGTGAGCTGAAGAGGTACAACATTTAATCGATAATAGAGATCTTCCCGAAAACGACCTGCATTGACTTCTTCTAGCGGATCTCGATTCGTCGCACAAATAAAGCGAACATCAACCGTTTCTTCTTTACTGCCTCCAACTTTTTTTATGGTACCTGATTGAATAAATCTTAGAAGCTTAGTTTGAAGTTCTAGATCCATTTCACCTATTTCATCTAAAAATAAGGTTCCTCCGTGAGCTAGGGAAGCTGCACCTTTGCGTTCGCTTGAGGCTCCTGTAAAAGCGCCTTTTACATGACCAAAGATTTCACTTTCCATCAGATCTTTAGGAATTGCTCCGCAATTGAGCGGTATAAATGGGCCGTTTTTGCAAAGACTCTGTTTGTGTATTGCTTCTGCGCATACCTCTTTTCCCGTACCACTTTCACCAGTAATAAATACTGTGGCTTTACTTGGAGCTGCAGAATCAATAATTCGATAAACTGTTTGCATTGGCAGTGACGCGCCTATAAAACCGTGATAGTGATCGCGATCAAAGGTATTCGCAAGATCGTCAACAAGAAATTTTAAACGTGTATTTTCTATTACATTGTGCAATGTGGTGATCAAACGGTTAGCGTCAAAGGGTTTTTGCAAAAAATCATTAGCTCCCAAACGCATCATATCGACGGCGATGTCGACTGAACCATGAGCTGTGATGACGATTACTGCCACTGGTAGTTCTTGTTCTCGCAACCAGCGAAGGACATTTTCACCCGATATACCGGATAGTTTTAGATCCAATAGGATTATTTCGGGAGTATTTTGCGTAATGGATTCTTTAGCTTCTTCACCAGTTTCAACATGAAATAAATCGATGTTTTCGTTTGATAGGTACTGTTTATACATAGCGGCAAGTGAGGCACTATCTTCAACAAGTAAAACCCGAGTGCGGTATCGATATTCAAAATCTTTAGCGGTAATGTTTCTAGATTTAAATAGATTTAAGCAAATAAATGATAGTCGTGGCCACAGTGTTGGTGACAAAATTTTAGTTTTAGTTGGGAGGAGGTTGCAGCTTGCTTTGAGAAAGAGTGATCTTCTAGCGAGAATTGGGGGCGACGAATTTTGTATTTTGCTATCTACTATTACTGAAGAACATGATGTCGAACATGTCGTGGATAAAATTCAAGAAAGTATGAAGAGTCCATTAAACATGGATGGTGAAATGTTTCAAGTATCGGTGAGCATAGGTGTAGCGACCTATCCCACAAATGGAGACACCATTGAAACCCTTATGCAGGGTGCCGATTCGCAAATGTATCGCAATAAACGCCGTACAGGTAGCAATTTTGAAGATCTTTCGAGTTCATTAAAAAACACCGAAATATGAAGTGGGGTTTATCTATGACAAATCCGTTGTCTTTCTCAGTAAAAACTCTTTCGTAGGAACTGAAAATGATTCTTTGTGATAAAAGAAATACCAATCGAATCATTGCTCTGTTTTTATTACTTACAATTCAGGGTTTAACGTATGAGGTTGAATCTGAAGAGTTGGTGAAAGGTTCAATTGCATACTATTTTGATGACCGAGATTTTAATACAACCACAATACACTTAGCTTCAAATCGAAAGATATTGGGATTTTCTTTTTGGGGTTTTACTGATTGGCATAGAGATCAAAAAGAAGATGGCAGGGTTGACATGACGCGTTCATTTTCTGAATATCGCTTAACAAACGATTTTTTGGCTAGTTTAACAAACTTACCTGGTATGGCCGCTCAAATTGAATTAAATATTGTTACTCCTGGTGATAGAGATGTGTCTCGTGCAGGTTTGACATATAAACATAGCTTTCGAACCATTTCCTGGAAAGAGAATACTAATCATGGTTGGCTGCAGTGGCGGGTTTTCCCATTAGAAAGTGATGGAAACGGAGGTCAACTTAGTTTAATTTATAAGATACCCTTTACTAGTAAAATAAGTCTAGGCGGTTTTGCTGATTACAATATTGTAGAAAAGGGTGAAAACCGGTGGGTTGTTGAACCTCAATTATTTATTGGTCTTATTGATCGTGTATCGGCTTTAATCGAATTTCGATACAACGAATATGAAGGTGCCAATCCAACTTTGGATGGGTTTGGCACTGCAATAGGAATTCAAATAGAGTTGTAAACCTAAGTTTCAAAGCCAAATTCAATGTTCTAGTCATTTGTTTAATCGCACATACTATTGTTCAATAATAGGAAATGTAAAAAAGTATTTTGTTATTTTCGAATTCCTATGATGTTGAACAAAATTAGTAATCAAATGTAAGCGATTCAGAAGTTACGATCCCAGCAGGGGTCGTGACTACAACATTAATAAAACCTGTACCACTAGGTGGGTCAACGCCTTCAAGATCAACTCTAATCGTATTTTCAAACCTCCTTGTAATTCCTAGACCTATAGTAAAACTGTTAGTGGTAATCAGTTCGCCGATACTACTTGATATGTCTATTGTTGTTTCACCCGGCATGGAATTTCCGTTGATATCTTCAATAGTGAAATCGAGTGGACTTAATGAAATATAGGTATCGTTATCCGCTAAGCTGAATGTGACAATTGCGTTTGAGCCTGACATAATAAATTCTCGTGAATCTCTTACCGTAACACCCGTTAGAGGTGAACAACGTATAGCATCTATACACAGTGGCCCACCGTAAAGCCCGTCAGCTGGATCGAATTGGCCGTTGTTATTAAAGTCAATAAAGAGTTCACCAAAGTCTCTAATCTCATCGCCATTATCATCACGAAAAGCTTCGTCTAAATCGTTAAAGCCATCTCCCTCATCGAATACACCATTGCCATTTTCATCTTGAAATGACTCGCCGCCAATCGCAGTTACCATAATAGTAACGAAGCCTCCAGCAGGTCTAGGGTTCTGGGATGTCCAGGTGACCGAGCATGAACCTCCAATTGTTTGACAAGTGGATTCAATCTGTCCGCCTTCAACGGTGAATGAAAAGGTAATTCCATCGGGAACAGGATTGTTAAAATGGTCAGCAGCAAAGGCTGATACAGAGACTTCGGTACCATTAATTCCCCATGCCTCTGGGTTTACTCGTTCCATACTAATGGTCATGCTATCTTGATCTGGTACACCCGAAGATATGACTAAAGAAGTCGATTGAGTAGAAATTTCTGGTTCAACTAAAGAGGCGATAACCACCACTGAGGTTGAGATGTTTCCCGATTGTACACTTGTTGTCACAAAACCATTGGCATCACTTATCGCATTGGCTGGGCTCAATGTTATACCGCCAACGTCAGAGGTCAGCGAAAATTCAACTTGTTGATTTGCCAACGGCATGCCCTGTTCGCCGAATACTTGGAAAGTAACCGAAGCGTTTTCGGATAAGCCTTGTCCACCAGTTCCAGCCAGCACAATAGTGGTAGGTGTTGCTTCAATGAAGACAATTGAACCTGCTGTATCGCTTTCAACTACCAGTGTGGCGGAAGCCTCAAACTGCTCTCCACCAAAATCAATCGATGCTGTTATGACATCCGAGCCGGTGCAGCCGGTTGCTCTGTATGTAGCTGTTGCTCGTCCTCCGGTTGACGTCACGACATCATCGATGGTTGCTAAATCTTGAACGACACATGTCGAAGTAAAATTGACGTTCACAGGCGTATCAAAAGCTAGATCTTGTTCATCAATTATTAGTGCACTGACACTGACTGTGCCTCCTGCTGAAAGGGTGTCTAAGCTTAGACCAAGAGTTTCATTTAAGAAAGTACCGCTACTATCATCACCCAATTGGATTCTTGGCGCTTGAATACTGAAATTTATAGAGTCGGTAACTTCATTTCCTTCTTCTCCTATACTTGCAACGAGTGTGGAAACGCCTATTGTAGAACCACTAAATAGTTCGATAGTTGCTATTCCATCTGCATTGGTCAGTACTGTCCCTGTTGTAGGGTTAAATGTTCCTAGATCCGATGTGAAAGTTACGATTTCATTTTCTAAAGGGGTCCCATTTTGTGTTATGACTCTGGCGGATACCACTCCAGGGTCGTCTCCTCGAATAGTATTTGGCGTGCCGCTTTCACTGACAAGTGTTAACGAGATACTTGTGTTGTCGAGCTCTTCATCATTTTCGTCTGCGCCACCATTAGAGAAAAAGTTAAGATCTACACTTAAGCTTGAAGCATCGGCTGGATTTATCGTTGCTGTGATTGTTCCTGCACCATCACTTCCCGAAGCAATAATTCGTACCTCTGCCTGCCCTTGAGTATTAGTAAGTAAAGCGCCATTCGAAACGCCGATTTCTCCAATAGTAGA
Source organism: Cellvibrionaceae bacterium (assembly GCA_965262305.1). Taxonomy (GTDB): domain Bacteria; phylum Pseudomonadota; class Gammaproteobacteria; order Pseudomonadales; family Cellvibrionaceae; genus CBDHEY01. Next base: position 1,024,693 of record CBDHEY010000002.1, read on the forward strand.
CGTGATAGAAACTAGCTCACTCGCTCTCGGATTTCCAAACTGTTCAACAGTAACAATTATTCTTCCAGCATTTTCCGAACTGATATTGGTTGTCGCTTGGTTGGTTTCTTCACTAAGGAGTTCAATACTAATACTGTAACCTTCGTCGATATTTCTTGATATAGCTTCATTGGGTTGGGAGTCATCTCCACTACCACACGACATTAGGATTAGAATGGAGAAAAAACTACTAAACAGTTTTGATAGGTATATAAAGCCTTTCAAAATTAATGCCTCAGATTTATTACTATTCTTATTTATTATAGATAAATACTTTATATTTGCTTTTCGATTTATATGAATTAGTTTTATTTAAAGAAGGAGAAAAGCTAGGAAACTGTTAGAGAAAATTAGACTGGAATAAATAAAACTTTTTAATCGTGATAGGTTATTAATATTACATAAAAAAAGACCTACAAGAGTGTAGATCTTTTTTTCTTGGTTTTTAATTATATTTTTGAACAAACGGTATAGGTAGCTTCCTCATTGTAAGGAGCTGCCAACGCGACATTTGTAGGTACTATGTTGTTTGAGTTTGCATCGAGCGTAGCGCGGACACTGCCAGTTGCGCCATTTCCATCATCTAGTTGTGTGTCCAATGCTAAAGCTGCTTTACCATTCACAATTCCCATACAAACTTTTAAACCTGGTAGGTTTCCATTTACTGCTGCAGTTGTTATACCTAAAAGACCACCAAATGCATTTCTAGGCATCGCTTCGATACCCTGTAAACTAGCGTCACCAGTAATAAAACCACCAGCTCTTAAATGCTGCCAAAAGTTATCGTGTTCGTTACCGCCATTAAAAGTATTGGCGAGTGGAACCGCCAAGGTTCCATTTCGATTTCCGCCTTGGGTAACCTGACTCCAATTACCGCCTCGAGCGTTTAAAGCAGCTAATAAACCATCGTCACCTGGTGCTCGACCGTATCTATCAATATAAGAATTATAAGCTGCAGCTACACCATTAATATCATTCACTGCTTTGCGAACCTTTGAATTTTCAATTAATTCAGTTCCCTTCAAAACACCGCCAAGTAATAAGCCAATAATGACGAGTACGATTGCAATTTCAATCAACGTGAAACCCGTCTGTCGTTGAATTGGAGGATAAGTCATGAGTATTACCTTTAAATTTCTTTAATTTACGCTGGTGCTATCTCGCCTTGCAACCAGCAATTTCGTATATGCGATTAAGGCTTTAAAATGCCCTCTTAAAATAAGTTTAGCCAATATAAAAAAAAATAGAAGGAATTTTGCGGCATTAGAATCCTTAAATTCCTACAAAAAGAAGATAAGGTTTATTGAGAGATTTGACCGGATTTAACGAGATTTAATATTAATTCATTCGTTGTTAACCAAGTAACTAGATCATCAAATTCTGTATTATTTCCTTCACTGGGCGCTCTCGAAACAAAATTATCATCATCATTGGTATTTTCTAATTGATCAGGTGAAGTGGTTGCTTCGAACCCAAGTGGTCCAAGAGAATAAATTACCGCGACAACACCTGTAGCGACTTCGCTATTTGCCGGACAACCAGCCGTATCGCAAATATTAAATGTAGGTACAGGCGAAGATGGAGAAATTGTTTTAGCATATTCCCAAGTACCAATATCATTCAAGCTATAGTAATAAGGCGTACCCCATGGGTCTACGTATATTTTATCTGGGTTGTATAGTCCATTAATGTTAAGAGTGATACTCGGAACATAACCGTGTTCGACCAAACAATCAGTGAGGCCTGCGCCAGCCGCACGAGATTCTCTACTTACCTCCGCAGCTGGTGGGGCTGGGTTATATGATGCTGGAGCAGGGCAAGGTAGATTTCCATTAATAGCAGCATAGCCTATGAGCGCTTCTTTAATCTCTTCAATCGAGGTTTCTACGAGTTTTATTTTTCTATTTCTTTCCTGTGATGCTAACGGTCCTAATATCGAGCCAAGAAGTAACCCTACGACTACGAGTACAACCGCAACTTCGATTAAGGTAAATCCTTTTTGTTCTAAGGATTTATTTTTTTCAATAGAAAAATTATGGAAAAACAATTTTAAGTTGATCATTAAATAAGGAACCATGATTTACGTCTCTCTGAAATTCGTATTGAAAATCAATGATTGCATTGTCTCCTTCAAAATAGTCAGAAAGTAAATTACTTGGTCTAACTTGTCCGAGCAATTGGTTTCCTGGTGCAATAATAATAGCATTACTTGTTTGGTTCAGATCGCCAATGATCGATATACAATCCGCACCAGAAGGTCCGCAAAACGCATAATGTATTTCGGATGCCCAATTATCTTCGACCCATGCTGGTAAATTTAAGGTGGTGGGACAGCCTATCGCTCCCCCAAAAGCGGAAGCTAATCCATAAGGGATTCGACCAGTTTCTTGATTTATCGTACTATCGTATGGAGCTGCAATATCAGAAGATGCCCAAGGTACTTCATTACAATTTGCCGTGTTAGCATAGTCTCTAATTCGATCGTCAATAATTGAAAGCACTTGCTTTTCAACAGTATTCCAAAACTCGGAATGAGTAATACTCAGGGTTATGTCATTAGTTGCATCCCCTGGAATTGCCGTATATGTGGACGTATCTGCATCCGCATTAATTCCTTCTAAATAGTTTGCTACATTAAAATTAACGATATTTGGACTCTCGTCTCTGTTTTGGCCTACTAAGGCTTCTCGCGATGCTATTACAACTGCAGCGACCTCATCTTGGCCATCAACCCTAAGCGCGGTAGGTAAAGAACTGTTTAAGTCTACACCTGCATTTATTCTTGTATAATTAGCTTCCACGCCATACCACAAAATCCCCGATTCGTTATCGCGGTTTGTTTTCATATTTAAAGTTTTGTATGGCAAAAAGCCCCGTTGCGAAGCGCAATCTAGTCCCGCTAAATCTGAAAAGCCATCATTGTCAATATCAGGGCAGGGTAGAAGACCAGGTGGTATTTGGGTTAATGCGTAGCCGAGTAATTGAGTTTTAGCGCTTGCCAATAATTTCGAGTTATTTAGATTATTCTGGATTCTTTGTTTATTAAGTGAAATCCCGGCGACAAAGGATGTTGTAGTGACAATGATAACCATTGCAAGAATAGCAAGTAGTGCTGCGCCTTGATTACTTCTGAATCGCATAATCTAATTTGTCGTTTTGGCGGTTGATTCTTTTAATTTTTTCATGGTTTTAAGGGTTTCTTTAGCTTGTGATAAGGTACTCGCTGATTTCTTATTAACTAATTTTTCCTTAAGTAATTCTGAGCTTACACTCAGGTTATTTAACGAATTAGAGGCAGTTTTTTCTTTTTGAATTTTTTGAAATTCGTAGTTTTCAATCACTTTATTGTCGGTAAGAGACCATACTTGTCCTGGTTTCAATGTTTTTCTTTTTTCTCCAGTACTAATTCTGATTTTTGTGAGATTATTGTTTACTAATCGAGTTTTATAACTATTGTTATTTGGATAGTCACTATATTGAACTTTTCCGTCTATCCATAATATATGTTTTCCATCAGGTCTTATTGCGATACCAGATAAAGTAACATTATTGTTTTGTTCAATTTCGGTTCTTGGTTCTGTCTTTATTTTATTTTTTTCTATATTTATGGGAAGGATATCGCCAAAATAATCATAGCGATTTTGATTTAAAGATTTCCGCTCAATCTCTGTTGTAAATAAACGTTCAAATGGGACATCTGGTTGCGATTTTTGCCCTTGAGCGTTTAATGTTAAAAAAATAAGAATAATTTTAAAGAATGCTTTTTTCATAGTGACACATCCTCTGATATTGTTATGTCCGATAAGGTATACCATTGAAATTCACAGTCCCCAGCAAAACCACTAAACGGCGTGTTTTCTTTTCCTAAGTCTTTTCTATACAGGTTGCATTCTTCAATGCTAAATATTCCTAAGCTCTTATTTCTTAGAAATTTAAGCATTAAAAAAAAATCGCCTTCGTGTAGAAGGTCAAACCGAATATCCATTTGTGTTGTTTCGTACGGCTGTTCTGGGTGTATATAAAAGTCCTTTAATTCATCTGCATCCTTGGCGTTTTCCAGAGTGAAATCGATTGCTGGTATTTCATAGTTTTCTCCAACTGCTTGAAGTGTTTCTATCCATTGTAAACGAAAATTGTTTCCTATAACGCCGCGAGATCGTAATTGATCATACTTATCAATGTTTTTTCGATATAGGGTAATTTGTTCGGCGGAAAATGAATTTTTTCTTTGTTGTTGGGTAAATTTTTTCTCTGCTTTCTCTAGCTCTTTGTTTGTATGATAAAAATAATAAATAGAAAGAGAAAAGCTTACGATCGATAAGGAAAGCATTACAAAGCCGATTAAATAGCGCTTGATGATAATAGTCAAAAATGTTTTATCCATTTTTGACTTCTCCACTATCAAGGTTTTCTGTCAGAAGTTCTTCTTCCTTTGGTTGATTTGTGGGATGAAGCAAAAGATATATTAGAAATTTATTTGCTGATTCATCGATTACTCGTTTACTTTCATCAACGCCGCTTTGATCCGAAAATCGAGAATAAACCCTTGTGTCTACAGGTATTTGTTTTACCCAAGTTGATTGAATCTGACCTAAGTTATCAAGATCATTCACAAAATTTTTAAGAATCGCAACTGTATCACGGTATGAGATATCATTTCGATTAATCAAACCTGAGAGTTCTATTAATGGAGAGCGGCCCTCTTGAGGAGTTAGATCTTCTTCAAATCCAAATTCTTCGAAGGTATCATTTTGCTTTTTTGCCATTTTGTTCATATCGACCACGAGTTGCCTTAGAGGCTCGCCATGATATTTTTTCCATTTAAATCCCGTTAAGTTAATACGATTATACTGGGGTCGACTAAATACTTGACTAAGAGGTAAGAAAAGACTTTCTGGTGAGAAGTTTGATTCATTGATCAGTAGCTTTGAAAATGTTACTTGTTGATCCATCGGGTAAGCATAACCGATTTCTGATTCATACTTTGAATAGTTTCTTTGATAATGATTGTTCAAATGCTGTAAATTGGCTTTAGCTGTTTTCTTTTCCGAGTTTAAGGTAATACCCATCGTTACGAGGGCAGTAGAAGCGAGGAATAGAGCGACCGAGCACATGTATGTGAAATTTGAAATACTTTTCTCAATAATTAGATTTTTGTAGTGCTTTTTGTCAATATTTCTAGCATAGTGGTCTGTACCTGATTTCTGCTTAGAGCAAATGTAGCTGAATATAGTATCCGCTTGTTTATTGTTTAAATCAGTTTTTAGACCTAACCTTTTGAAGAGGCTTTCAATAGAAATAAATATATATTCGATGTTATCAGTATCTCTCAAAGAGGCTCTTGCTTCTTCGACTAAAGCTTCGGGTAAAATACATTTAACATAAAGTTTGGAATTAAAACCAATAATTCTCGAATTAGCTAAGAATCGATGGATTTGAGAGACACTTGATGTAACGTAAGACTCAATACCTTCGTTGTCTAAGTATTGCTTTTCGATTCTCACTTGGCGAGAAAGTATCAACTTACCTTTTTGTAAGAAGCTCTCTCGCATTGATGATTTCATTTGTCTGGAAATTAATAACACATTTTCTTTTTTTTCAGAAAGGTAGCCCATTAATTTTTCATTCAATAACGAGACTGACCACATTCCGATAATAGGGACCTCTTTATCTCCCATTATTTCTATCCAGGCAGCAATAGGCTCCATACCTGAAATAGAACTTAATAAAATTTCGTCGTCTTTACGGCCACTTTTTTCTCTTGAAATTTGATGTGCGTGAACATAGGTATTGTTTCGATAGTGTCGCTTAACCTGTCTTTCGATAAGTAATTGTTTATCTGACCCATGAGTGTGGGGTATTTTTTCTCTCTGGAAGTCTTCTTCAAGAAGATCAAATAATATGTGTACTCCTACTCTCTTAACACTAGAAATATATTCTTCGAATTCGCTTAATCCTGTTTCGTCGTTTTTAAACTCAAATGCGTAATCTAAATGATGTCCTTTCCATTCAAACACTTTGAGTTTAAGGTTTGTAATAAGCAGTACTCGATGGCTCATGCACCAATACTCCCGATTGCATCCCAAACCGGCCCCAATACAGACATCATAATCCAACCAAGCAAACCACCTAGAATGACTGTCAAAATCGGTGTAATCGCAGGCTCTAGTTTATCGATAGAGTCTTGTACTTCTCGATTGTAAAAATAGCTAACGTTGAGTAAAGATTCATCGAGATTTCCCGTGCTTTCGCCAACACCGATCATTCGAACCACTAAGGGAGGAAAAATCTGAGTCATACGAAAACTGTCACTTATTGAAATACCATCACTAATGTGAGTGTGCACATCGTCCATTGCTTTCTCTAAAACGGCATTCCCCATAAGAGATTTACAGATTTCAATGGAGCGCAATACAGTGATACCAGAGGAATAGAGTAATGCCATATAATTCGCGAGACGAGCGAGTTTTACTTTAAATGTAATGTTGCCAAATATGGGAATTCGTAAAATTAATCGATGAAGTTGAAAGCGAAAGTTCGGGTTTAATTTCGTCATTTTTTTTATAACGGCGGTTAACACAATAGGAAGACTAAAAATTGCCCACCAATAGTTGACAAAAAATTCAGAGACTGAAATTAGAGCTTGAGTATGAAGGGGAACTTCACCTCCCATTTCCAAAATAAATGGAATAATTTGCGGAACCAAGTAGATCATAAGGAATGTAGTCACTAAAAGTACTACAACGCCAACAATAGCAGGATATATCAAAATTTTTATTGTTTGCGCTTCTAATTCATCGATCCAACGCAACGACTCTCCCATGTCTCTTAAGACTTTATCGAGTTCTCCTGATTCCTCTCCAATTTCTATTAAGGATACAAATACGTGATCGTAGTCATTTTCATATTGTTTCAAACCTTGGGAAAATGTTTTTCCTGCTTCGATTGATTCGACCAGCCCAGCGAGAACATCTCTAAAATAACCAAGTTCTGCGCTATCTCGAAGATCCATTAAACTGTCTAAAAGTGGAACTCCTGCTTTTGTGAGTTGTTCAAGTTGAACCACCAGATTAATTTGGTCCTTGCGACCAAGACGTTTTCTTCCTAATTGAATTCCTTTAGTTTTTATTTCTTTGTGGCTAATTAAATCCTGTTTTTGGTGATTGATACGGGATTCAAGTTCTAACACGCTATTAGCGTGCATACGGCCCTGAAATACTTTTCCTTTTTCATTGATTGATTTATAGATGTATTCAGACATTGTTTTACAACCGTGATGTTAGATCGACTACACGACTCAGTTCTTCAATGGTAGTTTCCCCATTTAAAATTCTTCGAATCCCATCGTCCGCGATAGTTTTATATCCATTATCAACAGCGTATTCTAGAATGTCGGCAGTACCTGCGCGTTCAGCAATTAATTTGTCCATTCCCGCATCAACCTGAAGAATTTCCATTACTGAGACACGACCTTTAAATCCAGATTGATCGCATTTATCGCAACCAACAGGTTGATAAAGATCTACCTTTCCATCTACACCAAGAATAATTTCTTCATAGTCTTCAGAAAGTCGCTTTGTTTTACAATGTTTACAAAGAGTACGAATTAACCGTTGACCGATAATACCGATAATATTGCCGGCCATGATATCCGGCTTTATCCCCACGTCTAGAAGCCGGGGGAATGCTCCTATCGCAGAATTGGTATGCAGGGTTGTGAATACTTGGTGTCCTGTCATTGCCGCACGAAATGCCATTTCTGCGGTAGCTTCATCGCGAACCTCACCCACTAAGATTATGTCTGGGTCTTGTCGCATTAACGAACGTATACCGCTAGCAAAATCCATTTTGGCAACTTCGTTTACCGAAGTCTGTCGAATTAAATCCATTGGATATTCGACAGGATCTTCCAAAGTCATAATATTTACTTCGATCGATTTTCTGAAATTAAGCATCGAGTAAAGAGTAGTTGTTTTACCGCTTCCGGTCGGGCCTGTAACAAGAATGATTCCCTCTGGCCTGTTCATAAGCAATTTGAGTTTCTGAAAGGCGTTTTCTTCAATATTTAGTTTTTCTAGGGGTACGATTCCTTTTGATCTATCTAAAACACGTAAAACAATGTTCTCTCCATGAGTAGTGGGCTGCGATGATACTCTGAAGTCAATTGTACGACTGGCTACTCTTAAAGATATTCTTCCATCTTGAGGTGATCGCGTCTCGGCAATATTCATTCCTGCGATTACTTTTAAACGAACTACAATTGCAGACCAATAGTCCTTATGCAAAGCGCGAATTTGTCGAAGTACACCATCAATGCGGTAACGAAGCCGTAAAAAACCTTGTTCAGGTTCGAAGTGGATATCAGATGCATCGCGTTTTACCGCGTCGACCAAAATAGCGTTAACAAGTCTTACTAATGGATGACTGTATTCTCCTCCATCAGACTCTAAGGTGCTGTAGTCAATTTCTCCGGTTTCAATTTCTTTTAATATTCCATTCACTGATAGTTCATAGCCGTAAAAACTATCTAAAGCGTTTCGTATATCTCCGTCAGATGAGAGAACGGGTTTGACTTCAACTTCTAGAGGTAAAGAAGCTTTTACGCGTTCAAGAACAATGACATTGAATGTATCGTTCATTGCAACTGTTAGCGTTTTGTTTGATTTGTCGAAGCTTACGGGGATAACATTATGACGTACTGCAATATTTTTAGGCATAAGCTCGAGTGCATCGCCGTCTGGAACCACCTGTTCCAAGTTAATGCTGTCATTTCCCAAGGCCTCACTGAGAATGTCACGCATCACTGATTCTGAAACAAACCCCAAATCAGTGATAACCTTACCTAACGGTAAACCAACTTTTCGTTGTTCAGTGGTTGCGATTTCAATTTGATCTTGAGTAACTAGACCTCGCTCGATAAGTTGGTCGCCCAGACGTTTAGGTTTTTTTTCCTTCACAGACTTTTCTCCAAAATCGCTATTCTTTGAAGAAGTGCGTGAATATCGAGGTTTGTAGGAGAATTTTTTGCCAGTGAATAGGCATCTTTATAGAAACGAAGTGCCTCCGACTTTTGATCTAACTGGTCCAATGAAACGGCGAGATTAAAAACATATTCGGCACGATTGGGTTCTAATGACCAAGCTTTGAAAAATTCACTTTGTGCTGCGTTCCATCGAGCGTCGGATGCTAATAGCGAGCCTTTTAAGAAAAATAGATGTGCAGCGCCAGGGTTTTCTTCAACAATTTCATTTACTCGTGAAAATAGCTCTGGAGAAGGATTGTCTAATGATGCAATAGACAATATACCAGATAATGCATATGAATCCTTCGGGGCAATGGTTAACCGTTTTTGATAGAAGTTTAGCGCCGTTTGATAATTTCTTTCCATCATTGCTACGGCAGCCATACCTAAGATTGCGTCGCGGTTATTTTGATCCAGATTTATCGCTTTTTGATAAGATTCCTTTGCAAGTTTTAGATCGCCAGAGTTAAACGCAGTATAACCCCGTAAAATCGCATCGCTTAATGGATTTGTTTTATCTTTACCCTTACTAATCAGTGTTGTTTTGGTTTCTGTTCCAGGTTTTATAGTTTTATTTTTTAATTTAGATATAGGTGGTCGATTTTTTGTGTTTGGCTTTGATGCTCTGTTAGCAGTGGGGGTCTTTTCTAATATTTGATTAGTATCAGCGACATCAACCGGTTTATCAGCAAGATCGACATTCGATTGTTTTACTGCTTCAGTTTTAGTTTGTTGAGTTATTGGTTGGTCCGAACCGAGACCAAGATTGGTATCAGTATTTATAGATGAATCAAGATTGATTTTTCCGATTTCGTCAGCATTCTCTAGTTCACTATTTTCGGGAGGAATTTGCGTAGACGTAATTTGATTAGGAGTGCTAATAAAATTATCACTAGAATTCATTATTCCGTAGTAATAGTATATAAAAATAGTCGATATGCTGATCAGTAAAACAAGAGAATAAATAGCGATTAACTTTTTTTTGCCGTTTCTTTCTTCTCGTATTCTGCTTTTTCTAAGCTCGTCAAAATGAATTTTTGTGGATTTTTCTTCATAGATTATGGATTGCTTTTTCGTTTCCTTAGTATCAACTGAATCGTCATTTGGATTTTTTGTTATTTCGTTATTTGGTCCGGGATTTCCATTTTTTTCGTTTTCTTCCAAGAGATCAATAGTGGTTTCGTCATTTGAACTGTTTTCATTGTGGTCATCTGTATTGTTTTTAGTCGTATCAAGGCGAGAATCTTCTTCATCCTCGTGATGGAGTTTTTGCTCTGGTTCTGCTAAAAGGTCGATGGAAGCTTTATCATCGTTGAGCTTTTCTAAATAATCTGGATCAATTTCTAAATCCAGTTCTATTTCTGGCTTATCGCTATTACTTACATATGATTCTTGGCTTTGTTTGTGTGATTCTAATAGTTCTGGATCTAATTCACCTGGAATTGAAAAATTCTCATTTGGTTCTGCAATAAGTTCTGATAGCTGCTCCAGATCCGAGTCATTCTCACTAGTAATACTATCAATCGTATTTTGGTAGTTTGATAACAAGCTAAACTCATCAGAATCAGGCTCGTCTGGATCTTTAGCGTTGGATGTGTGATTATTTTTCGTTAATTCATTAGATTCTTTTTCGAGATTGACCTCGTTTGATTCGGTTTCTGAATCCGAGTCCGGAGGTGTTGTAGTCGTTGAATAGGTTTCAACACTTTTAAGGGGTGTGTGTTCTTTTTTTTGTTTCTCTAATGCAGCCTTTTTAAGCGCATCTAACAGCACACTCATACAGCATCTCTAACTATTGTAACTGCAACGATTTGTAGGAGAGCAGGTCTGGCTGGGAAAAACGCTGCTCAATAACCGTTGGCTTTATAAAAATAACCAATTCCGTCTTTTCATTACTATTGTCTTCATAACGAAAAAGCGAACCAAGAAATGGAAGCCTAGATAGGACTGGAACACCTCGCCTGTTGTAGGCTATTTTGTCCTGCATTAAACCACCCATAACAGCGATTTCACCGCTGTTAATTTTTAACATAGATTCTACTTCGCGAACCTGAATAATTGGGATCTCGCTTACAACGCCGACTTCAGCCAATGATGGATTAGGATCAACCGCCTGGCCAATAACTCGAGAAATAGTAGGGCGCATATTTAGCGTGACAGCATTTTCTTCACTGATAAATGGTGTTACGCTCATTACAAAGCCGACAGGGACGGTATTTGCTTCTGTTTCAAATGTCACAAACCCGTTAGAACCGCCATCTTCATCCGAAGAGGTTTCTATATTTACGTCTACACTAAAATAAACGATATTATCCACAACTTTTAACAGTGCAGTCTGATTGTTTAGTGTCATGACTTTTGGACTAGACATAATACTTACATCACCAAATTGTTCGAGTGCACTTAGTGTTGTTTGAATCGTATCACCATTGGAACTGAATTCCGTCACAGACAAATTGAATGAAGGACGGCTAAATAGAGGAACATCAGTAAATGACTGAGTTGCATTTATAATACTGTTGTCGAGTGCATTGCCAATGAGTGACCAATCAATACCTGCTTGGAATCGATCGTTTAGCGTAATTTCAGCAATGGTCGCTTCGATTAGTACCTGACGACGTGAGCTAAATAATACCTCATTTATGAATTTGTCGACATCTTTGTGTTGTTTTCTAGTAGCGCGAACTGCAACAATTCCTGTCTCTTTATTAATAATTAAATTATTATTTGACGAATCGATAGTTTGTGCAGAGGCTTCGTTTGATTCTCCGCTTGGGGCTGCTTGAATCGTAATTTCATCAGGAGATATGATAGCCGAAATATTACTTGCTAACGTTTCCCAGAACGTATTTGATGATTCATTTCTTACATCCGTAGTAGAATTATTGTCTGCACTTCCACCACTGTCTCCTTCAGCCCCCTGTCCAGTAGAGCTTATTTGAGTGGATACGGATGAAGTGCTTTCGCTTAAACGGCTCATGTTAATGTAATCAATACGATAGTATTTAATAAAAGGGCGATCTACTTTTACTCGTAGTACATTATTTTTGATTTCGTAGGTAAGGTTTGAGCTTTCGACAATGCGCTCTAAAATCGCATTCAGAGGTTGATTAACTGCGTTTAAAGTTACATTTTGTGAGACGTCTGAATCTATGTCTAGATTCAAATCTGCATCTCTCGCTAATGAAAATAGTAATTCAGATACCGGTACATTACTTACCACTACAGTATGAGTTTCCTCTTTAGTTTGAGGCGAAGGTTTTGGTAAGACTGGCGAAGATCGAACAATCTTTGGTATTTCTGATTTATTCCCTTTATTTTGATTGAGGATATGTCGTTCAGCTAAGTCTGGATCTGATACATCTCTCTTGTGTGTTACGGAATCGCAACTCAAAACGAGTATGGAAGCTAGCACATAGCTGAGAATTCGAAACTTAGTCAAATCAGTCTCCCCAAGTGACTCAGAGCGAAACTGCTTTCGATATCATAGGCTATTAGAGCTGCTAAGATAGCAGGAATACCAAAGCTACTCCATAAAGGCCAGGTTTTCTTTGATTTACAAAATTCACTATCTTTTAGTGCTTCATTGACATCTTCATTCTTAAAATTATGTCGATTTTGAGAGCAGGCAATAATCATTATTTTATCGGCGATGATGTTTACTCTACGAATTAAACCCCCTGTAGATTTTGCAATTTTCTTTGCTATCGAAGCGCTAAATAGATCTGGGCCAGTATATCCACACGCACGTAATCTAAAATTTAGATACTCTTGAACATCATCACTGTTGAATGGAAGTAATTCAACGCTATGTGTGATTCTTTCTCGAAGTTGTCGAATTTTAGGTTTAGACAAATTTTCATCTAGTTCTGGCTGTCCAAATAAAATTATTTGCATCAGCTTTTGTTCTGCCGTTTCCAAATTACTGATTAGCCTAATTTCTTCAAGCGTCTCTATGGGCATGGCTTGAGCTTCTTCAACTAGAAGTACCACTTTTCGGTTTTTGTGGTACTTTTCCAATAAAAAATCTTGGAGTTTCCTCATGACGCTAAGTTTATCTTCATCTTGTTCCGTCTCAATTTCCATTTCGAAGGCGATGGCATGGACAATTTGATCTGGAGTGAGGTTTGGATGTGCGAGATAAATCCAATCTATATCATCATTAATTGCATCGGGTAGCATTCGGCAAAGCATGGTCTTACCAGTGCCCACTTCACCAACTACCTTCATAATGCCTTCACCCTGCTGTATTGCAAAACATAGCATCTGTAGTATGGCACCACGATCTTTTCCTTGGTAAAAAAGACCTACATCTGGAGTTATCCTAAATGGATTTTTGTCTAAGCCAAAGTAGTCTAGGTACATGATTTACATCTTTTTATATAATGAATTAGAGTACGCCCGATATTTCAAGTATAGACGTATTATTGGAAATAACTTTTAGTACATCATTGATACAATATATTTTGGTTTTAGAAATAAGTTACGCCGAGATGAGTATTATGTGTGACGTTTAAAAAAGTTATTAAATTCCGAGGGTAATAACTTTTAACTATGAAAATAAAAATTACTGCCAGTTAATTTCAGGAGAAAATTAAGTGTGTTGGGCGGCGTCAAATAATTGTCAGTGTTTGCGAATTTATATAACCTAAATGGCTTTTAATTAAATATCGTCGAATTTTCGTAAAATATTATATTTTATACCCAAAAGTTTTTATTTTTTTGGTTCCAACCATGTGACAATCTTATCTGACAACCAATCAGGCGCATCTAAACTTAGATCGTGACCAGCTAATTTATGGTAATAGATATCCCAGCCAAGTCGAGCGGCGATGTCTTCACTGGACTTGTAATTCACAAACCTGTCTTTTGTTGAGGTGATTACTAAACCCGAAGATGTAATTTGATTATTTAACTTAAAATTTGAAGCAGCGAGAAGCATATTTATAATGGAGGTTAGTCTTACAGGTCGTTTCTCATATATCTCAATCCATAGACGCAAGTTATCTATAAATTTCTCCCTATTTTTTTCGTTACTTACTTTTCGTAAAATTAGTTTTTCCAATAGCTTTCTCGGGATAAAAAGTCCGACTATAAGTAATGGGAACACACTTGCTTTCACTCTCCATAAAATTGGATGTTCACCTAGGCTCGAATTTATTACACATGTTTTATCTATTTCATTTGGATATCGTTGTAACCAATCCAATGCTATCATGCCTCCAAGCGAAAGCCCTATGAGAACAATATTTTTATTGGACTCAATACTATTTTTATAGTCATTTATGATTGATATGCGTAGTTGATCTGTAATTTTGTTAATACTATTTGGTGTCGTAAGAAGATGATATTTTCCGCAACCGGCGATATCTGGTGTGATTATTTTAATGTTTTTACATTTTGATTTAGTTAATTTATTTTCAAGTATTTTAGTAAAACCACCCCAATGACCCGCTTCTCTCGCTAGCCCACGAATTAAGATAATTAACATTCTATTGGTTGTACCATAGAGATTTTGCAGCCTGTTTTAGAAGTGTTGTCTGCTTTTCTGTTGGTATCCAGTTTTTGTGATTAATACTGGCTGAGATTAGAAAATCCAAAAGCACCAAATGACGACGTAATACCCGAGAATGACGATGCGGAATCTTGGGATGAAATAAACCTGAAAAACTAAATAACTGTTGTGGACGTTTTTTTACCCACGTCCATGAGCCCATCTCCAACGTCAATGGTATAAATTTACAATTGGATTTATTTTTTGATTCGATACAAAAAAAATCCCAGATATCGCCACTTGAAAGATAATGAAGTGATTGAGGTTCAAATAGATAATTATGATGTTTATAGGTTCTTTCCCAAAGTAGTTTTAGTGCAACGTAATCTTCTATATTTCCAATTGGTTCATTTCTAAACGCGTAGGGTATCCAGAGTCTATCTTGAATACCAAATCCAGAATGTAAATCCAGAACTAGTCCTAATGGATGGTTGAAAACCTCGTGTTTCAGTATTTGGTGCAAACATTGGTTTTCTATTTCCATTTCACCTTGTTTTCCACGATACCAAGCGATACGTTTCGATAGCCTTTGTCCTCCTGCTAGCCAAGGTGTTTTACCTTCGGCATCCAGTGGTCCATTTCTGTTTAGGTCCACACCTCGATAATTACAGCGAGAATTATCAAACATTCCCGTGGGGTTGACGATAGGAAGTAGAATCACTTTAACGTTATTCAACTTTCTTGCTAGTTCTTCGTCCCATTCTAGCTGTGTTAAGGTCGTTTCCAACCAAGCAAGTATTACCTGTGTTCCAATTCTTTCTACGCCATGTACGCCACCTGTAAGCAGTAATACCGGCGAGTTGAGATCCGATGAACCGAGTTGCAGTTGGTAAATTGGAAACTGTATTCCCTTGTAGTTGATAGACGAAACGACACGGTTATCAAACGCATCAGAAAAGTTTCGGATGATACGCTCTATCCATAGCAGTTCCGGTAATTTTTGTTTTAAAAGTACTCGCTCTTCAACGGTTCTCGTGGGAAGGCCAAACTTATTAGATTGAATATCTGAGGATAAGATAGAATCGTGATCTGCTGAAATTGCATAATCTAAATGCATCAAGTTGTTCCTATTTCCAGAGAAAATAGTCGGAGCTTTCTTAAGTATAAGACTGGTTTTTTAAAATAGGAAATGAACTGATATGATTAATTTTGACTTCAATACTGTTGCGATACCTGAGTGCCATTTGCACAGCAATTAGGAATTCCGCCATTTTGCACACAGTTTTGAATTGCGAGGTTTTGAGCTGCTTCTAGGTTTTGACTCGTGGCATAACCGTATACGCCGGTCAACGAACAGTATGATGTTGCAGAAAACACACTCTGGCTAGAATCTACATTGTCGAAAGTACTACTAAAATCATCTATACCGTTGTAAAACTGTTCTTCCATTTGCGCACTTCCTGCCATTTCTTGAAGCGCGGATAAGACCATAACAAAGGCCGCAACGCCACCAGCTGCTCGAATAGTCATACCTTTTGCGGTGTAATTTATATTTAGAAACCCTGGAATAGTGGCTACCATAGCACCAGCCATTAATGAAATTAGAATGTAGAGTAGTGGCATTTTGTTGTCGTCAATTTCGATGTCAGCGATAATCGTGTAAGCGATAAGTGCGAAAACTAGAAATGCGAAAACAAGCCCGATGGCTTTTTCAAATGCAGAAGGTTTGTTTTGAGTCGAGGCTTGATTGTCGTCCAAAGTAGAATTCCTTTGGTTTATCCTTTTATACTACTTTAACCGTTTCTCGGTTCTTCAATCAAATGATTGTTTCAAAATATATTATGTAGCAATTCTTAGTTTGTTCGAGTGTTTGTTTTTTGACCTGGTCCGCCCTTTGAGGCTCATGGCATCTATCGTTATAATTTGAAACCATGTTAAACAAGGCCGAAGAGAGAAATTTATTTTGACCCAATATCGCCCGTGTATAGACCTTCATCAGGGAAAAGTTAAGCAGATTGTGGGCGGTAGCCTAAATAATAGCGGCGCAAAAGTGAATTTTGAAAGTCTTTATGATTCTTCTTATTACGCTCAATTGTATCGGGATAATTTGCTCAAGGGTGGTCATGTGATAGCGCTTGGCCCCGGAAACAAGGAGCAGGCCATTGCTGCTTTAAAGGCTTGGCCCCAAGGAATGCAATATGGTGGTGGTGTCAACCCTGACAATGCTGAGGAGTATCTTGAAGCTGGTGCATCAGAAGTGATTGTCACTTCTTATTTATTCGAGAATGATAGTTTTTCTTGGTCTCGCTTAGAAAAAATGGTGAGTGTCGTTCAACCTGAAGATCTGGTTATAGATCTCAGTTGTAGAAAAACGTCACTGGGCTGGCAAGTTGCTACGAATCGTTGGCAAACCGTAACGGATACGGTGGTAAACAAGGGGCTTTTACAAAGCTTATCTGAAAATTGTGCCGAATTTTTAGTGCATGCAGCCGATGTTGAGGGTTTACAAGCGGGAATTGACGAAGAACTTGTAAGCCTTCTCGCTGAGTATTCACCGATACCCGTTACTTACGCGGGTGGTGCAAGATCGATTAAAGATTTAGAAATGGTAAATGTACTGTCAAAAGGAAAGGTAGACCTCACAATTGGTAGTGCTTTGGATATTTTTGGTGGGTCAGGTGTGACGCTTCAAGAGTGCATAGAGTGGAATAATAAAGGGTAAGTTTTAGTGCCTTCCCCTTTATTAATAAATAATATTGACTCGCTATTAATCGCAACTGTTATCCATTGCATTTATCCATTCCCTAATTATATCCACTGCAGTAGTGTCGACGATTAGACTCGCAAGAGGCGGCATACGCTCACTAGTTAAGGACTCCATTCGTATTATTATCATGGAGTTACTCGCGTTCCCAGGGTCGATTCGTAGAGGATTATTTAATCCAAGCCTGCCATTCGTTGTCGCAACGTTGCAAGTATTGGTTTGTGAAATTACAGTATTAAATCTTAAATCCATAAATGCCGCACTGGAATTAGGCCTGTGACAACCGGAACAATTACTATGCAGGTAACTTCGCGCACGTTGCTCAGTCGTTGCGCTTGAATCATCAATCGAATACAGACGAGGTGAATCTTCAATATTTGGATTATTTGAAAAGTAACCGAGCTCTGCGAGTCCGGCTAATTGATTTTCCGAGATAGGTAGCTGAGGTTGGTTTAGCTGCAGCGACTCGGCTCCAAGGCTTATGTTAGCCGACTCAGTATGGCAAACGAAGCACTGCCCAGAGTTTGGGAAACTATGTTCGTAACTCCCTATGGTACTTGTGCGTGCTTCATCCACCAGGGTTGCTTCAGTTTGAGCATCGTTCCATTCGTAGCTATATCCTCGCCAACCTATGTCATGATTGACAAGCAATCGGGTTTCAACAAAGGTGCCTTCACTTAGAAAGTTTTTCACCAATATACTTCCCTCTGGAAAAAGGAAATCGCCGTCATTATCGATTTCTATTCTTGTTTCGTCCGGAATCGCAAAAAATCGCGTTTTATCAGCTCCGTCGGACCATAATGCGGACATGACATCGTAATCGATTACCCCACTAGTTGGAGTTTTTTCCAAAGTATTGAAGCAGCCAGTATCGCTCAAATTCTCGGCCATAGAAACTTGTTGGCCATCGCCAGTTAAACGGAGAATCGCGTCTCCTTGGGTATCTGCACCTAAATCCAATGCAAAGATTTCACCTTGATTATCTTGTGCGAAGGAACCTAAAAATATTCCATCTCGAGTAAATAGTTGATTTGGCTGGCTTCCTTCATTTGCATTTACTGAAATACTGAAAACCGGGCGCGAAAATGTATCAGCAAAGACAAGCTGGCCATTTAATTCTGGTAGTGCTGTTCCTCGGTAAACATAGCCTCCAACAATTGAGGGGCCGACATCATGATCGTAGTAGGTCACCGGTAATTGATAGTCGTCGGGGTCACAGTTGTTATTGGAAAAGCACACAGGGCCTTCCATAACAGGCCAGCCATAATTTCCTCCCGCGACAATGCGATCAATTTCTTCCCAATCTCCCTCGCCAACATCACCTATCCAAATTTGTCCGGTTGCTTGATCAACGCTCCAGCGCCAAGGGTTTCTAAAGCCGTATGCAAATATTTCTGGGCAGTTAGTGGAAGATTCTCCGGAAGTACAAAGTGATTGACCACTATTAAATGGATTATCAGTTGGGGCGATATATGCTCCGGCATCAGATATATCAATGCGAATTAGCGTGCCGTGTAAGTTCGTGAGATCTTGCGAAGTGTTCATATCGAACCCGCCATCGCCAAATGCCGCATATAGCATTCCATCACCACCGAAATGTAAACCGCCGCCATTATGATTATCCGCAGGTTGGTCGAGCGTAAGTAACACTGTTTCCGTTTGGCTGGTTCTGGTATTTGTATTTATTACCAACTCAGATAGGGTAGAACGTTTATCGTTGCTTGCGTCGTTATATAAAATAAATATTCGGTTGTCACTGGGATAATTAGGATGAACGGCTATGCCTGTTAACCCCATTTCTACTGAAGTGCTCACCTTGTTACTAATATTTAACACCTCATTGACTTCTGTTGCCGACTCATCACTTAAAAACGAAACCACGCGACCGGAGCGTTCTATAGCAAACCAAATCGAAGAGTCGTTTAGTGGCTGTGTCATGGCGATTAAACCACTAATTGTGTCTAGCTCTGGATAGGCAAGTTCGAAACTATAGCTAGTTGAATCTGTTTCTGACTCGGGAGCAATACAAGTGACATTAGACTCGCGGTTGGGGTTTGGTGTTGGCTCGCTAGTATTATTTGGTTCTGGAGTGGGTGTTGCACTAGGTGGCTCGGTCGATTGCGGAGAACTTGTTGGCGAGGGCGTGTTCGTGTCATTTCCAATGGGGTCAGCATCAGAGTTATTGTTTGTGCCTCCACCACAGTTAACTAAAAAGAAAATTATTGTTAGTGCTGCTAAACGTCTAGGTTCGAATTGCATAACCTCTCCAATAAAAATTATTTTTAGGAAAGAATTAAATACATTTCATTAAAAAAATAATATATTTATCTGACGAAGTGTATTTGAATTATGATGAATTACGTTTAAGAGGATCCTTTACGTTGATCGAGTGCAATACGTATTTCGGTTGCTTTATCCTCATCTAAATCATAGTTTCGCATGAACCAAATTGCCAACAATGTTCCGATTATAGGGATAATAATATAGGCGAGTCGTAATCCTGTTAACGCCTCTTCAGTTTGGATTGTGGCGTTTTGATCAAAGCCTACGATTTTTAATATGATTCCGGTGAGTAATCCAGCAATCGCAAAACCAAATTTGACCATCCACCAGTAGATAGCGCTAAATGTCCCTTCTCTTCGTGTGCCATTTTTGAATTCGTCTAGATCACAGATATCTGCGGTCATAGACATCATAATTGTAAACAATCCCCCAATACCGAATACAAAAAATGGAGCCGCAACAAACATAAGTGCTGGATTACTTGGCGAGAATGCCCACCAAAACAAAATATATCCAAAAATGGAGATCGACTGAGAAATCAAAAATGTTTTCTTCTTACCAATTTTATGAGATATCCACGTGGTACTTGGAATAACCAAAAAGCAAGTAAATAGTGAAGATACCGAGCCAAATAGAGCTGGCCAGTTTCCAGCAAGAGTCAAATCTCCACCATGCATATAGTGCACAATGATGAAGAAGGAAAATGCGGCTACAGTATTATAGGAATTAAAAATTAGAAACGTCGCGAGGCATATTTTTTGAAACGGTTTAAATTTTAAGGTTTCAATAATGCCTTGAAAAAACTTCGTGAGACTTTCTCTTAAATTTTTTACATTCGACGATTCTTTTCTTCGTTTATCACGTGTTCTGTTTTCACGGCAAAAAAATGCAGGCACAAGCGCGAGTAAAGTACAAATAATACCTACCCAGATAGACAGTGTCCGCGCGCCTTCTGCCGATGACTCAAATAGTGATTGGTCAAAAATATATACCCAAAACCAAGGACTGATTATCCAGGCCCATTGACCGATCCATTGGGCAATAGCCATTAGACGAGTACGCTCATGAAAATCACTACTCATTTCATAGCCCATTGCAAGATAGGGAACGCTAAATATAGTTAATCCTAAAACAAATCCAAATGACCAAGCTAAATGATAAATAAAATTATACATTTGGCTGTTCTCGGCATATAGCTGCCACATGAATATGAAAGATACACCGGTTATCAATGCCCCAGCAAAAATAAAGGGCCGGCGTTTTCCCCATCTTGATTCAAAGTTGTCAGTGACATAGCCCATCAAAGGATCTGTAATCGCATCGATCATACGAGGCACGAAGAAAATAATGCCCCACAAGAGGGGGTCCATTCCTAAGCCTTGGACCAAGATGATGAGAAAGATCTGAAGCGCGGCAGGAAACATCTGATTGGCAAGCATACCTATGCCAAACGCAATTTTCTGGTTTAATGGAATACTTGAGGATTGGCTAGGATCGTGATTCAAAGTCTTACTTCTATTTTCTTATATTATTTTGACAACGTATTATAACCTCAAGATAGGGAGAACAATCATCTCATTTGTTACACAATCTTCCTTATTTAGTTTTTATTCTGAATTTATCGGTTGAAGACAACGAAAATTAAAGGAAGTGGTTGATGAAGGTATTAAAATTTGCGGTAAGTTATCTGGCGATGGTCAGTGGAATAGGTAGTTTCTTGCTTTTGGATAATCTATCGTCAGAACCTCTTTTTTATGACCGCTTCACTCACGCTGTAAAGTACGAATAACAAGGCTTTTTATATGACATTTGTCTAGATAGGTTATGTTGAGTAATCTTTGACCTGTCTTTTCTTTGTCTTTGTAAGTTATTTCTTCAAGGATTGCTTAAATTTTTCGCAGTAATTAATTTCTTTGAATACCGGAGTAAATAGTACAAAGTCGAATTTCTCACCGAGCTCATAGTGTTTATAATCAACCTTGTCTGGTTTAACTTCAATAAATGCGATACTAAGTGTTTTTGAACTATTTTTAGCCGTGTTGGACATGACGGACAAGTGCAAGGGAACACCAAGATCTTTTCTAATATGGCCAGATCCGGCTACCACGATTGCGCCATTTTCAGACTCGATTGTTTGTTTGGCTATAAAACTGTCTCTAGCTAACTGGATATCCGCCATAGATTCTAATTTTTCCTTAGGAACTGCTTGGCAATGACTTTCAAAAAGAAGCTCTAGAAACTTATCTAAGAGGTCTTTTTTCAACTCGATTGCTGATGCATAATTTTGGTTTAATCCATTGGAATAAATATTCTTAATCGTATTTGAGGAAAGGTTACCCACTTTCAAATTTTGCCCATACTGATAGCCGGTGAAAATTACTCCTCCATAGTTTTCCCATTTCCAGCCGCGGTTATCCCATTCGAGTTGTTGTTTAAGATGATCCTTGGATTTGACTTGATTTAGTTCGCTTAACTTTGGCTTGATATCTTCGGTGATCATTTCAAAAATAACATCGCGTTTAGAATGATTTATAGTGAAATCTTCGATGAGCTGTTTTTCTAGTCGTTGATGGTCTGGGTTGTCATGCTTTTCGCCGATTAGAATATTACGGTAGCTCTTTGAAACTTGTAGCAGCTTTTTATAGGTAACCAGCTTATCTTTATTTAAGTCGACAATTTTTCCCACTAGCGGATGATCACGATATAGAGTCGATGTCCATTCGTTCGATAAAGTAGCATTTTGATTTTGATATGTGCTGCAACTTGGTAAGAGTATGACAATAATGCTAAAAAGAAACACGAGGGATTTGTTCTTTAACATAAATATTAAACCTAAAAGATTATTTTTAGTTCGATTAATTGTAAAATTATCTGCAAATTTCTATCAAGTTATTTTGGTCTTTAAAGGTTAGCGATCATGGATTTTGGTGTGTCTGAATTTAAACTTACTTTCCCGAAAGCCTGTGCTGAATATGTTAAGTCACGTTATTTGGAGTCAGAGGTCATTCTAGAGTATGGTTCTGGAGGATCTACATTTATTGCGACAAATGCTAAAAAAACGATCGTGAGTGTAGAGTCCGATCGATCTTGGTTAGAAAATTTGAGTGAAAGAATAAATCAAAAGCAAAAGAATGCATTCTTTCATCCTATTTGGGTAGATATTGGGGAAACTGAAAACTGGGGATATCCTGACAATGAAACCAATTGGAGGGGATGGCACAAATACCCAATATCTCCCTGGCAATATTGCCTTGAACGAAACATCTCACCCGACTTAGTTTTGATCGATGGTCGATTTCGTGTCGCTACCTTTATTGCGAGCTGCGTCTACACGACTAAACCTCTCACCATTTTATTTGACGATTTTGCTGATCGTCCTCATTACCACCATGTACGCCGATTTGCTGAACCAATCGAAATAGTAGACAAACGTTTAGCGGTTTTTTCCATTTCTCCTGGATTACTCGAAGCAAAACATCTTCTGGAATCTTTTGCGTTTTTTAATGATCAAGAATAAAAAACGCAAAATAACTGTTATTTGAGTATATAAGGAATTAATTAAGTTCTGAATTAATGGTTTGTTGCCGAGCATCTTTGTGATTGAGTTCGTGGTTTGATCAATTTGAGTACCATTTGTAATTATTCACCATAAAAATAGTGACATTTTTCCTACTTTATTTGTCCAAAGAGTAAACAATATGCGTACTTATTTAGGAGCAGTATTAAAATGAATATTGAAGATAATAAATTAAGTCACTCAGTTAAAATTCTAGCGTTAAATCAAACACTGATCATGTTTGTGCCTGTTGTTCTACTTTTGGTATTTTTGTTTTCTAATATAGCCTAGAACAATATCGACCCTATCATCTAGGCTACCCTCTTATTTGAGCCTAGATTGTCTTTAAATTAAATTTCTACCTTTTGTCTGTTTTCCCATTTATTAAACGACTATAGATTGAGGACGCAATGCGCCTTAAACTTAAATTTTTACATGGGAGACTAGTTATGCAGTTTTTAGCGTTAATTTACGCAAATGAAGATGCCGATGATGTGGATACACCTACGTTGATTTCGCAATATCGAGCTTTTGGAGAAGAAGCAAACGCCGCAGGGGTGATTGAGGGTGGAAATGCGCTTCAACCTATATCTACGGCGTCCTCAGTGAGGGTTAGAGCGGGAAAGCCGAGTATTTTTGATGGACCTTTTGCAGAAACAAAGGAACAGCTTGGAGGATATTATCTTTTTAATTGCAAGGATTTAGACGAAGCGCTGCATTGGGCTGCAAAGATCCCATCTGCAAGGTATGGCACAATCGAAATTAGACCTATCATGCATATTGAATGACGGGGACTGCGCAAGAAGATTTGGCACGGGTTGTCCGTGCTGAATCTGGAAGAATCCTTGCCGCATTGATAGCGCAATGTGGCGATATGGATTTGGCTGAAGATGCCTTGCAAGAGGCGTATATCCAGGCAGCGGAAAAATGGCACGGTATGCCGTTGCCAAAAAATCCTTCTGCTTGGATTTTCACTGTCGCTAAACGACGTTTAACTGATCACTATCGCAAGCTAAAAATTCGTGAGCGAGAAGAGAACGCTCTAGCGATATACGCGAGTTTGCATGATTCAATAGATCACCGTGAAGATGGTTTTGATATCCCAGAAGAGCGATTGCGTCTAATATTTACTTGTTGTCATCCAGCCTTATCGGAAGAAGCGAGGGTGGCACTGACTTTGAAATCTATGTGTGGTTTAACGGTGAAGGAAATAGCACGCGCATTTCTTACATCTGAATCAACCATGGAACAGAGGCTTACTCGCGCCAAAAGAAAAATCAAACAAGCTGGAATAAAATATAAGATTCCCGATAAAAGCCATATTCCTGAAAGACTTCCCTCCGTATTGTCGGTGATATATCTTATCTATAATGAATCCTATAGTGCGTACGAAGGACAAACTCTAACGCGTGCTGACTTGGCAAATGAAGCTATTCGATTAGCTAGAATTCTTTATTTGCTTTTGCCGCATTCGAATGTTGGTGGACTACTTGCCCTGATTCTATTTCATGACGCCCGTCGTCTTGCGCGTTTTAATTGTGAGCAAGGGTTTATCTCTTTAGAAAATCAAGAGAGAAGTTTATGGAATCGAAGTTTAATTGAGGAAGGGGAGAGCGTACTTAAATTGGCAATTGAAATGGGGCCGACGGACTCGTACAAGATTCAAGCTGCAATTAGTGCTTTGCATTGTCAAGCAGAGTCTTGGGTAAAAACGGATTGGAAGCAAATTGTATGTCTGTATTTCACGTTATATAAACTCGAGCCTTCGCCAATTGTTTATTTAAATTATTCCATCGCGCTCGCGAATAGCGGCAAAGTAGAAGACGCTTACCCAATGATCTTATCATTAGAGAATTCGTTAAAAAATTATCAACCTTTTTATGCCGCAAAAGCGTCTCTCGAAGAGAAGCTAAAAAAATATGAATACGCTAAAAAAAGCTATATTTCAGCTATTGAACTAAGTGAAAATCAAATTGAAATGGAATATTTGGAGTCCAAATTAAAACAACTAAATTGTTTTTAAAGGGTTAAATATGTTGATAAGATATTTCTTCAAGCTATCACCAGTAATCAACTAGCCAGTTGACTACTGGGTTTTTGAACCTATGTTCATATATGCTAGCTAGGTTGCTTGGTTTTTCTCAAGTATGGTTTGATCGTATCCCATCCTTCAGGAAAAAGTGTTTTAGCATCTTCATCAGAAACAGCAGGGACTATAATAACATCTTCACCATTTTTCCAATTAACGGGTGTGGCAACCTTGTGTTTTGCAGTCAATTGCATGGAATCGATTACACGAAGGATTTCGTCAAAGTTACGTCCAGTTGTCATTGGGTAGGTCAACATTAGTTTTATTTTTTTATCCGGGCCTACGATAAAAACAGATCTAACAGTAGCATTTGTCATAGCCGTTCGGCCTTCAGATGTACCTTCTTCACCAGCGGGCAACATATTATAAAGCTTAGCAACCGCTAGATCGCTATCTCCAATCATCGGATAGTTAACAGCATTCCCTTGAACTTCTTCAATATCTTTTGCCCATTCCGCATGATTTTCAACTGGGTCAACACTTAGACCAATAATTTTGCAATTTCTTTTTGTGAATTCAGGCTCCAAACCCGCCATGTATCCTAGTTCTGTGGTGCACACTGGGGTAAAGTCTTTTGGATGAGAAAATAAAATTCCCCAACTATCACCGAGCCAATCATGAAAATTTATTTCGCCTTGTGTAGTTTGGGCAGTAAAATTTGGTGCTTCATCGTTTATTCGAAGTGACATAATACTCTCCTAGATTGACCTCTTTATGTATTTTTCTGTTATTTGACTTCGGATATTCTTAGCGGTTCTAGTCTTATTTAGTAACCAACCAGAGTGCGTGAATAACAGCAGGAAGATAAAACAAAAAACATAAGACAATGTTAATAATTAAATCTTTGCCGACTCCTTTTTTTAAGAATACGGCAACGGGTGCAAGTAAAATTGATAAAATAATAAGTACTAGTTTGTTATCCATAGTGAGTTCCCCAATTAAATGTAATTTAGTTAAAAAATTATTTATATTTTACACTGCAACCGTAGGGTCGTGTTGACGCAGTAGTGACAGCTTTGTTGGTTAGCATTTCAGATAAAGCAATATCTACATAGTTCTCAGCCGTTTTTATATCTGCTGGATCGGCAGAAGCAATACTGTCTATCGCTCCTTTATAAGCTAGCTCACCTTTCTTATTTATTATATACATATGTGGTGTTGTCTTAGCGCCGAAAAGTTTACCCACGTCTCCTTCGGGGTCTAATAATAAATGAGTTGGTGATGCATTTTTCTGAGCAATAATTTCATTTGCTTCTTTTCCCTCCACATAACCTTGTTTTCCTTTCGCTGACGAAACAATGGATAACCAAACAACATCTTTGTCTGTAAAATCTTTCTGCAAAGATTGCATGTTATCGCTTTTATAGTGTTTTTCGACAAAGGGGCATTTGTGATTAGTCCACTCTAAAACAATATTCTTCCCTTTAAAATCCGACAATGAAACGGTGTTTCCATTGCTATCTTGTAAACTAAAATCAGTGGCTTTTTCGCCGATTGCGACGGCAGAAAATATGTTTGGGCTAAATAATAAAGTGATAAAAACGAGTAGAATGTGTGCTTTCATATCTTTACCTTTGGGCTATTTTATTAATGATGAATTGAAATTAAATAATTTGAACTTCTAATTTGTAACTATCGCTATTATCAACAACGATAACAATATGTATTTTCTCGGGTTTTTTTGAATAGTATTCACTCAGTGCTTGTTTCCAACTCAATACGTTATTTCTCCAATTGCTTGAGACTGGCTTTCCATACTCAACTAAGTCGAGTTCTTCAACGAAAACCTCAACATTAGCTACTTCTTCAAAAACGATATCTTGAGCGAATATCTGAATATTTAACGTGTTATTTTGAATTTCGCCAGTGGCTTGCATAACGGGAAGCGTTTGCGGGAGGCTTTTTTTCCAGCGATTAAAAATGGGTTTTGACGTTTTATTTGGTGTCTTTCTTTTGTCTATTTCGATGGTTTTTGACAATTTAGTCTTACCTGGTATACAAGATTCCTTACAAACCAGCCAAGATATTTCAGCGGCTATATCAATATTTGAGTCTATTCCATCATCAATGGTTAAAGTGTGAGCCAACAGTAGTTCTTTTTCATACCCAAAGTTCGTAAGGTGACCAACCGGAATGCTTTTGGGGTATGTCCAACCTTTAAATTCCAACTTAGCAGACTCACTTTTTTCCCATTTTACTTTGGGGGATAGCCCTGTGTCTCCTGGGTTTTTCCAATATAAATGCCAGCCATCCTCTATTCGAAATAGTATACCTATGTTGCTTGAAGAACCGGCTGATAATTGTTTTGAGTCTGAAATGATTTCTACTTCCAAATGAGGGTGTTGACTTGCAGACCTATCTGCTAATGCAACGCCGCCGGTGAGAAAGGAAAGTAATACGAAAACACCAATTTTATAAGATTCAATGATCATATATTAACCTTAAAGACTAAAATGTATTCGTTTTTTGGCTGAGAATATAAGTAATCAGGTATCAGACCGGCTAATCTTAATAAAATTCCGGTGTATTTGTATTATATGTTTATTTCGATGCGCAGTTCTCGGTGTGATTCAAGTTCGAGTTTGAATAAACATTTTTTACGTTTAGGAGATAGTCTCTAAAGGATATGGATATGGATATGGATATGGATATGGATATGGAAACTATCCATCAAGGAAATCAAGATTCGATATTCAATATTGTAGTTTTCGATAAAATATAAAACCTTGGTTTTTGGCCACATAACGTCAAAAAAGGGTTTTGATAACAATAACTTTCAGGCTGGTCCTTTTTTCGGTATCATACGCGCCCTTGATTTTACAGATTTCAGAAAAACTGAAAAAAATCATACAAATCAAAAGGTTAGTGGTGGCGGTAACTTCGGCTGTGTTAAACAGCCAATGAAATACCCGGGTGCTCAAGCTACTAAGCTGCGATTGAAATTATGATTTTTGTGAAAACCTTGATTGGTGAGGTGTCCGAGTGGCCGAAGGAGCACGCCTGGAAAGTGTGTAAGTCGAAAGGCTTCGAGGGTTCGAATCCCTCCCTCACCGCCAATAAGTCAAAAACCCTCGACGCATCTGCATCGAGGGTTTTTAGTTTTTGAGCTACTTAGGAATTCAACTTATGCTAGGCTCTGGAATAAAAACAGCATATCAAACATATTTTCGATTCCCAATAAATTGAAACAAAAAACCGCTAGATTTGTAGCAATTCAATACTGGTTCTGGCGTTTCAATGAAAATTCTAAAATTAATTTTAATACCTATCATTTTTCTTGTTTTATTATTAATTGGTCTTGTATTACACAATAATATGGGATTCTCTGAGGTTACGCCTCAAGAAATTGATCTGTCATTTGACAAAAGCATTGAATGGCTTGAAAGCAATAAAGAAAAGATACTAGATACCCATTATGCCATCTTGTGGTGGATGCTCATTCAAGCCTATGAAGAAACAAATGATAAACGATTAAAAAAAATTATTGATGAATATCGTGATCTAACTTTTGATCGTTATATTAATTCACCCTCTCGATACTTGATGTACGGTACAAAATCCAACATACATGACTTAAAGTCGGCAATTGATGGAGTACCCGATTACAATGTGTTTTTTAACTACGGTTTTAGTTGTGACTCACGACTAGCTGAAGAAAAAATAGTCAGAGCTCAATTTAAGACTGGATTTTGTTTACATGAACATCCTTTCGTTCCAGCTTGTTTGACACATCAGATTTTTGGTTTGATTTTTATAAAGGAAAATAATTGTTCTGATGAGAGTATGATAAACCAAAAAATAGACTCACTAATAAAAATTGTAAACTACCAATCCATATTTGATTTTCGAGTAGTAGATGTCTACCTACAGCGAGTACTAATTCATCTAATTACGGACAATAAAGATTTAATAAATAAACGATGGATATTTCGAATACTAAAAAACCAATATCCTGATGGGGGATGGGGAGCTATTCAACCACTATTTCACATAGGCAGTGAAAAGTATATGGGGTTTTCTAATCGAATCATTTCACTGGGAAAAAGAGATTCAAATTTTCACGCTACCGCACAAGCAATTTATATTCTAGCTTTATTAAAAAACAATATAATTTTTGAATGAAAACTAGCAGCTTGAATAATCGCAAGAATATCCACTCGATCCTCAATGCTATTTCATATTTTTAGTAATACGAAGTCTTAGTTATTAATAAAATTTTTTAATAACTATTGAAGCTAAAGAAGAGTACATTTGAAGCCTTGTTGCTAATTGATATAAGCTAATCTTAATATTGAAATTTTATGCATTGATATTGGATGGGAAAGTGAATATAAGTATCACAGAGTTTCGACAAAAAAACGCGAGTTTTTTAAGCGTGTTAAACCAAGTAAATACCATTGGATTTTCGACTAGCGAAACTCAGAATCTTTTTAAAGATATAAAGGAAGATATGCTTGCTCATTTTGAAAAAGATCGCACTGAATTACACGTGAGCTTATTAGAGATGGTGAAAGATGATATTAATCTTACTAAATCGGTAAATTTTTTTGTAGGTAAGGTTAATCGCGCAGATGCGTATATCACTAACTATATTAAAATTCTTGACGAAGGTATGGAACCAACCGAGGAAGAATTTAAGAAATTGCATCAAGTTTTATTGCAACGGATTAGACTAGAAGAACATGCAATTTACAATATATATGAAGAATGCATTGGTGGAATGGTGAAACGAGCAGGATAGAGGTTAAAGATAAATTGATACCATTTTTCGCCAATAATAACCTTGGTGAGCTCTATCATCCCAGATATGTAAATCATGACCAATTCCTTTCGAATTTAATATTTCACTTAATTGAATATTGTTTTCTAAAAATGGGTCTTCTTTCCCGATCACTAACACAATATCCATTTCTTTAAGTTTTTCAAGCTGGTTTGAGTTGTGTAGATTTCTTAAAAAATGGGATGGAGTGTTGAAATAGACATCGTCGTTATAAAAACCATTTAGCAAGTCTGGAAAATTCTCGACTTTTAGGGTTAGATCGTAGCGGCCGCTAAATGCGCACAGTTTTTGGAATAGGTGAGGGTGCCTAAATGCAATGTTTCCCGCATGAAATGCTCCTAAACTACAACCATGGCTGATAGTACAAGGGTGATTATTTTTAGACTGCATAAATGGGAACACTTCTTGGAGGATATACTCTTCATATTGAATATGTCTTTGGATGCGCCCGTATGGGTGAGCCCAATAGCAATAGAAGCTTTCTGTATCTATGCTATCGATGCAGTATAACTGCAAATGTCCATCTTGGATTTTATGTTGAATTTTATCAACCATACGAAGGTGTTCGTATTCGTAAAAACGGGCGCCGCGTGTCGGAAATACAAGTACTTTTGCTCCTGCGTGGCCAAAAACCAATAGCTCCATATGTTTGTTTAGGTTATTACTCCACCACTTATGGTATTCCCGATTCAAGATAAATCTCCCTTGTAATTCATTAGTAAAGTGGTTCGAAAAAATCGTTTAACTCATGAATTAAAGCGTTTTCCTGATTTTGCTTATTTTCGTAATCTGAGTGTCCCTCATCGTAAATGAATAATTTTTTTTCACAAGGAATAGCGTTGTAAATGGCAAACTGACCCGGTGGGCAAACATAATCATCTTTTAACGCAAGAGCACAATGCATAGGAATGTCTATCTTTTCTGCAGCATTTGCTGCATCGTAATAACGTAAAGTTTTGAGTGCTGTTCTAGGGTACTTGTTAAAAAATTCTTTTACGTACTTTCCACTGCCAAGGGTGTCAATTCGAAGTCTCAACCTATGGTGACCAAATGTCGGTACATTTAAGTGACCGCGAGCAAGTCGTTTCTCGTATGGTAGAGCAAGCGCGCCTATGCCACCGGAAAAACTAATACCTAGGTAACCCAATTTTCCGCTAAGATGCGGAAAAATGCTTTCTAAACAGGTCACTGCCAACCAAGTGTCTTCCACACAACCTCGAATAATATACCGATCTATTTTGTCAATATCATGAAGCACATGCCATCTTGGATCACTTGAAATTGGTGGTGATAAGCTCCTGGATATGCCTCTGCAGCAGGGAAATAATATGGCAGAATCTTCAAATGGAAGGTGAGTATCTGGGCCATGGCGACCACCATAACCATGCCCTACGATAAAACCTCTTTTTGGAGGTTTGTCTTTAGGTACGAGTAGCCAGCCTCCAATTAGTTGATCGTCAGTTGATTCATAGTAAATATCTGTTACCTGCCAGTTTCCGATTATTTTATGCGTGTTACGCAATGTGATTTTTGGTTTTAAATTGCGAATTTGATTGTAATTATCTTGCCAAAAGGACTGAAAACCCGATGGTGCTGCTGGACATTCGATATCCAGAAGGTCAGATAGTGTATATGTGTGATCTGAAAATTGATTGGTCATATTACCTATAAAGCTGGTTCTGGGTGATTCTTCTCAGCTTAATTTTCTCACAGATATATTTTAAAAATAAGGCAAGAGTGTAATACAAGGTTTAGCTGTCTATAAGCATTTATCAACTAAGTCTTATATTCTTGATTAATACTTATCCAGTATTTTTATTTATGTTTGAATCTAGAGAGGTAATTTTGTTAAAGGAGCTAACAACGTCAATTTCGTTGCGTTTCGCCAATACATTTATGTCTGTATCGAGTTGGATATTTGAAATAGCTTTGGGAATTCCAACCCAGCCATTTCGACCAGAAAGTTTTGCTGCATAAAGCCCCATATCCGCGACGTCAACAACACTTGTCCATGAATAGACTCGGGGCGACTCGGGGCAAAGAGGGAACGAAGCGAAGCCAAGCGAACAAGTGACTTTTATGTCTTTGCTATCACTCGTATTAAAGCTCGTTTGTTCGACTTGAAGGCGAATACGTTCTGCCATATCGGGAGCTTCTGAACGTTTCATTGATCGCGTAACAATAATAAACTCTTCGCCACCCCAACGTACAACATAGTCTGAGTCTCTTGCAGCACTTTTCAAGCGATTAGCCATTTCTACAATGACTTCATCACCTATCGCATGTCCATATGTGTCATTGATTAATTTAAAATGATCGATATCAACAAGGAAAAAAGTGATGTCCGATTTACCTATTCCACCGGAATCTTGATAATAATCCAGATCGCTATTGCTATCTTTCGCAATATTAAAGTTTTCATAATTCGTGACAACTTTCTGAATATCTGCTTCTATTGAGTCTTCCAAGAATCGACGATTCTTTAAACCCGTAAGGGGATCAGATTGACTTAACTCTTTAAGTTTGGAATTGGCAATCTTTAAATCTTCGGTTCGTTCGGAGATTTTTTTCTCCATATCTCTACCAGCTTCGAGAAGCTGTAGATGTAATTCAACTCTCGAAAGTAATTCTGTCCGACTAATTGGTTTAGAAAGAAAATCATTCGCGCCGCGTTTAAAGCCATGGAAAATATCTTCTTCTTGGAATTTAGCGGTGATAAAGATAATGGGAAGATTCAATTTCGAGTGATATTTTCTTATCTCGTGGCAAACTTCATAGCCTGACATTAATGGCATCATGACATCAAGAATTAACAAATCAATATTTTGCTCTTCGTTTATAATCTTTAGGGCTTCATTACCGTTAATTGCTTCTATGACTTGATAGTGATACGACGCGAGATGATTTCGAATAACCCGTCTATTAACTGGTTCGTCGTCAGCCACCAAAATTCTAAAATGTTGATTTTTTTGTTGAATCTTTTTATTTGCGATAGATTGAACTTCAACCTTTAATGGTTGATTTTCCTTCGTATTGAATCGCTGAGGATCTTCCGTATTAAGCATAGTATCGGATGAATAACCGCTCACGCGAATCTTATCCGCTACTTTATCTGATAATTTAAATGTTTCTATCTCAGCGCGAGTGACGTTTCCTTTTGGAAGAGAAAAATAAAATGTTGATCCTTTTCCTACTTCAGATTCAAGCCAAATTTTACCATCGTGTAATTCGATTAGCCTTTTAGTGATTGCTAAACCTAGACCTGTTCCGCCTCTGGAACGAGTAGAAGCTTCATCGAGTTGAGTGTATGAATCAAACAGCTTTTCATGGTCTTCTTTTGGGATGCCAATCCCAGTATCTGCAATTGATACAATGATCTCATTATCTTTTTCAACAGCATCAATTGTTACGCTGCCATGCTCGGTGAACTTGATCGCATTGCCAATCAAGTTGTGGAGGATTTGTTGCAGTCTATCTTCGTCCGCAATAATCGGTGTAAAGTCAGGTGGAATTTTTGAAACAATTTTTATTTTGTTTACCGATACCAAGGGTTGACACATAAGTGTGATAAATTTCGTAATTACGCTTATGTCTACCGCTTTTTTATTGATTTTTAATGTTTGGTTTTGAATATTCGAAAAATCGAGTACGTCTTCTACGATTGTGGAAAGTCGTTTTCCGCTTTCTACAATCATTGTCAGATTATTTAAATCCATTTTGCTAACGATATTTTGCAAAGATTCTATTAGCCCTTCTGCCAATCCAATAATTCCAAATAAAGGTGTCCGTAATTCGTGAGAGGTATTAGCGAGATATTCATCCTTGTGTTTGTCGAGACTTTTCAGTCTTTGAACGACCGAGCGTTCTAAAGCGAGTTTACGTTTGTTTGTTATGACATACCATGTAATGACGGAGACGATTGCAAGTACGTAGAGCGTATAAGCCCACCAAGTTTTCCATGGTGGAGCGGCAACATATACTTTAATACTTTTTATTTCGTCACTCCACATACCTTCATTGTTCGCGGCCTTGACCATGAAGGTATATTCCCCGGCATCTAGGTTAGTGTAAGTAGCTTTTCTTTCGTTATTTACATAGTGCCAGTCAGTATCAAAACCTTCTAACATATAAGCATATTGGTTTCTTTCTGGTATGCGGTAGCTCAACCCGGAATAATTAATGGAAAAAATATTTTGCCAATAATTCAGTTTTACTTTATCCGCTTTAAGAATACTTTTTTCGATTACAGGGTCTTTACCACCAATAGGAACCTCTTTATTAGAAATTAAGAAGTTAGTAAATACGATAGGAGGTAAAAAACTATTTGGTACAACGGCTTTTGGATTAAATCGTGAAAAGCCTTCGACCCCACCAAAGATTAGATCACCATTTCTCGCTTTGAATGCGGCGCCTATATTAAAGTTGTTGCCCTGCAAACCATTGTGTTTATCATAGTTTTTAACAACTTTTGTTTCTGGGTTGTAGTTTGAAAGGCCTTTGTCTGTACCAACCCAAATGTTCCCATCTTCGTCTTCAATAATTGATCGAATTACATCACTAATAAGCCCTTCACGTGACCCTATACTCGAAAATGATTCTGTTTCAGGGTGATATAAATTTAGGCCACCTCCTTGAGTTCCGATCCATAAGCGGTTCTTCGAATCGATAAATAAGGATAGGATATTGTCGTTTTTTAAGCTTTTTAGATCAGTATTGTCGTGAACGAAGTTTGTGAATACATCATCGTGCGGGTTTTTTCTTCCAAGGCCTTTACGGGTGCCAACCCACAGATAGCCTTCCTTGTCTTCAATGGCTACCCATACTTGGCCATCTGGAAGAGTGCCTTCTCCTTTTTCATGAAGCAAAAAAGTAAATGAGTCTGTTTCTGGCCAGTAACGCGCTACTCCGCCACCAAGGTTCGCAATCCAAATAATGCCCGAGGCTTGTCCTTGATGAATAGCCCATGTGTGAGTTGTTAAAGAGGAATTGGGTACGCCTAGGTCACCACCATAACGGACGAATTGTCCTGTTTTGGGGTTGTATTTATTGATCCCGCTACTCCAGGTGGCGGTCCAAAGCCAGCCCGCATCGTCTTCCATAACCCACATTACATCGTCAGACCCCATACTATTGGTATCTTCTGGGTCGTGTCGGTAGTGAGTGTATTTTAATGTTTTAGAGTCGAAGAAATTTAATCCGCCTGCGTCGGTTGCTAACCAAAGGTCGCCATTTTCATCTTCATAAATTGAACGAACATTACCAACACTCAAGCTGTCATCGCCGTCACTTGTTTTACGCTGAGTGCGAAATTCTGAACCATAGCGTTCAAATATATTAACGCCAGATGGGTAGTTGCCAGCCCATATATCTCCGTGAGAGTTTTCAAATACAACTCTCACAACGTTTGAACTCAATGAGTCAGGGTCATTTGGTCGATAA
The DNA here is from genome assembly GCA_965262305.1 of Cellvibrionaceae bacterium. Taxonomy (GTDB): domain Bacteria; phylum Pseudomonadota; class Gammaproteobacteria; order Pseudomonadales; family Cellvibrionaceae; genus CBDHEY01. The sequence goes on from CBDHEY010000002.1 coordinate 1,060,159, forward strand.
AGAGAGGTCTTCAGCTTATCGCTTCCGGGATTTAGATAGTTTAGTCCTTGACCATCTGTAGTTACCCAGATTACGCCTCGAGAATCTTCAATTACATCCCATGTGGAGTCGCCACTTTTTGCTCCAGGCGGGTCAAGTTCAGTTGGATAAAATACGAATTTTTCCGCGTCTGGGTAAAACCGGGCCAATCCTTTCTCAGTTCCAGTCCATACTCTGCCCTGACTGTCGACATGAACACTTCGGCATAGTGTGTGCGGCATGTTCCAAGGGTTGTCTCCCTCAGCGGTATAAACACGAATTTCCCCCGTTTCAGGGTTCCATTTTTTAAAGCCATAACCGGTAGCAAGGTAATAGTTTCCCTCAAAATCTTCGTCCATATCAAGCACGTACTCACCTGCAAGCAATGCTTCGGACTCGTTTCTTGGGAATCTCGTGAAATTATCGTCTTCTGGGTTATATCGGTTGAGACCGCCTTTTGTGTTTAACCAAAGTGTACCCTTCGAGTCGACAAATAAGCCCATTATTAAGTTGTCTACTAGGGAGTTTGGGTCTTCTGATTTATGCCTGTAATGGGTGAATTTATCTGTATCATAGTCGTATTTTTCTAACCCAGCTTGTGTCGCAATCCAAAGGTTTCCATTGTTATCTTGGGTAATATCGTTAATTGTATTACCTCCAAGACTTCCTGGGTCATTGACGTCATGAATATATGTTGCAAAATTATATCCGTCATATCTAGCTAGCCCGGCTCTTCCTCCGATCCACATTAGCCCTATGTCGTCTTGAAAAATAGATAATACCGAGCCTACTGACACGTCATCAGCTTCGGTCAGAAGGTGTTTAAAGCGTATGAAGTTAGGTATTGATTCAAATTGTGCTGACTTATCAATAAACTGTCTTTGCGCTAAAGAAACGGGGGTAATGAGCAAAAGTGTCGACAATAAAAACGCAAATTGCACCATGATTCGCGTCGGAGTATTAAAATGTTGTTCGATCCGTTGATTTGATATCTTGCGGCTTGTGTGGCTCATTTAATCTTTTGTCGTAATTATTTTTATTAAGTCTCTATATCACTTAGAGAGATAATAAAAACATGATTATAGTCCTTGTTCCTAATACTTAAGTATAGGTGTATATTACACGATTAATACAGCTTTAATTGATATATACAGACAAAATACTGCGTCAGCATAGCGTTTTTAGCGAACGTTTAAGTAATTTGTATACGGTATCAAACTTTGCATTTTAAATACTGCATATGCAACTTAAATTTTCACTAAATACTTATCAATACTTTTTTACTTATAACCCTTGGTTATTTATCAAAATTTAGTTTAATTTAGACTAACAGGTCGCCTATTTTTTCTTTTATTTCGCTTAAATCATTTTCTAGGCTGTTAATTTTATTTTCCAGTTCAGTCATACGTTCTTCATAATCTAATTTCCTATTTTGATTTGCAGTATTTAGCGATTCAGTCACATTTTCTGTTTGAATTGCAGTTTCTTCGTTTAAATGCGTGAAAAGCTGGCGATATCTTGCTTCACGCCTTCCTGGTTCAATTCGCAGAATTTCAACGAGAGCGGGTGTTCGTTCGCCGAGAGAATTTAACACGCTCTCAACCTCACTCGAGTCCTTAAAATCGCATAATCTATTTGTGCGTGTTCTCAGTTCACCGGGAGTTTGTGGGCCTCGTAACAACAAAACGCAGAGTATGCCCAGTTCTTGTCGTGTAAGTGTTAATTCGCTAAATTCGGTATTACAAAATCTATGTTTAAATTTAGGGACTCGACCACCTAGACGTGATTCCATAGCTAATCCACGTTTAATCAATTGATCAAGTCCGTCTTGAATGATTGATTCTTCATAATCTGTAACTGGATCTCGATTTGTCTTTTGGTTGCAAGCTGTTGTTAGGCTATTTAGAGTTAGAGGATATTGATCAGGGGTTGTGACTTCTTTCTCAATAAGTACGCCGATGATTCTTGCTTCGAGGTTGTTAAAGCTGTGCATAATTAATGGTTCTCTTTTTTTGCGTAAATGCTAACATGGATAGTAACCGGTCTAAGAATTTTTATATTGTGTATCCTACGCTGGGGTGTTTAAGCTCTATAGCGAGACATCGAGATCTCGGAAGCATTTTCCCATTGTGTTTGTTTTTTGATATACGTACTGCATATTTAACGTTGCAACTACGTGCTTAATTAGATATCCGTTTCTTAAAAATTCTTTATTTTATTCTTTGTTATCTTAGCCTTTGATATCAAGAGAGAGCGATAACATAGAATAAAAATCCACTAGGGTTCATCAAAAATTTTAAAAGGTTAGAAATTTTGGGTATTGGGCAATTTAATCGATTAGAAGTCGTAAAAATCGTTGATTTTGGTTTGTATTTAGATTTTGAAGAATATGGAACCGTATTACTTCCAAAAAGAAGTATGCCAGAGGATAGCCGAATTGGGGATTGGATAGACGTCTTTATTTATTACGATTCTGAGGACAAATTAATTGCAACGACCTCTAAACCAAGAGTGATGGTGGGGCAGTGTGCTTATTTGAAAGTCAAAGATGTCAATAAAACTGGTGCTTTTTTGGACTGGGGTCTTCAAAAGGATTTATTAATACCCTATGCTGAGCAGCATAAACCTCTGGTTGAAGGTCATTCATATGTGGTGACGACATTTTTAGATCGCCATACGAATCGCATTGTTGCTTCTACAAAATTAGATAAGCATCTAGACGAATTCTCTACGTTTTTTAAAGCCCACGAGCCTGTTGATTTGCTCGTATGTGGTAAGTCCGAAATGGGATACAAAGCCGTAATTAATAATTCACATATCGGATTGATATTTCGAGATGAGGCTTTTCGCGAGCTAAGGTACGGAGACAAACTCTCTGGTTATGTTCATTCGATTCGATCAGATTTAAAAATAAATCTTTGTTTGCAATTACCTGGTGATTTTGGACGGGGAGAATTAACCGATAAAATAATAAAGCACTTAGAAAAAAATGGTGGAATATCTAATTTGACCGATAAATCCAATCCTGAAGACATTCATCGTATATTTCAAGTAAGTAAAAATAGTTATAAAAAGGCCTTAGGCGCTTTGTATAAACAAAAAAGAATAATTATAGAACCAGATAAAATCAAATTGCTCAATTAACCATTTTAATGAAATGAACTCTACCAATTTCAAAATGGAAAAAGTCTCTATCTTCCGAGTTTTTAGCTTATTGCTTCCTGGTTTTTTAGTCGCTGCGACGGGCGTCGGTGCTGGTGATTTAGCTACAGCAAGCATTGTTGGAAGTAAGCTTGGAGTAGCTGTTTTATGGGGTGTAATTCTTGGCGGTGTCTTTAAGTTTATTCTTACTGAAGGGTTGGCTCGTTGGCAGTTAGCGACCGAATCGACCTTTATATCTTTTCTAGTTACGCATTTTGGAAGTTCTTTTCGATTCTTATTCTTGAGTTACTTATTGCTCTGGAGTTATTTTGTTGGAAGTGCGCTTATGGCTGCTAATGGTATAGCGCTTTATGCTCTATTCCCATTGTTTGATTCTGCTGAAACCGGAAAAATTGTTTACGGTTTAATTTGTAGTTTTGTTGTCTCTGTACTTATTTGGTTTGGTAACTATAAATTATTTGAAAAACTTATGTTTTTTCTTATAGGGACAATGTTTGTCATTGTGGTGTATACCTTAATTGCTTTATGGCCTGGCTTCAAGAGTTTCTTTCATGGTGTATTCGTCCCAAAGATTCCCCAGGTTGATGGCGCTTTATCTTGGATAATTGCACTTATCGGAGGAGTTGGTGGAACACTGACGATTTTTTGTTATGGCTATTGGATCGAAGAAAACGGCAGAAGAGGAACCAGCTATTTAAGAGGATGTCGTTTTGACCTAGCTGCTGGTTACCTAGCCACAGTCTTATTTGGTATGGGTATGGTAATAATTGGTTCTTCGATAGAAGTAGACGGTAAGGGTACAAGACTGCTTATTCAGTTAGCCGACAGTTTAGAAAATACTTTGGGTGAAGTTGCTAGATGGTTGTTTTTAATCGGAGCATTTGCAGCTGTTTTCAGCAGCATGCTTGGCGTTTGGCAAGCCGTTCCATATTTATTTGCCGATGTCATTACACAAGGAAAGTCAATTAAAAAAGAAAATCTAAAGAATAAAGAGCAACTTACGAATACGAAAGCTTATTGGTTCTTCTTACTCGGTTTGGCAACAATTCCTAGTATTGGATTATTTTATAGCTTCACCGAAATGCAAAAAATGTATGCTTTGATTGGTACACTGTTTATGCCGTTACTCGCGGTTGCTTTAATAGGTTTTAACAGTCAAAAAAAATGGCTAGGCAAAGAAAAAAATAGTTTGATCACAAATGTATTTTTGTCGTTAGTGCTTTTTTTCTTTGCCTATTCTGCTTGGCTCAAATTCTCTATAAATTAGGATTTAATAATATCTAAAGATATCTTAATTGTTAGATGGATGTGATTCGAGTTTTTCGATTCGTTTTTCAAGCAAGTCGATTTTATTTTTTAGCAGTTCTATGGTGTCAGTAGCTTGTTTATCGGTTTTTGTGACTGTTTTCAAATCTGGTAAAGATTTTTGGCTAACCGAGAAATTCTTGTTGGAAACAGCTAGGTTTACTTCTCCAGAACCACCTGATTTACCCGCTTTACCCTGTTTTCCTGTTTTTCCTGTTTTTCCCGAAGGAACCCATACTTGGCTTCCTGTCAGTGATCGGCGGTTTGAATAGTAACCCTTAGTTCCTTTTCCTCCGGTACCTGCTTGAGCACCTTTACCACCCAAACCACCTTTGGTTTTAAACGAAAAGCGTTTTGCTATTTCGTTTTCGCTTAAACCCTTATTTAATGATGAATATTGAATCGATATTGAACCGCCGTCGCCACCAGTTCCTCCTTCACCGCCATTGCCTCCGTTACCTCCCTTAGCTCGCTTACATTTCTCTTTTTGTGAAGCATCGGAACCGTTTTGCCCGGCCAAACCATTGCCTCCTTGACCACCAGTGGTGTTGATTTCTAGATTTCCAAGCTTTGCTATAGCGAGACTTAGGTTGATATCGATACCATTCTGGCCAGGATCGCCTGAAACACCTGTCTGTCCATCAATTCCTGAAAAACACTCCTTATTCAAATTTTCAAAAGAGGAAGCATTAGGTTTGGTTTCTTTCGCATTGTTACCAACGCCTAAAATTTGGACATTATTACCGATTTCAACGTACTTTGCGAAAAGTGAAAATTGTCCCATATTTGCGTCAAGTAGAAGCGTTGAATCATCTTCTAATATAAGTTTGTCTAGCTGTATTAATCTTTGCGTTGCATCAATTTTGATTGTTTCTCCTTGTTTTGCTTTAATCTCTTCCGCACTTAGAGTTTTGCAAATCATGAGTGAAGTTATTGCTAACAAAATTAAGCATCTTTGTATTCTTGTCATTAAAAGTCCTAGTAATAGCACGTTGTAATTTCCTTGGCATTTTATACGCATAAAGGAATAGATGATAGAATTGACTGTGGTGCTTTGTTTGATTGACCTTTAAGCGGGATAGTAAATATCAAACTGATATTGAATGTATAGACAAATGAATTCTTGTAGGTATTTTTGTGCTTTTTACTGAAGCTAATTTGCTTGCGATTTGGTTAACTATTAAATTAGCTTCTTTAGTTACTTTAATTTTACTTGTCTTATGCGTCCCCTTGGCTTGGTGGTTAAACCGATCAAATTCTTGGTTTAATGCGCCTATAAATGCTTTTCTTGCTTTGCCTCTCGTGCTTCCCCCTACAGTACTGGGGTTTTATTTATTGTTATTGCTTGGACCCAGCGGCTTTGTTGGTCGAAGTTTTAAACTTTTTTGGCGTCGAGACTTTAACTTTCAGCTTCTCGGGGCTTGTTATTGCTTCTGTTATCTATTCATTTCCTTTTGTCTTTCAGCCAATTCAAAGTGCAATGGGATCAATTAACGTACGCTCTATTGAGGTGGCAGCTACCCTCGGAGCTAATTCATGGGATACATTTTTTTCTGTAGTCATTCCTTCAATTAAACAAGGTTTGATTACCGCTAGCGTCCTTGGATTTGCTCACACGCTAGGCGAATTTGGCATAGTGCTGATGGTTGGCGGAAACATTCCCGGTGAAACTCAGGTAGTATCAGTGTTAATGTATGAACATGTCGAAGCATTAGAATATGGTCAAGCGCATTGGCTAGCTGGTGTTATGGTTTTTTTATCATTCATGATGCTCTTGGGTTTATATGCTTTTTCATCGCGCAGTTTTCAGCGCTTTGGGTTTTGATGGCTTAATTATTCATGTTAAAGATAGAGGCTCGATTAAAAAGTCAGTTCACCGATTTTAGTTTGGATTTAAACATAGATCTTGAGTTCGAAGGTGTGCTGGCTGTATTTGGTCGATCTGGCTCTGGAAAAACCACCTTGCTCAGGCTACTAGCAGGTTTAGAATCTAATCGGTCTGGTTTCATTAGAATAGGGGAGCACTGCTGGCAGGATAATCATTTTTTTTTACCCGCCCGTAAACGCGAAGTGGGTTATGTGTTTCAAGATTCAAATTTGTTTCCTCACCTCTCCGTCGCTGGTAATTTACACTACGCTGAAAAGCGGGCAAAGAAACGTAAAAAGGTTTTTGAAAGGCAAGAAATAGTAGATTTTTTAGAGATTTCGCCATTACTAAACCGGGACGTAAAGGTGCTTTCAGGCGGTGAGCAACAGAGAGTTGCTATTGCAAGAGCGATATTATCTAATCCAAAAATATTACTTATGGATGAGCCTTTGGCATCGTTAGATGAAGCTTCGAAAGATTCTATATTTCCTTATTTAGAAAAACTGCGAGATGATTTTAATATCCCAATTATCTACATTAGTCATTCAGTTGATGAAGTGGCTCGCTTAGCTAATATGTTGCTTGTGATAGATTCTGGAAAACTTGTTACTCATGGTCCATTAGAGCAGGTTTTACCCAGTTTGGGCTCTCGAGAGAATCATTCTAAAGAAGCCAGTGTTGTTTTCAGTGGTGTCGTTTCTGAAGTAGAGGAAGAGTACAATCTAGTAAAAGTAAAAACCTTAGGCGGAAATATTTGGTTTGGTAGTAACAAGAAACTGGGCCAAGAATTAAGGTTACGAATATTAGCAAAAGACGTAAGTATCGCTCTTTCGCGGTCTTCTGAAACGAGCATTTTAAATATCCTTCAAGCGGTTATTACGGAAATTGATATAGAAACTTCTAAAGGGCAGGCAAGAATCACATTAATTGTTGGAGAATCGGTTTTATTGTCGACTATTACGTTAAAATCTTTGACGGTACTTGGGTTAAAAGTAGGAATGAATGTTTGGGCTCAAATCAAGTCAGTGGCCCTATTGTAACGAACAACGAAAACTTGCGGAGTTGGTAATGTCTGAAATATATAATATTAATGTAAAAGATATTGATGGCAATGAATATTCATTGTCTAAATTCGAAGGGAAGTTGATTCTTATCGTAAATGTAGCTAGTGAATGTGGTTTGACGGGCCAATATTCTGGATTGCAATCTTTGTATGAAAAGTATCACGATCAAGGTCTTGTTATTTTGGGCTTTCCATGTAATCAGTTTGGGGCGCAAGAGCCGGGTAGTGAAATAGAAATTATAGATTTTTGTACGAGTAATTATGGTGTGAGTTTTCCAATGATGTCGAAAGTCGAAGTGAACGGATCTGGCAAGCATACTCTTTATGAATTTCTAACTGGGGATGGCGCAATGTTTCCGGGTGAGATTACTTGGAATTTCGAAAAGTTTATAGTTGATAAAGAAGGTGAAGTTGCATCGCGCTTTTCACCAAGAAAAGAGCCTTTAGATACAGAGATATTAGATTTAATAGAAAAACTGTTGTGAGTTAGTTTTTGCATCGTATTCAATTTTGACCTTTAAATGTGATAGATATTTTAGAGTGTTTATATTGTTGAAAAGAGCATTGTTAATTTCAAAATTCGCGGCTTTCTGCATTTTACTGAACGCTTGTAATCAATCAGAAAAAAATGAGAAAGTCTTGGCGTTAGAGCGTGAGAACGCCGAGTTAAGAACAAAAATAGGAAGACTTAAAACCGAGCTTATTAAAAATAAGGAAATTAATGAGGGTAGGCACCGTAATGCTTCTTTACCTAATTTAAAATTACGCGAAAGTCTTGGTGATCCAAATGCTAAGATAGCAATATTAGAATTCTCGGATTACCAATGTCCTTTTTGTGCTAAGCATAATCGGGGTGTTTTTGAAGAAATTAAAGAAAAATACATTAACACTGGAATAGTACAATATCAGGTTTGGGATTTTCCTTTAGAAGATCATCCCCGCGCCAAAAGTGCCGCAAATGCCGCTCGTTGTGCTGAGAATCAAGGCAAGTACTGGCAGATGAACAAGCGCCTATTTACTCATCCAGGTAAATTGAATTTATCCTTTTATCTCGAAAATGCAAAAGCTCTAGGCTTAGATATTAAGGAGTTTCAGGACTGCTTAACAGATCGCGCGACCGACACGAAAGTAATCTATGACATTTCCTATGGTCGCGAATTTGGTATTGAAGCGACTCCTAGCTTTTTGATTGGCGAAGCTAGAAATGGCGTCTTAATAAAAATGCGACGGGTGCGAGGGGCGAAATCGCTTGCCTATTTTGATGAAATTATTTCTAGCATTGATCTGAACTAACTTATTTTTGCCATCTATAAAATGTTTTTTAGGGCGACATTGCCTGCGAAGACAGAGAGCAAAGCTACGTGCATCACTAGTTCGGTACTGGAATTACTCCATGTTTAAACCAACTACGCTGCGTAACGAAGCGAGTTTGGTGAGAACGCAGTAGCTGTCATTCTTCACGCTTCTTTTGCTTCCACTCGTCTGTCAGTTCACCTGCGTAACCCCAGTCCTCCTCTGCGATTTCCTGAATGATGACATGAATGTGTTCCGGTTGTTTGCCTAGGTGCTCAATCAAAGAATTCGTCACATCGATTACCAAGCTTCTTTTTTGAGCTCTGCTCGCTCCCCTTAAAATCTGAATATTGACGTATGGCATAGAGTAGACTCCGGTGCGAAAGTACAGAGACACTTTATCAAGCGCCCCTTGTTAGATTGGCGTGACAAGCGCATGGCTCTATAAGCCACAGCCTCCATCAACACCAATTACCTGTCCAGTCATCCAGGCCGCTGAAGGAGAAGCTAGCGTCACGATCCAGTGGCTAATATCGTCGGGAACCCCTCTGGTATTCAGTGGTATCATCGATTTTTCCTGCTCTTTTACGGCTTCAGCCTGCTCTTCAGAGAGCCCCATCATACCGGTAAGTGCACCTGACTCAGTCGGCCCGGGCGCAACGGCATTCACCCTAATATCAGGTGCCAGCTCCAATGCCCAGGTTCGGGTTAAGTAATCTAGGGCCGCTTTGCTCGCACCATAGTGTGAAAGACCCGGCGACGACTTTTGACCTAATACACTCGAAACATTGATAACGGAGCCCTGTGATACCTGTAGATGCGGCAAAGCTGCCGACGTCAATAGACTGGTAGCGACTACGTTAATCGCAAAAACATCGGTGATTTGTTTTTCGGTTACGCTCGCAAGTGGAGAAATGACACCAGCCCCAGCGTTGTTTACCAGCACATCTAGCTTGCCCCACATCGAAATCGCCGTATCAATAATCAGTTTTGCACTATCCGGATCGGCACTGTCTGCCAACAAGGCTGTAATATTTTCGTGTTGATTCGCCATTTCATTCAACATCGCAACACGCCTACCGGTAATCAGTACACTCGCGCCCTGATTCGCGAACGCTAAGGCCGCCGCTTTTCCTATGCCACTGCTGCCACCTGTGATGACGACGGTTTGGTTATTCATATCGATACCTCTCAATAATATATAATGATCGTTACAAATATAAATAGATTACACTTTGGGAGTCAAGAGTAATTTAACGATTGATACAAAAAGACAATAAACCAGATGCTAAACTCTAGAAAACAACAGAGCTTTCCGGATCTGCTTGATTGGGGCTAGTACAGCCCCGGTTGATTAGTCGTTGCTCAGAATAAACTCGACACAACCATGCGTGCACCTTAAGCTTTGGCGGAGTCAAACATGATCATGTCAACGCGATCATCAATGTCGTGCTTTAATGCCTCTGGCTTCCAGCCTGCTCTGCTTCTAAAAACATAACCTTGGCGCAAATCAAACATCAGTTGAGCGCGAGCCTTTGAAGGAAAATTGCTCGGTAAGGTCCCTTTTTGTTTTTCTCGATCAAAACGTGCAGTCAGCCTGCTGTCGGTGTCGTCAATTGCCTGTTCAAGGCGTTCAGACACGCCGCCAACTTCGCCCGCACTGGTTGAAACACAGGAAGCTAAAAAACATCCCCCATTTCCGGTAGCATCTGCCGCGCTCTTATCGATCACCGCTTCGAGGAACTTCCTCACGGCAAGGCGAATATCCTCTTCTTCCTCAAAAGCCAACACGGGAGCACAGGCGTTTCGATCTGCGTAATGCTCGATGGTTCTTAAATAAAGCGCTCTTTTGTCGCCAAACGCAGCATAAATACTGGGGCCCTTCATATTCATCGCCTGCGTAAGTTCTTTCATCGAAGTGCCGTCATAGCCCTTCTTCCAGAAAAGATGCATTGCGGCAGACAAGGCCTCCTTTTCATTAAACTTACGTGGTCGACCTAATTTTTTTATATCGTTCATTAAATATATATTGACATGATATCGTTACTAAGGGATAAATATGTAACGTTTGCTAAATAAATGCAAGCGCAGACAAAACACACTCAACCATTCACAACCTCAGGAGAGCGCATTCATGCCTTCCATAGAAACCTTAATGCGTATGTACGACCAAGGCGTTCACAACCCAACTGCGGAACAATGGCAAACCTTTTTGGGTGGCGACATGAGCCAACCGCTAACGGTTACGAACTTTTTCAAGCTACGAGAAACAGCGGACCCTGCGATTATTGAAGACGCGATGACGGGCCAAGAAGCATTTGACAAATATGCCGAAACCAGTGTGCCAAAGGTTTCCAGCGTTGGCGGCTCCTTTGCCCTAATCGGGCGTTTTGAATCGGGTTTTATCGGCGTAAATGATGAAAGTTGGGACATTGTCGCCGTGGCTAGCTACCCGACAAGAGAATCTTTTTTGGAGCTGCTGTTAGATACGGACTATATTGAGGCGTTTAAATATCGGCAGGCGGCCGTTGCAAACCAACAGGTATCTCTCGTGCAAACGGCATAGAACCAACAGCTGCATGGCGTCGGCTCTTTTGTTTTATCGCGCCGATGCCCCTTCCCAGTGGCGTTTTACTGATAAAGTCAACATTCAACATAAAACCCGCCGAAACAATACTAGGGTGTTTCCTGCTCTATGTTGTCCAATAAAAAATCGATAAAACTTCGAACCTTTGCTGAAAGGTACTTACGGTTCGGGTAAATCAAAAATATATCGACGCTAACCGGCTCTAAATCTCGAAAGAGATAGACCAAATCACCCTTTGTCATTTCATCACGTAAAACCAACTTGGGCACCCTCGCGATCCCTTGCCCGGCTACGCACATGGCCAACTCCATTTCGGCGCTGTTGGTAAGTAAGTGACTGTCGACCTTAACTGTGTTTTCTCGTCCGTCGTTGCTTTGATAGCGCCACATATTTTGATTCACTGTCGACCTGAAATTGATGGTTCGGTGATCCACCAGTTCGTCGGGAGAGGCAGGAGTGCCATGTTTTTCAAGGTAGCTCGGCGAAGCTATGGTTACGACCTCAACACTCGTAAGCTTGCGGGCCACCAACGTAGAGTCAGGAAGTTCATCCGAAGCGCGCAACACAAGATCATAACCGTCCTTAATCACATCGACTAGCTGGTCACTCAAATCCAACTCAACTACTACGCGCGGAAAGCGCGCCATGTAGTCACTGAGAATTGGTCTGATCTTTGACAACGCAAAACTTACCGGGCAGCTAATTCGCAGGTTCCCTTTGGGCTCCAGTTGCTGACCAGAAAGCTGCCGCTCCACTTGCATGGCGTCATCAATGATGTTTTGACATTGACGGTAGTAAATCTCCCCTTCCGACGTTAGGCTAATTTTTCGCGTGGTTCGATTCAGCAGACGCACACCCAAGCGCAGCTCAAGCTTGTTTACTTCGTTGCTCACATACGACTTGCTGTGATTCAGCACATTTGCAGCCTCGGTAAAGCTGCGACAGTCCACGACATATTTAAAGATAACAATGCCATTCAATAGTTGAGTATCCATCACCTTACCCAATTAATAGCCATATAAGAACAGTCAATCCCAATCCGCTATGTTGGTCTACAAATCTGAACAATATACCCTTGGCTACCATTTCAAACAACCAAGGTACGCAAAGTGAAAAACGTATTGATCATCAACTCCAGCCCAACGCCAGATCAAAGTATTTCCACCCAACTAACAGCCTTCTTTCAGGCTGCGTTGTCCGAAGCTGGAGGATTCCGCATCCTCACCCGAGATCTGGGCATATCACCACCAAACCACCTAACCAGTTTGGCGATATCCGGCTTTTTTACTGACCCCAAAGAACACAGCTGCGAACAAACAACATCGCTTGAAGAAAGCACAAGGCTTATAAACGAACTAAAAGAAGCAGACATCATCATTATTGGCGCAGCAATGCACAACCACACAGTTACATCTGGGCTGAAAGCCTATATTGACCAAGTGACTCGTCCAGGTTTTACCTTTAAGTATGACGACGACGGCCCGCACGGACTTCTATTGGATAAGAAAATCTTTGTTATCATTTCGGCCGGTGGAGACTACAGCTCGAAGGAATCAAAGCTATCCGAGTTGGTTACGCCCGTCATTAAAGAAGCGCTAGAATTTATTGGCCTAAGTGATATCGGGTTCATTCCCGTTTACGGCACCTATGCAACGCCCGGAGCTCTAGCCAAAAAACTAGCCAGCGCAGAAAGCCAAATCAAAGAAGCCGTTCAAAGCCTCCGCTAAATGTCAGCGAAACCTTATTTTTACTCTCATTAAAACGCGCAAGGCAAGACTTGAGACCTCAGCGATCATTGTTACCACTAAAGGAAATCAATGGGGTCTGTCCTTTCGAGTCCTTTTGTAGTTGATTTATTTTTTGCTATTAGAGCACAAAATAGAGCGACGTAAAAAACGTCCCTTTGAGCAATTTGTATGAATAATTTCCCATATTAATCTTGTTATTTAAGCTCTATTGTATTTTTCGATTGAAATTCGACTCCTTTTTTTCAGCTCAATATTATCAACTACACTTACTGATAATCACATTTAACTTCGATATTTGTCTTTATTTTGAATGAATATTCCACTTTCAAAGTTTAATTCTTGGATTGCTTGTCCTATTAGTGGTCAAAAGATTAAGCGTTTTGACTCTTTAGTTGATGTGTCATCCGTTTTGGGTAACATATTTAGCCTTCTAAAGGTTGGTAATAATACGATTTGTTGCTGGTTAAACCGATGCCCTGACATTGAAGAAGTTGAGCAAATCAATGAATCAATTGAGATTGTTTTAGAGGATATTGAAGGCAAAGCAATTTTAGTGTTTTTTGTCGAGAAGTTTAACTTAAAAGCACTCAAATCCTGGGAGGAAAAAAGAGACAAACTTGATTCGAAATTCGAGCTTCAAGTTGTTATTTGCGATGAAGTTCCTGGATATAATTCAGATATCTTTACATTTTTGCCTTCTTTCGAGGCGCTTTATCAATCTGCTCCAAAATATCCAATTCAGATAAGTAAGACACTTTATTCTTCGGTTTTAGGCCGAGAAAATATTGATAGCTTTGAATCTCTTTATTTAAAAATCGTAGAGAATTTAGGAAAAGCGGTATCACGTTTAAAGATTACCGAGGATTTCTACCGTGATTGCTTTCATAGAGCGACGAATACAAGTAATGACTTTTTGGCCACTATGAGCCATGAAATTCGAACACCGATGAATGGTGTTATCGGAATGATTAATTTATTGCTCGAAACTCAATTAACAAGTGAACAGCTTGAATATGTCAATAGCACTAAGGAATCGGCCGAATCGTTATTGAGCATTATTAACGATATTCTAGATTATTCTAAGATTGAATCACACCAACTTGACTTAGAGGAAATTGGGTTAAGTTTCAGTCGAATTTGTGATGACGCGATTGACTTACTTAGTTTGAGATCGGTGGAAAAGGGAATATCTATCAGTTGTCATGTGGATCATGATGTACCCAATAATTTATTAGGTGATCCTGGAAGATTTCGTCAAGTGCTTATAAATTTGTTTTCGAACGCAGTGAAATTCACAGAAAAAGGTTATGTCGAAATACTAGTTACTCGTTTAGCAGATACAAAGGATGAATTTTCAAATGTTAAGATTGAAGTGAGAGATACGGGAATCGGGATATCTGAAGGGGCGCAAGAAAAGATATTTTCATCTTTTACGCAAGAAGACGTTTCCACGACGAGGAAATATGGTGGCACCGGACTAGGTTTAGCTATCACCAAAAAGCTAGTGCTTATGATGAATGGAAGCATTGAACTGGAGTCTGAAATAGGAAAGGGCACCATTTTTACAATCATTGTGTCATTGAAAAAGGACACAAATAAATCTGAAGACTCTCCAACATATCTAAATGGTCGGAAGATTCTTGTATTTGAAAAAGATAGTTTGTATGCAAAGAATCTTTATTTGGAATTACAAAAATTTGGGGGCAGGCCAGAGATCTATTCAGATGAAAGTTCATTTACCTCTGAATTAGAATCACACTCTTTTGATATCGTAATTTTAGATCCGCTTGACATAAATTTGGCACCTTATGAGCTAGAAATACTTGCTTCGAAATCATTGCTTATAGCGTCTGTTAGAATTGATAAATTAGCCCTTGTAAAGTCGTACCGTTCAATTGGTTTTCAAGGATTTTTATCTAAGCCATATAAGTTTTCTCAATTAAACGAAGTTATAAGCGATCTCTTGGGTGTAAAACACTACGGGACTGAGCCTGATTATGAAGATGCTGATGTTGGTGCTAAGGGAACACGGATTCTTCTGGCTGAAGATAATCCAGTCAATCAGATAATTGCAAAAAAAGTTTTTGAAAAACTAGGATGCACTGTTGAAGTAGCAGAAAATGGATTGGAGGCTTTTGAAAAACTGAGTCGAGAAAAACATGATATCGTTTTTATGGATTGCCAGATGCCAATACTCGATGGGTACGATGCTACGCGTCGCATAAGAACTGAACATGTGTTTAAAGATGTTCCAATTATTGCAATGACCGCAAATGCATTGGCAGGAGACAAGGAAAAATGTTTGGATATAGGGATGAACGATTATCTTTCGAAGCCAATAGTGGCCGACCAGATAGATACTGTACTCGCAAAGTGGAGATCTTAATTGTGGAGGAGACTTGTTAATGACTTCGCCTAAAAAAACTCAAAATATAGGCTTATTAGTTCTTGACTTACAATTAGACTATTCTGTGAGCATAGCAAAGGGAATGGCAGAAATTACCAAAGCTAATAACGCTAATCTTGTTATTTTTCCGATTGAACAGCCAAAAGTTGAATCAGGTTCTTCCGACGAACCTTCTGTTGTGCATGACCTTTTGAAAAGCGCCCCAATTGACGCCCTAGTGGTAGTAACAAGTTCACTTGTTAATTTTCTTTCTTTCAGTCAATTTAGTCGAGAATTGGATAAGTTAAATGATTTACCAATTTTAAGTATTGGCGCAGAGCTTAGAAATCACCCAAGTATCGTTAACGATAATAAAATGGGATTGAAACAAGCTATATCCCACTTAATCTGTAATTATAAATTGAGTAAAATTGCTTTCGTTCGCGGTCCATTAATGCATCCAGAAGCCGAAGAAAGATACGAGGCTTATTTGGAAACATTAAAGAAACATGGTCTAAATGTGGATATGGACTATGTTTCTGAAGGAAACTTTACTTTTGAAGCTGGCTTTGAGGCGGCAGCGAAATTTATCGCATTATCAAATGGGTTACCAGAGGCGATTGTGTGCGCTAATGATGATATGGCTTGTGGTGTTCTGCATGTTTTAGAAGAAAGGGGAATTAAGGTTCCTGAGGAAGTTGCCGTAGTCGGTTACGATAATATTAGAGAAGCTGCTTTTACAACTCCACCTCTAAGTTCAGTTGATCAGCCTGTATTGGAAATTGGAAAGCAATCAGCGCAATTAGCATTATCAATGGCGAATGGAGAAAAAGTTAAACACCTGACTGTCGTACCTACTCGGTTTGTTCAAAGAAACTCTTGTGGAAGTGGTGTGAAGGAGCGAGACAAGCAGACCGCAGATAGTAGTAGCGAATTGGTGGTCGTCGATTCGATCGATCAAACTAGGATTCTAGAACTCTTGGCAACATCAACGCTTAATAATTCGCAAATAGATGAAGTTTCAAATTGGTTAAGCGGGCTTAAACTTGAAAATGATAAAGTAGATGAGATAGGAAGATTATTTTCCGAATTTTTGAATGATAGACATACTCCAGAGGAGATGAGCCAAATTGTCTCTGAGAATATCTTATTGGTGAAAAAGCTTGCAGCACAATACGATTCGGGAGGCAGATACTTACCACTTTATTATTTGCTATCTAGCATTGCAAATCAGTATTTCTACGCACAATCGGTACAGAAAGGGTTAAAAATTGATAACCGATATTTACAGTTAAGAAACCTGATTAGTCTAGCCGCAAAGAAGAGTTCGACATTTGATTTTTTTCGTTCTTTACACAAGTTTTTACACAGCATCGATTATCATTTCTTTTACATTGTTTTGTATCATAATCGTGAAAATGAGGAATCGAAAGGTAATATTGAAAAATGCAGTACAGTATTTGGTTTTAATAAAAACAATCAACTAAGTGATTTTAACAGCTACGATCACCCACCAAATGAATTATTTCACGACGAAAAAAGCAGTCTAATTGGCGAAACGTTTAATGTGGAACCGCTGATATATCTTGGTCATTGTTTTGGCCATATATGCTATTCCTGGGATCAGGAAGATCGTTATACCAGGCTTTCTTTTTCATCGATCATTAGTGCAAAACTTCGTTCGGATAAGTTATGGAATGATTACCTTACTTTAGAAAATGCTTTTTCTTCGAAAGGTGGCGCTCTAAATGGGTTGGGTATGGACTCAGAGTCTAGTTCATTCAATTCAGCCAGTTTGTTAGATCAGAAAGAATTTTATATGAAAGCTGCTCGAGAGTTTGAAAATTCTAAGATTTCACATAACGTCTTGCCACTTGTCTTTGTTAAATTGGTTAATCATACGGAAATTACAGCCGAGCTCGGTGCAGAATACATTGATATTTATGTGAATTTTATATCTGATTCGTTAGTAGGATTATTTGGGGCTACTAGCCTAATTACCCGGTTAAAACCTGATATGTTTGTGGTATTATCTCCTAAAATTGATATGGAACAAATAAATATAATATTGGAGAAAATTAAAAAGAAGATTCACCAGTATAAGGACGAAGCTAATTTGGCTATTGAGCTAAAGTTAGAATCAGCGATAAATCAAATACACCCTGATTCGCATCGATCATTAGTTGACCATATTGGTGATGCAGACTACCTTCTTACTCGCATGGTTGGTTAGACATCAAATTTACTAGGAAAGAAATTTTAAAATTTAATTACGGATAACATCATGAATTTAAAAATCGATACTTCTATCGGTTTTTTACGTATTGGGCTTGTTTTTTTCTTTTTCTTTACACTCAGCTTATCCTTATGGGGTAGTGAGTATATCGACATTCAAAACGATACCGATCAACCGAAGACATACTCACAAGCTATTTACCCATTATGGAAGTCCGCTGAATTATTAGAGGATTCAAGTGGTAAACTTGATATAAATGATGTGATTACTGAATCCGGTTTTGATTCTCTAAACAATCATCCACAGCTGGGTCAATCGGATTCACATTTTTGGATTAAGTTTAAGGTCGATCGAATTCTTTTCGATACACTCGACACTTCTTACGTAATAATTGCTAATCCTATTATTGATAACCTCGAACTATATCGATATTCGCCGACTAATAGCTATAAACTGCTCTATCGCTTTGGCGATACTCAAGCGTATTCTGCTCGACCCATTGACAATCAAGATTTTCTGATTCCCTTAGATGGCCATAGTGAAGGTGATATTTATTATTTGAGAGTATGGGGAAAGTCTCCGATGATGTTACCTAGTTACATAAGTAACGAAATCGGACTTATTGAAAAATCAAATACTGACACTGCTTTTGCTTTTTTTATTTCCGGCATTATTTTATCAATGGTGTTATACAACCTTTTCCTTTATTTTGGAACTCGTATTCCAGTTTTTGGTTGGTATGTGATTTATGTCGGAAATGTATACGCATACACATTATTTACTTCGGGAATTGGTTTTCGCTACCTTTGGTCGTTCAGCTCTGAGGTACAAGGTTTCATTGCTTATTTATTTATTGGGTGTTTTCAGTGGGCTTCTTTTAAATTCACAAGGAGTTTTCTTAAGGTTAATCAATTTTTCCCGAAAGTCGATAAATTTCTTTTTTGGATCTCGTTTATACCGGTGGTAAGCTTGTTTTTTATACTTATTGATGTGTCGATAAGTATAAAAATATTATCGTTTACAACATTAATTATTACGGTGACGATACCAGTTGTTTCGTTAATGATTTTGAAAAAGGGATTTGTGCCAAGTGTATATTTTCTTACTAGTTGGATGTTCTTGATTATAGGGATGTCTGTATACAATTTAACGCTATTGGCTTTTCTTCCGATTAATTTTTTCACTATGCATGCTATTGAGTTAGGTGTAGCAAGTGAATCGATTTTATTGTCATTTGCTTTAGCTCATCGAATTAAATCCATGAAACAAGAAAAAGAGTTTGAAGAGTTGAAGGCACGAGAGGCTCTCGAAAAGGCGTATTTGGAAACCGAGTCTGCATTGTCTTTGGCGAAAGCCAGTAATCAGGCGAAAAATGCTTTTTTAAACAACATTAGTCACAATGTTAAAACTCCAATCCATGCTTTTTATGGAAATATAGAATTGTTATTTAATAGTAATCTCGACGATCAACAGAAGGAAAGGCTTGAATCAGCAAAGGACAATGCCATGCAGTTATTTTATTACATGGATAATTTGCTAACTTATTCAGAAATCTTAGGGAATGATATCGTACCGTTGGAGACCAAAGCGAATATTGAAAATGAAATAACTGAGATTGTTGAAACTTGGCAAAAAAATTATGATGACCGTGAGATTTTAATTTCGACCAGTTTCGACTCTTCGTTACCGAGCACTATTTTCTGTGAATGGGTGCATGTGAGAAAAGTCCTTCGGGTGATTTTTGATAGTTTGATTGTCCGCTCTAAAACTACGTCTTTAACCCTGAGCGTGACAGGACAAATGGAGGATGTTGAGGGTTCGATTGTAGTCAGTTTAATTGGGTTAGATATTGATGAAGTTCAGGTCATCAATAATTGGGTTAAGGAAGAAATATCTGCGAATGAATGGGAAGGACTTGGATTAGAATATTATGTTGGACGAAAACTTATTGAGGTGATTGGTGCTCGCTTGATATACGTTGCTGATAAAACTGATGGAATGCGTATAGATTTCGAATTTCCTGGTCGCCTAGCTAAAGACGAATATTCGTCAGAATCAAGAAGTAGTTTTCCAAATGTGAACGTATTAGTTGTAGATGATAATAAGGTGAATATTCAGGTTATGTGTGCAATGCTCTCAAAACTAGGTGCTAGCACAGAGTTTGCTATGTCTGGGGAGGATGCTTTAGAAAAAATTACTAGTGGAGATTATGATATCATACTTATGGATTGCTTAATGCCAGGGCTTTCAGGCCAAGAGACGGCGCAAAAGATTCGTCAGATTCATTCATCAAATCAAAACTGTCCAATTATCGCTGTTTCTGCCAATGCATCCGACAAGGATCGTGATAGCTGTTTAAAATCCGGAATGAATGATTTTATGTCAAAGCCGGTTCGGCTAGAAAAACTGGCAAAATTTCTTACTAGATGGGTACCTGAGTATTAAAAATAAGCCAATCAAAAAGCCTTGTTCGAGTATTAGATTGTTTATACTAGCTTTCTATAAATCTAAAGAAATAGCTATCTTTTATCAGTATAATTTCAGATTAAGGCTATCTTAGTGACACTTATGAAGTGGTTGTGCTCCTTTAATTTGGATTAATACACAGAGACTTTTCTCTCTGATTTATTCTTATAAAACTTAATGAAGAAAAATGTAAAGAAAAAACAATTACATGAAAAAACGGCGAAAAACATAAAGGTCAGGTTGGGGATCGTTTTTGGTTTTATTGTAATTTTATTTTTAATTTTAGTTGTTCGGTTATTTGTACTGGCTCAATATGAAAGCGAACGTTTAATTAGAATTCAAAACTCTCAAGTAGAAGCAGAGCGTGAAATTATTCCTCCTAGAGGGGATATTTTAGATCGTTCGGGTAAGCTTTTAGCAAAAGATACGCCTCTTGTAAAAGTCGTCATTGATCCAAAATTATTTCACGATGACTGGTGTATGTTTGGATCGGAAAAGTGTGAATCTAATGAAAGTGAAAAGCTGAGTAAAATTGCTGCAGAAAAAGAAACTCTTAATCAAGTAGCGAAAATACTTAATCTTGAATTAAAAAATCTTGTTTCTGAGATTTTGAAAAAACCTAAGCGCAGATATAACGTTGTTGCGACTGAGGTTCCCCCGGATAAGGTTAACAGTCAGAGCGTAATAGCCTCTTTATCTCCCTATGTTTATTTAGATTATTATTACCGACGTTTTTATCCTATGAAAGAAGCCACATCAAGTTTGCTTGGTGTGGTGAATCTATCTGGCGAAGGTATTTCCGGAATTGAAAAAGCATATGATAACCATTTGCTAAGCAGTCCTGGTCGGGTTTTGGAAAAATATTCTGGTGAAGTAGGCTTAAGGTCGAGAAATGGTAAAGTACCTCAGCGAAATATATTTTCGTCCGATGTGATAATACCTTCTAAAGCGGGCGAAAATTTACGACTAAGTGTTGATGGGTACTTGCAGCACATTTGTTTTAAGGTTTTATCACAGCATACTCCTCTATTTGGGGCCGAAAAATCTAGCGCAATCGTAGCTGATATCGAAACCGGGGAAATTATTGCAATTACTGACTTTCCTGGCACTAATTCCAATGATCGTAAAAATCTTATTTACGATCATACAGTGAGTACCACATTTTCAGAGACCTATGAGCCCGGTTCCTCCTTAAAACCTCTTGTAATGGCGCATCTTTACGAAAAGGGTTTAGTAAAACCTTCTGAATCGATTAATACGTCTCCAGGACACATTTATATCGACCGGTGGTTAGTTAAAGACGCGATAAATTACAAATGGCTTACTCCAGCTCAGATCATAAAAAAATCGTCCAATGTCGGAATGGTTAAATTGGCTTCACGATTGGATGGTGAAGATTTTTCCCACTATTTGAATACTTTGGGACTCAACGAATCGTCGGGTGCTTTCCCCGGAATGGAATCGATAGGCAACATTGGTAATGCTTGGGAAAGTGAAGTGACGTTGCTTAATCAGAGTTATGGTTATGGTTTGGAGGTAACTTTGCTGTCAATGGTAAGAGCCTACACCGCCTTGGCTCGCCTAGGGGAGCTGATACCGTTGACTTTAGTTGCAGGGACACCTATTAGCTCTTCTGACCAGATTTATAGTCGGGAGACTGCGTCGACTATGCTGCAGTGGATGGAAAAAGTGACTGAGCCTAAAGGAACAGGGATCAAAGCGGCTTTACCCAACATGCGTGTCGCTGGTAAAACGGGAACAGCAAGGGCAAGGGGCTTTAAGTTGGACGAAAATGAAGTCTATAACAATATGTTCGTTGGCATTTTCCCTGCAGAGTCACCTAAATATCTCGTTTTAGTTGGTTATAGAAACATCTTTCCACCCTATAACTCAGCAAGTAATTCATCCGCTGTGAGCTTTAAGGCTATTGGAATTCAGATGCTACATTACTTAGGCATCAATTAAAGCTGAGTGTGAAAGGTGCTTTATTTGTCTGCACGTTCAGATCTTGTTATATCTGGCTCTGTTAGATATAGACGCTTCCTTTGTAAATAAAACTGACAGGCCTGTCGTCTAAATCATTTTGCTTGGGTTTTGAGTTTAAAAAAATATGACGTATTTTGTCATTTTAGGTTGAATTGTGTTTTGTTTTTTTTAATGAAATAAAGAAATAAAATTTCAGTAATTTAGTTAACTTATTGATATTTATTGCTTTTTTTATTTTTTGACGTCAGGAAGTGCCCAACTGCTTCCGTTGGCATAAAAATCGCTTTTAAGAGCTTAGTAATGTTAAAGGTGGTGCCGGTTTTAGTGCTTCACCCAGAAAATAGGTTGTATGAAAAGTGTCAAAAAGCAGTAGTCACTCTGGTTTAAACGTTATCCGAATTCAGGATGTTTCACCAAAGCAAGCCTTATTAAATTTGAATCGTGTTACAGGGCTCGAATTCGAAAGTTACCCTGAATCTCTGGTACAAAAAGAGACTGTAAAGGGAATATTAGACTCCAGAGATAGTGCTGGAAAGGCTGCGCGCTTTTTTGATGGCTTGAATATATAGCTCATCTACAGATACATTTGGAAATGGGAAGCTTTCTGAGCGGCACACTACTTTCATTCGAGAAATATAGCCTCTAAATCTTAAAGCTACTTTTGCTGACAACATTAAGTGTTTCGCGCTATTCAAGTTGCCTTTATCTACGAAAACCTCTCTAGAACCGCGGCTATCTGAGAACTCAAGATAAATGGATATGGGTTCGAGGCTGGGTTCGTTTAACTTAAGCCAAATGGCAACGTTAAAATCAGCTACAAAAATTTGATTATTAGATTGATTACGCCCTTTTGCTAATGATTCCTCTGAGCAGTCACCGTAAACTGATGTAGGAACAACCGCTAGAACTGTCGTTTTGGATTCTTTAGTAAGCACGTTATGTTTCACTTTTTAGGACCGGATAGCAATTAAATTTGTTTTTCCAGTCAAATATACAAACAAACCCCTCTGCGAGCACGAACTCGCCTTAATATTTGTGCAATAGCTCACGATTGGTGATCTTTATACCAAGTACTTTGTGACGGGGTATCATTCAAATTTTAGGCGAAAGCAGCAGTTCTAGCTATAGAGTCTTACCTATTAATATGATTCCGAGGGAATAAATTAACTATATAACATTTCAATCTGCATGAAATTGGCTTGCTTGCATGATATTGCCTTTAGCTTTTTAGAATAATCGACTCACAAAAATTTTTCTTCTTTGAAACGAGTCTTTTTTACTCGATTTTGATTTCGAACCGATTAGTCGCCATTTCGTTCGAATTAAGATGTTAGTTTGTGAAAAAAGATGCCTTTTAATTGCGTTTTTTTGTAGGGAACAAACTAATATCATCTTCCCCTAGAATATTGTCGTAGATTTTACTCGAGTAAGGTAAAATTTGTCCCTATATTCTTCCCGATACAATGGATCTCTGTATGAATAAATTCAGTATATTCACCGTGCTTGGCGTCATAGCTTTGGCTTTTATTTTGGCCGGAATAAAGCTTTCGCAATTTATGTTTATGGGAGAGCAAATGGCTAGCTTTTCCCCTCCACCTTCGGTTGTAAACAGCACCACTGTTGAGTCGGACAAATGGGAAACGTTAATTTATGCTCCTGGCGAATTAGAAGCGGAAAATGGGGTTGTTGTTTCTGCTCAATTAGATGGCAATGTTGAATCGATAAACTTTGTTCCAGGTTCTTTTGTGAGCAAAGGTGAGGTTCTATTAAGTCAAGATCTAACGTCTGAGTATACTCAACTAGCGTCGGCTAAATCTGCGTTAGTACTTGCAGAGAAAAATTTAGATAGAGCAGAGCCTTTACTTAGTTCAAAAGATATTTCTCAAGAAGACTACGATGTTATTGTCGCAGAACATCAACAGGCTGCAGCGCAAGTTAAAAATGTAGAATCTACAATCGCAAAGAAAAATATCGTCGCACCATTTAATGGTCGATTGGGTATTGCCATGATTGATCAGGGACAATATCTACGGGGAGGAGATTCCATTGTAACTCTTCAAGATATCTCAACGATCTTAGTTAATTTTTCGTTACCACAAAGAGAGTTTAGTCGCGTTAAGGTAGGGCAGACGGTTCGAGTTTCTGTAGATAGTTCAGATGAAACGGTTGATGGCATCGTTACTGTTATCTCTCCATTGGTTGATAGTCAAACGAGAAATATTCGACTACAAGCTAAAGTGGAAAACGAAGATGAACTGTTCAAGCCAGGCATGTTTGTTGATGTTGAGTTAGTGGTTTCAGACGGTGACGAAGTGATTAAGATTCCAGCTTCGTCCGTACTGAATGCACCTTATGGAGATTCTGTCTTTATTATCGAAGATGGTGATGCGGAAGATGAAAGTGTTAAAAAGATTCGACAAGCATTTGTGAGGTTAGGCCGATCTCGAGGTGATTTTGTCGATGTTGTTGAAGGGTTAGAGCCTGGACAGAGAATTGTTACATCTGGGTTGTTTAAGTTATTCAATGGTCAAAATGTTGTTGAAGATAATTCTCTTTCTCCTGATTTTGAATTAGATCCTCAGTTAAAAGATTCTTAGTGCCTTTTTATAAGGAAATAATATGAAGTTTACCGATATATTTGTTCGTAAACCTGTTCTAGCTATTGTTGTTAACCTTGTCATTATTTTGGCTGGTTTGCAGGCTATGAATTCTTTAACCGTACGCCAATATCCTAGAAGCGATAACGCCAGTGTTGTTATCACGACTTTCTATACTGGCGCTAGTGCGGAGTTAATTAAGAGTTTTGTAACTGCTCCAATTGAACAAGCAATCGCAGCAGTAGATGGTGTTGAATACACTCAATCTCAAAGCACATTGAGCCAATCTACAATTACTGCTCGACTCAAAATTAATTATGATCCTGTTAAGGCTTTGGCGGAAATTAATGCAAAGGTTAATAGTGTAAGAGGTGAGTTACCTCAAGGATCAGAAGTGCCCATCATTGATATTCAGTCTGCTGATAGTCAATTTGCTGCAGCTTATCTGAGTTTCACTTCCGACATCTTAGAAAATAACGAGATTACAGATTACCTTTCCCGTGTTGTTCAACCGAGACTTGCTGCATTAGAAGGGGTTCAGCGTGCAGATATTCTAGGCGGAAAAGTATTCGCAATGCGTATTTGGTTGCGTCCAGAACGAATGGCTGCATTATCGATCTCACCAAGTGAAGTACGTCAGGCGCTCGCCTCGAATAATGTTCTAAGTGCAATTGGCCAAACAAAAGGATCTTTAATTAGTGTCAACTTAACAGCTAACACAGACTTGCGATCAGTAGAAGGATTTAAGCGTTTAGTTATTCGAGAAGACGATGGAGCAACTATTCGTGTCGAGGATATCGCAGATGTCGAGTTAGGTTCTGAATTTTCAGATATTGAAGTTAGGTTTTCTGGCGATACGGCAACTTTTATGGGAATTTGGCCGTTACCCAATGCCAACGCTATTGACGTAATCCAACGAGCGCGAGATGAACTTGAAGAAATAAAAAAATCCTTACCAAGCGGCTTGAATGCGCGTTTCGCTTATGACTCGACTGAATACATTGAAAGTGCAATTAGTGAAGTTGTTACAACACTGATCGAAACATTGTTAATTGTTATTGCAGTGATATTTTTATTTTTAGGTTCTGCGAGATCAGCGATTATACCTGTCTTAGTCATTCCGCTAGCATTAATCGGTGCGGTATTTTTAATTCAAATCTTCGGTTTTACGATTAACTTATTAACCTTATTAGCAATTGTGCTTTCGGTGGGATTGGTTGTTGATGATGCCATTGTAGTTGTGGAAAATGTACAGCGCCACATAGGTGAAGGTAAGACGCCATTCGATGCAGCGATTATTGGTGCAAGAGAATTAGTCAACCCGGTAATAGCAATGACAATCACACTTGCAGCGGTATACTTACCAATTGCGCTGCAAGGTGGGTTAACTGGTGCGTTGTTTCGTGAGTTTGCTTTAACCCTTGCCGGTGCTGTGATGATTTCAGGAATCGTTGCCGTTACCTTGTCACCGATGTTGGCTTCTAAGATGTTGCGGCCTAATATGTCTAACGAAGGGTTTGCAAAAAAAACTAATGATTTGTTTGATAAATTTAAAACTCGATATGGAAAAATATTATCGATATCACTTAAGAATCGATTGGTAGTTTATTTTGTTTGGCTTTTTATTGGGTTATTGTGCGTGCCGATGTTTATCTTTTCTGCAAAGGAGTTAGCTCCAACAGAAGATCAAGGGATAGTGTTTGGTATTCTTGAAACACCTTCTAATTCGACTTTGGAACAAACTATTCACTATGCCGAGCATGCCAACAATATTTTCTTAAAGACACCTGAAACAGATTATACGTTTCAGATAACCGGATCCAACTTCGGATTTGGTGGGCTTGTTTCTAGACCTTGGAATGATAGAGATAGAACGCTATTTGAAGTGATGCCCGAACTGCAGCAACAGTTGGGTGCGATACCCGGTATTCAAATGTTTCCAATTATGCCGCCTGCTTTACCTGGGGGAGGGGATTTTCCTGTCGAATTTGCTTTGACGTCTACCGTAGACACCGAAATTATCTTGAATGTTGTTCAGACTCTGCAACAAAAGGCGATGGCCAGTGGCATGTTTGCTTTTTTGAATATCGACACCAAGATCGATCAACCTCAATCTGAAATTGTCATTGATAGAGAAAAAGTCGCTGACTTAGGATTGACTCTTGCTCAGGTTAGTGCCGATATGGGTGTGATGATGGGCGGTAATTATGTAAACCGTTTTAATTTAGAAGGCAGAAGTTATCGAGTTATTCCCCAAGTAAAAAGAAATAACCGGTTAACAACAGATCAATTACAAGATATCTATATTTCCGGGCCAAATGGACAGCTTATCCCATTAAGCAGCATTGCTCGTGTAGAAAATATGACTGTACCTCGCTCGCTAAATCGATTACAGCAATTGAACTCTGTTAAGTTAAGTGGTGTTGCTATTCGACCTCTAGATGATGCTCTAGCGTTTTTAGAAACGGAGGCGAAGAAAATTATGCCTCCTGGTTTTGTGATTAATTACACCGGAGAAAGCCGTCAACTTCGAACAGAGGGCAACAAATTTATTGGGGCGTTTATATTGGCAATTGCGTTAATCTTTTTCGTATTAGCCGCGCAGTTTAATAGTTTTCGCGATCCATTAGTGATCTTGGCGGGTTCTGTACCTTTAGCGTTATTTGGTGCGCTTGTTTTTACGTTTTTAAAGATTCCCGCACCTGATATGCCTTTTTGGACAAATGGTTGGACGACCACCTTAAATATCTATTCTCAGGTGGGTCTGGTTACTCTGATAGGATTAATATCTAAGAATGGTATTTTGGTTGTTGAGTTTGCAAATAAACTGCAAGAGCAAGGCAAACAAAAACTAGAGGCAGTGTACGAAGCGGCAATGACTAGGCTGCGTCCGATAATGATGACAACGGCAGCTACGGTGATTGGTCACTTTCCACTTGTATTAGTTACTGGCGCTGGTGCGGAGGCGAGAAATTCGATTGGCCTAGTTTTAGTTGGGGGTATGACGATTGGAACAATGTTTACTTTGTTTATTATTCCTTCACTTTATATGTTGATTGCTAAAGATCATAGTAAAGTGGTCGAACCTGAAAGTAACTTAGCATTAGATAATAACGTTGTAAGAAATTAGAGATTATTTAATATCTCTATTCTTACATGAATTGAGTTTGTACCCCGATTAGATCGTCGTTTACATTCTGTGATCGATGATCTTTTCATTAGTGTTTTCTTTTGTTAACACTAGTCTTAACTTTTAAGTCCACGAGTGTTAGTTTTTTGATTTTTGCAAAAACTATGAGTAATAAAAACTATTACTCTTATTACTTGTAAACTCTGTTTTTTGTTCTGTTTGTTTTATCGGCTAGATTTCTAGCGTTGATAATATTTTTGTCTTTCCGTGAAGATGTTATAACGAATTAGTCCTTCCGTATTCTATGTTGTTTGGGTTAATCTGGTTTAAATTACAACCAGTAAATCAGCCATGACAATTAATGGTATCAGCTCTAGTTTAACTAATCCGGTCAGTACGCAACAAGCCTCAGAGAGAATTTCAAGTGGTGAACGGATCAATTCCGCGTCTGATGATCCTGCTGGTTTAGCGCTTTCTAATACGTTTGCTAATCAAGCGAGAGAATTTTCACGCTCTATTAATAATGCGGTAGATGGTGTTTCGCTTTTACAAGTTGCAAATGGTGGTTTAAATTCTATTAATTCAAGTTTAGAAAGAATAAGAGAACTTTCGATACAATCATTAAATGGAACCCTAAATGAGCTAGACCGAGAAGCTTTGAATCAAGAAGCCACGCAACTGCGTGCAGAAGTTGTTTCAACGGTCCAGTCGACAAGTTTTAATGGACAATCATTGTTCGATAATAGTGATGCTGTTTCTATTCAAATCGGTGACAATGAAGCTGGTGCAATAGACATAGGTATCAATAACTTTTTGGAGGTCCTGTCTGATAACAACTTCGATAGCCTAAACCTTAGTTCTGGTGTTGGAGCGGCTAATGCGCTTGATACCATCGATCGCGTACAAGATCAGCTAAATTCTAGTTTTGCGGAGCTTGGAGCTAACACTAATCGATTAGAATCAGCAATTTCCTCTCTACTTATCGGCGAAGTGAGTGCTAATGAGTCTAGGTCACGAATTAGTGATACAGATATTGCCAAAGAAGTAACAAGTCTTACCCAGGAACAAATTAGGAGCGATATAGGAACATCTATACAAGCACAATCGAATCAACGATCTTCAGATGTTTTACGATTATTAAGCTTCTAGCTTTCTTCTTGAGATGTGATACGTGCCAAATATCTCAATCTAAATCGCAGTAAAATAACCAAGCTTATTTTCCAATCCTACCCCCGCTAAGTTGGCCCTAAACGCCAGTTGGTAAATGGATTTTTTTGCAGTACGGTCAGTATTGCTAATATCATAAAGTATTAAAAATGAATTTTGAGGCACAATTTTTAAATATTAATGATTTTGTATTGATACTCATTGCATTTTTGAGCCTTTTGCTTGCTGCTCTGATTTCTTTCACTCCAAATAAAAATCTATTCTCAAAATTTCTATTCGCTACATTCATATTAATATTTGGACTAGTTTCAGTTCAGCGTTTGCTTCTGTTTAGTGAAGTGTTCAATCACTGGGTGGTCTTGCATGGCGTCGATTATATTTTTTTAATCTCATGCGCGTATTGGATACAACCGCCTATTTTATATTTGTACACGCGATCTGTTGTCAATAATACTAATGGATGGCAAAAAAATGATGCCTATCACTTTTTACCAACAGTGTTATTTTTCGTGTATATGTATTTTGCTTTTTGGCAATATGACTCGGTAGTTAAAGCTTATCTTCTTGAGGAATATCGATTTTATAATAGTCATCATTTCTTTATTCAAAACTATCTTCGCGCCATTCTTGCCGTCAGTTACGTGTGCTTGGCAATTAATCTTATACGTGATGGATTGCCCGAAAAGCGAATTTTAATCTCGCAAATAGATGACAAAAGTAAGTGGCTTTTACTACTGCTGTTTGGATATGTTTTTATCACGATAATACGCATGATAGGATATACCATTGGCGTAACAACTTCTTTTGGTTATGTTGCGGATATTTTAGGTTTATTGTGCGTATATGTTGAATTAGTCTTGATTTGTACAGTAATTGGTGTTGGCTATCACCTTTTGCCTAAGTTGTCTTGGAAAATAGAAAAGCGTGTCGTTGAAATTAATGAAATAGAAAAAACTATTGATGAAAAGTATCAACGTATTATCGATTATTTTGAGAAAGAAAAACCATTCCTTAATCCCAATACAAATTTACAACAGATATCTAAGAGTTTGGATATACCCTCTAGAACGGTATCTATGACCATAAAGCGATGGTCGGAGAAAAGTTTTTATGAGTTTCTAAGCTTTTACCGGATAACCGAAGCGAAAAAACTACTAATGAAATACTCTTCTAAAGAAAAATCAATATCAATGATATACGAGATGTGCGGCTTTAATAATCGGGTAGCGTTTAATAACGCATTTAAAAAGCATGTTGGAACTACTGCTACAGATTTTCGTAGTCAATATCATTAATAAACTTGAAACCAAACATTCTTTGTGAATTGTTGCCAATGGTATGACGACTAAATAACCCAGTTGACAGACCCTATTTCAAATTCGAATTCCCCAGATGTGTATATTGCCATTGGGTGCACCACATGGGTAAGATCACAGCCTTGATCGCTTAATTCTTTAATATCAATAATAAGTTGTTGCCATTCGCCTTGAGAAATTTCTTTCAGCTTTTCAGTAATATCGATACTTGCTGTGTTTGGTAGGTCTTTATCAATTGAAAATAAAACAGATGAACTTGGAAATTGTGTTATCTTTAGAGTGATTTCAATTTTTCCTTCTGCAAGTAGATATGGGGTCAAATCATCAAACCCTTGATCTATAGTTTCTAAATAAATGAGTGATTGGGGTCCTCCTGTGCATCTTATTTTACGAGCATCTTGTTGGTGAACGAAGTCAGTAGGATGACTTTCAATACCCTCACAAATTACCGAGTTGTTTCCAGTGGCTTCAGCACCGATTATCCAATTGTTGTGATCGGCGATCTTTAAGCGATAATCTCCTGTGGCGAGTACACCGAATAAAGCGAGATTTTGCTGAGCCGCTTTTGATTCGGTTACCAAGTCAGTTTGATCAATAGGAAGTGTGTCGAGATCTATATTGGGTTTTAGGGTATCCGTATAGTTTAAGCCGTAACCTATATCGAATAGCGGTCGGTGGTATTCTTGTGGTGATTGTTCCTGTTTTGGTACTTGATAGTTTTTTATATTAGAGGGAATCGCATTGACCGCGAATGAATCTCTGTGATTTGGCCAGCTGTAGGACAACTTTCCGGTGAAATCGAAATTAATCTCGTTGTTTTCATTTTTAAATAAAACGTCAGTGATTCCTAATCCCTCTGTTCCCGGAAGCCAGGCGCAAACAAAGGCGTCAGATAGATTAATTAACTCATTTACGTAGAGAGGTCTTCCAGAAAAGAAAACAATGATAATTTTCTTACCGTGATTTTTAAGCTCATTTAGAAGTCGTAAATCTTCTGCATAGGCACGTTTTAATTTAGTAAATTCTAAACTTTGCCAAATTTTTATGTCGCCGACAATTTCCGCGTACGGATCTTCTCCAATTGCCACAATAGCAATATCGTTTGTATTATGTGATTGACTAAATTTCTGAAAATTATCTTCTGATATTGTTTCGCGTATTGCATCCTGTAACGTTTGACAGCCTGGAAAATCTTCCTTTCGAGTATCTCCACCTTGCCATGTCAGCGACCATCCTCCAGTCATTTTTTGGATAGAATCCATTGCACTTCCTGCTAAAATGATCTTTGATGATAGTGATAAAGGTAGAATGTTATTCTTGTTTTTTAGTAGAACAAGTGATTTACGGACTGCTTCTCTGGATAGGGCTTTATGCTTTGCGTCACCAAATACGTTATTTCGCTTTGTATATTCTCGAGATAATGGTGATGACTTTTCCCACAATCCCGCGCGCATTTTAATTCTCAAAATTCGAGTGACCGCATCGTCGATACGCGATAATGGTACTTCTCCTGATTTCACTCCTGCTTTTAAGTTTTTAATTGTGTCTTGCCAATCATTGCGAGATGTGACCATTAAGATGTCTAAGCCAGCGTTGACACAGTAGTTTGCGTTACCATCGCTACAAGCGGAAACTTCCGAGTGAGAATTCCAATCCGAAATAATAGCGCCATCGAAATTCATTTTATCCTTTAAAACTTCAGTTAGAAGGTAATAACTGCCAGAAAGTTTTTGGTTGTACTCCTTAGTTCCTATTGCGTTGTTATTGTCGTTTACCCATCCACTAAATGACGACATGACCACCTGAGCTCCGGCTTCAAGGCCAGAAAAATATCCCATTGCGTGAATGTTTATTAAGTGTTCTTCAGAGTAGTGATTGTCTCCGCGATCAATTCCATCTAGGGTGCCGCCGTCACCGATCCAATGTTTTACTGTAGATAATAAGTGACTTTCGCCAGAAAGGTCTTCGCTGTTTCCTTGCAGCCCTTCAACCATTTTGCCTGAGTATTGATACACAATTTCTGGATCTTCAGAGTAGCCTTCATAGGTACGACCCCAACGCAGATTTCTGGGAGTTGCGACTGTCGGTGCAAAAGTCCAGTCCATACCGGTGGAACAAACTTCTTTGGCAGTGGCCCTGCCAATTCGATATATTAGGTCGGGATCTCTTGCTGCGCCAAGACCAATATTATGGGGATAAAGCGTTGCTCCAAAGATATTGTTATGACCGTGGACAGCGTCAGTCGCCCACATAAAAGGTATCCAAAAGGGCCGATCTTTATATGCTTCTTTTAAAGCGTTCCAATATCTATCTGCTTCGAGCGCCCAATCTTTTGGTTCAGCATATTTATCATTATTAACCCAAGTTCCACCGCCATTTAGCAAAGATCCGAGTTTGTATTCTTTTGCTTCTTCGGGAGTAACATCTCTCAGATTCGGTTGAATCATTTGACCTATTTTTTCTTCTAGGGTCATCTTCTCCAAAATATTTAATATGGCCTGTTCAATTTTTTCATTTTTTTTAATACTTGAGTTAATGACGGGCCAATCTTTGAAATAGGGGAGAGATTCGGACATAAAATAACCATTTTTAACGCGAAATATAAAGAGCAATTTTACCGTTTTGTAATTGTTAAAGTCTAAGTTTTTCCCGAATGTCTTATTGTTGAGTGAATCTTAGTCAATGAGATGATGGATAAAAAGAGGCTCTTTTGAGACAAACGTTAATAAGTTGTAAGGTGAGGTTTGCTTTGAGGTAGGCTTTGGTTTTTTGTTAATAGGCAGAAAAGCTTCAGTCTTTTCTGCCACGTCGAAAATAAGATGTTATTAAATCTTCATTATTAGCCGACGACTAATTACTATTGGGGTATTAAAGATTATTTCTAAAAATGACGTTCAAGAGTCAACTGAATCAAATCATCTTTATCAAATGATGACGCAAAATCCTCTTGGTCTCCTGCTATAAAAAGGTTCGCATCCACTTCAATCGTCCAGTAATCATTAAGACGTTGGGATGCTTCGATTAGAAAGCTTTTGGTATTAAAGTCTGTATCATAGCTTCCACCAAAAAGGAGCGCTGAATCATTTGTATTATTTAACGCAATTCTCCCCCCAACATATATATCATTTTGATTTATGTTATTTGCGGCAGTTCCTCTTTCATCCCAGCCATACTCAACTAATATTCCAAAGTCAGCAAATGAACCTACAATTCCATAAAAGGTGTATTCGAAACCAGCTTGTATGGCGGTAAAATCTTCAATATTAGAAGAGTTATAGATGGATTCGAACTTTAGCAGCCAACTATCAATCGTTGCTTGTAAATCGATTCCAAATTGATTCGCTTGTTGGTAAAACGGTTGCAAGAAAATTTGACCATCGATTTCTCTTGTGAAAAACAACGGATTTCTGTCCGTTCCTCTAAAACCGTATACACCAATGTCGAATACGCTGATGGAATGTGACCAGCGAAGAGCAAAATCAATGTGTCTTTCATTTTGATCTGATTCGTAAACTGGATTATCCGAATCAATCAAGAGCCCCGGTCTTAGCCTTCCATCTTGACTTGCAAATGTTCGCTCTCTGAATCCAGGTAATACGTAAAAATCGAAAATACCTACATTGGTTACGCGCGAAGTCACGACCATGGGTTGCCCTAATTTCTGCTCGCCATCAAATGACTCAATAGCATCAGTTTGGTTTATAAAATCAACAAGGTGATTAAACTCAGTTACACCCCAAAATACCTTGCCGATACCGGTTCGAAATTCCCAATTGTTGTGAACATGAATCCAGAGAAGTTCTCTAATATCACCATGAGAACGTTCGTCATCTTTTTCATCGAGTCTAATAAATGGCGTAAAAATAAGACTATCTTTACCACTATTCCAATCGATATATAACTCGGGTTCAAAGGCGATAGAACTATTAGTATGATAATCTTGAGATTGAAATTGCCCTTTGTCAGGAAAGTAATTCAATTCAAAATCTAATTTTCCAGAAAACTCTGTGCCAGCTAATGCGGGTTGAATCAAAGTCAACCCGATTAACTGAGCCACATAGAACGAATATAGATTGGGTATTTTCATCAAATTTATTTAGCGCGTTTTAGCGTGTTTTGATTAAAGTCAGCGTCGGTTAAACCTAAACTAAATTGATAATCACTAAATATTACATCGGTACTTTTCTTGGATTGATGATTAACCATAGTCATTTCCATTGCCCTCCAGTACTTATCCAAATACTGTTCGTATTTTTTCACTGATAATGTTTTAAGCAAGCTATTTTTCCGATCATAAAAATCCGTTTTCCAGCTTCTGTACTCAGTTTTATCGATCCAATTAATCAGACGTGTATAACCAGAATATTTATCAACGGGGTACTGCTCAATAACGTAGCAGATTCCGCCTTCGCAAGGTTCTTCACCTAGAAGTTTATAAGTGTATTTTTCTACCTCGAAAGATGCGAGATCTTCATAAGCGAATTCGGAGCCCATATAGGGTCCAGATTTATTGCGAGATGCAATGCGTTTAACGCGTTTTAATGCAGGAAGATAAAGCCATTGATCATCAGCACCAATAGGGTGTGAGAAACTCAAGAACGCGGTTCCCTTTACATCGCGAGGATGATCAAAAATACTTAGACTTTTATCTCCGTCACCCTCCACTTCTAAGTTAGTAGTACGAACTTGCCGTCTGCTTTCTTGACCGGCTGCATTGCGTAATACTATTTCGAGAGAAGCTTTACTATCTACCCAACCTATATCGGTTTGCTTCATCTTATTCGCAATTTCAAGCCCGCGCTCTTCGGGTGTTTGGGCTATTATTTGCGAGGAAAAGCTAATTGCTAGAAGTGTTAATATTAAAAATTTAAGCCGTAGCATTATTTAGTTCTCCTTTGGATTTAATTTCAAGTTCTTCTGTTTTTTTGCTAGAACCATCAAGTTTCATTAGTAGTGGTGGTAAAAATAAGAAATCTACAATGAGTGCAAGTAGAATGGTGATTGCCGTTAATAACCCCATATCGGCGTTCAATTTAAATGAGGATTGTGCAAGTACAAGGAATCCTGCAACAAGAACTAATGTAGTGACCCATAGCGCTCGACCTACGCTATTAAATGCATAACGCACAGCTTGGACTGAATCATTTCCATTTTCTCTTCTAGCGTGAATATATTTGCTGAGAAAGTGCACCGTGTCATCTACAACAATACCAAGCGTCATACCTGCAACGACTGATAGCCCTAATCCAATTTGACCATCGATGAAATACCATAATCCAAAACCCATTCCAGCGGGAACTAGATTAGGTATTAAACTAATAAGTCCAAATTTTGCCGACCTTAATGCAAAACCTAATAAAATCGAAATGAGTATTAGAGCACCGCTAGTTCCTATTAACATGGAAGTGATATTACGTTGGCCAATATGAGCAAACATTAGGCTTGGGCTTGCTACTCTGGCTTCGTATTCTGGCGCGTTAGCCGAGAACCAATCGTTGATTCTAGACTCGAGCGATAAGAACTCTTCACTGGTTAAATTTTTAACCGTGATTACCATTCGCGTTGCAGCTTTGTCGACATCAAGTTGATTGTTAAGATCCAAACCATAGGGCAGTGACATTTCATAGAGTAGTAAATATTGCGCCGCTAACTCCCGGTTTTCTGGAAGTCGATAATAGTCGGGATCATCTCCATGCATATTCTTATTCAACCGAGTAAATATATCGGAAATAACATTGCTGTGATCTGTTTCATCTTGCTCTAGAATCCAGCTATTAAACTTCTCCATTGTTTGCAGGTATTCAGGTGCACTAATTCCGTTTGATTCACCGCTACTGAATTCAATTTCAATTGTGCCAATACCTGAGAGTTTTTCTTGCATGAAATCAGTTGATTTTCTGAAGTCAACTGATGTATCAAAGTACTTTACAAAATCATCATTGAGAATATTTTTTGGAACAAAGGCCACAAGAGCAACAATTAAAATAGCGAAAGATGGAAGTAAAAGTCGACGTTTAGCAATCACAACATCTGCAATTTTATCCATGAAATCGGCTTTTCTTTCTTCTTCACTTTTAACTTTAAAAGGAAGAATTGACATAAGAGCTGGAAACACTGTGACTGAGAAAACAAAAGCAAGCATGACACCCATCGCAACGAGATTACCGAGATCGTGAAACGGGGGTGAATCCGAAAAGTTCATGCTCATAAACCCAATTGCTGTTGTGACACTCGTAAGCAAAATAGGTTGGAAGTTAATTTTAAGGCTCTTTTGCAATGCTGCTCGTTTTTCTGTTCCTTGTCGCATTTCATAAATCATCGTTGATAAAATATGAATGCAGTCAGCGACGGCAAGTGTGAGAATCACTGTGGGTGCACTTGCTGATGGTCCTGTTAGGAAAAACCCCATCCATCCAGCCAGTCCCATCGTCGATAAAATTGAAAATACAACAATGACGATAGTCGCGATACTGCCACTAATTGATTTAAGCAAGAAAACCATAGTCAAAGCGACAATTAAAAACATTAACGGCACAAGTGTTGCGTTATCACTTAATGAGGCTTCACTAAAAGAATTATTCATCATAACCAAGCCAGATAAATAGATATCCAAATTAGGGTATTGATCCATGATATCTGCTTTTATCTCTCTGACTTTTTCAACTACTTGTGGCAACTCTGTAACAGGATCGATACCTGGCAGTTGAATTGTGGCACTTACAACTGTTACAGAAGCATCTTGATTAACTAACTTGTTAATTAGGAGTGGTTCATTTAAAGCAATGGATTTGAGTTCATCCATGTCTTTTTCTTTGACGAGTTCTGGCTCTAGCAGTAAGTCTTCAACAATGAGGTCGTCACCAATAGCTGTTGTATGCTGATAATTGGTGATTGAATCGACGCGACTAGAGTACGGAATTTGCCAAGATTCTTCAGTGAGTTTATAAACCGCTAGCAAAACTTCTTCCGTAAATACTAGACCATCTTTGGGCGCAACAATAAAAGCGACGTTATCGTTTTTAGTGAAGGTTGCCTGCATATTTTCAAAAGCGTTTAGCTGCGGGTTTTCTTTACCAAAAAATACGCGATAATCGGATTTAAAAGTAAGTTTTGACCCTCCGGAAGCGGCAAACATAACCAATAAAAACACGCTAATGATCACTAATATTGGTCGCCGAATTACAAACTCAAATAACTTATCTCTCATTGCTTTTGTCCTTTATCTATACAAATAGTTTTGTGACGAATCGTCACTTAATTGTTTAAAAAAAAGCGCAATGCGCTCGTTTTTACTCAGTCAATCTAATTAGGTAATTCAATACCTGCCCCCAAATCTACACCCCTTTGTTTTAGCAATGCTATTTCCTTAGCAAAAACATCATTTTGTAATAGCTTTACAAAGTCTTCCAAACTTTCTGTTTCTTTCCATCCAAGTCCATCCATAACGATACTCCCATGGGCCAGAATCCTGTCTTGGAGCATAAAGCCCATGGTTCCAGCACAGGTTCTATCTTTTTTTATGAGTAAACCTATAGTCCCAAATGACATCGCATATATGGACAGCGTGATATCTTCTACGCTGTGTTGGCCAAGGGTGAGCTCTCCTTTTTCAATAGCCTCGGCGACTACTCCAGAGCATAGCTCCATAATGTTATTGTCGAGACTTTCATGTTCTTCGCCTCTTTCTCGTGTTGCTTTTTCAAAAAACTCTGTTTTCGCATTCATCATTAGAGCAAAGCACTGGGGCGTGAGTAATACTTTTAGCATGTAGGCAAAACCCATCGCCGTCATTTTGCTTCGTGTACTACATTGAAGCGAGTTAGCGCGCTGGAAAAGCTCTAAAATCTTTCGCATATTGCGATTGCAAAGTGCAGTAAATAAATCTTCTTTAGAAGAGAAGTGGTTATATACTGTCCCTTTTGAATAGTCGACTTTTGCTACGAGTTTATCAATAGTCAAAAATGCAACGCCCTGTTCGTCGATAATTTCGAGCGCTTTGTCTAGCATCTCATTTTCACGAGCGGAGAGGGTTTCCTGATCAATATACCGCGGAGCCATGGCGCAACCTGAATTAAACTTTGGCGCAATTAAACTTTAGATTTGACGATTCGTCAACAATTAAGTTGATAGATTTTGACGAATCGTCATTTTAATGAAGCTATGATATTAAAAATTAATGTTTAATATCTCACGACTATCCAGATCTGTTATTAAAAGGTTCCCGGTTGAGTTAAAGGTGTGCGATATTCGATTGCCATTGAGTGGGTCTGGGGTCATAGTTTGTTGGAAGACTGTTTCGCCTCCATCTGAGACAGTTACTCTATATGCCAAATCTGGTGTGATGAAATACAAATCGATGCCGTCATCTTCGATATTTACCAACACATCTGAATTTGCATGGGTCACATTACTCATCCCAACGCTTGGTGTATATGTTTCGTCCAGGTTAAAGAAACTACGCGCCGGCATCGAAGCGTTGAGGAAAAATTGATTAGATGCCCCTGCCCATAATTCAACGGCAGGCCGC
Organism: Cellvibrionaceae bacterium; assembly: GCA_965262305.1. Lineage (GTDB taxonomy): Bacteria > Pseudomonadota > Gammaproteobacteria > Pseudomonadales > Cellvibrionaceae > CBDHEY01. The sequence goes on from CBDHEY010000002.1 coordinate 1,099,013, forward strand.
TGCCAATTAGCGTTATTTGTCGTTGGACCCATAGGGTCAGCATTTATCGTATTGTCTCTTCCAAAAGTAAAAATCTTGAGCCCTGGGGTGATAGTATTGTCTGCAATACGAAAAAAACCTTCCTGGTTATCATGATTTATAGCTCCCCAAAAATTTGAATTTGCAATGTTGGGGTTAGGGTAAGCGATACCATCTGTATTGTGGTTGCGGAAAAATTTTATTTCATCCCATATTTGATTACCTTGATTCACTATTCCATAGGCGGACCCAAACCCATTTCGAGGCGGCGCTAAACTTGCTATGTCTGCAATAATTTCATAACCATCGGTCAGTGCTGTATCGCCAGGATCTGAACCAGGAGCTGGCGCAGTGTTTGTCCAATACTCGTAATTCTTGGCAGAATCTGTAGGGTTTTCAACGGTGACGATGATATCTACTGCAGACCTTCCCGCTTTTAGGCTAACTGTAAAAGTACAAATCATATTGGTTACACCATAGTTGTATTGAAATGGTGCGCCAGCAAAGTCAAAGTCATCGCGATAGGACATTCTCAATGTCGCTATATCTCCGCCAGCGTGAACAATTTCTGTTTCCCAAGGTATTAACCAGGTTTTTCCATGCTCAGGCTCGGGGAAGGTGGGAAAGATCCCACCAAAAATCATTAACCAGTCATAGTAAAAAATATTCGTGCCGCTGAGATAAGGAGAGAGCATTGGGTTTTGATATAGCTCTTCATGGTTAGTAATCTTGTTAAATATTGACACGATTCTGCCACCAAATTCGGGTACCAAGGTGACCCTCAGGTATTCGTTTTCCATTACCCAGCTGGCTAAAGTCGTTGAGTCTGGTACTAAATAGTTGACACTCTCTAACGTATTGTTTGAATTCAAACTGAACTGCCAATGATTGATGGGATAGGTGCTTTGATTCAAGCTTACGTCTACGTCGGCATCAAACCCTAATGGCTGCGGTTCCGGTAGTTCGATAAGTGATGGAAATAGTTCACTCGGTGTTGGTGTTGGTGCAGGAGTCGCTGTTTGGTTGGGTGTTTCCGTCGGTTGCGCTAATGGTGTTTCGGTATTGTTATCTAGCGGCGTTGGTGTAATTTGCGGTGATATCTCACTAGTAGGAGTCGGGGAACCGGTGTTTTGTGGAACAGGTGTTGGTGAAGCTTGATTGACGGGCGAATCATCACTGTTATTGCTGTTTGAGCCACCACATGACAACAAAACAATACTGAATATAATGGCCAATGCGTTAAATTTCATGCAGATTATTCTCGTTTTTAAAAATGCGAAGTCATACAGCAGCAGATCAATGATATTTGTCGTTGATGTTTCAAATTTTTATAAGTTATTCTCAACGTATTTGTTCGATCGCGCGCGCTTAATCTAATATTCTACTAAGCGATTGCGTTAGAATCATATTGATATTTTCAACTAAATAAAAACTACTCCTTTGACTACTTTAACTATTTCATTATTGCAAACCGATTTATTGTGGCGTAAACCTCAAAACAATAGAGAAAATATAAAAAACAGGCTTGAGTCATTGACTAACACCACGGATTTGGTGGTATTACCAGAAGTGTTTACTTCGGGTTTTGCAGCTGGTGCTAGTTGGACAGAAGAGGAACTGTCCGATTTGAGTGAAACGCTATCCTGGATGAAATCCGTATCTTCAGAGTTAAATTTTGCGCTGGCTGGCAGCACTGTATGGCCAGACAAAGACGCTATGCGCAATAGACTCTACTTTTCAGAACCCGATGGAAAAGTGAGCTTCTATGACAAGTGTCATTTATTTCGTATGGCTGGTGAAAATAAACGCTATGTGGCGGGTACCGAAAAAAAGGTCATAGAATTCCGTGGTTTTCGTATTTTACTCACAATATGTTACGACATTCGATTCCCTGTTTTTTGCCGTAATACTGGTGATTATGATCTGATATTGTGTGTCGCTAACTGGCCAAAACAACGTCACGAAGCCTGGCAAACTCTGCTTAAGGCTCGTGCCATCGAAAATCAAGCGTATGTAGTTGGAGTCAATCGGGTAGGGGAGGACGGTAAAGGTTTGCAATACGATGGCGGTTCATGTGTATTAGACTACGAAGGTAATAGCCTCTGTGATTTTGATAATGGTGAACAAGGATTAAAATCCACTGTAATCAATCTACAAGCGCTAGAAAAATTTAGGAAGGTATTTCCTGTTTGGCAAGATAGTGATGCCTTTTCCTTGGATTTAAGTAATTTGGATAAATAGATGATCAGTCACTTTTACGCGTATATCTCTAAAATTCGTTGGTTGCAACGCTGGGGGCTAAAACGCAACACTATATCTGAAAATGTCATGGAGCATAGTTGGGAGGTTTCAGCTATTGCCCATATACTTGCTACTATACGAAATCGATATTTTGATGGAAATTTAGACCCAAATGCTGTTGCAACAACGGCGCTCTACCATGATTGTGGAGAAGTCATTACAGGAGACATGCCATCACCAATAAAATATCACTCTCCGGAGATTACAAAAGCCTATAAGGCGATTGAAAGGCAAGCTGAAAATGAATTGTTAAAATTGCTGCCAGAGCCATTAAAAGCTGATTATGAAGATTTGCTTCTAGAAGAAAAAATCCCAATCGAGTACAAAAAGATTATTAAAGCAGCAGATACCGTGGCGGCATATTTAAAGTGCCAAGCGGAGGTAAATGCAGGAAATTCAGAATTTGCTATGGCAGTTAAAGATGTCGAAGCGCGACTTAGAAATCTTGATTTACCAGAGCTGCAATTTTTCCTTGATACTTTCGTACCCAGTTGCACGCTTACATTAGATGAACTCTTGAAGCCTAACGGTGTGTAATTGAGTGTGAATCTATTAATTCGTTTGCAATTCACTTCAGATTTCTTGTCAAACCCCTTCATTTGCTGGTGAGGCTAAGATATTTCGAGTTATAATCGCGCGATTATCGCCTAACAGCAGGCGAAGTCTTGAACGCAAGAATCGATTTCGTCGAAATCAATTGTCACGGATTAATAAAGGTTCAATGGCTAAAAATAGAACAAAACTAGATGAGCGGTCGACGACCATTTCTGTTCTAATTAATAGAATAATAAACGTACCATTAACACAATTAAAAAAGATAGAAGTTACCCATGTCTAACCTAATAGAAAAAGTCCGACAATTTGATTTGGACCAGATCAGTTTTAAGCAGTTTTCGATCATAATACTTGTCATTTTTTTATTCGGTGCTTCTATTCGATTTTGGAATCTCGACCGCTTTAATGAACTTGTTTTCGATGAAGTGTATTTTCCTAAATTTGCATATGATTACTTAAATCAGGATCGTTTTTTTCACGTACATCCACCACTAGGGAAATTAACGCAGGCTGCTGGAATATGGATATATAACAATCTTCCTTGGGTAGACGATCCTAATATTGGTACTGTAGAGCTTCACAAGTTAAATGCACATAGTTGGCGCTGGGTAAATGCTTTATTTGGGTCGCTCTTGTGTTTACTGGTCGCTGGAACTGTTTATTTATTAACTAGAAACCGTCTATTCACAGTTTTTGCGGCACTCTTTGTCGTATTGGATGGTTCTCTCATTGTAGCGTCACGATATGGTTTAAGTAATATTCAAATCGTGTTTTTTGGGTTTTTATCAATGTTCTTCTTGGTCAAGGCCTTGACCGCCACTCAAAATCATCGTCGTTGGTTGATCATATGTGGCCTATTACTCGGATGCACTTTTAGCATTAAGTGGAATGGTTTGGCGTATTCGTTAATTTCATGGTGTATTTTCATCGGTGCGACTTTGTGTTTGATGGGTGAAAAAGAAATCAACAAAATCGCCTTGTTGAAAAAGGAAGAAGATGCAGCGGCTTCAAATAAAAAGAAAAACAAAAATAAGAAAAAAGACGATAAATCCTCCGAAGAGAATAATTCTACTTCATCCGTGTCGGTGGCATCTCACTTCAATATCTTTTCACGCATTAAAGTGTACGAATATTTTGGTTATCTTTTTGTTATTCCTTTTGTTGTATATTCTTTGTTTTGGATACCGGATTTAAATCTAAATAGTCGTCATGCAGAATATGGTTTTGTCGGTATGCAAAAACAAATTCGCGGTTACCATGGAAATACAATTGGTGCGGATGTGCATCCTTATTGCTCTCGTTGGTACACATGGCCAATTATGCAGCGTCCGATTAGTTATTATTTCAAGAAAAAACCGGTAATGAAAGATGGTGAGTCGGTTAATATCGTAAGAGATGTACATCTATTTGGAAACCCGTTTTTATACTGGATGGGCATTGTTGCTTTAGTTTGGATCATTACAAAATGGATGTTTACGATGTTAGTCTGGCTACGATTAGGCGTTGTGACTGCTACCATGCCTGTTTACTCCGTTATCTCTCTTGGGTTTTTATCTAATTTTCTTCCGTGGGTGATAGTTTCTCGTTGTACGTTTTTTTACCACTATCAGTCAGCATCCGTATTCAAGTTTTTAGCATTGGCTTGGGTAACTGCTGAACTCATTAAGGGTGAAGCCATTTGGCAGAAGGTGTTAGGTAGTACCATAGTCCTAATTGTATTTGCAGGCTTTATATATTGGCTTCCGGTACAACTTGGTCTGCCTATAGAAAGCCCAAGCTACTACAGCCGTATGTGGTTCAGAAGCTGGATTTAACAACCTCAATAACACTAAGAAAAGAGTTATATGTATAGTTACTACAACCCCAATCTTGCGAAGCAGTTCGAGGTTGTAAAACTCGGAGTTTTGGTCCTTCTTTGGATCCTCGGCGCTCTGTATTTTTCATTGAATCGCTTTTCCATCGAATCGGTTGAAAAAGATGGAAGCGAAATATCTCTCCCGTATAAAAAACATTTGGGCCGGAATTTAAAAATAAATTTTGACCTCGAACTTTATTCTCCTATTGATCAAGTTGTTCAGGTTAATGTGGTCGCAGATGATTGGGTGGAAGCAGTTTCTGTTGATGGTGAGACTGCTCTGAAAATCATTAATTATCCACGGACGCGGACCACTTACCAAGATATTGACTATGGTGATGTCTATTCGTTGAATCTAAAAAAAGGCAGTAATCACGTCCTAGTCAGAACTTTTAACAAGGGTGGCAATGCGACCCTTATGTTTAAACAAAAATATTCTTTTTATGAATACATCCTAGCGTTTTTTACGTTAATTCTTCCGCTTATATTTTTTGTATTCCAATTTGTTCGATTTATTCTAGATAACGGTACTCGACTATATTTTTTAGTTACCAAAGTCCCGCTTGCCATTCATATAATTTGGATTGCCGCGATACTTCGGACAGTTTATTTTTACGATATGGGGTATATTCATTTTCAGCATGATTATCGCGGTCATATCGAATATATTCAGTTTTTTGCTAATTACTTTACAATTCCACTCCCACATAAAGGATGGGAGTATCCTCAACAACCTTTGTACTATGTCTTTACGGGTATCATATACAAAATATGTTCTTTATTCGATATGCAAGAGCGGCCTAGCTTAAAGGTCATTGGAACTGTAACAACGCTATTATCGAGTATTGCGCTTTTATATGCATATAGATTAGTTTGTCTTTTAACTAAAGATAAAATTGTACATAACCTCGTTGTTGCATTTTTAGCTTTTACTCCATCTTTAATTTACATGTCTGCTCGTACAAACAATGACCCTTGGGCGGCGAGTCTCGCTATCATCTCATTATTTTATATTGTGGCGAGCTTCAAGCATGATTTCAGAAAATATTTTTGGCCGGCAGTGATTTGGTCTGCGCTATTGTTTTTAACGAAAATTTCTGCCCTTGGTATCCAGTTATTGTTTATTTGTGTGCTTTTGACTTTGTATTACAAAGACAAAGATAAAGCAATTAAACCAATGTTTCACTATGCATGGGTTGGAGCACTGGTATTAACCTATACGATGTTTAGAGCCTATTACCCAGCGGCGGAAGCGTTTGTATTTGTCAATGGCGGAATTTGGCCTGGGCAAGATTTAAGGCCATTGAATGCAAATTATTTTTTGTCGTTTTATTTCTTTGATTTGCTAGAGCAAGGGCAATCACATATTCGAGAAGCCGATACAGATAATATAAAATACTCATTTTTTAGTTACCAATACGGAACCATGTTGTTTGGTCAGTTTGACTACCAGTATTGGCGTGAGCGTAATTACATGTTGACGATTAACATGCAGCTCATTGTACTGCTGGCTTTAATCGTTCCTTTAGGTTGGATTGTTTCATTGTTTACTAAGAAAAATTTAATAGAGAAATTTATGGCAATGGTTGCAATAGTTTCTTTTGTATTAGTTTTAAAGTTTATTTTTGACTATCCAACAATGTCTAACACTGATTTTAGATACTATACTGCGATTCAGTTTATATTAGCTTACTTTTTTGCGACAGGGCTTAGATCGGTTATGAATTTACACAAGTATGTGAAAAAGTTTTTAATATTTGTTGCCGGGGCTTTGTTTATACTTCAAGCGTTTTTTGTAATAAACCTTATATCTGTATAGGTTTATTTTAAAAGTAGGATTTTGTTCAATGGATATTTTCCCAGCGAATATCCTTTCCTGATTTTACGAAATTCCCACCTTTTCCTTCTTGGCGTAAATTAAACTGAGCGCCATTAATACTAATAAGAACATTTGGAAACGTAGATTTGTAAATTTTTACCTCTGCCTTTCTGCTCTTTTTAAAAAATATTTCAATCTGATCAACGGCTGCATTGAGTTTCGCTACTTCACGTTTTAATTCATCGATAATTTTTTTTATCGCTTGCGTTTTTCCAAGTAAATCTTGATCGGTGGGGTTTTCCTTGATTTTTAACATTCTCTTGTTAAACATAAACTCCAGCTTCGCAAGTTGTTCTGTTTTATGTTTTTGTGTTTCAAGAAGTTGTTTATATTGCGATTGTTGTGATTGCGGTGTGCCTGCGGTAATGAAAGTTTTTATCCCTCCATCGGCTCCAATTGATTTAGCTTCAACGCCAGCTTGGCCATAGCATTCCCCGCCGAAAATCCGTCCTTTACCGGTGCCTTCACCGCCGGCCATTACTTTATGTTTTGCCTCTGAATGACAATAACTAATGTATTCTTTGACCAATATGTCGTGACCGGCATTAATTTTTGTTTGGCTAATATATTGCGCCTGAATATCTCCGCCTGCTTTTAAAATACATGTGTACTCAGGATCATCTTTATTTTCTGGGTCAGCTCCTACAACTCCACATTTCACTGTAATATTATTTTTAGCTCGCATGATCGCGTTTGTAACGACACCTTCAACAATAATATCCCCAGTGACATTTATTTTCATGCCTGGCATCACTTCTCCTCGGACCAATAGCGAGCCATCGAACGTCACGTGCCCGGTAGAGAGGGCAACATTATTCACTACGAGCGTTTTATCGACCTTAACACCATCTTTTAAAATGACTGGGTGGCCTTTTGTGGAAGACAATAAAATACTATCGTCTTCTTCTGAAATTCGTGTTCCGGGTAGTTCGCTATTGTATGGAAGATCTACACCATCAATAGCAGGAATTGCTTGACCTTTGACGTTGTAACCACTTATTCCTTCTGTGGCTGGAGTCCTTTTCATGAGCGGAGTTTCAGGATCAACGATAGTGAATTCAAGAACCTCTTTAGTATCGATTTTTCCTGATTTACTTTCTTTAGGTTTTACTGTTTGAGTTTGCTCTACTAGGGGGGTGAATTCCGCATCGTTACCATTCACGGGTTCTCTGCCTTTAGCGAATGCTAAACCTTCCGCTTTTTGCTCATTTAGAACCTGAGTAAGAATGCTCTTATCGCATGCACGAGAATCAACCTCCGCATTCTTTAAAGCAAACTTTAACAGCTCTTGGTCCATTTCTCGTCCGCCAAAGGGAGGCGAGAGCGTGATATAAGCCGTCATCAAGTCATCATCAAAGGTGATTGAGGCTTCAGCATTTCTTTTTTCGCCGAGTTCGTATTCTCCTCGTTCTCCACTTTGGGCGGCTCGAGATATACCTGGTATAGCGTTGGCACCATAGTAAAACCGCTCATAACCTAACCTAGTTAACTCCATGCGGATTGCATCTGGTGATAAATCATGTGTCTTTGGACTATCTTCTAAGATTGCAAATAGTTTTTTGTTTTCATCTAACTTAAAACGAATTTGTGTAAATACTTTTGATCCATCAATTTCGCCAACCAGATAGGCATGATCAGTTTTAAGATCTTGCTCATTAATGATTTGATTTACTTTTTCTTCATCAATTTTAAAGTATTGATAGGTAGCGGATTTTAGCTGATTAGAAAGCTCGCTTATGGGAAGATTTTCTTCCGATTCCTGTTGTTCAAAGTAGAGAACTAAATGTTGATCTTCGTTTTCGATTTTTACTTGAAAATAAGGAAGCAAGCCGGGCCGGGGTTGGTCCTGGTTATCTAGATGAATTTCAGAGCTGTCGGTAGAGTCAATGTCCGCGTTCATCCTTAAAGTATAGACTGTATTGGTATAAGAATAGGGGCGAACGATGCTAGAAAACGTATTAGATCTGCATGTAAATATAGTAAATAAATATTAATTAATATTTTTTAATAATTTTTGTTAATCTAATGTCGAAAGTTAGCGTGGAATTTGGTCCAATTTTTGTTCCGACTCCTTTTTTACCCCAGGCTAACTCAGGAGGAATTACGAATTCATATCTCGCTCCCTCTGACATCAGCTGTATTCCCTCTTGAAGTCCTTCAATCGCTTCGCTCAGACTAAATTGCTCTATTTCTCCCTTTTTGTAGGTATCTTCGATAATGGTTCCATCTACTAGCCATGCTCTTTGGTTAATTTGTACTTCGTCATTAAGTGTCGGGTGCTGCCCGTGACCCAGATCCAATACGCGATATAAAACACCGGAATCGGTTGTGATCACATCCGATTTGGATTTGTATTTGTCTAAGTAAATTTCAGTGTTTTTACGATTTAATCCTGCAGATCCTTTAGAGGATTTCTGTTTTGATCTTGCCATAAGGGTCTTTTTCGCCAAAAAGCCAATAATTCTAGTGTATTTGGTTTAAAAAAGTCGAATTTACTCATCTATTATGTTGCTTTACCTATATTTGTATTTATTTTGCTCATAAGTATGTGGGATATTTGCTTTGATCTAGAATTTACGGCTATATTGACTTAAATGGATAAATTACAAACAAAATTGGACTAATTTTAGTGAGTGAAAATCAACAATTCAGTAATCTCATGGTCGTGGTGACTAATCATCTAAATGCAATTCATGATGCACTTGAGGATTATGAAAAACATCATCGAGAGTTTCTTGATGCGGCTGTTTCTCAGCAAATGCAAAAGCTGACTTCGCAAATTAAATCCTCGGAGGTGCAACCTGGAAAGCCGTTACAACAGGATCGAATAAAACCTCTCGAAGACGATTTAACTGGGCTTCCAAACCATTCGGCCTATGCCGAAAGGTCGTTTCATGAGTTGCGCCGTTTTAAGCGGTATCATCGCAGTTTGGTTCTCGCTGTTTGTGATTTAGATAACTTTAAACAAGTCAACGATCGATATGGGCGTCAGGCAGGTGATAAAGCTTTAAAATTAATTGCCAAAGTTCTGCGTAAAAAAATCAGGTCAGTAGATTTTCTTGCTCGCCATGGCGGAGAAGAGTTTGTTCTTCTAATGCCGGAAACAAATGCCCAGCAGGCACTAAAGGTATTAGATAAAGTACGCAGTACCATTGCAAATATTCCATTTAAAATGAATCGCTCTCCACTTTCCATTACCGTCTCGATTGGCGTTACCGAGTTTGTTGCAGATGATTCGATGGATACGGTGTTCGAGAGAGCAGATAAAGCGCTTTTTAAAGCAAAATCCACTGGGCGAAACAAATGCGAGGTTCAACTCAAAAGCAATAAAGGTACTCCATCTAAGTCATCTTATTTTAGTTCCCCAAAGAGTCCTTCGAGAAGTAAAGAAATCTCATTTAAATAGGGTTTTCAAGTGTTTTAGTCCCATATGCGAGCATGGATGCAGGTAAGTAGGGCAACGCATGAGCAGTTACGGATGGCTACGACCATTAGCTACAAAGTGCACCTCGTTAGACATGTTTTAGGTTCCGCACGATTGTTGGACACCGGAGATAGAGCGACGCATGATGCCAGACCTGGGACGTCATTCGAGGTGAATCAGAGGTTCATAAATTTTTTTAGCGACAGATTCGATAAAAATATATACTGCGATATTAATTTATCTGAGAACTTTTATTTAAGTGAGGATCATATGACCATACAGTGGTATCCCGGGCATATGCATAAAGCGCAAAAGGAGATAAGAAAAGTCTTGCCGACAATTGATGTGGTGATCGAAGTACTTGATTCGCGAATTCCATTTAGTAGTGAAAACCCTTTAATTGCTCAGTTAAGAAAAGACAAACCCTGTATAAAAGTTTTAACAAAAAGTGACCTCGCCGATGAAAGTGTTTTGGCTTCTTGGCAAACATATTTGGAAAAGGAAAAACTAACTAAAACGCTAGCAGTCACAAATAAAGTTCCAAAAAATTGTAAAGTCATATTTGAACTATGTGAAAAATTTTATCCAGAGCGGATCGTCCGAAATCGAAAAATAAAAGCAATGATTCTAGGTATACCTAATGTGGGTAAATCGACGTTGATTAATAATTTGGTAGGAAAAACTATTGCAAAAACGGGAAATGAGCCAGCGGTTACCAAGGTTCAACAACCTATACATATTGATGATAATTTTATGCTCTTGGATACTCCTGGAATTTTATGGCCGAAACAGGAATTTGAAAAATCCAGCTATCGATTAGCGACTACAGGGGCAATAAAAAACACGGCAATGAGTTACGACGATGTTGCATTTTTTGCTGCAGAGTTTCTTCTTAGGTTTTATCCCGATAGACTTTTGGTTCGATACGAATTAAAAACGAAACCAGAATCCGAATTAGAGTTTTTTGAAATAATTGGAAGTAAGCGGGGATGTATTGTTGGTGGTGGACGTGTCGATTTAAATAAAATATCTGAAATATTTTTGAACGAGATACGTTCGGGTTTTCTGGGTGGTTTGTGCTTTGAAACCCCTGAAATGATTGAAGAAGAAATATCAAATTTAAAATAAATTATTTAATAGTTTGCATCTTTAATAGATGCAAACTAACCAGCATCACTGTTTATTTCTAACTTATTTAACTACAAAGCAAATTACTTGAGTAGATAGAAATTAACCGTTTGCAGCTTTGTTTTGGCGATGTGATGTCTGCGATCCTTTTCTGTGTGATAAAGCTGAATCTAGCTTTTTAACTGCATCTGCTATAGCTGCATACATTTCCTGATTCTCGGCTCTCACTGCAACGGTGGCACCAAAAAACTGTGTGCTAGCTTCGACGCGTTGAGTATTTCGTTCTACGGTGAGAGTGATATTTAAGGAGTTAAGTTGAGGATAATGGGATTTGATTTTTGCAAATCTAATATTGACGTTTTCTCTGATTCCATCAGTAATTTCGACATGATGTCCTGAAAGTTCTATATGCATATAGATCTCCTCTTTTTCTACCTTGGTACTATATCCTGCTCCTGCTAAAAAAAAATAGCAAGCAATATTTTAATGGTTTTGTAACAAATTTGATTTATGTCGTCGCTACAAAACTATAGACAGTTTTCACTGTCTATAATGAAGCTTAGTGTTAATCCTAAAAATAAGCCCAAAATTTTTGAAATAAATAGAGTTTTATAAATCTAGGTAACTTAACCTGAAGATTTTATAGCGCAATACTTAGTCAATTCTGATTTTTGATATTAAAACCTATTTTTTAGATTTTTTGGTTTTAGAAGATGGTTTCTTTGATTGTTTTATTCGTTCAATACCGAGTTTCTTTTGGTTGACCCTTGTTTCTCGTAAAGTGTTAAACGTTTCCTTCGGCATGTCTTCGGGAAGTTCTACGATGGAATGACTTTCGTGAATACTGATTTTTCCGATGAATTTGCTACTTATGTTTGCTTCGTTTGCAATGGCACCTACAATTTCGCGAGGAGTCACGTTATCGCTATGGCCGACATGGATCTTGAAGGCTTCCATGCTAAAGCGTTTAGAGTCATCGTTTTTCTTTCTTCTATTCCTTTTGTTTTTGTCTTGGTCACCAATTTGTGGGTCTCGATTTGGTTTATTACTTCCCGTACTTTTAGGTTTTTCAATAATTAAGGGACGTTCTTTTTGAGCAAGAAAAACGAGACCAGCAGCAATTTCTTCTGCATCAAACTCGTACTCTGATGTGAGTTCGACGACAAGATCTCGATAAATGGGTGAAGACGATTCTTTAATTGCGCCGATGATAGAAAGTTTTAAATCCTTAACACGTTTATCAATTAGTTCATCTCTACTAGGTAAATCCATGCGAGATATTTTTTGTCGTGTCGTTTTTTCAATTGACTGAAGAAGACGCTTTTCTCTTGGGGCAACAAATAAAATAGCTTTTCCTTTTCGACCTGCTCTTCCTGTTCTGCCGATACGATGCACATAGGCTTCGTCGTCGTATGGAATGTCGTAGTTTATTACGTGACTTATCCTTTCAACATCAAGGCCTCTCGCAGCTACGTCTGTGGCAATTAAGATATCTAAGGAGCCGTTTTTCAATTGTTCAACGGTTCTTACTCGTAATTGTTGGCTCATGTCACCGTTCAGAGGTGAACTTGAAAAGCCGCGCGCATTGAGTTTGTCTGAGAGTTCTACTGTTGCAGTCTTTGTTCTCACAAATATAATCATTCCATCGAATTCCTCCACTTCGAGAATCCGAGTAAGGGCATCGAGTTTGTTCGTACCGGAAACTAACCAATAGGCTTGATCGATGTTTTCATTGGTAGTGACTTTGGTTTGAATACGAACTTCTTCTGGGTTGGAAAGGTATTTATCCGCGACTTTTCTAATCGCTGGAGGCATAGTCGCTGAAAACAGAGCTACTTGACGGTTGGATGGTGTTGATTCTAATATCGCCTCAACATCATCAATAAAGCCCATTCTCAACATTTCATCCGCTTCGTCTAGTACGAGCGTCTTTAATTCACTCAGGTCTAAACTTTTTCTCTCTAAGTGATCAAGTAATCTTCCAGGCGTACCCACAATGACCTGCACGCCACGTTTTAAACCTCGCAATTGTCCTCTCATATCTTGGCCGCCGTATAAAGGCAAGACGTGAAAATTATCCAAGTTTGCTGCATAAGATTGAAAAGCTTCCGCTACCTGTATCGCTAGCTCACGTGTTGGGCAGAGCACAAGTGCTTGTGGTGTTCGAATCTTGGTGTCAATTTTCGCTAAACAGGGCAGAGCAAAAGCCGCTGTTTTTCCTGTCCCGGTTTGCGCCATACCAATAATGTCGTGGTTATCCATTAGGATTGGAATTGTTGCTGCTTGGATCGGTGATGGATTCTCGTAACCAATTTTATCGAGTGCCGAGGTTATAGATTTTGGCAGGTTGAGATCTGCAAAGGATGGGTTTTCGGAATTAGGTGACATAGGGTACCAAGGCTAGCGCCAATTTAGTTTTAATAAGGGGTGAATTGCTGGAAAGTAGGTGAGTGAGTAGCAAATCGTTAAAGGGGGCGGATTCTATACGAAACTGAGAATTCCCGCTAGGTTATTTTTTCGTCAATTATTCTTTTTTTGCTTTTAATACAAGGATACAAATCTTACGTTTTGCTTTTGGCACGTAAATAAAAAAGCCCCAAGTGGGGCTCTTTACGTCAAAGTCTTTAGCTACCAAGTGGTTAGAAGCTCGTATCTACAGCTTTCGCTCGAGTTTTTCTGTCAGTAATGTCTCGTTTCGCCGCGCCGGTATAGAGCTGGCGAGGGCGCCCTATACGATAGGATTCTGTGAGCATTTCATGCCAATGAGCTATCCATCCAACAACACGTCCTGTAGCAAAAATTACAGTAAACATATCTGTTGGGATACCGATCGCTTTCATAATAATTCCGGAGTAGAAATCTACATTAGGGTAGAGTTTTTTCTCGATAAAGTATTCGTCTTCAAGCGCAATTTGCTCCAAGCGTTTAGCAATTTGAAGCAACGGATCGTCTTCTAACCCAAGTTCACTAAGAACTTCATCACAGGTCTGTTTCATCACTTTCGCTCTAGGGTCGAAGTTTTTATATACTCTGTGCCCAAAGCCCATTAGGCGGAAAGGATCATTTTTATCTTTTGCTTTAGCGATAAATTTGTCGATGTTACTTACATCGCCAATTTCTTTAAGCATTGTCAATACCGCTTCGTTTGCACCGCCGTGAGCAGGCCCCCAAAGTGTTGCAATACCAGAAGCAATACACGCAAATGGATTAGCGCCAGAAGAGCCAGCGAGACGCACAGTGGAAGTGGAAGCGTTTTGCTCGTGATCAGCATGCAACAAGAATATTTTATCCATGGCCTTAGATAATGTAGGACTTACATAGGGATCATCGCAAGGCGTACCAAACATCATATGCAAAAAGTTTTCTGCATAACTCATTTTGTTGTCTGGATACATAAATGGCTGCCCTTTTGAATGCTTGTAGCACATGGCCGCAAGGGTGGGCAGCTTAGCAATTAATCTGTGAGCAGAAATAATTCGGTGTTGAGGATCATTAATATCTAATGAATCATGATAAAAAGCAGACAAAGCTCCAACAATTCCGCACATCATTGCCATCGGATGTGAGTCATAATGAAAACCGCGGAAAAAATGCGCAATTGATTCGTGAACCATAGTATGGTTACGAATAATGCTTTCAAATGAGTTGTATTGTTCTTGGCTTGGTAATTCACCGTGAAGCAGCAAAAAGCAGGTTTCTAAGTAGTTAGATTTATTCGCAAGCTCCTCAATCGGGTAGCCTCGATGCAATAGAATACCTTTTGCACCATCAATATAGGTTATCTTTGATTCACATGACGCAGTGGATACGAAACCCGGGTCATAAGTGAAATAGCCTTTTGATGTTAGTGCTCTAATATCGATTACATCAGGTCCTACTGTTCCTGAATAGACTGGTAACTCAACAGATTCGTCTAAGCCATCGATATCAAGTTTGGCTTTCTTATCAGTCATTGAGGGGCTCCCGTAGTTTATTTATGAAGAAAAATTAGCCATATTTGGCACTGGTTTCGCCTTAAAATGCGCGTAAATTGTTCGAAATCATGAAATCTCTGAAGCCAAAAGCGAGAGTTTGCTAAAAAATAATCTCTGCCCTAAGCGTATGTCGAACTAGTATAGTGAAAAAAATGCTTTTAAGTGTAGCCCTATCAACGAGCAACATTAAAAAAATATGCTTTAATGTTTAATAAGTGTGCAGAGACGTGCGTGAGCGGTGCAAAAAAAAACAAGTTAACCAATTTGGTGCGATGTTGATTGGCTGATTTTTGGCAAAGGCGTGTAAGTGCTTATCAGTATTTGTATTTTCCATGAGTGATCACTATAATTCCGCGCCGTATTCAGGGCTTATTCGTTAGCGACGATCCAGCACCAGCTCCTACCGATTAACGTATACAATAGTATGTTGGTAAGAGAGTTAGGCAATAAATTGTACTGGCACTTCTTATGATTTTTCGTCTTCAATTTAGCGAAATAGAGTGAAACTAGGCTGAACCTAAACCACGGTGATAAATTAAAGTGAATAAAAATAGACCTGTAAATCTTGATATTGGAACAATTCAATTTCCCATAACGGCGATTGTCTCTATTACACATCGTGTAACAGGAATGGTTTCTTTGGCGGGAATGCTTATTCTGATGTGGATGTTAGATGTCAGTTTAGATTCGAGAGAAAGCTTCGAGTTCTTACTTGAGATTATGGCGAATCCATTAGCTAAATTTGTACTATGGGGTGTTTTAGCTGCACTTGCATATCATTTGGTTGCAGGTTTACGCCATTTAATCATGGATATTGGAATCGGTGAAACCTTAGAAGGCGGAAAAGCTGGTGCCAAAGTAACAATAGCAATTTCAGTTATCTTAATTATTTTAGCGGGGGTTTGGTTATGGTAACAGCAGTTACGAACCTAGGGCGAAGTGGCTTATCTGATTGGTTGGTACAACGATTTTCCGCCATCATCCTCGCTGCTTATACTTTTTTTATAATCATTTACTTGTTAATTAACCCCGAATTGGATTACGAGCAGTGGTCAGGCTTGTACAATCAACTTTGGATGCGAGTCTTTACTTTGCTCGTTATTATAAGTTGTGCCGCTCATGGATGGATTGGATTGTGGGGGGTTTTAACCGATTACGTAACAGATCGAATGATGGGTCCGAAAGCCACTGTTGTTCGTATGTTATCGATGATGTTTTATGCTGTCGTCGCATTAACTTTTGTTATTTGGGGCGTGGAAATATTATGGGGAATCCAGTAAATGTCTAAAATGCGAACAATTACTTTTGATGGTATCGTTGTTGGCGGCGGCGGTGCTGGCATGCGTGCAGCGCTTCAGCTTGCTCAATCAGGTTATAAAACAGCGGTAATCACAAAGGTGTTTCCCACTCGATCTCATACGGTATCGGCTCAAGGTGGAATAACATGCGCCATTGCGAGTTCAGATCCCAATGACGATTGGCGTTGGCATATGTATGACACTGTCAAGGGCTCTGATTATATAGGCGACCAGGATGCCATCGAATATATGTGTTCTGTTGGTCCTCAAACAGTATTTGAACTAGAGCACATGGGCTTACCTTTTTCTCGAACAGATGAAGGTCGAATTTATCAACGCCCGTTTGGTGGCCAGTCAAAAGATTTTGGTAAAGGTGGCCAAGCCGCTCGAACCTGTGCCGCAGCAGACAGAACCGGTCATGCACTGCTACATGCTCTTTATCAAGGTAATGTAAAGAATAACACTGTATTTTTGAATGAGTGGTTTGCCGTTGATATTGTGAAGAACCAAGACAATGCCGTTTGTGGCGTTATTGCTATCAACATTGAAGATGGTGAAGTGGTTTTGGTTAAATCTAAAGCTACTGTGTTGGCAACTGGTGGTGCCGGTAGAATATATGCGTCTACGACTAATGCTCACATTAACACCGGTGACGGTCTTGCGATGTCGCTGAGAGCGGGTTTCCCTGCTCAAGATATGGAAATGTGGCAGTTTCACCCAACAGGAATATATGGCGCCGGTACGCTTGTAACAGAGGGTTGTCGCGGTGAGGGTGGTTACTTAATAAATAAAGATGGTGAGCGATTTATGGAGCGCTATGCGCCCAACGCAAAAGATCTTGCTGGTCGTGATGTTGTGGCCAGATCTATGGTTTTAGAGATACTAGAAGGCCGTGGTTGCGGTGAGAATGGTGACTATGTTCATCTTAAGCTTGACCATCTTGGTGCTGAAACTTTAAATCAACGCTTACCTGGTATACTTGAGTTGTCCAGAACCTTTGCTCACGCAGATCCAATCAAAGAACCTATTCCAGTAGTGCCTACGTGTCATTATATGATGGGTGGAATACCTACTAATGTCGATGGTCAGGCTTTGACTATTGATTCAGATGGATACGACAAAGTTGTGGATGGTTTTTACGCATGCGGTGAAGTGGCATGTGTCTCCGTGCATGGGGCAAATCGCCTTGGTGGGAATTCTTTGCTGGATCTGGTCGTTTTCGGTCGTTCGTCAGGTATGTTCATTGAAAAAACCTTACGAGAGGGTGTTGAACTTCGTGAGCCATCTGAAAGTGATATCGAAATGGCAATGTCTCGTTTGAACAAAGTTAATGATTCGTCCTCTGGAGACAGTCCTGCGAATCTAAGAGCTGAATTGCAAAACATTATGCAGAATCACTTTGGCGTTTTCCGTAAAGGTGAGTTCATGCAAGAGGGTATTAAGAAACTCGCAGATTTGCGCGAACGTATTGAGAACTTGCATTTGGTGGATAAAAGTAATGCATTTAATACCGCTCGAATTGAGGCCCTAGAATTGCAAAATTTATTTGAAGTTGCAGAAGCGACAGCGATTGCAGCGGAAGAGCGCAAAGAATCTCGTGGAGCACACGCTCGAGAAGATTTCCAAGATAGGGATGATGAGAACTGGTTGTGTCATTCCATGTTTTTCCCTTCAGAAAAGTCTGTTGGCAAGCGTTCGGTGAATTTCGCACCTAAAACAATGGAAGCTTTTGAGCCTAAGGTTCGTACGTACTAGTTTTATTCAGTAATTTGAAGAATTAATTTTTTTATAATCGCGATTGGTCCTGAGTTAGAAAGGTAAAACCATGCTTAAAGTAGAAGTGTATCGCTACAACCCTGAAACTGATAATGCCCCTCACATGAAGAGCTATGAGGTAGATACTCAAGGAAAAGATTTGATGGTCTTGGATGTATTGGAGTTATTGAAGGCTCAGGACCCTTCTCTCACATACCGACGTTCTTGTAGAGAAGGCGTATGTGGTTCAGACGGCATGAATATTTCTGGTAAAAATGGCTTAGCGTGCATCAAACCCCTTTCGGAGTGTGTAAAAAATAATAAACTGGTTTTAAGGCCTCTTCCTGGATTACCGGTCATTCGTGATCTCGTTGTAGATATGTCTCAATTTTATGAGCAATACTTGAAAATAGAACCCTACTTGCAGAACAATACGCCGGCTCCTGCCATTGAAAGACTGCAATCTCCCGAAGACAGGGATAAACTCGACGGATTATACGAATGTATCTTGTGTGCTTGCTGTTCAACGAGTTGTCCGTCGTTTTGGTGGAACCCAGACAAATTTATTGGCCCTGCTGGCTTACTTCAAGCATACCGTTTCTTGGCTGATAGTCGTGATACAGCGACCGACGAGAGATTGAGCAAGCTAGATGACCCATTCAGCGTTTTCCGTTGTCATGGGATCCAAAACTGTGTGGATGTTTGCCCTAAAGGTTTAAACCCTACAAAAGCTATTGGTCACATAAGAAATATGTTGCTCCAGCGGGGAACGTAACATATTAAATGACCGCAGATTTTCAACAAGTCTCTCTACTATACTTGTTTTATCTCGAGCACAAACAGTTATCTTTTATTTCCTCTCGTTCCGATAAAACGACTTAAGGTTAACGAGGGTATGCATAAAATGGTGCGCAAATAAGTTAGTACCAATCAAGGTGATTAAATATGCAAGAAAGTTTAATGGAGTTGTTTCGGCGGACATCACACATTTCTGGTGGTAATGCTGCTTACATTGAAGAACTATACGAATCTTATATTCAAGACCCGAGTTCTGTCGCCATTGAATGGCGTGAATATTTCGAAAAACTGCCTCGTGTCAATGGCACTAATGATGTACCTCATTCGGAAATAATCGAGTATTTTGAATTACTTGGTCGCAAAAGGGCCCGTCCTTCTGTTGCTCCAGGTGAAGGCGCAACGAACATCGCTCATGAGCGAAAACAAGTTGAAGTTGTGCAACTTGTTACTGCTTATCGGTTGAGTGGTCATTTAAAGGCTAATCTTGATCCGTTATCACTTAAAGAGCGAAAAGAACCTCGAGATTTGAATCTCGGTTTTCACGGTCTTAATACAGCTGATATAGACTCAGTATTTCAAACTGGTGATTTGTCATTTGGATATAAAGAAGGCTTACTCAGAGATATTATTTCTGACCTAGAGCATACATACTGCGGCAGCATTGGTGCTGAAGTTATGCATATTGCTGATTATGACGAACGTCGATGGCTACAGCATAGGTTAGAAAGTTCGCGCGCAACTGGTGGTTATGATAATGAGCGTAAAATTGATATTTTACAAAGACTGAGCGCCGCTGAAGGTTTAGAAAGACACCTCGATAGTAAATACCCCGGTACTAAACGCTTTGGTCTTGAAGGTGGAGAAAGTATGATCCCTCTTCTCGATACACTTATCAATAAAGTCGGGGAGTATGGTGCCAAAGAAATGGTTTTAGGCATGGCCCACCGTGGTCGGCTTAATACTTTGGTAAATATTCTTGGTAAAAATCCGGCTGAGCTATTTGATGAATTCGAAGGTAAGAAGCTCGTCCATACATCTGGCGATGTGAAGTACCATCAGGGGTTCTCGTCTAATGTTATGACGCCTGGTGGTGAAATGCACTTGGCGATGGCGTTCAACCCGTCACATTTAGAAATTGTTTCACCTGTGGTGGAAGGCTCTGTCCGAGCTCGACAAGATAGACGTGAAGATGAAACGGGTACTACGGTAGTTCCGGTGGTTGTGCATGGCGACGCTGCTTTTTCCGGACAGGGTGTGGTAATGGAAACTTTCCAAATGTCACAAACTCGCGCCTATAAAACAGGCGGTACAATCCATATCGTGATTAATAACCAGGTGGGTTTTACTACAAGCAAAAAAGAAGATGCAAGATCAACAGATTACTGTACTGATGTTGCTAAGATGATAGAAACTCCCATTTTCCATGTGAATGGCGATGACCCTGAAGCTGTAGTGTATGTCACTAATTTAGCGGTTGATTATCGTAATGAGTTTAAGAAAGACGTAGTGATAGATTTAGTTTGTTACCGTCGTCGTGGCCACAATGAAACCGACGAACCATCTGCAACGCAGCCAATGATGTACAAGGCGATTCGCGCTCATGGAACCACGCGCACAATATATTCAGATAAATTGATTGCTGAAGGTGTGATATCTAAAGAAGCCTCTGAAGCTATGGCTAATGAATACAGAGCCGCTTTAGATCGTGGCGATCATGTTGCTCGTGGATTGGTAAGTGAACCTGATTCTTCTTTATTTGTTAACTGGTCTCCATACATAGGCCACGATTGGCAAACGCCTGCTGAGACGGGGTATAACTTAAAGGATTTACAGAAACTAGCAGAGCAAATATCTCATATTCCAGATGGTGTTCAAGTACAACGTCAGGTATCTAAGATCTATGATGATCGTCGTAAGATGGCTGGTGGTGCCCTTTCCATGAATTGGGGTATGGCAGAGTCTTTGGCGTATGCCACGTTGCTTGAGCAAGGTATACAAGTGCGTATCACAGGCCAGGATGTTGGCCGAGGTACTTTTTCGCATCGTCATGCTGTAGTGCATAATCAGAAAGATGGTGAGTTATATGTACCGTTAAAATACATTAAAGATGAGCAGCCAAGATTCGATATTTACGATTCATATCTATCGGAAGAAGCGGTTTTAGCGTTTGAGTATGGCTATGCCTCTACTACCCCAAATGCTTTAGTGATTTGGGAAGCGCAATTTGGCGATTTTGCCAATGGTGCTCAAGTAGTTATTGACCAATTCATCACCAGTGGAGAACACAAGTGGCAGCGTTTATGCGGCTTAACACTCTTGCTCCCGCATGGATATGAAGGGCAGGGCCCTGAACATTCATCAGCACGACTAGAAAGATTCATGCAGCTGTGTGCTGAGCATAATATTCAAGTGTGTATTCCTACAACACCTGCTCAAGTATTTCATATGCTTAGACGACAAGCTATTCGACCAATGCGTCGACCTCTTGTTGTTATGAGTCCGAAGTGGATCTTGAGACATAAGCTTGCAACTTCTTCATTAGAAGATTTGGCAACTGGGCGGTTTGAGCCTGTCCTTGAAGATAAATCTGCAGACCCAGCAAAGGTGAAGCGAGTAATATTGTGTAGTGGTAAGGTCTATTATCATTTGCTCGAAGCTAAAATTGAAAGTCAACAAGAAGATGTGGCAATCATTCGTATCGAGCAACTTTATCCATTCCCGGAAGAAGATCTGCGAAAAGCGATGAAACCTTACGAGAACTTAACAGATGTTGTATGGTGCCAGGAAGAGCCTATGAATCAAGGCGCTTGGTATTCAAGTCAAGATAGAATGCGACGTGTGCTGGAAAGAGTGAACCCCGATCTTTATTTAAGATATGCAGGTCGTCCAGAGTCTTCGGCACCAGCATGCGGTTATATGTCAACGCATTTAGAAGAAATGCACAAATTTATTAATTCTGCGCTTGATACAAGCGTATAAATAATACTCATAGGGCCTTAGATAAAAGGACAAAACAGGAAATGACTACAGAAATAAAAGCACCCACTTTTCCAGAATCTGTTCAAGATGGCAGTATCGCAACCTGGCACAAACAACCGGGCGAACCAGTTAAGCGAGATGAATTATTAGCTGATATTGAAACAGATAAAGTTGTTATTGAAGTTAATGCGCCAGCCGATGGTACCGTTAAAGAAATCATCAAAGGTGAAGGTGATACATGTGTTAGCAATGAAGTAATAGGTATGTTCGAGGCGGGTGAAGTAACTGCTGATTCCGCAACTGTAGCAGAAACCCCCGAAGCAACAACTGCTCCGACGGGCGGCGAAATTATAGCAGCGCCAGCGGCTAAAAAGCTTGCGGCGGAAAAAGGCATTGATCTGGCGCAGGTCACTGGCACTGGCAAAGACGGTAGAATAACTAAAGAGGATGTGGCGGGATTTGCTCCAAGTAATTCCGCTGCTGCGACTCCAGCCGCTGCCACAAGCTCGCCGAAGCCTGCTTCGGCACCTCAGGCACCAGTCTTAGATCTACCTGGTGGTGATCGTGTTGAAAAACGGGTTCCAATGACGCGTATGCGAGCGCGAATTGCAGAACGTTTGGTTGAAGTCACTCAAACAACAGCAATGTTAACTACTTTTAACGAAGTGAATATGGCGCCAGTAATGGAGCTTCGTAAAAAGTATAAAGATAAGTTTGAAAAAGCACATAATGGAACTCGTTTAGGGTTTATGGGCTTTTTTGTGAAAGCTTCAGTTGAAGCATTGCGTCGTTTTCCAGCAGTTAACGCATCGATTGATGGTAAAGATATCGTTTACCACGGTTTCCAGGACGTTGGCGTAGCCGTATCCACCGATAAGGGACTAGTTGTTCCAGTTCTACGCAATACAGAAAACATGAGCTTGGCTCAAGTTGAAGCGGGCATTCGTGATTTTGGTATGCGTGCCAGAGATGGCAAAATAGGAATTGAAGAAATGACTGGAGGCACCTTCACCATCACCAATGGTGGGGTGTTTGGTTCGTTGATGTCGACACCTATTCTCAATCCTCCACAGTCAGCGATTCTTGGAATGCATAAGATTCAAGAAAAGCCTATGGCTGTAAATGGTGAAGTAAAAATCCTTCCAATGATGTATTTAGCACTTTCTTATGATCATCGAATTATTGATGGTAAGGAAGCGGTTCAATTCTTGGTTGCGATTAAAGACATGTTAGAAGATCCTGCACGGATCTTGTTAGAGCTTTAATTTGTGTTAAGGAGCTTTTTGGGGCTCCTTATGAAGTAAAAATCTTTTAGTCATCAGAATAGATTCAATAAACATTCTTGGGGTTTACCTATGTCAAATAAATATGACGTGATTGTAATTGGTTCAGGTCCTGCAGGTTATGTAGCAGCAATTCGCGCTGCTCAGCTAGGCTTGAAAACCGCTTGTATCGAAAAGTGGAAAGGTAAGGATGGTAAAGGCGTCAACGGCGGTACTTGTTTGAACGTAGGTTGTATTCCATCTAAAGCTTTGTTAGACAGCTCTCACAAGTTTCATGATGCCAAAGCGATGTTCGACGGTCATGGTATTGGTACTGGGGAACTGACTATCGACGTGCCAAAAATGATTGAGCGCAAAGAAAAAGTTGTTAAGCAGATGTCTGGCGGAGTGGCTGGACTATTCATGTCAAATAAAGTTACGCCGCTTTATGGTTCTGGAAAGTTACTCGCTAATCACAAAGTTCAATTTGTCGATTTTGAAGGCAAGGAAGAAATATTAGAAGCGGAAAATGTCATTCTTGCTTCTGGTTCTGTGCCGGTGGCTATTCCCGTTGCACCAGTAGATAACGACGTAATCGTTGATTCAACTGGAGCATTAGAGTTTAACGAAGTCCCAGAGCGTTTAGGTGTTATTGGTGCAGGAGTTATAGGTCTTGAGCTAGGCAGCGTTTGGGGTCGTTTGGGATCGAAAGTTGTGTTGCTTGAAGCGATGGAATCCTTTTTGGCTATTATGGATCAGCAAATCGCTAAAGAAAGCCAAAAAATATTTAAGAAACAACACTTAGATATTCGTTTAGGATGCCGTGTGACGGGTACTGAAGTCAAAGAGGCAAACGGAAAAAAAGAAGTTGTTGTGACCTATACCGATAAAGACGGTAACGAAGCTCATGAAACTTTTGACAAGTTAATTGTATGTGTTGGCCGCAGACCGTTTACAGATGGTTTGTTAGCTGAAGATAGTGGTGTGAACTTAGATGAGCGCGGTTCTATTTATGTGAACGACCTTTGTTCTACAAGTGCACCTGGTGTTTGGGCTGTAGGTGATGTGGTTCGTGGTCCGATGCTTGCGCATAAAGGCTCTGAAGAAGGTGTGATGGTGGCGGAGCGAATTGCTGGTGAAAAGCCTGTTATGAACTACGACATAATTCCAAACGTTATTTATACACACCCGGAAATTGCGTCAGTTGGTAGGACCGAAGAACAATTAAAAGCGGATGGCGAGCCATACAATGTAGGTACTTTCCCATTCCTCGCGGTTGGTCGTGCAGTTGCAGCGGATGAAGGAGATGGTATGGTTAAGATGATTGCCCACGCAGAAACAGATCGTGTTTTGGGTTGTCATATCGTGGGCCCAAATGCATCCGATCTTGTTCAACAGGTAGCTGTGGCGATGGAGTTTGGTTCGAGCGCTGAAGATATCGGTATGACAGTATTTGGTCATCCAACTTTTTCTGAGGCCGTAAAGGAAGCCGCGCTTGCAGTTAATGGGCATGCTATTCATATGCCTAATCGTAAGAAACGTAAGTAAATTAAATAATAAGCAAGGTTTTGGTCAAAACAAAAAGTATCATTTGGTTAAAACGAAATTGCATAGCCTATTTTCTATAATAGAGACTGGGCAAGTTAAAATGGAATTTATTCTGGCGACACAGTATAAAAGTTGCTGAATTTTAAGGTGTAAAAAGAAATCAGTTCTTAACTTTTGCATTATAAAATTAAGAACTGAAGCCCCCTGGGTAAGTATTGAAGTAATGAATTTAAGATTTTCAACTTCTTTTAAAAAGTTACGTAATTGACGGTAATTTACAATGAATTTACATGAATATCAGGGCAAACAATTGTTTGCAGAATATGATTTGCCTGTTTCTAATGGTGTTGCAGCAGAAACACCTGCAGAAGCTGCTGGTGCTGCAGATATTATCGGTGGTGAAAAGTGGGTAGTAAAAGCACAGGTACACGCAGGCGGTCGTGGAAAGGCGGGTGGTGTTAAGCTTGTTACTTCTAAAAGTGAAATCGAAGAATTTGCGAAGCAATGGCTTGGTAATAACCTTGTTACTTATCAAACAGATGAAAATGGCCAGCCTGTAAGCCGTATCCTTGTTGAACCCGTGGCTTCTATCGCCGACGAGCTTTATCTTGGTGCTGTGGTAGATCGCTCTACACGTCGTATCGTATTTATGGCGTCTACTGAAGGCGGTGTAGAAATCGAAAAAGTTGCGCACGAAACCCCCGAGAAAATTCTTAAGGCGGTCATTGATCCTCTAGCTGGTGCGCAACCATATCAAGCCCGTGACTTAGCTTTCCAACTAGGCCTCTCAGGTAAACAAGTTAAGCAATTCACTAAAATCTTCTTGGGCTTGGCGCAAATGTTCCAAGATAAAGACTTGGCGTTGTTAGAAATTAACCCGTTAGTTGTGACCGAAGACGGTGACCTACATTGCCTAGATGCAAAAATTAATATCGATGGAAATGCACTTTATCGACAGCCAGCATTAAAAGAAATGCACGATCCTACTCAAGAAGACGAGCGTGAAGCTCACGCCGCTAAATGGGAGCTTAACTATGTTGCGCTAGATGGCAATATTGGCTGCATGGTAAATGGCGCAGGCTTGGCAATGGGTACGATGGACATTGTTAAGCTACACGGTGGGAAGCCAGCGAACTTCCTAGATGTTGGTGGTGGTGCAACGAAAGAGCGTGTAATTGAAGCGTTTAAGATAATTCTTTCTGACGAAAATGTCTCAGCTGTACTAATTAATATTTTCGGCGGGATTGTTCGTTGTGATCTTATCGCCGAAGGTGTTATTGGTGCTGTTGAAGAAGTGGGTGTGCAGGTTCCTGTTGTGGTAAGGTTGGAAGGAAATAACGCTGAATTAGGTGCAAAAGTATTAGCCGATAGCGGATTAAATATTATAGCTGCAACAAGTTTGACAGATGCGGCAGAACAAGTAGTAAAAGCAGCGGAGAATGGGTAATGAGTGTTTTAATCGATAAAGATACAAAGGTTCTCTGTCAGGGGTTTACTGGTTCTCAAGGTACTTTCCACTCAGAGCAAGCGATTGAATATGGAACTAAAATGGTTGGCGGTGTTACACCTGGAAAAGGTGGTCAAACTCACCTTGGCCTTCCCGTTTTTAACACTATGAGAGAAGCGGTTGATGAAACTCAAGCTGATGCTAGTGTGATTTATGTTCCAGCCCCTTTTTGTAAAGATTCGATACTTGAAGCCGCTAATAGTGGCGTTAAATTGATCGTCTGTATTACTGAAGGTATTCCGACTTTAGATATGCTCGATGCCAAAGTTCGATGTGATGAGCTTGGTGTGCGTTTGATTGGACCCAACTGTCCGGGTGTTATTACTCCTGGCGAATGTAAAATTGGTATTATGCCGGGCCATATTCACTTACCTGGTAAAGTCGGTATTGTTTCACGTTCAGGTACGCTTACCTATGAAGCGGTTAAACAAACAACTGACTTTGGTTTTGGTCAATCCACCTGTGTTGGTATTGGCGGTGACCCGATTCCCGGATCAAACTTCATCGATATCTTGACTATGTTCCAAGATGATGATCAGACTGAAGCGATTGTTATGATTGGTGAAATTGGCGGTACTGCTGAAGAAGAGGCTGCGGCTTTCATTAAAGAAAACGTTAAAAAGCCAGTCGTTTCATACATTGCTGGTGTGACTGCGCCCCCAGGAAAGCGTATGGGTCATGCTGGAGCAATTATCTCCGGTGGCAAAGGTACCGCTGATGAAAAATTTGCCGCTCTTGAAGATGCTGGTGTGAAAACGGTTCGAAGTCTTGCAGATATTGGCAAAGCATTGAAGGAAGCAACTGGTTGGTAGTTATTGCGGCTACTAGCTAAATTTTAGGCGTGATTTTCAGCCGAAAATTATAGTGATTTAGAAAGCCATCCTCATTCGAGGATGGCTTTTTTTTGCCTTAATAGTGAATATATTTTGAAAATCTGTGAAGGTGATTTTTAACCAGCCTTTCACTAGTTTTGATTATTACTTTTATCTACAAGTTTGATTATTTGAAGTTTTTCCCGATTTCATGGGCGTAGGATGGACAGTTCTCACTAGTGGTTGAATCATTTACGACAACGTCATTTAGCTTTCTTAATTTGGCTATGTTTTTTGGTTTTTTGGCCTGGGCCACGGCTTTTTATATTCTATGGCAACGACTCGATCGTAAACTGTATTTTAGTCGATTGTTATTAGTTTTCACTTTAATCAAACTGGTTTATCCACTTTATATATTTTTAGTCTATGATCCATTCACGGCTGGATGGCTTTATGGTTTTTCATCGCCTACTGCTGTGGTGATAATGTTATTGATACCTTGTTTATTTGCCGAAGGAGTGATTACCAGCCATATCATAAATCACATTAGCACCGGTACTATAAATTCGCGTTGGTTTTTTGCTGTACCCTTAACTGTAATCTCAGTGATGTTAGTAGTTTCTATAGACAATTGGTTTATGTTTAAGGATGATCCATTTGGCATCACTCAGACTCGTCATGATGAACAATTGCCGAGAGTTGCCAAAGACTTGGCACGGATACTCAGTTTTAGTGTATTCAGCAATAGTTTATTAGGTAGTTTAAGCCTATATCAGTTATTCAAAAATTGTTCAGTAAAAAAGTTATTCAATCAGTTTGGCGCGGTGGGGTTGGGTAGCCATTGGGTTACTCGTTTCTTCACTCTGTATTTGGCTGTGTTGTTGCTTAATTGTTCATCCTATGTTTTGGATATCCGAGGTTTTCTAAGTTCTCCAATCGTGCTTAGTATTAATTTTTTGGCCTTATCTCTCATGCACTTGTTGGCTTTTGTGTGGTTAGCACTCGTGTCATACATACTACTGATTCATCGTGTTACAGAAACGCAGACGGCATCCAGTTTACAAAGAGATCGCTATTTGTCCGAGCCTTACGTGAGTCAAGTGAAACAATATTTGGCTGAGCATCAGCCTTATCTTCAGAGCACGATATCTTTAGAGCGTCTTGCTCAAGACGTGGGTGTTCCGGCCAAAGCGTTGTCGATTATCATAAATAATATTTATGATTGTAGTTTTTCTGAGTATATTGGCCAACGAAGATTAGATCATGCTAAGAAGCTATTGATTGACTCTCCTAAAATGAAAATAGAAGAAGTGGCCGCAGCTTCCGGTTTTAACAGTCGTAGCAGTTTTTTCAGCATCTTTAAAAAAGTGCAGGGTTGCACTCCTAGTACTTTTCGAAAGCAGTATGGTTTGCACTAAAACAATCTAAAAGTTAAATCTTTCTTGTTTGACTATTAAATACAAGCTATTCAAATGTGTCCGAAATTGAGTTTGTACCAGCAGAAGGATGATTAATATATCAATCAAGTGACTAATCGAAAATCATGGTTTGCCTTGTCACTGTCCCTGTATTTTCTAACCGTGGCCATGAAACATTCACTTCAAGACGTTTCCCGATTGTCCAAAAACGTGTATTCCTGATATTTGCACTAGAATTGAGCGCTTTGTCTGGGCAGATTACGACAAGTCCTTTGGGACAATTTAGCAATTGTTCCTGAATGTCATAATCAACTCTTGGAGAACGAAAGATGAACGAATATCGAGCAAGCATAACTCGTTTTTTTCATTGGAGCAGTGCAGTGATTATATTAGCGTTATTAATTACTGGGTTTTACATGACCTATAATGAATACTTCTCAACCCTTTATTACCAGCACAAATCGTTTGGGGTAATCGTAGCGGCTTTAATTCTAGTGCGTTTAATCTGGCGTTTTAAGTTTCCTTGGCAATCTTCGGCGATAGGCACACCTAATGAAAAGCTTGTATCCGGAGTTCATAAGGTAATTGTTCTAATGATGGTCGTAATGCCGATTTCAGGCCTCATGTTGAGCGGCTTTGGTGGTTACAGTCTGCATCTTTTCGATTGGGTAATAGTACCTAAGAATTTTAATGAGGCCGGCGATATCGTTGCTTACAACTCAGTATTTTATGAAATAGGCACTATGTTGCATGAAATCGTTGGGTATACTCTCAGTTTCTTTATATTACTGCATACCTTAGCCAGCTTTAAGCACCATTTTGTCGAGAAGGACAATACACTAAAACGCATGCTTGGCAGAGCTTAATTCCCTTCTTTTATTCACCGCAATCATCAGAGAAGTGAAGTACTTCCTTTTCCAGTGATGGCGCACTTAAAAACATTTCATAAAAAAATTGATTAGGAACCCTCCAGTGCAGTATTTCACAAAAACTAAATTCTTCATCATATTCATCCTCTTTATAATATTGGGATATCTCCCAAAAGCAGTAGCTTATAAAGCAGGGTTTTCTCAAATAGATATTACACCTCCATTGGGCGAGATCTTACCTCTGGTTGAGGGCGGAAGTGCTCCCATTAAATCCATCGGAGACCCTCTTTTTGTCAGTAGTCTAGTGTTAGATGATAGCGATCATCGTATTGCTATTATCTCTTTAGACGTTATTGATCTTCGTAAAGAGGACTTTGTATATTTAAAACAGGCTCTTGAAAAAAGGGGCTTCGCGCACTCTATCATCTCGGTTACACACACTCATGGAGGCATTTTTACCGCTTCAATGCTTGATGAAGTTCGTGTGAGAGTTTTAGAGAGTATCGACACTGCGGGCAAAAATTTAACGCCTGTTAAAATAGGCGCAACCAGTATTTCGGTAGATGAAGCCTATAATCGTAGACTCGTATTTAACGAAAAAATCACAATGGTTTGGCAAAATACAGAACGGATGCTGACCAGTCCTGTTGATCTTTCGCTTGGTTTGATTCAACTTAGAGATCTCGAGGACAAGCCTTTTGTGACTCTGTTTAATTACAGTGCTCATCCTGTTATTACTATGGATCTGCAACGGGCGATAGTGTCAGCGGATTATCCTGGTTATTTAAGAGAACACTTTCAGAAGCTAAGTGGTGGAAAGAGTATATTTTTCATAGGAGCGTCAGGCGATGTTAACCCTTACCACGCTAATACCCAACCACTCAGGGAGGCGATAGCTCGAGCTAATGAAATGGGTGAGAAACTCGCAAGAGAAGCGTATAAAGCCCAAACACAAATTCAGCACTTTTATACGAAAGGTAAATTTAGATTTGATCGTCTGACTTTATCCGCACTATCAGCTGAAATTAACCTGCTTTTACTTACACCGGATATTTCTTTATCTGGCTTTCCCGGTGAATACTTTGATGCACTAGGCAAGCAATTTAAACGAGAAGTAAAGACGCCATATACTTTTTTTATTGGCAAAAGTGGCGGTGACTTAAGATATGTACCCACTGTAAAGGATATTGATCGAGGCGGGTTTGGTGCAGACGTAAATAAGCTGCGGGTCAAGCAAGGTGACGGTGAAGCGCATATCCAAGAAGCTGTTTCACGGCTTAATGCACTTATGAAAAGGGAATAAAGCGCACTAATAGTTACATCGTTGACATAATTTCATATGATCGCCACTTATAAGCATATAATTATCAAAAGCTTCATTTAAAGTGAATTAAGATGACATTTTTTGACAAAATTGGATGGAGTCCCGGCATTGGAGATCCCTCCATTATGGGATGGTTAACCGTAGCGATTTACATAACTGCAGGAGTTTATGCTCTCAAAGTATTTCGTGATTCGGAATACATTTTTTCAACTGAAATCATATTACAAAAATATTTTTGGTTGGTGATTTGTAGCGCTATGTTTTTTCTAGCTATAAACAAGCAATTAGATTTACAGACTTTTTTTACTGCGTGGGCGAAGTATTTTGCCAAGCAGCAAGACTGGTATAGTGATCGCCGAAAATATCAAAAACTATTTATTTATACTATTTTCATTTTGAGCATATTACTGTTTGTTTTTTTGGCGTTCTTGTTCCGACGGGTATATAAGAATCAATTCTTAGCACTAATAGGTATCAGCTTCCTTTTTGCTTTTATTTTCGTCAGAGCATCTTCTTTTCATCATATGGACCAGTTGATATCTTCTAAAGTATTCGGATTAAAAATGAATTGGATCTTGGAGTTGTCTGGGATTTCTTTATTACTACTCAATGCCCATAGATTACTGAATAAAAAAAGATCTATTTTTGAAGAAGATTAAAGAATTTCTGAGAAAAAAGCCCATTTGTTGCGTAAATATCCTTGGATTCTCTAAAGCATTTGTATATTTTTTTGAAATGCCAAATTAACAAATTAGACTTAACCTGCTAGTTTTTATAGGACTCGTGCATGAAAGCTATTTGGAACGATCAGATTATCGCTGAAAGTGATGACTTAGTGACCATAGAGGGTAACAAATATTTTCCTAGACATTCTTTGGTAGAAGAATTTTTTAAGGAAAGCGAAACAACGACATTCTGTGGTTGGAAAGGAGAAGCAAATTACTTCGATATAGAAATTAACGGTGAACTTAATAAAGATGCCGCTTGGTATTATGTTAACCCAAAGGATGCTGCCAAAGAGATAAAAGATAGGGTGGCTTTTTGGCGAGGCGTCGTTATTGTTGAGTAGTTTTCATTTATAAAACTATAAGAGGTTGAATATATGCACCAGATTGCACTTTTCCCAATACCAGATTGTGTAGCATTCCCAGGTACAACCTTTCCTCTTCATGTATTTGAGCCTCGATATAGGTCGATGGTTTGCCACTGTATTGAAACTAATACGTTTATGGCTGTTTGCCATACCAAAAAGAAAATAAGAGATTCCAAACCGCGGCAGTCGATTGAAGAGTCTCTTAAATCCAATCAGGCTACCTATCTTCCTTTTAGAGTTTTTTCTGCAGGAGAATGCGAGTTAATAGAAACATTACCTGATGGTCGTATGTATATTAATGTTCATCTAAAAAAACGATTCAAAGCGCTTGAAGAAGTGCAAACATTGCCTTTCAGTCTTTGGCTTTGTGAAGAATATCGCGATGAAGCGAGTGAATTTGATCTTAGCGAAGCGATACAGCTGAAGGAAAAAATTATTCAGCGCCTAAGTGAGCTGACTAATGATGCAACGGCCATTAAACAGCGATTGCAATCAGAGGAATGGAATGACAAGGTGATGTCAGATTTTAGTTTTGAACTATTTAGCCTAATACGTTTTTCTGGAAATTATCTTCAAAACATACTAGAAAAAAAATCGGTTGTAGAACGACTACGTGAAACCTTAGATGTATTAAATAAGGTAGCATAACGCATTTTGTTTAATAGGCATTTTGAACCGGTTAGCCAATTGCTACGCCTCTAGACACTAAGACACCTAAAAGCGGCATAATTAACAAAACTGCGAGCTGAACTCTTATTAATATTATGATGTATTTTGGTAGTTGAGCATTTGTTTCGTCTGATTTTCGTTTACTTCTAAAGTAGAGTGTAGGAAAAATAGAAATAATACCCATTACGATAAAAAGAGTAAATTTGATATGGAAAAGTGGGTTACTTGAATAAAATGAAGCTGGTTTTCCCACCGCAAACCATAATAGCAAACCACCAGTGAGTGTAAGCAGAGCTCCGACACCATATACAGTATCAATAACAAATAGCTGTTTAAATCGACTTGAGTTAAGTGGGCCGCGTACTAAGAGATGCTCGCAAACTAGTGCGCTTGATAAAATGATTATGCCGATAAAATGCAGGTAACGAACGAAAACTTCATCCATAACACACCTCTCTTCTTGTTATACTAAATTTTATTGATTCTCTTAATCTAATTTCTATATATTACTATTAATCAATTGCAGATGATTGTTGTATTTCTTTTGCTTCTTCTGTAAGAATAGATGCACTCACATTTGTAAGAACGGGTGTTGATAAGTCTAAGCCTTCGGTAATTGAAGCCCGAAATACTTGTTCATTTATTTTGTAAACTGTACCCATTAAATGCACTCTTATTGTACTGGTAAGCTTGGTATTTGGCAGCCTTTCCAAGCAAAACCAAAGGGTAAATTCCAATGCGTAGTCACCAGCGCTCGTTAATGCCCACTCAAAGTCTCGATTATTGTTAATCTTAATATCTTCACGGTTTCTAGCCACTTCGTTAACAGTATTAAACATTCTTTCAATCTTTGCGTAAAACCGATCAAGGCTTTTTTGCCTTTCATCTGGAGTCAGGTTTGAAAGATTGGGATATCCGATTTTATATGTTAAAGATTGCCGTATTCCCTCTGTACTTGCAACACGACTCAAGTTTTCTATCTTACTGTGTAAGAATTGACTGTTTTTTATCAAAGTTCGATGGTTGTTTCTTACATCGTATAAAATGACATATATGAATGAGACTTTGGTGATAATATATTCGTCTTTAGAGCCATGAATCATCACTACATCGCCATCTTCCAGTAACTGAGAATTAAGAATGATTAATCCGCTAATTATATCTGGTGCCCACACGTTACTTGTAAATGCTAGAAAGGCGACAAAAATACCAAATATTCCAGTTGTTTCGAGCATACTGTCAGCACCCCAAATTTTAATAAGAGCGTAAAGACAGCTAAATACGATAATGACGAGCGCAATGATGTTTATTAGACGACTACTGTAGGTATCAAAAAAGATTTTTTTGTCATCGATTTTTTTTTCAGACCCAAATCTTTTTCGCGAGAAATAAGACAAAATGCTAAATAGATAGAGTCCTATATATAGGACAATAAATGTTGACCCAATGCGAACAAAATATTGCTCATACTTTATATTTAGGCTTAGTAACAATAAATCTAGAAGGTGAAGTGCCAATACGAGAATATTGAGAAAACGAAGAATTCTAACTTTATTTTTAGTTTCGCTTTCTCGAGATTGAAAAGCATTAATTAGGGGTTTTGCGAAAATAAGTAATAGAATGTTAATAACAAAAATAATGATATGAATAGCGAATTCAGAATCGCTTAAACCTAGAAGTTTTTGTATTTCAGCCATTATCTATGATATTCCTTATTCGATTTTATTAATTTATTAGCTAGCCTTACGAGAAAGATATACATCTAACCAGACTGCAAGAGCAAGTACGGTACCACGAGCAATAAACTTTGTTTCGGGAGTCACTGCCATCAATGTCATTCCATTTAATAGGGACGCCATAATTAATGCACCTATGAGAACCCCCAAAACATTTCCGCGTCCTCCTGCTAAACTCGTACCGCCAATTACACATGCAGCAATTGCATCAAGCTCCATTAAATTTCCGATAGTCGTTGTTGAGGCCCCCGAATAGGCAGTTTGCATAAATCCTGTTAACGCAACTATACCTCCCATCATCGCAAACGCACCGATAACCACTTTTTTAACCGGTATACCTGACAAAATTGCTGCTTCCTCGTTACCACCTATGGCATAAAGATAACGGCCAAATCGGGTATGCATAGTTACCATGTGAACGGTAAATGCAACTATCCCCAATATCACAATGGCAAGAGGTACACCTCTAAATTGATTCATCAGCAGCAAAAACAATAATAAAACTTGAAAAGTAATGAATGTTTTTAAAAAAGCTTGCGTGAAAGGTTCAACTTCAAATCCATACTCTTGTTTTTGTTTGCGTTGAAGCCATTGGGCTCGAACAATAAAAAATGTAATAACAGACAACAGAACAAATCCCATTGTTGGAGAAAGATAGTAAGTGGTTAATAGTGATAGCGCATTCTCACTTGCTCCCGCGACTACTGGTACAGTTTCAGAGTTTATGGTTTTCCAAAATAGTCCTTTGAAAACAAGTAGACCGCCAAGTGTAATAATAAAAGCGGGAATTCGATGCTTAATGATAAGTGTGCCCATTAGGCCCCAAATTGTGATTGCAACTATAAACCCAAAAGCCATTGCCAATAGAGCGTTCCACTCATGATGAAAAATTAAAACAGCGGCTATGCCACCAATTAGTCCAACACCACTTCCTACGGATAAGTCGATTTGTCCGGGGAGTAAAACAAGTAGCATACCAAGAGCCAATGTAGCCGTAACAGCCAGTTCTATGGAAAGCATGGATAGGTTTCGGGCTGATAAAAAATTATCTGTAGCAAATGAAAAAAATGCCCAAATTATTACTAGACCTAATCCCATGGAATAATTGCGTAATGATATTTTTGTATTCATAATCTTTTGAAATTAGAAATTTATTTTAACAGTGAGCCATCGCTGCTTGTAGCAGCTGTTCCTGACTTACACTACTAGAATCAAATGTCCCGCCAATTTTTCCTTCACTTAAGACAATGATTCGATCGCTCATACCAATCAACTCAGGCATTTCGCTTGAAACCATAATAACCGCTTTTCCTTGGTCGGTTAGCTGGTTAACTAGTTCATATACTTCCAGCTTTGCGCCTACATCAATTCCTCTTGTTGGTTCATCTAAAAATACAAGAGATGGTTTTGTCATTAATGCTTTAGCTAATACAACTTTTTGTTGGTTCCCTCCAGAAAGTCCACCAACAACACTTTCGAGATTCGGCGCTTTAATTTTTAAGGAACCAAAAAAATCCAGATTTGTTTTATTTTCTGCATGTTTGTTAATAAACGGGCCCTGAGTAAAATCGTTTAAGGACGCGAGTGATTCGTTAAATCCAATGTTCTTCTCTAGAACCAGTCCATAACGTTTTCTGTCTTCCGAAACCATCATCATACCCGCTTTTATCGCATCGGAAGGCGAATTAGCCATGAAATCCTTTTGTTTGAATTCTATAGACCCAGATGCTTTTTCACCAAAGGCTCCAAAAATATGCATAATAAGTTCCGTGCGACCAGCACCCATTAATCCGCCAATCCCGAGTACTTCTCCAGCTCTGACTTCGAGAGAAATGTTATCAAGCCTCTTTAGGCCGCTATTTTTTTCCTTAACGCTTAGATTTTTTACTGAAAGAATAGGCAGGCCTGGATGAGAAGCTCTTCGAGGGAAGAGTTCGCTAATATCGCGTCCCACCATTTGACGAATAATTTCAGATTTGTCTATATCCGAGATATTCATCGTCGAGATAGATTTGCCATCTCTCAATACGGTGACACGATCACAAATTGCCATCACTTCATCTAATTTGTGAGAAATATAAATGCAGGTAACGCCTCTACTACGTAATCCTCGAATAATGTCTAGTAGAACTTCTACCTCAGTTTCTGTAAGAGCGGCGGTGGGTTCATCGAGCAACAAAACACGTGAGTTTTTGAGAAGAGCTTTGACTATCTCAACTAACTGTTGTTGACCGATACCCAAGTCTCCTACCTTAGCCGTTGGGTCTAGTTCAAGATTATATTTTTCAAGTAAGGCGTTTGCATCGGCATAGACCTTGTGCCAATCTATAGTCCCTAAATTATTTGTTGGCTCGTTACCTAAAAACAAATTTTCTGCGACGGTCATTTCACGCACAAGTGCTAATTCTTGATAAATAACGCCTATCCCGGCCTTCTCTGCATCAACAATGTTTTTAAATTGAGTTTTTTTCCCCTCGACAAGTATGGCTCCTTCATAGGAATCGCTTGGCCATATACCCGAAAGACATTTTATGAGTGTTGATTTTCCTGCACCATTTTCTCCGCACAATGCATGAACTTCACCTTCGATCAATCCAAAACTAACTTGGCTTAGGGCCTTAATTTCGCCAAATTGCTTCGATAAGTTATCAATAGATAAAATGAGATCGTTCATTTAGTGATGAAACTTATTTTAGTTGGTTATTGAGGTTGCGGTTTTTCGTCTAGAGGTGTATTTCTATACACTTCCTCAAAGCTATGAAAACCATCCGCAATTACTGTTTCCTGGATATTATTTTTATCAACCGCGGTAACTTCTAAAAAAACAGAAGGTACTAGTGTCTTACCATTATCAAGTTCATCCTTGGCAAAAATCGGTTTGCCTGATGCGAGTTTTACCGCTAATTCTGCTGCGTGAGTCGCTAATTGTTTAACTGGTTTATAAATGGTCATGGATTGTAAACCATCAACAATACGCTGCGAAGCTGCGAGCTCTGCATCCTGTCCAGTGACAATAACTTTTCCGGCCAATCCCTCTTCTTTTAATGCTTGAATAGCACCGCCAGCGGTACCATCATTAGATGCTAAAATCGCGACGAAGTCATGTCCATGATTAGTAATGGCTGCATTAGTAATTTGCTTAGCAACTTGAGGTTGCCAGTCAGTCGCCCAATCTTCATGAATAACCGTGATTGCTCCCTTATCAATATAGGGTTTTAATATATTGTCTTGTCCTTGTTTAAAGAGTTTCGCGTTGTTATCTGTAGGTGCACCATAAATACGAATGATTTTTCCTTTGCCATCTAATTTGTTCACCAGATATTGCGCTTGAGCTTCCCCCACTTTTACATTATCAAAGGTTACATATAGATCCAGATCACTATCTGTGATTAACCGATCATATGCAATTACCGGGATATCTGCTTCGTGAGCATTGCGAACTGCCTGTGCCATCGCTGCACCATCATGAGGAATAATAACGATGGCATCTACGCCATCACTTATAAAAGAGTTAACATCCCTTAATTGAACAGTGTCGTCACTATTGGCAGAATTGACTTTTACTTTGACTCCAAGAGATTCTGCTTTTGCGACAAACAGATCTCGGTCGACCTGCCATCTGGCTTCTTTTAGAGTATCCATAGATAATCCAATGACAATAGAATTATCTATGGCGTGATTTTGAACATTTTTATGTCCTTGAGCAATGACGATGCCGATTGTGATACTCAGTAAGAGAGATAAGCTAGTAAGAAGAATGTGTGTATTTTTCATGGGTGAATCCGCAATAAGCTAGCTCTTGTCGTTTTAAGTTATTGTTGAATGATTCTATCATGAATATGTCGAATGAAATTGTATATTGTTGCTCTACTAGCTGTACTTTTGATCAAATTATCGTGCGCTTGTTTTGAGAATTAATTTGTAACGAGGTGTTAATGCGGTTAACCAAAAATTTAATCTTGACCTTTTTAGCAATGTCTTTCTCATGCCAATTGGCATTTGGTTCAAAGATTGAAATCACTGGTCGTTGGGTTCAAGGTGCTTTGCTATACGGTAAAGTCGATCCAGGTTCTAAAATTAATATTTTTGAACGAGAGGTTTATGTTGACCAACAAGGGTCTTTTGTATTTGGGCTAGGCCGTGATACAAAACCTCTAATAAATGTCATGCTGGAAACCCCAAATGGGGAAAAACTGGTTCATACGTTTTCAGTTGAACAAAGAAAATACGATTTGCAGAAAATTGAAGGTGTTGAAAAAAAATACGTTTCGCCACCTAAAACTGTATTGGAACGCATCAAAAAAGACAATTTGATGGTTCGGAAGGCGAGACAAACCTTTCGTACTAACAATGAGTTTGCTTCAGGGTTTGTGATGCCGGCAAAGGGGAGAATTACAGGCGTTTATGGAAGTCAGCGTGTTTTTAATGGTGTCCCTAAGCGACCTCACTATGGTTTAGACATTGCCGGGCCGGAAGGCGCTCCAGTCATTGCGCCTGCTTCAGGGCAGGTAACCTTGGTACACGAAAATATGTATTATTCGGGTGGAACACTCATTGTTGACCACGGGCAAGGTGTTTCTTCTACCTTTATTCACTTGAGCAAAATCCATGTAGTGGAAGGCGAGTTTGTCGATACGGGCGCTTTAATTGCTGAAATTGGTGCCACTGGTCGGGTCACCGGTCCTCATTTAGATTGGAGAGTAAATTGGTTTCAACAAAGGTTAGATCCAGCATTATTACTTGAAGATAAGAAGAGGGTTGGTCATTAGCGAATAACCACACCGGTTTTAGAGACAATAGGGATGTCTTCAGTTACTATATGCGTCCTTGAAAATATATGATTTTTAAACGAATTTATTAAAGATGTTAGATCAAAAACTTTTGAGTATACTCGTTTGTCCCGTCAGTAAGGCACCATTAATTTACGATAGAGATAATCAAGAGTTAGTTTGTGTTGCTAGTGGGCTTGCGTATCCTATTCGTGACGATATTCCGGTCATGCTGGAAGAAGAAGCACGCGAGATATCGCTTGAAGAAAAAGAAAAATTTACCCAGTAATTGTTTGGAAAAATGATGTCTGAAACCACCTTATTTACAAAAATCATTGAGGGCGAAATTGCTGCAGATGTGCTTTATGAAGACGAGGTTTGTATTTGCATCAAAGACATTAGTCCCCAAGCGCCAACACATGTCCTTGTCATTCCCCGAAAGCCTATACCAAAACTTTCTGATGCCACTAAAGATGATAAAGCCATTTTAGGGCACATCATGCTTTCAGTCGGAGATATCGCAAGAAATCTCGGTGTTGAAGAAGCCTTTAGAGTTGTTATAAATAATGGTTCAGCTGCCGGGCAAACTGTATTTCATTTGCATTTGCATATTTTGGCGAATAAGCAATTCGAAGAAGATTCCTTGGGTATGCAATAATTAGCGAAATAACGTAGTAGCCAATGTTCAATTTTGAGTCTTCCGGATTTATCTGTGAATTAAATAGGGTCTAATTGCGCTTTAAAAAGCGAACCTTGTATGAGTTTTATTTTATGAGTTTTATGAAGAGTGCCGAAATTCGAAAGGCGTTTTTAAACTATTTTGAGGGTAAAGGGCATTCTATTGTTCCAAGCAGTTCTTTGATACCTGGAAACGACCCGACTTTACTATTCACTAATGCTGGCATGGTGCAATTTAAAGATGTCTTTCTTGGCTCTGATAAAAGAGTTTACTCTCGTGCATGCAGTTCTCAGCGGTGTGTTCGCGCTGGAGGTAAACACAATGACCTTGAAAATGTAGGGTATACGGCTCGTCACCACACTTTTTTCGAAATGCTGGGCAATTTCAGTTTTGGCGATTATTTCAAACGAGATGCAATTCACTTTGGTTGGGAGTTCTTGACGGAAGTTCTAGGTTTACCTCCAGAGCGACTATGGGTCACTGTCCATATATCTGACGACGAAGCTGCAGATATTTGGCTCAAGGAACTAGGGGTAAGTGCGGAAAGGTTCTCGCGTTTGGATGAGGATAATTTTTGGCAGATGGGTGATACTGGTCCTTGTGGTCCGAGTTCAGAAATTTTTTATGATCATGGTGAAGATGTTCCTGGAGGTCCGCCGGGTAGTGAAAATGATGATTTAGATCGATATATTGAAATCTGGAATCTTGTTTTTATGCAATATGAGCGTCAAGTTGACGGGAGTTTGGTTCCATTACCAAAACCGTCCGTTGACACAGGCATGGGCTTGGAAAGAATTGCTGCTGTTAAACAAGGCGTGCATGCCAACTACGAAATCGATTTGTTCCAAGCTTTGCTTAAAGCTGCAGCCGAATCTACAAATAGTTCGGAAGCCGATAGTAAATCCCTACGTGTTATTGCGGACCACATTCGTTCATGCTCATTTTTGATTTCAGATGGTGTGCTTCCATCTAATGAAGGCCGAGGTTATGTGCTCCGTCGCATCATCAGACGAGCAATTCGTCATGGTAATAAACTTGGGCAGAAGCAAACTTTCTTTTATAAAATGGTGTCAGCTCTTGTTGAGCAAATGGGTGATGCTTACCCCGAATTGAAAGACAAGCAATCAATTATTGAAAAAGTATTACTTGGTGAAGAAGAGCAGTTCGCAAAAACCCTAGAGAAGGGCATGGCAGTTTTAAATAATGCGCTTGAAAGTTTAACTGGTGAGGAAATCTCCGGTGAGCTGGTATTTACTTTATATGATACCTATGGGTTTCCTGTGGACCTTACCAACGATATTGCTCGAGAGAAAAATCTCTCTATTGATATTGCTGGATATGAAGCCTTGATGGGGGCACAGCGTGAACGTGCCCGAGCGTCTGGTGCGTTTAAAGTGGACTATACCGATGCAATAAATATCGATGGTGAAACAGAATTTCTTGGTTATCACGGCACGAAAGACGAGGGTACAGTCTTATCGATTTTTCGATCGGCTGATGATACACCGCAATTATTCGAAGGCGAGGAAGGTATCATTGTTTTAGACCGTACTCCATTTTATGGAGAGTCAGGCGGGCAAGTTGGTGATACTGGTATTCTTGTTTCTGGTGATTCAAAATTCCAGGTTCGAGATTGTCAAAAAAATGGATCTAATCATATCCATATAGGAAAGGTTCTAAAGGGCAGTTTTAAGGCAGGAGATCCGGTGTCAGCGAGTGTAGACGATGAGGTTCGTTTAGCTACAGCTCAAAATCATTCCGCTACACATTTGCTGCACGCAGCTTTGCGAGAAATATTAGGGGATCATGTCACGCAAAAAGGTTCTCTCGTTGATTCCGAAAAGTTACGCTTTGATTTTTCTCATTCAGAAGCGGTAAATGAAGACGAGCTCGAAGCTATTTCAAACCTTGTAAACGAACAAATTCGAAACAACACAGAAGTGACCACTGACTTGTGCGATATGGATTCTGCAAAAGAAAAGGGCGCTATGATGCTTTTCGGAGAGAAATATGGTGATCAAGTAAGAGTGTTGTCTATGGGTGGCGGCTTTTCTGTAGAGCTTTGTGGAGGTACTCACGTCTCGCGCACAGGTGATATAGGTTTATTGCGCATCACTTCAGAATCTGGCATAGCTGCAGGTGTTCGACGTATCGAAGCTGTTACTGGAAAAGCGGCTATCGGAATAATGAATGAATCGGAGCGCACTCTTGATCTAGTAGCTAAGTTGCTAAAGACTTCACAGTCGGGTGTCGTCGACAAAATTCAAACAACACTCGCTAATTTGAGATCTGTCGAGAAAGAATTAGCGTCGGTAAAATCTAAGCTGGCGGCATCTTCTGCTGATGATTGGTTAAAAGAGGCTACGGATGTTTCTGGCATTCGAATTTTAGCTAAAGTTTTGGATGGTGTAGATGCGAAATCGTTAAGAGATACGGTCGATCAACTTAAAAATAAACTAGGTACATCCGCGGTATTTTTAGCAACTGTAAATGATGGAAAAATCTCTCTTGTTGCTGGCGTGACAAAAGATGCCACTGACCGTATAAAAGCGGGTGATATAGTAAAGCATGTTGCAGAAAAAATTGGTGGTAAAGGCGGTGGACGGCCCGATATGGCACAAGGAGGTGGGTCAGATATAAATGCACTTCCTGGCGCCATAAAATCGCTGTTGGCATGGGTTGAGAGCCTTTTAACGTAAATATTTAATTAATCTTTAAATTAGAGTTAACATTTTGATTCATTTGGTGTTTAATGGCGCCCCTTTTCGGAACTCAAAAATAGATTAAGGTTTCGAATAGATAATGGGCTTATATGTTCAAAAGTTTGGTGGCACATCAGTAGGAACCATTGAACGCATAAAACTAGTTGCCGAAAAAATCGCCAAGTTTAGAAAGAATGGTGATGATTTAGTTGTTGTTGTCTCTGCAATGAGTGGAGAAACGAACAGGCTGATTGGTTTGGCGCATGAAATTCAAGATGAGCCTGATACCCGGGAAATGGACGTATTGGTTTCTACAGGGGAGCAGGTCACAATTGCGCTGTTATGCATGGCGCTAAAAGAGCTTGGTTGTGTAGCGAAGTCTTATACTGGTGGACAGGTTAAGATATTAACTGATTTAGCGCATACCAAAGCTAGAATCTTAGATATCGAAATAGAATCGATTAAATCTGATCTAGCATCTGGTCATGTCGTTGTGGTTGCTGGTTTTCAAGGTGTGGCTCAAAACGGTGAGATTACCACATTAGGTCGTGGAGGCTCTGATACCACTGGCGTTGCTTTGGCAACAGCTTTGGATGCTGATGAGTGTCAAATTTATACGGATGTAGATGGTGTGTATACCACTGACCCTCGAGTCGAGCCGGCGGCTCGACGTTTGGATAGCATAACTTTTGAAGAGATGCTCGAAATGGCGAGTCTTGGTTCAAAAGTTTTGCAAATTAGAGCGGTGGAATTTGCAGGTAAATATCGTGTTCCTTTGCGTGTTTTATCTACTTTTGAAGATGGTCCAGGAACACTTATCTCGCTTGAAGAAGAAGGAGTAAGTATGGAGCAACCTGTCGTTTCCGGGATTGCTTTTAACAAAGATGAAGCTAAGGTCACGGTTATTGGGCTTCCTGACAAGCCGGGGATAGCATCTAGAGTACTGTCTGCAGTAGGTGATCAAAACATCGAAATCGATGTGATAGTGCAGAACGCGGCA
The DNA here is from genome assembly GCA_965262305.1 of Cellvibrionaceae bacterium. Classification (GTDB taxonomy): domain Bacteria; phylum Pseudomonadota; class Gammaproteobacteria; order Pseudomonadales; family Cellvibrionaceae; genus CBDHEY01. The sequence continues at coordinate 1,142,365 of CBDHEY010000002.1, forward strand.
GCAGATAGCTCAAATGATTTGACGTTTACGGTTAATCGCGCAGAAGTATTGAAGGCGCGAGGAATTTTGGAAGCGTTAATCAAAGATATTGGAGCTAAGTCTGTCATAACTGACGATAAAATAGTGAAAGTGTCCATTGTCGGTGTGGGAATGCGTTCGCATGCAGGGGTCGCATCTAAGATGTTTCGTGCTCTAGGAGACGAAAATATCAATATTTTGATGATTACAACGTCTGAAATAAAAATTTCTGTAATTATCGAGGAGCGATATCTTGAACTTGCGGTTAGGTCATTGCATGATGCCTTTGGCTTACATGAAAAAGAGTAAAAACTAGGTGAATATTCGTTAACTTGTTAACAGAATGGCGCATAAATTGTTTTTATGTTGTATTATAGATATTTTTTAAGTGTGCATTAATCCATAAAAAATGTGTGCTTAATTACGTTATAGTGGATGATTAATCGGTCAATATTGTTTGACTACCCTGCGAAGATTAATTATTAAATAGCCACTGAATTCATTGGAAGCAGGTAGGAGAAAAACTTAATGCTAATATTAACTCGTCGAATCGGTGAGACTTTAATGGTTGGTGATGACGTGACTGTTACAGTGCTTGGCGTTAAAGGCAACCAGGTACGTATTGGTGTAAACGCGCCAAAAGAAATTGCAGTGCATCGTGAAGAAATCTACGAAAGAATCCAAAGAGAGAAACAACAACCTGGTGGTGAGCCCGGAAACAGTTAAACGCTGGTTCTAGTTTCAATTAGTTTTACTCTATCCAAACTAATCATATTGCCAAAAGCATCAGATTAGTTTCATTAAAAAATTAAGATTTGAATAGTTGAATTCAGCGGTGTAATTGTTATTATGCCGCCCGCTAGAGCAATGCTTTTTATTGCATAGCAAATTTGTTTAAAATGGAGAGATGGCCGAGTGGCCGAAGGCGCTCCCCTGCTAAGGGAGTATACCCTAACCCGGTATCGAGGGTTCGAATCCCTCTCTCTCCGCCATCATTTCAATCTTCTTACTTGTTTCATGTTACCTAATAGTTATCAACTGCGATTAGGTATTAACTCTCGTATTACCCTTCGGTAGTTTCGTGTACTGCTAGTCACTAAAAACATTTTAGTCCGAGTTTGTTAAGCAAGTCATTCTATGGAAAGGGTCTTGATCTCGACTTATTTATGTGTCACTACGATCATTCATATAACTATCGTAATCGGGTATCTCTCTCTCATATTCATTATTAATAAGCATTGAGGAAATAATAAAATCAGCTGAAGCCGGGTTACAGGCCACGGGAATATTCCAGGCCGCAGCTATGCGCAGTAGCGCTTTTACATCGGGGTCATGGGGCATGGGTTCAAATGGATCCCAAAAGAAAATAAGGACATCAATCTCTCCTTCGCAAATCTTCGCTCCAATTTGCTGGTCTCCGCCGAGTGGGCCGCTAACGAACTTGTAAACTGGCTCTTCGAGAGTTTCCTCCAGTTTATACCCAGTTGTGCCTGTAGCATGAAGAGTATGACGCGTAAGAACAGGCTTATTCTTTAATGCCCAAGCGCAAAGGGTTTCTTTCATATTATCGTGAGCGACTAACGCAATCTTTTTTAGCTTTCCTGTTGTTGCTAGTTTTTTATCCACACTACCTCCAAAACTATTTTCCAAATATTTAAGGCTACTTATACGTTATTTAGGATAAACTAGCCAGAATCTATATCAGGATTCAGCCAATACTAAAATGTTCCAATATCTGCTTGACTAAGCTAGGGCAAATTACTAACATACGCGCCCTCTTCAAGTACCAAGTTTAGACTTTTTTGCACTCGTAGCTCAGCTGGATAGAGTACTCGGCTACGAACCGAGCGGTCGAAGGTTCGAATCCTTCCGAGTGCGCCATATTGAAAAACTCGCGAAAGCGGGTTTTTTTATGCGCGTTATTTAAACTATTTTGTGCTTTTAACATCTTGAGTACTAGAACATTTATAGGCTCTCAACAAACCAGTCTTCGGGGCAAAATTAATAAATATTTAATAAAAATCTAGATGTTGATGAATGATTAAACTTCATGGATCAGATTCACTATTTACTAATTAGGTTTTTCCCCTTCGCGCTTTTTGTGAATTAGTAGTTCTCTGAATTGGTTGAATGGCATAGGGTTATAAAAATGAAACCCTTGATAAGTGTCACAACCTAGTTTTTGAATACAGGCCAACTCTTCTTTGTTTTCAATACCTTCTGCAATTGTTTTCATTGCAAGATTATCACTAAGGTTAATAATCATTTCGGCTATTGAGTGAATATCTGGGTCATTCTGGATATTATTGACGAACGATCTGTCGATTTTTATGGCGTAAGCTGGTAGGCGTTTTAGGTAGGAAAGTGACGAGTATCCGGTGCCAAAGTCGTCAATTGAACACTTAATCCCGATGTTGTTTAACTTCGAAATAATATGCCTAACATTTTCCACGTTTTGGATGAACACATTTTCCGTCAATTCGATTCCTAATCTTTGAGGCGTGACCTTGGTTTTCTGTAATATGACTTCGATATAGCTAACCAGATCTGTTGTATTTAGCTGATTCCCGCTCACGTTAATTGAAACCCTTTCAAAGGAATCAGGTAAACCTTGATCTTCGAGCTGTTTTATATGAATGCATGCTGTTTCAATAACAAATTCACCAATTTGGTTAATAAGATTTGTCTCTTCAGCTATGGGTACATAAATTGATGGTGAATCTTCACCATGAATTGGGTGATCCCAGCGTAGCAATGCTTCAGCACCAATTATTTCGTAATTGTGATTTACTTGCGGTTGGTAGTGCAGTGTAAACTCTTTCTTTCGAACGGATTTTTTTAACTCGTCAATGTAAGAAAGTTTACTATTTAAATTAATTGCCATTTGTTCAGAAAAACGCATGTAATTTTTATTTTTACATTCTTTAGCTTCATACATTGCCATGTCTGCATTTCTCAAAATGTCGATATCAATATTGTCACCTGAAGGGAAAATATCGTATCCAATGCAGCTTTCAATAGAGAAGTTAGTTTTTGAAAGCGTGATAGGTTTTCTTAAAGCAGTATTAATTTCTCTAATAAACTCAATGGTTTTTTGTTCGGCTAATTCCACTGATACTCCCAAATTGGGTAGAAGTATGACAAATTCATCTCCACCAAATCTAGCGATTGTTTCATTGTTCTTTTTTAACGTACTTAATCGCATCCCGACAAGTTTAAGTAGCTGATCTCCGACTTCATGTCCCATAATATCGTTCACGGATTTGAAATCATCTAAATCAATAAAAATAAGTGCACCATAAGTATTATCTTTTTTACAATTTAGGAGAGAATCACTGAGTTCATAAGAAAGCTTTCTTCTATTTTGCAACTGTGTAAGTTCATCGTGATGCGCTTGGTGGGTAATAATATCTTCAGCTAGTTCACGTGCACGTATTTCTTTTTTTAATTCAGCATGAGCAATACATGAAAGACAACTTGTTGCTAATTTTTCGATGATTAACTGTAGTGATTGTAAAACGAGATCGGAAAGTCGGATTTTACTTTCCAAAATAAGTACACCTTGATCAGGTATTGGCGTTGAGTAAAAATAATATTTATCAAAGGTGTCAGCTTTGAATCCAACATAATCTTTTTTTACTGCAGAAGCAATTTCTGACAATGCTGAATTCGATTTCCATTTTATTCCTTTTCGCTGCTCTGGGATGCTGACGTAGTGTTTTAGCTCTGGTGTGTCAGATGCATTTTTTAATCTAGTGGGATGGTTTGTTTTTCCGTGAAATAAGTATATATGTGCGCCTGATAAGTTCAGTCGTAAAATACAAACGCGCATAAAATGCCGTAGCATATCTTCAAGATCCAATTTATCGCCGATGGCCATTGCGAGTTCATGCTGTATTGCCACGATTTGGAGAGCTTGCTTCATAAGTTAAAACTTACCTATTACTACAGATTTGTTTAGCCAAACAAAACCACCACTCTCATTATTTGATATTTCACCTAAAGATAGAACACCGAATAAATTTTGATTTTCTTCCCTAAACGCGTTTAACGCTGATACTTCCTTATAAAAACCAGTTCCGTGGTAATGCATACGAGTCAAACAATGAAAAACAAGTTGGTGAGAGGTGTTTGGGCTATTTTCCAAGCATTTTTTTGCTGCTTGCTTAGTGGAGTTTATGAGCTCTTCGGGAATACCTTCTAATATATGAATCATGGCGTTTTGGTAAACTTCCCCAACACAGGTAATGACATTGCCATCAAAACAGATTGGATCACGCACAATAATTTCTTCATGCAAGTTATACATGCCAATTGGATAAAGGGATGCAATTTCATAAAAATTATCTTTATTTATCTTTTGACCGCTTTTTTCTTCCACCACTCGTTTGTAGAAATCAAAAGCGGGCTCATAGTTTATACTGTGAATGTTCTGCCCTTTGGCCGTTGTAGTGAGAAAAGGCCCGTCAAGAATATTCCAACCATGGCCTACGGCTTGTTTATATTCAAATGGTAGTCCTATCAGCAGTGCTGCACCACTCATTACACCGAAGTTAGAAAAAATACTAGGATCTTCGCGCAAATCATGATGTCCAGTACCTCCGCCAATAGCGTTAATATCTGATCCAACGTATTCGTATAACCTATGAATGAATTTTTCGGTCGACTTAGATAGACCATCAACTAAAACGATAAGATTCTCTTGATTTTCTAGCGGCTTACTAGACTCTGTAAGAAATCGTTCAGGTAAAATTTTTTCAATACTTAATTCTTTTTGAATATAGATATCAACTTCGAACGAAAAATTGATAACTATTACACCCTGTTCCAATACCTCATTATTCAGTATTAGCCCGGGGAATATAGCTCCAAATATTTGGGTTTTGCTTGTGGTAACAAATCGACTAAGGCTATCTGGGTCATAGTGGTTTTTTGAACAAGCGAGCACCATTAAGGCCCCGCGAGTATTGGAAAAATTATCATTAATGCCCGAAATTAAATCTTCTAGTTTCGGGCTAGTTGTGCTCCATATTGTTAATTTAGCCTTCATTTGGTCTCGGTGTTGGAGTTTAATATTTGCTAAAATCAACCTCTAAGAGTTTCGGATTTTCGGTCCACATTTGGTGAACTTTTTTAGCGATTGAATCTGGAAAAATATCTTCTTCGTGACTATCGAGTTTCTCAACGATTTCTCTAGCGAGACTTTCAGGGCTTGCCATTTCAATATCTAATCCCTCATTCATATCCGTATCAACGGGTCCTGGAAAAACACCCACTAGTTGAATATTTTTATCTTTTAACTCGGTCCGCAGCGCTTGCGTTGCTGAAAATAGCGCGGCTTTAGATACGCTATATCCGCCAATACTTGGCATTGCCGCAAAACCACAAATACTAATAATGTTAACAATTTTTCCACCCTTATTAGCTTCAATGGTGGGAAAAATGGCGCGTATCATCTTAAGGGTGCCAAGAAAATTGGTATTTAAGTCATCGGGAACTTTCGTAATATCAGAGTGTAATAGGCTACCGACGGTGTTTATGCCTGCGTTATTAATTAAAATGTTAGCATCTTTGGTGATTTCTGCTGCGGCGTTAATTTGCTCGTCATCGGAAATATCAAGTGCAATAGGAGTAACCCTGTCATCTTTGATATTTTCAATGGAGTCGATATTTCTAGCGCAAGCGTAAATCTTCTTGGCACCTTTTGAAAGTAGCTCTGTTACCAGAGCCCTGCCAATTCCTCTGCTTGCACCAGTTATCATAACTGTAGCATTATTTACTTTTAACATTAGTTTTGCCTTTTTAATTGCCTGTGATGATTAATTTTCGTTATTTTATTAATTATTACAAAATTGCTTATTTCGTTAAAGGCTCATAACTAATGCTTGGTTTTGGCATCAACTAGTTGGACAATGCTTATCAAAAATAGAATTTAATCAAATTGAAGCAATAAATTTTCGATTAAGTTGTGCGTAGGATGCGCATTTTTACTAAAGTTATAGAATCAGCAACAAACAGCTTAGTAGGTTTTATTGCCCTCCACACCAGTGATGACAGACAATAAAAAAACAATTGCCGTATTTATGCCATTTCTGGGGGGGTTCTATCTAGGAGAGGTTGCAGCTAGTATCCGCGCCAAAGCCGCTCAGCAAGGTTATAACCTCACTGTATTTATGACGGGTAGTTTTGGTTCCTACAACCTAGATGTAGGTTTTGATAAAATCGATGCTGCTGTTGTTCTCCTTAACGCCATATCTGCAAAAGCGGCACAAAAGCTCATTTCACGCGGTATCCCCATTGTATCGACAGTAGAAGATTATTTTCCTTTGGAAGTTGAAGCCATTGTAAGTGACCAGCGCGAAGGCATTCGAAAGGCGATGGAGCATCTACAAAATATTGGGCACGAAAAGGTCGGGTTTGCGGGAGATTTAAGTATTGTCGACATGAGGCTGCGATATGAAGCGCTTGTGCAGTGGTATCGAGACAGAGGGTTAGAATTTAATACAGATTATTTATTTGCAGTAGATGAATTTACTATTCCGGGTGGGCGTCAAGCTGGTCAAAAATACCTCGATAGGAACAGCGATTGTACAGCAATAATTTGTGCCTGTGACCTGACAGCCATGGGACTTCTAGAACATACTAAAAAAGCAGGAATTAATGTTCCCAAAGATCTAGCGATTGTCGGTATAGACAATACAAGCATGGGACAGCATCGAATACCCAGCCTCACTAGCGTCGACCAGGGCTTAGATGAACTTGTTGACCAAATGTTTAATCGAATTTCAGCCAGATTATCCGGTGAGCCATTTTTAAATGAAACGATAAAAATTGAACAGACTTTGTGCATTCGGCATTCTACTGATCTGTCCGCCAAATTTAGTATTACAAAAGCAGCTATGGGGAAAAGAAAAGCCAGGGATCAACTGATCAATGAAAATGAATCTGTAATGGCGCTCGCAAAATCAGGGTTTGACTCCATTCTAAATATGTCATGCTTATGGGGTCCTTTTTTAAAATGGGGCTGCTTAGGGCATTGGCGAGATGGCAAACTCAATATCAGTCAATTAATTTCGAATGATTTATTGGATTCTGCTATTGGAAAGTATCTGAATTATAAGGTTGAACCGCCATCATTTCCCCCTTCATATATTGAAGATTTACCTTTTCCCGAAACGTCCATGACTACTATGATTCCAATATCTGTTGAAGGTGAAGACTGGGCGGTAGTGTCGATTGTTGAAGAACTGACACCCGAGTCGATAGAAAAAAATTACGCCTTGTTCAATAATTTTTTGGATGTCGTTTATTTCTTTATGCAACGAGAAGCCTTAGTTGTATCTGTAAGAACTCGTGAAAAGAACGCCAAAGAGCTGGCGGAGCGCTTAGAGGCCGTTGCCAATACATCAAATGATGGGATTTGGACTTGGGATCTAAATAGCAACAAAGTTGAATGGAATAATCGACTTTTGGAAATGTTAGGGTTTTCAGAAGAAAAGGATCGAGAAATCTACCGAAACATGAGCTTTTTTGAGCGTATCCATACACAAGACCAGGCCTATATTCGCGGCCTATTGAAGTCTCATATTGAAGAGTCAGAACCCTTTAAGGCGAAGTTTCGGATTCAAACCCAAAGTGGTCAGTTCATATGGGTACTAGCAAGTGGAGAAGCTATCCGAGAACCAGATGGTTATGTAGGCCGATTTGTGGGTTCGATGACCGACATTACCGAACAAAGGCTGTCTGAAAAGAAAATCAAGCGACTTGCATACAATGATAGCCTTACCGGATTACCAAATCGTATTTCTGTAACAGATGGTTTAGAAAAGCAAATTGCAGCCATGCCTGATCAACCGGTGGCGGTTATGCTGATTGATTTGAACCGATTTAAGCTGGTCAATGATAACTTTGGTCACCAAGTGGGCGACGATTTATTAATTTATGTTGCCAACAAAATGAAAAGCAGTTTACGCAGCACTGATACTGTAGGGCGTTTGGGGGGTGACGAATTCTTAATTTTGTCGCTTGTGCAAAATCATAAAGAAGCCATAGACTTATCGGAACGTCTGCTTAAAAAGCTTAATAGCGTTTATCGTTACAACAATAGAACAGAGCTTGCTATCAAGGGAAGTTTGGGTATTGCTATGTACCCAGACCATGCGACAAGTACTGAAGAGCTTATCAAGAAAGCCGATATTGCGATGTATAAAGCAAAGAGTTTAATGCTGGAGCACGCGGTATTGTATTCACCAGGAATGGATGTTGACCTGAAAGATTTTATGGCAATGGAAAGTCACCTGCGGCGTGCACTAGATAACGATGAGATCTTTTTCGTTATGCAGCCACAGGTTGATACCTTGACCGAAAAAGTTGTGGGAGCTGAATTACTCTGTCGTTGGCAGTCAAAGGAATATGGATTAGTTTCGCCTGGTACCTTTATTCCGCTCGCGGAACAAACCGGCATCATATCTCAGATAGGTGATTGGGTTTTAGATCAGGCCATCATAATACTGCAGAAATGGAAATCGATTGGTCAAACAAGTATCAAATTATCTATCAATGTAAGTGCCAGTCAGCTATATGATCCAGAATTTGCCGATAAAATATGCAGAAAAGTGGAAAACGCCGATATTCCCCCCGATATGCTTACCTTGGAAATTACTGAATCAGCCGCTATTCATGATGTTGATGAATCTCGAAATCAACTAGAAAAAATAACTCAAAAAGGGATCTTGGTGTCGTTGGATGATTTCGGTACCGGCTACTCTTCTCTCAGCTTATTAAATAGTCTTCCCCTCCATTGGGTAAAAATTGATAAATCGTTTATTTTTAATTTAGGGCAAGCCGAAGACCGAGATAAAAGAGGGATGGTCAAGTCAATTACTGAAATGTGTCACTCTCTTGGTTATCGCGTTGTTGCAGAAGGCGTGGAGAATGATGCTCAACTGTGTCAGGTGAGGAATTTTGGTTGCGATCAAATCCAAGGTTTTATTTATGCTAGACCGATACCTCTCGAAGAGTTTGAAAGTAAATATTTAAATAACCAATCTTAAACACTTCTTTTATTGATAATTATCCTTAATATCCTTGTAATTAACTCCACGATAGTGAATTTTAGAAAAGTCTGCACAAATTAATTGAAATTGTTTTGCTTAGTTGCAAGAGCATATTAGAAGTTCTCAAAATAGTTCGCTTGAATCAGAAGGTGCTGCCCCGATATCTATAAAACTCACCTATGTTATTGACGGAGTCCCTTCTATGAGTCTTTTTGCGCCTTTTACGTCCAAGCATCTTTCATTGAAAAATCGAATAGTGATGTCTCCAATGACTCGTCAAAGAGCGGCTGCGAGTGGTATTCCAACATCTCATATGGCGACTTATTATGGACAGAGAGCATCTGCCGGGCTGATAATCACCGAAGCGACACCTGTATCGCCGACGGGAATAGGGTATCCAAATATTCCAGGTATCTATACAGAGGATCAGATTGAAGGATGGAAAACGGTGACAAAGAGCGTTCATGAAAAAGAAGGAAAAATTTTTTTGCAGTTATGGCATGTAGGCCGTATATCTCACCCTGTTTACCAGCCTAATGGGCAAGCGCCCATTGCTCCTTCAGCCATTCAACCTAGTTCAGATCTGACGTGTTATCTACCTGATGGAAAGGATATTTATCCGAAACCTCGCGCAATGGATAAGTCAGATATTGATAGGCTTGTGGCAGAATATGCCCAAGGTGCGATCAATGCAATTGATGCGGATTTCGATGGCGTCGAATTGCACTGTGCAAATGGTTACTTGATAGATCAATTTTTACGTGACGGAACAAATCGACGTACAGACGATTACGGGGGGTCTATTGAAAATCGATTGAGATTTATGAGAGAGAGCTTAGCAGCAATTATAAACGTAGTTGGAAATAAAAAAGTTGGCGTAAGAATATCGCCAATAAATTCTTATAATGATATCCAGGATTCAAATCCCACCGATTTGTTTAATCAGGTTGTTGATATGTTAAACGAATACGATATTGCTTTCTTAGACGTTGCCGAGAGTGATTTTGCTCAGAGCGAATTGACTCCCGAATTTGATTATATAGCATTGAGAGCGCGCTATGGTGGAGTCTATATCGCCAATGGCGGTTATTCGAAAACGAGTGGTGACGAATCAATCAGACAAGATCAAGCAGATTTAATTGCGTTCGGGACACCGTTCATCTCTAATCCGGATTTAGTCGCAAGGTTTCTACATGATAAAACGCTAGCAGAAGTGGATTTTTCTACCTGTTACAGTGGTGGTGAAAAAGGGTACATTGATTATCCGAACGCAGATTAAAACTTAGCACTAATACCTTGATAAGTATTATTAATGAAAACTACATAAAGAGAATGAAATGGATCAGGTATTTTATTAAAAAACAAATATAGACAGATAACAAATTTTGACCTTCTATGTTACCTTGTTGCGAAAATCAACTACCCATAATTCACTTTTATTGCGCTTAAAATAAGTCTTAATCTAATGAAAAATTTTCAAATCATTCGTTTACTTTTTAAAATTTTCTTTTGTTCCATTTTATTAACTTCTAATCTAGCTAATGCGGTTAGTTCTAACAATTATGCGCAAGTTTGGAAAGATCACAAAGGCGCTGTGGCTTCCGTAAATCCAATTGCTACGCAAGCGGGAATTGATGCATTTGAAGAGGGCGGGAACGCAATTGACGCTGCGCTTGCGGTGGCCTTCACCCTGGGTGTGGTTGATAGCCACAACTCGGGTATTGGCGGTGGTTTGTTTATTTTAGTTCGTTATCCAGATGGCTCAATAGAGGCCATCGATGGTCGAGAAATGGCGCCATCTGCGGCAACCCGCGATATGTATATTCGAAATGGTAAAGCGGTATCCAGTTTAAGTAAAACTGGTGCTTTGGCCATTGGTGTTCCTGGTTCAATCGCAGCAATGCACTATTTGCAGAAAAAAGCCGGAGACTTACATTTTTCTGATGTAATTCTACCTGCTGCAGATATCGCTGAGAAAGGATTTCCCGTTGATGCTGTAATGGCGAAAAGACTAACCCGAACTCAAGATTCCCTAGGAAAATTTCCTGCAACTAAAAAGGTTTTTTTTAATAACGCGGAAGTATTTAAAAAAGGTGAAGTACTAAAGCAAAAGGATCTGGCGAAAACCTATCGAAAGTTAGCGAAGCAAGGACCTGATTATTTTTACAAAGGTGAATTTGCTAAAAAGCTTGAGAAATGGATGAAGAAAAATAACGGAATAGTTACGAGAGAAGATTTTGTAAATTATGAATTTAAGATTAGAGAGCCGGTAAAATCCTCTTTCATGGGCTACGATATTTTTGGATTTCCGCCTCCTAGTTCTGGCGGTGTGCATGTTGCTCAAATATTAAATATATTGGAGAATTTTGATTTAACAAAACTCAATGAAACTGATCGATATCATGTATTGATTGAATCAATGAAGTTGGCTTTTGCCGATCGTGCATTTTGGTTGGGCGATAGCGATTTTGTCGATGTACCGAAGGGTTTGGCCTATAAGGAATATGCAAGTGAACTCGCAAAAAAAATAAGAATGAACAAGGCTTTGGACTTAAAAGGACATTCGATTCCCCCTCAAGCTGAAGAAGATATTTTTAAGCACACAACTCACATATCAACCGCTGATGACAAAGGCAACTGGGTTGCCATCACAACAACTCTAAATACAAGTTTTGGTAGTAAAGTGACGATTCCAGGAACGGGTGTTTTAATGAATAACCAAATGGACGATTTCTCTTCACAACCTGGTGTCGCAAACGCATTTGGGCTTGTTGGTGCAGAAGCAAATAGCATTGCACCTAAGAAGCGCCCGCTATCAAGTATGAGCCCAACCATTGTGTTAAAAAATGGTAAGCCAGTTTTGACCGTTGGTGCGGCTGGTGGACCGACTATTATTAGTCAGGTTCTTCAAGCTATCGTTAATCATCTTGCTTTTTCTCAGCCAGTTGAGAAAGCTTTAGAAACCGTGCGCGTGCACAATCAATGGAAACCCGATATGGTTTTTATCGACCTTTTTGCCACTGACAGTTTATGGCAATCTTTAGAGGGCAAGGGGCATAAATTAAGAAAGTGGCCACCATTTGGTGCAACTCAAGCAATTGGATATAGTGATGGTAAGTTTTTTCCCGTTACTGAACCGCGCTTGACTTCTGGTAATCGCTAAGTTGTGGCGTAACTTCAGTTTCACAATGAGCTAGCAAGTGTTGATTAATGAAATGAAAATCTTTTGACTTTTTGATTTGATCAAATAACTGATTGGCTTCAACATAGTTGCGTTTTAAATAGAATAACCATTGTTTAACTCTGTTACCCATGTGTTTTTTGTTGTAACACTTGGATGTTTGCAAAAAAAACATATGCAGTAACTTTGCAATATTTTGCCAGCTAAGATGTTCGTAATCTTCTCCTTTTAGTTGTGCCTTAATAGCCAACCCTAAATCGGGTCGAGCTAACAAGCCTCGACCAAGCATAAAATTATCGCAACCAGTTTTCTCAGCGCATTCAATATAATCTTCCACAGTCCAAATTTCACCGTTTGCTATTACGGGAATTGAAATTGTTTCACGAATTTCTTTTATACACGACCAGTATGCCGGAGGATTATAACCATCCCGTTTTGAACGGGCATGAACAACTAATTCATTTGCGCCTGCTTTTTCAATTGCTTTGGCATTTTGTATGTAGGAATCTCGCTGTTCGTATCCAAGTCGAATTTTTACTGTCACAGGTGTTTCTTTGGGAACCTGCTTACGTGTTTCCTGCACAATTGAGAAAATTAAGTGAGTCTCATCTAGTAAACAAGCTCCTCCACGGTTGCGGTTTACGGTTTTTGCCGGACAACCGAAATTCAAATCAATCGCTGGTGCGCCCAACTTAGCCGCTTTTTTAGCATTGAGAGCGATCGCTCCGGGATTACTGCCTAAGAGTTGCACTCGAGTTGGACAAACTGCGCCGTATTTTTCAGGTGTAAGCTGTTGCTTTTCATTTGAAGGTGTGAGCTCTGGGCAGGATTTTAAAAACACTCTACGTGGTAATGTGTGATCGGTGATTCGTATAAACTCTGTGACACATAAATCGATACCGCCAAGGAGGCTTAAAATGTATCGCATATGGTGGTCTACCACACCTTCCATGGGTGCTAAATAAATTTTCATAGTTGGGTACATCAATTTAAGAGCGGCGATTCTATTCTAATCTTGATCGAATTGTAATTCTTTTGACTGCATGTTGATCAAAAAACATCTTTATTTTGATTGATTATAAATAATTGATCCTGGGAAGCTTGCCCAACTATGGGGTTTTTCTTTATCTTATAGGTTTTTTCGAGTCTAATTTAAAATATATAAATAATTTATTGAGAATCCTATGGGGACGGAATTACTTCAGCAAGGTTTTGATCTTATGCTATTTGGCATGGGAACAGTTTTTGTGTTTCTTGCATTGCTCGTGGTTGGAACCATCGCGATGTCCAACATTATTGCGAGATTTTTTCCTGAGCCCGCCAAAGAGGAGCCGGTGATTTCGCCCTCATCCAATGTTGATGCTTCGCAGCAAATAACCCCCAAGACATTAAAGATAATTCAAGAAGCAATTTTATTGCATCGTTCGAGATAAAACACGATACAAAGTATCTTAAAATAATCGACGAGCATACAAGAGGTTTGTCTAAATGAGTGAAACGAAAAAGCCCTTAGGTATTACTGAGGTTGTACTTAGGGACGCACATCAATCGCTATTTGCAACTCGATTGCGAATTGATGATATGTTGCCAATTGCTGAAAAGCTTGATGCGGTTGGTTATTGGTCTTTGGAGTCTTGGGGTGGTGCGACATTTGATGCTTGTATCCGCTATTTGGGAGAAGATCCTTGGGATCGAATTCGTGAACTTAAAAAAGCTATGCCTAATACGCCGCAACAAATGCTACTGCGGGGACAAAATCTGCTTGGCTATCGTCATTATGCCGATGATGTTGTAGATAAGTTTGTAGAGCGTGCTGCGGTTAATGGAGTTGATGTGTTTCGTGTCTTCGATGCCATGAATGATATGCGAAATATCGAACGCGCTATGAGTGCTGTTAAGAAAATGAGTAAGCATGCTCAAGGCACTATTTCCTATACTTCAAGTCCAGTGCATACGGTTGATACCTGGGTGGAGCAGGGTAAATTAATCGAAGACTTAGGTGCAGATTCAATTGCTATTAAAGATATGGCGGGGTTACTTAAACCTTATGAAGGCTACGAATTGGTTACCAGGCTTAAGGCTGCCTGTGATATTCCAATTCAACTTCATAGTCATGCAACAACTGGCTTAGCGCATTCTACGATCTTGAAATGCGTGGAAGCGGGAATAGATCGCGTGGATACGGCGATTTCTTCTATGTCGACGACCTATGGACATAGTCCAACGGAAACGATTGTAGCGATACTAGAGAACTCAGACCGAGATACTGGTTTAGACATTAAATTGCTAGAAGAGATAGCGCTGTATTTCCGAGATGTTCGAAAAAAATACGCGAAATTTGAGGGCTCTCTGCGTGGTGTTGATGCTCGTATACTTACTGCACAAGTACCTGGTGGCATGCTTACTAATATGGAAAGCCAACTAAAAGAGCAGGGAGCGGAAAACCGGTTTGACGAAGTCCTAGAGGAAATACCACGCGTACGAGAAGACTTAGGATATATTCCTTTGGTTACGCCAACTTCTCAAATAGTAGGGACGCAAGCGGTAATAAATGTCTTACGTGGAGAGCGTTACGCGACTATTTCAAAAGAGACTCAGGGTATTTTAAAGGGTGAGTATGGTGCGACGCCCGCGCCTGTGAATGAATCCTTACGATCTAGAGTGATGGATGAAGGACAAGAGCCTATTACCTGTCGACCAGCTGATTTGATAGAACCTGAACTTTCGGATCTTGCGATAAAACTTAAAGAAATCGTCGAATCAAATTCAATCAAAATGAGCTCGGGTGAAGGGGAAATAGATGATGTCTTAACATATGCCCTTTTCCCGCAAATCGGACTAAAGTTTCTTGAGAACAGAGATAACCCAGACGCCTTTGAACCGGCACCTGACGGGTAATGAGAGTGGTACTGTTGTTTCAGATTCTGGTGAAGAAATATATACGGTTAAACTTGAGGGAAGCGAATATACAGTGACCGTCTCTAATGGTGGAGATATTTCTGGCATTGTTCCCCTGAGCAATTCGTCTTCGGAAGTTTCGCAAGCGACAGCTGCCGTTGGGGGTGGAGATCCAGTTAAAGCACCGCTAGCAGGGAATATTTTTCGTGTGATGGTCTCTCAAGGTCAGCAGGTCGCTGAAGGTGATACTTTGCTGGTTTTAGAAGCGATGAAAATGGAAACGGAAGTGAGTGCTCCTAAGGGTGGTATCGTTTCAGGAATCAATGTTAAAGAAGGTGACGTTGTCGCAGTAGGCGATACGTTACTCACCATTGCATAGCAGAGAAATCGGGAGCTTAGTGGGGAAGTATGAATAACCTAATTTCACTGTGGCAGGAGTCGGGAATATACCAAATGCAATTTGGTCAATTTGCTATGATGGTGATTTGTCTTTTGCTTTTGTTCTTGGCGATAAGAAAAGGCTTTGAGCCATTACTGTTGGTTCCAATTGGATTTGGTGGACTAATGGCAAATATTCCAGGTGCTGGATTAGCTATATCTTCTATCGAAGCTGCAATTACATCTGGCAGTGCAGAAGCACTTAAAGATATGGCGAGTATTTTTGGCGTAAGTGTCTGGGAGTCGACAAAAGACATTGTGTCGGCATACGAGAATGCATCTCCAGCACAAAAACTAGAAGCAAAACATTACGCAGAAGCCGCAGGGTATTCTAATGGGATGCTGTACAGCTTTTATTCTGTTGCGATAGCAAGTGGGGTTGCACCACTACTCATTTTTATGGGTGTTGGATCAATGACAGATTTTGGCCCGCTCTTAGCAAATCCTAAAACGCTATTTCTTGGCGCTGCCGCCCAATTTGGTATTTTTGCAACTGTGCTTGGTGCGGTTGGTCTCTCAATCTTTGGAATTATCGATTTTACTATTGCAGATGCGGCTGCAATTGGCATTATTGGTGGTGCCGATGGCCCGACGGCGATATACGTTTCCAGTAAGCTGGCTCCAGATTTGTTGGGTGCTATTGCTGTAGCTGCCTATTCCTACATGGCTTTAGTGCCTCTTATTCAGCCTCCAATTATGCGTGCCCTCACGAACGAGCAAGAAAGAAAGATCGAGATGAAGCAGCTCAGAGCGGTAAGTAAGCGAGAAAAGATTACTTTTCCTATATTGCTCTTGGTTCTTGTTGCATTGGTGTTACCTGATGCTGCGCCATTGTTGGGGATGTTTTGCTTTGGTAATTTAATGCGGGAATGCGGAGTAGTGAATCGGCTCTCTGATACTGCTCAAAATGCATTGATCAACATAGTAACTATTTTCTTGGGATTGTCCGTTGGTTCGAAACTCGCAGCGGATAAATTTCTTGATCCTAAAACTTTGGGGATCTTAATTCTTGGAATAGTAGCTTTTGCGATTGGCACCGCAATGGGTGTACTCATGGCAAAGCTAATGAATGTGTTCAGTAAGCAAAAAATTAACCCGCTTATTGGTTCTGCTGGGGTTTCAGCCGTTCCGATGGCCGCCAGGGTATCCAATCGCGTGGGTCTTGACGCTAATCCTCATAATTTTTTACTAATGCATGCTATGGGGCCAAATGTTGCTGGTGTCATTGGGTCAGCCGTTGCGGCTGGAATAATGATTTCAATGGTTTCCGGAATGTCTATGTAATTCGCGACAATTTCTCGCGAATGAAACATTTGTAGTGCAATCTACGACGATTCGACTTGAAAGTGGGCACAGTTTGGTAACTTTTTCTGAGTAGACGAATGCTTTTTAAACATTTGATCTGTTTTCGAGCGAATACTTGGTATGCACAAAATTAATCGGGTTATTTACCCCTGTGGCTTTCCTTTAGTACTGCGCATTAGGTAGAATGCGCCCAAATTTTTATTATCTGATTTCTCTGCGGAGTTTTATATGTTTAGACGAACAAAAATTGTTAGCACTTTGGGTCCAGCAACTGATGAGCCAGGGATAATCGAAGAATTAGTTGTTGCAGGTGTTAACGTAGTTCGTCTTAACTTTTCTCATGGCAGCCCAGAAGATCATAAACGACGCGCAAAAGCGGTTCGTGAGGCAGCTAAAAAACATAACCAGCATGTTGCGGTATTAGGGGACCTTCAAGGCCCAAAAATCCGTGTTGCTCGTTTTGCTGATGGACCTATCGAGCTGGCCGTAGGTGATAAGTTTGTATTAGATGCATCTTTAGATCGAGATGCAGGAAACCAAGAGCAAGTCGGTATTGATTATAAGGAACTTCCTAATGATGTTGTTCCTGGTGATCTTTTGCTTTTAGATGACGGTAGAGTCGTATTAAAAGTTGATTCAGTTGAAGGGACTAGCGTATTAACAACAGTCGCTGTTGCTGGAAAACTGTCAAATAATAAAGGCATTAATCGACAAGGTGGTGGCCTAACCGCTCCGGCGTTAACCGATAAGGATCGTGCTGATATTTTGACTGCCGTTGAAATTGGCGTCGACTATCTTGCCGTTTCATTTCCTCGCAGTGCAGAAGATATGAATTTAGCGCGTCAGCTAGTGAAAGAAGCGGGTGGAGATATTCATCTCGTCGCTAAAATTGAAAGAGCTGAAGCCGTTTCTAACGAAAAAGGTCTAGATGAAATTATTCGAGCTTCTGATGCGGTTATGGTTGCCCGTGGAGATCTAGGTGTTGAGATTGGTGACGCAGAGCTTATTGGTGTACAAAAACAAATTATTAATCGTGCAAGAGCGTTGAACCGCTGTGTGATTACTGCAACGCAAATGATGGAGAGTATGATTTCTAGTCCTCTCCCTACTCGTGCTGAAGTATTTGATGTGGCAAATGCTGTGTTGGACGGAACAGATGCGGTAATGCTCTCTGCTGAAACCGCAGCGGGTCAATTTCCGGTTCAAACAGTAGAAGCCATGGTAAGAGTTATTATCGGTGCTGAAAAAACACCTCAAGCAGAAACGTCACCACAGCGAGAAGACGGGCACTACACAGCAATTGACGAGTGTGTTGCGCTCGCAGCCATGCACACTTCGCAGCACTTAAAAGGTGTTAAGGCAATTGTTTGCTTGTCCGAATCAGGCTCGACGCCATTATTGATGTCACGATTTGGTGCGAGAATTCCTATTTTTGCTTTTTCTCGCCAGCAAGATACCTTATTCCGAGCAGCATTGTTCCGTGGTGTTCAGACGGTAGAATTCGATAACGTAAGTATTCCTTCGTCAGAAATCAACAAACAAGCTATTCAGCTTTTAAGAAACCAAGGAATTGTGGAAGACGGTGATTTTGTAATTCTTTCAAAGGGTGACACTAATGAGTTAGGTGGCACCAACACTATGAAAATTTTACAAGTAGGCCAACCCATTTCATAAGGTCCTTTTAAAAGGAGCCTTTAAAAAGCTATTGGCTATTTTCTTCGATGCCAAGGGCGGCTTTTATTTTGCCGTCCAAAATATTCATATCGACGGGTTTTACGATATAGTCATTAATACCTTGTTTAACGGCTTGTTTTATACGTGACGCTTCAGAAGTTGCGGTAACCATGACAAAGTGCGCATTTCTTAGCGTATTCGAAGCTTTAGCTTTTTGATGTACTTCGATTCCCGTCAATTCGGGCATATCCCAGTCACATAAAACTATGTCGTATGGCTCTTTAGCGCGTTTGATTGCATCGAAAGCTTCTTTACCATCTTTAGCCATATCAACAATTTTTGCGCCTAAATCTTGTAATATGTCTTGCATTAGCGTGGCAGAGTCTTCATTGTCTTCTGCGATTAAAAATCTCGCATTTGCCATGGTGACATTGGTTCTCTTTTTCGAATCCTGAGCTGGGACTGTGTTTGAAGGGGCTGCCGCAGGGCTATTGGAGATTTTTTTTATGGAAGAATCGAGAAGTTTGATTGACTCGGTATATTCTTTTTTAGTTGATTCTTCGGTATTGGAATCATCTAAGTTTTTTTTGTACCAAGCTCGTCGGCTGTTCAGAGTAGAAATTATGATTTTCTGTTCTTTGGCGGTAAACACTTTCGAGTCCTTTGATTATCTAACATTACTCACTATAAAGCTTAGATCAATCTAAAGTGAGGAACTCGATTTTTATCTAAATAGAATTTAGTTTTTGATATCTGTTTTTCTTTTTCCTGAAAACAGTTGTTCTTTTAAAACAACACTTTGGGTGAAGGCGTAGTAGTCATCGACGAGATCTTTGGTTGGGTCGCGTCTTTCTGCTGACTTACGTCTTTTCCTATGATGCAGATCGATTTTCATGTTTTTACAAGGGTCTAAATCAAAACGCCTATCTTTTCCTTTTCGGCGATCAATAAAAACTAACTCATGATTCATACTAAATTTATTCCTAAGCCCAAAAATTGAGTCTATTTTGTGACTATTTATATTTCATCCACATTAATTTTAGTCGAATTTTGTCTAAGAATCTTTGTGAATTTAAGAATTGCGATCTATTTGACTAACCGCAAAGCTTCGGTAGCATATCGAGATAAACTACTTAATTTATTGTGAGAATCAATATGCAGTATTACGACTCTATCAGCCAAAAATTAAAAGACAACTACAATCCTGCGCATTTGGAGGTTATAAACGAAAGTAATCAACATAATGTGCCAGAAAATTCTGAGACTCATTTTAAAGTGGTGCTTGTCTCAGATAAATTTATGGGCATTCCACGAGTAAAGCGCCATCAAATGATTTATGCGACCCTGGCAGATGAGCTCTCTGGAACAGTTCATGCGTTAGCACTTCACCTATTTTCCGTAGACGAATGGCAATCGCAACATTCTGCTCCAGATTCACCGAAATGTATGGGAGGAAGCCAATAAACTTTAATTATCTCCGGATTTTAAGTTATCGGTTAATTACTATATGAGTCAGCTAAGTAATTGATTTGGCATTAAAGCCTATGAATTGAATTTGATTTTACGTTTGTTATAGAATCGCCACCCCGAAAAATGAGAATGCATATATCGATATGGCCGAAAAAACCGTTGTAGCCGCCTTATATAAGTTTGTCTATCTTGATGATTACAAAGAGATGCGAGAGCCTCTTTTAGATTTTTGCATCGAAAAAGGTGTAAAAGGCACGCTACTTTTGGCTAAAGAAGGTATAAATGGGACTGTCTCGGGCTCTCGTGAAGCGATAACAGATCTTATAAACTATCTGCGTAAAGATGACCGTTTCACTGATCTTACGCATAAAGAATCTTTTTATGACGAAGCCCCGTTTTACCGCACTAAGGTAAAACTTAAGCGAGAAATAGTAACAATGGGGGTTGAAGATATTGATCCTAGACACAGTGTGGGCACCTATGTAGAACCGCAAGATTGGAATGCGCTAATATCCGATCCAGATGTGACTTTGGTTGATACTCGAAACCACTATGAATGCGAAATAGGGACTTTTAAGAATGCAATAGATCCAAATACTGAGACATTCAGAGAGTTTCCAGACTACGCTCGCGATAATTTAGACCCGAAGAAACATAAAAAAATTGCTATGTTTTGTACGGGAGGAATTCGCTGCGAAAAATCCACGGCGTTTATGAAACAACAGGGCTTTGAAGAAGTTTATCATCTAAAAGGTGGCATTCTTAAATATCTTGAAGAGGTACCGAAAGAGGATAGCTTTTGGCAAGGTGAGTGTTTTGTGTTTGATAACCGTGTGTCGGTTGATCATGACCTGAAAAAAGGAAGTTATGATCAATGCCATGCATGTCGATTTCCTATCACGGAAGAAGATAAACAATCTCCTTATTATCGCGAAGGCATTTCATGCCCCCGTTGTTATGATAAGCAAACTGAATCACAACGAGCGAGATTTGAAGAAAGGCAAAAACAGGTTACGCTATCCAAAACCCGCAATGAAGACCATATAGGCGCTCCACCACCGAAGCGACAGTTACGTGAATCCCGATAAAATTTACTGTACGAAATACCGGCCTTAATCTCTAAAGGTGTAACCAATCTAAATTAGTTCAACAAATAAACGTATTTTTCAAATTTGTCTAAAAACATTCTTTTGAAATAATCATTGAGTCTAAGTCTAAAAGGCATTCGCCTTACGTTGATTCTATTTCTAGTCTTTAATTTATAGATAGATATCTGTCCAAGTGATCGACACTGAGGAAAATAAATGAAGACGTTTATAGAAAAATCTTTAGGCCTGGATAAAAGACTCGACGAAATGAATTCCCGCGTCGATCAAGTAGAGCAAATCTTAAAGCAATCTGTTAACGCGGTCGTCTCAATTGATCAAGACAATATAGTCACATTTTATAATAAAGCTGCGGAAGAACTTTGGGGGTATTTACCTCACGAGGTATTGGGCCAAAATGTGAAAATGCTTGTGCCAAAGGCCATTCAGCATAATCACGATAATTTGGTTAACGCTAACAGAGAAACGCGCATAGACAAAATTGTTGGTACGACTCGTGAAGTCGAAATTGAACGAAAAGACGGAAGAAAAATATGGGGTAGTCTTTCGCTATCTCGTGTTGAAACTGGAAACGAAACCTACTACACCGCTTTTGTCACTGATATAACCAAAGAGCGTGAAAATAGAGAATTTATAAATCAAACACTCGAACAAGCCATCGATGCGGTGATTACCATCGATGACAAAAATAATGTGGTTTTATTTAACAAGGCTGCCGAGGCGCTTTGGGGTTATGATCGAGAAGAAGTTGTTGGTAAGAACGTCAAGATGCTTGTTCCCGCAGAATTGCGTGTCAACCACGATGGGTTTGTAAACGCAAACAGGGAGACTCGGGTAGACAAAATTGTTGGAATGAGTCGCGAAGTACAAATAGAACGTAAAGACGGTGATCGTACCTGGGCAAATTTGTCTCTTTCTCGCATTCATATGGGCGAAAAAATTCACTACACCGCTTTTGTTCGCGACATTACTGAAGAAAAACAACAGCGGGAATTTATCGCTCAGGTATTGGAACAAGCCATAGATGCGGTAGTGTCAATCAATGAAAAAAATGAAGTAACTATCTTTAACAAAGCGGCAGAAACGCTTTGGGGATATAACCGTGACGAAGTTATTGGTAAAAACGTTAAAATGTTAGTACCGCTAGATTTACAGCAATCTCACGACAGTTTAATCGAAGCGAATAGAACCACAGGGGTTGATAAAATTGTTGGTACCAATCGTGAAGTCCCGGTGTATCGTAAAGATGGTACTTTGCTTTGGGGTAGTTTAGCTCTCTCTAAAGTGGAAACAGGAAATACCATCCAATACACGGCTTTTGTTCGCGATGTTACGGAAGAGGTTGCGCAGCGGGAGGAATTTGCGACGCTTTCTTTGGTGGCAAATAAAACCGATAATTCCGTTATTATTACCGATGCCGATGGTTTAATTGAATACGTCAACCCTGGATTTACAAAATTAACTGGCTTTAAAATTGACGATTGCAGAGGGAAAAAACCAGGAAACCTTCTTCAAGGCCCAGATACAAGCGAAGAGACCAAGCGCCGAATTCGAGAAAAACTAGAACTTAGGGAGCCTTTTTACGATGAAATCCTAAATTATGATAGCGATGGATCAAGCTATTGGATTTCGTTGGCTATCAATCCTGTTTTTGATGCAGAAGGAAAACTGGAACGGTTTGTTTCGATACAAGCCAATATTACTGATACAAAAGTCGAAGCGCTCGAATACAACTACAAACTAGATGCAATTAGTCGAGCAAATCTAGTTGCTGAATTTGACTTGAATGGACGTTTAGAAAAACTGAATCAAAATTATATAAATATGTTTGCCGCGACTGATGAAGGTCAGTTAAAGGGAAAAGAACTTAAGCAATTAGTATCGCGAGAAATCGTTGCAAATGGCGAATTTGACAGCCTGTGGAATACCTTAATGAATGGCGATTTTGTTTCAGGTGAATTCAAACATACCGCACTTAATGGCGATGATAGGTGGATTAGTGGATCATTTAATCCGATCTATAACACATCTGGAGAGCTAACCAAAGTTGTTATGTTTGGCGACGATGCGACAGCACGTAAAACGGCCATTAATTTGATTAGTGAATCTCTGGTGGCCATGTCAGAAGGTGACTTAGGTAAAACAATAGACGTGACTCTAGAGGGTGAATTTGGACTTCTTGCTGAGGCAATGAATTCCACATTAGATCGACTGAATTCTCTGGTTGGAAACATCCTTGAGTCAGCGAATTTTGTGAGCTCATCATCTAAGGAAATTCAGTCGGGAACAATCGATCTTAGTGCTCGAACAGAACAACAAGCCGCGAGTTTAGAAGAGACCGCGTCTAGTATTGAAGAACTTACAGCAACAGTAAACAAAAATGCTGAAAATGCAAAAGATGCAAACACGCTTTCATTAACCGCAACAGAGACTGCCGAAAAAGGTGGAGAAGTTTTAGGTGATACTGTTAACGCGATGGAGGAAATTAACGCCGCGAGTAAAGAAATTTCCGATATTATTGGTGTAATAGATGATATTGCGTTCCAAACAAATTTGCTTGCTTTAAATGCTGCCGTAGAGGCAGCGCGAGCTGGAGAGCAAGGGCGTGGCTTCGCAGTGGTTGCGGGTGAGGTTAGAAACCTTGCTCAACGTAGCGCCGAAGCGGCGAAAGAAATTAAAACATTAATTAATAACAGTGTTGAAAAAGTTTCTGAAGGAACACGACTTGTTGATCAGTCTGGAAACACATTGGAAGAAATTATTAAAGCAATTCGCAGTGTATCTAATCTTATTTCCGAAATTAATAATGCAAGTCAAGAACAAGCGAGAGGAATTGGTCAGGTTAACACTGCTGTTACCCAAATGGATGGTATGACGCAACAGAATGCAGCAATGGTAGAAGAAGCAACCGCGGCAAGTGGAAGCATGACCGATGAGGCAGCAAAACTATTCGAATTGGTTCAGTTCTTTAAACGCTAGTTTCCGAGACGCAGGATTCTAGTTCAACTTTTAGTAACTTTTTTCTGGCCTCTAATGCAAGTAGAAAACTATTTGTCGTAGAGGGCTCAGGTTTTTATTTTAAAAACACCTACATTCCTTAATTTTATAACCAAACATTCTTAAGCTATTCGTCTGAAACACCAAAATCCATTACTTTATGGTCTTTAATTTAAGATAGAAAAAACTTTACGGTAAGACTCCTGAACTGGATTAAATATTGTAAAAGTTGTTGTAGCTTAGGGATTAATAGAATTATCAAAATTTAGGGCGAATATTAACTATGCTAAACCGATTTTTAGGTCAGTCAGACGATGCAAATTCAAAATCACAAACTCGTGAATTAAAATCCGTATTTGAAGCTATCGAACGCTCGCAAGCAGTGATCGAATTTGAATTGGATGGCACCATTATTCGTGCGAATGATAATTTTTTAAATGCGATGGGTTATTCAGCCCACGAAGTTGTTGGGCAGCATCACTCGATATTTGTTTCCAGCAGCTATAAATCTAGTGGCGAGTACCAGAATTTTTGGCATAAATTAAGAAACGGTGAGTTCTTTTCTGACGAATTTCAACGGTTTGCAAAAGGTGGAAAAGAAATTTGGATTCAAGCAACTTACAATCCGATAAAAGATGAAAATGGTAATGTTTATAAGGTCATAAAATTTGCTACGGATATCACTGATCAGAAGTTCAGAGCGGCAGATTCTCAGGGACAAATTGATGCGATAAGTAAATCTCAAGCTGTAATAGAATTTACGCCGGATGGAATTATTCAAAAGGCAAATGATAATTTTCTTGGCGCAATGGGGTATTCCCTAAACGAAATTCAAGGACAACATCATGGCATGTTTGTCGACGAAAATTATCGTTCTAGCAGTGAATATCGAGAATTTTGGGCAAAACTAAAGCGTGGCGAGTACGAAGCGGGAGAGTTTAAACGTGTGGCAAAAGGGGGTAAGGAAGTATGGATTAATGCTTCTTATAACCCCATTTTCGATCTTAGTGGCAAGCCTGTAAAAGTTGTTAAATATGCAACAGACGTAACGGCTCAAAAACTTAAGAATGCTGATTACGAAGGACAAATCTCTGCGATAAGTAAATCTCAAGCGGTTATCGCGTTTGATCTGAATGGGCATATTCTCGAGGCGAATGACAACTTTCTCGGCGCAATGGGTTATCGTTTAGACGAAATTCAAGGTAAGCATCATTCCATATTTATGCCCAATGAAGATAAGAATTCCACCGAGTATCGTGCGTTTTGGGAGTCATTAAATCGAGGGGAGTTTTCTCAAGGCGAATTTCGCCGTGTTAACAAAAAAGGAGAGGACGTATGGATTCAGGCGAGTTATAACCCCATTTTTGACATCAATGGTAAGCCATTCAAAGTAGTTAAATATGCCTCTGATATTACAGAGGAGGTTTTAAAAAGAGATGAATTTGAAAAGCTCTCTCTTGTCGCGAATGAAACTGATAATTCAGTAATTATTACGGATAAAAAGGGATTGATTGAATACACCAACCCAGGTTTTACAAAACTTACTGGTTATTCTATGCAGGAGGCGTTGGGCAAAAAACCAGGTGATCTTTTGCAAGGCAGCGAGTCGGATGTGAATGTCAAAAGGAGAATTCGAGAAAAACTTGATTTACAACAACCATTTTATGAAGAAATTTTGAACTATGATAAATCGGGAAATAGTTACTGGATTTCTTTGGCTGTTAACCCCGTTTTTAATGCTAATGGTGAATTAGAAAGATTTGTTTCAATTCAGACAAATATCAGCAATACCAAACGAACATCACTTGAATTCAATTATAAACTAGAAGCAATTAATAGAGCCAATGCTGTTGCCGAGTTTAGTTTGGACGGACATATCGAAATGGTGAATGAAAACTATATGGAAATATTTGGCGCGACAAATAATGAGCAACTTGTTGGTCGTACTATCCGAGATGTTTTAGCTACAAGATTTGCAAATAGCCACGAGTTTCAAACCCTTTGGCAAAAAGTTACCAATGGTGAATATGTTTCTGATGAATTTGAACATAGAGCATTGAATGGTGAGGCTCGTTGGATTAGTGGATCGTTTAATCCTATTTACAATGCCACCGGCGTAATCGCAAAGGTGGTTTTATACGGTGAAGATGCCACTGCGCGTAAAACGGCTGTCAATCTAATTAGTGAATCGTTGGTGGCCATGTCCGAAGGTGATTTAGGAAAAACCATTGATGTTGAATTAGAAGGTGAGTTTGGATTGTTAGCGAATGCGTTAAATTCTACGCTTGATCGATTAGATTCGCTTGTCGGAAACATTGTCGAATCGGCGAATTTTGTTAGTAGTTCATCTCAAGAAATTCAATCTGGAAATTCCGATTTGAGCTCTCGCACAGAGCAACAGGCTGCAAGTTTAGAAGAGACCGCTTCGAGTATTGAACAACTCACAGCGACTGTAAATAAAAATGCAGAAAATGCGAAGGATGCAAATAATTTGTCTTTAGCGGCAACAGAAACGGCGGAAAAAGGCGGTGGAGTTGTTGGAGATACAGTAAAAGCGATGGAAGAGATCAATGCTGCGAGTAAGGAAATTTCTGATATTATCAGTGTTATTGATGATATTGCTTTCCAAACAAACCTGTTGGCTCTAAACGCTGCTGTTGAAGCGGCCAGAGCAGGTGAACAAGGACGCGGTTTCGCTGTTGTTGCCGGTGAAGTTAGAAATTTAGCACAGCGCAGTGCTGAGGCTGCCAAGGAGATCAAAGCATTAATTGTTAACAGTGTTGATAAGGTATCTGAAGGAACGAGACTAGTCGATCAATCGGGTAAAACCTTAGAAGAAATTATCAATGCGATTAGAGATGTTTCAGCTTTAATTTCCGACATAAATAGCGCTAGTCAAGAACAAGCACGTGGGATTGGTCAAGTGAATACAGCGGTGACCCAAATGGATGGTATGACTCAGCAAAATGCGGCTTTGGTTGAAGAAGCATCTGCAGCGAGTCGCAGTATGTCAGATGAAGCTGGAAAGCTTTTGGAATTGGTGCAGTTCTTCAAGCAGGTGTAAAGAATAAGAGAAGGATATTTTTTCAGTTATCGTATTGGCCCAACCTTTAAAAATACTTGGGCTAAGCGAGGATATCTATAGGCTCTTGAAGTTTGGTTTTTGTAAGGTTTTTAACTTAAGAGCCCAGGTACCGTTTGGTTTTTCGTTATTTCGTTCTAATTCCTCTTTTAAATAATCAATAAATACGCGCACTCGGTTCGGTAAGTATTCTCTTTTTGCGTAGATTGCATATATTCCAGAGTGAGATGAGGTAAAGCTTTTCATAATTGGAACGACTTTTCCTGCTTTTAATGCATCTCTCAATAGAAAATGCGGTAGTTGAATAAATCCCATTCCCGAAATGCATAGCTCAACGAGTGCCTCACCATCATCGACAATCAATTCGGGCTCTGTCGAGTGTGAGATAATATTTCCTTTGTTAAGGGTTTGTATTGGTGCCACTTTCCCTGATTGCTTAAATCTAAATTGGATCCATTTATTTTTAGAAATGTCCTTGTCACTGAGCGGTGATTTTAATAGTTTTGCAGATTTTACATTAGCAACAGTAATAACATCTATGGAACTTAATTGTTGTGCGACTAAACGGCTGTCTTGTAGGGTTCCGGATCGAATAGAAATGTCGTAACCATTTTCAATCATGTCTAAGTAGGCGTCATCCAGTCTAATTTCTAATTTTATTTCAGGATATTTTTTCTTAAATTTGGGCAGCAATGGTAAAATATAAAGCCGCCCATACGAAACCGGTGCATTGATTTTAAGATTTCCTTTAGGTTGTCGATTGTCCTTTACAAGTGTTTCTTCAAATAAGGTTAATTCCTCAAATATGTGACTCACTTTTTCACGATAAAGAATACCTTGCTCAGTTAATTTTAAGGTGCGGGTTGTTCTTTGAAATAATCTAAACCCCAATTCTTTTTCCAGTCGATCTATCGCTTTACTAATAGTAGATGGGCTAGTGCCCATTGCCTGGGAAGCTTTGGCAAAGCTAGTTGTATTAGCGACTGCAAGGAAAGTGTTCAGAGCATTAAATTTATCCAATATTTGGTCTCTCTTTAGGTGAATTTTAGGTAAATTTTATCAATTTTATTGGTGAAATATATTCACTTTTAAAAGCATGTAATGTCTATTTTATTCATTAATAATTTCTCTAAAATAACAGAAAACATTTTGGAGAAATCGTATGGTGAAAAAACTGGTAAGTATAATTTTCTTTTTTAGTTTTGTCGTTAGCATCAATTTGTACGCGAAGGATAGCCGATACCAAATACCCATGACTTTTTTTGATGGTAGTTCTAAGACTATCGCAGAATTGTTGCAGGAACAGCCTGTCTATATAAAGTTTTGGGCGACCTGGTGTCGCGATTGTTTGGCTCAAATGGAACATTTTCAAAAAGTGCATGACGACTATGGAAAGAGCCTAAAGGTCATAGGTGCCAATATTTGGGTGAACGAATCAGATGACAAAATTAGCGAAATTGTGAAAAATTTTAATTTAACTTTTCCTATCGCAAAAGATTTAAATGGTGAACTTGCTCAAGCGTTTAATTTTATTGGAACGCCATATCATATATTAATCGATCAGCAAGGTAATATTGTTCATTCAGGCTACACGGCTGATACAATCATTGATGAAAAAATATCTTTATTGGTAACAGGTAAGCTGAAAAGTGAAAACACTGAGGACATTGGTGAAACCAAACCTGGCGAGCTAGATTTGCAAATTGCACAGTTTAAGGAAAAACAAAAAACCACGGCATTATTTTTTGTCAGCACCTGGTGTGATTGGTATTTGGAGGAAACGCGACCATCCATTTCAAAAAATTGCATTGAAACTCAAAAGTGGATTAATGAGCTGGCTGAAAATTATCCGCAAATAGGCTGGAAAATTGTAAGTAGTCGCCTTTGGACTGGTGAACAAGAGGTAAGAGAGTACATAAATAAATATCAAATAAAAATACCGATGACACTTGATACGCAGAATACCGTTTTTATGGCTCATTCCATCCGAGATTTTCCAACTCTAGTTATTTTTAAAAATGGAAAAGAAGTTGGAAGAATGACCAATTCAGGTTCATTCCAAGAATTGGATGCTTTTGTTAAATCAAGAATTTAACTTTCCCGTAAATTAGAGTGTTTAAAGTTGCAAAAAAGGCTTTAAAGCATCTGTTATACATGTTGTTATAACCTATGACATACTTGCACCCCAGGATTCAAAAAGAATCTTGGGGTCAGTCGTTGAAATGCTATGGCCGATCTCAATATTAAATTATACGGTTTTGATTGCCGTTAATTCTTTAAAGATTTTAATTCGCTACTCGAAGGTCTCTATGAACACTGATGTTATTGTTGAAATTACCTTAGAAAATGCTCAGCAGTATTTGATTGATGAATCACATAACCGTCCAGTATTGGTGGACTTTTGGGCTGATTGGTGCAGCCCATGTAAGACACTTATGCCGATTTTGGAAAAACTGGCTAACGAATATCAAGGACAGTTTTTACTGGCGAAAGTAAATGCTGATGAATTACAGATGATTGCTGGACAATTTGGCGTTCAAAGCTTACCAACTGTGATGCTTATGAAGGATGGTCAACCGATTGATGGTTTTGCCGGTGCTCAACCGGAAAAACAAGTCAGGGAGCTTCTCGATAAACATTTGCCAAAGCCTTGGGATTCCGATCACGAGAAAGGCAATGAGCTGGTCGAATCTGGTGATTATGGAAGTGCTTTGGCACTTTTTCAAAAGGCATATACGGATTCGAATCAAAGACCTGATATAGCATTCTCTCTCACTAACTGCCTCATAGAATTGAAACGCTTTGATGATGCCGAGAATGTCTTAAGCCAAATAAAAATGGCAGATCAAGATTCGGAGTATGAGACCCTAAAAGCGAAACTAACGCTGTCTCAAGAAGCCCAGAAAACGCCTGAAATTGCGGCTTTAGAAGCCAAAGTAAAAGAAACTCCTGAAGATAAAGACCTAGCTTATCAACTTGCTGTTCAGTACAGCCAGAACAGTTATATGAGGGAAGCTTTAGAGTTACTTTTTGATCTGATTCGAACAGATATGAACTTTAAGGATGGTGAAGCTAAGAAGGTCTATTTGGATATATTATCTATACTAGGAAAAAGTGACCCACTCGCAACAGAGTTTCAAAGAAAGCTCTACACCTTGCTTTATTAAAAACTGACTCCATTAGTAATTGGTGGCATAATGCTCGCCCATTTTGGATGGCTCTGAACCTAATTAGGGCGTTAAAAATTAAATAATGACTTTGAATAACACCTACCAAATAGGTGTTTTTTTGTTTGAGGATCATCATGCAACCCAATGTAAAGCCAAAAAACCCGAATTTTTCATCTGGACCCTGTAGTAAACGTCCCGGTTACGACCTCTCTGCTCTAAACACTCAGGTGTTGGGGCGATCACATCGCTCCAGTATTGGTAAGGATCTTCTAGGTAAAGCCTGCTCGCAAACTGCGGAAATTCTTGGTTTACCCGAAGGTTATCGAGTGGGTATTGTCCCCGGCTCTGATACAGGCGCTATGGAAATGACCATGTGGTCTATGTTGGGTGAGAGGGGTGTTGACGTGCTCGCCTGGGAATCTTTCGGTAAAGGTTGGGTGACCGACATAGTTAAGCAGCTTAAGCTTGATAATGTGCGTACATTTGAAGCTGATTATGGAAAATTGCCAAATTTGGCTGAAGTTGATTTCAAGAATGACGTGGTGTTTACCTGGAATGGCACGACTTCAGGTGTGAAAGTACCCAACGGTGACTGGATTGATGATAGCCGAGAAGGGCTCACTATTTGTGATGCCACTTCAGCTGTTTTTGCAATGGAGCTTCCTTGGGAAAAATTAGATGTCGTTACCTTTAGTTGGCAAAAGGTTTTGGGTGGTGAAGGTGCTCATGGTGTTCTCATTCTTGGGCCAAGAGCCGTTGAGCGCTTAGAATCTTATACACCGCCATGGCCAATGCCTAAACTGTTCCGAATGACCAAAGGCGGCAAGCTTATAGAAGGTATTTTTAAAGGTGCTACCATCAATACCCCTTCAATGCTTTGCGTGGTTGATTATCTAGATGCGCTTAGTTGGGTCGATTCTATCGGTGGTGCAAGCGCTGCTATACAAAAATCTAACGATAACCTAAAAGTAATTGAAGCATTCGTTGAATCAAACGAATGGGTGAGCTTTTTAGCAGAAGATCCGTCAACGATTTCCAATACAAGTATTTGTTTGTCCGTTGATGCGACCGAAGAGCAAGTGAAGCAGATGGTCAAATTATTGGACCAAGAGGGTGTTGCATTTGACATTGGTGCATATAGAGATGCGCCAGCGGGCATTAGGATATGGGGCGGTGCCACTATTGAAGCATCAGATCTCGAAACATTGACCCACTGGATGGGTTGGGCCTATGACCAGGTTTCATAGGTGTCCTGACTAATAATATTATTTGCAAATAATAACTGGATAAAAAAATGTATCAAATACGTACTTATAACAAGATATCTGACAAGGGCCTAAGCCGATTTCCCAGTGAAAACTACCAAGTAGGAGATGATATTGGCCAACCTGATGGTATTGTTTTGCGCAGCCATAAACTGCATGGTGAAGCATTACCTGACTCAGTCAAAGGCATTGCGCGAGCTGGAGCAGGAACAAATAATATCCCCACAGAGGAGTACACTAAAAAGGGAATTGTTGTCTTTAATACTCCTGGTGCAAATGCTAATGCAGTGAAAGAGTTAGTGTTGACTGGCATGCTTCTCAGTTCTCGTGGCGTGCTCCAGGGTAAGGCATATGTTGAAACGCTTGGTCACATGACGGATTCGACTGAAATGTCGAAACTGTTGGAAAAAGAGAAAAAGCGTTTTGCAGGCAGTGAATTAGCGGGAAAAACACTTGGGATAATTGGACTTGGTGCGATTGGTTCATTAGTCGCGAATGCGGCCCTAGCGCTTGACATGAATGTGATTGGCTATGACCCAGCACTTTCTGTGGAAGCGGCTTGGAAACTGTCTAGCCAAGTGAGGCGTATGGAGTCAATGGAAGCGTTATTAGCAGAAGTAGACTATTTATCGCTTAATGTTCCGGCGATTCCTCCTACGTTAAAAATGATAAATGCGGAAAAGTTAAAGCTCATGAAACCTAATGCCGCTATTATGAATTTTGCTCGTGATGCCATTGTAGATCCAGAAGCAATTGTTTCCGCACTTGACGCTGGTGCTTTGCGTCAATATGTCTGTGACTTTCCTGAACCTTGTTTAATTGGTCATGATAAAGTCGTCGCGGTACCACATATAGGTGCAAGTACTTTAGAAGCCGAAGAAAATTGTGCTGTGATGGCGGTTAATCAATTGATGAATTACCTTGAAAACGGCAATATCATTAATTCGGTTAATTTTCCTCAAACCGAAATGGCTTGGGGTGAAGCTCCTTGTCGAGTCACATTCACAAATGAAAATGTATCTGGCGTTTTAGGCAATGTATTGTCGATCTTCGCCGAAAATAACGTGAATATTATTGATATGGTCAACAAAAGCCGTAATGATGTAGCATACAATATACTGGATCTTGAGGCGCCATTGGGTAGTGATCTTTTAGTTGCATTAGAAAGCGTAGAGCATGTCATTTCTGTGCGTGTACTAACACGATAAAGCCTATCGATAGTAGATTTATAGCGCGGCTCTACTTGCAAAGTTGTTCGAAATTGCGATAATGCGCAGCCGCTTTTTACTCCTATGCAAAAAATGAATTGCGGTGAGTGTAATGGTGGCCCAGTTTGGTCCCCTCGCGACAATTCGCTGTGAACCCCGCCAGGTCCGGAAGGAAGCAACGGTAGCAGTACAATTGGGCGCCGGGGTGTGGCTGAATTGGGTCATCTCCAGTCTTAGGTTGATTTTCCTGTATAATCCAATTCTTTACGCATTGATTCGAGTTCCATTGAAGAAGACTGATTTGATTTAATGAGCTATCAAGTTCTAGCCCGAAAATGGCGACCAAAGATCTTTCGAGAAATGGTTGGCCAAGAGCACGTACTTCAAGCACTTATAAACGCTCTTGATCACGATAGGTTGCACCACGCATACTTGTTTACTGGAACGCGTGGAGTAGGTAAAACCACGATTGCTCGAATTTTAGCGAAGTGCCTTAATTGCGAAACTGGTGTGAGTTCTGAGCCATGTGGTGAATGCAGTTCGTGTATTGAAATCAATGAGGGGCGATTTGTTGATCTAATAGAAGTTGATGCTGCATCACGCACTAAAGTTGAAGATACTCGTGAACTTCTAGACAATGTTCAATATGCGCCTACCAGAGGGCGATACAAGATTTACCTCATAGATGAGGTGCACATGCTCTCTAACCATAGTTTTAATGCGTTGCTAAAAACACTAGAAGAGCCACCAGAGCATGTAAAATTTTTGCTTGCGACCACAGATCCTCAAAAGCTCCCTGTAACTATTCTCTCTCGTTGTCTTCAGTTTAACCTTAAAAATATGAGTCCAGAAAGGATAGTAGGGCATTTGAGCCATGTTTTGACCGAAGAAATGATTCCTTATGATGATGCCGGTCTTTGGCAAATAGCTCGCTCTGCAGATGGCAGTATGCGAGACGCGCTAAGCTTGACGGATCAAGCAATTGCATTTGGTGGTAACAAAATATCCGAACAAGACGTTTCCGCTATGTTGGGAACCATCGATCATCAATTAATTCAATCTTTGATGAGCGGATTAATTGAAAGTGATGGAACCGCAGTTTTGAATGCCGTGGCTAAGTTCGCGGAACATTCACCCGATTACGGTGCGGCTTTAGCGGATTTACAGACTTTATTACATAGAATTGCCATCGCCCAGGCTCTGCCAGAGGCACTTGATAACAGTTATGGTGATAGAAAAGTAATAATGGAGTATGCGCAAAAGTTGGCTTCTGAAGATGTTCAATTGTACTATCAAATTTCTTTAGTTGGCCGAAGAGATTTACCTCTTGCTTCAAATCCTAGAAGTGGGTTTGAAATGACTTTGCTTAGAATGCTTGCGTTCAAGCCTCAAGGGGTGGTGGATATTCCCACTGCATCTATGCGGAATCGGGTGGAAGAAAGAGTCGAATCGATCTCTTCAGAAGATAACTCCTTAGAAGATAACTCCGTAAAAAAAAAACTGATTGATAAGCAACAGCCAGTTAAGCAGGAAGAAGATCGAGACATAGCGCTTGTTGCAAAAGAAGCAGAGAGACTGGAAAACCAAAAAGATTATAAAGTCGAACCGAGTCGACAGAAGTTAATATCACCTGATGAAGTTAAATCTAATTTTCAAGAATCACCATCTGGACATACAGGCAATCCAACGAATATAGATTTAGCGAATCAACTAAAAAAAGAAGATCCTTCAAAAGACTTTTTGCGCTCTCAATTAAAAGCTCAAGTCAAAGAAATCGTAGGCAAAGAAGGCATCACTGAACAGGTTAAAAGAGAAGACGATTCAACACCTGTAAGTGACGTTCGATCAAAGCCAAGTCATAAAGCGTCAAGTGCTAAAAAAATAGCTTTTGATCAGTTTACTCCGAATCTATGGATTAATGTTTTTCGGCAGCTCAATGTCCGAGGTATAGTACAAAGTACCGTGGCCAATTGCGTTTGTGTGGGTAAAGAGGATGGAAAGCTTTATTTTATTTTGGATAGTGAGAAGGCCAGTTTATTTGATGCATCGCATCAGCAGCGCATGATGGATATAATCAGTGATTACTTTGAATTACCTGTTCGTATTGAAATCAATGTAGGAGCGGTTGAAGGGGAGATGGAATCGCCAGCTATTTTTATAGAGCGAGAGAAAGCGGAAGCAAGAAAAAGCGCCATTGAAGATATGAGAGCGGATCCTGTTGTGCAAACGCTTATTGGCGAATTTGGCGCAACATTTAATGAAGCTAGTCTTGTATTGAGTAAAGATGGTACGTAACTGTAAATTAAATGTGATAAATTTTTTTAGGTGGGCATGATGAAAGGTCTTGGCGATATAATGAAGCAAGCGCAGGAAATGCAAGAAAAAATGGCGAAAATGCAGGAAGAGCTTGCAAACAAAGAAATAGAAGGTCAGTCAGGAGCAGGCCTAGTTAAGATTATTATGACCGGCCGCCATGATGTAAAAAGTGTTTCTATTGACCCAAGCTTGCTTGAAGATGATAAAGAAATACTTGAAGATTTAATTGCCGCTGCTGTCAATGATGCTGTGCGCAGAATCGAAGATTCTAATAAAGATTCTTTAAGCAATTTAACTGGCGGTATTTCTATGCCACCAGGTTTCAAAATGCCTTTTTAACTTTTTCATGTTTTCTCCCGTTATTGATCAACTTATTAAGTCTTTTAAACGCCTTCCAGGCGTAGGACCAAAATCGGCTCAGAGACTCGCCTTACATATGCTAGAACATGATCGTGATGGTGCTTTAGAACTCGCTTCCTCGCTGCATGTCGCAATTGAAAAAGTGGGTCGTTGCAAAAAATGCCGCAATCTCTCTGAACAGGATATATGCCATATTTGCAGTAACCCTAAACGGGATCAAAGCTTGTTATGTGTTGTGGAATCACCTGGAGATGTCATAGCCTTAGAGCAGTCAGCTATTTATTCAGGTTTGTATTTTGTGCTTCAAGGTCATCTTTCACCGATTGATGGTATAGGGCCGAAAGAAATTGGACTCGATGTGTTGGAGCTGCGACTTCAAGAAGAGGAGATTAGCGAGCTTATAATTGCGACTAACCCAACAGTCGAAGGAGAAGCTACTTCTCATTATATTTCTGAAAAAGCGAAGAAATACGATGTGCGAGTTTCTCGGATTGCTCATGGCGTCCCCATTGGTGGTGAACTTGAATACATTGATGGTGGAACCTTAGCGCATGCTATAAATAGCCGCAGAGAGATCTAATAGATATCAATTCGAAGCAGGTACGGTAGGACTAAAGGAAGACATTTATGAGCGCTGAATTGATCAAGCAATCCATCGAATGGGTGGATACAAATGCCCTCTTAGAAAAAACCTGTGCCGGCTGGGAAAATAAATCTCTTTTAGCGGTAGATACCGAGTTTATGCGATCGGATACCTACTATCCGATTACTGGATTGATCCAAATAAATGACGGTGAAAAGAATTACCTTATCGACCCGAAACCCATTGATGATTTTTTTCCTTTGGTCGAAATTGTTGATTCAAAATCTATTCTCAAAGTATTTCATTCTTGCTCGGAAGATTTAGAAGTTTTTCATCGAACAATTGGTACTATGCCAAATGGATTATTCGATACGCAAATTGCTGGTGCGATGGCAGGCTACGGTTTTTCGGTTGGGTTTGCAAATATGGTGAAGTCCGCATTGGATATTTCTCTACCGAAAACGGAAACTCGATCAGATTGGTTAGCTCGGCCACTAAGCCAGCATCAGATATCTTATGCGGCCATGGATGTAGAGTATTTATTCTTGCTTGCAGAGCATTTAATTGAAAGTTTAAAAGAAAAAGGTCGATTTGAGTGGGCGTTGGAAGAGAGTCAGTCTTTGGTGAATCGGTATTTTGACAATCAGGATCCCGAAGCCAGTTATTTGAGAGTTAAATCTGCGTGGAAATTAAATTCCCGACAACTTGCAGTTTTGAAAGCGCTAGCGAAGTGGCGAGAAGACTATGCGCAGGAGAATGATCAACCTCGAAATCGAATCTTAAAGGAACATACGGTTTTTGAAATTGCTAAACTTATGCCTAAACACACCTCCCAATTGCGAGGTATCGAGGGTATTAGTGAGAGAATGATTCGAAACAATGGAAATAAGATTGTTTCTATCGTAAAGGTAGTGATGGATCTTGATGAAAACGAATTACCCGAAACAATTCCTCGACCATTAGGATCCGAAGCGAAACACATTTTAAAACCACTTAAATCATTTGTTTCAAATATTGCTCAACAGTTAGGTATTCCACCAGAATTATTTTTAAAGAAGAAGGATTACGAGTTTTTCGCAGTAAGTATTTTAAATCGGCGTGATCTGAGCTTACCGGAAAACTTAAATGGTTGGCGGAAGGCTGTAATGGGTGATTTGATAATAGATTTTCTACATCGGGAATTTAATGAAAATGACTAAACTAATTGTAGATGTATTCCGGTGCAAAAAAATGGCAGGTGCTTATATCTATGTTGAAAAAGGCTTTGATACCAGTGATCTCCCGGAACTCCTTGTTGAAAAAGCGGGTACATTTGAACTGGCAATGTCTTTTCTTTTAACAGAAAGCAAGTCGCTTGCTCGTGCAGACGCAAAAAGTGTTATCGAATCTATCCAGTCTCAATCATTTTATTTGCAAATGCCTGACTTAACTGAGGTTGAATATCCGTTCATAGACTCCAAAACTGACTCAGAATAAAACTGTTATATGGCTGCAGATCAAGTCTTCTGGAAGAAAAAAACACTTGAACAAATGAGTCTCGAAGAGTGGGAATCCCTTTGCGACGGCTGTGGAAAGTGTTGTTTACATAAACTTCAGGATGAAGAAACAGAAGATGTGTTTTATACGCGTGTAAGCTGCGAGTATTTGGACTTAGGTACCTGTCGCTGTTCTGATTACCTAAATCGAAAATCACTTGTACCGGAATGTTTAGAATTAAGAAAGGAAGAGTTGACAGATGTTTTCTGGTTGCCAACGACCTGTGCTTATCGCCTAATCGCTGAGGGTCAGCCTCTTGCGGAATGGCATCCTTTAGTATCAGGAGATCCTCAGAGTGTGCATCAAGCAAATATTTCTGTTCAACATTTTGCGGTGAGTGGTAAAAATGTTTCTGAAGAAGAATTAGAACATCAGGTCATTCAATGGGTTATTTAGAATGCATCGAATAGTTGAGAATCTATTTTTGTGAATATTCGGCTAGCGTTGTTTTATTCGTCTTTTAATCTTAATGCGACATCTTCTATGTATTCAAGCAAACGATCACGGTCGTAATTTTTTATTTTCTCGAGATCCATATGCAGAGAAAACCCTTCCACATTCTCTTCAAAATACGTCTGGCTTTGGCCTAAGTGTTTTCGAAAATCTACGACCTGGTAAACCTTAACGGGATGGCTAAACCCTTTAACGTTTATCTCTCCTTTGTCTCGACAGAGTACGACATCTTTTACCAGCGACCATGTTTCGTGAGATACGTAAATTTGTCCTTCTTGGGCGGCGGATTCTAGTCTACTAGCTAAATTTACATGAGTGCCTAGTGCGGTGTAATCTCTGTAATGACTGGTACCAAATGATCCCACAGTACAAAAACCGGTATTGATTCCCATTCGAATCTTTAAAGGTTTTTTGATACCTTGATTGTACCATTGAGTTTGTAATGACTTCATCTTACGTCGCATATCAACTGCCATCGAAATGGATCTCAAGCAATCGGCTTTTACTCCATCACTCTTAGAATCACCGAATAAGATCATGATTCCATCGCCCATAAACTTGTCGATAGTGCCGCGATACTTGGCTGCTATTGCTGACATTTCGGTAAGATAAGTATTGAGTAGATAGGTAAGAGTCTCGGACTCGATCTCTTCGGAAAGTGAGCTGAACCCTTTAATATCAGAAAAAAATACGGTTATTCTTTTTCTTTCTGTCTGCAGACTTGATTCATCTCCGCTTCTTATCATTTCCCTCACTGTGGGGGTGAGGTATTGAGACACTTTATAAGTACGCCTTTTATATACTTCGTATTCTTTTGCTAGGTGGCTATTTAATCGAATAAGCTTAAAGATATTTCTATTTGCATAGAACGCGTAGGCACTGATGTAAGCCATTAATCCAAATAAGCAAATCACGGTGTTTTGCGTATTCCCCAGGATTTCCCATTTTCCCTGCGTTATAAAAAAGCCAAATAAAATACCACATACAAAATAGAAGCTAATCTTTAACCATTTCTCCGTTCCATAATTAATAAGGTTACTCAGTGTTAGCATTGAATAAAATATTCCAATGGGAACCACTAGTGCACCGTCTTTACTAATAATAAACCCAACCGCAAAAGCATCCAGCATAGAGATAAGTTCAAAAGTATTATCAGAAAGCGTTTTCTCAGACCGATCGATCCAAAATCCAGATGCAATGGTGTAAACGGCCAATATCGAAACGAGAGACCAATGTAAAATATTGAAGTTCGAAAAATCATGACTTGCAATCGCTGCTGTGATTGCAGAAAAAAGCATCAGTATACGTATACTGTATTGCTTTATACCTGATTTTGTCGTCAGTTTCGAAGAGTTTAGCGGCAGCTCAGCCATATGATAAAGATTTTAAAAGTATATTTAATAGACTAGAAGAAGTGTCAAAAATATCGACAAATAAGCATGAGATTGTCGCGTGAAATGAGCTTTTTGTCTAGGTAAGTCTCGATTTATTTGTGAGATCAATAGAATAGCGGTGCCGTTGTCGTCTATATTTTGGTTACTAACCCTGTAGTTTCAAATCGAGGTATTTTTCTTCGAGCTCAGTATAACGCGACTCCATATCGGCGAGTGCTTTCTTTAATTTTATTGATTCTCCATCTGAAATCGTGTTTTCAGGTTTACGCGAATTTTTAAGTAGTTTCACCAATTTTTGGTTTGCGGAATTAAGTGCGTAGTTTTTAAGTTCAAGTTGGTCTGATCGTGTATTAAGCGCTTTTATTTGTTCATTTAGTTTTGGCAGCGCGTGTAGTTGTGATTTAAGTGAATCAATCTCCATGTGGGCGCTGTCTAGTTCGCTTTCCATTAGGCGAATACAGGTTTCAGATTCTTGTATAAATCTCGCCTGTTTGTTCAATTCTTCCTGCATATTTTCTAAAACAGCAGCTTTTTGTTCGTTTGTTTTAGCTGCTTGAAGTTTGACTTGAAGGTCGTTAATGATTCGATGTTGATCTTCGGTAATAGCCCTCAGACTGTTAATCTCCTTAGCCGCTCTCGGATCTGATACTTCGACGACCTGAGTGAGTCCTCCGCTTTCTTTATTAAAGAGATTATTGAAATCGCCGTAAGAAGAGCTATATCCCTCAAGCGCTATATTGAACGCATCTGTGTCTTCAACCTGTGACGCCATCTGCGAGAGGTTATTGTAGTGTGATTGTGCATTTTTTTTACTTTCCTCCCATTGTTTCTCCATTTCAAAGTAGAGTTTCTTGAACTTTTCTAAATTTGAAATGCGCTTTTTGGCGTTTTCAAGTTCTTTTCTGAGTAGATCTAATTCGTCTTCATTTTGAGGTTCGTCAGTTGTATCAATGTCGAAGTCCTCATAGAAAGTAAATATCTGTTGGTACTTAGCCGTAATCGCTTCCCAGTCAGGAGCTTCGGATTCTGCTGCACCGAGGGCTTCTTTTTCCGTCATTAAAAGAGCGTATCTAAGTGCTGCAGTTCGTCTTGGAAACGGTGTTTCTGGGTCTATGTCTAAGACAATGTCTTTATCTGAATCTAGCGTATCGTGAAAAGTGCGTGTTGCAGCGATCTGAGCTTCAATTAAGTCGGCATAATCGCCAGGAATATACTCAGATTTAGCTTTTCCTGATTTAACATCAGTCAAAAGTTTTTCGATCTTTCCTTGCATCAGAGTCACTAGATTTCTTAGTGATCTGTTTCTATAGAATAGAAAGCCACATAACAGTAGGCTAACTACTGAAACTTCGATTGCAGCGATGAGTACCCAATTACTGGGATCCATATCTTTGGCCAAATATTAATATCTTAAGCAGTCGTTCTTTTCAGTATGGTATAAAATACGAAAATACGCGAATAACCGTCTATAAATCAAATATTTAACTCTTTTTTTGTGCAAAATACAGACGATTTTGGATGAAAAATTTAGTCTCTAGCGAAAGGTATAAGAAAAGGCTCAAATGGAAAAAACAATAGAAGATCTTCAGTCTCGTCTAGTTTTTCAAGAAGATATGATAGAAAGTTTGAACAAACGCATAGTGGATCAACAAGTCGAACTTGATGAGATTCGAATTCAGTTAAAACATCTAAATGAAAAAATGAAATCCATGCTCGAAAGCAATACTGCTGATGCTCGCCCACCTCATTATTAGTTAGTTAAGCTAAATCAGGTTAATCTTTTACGGTGTCTAAGGCATAATGCGCCGATATTTTATATCCTGACGTTTATTGACGCTCAATTAATTAATGCATTCAAAGGATTCGTTTTAATTCTATGTTTACTCAAGAAGAATATCTTTGGGGTTGGTTTTATTATTTATTGGGTGCAAGCCTCATTATGGCGTGTTTTTGGTTCTTGACTAAGCCTATTAAATGGAGCGAACCAAAGGCGGTGTTGCGATTGGTCGTTGGAGTATTTCTATTCTTTCCCTGGTATTCTGACAATCAACATCAATATTTATCACCTGCTTGGATTGTCAGCCTCATTGAGTTTTTATTTGAGGGTACAAATGCTTTTTGGCGTGCTGGTTTACCACTTTTAATGGCAGTCTTTTTTATACTGTTACTCTCATTGGGATTAACTCTGGGATATCGTTTTTATCTCAAAAGAAATACATAGGGTTATTGAGTCAAAAGTCCTATGTGTTTTTCTATTTATATCCTCTAAATTTGTCTCAAATATTCTGATATCTTGACTGAATAGCTTTGAATTTCCCGAAAGCCAAACTCGTCCATATGCAAGCAGGCCTCAGGATTTAGTGCTATAAATATCTAATAACCACTTTTTTATAAAGTTTTAGCTATTAACTTACTTAAATTACCGATGTTGACTCGGCGTTTTATCTTACGATGATAAAAATTCTGCAATACGCAATCTTTGTGGCAGTTTCAATGCTGTCTTTATCTGGTATTGCGCAAAACGAAAAGTTATCGGAAGCTTCTGAGCCACTGCCTCCAGATGTGCGTCTCGTGATTGATGTTTCAGGGAGTATGAAACGAAATGACCCAAACAATCTGAGGCAACCCGCCGTCGATCTTTTAGTTCAGCTTCTACCAGAAAAGAGCAAATCGGGAGTATGGACATTTGGCCAATGGGTAAACATGCTAGTTCCACACAAAGAGGTTACTGATAAGTGGCGTGAAGAAGCTTCGGATAAGTCTAACGATATCAATTCCGTAGGGTTATACACCAATATCGGCAGTGCGCTAGAAAAAGCCGCTTATGATATGACAAGCCTAAGTCAAAATTATAAAACAAGTATTATTCTTCTAACTGATGGAATGGTCGATGTTGCTAAAGATCCTCAAAAAAATGAACGTGAATGGCGACGAATTGTAGACAAGGTTTTGCCAAAACTTAAAGCGGCTGGATATAAAGTTCACACGATAGCGTTGTCAGAAAATGCTGATAGAGATCTAATGAACCGTCTTTCCTTGGAAACGGATGGTATTGCTGCGGTGGCAAAAACCGCTGATGATCTAATGAAGATCTTTCTTAAGGCGTTTGATGCTTCAGCTCCTGCAGAACAAGTGCCTCTCGATGATAATAGTTTTGTCATAGATTCCAGTGTCGAAGAATTCACTTTGTTGATTTTTAAGAAGAATGCGAAAGAACCAACCCAATTAGTTGGCCCAGATAACAAAGTCCATTCAGAACAAACTGGCTCGCGCTATGTCTCTTGGTATCGAGGTCCAAACTACGACCTTGTTACAATGAAACAGCCTTTGGAAGGTGAGTGGCGAGTTGTTGCTGACATCGAGCCTGATAGTCGAGTAACCGTAGTCAGTAACTTAAATCTACGAGTTAAATCTTTACCAATAAACGTTCCTAAGGGCAGTTCACCAGAAGTTGTATTTTTTCTAAAAGAAGACGGGAAAACGATTACTCAACCTGAGTTTTTGTCATTAATGAGTGTGAATTCTAAGCTGTTAGCCGGTGTTGATGAGTTTGAGTTATCAGAAATATGGAGCGAAGATGTAGAAACAAGTCCTCCTCCAAGAGATGGTAAATTTCAATTTGAGCTTCCTGAATTTGATAAGGAAGGTATATACCAGATGACATTGCTGGTGGATGGCAAGAGTTTTTATCGAGAATTTTCACATCAATTTAGTGTACGTCGCCCATTTGGTGCTGAAATTAAGCAGAATTTTTCTGACGGAACTTTAGAGTATTTGCTTACTGCGAGAAGTTTCGTTAATGGTATCAACTATACAAAGACACAAGTGGTTGCAACGATACAAACTCCTGATGAAAATAAAAGAATTCAACCTCTTTCGGAGACTGGGCGAGATACTTGGCAAGCGACGGTGCGACCAGAATTAGAAGGAATGTATCAAGCATTGATTAAGGTGAAAGGAGAGTATAAAGATGGATCTCCTTTAAATGTAACCTTAGAACCAATCAAATTTAATTATTCGCTTGATGGCGGTTTTGTCGAAGAAAAAGAACCTTTTAAAGAAAAACAAGAATCGACCCCAAAACCCAAAGTCACTGAAGAGCCGAATTCATCACCTATACCAGAAGAGGAACCGAAAGAACCTGATTCAATAGAAAAACCGCCTGAAAAAACATCATCATGGATTTTGTATGCCATTTTAGCGGCTGGAAACCTAATTTTATTCGGGCTTGGATATATTGCATTTAGAAAAATCATGGGTGGGCCGAAGACAGAAGACATTTTAGATAATATTGAAGAAGACGTTGAGACAGAGGAAGTCAATGAAGAGCCTTCCCAGGATGTAGAAGAAGAGCCCGAAGTGGAAGAAGACATTGAACCACCAATGGAAGATTTAGAGGTGGCACAAGAAATTGAAGACCTTGAACCTGAGTTGGAAAGTATCGGAGAAATGTTGGAGGAAAGCGATAGCGATCAAGCGGCGGAAAAAGACGAAGCGCTTTTTGATCATGATGCTGACGAAGAAATTCCAGCAATGGAAGATATATCTGAAGACATTCAAGAAGATGCACCTTCGCAAAATAATATAGATGATCTGGATGACTTGGACGAAATGGCGGCGGAAGCTACCATGAACGAAGAAGATATTGAGAAAGAATTATCTGAAGATGAAGAAGATGATGATATGGTTTCTGCGATGCTTAAAGCCCAGGGCTTGGACTTAGCTGAGGATGAGCTTGATGATGCAATTTCCTCTCTAATTGATGACTTAGACCGTGAATCGGATGAAGATGACGAATTAAAATAATGTTCCAAAATTATTTTAATGATGTTTAACAAAACCTAGTTTGATTCAAATTTTTATTGCTTTCCTCTATTGATATAACCTAGCGCAAATAAGTTTATAGGTCTATGAATAGCCTAAGATTTTTACTTCTACTTTTGCGTGTCGTTGTTAGTATATGTAGAATAT
Organism: Cellvibrionaceae bacterium; assembly: GCA_965262305.1. Lineage (GTDB taxonomy): Bacteria > Pseudomonadota > Gammaproteobacteria > Pseudomonadales > Cellvibrionaceae > CBDHEY01. The sequence continues at coordinate 1,186,846 of CBDHEY010000002.1, forward strand.
TTTTTAGACCCAAAACTTCTGGCGCGCCCGACTTGGAATTTAAATTTAATATTTTGGCGCTATCTTAAAGCTCGATGGGAACTTAAAATTCTTTATGGGTTTGGTTGATCGTTGATCAATTTTTGTAAATAGATGTCGGTTCTTTAATCGTGTTTGTTTAAAAAGTAGTCATATTTGGAAGGTGATTAGATCTCTTTTTATCTATTTGTTTGCTTTTTCCTAATAGCCAGGACCCGATATATTTTATAGAATCTAGCGAGCCAGAAAATAAGATCCCAATTACAATAGCCATAGCAACTAGCGCTAATCTGGTTAAATGTTCAATTCAAAGTTTTTGGGCGTTAGAAAGAATTTAAAAATTAATGGATATTAATATAGGAAAAACCATGAGTGATTATTCAAATTTTGACAATGATGAATTACTAGCTTTAGCTGATTGGAATTTTAAGAAAACCGATTATCAGGCTGCAATTGAAAAGCTTAAAACGCTTCTCGCGAGAAATAATGTTCCTTTAAATACCTATGCACTGCTTGGTCGTGTTTATGCTACGATCGGTTTGTTTGAAAGAGCGAAAGGTGCTTTTCAATTTTTTATTGACCAAAAACAAGACCCGAGCACTGCATTAAATGAGAGATTTCAACTTGGATTAGTTGAGAACGATCTAGGTAATAGTGAGCAAGCCATAAAAATTTGGGATGAAGTCTTGGCGAGTCATAGTAACTTTGTTCCAGCTATGTATCACAAAGCTAAAGTGTTAGTGGAACTCAACCAAGTTCAGGTAGCTGTAGAGCTTCTAAATAACTTATTGGAAACGGCAGAAGATGGAAATGAATATATTCCAATGGCTGATAAATTGTTGAGTAAATTGGTACTGCAATAAAAAGATTAAATTTCTTCTCATTAGCAGTCGTTAAGTCGAGTTTGTTTTTGGTTGTATTTCAATATGGATATAAAACCGGCAATATGCACAACGGTTGCTGATGCTGAAAATCACATTGAATTCTTTATTCAGTATCACTTATCAATCGGCTTCGAAAATATTTTTGTTTTTATTGATGACTGTAACGAGAAAACTTTTAAAATTGCATCATCTTTTCCCAATGTTATTCCTATTCTGAATGATCTTTCGTTACAAGAACTTTGGAAATTCACTCCTCATTATAAAGACATAACAAAAAGAGTAATAATTTCTTCTGAGGTGATGGTACGCCAAGAGTTAAACTTGCATGTCGCTTTGTCTCTCGCTGTTGACTTAAAAATTGACTGGTTGCTTCACATTGATTTGGATGAACTGTTTTATTTGAACAATCATTCTCTAAAATCTCATTTGAAGTATTGTAAGAGTAATTCTTATGGCAGTGCAGTTTATGTTAACTACGAAGCAATAGCTGTCAAAGAGGAATCGAGCCAGATATACACTGCAACAACTTATTTTAAGAAAAATTTTTTTCGCCGAGGAGCTTGGACCTATTCAACAGAGCAAAAGTCATTTTTGAATGAAACCGAGTGGCTGACTGAAAAATATCTAAACTTTTATCAAAATGGGAAGTGTGGCGTTTTTCTAAATCAAGATTTGGTTATTAAAGATGTACATATGATCATTGCCAAAGATTCGAAAAATAAGCTAATGACCCATAAGGATCCGTTAATACTTCACTTCCCGTGTGTTACGTTTAAGGAATACCTAAAAAAGTATAAACGACTGGGTGATTTTACTGACTACTGGAATGGACAGCCAAGGGCGGGAAAATTTATTGATACTTTTCATTTAGAATCCAGAGATATTGTTGGAAGAAAAAAAGAAGAAGAGGTGCGACGATTTTATACCGAAAAAATGCTCTTTGATTCTTATCAGATTCGTCAACTTAAGGAAGTTGGTTTATTAAAAGAGCTTGATGCCATTACACAATGTTATTTCAAAGATGTAGATATTCGAGATGATCTAGACGTTGTTCAAAACGGAATACCTCTAGACGCGATTGAAGGGCCACTCAGAGATGATGAATCAACTCACTTTGATTTAGAGTCTTTGTCTGTTATTGATACTGAATTAGAAAAAATTGAATTTGAAAATATCCGAGATGCTCGACGCTGGTTTAGATCGCATCCAGTTTTTAAACATGACAAGAGTTATTCGTTAGTAGAGTTTGGTCAAAAAGTAACACTGTGCCTTGATGGAAGACCTTGTATAGATTTTGGTTCCGAAGAGAATCAGGAAAAAATCAAAAAATTTGTTTCAGGTAAACGATTTGTTTTAACTGATTTAAGAACTTTAACCGCTAAAATTGCTTCAGTAAATAGTTTTAGAGAACATAGATTAGACCAATACCGAATCTTTTCGAGATTGGCTGAAAATTCTGAGTCTTTTATTCAAGTCGAACCAGAGTTTGAGCTGTTTTTAATTCCATTGGTTCGTGATAGACAATCACCGAAATTAATTGAAAAAGAATTGCTAGATGTGTTCCTCGATTCAGTAAAAGAGAGGAAAAAAGAAACGCTCTCACTATATATAGCAAAAAATTATCCTAAAACACCTATTGTAATCTGGGGTCACTATTTAAATAGGAAATATTTAGATAGTCGCAGTCGAGAAAAGGGTGTTGTATTAAAGAGCAATGATCTTTCTTTCTATTCTGTTCTTTTGTTCTCGCTAGGCGGTGTTATCAACTATGACCCTGATTGGGGTAGTGATCCTGAGTTTTTATTAGAAAAAATAATGCATTTAAGAGATGAGTACGCAATAATTAAAGACGTTTATGCCAGTCAAATATTAGCCGAGCATGAAGATTTAATAATACTAATCAAAAAGAGTACAAACGCTAAATTTATCGCATTATTAAATTTTTCTGATAAATTAACATGTATTTCCGGTTTGCAAATAAAAATGTATGATTTAGGCGGTTTTTGGCGAGATCTATTTAATGGACAGGAGGTAAACCTGTCAGAAACTACAAGAATAGATATACCAGCATACTCCTATTTGTGGTTTTATAAAACCTAGCTTTTATTTAGTAATTAAAATTTTTTAGTGCTTTTAATTTGTTTTCAAAAGATCGATAGCTATTGAACCAATTAGCTGATTCTACTTCTCTAATTCCTGCCGCTGACATGTAAACTTCTTCAAAATGTATTTGTTCTAAAATCGCGAAATCATTATATTTTTTATAAAATTTCTGAATATTTTCATGCCACTCTTTAACTTTTTGTTTGCTAATCTGATTTTCCCCAACGCAGTGCCAAACATTATTTTCTATGAAGTCTATTTCGATACCGTGATTGTGTATTAGCCTGTATCCAAATTCTGAATCTTCCAGCCCCCATCCCAAAAATGTTTCATCAAACCCGTTCGTTTCTTCGAATAAAGTCTTCTTAATTAAAAAATTGCAGCTCCAGAATAAATGCCATTTTCCCAATAACTCTTTGAATGGTATGTTATTTCGTTTTAAAAGAAGGATTCTTTCGTCTGCTGAAAATTCTTTTGGAATAAATGTTTCACTTCCTGGTCTCAAAAAAGAAGATAATACCCGACCTAAAAAACGTTCCGAAAAATGATTTCTACTTCCTAAAACTACACTATTTTTTGGTTTTATTTTTAAATTATTTTGATAAGTTGCTAAGAATCTAGCTTCAAAAAAATGGTCACCATCTACAAAAATTAGATAGTCAAAAACGGCAGAATTAGCGCCAATATTTCTAGCTTTTGATCGGCTCGATTTTTCAGATCTTTCAATATACTTGAATTTGCAATCAAAGCTTGGAGAGATTTTTAGCTGTTTTGCAATAGGCTCGATGCTCCCATCATCCACCACAATCACTTCAAAGTGCTTTTTATCGTATTCAATGCGTTCTATTGAGCGTAGGGCGCATTCAAGAAGCCGGTGATTATCTCGAATAATCAATATAATTGAAAAACTTATCTTGGAAGGTGAGTTCGTCAAAATGTGTATTCCATGTGTGAAATTTTAGTTTATTCAATTATATACAAGCTGTCATTAAAGTGGTTTTTATGTTTTAAATCTATCCAGTTGATTAAAGAGAGAGCAACCCCCTAGTTCGGGTGGTATTAAAATTAGTGATATTTGTTACACTTCATTTGTAAGGCGTGTATGTTGTGCTATAATTTAACACCCCAAAAATGGGCTTAAACAGCGAAGTTACTATTTGGTAAAATATGGATCAAGAAATAGCTTTATTTTTAGCTAGTGAAATGCTTAAAGTTTCGGCAAAAATAGCAGCTCCCGTGCTTTTTACTAGTTTGGTGGTGGGAGTGCTTATAAGCATTATCCAAGTGGCGACACAAATTCAGGAAATGACACTCACGTTCGTGCCAAAAATTATCGCGGCAGTTGTTGTGCTTTTAACTACAGGAGGGTGGATGTTGAATACTTTGGTTGAGTTTACTGCTCAAGTATTTAGGTATGCATCTACAGTATAGTGATAGCCTCTCTCTTACCCGCAGCGTTTATTAGTTTTCGTTTTCTTCCTCTTTTTGTTGTCGCTCCAATAGCTTCTTTTCAACGAGTTCCTTTAGTCGTAAGAATAGTTCTATCAATTGCACTCGCAATTATACTGAGTGGATTAATAGAAAATGCTTATTTGTTTCAGCCAGAAATAATAATTGCGATTTTTTTTACCGAATTCCTAATAGGAATGTCATTGGCATTTGGGTTTCATGCCGCTTCTGCTGCAGTGCATACTATGGGTCAGCTCGTGGATCTGCAGATGGGGTTTTCTGCCGCCTCGGTTTTCGACCCGAGTTCAGAGGAAGTCGCTAGCCCTACCGGGGAGCTACTATCAATTATGTTGATTGTTGTTCTTTTTTCAGCCAATGTTCATCATGATGTGTTGATTGGTTTCGCAAGGCTAATTGAAGTTTTACCACCAGGTGCACCGTTACAGTGGCAATCAAATTGGCTAACCATACTGGGTTTACTATATACGACAGGTTTTATAATTTTGTCGCCAGTTTTGTTTACCCTTTGGTTCATCGATTTTACCATGGCGTTTATTTCTCGGTCTTTGCCTCAGGTTCCCGTCTACTTTATAGGTTTACCAGTTAAGGTTGCTATTGGCATATTGTTACTTTCATGGTTTTTTGGTCAGGCAACAGGGCCTTTGTTTCGTTTGTTACAAGAAGCTTTAGTTTCTTGGGGGTTGATGTTTAGGGTGTAATTGTGGCCGAAGAATTTGATAAAAATCAGGAAGCGACACCCTTTAAGCTTGCAGAAGCAAGAAAAAAAGGGCAAATAGGTAAGAGTGTAGAGTTTCCTCAATTTTTTGGATTACTTGCCATGTTTTCGGCAATGATAATTTTAATGGGAGGATCAGTCGCATTTGTGATTCATTATACTGCTTGGTGGATAGAATCCAGTCATGTCTTAGCTAAGGATGTTTTTGTTGCGGGGAATTTTGCTGCCACATATATGACAGATTTGTCGTTTTTGATTCTGCCAGTCCTTTTAGCAGGAAGTATTTCAGTAATCTTAGCCACAATTGTACACATAGGTCCTGTTTTCTCTTTTTTTCCATTAAAGCCCGATTTAAATAAACTTAATCCCGTTAAAGGCTTAAAGAAAATATTTTCGAGGCGCACTTTAGTGGAATTTGTGCGGGTTATCCTCAAGATATGTATTTTTTCGCTTGTCGCATATCTTATATGGGATTACAAAGGTCATCTCCTAATGGCCTCTAATCATGCCACTTTGTCGAGCCTATTCATAAATTTCCAAAATATATTCATCACTTTGACTTTTGCTTTCTTACTTGTTTTTTTCTTTTTTTCTATTTTTGATTTGTGGTTTAGCAAAAAGGAATTTGCAAGACAAATGCGAATGAGTACTCGCGATATAAAAGATGAAAACAAGCGACGGGAAGGTGATCCTGAAATTAAGGCGAAACGAAAGAAAGCACTGAGAGAGCTGTTGACTCGTTCCGCGAGCACGAAAAATGTAAAAGATTCAGATGTAATAATTACTAATCCTACACATATCGCGATTGCTTTAAAATATCGTCCTTCTGACATGGTGCTCCCTTCTGTTGTAGCAAAAGGACAAGGCCGAGTAGCGGCCAATATTCGCAGTCAAGCAAAAAAATATGGTATTCCTATTATTCGTAAACCGTTACTTGCTCGGGAGCTAATGAAATCAGCGAGGATAGGGGATTCCATTCCAGAGGATAAACAGATTTCAGTCGCAAATATCTATAGATGGGTCGTAGCAATGCCTAATAGCAAGGTATTTAATTGATGCTTAGTTTTTTTAAAAGTGCAATGTCAGGTATGAATGAACTCGTACTTGTTATTGGGATGATTGGTATTCTGCTGGTGCTATTTACTCCAATTGCACCTAGTACGCTAGACTTTCTATTGTTGCTAAATTTTTGTATCGCATTATTAGTTTTGCTCGTCACTTTTTATACTGAAAAACCACTTTCGTTTTCTACCTTTCCATCTTTGTTGCTATTGACCACACTTTTTCGATTGGCTTTGAATATTTCAGCCACTCGTTTAATTCTCGACGATGCAGAGGCTGGAAAAGTAATTGATGCTGTTGGAACCCAAGTGGTTGGCGGTAACTATATTATCGGGCTAGTGGTATTTTTGATTCTTATTGTTGTTCAGTTTGTGGTGGTAACTAATGGTGCTCAGCGTGTAGCAGAGGTGGCTGCAAGATTTATTTTGGACTCACTTCCTGGTAAGCAGATGAGTATTGACGCTGATCTCAATATGGGGATTATTGATCAGGATGAAGCTAAACGTCGAAGAGCTGATTTAGAAAAAGAATCAAATTTTTACGGTGCAATGGATGGTGCATCTAAGTTTGTTAAGGGTGATGCCATTGCCGGAATCATTATTATATTGATTGACATTATAGGCGGCTTGACAATTGGTATTGCGCAAAAAGGCATGGATTGGGGTGAAGCCCTTCATATTTATACTCTTTTAACCGTTGGTGATGGTATTGTCACACAAATACCGTCACTAATTATTGCGATTTCTGCAGGTATTATAATTACGCGAGCCGCAACAGATTCTCGGCTCGCTTTCGAAATTACAAAGCAATTTGCAGCCCATCCAAAAACGTTAATTATTGCAGGACTTGCATTGGCCTCCTTATTAATAATACCGGGAATCCCTTTGATCCCGATCTTAGTTATCGTCGCTGCACTAGGCGTTCTTGCTTGGATTGCCTATCGAAATAATGCAAATAAGCAAGAAATCTCAAATGATGATTTTGTTTCTGGTGTGAGCGAAGAAGATCAAACGTTTTATGATTTAATTAAACCTTTTCCTTTTGAAGTTGCCTTGGGGCGAGATCTTGCGACACATTATTTGAATTCTTCGAGTGAGTTTGAAAATCGAATTGCGAATTTAAAGAAACAATTTGCTAAGAAGTATGGTGTTGTTTTACCAACATTATCCGCAAATCTAGATAGCGAACTTACAAGTGAACAATATTCAATAAGGATTCAAGGTGTTGAATTTGGTCAGGGTGCAATACGAAAAGATAAGTTATTGGCAATAAGCACAGGTTCACAGCAAGTAGAAATAGTCGGTGAACAAACTAAAGAACCGACCTATGGGCTCGATGCGAAATGGATTGATCCAGAAATTAGAGCACAAGCCCATGCGGCGCGCTACACGCTTGTTGAGCCCGAAACTGTATTAATCACGCATATTCAAGAATTATGTAATCGAAATGCCAGTGAGTTTATTACTAGAGCAGAGACTGAAAGATTATTGGAAAGCCATAGGGCAAATCTAGGTTCACTTATTGACGAACTTGTTCCTGCTATTCTTACTTATTCCGATGTCCAAAGGGTGTTTCAGTTGCTTGCCAACGAAATGGTGCCCATTAAAAATTTAGAAATTATTTTGGAAGTATTGGTAGATTTAGGAAGAAATGTCAAAGATGTTGAATTACTAGCAGAAAGAGTAAGAGAAAAATTAACGGGATCAATATTTAATCAATTAAACGACGCGAATGGTGTGCTCAATGTCTTAACCCTATCGTCTACACTAGAGCGTAAAATAGTCACCTCGGCCACGTCTCAAAATTCTGTTGGATTAGGTTTAAATCCTCAAGAAGTTGAATCTTTTGTTGCTAAAGTGGCAAAAGAGTCGGAAAAGATGCTGACGGCAAATCTTCAACCTGTATTGCTGTGTGCGGCCTCAATTAGGCGAATAATAAAAAATTTATTATCGAGACCGTGCCCCCAACTCCACGTTATTTCTACTGTAGAAGCGAATAAGCATCCTAATATCGTGGCTGCGGGCTTAATTGAAATCCAGCAACTGAGCTTAAATGAGGAACCTATTCGTGAGTGATTTTATTATGAGTATTTCTGCAATAATGAGAGCGGAGATTGAGACGCTTGATTCTATTGCTCAAAATAGTGCGAATACAAATACTCCTGGATTTAAAAGTCAGAGATCTGTTCTATCTTCAGAGACTTTTTCTGCTTTGCTTCAGAGCGGACAAAATATATCTTCGGATGTTAAGAGTTTCGATGCGTCTCCCGGTAAACTAGATGTAACGGAAAATCCACTAAACCTAGCTATAGTGGGAGAAGGTTGGTTTTTGGTTGATTCAGGCAATGAAGAAGTATTGACGAGAAACGGTCTTTTCAAACTTGATGATAACGGCAACCTAGTTATTCAACAGGGATTTCCCGTGCTAGGTGAAAATGGTCGCATATTTCTAGAAAGTGATAATTTCGTTGTTGAAAGAAATGGGGATTTACTTAGTGACGGTGTTGTTATAGATAGATTAGCTATTTACCAAATCGATGGCCATGCTATTGAGTCCATTGGAAATGGTTTGTATCGACCAACTGGACCGGTTCAATTAATGGAGCAAGCAAATATTTTACAAGGGGCGCTCGAAACATCAAACGTAGATACTGCGGCTGATATGGTTCGTTTAGTTGAAACAACGAGGCATATCGAAAGCTTACAAAGAGCGATAATTTCTTACGATCAAATGATCGAATCAGCAATTAGTGATTTGGGACAATAGAGGAAAAGCACGTGATTGACGCACTTCATATATCTGAAAGTGGGCTACAAGCGACACAAAAGTGGATAGATCAGCTATCTAACAATGTAGCAAACATGCATACACCAGGCTACAAAAAAACGGTAACTAATTTTAGTGATTTAGTTGCGGCGCCAACGTCTACCCAATCTACTCAGAACGAGCTTAATGTTCAGGCAGGTTTGGGTACGTCACTTGATAATACATTAATAGATTTCTCTGAAGGTACGATGAAGTTTACTGGGCGAGAGCTGGATATTGCAATTAATGGAATTGGTTTTATTGAAGTTATTTCTGAAGATGGTTCTTTAGCATATACGCGATTTGGTGGTCTGGTAATTAATGAAGAAGGCTATTTGACTACTGTTGATGGGCATGTTCTAAGTGACGATATTCAAGTACCTCCTGAGATTAACAATATTGAAATTTCTAACCAGGGGCAGGTTATTGGTCGTTTTTCTGGTGAAGAAGATGTTATTGAGTTGGGCCAGATTCAACTCGCAAGATTGACAAATAGCGGTGATTTGATGCCGGTAGGAAACGGGTTATTTAAGTTGTCAAATGATTCGGCTCGAGTTTTTTTAGATAACCCTGGTGAGAATGGTGCCGGAGAAATAATGCAGGGTACTTTAGAAATGTCAAATGTATCATTGGTTGATGAAATGACTAATCTGGTTTTAGCTCAAAGGGCTTACCAGTTAAATGCGCGTATCATTCAAACTGCTGATCAAGTTTTAGAAACAATCAACAATTTGAGAAGGTGATACTTTGGCCGTATCACTCCTATTGGCAGCAGCTATGAGTTATTCATGCGAGCTTATTCCGTCAGATATTGAATTAAAAAAAGCAGCTCCAAAAGATGACTGGCCGGCCTATGTGTGTGATAAATTTGATGAGGAGTACCAAGATATTAATTTAAAAATTATATCTGAGCGCTCCACCAGGAATGTAGAAAAAGAGTTAATTGGATTTTTTAAAATTGATTCTGTAAGAGCAGGAAGGGCAAAAGTCGCCTGGTCTTCAAGCGATAATATGCATAAATCGGAAATTTGGGTTTCGTTAAAGGGAAAGAAAAAAGTATGGGTTTTTAATAAAAACCTTACCCCGGGTAAAACTATTAGGAAGCGCGATGTTAAAGAGAGCTTTGAAAATGTGGCTCATTTTGCGGGTGTTACAGAACTCCCGGAAAAAAGTCCGGTGGGTAAAGTTTTATTGAAAAGAGCTCGAAAAGGAAAAGTTATTACGAGTAGTTTTATTTCAGAACCGCCACTGATTGAAAAGAATGATAAAGTTCGTGTAACCGTGGAGTATGGATCTGTGAAAATTAGTTCGAAAGCCAGAGCTTTAGAAGACGGTTGGAAGGTTGGTGACCGTATTAAAATCAAAGTTGATTCGGCTGAAGAGCCTGTTACTGCAATAGTTGAAGGGGATAAACTTGTTTATGTGGATTTTTAGAATTTTACTATTGTTAAGCATTTCTTCAGTGTCGTTTGCGAATAGTTTAATTGATACAAATAGTTATCAAGGAATAGCGGTTGATAGACGCTCATATAAAGTTGGAGAGCCAATTGTAATTCTTGTGATTGAGTCGACAAGTGCTGAATCATCGGCAGGCACAGGTACAGGTAAATCCGTTGATCTTGGTATATCTGCTTTTGATAGTGTAAATGTTGATAATATCGGTTTTGGGTACAGTGGTAATAAGGAAGGTAATGGTCAGACCGTTAGGCGAGGCACCGCGACAACGACACTAAGCGCAGTTATTACCGAAGTCTTACCTAATGGAATGTTTAAGTTGAAAGGTGAGCACAATCTTGTTGTAAACGAGGAAAATCAAAAAATATTGATTAATGGTTATGCGCGCCTCATCGATATTTCAAAAGACAATACTTTGTTATCGAATCGAATTGCTAACGCAAATATTGAAATTCAAGGTACCGGAAATGTCAGCCGTGCGCAAAAAGATGGTCTTATTACTAAGGTTTTTAAATGGTTAGGGTTACTATGAAGATCTTTATTATATTTCTTATTTTCATTTCTTCGATAACTCATGCTACAGGGGCTCGTCTTAAAGATATCGCACGGATTGATGGCAATCGCGATGTAGATTTGGTGGGTTATGGGATAGTTGTTGGTCTTGCTGGTAGTGGTGACTCGGCTAAAAACAGAGCTACATTGCAATCGTTAGCAAATGCGTTATTGCGTTTTGGTTTGCAAGTGGATGAAAGTGATCTGGCAGCTCGTAACGTAGCTGCGGTTATGGTCACTGGCGTATTGCCAGCATACAGCGAGCCTGGAGATAAAATTGATCTGCGTGTCGCTTCTACAGGTGATGCGAGAAGTTTGAGTGGAGGCACTTTATTGCTTGCGCCTTTGTACGGAGCCGATGAAAATTTATATGCTTTAGGGCAAGGCGCGCTTACTGTTGGCGGATATCATTTTGAATCTTTTAGCAATACTACTCGTAAAAATATTACGACTGTGGGTCAAATTGCCGGGGGAGGCAGTGTTGAAAAAGCACCACCAAGATTTCTAAACGTAAACAGCGAAATTAGTATCATTTTAAATGAACCAGATTTTACGACGGCAAATCGTATTGTTAACCGTGTCAAGAACTCTTTTAATCCGGATTTTATTTCTGCGGTTCACCCAGGGAAAATTAAACTCAGCGTTCCTGCAAATGCCAATCCAATGTCGTTTATTGCTAGTCTTGAAAATGTCTCTATCACTCCCGATACAGATGCGAGAGTTGTTGTAAACGAACGTACAGGGACTATTGTAGCTGGAGCCAACGTGAGAATAGGGGAGGTAAGCATTGCTCACGGAAATTTGCGCGTTGAAATACAGACTAAGTTTGAAGTATCTCAGCCTCAGTTTTTAGTTAGGCCATCAGATGGTGTTGAGACAACCGTTATTCCTGATACGTCAATTGCCGTAGTTGAAACTTCGGTTGCACCATTGCAAATGGCTGCTGGTTCTACCGTAGGTGATTTAGCTCAGGCTCTCTATAAATTAAAAATTTCTACCCGAGACACTATTTCAATTTTGCAATCTATTAAAGCTGCAGGGGCTTTATACGCAGATTTGGTCATACAATAGGTACTTTATGATATTTAACGACTTTACAATTTCGCTCGCTCAATGGGCAATGAATGTTGAAAGACAAAGAGCTTCGATCGCGGCAGATAATATAGCTTCAGCTAGTACCGGAGGGATTAAGAAAACAGGAAATTTTGAAGAACTGATTTCGAATGTATCTAAAGCAGTAGAATCAAGAAATCCTGCACAGATAAATGACTCTATGTTTCAATCCGTGCAGATTAAAAAAACGAATTCAAGTTCACTTACAAATAGTATTTCACTTGATGAGGAAATTGCAGACCTCAATAAGGCTGGTGGACGTTATCGAGTTGTCGCTGAAGCACTTTCAAGAAAGTTTGGCTTGATGACAATTGTTTCGAGGAGAGGGTAAAGTATGGAATTTAATTCGATTAGTGAAATAGCTAGGTCTGGTATGAATTTGGAAAGAAACCGACTTGAAATGGCTTCTCTTAGAATTGCTTATGCAAACGTGGCTTTTTCAAGTGCGGCGGAAGCTTCAAGTTCAGCACAGCAAATTAAGGATCAATTTTTGTCGGTTGTTCAGCGAGGTCAAAATGTTGAAAATGATTTCGATACTTCGATAAGAATAGAGAACGACCCCACCCATCCAAGTGCTGATGAATTTGGAAATATATATTTTATTGATGTGGATCCCACGAGAGAAATGGCAACACTAGTTTCCGCTATGCGAGCATATGAGGCGAATATTCGTTCATATAATACAAATAGCGAAATGAACCGGTCAGCGTTATCGATAGGAGATAATTAATGAGTATTGAAGCAGTAAACGCTATTTCTGGTACTACGCCACTAAGTCGCTTAGATGTGCCGGAACCAAGCTCACAAGTAGATCTTTCTACCAATAACAATCAGTTTATGTCCATGATTTCGAATTTAGATTCTCAGGTTAAAGAAGCGGATGCGGCGATAACAGATTTTATTTTAAATAAAAATCCTAACACTCATGAACTAATGATTTCTTTGGAAGAGGCTAAACACTCCTTACAGGTATCTGTAGAGGTAAGAAACAAACTTGTGTCTGCCTATGAAGAAGTAATTAGAATGCGAATATAGATTGGTGAGATTTTGTGAATAATTTTTTTAATGTTAAGTCAGAACAGATTGGCATTTATGTCGGCGCATTACTCATAATACTTTTGGGTGTGTTTGGTGCTTGGTGGATTCTCACTCCAACATGGGTTCCGGTTCTTGTGAATCAAGAATCATCTGAAACACGCATTCAGTTACAAAACCATTTAATGGAATGGAATGTTCCTTATAAGGAAAACGATCACGGACAAATTATCGTCCAAGAAGAAAACCTTGTCGCGATAAGAAAGAAGCTTAGCGATGTTGGTTTACCTGATAAAAGTGAACCAGGTTTGGAGTTGTTTGCAGAAGCGGAATATGGAATGTCTGAATTTACTCAACGAATAAATTATCAAAGGGCTATTGAATCCGAAGTTGCTAGAACCATCCGTGCTTTCAATGATGTAAAGCATGCACGTGTTCACTTAACGCTGCCTAAAGAATCAATATTTCGTGATAAACGAACGGAGCCTAAGGCCTCAGTTAGTGTTCAAACTGTTATGGGAAAAAAACTCGATCAAGAGAGTGTGCAAGGCATTAAACAGTTGGTTTCGGCTTCAGTCGACGGTTTAAGTCCTGAAAAAGTGATTGTTTTAGATGAAAAAGGAAACTTGATATCTTCTTCTGAAGAGAAAGTGGCTGGTGAGCCTAATCAGCCAAAGAATAATCTCGAACAGTACTATATGAATAAAGTGAAGGAACTTGTATATGGTATTGTGCAGACAGATGAGATTAGGGTTGCCGTCGATGTCCAACACAATTATGACAAAGTTAAGTCAATAAAAGAACAAATTATTCCTAGCGAAGATGGCACTAAGGGATTTGTAAAACGTTCAAGACAGCAGGCTGTTGAGCAGAATAATGAGAGCACAGATAAAAAGGAAAAAATTAAAAATAATCTAGCCTTAGATCAGGAGTATGTATTTTCAACCGAGCGATCGGAGATCGAATATGCCTCAGGAGAGCTCGAGAAATTAAGTGTTGGTATTGTAATTACAAAAAAACTTGAGCCTGAGACAGTTAAAGAAATAGAAATGGTTGTTGCTGCAGGTTTAGGAATGGATGAGAGTCGTGGAGATAGAATAACTGTAGTTTCTGTTAAACCTGTTGTTGAAGAACCGGCTAATGAGGAAATAGTATCGGCGCTCAATCCAGAAATTACACCGTTTAAACCGAATGGTTTTCAAGAGACGATACAAGATAAGGCTCGCACTTTTCTTTTGATATCAGTTGTCATTATTGTATTTTTGTTGGTGTTCATTTTCGTATTGATGCGACGTAGAGATAAAAATCAACCGCCTCGTTTGTCTGAATTCGAGAAGGAAAAGACACTAGTTGAACTTAAAAAGTGGTTGTCAGAAGAGAAATCGGAGGTTCGAAGCTAATGCTAAGAACCGAGGTTATAAAATTGTCGTTGCTTCACAAAGATGATCGTAGTTGGTTAATGGATCAACTATCTCTACCAGATAAAGAAAGAGTAGAAAAATTATTACAAGAAGTCACGAATTTACAATTAACTAAGAACAACGACCTGACGCTGGAAGTGCTAAAAGGTCTTTCTTCAGACGAAAAAAAATTAGTTGAGTATAGTGGTCCATCAGATCTTGACGGTCTGGATGAGGTAGATACATTCTGGCAGCGTGTGATTTTGTCGTCACTTGATCGCAAAGAAATGAAAGTTATTCAGAAGCGCTTAAAGATTAATCTTGATGAAAAAATGATATTTAAGCGCGTTCCTAAAGGAATTAAGAACAGCGTAGTATTGTTGTTAAAGGAAAGGGCGCATGAATCATTTAATTAAAAATGCAAATATGGGGTCCGGTGTGCGCACTGTGCCTCGCGAGAAAACAGACGCTAGTTCAATACATTTTTTCGATGATGTGGATTCAATTCAAACCAAAGATTTGGTTATGGACACGGCTGCAGAGTCTGAGAAGCCAAATTTAGAAATAGAAATAGAGCAAATAAAACAGGATGCTTATAACATAGGTCTTGAGGAAGGCCGAAAGGCAGCAAGTAAAGAGATTAATGAAAAAATTAATGAACTCGATGAGTTTTACGCTGCGGAAAACGAATCTCTGCAGAGCGAATATAAAACCAAATTGACCGGACTAGAGTCACTCCTAGTTGAATGTTCTGAATTTCAAGACAAGATATTTAGAGGCTCTCAGGAAGAGTTGTTGGCGGTTCTTTTAAGGTGTTTATACAAGTTAGCTGGTCATAAGGATATATATAGGCAAATAGTTGCCGCTACATTGACTCGAGAAATTGATGCTTTAAAGGAAGAATCAAAACTTCTTGTAAAATTGCCATCTTCAAGCTCAGAAGATATGGATTTTGTTTCCGATCTCGATTGCGTTAAATCAGATATTTGTAAAGTCATTTATGATGCGAGTTTAGAGCCTGGGGAGTGTTTAGTCGAAGCGGGATATTCTATAAAAGAAGATGGAATCATCAGACAATTGGATCAGGTGAGAGATGAACTTATTAATGTTCTTCGAGGCAATTGATGTTTAATAGCCAACAATATATCCAGGCAATCGATCGGCTCGAACTCGGTCAAAAGACTGGAAAGCTCACAGCGATTCATGGTGGTGTTATAGAAGCTGCAGGTTGTGATGTATTGTTGGGGGAGTTGGTAGAAATTATTCAGGCGAGAGGCGGAGCCAAGATAAAAGCGGAAGTTGTTGGGCTTAGAGATGAGCGAATACTTCTAATGCCGTTTGGTTCGTCACAAGGCCTATGTCTGAACAGCCGCGTTGTGCCTTTAAGGAATTCTCTTTCGGTTCCTGCAGGTAATTCATTGTTGGGAAGAGTAATTGATCCGCTTTGTAATCCACTAGATGACAAAGGAAAGATAGTTTACGAATCAGTAACGGACCTGACATTAGAACCGATAAACCCGCTTGATCGTGTTCCAATTTCTGAAACATTAAACACTGGTGTAAAGGCGATTGATGTTTTTGTGCCTATAGGTCGAGGACAGAGAATTGGTATTATGGCTGGTAGTGGAGTGGGAAAAAGCACTCTTCTCGGTATGATTGCTGCAAATACTGATGCCGATGTGATAGTTATTGCACTAGTCGGCGAGCGTGGACGAGAAGTTGGCGACTTTATCAATGATTGCTTGGGAAAGGATGGTTTGAAACGGTCGGTCGTCGTAGTTGCAGCTGCGGAGCAACCCGCAGTATTGCGAAGACAGTCCGCGTTAACGGCAACGGCCATCGCTGAATGGTTTAGGGAACAAAATAAAAATGTATTACTAATAATGGATTCAATTACTCGGTTTGCAATGGCGCAGCGTGAAATTGGATTGTCTACCGGCGAGCCAATTGGTACTCGAGGTTATCCATCTTCTGTGTTTTCAATGCTGCCACCGTTATTGGAAAGAGGCGGGACGTTGAAAAATAAAGGTACGATTACGTCAATTTATACGGTCTTGGTTGAAGGCGATGATATTAATGAACCTGTTGCAGATCATATGCGTTCCTTATTAGATGGCCATGTTATGTTGTCTCGTGATTTAGCTTCTCGTAATCATTATCCCGCTATCAATGTAGGACAAAGTATTAGCCGTCTGAATAATAAGTTACTTGATAGCCAGCAGCTCGCTGTGTCTGATAACTTAAGAAAATTTTTATCTATCTATCATTCATCCCAAGACTTAATTGAATTGGGAGCATACGAAAAAGGTGTAAATGCAGAGTTAGATTTTGCTGTAAAAGTAAAGCCAAACCTAGATGCTTTAGTGCAACAGAAACCAAATGATACTGTGCCACATGAAGATGTGTGGAGCCGGGCAATGGAGATTTTGAATTAAGGTAATTCTATGGCTTCAATTAATCGCTTATCAAAAGCTAAATCTATCGCAAAGCTAAATGAATTTAGTAAGAAGGCAGCGTTACACAGATTTGAATTTGCTGTTAAAGAAGCTAGCAAAGCTAGGCAAGACTATATTCATCAGCAGGAATTAGTTCTAGATACATTAAATTACGTAAACAATATTCAGTCTGAAAATAAAGTAATTAACCCAATTCAAATGGATGCCAGTTCTGATTACATGTCAACACTTTATGAAAAACTATCAGAATTAAAAGTAGAGCTGGATCAAAAGTTGGATGAGGTGAGTGATAAGAGAAAAACGTATACTCAGATGGAACTTAAGTCTAAAGCTGTCGACAATTTTGTAGGGCGCATGGAAACCGAAATCCTTAGAGAACAGTTTAAGCAGGAAATGCATGAGATCGTATCGAACAATTCCAGCAGGGTTAATGAACCATCATGACGATTACCGATTTAGTTGCAGGATATTCGTTTGCTATCGCGAACAATCGTCAGGAACTTGTTACGAAGATTCCTGATAACGGGTTTTTGGATTTAATTGATCAAAGAAATGATGAGCTAGAGGAAGAACACGATAATGTTCAAATGGAAGAGAAATCGATCAATGATCAGAAAAAAGACAATATACAGGGAAATGATAGTGACTCTTTAAATAAAGAAAAGGATAATGCCCATCATGTTAAATCGCCAAATGATGATGATCTTGTCCACAAATCTTTGTCAGAAAGTAATGCAAATTTAACTGAAAACCTATTATATGAGTTGAAATTATATGCGTCTGGTAAGCTTTCTTACTTGGGACGCGGTAATTTAATAGAAGCCAAGAGTGAAACTCCTTCGATTAGATATGAAGGTTTGAATCGTACAAGTGCAGCGAGCAGTAACTCTATTTCCAATGCTGCGACAAGTGAAACTTTCGTAACCGCAAGTAGTGTTTTGAAAAGCAATTTTTCATCATTGACAAGTTCTGTTTATCGAAATGAAAGTAGCGTATTTAAATCAAATAATAGTGTTAAAACGGTTACTGCTTCGCTATCGCTTCCAGAATATCTAAAGAAAAAAGTGACTTTTATCGGTGATGATGAAAATCAGGTTTTTATCAGGGATTACGACTTAAGCGATAGTGAAAAGAGAATGCTTATAAGCGCATTGGAAAAGCACTATAAAAATGTTGGAAGTCGTTTAACCTCGGTAATAATTAATGGCCAAGAATATCTAAATAGATAGGAATATATTGGAGTAAGTTTATGCAAATTGATGCAATAGGTAGCTCTTTAACTGTTGCAAGCGGAGTTGATTTAACTAATACTGCTTTGGATCAAGAAGATTTTTTAAGGTTGTTTTTAACTGAGCTTAACTTTCAAGACCCGTTAGAACCGGTAGATAATCAGGATTTTTTGGCACAGATAGCAGAATTTGCGAGCATTGAGCAAAATAGACAATCTGCTGAAAACATTGAGAATCTCGTTTTTATGAACTCTTTGGAACAGTCTACTAGCCTTTTGGGTCGACAAGTAGAGATTGCAAGCGCGACGTCCGTTAATAATATCGGGACAGTAAATGCAATCAGATATTCAGCAGATGGTGCGTTATTGACAATTGAATTACCAAATGGTGCCTTTGTAACTGATGTACGTTTATCACAAATTACGTTAGTAAGACCGTAAATTTTAGGAGATATAAAAATGTATCAATCTTTTTTTACCAGTTTAAGTGGAATGTTCAGTTTTACGAGTAGTTTGGATAACGTAAGTAATAATATTGCAAATATGAATACCCCAGGTTTTAGGGGTACCGATACTTTTTTAAGAAGTGTGAACGGTGATGGAAGCGGTGGCTTGGGTGTTTCGGTTCAAGGTAATTCGGTTCGATTAGCATCAGGTGAAGTAAGGCAAACTGGTAATGCTACAGATGTTGCGATTGTTGGTACTGGTTTATTTGTTTTAAAAGATGAAGCCGGCGAGATTTATTATACGCGCGGAGGTCAATTTCAATTCGATGAAAATTTTGTTCTGGTCGATAGTGCTTCGGGACATCAAGTAATGGGGATGAGCGAAGAAAATGCGTTAGAACTGATAGATATTTCGGAATTGAGAGTACTGCCAGCAATTGCAACAAGTGAAATTTCTTTCTCTGGGAACTTATCCTCGACAGATACTGAACATGAGGTATCACCAATTACAGTATTTGATTCGTCTGGTGGTTCTCATGATTTGACTCTGGATTTTACAAACCCAACTACATCAACCGATACCTGGACCGTTGAAGTCAGCAACATTAACGGTGAAGTATTAGGTTCTGGTGAAATTCGATTTAGTGTTACAGGTGCTCCGTTGGAGGGTTTTAATACTTTCGAGACAGAGTTGACCTTAAACGGGGAATCGCAGACAGTGACTTTTCATTTTGGAGAACCCAATACATTTTCATCAACCACGCAGTTCTCTGGTGCAACTTCGACGGTTTTCGCTAACGAAGTAAATGGAAACGGTGTATTAGGCTTATCGGCTGTTAACATTGATGAAGAAGGAATTTTTAATTTCACCTACACAAATGGTGACGAAGAAAAAGGTCCTCAACTTGCATTAGCTCTTTTTGCTAATGAATCGGATCTAGAACTTACATCCGGCAATCTTTATCAAGATAATAGCGCAACTCGTCCGATACTTGGGCGCGCAAACTCAAATGGATTAGGTACCATCCAAGGGGGGAGTGTTGAGCTGTCAAATGTTGATCTCACTCAAGAATTTGCCGATTTGTTGATTACTCAACGTGGCTTCCAAGCGAGCTCCAGAGTGATGAATGTGTCTAATGAGTTAATTGAAGAATTGTATAACAGCACTCGTTAGTCGTTATGAGAAAAATTATATTTTTTAATACTAAT
Source organism: Cellvibrionaceae bacterium (assembly GCA_965262305.1). GTDB lineage: Bacteria > Pseudomonadota > Gammaproteobacteria > Pseudomonadales > Cellvibrionaceae > CBDHEY01. The sequence continues at coordinate 1,206,797 of CBDHEY010000002.1, forward strand.
CAAATCGAAGATATTCGATTAAAAATCCAAAGCTCAATTAGTACGTGGCAAGCGCAGTGGTGTTTTGATAACGATGAGTTAAAAGTAGCGTTTTTAGGAAAAAACAAAGCACTAGAATCTGCAAAGATCTATGCTCTTCCTGCTTCAAAAGGGAGTTTTTTTCAACTTGATACAATGGACTTTAAGTTAAAAGATGTTGTGTTTGGTCGTGTTTTGCCATCAGTTCCTAACGATGACGTCAATGAATTTGTCCTAACGCAAGCTTATACTGAGTTACTTGGAAGTATTGGTGATAAATTTACGCGAATCAGTATTCCCGGTGATTCTTTAGTTTCAATTGATGTTACTGAAGATCAGTTAGCTAAACGAGAGAGTTTTCCTGGTGATCACTCTCTTGCTTATGAAATCGAACTCGGCTTGAATAAACTCGTTTTAAATCTTTCTAGTGAATTATTATCCAATTTGGTTAAAGTGGCTAAAAATAGTTCCATATTAGATAAGGTTAGCTTAGATAGCGTAAAAGGAACGGTGTCTGCTGAACTCGAGCTTGAGTTAGGTGAATTTCAAGTGAGAGACATCAGTAATTTAGCTGTGGGTGATATTTTGACTTCGAGTACATCATTGTATTCTGATTTCGATTTAAAAATTAGAGGTAAACAGATTGCTTCTGTGAGGTTGGGGAAATCTGGAGCCAAAAAAGCAATTTTATTGAATGGTAATGCAAAGTCATGAGACAAGAGATTAGTAGTATTGAACTTGAAGAACTCCAAGATAACCAAAATGATCAAGAATCGTCTTTGGTTTCAATGGAAATGGGATTAATTGGTCACGTATCGGTAAATGCCTCAGTTAACGTTGGCTCAGTCGATGTGAGTATTGAAAAATTATTCTCGTTGAAGCCTGGAGAAACTTTATCTCTGAATGAAAGCGTTGATTCACCTATCAAGTTAATGGTAGATGGTAAGGTGGTCGCTTTGGGTAATTTAGTTGCTGTGGAAGATAATTTTGGAATACATATCACTGAAGTGTCAGACAAATAATTAATGAGTGACCAGCTGCAAAGAATTGAAACTGCAACTACTAAAGTTGATAAAATTGACCCTACTTTTAAATCCGGTGAAACTGTTCCAATAGAGTATGTTGCTAATGTATTTTTCTCAGTATTATTTTTAGCTGTTATTGGATTTTATTTTTCTAAGAAATTTCGAAATCAGATGCTGCGGTTTCTTGAGGGTAAAGCGAGTAAAGATTCTGATGTTTTTACCATAACTTCGAAAACAAGAATTTCAACTAAAACTTCGGTATATGTTCTTGAGCGTGATTCACAAAAATTAGTTTTGGTTGAATCAACTTCAAATGTGGTGCTTAAAGAGATAAGTAGTACAAAAGACGGGACAGAACAATTAAAAACTGAAAGCTTAGCCATCGCCGACGAAAGTCTGGATGTTAAGGAATAGATTTAATGGCACAACAACAAACCGATCCTGTTTGGGGGGATTTTCTCTCGACCATTGAGACGGCTCGCCTCTCGACAGAAGTTGAAACATTTTTACTCATATCGGCTTTATCTTTTATTCCATTTTTTTTAATTGCAGCGACTACATTTACTCGAAATATTATCGTACTTGGTTTTTTGAGGCACGCATTAGGGCTTCAACAAAGTCCTCCAAATATGATTTTGGTTGCATTAGCGCTATTCCTTACCATTTTTACAATGGAGCCTATTTTCAAAAAAAGTTATGAAAATGGTGTGCAGCCTTACTTAACTGAACAATTGCCTTTTTCGGAAGCTATATCTAAAGCATGGGATCCATTTAGGGTTTTTATGATAGGACAAACTCATGAATCAGACATTAAGCTGGTCTATGAATTGTCTAAAACACAGTTGCCAGACAATATATCAAATATCACACCAAGGTATTTATTTCCGGCTTTTTTACTTAGTGAACTCAAGACAGCATTTAAAATTGGTTTTATCATTTTTTTGCCTTTCTTATTAATTGATATTGTCATGGCCGCGATTCTTATGTCTTTGGGCATGATCATGGTCCCGCCAATTACAATTTCTTTGCCCTTAAAAATTATGTTATTTGTCGTGGTCGACGGTTGGGGTCTGATCGCGGAAACTCTAATTAAAAGCGTAAGTGGATGACAGAAGAAGGCTTTGCCTTTGATATCGATCTCGATGGCAATATCACAGAAAAACTTTGGAAAGATTGGCGAGTAGAAAATTCTATACAAAATAGAAATAGAATTTTTGAATTTTATTTTCCGTGGTGTCGCAATATTGCAGGTTCATTGTTCTTAAAGTATCGCCATAATCTATTAGAATGGAGTGAATTTGTGAACATTGCTTCCTTGGCAATGTTGGAATCTATTGAGCGTTTTGATTCAAATTTAGGAACTCCTTTCACTGCCTATTGCTACCAAAGAGTACGTGGAAGTGTTCTAAATGCAATTGATAAGGCGTCAGCAACAAAAAAAATATCCGCTTTTGCAGATCCTATTTATTATGAATATCCATCTCCAGGTTCTGAGAGCGATTCTTTTGAAACCCTTATCGATGCAACGATAGAAATGGCTTTGGGTATGCTACTTGAAGTTGGTATTGTTCAAACTCCTGAAGACAGTGGACCGCAATCATTTTATGAAAAAGAAAAAACTAGCTCACTACTAGTCAAATTAGTTGACGAATTAAGTGAAACCCAGCGAATGGTTGTTAAAAGTTACTATTTTCAACAACTTAGTGTTAAACAAATAGCAAAGATACTAAGTTTATCGGAAGCGCGAGTCTCACAGCTGCACAGGGAAGGGTTAAAAAATATCCGTCATTCGTACGAAAAACTTATGTGATTGTTCGATTCTTTTTAGTTGTCAGAAAGCGCTTCTGAAATAAATAATGACATATGCTCATTTAATTCTGGAGACTTAACGATATTATTTGCTATTGTCGATGATATTATCTTAAATTCAGGGTGGTTTAAAATTTCGTTTCCAAATTCCCAAATTATGATTTCTTGAATAGTAATTAGAGAGGCATCTTCAATATAGTCTGATTTGTCTCTGTCTAACTTTTCTAAACGCTTTATCAGTTTTTCTTTGAGTACAGTTTTATCTCGAACCGGTTCCGGGCTCCGATTTGGTTCTGGTTCATGCGATTTTCGAGATTTTTTCTTCTCTGTGCGTTTAGTCGTTGACGAAAGAGATCGAAATATTTCTGCCAATCGAATTGGGCTAATTTCTGGCATACACTACTACTTAATAACGTTATTTTTGTATGCGCCTAGATAAACCGAGTCTTTATCTTCTTTTTCTTCTATATCGTTTTTGTCGGGAGATTTTTGCGCGGACTTTTCGAGAGATTCTAAGATGCTACTTACCATTTGATTAAGTCCTGGATTGGTATTATTCAACTCCATTCCTTCGTGCAATGAAGCAGCGCCTTGCTCTAAGTCTTTTTCAATGAGTTTAATTAGGCCGTCTGCAATTTTCTCCATACTGTTATCTTTGGTATCTCTGCGAAGCTTAGACCAGATATCCAATGCTTCCTTGTCATTTCCCTCTCTAGAGTATAATAGGCCTAATTGCAAAGAGGCCATATTTAGGTTTGGATCAATAGATAATGCCTTAATCATTCCTTCCTTTGCTCGATCGAATATGCCTATTTCGGCATGCTCCGCAGCGAGTAGAAAAATAGCGGTAGCATTTTCGGGGTCTTTTTCAAGGCACTTATGAAGGTATTCTAAAGCTTCCTTGTTGTTGCCTTGTTCTCCAGCTTTCAAGGCGAGATGTAAATATTCTTGAGCGTCTAACATTGTGATTCTCTAATTTAGAAAAAATTTACAATAAAGATTAATGAATAATTGGTTTATTGTCTTCGGAATATTTCTGGGTTAGTTCTGCAATTCGCTTATCTATCAGTGCGCGAGGCGTTGTTCCTAAACTTTCGAACGGTGTATCTTTTGCATTTTCAAATAGCTTTTTAGCTTCTTCTGCCTGACCACTTGTGTTGAGGAGTACCATCTCTGCATAGATTGAGCTGAATCCCTCTGGAGCAAGTTTTCGAGCCAGCTTGATGTGCTTTTCAGCATTCTTAATATCGCCTTTCATTGCGTAAATGGTGGCGAGGCCTCCGTGTGATTCACCAAAAGACCGATCTAATTCGTACGCTTTTTTGAATGCATTTTCGGCCTGATCGAGATCATTTTTCATAAGATGCGTCCAGGCGAGCAAATGCCAAGTACCTATATGATCTGGCATAAAGTTGATTGCACTCTCAAGAGCTTCATGAGCTTTGTCGAATTCAAAGTCGTGAAAGGCTATCTCTGCAACACCACTCCAAGCCCTGCCAGACCGAGGTGATACTTCAGCAGCCTTAATGTAGTCTTTGCCGGCTTTTTCAAATTGGCCCAACATGGAATAAGAAGAACCTCGAGCTAGCAATGCATCAAAATTATTTGGTAACTGATTCAACGTTTCATCGGCTTTGATAATAGCCTCTTCTGGACGGTTTAAATCTGTAAGCAAGAGCGAAAGTAAGCCTTTCACTTCCCAGTCTTCAGATTTAATAAGGTATTCCTCTAAATCTTGTGCAGCTATATCGATTTGGTCTGTATTGTGTTTGCATCTAGCACTTAGCATTGCAAGTTCTTTGGCTAGCGCTGGTGTTTCCTGAATTAATGAAAGTGATTTTAAGGCCTCCTCAAACTGTCTTGATAAAAACTGTGAGTAGGCCAAGTTGTAAATTACTGCGGGTTGTTCAATTCCATTTTGAATCGCGGTATCAAAGTAATTTATTGCATCCTCTAATTGATTTGCACGCATGTTTAAAAACCCGGCGTGAGCATTGACATCGGGGGAATCTGGATGATGTTCTAACGCTGATGTGATAAGTTTTTCTGTGGTTTCCCAATCTTGAAGCTCCATAGATAAAGCTATAGCATCTAGCAAAAGGTTTAGGTTGTCTGAAGAGTATTCTAGATACTTTAAAAATCGTTTTAATGATTCCTGCTTTTGCGTGTATTCATTATTTTGAATTTCCACTTAAACTTCCTATACGATAGATTGAATACCTAACCAAGATTTTAATAACCTAAATAAAGTGTCACTGTATATTTAAAATGATCCGTTAATGGCTTGCGTGACTTAAAAACTTTAGATAACGATACTACTTAGGCCGCCGTATAATAGCAATATATTGTGTCTCACTTATGATTTTGCAACGATTTTTTTGTTCTTAAGGTAAAGAAAATTGATAATTAGAGATTTTGATCGGCAGGATATTCTTTCACCCCAAGAAGTTGCTGAGACTGTTAAAAAATTGCCTAAAGCTCATCTTAAAGGCTTGCAGAGTATCTTGTTTAAGCCTGCCGCTGAATTTCAAGCATTGCAATTAGAAGTATCCCCCGGCTGCAAGGGTGCTTTTTACCCTGAGTATCGTTCAATCGTCATTTTTGATCTTATCGATCAATCCATGGCCAACCATATCATCCTTCATGAAATTGGGCATTATGTCTATCATCGATACCTTGATAGTTATATTAAAAAATACTGGGCGACTGAAATTTGGCCAAAATCTAAAAAGGTTACCGCATATGGTGAAACAAACCCTGTTGAAGGGTTTGCGGAAACTTATGCCATCTATGCAGCTGATTCTTCAAAATTGGCGTCATTCGCAAAAAAATATAATTTTATGAGAGCTAAAGTCTTCAAAAACTAGTTTTTTTGTGCTTGTAAAATAGCCGTAGTACACGCGTTTTAAACAGATTGTAAGAGTTGTATACGAGTTTCAATTTTTTTGATTTTTTGACTTAATTTTTTTCTAGATAGCCGGACTTATACATAGATATTAATTAAATGAATTAAACAGCTGGAAAGCCTTTGGGTATGCTTTTCAGAATAATAAAGACTTAGGAGCGAACATCATGGTAGCGATTGTAGCAGGCGCAGGATTAGGATTACTTGAAACGACAGCGCTCGCGGGGGCTGGTAGTCTTGGTCAAGTTAATGGCACTTCTGCGGTCAACCTCACTACAGGGAACCTTGTTCTTCAGTTTAGTGATGAAACTCTCGCGGGTTCAGCGGGAAATCTGAATCATTTACGAACCTATAATGCCCTCGGCAATAGAAACGACGGTGATGCGGACCAATGGCGTTGGTTAGGTGAAAAACGAATATTAGGTAATGATGGTGAGGCCCAGATCAGCCGTATTACTGGCGATGGTCACACCGCGACCTACACCCGTGTGGGTAATGTTTATGTCTCTGCAGAAGGTGGTGGTGCAGATGACACAATCAGGTTTGATGCAGAAAATAACCAGTGGGTTTGGACAGAGGGCACCTCAAAAGTAGAAGAGCGATACGATGTTACTAGCGGTTGGATTATAAGTTCTAGAGATACTTCTGGACACGGTTTTGACTATACATTCGTAAACGATTTACTGACGCGAGTAACGGATGTTATATCAGGACAAGCTATTGAGTTAATTTATGGTACTCAAGCTGATGGTAATGCAAATGGTAAACTGCTTCGAGTCGATACTTTACTGGCAGACTCAAACCAAGTCTCAACGCTGCTTCGCCAAGTTTCATATTCCTATTATGATAGTGGTTTATTGCATGAAGTGAGAACGGATTTAGATCCGCGAAATACACTTGAAACCGATGTTTATGTCACGACCTATTCCTACAAAGCTGGTTCAAGTTATGTAGAAACCATTACACAAAGCGATGGTACAACGGCCTCATATACTTACTATGATGATGGGAAACTAGAGTCTGTCACTGATGCAGCTGGTACGACTTCGTTTACATACAACAATCTAATGACTGTTGTTTCTAATGGCGAAAACGAGGTCTCTTTATATAGCTATAATTCTGATGGCTATATTACGCAAGTGGTAAATGGTTCAGGTAGTCCAGATGCAACAGTCATGGACTATACCTACTACCCTAACTCAAATAATGTTCATACCGTTACCAATGGTGATCAGGTAATCACTTATACATACGATGGCAATAGTAATTTACTTAGCGAAACTGATACGCTTGGAAATCAAATTACTTACACCTATTCTGAAAATCTGCTTCAAACCGAAACTCGCTATGTTGAAGGGGAAGCGCAAACTATACGTTATGTCTATGACGGACAGCTTCTGCGTTTTGTTATTTCTGCTGAAGGTTTTGTCAGCGAAAGCCGATATAATGCACTTGGGCAAGTCACGCAAAGTATTCAATACAGCCGTCAAAGTTATAGTGTTGATGGGCTAAACCATTCATTCGTCCCTGATTTATCTACGCTAGAAGCATGGGTAAATGGCATTGCGGATAAATCAACTATCCAGCTAACTGAGTTTGGGTACGATCACTTAGGCCACGTTATTCGCCAGGTTTCCTATTCCAATGTGGATTCTCAAGGGAGTGGTATTTTAGATGATCAAGCTAACGTCAGTGAATATGTTTACAACTCCTATGGTGAATTGACTCAGACCATTGAAGGGAGTAACCAATCAATTGTTACTGATGGTTTGACTCTAAACTTTGACGCATCTTCAGCGCAACAAGAACAAATACTATGGAGACCAGAAAGTAATAGTTCAGTTACAAATTTTGTGTTTGATACTCGTGACGATCAGTTAGTGAATACCTCGAGTAAATTTGCAGGAATTCTTAAGGCCTATGAGTTTTCAGGTGGTCGAATTGAACTTGAGAATTTGAATGGAAATCACGAATCACTCGCAGACTTACCCGGCGATCCTTCTCGTTCGAGTGGTAGTTTTGAAATTTGGTTTAAAGCTGATGATTTAAACGACCATGATGTTCTATACGAAACTGGAGGGAGCTGGGATGGCCTGTCTATTACGTTGAATGGCACGATCTTAGGTTTCGATGTGAAGAACCGTTCAGACAGTGTTCGAATAACGAATGACCTCGCTGACTTTGGTATTGATCCGACAGAAGATTTTGTACAAGTAGTTGGAGTGGTGAATGACAGAGGAAATGTACTGCTCTATGCAAACGGTCAACTATTACACACAGATACTACTGGTGTGATTAATGATTGGGCGGGTGGAGATCCGTCTGGACTCGGTGCAATGGCCGGGGGTGTGCCTTTTGCGGGTGCTGATCGATTTGAGGGGACAAATTGCCGCATTTCGCTTTTACGAACGCGCACTATCCGGTGCAGATGTAATGAACAACTTTGCAGCAATGGAAAGTAGAGCAGTACTTTCATCGACGGCATTTGATGGATTAGGTCGTGTTACTCAAGTGGTCAGTACGACTGGTTCGGTTACCACAAATTACGATGTTCCAGGACAAATCCGCGTGACTAATGACACTACTGGTCTATCGGTCGTTAGTGCCTATGATAGTCACGGCAGAATCACAAGTGTTACATCCAGTGCAAATAATGAAAACCGAATTACAACCAGTTTCTACGATGATGCTGGGCGCATAGTAATGGTTGAAAATGCGGAAGGCGGACGAATTTTTACGGTCTATGACAATGCCGGTCGCGTTGCCTATACCATTGACCCCGAAGGTTCTGTAAGTGGAATAAAATATGATTCAGAGGGTTTGATCGTTGAGGAAAAGAGCATATGCTACCCAGGTTTCGGATCAAGACAGAGATTCCTGGTTTAATGGTACAGATGTTCACGTTAACACTGCCAATATAGTTTCAAATGATGCTGAAGATAGGTATACGTCTTATGTCTATGATGAGGCAGGAAGATTAACCTCTAGCGTTCAAGCAAATGATTTCAATGATATTGTCGTTTCCAATACCTATGATGGTGGTTCTCAGTTAACCGATTCAGTAACCGGAAATAGAACTACGCAATTTTTCTATGACGACGATGGTCGACTCATTGCAACTGTAAATGCGGAAAACTATTTAACAACCAACACATATGATAGTGCTGGTCGCATGGTTTCGACTACGACATACCCGTCTGTTGTAACCAATGTAACGAATAATGTTGATGCCATGATTGCCGAAGCATCTTCAGACAATATTGCTACTGAAAATACCGACGTACCCCTAACAAGTTATTATTTTTACGATAGCCAAGGTCGTCAAATTGGCAATGTAAATGAGCAGGGCTTTTTAACAGAAGTTGAATTCGATGCGTTAAATCGTGTTACCTACAGCCATAGCTATATGACAGCTGTTCAAGTTAATCCAGGAGATACTTTATCTTCTTTAACATTACGGGCAAGTGCTGAAGGTGTTCGTACGAGTGCAACACACTTTGGTGTGGATGGGCGTGTTTTTAGAAACTGTTTCCCATGATGGAACGGTTAATAAAAATATTTATGATGCAGCAGGTCGCTTAGTCTTAACGATATTCGCAGAGGGCACTGAAGACGAAGTAAAGTCATTTTCTACGTTTAATGCTTTTGGCGATGCATTGGGGGCGGTTGGGGGCGTTGGTGCAGACACCTTAGCTAATAATTCTACTGGTGCTTCTCTAAATGCAGCAATTGATCAATATGGTAATACTGTTGTTTATGATGGTTTAGGTCGCACCCTTGTTGTAAAAGGACCAGCGCCTGAACCTGGAGCTCCTCAGTCTAAAACCTATTTTTATTATGATGATGCTAGTCGCATTCGATTCGCTATAAATGCACTCGGTGAAGTGACTGAAACTCTATACAATGCATTCGGTCAGGTTACCGAGGTACGTCAGTTAATCAATCGTATACCAACAAATATCTTAAACCAACTAACTGGTGGTGATGAACACGCTTTCCTTTCTTTATTTGGTGGAAATCTTGAAGGTAGCCTATACGATGCACCTGAATCTGTCGATGTCGTCACTGGATATCAAGTTACTTTTACGGCCGCAAATGACAGTGAAGCCATTTACGATTCATCTTCTGATCAAATTGTTACGGGCTACCGCACTCCTGTATACGACACTCTTCTCGAATATCAAATTGCAACTGGGTTTATTCAAACGTCTGACGAAAGAACCGGAAGTGTGCCTATCGTAGAACAGCAAAGTTCTTTGAACTTTGTGCGTAACGAAGATACAGATATTGCTTACACGAGTGGCCAATCCATAACCGTCAATGAAGGATCGCCTTACGGAGTGAATGTCACCTATCAAACAGGTGATAGTACTCCAATCTATACCACAGAACAGCGTGAGGTCCAGGTTGGTACGGAGGTATTTGATGCAGTCCCTTATGGTGTGACGGACTTTACTCCAGTTACTCGCACACGACAAGAAGAGCAAATCAGCCATTACATTATCACTGATACGCCCGATCGCGGCAGCACGGAAATTGTTGAATATCAAGACAACTGGATTAATAACGGCAATAGCACAGTGACAGATGTCGCCTACAGCGACGGCGATTTTGCAACCTTTAATGAACCCTATGGGTTGAATGGAACTTATCGAACTGGAACCAGTACTGAGATAATCGATACTCAGGACGTTGAAGTTCAGGTTGGTACGGAAATCGTAAATGAACGACCTATCTACGGAGATTATACCGTAGTGCAGCAGACTAGAGATGTCGAGGTGATCGATAGGTATATCATCACTGATACGCCTCAGCGTGGCAGTACTGAAATTGTTAACTACCAAGACAACTGGGTTAACAATGGCATCACCAGGGAAACGAATACAGCATATTCTGACGGTGACTTCATCACACTAAACGAACCCTATGGTCTAAATGGTTCTTTCCGCACCGGAGATAGTACTGAAATAATTTCGCAGCAAGACGTTACTGTGCAAGTGGGTACGGAAATTGTTAATGAGCGCCCTACCTATGGCGACTATACCGTTGTCCAGCAAACACGCGATGTGGAAGTTATAGATCGTTACATCATTACTGATACACCCCAAAGGGGAAGTACTGAAATTGTTAACTATCAAGATAATTGGGTAGATCGTGGTGATTCAAGGGAAACGAGTACTTCTTATTCTGAAGGACAATCGATTACTTTAAGCGAGCCCTATGGTCTTAATGGCAGCTTCCGCACTGGGAACAGCACCGAGATCATTTCTACACATGAAGTTGAACGCCAGATTGGAACAGAAATAGTTGATGAGCGTCCTACCTATGGCGACTACACGGTCGTGCAACAAACTCGCGATGTAGAAGTTATTGACCGTTACATTATTACCGATACGCCACAACGTGGCAGCACTGAAATCGTAAACTATGAAGACAACTGGGTTAACAATGGTAAGAACACAGTAACAAGCACCCGTTATACGCAAGGGCAATCTATTACTCTTAATGACCCTTATGGACATAGTGGTACTTTTCAAACAGGAAACAGTACAGAAATTATTTCTGTTGGACAGAGAGAAGAACAGGTCGGGACTGAAATTGTTAACGAGCGCCCAACTTATGGTGACTACACAGTGGTGCAACAGACTCGTGATGTTGAAGTTATTGACCGTTACATTATTACCGATACACCACAACGAGGAAGCACAGAAATTGTTAACTATCAAGATAATTGGGTTAACAACGGTAAGGACACGGTAACCAGTACTCGCTACACGCAAGGTCAGTTTATTACATTAAATGACCCATACGGACACAATGGTACGTTCCAAACAGGAAATAGTACGGAAATAATTGCTATCGGACAAAGGGAAGAACAGGTAGGGACAGAAATTGTTAATGAGCGTCCGATCTATGGAGACTATACAGTAGTTCAACAGACACGCCAGGTAGAAGTTATTGACCGATATATAACAACTACAACGCCGCAGCGAGGCAGTTCGGAGATTGTTAATTATCAAGACAACTGGGTTTACTCTGGTTCGAATGTCACGACTGATAATCGTTATAGTCAAGGCGACACGATTACGCTAAATCAACCTTATGGTTTTAATGGTACTTTCCAAACCGGCAATAGTACTGAAATTCGAGAAACGATTCAGGTTACACAACAAACGGGAACTCGAATTGTAGATACTCGACCAACATATGGAGCCTATACAGAAGTTACTCAGTACCGCCAAGAAGAGCAAATTACGGGCTATCGTACGACGAGCACGTCTCAAAGAGGAAGTACACCAATATACGAAAATGTCCTTGCTTACAGTCACACAGTGAGGACTAGTAGCGATTACGATAATGGTGATTCCTATCGACCTTACGGTTCTAGTATTACCTATACGACTGGTGACAGCACTGCCGTATGGAGTACCAGAGATACAGATCAGCGTGAAATTATAGGTTATCGTTCTGGACCTTATGGATCTCAAATCCCCATTTATGGTGACCCTATTCAAGAAAGTTATATTTCTGGGTATGACACGCCACTTTATCGCACAGAGCAGCAGATTACCGGTTATCGTACACCTATATACCAAATGGTGGATGTGCCCTACACGGCTTATCAAATTCCAGTCTATGGCCTTGTTGACCAAGAAATTGTTACTGGTTACAGCACGCCAATCTATGTTAATGAACCAATCGAAGTTATCACTTATCGAACGCCTGTATATGTGATGGTTGACGAAGTTTATGATGCTTATGAAGTACCTGTATATGGCATGGTCGACTACGAATATGTCTCAGGTTATCGCACTCCTTTGTTTGATAACGAACCAATCGAAATTATCACGTACAACACACCGGTTTATGTCACTGTTCAGGAAAACTACGATGCTTACGAAGTACCTGTATTTGGTATGGTGGATTACGAGTATGTTTCTGGTTATAACACGCCACTATTTGATAACGAACCAATCGAGATTATCACATACAATACACCTGTGTATGTCACTGTTCAGGAAACTTACGATGCATACGAAGTTCCTGTCTTTGGTATGGTTTCAGAAGATTATGTTTCTGGTTACAACACACCAATTTATAGAAATGAACCGATAGAAATTATCACCTACAACACACCTGTGTATGTAACGGTGCAAGAAAATTATGATGCTTATGAGATCCCAGTCTACGGCACAGTGTCGGAAGACTACGTCTCTGGCTATAGCACACCAATATTCGAAAACGAACCAATCGAAATTATCACATATAACACACCTATTTATGTGACGGTTCAAGAAACCTATGATGCTTACGAGATTCCAGTTTTCGGTATAGAACAACAAGAGTATGTTTCTGGCTATAACACACCACTCTACGATAACGAACCGATAGAGATCATTACATATCGTACCCCAGTATATGAAATGGTCGATGTGGAATACACAGCATATGAAGTGCCTGTGTATGAAACACAAGACTTCCAGGTGCTTACTGGCTACAGCACGCCATTATATAGAGAGACAGTTGATGATGTTGTTGTGGGCTATACCACACCAATTTTGGAGTGGGTTGATAAGACTGGTTTAGATGGTTACGACGGTGAAATCTATAATCAACGAGAATCACAGCGGATTGTTGATCATATTATAACGGAAGAGCAATTACCTGGAAGTACGCCAGTATTTTCCAATAACCAAAGCGAAGTTATTACTGGATATAACACACCGATAACGCAATCATTGTCGATGGCATATGATGTGGTAACCAAAACTACATATAACCAACTCGGTCTCGTAGCGACTCAAACCGATGGCGTTGGCAATACCACAAGATTTGAATACGATCAGTATGGCCAACTTTCGGATGTGTATTCCCCGTTTGAAGGGCAAGAAGTTCGCACTCATAATGTTTATGACAGACTTGGTCGACTTGTTCAAAGTTACGCAGATTACAATGGCGAAAATCAACTATTAACGCAAACCTCTTATGATGCGTTTGGTCGTGTTATCGCAATTACTGATCCGAATCAACAAACTGTTCGAACAGAATATACAGACTTTGGTCGCGAAATCGTTGTTATTGATCCGCTAAATCGTCGACGAACAACACGTTTTGATGCGCTTGGTCGTCAGCTATCAGTTACCAATGCTTTAGATCAAACAACTAGTTACAGTTATGATGATGTTAATCGTTCAGTTACAGTAACGACACCAGAAGGAATAAGCATTTCCACATACACCTCCCGTACCGGACAAACTCTACGAGTGGAAGATGGAAAAGAAAATACAACGGAATACAGCTATAACAGTGATGGAAATCTAGAGACGGTTGTTAATTTCGTAGGTGGGCAATCACTTACCACTGAAAATGAGTATTACAACAACGGCGTATTAAAGCAAACGACCGATGCAAATGGCCATTCCGTTATTTTCAAATACGATGCCGCAAATCGAATGGTGGAACAAATTGTTGACCCATCAGAAATCGATGGTGGGTTTAATGCCAATGCACTAAATATTGTTACGCAATACGAATTTGATGCAATAGGTCGACAAGTACTTGTGCGCAATGCCGCTGGTGTAGACGACGTTGAAGCTGTTACTCAATATATTTATGACAACAATGGCCGCGTATCTCAAGTTATTTCGGACCCTAATGGTTTAGGCTTAAGTACAAAGTATGTGTATAACGATGCTGGTAATCAGGTTCGGGTTGAAAGAGGCAGTCTAGAAAATACTGCGCAGCAGGTGACCGAATATATCTATGATTCCTTAGGTCGAATCGTTCAGGAAATAGTTGACCCAGATGCATATCGCTATAATGATCTTGGCGAAGTGCTCATTGGTACAGCAGTTAACAGTGCGAGAAATTTAAATCTGACGACGGAATATCGATACGATGCAAATGGTAATGTTACTCGTGTGATTAATTCTACCGGCGAAAGTGCTTGGTCAGTTTATGATGATGCCAATCAGTTAAGCTATTCTGTCAATGCGTTGGGTTACGTAGTTGAATTTGTGTATGACGATAATGGTAATCTCTCGTACACGAGAGATTATGCTGCTGCAATAAATGTTTCTGGTTGGAACGGTTCAAATCACGATGTCAAAACCACCGCAGATATTGAATCACAGCTTCTTATAATTACTGATAACACACACGATCGCCAAACTTACAATGTTTATGATGATGATAGTCGCAAGCGATTCACTGTCACCTATACCGGTGAAGGCGTATCAAATACTGGCGAGTGGGTTGTAACTGAAAGCATTTTTGACGAAAACGGCAATGTCGTTGAATCTCGTCGTTTTGATGCTACCTTGTCAAACAGTGCTTTGGCCAGTATAAACGTCGAGAATGTTATCGTTGAATCTGATCTCATAACGGCTCTCCAAAATGCAGGTGTAACGAATTCGAATTTAGGGTCAGATACACGTCGCACCCATTTCATCTATGACGAGCTAAGCCGATTGGTATTTACTGTTAATGGCGAAGGTTATGTAACAGAAAATAAATATGATTTGGTTGGTAATGTCACGGAACAAATTTACTATGCTAATCAAACGTCAGCAATTGACGGATCCATTACATCTTCAGCAAGCGATCGTTCGACAATATACCGCTATGATGCGGCTAACCGACTTACTGAAGAACTGTCCTCATTTATCGGAAACAACGAGTTAATAACCAGTGATGGAAACACCTATTCGGGCCGAATTAAACGTATTACAGAATACAATGAACTAGGTCAAGTTGTTATCTTGCGTGAAGGAATTATTGAACGTAATGAAAATAATTTAAGTTTAGATGTCTATACCGATGCCCGCACAACCGCTTACGAATACGATGAAGTGGGCCAGCAAGTTAAAACAACCTTAGCGGGTTGGTATGATTCCGTTGACGAACGTTTCCATGCGAACAATGCCGCTGGGCGTTATCAACGAACGGTTGAAGTCGAATACGATGACGTAGGAAATGCAATACGTAACAAGGTACAAATCGCCGATGGCGAATATTCATATCAATATAAAATTTACGATAGCATTGGACGCGAAATTTTCGATATTGATGCTTTGGGTCATGTTACCGGTATGGTCTATGATGCGTTTGGTAATGTTCAATTTGAAACACGTTACAGTGAAGATGTTATCGTCCCGAGCAATGAAAATGCAACGCCATCTCATGACTCTGTGCTCGCGTTGGTTAATACCGATCTTAATTCTAGAACGGTCGAAAGCGTTTATGATGCGCTTGGGCGCAAGACCTCAGTGCTGTTACCAGAAACCGGTACCGGTCGACCAGAAACGAATTTTATTTACAATGCCTTTGGTGAAGTCGTTCAACAAAGTCTGCGCATCGATAGCACAACTACCGCTGATTCGTATAACTATTATGATGCTATTGGTCGGGTCATCGCAACGGTAGACCCTGAAGGCTATGGTACGGAAATAGAATACGATGCTTTGGGCAATAGTGTTCAGACAACTGAATATGCTGTTGCTGCTCAATCGGTGAGTATTGATAACAAACCCACCTTTACATCTTCTTCAGAAGATCGAGTTATCGAGTTTATTTATGATCGAATGGGGCGCGTCACTGACACGATCCAGAAAGGTATTAATTATGTTGATATTAGCCTAGTCGGAGCCGGTAACGCCGGTGGCGGTGATCGGAATGTTTCAATTACCGAGCACAATAATGCTGATTTGATCTTGTCTAGAACGGGCTACAACGCCTTTGGTGAAACCGCTTGGATCGAAGATGCTGCTGATAATGTTACTACTACAACCTATGATAATTTAGGTCGAACTAAGCAGGTTATCGAGCCAGAAAGAGTGATTGGAACCCCTTCAGCTAGTGATTTTGATCCGTTTTTAAATACAGCAGCCGAAACACCAGTTACCATATTTAAGTACGATATTTTCGGTAATATCCTTGAACAAAGTCGAGGTCATGCAAATGGTACTGATACCATCACAATTCGCGCTGAGTATGATCACCAAGGAAATCAAATCAAAACCTGGGACGGTGAAAACCACCTAACCGAATTTGGCGTGGATTTTAATGGTCGAGTTATTCGTGAATTTGTCGACGTAAATGTGACAAATACCGATCTCGCCTATCAGCACAGAGTGGAACAGCAATATCAATACGATGCGGTTGGTCGGCAGTTAGTTAATCTAACTATCTATGATGATGTTGACGGTACTGCAAAGCAAAGCGGTATGCGCGTTATCTACAATAGCTTTGGTGAGATTGTCCAAGAAGACAAAATCTGGGGTGATGTTGGCGGACAACTAAATAGCGCTATTAGTAAAACAGTAGTCTACGACGATGCTGGTAGAGTCCAAAGCACAAGAGATATTAGCGGTTTACAAATTCTAAGTTACGATCTCGCTGGACGAAATATCCGTGTGCAGCATGGTGGTTCGTTGACAAGTGCTTCTGGTGCGCGTGTTACTGAAATGGAATATGACTTACTCGATCGCGTGACAACACAACGACTACCACATCATGATGGTGCCCTCAACGGTGTGAACGTGCATCCCGTTATACAGCGAGGTTATGATCGTTGGGGTAACATAGCATTTGTAGTTGATGCAGCTGGTAATCGTACAGAGTATACCTATAACTATCTGAACAAATTGGTAAGTGAAACTGGCCCTGAAACGCGAGCGGTCGATGCGAACTATGCTGAATTTGAGGTTCAGGTTACTCGAAATATTGGCTACGATATTTTAGGTCGAGAAGTGTCGCAGTATCACGCTGCCTATAATACTCGCGGTACCGCGGCTGCCAATGATGATTTATTGACAGCGGAGAAATCGAGTTATCAACTCTATGATTCAGCGAGCAACGTCGTTCATACAATAGACGGAACACAAAAGCTCACGAGTTTTGCTTATGATATTCATGCCAATAAAATTGGTGTGCGTGATGGTGCTGGTGTCGTGAGTTTATTGGATTACGATGCGAACGGACAGCTTGTTGAACAAGCTGTTCTTCGTCAATCAAATGTTGAAGAAGTTATTTCTCAAACCGTAGATATTTATGGGTCTGGTTCCACAAGCTATAGTAACTTTATTGTTACGAAGGAAGAGTACAACGGCTTTTCTAGTGGTCAGACAGCAAATACAAAAGTAGTGCTCAATGCTTATCGTTATGATGCTGTAGGGAATCGTTATGCAGAAATTAATTCTGCTGACCACGCTAATTTTTATGAGTTCGATTCTCGAGGTAATATCTTAGTTAAACAGGATGTGATCGGAACTCAGACACACATGCGTTACGATGCCTTCAACAATAAAACTGACGATGGACCTCTTGTCGATGTCTTTGATCATACCGAAACAGATACGATTACCTACATCGACCATTACGGAAACCAACAAACTGATACAGTCACCAACTACATTACTGAAGAATTAGTTATTGGAGATCATTGGACCTATAGTTACGATGATTACACCATTGGCCAGCAGCTCACCCGTTCATATGTAGAAAGAGCTTCAACGACACAGAACATCGTATTGGAAACCTATGAGTATTCTTACGATAGTTTTGGCCAAATGGAGCGAGAGACGTCGCTTTCCGATAGTAGTTTCTATATTGATTACGAATATTTTGATAATGGGTTATTGGCAAGAAAGTCAGAAGTGCATTCTTCTCAACGCACAATTGAATCTACTTATAATTATGATGTGCGAGGCTTGAGAACTGCTGAAGTTCATACAACTCGCGATTCGACAACCCACACAGCGTATGGTTTCAATAACTCTAATGAACTCGAAATACAAACCATTCACACACCACGAGAAAGCACAGTAGAAACCTATTATCAATATGATGCATTAGGGCGTCTTTCAGAAGTTTCCTCTCCTGCTGGATACTTTAATACCGATGGGATTATTCGTGAATCGGCAGAGTTAGGCTATTTACGCTATAACTATGACGAGTGGGGAAATCGTCGTTCGATCGAGTCTCAATCTCGATTACCTGGTGCGTCAAATAGTGCAAATCGTGCCGAGTACTTTTCTTATGATGAAGAGGGTAGAACACTCACATCGAGGACGTCACTAAGCTCGGAAAATACCACTAAGACTTACACATACGATAATGCTGGACGACAAACTACAGTAGAGCAATTTAGCCACACAGCCACAACCGATATTTATGGTACCAACGGTGGTCCATTTACTACCACATTCTATGATGTACAAACAAATTTCTATAATGACTTAGGCCTACTTGAAGAAGTGGTTGAGCATGATCGCGCTGTTGATCAACAAGGTCCCAGAGATTCTGGTCACCGCACAATTCAAAGTCATACATACGATAACCGAGGCTTTAGAACTATATCGATTGTTGATGGCGAGACGACAACTACAGCCTATCGTAATGACGGTGTTGTGATTAAATCAGAGACTCGAGATTCAGCTAATCGATTAAAGAGTATTGTCGATTCTTACTCCTTTGATACAGATGGGAACATGTTAAGTTATCGATTCCGATATTACGACGAAGGTAGTTTGGAGTTTACCAATACTTACAGATACTCCTATGTGAAGACTTATACCGGCGAGCAGGTGAGTTCGATCATCGTCGATTCGGATCAAGATCACACGGATACCGGTGAAACCTATAACACCTATGACATTCGCGGACGTTTGACGCGAAGCCAAATCACAGAAACAAATAGTGATAATAGTAGAACAGGATTTTCCACTAAATATTTCGCCTATAATGCCGACGGGCAAATTACTGGAAGCTACTATAGAAAGTACGGCGAGTCCGATGCAGAAATTCAAACGATATTTTATAGTAACGGAAATAAAATAGCGGATATCGGCGACGCAGGTATCAACATCACGCCCATTCAGTCTCAGTATGAAGCGGGCGGAACACCGGGAAGCTATACTGTTAATGTTGGTGATACCTTAACAAATATCGCACAAGCCTTATTTGGGGATGCTAGCCTATGGTATGTGATTGCAGAAGCGAATGGCCTTGCAATGGGACCAACGGATCGCTTTACACAAACCGATGCGGGCAGAAGCTTAACGATTCCAAATACCAATCAAACCCTTCGTAATAATTCGACAACCTTCACGCCTTATAACCCAACGGACATTATTGGTGATCTCACACCAGATCCAGAAATTGTTCCGCCGCCGCCGCCCAAGTCTAAAGGGTGCAATGCCTTAGCGATTATTGCGATTATTGTCGTAGCGGTTGTTGTGACAGTATTTACTGCGGGGGCAGCTGCTGTTGCAATGAGTGCAGCTGCTCAAGGTATCGGTTTTAGTGCAGCAGCGACAGCCGCCGGCGGTGTTTGGGCTGCTGGAACGGCCGTACTTGCTGGAGGGGCTATAGGCGCTGGAATAGGGGCTTCTGTTGCATTAGCTGGTAGTACTACATTGGCTACTGTAGCAGCTGCGGCGATTGGAGGTTTTGTGGGCAGCTTAGCGAGCCAGGCAGTTGGTGTTGCAACAGGCGTGCAAGACGGAGTTAGTTTGAGAACGGCCTTTGCGAGTGGTTTAAACCACAGCCTTTACTGCGGGTTTGGGAAGCACTTTCAGCGGTGGTCAAACTGCTGCTCAATTGGCTAAAGCAGGGAAGTATGGGCAAATTGGAATTAAAGCAGCTGCTTCTTACACAGCAGGTTTTGCCGCGAATAAAATAGCTGGTCTAGATGCAAGCTTTAGCTGGCGTGGAATGGCTGCATCTGTTGGTACTTCGATAGCAAGTTCTGCCATAAGTTCTGGGTTAAACTTAGATACTGATAATTTTGCAAGTAATTTTGCGAATGGCGTGATTTCTGCTGGTGTTAACCATGAGATAAGAAAAGGGTTTGGCCTTACTCAAGGTAATTTAGATTGGGGAAGGGCTGCGGTTGATGCATTTGGGAATGCTGTTGGAAATGCATTGGTAGAAAAAGCGGTTGGAGGTGAGTTTTTAGGGCCTAAGTTTGGAGAGAAAAGTGTTCGTCAATTGATTGTTGAAAAATCTCTTATGAAGCCTTTAATCAAAAGGGATAAAGTTGATGAAGTTTACATGGAGCTCCTAAAAGACTTTGACCCCGAAGTTACTAGAGAAAATCTACTTGAGGCGTTAAAAGCCGGTAAACCAATGCTCTTAGCCAGCAATGGAGATACGAGGGGAATATTTGCCGGATTTTATGATGAGTTTGAAGAGTTCACAGATAATACTATTGAATATCTCACTTATTTGAAAGATGGAGCAGCAGAGAAGGCGAACGAATTTTGGAATAACATTGTTGCTTCAAACCCTGAACTAGCAAGAAATATAGATGTAGCCGTTGCATCTCTTCCGAGTCTTGTCGAAGGAATAAAAGCCGAGGTTGGAGCACAACTGCCTGGATTGCTTATAGATACTGCTATAGCTTTAGCCGGAGTTTTACTAGCTCCAGTCTCTGCTGGAGCTTCAACTACTGCTTCGATTATCGCAAGTGTTAGAAGAATTGATAAACTTGCACACATGGCAGTAGGAATTGCTGATACTGTAAACTCTGCGAGACATCTAGTTGAAAACTTTGATGACTATATAGAGAATGCGAAAACTCTTGCCCGAGGGGAAACGGATCGTATTATGGGAGAGTTTTCAGATGATGTAGGACGGGCTCTACCTGGAATTGAAAATTCTAAAATTCAAAGTGCGATTGGGAATGCTATAGATACCGCAAATGAAGCCATTACTGCAGTATCCGAAGCGTTCGCTAAGGGTAAAAATGGACCGAATAAGTTGCGAGCGGCTATAGGTGACACCATAAAACGTCATGGAGAAGTTGGAGAAAAGGTTGCAGCGGCCGTTCTAACAGCTTCAGGTTTATTTGAAACAGGAAACATTCCTGGTTCAGACGTATCTATTATTGGCCCCATCCAAAATAAGAGTAATCATGGGATAGATTTTGTTGCTAAAGCTAAAACAGGCAATCATTTTGGAAAGTTTGTGGGTTTTGAATTGAAAGCGGGGCTACTAAAGAATGCTCCTGGATTGCAAGGTGATCAAAGGCGTGGAGCAAATAGTTTTATGCGCTCCAGAGTGCAGAGGGCGATCGATGGAAACGGCCACTGGCGATCAGCTCCTCAGGGTACTTCTGAGTTTGCGCGTTTTGTGAAGAGTAATAATCTTAATAGGTATGAAGGTTATGTTATTTCAATAAATAAAATGGCTATTAGTGGTAGGAATGGCAGAAATGTTGTGTTCAGTCCTTGGAGATAGAGAGGTAAATTAGTTGTCAATTCAACCAAATAAAAATAATAGGCTTCAGGTGTTTAATGAAATCAAAAAAGAGCTAGATTCTAGTTTAGATTATAGGATTGAACGAGTAAAAAACGACGTTAAGACTTGGCACCATATTGATAAACCTATGGGTTTTTCGTTTGAAGCAATTCAATTGTTTTATCAAATGCTTGGAGTAGCTGTTGTAGGTCTTACTGATAGAGATGAGGAAAAAATAAGTTGTTTTAATAGAGCACTAATCTTTGGAATATATGGTGCACAGATTAATTTTTTAGAAACTGAGAAAGAGCTTCAGGCAATAGGTAATTTTCAGTTTGATCATCCAGATCTAAGGGACTTAATTATGTTACATGGTTTATCTGCAAAAGTAGGATTGAATCATATAGCCGACTGGTTATCTCCTTTTCTGCTGCGTTCGCTACAAAGTGATGTTGCTAGCGAAGCGCTATTAGAAATAGATAAAAACTTTACAACTTTTGCTAAAAGGCTATTCGAAATTGAAAATCAAGGAAAATGGTCATTACCCAAAAAATTGGGTGAGACGATTTTTTCTGCTTTGCTCAAAAATGCTGAAAATATAGATTCTTTTAAGGAAGTGCTCTACGATTATTGTGATTTCAGATGGGCTAATGCGTTTGGCTGGGCTGGTGTCGATGCTAATAAAAAACGTAATCCTGATTCTTATTTTGATAGTTCTATTTTTAGTGAGATAAGTTGGGACACTTTAATACCTTATGAACTTTTCTCAATGCAATATATATTTAATAAAGTTACTGGAGAAAATTTGTCTTTAAGACTAAATCACCCATTACTTGGTGATCATCTTGACCTGATTCCATCTGATATAGATTTGACATACTCTGACGAGTGGGTAGATATGCTACGGAAATTTGTGATTAAAGAATATAAAGATAACTGGTTAAGTATTGACTTAATAAACAATTGAATGTTTTAGATTTTTTTCTAGCTTATCAATATCTACCAATACATCCGAATAATAAGTCTCAACAGCATCATCAACTGGTTTAGCTGGAAAATAATGATAGTCCAATTTTAGATCATTTGCTAAGTTGTAAAACCAATTGTTAGTTTCATCGTTTTCTCGACGAATTTCCATAACTTGACTGCCTTCGGCCATAAAAAGCATATTGGCGAGGGCAGAGCCATGTATGGATACCAGTACTTTACAGTTTGCGCATACATCTACCTGCTCTTGAAATGTCAATGTATTGAAATTTAGAATCGTGAATCCCAATTCTCGCATAAGCGCGATGACTTCATTCTCATTTACAATCTTACGGCGCCGGTCGGTACGACGTGTAATATAGACTTTTTCAAATTTGTTATTCGTCGTTTTTCGCTTGAAATGAGATAGCATAAAATCTCGGTATTCGCGCAACAGTTCAGGATGGTTGTTTTTTGAAACACCACAGCTAGGCAAGAATAAGTTTTTCGGTTGAATGTAGTGCTTGTAGTTGATATATGTTTTGCCGCGAATACGGGACTCGAAAGGTTTTAAAGTTTCGTATACATTCGCGGGATAAAAGCTTCTATCAGGAAGTAATAACACAAAATCATTTCTGTATTTGGTTGCGGCATATAACCGTGGAAGAGACTCTATAATCCAGTGTCCCCAAACGGTTCCCATATGGTTATGAACGAGTAAATAATCAAATTTGTTATCAACAGTTTGCCGTTGTAGCTTCGGAAGTGTTTCATCTGCATAGGCATTAGCCGTAGGTAACCTTAAGACAAACTCCACGGGAAGGTTTTGTGGTAAGCAACGTGAATCAACGTTTTCGTTCTCATCAATAATCACACCTATGTCAGTCACTTTTACTTTTTCATAATGCAATAAGTTAACAGCGTCTATTTGACAGACGGGTTCGGAATTCAATAGTGTCGTTTGTACGAGATCTTTATTTGTGTGCACTTTACGCTTAGAAAAAGTACTGGATGCTAACTGCGTAACGACCTTCATTCAATTTTATTCCTGTGAAAGCATAAATTCGAGGTTTGTTTTCAATTGATCTGTGTCGACAATGATATTAGCGTCCTGTGGGATTCGCCGCTGGGAAAAATAATAGGAGAACTAGTCACAATAAAAGTTTAAGTTAGATTATGGGTGATTTATACATTAGCGATCTTAATCATATTTTTGTGCGTTTTAAGAAATTTTTCAATATCAAAGTCAAAAATTATCTTTTCATCCAAAAAAATAGGGTTTTTTAAGTCATTGATAAAATCATTAAATTTTGGATGTGATGGTTTATGAATCGCTCGGCGATTGTATTCTCTAGTGGTGTAGGTCCACCAATTGTTTAGATTGGAAAATTGAATTGCATCTGCTTCCCAAAACTGACCAAGTTTTACAAAGTCTTTCATTTCTTTGTAGTTATTGGCTTGTATAACAAAGTTCAAGTTGAGTTTTGTGTTTGGGTTTCTTTTGGTTATCGATGAGATAAAACTCATGCGTTTAATAACTTCTTCCCATTTGGCAGGTTGGCGGTTATCCTCATAAGAATTTTTACTAGCGCCATCGATAGAAACTTCAATGCTGGCAATCTTGTCATGAATGTTTTTTAGCTTACTCCATCTGTAACTTGTAAAAAGTATGCCATTTGTATGTAACTTGATTTTAAGATTTGGAAACTTATTTAATTTATCTGATTTCAACAGTCCCCAAAAATGCCGACTGCCAAAGGGGTCACCTGAGCCGGTTATGTAAACAAATTTTAACTTATCGCCAAACTCTGTAAGTGCGTGATTAACGAGTTGGTCATTTTCTTCTCGTTCTTTTTTAGTATTTTGAATGATATCTTTTCTACAAGAAGGGCACGCGAGATTACAAGATTTATCGTTTGCGAGGTTAATTGTTTTTGGGCTTGGAAGGTATTTTTGTGGCTCTTCTATTGCCTTCTTGTATTTTAAAAAAGTTTCTTCACCAACTACTTTAACAGGGTTTTCGTATCCTTTTGGTACCTTACCGCCATCCAAAAAACGACAAAAGTTGGCATTACAGTATTTAAAGGTTCCGTCAATTACGGATTTTCTTATTTCAGATGCTCGATTTCCGTACCATATATCGGTTAACTTATTCCCCTTCACTTTGCCTGCGCTAACCGGAAGCCATCCTGGGCAGCATAAATATATGTCATTACCTGGCTCGGCCGAAAGCTCTAAACATTCAAAAGGTTTTGTGCATATAAGTCTACGCATAGTTTTAAACTTCAATTCATATTTTTGATTGAGTAAGGCAAAAAGATGATGATCATCCTTTGTATTTGATTAGCAAATAATCAATTGTGATCTTCCGATCTACAGTTGAACAACGTCAATTTTTTGTGATGCTGAATTTAAAATTTTTTCGCAGTCAAAATCAAAAACGACTCGATAGTCGTCGAACACGGGGTTTCTTAGGGCTTCTATAAACCGTGAGTATTCTTTGTGATATTGTACATGAATTGCTCTGCTTAAGTATTCTGCGGCAGAAAAGGTTCCCCAGTTATTTAGGCAGGAAAACTGAATAGTATTCGCCTCCCATGTTTTTCCAAGTTCGACAAACTTTTCCATCTCGAAATAATTATTCGCTTGAATCACGAAACTAACGGTGAGTTTGATCGATTCTTGCTCGCGAATTATTTCAGAGACGAAATTCATCCGCTCTAGTAAATCGATCCATTTTCCAGGTCGTCTGTTTTCTTCATAAGTTTCCGCACTTGCTCCGTCAATGGATATTTCAAGGGTATCAATTTTGTGGTGCAGGTGTTTAATTCTCTGCCAACGATTTGGTGTAAGTAATTGTGCATTGGTATGGATTCTGAAGCGAAGGTTGGGGTATTTGTTTGTAATATCGGATTGTAGGAGATCCCAAAAATGTCGGCTACCAAAAGGGTCTCCTGATCCTGTTACATAGAGCAATTGTAGTTTATTTCCTATTTCTTCCAATGTTGCTTCAATAAACTGATTGTTGTTTTCCCGCTGTTCTTTTGAATCCTGTCTAATTTCCTTGCGGCAAGATGGGCAAGACAAATTACATGAATAATCGTAGGCGGCATTTAGTGTTTTAGGTTCGGGAAGATATTTAATCGGTTCTTCTACAGCTTTCTTGTAGCGCTCGTAAGTATGTTCTCCCACGGTGATCAATGGATTTTCAAGCTGATCTGGAACTTCTCCACCTTCGAGATAACGACAAAAAGTTTTCTTACAATATTTGAAGCTTCCATCAATAACGGATTGTCTAATTTTGGACGCGGTTTTACTTTGCCAAATCTCTTTTATTGGGGTTTGCTCTGCATAACCGACACTTATGGGAAGCCAGCCCTGGCAACAAAGATAGACCTGTTTGCCAGGATTGGCAGAAATTTCCATCCATTCAAATGGCTTTTTACAGATTAATCGGCGCATGCTTTTGAATATTAATGGTTTCGGTCCTTTTTTTGTACAATTTATGTACTAAGACATTATGGCTTGGTATTTACTTGAGATATGTCGAAATTACCGCTTATTCTACATTGATAATCCGCAAATATTTAGTAGCATACATAGAAAAATTTCACGGAAACAATAGGCGGAAATGTCATGATAAGCCCTGATCAATTTATAGATAAGCGTTGCTTTAGACCGGTTGAATCTAGCGCTATTCTCAAAGATGAGGAACTTGATCAATATAACAGAGACGGTTATCTCGTCGTTCCGCAGTTTTTTAGGTCGAGTGAAGTGGTACACGCGTTGGAATCGGCTCGGCACATCATGAATGAAACAAATAAAAACTGGCACTCAGGTCCTGAGTTGATTTGCCCAATAATTAATAAAATGTTTTTTGAAAGTGCTTTACCGACACTTGTGACCGAATTAAATCACGGTGAATCAGAGACGCTGTTAGCATTTATTATTAGAAAGATTGCAGGCGATGACAGAATAAAACCTTGGCATCAGGATGGAATCTATTGGGGCGGAGAAGATCAGGATGTTATTGCTACATTTATTTCTTTAACCGGATATGATGCGATCCATGGGCCCTTATATGTGATTCCGGGAAGCCATAAGTTGGGTCGGCTTTATCACGAGTGGATTGAGACACCAGAATATATTCCAAATTCTCTAGTGTGTGATGTCTCAGCGTTTCCTGAGCCTACACTTGTGCTAGCTAAGCCGGGAGATTTAGTTATTGTTCATAGCTTGACGTTACATGCGTCTTTTAAAAACTTGGAAAATGAAGATCGCATAATGTTGGGGTGCCATTGGCAAAATAAAGAAGCGGATATTCAAGTGGATCAAACGGTCAAATCTGTTTATTTAGATCAAAAACGTACTAAACAGCAAAAACCAATTGATAAACAAGCAAAAGATATATCGATTAATCCTTATAACACTTACGTAAAAACCTATTAATTATTCTTCTATTTGTGTTTCATCTGCGTTTTTGATTCTCGAGTATCTTGCAATGGCTCTTCCGCGGTACTTTAAAATTTTTAATCCGAATTGGTTGAAAAAATTAATTGATACAGTGTTTTCTGGAAGTGGAAACCCAAATTTTTTATAGTGCACGTCAATATTAGTTCGGTAGTAGACCGTAAATTTGTCTAATCGACAAATTTTTGAGGTGTTGTAGACTAGGCGATCCCATATCACACGATCATCGATTGCATGTTCATCATGAGGTATTAGCCACCAGCTTCCAGCTTGTTCTCTGAGTTTTCTGCGCACAAACATACAGTTTGTGTCGCTAAAATGAATACCATCGCTTTCATCGCATTCACCCATGACTCTTCCATCTTCATGACATAATAGCCGTTTACTTACTACCACATCAGCATCATTATCAATAGATGCTTTAACCATAATTTCTATATGTTTTGGATCCCACCAATTATCAGAGTCCAAAAATGCTACAGCCTCTGCACCATGAGCAAAAGCATAAGCCGTCGCAATTGATCTTGGGGTATCGCCATAATCATTTATATTTTTAGGCAATCGAATAAAATGTAAGTTTGGGAAATCTGATTTACTGATATAGCTGGGTAGGTCGCATCCATCGCCCACTACAACATGCATAATTCCCGGATAAGATTGTTGATTAACACTTTTTATACAGCCTTCCACAAACTCCTTATTGCCTAGATGAAAAGGTGTAATTACTGCCACAAACATATTTATTTTAAGTTTCCTTAACTACTAGATAAGTTTTTGTGTGTAGATAAGTGTCCATACGTTTTCATACATGCAGAATTCCTTGTGGATATGGTACCCGAGATTCGTTAAGAATTCGTGGCTGGATTTTAGGCTTTCCTTTGTAACTTCAATAGATATTATAGGTTTTGAATTTGCTATGGTCTTGGTGGCGCCTTTTAATACAGATAATTCCATTCCTTCTACGTCAATTTTGATTAAATGAACATTAAATTCCGTAAAAATATCATCTATACAAATGGACTTTACTGATTTAGTGCCGTCTTTGGCTAATTTTTCGAAGGATGTACCACCAAGATTCTCTTCATCGTGGTTTTCTATTTGATACGATTCTCCTGATTTATCTGAAACGCAATAACCCAGGTAATTTAAATTAATGTTGCTTGTATTATTTATTCTACAGTTCTCAATTAAAGTATTTATTGATTCCTCGTGTGGCTCAAAAGGATAGACTTCATTAGGATTTAAGAACTTACTAAAGTAGATTGCATGATTGCCTACATTAGCACCGATATCTAAAATAAACGAATATTGTGGGCAAATTTCAAGAAGTGCTTCTAAAAGTTCTTGTTCGTAAAAAAGCCCTTTTGAATGATAGTTTGCCTGAATCGAATCTTTCGCATGGCTTATCATGAAAATAGTATCGGTATTTTTGTAGTGAACTATTGCATAGTTTACCGAGCCTGTGTTTGGTATCCTCTTTTGAGGAAAAATATATCCTAGTGATATTTTTTTATCTTCTTTTGTAAAAATAAATATTTTTGCAATGGCGTCAAGAAAATGCCAACTCGCTTCTATTTCAAATCTACACACGGTTGAATATTCAGAGATAATAGCGGCATCAATTTCTTGTTGTATGTTATTTATAAGGACTACTCTTTCAATTCCTCCACGGAAAACTATGTTTCCGGAAAAAGAAACATAATCATGCCCATGCTTTTTTTTGATGTTAGTTCGAATATTAAAATTAATATCTCGGCTAACTTCATTTCCGCAAAACGCAACGGCTTTTAGTAAATCAGAATCAGGCATCTCTATTAACTTAGTTCAAATATGGCACATGTTTTGGTCTATATGATCACTTTTTTAAACAGCATTCAACTTGTGATATGACATCAGCGATGCTATTAATTTTTCCAATAGCGTCATTCGGAAATTGGAAATCATACTTGTCCTCAATTTCTATCGCTATTTCTGCAATAACCAGGGAGTCGATACCTAATTCTTCACGTAATTTTGTACTTTTTTCAATAGAATCTGTGTCTATTTCGGGATGTGCTTTGACGATTGCTAAAATATCTTCTGTTAAGTCTGGGTCCTTCATTTGTATTTCGTATCTAATCTGCGATTGAGGAAGGGTATTATGGCATAAAAACTCGTTAATTGTTTTGAGTGACATATGTTCAATCGCTTTGCTGTAATTTTCTTATTCCCTGTTTATTTGGCTGGATGCACCCGAATTTATATCGAAAGGGTGAACGTTCGATTAATATTTGGCAATGTGATTTGATACTCGCAGATTATGTTTTGGGAGACTCAGAGCAAGAACTCGATATCGTTTTATAGGTGAACGCGAAACATATTGGTGCTAACTATGTGATACCTAGTTTTGAAAGCATCGAGTGTCTTAACAATTGCGAGCTGATGTTGGGTGAATTAACTCCTGGAAAAAGACGAATCAATAATAGGTCTGTGCAAAAATTAAGTGCGGATTTCTATTGGTGCTAAGAACTACCAAATTATTAATTTAAACCCTATGTAAAAAAGGAGAAGAAAGTGAAAAATATTTATTTGGTTATATTGTTCTTGTTGACTGCTTGTTCTGGTGATGATTCAGACGATAGTGAAAATGCTACGACCGTAGTATTAATTAATGGATCAAATGTAAATTGCGGTAGTGGTGTGGGTTTTGGAATAGAGCAATCGGAGCTAGATCTAACCTCAGCCGGAATTGACGTTATTTCTTCGGTTTGTGGGTTTGCTGTGGACGATCAAGGAGCTAGATCGTGTGATCCCTTTGATACAATCTATTCTCATGAAGTTCAGGTGGAAAACGTCGTTGATGCGCAAGCTCTTGGTTATATAACAGTAGATGAGTTGGATGAAGATTTTCAACTTGAGTTTATGGCGGTTGACGGTTGTTTGTAGTTTGATTTCTAGACTTATTACTTAATAAATTCTAATTTAACGACTATCTCGATATTGGTCTTTATGTTTAAATAAAGTGACAGAATAATAATAGAGGTAATAACTATGAGATCTAAAAACGTTGCTCGGAACGAATCAAACGATATTGATTTAACGCCAATGTTGGACGTGGTTTTCATAATGTTGATATTTTTTGTCGTGACAGCGTCTTTCTTGCAAGAAAAGTCGATTCCACTTTTTCATTCTCCAAATTCCTCATCGAAAATTATTGACCCTCCGCAGCCAATAGTTATTGATGTTTCTAGCTCGGACGAAATATCAATTAATAATCGAGCAATTGATTTAAATGCCGTAGGTGCTTTACTGGCGCAAAAACATGCAGAAAGTAAGGCGTCTACTTTGGTAATTAATGCTCATGAGGAAGCTTCCGCCAATAGTTATATTGCAATTGCCGATGCGGCTAGACAAGCTAAAATTAGTCACTTTTCACTCAAGCTATATGAGTAAAAATATTGTCTAACGTGACCGTTGAGTAGAACCGGTTGGTTTTTGTATGTTGTTTTTCTTTTGGGTTTTAAATGCACTTGATAAACGGCCTAGAAAATAGAATTCCTCCTCCTGTAGTTGTTATATTTTCTGGCTTTACCGGGTGGTTAATCGATGAGTTTTTCGAGTCGAAAATACCAGGTGCTCGTCATTTTGAGATCGTTTCTGTTGTTTTTTTAGTGGTTGGTTTTTTATTTGGGTTATTAGGAATAATTTCTTTTAAGCTTGCTAATACCACAATTAATCCACTGAAACCGGAAGCGACATCTGCTTTGGTAAAGTCGGGAATTTATAAAATCTCTCGAAATCCAATGTATGTTGGTTTAGCTTTTTTACTCACTGCTTGGTGCTTATACTTGGGTTCTTTACTCAGTTTGGTATCTGTTATTTTATTTGTTTCGTATATTTACAGATTTCAAATTATTCCAGAAGAACGCGCTATGGAGTCGCTTTTCGGTGATGATTTTATCGATTACAAATCCAAAGTTCGAAGGTGGATTTGATTTCACTGATTCACTTTAGTTTTCAGCTTGGTTCTTAATAAGGTTTATATACTTGTCTAGTTCTTGTACTTGTTCTGCTGAATAGAGTAAACCTAAAAACGTTCTACGCCACAAAATATCATCTGCATTTGTTACCCATTCTTCATCAATCAAGTGTTTGACTTCAACTTCATATAATCCCTCCCCAAAATCTCTTCCTAGATCTGCTTCCGTATGACATTTTTTCAGGATATCGCATGTCAGTGAACCATAGGTTCTCACGTAGCGAGCGATGACATTAGATGGAATAAAAGAATAGTCTTTCGATAGTTTATCAATGTAACCGTCAAGATCTAAATTAGGAATATCACCACCAGGGAGTGTTTGATTTTCCAATGTATTTGTATTGCCTGCATTGGTAAAAACTTCCAAAACATTGAGCCCTTGAGTTGCGAGCTTTCTATATTGGAATAAGCTATTACCATAAAGCGAAAGACAAGGGGCGAGTTTTCCTGGGTTATTTAGGTCGAGTAAAGCGTTATCGAGATCTTGGTCAAACTCTAAGCCTTCGACATCTAAAGATGGGATTTTTTTCCATTTAATGAATCGAATGTCGTTTTCTTCTATGGGTTTTTGAAGATACTTGTTTGCGATATCTAGCGTTGTTTTGATTGCGCTTTCTTTATCTGCTTCAGAGTCGGATGTTGCTATAGCAGGCAATAAACAAATATGCCTTCGTCCAAATGGCGTGATGGTAAGAAAACGTTTATCGCTGAGTTGGCAAACGAGTGATTGGTCGCTTGGAAAGTGATAGCTCGCAAATATATATCCAGCAAGGGAGTAAGAGGATTTACAGCGAGATATCACACCTAAAGTTTTCCCCAATACTTGGTCGACACCC
This sequence comes from Cellvibrionaceae bacterium, assembly GCA_965262305.1. Classification (GTDB taxonomy): domain Bacteria; phylum Pseudomonadota; class Gammaproteobacteria; order Pseudomonadales; family Cellvibrionaceae; genus CBDHEY01. The sequence continues at coordinate 1,239,086 of CBDHEY010000002.1, forward strand.
CAGCCACAACAATTGATCAATATTTTACTTTTATATTCTCGAGTTTCATTGGTGTAATTATTTTTTACTTCGAGTATCCAGTGTTGTTCGAGCCGGGTCGCTTTCACGAGTTCGTGATAAAAATAGAGCTCACAGCCTAGCTGCTCTGCTTGCTTTGCTGTAGATATAATGAGTCTATTTGAGTTTAGATTGGTGTTAATAAACTCACCCATAATAGTTTCAGATGAATTTTCTAGAGCGGGTAGCGTTTCGGAAGAGAATTTTATGTTGCCATGGTTTTCAACATGATGCTTTTGCCAACGCTTATAAAAACTTGTGCCGTTGCTTACCCATTTATCAGAGCGAATCTTGTTGTCGGATAAAATATAAGATGCTTGCACTCTAGCAATATGAGGTGCTTTTTTACGCAAAAGCGCTAACTCTCGCATGTTGGTCGATAATTGCCCAAACTTAAACTGTTCGAATTTTCGAAGGTTATTGGCAGTAGATTCGATAGGGGATGACGTCCCTGAAGCAATATCCTTAGCTTGGAATAAAACCGTTTTCAGGTTACGACTGGCCGCTTCTGCAGCCATGGCGACACCGTGAATACCACCTCCAATGACGGCTACATCGTATACAGGGTACTCATTATCGGCCATGATTTTAGTCCTAAATATGTTTTAAATATTAATTCAATTTATTAGAAAGCCAAATTTAATTGGAGTTCAAGAGGGGGATAGATAATTTTTATTTGTTATAACTTAATGATAGGACTTTATTTCGGTTTCTTCTATAAAAAATCGACGCTTTTTATAATTTTAAAATGATTAATGCGCCAAAATGTAAGAAGGTATCTTTGTAGTGAGCTTTTCTAAACCAGAGAAGCGTGGAATATAAAATACTTTTATCTTTGAGGAATTTCTGGATCAATTGGTTGTACTAATACCCACGGAGAGACCACGGCAGCCCAGGATATAATGTCGTTTTCCAACCATTCTTTTGCCTGTTGGTCGCTCACCAGTCCTAAGTCACCATTAGTCATGAGTTGTTCAATTTCTTCTTTATTGTCTTTTGCAAAGTATGAAGCGGTTTTAATCAAGTCGAGATCTGGCGCGACATAAACAGCTTTTCCGGCTGCGAAAAAACGCTGTAGTTCTATCCAAGGGATTTTAGCAGTTTCACTGTTTATTTTTGAAATGAGTGCTTGGTCGGCGTTTTTTGTGTTCATCTACGGGTGTTTATTGTTTTAAAAATGGGTTTTCTGGACGATTTTTATCTTCTGTTTCTTCTTCATCTTCTTCCATCGCTTCGAGGCTAAGTTCGCCAAAGCTCGATTTTTGAGCCGCCTTAGATACTTGGCTTGTAGTTTCGGAAGAGGGATCTGCGTGTTCGTTCGAAAGCTTTATTCTAAGCCTTAGGTTATTCGGCGAATCTGCATTAGCAAGCGCTTCTTCTAAGCTAATACGATTGGCCTTATGTAACTTATATAATGCCGCATCGAAGGTCTGCATTCCAATATTTTCTGATTTCTCCATTATTTCTTTAATATCAGAAAGACGGTTTTTAAGAATAAGCTCTTGGATCGTTTTGGTTCCCAATAACACTTCTACGGCGGCGCATCGCTTTCCGTCAACGGTGGGTAAAAGTCTCTGTGAGATGATTGCACGAATATTCTGACTCATACCTAATAATAATTGCGGTCTACGCTCTTCTGGAAACATGTTGATTATGCGCTCCAATGCTTGGTTGGCGTTGTTGGCATGAAGGGTTGAAATAGCTAGATGTCCAGTCTCAGCGAATTCAAGCGCGTGTTCCATTGTATGCCTCTCTCTGATCTCGCCAATTAATATGACATCTGGTGCCTGACGCAAGGTGTTTTTAAGTGCGTTTTGAAATGAACGTGTATCTACACCGACTTCTCTCTGGTTAACAAGGCTCTTTTTGTGCTTGTGAACGAACTCCACGGGGTCTTCGATTGTAATTATGTGCCCTCCGGAAGTGGCGTTTCGATGATCGATTAAGGCCGCAAGGGAAGTTGATTTTCCGGACCCTGTTCCTCCAACAAATAAGACGAGTCCTCGCTTGGACATAATGACATCTTTTAGAATAACCGGGAGCTTTAGGTCATCGAAGTTAGGAATTTCTGTTTTTATATTTCGAGCAACAATCGAGATTTCGTTACGTTGTTTAAATATATTGATTCTAAATCGTCCAATATTGGCTAATGATATAGCGAGATTCATTTCTAATTCATGAGAAAAGGCTTCTCTTTGTTCTTCATCCATGATTTCATTAGCTATAGACTCTATTTCGCCTGATTTATAAGGTGTTTGCGAAAGTGGTTTTAACATTCCTTGAAATTTCGCGCATGGTGGCGCGCCAGTGCTGAGGTATAAATCAGATCCATCTTTTTCTGCTAGCACTTTTAAATAATTATCGATGGGAGAAGTCATAATTTTCCTGTTAATATTCGAATTCATCGTTTAAAAAATTATAGCTTTCGTCTTGCCTTTTGCTTGGTTCGATCTAATTAATTGAAATTATCAGATAAAGTGTGGTTTGGCGTATAATTCATCATTGAATAATCTATTAGATTTGCTCCATTTCCACATTTAATTGATTGTCTCCTACAATTAATAGATGACTTGCTTGTTTTTAAATGCTGTCGAGCTCCAGGTTTGTGAAAACTGATGCGCAATGAGTTCATCAATGCGTACTTTGTGGGCGTTGGTCAGGAGGTGATTACAATAACGCCTGGTGTTAGTAAGAATTAAAACGATTCGGATTATTTGTTTTGAAGCCTAATTTTTCTGGTAAAACAATCGGAATTCTCGTTAATAATATTAGCGATTATATCTATCCCGTTTGCCAGGGTGCCGTGATGGCTGCAAATAATCGCGGTTATGGAACTCGGATCTTTGCCATGCCACCTAAGATAGAACGGCATGTTATCGAGATTAATGATGCGAATAACTATGAAGTTGATAATCGTGCGGTTCGCCACATACTTAAGCTAATAGAATGCTATCACTTACAAGGGTTGTTAATTAATACCGATGTAGCAGATTTTGCGGATCGTACCATTCTTGAATCCTTTATTGCCTCTACTCCTCATATTCCAGTTGTGACACTTTCTAGTCATATTGTGGGTGCTTCGCTTATTTGTTCTGATAATTATGCTTCAGGTGCCAAAGCAATTGAACATCTAATATGTGAGCACTCCTCGAAGCGAATTGCATATATTAGAGGTCCCGCCGACAACCATGAGGCAAATGATCGCTATCAAGCTTATTTAGACACGCTAAAAAAATATAATATTGAAATTGATGATAGGCTAATTTTTCAAGGTGATTGGTTTAGCCACTCTGGCGAATTGGCTGTTAAAGAATTTCTAGATCATAGAAATGTAAAGTTTGATGCACTGTCTGCTGCAAATGACAATATGGTTTGTGGTGCAATCGATGAAATGAGACGACGGAGTATTTCCGTTCCAGACGAAGTGAGTGTTGTTGGTTACGATAACAGCATTCATTCAGAACGATATGGTTTTTCCAGTATCGCACAGTCTTTTTTAGATCTTGCGCAAACCGCTGTCGATCATTTAATTGATAAATCTCAAGGAATTACTTCGGAAGTCAAAACTATTCCGGTTTCTTCGACATTAATCATTCGAGATGGAAGTGATGGTTATAGAAAAGGGGAAGGCACTCCTTTTATTGATATGGAGCTGGCGAATTCCACTAAAACGTATAAGGCTTTAGTTGAAAGAGTCAGACAATATAGTTTTTCTTCTTTTGTTGAAAAAGCTTATTTTATTGAAGATCTCGACAAATTTTGGTTCGGTCTTTGTGAGCTTATTGAAAAAAATACCAATTTAGATCTTTTAGAAAGTTTAAAACAAAAATATTTGTCTATTTTAAAAGATCATACATTTAAAAATATTAACATTACTTTTTGGTCCGATGTGCTTCTTTGTCTCTATCGCGATTTAAAAAAAATTCCACAGTATAACCTAACACTTGATGAATTTTTCTGTGAGATTATTCATAGAACAAGCATTAACACAGAACAGTCTATTACTCGATTGGCTCAACAAAAAGAACGTATTGATTATTTAATGATGGTTGCCGGTCAAAGACTCATGGCGGCTACGGACATCCAAACTGTTGGATCGATCACGCTAACGTTTCTTAAAAAAATTGATGCGAAATTTGCTTGTGTTGCAAAATATCCTTTGCTTAGGAGAAGTAATCGATTCAAGAAAAAAATCAATCTAGTGGCGTTGATGTGTGATAGCGAAATTAAAGCTTACCAAAAAAATTTTAAAAATACATCATTATCAGAAATTGCTGGTTACGGCGTTTTAGATCAGCAGGATCAACCTGAAAATTTAATTATTTTGCCCATTGGAAAAAATAATCAGATCTATGGGTTTTGTATTTCAGACTGTCCCCTCGATATAAAGTATTGGCCCTTACTTCGTCCGCTTCAGATGTATCTTTCTCAAGCGACATTCGGTCTAGAACAGATTGAAATTATAAAGAAAGCAGAGATGGAAGCAAACAATGCGAATGAGGCTAAGAGTGAGTTTCTGTCTCGGATGACTCATGAACTGCGTACCCCAATGAATGGGGTTATTGGAATAGCTGATTTACTTTTAAATACGGAGTTACCCAACGAGCAAAAAGAGCTAGTTAAAACGATCAGGGATAGCGGAGATTTTTTAATGACGCTCATTAGTGAAATTCTTGATTTTTCTAAAATCGAGAAAAATAAGATCGAATTTGAATATGTCGATTTTTCACTACGTGCTTGTATTGAAGATGTGCTTGATTTGGTCTCAATTCCTGCTTCGGATAAAAAGCTTAAGTTGAGCTATTTTATCGAAGATGAAGTTCCAATTTGGATAAATCAAGACGTTACGCGATTGCGGCAAGTATTGGCAAATCTGTTGAGTAACGCGATTAAGTTTACGAATTTTGGAAATGTACATATTTCTGTCGGCTTTAATGAAGAATCAAAAGCAGTACATGTTTCTGTTACCGATACTGGTATAGGAATTACACCTGATCAATCTAAGCGATTATTTCGAGCATTTGTACAAGCGGATTCTAGTATCCATCGTAAGTATGGTGGCACAGGTCTGGGTTTGGTTATAAGTAAAAATATTGTCGAACTTATGGGGGGGCAGCTTAAACACGATAGTTCGTATAAAGATGGCGCTAGATTTACGTTTTCTTTTACGTTTAAACCTCTGATAAAAACAGAACGATCTCAAGAGATATATCTAACACCAATTGAAAAAAATCTAATAAATTTATGCAATTTTATTGTTGTTAGTGATGATCAACGTTCGGCGAAAATAATCAAACGTTATTTAAAAAATTGGAACGTTTCATTTCAAGTGTTTAACTTAAGAGAGGCATTAAGTGCGATTGTTTTAAATGCAATCCCTTGGACTCCTGATACTTATTTAATACTCGAACTAGAGGCAAGTGGAGAGACCACACGCTTTTTTGACAAGGCTTTTAAAGTTGTTAGCCCTAAAAATACAATTGTTTTTCAACACTTTGACGAAAGTTTTAAGAGTAACCCTTCTTTTGAAGGGGGAAAATCGCTTAACTTTCCCATTAGACCCAAGCAGCTTTATCAGGCCATTTTGGAATTGACGAGTAAGAATGCTAAATCTGATGTGGTTGAAAATACTAATAATGTTTTGACTAAAGACTTTTCTCGCCAGCATCCATTAAATATTCTTTTAGCGGAAGATAATTTAGTTAATCAAAAGATCGCAAAGACAATACTTGAACGATGTGGTTATTCCATAGATATAGCTTGCAGTGGGCAAGAGGTGGTAAGTGCGATAGAAGTTAAAACCTACGATTTAATTTTGATGGATGTGATTATGCCGGTTATGGATGGTGAAACTGCTACACGTATTATTCGTAAGGATTTTCCTGAAAGAATTCAACCAAAAATTGTGGCTGTCACAGCAAATACACAATTTGGTGATAGAGAAAGGTTACTGAATGCTGGTATGGATGATTATATAAGTAAACCTTTTAAGATCGGTCAGTTACTTGATGTGTTACGAAATGTAAAGAAATAAATCTTTTTGATTAATTGCTCTTACTGTCTGGATTATTCAAACTCATGTGCTAGTATCGACAGGGTGTCGCAAGTTATATTGGGTGCCAATTGGGGTTTTTTAATAATTGCTTGTGAACGCTCACTATGATCCTCATAGGGGATTAATTCATTTCTCAACTCAGGTTTGCTTTTAACCTTAACCTTGGAGAACCATATGGAATTAAAAAAATATCTTTGCCTTTCATCATTTTTTTTTATTGGTTTTGCTTCGACTGAAGTCTTAGCGTCAGATGATTACCCTTATCGTGTACCAGCTGGATACAAACTGGTTTTAGATGAGAATTTTGACGATGGGTTTGACGAGTCTGTTTGGACTCCCCAAACTTACGGTAATGGCGTTGGCAATGCTGAACTCCAATACTATCAGCCAGAAAATATTTCTGTCATAGATGGCATGCTTGATATTGAGGCGCGTCCTGAAGTGCGTTTTGATCAAGTTGGAATTATTCAACATAATTTTACTTCAGGTCGTTTATCGACGATCGGTAAAAAGGCTTTTCGTTACGGTAAAATTGCGATACGTGCTAATGTTCCAAACTTGCCGGGAACACATTTTGCGTTTTGGATGGGCGCCTTCGATCTTAACGTACAGGGTTTTCCTCTAGCGGGGAATATGGATATTGTTCAGACTGGTATCTTTGGTCAGTTCGACGAAATTGAAAGCCACTTTCAATTTGGTGACCCTGACACAGCGTTGCTAACGTCAAATCGCTTTTATTATTCTGCTGATGATTTCAATGCGACAGATGGGTTTCATATTTATGAAATAGAATGGACGAAGCACAAAGTTGTTTTCATGGTTGATGGTAATGTCACTGGTGTGGTTCGCAGAAATAAAGATAATGCAGACGCGTTTGATACGTTTTATTACCTCGTGATAAATATGGGTATTCAAGGTCCTAATTCGATTCATGGTGGATTGCAGACATTTGACTACGCAGGTCTCCCTCAATCGGCTAAGGTGGATTGGGTAAAGGTTTGGCAGCGTCCTGTTTTATCTGATGTAAAATCGGATTACTCGTCTACAGCACCAATTACAGACATTGAAGGTGGTAACTTCATTTTACGTGCAGACAAGACTCCTGCAATTTATCGTTATGCTTTTACCGAAGGCCAATTTCTGGCGTTCTTTACTGGAAACATTGGTTTAGCTAATCCAGTTGAAGAAGCTGATCCAATTTACCCAACACTTCCACTTCAACAAGCTTTGCAACCGGATGCTTTTGAAGGCGGCTCGTTTATGGACTTCACTATTTCCAATAGCGGACAATTCTTTAGTGGATATGGTTGGTACTCGGAATATGGAATTGATTTAAGTGCATATGAAAACAGTAAGCTTGTTATTCATATGAAATCTGATCATACCTTTTCTTTCTTTGAGTTTGGCATGATCGATACTTCGGGGACACAGGTTCAGGTTCCGTTATCTGAGATTGGCACTTTTGTTCCGGATGGTGAATGGCACAGATTGGAGATTCCTGTTTCGCGCTTTGCTGAAGGTGGCATCAATTTATCAAGCCTGCTATATCCGTTGTTAGTCGTTACGGAAGAGCCTCCAGCTGGTGAATCGTTTAACTATGGCCTTGATAATATCCATTTTGAATGGGCGACGGATGAACGTGTTATCTTCCCCAGCTTGGTTGATAAAAACTTGGTATTTAACTTTAAATTTGATGAGCCTAAGAAATTTCTTGGCGCCAAGTTAATTGTGGATGGAAAAACGACTCGTCCATTTATTATTAAAGGAGCACAAGAAACAATTAATGCTGACGGTAGTGCAACTTATCATTGGGATAGCTGTTTATCATTTCCTGCTGGGACTGTTGTTCAAGCCCAAGTTAAAGGAATTGGCAGCACGGTTGATTACTTCCCTGGTGAAAGAGGTGATTTTAGTCCAGAGTTTACTGTTCAAGCTGATGGTAAATTTAAAGGCTTAGGTTTGAGATGTAGAAAATAAATTGAGTTAATTTATTTACTTTATTGCTTTCTAAAATGGCTTCTTGGTTTTCAAGGAGCCTTTTTCTTTTATAACGGGTAGGTTAAAAAACAAAAATGAAGTAAATTCACACCAAAATGAGTCGCAATGGGTGCTGTAATATTTTTTGTTAGACTATAGGCAAATGCATACGCAAAACCTGCTATAAAAAATGTAATGGATGTTGCAACGCTTTGTGTTGAATGGGTTATTAAAAATATAAGACTTGTTGTTGTGACTGCGATGCCCTCGATATAAAGAGCTTTCCCATTTAGCTTCTCAATGTTATTCAGCCATTGTGTTATCTGTCTTTGGACTATAAGCCTCATGAATACTTCTTCTGTTACTACTGTAACTAGAAGATTAGACGTTAAAAATATGAGCGTTAGCCATATAAACTCAGGTTTGGGGTGCCATTTTAGCTGGAGCAATATGGTGGCAACTCCTACAACCACGCCGTTTAGGAATACTATCAGAAGTACTTGATGTTGAGTGTTGTACATAAACGCGTTCTTATCTTTTATATATTGAATAAGTACAACGAGTGCAAGATATCCAGCCAGTAGCTTTCCGGTATTTATATAAAGATCAAAAGGTTTACCAGCTGTGTGAAGAGCCTCTATTGAAAAGAGGAGTGGGTAGTTAAAACCTTGGGGTCTATAGAGACCAATAATTAGCCCTGTTATTAGCACGGCAATCCATAAAATTGCTTTGAATCCCTCTCTATTTTGAAGTTTGTAGCTTAATAATAATCCAAAAAAAACAATATTAATCACCCAGATTTGCAAGGGCATTAATCCGAGTAAGACAGCTATAAGCCCTAAAACAAGTAATATAAAACTTAATGTATGGGTTGTTGAAAATCTAAGCAACATACTATAGCTTTGATATATAGAGATTTTTAGAGGCTTTATTGCTCTCGAGGGATCTTAGGGATAGCCCTTTATTTTAGTGAGAGTATCTTATAGTTTTAGCTTTGCTAAAGTTACTATTTGAATGGCTTATTAATAAATGAAGAGATAACCCCTGCATGGGGTGATCATAAGGTTTTGATTTGTAAGGCTTTTTTAGCTTTTGATTAGCTGCCTAATGTTGGACATGCAATCATTTCTCTACCCTCTAAAAGACCAGTTATGATTCTAGCATAAAGTTTGTTCGATTTCATACTCGCTCAAGTGATAACAGGTGAATCAGAATTGTGATTCTCACAGAATAAATTGAATTCTAGAACATCCCCTGTCAGCATTAATCTGTCAGATGCTAAATTAATTGTATCACTTAATACCTCATTTGTAGAGCCGTGTTTTATTCTGACAAGAATATTAGTATTTGTTCCATAAATATCATTGCGGACTTCTAATGTAAAATTTTCTGTGATTCTGTGTGTTTTGTAGTTAAAGTCTGCGCCAGATTTTACCCAAGACCAATACTGAATTTGTAAGAATGAATTTTCATATTTCTCATTTTTTTCCCTAACTTTAAAGGACGCTTTCTTTTCCATAAATAGTCGTTTTCGATCGATTTGGGTCTCTGGTGTTGGGCGTTTAGTTGACGAAGATTGTACCTTTAACAGTTCGCCATAGGGTTCGTCACCCATATCATCAAAATCATCAAAAACGAGTTTAATCTCGCGTAGATTATCGTAATGGCTATCTGGAATAGCGCTTGATAATTCAATAACTGCTTCAACACTGACCTTCAAAGCATTCAGTCTTTCATTGTAGCCTTCAATACTGATAATAACTTTAGTATTGGGGCTGTATATGGCGCTTTCAATGACATCTTTTTTAATAGAGTTCTTTAAGTCATTCGACATTTGATCAGAGGTAAAAACAGTTGATAATCGTGAGTCTAAATTTTGAAGGTGCGGCATATTGGCAATAACAAGTACGCCAGTCACTAGCGCAAAAAACACCAAATCTTCTACTGAAGAGGCATAAATCGATTTCCTAATAGAATCATCGCCCTGGTATAGCCACTCTGGAACCCAGCCAACAGATAAACAGAGAGTAAATATAAAAAATATAAAAAAGCCGGTAACCGCTGCAAATAAAAATTTTTTATTCATCTTATTTAGGATGCCTTATGTACGAGTATTACTCACCAAGGTGAATTAGGACTTTGAGATGTGTTTTCTCAGATTTTATCACAGCTCAAATGAAATTAAATTTGGATAGTATAGATAGATTAACGAATTGTAAAAAACGTTGACTCACTCAGATGTTTTACTTTTCGGATGTATAAGTAAGCGAGGCCTTTTTAAAAGACAGCGGTCTATTGGTTTTACTAACACTGATCAGAAATAATTTTTTCTGATTGTTTCTTTAAATATAGGAAACGCTCCGAGTATTTAGATTGACCATCAATAGCGCCAATTCTTTGGAAACTGTTTTCTAAGAGTTTATGTTCGTGCTGACTTAAATTTTCTTCTTTACTTCGGCTTACGATAGCCTGAATTAAATTTAAATTTAAACCAATATGGTTTGGCAAGTCGCATAGCACTTTTTCAAATGCGGCTTGTGCTCTCTGGTACTCTTTATTTTGATACAGTGATATCCCGACTTTATTTTGACGTGCTGCAAATAGCACTCCCTCTTTGGTTACTGGATCACGTAGAAGCTTGTCTATTTTAATTGCTAAATCAGGATCGTCGTTTACCTTAGACAATTCTTGGAGGAGTTTCTCTCCCTCATCGTATTTACCTCTATCCATAAACGCTTTCGCACAAGCGATGGATATATTTATGGGGGTGTTTGAAATAACGCTGTATTTAATTTCGCTATGTATCTGTAAGGCCGATTCTGTTCGCTTATTTGCGAGATCCTTGGATCCTTTCAAATCGAAGAAATCGGCTTCCAATTGTTTTCCTCGCATAGTTAATATAGGGTGAGAACTGTACTTTTTTTCGAGCTGTTTCAATGTTTCTGATAGCTCATCGGAAACTTGATTCAGCATTTCAGGTTTTTCTTCCGTATAATCAATCAACCCTTGTGCGAGAGACAAATAATCTTCAGGAGTTTCGTGACACGAGCCTTTACTTTGTTTAAGTGCTGCTCGATAGGCTCTAACTGACGCTTTACGGTCACCTGCTAGACAACTTACTTTACCCATAGCCCTTTGTCTACTTATTGATCGTGGTGATATTTGCACTGCCATGCTGAGTTGATGTTGTGCTCGTGTTAGGTTGTCTTTCTCTTGGTAAATTTGCGCGAGTAGGTCATGGGCTTCTACGCAGTATTGATTTTGACTAAGCAATGCATTTAAAACAGATTCTGCTTCGTCATAGCTTTTCGTTAAAATATGTGTGAGGGCAATACCAATTTCCGCCCAGAGTGGTCTTTTGTCTGCGCCTGTCGATGAATAGACCAATTGCGCTTCTGCAAACCGACTTTGTTTAATTAATAGCTCACCATAAATTTTTTTCACATCGTTTTTGTATTTTGTATTGTTATCTAACAACGCCTGGCATGAGCTAATGGCAGTATTTATTTTATTCAGATCTAAGGCTTTTTTTATGGGCATTAGAGCTTCGTTTTTTAAAAGAGCTTGATCGAGTCTTGCTCTCAAAGAATCCTTGGTTATGGGTTTGTTAACATAGTCATCAGGTTGGTTTTCAAGGGTATGCAAAACATAATGACTGGCATTTTCTGCCGTAATCATAATAAACAAAGAAGATTTTAAAAGTAGGTTATGAAACCTCAACTCTTCCAATAGCTGCTGACCGTTTTTTCCTGGCCCCAAGTTATAATCGGCTAATACAATGTCGTACTGATGTCGATCGCAAATTTCGATGGCTTCTTCAGCGCTTCCAGCGGTATCTACGCGGTTTGATCCAAAATCGGTGAGAACACGGTTTAGCGAAGTTCTCACCTCGGGAACGTCATCGACAATTAAGCAGCGCTTTTGGCTGTATGTTTTTATAATTTCAATTTGCTTCATGTTGATCAAATATGACACTTGATACGATAAGTGTAGCTCAAATGAAGGCATGGTTAATCGGATGAAATGGTCGATTTAAATAGCGACCTAAAGATGAGGATTACCCAAAATTAGGGCGTTTATTTTTTAACTTGGCTGTCCGAAAGTGGTAGAATAGCGCCCTTAGCAAAGTGGATATTATGTTGTCGTATAGATGAATTGGGCCGATTACGCCATCTTAGCCGTTTTAACGGTGTCTAGTCTTATAAGTTTAAAGCGAGGTTTCATTAAAGAAGCCCTATCAATGGCAAATTGGGTGCTCGCATTCATTATTGCGGTAACTTTTCGCGATCCTCTCTCAAGCATGTTTGTGGCATATATTGCAACTCCTTCTCTCAGAGAGATGCTCGCTTTTGCTATTCTATTTGCTGCTACCCTTATCGTAGGTGCGATGGTCAATCATCTGATTAGCGAGCTAGTCAGAATGACAGGGTTAGGCGGAACCGATAAATTTCTCGGCGTACTTTTTGGTGTAGTCAGAGGATTTGTAGTAATTATGGCAATTTTATTGATAGTGCCTCCCATCATCCCTATTAATGAAGATCTGTGGTGGAAAGAATCTCTTTTGATTCCGCACTTTTTGGGTGTTGAAAACTGGGCTAGGGCGATTTTTGGTGATCTCGTCAGTATTATTACTGGCTTTTTTAAATGATATTTATAGGTAGGTTATTGAGTATATGTGTGGCATCGTAGGTATTGTCGGAAAAAGTAATGTGAATGTTGGGCTTTACGATGCCCTAACAATGTTACAACACCGAGGGCAGGATGCCGCTGGAATTATGACGTGTGATAATGGCAAGCTGGCTCAGCAAAAAGCGGTTGGTTTAGTCCGAGATGTATTTCGATCACGACACATGCAACGTCTTGTTGGAAATATGGGAATTGGTCATGTTCGATATCCGACAGCGGGTAGTTCAGGTCCTGCTTTGGCCCAGCCTTTCTATGTAAATTCCCCCTACGGTATTGCGCTTGCCCACAACGGCAATCTGACGAATACACAGCAGTTAACTCAAGATCTCTTTAGAGCAGATTTGAGGCATCTGAATACTGATTCAGATTCAGAAGTACTCCTTAATATTCTGGCTCACGAGCTTCAACTTCAGGGTAAGCTTTCGCCAACAGAAGATGATATCTTCAATGCTATTCGCGGAGTACATAAGCGTGTTCGTGGAGGTTATGCTGTTGTTGCTATGATTGCGAACTATGGTGTGATTGCTTTTCGCGATCCAAATGGTATTCGCCCACTCGTATTTGGTGAGCGCAATACGGACTTGGGTACGGAATACATGATTGCCTCCGAAAGTGTTGCTTTGGATACTCTTGGTTTCACTCTGATTAGAGATGTGGCTCCAGGTGAAGCTTTATATATCACTCAGAATGGTGAATTACATTCTCGGCAATGCACAGAATACTCTAAGCTGAACCCATGTATTTTTGAACATGTGTATTTTGCTCGTCCTGATTCTATTATGGATGGCGTATCTGTTTATAAAGCAAGATTGCGACAAGGTGAAAAGCTTGCAGCAAAAATATTAAAGGAAAAACCTGAGCATGATATCGATGTGGTAATTCCTATTCCTGATAGTAGTCGTGTTGCTGGTCAAGCTCTTGCTTATAACCTTGGCGTTAAGTTTCGAGAAGGCTTGGTAAAAAACCGTTATATTGGACGCACATTTATTATGCCGGGGCAGCAACAGAGGAAAAAATCTGTTAGGCAAAAGTTGAATGTGATTGATTTAGAGTTCCGGGATAAAAACGTCTTACTCGTTGACGATTCGATTGTACGTGGCACTACTTGCCAACAGATTATACAAATGGCTCGTGATGCGGGAGCCGCAAAAGTGTATTTCGCCTCGGCTTCACCTGCTGTGAAATATCCTAATGTCTATGGTATTGATATGCCTACAACTGATGAGCTTATTGCTCATGATCGGAGCGTCGAAGAAATTACTACGGAAATTGGTGCTGACTGGCTCGTATACCAGGATTTAGAAGATCTGGTTGCAGCATCTTCTGAGGGCAATGCAGAAATTCCTCATTTTGATTGTGCTGTTTTTGATGGTGAGTATGTAACGGGTGATGTGAGTGAAGAGTACCTTTATGGTTTAGCCAAAGAGCGCAATGATAGTGTGAAGATGGCTCGCGAACAAAGCGAAGGGGTCAGTTTAAACTCCATTGTTGGTATTCAAAACGGTGACTAAGGTCTGTTAACACTAATTAACTCGTAAATCGACAAAACGCTTTTCGTGAGAAATAAAAAATGAAAGATAGCGATAATCCGTTAATTGGTGCGGACATAGATACATTGGCGGTAAGAGCTGGCCAGGTGAGATCTCACGAAGGCGAGCACAGTGAAGCAATATTCACTACTTCTAGTTTTGTTTTTGGATCTGCACAAGAAGCGGCTGCACGGTTTTCAGGAGATGAGCCAGGCAATGTTTATTCTCGCTACACAAATCCAACAGTAAGAAACTTTGAGCAAAGGTTGGCGGCGTTGGAAGGAGGGGAATCGGCTGTAGGCACGTCTTCAGGCATGGCCGCTATTCTGAGTACCTCCATGGCATTACTCAATTCCGGTGATCATATCGTTTGTTCACGGAGTGTGTTTGGCACCACGACAGTTTTGTTTACAAAATATATGGCGAAGTTTGGAGTCGAGGTCGATTTTGTATCTCTAACGGAGATAGATGCTTGGGAATCGGCGATCCGATCAAACACCAAATTTTTATTCTTAGAGACGCCATCTAATCCCATTTGCGATGTTGCCGATCTTACAAAATTATCTGCGTTAGCAAAAAGTAGAGACTGTTTACTTATTGTTGATAATTGCTTCTGTACCCCAGCATTGCAGCGTCCATTATCCTTTGGTGCAGATCTCGTCATACACTCTGCAACTAAATATCTTGATGGTCAGGGTCGTTGCCTTGGTGGCGCTGTTGTAGGTCCTGAAGAATTAACGAGCGAAATTCTTGGGTTTGTTCGAACCTGTGGACCAACTATGAGCGCGTTTAATGCGTGGGTATTCTTGAAGGGACTAGAAACTCTGAGGTTAAGAATGCAAGCGCATTCTGAAAATGCATTCGAATTGGCGAAATGGTTATCACAACATAACTCCGTTGAGCAAGTATTTTATTCGGGTTTGGAGAGTCACCCAGGACATGAGTTGGCCTCGAAACAGCAGTCAGCTTTTGGTGGTGTTTTGTCGTTTAGGGTAAAAGGCGATCAATCACACGCCTGGAAGGTAATCGATTCGACACGAGTGCTTTCCTTAACTGCGAATCTTGGTGATGCGAAAACAACAATTGTTCACCCTGCGACTACAACTCACGGTAGGATGAGTGATGAGGATAAAGTGCTAGCTAGAATTACACCAAACCTAATTCGAATAGCCGTAGGATTAGAATCCATTGATGACATTAAAAGCGATCTAGAAAGGGGATTGTCGCAACTTTAGCTTGTACTCCGTTCTTAAATCTGTTTTTTAGACTATCTTATTCTCAGTGCTTGCTCTTCTGAGTGAGCATTTAAGCTAACGTAAGTATTGATTGCTTATTACACGTTCTTTTTCAAATATTTCGTCATATTCATTATATTTTCATTTAATTTTCTTTTTTTAGATGAAATCCGGCCTAAACTATAAATCAACGAATTAAATATTTCTCATATTCAAAAAGCTAGCGAGCGATCGTGTTAAAACTATTGAACTCAGATCTTATTTTGCCGTCCGAACTTTTAAAACATAAATACGAAATTTTTCAAATAAATCTTTAGGAAAGCGAAAAGAATCGCACCTTGGTGTTAATTGGCTTGAAATTGAAAATAATGATTTTAAATAAAAAGTCGATAAAGAACCGTTTGAAAAAATCGAAACACATTTGCAGAATGAAATAAAACGGAGTATATGAATGAATCAAATTATTGATGCAATTACCGAGAGAGTTGGTACAGTATTACTTGGTAAAGAACATCAAGTGAAATTAGCCCTTACATGCCTTTTAGCTAAAGGGCATCTATTAATTGAAGATCTTCCGGGTATGGGTAAAACAACGCTTGCTCAATGCTTATCGCAAGTATTGGGATTAAAATATGAACGTGTTCAATTTACAAGTGATCTTCTACCCGCAGATATCTTGGGTGTTTCAATTTTTGATCGAAACAAATCCGAGTTTTCGTTTCATTCTGGTCCGATTTTTACTCAAGTTTTATTGGCGGATGAAATAAATCGGTCAACACCTAAAACGCAAAGTGCATTGTTGGAAGCAATGGAGGAAAAGCAGGTTACAATAGAAGGAGAAACAAGAAGCCTTCCCAATCCCTTTTTTGTAATCGCGACGCAAAATCCGAACTCTCAGACTGGAACTTACCCATTACCCGAATCCCAGTTAGATCGATTTTTACTCCGAATATCCTTAGGGTATCCTTCAAAAGAAGCGGAACGAATGTTATTTAACGGAACCGATCCTAGAGCAATTCTTAAGGATATGTCACCGGTACTATCTGACACGCAGTTAAACGAACTTCAGTTAGCTGTTGATTCTATTAAGGCTTCTGATCAGCTGTTAGATTATTTGCAGCGATTAGTACATTTTACCCGAAATGACAGTATATTTACTTACGGATTATCGCCCCGTGGTGCAATTGCATTTTTGAAAGCAGCTAAAGCCTGGGCGCTGATCCATGATCGTGAATTCCTTGTTCCAGAGGATTTGCAAATGGTTGCGCCTGCTGTTCTAGGTCATCGAATCCGCGGTACACTGGTTCATTCGGGTAGTGATTCTGAGCGATTGGATAATCCTTTGGTGCAACATCTTTTAACATCTGTAGATGTTGTTGTCCTATAAGCAAGTGATTAACATTAATGAATTCAACATTAGAAAATCCACGTTCTTTAAAGCAAATTCTACAAAATCAATTTTTATCCTTTGTAGATAGGAGAAATACTTCTTCAAAGGTCCATAAATTAACGCAGCGAAATTTATATGTTTTTCCGTCGAAAATAGGGTTTACCTTTTTAGCAATTCTTGTGGTACTTTGGTTAATCGGAACAAATTATCAAAATAATCTGATACTTGCATTGGTATTTGCTTTGTTAAGTATTTTTTTATTAGGGATTATCAAAACCTATATCAATCTTGCCGGTATTACTGTTAATTACATAAAATCTGACCCGGTATTTGCTGGTGAGTTTATTTATTTTTCGTTTGAAATAGAAAACAAGAGCCATCGTTATCGAGATGCGGTTGAATTTCGTTGGCAAAATGATGCCGGTAAGCCGGTTGTTGTTAGTATACCTCCCGGTGAAAATATTCTTGTACGAATTCCAAAAATGACCCATAAACGAGGAATAATTACGCCGGGAAGGTTGTTAATAAAAAGCTATTATCCATTAGGTGTTTTTCGGTGTTGGACATGGATTCGATGGCAGTTAGAAGAAATTGTTTACCCAAGTCCCAAAGAAGTCCCTGAATTAGAATCAATCGTTGCCGATGAAGAAGGAGATGGTGTGCACCCTACAAAGGGAGGAGATGACTACGACGGTCTCAAGGAATATCGACCTGGTGATTCGTTAAAGCACATTGCATGGAAATCCTATGCCAAAGAAAAAGGGCTTTTCACTAAGGAGTTTAGTCAAAATTTCTCTAAAGAAATTTGGCTAGATTTCGATGCTGTTAAGGGAAATACAGAACAAAAACTCTCGGGCTTGACCTATTGGACGTTGTTTTATCACCAGAGAGACGAAAACTTTGGATTAAATCTGCCTGGTCAACAAGTGTCGCCTAACAAAGGCGAAAAGCACAAGGATAAAATCTTAAAAGCCTTATCACTGTTTAATTAAAAAATTTATGGATAAAGATTCTGGGAAAAAAAATATTGATAATGTTTCGCGAGAAACTTTAATTGGGGTTTTACTTGCTCAAGGATTTGCAATTTTACCACTATTTTTGCAACTCGCGCTGTGGTTGCCATTAATATGGATTCTTGTAGTTATTTGGCGAATTCAGATTCACCGGGGCGCTTGGTCATTTCCTAGTTTTAGAATAAAGCTATTATTGGGAATCGCGAGTACATGTGGATTATTTATATCCTATGCTGGAAGCATAAGTATTGAGCCGATGGTAGCATTTCTTGTTGTATCGTTTAGTCTTAAACTTATTGAAGTACGTAGTCGAAACGATGTACTAATGACGTTGGTTGTCGGTTATTTTACTATTGCTGCACAATTTTTATTTTTTCAAGGCATTTTTTCTGCTATTTATGGGTTGTTTTCCAGTTTAATCATCTTGGCTGCTTGGCTTTCCATCTTTCGAAAACGAAACATGAGTTTTTTTGCGCAAATATCGTCTGCGTCGGCGGTATTGCTGCAGTCTATCCCCATTATGTTGGTTTTATTCTTGGTGATTCCTAGAATCAATCCTCTGTGGCATATTTCTATGCCACAGAAAAACGGTGTTACTGGTTTTAGCGACTCTATGACGCCGGGTGATCTAAGTAATTTAGCAAAATCTCAAGGTACAGCTTTTCGTGTAATTTTTTCTGAAGATGAAATTCCTCCACCAAATAAACGTTATTGGAGAGGTTTGGTATTAGATGATTTTGATGGAAGAAAGTGGGCTAGTAGAGAACTCAATCAATTTTCGGGATACCTGGTTTCTGGAAATCGTCCACACCCGAAATGGAGTTTGGAGATTTTACCAGAAGCAGGGCACCACGAATATCAAGTATTAATTGAACCTCACCAACAGCGTTGGTTATTTACACTAGCAGCTCCAATATCAATAGAATCAAATTTATCTAAAGTAGGATTTGCTAAAAATTTATTAGGAGTAAGTCGTTATCCTATTAATTCCCGAACTCAATATTCAGCGGTTTCAGTTAAAGGTTATCAATATTCTCCTGATAGTTTGACGATTGAACAGTCTCGAAGACTCACTCGCTTGCCAATAAATTTTAATCCTCAAAGCAGAAGTCTCGTGCAATCTTGGATATCAGCAGGCGACGACACAGAACAAATTATCGAACGTGCTCTTAACTTATATAATCGGTCTTTCACTTATACTTTACAGCCTCCACTACTGGGCACACACACTGTCGATGAGTTTTTATTCTCGACCCAGAGAGGTTTTTGTGAACACTTTGCAAGTAGCTTTGTGGTGCTGATGCGTAATGCTGGCATTCCTGCTAGGGTTGTTGTGGGTTATCAAGGTGGCCAATATATACGTGAGAATAATTATTTACTAGTAAAACAGGCGGATGCTCATGCCTGGGCAGAAGTTTGGATTCAGGGAGAAGGTTGGCGTCGAGTTGATCCAACGGCAAGAGTGGCTCCTGAGCGAATTGAGATGGGATTAGATCAAGCAGTAAATGAATTAGAGTTTGAGCTAATAGAGGGTGAATTTTTTAGAGCTGGAAATATGAATTGGTTAGCTCAAGGGCGTATGTATATGGAGCTGCTAGAGTTTCAATGGGCTAAGATGGTTCTTGGATATGATTCCGAGTTGCAGTCACAGTTTTTAAAGAAAATCTTGGGAAGTACGGATCCCATGAGGATTGCGTTCTTTCTCATAGGCGTTTGCTTTATCTTCTTTATTACATATCTGTTTATTCTTACGTTCAATTTTTCTCGCAAATCTCACGGGCTAACCCAACGTTTGCTGTTTAAAGTGATACGGCGATTAGCTAAACACGGATACTTTATTCGTCGAGGTGAATCACCTAAAAGTTTTTTAGAAAGGGTATCAGAAGAAAATCCAAGTTGGCGAAAAAAACTTACTGAAATTTCCCGACTATATTATCTAGTAGCTTATAGTGAAAACGAGAAATACCTTCCATTGTTAAAAGAGCATGTTAAGAACTTTAAAAATCTCTAATCAATATTAAACAATTATTTTTTCAGCACCATTGCCGCTAGATGTATTTCATTTAACAATATTCATAATCTTATGAAATATAGAGATATGAGGACAATATTTTAAGGTGCTACCTATCGAGAGCGGAAAAAGGTTCAATTTAATTGTTCTAGACTCTAGAAGCTATTCTTATCTAAAACAAGAAGATTGGTATCAATAATGTTGAATGATTTCTTAGCAATGACTTTATTGTCCAGCTCCAAAGAAAGTGTCCAACAACCTATTTTATCAGAGATAGGTTCCCATATAGTATCGCCTAAAAAGAAATCCCAATTGTTGTTTTTTATGTAGACTTCACCAGTGAAAGGTAATAAAGGTATTCCGTTTTCATCTGGAATCTTAGGATGATCGATACAGTAGTAGAGTTTTTGGTTTTTCGCACGTTTTATATTTATAATGAATCCGAATTCAATATCAACTTGAGCGGGTATATCAAGGGTAAAACTTTTTATCTTTGGAAGAGATTTAGATTCTTCTTCCCATTTTGTATATATGCCATAGCTTATAATGGTATATTCTGGTCTAAGTTTAGCCATACATTTTATAACGTTGAAGTAATAAATATATTTTCTATATTACTAGATAGATCTAAACTGACGATACCAATTTAGACCCTTAATATTAATTTTTAAATGCGAACTAACATAGCACTGATAGATCGCTAATAAAATAATTATACTAACTTTAACTTCAAAATATCAGATGATTTTTTCTAAGCCGCAACGATTTCTAATTTCTCATAGTTCTAATTCAATTGCCATGGGAATCCATTTGGTATTATTATCTTGGATAGCAGTAGGACTACTAGGTGTTTCTGGAATACAGTTGGGTTGGTTGCATGGAGTTGCGTTACTGCCTAATTTGGTTTTTCTTTTGATATCTGGTGTATGTTGCGATAGATTTAAGCCCGAAAAAGTGATGGCTATCGCTTTGATCTTTAATTTTATTTCTTATCTATTTCTTGCATTTGTCCTTTATTTTGAAAACCTCACGTTTACATATCTTGTTATATATGGAATATCGATAAGCATTGGTAATGCATTCATTCAAACAAGTCGCGAAAAAATACTTTCAACAATTAACACTTATAATGTTCAAACGCGGCTTTCACTCGCGAGTATTTTTCAATTTTTATTCCAGAGTTTAGGTATTGCATTGGCGTCTACGTCAGATTATGTTGGATATCCGATCGTTGTTTTATTACAAGGCGTATGTGTTTTTATTGCCGCAGTTCTCATATTTCCTTTGCGTACACTTTTTCTTTTTGAAGCCAATGAAGTCAATAATAAGAGGCGATTTAAGGAAATGTATTCAGAATTATTGAGTGGTTTTCAGTATGTAAATGAAAAAAAAGCATTACAACACTTATTAATTTTGATTGGTTTTAATGGATATATGCATTTGGGGGTATATATTGTGGCCTTGCCAATATTGTCTAAAACTATTTATGGTTTTTCTGCGGCAGAATATGGTGCGCTTCAATTTACATTTGTTGTGGGAATGATGGCTGCACATGTTCAACTTATATACAAAAAAACCGTTACCTTTCCAGGCCAAGGAGCACTATTTAGTTTGCTTTACACCGCGATGATTGGTTTTGCATTGACAAAGGGACCCACTATTTACGGGCTCTATTTTATTGTTTTTTGTTGGGGTTATGTTGCTGGAAATTCTGCCGGTCGTTGTCGACTTGTTGCACAAGCTATTAGTCGAGTTGAAGAAAAGGGACGAGTAATGTCAATCTACCAGTTTATCTTATTCGGTCTAGCTGCTCTAGGAGCATTGGTAACTGGCCATGTTGTAAGTTTTTTGAATATAAAGCAAATATTTTACGTAATGAGTCTGTCTAGTATTGCGATGTTTGTATTTTTTATTTTCACTCGAGAGTTGTGGAAGGTAAAACAGCTTGAAGAGGGGTAATTCTTAATATCTGAGTGTATTTAAATTACATTTTTGAATGCTATAAGTGACGCTGTAACGGCAACGTTTAACGATTCAACATCATTTTTCATTGGAATTTTTATCATTCGATCACAGAGGTTTCTTATTTCAGTTGACAATCCGTCGGTTTCATTCCCCAAAATAAAGATTTTGGAATTAGCAGAGTCTTCTTCTGAAAGTGATTGACTTGCATGGCTATCAAGCCCTATTAATTCGAAGCCATTAGATTTTAATGTTTCCAAATTGTTGGATATATTATTACATCGAACAATTTTTGTTTTAAATATTGTACCCGCACTTGCTTTGATTACTAGAGAATCAAGTTTTGCACAGCCTTTTTGAGGAAGTAACAATCCATGAATCGGAGAGGCGCAAACAGAGCGAATAATCATTCCCAAGTTTTGCGGGTTTGTAATATTATTTAATGCAATAAGTTGGGTTTTTTCTTGGACTAACTTTTCCGTATTCAAGTCTTCAAATCGTTCAAAGTCCGGTAGGATTAAGTCAACGGCAACCCCCTGATCCTGTTTGCTATTTTTCGATATTCTAGAAAGCGCAGCTCGAGAGTGAAAACACACTTCGGCTCCTTTAGCAACTGAAAGTATTTCGATTTGATTCAATATTTCGGCAGGTTTATTTGTCTCAGCAAAGTGAAGGCGATGTATTTTCACATTGGGGGTTTGAACGGCTTCGAGCGCAGGTTTGCGTCCATAAATAGTCAGTACTCGATCAAAAAATCTTTTTTTTGAGATATATTCTTTGGAATCTTCGGTCATTACGTGTATTGAGTATGATATTTACAGTTAAAAAGATAGAAATTGTTTGGAGGTAAAATACAATGTTACCGTTTTTTAAATGGTGTAGTAAGAGTCTTATCGAGTGTATGTTAGAAAACTAGAGCAAATATAAGTCTTTGTGGTGAGAAAGCAGTGTTAAAACAAATATAAAAATCTAACGTATTATGTTCAAAACACGAATCATTCAATAGTTAATTTTTAACGGGGTTATCGTTAAGTGCACTATGCGTGCACATGGCCAGCCATATTGGTTTCAAGTAACGCTTTTAATATTAGCCTCCGAGACAAGAGTCCAACTAATTTGCCATCTTCCACAACTGGATAGTTTTTAGGTGGTTGCTTGGCCATGGCTTCCGCAATTTCAATTATAGAGTTTTCTGGTGAAACTGTTTTAACGGTTTTGTTCATTACTGAAGAAACCCAGGGAGAGTCAGAAGCATAAAAAGAATCATTTAATAATTCTTGAATACAATCTTGCTCAGACAAAAAGCCAACCAAATGATTTCGATCATCAACGACAGGAGCACCGGTTATCTTATGCTTTAATAACATTTCGACTGCTTCTTCAACTGAGGTGTTTTGTTGAATAGCATGGGGGTCTCTGTCCATATGGTCTTTCACCAGTATTGATTCCATAGGTTGCCTCACTAAATTTCGCTTTATTTGTTTTATGGAAAGTTTAGCTGCAAATTTCTAAATATGCTTGAATCGCACGGTCAAAACCTAAATTTAACGCATCCACGGTAAGTGCATGTCCAATGGATACTTCCTTTAATCCAGGTAAAGTTTTAAATAGCCTCATATTATGTAGGTTTAAATCGTGTCCCGCATTGATTTCAAGACCTATTTCCAGAGCGAAATTTGCTGCATCTGTATATTCTTGAAAAACTAATTTCGATCTTTCAGGGCTTTCTTCATATGCGAGAGCAAAGGGCCCGGTATACAACTCAATTCTATCGGCGCCAATCTCTTTAGCTTTTTGTATTTGAGCAACGTCTGGATCCATAAACAGGCTCACGCGAACATCTAATGAGTGCAGTTCGTCAATGATGCGTTTTAGTGCGTCGTTTTTTCCATCGAGATTAAAGCCATGATCTGAAGTTTTTTGATCATTACTATCGGGGACGAGAGTGCATTGATCCGGTTTCGTTGATCTAACCAGCGATAATAAGCCTGGAAAGTCGTTTAGTGGCGCGGCAAAAGGGTTGCCTTCAATATTAAATTCAATTGCTCGAGAATGCTTTTTTGTTCTTATGCAGATTTCACTAAGTTCGCGCACATCTTCTGGGCGAATATGTCTTTGATCGGGTCTTGGATGAACCGTAATACCCGCTACACCCAAATCTATGGCTCGTTGGCCAAAGTCTGTGACACTCGGAAAATTCCCATCGCGTGAATTACGTATTAACGCAATTTTGTTTAAATTGACACTTAATGCGATCATTAGTCAGTTTTTCTATAAAACCTCTTTTTAAGAAATTATTTACTATTCGTTATGCGATATGCTTTTTCGATAATCACTGCATAGTTAGGTGCTTCAGGATGCATCCTATGAATACCTCGGGGTTCACTTTCAATTTTTTTAACGATATCAAAACCTTTTGTTACCTTACCGAACACCGCATAGCCACCATAAGGGCCGCCATGGTCTAAAGATTTATTGTCAACAAGATTAATAAAAAATTGTGATGTTGCTGAATCTGGGTTGCTAGTTCGCGCCATCGAAAGTGTTGTTTTTAAATTTTTCAAACCGTTGCTTGATTCATTTTTTATTGGCGGATTTGTCTTCTTTCTTTGAAAATCAAAGGTGTGCCCACCACCCTGAACAACAAAACCTGGAACTACTCGATGAAATATGGTGCCATTATAAAAACCGTCATCAACATACTTTAAAAAATTTTCAACAGTAATCGGAGCTTCTTTTGGATAAAGTTCGATTTCAATTTTTCCTAGGCTAGTTTCCAGTGCTACGGGTACTGGAGTCGTGTTCTTTTCAACGCTTTCTTTTTTGTCTTGTTTTTTTGCACCCTCGGGAAAAACACTATTGCTAATAAAAACAAATAAGCAAAGTATTAAAAAGTGTTTCGATTGAAAATGAATCATTTTATAGTCCTAGATTATTATAAAAATTTTATTTTGTTAAAAGGGTTCTATGGTTGTTTTAAGCCCATTCAGAATTGCGTTTCTTAAACCTCAAAGAAGGTAAAATAATCGCTATCAGCATTCCTAATATCAATAAACCTGCTCCATAAATAAGAAAACTTAAACGTTTATCGCTCTTAAGATTTTCATTTTCTGCCCTTAGAGTGTCTCGCTCAGTTTGAATCATTTGATGTTTTTCGAGAAGACTTTGATGTCGCTGATCCAAGTCAATTGCATTGGCGGATAGCGATTTAATTTTTCTTAACTCTATGCCTAGTTTATCAGAATTATTTTTTGATGAATTGGCAAGCTGATTTAATTTGTTATTCTCATTTTCAAGCGACTTATTTTTCTCTTCTAATTGTGCTAGACGATTTTCTAGTGTAGAAAGTTTAGATAAAGTTTGAACCAGCTTAATCTGCGCTGTGGGTTCTAGACCAATGTATTGGGATAGAACATAACCTTCGGTACCATCTGGAGCTATAACTTTACTCCAGCTTCCTTCTTCATTTTGTCCAACTCGCTGCAACGCAGTGCCGCTCTTTAGCCTTTTTTCAATTCGATAGTCATTGCCAGGCCCAGTACGAAAATTAATAAGTAAAACGTCGGTAACATATACTTTTTCTTGTGCAAAAGCCGCAAATGGCTTAAGAAATACAGTGAATAATAAAAAAAGGAAAACTAGTTGATAGCGATGTTTTGCAATCATATTCATTGGGCCTTGGATGCTGAAAGCGATTTCGTTATTAGGGTAGTACTTTTTTAAATGGTTTTACGGTAACTTGTTCATAAACTCCAGCATCAACATAGGGGTCTGCATCAGCCCAGCTTTTCGCGTCTTCTAGAGAAGAAAATTCAGCAACGACTAAACTTCCCGTGAAACCAGAATCACCAGGATCATCCGTGTCTAAGGCGGGTAAAGGGCCTGCCAAGATTAATCTTCCTTCATCTTTGAGGTGATTTAATCTTTCGATATGTGCAGGTCTGGCTTTTTTTCTTAGTGGTAAGCTATTTTCAACATCCTGACTCATAATGGCGTATAACATAGTTTATTCCTGATTATCGGTTTTGGCAGCTTGGCCAGATTCTTTGTTATCTTGAGGATCATTGAGAATTTCTTCCCATGAAAGCCCAGTGAGCCGAGTCATGCTGCGAAACAAATAAAATAATGTGCCGAACATAATTAGCATTGCTGGAAGCGCGATCACAGGATAACTTAACGCTGTCATTTTGCCTAACTCGGCGTTAAATTCTTCTGTTCCTGGTGGGCTGACAAGTATCATTTTTGCTAATACAAAATTTAAGATAGAGGATAAAAAGAATGAAGCAGCAATCAAGTAAGATGCATTTTTTAACGTAGTTTGAAAAGCATCTAAGTTACTGCGCCCTTCCAAAGCTTGATTTACCTTTTCAGTCTGTATAATTTTGTCGTTAAAAAGGAATGTTTTAACAAGTGGATAGCGAGTATATAGGGAGCCAATTGTGGCAATACCAAACAATGCAGGAATAGCAGCCTCTTTTATCGCTATATATTTGGGGTCTAGCTCAAGTAGACTTATTCCACCAGTTAGAAGAATGCTAATGACACCAAGAATAGAAAAAAAGTTAATTTTCTTTGCTCTTCCAAAATCCATAACTCCATAGATAATTGGAAAAGCGAGAGCTACGACAATACCAAGCTTGGGTCCCAAGTGTTCTTCGCCTGAAAACTTGATTAGAATAATGGTTGGAATGGCAATATTTAAAATGATATTGAGTAAAAAGTTTTCTTGTTTTTCTTTAGGTTGATTCATTGGTCACTGTAGACTTATTTGATAGTTGATTAGCCAGTATAATTAAAATTTATGACGAAAAAATATGATCTTCATTGTCATACGAGTTTTTCAGACGGTATTTTAAGCCCTGAGGAGCTGGTGTCGAGAGCCAAATTAAAAGATGTTTCCGTTTTAGCGATAACTGATCACGATACTTTAAGCTCTTATGAGCGAGCCTCAACCCAAGCGGCGAAAGAAAATCTAGAATTAGTCACTGGAATAGAGTTTTCTAGTGAATGGTCCGGTATTGGTGTGCATATTGTGGGACTAAATATTGATCTAAATGAGCCTGTTTTGCTTAAGGCAATATCTAATCAAGAGCAAGCAAGGGATGAACGAGCTGAAATTATAGCGAGCAAACTCGCTAAAAAAGGGATTGATGGAGCGCTTGAAGGAGCAAAAAGGTATGCCGGTGGCGGGGTCATAGGGCGGCCTCATTTTGCCAAGTATATGGTGGAAATTGGTGCAGTTTCCTCCGTTAATGCTGCATTTAAGCGATATCTAGGCGCAGGGAAAGTAGGGGATGTGAAGACCAACTGGCCAGAGATCCATGAGGTCATTAATTGGGTCGCGGCGGCCAAAGGTACAGCTGTATTGGCGCATCCTACAAAATATAATATGACTCGCACCAAGCTTTGCCGGTTGACTGAGGATTTTAGTGCCTGTGGTGGCGAGGCGATAGAAATCATTAGTGGTAAACAAACCCCTGATGTCACTGCTAATGTCGCCAATATAGCGAGGAGGTTTGGCTTGAAAGGGTCTTGTGGTAGTGATTTTCATGCACCTAATTGTGCGTGGCAAGAACTGGGGAGTTTTGGCACAATGCCGTCAGATATCGAGCCGGTATGGCATAGCTGGGCCTAAAATCCTTTAAATTTAGATTTTAAGTATCCGTAAATTAAAATTAACCAGTTTGAAGAAACTCTTTTTGAGGTATTACGATTGGCGCAGTTTTTTAGTATTCACCCCGAAAACCCTCAACAAAGATTGATAAAGCAATCGGCTGAAATTATTCGCAAAGGAGGCTTAGTTGTTTATCCTACAGATTCAGCCTATGCGTTAGGCTGTCATATTGGAGATAAGCTCGCACTGGATAGAATCCGCGCGATAAGGCAGTTAGGAAAAGACCATAATTTTACTTTGGTTTGCCGCGACCTGTCGGAGCTTGCAAATTATGCGAGGGTCGATAATTCGGCATTCCGCTTAATCAAAGGCCATACTCCTGGCCCCTATACTTTTATACTAAATGCCACATCCGAAGTGCCTCGGCGCTTAATGCATCCAAAGAAAAAGACCGTTGGGCTGCGCGTCCCGGATAACAAAATTGCTCTGGATTTGATGGAAGAGCTAGGTGAACCGCTCATGACAAGCTCTCTTATTATGCCCGGTGATACCTCGCCTTTGACTGATCCCTATGACATCCGCGACACCTTAGAACATGCAGTGGAGTTGGTTATAGACGGGGGATATTGTGGTATGGACCCAACGACAGTAGTGGATCTTACCGGCGATGAGCCAGAAATCTTTAGGGAAGGATGTGGCTCGATAGAAGGTCTGGTTTGAGCCTTCTTTTTAAAAATGACAATAAAATAATAGTATTCGTATCGACACAATCGTTATAATTGCACGCTTAAATTAAAAAACTAACTCATCAATTCTTCTGGAATAAAACTTGTCTGGAATCGATAATCCCGTCTTGGATGCAGCTGAAAAGCTAGAAAGTGAAGAAAAATTAGACAATTCTGTACCACCGCAATCGAATGCGAGTCATGATTCAACAGGTGATGAAAACACTGAAATAGAGAAAGCGAGCTCTGAAAAACCTGCTCAGGCGGAAATGCCCTTTGCTATTGTTCAAGGTAAGGAGTTCACTCAGCTTCCAAAAGATCTATATATTCCACCAGATGCCCTAGAAGTCATTCTAGAAGCTTTTGAAGGGCCTCTTGATTTATTGCTTTATCTGATACGTCGCCAAAATATCGATATTTTGGAAATTGATGTATCTGAAATCACTAAGCAGTATGTCGCCTATGTGGAAGTTATGGAAGCTATGCAATTTGAACTCGCAGCTGAATATCTTGTTATGGCTGCGATGTTAGCTGAAATTAAATCTCGTATGCTACTTCCGCGTACGAGTGAAGAAGATGAAGAGGAAGAGAGCGATCCTCGGGCGGCATTGATTCGACGTTTACAAGAATACGAACGCTTTAAACAGGCTGCAGAAGACATTGATGATCTGCCACGTCTGCATAGGGAAATTCATATTGCAAAGGCAAAAGGTCCCGATAAAAACATTACGCGACCGGACCCCGATGTTGATATAAAAGAGCTATTAGTAGCGTTATCGGAAGTGCTAAGACGCGCTAATATGTTCGAAAGTCATTATGTTGAAATGGAAAAGCTCTCAACCAGAGAGCGCATGGGACAAGTGCTTGATCAACTTTCAGGAAAGCCATTTTTACCGTTTGTAAGCCTTTTTAAAGTAAAAGAAGGGCGATTGGGCGTTGTAGTCACATTTCTCGCAGTGATGGAATTGATAAAAGAACAGTTGGTTGAGATTGTTCAAACTGAAGCTTTTGGCTCAATTCACGTGAAAGCTAAAGTCCAAAATGCATAGCCTTACAATATAAAAAGTTAAATGGACCTTAAAATAGGTCTTGAAATAAGTTACACAAAATTATGACTGATGAAATCTTGCATTTAAAAAAGATTCTTGAAGGCGCGATTTTAGCCGCTGGGGAACCACTCACACTTGAAAAAATGCAGACCTTGTTTGCTGAGAACGAAATTCCAGAAAAGGAAATACTACTTAAAGCACTTGAAGCAATTAAATCGAACTGCGAAGACTGTGGCTTTGATTTAGTGGAAGTTGCAAGTGGTTGGCGATTCATTGTTCGTGAAGACATCGCCACTTGGGTAAATCGACTTTGGGAGGAGAAGCCTCAGAAGTATTCTCGTGCACTATTAGAGACTCTCGCTTTAATTGCCTATCGGCAACCTATTACCAGGGGAGACATTGAAGAAGTTCGTGGTGTGGCAGTAAGTTCTCATATTATCAAAACTTTGACCGAACGTGAGTGGGTCAAGGTAGTGGGAAGCAGAGATGTTCCAGGACGGCCTTCTTTGTATGCAACAACAAAAAAGTTTCTCGATTACTTTAATTTAAAGAGCTTAGAAGAGCTTCCTACGCTTGGTGAGCTAAAAGATATTGATAGTCTAAATAAGGCGTTGGATTTTGAGGGGCAGCCTCCCGTTGACGATAAGGAGTTGTCTGAAATTAATCAATCTGGTGAAGAGATTGAAAGTGAAAGCAATCAAACAAAAGCTCTAAACTTTGAAGAAGAAATTTCGACGGAAGACTCAAGCGCTAACCAATCCGACTCTGAGGATACAAAGTCTGGAGGCAGTGAAAATGCAGATGTAAATGAATTTGACGAGGTTTCTATCGAGATTAATTCTGAGAATTTGGACGCTCCAACTGGTGTGATTGAATCAGCCGAGCAAATGGTTTCCGACGATAAAAATGAATCGTTTGTCGATTCAGAACCGAATGAAAACCTAACTGAAACTGCACTAGAAGAATCTCCTGAGGAGTTTAGTGAGTCAGAAGAAACTAAGAAGCTAAGTGAACTGGATACCAATGAAGACACCAACTGATGATCAGCCACCAAGTGATGAAAAATTACAGAAGGTGCTTGCTCGCGCGGGTATGGGCTCGCGAAGGGAAATGGAGCGGGTCATCCTCGATGGTCGCGTCAAGGTAAATGGTCGCGTTGCTGGTTTAGGAGATCGTGTTACTCCGCGAGACAAAATCGAACTTGATGGTCGTCTTGTTTCCGGTAGTGCGAAAGAATCTCATCGATTAAGAGTGATTCTTTACAATAAACCTGAAGGTGAAATATGTTCACGTAATGATCCAGAAGGAAGAAAAAGTGTTTATGAGCGATTACCAAGATTGAAAGTAGGTCGTTGGATTTCTGTAGGTCGCCTTGATTTTAATACGAGTGGTGCGCTTCTATTTACCAATGATGGTGAACTTGCGAATAAGTTAATGCACCCGTCATCAAATATTGATCGTGAATATCTAGTGCGTGTGCAAGGCAAGGTAGAAGATCAAACACTTCAAAAATTGCGAGACGGTATCTTGCTAGAAGATGGTGTTGCAAAATTCACAGATATTCGCAGATCAGATAGTGAAGGTTCTCATTCCTGGTTTTATTGTGTAGTGATGGAAGGTCGTAATCGTGAAGTGCGACGTTTATGGGAGTCACAAGATGTGCGTGTCAATCGATTGAAGCGCGTTCGCTATGGAAATATTTTTATTCCCTCTCACGTGCGTGCTGGTCAATGGGTCGAGCTTACGGATAAAGAAACCGGCGATCTTTTTGAAACTGCAGGCTTAAAGCGTCCGCCGAAACAAAAGCATTCAGCTCAGTTAACGAAAATTCGTGAACGACACAACAAAAAGTTAAGAGCTTCTTCGCGTAGATCGCGTTAACGTGTGAGTTTGCGCTAGCCTCTACTCGCAACAGACTTTATTACGACCTTCATCTTTTGCTCTGTAAAGTGATTGATCCGCTCTTTCCAATAATGTCTCCTCGGAATCATCGCATTTAAGCGAACTCACTCCGATACTGACTGTAATTAGCACGTCCTCATTTTTTAATGATATAGGAGTCATTGCGACGTTTAGCCGGATTCGCTCAGCAATAAGCCGCGCATTTTCAATATCTGTATTGTTTAGCAAGGCGACAAATTCTTCTCCCCCAAAACGGAAAATTTGGTCTGTTTCCCGCAGTGTCTGCTGAATGATTTTTACAACTTGTTGAAGTACCTTGTCTCCACTTTGGTGACCAAGGCTATCGTTAACATCTTTAAAGTGATCAATATCGATAACAAGTAATGCAAGAGGGTGTTCATGTCGTTTTGAGAGTTTTATTTCCCGGTTAAAGCTTGAATCTAATGCTTGTCGGTTGCCAATGCCTGTGAGAGGGTCTCGCATTGAAAGTTCTAAGGCTTCGCGATAAAGCAACGCATTTCTTAAGGGATAAAACAATACGCCGATGAGCATTTCAAACACGGTGAGCTCTGCTTCAGCAAAGCGACGTGTGCGGAAAAAGTGCATTTTGCCTAGGCGAGCATTTGATGAAGCGATTGTGTAGATTGCAGAATGCTTCGCTTTTTTACCTAAACTTATGGGATTCTCCGTTTGGGCAAGTTCAAATGTAATACCGTCAAGTTTCACTAAATCTAGAATATTATCGTAAAACAATTCCAGAGTGGTTTGCAGGTGTAAAGTGCTTTGCAAGTTGTGAGCGAGCTTAAACCGTAAGTCTTTTAGCTCATTCTCTCCTGGAAAGCCGTTCACCGGTACGCTAGTTTCTGAAGATTTCACTTGCTTTGCTTGTGAGGTGGCTAATTTCACCATAAAACTCTACCTAATTTAAATTCTTCCGTTTTGATAAAACATTTGGGTAAGTTTTAAGCTATTTACATGCCACTTTTTAAAAATGCTGAAAAATATATATAATTCAATGAGTTATGCTGTTTGTTTTAAAATCATAGAGTTTGGTGATGTTTTTTTGACAGTAAAGAGGAATGATTTGCGAGTTATGAGCGGCGAAAATTTGCCATCGCCAGTTCTGAGAATTTTCAGTTGTTTTACGGCTTTTGAGTTGAGAAAATGCGCGTCTTTTAAGCGCATATATTTATAGAGGGTGTTTGTGAGCAGTATTGGGTTGTTTTTTGGCAGTGACGAAGGGAATACTGAATCCGTGGCTTATCAAATCCAAAGTCGCTTCGGTAAAGATTATTGTGATGTTTATGATATCGCCGATGTTACTCAGCTCGAGTTTATCGAATACGAAGTGATTATTTTGGGAATTCCAACTTGGGATTTTGGTCAGATTCAATCTGATTGGGAAGAGTTTTGGGAAGATATTTCAGAAGTTGATTTTTCTGGGAAGGTTGTAGCCTTGTTTGGACTTGGTGATCAGTTTGGTTATGGCGACTTCTTTTTAGATGCTATGGGGATGTTGCATGATGTGGTTTTGGAAAAGGGTGCTAAAATCTTAGGTTATTGGCCTACTGAAGGTTATGAATTTGATGCATCCAAAGCTAAATTAGCCGATCAAGATAAGTTCGTCGGCTTGGGGATTGATGAAGATCAACAGCCAGAACTGACAGGAAAGCGCATTGATCAGTGGTGCCTACAATTAAAAGAAGAACTTAATTTGGATATCTCGATCGAGGTTTCTAAAAATACTGAATAAGTTAAATCGAGTTGCTTTAGGAAATTTAAAGCCGGGTTTATTAATTTGGATACGAGGATTAAAGCGTTCATGTATCAAAAGAAAAACAGCGGATTTACACGAGTCTATAAAGCTGCTTTTTACTCTTATAAAGGTTTTTTATCGGCTGCTCGCTCCGAAGCAGCATTTCAGCAAGAGCTTGTTTTATCTTTAATCTTGATTCCCATAGCCTTTTGGTTAGATGTCAATAATGTTGAACGAATACTGCTTATTGCTAGTGTCGTTCTCGTTTTAATTGTTGAATTACTTAATACGGGAATTGAAACCGTGGTCGACCGAATTGGGCTTGAGCATAATGAGTTAGCTGGAAAGGCTAAGGATCTTGGATCTGCTGCGGTGTTCTTAACCCTGTTACTCTGGGGGTTTGTATGGGGGAGTGTCTTGTTAGGAGGTTAAAACCTACTCATAAGTTAACACATCAACACCTTCTTCATATAGAAATTCAGTTAAGCGGATTAATGGCAGTCCCACCAGTGCACTAGGGTCTTTACTTTTAATTTCACTAAATAGCGCAACACCAATAGACTCACTTTTAAAACTACCGGCGCAGTCTAGCGGCAGATCTTTATTGATATAACTATCAATTTGTCCCTCCGTTAGGGATCTAAAAACAACCTCGGTTTTAATTGCGTCAATTTGAACCCTATTGGTACCAGTATTAATCATGCATATCGCGGAATAAAAAACGGCTGTTTTGCCAGAGCTTGCCAAGAGTTGGGATTTGGCTTTTGGAATTGTGCCTGGTTTGCCAAGAATTTGGCCATTAATTTCAGCTGTTTGATCGCAACCGATGATGAGGCCTTTGTGGGTTTGTATGACGGATTCAGCTTTACCCTTAGCTAGCCGTAAGGCTAACTCCTCTGCTGCTTCACCTGGATTAGCGACTTCAGTGAAGTTCGGTTTAGTTTGCTCATAGGGGATTTTTAGCGTCTCAAGTTGAGCTCCTCGGTAACGTGAGGAGGATGCGAGAATAATTTTAGCGCTATTTGAATACATAAATTTACCAATTCTTAGATTTTTCTTTGACAGCGAATACAAAAATCCCTATGATCGCGCGTCTTATGTCTGGCAGCAGCAAATCTAATAGGCTTTCTAGCCACATCGAACCGCGAAAGCAAGCGTATTTGCAGTCGGTTTATGAGGGCTATGTAACCTTGGAAGACCTGCCTGGCATTGAAGATGTAGTTAATTCTATCGAGGAAATAAACGTACGTCTTGCACTTTATGTAGAAGAGCAGGGCTTAAAAATTGCTGAAATAGACATTAACGGTATCATACAAGTAACCTGTCAGCGCTGTTTAAAGCCATGTGATTTGGAAATAGAATCGAAATCAAGTTTGGCTATTGTAAATAGTGAGGATGATGCAAAAACACTTCCTGATAGATATGAGCCTTGGATTGTTGAAGGAAACGAGGCTGATGTGTATCAAATTGTTCAGGAAGAGTTGCTACTAAGTATACCTGTAGTTGCATACCACAAAGAGAATTGTATTGATCCTCGCCTATTAGAATCTGGCGAAGAGGAAATTGTTATTGGTGAACCTAAGGAAAATCCTTTTAAGGTTCTTGAATTACTAAAGAAAAAAACACCTAAGCAATAAGGGCAATTGTCGGTTATCGCTAGGGTGAAAATGTCAGGAGTATATAATGGCTGTTCAACAAAATAGAAAAACGCGTTCTAGACGTGGCATGCGCCGTTCTCATGATGCGTTAACAGGAAAAACCTTATCTATTGACCCAACTACAGGTGAAAAGCATTTACGTCACCATATTAGTCCTGATGGGTTTTATAAAGGGCGTAAAGTCATTTCAACAACAGACGACGAGTAATATTGGCGTCAAACATACATCTTGCAATCGATGCATCAGGCGGGGACTATGGGCCTAAACATAGTGTGCCCGCTACGCTAGATGCATTGAATGATTTTGATTCAGTTTCTGTCACTTTTTTTGGTGATGAGAATCAAATATCTTCGATCCTATCTTCTAAAAATGCTTCCTCGCTCGACCGGGTTAATATCGTCCACACTACCGAAGTAGTGGAAATGTCTGAAAAACCAAGTTTAGCACTTCGAAATAAACAGGCTTCGTCAATGTGGAAAGCCGTTGAATGTGTCGCATCAGGTCACGCCGATGCTTGCGTGAGTGCTGGTAACACTGGCGCTTTAATGGCAATGAGCTGCTACTTGTTAAAGTCTTTCGAAACTATTCAACGCCCAGCTATTTGCAAGCCCATGCCGACTCGACTAGGTGCAAGTTATTTGTTGGATTTGGGAGCAAATATCGACTGTTCGCCTATTCAATTAGTCCAATTTGCATTAATGGGGTCTTCTTTCGCCAAAATTGGTGGTTGTGAAAGCCCTCGGGTTGCACTCTTAAATGTGGGCACTGAAGGTAACAAGGGTGGCAAGAATATACAGGAAGCGAGTCTACTTTTAAGTCAACAGTCTGAATTAAATTATGTCGGTTTTGTAGAGGGTGACTCTATATATAGTGGTGATGTTGATGTGATTGTGTGCGATGGCTTTTCAGGAAATGTAGCACTTAAAGTTTCCGAAGGCGTTGCCAAGTTCGCTGTGCAAACCATACAGCAAGAGGTAAGCCAAAGTTTCATTAGGCGTTTTTTGGCGGTGCCTTTGGGGTGGTTGATAAAGTCTTGGTGGCTTAAATATAACCCATCTTTGTATAACGGAGCCGCTTTACTTGGCCTGAGAAAAACAGTGGTCAAAAGTCATGGCGCTGCAGATAAACTCGGTTTTTACAAAGCGGTAGAGACAGCAATTGAGTTAGTTGAAGCAAATATCGTAGACCGGATCGAGCACGCACTATCGTGTCAAAAAGCTTGAATTGTAAATTATAAAAATAATAATTTAGGCACTCTGATTATGGGTGTACAAAGTTTAATTAATGATAAAAAGATTACATATATCTGGTAAAAGTTATGAGTGAAACAGCGTTTATTTTCCCTGGTCAAGGGTCGCAAAAAGTTGGAATGCTTAGCGATATCTCTGAGCAACACACTTGTGTAAAAAGCACTTTTGAGGTTGCCTCCCAAGTTCTTGGCTACGATCTTTGGGATTTAATTCAGAATGGTCCTGAAGAGCGTTTGTCTATGACTGAGGTTACTCAGCCAGCATTGCTTTCTTCAAGTATTGCAATACTTCGGGTTTGTGAAGAAGCATCCTGTCACAAGCCAGCCTACGTTGCTGGTCATAGCCTCGGTGAGTGGTCAGCACTCGTATGTGCGGGGGTCTTAGCATTTGAAGACGCCATAAAGCTGGTCCGTGCCAGAGGGCAGTATATGCAGGAAGCGGTTCCTGTCGGTGTTGGATCAATGGCCGCCATAATTGGTTTAGAAGATGAAGCGGTTGAACAGGAATGCGAATCTGCCTCTGAAGCTATAGGTCAAGTTGTTTCACCTGTTAATTATAACTCTCCTGGTCAATTAGTTATTGCTGGCGAAAAAGAAGCAGTTGAGCTTGCAATAGAAAAGCTTAAATCTGCTGGAGCGAAGAAAGCTATGCCTCTGCCAGTAAGTGCGCCATTTCATACTAGCTTGATGAAGCCCGCGGCTGATAGATTAGCAGCGGAAATTCACTCGACAGAATTTAATGCACCGGTCATTCCGGTTTTACATAATGTTACCGCCGATGTTGAAACAGATCCTAAAAATATTAAAAACATTATGATTGAGCAGGTATATTCGCCTGTTCGTTGGGTAGCTTGTATACAAAGTTTGGTGGATCGCGGTGTCACAAGAACATTTGAATGTGGACCTGGCAAGGTTTTATCGGGATTAAATAGAAGAATAAACAAATCATTAGAAAGTCAAACTGCTGATAGTATTGAGTCGTTAACTAGTAGCATTAGTTTATTGAATGCACAGCGATAAAGAATAAATTGAGGGGTGAATATGTCTATAGAAGGTAAGGTTGCACTAGTTACAGGTGCAAGTCGTGGTATTGGGGCCGCTATCGCTAAATCTTTGGCGGAACAAGGTGCGATCGTTGTTGGTACAGCGACGTCAGAAAAGGGTGCAGAAGCTATTTCCTCCCGGTTGAAGGAAATAGATGGTCAAAACGATGGAATGATGCTAGACGTGACCGACCCTGATTCCGTATCAAATTTATTAAAAAGCATTCAAGAACGTCACTCTGCGCCTTTAATACTCGTTAACAATGCGGGTATTACCAAAGACAATTTACTTATGCGTATGGGTGAAGATGAATGGTTTGATGTCATTAATACTAACCTAAATGCTATTTATCGATTGAGTAAAGGTGTTTTAAGAGGGATGATGAAAGCTCGTTGGGGACGAATTGTTAATATTTCTTCCGTTGTAGGGCAAATGGGAAATGCAGGGCAAACAAATTATTCAGCAACCAAAGCCGGGGTTATGGGGTTTGCTCGATCTCTAGCTAAAGAAATTGGTTCGAGAAACGTGACTGTTAATTCTGTCGCTCCGGGATTTATCGCCACAGATATGACTGAGGTACTGCCGGAAGAACAAAAGAATCAAATGCTTGGCGCGATTCCTATGGCAAGATTGGGTCAACCGGAAGAGATAGCTGGCGTGGTTCAGTTCTTGTGTAGTGATGCGGCAAGTTACATAACGGGTGAAACTATCCACGTAAATGGCGGCATGTATATGTGCTAACCATATGAAAATAAAAGATATTTTTATTAATTGGTAAATATTTTTATTTCTGACGTTACAACTGAAAGAGTTTCGATGTAAAATGCGCGCACATGTGTATCGCCCCATGGCGAATTGCTTAATATAAGTGGGTAAAACAATAACAGTTTGGCCACTAAAGAATAGTTTAGGAGTTTATGACGATTATGAGTAGCATTGAAGAACGCGTAAAGAAAATTGTCGCGGAGCAACTAGGTGTCAAAGAAGAAGAAGTAAAAAACGAAGCATCTTTTGTTGAAGATTTGGGCGCTGACTCTTTAGATACTGTCGAGTTAGTAATGGCGCTAGAGGAAGAATTTGAAACTGAAATTCCCGACGAAGAAGCTGAAAAAATAACGACAGTTCAACTTGCTATCGATTACATTAACGAAAATTTAGCTTAATTATAATCGTTAATCTATACGTCTAAATCTATAATAAAAAGCCGTATCTATCTAGTGTAGTGCGGCTTTTGTTTTTTGTGTCACGCAATATATTCTTGCGAACAGTATGATACTGATAGCAATCGCAAATCGATGATTTAATCGAACTTTGTTTCAGGAGATGCAGGTGAACGAACGTAAACGGGTCGTAATAACAGGTGTGGGATTGGTCACATCTGTAGGCCATACAGTTGAAGAAACATGGAAGAATATTCTAGAAGGGGTAAGCGGAGTCAAGAAAATTACTCACTTCGACGCCTCCAATTTTTCGACGCAGATAAGCGCATCTGTCCGCGAATTTGATTTATCTCCTTATATTGGACCAAAAGAAGCTCGCAAGATGGATCCATTTATCCAATATGGAATGGCTGCGGGTATTCAAGCAGTAGAAGACTCTGGAATTACCGTAACTGAAGAAAATGCGCACAGAATTGGATGTATTATCGGTTCTGGAATTGGTGGACTTGGATGGATTGAAGACACCGCATTTACAATTAAAGAAAAAGGTCCACGCAGAGTATCTCCATTTTTTGTGCCAGGAGCGATCATAAATATGATCGCCGGTAATCTATCAATAAAATATGGTTTTAAGGGAATAAACCTCGCCTGCACGACGGCTTGTGCCACAGGTACTCACTGTGTTGGTTTAGCCGCTAGAGAAATTGCCTACGGACATGCTGATGCCGTTATAGCAGGAGGCGCGGAGATGGCAACAACTGACGTGGGAATTGGCGGTTTTGGGGCTGCTCGAGCGCTCTCTAAACGCAATGACGAGCCTGAAAAAGCCAGCCGGCCGTGGGATAAAGATCGCGATGGTTTTGTCCTTGGCGATGGCTCTGGCATGCTTATGTTGGAATCACTTGACTATGCTCTTGAGCGTGGTGCAAAAATTTATGCAGAGCTTGTTGGGTTTGGTACAAGTGGTGACGCTTATCACATTACTTCTCCCTCGGGTGATGGCGCTTCTCTTTCGATGGAAAATGCATTGAGGGATGCTGGAATGGAAGCGCATGAAATCTCATATATTAACGCGCATGGTACATCAACTGGTGCCGGCGACATTGCTGAGTGTGAAGCAGTGAAAAACGTATTTGGATCACACGCAAACTCCCTCGCAATGAGCTCAACAAAATCTATGATAGGCCATCTCCTTGGCGCTGCTGGAGCTGTTGAAGCGGCATTTTCGGTGCTTTCTATTCGTGATCAAGTTGCGCCTCCTACTATTAATTTGGATAACCCAGATGAAGGATGTGATTTAAACTTTGTTCCTCATAAAGCTCTGCCTATGAACATTGATGCCGCTTTAAGCAACTCATTTGGTTTTGGTGGGACAAATGGAAGCCTCATTTTTCGAAAGTATTCTGGTGAATAACTGATCTTGAATCTTTTGGTTAGATAATATTTAGTCTTGGCATATGCAAAGCAAATCAATAATCTTTTTAAATGGCAATGAGGTTATGGATAACGCTTTGTGCACTGACAGAGGTTTCTCTTATGGAGAAGGCTTTTTCGAAACCATGCTTTGGCAAAATCAAAAATTTTCTTTGCTTGAATTTCATAAAGAACGATTAATGAACGCATGTCAAAAATTCAATTTTGAATTGAGCGAAAACAATTTGATTCACAGTCTGGAGCTTGCAAAAAAACATTGTTTTGCAAAAGGTAAAAAGTTCTGCGCAAGAGTAAAGTTGACAGTTACTTTACCTGAAAATAATTTTGGTTCTTACCCTGAAACGACTTTTTTTGATCAGGCAAAACAAAAAGAACCAAATATCTATACACGGATATCTCCTTATGAATCCGCAAATGATTTAGATGTTCAGCTTGTATTAGCGCCTAAATCAATCGAAGAATCATCTGCATTAGTTGGTTTAAAGCACCTTAGTCGGTTTAACTATATTGCAGCGTTGGCAGATTTGAAGCTTAAAAAACATCAACAGGCTTTTTTCTTAGATTCAGAAGGTTATCTTGTTGATGCAATGCACCATAATTTATTTTTTATTAAAAATGAAAAATTATATACACCCAAGTTAAAAAGCGCGGGAGTAGAAGGTGTTTATAAGCGATTTTTGATTGAAAAGTGTGTTGGCGAGGCCGGTATAGAGTTATTGGAAATTCCGTTGAAGTTAGACGATCTATTTTCTATGCAGGAAGCGTTTATTACGAATGCGTTGTCAGGCATCTCTTCGGTAAGTCAAATTGTTGATAACCATTTCCATAAAATCAATATCCAGTTTACAGAATGTTCTACAACTAAGGCGTTAAAGTCCTTAGCCGAAAGCTATTTATCAAAATGAAAATAAGTCCCATTTTAATCATTTTTTCCTTTTCTATATGGCTCCTAAGCATGTTTTTTGCCGTGGCATATTATCTTTGGTCATGGCTGCATACTCCGATCGTATTGCCGGAAAAAATTACTATATATGAGGTTAGAGCAGGTATGTCAGTCAATTCGATAGCTCGAGATTTTTCTGGCGAAGGTATAATTCGCTGGCCCGAGCTATGGACGCTTTATGCTCGTTTTGCGGATAAAACTCATATTCAAAAGGGTGAGTATCAATTTAATAAATGGGAGTCACCTAAATCGATACTTAAAAAATTTAATTCTGGGGATGTTGTTCAACATAAGGTAACTCTCGTCGAAGGGATGACATTCCAAGATTATTTAAAGATATTAAATAGAGTAGATGCTGAAAAGTCGTCTATGGACTATGAAGAGTTATTGCAAAAATTTAAATCTTCTAGCAAAGAGTTCACTCATCCCGAGGGTTGGTTTTTTCCTGATACATACAGTTATACCAAAGGTGATACCGCACTAGACATTTTATTTAGGGCTTATGAAAAAATGCAAATCACTCTCCACGATCTTTGGGAGAATAGAGATGGTGGTCTGCCTTATAAGAATCCTTATGAAGCTCTAATTATGGCATCAATCATCGAAAAGGAAACAGGAGCAGCTCATGAGAGAAGCAAAATAGCTGGGGTTTTTGTGAGGCGACTTGAGAAAAATATGCGTCTACAAACAGATCCCACCGTAATTTACGGAATGGGAGATAGTTATAAAGGTAATATAACACGCAAAGATCTAAGAACGGCAACGCCATACAATACATATGTGATTCGGGGATTGCCTCCTACGCCTATTGCGATGCCAGGAAAAGAAGCTATTTTCGCTGCGTTACATCCAGAGTCGGGAGATGAACTTTATTTTGTGGCAAAAGGTGATGGGACACATAAATTTAGTGTGACATTAGAAGAACATGAAGTTGCAGTAAAAGAATATCAGTTGAAACGAAAGAAAGGTTATCGGTCTTCAATATCCAAATGAGTATGGTTATGCGTGGCAAATTTATTACTATAGAAGGAACTGAAGGTGTTGGCAAATCAACAAATATAGAATTTATTACACAGAACTTAAAGCAATCTGGAATTGACTTTATAAGAACACGCGAACCTGGTGGGACTCAGCTAGCTGAAGAGTTACGAGATATCCTACTTGCAAACCGGGACGAGAAATTTAATTCGACAGCAGAACTATTAATTATATTTGCAGCTAGGGCCCAGCATTTGAATCAAGTTATTCTTCCCGCTTTGGCTGAGGGAAAGTGGGTGGTCTGTGACAGATTTACGGACGCTACTTATGCATATCAAGGTTATGGCCGAGGTTTATCTCTTGATGAAATTAAATACCTTGAACAACATGTTCAAGGGACTCTGCGGCCAGATCAGGTGTTTTTATTAGATATTGATGTGGAAGTTGGTTTAGAAAGAGCTGCTAAGCGTGGTGCGTTGGATCGATTTGAGAAGGAAAAATTAGAATTTTTCGAGCGAGTTAGAGCCGGTTACAAAAAAAGAGCGGCTGAAAACCCGATGGGATATAGCATCATTGATGCTAATTTACCAATTGATATTGTGCAGCAAGAGATATTGCTATGCTTGAAAAAACTCATTTCTACAGAAGAATGCGCCGACTAAATAAAGTCTGCGTTTCGCTTAATTGAGATTAAGTGATTTGTCATTGGGTGACGAAAGTTAAGTTGTGTGGCATGGAGCAATAGGCGATTAGCAAGCAAATTTGAACCGTCAATATTATAAAATTGATCGCCGAGTATAGGGTGGCCAATTTGTAGCATATGGACACGAAGTTGATGAGTGCGCCCGGTAAAAGGAAATAGCTTAACAATCGATGAGTTTTTTTCGACGGAAATTCGCTCGAAAAAAGTGTGAGCATGTTTTCCATTGATCCAATCTATTTTTTGTTTCGGACGGTTGGCCCAGTCACAAATAAGTGGTGATTGAATTTCGCCAAATTTATTGGTTAATTGCTGATAGACTTTCGCATAATAGGTTTTTTGAATTTGCCTTTTCTCAAAAATATGGCTCATATTTTTCTGAGCTTCATAGTTCAAGGCAAAAATAACAAGTCCAGAAGTACCCATATCGAGTCGATGAACGGTGCGGGCATTTGGATTATATTGTTTGACCTGGTCAAATAAATTGTCAGGTGAACTCAACCCGGGAAC
This sequence comes from Cellvibrionaceae bacterium, assembly GCA_965262305.1. Classification (GTDB taxonomy): domain Bacteria; phylum Pseudomonadota; class Gammaproteobacteria; order Pseudomonadales; family Cellvibrionaceae; genus CBDHEY01. Next base: position 1,281,724 of record CBDHEY010000002.1, read on the forward strand.
ACAGAGTAGACCAGAAGGTTTATTTATAACGATGATATTTTTATCTTCAAAGACAATATCGACCATTAGCTTGTTTGCCAGATTGAGTCTTAAATTAGGCCCCTATTTTACCCTCTTATTGATTACAATAGGTGGATTATGACGTTAACACTTCCTATGCCCCCTTATAATTGGCAAAAAGCTAATTGGCAGCGCTTTATTAGTGAAGTTCAGGATGAGAGAGTTTCTCATGCTTATTTGCTAATTGGTGAATCGGGCACTGGTATTGAGAAGTTTGCATCCGCGATGGCCCATTATCTTCTGTGTCACGCCACGCTTAACGATGTAGTATGTAACAAGTGTCGTAGTTGTGAATTAATTAAATCGCAATCTCATGGTGATTTTTTAAGCATAGAGCCCGAGGAAAAATCAACACAAATAAAAGTAGACCAGATACGTTCTGTTTCAGATTTTGTGGCGAAAACATCGTTGTTAGGAAAAAGAAAAATAGTATTGTTACAGCCTGCTGATTTGATGAACCTAAATGCGGCCAATGCGTTATTGAAAAACTTGGAAGAACCTCCTGGAGAGACAGTATTTATTCTCGTTTCCAGTGAACCTCATAAACTTTTGCCGACAATTAAAAGTCGATGTCGCATCATAGAATTACCTCTACCATCAAAGGAAGAGTCGACCTTATTTTTAAAAGAATCTGGTATCGACGAGACTGAAGAACTGCTGGAACAGGTAGGTGGTGCACCTTTGATAGCAAAAGAGTGGTTTCACAATGGCACAGTGGAGGAGAGGAAGAAAATTGTAACTGGTCTTGTTGATCTTTCGTGTGATGCGACAAAACCCATTATTTTAGCTAAGAAGTGGAGTAAGCTAGAACCCGATCTGATTTTACATGTTTTGCTTAACATGGTAGAGGTCCTGATATACCATTTTGTTGCAAATAAAACATGTATGCCATTTTATGAGCCAGTGCTTCGTAAGTTGTCTAGTAATAGTGTCATTAAGTTATTTGTTTTTCGGGACAAACTTTGCGAAAAACGTTCTCTTCTATCTGGACCCTTTAATTTGAACACAAATCTAGTTCTAGAAGAACTTTTATTGGATTGGTATATGCTGCTCGAAAGCAATCGTAAAAGTGAGCTTGGTATCAAGCTGTAATAATGATTTTTTAATAATTTTAACACTAAACAAGGCTATTATTGTTAGGCTTGAGAACGAATCTTGCTGGTAAATACGGATGTCGGTTATCGCTTCTTCTCTGTAGAGATAATGAAGGTCTCAGACGACCGAATTTTAGCGCAGCTAGCGGTATGTATGGTCATATTTTGTTATATAAATTTATTCCTGCTGGAGAATTAAATTGAATTTAGGGGCTGTAGTTATAGGCCGGAATGAAGGTGAACGATTGGTTCGTTGTCTTCATTCTATTAAACACTTGCCAGTTGTTTACGTAGATTCTGGCTCCACTGACGACAGTATTGCAAATGCAAAGGCGCTAGGCGTAACTTGTGTTGAACTCGATATGTCGATTCCTTTTACAGCTGCTAGAGCTAGAAACGAAGGTTTTACGTCGCTTGTTGATAATTATCCTGAAATTGAACTGGTGCAGTTTGTTGATGGGGATTGTGAAGTGATAGATTCTTGGTTACAAGAAGCCCCAAAAGCATTTGTTGATAATCCAGAAATAGGTGTTGTGTGTGGAGTACGAAAGGAAAAGTACCCCAAAGCGAGCATTTATAATCAAATTTGCGATATTGAGTGGAATACGCCAGTAGGTGAAGCTTCTGCATGTGGTGGTGATGCCATTTACCGTGTTTCTGTATTTAAAGAAGTAAATGGATTTGACCCGAGCTTTATTGCTGGAGAGGAGCCTGAACTATGTTTTCGTATTCGGGAACATGGTTACAAGATTATGCGGCTGGATTTAGATATGACATTGCACGATGCAGATATGCATAGATTTTCTCAATGGTGGAAACGAGCCAAACGCGGAGGCTATGCATTTACTCTAAATGCGATAAAGCATGGCGATAAAAATGAAGAAAAATATAAAAAGGCTGAACTAAAAAGTATCCTCGCTTGGACACTTCTATATAGCATGTTTGTTCTTATATCTTTAATTATGCTTTCTATTGTTCCTATTTTGCTATTGATTGTGCTTCTTTTATTACAGTCTTTAAGGATGACCTTAAGTTCTGAAAAGCAAAGACACCAAGTTTCATTCGGAACTTATTATGCATATTCATTTTTTACTATGATCGGAAAGCTTCCAGAAGCCCTCGGCTTTTTAAAATGTATTTATGAAAAGAGAATTGGAAAGCAAGCAAAACTTATCGAATATAAATAGAAGGCATTCGGTCAAATTTAACCATTGGTATGCAACTAATTATTGAAAAATTAGGATTACTATAATGAATATAGCAATTACGGGTGCATCTGGATTTATTGGTCAGCAAGTTGTTGATGAAGCATTATCTCAAAATATGAAGCTCACTCTATTGACTAGAAAAGGTAGTCGGGTTTTATGGGATGAAGAAGATAATATAGATACAAAAATTTGTGATTTTTCGGATCTTCAATCGCTAGCATCGGCGCTGGAAAATATAGATGTAGTTTTACATCTTGCTGCTGATATGCATTCGAATAATCAATATCAAAATACCATGGCAATGACGGATAACCTTTTATCCGCTATGGATCAATCTGACGTTAAAAAAATTATTTTGGTTAGTAGCATCTCCGTTTTAGATTACATCTCGAATCTTCCTAAATCCAATGTAATTGAATCATGGACTTATTGTGAAAACGATGTTGATTTAGGTAATTATGCACGAATGAAACGTGATCAAGAAAAGAAGGTGTTATCTTGGAGATCTGAAGAAAAATTAGTTTCTATTGTTCGCCCTGGTTTAGTTTATGATCAAAATAATTTATCTGACGCCCACGCTGGGTTTTTTAAATCTGGTCTAGGATTGGGGGTTACTCATTCAGGAAAAGTACCTTTAGTTAAGGTTTCGAGCGTTGCAAAAGCATTGGTTTTAATCTCAAAAAAAATAAGCAATGGTAATGATGTGTCGAATTTAAACAGTGTATTTCACCTCGTAGATGATAGTTTATCAACACAAAAAGAATATAAAAATATGTTGCGATCAATAGGGGGTATTAAGTTTGAGTTACCAATAAAGTGGCAGATTTTTGGCCTGTTTTCTCAGTTTATTAGGATGGCTTTGAGTGCCGTCGGCATGGGTAGCAAAATTCCTGATACGTTCAAAAAAAATAGTGTAGCTGCGCGTCTTAAACCATTTGATTTTAGCAATCAAAAATCAAAAGAAATGCTGGGTTGGGTCCCAGAAAAAGTCATCTAAATTTTAATTGAATATATAGGGTTAACAAACTGTGAGAATTGCGTATTTTACGAATACTTACCCTCGAGCTACAGATACGTTTATTAGAAGGGAAGTTTTGGGGTTAAGGACAAGAGGATTTGAAGTATTTACCTATTCAGTTAGGAGTACCGGTGTTGATCACAACGTCGAAGAGGAGGTGATTAGCGAAAAAAATAATACTCAGTATTTATTGCCTGCGAATTTTTTAGCTTTATTTTTTGATGTTGTTTCTAGTCTGATTTCTAGTCCCAAAACATTTTTCGCTACACTCTTGTTAGCTCTTAAAACAACCCGTCCAGGCTTAAAAGGGTTTGCTCTTCAAATGATTTATTTCTGTGAGGCTATCATGTTAGCTAAACGTTTGAAGAAAGATAAGATCGAACATCTGCACAATCATTTGGGTGATAATAGTGGAAATGTGACTATGTTTGCCTCCCGACTTACATCTATCCCTTTTAGCATTAGTATCCATGGTCCACATATTTTCTTTGATGGACTTTATTGGGCCTTAGATAAGAAAACTGAATTATCAAAATTCATTTGTTGCATCGGTCATTTTTGCACAAGTCAAATGATGCTTTATTCAGATAAAACTTATTGGGACCGCTTTAATATCATTCGCTGCGGTGTCAATATTGAACAATTTGATTTTCAACCTCCAGCACGTAAAGCTAGAAAAATGGTTTATGTGGGACGTTTATCCGCGGAAAAAGGTGTACCAATCTTGTTTTCAAGCCTCTCTGATTTAAAAGCAAAAAATTACGACTTTCATCTCACTCTATTAGGCGATGGTCAAGACCGTAAGTTTTTAGAAGAGCAGGTAGAACAAATGGGGTTACAAGACTATGTTGAGTTTGGTGGTTTTGTGGACCAAGATACCATTAAATCGACGTTGAGAAATAGCGACATTTTTATTCTACCAAGTTTTGCCGAGGGTATCCCTGTTGCTTTAATGGAAGCTATGGCATTGGGAATTCCGGTTATTGCAACCTATGTGGGAGGTGTTACTGAGCTTGTTGTGGACGGGATAACTGGACAAGTTGTATCTCCATCTGACTCTCAGGGACTCGGAAATGCAATTGCCAAATACATTGATGATGAAGTTTTTTGTAAAGACATTGCGCAAAGAGCACGAGATAAGGTTGTTCAAGAATTTAATATTGAAGATCAAGTCGATAAACTTGCAAGTTTATTTTCAGGTAAATAGGTAGGGTTATGGACAAAATTACTGATATTGCACTTATTGGTTGCGGTTTTGTTGCTGATTATTATATGGCGACTCTTGATGCATATCCCAATTTACGCGTAAGGGGTGTTTTCGATAAAAATTCAAGGCGTTTAAAAGAATTCTGCGAATACTATTCGCTGTCATCTTATGATTCGATTGATTCACTTTTAAATGATGAATCCGTTTCACTTGTATTAAATTTGACAGATCCACGCTCTCATTTTGAAATTTCTAAACAATGCCTATTATCAAATAAACACGTTTATAGTGAAAAACCTCTTGCTATGGATTTTAATGATGCAAAAGCGTTGGTTGATTTGGCAAAAGAAAAGAATTTGCAAATTTCTTCGGCGCCTTGCAGCGTTTTGGGTAAAGCAGCCAGAACGCTATCTCACGCAGTTAAACAGAATCTCGTTGGTGATATTCGACTTATATATGCCGAATTGGATGATGGAATGGTGCATCGAATGCCATATAAAAAATGGCAGAGTATCTCTGGAGCGCCATGGCCGTATCGTGATGAATTTGAAGTTGGTTGTACCCTAGAACATGCTGGATACTATCTTGCTTGGTTGATGGAAATATTTGGTCCAGTATATTCAGTCACTGCATTCTCGGAGGCTTTGATTCCTAACAAAGTCGTTGATGAACCGGTATTAGATCCAAATAATGCCGCAGATACATCGATTGGTGTTTTAAAATTTGAAAATGGTGTGGTATGCCGTTTGACTACAACGATAGTTGCCCCTCATGACCATTCCATTCGCCTTTTTGGAGAAGAGGGTGTGATTAGTCTAAAGGAATGCTGGGACAATAATGATAAAGTTTATTATCAAAAATTTATGCGAATTAGGCGCAAAACGTTTTTAAATCCTATAAAAAAATCAGTAAAACTCCCCTACGATATTAAAGTAAATAAGATGAATCGTGGGAACACAAAGATGGATTTTTTATTAGGTGTTAGTGAGATTGCAAACTCTATTTCATCCAATCAACAAAATTTACTGAATGCTGACTTTTCATTACACGTAAATGAAGTTGCTTTAGCGCTACAATATGCATCTTCACAGGGACAAACATATTTCACACAAAGTCGGTTTTAGATTACGTTTTTATTCCCATATGAACCTAAAAAGAAAATTTAAAAAGCTCGTCAAAAAAAGCCCTATTGCTCTTGTATTTTTTTTAATTTCTTTTGCGATATTAATTACCTTTTCAAGCACAAATGTCTTTATTCTTGCGTCGATGCTTGCAATAGCTAATTTTCTTGGTTTTGGATCATATCAATATTTTACTAAAAAATTTAAAGCCAGAAACCTTCAAGAGGCTCCGTCCATTCGCTCTGGTTTGAAGAATTTTTCTAAGGTAGATCAAGCTCATCAAGCGAAAGTTTTTTTAGTAACCGGTGCTAATAGGGGACTTGGTCTTGCGTTTGTCAAGATATTGACCCAAGCAGGCCACAGAGTAATTGCTACTGTACGGCCTGACGCAGATAGGCAAAAATTGGAGGTTTTAACTCAAGATATTCTTGAACTGGATCTTGCTAATTTAAGTTCGGTCAGGTTACTTGGCCAACGCCTGACTGGTCAGCCTATTGATTGCATTGTGAATAATGGTGTAATGTCACCTGATGGCAGTGAACTTGGTGCCATTGATATCGAAAAAATTTCTAAAGCATTTGATACTAATGTTGTCGGGCCGTTGGGAGTGGTTCAAGCTTTACTAACAAATCTAATGAGCGGTAACGATAAGAAAATCGTAAATATTACGAGTGATTTAGCCAGTTTTTCTCGCAAAAACCATTGCCGTTTATATGCTTATCAATCAAGTAAGGCTGCATTGAATATGCTCAATATTCTATTGAGTAAAGAATTAAAAGAGAAGGGCATTAGCTGTTTTTTGATTCATCCTGGTCCTGTAAAAACGCGTTTAAATGAAGGTGGAACACTTGCTCCCGAACAGAGCGCTACGGCAATTCTTTCTTTACTTGACGAACTAAGCATTGAAAAAAGCGGTCAATGGTTAGACTTTAATGGTGAAACTGTACCCTGGTAATCGGTTTTCTATTGTTAATACGATTAATCTCGTAATATATAGATACATTTTTGGTTAAAATGTATTCAATTGCTTCATATACATTATTTCGCCATAATAAATATTGTTTTTTGGTGAAGGAAAATCATTTTGGACGTCTACGATCATAAATTTTACGAGAACCAATATAAGGGTTCTATTCGATCTGCAGAAAAATATCTCGCAAAGCTATTCTCAGATTTCACCCCCAATTCTGTTGTCGACTTTGGTTGTGGCGTGGGCAGCTGGTTATATGCTGCCGAAAACCTTGGTGTTAAAAACCTTCTAGGTTTGGATGGAGATTGGGTTAGCTACGACCAAATTTTATCTGGCGGGATTGATTTTCATCACGTAGATTTTGAAAAAGCTGAAATACTAGACATATTTGGAAACCTCTCTTTTGACGCTTTTGGAGATCTTGCGATTTCTGTAGAGGTGGCTGAACATTTTGATGAGAAGTATGCTGATAAGTTTGTTGCAATGATTACCCGCTCTTCCAATCTCATTATTTTTGGCGCGGCTATTCCTAATCAAGGTGGAACTAATCACGTTAACGAGAAACCTCAATCATATTGGATAGAAAAGTTTAAAAAGGAGGGGTTTTGTTGTTTTGATTATTTTCGACCGACTTTTTGGCAAGACCCAGATGTAGAAATTTGGTATAGGCAAAATACGTTCTTGTATGCTAGGGAATCTCACCTTGGATCATTTCCATTCTTAAATGAATTCAGTAATGAATTTGTTGTAGACACTGTTCACCCTGAGCTATTTAATAAAAAAATTCTCCATGGTTTCAAAGAGAGAGCTGATCGTCTAAGAGATGCGGCTGTTGAATTAGAAAAAGACGATATTAGTCTTGCTTATACCCTGATGCAGTTGGCCCATGATGCGCGTCCTTCAGGTGAATACATCAAAGAAAAACTGCGCGAATACAAAAAAGTATTAGACGGTACCTAGAACAATATTTGGATTGTTGTGAAGTAAAATTAACTATATTGATACTAATCTTTGTGCGTTAAACCCGTTCCATTTAAAAACATTTGTCTTTTATAATCTATTTCTCATGCAGACAATTTTTAAAAAATTCCTTAATTTAGTATTCAAATTCCATGTGCTTTTTTATAAACGCTTAACGTTAATAAGTTAAAAATTATATCTAAGCTTATTTGCTTGGATAACTTTTCATTTTAATAGAATAATTAAATCAGCTATAACAATGAATTGAAATGAGAATTAATCTAGCTAATTAGACGTAAAATAGAATCTATTGATCTTTTTAAAAATTGGTTAAGACATTTCAATTTTAGATAAACGGGTGAGCAAGATGAATGAGAATGTAGAGGATTTTAGAAGCACACGGTCAACGTAATCCTCTTCTCGTAGTGGTAGTCGTATTATATCTCTAGATGGGCTGACCCAGTGTTATTTGCGTGTGTATTCCAGTTTTGTCTTTTAACACTAAATGGATTTAATTGATGCATCGATATTTTCACGCAGAAAACCCATTAATTTGTGTGAGATGGGAATAAATACTCGATCATAGATATCTTCCACATCAAGTGGATAGAACTCTTTATGTACTTCGTACTTTGCTTTTCCTCGTAAATAGAACAGATGAAGCATTTTATAATCGAGCACTTCTGCAATTGACTTTGCGGTATCCGGACAACCAAATATGGCTTCTGGTACTGAGCGCGTTGTGAGGATCTCGTTTACTTCTGGGTTGTCCCTTCTTAAGTCGTCAAGGATTTGTAGCATCAACATGTCATATAGATCTCCTCGCCCCATACTCCAGCGAGTATCCGGCTTCTCTTGTTCGAAGAGTGTTGCTAAGGAAAATGCTTCTTTAGGTTCCATTTCTAGAGCTGTGAGTATTGAATCCAGGTCAAAATCATCAATACCTAAATTTGTTTTTAATGCGTCTATGGTTGGTTGTTCAGATTCTGAAATATATGCATTGCCTTTTTTAAGATAATAGGCAAAAAGTATTTCTTCTCTTAATGCTTTATAAGCTTCAGGTTTCTTTTGAGATAAACGTTTAAACGATCCTCGAGATGTAGCACTTCCCATAGCAATGTTAGACATAAATAGGTCTATTCCGACGATATGATTCGCTATTTTCCTCTTGCCTCCGCGTCTTGGGCGTTCCTCATGCCACTCAAGAAATTCGAATCGAGGTGAGTCGCCTTTGCCATCTATAATCTCATTCATTCGGACGGCGTGCTTAGTATCGAGGGCTTCACCCTGTGGGCGGGGCGAAACATTGTCTCCAAAAGCGCCTTCCCACATCAAATTAGTTCCCCAAACTGGTCTGGCATTTTTGTCTCCGTGGCACTCGATGCAACTGGGGTCGTCACGAATTAGCTTTGGTTTTTCACCGTTGAAATCAAACACGGACATTTCCCAGCGTCCGGTCTCATCGTGAAGCTCCATAACATCAAGCAGGTTGTACTGAGGATCGTCTGGTTTGGTACCAACATTCAATAAGAGTCTGCCGTCAGAACCAAAAAGGATGATTCGCGGATATTTCAGATTTGATTCACCGGTTGCTCGTGTAATTTCTACTAGTGAGAAATTGTTACGGTAATGATCAGGAAAGCTATTTAATAGTGCTTCCATCGTCCGAATGTCATGTTTTTGGATATATTCGTTTATTCCTTCAATAGTCATTTCCGGATGCAAGTCGTTCGCAGAAGGGTTAAGAGATTCGATTTTTACAATTGTGTCATAAGAACTTTTCGGGCAAACAGCAAATTCAGCTGGAGTACCTCCTGTGGCGATTAGTTTGGATTCAACCTGTGCTTCTATCGAGTTTGGTGTGTCAGATATCCGTTTGGGTTCATTGCTGCAGGAAGCGACTAAAAATAATAAAGTGAATACACCCAAATTAGCGTATTTGCTTTTATACAATGGAATAATCGACCTTCGCATAATGTTATCTCTTTTTTGATTATTATTGGTTCTAGTTATCTCTTACGCGATGAACTTAGCTTTTCTTAACTCTAATACCTTTTTCTATTTTATAAAACTGAGTATTACTGGTGATGGTTCATTTTTACTCGCTAATTTTCAAGAAATTAGTATTGTCTCTTAATTAATTCGTTTTACTTTTCTTTGGCTAAAATCGAACTTGTAAAGTTGGTTCGATTTTTATTTTTGGTGATTTTTTTTAAAAAAGATCATTGATCAAAAATTAGCAAGCCGTTTATTGGAAGCCTCTTTAACTTCCCATTTGAGGTAACAATTTTGTTAACTTTATTCACACTCTTAATTTTTGGAGCGAAAAAACGCGTCTTAACAGACCTATAAAGAAACTACGAACCTTTTAAGGTGTAAGCTGGGTTACTTTACAAGTATTTCTTTTAATAAACGGCTTTCTTCCAGGGTTGAAACTGTATATTCAAAGTGTATATTTGGAATAATTACATCTATAGAACTGCGTCAAGATGTATATTAGTGCGTCTCTAAGCCCAAGTAGTGCGGTAAAAATATAACAAGATGGAAGACTTTACACATCAAAACCCGCTTTGGGAATTGACCAAAAAATAACTATAAGTGAGGTTGATTCAATGAACACAACATTTAAGAATCTAGTGGCATCATTTCTTATGCTCTTGATGTCTTCTTTCATAGCACAGTCAGTTTTTGCCCAGTCTTGTGGCGGCTCCCATCCGTTCGCATGTGGTGGTGCATGTTATGTAGACCAAGCACAAGCCACTTCGGCGGGATGTTCCGGCGGTAGTGATACTGGCGGCGGTAATCCTAATCCTAATCCTAACCCAAACCCAAACCCTGGTGGTAGCGACTCGGACGTGTGTCCTTTTAGGGGACAAATCGTGTCAGGATGTCGTACTGCAGAAACTCAAGATTGGTGTGATACCAACTGTGTTACCTTAGTTGGTAATGGTAATGATGGCTGTATTAATGCTGAAGGTATCTTCGTTAGCCGTGCATGTGTTTGTTCTGATCCTGATAATGCCATTGAATCAATGATCGATATCGAAATTAACCTCGGAATTGATATCGACGATAATTTTATTGCAAACGCAGGTTATGTGGGCGCACCACCTCCAATTAACCCTAGATTGAGCTATGCTGATGGCTTGACATACTTCCAAGCGTTATTAGGTGAACAAGGTGGACGTCAATTTGCCGATGCGCTAAATACAAATGGCGACGCATGGTTAGATCGTAATGAGGCGAGTGCCGCTAAGGGTGCAGATCCAAGTCAGACTCTTGCAACAGGTTTTGGATGTGGTTTATCTACCGACGACGTTCTCGCCTATGTTGGTCTTTACTTGGGTGATGGGTCTATTGATAAGTATCAAGGTAATCTAGATTCTTCTGTCGTTGATAATATGTTGCAATTTACTCGTACCTGGCAGCCCGGAACCGACGTGTTGGCGTGCCAATACCGGGGTGGTTGTGATGGACAAACTCCTGCTCCACGCCCTACTGCAGTTCCGACTAACCCGCCTACTGCTGGACCCACCCCTGTACCTACCCAGCCGCCAGCCCCTGGAGATGTAGTAAAAGTTGAAGCTGAAGCGGGTAGTATTTTAGGTTCGGCATCAACCTATAATGACGGCGCAGCTTCTGGTGGCTCCGGTGTTGCATTTATTAGTACTCAGGATGCTGGCTTCCGTTTAACTAATGTCCCTGCGGCAAGCAGTATTGATATTACCTATGCTTCTGAATTGTCAGGACAAATCTCTATTCGGGTCAATGGCTCTGATGTTGGTAATGTGAGCTTTAGCTCGACAGGAGCTTGGGTTGGGTCTTATGCTTCAGCGAGTTTTTCAACAAGTATTCCTTCTGGTGCTTCGGTTGATGTATTCTTCGACAATGGTGATACCGCAATGAATGTTGACTATGTCAACTTTAACACTGTAGACGGAAGTACTCCTGTACCAACGCCGGTTCCAACTTCTGTACCAACAGACGCTCCGACTCCTGTTCCAACAGATGCACCGACACCTCTGCCAACTAATGAACCTACTCCTTCGTCAACTCCAAATTCAAACGGATCATATATTGTTCATCAGCCAACTGGCTATAAATTATACTCCTGTAGCTCGATTGACGGCTCAGCGGTAATAGCCGTGACAGGTTCAAATACGGAATCCTGTGCAAGATGGCAACGTGTAGCGAATGGTGATTTCTTCTATATACAAAATGTTTCGTCTGGAAAATACATTCGACCGGCTTCTCGTGATAATGGGGCTGATATTGAAATCCGTCCAAATACTTGGGTAGGAAACTGGACACAATGGTCTTTTGAAGATCGGGGTGAAGGGTTTGGTCACATAATTAACCGTGGAACGGGCAAGCAGATTTATGTTCCAGGTAATGGTTTGAACTCGGCTGCTCAAGCACAACCAGCGTCTTGGCGAGGTAATTACACAAGGTTTAGATTTGAGTAATTAGTTTATATTTTTTATAAACGGCTCCAATTGGGGCCGTTTTTTGTTTCAAACCCTGACAAATGCTGACGGGTGTTTTATTTTCGTTGTTCTTTCCTAGCTTTACGTTACTAAAAAACTTAAGATTCTCCCTCATTTTAATTCATAAAAATAATTCTTTTCGACATGCTTAAAGTTTCTAATTCAAATAATCGCGTTTTCGTTACTCTTATTTTTTCTATTTTTCTTTTTGCCTGCAGCACGGATGGACAAGAGCCCTATTCTGGAAACGAATACCAAGCCAACGAATTGATACTCGCGATAAATAGTAAAGACCAAGAAAAAGCTCTGCAGTTGATTGCAGAATCAAAACATGTGTCTGCGCGTGATAGTGACGGAAGTACTCCGTTAATTGCCGCACTTTTAACGCAACAGCCAGTAATCGCGCAAGCTTTAATTAAAGCAGGGGTAGATATTAAAGAAGCTAATGAAGTGGGAGCAACTGCGTTGATGGCTGCCGTTTATGGTGGTCAGATTGATATCTTTAATCAATTAATTGAAATGGGTGCAAAATTTGACAAGGTTGATCAGGATGGGTGGTCAGCCTTACATTTTGCTGCAGAACTTGAAAAAGATGACTTAGCATTAAGGCTTCTGGAAATGGGGGCGAATCCAAATAGTCCTAATGTTGCAGGATGGACACCATTCTTGGCTGCTGTTAGTGCGAAAAAATTTGAAGTCGTGAAAGCAATGATGAATAAAAGTGCCAAGGTGGATATGACTAACAACTTAGGTACTAGCCCGCTCATGTTAGCGTCGATAAACGATGATACGAAAATGTTGAAGTTTCTTCTTGAAAAAGAAGCGAATCCAAATCTGGTGACAAGTGATCAGGGTCATACAGCGCTTATGTATGCTAGCGGCAATGGCAATCTAGAGAATGTTAGGCAGTTGTTAAATGTAGGGGCCAAGGTGAACATACAGGATGCCAGTGGCTGGACACCACTCTCAATTGCAGCGAGTGTGGATTCGGATTCTAGCAGTGAAATTGTATCTATATTGCTTAAAAATGGTGCTGATAAGTCAGTGGTAAATAATGATGGAAACAAAGCAATTGATATTGCGGTCAGGCCTGAGGTCAAGACGCTTTTGCAAGATTAACTCTTATCAATAAGTTTATTTGCCGAACTAAAAACGAGATTTTGGCGTTTAGATTTCTTTATTGTGAATTATTCGATTAAGATCTACTATATATTCACGGGTAGTCTATTAATATTTATATCTACAAGTAGAACCAGATCAAATGAAGTGAAATAGAATCTGGATTATGAAAGATTATAGGTGCTGTTAAATGAAAGGTATTGGCGGAGCAGGGCGTAACGGAATTTTATCTTTGACAATTAGAGATAAAGCTGTGTTATACGCTGCTTATATGCCGTTTGTCAAAAATGGAGGCTTGTTTATTCCTACGAATAAAAATTATAGTCTTGGTGACGAAGTCTTCATGCTGCTTAGTTTAATGGATGAGCCAGAAAAGATTCCTGTTGCTGGTAAGGTAATTTGGATCACCCCAAAAGGTGCTCAAGGAAATCGAGCTGCTGGAATTGGAGTTCAGTTCAGTGGTGAAGATGATATGGCGAATAGTAAGATTGAAAATTACTTAGCGGGTTCGCTTGATTCTGACCGGCCTACTCACACCATGTAGTTTTAAATTTGTTTTTGTAAAATAAAAAAGCGCCAAAATGGCGCTTTTTTAATGTTAAATTTAAGGTTTCTTGCGTAGAAGCTTATTTTCAAATTTCATATTGTGATTTTCCTAAATAGGTGACTTGAGATGTTAATAGATTCCCACTGCCATTTAGACAGGCTTGAGCTTAGCAAATATCAAAATGGACTAGACGATGCAATTGCTGCCGCTCATGAAAGAGGTGTAAGTCATATGCTTTGTGTTTGTATAAGTGAGGCAAACAAAAATACGGTAGTTAACATTGCAGGTAAATACAAGAATTTATATGCATCTGTTGGAATTCACCCTTCAGACGTGAAAGAAAGTGTTATTGCACAGGAAACTCTCTCGCATTGGTCTAAAGAGGAAAAAGTTGTAGCCATAGGTGAGACTGGTTTAGATTATTATCACACGGAAGAATTTATCGATATTCAACAAGAAAGCTTTATAAATCATCTTATAGTTGCTGGAAAAGAAAAGCTTCCTGTAATTGTGCATACCCGTGATGCTAGGGAAGATACAATCAATTTAATTAGTGAATATGGAAACACAGAATTTGCTGGGGTATTACATTGTTTTACCGAAAATTGGGAAATGGCAAAAAAGGCGATCGAATTGAATTATTACATTTCCATATCTGGGATTGTAACGTTTAAAAATGCGGAAGGTTTACGAGAAGTAGCAAAAAAAATTCCTATAGATCGACTCTTAGTTGAAACAGATTCTCCGTATTTAGCACCAGTACCTTATCGGGGTAAACCGAACGAGCCAAAGTATGTAAGGGAAGTGGCAGAGTTTATTGCCGAAATAAGAGGCACGAGTTTTGAGTCCTTATGTGAAGCAACATCAGAAAACTTTTTTAATCTCTTCACTCGAGCGAAAGTTTGATCCTTGTCTTATTTTACGAGTCTTTTTGAAGGTCGACAAAAAAACTAAGATGCTTTCGCTAAAGTCGGGGCACCTGCGCTGAACGAATCTGCCTCAATAGAAACCGAATTCCATAAATTTTCAATCAAATCATTAACTGAGTTCGGAGTCTCCCAGCCTTTATTTGCTATCCATTCGACAATTGCTTCTGCGACATCAGGATAAACAACACGTTGTGATTTGCTGTTATCTAGCCAGTTTTTCACTGTGTCGGCATTTAAAGTGTCCATCGCCATACCCAAACCTAGACTTTCCAAAGCCATAGCATTGGAGAGCTGCTCCATTTGCCCATGTAAGGGTTTAACTAGAATTTTTTTACCAAGCTGAATCGCTTCACTTGTTAATTCAAACCCCGCATTGCATATAACACCAGACGCAGTTGCTAGATCTTGCTTAAAGCCTTCGCGTGATAAAGGCTTTAACTGAATATGGCCTCGGCTTTCATATTCTGGAAATGGGCCATAAAAACAGAAAAGATGGTTATCAAATGGTTCCAATAGTTGAATTACTTCCACCGGGTCTTCAAAACCCAGGTAAACCACAATTTTATTTTCATCAACTTCATGCTCACCATTATGTATTTCAGCGATTGGTGGAAGAATTGGTTGCTCAAAATGATGCCAATGCAAACCTAAGCCTTGGGAGACTGGAGCAAAATACTTCATAATTACCGAGGCAACGATGTCATTGCCACGTTTAGGGACGTCGTGGCAAAAAGCATACTGGTGGCCCATTCCAATACAGTCTTTTTTATAGATTCTTGCAGCCCAGGCGGTAATTGGCTCGAAATCAGTAATAACAATATCGTAACTATCTAAATCCAAAGACTTAATGTCTTTCCAAAGTTGTCCAATACTGTTTTGTTTAAGGGTTCTTAAGACTTTAAGTTCACCGGCTTCGTAGGCAAATGTGAGGCCGCGACAGCATCTAAAATCACCAAACTCCTCCATATCGAAAAGATCTTTTTTCTCCCTACCGGAAAATAAAAAGTCGACTTCTAGTTGTGAGTTTGATTTTAAATATTTATTAATCGCACGCGCGCGAGTAATGTGGCCATTACCCGTGGCCTGCACGCCATACAGAATTTTCATATTAGAATAATAGTCCGATAAGTACCGTGCAGATAGTGCTGCCTAATAATGCCCCAGCGAGAATGTCTGTGGGAAAGTGGACACCTAGCATAACTCTAGCAACACCTACGGAACATGCCCATGGCAATAAAAACCATGCTGCCCAAGGAAATGCTACCGTCATACAACCAGCAAAAAGAAATGCCCCAGATGTGTGGCCTGAAGGAAAGCTGAATTTATCAGAAGGTTCTATTTCGCTTATATAGCCTGGAATAGCGGCTGTGGGTCGATTTCGTTTAAAAAACGACTTAAAAATGACATATAAGCTACGTTCAATTAAAAAGCCTAAAGCCAGTAGCTTTACCATGTTCCAATGTTGAAGGAAAATGAATACAAAACCAATGGCTACATAAAGAGGGCCATTTGCCGTAAAAGAAACGACACGACTCACTTTGACAGCAAGCTCACGATGCTTGCGTCTAAGACACCAACTAAAGGTTATTAAGTCGTAGTTATGTATGCTCTCTAAAATTCGCATAAAACTCCCTCCGATTAGGCACACCTTAAGTCCTACAGGTGACATATATATGAGATTTTTATTACAGTTATATTACTATTTATTTTCAGTAATCTAAAGGGGGAAAAGTCACAACTCAAATTTAAAGTATATTCGAATTCGCGAGTCAAGTTAGGGGCTTATGATACAATAGAGCTTTAAAATTAAGAGAAAAGTCGTTTGTATGCAACACCAAATTATAACTATGTTAGAAATGCAAGACGCAATGAACGTTAAAGTTCACGAGGACTGGAAGTCACAAGACTTTCAATGGTATCGGGCGGTTTGGGTGGAATGTGCAGAATTAATGGATCATTATGGATGGAAGTGGTGGAAAAAACAGAATTTTGATCGTGATCAAGTAGTGTTGGAAATGATCGATATTTGGCACTTCGGTTTAAGTATGCTGCTTATCTCCGAATCTGATAATGCTGTGTTAGCAGAAAGGGTTGCATCTGGGGTTTCTATAGAGCCTAAACCAACAGATTTTCGCTCAAATCTAGAAGTATTTACGGCTGAGGTGCTTAATAAACGGGAGTTTAATGTATCTTTATTCGCACAAATGATGGTTGATATTGATTTAAGCTTTAACCAACTATATGTCAACTATGTCGGTAAAAATGTACTTAATTTCTTTCGACAGGATCATGGTTATAAAGAGGGTACTTATGTAAAGCAGTGGAACGGCCTAGAGGATAACGAGCATTTAGTGGATATATTAGCTAAACTCGACATCAATAGTGAAGTTTTTAAAGATGATGTTTATGCTGCTTTGGAATCACGCTACCCAACACCCTAAAGAAATTCACTGGTAATTTATTGTTATCATGACAATTTAATGACTTTTTTGACGGTTTATCTATAATGGCGCACCGCAAACGAGCCATTTTTGGGCAATCTAATCTGACTTAAGCATTATCTCATAGTCTTTTTTGTTAACTAATTTGATTTTCGTTTTTGAATGTAAGTGAAAAAGCAGGGTAAATTAGTTATCTCGGTTTAAGATGATGTGTGTTGATAATAGATTTGATGCCGCTTATAGGGCTATTGACACTGAAGAACTTAACTGACAAGTAAAATGCAAAAATTGAATTGCATTCTTCAAAACTTCATTAAAGACGTTTACGTTTTTTTGAAATTACCCATTAAACTCAATCATTCTCGAGCAAACGGAGAGCTATTGTGAAATCACCAGTTCGTGTAACCGTGACCGGCGCTGCCGGTCAAATCAGTTATTCCCTGTTATTTAGAATCGCAGCAGGCGAAATGCTAGGCCTTGACCAGCCTGTAATATTACAAATGTTAGAAATTCCACCAGCTCTTGATGCCCTAAAAGGGGTGGCAATGGAATTGGATGACTGTGCATTTCCTTTAGTCGCTGGTCTGGTCTGTACTGATGATCCTAATATCGCCTTTAAAGACTCTGACTACGCACTTCTTGTTGGCGCTCGCCCACGAGGCCCTGGAATGGAGCGAAAAGATTTGTTAGAAGCAAATGCAGCAATTTTTTCTGTACAAGGCAAAGCTATTAATGAGAATGCTTCTAAAGATATTAAGGTACTTGTTGTGGGTAACCCTGCAAACACAAACGCCTTGATTGCTCAGAGAAATGCTCCAGATATTGATCCACGTCAGTTTACGGCGATGACTAGGCTAGATCAGAATCGTGCCATGACGCAGCTGGCGCAAAAGACCGGAAAAACAATCAATGATGTGACTAAAATGACAATCTGGGGTAATCACTCTTCAACACAGTATCCAGATTTATTCCATGCGCTTGTTGATAGCGAAGTAGCAATCGATAAAGTAGAGAAAGATTGGTACGAAAACACGTTTATTCCCGATGTTCAGCAGCGTGGAGCAGCAATTATTAAAGCTCGTGGTGCATCTAGTGCCGCTTCGGCCGCAAATGCCGCTATTTTTCATATGCGTGATTGGGTATTAGGCACTGCGGAGAACGATTGGGCGAGTATGGGCGTTTATTCTGACGGTAGTTATGGCATTGAAGAAGGTTTGATTTATTCGTTTCCATGTGTTTGCAAAGAAGGTAAGTGGGAAATTGTTCAAGGTATCGATATCGATGACTTCTCTAAAGAGAAGATGCTTGCGACTGAATCTGAACTTAAAGAAGAAAGAGACGCCGTTCAGTCACTGCTGCCGGCATAGAATTAAGATCATAGTGGAATCTCACGAAACCGAGCTCAATTTGCTTGCGTAACTAGTGAGTCGGTTTTATAAAACTTAAAAAGCGTCATCTTGACGCTTTTTTTTTAACGAAATTTAGAGGAATTATTATGCCACTTCCAAAAATAGGAAATAAAGCACCTGCATTCACGCTCTTAAACCAAAATTCTGAAAAGATAAAACTATCGTCTTTCATAAATGATAAAAATGTCGTGGTTTACTTTTATCCAAAAGCAATGACTCCCGGTTGCACAGTCCAAGCATGCGGCCTGCGTGATAGCAAAAAAGAATTAGAAAAGCTTAATACCATTGTTCTGGGTATTAGTCCGGATCCAGTCTCTAAATTAGGAAAGTTTATTGAGAAACAAGATCTAAACTTTGATCTATTGTCTGATGAAGATCATGAAATAGCTGATAAATATGGTGTATGGGGGCTTAAGAAGTTTATGGGGCGCGAGTTTATGGGAATATTAAGAACGACATTTATAATTGGCGTAGATGGAAAGTTAAAGCATGTTTTTGACAAGGTTAAGACAAAGACACATCATGATGATGTATTAGCTTACATTAGTGAAAATTTATGAGATCAGACTCCGATTTATTGGTTTGGATAACCTAATTTTTTTTGTTAACATGGTAAATATAGATAGGAATTTGGCAAAATATAATTAATGGCACCTTTATCTACTCAATGGCATAGATGATACTAGGCGTCCTCATACCAAAGCATTAACTTAGTAACTTAGTTATACGTCGTCTTTTGTAATTAGATGTCATTGTATAATTGGAATAAAAAACTGAACTGTAATAACTGAAATGGGTGGCAAGATTGGCACGTTGGCAGTACGGTATCGTTGAGGAATTTGAGCAAGGAATTGAATCCTTGCTCATCGATAGCATTGATTATTCTGATGATCATCAATGCATGAGCTATTTTTATAAAATAATTTGTAATGCGCACAAGTTAGAGTCAATCTCTGCTGCGACCAGTGAGTTGCTAGATGTTGCGCTAAAACGGTTTGATTGTGACATTGCCTTAGTTATACGGCCAATATCCGAAACTGTATCTGAAGTATTGGGGTGTTCTGAGAGTTCCGATAGATTTTATATTGGTCAGCACATATCAATACGTGAAGATCTCTGTGGTGCAGTGCTCGCTAAGAATGAAACGGTGGTGCAAAACCAGCCGAACCTACTTGGTGGTGATTCTGTTTCCATGGCGTATAATGGCTCTAGTGTAGAGACGTATTTAGGTACACCCCTAAATTGTTTGTACCAGGGTCGATGCATTCTTTGTTTGATTTCTACAAAGATGCGAGATGTATATTTTAATTCCCACGACGAAACTCTTCTCGAAAACTTGGCAGAAGGAATAGCCTGTATGATTGATTTACAAAAATCTCAAGCTCAACGCAAACCAACTGATTTAGCTGCTTTTGCAGATGGCTCGGTAAAAACTTTGGATGAATACCTTGAGCAGGCGAGACTTCCTGAAATGCTAGGTGTGCCTGCTAGAGTACTAGAGGTTTTGCAAAGCCGTATCGGACAACAGCCGCTAGGAATTAGTTTTATTGCTGAAGAGCTTAACTTGTCTAAACGTACTCTGCAGCGTCGTTTACAGCAACAAGATGTAAACTTTGCTGAATTACGTGATCAGGTCAGGTTTCACCATTCGATAGATTATCTTATCAAGCAACATATGAGTATTGATAGTATATCAAGTGCGTTAGACTTCTCTGATCGCACGAGCTTTACTAACGCTTTCAAGCGTTGGACTGGCTTATCACCAAGTACTTTTAGAAAGTTATTTAGAGACTACGTTTAGTTAATCTAAGCGAGTCACAACGATATTGTCAGAAGGCAGGTAAATCCTGGCTTCTGGTAAGTGTTATCTATTGCTATAACAATTGCCTCAGTTTGTAATCTCTTGTAGAGTTACCCGCCTTAAATTTTAATCAATTACTTCAACTGGGGATTTTTATGGATTTTTTTATAGCGTCCGCTATTGCTCAAACTGAATCAGCAGGAGCTACGCCGCAAGGTGCAGGTTTCATTAACCTTCTTTTGCTAGGTGGTTTGTTTTTGTTCATGTATTTTATGATCATAAGGCCGCAACGTAAAAAACAAAAAGACCATCAATCGCTTGTTGATGCTATTTCAAAAGGTGATGAAGTTGTTTTGAATTCAGGTATGCTTGGGAAAGTTGTTGAAGTGGATGAAAGCTATATCACGGTTAATGCCGGTGATAATGTGAATCTGAAATTCCAAAAAATAGCCGTACACGCCATTTTGCCAAAGGGCACAATAAAGTCGATTTAAAATTGACTAATAAACATTAGGTTGTGTCGCCGTTAAAATCGGCTTGGTCTATCGAGATTTTAATATAAGCAAATATTATGTCGGCACAATCAATCCAGTTTCCAAACAAGATTCAACTAGCCAACACTCCTACGCCTTTCAGGTGCTTAAAAAACTTAACCGATCACATTAGAGAGCTTCAAGGGTTTTGCCCTAATATTTGGATTAAGTGCGATGATCAAACAGGGAGCAGTTTATCTGGTAACAAGGTTAGAAAACTTGAATTTCTAATTGCCGATGCGCTAAGAGCTAATGCAGATGTGGTGATAACCTGTGGCGGAATTCAATCCAATCATTGTCGAGCAACAGCGATGGCTTGTGCCCAATTAGGACTAAAATCACACCTAATATTACGACCTGGTGATAATAAACATGATATCCATGTGCCAGATGGAAATTGGTTTTTAGATACACTTTGTGATGCGTCCATTTCTATCCCATCTCGAAAAACTTATCTTCAGAAACTAGATACGATATTCGATCACATTGAGTCTGAGTATAAAGATAAGGGATTAAATTCTTATCGAATTCCTGTAGGTGGTAGCAATGAAGTTGGACTTTGGGGCTATATAGCCGCAGCTGAAGAACTAATACGCGATTTTACCGTTAATGATATTTCACCTGATGCGGTGGTCTGCGCATCCGGTTCAGCGGGTACTCAAGGTGGATTGTCAATTGGGTTTAATCTCTTCGAATCCGAAACACCTATTTTCGGTATGGCAGTTTGTGATTCACAAGAGTATTTTAAAAATAAAATTCTTAGAGATACCAAAGCCTGGGGAACACGATATGACGTTTCTTTGGTGAAGGAGCTCCAAATACAAACCATTGATTCTTATATCGGGCCAGGTTATGCACAGGGCTACCAAGAAGTCTATGACACCATAAAATTGCTTGCGAAGCTTGAAGGCATCATCTTAGATCCCGTATACACAGGGAAAGCGTTTTACGGACTGCTAGCTGAAATTCGTGATGGCGCGTTTAAGGCAACTAAAGATATCGTATTTGTTCACTCTGGGGGCACTTTTGGTTTATTCCCGCACCGGGGATACTTTTAAATTTCTCCATACTGGAATATGTCTGCCGTTGGATTCAAACTATTTTGTTACACATGTTCGCAGTATTTGTTTTAAGAGATCTGGGAAAGGGGCGATTTAATATTCTTTATTGATTAATCGCTCTTCCCACCAACAACATATCCTTTGATATCGGCAAAATTTGAAGCGATTTTGCAAGAATTAGAGGCCTTTAATGATATGGGGTATAGTAATCAATAGTTTTATATATTGAACATGAAGTAGCTTGCTCAAACTGTCTATAGCTCTACAGTAATATAACTGCATTTGGGGGAATAACATGAATGAGATTTTAGGTGAGATATCATCTATCGTTTGGGGACCTTTTTTACTAGCATTAATCCTTGGTGTTGGGCTTGTTTTAACCATTCGAATACAAGCTAAATCAATTTTCAAAATTCCTTATGCATTTTCCCAACTAATAAAAGGGCGAAACAAACAGGGAGATGGAACTGTAGCACCTTTTAGTGCACTTATGATGTCACTTTCTGCGACTATAGGAACGGGTAATATTGTAGGAGTGGCCACCGCAATTGGGTTTGGTGGTCCTGGCGCTTTATTTTGGATGTGGTGTAGCGCATTGGTTGGTATGGCTACAAAATATGGCGAAGCAGTTTTAGCTGTTAAGTACCGTGAAACTGACGATGAGGGAAAGCACATCGGCGGCCCAATGTATTACATAAAGAATGGTTTGGGGCAAAATTGGCAATGGCTGGCGGTGATATTTGCAATATTTGGGTCGATTGCAGGTTTTGGAATAGGGAATATGGTTCAGGTAAACTCTGTTGCTGAATCACTCAATGGTTCCTTTGGCATTCCAGAGGCAGCTACCGCTATTATTTTGGCGATATTAATTGGTCTGGTGTTGATTGGTGGTGTCACTCGTATTGCATCCGTTGCAAGAGTGTGTGTCCCTAGCATGGCATTTTTTTATTTGCTATTTGGCTTAGTTGTTATTCTGGCAAATCTGACAAAATTACCTGAGGCATTTATTCTCGTTGTCTCTCATGCTTTTACGCCTTCGGCAGCTGAAGGTGGATTTGCTGGAGCAACCGTCGCAATGGCGATTCAATATGGGGTTGCTAGAGGGGTTTTTTCTAACGAAGCGGGTTTGGGGAGCGCACCTATTGCTCATGCAGCCGCAGCAACAGATAATCCAGTTCGTCAAGGTACGGTAGCAATGCTAGGTACATTTATCGATACGATTATTGTTTGCTCGATTACAGGGTTTGCAATTCTTGTTACCGGTGTTTGGTCATCTGGTTTGCAAGGTGTCGCTTTGTCACAAGCAGCGTTTAGTAATGTACTTCCTTTTGGTGATGTTATCGTATCTCTTTCGTTAGTTGTTTTTGCAATTACGACCATTATAGGGTGGAGCTACTACAGTGAAAGGTGCATAGAATTTTTACTGGGTGGAAAGGCAGTATTCCCTTTCAGAGTTCTTTGGGTGATTGCAGTTCCTATAGGAGCACTTGTTGGATTGAAAGCTGTTTGGTTAATTGCAGATATCATGAATGGTTTGATGGCAATTCCAAATTTAATTGCGCTGCTCCTGCTCAGTGGAGTTATTGCTAAATTGACAAAAGAATTTTACAAGTAGCTACACCTAGAATTTTATAATCTTGTCACGAGTTAACTGAGTCGGAGTATAAAGGTTGGATTATGCCAGTTGAATTTGGGAATAAACTTGTCGTTGGTATTTCGTCTCGCGCATTATTCGATTTAGGGGATAGTCATGAGGTCTACAAGGCTGAAGGTTTAGAGGCTTACTCCAGGTATCAGATAGATCACGAGAATGATGTATTACCCCCTGGTGAAGCATTTCCCATGGTGCAAAAATTATTGTCTATTAATGAAATGCTTAAAGGTGGTCCGAGAGTTGAGGTTATATTGCTGTCTCGAAATAGTGCAGATACTGGATTACGGATTTTTAATTCGATAAATCATTATGGATTGAATATTTCTCGTGCAGCTTTTACGAGTGGAGAGAGTCCTTATCGATATATTTCCCCTTTTAATTGTCATTTATTTCTTTCTATTGACCCTGAAGATGTAAGACTTGCACTAGATCAAGGTTTCGCAGCTGCAACATTGTTACCTTCGTCAAAAGAAGAAAGTCCATCGGGCCAATTACGTTTTGCTTTTGATGGTGATGCTGTTGTGTTTTCTGATGAAGCAGAAAGAATCTATAAGACAGAAGGTTTGGAAGCTTTCACACAGAATGAAGTCAAGGCGGCTAAAACGCCGTTGAGTGGTGGTCCTTTTAAAAATTTTTTAGCCGCATTGCATGGACTACAAGCGGAATTTAGTGATCGTGAGTGTCCAATTCGTACAGCTTTAGTCACTGCTCGATCCGCGCCCGCGCATGAACGGGTAGTACTAACTTTACGCGCTTGGAATATTAGAATTGATGAGTCTCTCTTTCTTGGTGGGTTAAAAAAAGGTGAATTCCTTAAAGCCTATGGTGCTGATGTATTTTTCGATGATCAACCAATTCATTGTGATTCAGCGCGAGATCACGTCGCTACCGGCCATGTACCTCATGGTGTGGCAAACCAAAAAATTTAATTATTTTTCTTTTCAAAAATAAATCTATTTGATAAATCCTGTCTTTTTTCAAAAAAATTGACGAACTTTTTAAGTTTCGTTGACTATGTCTATGTGAAAATATAATTATTAATAGGTTCGAGATTTTTTTTTCGTCCGTCCTAACAATAATTCTTTATCTTTTTTAATTGTTAACCCTGATTATATTTTAATTGATATGTTTTCTTATAAAAAAATTTTGATATTTATCATTTGTTTTTTATTAATTTCTAATATTTCTTTTTCAAAAAATGCCAAAAAAATTGAAGTGGAGGTAGTTGGTAGCGAGTTTAATTGGTATTTTCGCTATCCGGGTCCCGATGGAAAACTGGGTGGTGAAGATGATTATTTTTCAAAGCAAAATTTATTTTTACCAGAAAACACCGATGTCACTCTCATAATTATGAGCAAAGATTTTGTTTATTCATTTGCTATTCCAGAATTAAATAAGGAAGAAATAGCTGTTCCAGATCTTGATTTTGAGCTTAGATTCTATTCCGGGGACGCGAAAAAATTAACTATATTGGGCGACCAGCTTTGTGGCTATATTCATCCTAGCTTAATTGGCGAAGTAGTGATTCGAAACTAGATAACATATTTCATTCTCTCTAGGTTATAAATTTATAAAATGTTTAAATTTTCAATGCTTAACATCATTATTTTGCTTTTTAGTACCGTTTCTAACGTATCTTTATCTGAAGTTAAAAAAGATATCGAAGGGAATCCTCCTCGAATTTTAGCCGAAGTACCAGACTTTTCTCTTATTGATCAGGAAAAAAACATAAACAAAAAAATGGATTTGATGGGCCATATCTGGGTCGTCAATTTTATGTTTACAGAGTGCAAGGAAATTTGTCCGTTGCAAACATCTGCAATGAATGTGCTTAATAAGAATCTTGCTGAATTTCCTAACTATCGTAGTATTAAATTGATAAGTATCAGCGTCGACCCTGAAAATGACTCTCCTAAAGTACTTCGAGAGTATATTAAAAATCGAAATTTGAATACGAAACAGTGGAAATTCTTCACCGGGGAGAGAGAAGATATCTGGAATCTTAGTAAAAACGGATTCAAGCTTCCTGTTGCCGAAAATTCGAAAGATTTGCAAATGCCGATACTACACGGATCGCATTTTGTTCTTGTGGATCCACAAGGTAAGATTCGTGGTTATTATAATGCACTTACTCAAGATGGATTTGATAAACTTACAATTGATTTAGCTTATTTAACCCAGCAAATAATTTCAGTCCCTAAAACAGTTATGTATCCACCATGGGTGGATACAAGAAAAAATGATCAAGTGAGTCAATCTAAAAGTTATAAAATTTTTCATGATTTTAAATTTAGTGATCAAGTATTAAATAGCGGAATTACTTTTCGACACAAAATTATTGATGATGTTGGTTCTTCATGGAAAGCAGCTCATTATGATCATGGCAATGGAATTGCGGTTGCAGATATAGATGGGGATGGATTGCATGATATATATTTTACAACTTTAGCTGGTACTAATGAACTCTGGCGTAATCTGGGTAGTGGTAAGTTTGAAAATGTTACTCGAGAATCTGGATTGTTTCTTGAAGATAGAATTGGAATGGCTGCATCTTTTGGTGATATTGATAATGATGGTGACCCGGATTTGTATGTGACTAGCATACGCGAAGGTAATCTCCTTTATGAAAATAATGGAGACGGAAAGTTTATAAATATCACTAACAAATCTGGTGTTGGTGTGAATGCTCATTCTTCTTCGGCGACTTTCTTTGATTATGATAGGGATGGTCTCTTGGATTTATTTGTAACAAATGTCGGCGTTTATACTTCAGAAGTTATAGAAGAAGCTTCAGTATATCCTGAACAAGGGTCACTTTCTCGTTCATATGAATACTATCTAAGTTTTAAAGATGCATTTTCAGGTCATTTAAAACCTGAGAGATCTGAGTCAAGTATCTTATTTAAAAATTTGGGAGGTAATAAATTTCAGGATGTTACGAGACAGATGGATTTAGTTGATTTGGGTTGGAATGGCGACGCTATTGTTATGGATGGTAATAATGATGGATGGTCCGATCTATATTTACTTAATATGCAGGGAAATGATGAATATTATGAAAATTATTTTGGAGAGAAATTCATTCGAAAAGGTCGAGCGATTTTTCCAAAAACACCATGGGGCGCGATGGGCGCTAAATCGTTTGATTTTGATAACGATGGTGATTTAGATTTATATGTAACGGATATGCATTCAGATATGCGCGATGATCTTTTAGGAAAAGGCGAAAAGAAAAAATCTCCGCAACCCTATCCGGATCAATTTCTAAAAAGTGGTGGCAATAGCTTATTCGGAAATGCCTTTTATAGGAACGAAGGTGATGGTTCATTTAGCGAAATTTCAAATCAAATTGGTGCAGAAAATTTTTGGCCTTGGGGTGTAAGCACAGGAGATTTTAATGCCGATGGCTTTGAAGATGTATTTATTACTTCTAGCATGAACTATCCTTTTCGCTATGCGCCTAATTCTCTTTTACTTAATAATCGAGGTAAGGGGTTTTTGGATAGTGAGTATGTTGTTGGTATTGAACCAAGAAAGAATGATGAAACTGCAGCGCCATGGTTCGAATTGAAATGCTCTGGGGATGATATGACGAATATTTTGTGTAAGTCCTTAGATGGTCCAAAGGTTGTGTGGGGTGCTTTAGGGTCGAGGTCTTCAGCGATTTTTGATATGGATTTGGATGGAGATCAAGATATTATTACGTTGGAATTTAATCAACCACCGATGTTACTCGTAAATAATCTAAATGAACGCAGAGCGGTAAATTTTATCAAAGTGGATCTTGATGGTGTTAAGTCAAACAAAAGTGGAGTTGGTGCAAAGGTACAGGTGTTCGCAGAAGGTCAAGTCTATACCAAAGTACAAGATGGTAAATCTGGGTACCTGTCGCAAAGTGATATTCCCTTATACTTTGGTTTAGATGGTGCGAAAAAAATTGATCGTATTGAAGTCCTATGGCCGTCAGGTTCGAAGCAGGTTATATCGAAAAATATTATAAAAAATACACTTCTAACGATTACTGAATCGTAACATTACTATTGGCGTCTAATTTCTCGTGAAGAGTATAAGAATTTTAAAGCCTATTCTATATCTGTCTATTTATTAGACAAATATCTCATTTTAATTGATCCATGCCTGCTAGATTTAACATTGAACCTTAACAAATTCGATTCATTCCTAAATTTAGGAAGCTGTTGGGTCATTAATGATCAAAAGAATCCTGTATGCGACGGATTTAAGTGCATACTCCAGTTACGCCCTGATGCATGTGGAATCGCTTGCTCTTCAATATGATGCTTCTGTCTATGTAGTTCATGTCGTACCTCCGTTGGGTGAATTTGCTTCTGCTGTGGTAAAAAGCCACTGTTCGAAAAGTGTTAAGGATGAGGTATTGCAAACCCCGCATATTAAAGGATTATTGGAGTCTATAAGAAATCAGGTGTTCGAGGAGATACTAAAGTTTGCGGAACAAGACCAGAGTTTTGACCAAAGCATCGATACTTTGCAAAAAGATTTTGTGTCGCGAATTGAAGATATCTCTGTTGTCGCAGGTAACCCCGTGGCTAAAATCTTGGATCAGGTTGAAAACATTAATGCAGATTTAATTGTGATTGGAAGTCACGGTTCTAATGCAATAGATGGGCGGATATTAGGTTCGGTCACTTCAAAAATATTACAGTTATGCAAAGTTCCTGTTTACATGATTCCAATGTTAAAAGCAAAATCATGGTCAGAACAAGTAAGTGTTAAGAACGCGAAGCAACCATTTAGAAAATAAGTTTTTCCATTCAATGCTCACTTAACAAAGGAATACCCATCTAGTGGGATGATCCGAAAAAGCCAAATTTTATCCCAATTATCAGTAATAAAGAGGCCAATATTGGTTGTAATATAGAGTTTGGGACTTTTGCAGCAGCCTTAGTACCAATATGCGCAGCTGGAAGCGAACCGATAAGTAACCCTGCTAACAATTGAAAGTCTACGTTGTCATTCCATAAATGACCCAACCCCGCAATAAGCGTAAGAGGTACAGCGTGAGCGATGTCTGTTCCAACCACGTGAAGTGCCGGCAGTCGAGGATATAATAACAATAAGAGTGCTGCACAAAACGCGCCTGCACCAACAGAAGATAAGGTGACAAAAACGCCCAACAAAATACCAGCTATGACAGTCACCGTTTTGGAATTACGATGAAACCAATTTATTTTAACGGATTGTTCAGAAGTCTCACCTTGAATCCGTGATTTAAAAAATACAACGAAAGCGGTCAATATAAGCATATAACCCATTACTTGGGTAAGGCCTGGTCCATAGTCATAGTCTGCGGGTACCCAAAACTTGAGTGCAAAACTCGTGAATAAAGATGCAGGAATACTGCCCGCAGCCAGCAAGAACACTAGTTGCCATTGAATAGTACCTTGGCGTTTATGGGAATACATGGCACCGGTTTTGGTTGCAGAGGCATAAAGTAAATCAGTACCAATCGCAACTTTTTCAGGCACACCAGCCATAATCAATAAAGGCGTCATTAGAGAGCCACCTCCAACCCCAGTTAATCCAACTGCGAGACCGACTCCGGCTCCTGCAATTATGTAAAATAATAAGTCCATAAATAATATTTATTAAAAATTGGCGTCAATTTAATTATTTTCATAAAAATAGCTGGCAAATATAACGATCTCTTACTATTCTTCAAAAGAATATTTGATTATATTTTTATAATTAATTGGTTATTTTTAGTATTTTTACTAAACAAGCGCCATTAAAAAGACTAACGCTGCCACTTGGAGGGCGTATGAAACTGCAGCAGTTGCGTTATATTTGGGAAGTAGCTCATCACGAATTAAACGTGTCGGCAACGGCCCAAAGCTTATACACATCCCAACCAGGAATTAGTAAGCAAATTCGCTTACTTGAAGATGAATTGGGTGTGGAAATTTTTTCTCGAAGTGGAAAACATCTCACCAGAATTACTCCCGCGGGCGAAGCTATTTTGCGTACGGCTGGAGAGATTCTGCGCAAAGTTGAGAGTATCAAACAGGTAGCCCAAGAATTTAGTAATGAGAAGAAGGGAAGCTTGTCTCTTGCGACAACACATACTCAAGCTCGTTACGCTCTTCCAAATGTGATTGGGTCATTTATTGAAAGGTACCCAGATGTTTCTTTGCATATGCATCAGGGAACGCCAATGCAAATCTCCGAGATGGCGGCTGATGGTTCGGTAGATTTTGCTATAGCAACAGAAGCCATGGAGCTGTTTAGCGACTTAATCATGTTACCGTGTTACAAGTGGAACAGAAGTATTTTAGTTCCGCGAAATCACCCGCTATGCCAAGTTTCTCAGCTTACCTTAGAAGACGTTGCCAAGCATCCTATAGTGACCTATGTGTTTGGCTTTACTGGTCGCTCTAAGCTCGATGAAGCTTTTATGGAACGTGGACTTGCGCCAAAAGTTGTCTTTACTGCAGCTGATGCCGACGTTATTAAGACATATGTTCGTTTGGGGTTAGGTGTCGGTATTGTCGCTAAGATGGCTTATGATGAGGAAGAAGACAAAGACCTTGTTGCGCTTGATGCAAGTCATTTATTTAGTACGAGCACGACTAAGATCGGATTTCGAAGAGGGACCTTCTTGCGTGGATTTATGTATGAATTCATCGAGTTATTTGCTCCTCACCTCAAGCGAGAGCTTGTCGCTGAAGCCTTTAACCGACATTCAAAAATCGAAATTGATGAACTCTTTCAACATGTTGAGTTGCCTGAGTTTTAATGTTTATACGTTTATTTACCCAACAAAAAAGCCGGCGTTAAGCCGGCTTTTTTGTTGGTATAAGCAGAATTCTAGTTAAAAAATGTAGGGCATTAACAGGTTATTAATAGCCACACATAAACTACATCCAGACTATAAATAATTTAGGTTTTCATTATTTTCTAAAATTTCATTAATCGCTTCTGATTCATCTATCTTCTGATGCAAAACTTCTTTAACGAATTTCATATAAACCGTATAGATTTTGGCCGGTTTTCCTTCTTCCTCTACGATAAAAAATGGTGCTCGATCAACATTGTGCTTTCGAGCTAATACCATTCCTTCGCTGCTATCGTCTCTTTCATCAGCGATAATAATTTCATTGATAAATTGAATTTGATCTGATGACTCTAATCGATCTAGAACATCTGCACATTTTTTACATGGAGAACCATCTTTGAGAATCTTCTTAACTAAGGTGATCTTTGATTGAGAAGAGAGCTCTATCGAATCACCTTGGGTATCGACGTTAGCGTCAGTTACGTTTGACTCAGTGTTAGTATCTTGAGAGACCAGTTGTTCTTGCTGAGTGTTTTGGCTTGCATGCAGTCCACACTCTTTTTGGGTCGCTTCTTCCCACCACCAACGACCTTCACGTTCATGCTGGCCGGGTAATATTGGCTTCGTGCAAGGTTCGCATCCAATTGAAATAAACCCTTTTTCATGTAGGCTGTTATAAAGTACGCCTTCATTTCGGATATATTGCCAAACTTGATCCGACGTCCAATTTGCGAGAGGGTTAAACTTAACCAACTTTTCCGAAGGTCGAGCAAATGCTAGATCGTCTTCCACCACAGGTATCTCGTTTCGGGTTGGGCTTTGGTCTTTTCGTTGTCCTGTGATCCATGCATCAAGCGTTAAAAGGTATTGGCTAAGTGGAGCGACCTTGCGTATGCCACAGCATTCCTTATGGTCATCTTGATAAAAACTGAACAGTCCTTTTTCTGCAACCAGATTTTGCACAGCCTGAGCATCTGGAAATAATACCTTTAGAGTAACATCGTAATATTTGCGAATTTTATCGATGAATTGGTACGTTTCAGGATGAAGCCTTCCTGTATCCAGGCAAAATACGTCGACACCTGGTCGAATTTTAGCGGCCATATCGACAAGCGCCACATCCTCTGAGCCACTAAATGAAATAGCAATTCGATCGAATTGTTCAAAAGCATACTCTAAGATAGTTTGGGGCGATGAGTTCTGCAATTGATGATCTAAGTCAATTGCATTTATTTTTACGTGACTCGAATTATTCATTAAATACTTCACCCGAATGGATCATTTTGACCCTTATAAAAATTTATTTCACTAATGTGGTGCCGAAATAAAGAATATCAAATTTCGTTTGCGTCTATCACGTGAAATCGTTACATTGACGGCTTTTTCGAGCGCCGCTATTGGATAAATTTTACGCTATCTGATGGCTTTAGTTTAGTTTCGGTACTGAACAAAGAATAATAAGGCGCCGATTAGATTTTGACCAAAAAAAACCAAATAGGGGATTAATGTGGAAATTGCATGTTTAGATTTAGAAGGCGTACTTATTCCAGAGATCTGGATTGCTTTTGCAGAGAAAACAGGAATTGAGGCATTAAAAGCGACAACTCGAGATATTCCAGATTATGATGAGCTTATGACCATGCGTTTGGGAGAGTTGAATAAAGCAGGTTTAGGTTTAAACGAGATTCAAGAAGTAATCGCCACTCTAAGTCCTTTGGATGGCGCAGCCGAATTCCTCGATTGGCTTAGAGAGCGTTTTCAGGTGGTTATTCTTTCTGATACTTTCTATGAGTTTGCCGGACCATTGATGAAACAATTGGGTTATCCCACACTCTTGTGTCACAAGTTAACGGTTGATGAATCAGGAAAAGTCGCCGATTACAATCTGCGTCAGGCAAACCCTAAGCGACAAGCCATTGCGGCGTTGAAAACGATTTACTATCGTACTATTGCTGCAGGTGACTCATATAACGACACCACTATGCTCGCTGAGGCTGATGCGGGAATCTTGTTTAGTGCGCCGGATAATGTGATCGCTGAATTCCCTCAGTTTCCTGCAGTCCACACATACGAAGACTTAAAACAAGAATTTATAAATGCGAGTATTAGAGATCTTTCGCTCTAGTCGCCGCCAAATTTAATATGCAGATTCTTATATCGAAGGGCCCGAAGTACCATATTTTCCGAACTTATCTTTTAATACATTCGGGCCTATTTTTCACCAGAAAGCGTTTTTAGTATTAGATTCACTTTATCTATTGACTCCTGATATTCCTCTTCTGGATTTGAGTCTGCAACAATGCCTCCTCCTCCCCAGCAATGCACTTTACGATCTTTTGTGACGAGTGCTGTTCTTATCGCGATATTCGAATCTAACTTCCCGTGTGCGCTTACATAAAACACAGAACCACAATAAATTTCTCTTGAATGAGATTCGAGTTCATTGATGATTTCCATCGCTCTTTTTTTTGGGGCTCCTGTAATTGAACCTCCTGGAAAACACGAGTTAAAAAGAGTGAGCGGTGATATCTCTGGTTTTAACTCACCAACGACTTCACTCACAAGGTGATGCACATTAGCGTAGCTTTCAAGTGAAAAGAGCGCGGGCGTTTTAACACTGAATGCAGTACAGTTTTTACTGAGATCATTTCTTAACAAATCGACAATCATTAAATTTTCGGCCCGGTTTTTATCACTATTTATAAGCGTTTTGGCGATTTGGTTGTCTTGTTCTAAGTTTTTTCCTCTAGAGGCTGTTCCTTTTATAGGGCGGGTTCTTACTTTGCCGTTTTCTATTGCAATGAATTGTTCTGGTGACAGACAAAGTATTCGATCTTCGTTTAACGACAGGTAGCAAGAATAGGGGCTTGGTAATCGCCGTCGCAACGCGAGATAAGCTTCATCCGAATCGCCATAAAATGCGCCACTAAATTTTTGTGAAAAGTTAATTTGATACGCATCACCATTAAATAGGTATTTTTTTATTTCCTCTATCGCTTTGATGTATTGATCTTTATCTAATTCGTGATCGATCTTGGCAAATACAGGGTTATATTCATGACCTTCAGGACATTGTTTTTTTGTGTGAGTATTATTTATAAGGTCTAGTATGTTTGAAATAAATGTATCTTCTTTTTGTTTTTGGTATACCACATAAGCTTGTCTTAATGCATGATCTTGAATTAACGCCCAATCAAAAATTCCGACTTTGCTTGATGTTTGGTCGGGAATTTTTGGGTTTATTCCAAACTCGTTTATATTATGACTGTAGTTGTAGTATCCGATAGCTCCACCCAAAAATGGTATGGATTTATGATGTGCTTTGAGTAACGAAGTATCAATGCAAAGGCTGGAAATTTTATCTTCCAGTTCTTGGTTGCCAGGGTTATCTAGAATTTCGAGTGGCACCGCCGAAATAATATCAAAACGACCATAGTGAGATCCCGGTTTACCACTGTCTAACCAAACACGTTTTTCTAAGGGTTTTAGGCTGTTAAAATAATGAGAAGAATCTGATAAATAGGGGACTTTTTTTAACGTGACTATGTTTGACATCTAGAATTCAATAGGACACATATGGAATGGCGTATTTTATTCGAGATATAAGCTTGTTGCCAGTCACTTTGTTGAACGAGAAACACATTCTATAATGCTTTAAATTTGGTCCCCAATTGATTGAGGTTTACATGGCTTATTACCCATTGGAGCAGTTAATTAATTTACAAGATGGTTATCAAAGGGCATATAAGATTGGAGCTCATAAGCTGTTATTGTGTCACATTGAAGGGCAGACGTATCTCATTGAGAATCGATGTCCTCATATGGATGTGCCTCTAGATCGGGCGACTCAGCTGCCGGGAGGAAAAATTCGCTGCAATGCCCACGGAATTGAATTTGATATAGATTCAGGTAAAGCGCTAGGTCCTCTTGCAGGCACTCTTTGTGGTCTTAAACACTATGATGTTGTATACGAAGGCAGCCAAGTAGGCGTCGAATTATAAAATGCGAATATACAACAGACATAGTACCTATTCCTCAATGAAGGTAGGGTCACCAGCTAAACTCAATGCTTACCCTGTGCAAATAGGGCAATTTTTGCTTTTTCAACGGGGCTTGTGGCGGCTTTATTTGCTAATTCAGCATAATCACGAAGCGTCGCTGATGCGGCTTTCCGTCTATCTACACATATATAAGACATACCGTTTCCCGTCACTTGTGGTTTATATCCGAATTTACTAAGGCCCAATAATTCTCTGCCAGTTACAATAAAATAACCCCTCACATTCCATATGTCTTCTGTGCTTGAAATCTTCGATACCATATTAAATGTTCTAAATTTATGGATAGCGCCAAGCATCCAACAATCATTGATTAAAACAGTCCAATTTTTTAGCTTTTGTACATTAATTTTTTTTCCTGGCATGAGATTAAAAGTCGCATCGCTTTTACTACCCAAGCCAAACTCTTCATATAATTTAGCGGTATCATCTAAACGCCCTATGTACATATCACCCGTTTCTTCGTTTGATTTTTTGTACACTTTCCAAGCCGTTGATGTGGTTATACCTGAAACCGTCACCTGTGCGATTCCGGATCTAGGCTCGATATATCCCGTGCCTAGTTGTTTGAGATAATCTTCTCTTCCAAGTCCTTCAGTACCTGAGTACAGAGTTAATTCGTTTACATTATAATATTTTTGCGCAGTGCGAATCACTTCACTCTTAAATCTAAATTCGTCGTAACTCATCTTGATACCTTTGTTGGATTAAAACTTTTAGCAGTGAATCAGCTGTCTTTTGTTTCTTATTGTTTTTAAATAAGAGAAGGCTTAAGACTTTCTATTCTTAATAGTAAGCGTAAACGAATATGCTAAATCGCTTTGTGTAAAATTCACATCAAATTGTTCGATTAAAGCACATTCTTGATGTTCAAACATTTATTCGTAATTTGTAATTATGGAAAAAAGTAAGTTTCTTCGAAGAAGACCAGTTTAAATCGATAGCAAATAAAAATTTTCATCAAACTCTGATTGACTTTGCCACAAATAATCGAAGTCTTGGAGTAAGTTTTTAGAAGCCGCTTCCGCATTGTAATTTGCAAACCCTTGGCAATTTCTTTCGTCGTTAAAATATAGCAAGTGCTTGTTGTCGAATATCCAGTAGGATCTGTGTTTCTTTTGAGGTAACTCTCGACATTTTTTTATTTGGATTTTAGAGGGTAGCTTCTGTGATAGTTCAATAA
This sequence comes from Cellvibrionaceae bacterium, assembly GCA_965262305.1. Taxonomy (GTDB): domain Bacteria; phylum Pseudomonadota; class Gammaproteobacteria; order Pseudomonadales; family Cellvibrionaceae; genus CBDHEY01. Next base: position 1,317,395 of record CBDHEY010000002.1, read on the forward strand.
TTGGATGCCTAATACCAACAAGCTTTGTTGTATCTTGTACTAAAATTTGCACTTCACTAAAGCGGCTATGTCTTGCTAAATTAGAAAGATGATTTAAAAAATCTTCGTCACTATATAGCAGTGGCGACAGCTCAGAAGTTATTACTTTAAGGTTTCTTAATGCACATCGTGTCATTTGCCGAAGGTGAAGAGTACACTCATCAATATTATCAATCAAAGCATCTTCTTGATAAGCATTTGATAAATCTTCTTGTGATGACATATTGAGTACCATTTTTTTATGAGTAATTCCTGCGTCTAAAAAGGGCTTGCCTGTTATAGTGAAGCCAAATTTTTCATAGAGCCGAATCACATGAAGTTGCGAGTAGAGAAATATTGAATTAATATTTTTTAAGAGAGCGAAATTGATCGCTGCTTGAATGAGCTTTGCACCAATTCCGTAATGCCGAAAGGGCATAAGGACACTGAATCTACCTAGTTGTCCATTTGCTAAAATTCTGGCGGTTCCTGTAGGCTTGCCATTTAGATACGCTAGTAGATGATACGTATCTTCACTGGAGTCGAGTCCGTCCCATTCTTCTTCTTCAGAAACGCCTTGCTCTTCGATAAAAACAGCTCTTCGAATCGCGCTAATTTCAAACCTATGCGCTTCCCAGGTGACCGGCTTAACTTCGATATTGTATGGCATAGTGTATTATTTTATTAAGTTAGATTCTTTTTGGCACCTACGCTATCAGACTAATTTTGAATAAGACCTATCGACTTTCTAATAAGTTTAGCTGGTTTAAACGCGTTATGAGAGATGAATCATGAGAATTACAATAATCTGCAACTAAAAAATACGCATAGTTAGAGAGCGTTTTGGCAAATTCAAGCGTACAGGTAAACTCTTGACCATTTATATAGCATGTGGCTAAAGTTTCGTGCTCCGTTGGCTTGCTTTTTATGTACGCACAACGTGAATAGAGCGATAATCTAAGAGTACTATCGTCTGAAATTTGATTGTCAAACTCGTTAGTATCATGTTCGCTTGGATAATTTAACTGTGTGACATAGCAACCTAACCAATGCTTTATCTTCGACTCGTCGTTAACAAGTTGAGTAATTATTTCCTTAAAGTGCGAGACTGCCGCTTCGGAAATTTCCCCGCTACAAGTTTGATTCTCTTGGTGCTTATCAAAGTATCTTTTATCTTCCGTAAAAAAAGATGCGAGCTCTTCCGAGTAATCGAGAAGTATTTCTGCGTGGCTTGGTGCACGAAAACCAATTGAATAGGTAATTGAATTGCCGATGGCTTCTCCCCAATGCGCTGTTTTAGCGGGTACATAAAGTAAGTCTCCAGGTTCTACAACATATTCCTCATAACATTCAAATTCCTGGAGTAATCTCATTGGTTGAAATGGAACTAAGGGCGATTCCGAATTGCATTTTTGCCCCAATCGCCAGCGACGTTTTCCTTCACCTTGCAATAAGAAGACATCGTAGTAATCAAAGTGTGGGCCTACTCCTCCTTTATCTGGAGCATAGCTCACCATAATGTCATCAAGTCGCCAGTTTGGAATAAAACGAAACGCATCGAGTAAATTATTTATTTCTGGAATCAGACTGTCAACGTGTTCAACTAAAAGACTCCAATTCGTATCAGGTAACTTTGAAAACTGTGATTCTTCGATTGGACCATGAGTAACTTGCCAGTCATTCGAATTAGGATCTTCAATAACTAATCGAGAAGTGACTCCATCTTCAAGAGACAATCCGGCGAGTTCATCGCCAGATAAAGGAGAAATAAAATTTGGGAAGGCGTTTTTAATTAACAGAGGTTTTTCTTGCCAATAGTTTTTTAAAAAACTCTCTATAGATTGATCACCTAATTTCTTTAATCTTGTAAAATGATTCATGGTATTCGCCACTAAATTTTACTCAGGTTATTCATTAAGTTTTGATTTGATATTTTTAGCTTGCTCTATAGCATTTCCGATATAGCTGCTAGGAGTCAGTGATGAGAGACTAATCTTAGCTTCTTCAGGAATATCTAAAGTGTCTAAAAAAGTTTTTATTACTTCTTTGTTAATCGAATGACCACGTGTAAGCGCTTTTAGTTTTTCATAAGGTTCTTCAACACCATAACGGCGCATTACTGTTTGTATCGGTTCGGCCATCACTTCCCAGGCGTTTTCTAAATCACTTGATAATGCATCATGATTAATTTCAAGTTTGCCAATGCCTTTAAGTGTAGATGCGTAAGCGATTTGGCTATAAGCGTAACCTACACCCATATTTCTTAAGACAGTTGAATCTGTTAGGTCTCGTTGCCAGCGTGATATTGGTAATTTTGCAGATAAGTGATTAAACAATGCATTTGCGATTCCTAAATTACCTTCCGAGTTTTCAAAATCAATAGGGTTTACTTTGTGAGGCATAGTCGATGAACCGACTTCACCAGCAACGGTTTTTTGTTTGAAATAGCCGAGAGAAATATACCCCCAAACGTCGCGATTAAAATCGATTAAAATGGTGTTGAAACGTGCAGTGGCATCAAATAATTCGGCAATATAATCGTGCGGTTCAATTTGTGTCGTGTACGGATTAAAAGTCAACCCTAATGATGATACAAACTCTTCTGCGTTTTTACCCCAATCGATATTTGGATATGCAGATAGATGCGCATTATAATTTCCAACAGCACCATTAATTTTTCCTAGTATTTTTACGTCTTTTATCTTATCAAACTGTTGTATTAAGCGAGCGGCTACGTTCGCCATTTCCTTCCCTACGGTGGTAGGTGAAGCTGTTTGACCATGTGTTCGAGACAACATCGGAACATTGGCGTAAGTCATGGCCAATTCAGAAATACTTTCAATAATTTTAGATTGGTTTTTTAATATTAGTGATCTACCCTCATTAAGCATTAAACCATGAGATAGGTTATTAATATCCTCCGATGTACAGGCAAAATGCACGAATTCACTTATTGCTTCTAGTTCTGCGTTACCAGAGAAAGCATTTTTCAAAAAGTATTCAACGGCTTTAACATCGTGGTTTGTTGTTTTTTCTATTTCCTTAATTTTCTGCGCATCTTCTTCAGAAAATTCATCCACGATCTTATTTAGAAGTTCTTGAGTGGATTCGCTAAATTTTGGACATTCTTGAATGTCTGGATGATTAGCTAAATGTTGTAGCCACCGCACTTCTACCGCAACTCGAAATCGAATCAGACCAAATTCGCTAAAAATCGAACGTAATTGTGATGTTTTATTGCCGTACCGGCCATCGATGGGAGAAATCGCAGAAAGTGATGAAAGATTCATTATCAATGTTATCTCTTAAATGTTGGGTTTTAGAAATGCCATGGTGACATGGTTAAAATATGGATTTTATTTAGTTAATGAATGATTTGTTTTTTTATTTCGTTAATGAGGGTATCGGCTTCATTGGCGAGCTTAGACCTTTGGAAAATAAGATGCCAGCGTGTTCCTCCATTTTGCCGCCAGAGCGTTGCAGCACGAATCGCGGCAAGCAATAATACTCTTACTTGGTTTGCAACACGTGTTTGTTGAAGGTATTCAAACTCGCCTGTCACTTGAATTCGATAGGGCAATTTACTGATAGTGTCGCTATAGATTTCAGCGATATTTGCGACTACATTGTCATGACTCACACCAAAGTGCTCTGCTTGTTTTTTAGCCGATTCAAGCCGATTCCCAATGATATATAACATCTCAGATCGCCGAGATAATCGACGCTGTAAATGCAGTACACCAAGAACATACCTTAAATTATCCGCATTTTTTGGTGAACGATGCTGTCGTAAAAGGCGTGTGAGTACTTCTAGGCCTTCTTCAAGGTTTGTTTTGTTATCAAAAACCGCCTCTGTGGATTCTGGGTTCAGCTCAAATAGGCTTTTAACGGCTATTTCAAATTGCGCAGTTTTCAGGTATCCCGTCTTGGCTAATGATTCCACTAGATTCGTTGCCTGACAAACCCCTGCTATTGAAAGAGTGATATTCTCCCACGTGTGATTCAATTCAATAAAACCCTAAAAAAGTAGTTAATAGAACTAAATAGAGTCGAATCCTTGAGTTTCAACGGGAATTTGAAATTGTTTAACAACTCGTGTGATCCAGCCTGTAATTAGGTCTTATTATCAGAAAATATATGGGATTGTGATCAATAAGTAGACGCAATCGTGCCGCCACCAAGGCAAATCTCGCCATCGTAGAAAACGACGGATTGGCCTGGTGTGATGGCTCTTTGTGAATCTTTAAAGGTCACCGAAACCTCGTCATCCTTTTGGAATTGCACTTCACATTCTTGATCTTCCTGGCGATAGCGGTTTTTAGCTTTGCAGGTAATCAAGTTTGATTCAGGTTCTCCATTTATCCAATGAAGCTGTCTTGCCATCAAATTAGAAGTGTATAGAAGAGGGTGCCGTCCGCCTTGCACAACGATTAGCTCGTTTTCTGATAGGTCTTTTTGGGCAACATACCACGGGTCTTCGTTGGCACCTCTAACGCCACCAATACCGAGGCCTTGGCGTTGTCCGATAGTATGGTACATAAGCCCTTGGTGCTCACCGATTACATCGCCAGAATCTGTAACAATTTTACCAGGTTGTGCAGGTAAATAAGTTTCTAAGAAATCTTTGAATCGTCGTTCACCGATAAAGCAGATGCCTGTGCTGTCTTTCTTGTTGTGGGTTATCAACCCATGTTCTTCGGCGAGTGCTCGAACATCCGGTTTTTCCATAGATCCGATTGGAAAAAGGGTTTTAGAAAAAGCTTCTTCGCTCACCGCATGAAGGAAGTAGGATTGATCTTTGTTTTGATCGAGCCCTTTCGCCAAATACGTGCGTCCATCTTCGTTTTGAGTTTGGGTGTAATGTCCTGTGGCGATATAGTCTGCGCCAAGTTTTTGAGCATATTCTAGAAAGACTTTAAACTTTATTTCTCGATTACAAAGAATATCGGGATTTGGCGTTCGTCCAGCTTTGTATTCTGCTAAAAAGTGCTCAAATACATTGGCCCAGTAATCTTTAGCAAAGTTTACCGTGTGTAAATAAATATCCAATTTTTGACATACTGATGCTGCATCCATTAAATCTGTCATTGCGGTACAGTATTCTGTGCCGTCGTCTTCATCCCAGTTCTTCATAAATAAGCCTTCAACTTGAAAGCCTTGTTGTTTTAGCAGCAGTGCTGAAACCGAAGAATCAACGCCGCCGGACATACCGACTATGACCTTGGTGTTTTGTGAAGAAGAGGGTGCGGGATTTAAATTTGATGAAGTTGACATTTATCTCATATTACGACTTACACTTTGCCGCACGATTATACAAAAAAAGGCGCTCTTGAGCGCCCTTTGTGAAAGATATTAATAAAGATGTTTTGACAATCTTAGTGCCAGCGCTGCTAGGGTTTTAACTGGATTAGCCGCTGAGCTGATAGGCATTACGGACATATCACATACATATAAATTTGGGTTGTCTCTTACTTCTAAGTTTTGATCGATAACAGAGTTGTGAATTTCACTCGCACCAATCGATGGGATATATGGCATATGCAGAGATCCGGCGGCATGATGCACAGTCCCTCGGCCAAATCCTTTTTGTTGTTGCCCTAGCGGCGCTGAAGCTGAAACAGGGGACCCTTTAAAACTAAACTCTTGCAGCAATCGTTCACCAACGCCATTTAATACATCAAATATTTCATCGGCGGTTTTATCCCAGCCTGCCACTAGTGAAAGCCTTTGTGCTGTGTGTGATGTCCAATTTAGATTTCGAAAATCGATTTGAGGTACATATTCAAAAGGAGCAGCTCCATAGATCGCATTGTCCATATCGATACAGTTGGCTAGACTAAATTTAAAATCGAGTACAGAATCACCACGTTGAATACTTCTTCCTGTGTCTGGATCAATTTTACGATTATGCCAGTATTCGTGGTTAATATTAATTTCTACATTAAAAGGAAATTGAATCTCTCCGTTTACTTTTTTTCCTTTAGAGTACATGATAATTTTAGCATGTTCGCTTTTTGGTATTTCAATATTGCCACAATGTGAAATAAATGCTCTTCGATCATCTGTTGTAGGGTGGTCCGTTAAGCCTCGTCCTATGAGTGATCGAATACTTGGATCCAGATTTTTACCAAGTGTTGACCTATTTAATAGCTTACTGCTTTCGATTGAACCTGCGGAAATAATGACCTTCGGCGCGTAGTAGTACCTTGCTTTTCCTGTGGTCGTTGTGCGTCCCAATATCTGGTACCAACCGCTAGAAAGACGTTTTATATCTTCGACATATTGATGGATCTGTAAATGCAATCCATTCCCATTATGATCCCTATCGTGATTGAGTTGGTTTATGAGCAATTCACTGGTATTGAATACGCCTGTTGGTTCGACAAAATATTTTCCTCGAGGGTTTCCTTCTTCGTTTAGGTAAGGCTGGTGCAGTGCTCGAGGTGTTTGTTCAATATGAAAATCTTGCTCAAGATTGGTCGTCCTTAAATACGCGACAATTTCTTTAGCAAACAAGCCCATGGAAACAGACTGATTCATTTTCGTTCCCGCTGTTTCTAATACTTCGGGGGATAACGCATTTCTTACAGTATTAGGAAAGTAATCCAATTCCCATGGTTGAATTGTCGGAATTAAACCTGACCAAAATATTGAGCGGCCACCGAAATTTAATTGCGGTGTCTCGTGGATATAGCGTTCATCTTTTTCACCTCCGTGTTGGTAAAAATTCTTGCAGGCAAATCTTCTTGCAACGCCGGCGTTATCAAACCGAGAAACATTGTAAACATGCGTGGGAAATAAATATGAACCTGCCTCGAGAACTAGAATCCTTTTATTTTCTCCGATACGATCAGCTAAATCATCAGCTAAAATACCGCCACCGATACCGGAACCAATAATGATGACATCGAAATCTTCGCGATGGCCCAAATACTGGGTAAATAGACGAGATTGAACTTCACTGTCTTTTGCAACAAAGCCATTGAAATGAGAAGGGTGAAAGGTCATGTAGATTCCTCCTTGAAGCAACATGTCCTACTCTAATTTTTTTATTTAAATTTGTAAATTGATTTAGATGACTAAATCCTGCGAAAAAATACCATTAATCTTATGTTCATCATTTCGCAAATATAGGAGATTTGATTTGCTCCTAAGGAATAAAGTTAATTGTTCCAAAGACGTCATCTTCCGCGAGAATGTACTTTGGGTCCATCAGCTGATTTATCCAAAGATTTGTAATCGTCGATGACTCTTGAATACGGCTGTCAGTCGCTCCAAATCCAAACGGGTCTCCTTCCGACCATAAACTATGTGTCCGCCAGTCGGTGTTTATGTAATGATATGCTTTAATAAGACCTGGATGAGAATCTATCGTTGTGAATACATTAGCAAAAAATTCATCCCAGATTTGTTGTCCGTTGTCCTCGTTTATATCGCGCGCTCGAGGCGTTGATTCTGCGATCATAATTGGTTTATCACGATTCCTTGCAAAACTGAATACGCCTTCGTTTGGATTGGGTACACCGTACTCAAAGTGCGAATAGGCAATCCAATCAGCGTAATCTTCTCCAGGATAGTACTCGTGCCAAAAGTGAGAAGGTGTTGAAGAATATCCACCTGAGAAAAGTATTACAAAATTTTCCGCGCCTGTTGTACGAATACCATCGACAATTCTTTTGTAAGCACCTATGTAATCTTCCGCAGAAACTCCAAAACCTCTATAAATTACGTCAAATTCAAACCCGGGACGAATAAAAAATGGTATGTGACTAAACTCTAAAATAAAGTCGGCGAGTTCTTGAATTTGTTCATCGTTCTCACCATTAGCCACACGACGTGCATGCAACGGATCGTCACTAAAGAATATCGCAAGATGAACCACAAAATTATTCAGATCAAATTCTGAAGATTCTAAATAACATCTTAAACAAATTGGTCCGGCGTTAAAATCAAAGGTATTATTTAACCCCGCTATCGTTAATCCATCTGGAACATTGTATTCGGGATCATTTGATCTATCCGTCAAGCCGATATATGAGGTTACGCCCGCTGTTTTCGGTAAACCTGCGTCGAGATAGCCTTGATCCCAATTAATAGTAGGTGTTTCGATTGAGCTATTGCCACCAACACCTTCATTATCTTGACCAATAAAAACGATGACTTTGTCTCCTTCAGGTTCGAATTTATTAGGACCGTCGACAATCGGGGATGGTGTTGAAATTGGTATGATATCCATAGGTTCTGGATTAAATGCGAGATAATCAATATTCATTGCAAAATCACTTGGATCGACTTGAATTGTTACCGTATCCCCAATTTGAGTTTCGACATTAATGCTAGCTTCTAAATAATCTCCGACCCATGCAGTACCCGCGGTAAATCGGATGTTACCCTGATTTTCCCCGTTGACATAAACAGAGATTTCACCCGTTTGTAACGATGCATAGCGCACCGTTAAAGATCTAGCAGCAGGAACATTGACAAATTCTGCACCGCTTCCCATAAAGCTTATCCATGCGATACCTTGCCCACCAGAAGCGGCTCCGTCAGCAAATATTTGTGGTTGAATCTCTTGAGGTAATCCACTCGATTGATCCCAAAAAAGTGAAGCTGTTTCTGCCTCAACGATTTGACTTGGGATAGCTGTCACTTGCGGAGTAGGGGTTGGCGAAGGCGTTAAGGTTGGAGAAGGTGTTGCGGTATCTAAAGGTGTGGCAGTCGCCTCAGGTGTGGGTTCAATCGTTGGTAAATTTATTGATGTTTCATCTATGGAGTTGTTTGATCCACCACCACATGCCGCTAATACCAAAGAAAAAGAAACATATAGAATAAGGTTAATAATTAGATTTTTATATGCCATATCACCTTTAAAACCGATTAATTATTCACTTTTAAAGTTTGACGTCTAAAACTTAGAAATCGAACCTGAAAAATCTAATTTTTTCAAAGAGATTGATAATCAAAAATTCGTAGAATTAGCGCTAAGTTGTATTATATTGTCTAACGCGATTTTCTAACAACTTAGATATGTCACTAAGATTGTCGGTATTCACAACCAACCCCTGAGTGTTTGTATGAATTGCATCGGCCTGGATAGCGATTGGCGTGATCTTTCTATTTATTGCTTTCTTCAGTGGCTTGGCTTTGTCGTTATATTAAGGCAACAATATGAATATTAATGTTATTTAAAAAATCAATTGAGGTGTTGTGAATTTAAAACAGGCAAGTTGGCAATATTAAGGTGAAATCGTCAATATATAATTCGAATCGTCATAAGTTAATTCTTTAACTTTGATCGATCGTTTATGGTTTATACCACATGAAAGGCTGGCATCATGATAAAATAAATACCATTTCGATTTAAATTCAACAATTGAGTGATGCGTTGTCCATCCAATAACAGGTTCCAATATCACTCCTTGGTAGGTATATGGACCTTCTAGTTTTGGGCTAGTTGCATAAACGATTTTGTGAGTATTACCCGTTGAATAGGACAGATAATATTGATTGGCAAATTTGTGAACCCAAGCTCCTTCAAAAAAACGGCGATCGTGATCTCCCGCGAGTATAGGCGCTCCGGCTTGGTCTAATATTTGTATTTCTTTAATCGATCCATCAAACTCGTGCATGTTTTCCGATAACTTAGCAAACTTTGGTCCTAGCGCGGGCAGATTATCATCGGGTTCTAATGAATTCAGATTAAACTCTCCATCTTGCCATTTTTCTAATTGTCCACCCCATAAACCACCAAAAAACATGTAGGCTTCATTTTTCTCAACATACACGGCAGGATCAATACTGTAGCTTCCTCGTATTGGTTGAGAATTTGCTGCAAAAGGACCTGTTGGATTTTCGGAAGTGGCGACGCCAATTCGGAAAATGCCTGTTTCATCTCGTGATGGGAAATAAAAATAGTATTGTCCGTTTTTAAATGCAGCATCAGGAGCCCACATCTGTTTTTTAGCCCAGGGAACGTCGTTTAAATGAAGAATTTGACCATGATCAACAACTTTTTCAGTAATGCTTTCCATTGAAAATACATGATAGTCTTCCATGTCATACTCATTACCATCGTTGTTTGGCACGGTATTTTTTTCAAGGTCGTGTGAAGGGTAAATGTAAAGTTTGTCGTTGAAAACATGTACTGAAGGATCAGCTGTATACATGTGTTGCACTAATGCAGAGTTAACTCCACCTATTTCAGCATGATCATTACAGTTTTTTACGAATTTGTTGTTATCCGCTCGCGTAACATGGTGTGAGCACGCACTTAGCACGATTGAAATTAAAACAATTAAACAACTAAATCTGAGGTAGAAAACATTTTGCTTGGCCAGAGATTTCATTTTAGATGTGATTTCAGTTATTGAAATACAGTGGCTCAAGCACATTATCTTGACTTTTCTGCGTGCGAGATTTGAGAATCTGCTTCAAAATACTTAATAGCTGTAGTCCTTCTGTAAAGTCTGATTTCGCACTGTCTCCATAGAGTTGATTGTCTATTGAAGTTAACAGGGTTTTTAAATCTTGATTTGAAAACTCATTGTTAAGCTCAATGAAGGTGACAGGACTGGGGCGTTTTAAATATAGTTTTCCCCACTCGGCTAGTGCTTGTTTTATTTTTATCGCATCATTTTGAGAACATGCTTGCTCTAGCTGTTTAAACGTCTTTTTAAGTTCTTGTTGTTCGTTCGGTTCTTTCTCATCTTTTTTCTTATTGTCGGGTTGTCGATAAAAAGGATTAAATATAAGTGTGCCGATCCAAAGTAGGGCGAATAGAAAGGTCGCTACTTGCCATATCCATAGGTTTTCATTTTTGACATAAGTGACGTTTTCTTCAGAAATTTTTGGAATTCCATTATTTATGCTTTGCGTGTTTGCCGCTTGTGCATTTTGTATATTTGCGACTTCACCGCTTATATTGATAGTCTTCTCTGGTAGACGTGCATATTTCATGCGGTTTTCTTTGGTGTCCCACCACGGAATCTCAATTGCAGGAATCGTTATCTTGCCGGGTTCGGAAAAAACATAAGCTGCGCTTTCAACTCTTTTTGAAAACACGCCATCACTACCAGGGTTGTCTTCGAAAGAGGGTTGTTCGGTATAGGTTTTTATACCTGATTGCTGGCCACTTATTAATACATCTGGTAACTGAGAGGACATTAAACTATCTGCCAAAAGGGTAATCGTCCTTGTAATTGGTTCCCCAACATCAATTGACTCTATCTCTCCACTCCAAGATTCGGTGAGTTTTAGGCTTGTTGCAGGAAGCCAAGTTTTATCCGCCGGGAAAGCAGCTGGTTTTGGTTTAATTTCGATAGCTTTTTCCTGTGTCCTCAATCGACGAATTTCATACCTGCCTGTATCAAAAAAGGATCTCGGTCTTTGCGATGTTGCAACTTTTAGTTGCCAAGTTAAAGACGGAATTATTAGTTCACCGCTTTCTTGTGGGTAAATTGCGAAATTAAACTCAGCAACATTAAATACTTTTCCATCGATACTCCTTCTGAAACGGGCATCCTCTAATGGTTCTATTGTGGCGTTTTCAAGTTCGAGCGGCTGAGCATCTAAAGATTCTACATTGCGAGAATAGTAGAGGCGATGCTTAAGTATTATCTGTTCTTGTACGTAAACCGAAGGTTTTTCTACAAGTGTTTCGATAAAAATTTCTTTTAAATTACCTTGTGGTGCGGCGGTGGCTTTTGTGACATTTATTTCAATTGCATCGCTATAAAAGCCTAAATGATTAAATGATGGAATCAGTAATTTACCAGTGCGTTTTGGTGCTAATGAAATGGTCCACTCCGTATATGAATCAACTTTTCCATTCGCGTACTGAACTTGACTGCTCTGATGTTGAGATAGAACATCAAATTGTGATTCGAGTAAGGAAAAGTCTGGTTCTCCTTGATTGTTTTTATCAGAAAGACGAACTCGGAGAGTCAATGTTTCTTCAATTGATAAGGTTTGTCTGTCGACTTTTGCTGAAAGTTGTCCATATGCAACCTGGCTGTAAACCCCAAATAAAAGCCCCCCAAGTAGAAAAAATATTTTCGAGGAATAATTTACTATTTTCATCGGTATGATCATCTTCATATTTACCATCGCTCTTCATTTTGCCCATTTGGACGACGAAGAGTCATTTGGCTTTCTTGTTTTCTTTTTCGATATTCGTAATTAAATTTGTTTCTCATCAGTCCAGAGGGGTCGTCAGGTACTTTTCTTAGCCATTGTTCAAGGGCTTGTTGTTGTTCTGTTTTGGCCTCAATAGCTTGAGGTAATTGTGCCTGTTTTTGTTCTTCCGATCCTGACTCTTCTTGCGTCTTTTGAGCTAGTTGTTTTTCGGAATCTTCTTTTTGGTTCTTATTTTCCTCACCATTTTGGATCAAAGACTCCTCTTCTTCTTTCTTACCGTATTGATTCTCTAGCGCCTGTTCCTGCTCTGAATTTTGTTGTTCGTTCTGATTTGTTTGTTGAGTTTGGTTGGGATCTTGATTTTCGTTGTTTTCAGATTGCTCACCTTGTGATTCACTATTTTGTGAATCTTGGTTTTGAGACTGATCTGCCGATTGTTGGTTTTGAGAGTCACCGTTTTGCGATTGACTGTCTTGTGATTGGCTGTCTTGTGACTGCTCGTTGTCTTGATTTTGTTGTTGGTTATTTTGATCCTGGTTTTGATTTTGGTTTTGTTGCATTTTTTTTATTTTTTCGATTATATCGATGTTATGTCTCGCTTCTTCCAAGTCGGGATTTTTTTCAAGTGCTTTTTCATAGGCTTCTATGGCGCCATCAAAGTCGCCTGTGTGTGCAAGGCTATTCCCAAGATTAAAAGCGTCAGTGTAAGAATCGCCAGTTTTAAAATGTTCAGCCGCTGATTCAAAATTTTTATTCCTGTATTCGGATATGGCTTTCCAATCTTCGTTTTTAAATACTTCAGCGGCTTTTTCGGTGTCACCTTCTGAAAAAGCTTTCTGTCCTTGTTGATCTTGCGTTTGCCATAAGTCTTTCCACTCTAAGGCCAAGGTTTCTTTGGGTGTAAAACTTAATCCAACGAGAATACAAATTACCCAACCTTTGCGAAAGGATAGTGCTGCAAAAGGTAAAATAAGTAGCACTAGATAAGGGCCATACTCGACCCAAAGATCAAATTCTCGAGAAGTTTCTCGAGTAGATGATTTATCAGCATTTAAACTAAAAGAAGCAATTGTTCGAATATCGAGGTCATCATTTGACATAGGGACATATAGACCTTTTAATGCTATGGCTGTTTCACTCAATACCGCTTCATCTAACTTAGCAACGATTATTTGATTGCGACCATCTCTTGCAAAGCCCCCATCGGGTAGCGGAATAGGTGCGCCTTCTCTTGTTCCTACGCCCCAAATCGTGACACGATGCGATGCGTTCTCTCGTTGGTTAGTGATTTCACTTACAGCATCGAGTGAGATTCCATCGGTTAAAATTAATATTTCACCGCGATCTACGCCCGAATCGCGCAACAATTTTAGTGCTTGTTCAAATGCCATTTCAATATTGCTACCTTTTGCTGGCATTATTTCTGGCGATAGCGCTGGTAGTAAGCTAATAATGGTTTTCGTATCATCTGTTAGTGGGGTGACAACATGAGCTTCGCCTGAATAAGCGATTAAACCTGTGAGGCCTTCTTGTCGAGTATTTAACAAATCAATTAACTTTAATCGTGAGCGAGAAAGACGAGAGGGTTTTACATCGGTCACGTTCATTGAAAGTGATAAATCCCAGATCACAACCAAGGATGAAACTTCTTCTGTAACGGGTTGAGGTCGTTTTTCCCAAGTTGGTCCGGCCATCGCAATACTTGCTAATATCCAAAGTATGATAAGACCGATAATCGGTATTCTGCTCACTTTTGAATGATGACCATCAATTAGAAAGGGGAGAAGGTTTTGATCAATTAATTTGTGCCATTGATTCGATTGGCTTTGTTTACGTAAAAATAAAAGCGGTAACGTAATTCCAGGAATAATAAGTATTAACCATTCTGGTCGGATAAAATGAAAATTTGAAATGATTTGATCCATTTTTTTACCTAAACGATCCGCACTGGATTAACCTAAATGGGGTTTCAGTTGGTTTGGCAATACATTTAAAACTAGAGCAGTTAGACTTAGTATTAGAGCAATTCCCAACGGCCAGTAAAATAGGGCAGCAATGGGTCTGAAAGTTTCCGCGTCTTGTTTTACCGGTTCTAGTTTGTCTAGTTCCGCATAAATTGTCGCGAGTTCTTTGGGATCTCTTGCTCTAAAATATAATCCACCAGTGGTTTCAGCGATGTAGTTTAGGGTGTCTTCATCAAGGTCTGCCGAAGGGTTAACGCGACGATTGAACGAACCAAAAAAACCGCCACGTACAACCATTTCGTTGGCACCAACACCAACGGTATATATTTTGATACCCGCCTGTTTCGCCAAGTCAGCAGCTTGTCTCGGCGCGACCTCTCCGGCAGTATTTGCTCCATCAGTTAACAAGATAAGAACTCTTTGGGATTCTGGTCGATCTTTTAAGCGTTTTATCGCTAAGCCTATGGCGTCCCCAATCGCTGTTTTCTCTCCTGCGAATCCCACACGAGTTTCTTGCAAGAGTTGATTAACGGTTTGTCGATCGAACGTAAGAGGAGCTTGTAAGTAAGCATTGGTACCAAAAAGGATTAAACCTAAGCGATCACTTTCACGACGTTTTAAAAACTCACCCACTACGTATTTAACAACTCGGATACGCTCTATTTGTTGGTTCTCGACAATCATGTCTGCGGTTTGCATACTGCCAGAGATATCTACCGCTACCAAGAGATCTCTCCCGCTCGTGGGTAAATTGATTGGGTCGCCGATCCATTGTGGACGTGCTGCCGAGCTAACAAGTAAAAGCCAAATTAAACAAAGAAATACTAGCGAAATTATGTTCTGATTGATGATATTACTCGGATTTGTGTGCAAGGCAGAGGTGACTCTTTGATAAAAAGGCACCACAAGAGAGGCTTCTTCTTTTTTAGCTCGCGGAAGAAGTAAATAAACCAACAGCGGAACTGGTAATGCAAAAAAAACCCAAGGCCATTCAAACTGTAGCATGAGCCGATTCCTGCTGGTAATTGTTCTGTCTATTAAAGAGTATCTTTGTTAATACTTTTGAATCACATTGATTGATCCATTTTTTAGCAAACTCAAAGAGTTGATACATGTCTTTTTCGTCTAGTGCTGTTTGATCTTCGTTACTATAAAGTGATCTATCCACTTTATCTCCGATCGCAGTGAAGTCGGATTTAGATTTTATTGAACAGGCTAGCAATATTAAGAATTCGCTGCCATGTAAACGGGATATTTGAGATCGCGTTTCCCTTTGCCCTGTTAAACTTGTCTTTTTTAATAAACTTAACAAGTTTACAATGATTTCTCGCTGCGGTTTTTCTTTGCGTTGAGTTTCAATTGCCCTTAACTCTTTAAGGGCAAGCCTTTTATATTTTTCTCGAATGTGCTTTTTTCTTAAAAAATGAATGCTTCCCATTATGATAGAAATAATGAGTACAATTAAAATCCACCACCCCGCGGCAAGTGGCCACAAACCTATAGGGTCGGGCGTTTTCACATCGTGAAGCTGGGCAAGTAGTGTTTGAATTGGATCTTGCTGTCCTTGCAGCGACGGCATCTGTCCATTTGGAATTTGGGCCGTTGATCCTGGCTGTGAATGCATTAGTTGCGGATCATTCAACAACCTTTTGAGCTGTTCTTCATCTATTTGAAAAGCATTATCCGGTATTGATGGGTTAGCGATGTCATTATCTGCCATGCTTGGCTCCACCTAAACTCAAGCTTTTACCTTTGGATTTATGAGTAGAAAAAAGATCGATAACAATGTCTTTTGCGGATTCGGAAGAATTTAAAGATCCAAATTGAATACCCAATTTATTGGCGTCTTCTAGGATATGCGAGACAATTTGTGAAAAGCTATCTTTGTATTCGCTAGAAAATTTTTGTGTTGCTGCTTCAAGATTCGTTTTTTGGGTGCCATCACTAATTGTTAAACTTTTAGCGTAAGGCAGGACTTTCTCTAGTTGGTCATAGACATGAAGCAAAGTGATATCTGTATGTCTTGAAATAATTGATAGCGGCTCCGCACACTCCTTGTTGTAATCATGAAAATCGCTAATAATAAAAATTGAACTACCAGGTTTAGCGACTCTTCTAAGGTCGTTTAGCATTTCCTTTAGGCTAAATTGCATATTGATTGCAATTGGTGACGAGAGTTTTCGGTTGTATTCATTTAGTAAATTTAAAAGTGCTAGTTGCGCGTGTTTACCGCGCCTTGCTCTTGCGTCCGACTTATTATTATCGGAAAAAATCAAAGCACCAATGCGATCGTTGTTCTGAAGTGCAATCCAACCAATTGCAGCAGCGAGTTCTGCCGTTAGTACAGATTTGAACTGTGTATGACTACCGAAAAACATAGGTGAGCGTTGATCGACCAAAATAAATACGGGACGTTCGCGTTCTTCTTGAAATAGCTTGGTGTAGGGTTTTTGGGTTCTCGCGGTGACGCGCCAATCAATATTTCGTATGTCATCACCCGCCTGATAGCGGCGAACCTCGGCAAAGTCCATTCCTCGACCACGAAATGAGGTTTTTGAAACGCCATCTAGTAAGGCTGTGCTTTTTTTATTGGCTTCAAGTGTTAGATCTTTACAAACCAATCGCAGATTAAGCATATCTTCAATAGAGACATAAACGCCGCTGGTATCCTTTTCTCGCCTGGAAAAACTATTTTTGATTATTTTGCTTGGGTTAAACGCCGCCATTTGACTGACTCAGAGAAGCTCTCTCAATTATATTGCAGGAACCACAGAAAGCAGATCATCAATAATGGCATCAGGTGTTTTACCACTTGCCTCTGCTTCAAAACTCAGAATAAGCCTGTGTCGAAATACATCGTGAATCACGGTTTGAACATCATCTGGGCTGACAAAATCTCGACCACTTAAGTAAGCGTGTGCTCTTGCGCATCGATCCAAGCTGATAGTGGCGCGAGGACTAACACCATATTCGATCCAACGGCTTAAGTCTTGACCATAGTTTGTAGGGTTTCGAGTAGCATTAGTAAGTTGAACCACGTATTCTTCGACGCTATCAGCCATGTGTATGTTTAATGCTGCTTCCCGAGCACTAAAAATGGTGTTTTGGGTAACAATTTCGTCTAAATCAACTCTTTCTCCGGAAATACTGGCTTCATTTCGGCTAAGCGCAAGAATTTGTTTTTCTGCTTCGGCGCTTGGAAAGTCCACTGTGACATGCATTAAAAACCGGTCTAGCTGCGCTTCTGGTAAAGGGTAGGTTCCTTCTTGCTCAATTGGGTTTTGAGTGGCCATTACCAAGAAAAGCTCAGGAAGTTTATAGGTTGACTTGCCAACACTAATTTGTCTTTCTGCCATGGCTTCCAGCAAGGCTGATTGAACTTTTGCTGGTGCCCGGTTTATCTCATCTGCTAGGACGAGGTTATGGAAAATTGGACCTTGTTGGAACTCAAATGTGCCATTTTCAGGGCGATAAATATCTGTTCCAGTAACATCAGAAGGTAATAGATCTGGTGTAAATTGCACCCGGTGAAAGTCACCTTCAATACCTTCTGAGAGAGTTTTAATGGCTTTTGTTTTCGCGAGTCCTGGCGCTCCTTCTACAAGGAGATGCCCGTCGGCTATTAAGGCCATGAGTAGCCTATCAACTAATTTAGGCTGTCCAACGATTTGGCTTTGTAGCCAGTTACTCAGGTCTTGTAGTGCAGCAAGCTCAGACATTAATTCTTATACCAAGTTGTTCAAAAGGATTACAAAGTGACTGATTTTTATAGTTTTAACAGAAAGAATTTATAGGGCGATAGACAGTAGTGACGAGCCCTAGTTCCCCAAAACTAAGCTATGCTTATGTATGGGCATTTATATCATTAATCAATGGTTAGATTATTATAATTTTAATTCGAGGAATAAGCCTTGGAAATTATCGCTTCATATATTCACGATCGTGAAGAATTTATCTTTATATTAGAGCCAGAAATCGAAAAGCGGTTTGGACCGTTCAAAAATGATGCCTTTTCTCATTTCTTACGCTGTTACTTGATGGGCTTTCCATTGGAAGAATGGGTTGGTAGGGAGATAAGTGACTTAGGGAGTTTTATTTATGGTCAGTGGTTAACTATTCAGCATTGCCCAAAAGACACGCCTGAAGTGAAGGTTTTTAATCCAAGTTTGGATGAACAAGGTTGGTTATGCGGTCGAACAGTCGTAGCGGTATTGCAAAGAGACATGCCTTTTTTAGTCGATTCACTGCGTATTGGCTTACAACGAAAGGACATGCAGATCCATGTTGTTTATAGCTGCGTGATGAATATTGCCAGGGATGATAATGAAGTCCCTGTTGATGTAGCAAGTGGTCAAGAGCCTGTATCTGAACTACCGGAAAACATAAAGCAAAGCAAAGAAGCATTAATTTATATTGAAATTAGTCTTCATACGGATCCGAGTGATCTAGTCGACATTAAGCAATCGCTAGAAGTGATTCTAACGGATGTATCGAGCGCTGTTGACAGCTATGCGGAGGTGAGAGAAAAGCTCGCCGATGGCATTAGCTCTTTTATTTCTTTAAATGGCAAAAAAGGTGTTCGCCCTGAAGAAGATTCAGATGAATGTGTTAACTTTTTACAATGGCTTTCCGAGTCTCATTTTACTTTTCTTGGCTTTCGTGAATTTGATTACATTAGAGAAGAAAAGAAATCTGGGCTTGCAGAAAATTTAGCTTCCCGTTTAGGTGTCTTTAAGCAAATAGATCCAAAACAAAATTTTATTGCCGAAGATAACTTCAATGAAGGCGCAAAAAGCTTCTACAATAGTGAGGCTTTGATTTGTTTTTCTAAATCCTCAACGCGCTGCAACGTACATCGTGATGTTTATCCCGATTATGTTGTGATAAAAAAATTAGATTCAGATGGCAATATCACTGGGGAACTGAGATTTTTAGGTTTATATACTTATTCTGTTTTCAGTACCTCACCAAAAGCAATTCCGATACTGCGTGAAAAAATGCAGTCTTTGATTGAAATGTCTGCTTTAGATCCAGGTAGTCATAGTGGCAAACATTTTATTCGAGTCATAGAAAACTACCCTAAGGAAGAATTGTTTCAGTCGGATATTCGGTCCTTGTTTTCTAACATTTCTAACATAGCTACCATTAACGAACGCCATGTAGTTCGGTTGATTCTTAGGGAAGACCCTTTTGGAAGCTTCGTTAATTGTATGGTCTACATACCAAGAGACGTTTACAGTACAAGAATTAGAATTAAGATAGAGGGAATTCTTAGTTCCGCGCTTTCTGCAGAACGCTGTGATTCCATGACATTCTTCTCTGAATCCATATTAGCGCGAGCACAATTTGTTTTTAAGGTTGATCCTGATTTTAAAAATGCTATAGATATCAAAAAAATTGAATCACAAATTCTGAACTTAACAAAAAATTGGGATGAATATCTGCAAACTGGCTTAATTGATTCGCATGGTGAAGCCGTGGGTATTAGTTTTTTTAATAAATACAAGCAGGCATTTCCCCAAGGATATCAGGATAATTACGACCCTAGAGTTGCAGTGAGTGATATTTCTTTATTGGAAGAATTAACACCAGAAAATCCGATTGCAATGCATTTGTATCAGCCGGCCGGTAGCGAGCACTATGAAGTTAGATTTAAGGTGTTTCATCTTAACTCACCAATTGAGCTTTCAGATGTCGTACCTATTTTAGAAAATCTTGGCTTACGTGTGCTTGGAGAAAACCCTTTCAAGATCAATATGAAGAATGGAGATGTGGTTTGGTTAAATGACTTTGATTTAGCTTTTGCACTTAAGTTAAATTTGGATATCAATAGCGTACGTCAAAACTTTGAATTAGCCTTTGCCAAAGTATGGTCTGGTGAACTAGAGAGTGACCCGTTTAATCGTTTGGTATTGGCATCACGGTTAAATTGGCGAGAAGTCTCGTTGTTACGCGCCTACGCAGGATATTTAAAGCAAATTACGTTTAACTCAACAAAAGAATTTATTGCAAATACTCTCGTACATCACGTCGATATTACCCGAAATCTAATTGCGCTTTTTAAAGCGAGTTTTGAACCTCGATTACAGAAAAATCATAAAAGTTATGAAGAAAGAACTGATCGTTTGCGATCAAAGATTACAAAGGGATTAGATGAAGTTACAAATTTAAACGAGGATTTGGTGTTGCGTCGATATTTGGATATGTTCAATGCAACATTGCGAACTAATTATTTTCAAAAATCTGGCGATAGCGACAAAGATTATATCTCGATTAAGTTTAGCCCACGAGATATATCAGGTATTCCTGAACCAAGGCCAATGTTTGAAATTTATGTTTATTCGCCTCGTGTCGAAGGTGTTCATTTAAGGGGTGGAAAAGTAGCAAGAGGTGGCCTACGTTGGTCTGATCGGAATCAAGATTTCCGAACAGAAGTTTTGGGTTTGGTTAAAGCACAGCAGGTTAAAAATGCAGTAATTGTGCCGAATGGCGCTAAAGGAGGTTTTGTAGCGAAACAACTCAAAAAAGAATGGAGTCGAGATGAATTTTTTGCCGAAGGAATTAATTGCTATAAAATTTTTATTAAGGGGTTATTAGATATAACTGATAACCTAGTTGATGGAAATATTGTGCCGCCAGAAGATGTTGTTCGCCGGGACGACGACGACCCTTATTTAGTTGTTGCGGCCGATAAGGGTACAGCAACCTTCTCAGATATTGCCAATGAAATTTCAATCGAATACGGCCACTGGCTGGGAGATGCATTCGCATCTGGAGGAAGCCAGGGTTACGATCACAAAGGAATGGGTATCACTGCCAAAGGTGCTTGGGTATCCGTGCAACGTCATTTCAGAGAAAAAGGAATTGATGTGCAGTCGGAAGACTTTACTGTAGTCGCTGTCGGGGATATGGCTGGTGACGTTTTCGGTAATGGAATGCTATTGTCAGAGCATATTTGTTTGGTAGGAGCATTCAATCATCTTCATATTTTCGTAGATCCAACACCAGATTCTGCGAAAAGCTTTATTGAACGAAAGCGCTTATTTGAATTACCGCGTTCATCTTGGGAAGATTACGATAAAGCACTCCTATCAAAAGGTGGTGGAATTTTTTCCCGTAATGCAAAATCTATTGCGATTACACCTGAAATGAAAACTGTATTTGATATCAATTCAAATCACTTAACACCAAATGAATTAATTACAGCAATGCTCAAGTCTCCAGTCGATCTAATTTGGAATGGTGGTATTGGTACCTATGTGAAGGCGAGTTGGGAATCCCATGCAGACGTAGGTGACAAAGCAAATGATACGCTTCGTGTAAATGGTGATGATTTAAGGTGTCGTGTATTTGGAGAAGGTGGAAATCTAGGGCTGACACAATTAGCTCGTGTCGAGTATTCATTAAATGGTGGTGCTTGTAATACTGATTTTATCGATAATGCAGCTGGTGTAGATTGTTCTGACCATGAAGTTAATATCAAAATATTACTCGATGAAATATTAGCGAATGGTGATTTAACTGAAAAGCAACGGAATGAATTGTTAGCCGAAATGACAGACGCGGTTTCAGATTTAGTCTTACAAAATAATTATCGTCAAACACTTTCGATCAGCTTATCAGAATATGAAGTAGACAAACGGATTAATGAGTATCGGCGTTTTATTAATTTTCTGGAATCCAACGGACGCTTGAATCGGAGTCTTGAATTTTTACCGATGGATGAAGAGATAATCGAGCGGGTAGGGCGAGGAAAATCATTGACCCGACCTGAGTTGTCGGTACTTATATCTTACGCAAAAGTGATGTTGAAAGAAGATCTAAGTGCGACCAACATCGCAGAAAACCCCTATATATTGCAAGAGATTGAAACTGCGTTTCCAGATCAACTTAGAAAAAAATATTCAAGCAAAATATATTCTCATAGATTAAAGAAAGAAATAGTTGTTACTCAGGTTGCCAATGATCTTATTAACAACTTGGGAATAACTTCTGCTCATCGACTTTTAGAAACGACAGGTGCATCCATTTCCGAAATTGCAGAAGCCTATATTGTTTCGCGAGATGTATTTAAGTTTGAAGAAATGCATCACTATATTAAATCACTCGACAATAAGGTCGGAGCGGATTTTCAAGCGGATTTAATGATAAATATGATTCGACGAGTGAGGCGAGGAACTCGCTGGTTTCTACGTAATCAACGGGATGGAATTGGATCTTTGGAAAATGTAAATACCTTTAAAAAAGGTCTGGAAGAAATTTATCAAAGTGTCGACACTCTTGCAGTTGGAAAAGCAAAGGAAGAATGGGTTGCAAGCATAGCGTATTTGGAAGAAAAAGGTGTTTCGAAAAATTGGTTAGCAGAGCTTTCCATGCCCAGTAACTTATTCTCGGGCTTAGGTATTGTGAAAGCGTCACAATCTTCCGGTAAAAGCCTTGCGGAAGTTACCGAGGTTTTTTACCTACTTCTTGAAAAACTCAGTTTAGATTGGTTTGCCAGTCAAATTTCAAATGTAAAAGTAGAAACCTATTGGCAAGCCTTGGCGAGAGAATCGTTTATCGAGGACTTGGAATCGCAATTGCGCAGTCTTTCAGAATCGCTTCTAGGCATCAAAAATGGAGAAAGCATAGAAGAAACCATCGACAATTGGCATGAGCAAAACCATTTTTTGGTTGATCGATGGAAGTCAATGGTGAATGAAGTGCAGGGTAGTCAACTAACCGATTATGCTATGTTCTCTGTTGCGTTAAAGGAACTTTTCGACTTATCTCAGGCGACAGAAAGATCAATTAGCGAAGTTAAGACTCATTAATTTAGGGCTTAATGGGAGAAGGTTAATGTGGAGCAGAAAATTATATTTGACATTCATATTGAACCTGAAGAATATCGAAAGCTCTATGAGGGCTCAGCAAGCAATGCGCGTGTAAGATCGAGAGATGGTCGTTCGATTCAATTTCCAGCGAAGGTTCTGAGATCGTTTTTGACCCACTCAGGTATAAGTGGGTCGTTTGCATTATTTTTTGATGAAAACAATAAATTTAAGCGAATCGTTCGACTCAATTAATCCAATTGGGTATGCTTATACGCTTTACTCCTAAATAAATGGATTTTATAGGCCGTAGAAGAATATATTGAGCCAAGTATTAAAGCCTTAAACTCTATGTTTTATTCGATTCTTAAACGATTCTTATTTTTATTTGATGCAGAGGTGTCTCATCACATCGCTTTAAAGTCACTCAAGTTCATGGAACGAATTGGACTTGGTGCAGTTTTCCCAAGCGTACTCAGCGATAAAGTGACGGTAATGGGAATTGAGTTTCCCAATAGAGTTGGCCTTGCGGCAGGACTGGATAAAAATGGTGACTACATTGATGCTCTAGGCAGTATTGGATTTGGGTTTCTTGAAATTGGGACTGTTACACCCGTTGCTCAGAGCGGTAATAGCAAACCGCGTTTGTTTCGACTGACAGCAGATAATGCCATTATTAACCGTATGGGGTTTAATAATAAGGGTGTCGGCTATCTCGTCGAACAAGTTAAAAAGAGGAAATTTGGAGGCGTAATCGGGATAAATATTGGTAAAAACAAAGCAACACCCGATGAAGCCGCGATTCTCGATTATGAGCGATGTCTAGAACTTGTTTATCCCCACGCAGACTACATTACTGTCAATGTGTCTTCTCCAAATACTCCAGGGCTTAGAGCATTGCAATTTGGCAAAGTGTTTAGTGATTTGTTAAAAGCACTCAAATCGAAACAGATGCTACTTTGTGAAAAACATGAAAAGTACGTGCCTTTAGCAGTTAAGATTGCGCCAGATATGCCAGAAGAAGAAATAAAAAACGTGGTAGATACACTATTAGATGTTGAAATTGATGCTGTAATCGCGACTAACACGACGGTTTCAAGAGAAGGACTTAAAAGTAGTGTTAACGCAGACGAATCTGGAGGCCTAAGCGGCGAACCGGTATTTGAGAGATCAAACCTTGTTATTAGCACTATTTCGTCACATCTAAAGTATCGAAATCTTGATAAAAAACTACCGATAATAGGCGTTGGCGGTATAGCAAATGGGCAACAAGCTTTGGCAAAAATAAAAGCTGGAGCAAGCTTAGTTCAGGTATATACTGGATTCATCTATCGTGGGCCAATATTGGTAAAAGAGGCGGTTGAAACATTAATTGAAAACAAGGTTTCATACTAATATTTCAACACTTTTTGAGCCTCCTTTAGAGCCCGTTATTGCGAGCCCAATAGCCCCTTTGCGGGTTTAAAGATGTGTCTCCCCAAGGTTGACCGTATTGTGTATTTGAAAATCAATGTTCATATTGAATAATCAAAAGCTCTGTAGCCTTTGGACTTGCGCCAAAGTATTGTAACCGTTCCAGTGATCTTCTCGACCTTCGCGCCAACCCGAAAGCCATAGATGTCGCGCCTCTCCAGAATCATGCGGGCATAGATTTCTTGATTTTCCGGAAATTCCCGCTTGATAACCACGTGCGAGGGCTTTTTCTGTGCTGGCTCTTTTTTGGCGTTTCATAGGCAAGTACCTTCTTGATCGAGTTAAAATGAACGAAATTGAAGTAGGTAGACTACTGTGTCATGCTTACTTAATTTATTAAAAAGAATGTCAAAATTGGTGCCAATAGCGAGACATAATCTTGTATAGACAAAGACAATATTGAAAAAGTTATTGGCTTCTAATTTAGCGTCCAAGAAAGACATTAAAATAGATGTTCACTCACTTTTTCATGACCATCTTTTTAAAACAAATAAACAAGCTTACAAGCTGTTTAACAGCGTTAACAATTTTGCATTAACAACAAATGTAGAGAGAGTTGGGTCAACTCTTTTAAAGGCGTTATCCAACGCGGACAAGTAGTGTCTCAAAGCTCTCTCTAAATGTGAACGAACAATTTATTCTTTAAGACCGTTTATATATGGCTCAGTAGAATAAAAAAGAAATAAAGCTTTTATGTGTGCACCGGCTTGAATAAAAGAGCCAAATTAGGTAACTAAATTGGTGCATATTAATCGACAAATAATTATTAAAGATAAAATATGATACAAGAATATTTTGCTACATGCCCGAAAGGATTGGAAAGTTTGCTAAAAGAAGAGATTAGTGAATTGGGGGTAGAAAAAATAAGAGAAACTGTTGCTGGTGTGTATTTTAGCGCAGACTTGCCAAAAATATATGAACTCTGTCTTTGGTCTAGAATTGCAAACCGTATTCTATTTCCACTCAAACAATCGGAAAAATCAAATCTACAAAAACAAGAAGATTTATATAATTTAGCAAAAGCCATTCCATGGGAAGAATATTTTTCGTCACAAAAACGTTTTGTAATTGATTTTATCGGTACGAATCAACTGATAAGAAATTCCCAGTTTGGCGCGCAACGAGTCAAGGATGCTATTGTTGATAGATTTAAAGAGAAAACAGGAGTTCGACCTAGTGTTAGTAAAGAGAATCCTGATGTAAGATTGAACGTTCGTTTAGCCAAAGGAAAAGTTTATTTTTCATTGGATATGTCAGGCGATAGTTTGCATATGCGAGGTTATAGAAAATTTCAAGGCGCTGCGCCATTAAAAGAAAATCTCGCGGCGGCAATTTTAATGCGATGTAACTGGAAAAAAATATATGAACAGGGCGGCGTTCTTATTGATCCTATGTGTGGGTCTGGGACTTTTTTAATTGAAGGTGCAATGCAGGTTTTGAATATTGCTCCTGGTACTTATCGAAAAAAATTCGGATTTGAAAATTTATTAAATTTTGATATTGAGGTGTGGAACAGTCTCTATCAATCTGCAATTCATCAAAAAGAAAATACCATTAAAGAAACTAATCTTGAAATTCGAGGTTATGATAATGATCATAAAATGATTCGTGTTGCACAATCGAATATTGAGTTTGCTGGATTGGAAAAATGTATTCGTGTTGCAGTTAAGGAGTTAAAAGAATTTAAAAGACCAACGCATAAAGATTTTTCAAACGGATTACTAATTTGTAATCCGCCTTATGGTGAAAGACTTGGTGAACTTGTATCTCTAAAAAAGGATTACCAAATAATGGGAGAGGTTTTAAAAAGAGAGCTAAATGGATGGCAAGCTGGAATATTTAGCGCTAGTAGTGAGCTAATTAGAAGTATGCGCTTACGCCCGAAGAAAAATTACAAATTATTTAATGGGGCTATTCCCAGTCAATTATCACTTTTTGACCTTCTTGGGGAAGAAAAGACATTAAGGTCTGACACTCGTTATAGTGATAAAGATTTTAACGAACAAGAGAATAGTAGATCCACCCAAGAACATTCAGTTGAGATATCACCTGCTGCTAAAATGATTGTTAATCGGCTTGTTAAGAATAAGAAGCGTATGCATAAATGGATTAAGGAAAATCATATAGAATGCTATCGGATTTATGATGGTGATATTCCAGAGTACAACGCGGCGATAGATGTATATGGAAACGAGATTCATATACAAGAATACCAAGCGCCCAAAACAGTAGATGCCAACAAAGCAGAACAGAGATTCAATGAAATTAAGCCAGCGGTTAAGTATTTTTTTAAAGTTGACGATGCGAATATTTCAATAAAAGTACGCAGACGTAATCGAGGAAAATCTCAATACGAAAAAAATACTGATCAGCAAGCTGCAAAATGCTCAGTGATAAAAGAACATTCTGCAAAATTTGAAATAAACCTAACCGAATATTTAGATACTGGGCTTTTCCTTGATCACCGACCACTGAGAAAATTGATCCGTGAATCAGTGCGTAATAAAACATTTCTAAATCTGTTTTGTTATACATCAACAGCAACTGTTCATGCGGCACTTGGTGGAGCCAAATCTTCTGTGAGTGTAGATATGTCAAACACCTATATCGAATGGTCGCGACGTAATTTTGAGTTAAACAATATTAATCCTACGCGCCATCAACTAATTCGCGAAAATTGTTTTGATTGGCTAAAACAATGTCGACAAGGCTTTGATGTTATAATGCTCGATCCTCCATCGTTTTCTAATTCAAAAAAGATGGAAACGAGCATGGATATTCAACGGGATCATATAGGACTAATTGATCGCTGTATGGATATTCTCAATCCTGGAGGAACACTATTCTTCTCTACTAATTTACGAAGTTTTAAATTAGATGAAGCGATTGTAAAAAAATGGCAGCACGAAGATATCTCATTACAGACTCTTGATCCTGACTTTATTCAGCGCCCTAAAATACATTATTGTTGGAAAATAACTCACAAAAATTAGTTATGACAAAATCATTTAAAGTTAAAAGCAATTACCAGCCTGCTGGTGATCAGCCAAAAGCGATATCTGGATTAGTTGAAGGTATTAATGTTGGTTTAGCTCATCAAACGCTACTTGGCGTAACCGGCTCTGGTAAAACATTCACTATTGCAAATGTTATTGAACAGGTACAACGGCCGACACTTATAATGGCTCATAATAAAACTCTTGCTGCACAATTGTATGGAGAGTTTAAAGAGTTTTTTCCTGATAACTCAGTAGAATATTTTGTTTCTTATTATGACTACTATCAACCAGAGGCTTATGTTCCTTCATCTGATACCTTTATAGACAAAGACGCTTCGGTAAATGAACATATCGAGCAGATGCGCTTATCTGCGACTAAAGCACTCATGGAACGGCGAGATTCCATAGTCGTAGCAACGGTATCTGCGATCTATGGTTTGGGAGATCCCGACTCGTATTTGAAAATGATGTTGCACTTGGTTCGTGGAGATATGATTGATCAGCGCGCAATATTAAGACGGCTGGCGGAACTACAATATGTGCGGAATGACACAGATTTTTATCGTGGCACCTACCGAGTAAGAGGCGAAATTATTGACATTTTCCCAGCAGATTCTGATTCAAATGCTGTGCGTGTTGAATTGTTTGATGACGAGATAGAACAGATTTCGATTTTTGATCCGTTAACGGGCGAAGTAATTCAGAAGGTGCCGAGATACACTGTCTATCCTAAATCTCATTATGTCACGCCGCGAGAGACCATACTTAACTCGATTGATTTAGTTAAAGAGGAATTGAGAGAGCGACTCGAACAATTGCGTTCTATCGATAAACTTGTCGAAGCACAAAGATTAGAGCAACGTACGAAGTATGATTTAGAAATGATGCAAGAGTTAGGTTATTGCACAGGTATCGAAAACTATTCTCGCTATCTTTCAGGTCGAAACCCTGGAGAACCGCCACCAACACTTTTTGACTATCTTCCTCCAGATTCTTTGTTGGTCATCGATGAATCGCACGTAACAGTACCTCAAATAGGCGCAATGTATCGTGGTGATAGATCGCGTAAAGAAACATTAGTGGAATATGGGTTTAGGCTTCCATCAGCGTTAGACAATCGCCCAATGCGTTTTGATGAATGGGAACGCATATCGCCTCAAACCATCTTTGTCTCAGCAACACCTTCTAACTATGAAGAAGAAAAACAAGGTCAAGTGGTCGAGCAGGTTGTAAGGCCCACTGGTCTAGTTGACCCTGAAATTGAGATTCGTCCTGCCGGTACACAAGTTGATGATTGTCTTTCGGAAATAAATAAACGCGTTAATTCTGACGAGCGTGTGTTGATAACCGTGTTAACTAAACGAATGGCAGAAGACCTAACGGAGTATTTGGCGGATCATGGCGTTAGAATCCGGTACCTTCATTCCGATATTGATACTGTTGAGCGGGTAGAAATTATACGAGATTTAAGAATGGGTGAATTTGACGTGTTGGTCGGTATTAACCTATTGCGGGAGGGCCTAGATATGCCAGAAGTTTCTTTAGTCGCAATAATGGATGCAGATAAAGAGGGTTTTCTTCGCTCTGACAGATCGCTTATTCAAACTATTGGGCGTGCTGCAAGAAATGTTAATGGCCGTGCAATTTTATACGCAGATAATATAACAGGATCAATGCAGCGCTCTATTGACGAAACTAATCGACGTCGTGAAAAACAAATTGCGTTTAATAAAGAGCACGGGAAAACGCCACAAGGTATTCGCAAAAATGTTGCAGATATTATGGAAGGGGCTCGCATACCCGGGTCTAAATTTGCTTCCAATCGCAAAGTGGCGGAAGCGAAGACAAATTATGCTTCGAAATTTGACGAAAATATTTCTCCATGGGAGAAAATCGAACTACTTGAAAAAGAAATGTTTAAAGCTGCAAAAGATCTTGAGTTTGAAAAGGCAGCGCAAATCCGCGATGAAATTCAAGGACTTAAAAAGCAGATTTGATTAAATTTTTTTAGTCCAATGGCTGATTTAAGATATTGATTCTTAAAAGGTAATGCTATACCACATTAATCTAAAATTTTTTATATTTTGTCATCCCTGTTAATACCATAAGTTTTCCAACAGGATTGCTATAATATTGATTTTTAGACCAATTGGTATAAACTGTATTGTTAAACCAAATTTGAGTTGTGAAATATGCCTTGGGAAAAAAATTTTGATATAGATACTGCTATTGATCGGGCTACCGAAGTGTTTTGGGCAAAAGGCTACGAAGCAACTTCCCTTGCAGATTTGCTCAAAGCTATAGGTATTAATAAAGGTAGCTTCTATAACGCTTTTGGTAGCAAAAAGAAGCTTTTTACTGCGAGTTTACTAAAGTATGAGCGGGAACAGCGACGAGATTATCTTGCAAGTTTGGAATTGTTGGATGATCCAATATTAGCAATTAAAAGGTTATTCGATGACGTGATTGAAATGAGCTTAGCAGATAAATATAAAAAAGGTTGTTTCTTAGTTAACACCGCCTTGGATTTACCTAATCACGACAAAGACACTGGAAAATATGTAACAAACGGATTAAAAGGTACCGAAGCCTTCTTTGAAAATCAATTAAAGCTTGGTATTGAAAAAGGTGTGATCCCTCAACACATTGATCCGAAATTTAATGCGACCGGCTTATTTACGCTTCTTATTGGGCTCCGCGTGCTTGCCCGCGGTGTATACGACAAGAACAGTCTTAATTCAATCAAACAACAAGCATTAGACTTATTAAAATAATTATTCTTATCTGATACAGAAAGAACGAGTAAAGAGTACCTCACCTGTTTCTCACTGTCTTATTGACACTTTTTTGAAAAATTAATTGAAGATAATCTTTAAATAGTATTGACCGATTGGTCTAATCAAATTATTATTGTTTATACCAATAGGTACAAACATTCAGCCAATCAATTTGGGCTTTTTTTGGGTATTGTTTGTACTGATTGGTCAAAAACCCCTAAACAACACTTTAATGGAGAATTTTGATGACTTCTTTTACAACACACACAATCGATTCCGCACCTGAAGCAGCAAAGCCGTTCTTGGAAGGTGCAAAAAATACCTATAGTTTTGTTCCAAATTTATTGGGAAATATGGCGGAAGCACCCAGCTTACTCGAAGGCTACATGACACTAGCTGGAATATTTAACAAAACAGATTTAACTGAAACTGAACGACAAATTATTCTTATGACAAACAATCGTCTTAACGGTTGTACTTACTGTATGGCGGCGCATACGACGATTTCAAAGATGTCTGGAGTTGAAACAGGAGTAATCGAGGCGCTTCGAAATAACACGCCAATTGCAGATGAAAAACTAGAAGCTTTACGTAAATTCTCTATTTTTGTTAATGAGAGTCGGGGTTGGCCAACCGATGCACAAGTTAACGAATTCCTTAATGCAGGCTATACCCAGAAAAACATACTAGAAGTTGTTCTTGGTACAAGTTTAAAGGTCATGTCGAATTATACAAACCATATTGCAAAAACCGCATTGGATTATGCCTTCAAACCTAACGTTTGGAATCCAAATAACGAAAATGCAGCTTAACAAGCTATTTAACTCTGCTTGTCTTCGCCAGTTCAATTGATTTTTTGATATTAAACACAGGCAGATGTTAAGTGACTATTGATCAAAAAAGGTAGGTTTCCATGAAAAAGGCGCTAATTATTAACGCACATCAGAAGCATGAGTTTTCCCCTGGAGGACTTAACAGGTCATTGGCTAAATATATAGACTCAGATCTTGAGGCAAAAGGTTTCGAGGTTCGGAGTACGCATATTGATGAACCTTATGATTTAAATGAAGAAATACAAAAACACAAATGGGCGGATGTTGTCATATTGCAAAGCCCCGTTTACTGGATGGGCCTTCCTTGGGCCGCAAAAAAATATCTCGATGAAGTTTATATGAGCGGAATTGATGGTGATTTGTGCAAAGGGGATGGTCGTTGGAAAGACCCTGAGAATCCAAAGCAAAACTATGGGACGGGTGGGACGTTAAACGGTAAAAAGTATATGCTATCTTTAACCTTCAACGCTCCCAAGGAAGCTTTTGACGATCCAGATCAATACCTCTTCAAAGGAAAAAGTATCGACGATTTATTTTTTTGGGTTCACTGTAATTTTCGATTTTTCGCTATGGAACCTCTAGATACTTTTGCTTGCTACGACGTAATAAAAGACCCTGATATTGAAAATGATCTTGTGCGATTGCAAAAACATCTAGATAAAAACTTCTCGGTAGTTGCATTGCAGAAGGTCTTAGCATAATCGTAGTTTTATCAAGAACATTCCATTCTTACCTTCTGAAAAAAGTTATTAGCTATTATCTATGTCTATTTTGGGATGTCTTGATAAATTTTTATAAGGAGATGTTAAAAAACTGCACGGTAATCACCAATAATTCAAGCTAGCGTAATCAATAAAAATTTGTGTCAGGTAGAGTAATTATTAATTTGGTAAGGATATGTAATATTAAAATCATGTTGTGATGTGTACGATAGTTTATGCTTAGATTCAAACACGGTTTTGGTAGTTTTAGTTAAAATTACAGCTGAAATATTGGTAAAGGGATATTTTTGTGCGGTCGATAGAGAAAGGTAAGAAAAAGGCGAGGTTTAATAGCCGAAAAAAATTTGGGCCGAAAAGTCATATGGATTTTAAGGGAGTCTTGGTTGATCCTGAATATCTAACTTCTAAACAATTCGATTCATATGAGCTAATAGTAAAAAAAATGCAGTCAAATTGGAGAAATCAGATTGCAATAATGGTCGTCGCTTTAGGATTACTCTTCGAGCCAGGAGAAGCAGAAAAGTTTCTCGATAACTTTAAGTTTCCAGAGCAGTCTTTTAGAGTTTTTGTGGCATATACGCTACCGGTTTCTTTTATATATTTTGGATTTTATCTTGGAAGATATATTCATGCTAGGTTTTCGATTGAAACAATGGTAATGAAAAATTTGGTTCCAAATCTTCATGAGGCAGTTAAGGTAACAGATGGCTTATTTGTTTTCGATATTCCACATAGATTAATGTCGCTACCATTACCGATTACTGGAAAGATAAATGTCTAACCAGCTTTGTAGCAATGCCTTTTGAGATATTTCTTGCTTATACGTTTTCTTTTCCGCTGATTCGTCAAGATCTAAAATGTCTATGCTTGTTTTTAAGTGCGAGCGAATATCGTTAGTAATTGCGATTAGTATGGAAATGTTATCAACGTTGTTCCCCAGATTTTCTCGAATTTGATCTTCAAGATGCCAAAGTCTTTGATTTACTAAAAAGAGTTGATGCGTGTAAGCATCTATATCTGCGTGCATGCTTTTTATAGGTGAAAAAAGAGTTTCTAACTCATCATTCTGAAAAGCGAGTGGCGGTGGGATTAGCAACTTAGCTTTCCGTAAAGCCGTTATCTTCAGCCGAGTAATTGTCAATCGATCAACTAGCTCGCCTGTACCTATACTTATCTTATGCATTTTTGTTTTCTCTGGAATTTGTTATCGCTTGTTGGCGATAGTAACTTAAGATTACAAAAGGTAAAGCGATATCATACTCATTAAATTGGATATCGTAAAAACCAGTTCCTTCGGCTAATTTGTTGCAGATAATACTCAAACATACCTAACGCAAAGTCAGTGAAATATTTGCCATAGCTTTCATAGAATTAGTATTAAATTGAAGCGATGATAAAACTATTTTAGTTTAAACTTATATATTTTAAATTTAATATAGCCTATTTGGCATTACAAATAGACTATCGTAAACGTTAGGCCACAGCTTTTTTGATTGTCGGTTATAGAATTTCCTTGGGCATTGCAGGCTTCATCATACTTCCAAACATTTTTTGGGCAAAACTTCTTGGCATCACTTTACCCATCATAAAGCTCATTACTTTATTTAATCCACCGGGAACAACAATGGCTTTTTTACCCAAATTGTTAAGCGCAATTTGTGCGACTTTTTCCGGTCGCATCCAATGCATCGGCATCTTGGAAAAATCGACACTCTCGATACCAAACATACCTGTTTTTGTTGGCCCTGGGGCTAATACTAGTACATCCACAAGGTGCTGTTTTAACTCATGGTGCAGTGCTATACCAAAATTCAGGGTCCATGCTTTGGTTGCCGCATAGTTTCCTAGGAATGGAGAGCCCATGTATGCTGCAATGCTCGAAACAAATATTACCGCTTTTCGTGCTGATTTTGAGTGATCGATAAACCACTTGGTCAATGTTAAAGGTGTATTTATGTTAAGTTGTGTTTCACGAATACAATTATCAAGGTCGTGTTTAGCAAAGACTCCGGGTTGACCCCAGCCAGCGTTATTTACAAGTAATCCGATGTTATATTGCTTGAATAATTCTTCTATGGTTTCGATATCGTGTAAATTTGAGAGGTCAGATATTTTTACTATTGTACGAATGGCATATTGTTTTTCTAGCACATTGGCGAGGCTTTCCAGTTTATCTTTAGATCTGGCGACAAGAATCAAGTTGTATTTTTGTTTTGCTAGTAATTCACAAAAACTCTTTCCAATTCCAGAAGATGCACCTGTAACGAACGCCCATTCACCATATTTGTTTTGTCTTTGTTTCATGCTCAATATCCTTTTTTAAATTTCAATACTGTTTACATAATCATTAAATACTTCTTTCTTTGCGTCTTTGCTAAAGCTATTTCCTGTTTCTATTTGATATTTTATTCCTAATAATATGTCTTTAAACATAGATTTTATTCTTCCTTTCGCTAATCCATCCAAGAATTGAGGCTTCATACGATATCCTCCCATTTGAGTAAGTTTTGTAGTGCTCTCGTTAACATATTTTAATTGATAGCTTCCAACACCTTCTGAAAGTAAGGGCACATTTTCTTCTACTATTATCCATTGCACATATTTTCTATTTTTATTCCAGTGAGTGATTTTTACGTCAATATATTCTTCTCCGCCGTGTTCTGATCGACGAATAGAGCCAATAAAATTCTTATTTTTTTTAATATAATAGGATTTCTTAACCCCTAACATGTGCTTTTGGTTATCTGAAAAATCTTCTGCAACAACCTTCCATACTTTATCAATAGGCGCATTAATTAAGACGCTGCTATCTATCCAGGTGAGTTTTGGAGATCCGTTTCTTGTCTCATAGCGAGTGCAACCTGTAATTGCAAAGATTAGTGAATAAATGAATATTGTAATTTTTAATGAGCGCACAGCAGTCCCTCCTTTAAAAGGTTAGTGAAATCAATTGGCAAAGTAGGTGTTTAAAGTATTATGTGTTTTTTGACTTTAATGGATAAATAAGCTCTATGGCACAGTCGTCTAAGTTCCCGGGTATAGGTGGTTTTAAAAACACTTCGCGGCCATAACCACTTATCTCAAATTCGCTTTCTTCAATCCATATCGCCATTGACGTTCGAGTAAGAAACATTTCGTTAGGTGGTCCTAGATGAACACAGGATAGGGCGAATTCAATAGATTCGAGTTCAGAGATTTTTAAATCAAATGTATTGTTATCTAAAGTTGGAGTTGCTTCATTCAGCATTAGACCAAGACGAAGCTCAACATTTTCGTGCTCGTAGCAATCTTGCAACATTATCGCAACCAGCGGTCCTAAAGTTTTAACTGGAATGTGATTTTTACCATATTTTAATAGTGCACCCATTTTCATTTGGGCTTCGCTGAAGCTCTGAAACTTCTGTTCTAAGTAACAATAATTCAGTTTAGGTATTGGTTTAAGTACTAGAGAATCTGGAGCATTGGTATTTTGCTGATCAATCTGTCGTAAACGAGCTTCAACTCGTTTCAGGCGTGCTTTGTCTTCTTGTAGTTTTTGCTCTAATTCAGACTGGTGCAATAATAGCAATCCTTTTATCGTATCCATACCTAGGTTGTTTTCTAAGAGTACTTTTACTTGCTCGAGATTTAGCCCCAGTTCTTTATAGGCAACGATTAGGTTCAGCCTAGGGATTTGATCTACTTTATAATAGCGATAACCGGTATCGTGATCAGTCAATTGGGGTTTGAATAGGTCTATCTCGTCATAATACCGCAGTGAACTAGCGGGTACCTGAGTAATTTTAGAAAATTCACCGATTTTAAACATAGTATTTTTGCGTCTGTGTATTGATTAGCCTGTAGCTTAAACCTTCAAGTTACATTAAAGTCAAACAGTATTAAATTTTTAGGGGAATATGAACACTATTGAAATAAAATCTGATCAGGATTTGGCTCGTTTGCGCCGTATCGCACTTGCTGCACAAGGGTTACTTAAGTTAGCACCATATGGGCGTGGCTTCGAAGGTGCGCGTAATGCCGTCAGCCACCTTGGTTACGTGCAGATTGACACAATTTCCGTGATAGAACGAGCGCATAATCATGTCTTTCGTTCTAGAGTACCAAACTTTAAATCTCCAATGATCAATAAATTACTACTCGATAAGTCAATATTTGAGTATTGGACACATGCTGCTGCCTTTTTGCCAATGGCAGACTATCGTTTTACGTTACCTTATAAGCATGCGATTAAATGTGGTCAAGTCCATTGGTATAAAAATCCGGATCGGAAACTTATGAAAAATATGCAGGCTCGCATTCGTTCAGATGGTGCTTTACGATCGAGAGACTTAGATGATAAAACATCAAAACGTACTGGGTGGTGGGATTTAAAACCTACTAAGAAAGCGCTCGAGCAACTCTATATGGAAGGGGAATTAATGGTGAGTAGCCGAGATGGTTTTCAGAAGACGTATGATCTAACCGAGCGAGTATTGCCATCAGATATCAATTCCAAATTTCCAACTATAGAAGAATTTGCAACACATATTATAGATCAACAATTGCGATGTCATGGACTTGTATCATTGAAAGGGTTGACCTATCAACGTAAAAACCCCGAACTACGTAAAGTGGTAAAAAACCTTATAAACAAGAGTTTTGCTGAAGGTAACTTAGAACAAATTAAATTGAAAACTGGCGAGTTATTTTTTATAAAAGCTGGGGAGCTTGAAGGTTCACTTCCTCGACTGAGTAATCGTATGGCAATTCTTTCTCCATTCGATAATTGCGTTATTCAGCGAGAGCGTCTAAAGGCACTCTTTCAATTTGACTACCAAATAGAATGCTATCTTCCCGCTGCCAAGCGACGCTATGGCTACTTTAGCCTACCGATACTTTTTCGTACCGAATTTATCGGACGCATGGATTGTAAAGCTCATCGAAAAACAGGTCACTTAGAGATTAAGTCATTGCATTTCGAGAAACATAATTTTGACCAAGATTTAATACACTTAGCTTTTAAAGATGCGATTAAACAGTTTTGCGATTTTCAAGAATGCCATGTCATTTCATTAACTAATGTCCAACCGAAAAACCTGACCATAACGTTAAGCCACGTGATTAACCGTGTAAACGACGTGCTTTAGAATTGGTTTGTTTTCGGTTATTAGTTAAAAATCTACTAATTTCTATCTGTGATAAAAGCTTTGTAATATTTAGTATTTGATTATTCATAAGAATAAAATCAAACAAAACGAATAATTAATTCCATTAAATTACTCTTGATTACAACCTATCGCTCAAACTGCGTTATTACTTAAATTTGCTAAGTAATGTCTCTGAATGATTTGGTGGTGATGAGCTTGTCAAACTCAGTTATTTCTGTCATTCAATTAATCTTTTGATTCATGTAGATATTTTTTTTTAACCTTAGTATCTATACTGCATTGTTTATTATTACCATTTAATATTTTCGTGAGTTGTGATTTTTTATTGAAGTGGGTGTTTAGTTCTATTTTCCCATAGAGACTGGATTACGGGTTGTTCGAAAGGATCTTATTCGCGACATCATATAATCGAGCGGGGTGTATAAATAAAATACAATTCGGAATTGATTGTTTTTTAATCACGATGAGTTAATACTGGAATAGTTGCAGATAACTACGGTAGTGAAATTCCATTTGAGGATGCTTTTTAGTGATAAGTTTCGGTATGATGGGTGAGAATGTTTAGATGAGAGTCTTTAAATTTATGGAAAAAATCATTCTAATCTTTGTTCTTTTAGTTGTATCTTTTGTTGTTTATAAGGTCTATAAACAAGTCTCGCAGGCCAAGCGTAAGAAGCTAATAGAGACATTTCGGTTTCCCAATACAATTTCTGAAAAGCTAGTGGAGAAGTATCCGCATCTTGATGACAAACAAGTCGCAAAGGTAATAGAAGGTCTTCGGGAGTATTTTCATCTTTGTAATCTTGCGGGCAACCGTATGGTGTCTATGCCATCTCAAGTTGTAGATATGGCCTGGCATGAATTTATTCTATTTACTAAAAAATACGAATACTTTTGTAACGGAGCTTTAGGGCGATTTCTCCACCACACACCAGCAGAAGCTATGCAATCGCCAACGGCAGCGCAAACGGGAATTAAGACTGCTTGGCGATTGTCTTGTTATCGCGAGGATCTTTCTCCAAAATCGGCCCACCGCCTGCCTTTATTATTTGCAATGGACTCTATGTTAAAAATACCTGATGGTTTTCACTACACTTTGGATTGTACTAAATCAGGTAATACCACTGGGAGTTTTTGTGCGACTCATATTGGATGCAGTTCATGTGCAAGTTGTTCCGGTGATTCGTCCGGTTGCAGCAGCGGCTGCGGTGGTGGCGGTGATTAGAGCTAATGAGGTTATTCGTTCTCAAGTAATTGAAATACTATAAATTTTGAGTGAGAAGGGTGAGATTTAATGGGGTATTCAATTTCTTGGATGGCAGTAAAGGATAAGTCATCTGAAAAGATACTAGAGTTGCTTGGGTTAGCTGAAACCATTGAAATAGAAGCGTATCCGAGTTCTAAATATAATGCTACACAGTTTCCTGGTGATTGGTACTTTGTTTGGTTTAATCGATGTGAATCACCCTATGTTAAAAAGGATGTGTTGGGGCTGTTGTCTGAGAGTTGTTCTGTTGTTGTATGTGTTGTTGAAGAGCATGTGATGTATTCACGAGCTGAGTTTTGGGAAAATGGAGTGCAAGTTTGGCAAGTAATCCATGATGCGCAACAAGGGTTATATGATTTACAAGTATCGGGATCGATTCCAGAATCCTTTGACTCTTTAAAATCAAGGATTTTCTCGAAGCAAGAAGAAGAGGGAGGTGAATCAGCTGGTGTTGACTATATTTTTGATGTGCCAACCGAATTACTGCGAGGTATTACGAATTTTAAACATGATGAAGAGACCGAAGAATTAAAAGGCGTTCAGTATAAAGTCTTAAAACTGAATAAATCTGATAAAGCTATTTCGATTAAACCCTGGTATCAATTTTGGTGATTGACGCAGAGTATGGTATTACATTCGTGGAATCTATTTTAGATCGTCGATACGTGTTTTACTCATGAAGTTATTTATATTCTCGATTGTTACTATCCTTTCCGCTGTCATTCTTTCTATTTGGTATTATGGTTTATGTAATTGGGGTTGTAGTAGTGACTTAAGCTTCGCAAACTTTATTCGTTATCTCTCTATCTTTCTATTTCTCTTTACAGGTGTGCTATGGCTCATAATTATTATAAAAGTTATAAAACGGGTTATTGGAATAGGTAAATGATCGAATCATTAAAACGCTTATCAAGTAAATTACGTTGGTGTCGAGCGTTTATTTTGTTTATTGGATTTGGTTTTTTTCTGTTATTTTTAGGCAGTGTTTTAAATGTTAAGGGCATCGAGAGTGACATCTATTTGATTCCTAGTTTGCTTGGATTCGTCTGGTCTTTGTTGCTTTTTTTATTAGTCTCAATTTTTCCGTATGTCCCACCAAAGCCTTCTAAAAAAGAGCGGTTTTTCAAAAAAATAAAAATCAAATTCAAACGTTTTTTCTATTACACGTTAGCGATAATGTTTTTGGCCATCACTTTCACTGTGTTATATGTGACCTTTAAATTATCTGGGATATGGCGCGGGTCTTATTAGCTAGACTAATGGCTCTTATTCGTAGGTTGCTATAAAATACCAATATGAGCGACTTGTTAAGCAGTATAAAAAAAATTGTTAACGAAAAGCGAGAGCTGCCTTTTTCTGTATATTCATCGGTACATGAACAAAAACTCTTAAATGTACCGATTGTAAAACCCTTGTTAATTGTGGTTTTGAGTGGTGATAAACAGCTTGGCAGTAGTGAGCAAATTACGTGTAAAGCGGATAACTTTATTTTTTTGTCAGATAGTCCCGCGATTAACATGCGCAATATTCCTAAAAATCAATCCTACTACGCCTTGTTGATTGAATTTGAGTATGAATGCTTTGATGGGATACCTGCTACGTCTAAGGAAAAACCAGAATACATACTAGGCGAAGTTACTTACGAAATAAAACAGTGTTTACAGCAGTTTGTCGAAAGTGCGTTTTGGGCTCCAAAGTCTATTTGGCCATTAAGGAAAAAAGAAATATTAACATTGTTTTATCATCAAGGTTTTGAATCTGTGTACGCTATGATGGGAAAGCCCAAGCTTAGCCATCAAATACACGATTTTTTTCGAGATCACGCCTTTTCTGAAATGAGCCTGGATCATGTGTGTGGCTATTTAGCAATGAGTGAATCGACGCTAAGGCGAAAACTAAAATCAGAGGGAACTAGCTTACAAGAGATTAAAGATCGATCGAAATTGGGCTGGGGGCTGCATTTATTGCAAACCACCGATGATTCAATCACACTAATCGCAGATCAATGTGGTTATCAGTCGCAGTCGCGATTTACGGAACGGTTTAAAAACCATTTTGGGGTAACGCCTTCAGAGCTTAGAAATACTCGCTTGACTGATTATGGCGAAAATATGATTGAATTTGGTCTAAAAGAATAAATATTTCAGTCGTAAAATATCCCTTCAATTAACAACAAGCACGCGAGGTTTAGTTATGCGCTCTATTATTAAACACCTACCGGCTATTTTAATATTGCTATCGACTAATGTTTTTTCAGGGTCGTTTACTTTGTCAAGCAACGATATTAAGCACGGCGAGTTTATGGACAAACAACATGAATATGTTGGATTTGGTTGTACCGGTGAAAATTTATCGCCACACTTAAAATGGTCTAATGTGCCAAAAGGTACTAAAAGCTTTGCGCTTACAGTTTACGATCCTGATGCACCGACGGGCAGCGGTTGGTGGCATTGGCAGATAGTAAATATTCCTTTAAATATCACTGAGCTGGCTACAAATGCGGGGAGTATTAAAAAGAATATGGCTCCAGCGGGAAGTTTGCAGATTATGAATGACTATGGCGCCAAAGGCTTTGGCGGAGCTTGTCCGCCTACTGGACATGGTGCACATCGTTACCGTTTTACCATTCACGCGCTTTCGGTTGAGAAATTGGACTTGGCTGAAAATGCATCTGGGGCTTTGACGGGATATATGGTTAACGCAAATACGATCGAGTCTGCAACACTCGAATCTCTTTACAAGCGGGATTAATGTTGAATGCTAATCTGAAGTTACTTTAGTATTCAAGTGGTCAGTTGAACGTTGCTGACCGCTAATCGTATAACTACTTTTATTTGAATATTTATGGTTTCTAAAAGTTCGATTCTAAGAATTGCCAGGCCTACAGATAATCTACAAATCATTACAAAAATATATATCGAAGGTTTAGGTTTCGAGTTACTTGCTGAGTTTAAAGATCATAACGACTTCGACGGTTCAATCATTGGCCATAAAAACCATCAATATCACTTAGAGTTTACGCATCACCGTGGAACCTTGGTTGGTAAAGCTCCAACTCAAGATCATTTATTGGTGTTTTATATTTCGGAGTCAATTGAATTTGAAGACGCTTGTAAACAGATGGTCAAAGCAGGGTTTTTAATGGAGCCTTCATATAACAAATTTTGGGACGAAAGTGGAGTGACCTTCGAAGATGTCGACGGTTATCGAATTGTCTTACATCATAGTGATTGGCAACTGTAAGCCTGATATCGCTATTTTCAAATAAGCTAGTCTCGTTTGAATCAAAGTCAGAGAGCAGTGAAATAAATATGAATTCAAATTTAACTAAATATGCCTTTTTAACTGGTGCAATCTATTTCTGCTTCATGGCGGTGGCCCATTTCTTTAGTCTTAAGCTCCCAATACTTTTTATCTACTATGATACGCCGTTTTTTGAGTATCAAGATAAAATCATTTCTTTTGCTGTTTGTGCGTATATCGCGTTATTTTACTCAGCGTCTAAGCATAGGGACGTGGCTTTAAGCGCGATTATGGTTTTGGCCCTTACCGTACTAGGGTTGAGTATTATTAACTTTTCGGATGCACTTTCTTCATTGCTAAAAGACGGGCAATCAACCTTACCTTATTGGTTACAAACCGGAGCCATCACTATTTATCTATTGGTACTATCCATTTTTTATTATAAAGATGGCAAGAACCTTTAATAGTAAATTAATGGAAGGGCTTAATTGGGAACTTTATGGAAGTCATATATCAACTTAATGATAAACATATCCATCAACTTTATGGCTTGTATAAGCAAGCTTGGTGGGCGAAAGATCGTACTCTTGATGATACGCGAAAATGTATTCTTGGTTCACAAGTGTGTATTGGACTTGTTAACGATTCGAACGACTTAATTGCATTTGCCCGAATCATTACTGATTTTGTGTTTAAGGCCATAATTTTTGATGTGATTGTTTGCCCTACAAATCGTGGTCTCGGCTTGGGTAAAAAACTCATGGGCATCATTGAAAATCATGATGATCTAAAAACTGTCAATCATAT
This sequence comes from Cellvibrionaceae bacterium, assembly GCA_965262305.1. Taxonomy (GTDB): domain Bacteria; phylum Pseudomonadota; class Gammaproteobacteria; order Pseudomonadales; family Cellvibrionaceae; genus CBDHEY01. The sequence continues at coordinate 1,359,590 of CBDHEY010000002.1, forward strand.
TGAATTATACTGTCTTCCAGAAATGAACAGCTTTTATGAATCTCTGGGGTATTCTTCTTGTCTTGGTGGTATATCATTGATGCGACGTACACGTGAAAATTAAAACGTTTAAGAAACGGCTAGTGCCGCAAACGAAATATCACTATTCATATAGGAGGGGTTATGCGGTTTAAATCTAATGATATAGAATCACTTAAAGCGCTACTTTCGTATCACCCAGTACTTAAAAGTGGTGGGACATTAGAACTCAATAAAATGCCCAAGTCTTAAGATATTTGATAAGTTCAAATGTTTTTTCTTGTTTAGTATTTCAACGCTAATAGTTTTATTTTAGTTTATGCCAAGATTAATATTTGTATGCGGTGCGATTGGCGCCGGAAAAACGACATATTCAATTTCCCTCGCTGATGAAACAAAGGCTGTGAGGTTTTCTATTGATTCTTGGATGCAAAACCTATTTTCCAAAGACCTGATAGAACTTGATTTTTTATGGATTACAGAGAGAGTTAACCGTTGTAATCTGCAGATAAGGGATATTGCTGCACAGGTTTTAAAATCTGATAGCTCGGTCATTTTAGATCTTGGCTTTACCACAAAAGATCAAAGACGAGTATTTCATCGTTGGGCCGAGGATATGAATATAACGCCTGAACTTCATTATTTAAAAGCATCTAGAAAATTGAGAAAACTTCGCGTTGCTAAGCGAAATAGAGAGAAAGATCCAAATCTATATGCATTTGAAATGACTGATACAATATTCAATTTTATGGAACCTAAGTTTGAGGTTCCTGATACGAAAGAGTTATCGAATTCTATCATTATCGATGCTGAGAGCACTTAACATCATTTTCTAAGTTTTAAATATTTTATTAAGAGATTCAATAATCCTATGACTGATTTCCCTCCATGTGTGCAATGTAAATCTGAATACACCTATAAAGACAGAGAGGTTTTTATTTGTCCCGAATGTGGATATGAGTGGAATGGAAATGATATGGTTTCTGATGCCGATAATCTCACTGTTAGAGATGTAAACGGAAATTTCCTTTCCGATGGCGACGTAGTTACAGTGATAAAGGACCTAAAAATTAAGGGTTCTTCTTCGGTTGTTAAAGTAGGAACAAAAGTAAAAAATGTAAGAATTATAGAAGGAGATCATAATTTAGATTGTAAAATAGAAGGCATTGGTGCTATCAAACTAAAGTCTAAATTTGTGAAAAGATGTTAATCTGCTCAAAGCTCTCATAATAGTATGGCGTCTATAAAAAACATTAGGCATACTAATTTCTTTATTTGATTTGCTTGTCATAAGTTGTTTCAAAAAGTAACATTTTGCAGTGCATTTATTAGTCAATATATGAGCAAAAAATTAAAATTCTTTATCACACTTTGATTCGATTCTTCCTTTCGTTAGTAAAAACGCTAGCTTGAAAAAGCCTTTGAAATTAAAAATTACTTCCGTTTAAAGATAAAAATGTAAATTTTTATGTCCCCTTTTTTTAACTAATAAAGTTATCTATATCACAAAGTATGTAAAAAGCGCGTATATATGGTGTTTTTTCTATTACATACAGATTCAAAATTGAAAAAAGATATAAAAATATGGTGGCAAAAATACATCTTTTTATATGGCGATATATATTTTATATGTTAAATATATGATAAATATTTATGCGAACAAATTCGCAAAATACTTATTAACTCACAATGATCAATTAGCTTTTTAGGCTACGACCCTTGTTTGTTCTGAGTTTAATGGTAACCTAAATTTAAGTTTTTAGTGTTACTCATCTACCCGATTGTGCTCGCTAATAAGTGATTTTCTCTTTTTGATCAGATTAGTCGAGCAAAAAAGTGCTCCAAATAGCAGTAAAAACCCCACTTAGGGGCAGGAAGCCCCGTTTTTAAAGTCAAACCGTATTGTGTTTATTAGAAAGAGGTCAATAAATGCTTCGACTAAGAAGTTTAGTAATTATTTTTATGCTTTTGCCATGTTATGTGAATGGTAATAGTAGTTTTTCGAGTGAAGATCTTAAGAGCGTTGATAGCGAGATTCTTTTACTGGAAAACATTTTGGAGGAAATGGACGAGAGCCTCTTGGAGATTGAAGAAAAATATAGCCTGTCTGAACGCGAATGGATAACCGCGAAACATATGGAAGACGAAGGTGATAAATTATCCGTTCGGAAAAGTAATTTTGCTGAATTAAAATTCAAAAAAAATAAATCTTTATATGAAAGAAAGCTGAGCCGCATAGGTAGTTTAAAAGAAAAAATCGATGCACTGAATAGCAAACGCGACAATTTAATCCGATCTCAAAAAGGAAATACAAGTATTAAAGAAGTCACCGATTCTAATTCGAAGCAAGCATCCAGTCAGTTTCAAAATAACCAAAAAATTGATTTAGCAAAATTGACTAATCTGAATGGAGAATTTGCAGAATCCTCTCAGATAGAAAAGCCTATTCAAAAAATTACAAGTAACGCTAAAACAAAAAAGACAAAAACTGATAATGATAAATCTTTGATCATGAAAAGTATCAGTTCAGATTCAAGCTTTGATGCAGAAAGTCAACCTGAAGAAAATGCCACTATAACGCAAAATAACATTGGTTGGCCGAGAAATGGAAATATTGATGAGAGCTCGATAAGTTTCGCTAAAAGTGAGTTAAAAAGATTAGAGTCAATCAAAGAGGAGCCTTTGTTAGGTAAGGTGACTTTAAAGTCCAGAGGAATATCTAATCGAGAATTAGATTACCTCGCAGAGGGGATTTATACCGCTACCTTAAAGCTTGAAAAGGGTGTTAACGAAATAAAAATTCTGAATAAAGTATTTATAGTAGATTCGAGTCTTCATGAACTAAAAGGTGACAAGCCTATTTATCGAGTTGTATTTGATGTGGCTTCGTTGTCTTCACCAAAACTGTATATTTTTGAAGAGATGTTGATTAAATAAATAATGAATAGATTAGTTAATATAAATTTTATCGCAATCCTGATTGTAACAGCACTCTTTTCGTCAAGCTGTTGTAGTGCAAATGAAAAATTATTTGGTATTGCTGAATATCGTCCTTATGGTTGGTCCGAATATCTGGCTATCTTAAATGTAAAGGAAAATAGTGATCTTAAAGATTTAGATCAAGCGATATCAAGTATGGAAATGATAATTACCAAAGATAGAATTACGAAAAAATCGTTTTTTGATGGATTGATCAACCAGATGGTTATTAATGTAGAAACGAATGACCTTAAAGATCACTTATCAAATCTAGAAATTATGAAAAGCTTCTTTCGTGGTTCTCTCGAAAAGTCGGATCATGTTGTTATCCGACAGATAGGCAGCAATGCGCTTATTTATATAAATGATGTGCTTTTCACTTTCATTGAATCACCTTTGTTTTTACGTCTATTGTCTCAATCTTGGATTGGAAATGTACCGCCTTCTAGTAAATTTAAGTCAGATTTGATTGGTGGAGAATTAAATCAAGATTTAGTAAATTCTGCCAAATCTCACAAATACAGTTTATTACGGCAGAATATTATTCGCGACTGGCGATATACCTACGAAAACGATAACTCTTATGAACAAGGCACAGGTGAAAAGCAATTGATAGTGGGAGAGCGCACGTCAAATAGGGCAGAGGATGCGAAACCTGAGAATGTAATTAACGAGGAAGTAATTAATGAGGAAGTAATTAATGAGGAAGTAGAACAGATTAAAGTCGAGCTGGCTAGCGTTGAAGTACCCGATGTAGCGTCTCGAGTAAAATCTCAAGCCCAGTTAAAAAGTATTCCAAAAAAAATAGAAGAAGACAAAGATAAATCATCGGAAAACCTACCTAAACCGGTTAAAAAAATTAAAAACGAAAAATTAGAATTTAAAACGAAACCAAAGACACTTTCTGAAGAATACATGGTTGCTACTACATCTAAAGCAGTAATCAAGGAATCGGCTATTGCAATTTTTGAAGAAAATAAAAATGATGCTTCGTCGTTAAATACAGAAAAATTTAAGATAGCAGAGAAAAAAGTCCCTCCGAAAACTAGAAAATTAGCTGTTCCTAAGTCAGAGGATAGTGATTTGAAAAAAAAAGATATCACGTTTGAAAGTCAAGAGATATTTGAGGAATATCGAGTGCGGGCCCTCAGAGAAATTAACCGACACAAAGCGATACCTAAAAAAGCAATCGTAAAGCGGCACAATGGAGACGTGAGCGTGTTAGTTGAGGTTGATAAAAATGGAAATATCGTAAAAATAGAAATTGTTGAACCATCTCGCTATCGATCATTAAACAAACAAGCCATCGAGGCTGTAGAAAAAGCTTCTCCTTTGTCTCCAATCCCAAAAGAATTGGGAGTGAATAAGTTAGCCCTAAATATACAGATTTCCTACCCGAAGTATTTTTAAGTAGACGTTAATTCATGGCGGTTTTATAGCTGCCACAGGGTTTCTTTGCCTAATGAAAACTTCATAAATTTCCTTAAATAAAATGAGTAATAACTATGAAATATAGAAAGCTTGGAATGGCACTAGCAGGGGTGTCGGCTTGCTTGCCGTATACATTTGTTAACGCCGCAGATATTGATATTAGTGGTTATGCGTCTTTCGTCGGCGGTAAATCACTCAACCAAGGGCAGCTAACCGATGGTAGCGATGCAACACAGGTTATTGATCCCGTTAATGCTAACGATGATGGAGAAATCAATGAGCGAGCATACTATGGAGATGATTTTAGATTTGACCCAGATAGTAATTTTGGTATTCAAATTCGAGCCAACTTATCTGATGGTTTGACTGTTACAGGTTTAATAAGTGGTCGTGGTTCTACTGGGTATGAAGCTGAGTTAGATTGGGCATATTTAAGTTATGAACTATCTAATTCTATCACTGCCGATTTGGGTAGAAAACGTATTCCTCTTTATTTCTATTCTGATTTTATTGATGTTGGATATGCTTATAATTGGATAAGACCTCCAGTGGATGTTTACACTCTACCTCTTAATTCTTACGAGGGATTAGCAATTAATAGTAGTGAGGTGGTAGGATCATGGGAACTCTCGGGCCAAGTCTTTGCTGGAACTGGCGCCGAAGAGAATTCACTACTTGGGGATCTAACCCTTACAAGTATCATAGGAGGTGAGCTACGAGCTGTTAGAGATTGGCTAGAGTTGCGAATTGCAGTAGCCGATACAGAATTTTTCACGGAGGGAACAACAACTGATGAGGACAACCCGGCGAAGGTATTGTTCACCAGTTTTAGTTTTAATATTGAATTTGAAAAATATTTTGTTCTAGCTGAATATGCCGAATTTAATTCGGATGACTATATTGAAGTGAATCCTTTTTCCTCAATTCAAGCCACTCCTTCTTATTATATTACTACTGGATACAAATTTGGGGACTTTACACCTCATGTAACCTATTCTTCGATTGAGATTGAGCAAACGGGAGATCTAAATCCATTCTTCGAGGGTGTTAGTCAATCCGCAGAGAGTCTGATATTAGGTATGCGTTGGGATTTTCATCCATCAGCTGCATTTAAATTTGAATATTCAATACAGAATGATACCTCAGACGAAACGATCAAGACAATTGCCGGTGAAGCGAATGAGCTAGATACCCTAAGTCTTGGCGTCGACTTAATTTTCTAATTTGAGGAGCGATAAATGAAGATTTCTGTAAACGTAAAATCGGCCTTAATTTCTATTTTATTTTTGATCTCAGCGAATAGTGCTTTTGCTGAATTGGTTATTATTGTCAATACTAATAATTTGTCCTCTTTGAAAAAGAGAGAGATAGTTAATATCTATCTCGATAAAACAAATGAATTCCCTAATGGTGCTACCGCTGTACCAGTATCTCAGCCCGAGGAATCAATTGTTAATATTGCTTTTAACAAATTGTTTTTGAAAATGGATCACAATCGGTTAAAGCGGTATTGGGCGAAACGTTCTTTTTCGGGTCGTGCTAAACCTCCTAAGGTTTTAAAAGACGACGAAGAAGTAATTGAATTTGTGAGTCGTAATTCTTCTGCTATTGGTTATGTAGATAGAGCTTCCGTAGGGAAGAATGAAGATATTCGAATTGTTGCGTTTGGCAACTAAAAATTCAATAATAGATTCAATTTGCTGAAAGGCAAATTGAATCTAAATTTACCCATGATTTTTTCTCGTAAAAAATTCCACTTCACTACGCATTGAAGTTGAATACTGCAGTAAAGATTCGCTTGAGTGTGTCGTCTGATCGCCGCCCCTGGCAGCTTCTACGGCTGCGTTAAGTGCTAATAAATTGGTCTGGAAGGATATTTCATCTATTAGGCTAGTAATTTGATCAATATTTTCAGATATTTCTACGAGTTGATCTCTCGCATTTTCAGAACTTATCCCCAGTTTTCCCTGTAAACCAGATTCTAAGGTCAACCCTAAGTTGGTTTGAGCTTCAACTAGATTTTCAAACTTTACTTTGTAATCATAGATTTTTTGTTTTACTTTGGCTTTGTAATCTGAATTAAGATTTTCATTTTGTTCAAGCGATTCATTGAAATTTTCGATGTGCTTGTAAAATTTATTCAAATATTTTCTATCAAGACGAAGCATAAAGTCTTTTTCTGCTCGTCTTAGTTGCAACATTCCAGCTAATAGTTCGAAATTATTATTTTCTTTTAGGATACTCTCAGCTTCATGCACTGCTTTTCTTAACGCACCATAGTTGCCTGTTTTGGGTGTTAGCCCAATATCAGTTTGCAAAGCAGTAACTTGCTTAAAGTAGTCTATATACAAATGAATTTTATTTTTAAGTTGATCTATTTTTTCTTGAGACAAATCTAATAGATTGTTTTGTTTTTCGATAATAGATAAATGATTATTAACCGTGTTTGATGTGATTTTAAATTCGTTAATTGCATCTGGTGATTTTTGAAATAGGAAATTCGTCTCCAGATTACGAAGTGTTAACATGGTCGCGTTGGCTTCTTCTGTTTTAACGAGAAGTTCGTTTAATTGGCGCATTTTATACAACGCATTTTGGACCAGAATAAACATGAAACAAATGCCAACGAGGGTAATGGTAGAAAAAATATATAGTTTTGTTTTGATTTGCATAAGGTGTCAAACGCTGTAATAAATGTGAAATAAAACAGAGGGTTACTGGTGTGTGCACTCTATGAGGTTAGTCGCGCTAATCAGCTAATTCAAATTTTGCACGAAATTAGTGCGGGTTTAAGATTGCTTTTGAGAATTTAAGGAGACGTTTTATATTTCAAAAAGATATTACTAAATTGCAATATTAGCGCGTTAGTAAAGAAAATTAGGGTATTAAAAGATGTGATTAAAATACGCTGATTAATAAATTAAAAACCAGCGTATTGCTTTAAAATATTTACAATCCAGCTTTCTTGAAAGTTTGATTAACGATGTTTTGCGCTTCTTCTATTATTTTATTTAAGTGATCCTCACCCAAGAAACTTTCAGCATATATTTTGTAAATTTCTTCTGTGCCAGAAGGCCTAGCAGCAAACCAACCATTTTTGGTGGTCACTTTCAAACCGCCAATAGCAGCGCCATTACCAGGCGCGTGTGTGAGTTTTGCATCTATATTTTCTCCTGCGAGCGCGGTAGCTTCGACGTCTTCTGCGCTGAGGTTTTTCAGAACTGATTTTTGTTCGCTTGTGGCGGGTGCGTCAATGCGCTTATATATTGGTGTCCCAAATTTCTCCGTCAAAGAAGCATAGTGTTGTGCGGGATCCTTGCCGGTTACAGCAGTAATCTCAGCAGCGAGTAACGCCATAATGATTCCATCTTTATCTGTACACCAAACGCTCCCATCACGCCTTAAAAAAGCGGCTCCAGCACTCTCTTCACCACCGAATCCATAGTCACCTGAATAGAGCCCATCGACGAACCATTTAAACCCAACGGGAACTTCTGATAATTTACGGTCAAGGTCTTTTGCGACCCGGTCGATCATACTTGAAGATACTAGCGTCTTGCCAATCGCTAAATTATCAGCCCATTCTTTCCTGTGGGTGTACAGGTAGTTAATCGCAACAGCAAGATAATGATTTGGGTTCATTAATCCCGCTGACTTAGTCACGATTCCGTGACGGTCGTAGTCTGGGTCATTTCCAACTGCAATATCAAATTTATCTTTAAGGTCGATTAATCCTGCCATAGCATAAGGTGACGAGCAGTCCATACGAATTTTTCCGTCTTTGTCCAAACGCATAAAAGAAAATGTGGGGTCTACGGATTCGTTAACAACTTCAATATCTAATCCATACGTTTTGGCGATAACGTCCCAATAGGCGATTCCGGATCCGCCAAGCGGATCGACACCAATTTTCAATTTGGAATTAGCAATTGCTTCCATATCAATCACGTTTTTAAGGTCATCAACATAGGGTTTGATAAAATCGTATTCAACAACCCATTGTGAGTTAATGGCTTCTGTAAAAGGAATTTTTTTCACGCCAGTAAGGTCTTGAGCGATCAGTTGATTTGCTCGCTCCTGAACTTTGCTCGTGATATCGCCACCCGCTGGGCCACCATTAGGAGGATTGTATTTGAAGCCACCATCTTGGGGTGGGTTATGCGAAGGTGTTATGACCACGCCATCGGCAGTCTTATTACTGTCTTCGCTATTATGGACCAATATTGCGTGAGAAATCACAGGAGTAGGTGTGTAGCCGCGTCCAGTTTGTATTTTGACTTCAACTTCATTCGCTGCGAAGACTTCAATTGCAGTTGCAAATGCACATTCAGAAAGTGCGTGGGTATCTATTCCAACAAATAGAGGCCCGTTTATATTTTGTTCTTTGCGATATTCGACTAAAGCTTGGCAAACTGCAGAGATATGTGTTTCGGTGAAGCTAGAATTGAAAGACGACCCCCTATGACCCGATGTCCCAAAACTTACAAGCTTATCCTTTGCTGGTTTATTGAGATAATACTCGCTCACTAACCTAGGAATGTTTGTTAGATCTTGTTTTTGGGTGGGTTGTCCTGCACGTTCATGAATACTCATTTTATCACCTTTATCTTACCGCCTTGGAGAATGGGTTATGCCTCACTAAATCGATTTTGAATCAAAATTGACTCGAATTGCCGTAAGATTATACCGATAAAATTTTACCGAATCTTTAATTAAGTCAATGTTAATGGGCTATATTGGATGGACCTATGATCGTCCGTTTTCGAGCTTTATATTAACTAATTGAGGTTGACTTTATTTCTCAAACGAGCAGGTCAATGCAAATTATCAACCCTTATCTCTCACTATGAGTTTAGCTAGGTTCTGTGATCACAATTAGCCGTGTAGCAGAGAGGTGTAATTGTGTGTTTTCTGTGATGGCTTCAAATATCAATTGCGATCTTTTTTCTAAAGCATTAATTTCATCGAGAGATACAACTTGATTCATAGCATTTAACTTTTTGAGTCTGCTTACTTCAACTTCATAGTATGCTTGAGCATTGGACAAGGTTGTCTGTTTTAATTCTTCTAATTGAGCTTCGGCAAATTTTTCTGTCTTGTCATACCAATTTGGAATGTCGTCTTTCTTCGATTGAATGACTTCCTTGGCAATATATTTTTTCACTTCAACAATTGAAGTTTGCACCGGGTTTTCCGCAAGACTAGCTGAAAGATCTTTATCACTGACATCTAACGCTAGAGAGCGAATCGAAAGACTCGGGAAGAATTGCTTACATAGTGCAAACTGTTCAGACTGTACTATAACATCGAAGCAAGATTCTAAAAGACAATGCCCAGCAGGTAATTGGCGGCTTGGTAATGTTGCAACAGAAGCTGAACCTAATTCCGAATGGCTTAACATTTCCCATAGACCTTGTATAAATGGAGAATCCCAGGTTAAAAATAAGAAATCTTCACGGCTATTCGCAGTTTCGCGGCTAAATGTCACTTCCGCGCCTTCTGGAGGTATACCAGGTAAGGCAGGCACGAGCATCTTGTCAGAAGGAACCAAGTTGAAGGCACCTAATCGAGATTCCTCGAAGTGAAATTGTAAAAGTTCACTCGCAAGCTCAACGAGCGCCAGTGGATTATCGCTTTCAAACGCTTGAATCTGTTTTGTAAGGTTATCGGCATCTGGTTGTTTACAACTATTCAATTCTAAAAGGGCATCTCGACCATTTTCTATTTCGCTCTTTAGTTGTGTTAATGCACTTTCAATTTCTGAGATAAGTTTAGAATCTTGAGATAGTTGAAAATCGCCCCAATAGCGATTATGTATTGTCCCAGCGGCAGGGTTTTGTGCCGCCATACAGTTAAGAATGGTATGGTACCAAGAGAAGCGTAATGCTGAATCGCTTGAGTTAGCTAAAGGAACATGAATATTGACATCATTTCTTTGTCCTATTCTGTCTAAGCGGCCAATTCTTTGTTCTAGTAAATCGGGATGTTCTGGTAGATCTAAGCAGACTAAATGTTGACAAAATTGAAAATTCCTTCCTTCACTGCCAATTTCGGAACAGATAAGTATCTTACTACCTTGTTCCATGTCAGCAAAATAGGCTGCTGCTTTATCTCGTTCGATAAGCGTTTGTTCTTCATGGAAGATTGCAGCATCTATTCCATGCTTTTCCCATAGGTATTTCTCACAGGAAAATACATGTTCAATATCGTGAACAATGACAAGAACTTTTTCGGGATTGGAAGAATTTAACCATTGAGCCAACCACTCAAATTTTGCGACCCAAGTATCTCCATCTATGGTGTGCGCATTGACGATGCGAGAAGGAAAACCAGCTACGGCTTTTCTAACATTTCTAAACATGTTTCTACCAACGCCGTGGCAATCAAGCAGTTGGCTGACGATATCTTCTTCGGGTCCTACCTCTAAGTGATAATCTTTGACAAGTGTTTCTTTGCCTTCGGGCAGAGCTTGAATACGTTCATTCAATTCAGAAAATTTTTGTTCATCGGCAAGAAATTTATCAAAATCTGAAAACTTAACAGGATCAAGCAGTTTTAGCCGCTCGAAATGGCTTTTAACGCCAAGTTGTTCGGGAGTTGCAGTAAGTAAAATAAGATGTTGCGAAACTTCGGATATTCTAGTGAGCTGCTGAAAGGCTTCGTCTTCTTCTTGAATATTGTGTGCTTCATCGACAATAGTAATATCAAATGATTCTTCAATAAACTTTGATGACTCTTTCGAAATGACAGAATGGGGAATGATATGAATTTGACCAAGAGCAAAGTCATGTTCATCACCGGCATAGATTTCGGGTTTTAACTGAAAACGACGCACGAGTTCAACAAGCCATTGAACTTGCAATACATCTGGCACAATAATGAGTGCGCGATTTATTCTTTCCTGTTTAATCAGGCGGGCAAGAATTAGCCCAGCTTCAATTGTTTTTCCAAGTCCAACTTCGTCGGCTAATAACACGCGCACATTTTCTCTATGGCAGGCAGACCAGGCGACATATAGTTGATGGGGCACGAGACTAGCTCGAGCACCAAGTAAGCCATTTAACTGTGATTGCCATAAACGACTATTTGCTCGGTCTAGTTGTCTCCGAAAGTAAAACCACTTCGGATGATCTAGTTGCCCAGTCATTAGTCGCATAAATGGTTGATTGAGTTTTATCTCGCTCGAGAGCTGTGTTTCTGGTAATACACGGTCATCGTTAGTGCAATAAAATACTAAACCGTTTTGTTCTTGTATTTCAGTGACGTAACCACTTGATCCATCATTCAACTGAATTTCATCATCAATTGAATAGCGAATTCGCGTTAATGGTGCTTGAGATATTGAATAGCGTCTTTCGCAGTTACCTTTCTCAAAAAACAGACTTACACTTCTGCCCTCGATATCTACGACAATACCTAAGCCAAGTTCTGGTTCTGCATCTGCAACCCAACGCTGGCCCTGCACAAACTCAACCATATATTTTCTCCAAATTGAGTTGGTGAGATTTTATGGAAATAAAGCTGAATTAGGTGAATCCAAATTCAGCTTGAAGTAGTTGGAATATTAAAAAGTGTAGACGAGAGTGAGTGCGGTTTGTGTATCCATATGCACATTGTCTTCGCCAACCACAGAGTTATAGTCGATGGTGTATGACAATTTTAAAGCAAGCGATCCGTTAATATTGGAAGATAGCGAACTCACAGCTTTTGTCCTAGTATTGTTTTCATCGTCAGGAGAGTAGTCGCTTGTCACTGTTTGGGTAAACTTTGATGACTCGCTAATCTTGTAAAAGTATTCTCCTGCAAGATGAACAATCACGTTTTCTTCCGTTTCATTAGAAACCGACATGTCGGTTTCGTCTATTACTTCTATTTGATAAAAGGAATAACCAGGACCAATATTGTAGGTAAGATGAGATGAATCAGTTTTGAAAATGGCATCCGAATAACCAATTGCGATTGTCGCTTGATAGTCAAAACTGGTAAAACGGTCGTCTGTATAGGATGCGAAAACAAATAAAGACGCATTTTCCTTGTTTAATTTGTAGTCACTTTGTAGTGAAGCAAAATATTTTTCAGCAGTCGTTTCTGTTTGCGGGTCGCCATCTTCATCATCAATTGTATCTTCTTTGTATAACGCATCGAAAACTAAATGATGTAACCACTTTTCAAAATCTTTTTTAGCGTCCAGCTTTGTTTTCAGTGTACTTGATTCAGTGTTGCCTGATGTGGTTAAAAAACCGACTTCAGCTTCAGCAGACCAAGAGCGCTCTTTTTCTTCAGCAACAGTTAACATGCTGCAAAAGCTGAACGCAGCGAAACATAATTTTTTATTCATTTTCAATAATCTATTTGAAGTTGATTGATTTATAGAATTAGGAAGTTGGGATCAGTCTAATGATCAAGGGTGTTTATTTTACTTGTTATTAAACAGTGATGCAAAGTTGTATTAGGATTCCCTTGATTTGAATTGAGTAAACCAATTTTTAAATGTGGTATGTGCTTTGTAGATAATTTTTTGTGTAGCCGACATTGTCGATTCTATGAGCACTACAGTGATATTGTCTTTTCCGCCGGCTGAAAGTGCTGCAGTTAAGAGTGCTTTTGAACCGCCTTCAACAGAATCGCTATTGGCGATAATAGTTTCAATTTCGTCGTCATTTACTGAATCGGTCAAACCATCACTGCAGAGTAAAATTTTACTACCGCTATTCCAAATACCTTCTTTGAGGCTTACGCTGACTTTTTCTAACTCTATTGAACCTAAACACTGTGTAATAATGTTTTTTTCAGGGTGAGTTGCCATGTCTCCTTCATTGATAAGTCCGGATTCAAACAGCATTTGCACGTATGAATGATCAGTGGAAATCTTTTTTAATCGAGGGTTTTGCGCTTCATCGTAGATATAAGCACGACTATCACCCACCCAGCCAACTTGATAAAAGCCAGGTTTTGATGAGCTCAACACGACAACCGTTGACCCCATACCTTGTCCACCATGACCTTCTTCAGCGGCTTTTAAAATAGCTTTATGACCTGCTTGAATTGCGTCTGATAAAGACGAACCATTTTTTTGTGAGTCTTTGATGACTTGCGTGGCAATTGAACTCGCCACTTCGCCCGCTGCATGACCACCCATACCATCTGCTACAATCCACAATCCTTGTTCTGGACTATCCAAATATGTATCTTCGTTATTATTACGCTGTAGTCCTACATCGGTGACCGCGTACGATGTAATTTGAGACATAAGGTAGAAATTAGTATTGTAATCTAGTTACCATGAATTTAGCCTAAACTAAAATTAGCGAATAGTCGCCATTTTATGTAATTTTATGGTAAAAATTCACAAAAAATAGTAAAAGCCTGATTAAATCTTCAGCAAAGCTGCATTAGCAGCGAGTAAAGAGTAAAAAAGGATCGTAATTAAACATGCTTCAAATTCGTTACAAAAATTCTAGCAAAGGATCCATGTGGTTGGTGGAGTCAAAGTATACTTTTGGTTCAGATGCGCAAAGCGATATTCTTGTAGAAGGAGCGAGTATTTTACCTCATCATGCCAGCATAGAGATTAAAGGCGATCGAGTTTCCCTGGTTAATCACGGTAATGCGCAGGTTGAGGTAAATGGCGAGCTGGTTGTCACAGCGATTGATATATCACCAGGTGATTCCTTTACCGTTGGGAATATCGAATTAGAGCTTGTCGATCCTAAGTCTAGTTTGAAGGCGCAAACAGGCAAAAGTAAGGCAGTTCAGGAAAATCCGGGCTGGTCTCTACGCGCTTTAAACTCCGCTATGTCTGAAAAACGATACCCACTTAATAATGGGATTTCCGTTATTGGTCGTTCAAAAGAGTGCGACATTTCGCTTTCATTGGTTCACCTTTCGAGAAAACACGCGCAGTTTACAGTGACAAATGCGGGCTTAGAAATTAAAGATCTAAACTCTTCCAATGGCACTTTTGTTAATGGTGAAAAAATCACCACTTGTATGCTTAAAAGTGGGGATGAAATCAGTTTTGATACATTAAAGTTTCGTGTTGATGGACCCGACGCTACTGAGAATGAGACTATTTTGAGAAGCTCAAAAGCGGATGATGGCATGACAACTGTAAGACCTGCGCTAGTGAAACCAGAGTCCAAACCAAATATTGATAAGCCATCACCGAAGATACAATCCTCCGCAAAAAGAACTAAACCGACAGGAACATTATCGCCTAACCCTAATACCGCACCTACTTTTCCGGTAAAAGAAGAGAAATCTGGTAATAACAAAACGATTGCTTGGGTCTTTTTGGTTGGTTTGGGAGTATTGTTTATTGCCTATGCTTTGTACAGTGGGCTTATTCCATTTGCTTAACTTGCGATAGCATTCTTTTTGATTTTCCTTATACAAAAAAAATCTTAGAAGTGATTTAAGCTTTTTCTCTTTCCGCCGATGTCTGTGATAACAGATAATCTTCGGGAGATATTGATGAATAACCTTTCAATAAATGGATTGGTTTTTTCTGCACAATACCAAACGCGCGCAAGTTCTCAAACCGATACTCCTGCGGCGGAATCGACCGATTTAGTTGCGAACAAACCCAAACCTCAAGCTAACCATTCTGTGAGTCAGAGTATTCAGGTCACTCAGGTTACTTATGGCGCAGACGGAGCTATTTCGGGGGGAAGCATAAGTGCCACAAATGCGGTTAACTCGTCAACTGAACCACGGAATGTCGCTTCTTCAAATATATTGCGTTTCGTGGATGCGCAAATTCAGAGGGATATCGCTGACGGTGCAACAAATGAAGCGCTAGAAAGTCGTTTAGCTGCCGGACTAGAAGGGTTTTTAAAAGGATTTAATGAGGCTTTTAATCAATTAGAACATAGTGGTTTGCTCGGTGACGAGGTATTGGGTGCGATTGCAGATACTTACAACAAAGTCTTGAATGGTATCGATCAAATTGCGGAGAAATTGGGTGTTGAGTCGCCTGTAACCGAAACTCAAAGAAAAGAGTTTTCGAAATCAGAAATACCAGAAGCTTTACCCATATCTGTTGAAGCTAAAGATTCGGCGGTTCCCTTGAATCTAGATCAACAGGATTTAGCTATTCTGGAAACAATAGAAAATTTAAACCAGCTGCATCAAGATTCCATTTCAAGTCAGAAATCGAAGCCTAATGAAGAAAGTGAATCCACTCAGTTAAGTGAGTTATCTGCGGCTTTAGGTTTGGAAAATTTCAATATAAGTCAGTCTGAAAAACGAGCTTTTGAATTTTCAATGCTTACCCGAGACGGTGATGCGGTCAACATACGTTTAGTTTCTGGAATCGATGAGGCTCTGCAATCAGAAGATGGGACTCAATTTTATAGTGTCGAACGCTATGGGCAGTTTTCATTCGAAGTAGAAGGGGATTTGAGTGAAGAAGAACTCAGGGCTATAAATGATCTCTTGAATCAGGTTGGTGATATCTCAGAAAGCTTTTTTGGTGGAGACTTGTTTGCAGCATTTGAACAAGCATTGAATATAGGGTTTGATTCGGATCAAATAGCGAGCTTTTCATTAAATCTTCGTCGTGAACAGGTTACACGAGTAGACAATACTTACAATGCCATTGCTAATATTGATCCTGTTAACGCTGAGTCAGTAAATAATTTCAGGGATACCCAAGATAATAAGCTGGTTCAAATAAGTCAGTTTATTGAGATGTTAGAAAAAATTCGTGAAGAAGCCGATAGTTTCGAAATTAAAATAGAAGTTGTTGTAAATATCTCGACATTTATGGCAGAGCAAAAACATTCTGATCATCAAGCGTTGAATCAGTTTAGGCCAATAGTAAGTGATCTATTTGAAGCCTTGGATCGGCTCGACAAACCTTCTTCACAAGAAGGCTAGTTTTGAGAATAATTAGCGGTTAACATGTTATAGTTTGGTTTTTGGGGCAAGTGCTATTTTTCTAATAATTTTTCTAATATTAGTTGTCAGCTAATGATTGTTTTAAAGTTATACGGCACTCAAATTTGTGCGTTGTGTGATGAAGCTAAAACCATTATTTATTCTGTTTTGGATTCTACACGATTTATCTTGGAAGAAATTGACATACTCAAATACGACATCGACTTCGATCGCTATAGATATCGAATTCCCGTGGTCACTGTTCCATCCAAAAGTAAAGAACTTAATTGGCCATTTAATGCAGAAGAGTTTTCGAGCTGGTTAGATTCAATGGAAGAGTATTCTTAAAACAATTCAATCTCATCGTCACCTTCATTTGTTTCACTAGATCCAAAGTGATGCTTATATATTTCGAGAGCTTCCGATACGCTGCCGCCACGCATTATGTATTCAAACATTATTCTCTCTGCTTCCATGGTATAACTATTTTTTATGCTGTTTTGAACGCTTTCCCATGCGTCTTTACTATGCAGGCTATCGGCATCAACCAGAATAGTTGAAACCTTTTCTAAGCTTCTTGCAACGTGATCAATTCGTTGACAAACCCGGTCATAAAATTGAAAAGCTTGAACTGACTCAGATACATTTTGATGGATCTCTTTCGCGGTGGATTGCAGGTCGCTTTTGAATTTATCCAGTTGGTCCGTTTCGGTCAGGTTTTGAATATCATTACTAACACTTGAAGTGTGGTTAGCTAACAATGTAAAAGACTTCGTTAGGGTATCTACAGATGAGTTACTATCATTGAGTGTGGCTTCAATTTGACATACTGCGAGATAAAGCATGTTGACAGTTTCCACTACGTGGGACCAATCAGATTCGTCAACCGTTGTCTCTTTATCGCCAATCGTTAGCGTTGAACCCATAAAAAATCCTAAGAAAAAAATTAAACCCTAAAAAAAGCATAGCCTATATAAAGGCTTACTAAGAATTTTTTTTAAAGTTCTCTAGTTGCCTCTTGCTCAGTAATAAAGGGGCTTGTATGGCCTAGCTTTTGTGCATAAATAACGGAAAACGCCAAAATGTTTTGCACATAACCACGGGTTTCGTGGAATGGGATTGTTTCTATCCATATATCAAATGGTACAAGTGATTTATCATTAAGCCAGCGCGAAACTCTGTGTGGTCCTGCGTTATATGCCGCTGCAGCTAATATTCGATTGCCATTAAACTTGTTTAAAAGCTCACTGATATAATGCCCGCCAAGTGCTAGATTTGTTTCGGGTTCGAGTAAGTCGCTTTTGTTAATCTTCATGCCATTTTTACGGGCAGTTTGTTTCGCTGTACTTGGCAGCAGCTGCATAAGGCCCATAGCTCCTGCATGAGATTTTGCCTCTTCGCGAAATGCACTTTCTTGCCTTGTGATAGCGTAGAGTAATGGTACTTCCACATTGGTTTTAGTAGAGACTTTTTCTATTTCATTTTGGTATGCAAGTGGGAAACGAACATCCAAATGATTCCAATGACCTCCAGATATCATTGCCATGATACCCTTGTTATACCAACCCCATTCTGATGCTAGCGTACCCGCTGCCTTCAACTCCTTTGGACTCATGTTTCTAGTGCCATACAACCATTCTGCTTGCGCTTCTAACATGTTTCCACGAAGCCACAGCTCTTTTGCTCGTCTTACTGCTCCCTGACTTGAAACTATTTGTTTGGTGCTTGGATCGGCTTTGTCCGAGTGATTCAAAAGAGAATAGGGGTGTCCTAAAATGTCTGCAGATAAAAAACCATAGAAACTGCGATTCTTTGCTAATTTCTGATAAATGGCCGCTTCAGGGTTTCCGTGTCGTGTAAGAGCTTCTTCTGCTCTAGCTCGCCAATAGAGCCATCTATCAGAATTTTGCTGTTCAAGGTCTAGATAACTGATCCATTGAAGTACTTTGTCCCAATGCTGGGACTTCAATGATTCGCGAATAAAGCGTTGGACTATATCTGCTTGTTTAAGTGAAGGTGAAGCTTGGATAAGCTTTTCTGCTTCATCAACATGCCCCTTATACATCAAACGCTTTGCTAGTGCTTGTTTTGCGTCCAGCGCAATGTGTTCATCAAAAAGTTGGCGAGATTCATAACTATTCCAGTATCTTAGTGCCAATTTAGGGTCTCTGCGCGCGATTCTTTTAACGCCGTGAACAATGATTTGTTGATTTTCTATACTGTTGTCGTAAAACAATTTTTTGTTTTTGACTTGATAGGGGTAGGCATGAATGTACAAAAACTGGGTTGCGTAGCCTTTTGTTTCCCCAGTCATTTGATTACGAATATATCGCGCTAAACCGGTATTTTTAGCTTTAATTGCTTGAATGAACCTTTCCCATGCAATTTTATTTGTCAATCCTTGATTTTTTCTCCACATCAAAAATAGAGGATCGCATGCTTTGGGCAGTGATTTGGGGCTTACCCAGATACTAGCCACTTCTTCATATGCGGATTGATCACCAGTTTGAACTCTTGCTTGTAGTTCAAAACATTTGAGATCGACCGGCTCCACCGTGTGGTTGTAATACTCTTGGTAAACAACCCAATTTTTTTGCTTTGCCAGCTCATAGAGCACTTGTTCTCTTGCTTTCGCAGCCAAGAATGTATCTTTATTGCTGGCTAAAAATAAATCAATTTTGTCGAATGGTAATTTTTTAATATCGCGTTTTAGAATCGCAAAGTCTAAGTAAGGAGTAAGTGGGTAATCACCGAGAAGTGCATAGTGATGTGCAAACCTATCCCAGTCCTTTTTAGAAATGGCAGATTTTGCCAATTCATAGTTATAACGTTGGTCTGCTATTTTTTCCTGTTGCGTCTTTCCCAACGGGCCAATAGAAGAGGCTTCCTCGGCAAAAATACTTGAAAATGCCGCAACATGGCTGTTCGAAGCCAAGGAATAAGCTGGATTAGACAAGAAACCGCTGAAGACGAGGCAAATAAGCGATGTTGCTAATCTCGTCGTTGATAATTCTGTTAAACTTCGCCACATACTTCTTAAGTTAGATTCCCTAAGTTAAAGAGAAATTTGCACAGTAAAGAAACATTCGATGTCGCTCAAATCTCTAGCTTTTCGGGAATACCCACAATTAGATTGAAAAGCCGACCTGTTTTATCAAGTATCTTAGGACATTGTTGCTTATAAAGTTAAGATCTTCCACTAGTTTATACGAATAAGTTTCTGATTTTTAGAACATTAATTCGGTTTTTATGCGCACTGGTTTTCTATCTGTGACTATTAAGACCGCAGAGTTTGGAGTTTGTTTTTTATGCCCTTGGTTAAGTTAAGTAATTATTGTCTGCAATATGGTGAGCAGATTATCTTTGATGCACTAGAAATGCAGTTGGAACCAGGGGATCGTTTGTGCATCACTGGGCGGAATGGCACCGGGAAGTCAACATTACTTAAAGCAATTGAGGGTAGAGTCGAAGCGGATTCTGGATCACGCTGGGTTGATCCTGGAGCTAAAACCGCTGGGCTTTCACAAGATTTACCAGAGGCTTCTGAGATGCTTGTGCAGGAATATGTTGCCGCAGGTTTAGGCACTTTAGCCGCCGATTTAGAGGAATTTGAGTCGTTGAGCCAAATGGGTAGTGATGTAGACATGGATGCCTTAGAAAGATTACAGCGAAAAATCGAAGATCAAGATGGCTGGACGCTGCAAACAAGAACACAGCAAGTCTTGGACAGATTAGAGCTAGATGGTAATGCCAAGCTCGGCGATTTTTCTGGCGGTTGGCGGCGAAGAGTCGCCTTGGCTCGCGCCCTTGTGACATCACCCGACATACTGCTTTTAGACGAGCCGACAAACCATCTTGATATTGGAGCTATCAAATGGCTAGAAGAGTTTCTGCGTGCTTTTCGGGGGGCGATCGTCTTCATAACTCATGATAGAGCGTTCTTAAGATCAATCGCAAACAGGGTGGCAGAGTTAGATCGTGGAAACCTTCTTACGTGGAACGGTGATTACGATGGGTTCCTTGAATTTAAAGAACAAAAAATTGCTGAAGAAGAAAAGCATAATGCGCTGTTTGATAAACGTCTTGCACAAGAAGAGGTGTGGATTCGCCAGGGTATTAAAGCTCGGCGGACACGTAACGAAGGACGAGTTCGTGCGCTAAAAAAGATGCGTGAAGAGCGCGCGTCAAGGAGAGTTAAGCAAGGAACTGCCACCATTGAACATTCAAAAGATACTGTTTCTGGCAAGCTTGTTGCCGAACTAAAAAATGTTTCCTTTGGATGGGAAAACAACTTAGTAATTAAGAATTTTAGTTCCACTATTATAAGAGGCGATAAAATTGGTCTGATAGGTCCTAATGGAGTGGGAAAGAGCACGCTGTTGAAACTTATATTGGGTGAGCTCAACCCTCAAATGGGTGAAGTTAAATTAGGCACTAAAATATCGGTTGCCTATTTTGATCAATTGCGAGATCAACTTGATGTGGAAAAAAGCGCTATTGATAATATTGCTGAAGGTCGTGATTCTGTTGAAATAAATGGAAAGACAAAGCATGTAATTAGCTATCTACAGGATTTCTTGTTCAATGGTGAACGAGCTAGGACGGCGATTAAATCTTTGTCAGGTGGTGAACGCAATCGAATTTTACTTGCAAAGTTATTTAGTAAACCCAGTAACTTATTGGTTATGGATGAGCCAACAAATGATTTGGATGCGGAAACACTTGAATTATTAGAATCACTGCTTGTGAATTTCGACGGTACTTTACTGTTGGTTAGTCACGACAGAGAGTTTTTAGATAATGTTGTTTCCTCGACTATTGCATTCGAAGGTGACGGAAAACTAATAGAGTATGTAGGAGGTTACCACGACTGGATTCGACAGGGAGGCAAATGGTTTGATCCGAAAAAAGCTATCTCGCACTTAGAAAAAACTTCTGAACTGGCTTCTGAAAATAGGCTACCTGAAGAAAACCGTCCTGAGTTCAGTTCACAAGAAAATACAAAAAAAGTTAAAAAGTTAAGCTACAAACTACAACGCGAACTAGATCAATTACCAAATCAATTAGAAACTCTGGAGCTAAAGATTGAGGAAACTGAAGCGGAAATTGCTGAAGCGGATTTTTATTCTAAACCACGCGACGAAGTGAATAAAAAACTCGATCTATTGACTACCTGTCAAGAAGACATACAAAAACTTTATGAGCGCTGGGAAGAACTTGAGTCAATGCGCGACGAACTCGATTAATTTTCACGAATCCTTGTAAAGGTTTGTGTACACGTGTAGATAACGTTCTTCGAAATCATCGGGGTTCCAATCTTTTTTTGATAGAAGATGTAAGTATCGATCTTGAAAAACATAGGTGTCAGCACGAATTGAATTTCCATCAAGAATGACTTTAACTGATGTTCTAATATATTGATCTCCTTCATATTCATCCAATTTGTTTAAATCTTTTGGACTAACATTCGTATAGAGTACACCCTCAACACGACTTGCATCTTTTTTTACTATTCCTGGGTAGTGTTCCCCGATGATTGCCTTGCGACAATATCCATTCAGTATACTTTTTTGGGGCATATATTTTTCACTGACTAGTGGATCCAAAACCTCGGGATACATTAGGGTTCCATAAGTGAATATATTCATAGTATTCTATCGATATTATTTGAGTTAATTTTTTTAGCGTTTCGTCATTTTAGATTGACGGCGGTCGCGTTTCTCTACCTATAAGTATCATTATGTGGATTGCTATAATCACAATAGTTTTGGCTGTATGCTTAGTTGTTGGCCCTATTATGACAATTATGCCTTCTAAGTCTCAAGCTCGATTAGCTAAGATTCGATCAGTCGCGGCTACGTTAGGGTTCAGGGTTAGATTAGTGACCCGTCAAGAAGAAACTGAACAACATGGATTAGCCGCATACAGTTTATCTTGGCCTGAAAACTTTCAGTTGGAAAATCGGCAAGTTACTAATTGGAAGCTAATAGACACCAATATGAATCACGAAATTCATTTTCATGGAACTTGGGATTGGGAAAAAAATCGAATTGCTCCTAAGTGGAGCCAAGAAATGATAAAAGACATGGTTGCTGCTAAACCTGAAGGCATTTTTGAAATCGGAGCAAATTCAGCTGGAATTGAATGTGTTTGGAATGAGCGCCTTATCGGAAGAGATCATGAAGAAGTGGTAAAACAACTTTTTGTTTGGTTGAGCGGTGTTAGAGATAATTACGTCGACAAATTCGAAATTGAAAGAGTACAAAATTGATCCCCTGATACTTGGAGAATCTCATCATTTGGGATTGAAAGTGGTTTCGGGCATAATCTCAGCCGATAGATAACGCCGTTTATTGCTCATGAGTTCGCCAATTTCTGTAATAAACTGGTTTTGTCTTTCATCTTTATAGCCTGGCAATGTCGCGCTTTCTAGCGCTTTCTTGTAGAAAGCGTGAGCGCGAAGTACGTCGCCTCGGTTAACGGCTTTATGTCCCTGACCAATCATTGTAACAACAGAAACCATAAGATGTGCCCAACTAAGTTCACCGATTAGCAAGTCCATTTCGGCAACTTCTAAAAGTCCTTTAGCTTGTCTTTGTCGAATGATTATTGCAGCATCATTTAACTGTGCTTGGGCTCGCGCGATTGCCGCATCACTCTCCATTAGTCGATAAGTTTCAACTCGATAACTTGTATTAGTTAATTCATCAGCCCTAAATTGGGCATTTTCTGTGCCGATTTCTATAAAAGGACTATCGGGAATTAGCTGGCGCATTAATTCAATTATGGCTATAACTTCTTCATTGAGAATGATTAAAACTTTGGGGGATTCGATTAAGGGCTCGATGTAAGCGCCTAGTTCCACTAATTCAGACGCTCGTCGTTTTAGTTCATTAAACTTACCGTTGATTAAGCGACGGCGTGTTTGGACACCATTTATATAGCTGACAATTACCAGAGACAAACAGGCAACAACGAGTGAAATTAATACAATGGTAAGATCAGACATACAAAATTTTTAAATAAATTTAATTTAATTTTAGAACAAAATTTATACGAGTTAGACCAAACATTTAAATATTTTAAGTGAGGTTGATACACAACTTTTTTTAATAAATTCATCAGTTTAGATCAGGTTTTTAGTTTTCGATATCGGGTGCATAATAATTGATCATTTTTCTAAACAAGGTCAAAGCTAATGTGAAAGAACGCTTGACCTATCTAAATTCTAGTTTTATATATGCGCTCCTCGCAGTTTTAAACTTAACTCAAAGTTGTGGTTCAAAGAGGAATCCATTAGTTAATCAAAGTAGGGGTTTATGGGAAAGTCGCTAGTAATTGTGGAATCGCCAGCAAAAGCGAAAACAATTAACAAATATTTGGGCAAAGACTATGTGGTCAAATCCAGTGTTGGTCATATTCGTGACTTGCCGACCAGTGGATCTAGTAAATCTCCTGTAGATGCTAAAGCTCGTGCTAAACAAGCGGCGTTAACGCGTAAGTTATCTCCTGAAGAAAAAGTTGCCTATAAGCAAAAAAAGGCGAAAGAGCAGCTTATTAATCGTATGGGAATTAACCCAGAAAAGAATTGGGAAGCCCATTATGAAGTTTTACCAGGTAAAGAAAAGGTTGTTGCTGAATTAAAAAAACTTGCCGCCGATGCCGATGAAATATACCTAGCAACGGATTTGGATAGAGAGGGAGAAGCTATTGCTTGGCATTTGCAAGAAGCTATAGGTGGTTCAGATGATCGTTATCATCGCGTAGTATTTAATGAAATTACAAAATCTGCAATCCAAGCCGCGTTTGAAAAACCATCGAAGCTTGATTTAAACAGAGTGAATGCGCAGCAAGCTAGACGGTTCTTAGATCGTGTAGTGGGTTACATGGTATCGCCTTTATTGTGGGAAAAAATTGCTCGTGGTTTGTCCGCAGGTCGAGTTCAATCTGTGGCGGTTAAGTTGATTGTTGAGCGTGAACGAGAGATTCGAGCTTTTGTTCCAGAAGAATACTGGAACGTTAACGTGTTATTAAACTCATCAAGCGGCGATACAACCAAGTACGAAGTAAAACGTTACTCCGGCGATGCTTTTAAACCTGTTAATCAAAGCCAGGCATATGAAGCTGTAGATCGTTTAAATGAAAGTGAGTATGTTGTTGGTAAGAGAGAAAATAAACCAACTTCCTCAAAACCTAGCGCGCCTCTAATTACATCCACTTTACAGCAAGCTGCATCTACACGTTTAGGGTTTGGTGTTAAGAAAACGATGATGCTTGCTCAGCGTTTGTATGAGGCAGGGTATATCACCTACATGCGTACTGACTCAACTAATTTGAGTAAAGAAGCGGTTGAATCTTGTCGGGATTACATTGAACAAGAGTTTGGTAAAAAGTATTTACCGAAGCAGCCTATAACCTATTCGAGCAAAGAAGGTGCCCAGGAAGCGCACGAAGCGATTCGCCCGTCTGATGTAAATGTTAAATCGACTCAGCTCAAAAACATGGAGCGAGATGCAGAAAGGTTGTATTTGCTAATCTGGCAACAATTCGTTGCTTGCCAAATGACGCCTGCAGAGTATACCAGCACCACAATTACAATTAATGCTGGAGATTATGAGCTTCGAGCAAAAGGGCGTGTTGTTAAATTTGATGGTTATACACGTGTTTTACCAGCTCCAGTTAAAAAAGATGAAGATGGTTTACTTCCGGATGTGCAAGTAGGTGATCAATTAAAATTAAAAGAAGTAGTGCCTACTCAGCATTTTACAAAGCCTACCGCACGTTTTACTGAAGCTGCTTTGGTTAAAGAGTTAGAAAAACGTGGAATTGGTCGTCCTTCTACCTACGCCTCAATTATCTCAACCATCCAGGATCGTGGTTATGTTCAAGTAGAGAATAAACGGTTTTATGCGCAAAAAATGGGCGATATTGTCACGGAGCGCTTATCAGAAAGCTTTTCAGATTTAATGGATTATGGATTTACTGCAGCAATGGAGGAATCGTTAGATGTAGTTGCAGATGGCAGAAAAGATTGGATTGATCTGCTAAACGAATTTTATAAAAGTTTCTCCGATACCTTGGATAAGGCCCAAGAACCTGACAACGGCATGCGCCGAAACCAGCCTGTTGAAACGGATATTGAATGCTCGACATGTGGCAGAAATATGCAGATTCGCACAGGAAGCACTGGTGTATTTCTTGGTTGTTCTGGATATGCGTTACCGCCAAAAGAACGATGTAAAACAACTATGAACTTGGTTCATGGTGATGAAGCGGTGAACGTTGATGATGACGAAGAAGCTGAATCTAAGCAGCTAATAAATAAGCGGCGTTGTAAAATCTGCAATACTGCGATGGACAGTTATCTACTTGACGAAACTCGTAAGCTACATATTTGTGGTAATAATCCAGATTGTGTGGGCCACGAAGTAGAAACAGGCACTTTTAAGATCAAAGGATATGAAGGCCCTGTAATCCAATGTGATAAGTGTGACAGCGAAATGCAATTAAAGTCAGGCCGTTTTGGTAAGTATTTTGGTTGTACAAATGAAAACTGTAAAAACACGCGCAAACTGTTGAAAAACGGGGAAGCCGCACCGCCTAAAATGGATCCTATTGATATGCCAAACCTTGCTTGTCAAAAAGTTGAAGATCATTACGTACTGCGGGACGGTGCCTCAGGTTTATTTTTAGCAGCTAGCCAGTTTCCTAAAAATAGAGAAACGCGTGCTCCTTTGGTTAAGGAAATTGCATCGCTAAAAGGAGTCATTGATCCGAAATACAATTTTTTGCTAGATGCGCCGCAAGAGGATGATGAAGGTTTAGATACGGTAATTCGTTTCAGTCGTAAAACAAAAGAGCAGTATGTTCAATCCGAAGTAGACGGTAAAGCGACTGGGTGGAAGGCATTTTATGAAGGCGGAAAATGGATTGCCACAGCCAAACCAGCGCCGGCAAAAAAGAAAGCGCCTACAAAGAAAAAATCCAAGTGACCAAATAGAACGAATCAATTTTTGGAGCTTATATTGAGTGCTAATTCCCAAGCTAATCTGAATATATTGCGCCAACAAATATCGTTGATTAAAGCGAGTTTAAGTTCTCTCGATGCTATAGATCGAAATGATTCGATAGTAGAAAATGTGGAGTTGGAAAAGCAAAATGAGCATGAATACCTTGCACGAAAACAGGGTATATTGTTAATGCTGAGCAAGAGTCTATTATTGATTGGCTCAAACTATGGATACAACGCTAATTCACTGACAGAACTTGATAATTTATTGGGTCAACATCAGAAAGGGCGAGTATCTAATAATACTTTTAAAGCCCTGTATGATTTGCCCAATAGCTGGATACATAAAATCATTTCTCTTGAAAAATCTATTGCTTATCAGCTAAGAGACTGGGAATCGAGCTCGGTAAAAATGGAGCAAGGTTTTAGCGCTTCGAACTTAATTGCTACCTCAAAAGAGAATAATAAGCCTCATTGGGTGAATATTCCCAGCCTTGATTTACATACATTGATCAATCAGCTGGAAAATCTGACCGATAATTACGTCGCAAACGAAACAGAATATTAATCTGATTTATCAGTATATATCGGTTTATTCGCTCTTAAACCGGGTGTTTTGTGTCAAGAAGTGTTAGAATCAATCGTGTTATTACTAAAACTAGTAGATTAAGATGTCAACATTGTTTGAAATTATTGAATTACCTAACGGCGACATTGCACTCCAGCGCGCGGATGAAAATGGAGAGCCAGTAGTTTCTATAAGGTTTTCTAAAGAATCGGAATTCTTTCTTGATGAAGCAAAGTTGGATGTTGCTAAGGTAATGATAGAAGCGGGTTTAGAGCTTGTAGGCGCAATAGATTTCCCGGCTGAAGAAGAAACAGTATCTGACGAATCAGTGACCCTTCACTAAACATTCAAAAAGGCTTAAAACTTTTTTATTCAATGCTCTTCACTTGAGTACTAAAGGCACTATGAGTGAGTTCAAAACATCTCTTAAAAATAAAATCTTTTAAGCCAATCACTTCTGAATAAGTACAATCCCTTGGGTATTTCCTATAGCCGCTGCTTGCTCCAATTCGAATCTGGATCTTTCCGATAAAAAGCTCAAGTCTGCTACAACTGTGTGGCTATTTCCGATTTTTAACGCTTCCCAAAATATCCATAAGGATTCATCATCTGTCGCGGTTCTAACCAGCCTAGTACCAGATTGATTAAATGCATAACTTTTGAGTTTAGTGCTATTAAATGAACTTGAGCTAATCCAAGTAAGCCACTTATCACAGTTGTTTTTACTCAAATAAGAGAGCATAGGTAAAACAATATCGCTACTATTTTTACAAGACAGAAAAACCTCAGTAATACTTGAGTTTTTTGCTCTTTCTGAATTTGGTGAGGTGAGGATGTGATTCATATTAAACTCCTTGACGGATAACGCCAACGCTTAATCCCTCAATGGAAAAGTTTTCATCCCTTAAGTCTACTTCAATAACATCAAAATCTGGGTTTTCTGGCCATAGCTCTACGATCGCGCGATTACGTTCTCTGCGGAAGCGTTTAACTGTAACTTCTTCTTCAATTCGGGCAACAATAATCTCTCCATTCCGAGCTTGATCAGTACGGTGTACAGCTAATAGGTCGCCATCTAAAATACCCACATCTTTCATACTTTGGCCGTGAACACGCAAAAGGTAATCCGCTTTAGGGTGAAAAAACTGCTCGGGAATTTCACAGTAATCTTCTACGTGCTCTTCAGCAAGGATGGGGTTTCCTGCTGCAACACGACCAATAATAGGTAAGCCAGAATAGGAATCTGGCAAACGAATTCCCCTCGATGCACCAGCAACCATTTCAATTGCACCTTTTTTAGCTAGTGCTTTTAAATGTTCTTCGGCCGCATTAGGTGACTTAAACCCTAATTCTTGAGCAATTTCAGCACGAGTTGGAGGGTATCCTGTTTCGTCGATATGCGACTTTATTAAGTCTAGAATCTCTTGTTGCCTAGCGGTTAATTTAATCATGATAGTGCCTATCAATTAATGTAATAATATACAGTTATAGTGGTATTATATACAGTAAAATAATATATGCAATTTATTTATTATCTTACGACAAGTTATTCTAAATTTGGACTTTACCGAAGGGATTAAAGGCTTTGGTTTATTTAGAGAATGAATAATTTAGCTAGTGCAAATAGAATAGGGCTTGGCAGGCAAGGAAGAATTTTTATTTAAACTTGGAGCGTAAATGGAGATTGGCTATATTACTTAGTTATTTCGATTCTCTTAAATTAAGATATTTAACGTGGCTATATAAACACAAGCCTATCTCATAAAAGAGGATTTATTTCCTACTTTAGAAAAATAAATTAGTACAAGTCGTCGTAGCCACCGAATGAATCAGGTTCCTGCTGCCCATAAGCGGTGTTAAAGTCTTCATCAAATTCATTGTCATACATATAATCTTCATCGATTTCAAAATTTGAGTTCGATGAAACTTCTTCTGATGAAATAGCGATAATTTTCATGTTAGACCATGATTGAACGCTATATTCCTCAGTATTTCCATCTCGAAATTGGACTTCTACTAAGCCTTCTTTTTCATCAATAGATACTATTTCAAATTGTTTTGACGTGGTAAGTTCTTGATACCAAGAGCCAACTGGAGGATATAAAGATGCCATATGAAATCTCGCTAAACTTTAACAAACAATATACCTATAAAACTAACATCTTTTTTATAGGTTCGCAGTGGAAATAGTTACAATAAAAAGTTTTACAATGCTAAAGTAAATTAAATAAGAATCCCTATAACGCTATGATTTTTCAAAAGAAGTTAGTGAAAAATAGTTGTTTCCCTTCAGTTAATATAAAATAAATATATCTAAGTATTGCGAAAAAAATATTAAAAAAATCTAACCGTTTTAAAAATTAATTAATGAATTTGTTGAGTAGATAGAGTGAATGAAGATAAATAATCAAAATTTTATAACTGGTCCGTTAATTATTGATATTGATGGCTTTGATTTAACTGAGGAAGATCGATCTTTAATTGAAAATCGGTTAGTTGGTGGAGTTATACTTTTTTCACGAAACTACGAAAACAAAACACAGTTAATTAAATTGTGTAAAGCGATAAAAGTGATTAATCCCAATTGTCTTGTTGCCGTTGATCAAGAGGGTGGTCGAGTTCAGCGTTTTAGGCATGAGTTTACAAGACTTCCGCCTATGCAGAAGCTTGGCGATCTGTACTCCCGAGATCCGAGCCTAGCAATTAAAACATCTGAAAACATGGGTTGGTTAATGGCAGTTGAGTTGGTTTTGTGTGGCGTTGATATTAGTTTTGCTCCTGTGTTGGATGTAGATGATAGTTTCAGCGATGTGATCGGGGATCGCGCATTTGCTAATCACCCGGAGGTGATTAGCAAGCTCGCCGAGGCTTTTATAATGGGGATGAATTCTGCTGGTATGAAAGCAACTGGGAAGCATTTTCCAGGGCACGGCAGTGTAAAACAAGATAGTCATTTAGAACTTCCGGTCGACCTGCGAGATTTAGACGAAATCACAGGATGGGATCTAATTCCTTTTCAGCGATTAATTGGTCAATTGGATGGCATAATGCCAGCTCATATTGTTTTTCCTGCGGTGGATGAAGACCCGGTGGGCTTTTCATCTTTTTGGTTAAAAGATAGCTTGAGAAAACGTCTTGGATTTGAAGGCGTTATTTTCAGTGATGATTTAACCATGGAAGGTGCTGCTAAAGTTGGTGGCTATTCCTTGCGAGCAGAAAAAGCAATTGAAGCCGGGTGTGACGCGTTACTCGTTTGTAATAATCGACCAGGTGTCCTCGAAATTTTAAAATTTTTAGAGTCTCGATCGGATTTGCAAATTAACTCACGTTTAGCAACTATGCGCGCCACTGCAATGTCTTATGAATCAGATATAATGCGCCACCCACGCTGGGCTGAAGCGCAATCTCAGCTAGACAGCTTATAACTGACATCACACCATTTTTTTAAAAGGATTAGGTCATGCAAAATGAAGAAACTCAACAGAACTGGTTTACTAGCCTTAGTGATTTTTTAGGAGGTGAACTTGGTTGGGTTTATGAAGTTTTCATCATTGTATTTCTCACGCTTGTTATTGCGTTGGTAGTAAATTGGTTTGTAACAAAAATCGAAAAAAAGGCAATTAAAACGACTAATCTTTGGGATGATGCCCTAGTCAATTCAGTGAAAAAGCCGATCAAATGGTTAATCTGGTTAGCCGGACTTTCGTGGGCTGCGAGCATAGCGGGAGAGCATTCTAGTTCTGAAATACTAAATGCGGTCGGTAAGATTCAGCATTTGGGATCAATTTTTTTAGTTAGTTGGTTTTTGACAGGGTTTATTAGGCGAGCGGAAGAAAACCTCATTAGCCCTGATAAAATGTCCAAACCCATGGATAAAACCACTGCTGTGGCCATAGGTAAATTACTACGTATCTCCGTTATGATCACATCAGTATTAGTTGCTGTGCAATCGCTGGGTTACAGTGTTTCTGGTGTTCTAGCATTTGGTGGTATTGGTGGTATTGCTGTTGGCTTCGCTGCTAAAGATCTTCTCGCTAATTTTTTTGGTGGTTTAATGATATATCTGGATCGACCATTTAGTGTTGGGGATTGGGTTCGCTCGCCAGATAAAAACATTGAAGGGACTGTTGAAGAAATCGGTTGGCGCCTAACGCGAATCCGCACGTTCGACAAGCGACCGTTATATGTACCCAATTCAACATTTACTCAAATTTCAGTCGAAAATCCTTCAAGAATGCTAAATAGACGGATCTACGAAACCATAGGAGTTAGGTATGACGATGCTAATAAAATTACCGAAATAGTGACTAATGTGAAAAACATGTTACTCGAACATTCAGATATTGATGTTTCTCAAACACTTATTGTTAATCTAAATAGTTTTGCGCCCTCATCGCTAGACTTTTTTGTCTATTGTTTTACTAAGACGACCGATTGGATTGAATTCCATAGAATTAAACAAGATGTGATGTTAAGAATTATAGAGATCATAGAATCTCACGGCGCAGAATGCGCTTTCCCAACTTCTACTGTGCATATCCCTCAGGAAATCAGCTTAAATAAAAGTGAATAATATCAGTTAATTCAACACATAATGAGGTAGGAAAAATTGTATTTAATATTCCTTTTTTAATAAGTGCAAAAAATTGTGACAATTTAATATAACTTTTTCTAAAGTTAATTTGATTTTAGAGAACTTATTCTTAAAACTGAAATACTTCTCTAGACACTTCCATGTATTTGTCATACCTTAAAGGACTTACCTGCGGCGGCACCTCCGAGGCACCGCAATATACCTATTAATAAAATAACATGAGTGAACTCAAGTATATAAGGGGAAAGATATGGGGGAACGATTAGTTGGCTCTGTAAAATGGTTCAACAATGCACGTGGTTATGGTTTTATCAATAGCGACGGTGGTCAAGATGATATCTTTGTGCATTACAGAAATATTCAAGGCGACGGCTATAAATCATTACGAGAAGGGCAGCGTGTAGAGTTTGAATTGCAGCAAGGCGACAAAGGTTTGCAGGCTGACAATGTTGCGCGAATTGAACTAGAGACAGCTTAAGCGAATCTGCTATTTGTCATTAATAACAGTTTGTATCATTTATAAGATTATATAATTTTATATTCATCTTTTAATTTCGTTTAATTATTTGTGATTTTGGTCAACGTGATTTCCAAGAGATTTGTAATGCTAAATCTCTTGGCCATCGTTCATGTTATCTAATATTTCTGGAATGTATTTTTCGATTTTGATCAGTATTCCTATTTTGGGATGGTCAATATAATGAAGTTCTCCACTACGCATACGTCGCTTTGCGCTCAGCTTAACAATTTGTTTTGTTAAGTAATTTTGCTCACTAATGCCCTCAAGCTCTGAATTTTCTATATTCAACGACAAGTCTTTAATTGCAAATTTGTTATTTTCGTCTGGCTGATGTATTTCCCAAGTTTCCGTTTTTTTGTCGGTAAAAGCACTTAAATAATTGCCTTCTTCCGTCTTCAAGTCAGAAAACAACGGGTTTTTAGGTTGTTCTGGAAGCTCTGGCCAATGGTTGGCTGCTTGTCCGAAATTGGGTTCGAAAGAAGTAAACCAGAGGTTGGTATTTAAATGGAGATAACGGCTTAAGCTAATTTCTATTGTACCTTCAAGTTCGTTATTTTTATCGTATTGATTCCCAGCAATAATAACGATTGAACTAGCGTCTTTTTTTTCTGAGACCGGTTGACGCCAAGCTTGATGAAATAGTTTCCGATACATGCGAGAAGTGCGTAGCGAATTTTCTTCGTTTTTCATTTTTAAAAGTGATTCATCTAACATGAAAAATGGTTCTTCCAAATCATAACCAATTTCAATTGAAGATTGTTCATTCGCACTGATGTCTTCGTTTGAAGGGTTCAAATTAGTGTCGTCTGTAGTCACTTCATCAGGTTTTGATTGAAATATTTCATCGTTATTTAGTTTTTTCTCCGCTTCCCGTTCAGCGTTAAAAAGTTGTAATTCTTCTGGATCGATAACAAATTGTAAATTTGGTGGGTAAGCAAGTACTAAATTTTTAGGCCAGGCTTCTGGGTCATTATTTGGAATATGCGATTTATTCTCAAACACAATTACTTCTATCTCATACCAATTTTCATAATAGCGAGCAATTTCTTCTTCCTGAGCAAGGCTAGAAGGAGTGACTACTAATGATGAAATAACGAACCCTAATGAAAGAACGAGCTTTAGGTAATCATTCAATAAAGAGTTTAGATTCATGTTAACTTGCCTTGCTAAGTTGTTCGAAAACGGCATTTACTCGATTAAATCGCTGATCAATGTCAGACATCTCAAAGTTAAATTTAAGTTGAGTTGCACCTTCGAGTTGGAAATTTTGTGGTTGGTTTTGAACTAGTTTTACAATGGTTAGAGGCTGAACATTCGTATCAGTTGCAAACTCAATTTTTCCTGATTGCTGTCCGGCTTCAACTTTGACGATACCTAATTTTTCAGCTTCAAACCTCAGTTTTGTTTGTTTAATGAGATTTTTGGTCGCGTCAGGTAGAAGCCCAAAACGATCAATCATTTCAACTTGTAAATCATTAAGTTGTTTTTCATTTTTAGTGGAAGAAATACGTTTATAAAGTGTTAAGCGCGTATTAACGTCAGGTAAATAATTATCCGGGATTAATGCGGGTGCGCGTAAATTAATTTCGACGCTGCCGTTATCATCTGAATTCAAATCGATCGTTTTACCTTCTCTTATAGCTTTTACTGCCCGGTCCAGCATATCCATATAAAGTGAGAATCCGATAGTTTGTATTTGCCCACTCTGCTCTTCACCAAGCAATTCGCCAGCACCACGAATCTCTAAATCATGCGAAGCTAGCATAAAACCAGCACCTAAATCTTGTGCCTCGGCAATAGCTTCTAATCTTTTTACAGCATCAGCAGAAAGTGTTCGTTTATTTGGTGTGAGCATATATGCATAGGCTTGATGGTGCGACCGACCTACACGACCACGAAGTTGATGCAATTGCGCCAAGCCAAATTTATCTGATCGATCAATAATAATGGTGTTGGCGCTAGGCACATCAATACCCGTTTCGATAATCGTGGTGCAAACTAGTACGTTAAATCGTTTGTGATAGAAATCGGTCATTACCGATTCCAATTCTCTTTCACGCATTTGGCCATGGCCAATTTTAACTTTGGCTTCGGGTATTGCTTTTTCAATATCTCTGGCAGTCTTTTCAATGGTTTTAACTTCATTATGCAGATAATAGACTTGGCCACCTCGCATGATTTCCCGCAATAGCGCCTCTTTTATAACATTATCATCAGATTCGCGCACGAAGGTTTTTACCGATAAGCGTTTTGCTGGCGGCGTCGCAATGATGGATAGATCACGGATTCCTGCCATAGACATATTTAGGGTTCTTGGAATGGGTGTGGCCGTCATTGTGAGAATATCGATATCCGTTCGGTAGGCCTTGAGCGCTTCTTTTTGACGAACACCAAATCGATGTTCTTCGTCGATTATCATTAAGCCGAGGTTTTTAAATTGTGTATCGCCTTGTATGAGTTTGTGAGTTCCGATAACAATATCGATTTGCCCGCTAGCGATTTTTTTTTGCACCTCTGCGACTTCTTTCGCTGTTTTGAATCTAGAAATTACTTCGATACTTGTGGGCCAATCCGCAAAGCGGTCTTTGAAGTTTTCGTAATGTTGTTGTGCTAAGAGTGTGGTAGGTACCAGAACAGATACTTGTTTACCATTGTGTACCGCAATAAACGCAGCACGCATAGCAACTTCTGTTTTGCCAAAGCCTACGTCTCCGCATACTAGTCGGTCCATTGGTTGTGCTGACAACATGTCGTTGCGGACAGATTGTATCGCATTGTCTTGATCTGGCGTGACTTCAAATGGAAAAGCAGAAGAAAAGATTTCATAGTCATCTTTTTCCAATCCATGGGCAAAGCCTTTTTTAGCTTTTCTTTTAGCGTAAACTTCGAGCAGTTCCGCTGCAACATCTCGCACCTGTTCGACGGCTTTTTTCTTCGCGCGTTGCCAGGCTTCACTGCCTAGTTTATGTAAGGGCGCGTGCTCTTCGCCAGCACCCGAATATCGGCTAATGAGATGAAGATTCGCAACTGGAACATAGAGTTTAGCATTATTGGCATACTCCAGTACAAGAAATTCATCAGCTTTACCGTCGTGCTCAATGGTTTGCAAACCTTGATATCGTCCAACACCATGATCTAGATGGACAACCGGCGCATTAACTTTTAGTTCTGTTAAATTTTTGAAAACGCCTTCGGATTCTTCAGTTGATTTTTTTCTGCGCCTAACCTGTTTAACTTGAAAGCCAAATAGTTGAGACTCGGCAATAAATAGTAGTCCTGGGTTTTCGCAACTGATTCCAGATTGAATATCCGCCACAGTAATTGAAATATTACTATTTGATTCCAAAAATCCTTTTATAGACAGTTGATTGTCTGGAGACACGCCTATTTTTGAAAGTTGCTCTTTAAGAATTTCCCTGCGACCGTTAGATTCAGCACAAAACAAAACACGCTTACTTGTATTGCAAATCAAATTTTCGATTAGGTGCAAAGGGTTGGTTGCTCTGTTATCGATCAACGCTAACGGAGGAGTTGCGAACTCAAAGTTAACATGTCCATCTTTCTCATCAAGAGTTGATTTGTGAAGTGTTGTTCGAGCAAATCGATTCATACCCGAAAAGGTTTCATTTATGGGATAAAAGACTTCGTGAGGGGGGAGTATCGGTCGTTCTGGATCAACCCCACGGCTTTCGAATCGTCGTTTTGTTTCTAGCCAATATTCCTCATAAGAGGATGAAAATTGCTCACAAATAAAAAGTAGGCTGTTTTCGGGGACGTAATCTAATAGGCTAGCCGTTTGTTCAAAAAATAACGGTAAGTAGTATTCGACGCCAGCAGGTGAAATACCTTCATTGACATCAAGGTAGACGGTACATTTTTTAGGGTCGGAATCAAATTTTTGGTGCCATTGATCGCGAAACAATGCAACGGATGATTCATCTAAAGGGCACTCATTTCCTGGTAGTAACTCAATGGCATCCACTTTCGAAATCGTTCTCTGAGATTCGGGATCAAATTCGCGTAGAGATTCTATTTGATCGTCGAACAATTCGATTCGATATGCAGATGGACTTCCCATGGGGAAAACATCGAAAAGTGCTCCTCTTATTGCAAATTCGCCATGCTGGTAAACAGTGTCAACATGGTTATAACCGAGACCCACAAGTTTTTGGCGAAAATGCTCCATTTCCAATTTTTCGTCTAGTTGTAAAACTAGACTGTTGGAGAGTAAGTAAGAAGGGGGAGCCAGCCTTTGCGCAAGTGTTTGCGCTGAGACGACGACTAAAATTCGCTTGTCACTTGCAAGTAGATAGAGACAGCGCATTCGCTCGGAAATAATATCTTGGTGCGGAGAAAAGTTGTCGTAAGGCAGCGTCTCCCAATCTGAGAAAAAAATGACCTCTGGTGCATTTTCATGATCTTTTAAAAAGGTTTTTATGTCTTGAAAATAATTTTCTGCATCAAGCATGGAGTTAGCCACAAAAAGCAAAGATTTCTCGTGTTTTAGTGCGCTGTTTGCTACGACTAAGGCTAAACCAGAACCTTGAAGGTTTCCCCAAGATTGTTTATCACCGCTTTTAATTCTGATGTTTGGATTAAATGGATTACTCATACAGTGACATTTACTCTGTTTTGTTTCTCGCCATTACTAAAAGATGTAATTGATAAAAAGCCGCGTATTTTAGCTGTGTTTTTCAGTGTCTGATAGGCTCATTTGTAAACTTGTTCTCAAGAGTGTTAATTCGGATTTGTTCTTAATCTTGTCAGTTATGCAAACAGAAATCGTGTCTCACACTAGCGAAATCCAGTCGAGATCCCTATAATGACGCGGTTTTCAAAGCGTTACGTGCGCATCTCATTTATTCGGCTAAAATTACATCAAAGTGACTGGCAGTTGGCCAGACACTGACGTTTTTGCTCGCAGTATGAGTAGTGATAATAAAAATGTCAGGGTTCTCGTCTGTAAGAAGAGATGATTAATAGACGTTTGACAGATTTCCAAAAACTTTAAAATTAGGCATAGGCGTATGATAAAAATCCGTCGTGGATTGGATTTACCTATTGCGGGGGTACCCGGGGAATCCATCGAAGATGGCCCTTCTATCCGTTCTGTGGCACTTGTAGGTTTTGACTATCATGGTATGAAACCAACAATGGCTGTAGCGGTGGGAGATAAGGTCAAATTAGGGCAGGTTCTATTTACGGACAAAAAAACTGAAGGCGTTAAGTATACCTCTCCTGCATCAGGTACAGTTGCTGCGGTAAATAGAGGATACCAGCGAGTTTTACAATCTGTTGTTATCGATGTTGATGGTGATGAAGCTGAAGAGTTTACCAGCTACTCATCTGACCAACTTGGCTCGTTAACGAGAGAACAGGTTGTTGAACAACTGATTGATTCGGGTATGTGGACGTCTTTCAGAACACGTCCTTTTAGTCGTGTACCAGCAATTGATTCTGCACCCCAAGCGATTTTTATTTCTGTAATGGATACCAATCCTTTGGCAGTTAACCCTGCATTAGTCGTTTCTGAAAAAGCGCAAGCTTTTCAAAATGGTTTGAGTGTGGTGTCGAAACTTACAGAGGGAAAGGTATATGTTTGTCATAAGGCAAACACAAGTTTACCTGTTAGCTTAGGTGATAATGTTGTTCTTGAAACTTTCGAAGGTGTTCATCCTGCAGGCAATGTAGGCACGCATATCCATTTCTTAGAGCCTGTGAGTGTTAACAAATTCGTTTGGACACTTGGCTATCAAGATGTCATTGCAATAGGTGAACTATTTACTTCGGGTAAGCTTTCTGTAGAAAGAGTCGTCTCTTTGGCGGGCCCCCAGGTTGAAAACCCCCGAATTATCCGCACGCGTTTGGGTGCCAGTCTCGACGAAATTACGGCGGGTCAATTAAAACCAGGCGAAAACCGAGTCGTCTCTGGTTCAGTATTTGGTGGCCGCACCGCAAATGGTCCGTTAGCGTATCTAGGGCGTTATGATGTTCAGGTCTGTGCCTTGCTAGAGGGCCGAGAGCGACCTTTCTTGCATTACTTTACACCTGGTTCCAATCGTTTTTCAAAGATACCTATTTACATTTCTAAGTTATTCTCAAATAAGAAGTGGGATTTCACTACTTCTGCTAACGGAAGTGAAAGAGCTATGGTGCCCATTGGCGCGTATGAAAGTGTAATGCCTCTAGATATTTTGCCGACACAGTTACTCCGAGCATTGATTGTGGGCGATACCGACATGGCACAAAAATTAGGTTGTTTAGAGTTGGATGAAGAGGATTTGGCTTTGTGTACTTTTGTTTCTGTGGGCAAATACGAGTACGGTCCTATTCTTCGAGATAACCTCACACGCATCGAGAAGGAGGGTTAATCGTGAAATTTTTAAGAAAAAAATTCGACGATATGGCACCGCATTTTCATAAAGGCGGCAAGCTTGAAAGCTGGTATGCCCTTTATGAGGCGATTGATACGGGTCTTTTCCAGCCCAATGATGTCACTAAAACAACCGCTCATGTGCGAGACGGTATTGATCTCAAGCGAGTGATGATTACGGTTTGGGCATGTGTGTTTCCAGCAATGTTTTACGGCATGTACAACCTTGGATTTCAAGCTAATACGGCTATGGAAACCATGGGGTTGACGGAAATAGAAGGTTGGCGCGGTGCGATTATTGGCATACTAACAAGCCACAACCCAGCGAGTATCTGGGATAACTTAGTGTATGGCGCGGTGTTCTTCATACCTATTTACGCGGTGACGTTTATCGTTGGTGGGTTTTGGGAAGTGCTTTTTGCCATGAAGCGCGGACACGAAGTTAATGAAGGCTTTTTTGTGACTTCGATTTTATTTGCGCTCATTTGTCCTCCAAGCATCCCGCTGTGGCAAGTTGCTTTGGGAATATCCTTTGGTGTGGTGATTGGTAAGGAAGTATTTGGCGGAACCGGTAAAAACTTCTTAAACCCAGCGCTAACAGGCAGAGCGTTCCTCTTCTTCGCCTACCCTTCATACATGTCGGGTGATGCTGTTTGGACTGCTGTAGATGGTTACACGGGTGCAACGGCCCTATCTATAGCAGCTTCTCAGGGTATGGACGCACTACAAAATCAAATTACATGGTTTGATGCTTTCTTTGGGAATATCCAAGGCTCTATTGGTGAAGTCTCGACTCTGGCGATATTAATCGGCGGCCTGGCTTTATTATTTATGCGTATCGCCTCTTATCAAATAGTAGTTGGTACGATAATAGGTACAGTCGTTACTTCGTTAGTTTATGGAGCGGTTGGTGACGCAGATTCGAACCCAATGTTTGCGATGCCTTTTTGGTGGCATTTCGTAATAGGTGGTTATGCTTTTGGACTTTTCTTTATGACGACAGACCCCGTATCTGCTTCAATGACAAGTATCGGTAAATGGTGGTATGGCGCGCTGATCGGATTTATGGTGGTGACTATCCGTGTAGTTAACCCCGCATTCCCAGAAGGTATGATGTTGGCAATCTTATTTGCAAATTTATTTGCACCACTGATTGATCACTTTGTTGTACAACAAAATATTAAGAGGAGGTTGGCTCGTGTCTAATAACGATTCTACAACCAAAACAATTGTTGTAGCAGCGCTACTCTGTATTGTTTGTTCTATTATTGTGTCAACTGCAGCCGTGCAACTTCGTCCAGCCCAGAAGGCGAATAAGGCATTAGATTTTAATAAAAACATCTTGGCTGCTGCGGGTATTCTTGAGGAAGGGATACCCGTTGCAGATCAGTTCGAAAAGGTCACAACTAAGGTTATTGATCTTTCTACTGGTAAGTACACAGACGAAGTCGATGCAAAGTCGTTTGATCAAAGAAAGTCAGCGAAAGATCCAAATCTATCAGAAGTTTTAGACTCAGAAGTTGATATTGCCGGTTTGTCTCGCCTCGAAAAATTTGCCAATGTCTATCTAATCGAAGATGAAAATGGTTTGAACAAAGTAATTCTCCCCATTAGAGGCTACGGGCTTTGGTCTACTCTCAGAGGTTTCATTGCCTTAGAGTCAGATTTAAATACTGTTGCCGGGTTGGGGTATT
This sequence comes from Cellvibrionaceae bacterium, assembly GCA_965262305.1. Taxonomy (GTDB): domain Bacteria; phylum Pseudomonadota; class Gammaproteobacteria; order Pseudomonadales; family Cellvibrionaceae; genus CBDHEY01. The sequence goes on from CBDHEY010000002.1 coordinate 1,399,656, forward strand.
ACGAACATGGTGAAACGCCAGGTTTGGGTGGAGAAGTTGACAACCCTAAGTGGAAAGGCATTTGGTTGGGCAAAAAAGTTTATCAAACAGATGGTTCTGTAGGTCTTTCGGTGGTAAAGGGAGCTGTGACGAGTGCTACAGCAGGTGCTGAATACAAGGTCGATGGATTATCTGGCGCGACACTAACAAGTGATGGTGTCGATTATATGGTGAAGTTTTGGTTGGGTGAGAATGGTTTCAAACCCTATTTAGAGAATTTGAAAAAAGGGGAGGCGTAACTGTGAAAGTAAAAGAATTACTCTTTAAGCCGATTTTTGATAACAACCCAATCGCACTTCAGATTCTGGGTATTTGTTCAGCCTTGGCGGTTACATCAAGCTTGAAAGTCACGTTTGTAATGTGTATCGCACTAACATCAGTTTGTGCCTTTTCAAACTTTTTTGTTGCATTAATTCGCCATCACATTCCAAGCAGTATTCGTATCATTGCTCAGATGACTATTATTGCGTCTCTGGTTATCCTCGTTGACCAAATACTCAAAGCAGTTGCTTACGATATTAGTAAACAGCTCTCGGTGTTTGTGGGTTTGATCATTACCAATTGTATTGTAATGGGGCGTGCTGAAGCCTTTGCCATGAAAAATCCACCTATTCCCAGCTTTCTAGATGGTATTGGAAATGGGCTTGGGTACAGCGCTATGCTTCTTGCTTTAGCTGTGATTCGCGAGCTGTTCGGATCCGGAAAGTTATTCGGTATAGAAATACTTTCATTGACAACCGACGGTGGCTGGTACGTTTCTAACGGTATGCTTCTATTACCACCTAGTGCGTTCTTCTTGATAGGACTCTTCATTTGGGCAATTCGTTCTGCTAAGAAAGATCAAATTGAGGAGCCTGAATTTAAAATTGCACCAAATACAGTTGGTAAGGAGGCTCACTAATGGAAGGCTTATTAAGTATTTTTGTTGAGTCCATATTTATTAAAAATATGGCTCTCACTTTCTTTTTAGGAATGTGTACTTTTTTGGCGATTTCTAAAAAGGTTGATGCCGCAATCGGGTTAGGTATCGCGGTAATTGTTGTTTTAACTGTGACAGTTCCTGTAAACAATCTGATCTATACCTATTTACTATCTGAGGGTGCGCTTGCTTGGGCAGGTTATCCAGAAGCTGACCTTAGCTTTTTAGGATTAATTAGTTACATCGGAGTTATCGCAGCTATCGTACAAATAATGGAAATGTTTTTAGATAAATATGTTCCAGCACTGTACAACGCATTAGGTGTTTTCCTGCCGTTGATTACGGTGAACTGTGCAATATTAGGTGGTGCTTTATTCATGGTAGAGCGTGATTATAATTTTGCTGAAAGTGTTGTTTTTGGTGCTGGCTCTGGAGTGGGGTGGGCGTTAGCAGTTGTCGCCCTTGCAGGTATTCGTGAAAAAATGAAGTACAGTGATGTCCCGGCGGGGCTTCAGGGTTTGGGTATCACCTTTATCACCGTTGGCTTGATGTCTTTGGGCTTCATGTCATTTGGCGGTATCGCGCTTTAATTAACCGACGAGGAATCCATAGAGTATGAGTATTGAAATTATTTTGGGTGTGGTTATGTTCACCCTGATCGTACTGGCCTTAGTTGGGGTGATTCTTTCTGCCCGTTCTCAGCTAGTTAGCAGTGGTGATGTGACGATTAATATCAACGGTGAAAAAGACGTTACTGTGGCGGCTGGCGGTAAGCTACTTCAAACTCTTGCAGAAGCTAACTTATTTCTACCTTCTGCATGCGGAGGCGGTGGAAGCTGTGCTCAGTGTCGTTGTGTCGTGAGCGAAGGTGGTGGTTCGATGCTACCTACGGAAGAATCGGCATTTACTAAGCGTGAAGCCAATGAGGGGTGGCGTTTAAGTTGTCAGGTGCCGGTTAAACAAAACATGAAAGTTGAGGTACCTGAAGAAGTATTTGGTGTGAAGCAGTGGGAGTGTACTGTTGAGTCTAATCCAAACGTGGCAACCTTTATCAAGGAGCTTACTCTTCGTTTGCCTGAAGGTGAAAATGTTGATTTCCGTGCGGGCGGATATGTGCAACTAGAAGCTCCAGCGCATCACGTTAAGTTTTCTGACTTTGAAATCGAAGACGAATATCGTGGTGATTGGGAACATTTTGGCTTCTTTAACTTAGAATCGAAAGTGTCAGAGACTGTGATTCGCGCCTATTCAATGGCCAACTATCCTGAAGAAAAGGGTGTGGTTAAATTTAATATTCGTATTGCCACGCCACCACCTAGAACTCAAGGGTTGCCGCCTGGGCAGATGTCATCTTACGTATTTAACCTCAAACCCGGCGACAAAATTACCGTGTTTGGACCATTTGGTGAATTCTTTGCGAAGGAAACTGAAGCAGAGATGGTGTTTGTTGGTGGTGGTGCTGGTATGGCTCCTATGCGTTCGCACATCTTCGATCAATTACGTCGTATTAAAACAGATCGTAAAATGTCTTTTTGGTACGGTGCTCGTTCATTACGAGAACTGTTTTATGAAGATGAATATGATCAGTTAGCTGAAGAAAATGAAAATTTTGATTGGCACATTGCACTTTCTGATCCGCAACCAGAAGATAACTGGGATGGTTTGACAGGCTTTATTCATACGGTTCTCTATGAGAATTATTTGAAAGACCACCCTGCTCCAGAAGATTGTGAGTTCTACATGTGTGGGCCTCCGATGATGAATGCTGCGGTGATTAAAATGTTGAAAGACCTCGGTGTCGAAGACGAAAACATTATGCTTGATGATTTTGGTGGTTAAGGTTATTTCTCGTTTTATTATGTGTAATGAAAAAGGGCCTTTATTGGCCTTTTTTCGTTTGATTACAACTCTTGTATTTGTATTTCTTGTCAGTTGTTCTGAAAATCAGAACTCTTATGTGTTTGTGCTAGAAGGCAAAACCATGGGGACAACCTATCAGGTTAAGGCACTCGCGAATCATAGAACAATTATTTCTGAGTCGGCGCTGCAAATTCAAGTCGATAAAAAGCTTGAGAGCTTTAATCAGATTGCATCGACTTATTTGTCTGATTCAGAATTGTCTTTGCTTAACCAGGCAGAAATAGCGGAATGGCATGTGCTTTCAGAGGTTCTCTTTGATTTAATTAAAGTGAGTATGCAAATAAGCGAGAAAACATCGGGTGTATTCGATGTCACTGTCGGCCCTTTGGTAAATCTTTGGGGGTTTGGACCGGAAAAACACGATGTTGAGCCAACCGATGAAGACGTTGAACAATTGCTACAGAATATTGGTCATAGATATATTGAGTTAAAGCCGGAATCATTGGAGTTTCGTAAACAAAAGGATATCTATATCGATCTTTCCGCGATTGCCAAAGGCTACGGCGTTGATATGATAGCTCAGCAACTGAGCGAATTTGGTTTCAATGATTTTATGGTTGAAATCGGTGGTGAAATTTACGTGTCAGGTAATAATCCTGATGGAAAGCCATGGATTATTGGTGTTGAAAAGCCTTCGCTTGCGCATGCGGGAGCTATTCAGGCAATTGGTATTAGTGGCGTGGGTGTAGCCACCTCTGGTGATTATCGGAATTATTATGAGAAAGACGGTAAGCGTATTTCGCATACCATTGATCCTGTAAAAGGCTTTCCAATAAGCCATAATTTAGCGTCGGTTACTGTTGTTGCTGAGTCGAGTATCTATGCTGATGCCTATGCTACGGCTCTCAATGTAATGGGTCCAGAAAATGGGTTAAAATACGCTATTGCAAACGATATGGCTGCGTATTTTATTATTAGGGAAGAGCAAGATTTTGTTGTGAGATTTACTCCTGAATTTGCGAGGTTAATGAAATCACTATGATGGTATTTTTTATTACATTAGTTGTTATGTCTTTGGTTATCGCTGGAATGGCGATTGGCGTGATTATGGGTAAAGGGCCAATTAAGGGTTCTTGTGGTGGTATGTCAGCGGTAGGAATAGATTCCAATTGTGAAATTTGTGGTGGCAGCCCTAAAAAGTGTGAAACTTACAAAAAGGAAAAAGAACAAGGACACAATACAAATCTTGCATACAACGCAGATGATAAAACAAGCTCCTAATCGTTTTAGGATCAAAGGCTATAAAATTATCAGTTCTGTAAATTATTCGTAGTCTTCTTAATGTTAGATAGTGACATTAACAGAAATTACTAAACTAGTGTTGTTATCGAATGTTGTTATCGAACTCAAAGAATTTTTACCATTGGGAATCATTTAATGTCAGATTTTGACTTGTTGGTTATTGGGGCTGGCCCTTCGGGTGAAGCGGCTGCTATGGCAGCAGCGAAAAGTGAACTCAAAGTAGGTGTTGTTGTTGATTCGGGTCTCTATGGTGGAAATTGCACACACCGAGGTACGATTCCATCCAAAGCACTAAGACATGCCGTAAAGCAAATAATCTTATCCAATACCCAGCCTATATTTCGTTATATGGGAATGTCAAAACCTTTGAGTTATCCTCAAGTATTGAAAGCGGCGTCTAAAGTCATTCCTAAACAGGTCGAACAGCACCTTGAATACCTGAATAAAAACCGCGTTCATATTCATGAGGGCTTCGCAAAATTTGTTAGTAAAAATGAAGTTGAAGTGTCTGGCCCAAACGGATTGAAAGACTTAATATCTGCTAAAAATATTTTAATCGCTACTGGATCGCGTCCTTATCGACCAGCTGATGTCGATTTCAAACATCACCGAGTGTACGACAGTGATACCATATTGGAGATGGAACATACTCCAAGGACTATGATCATTTATGGCGCAGGAGTTATTGGTTGCGAGTATGCATCAATATTTTCTGGGTTAGGTGTAAAAGTAGATTTGATTAATGGGCGAGAAAAACTATTGTCGTTTTTGGACGATGAAATTTCAGATGCGCTTAGTTATCATTTACGTGATTCTGGAGTTATGGTTCGTCATAACGAAGAACATGAGTGTCTCGAAGTCAGTGACCAAGGCGTTACCATGAAGCTTAAGTCTGGTAAACGCATAAAAGCAGACGCGCTATTATGGTGTAATGGTCGGTCGGGGAATACGGAAAACTTAGGCCTTGAAAATATTGAAATTGAACCGAATCATCGAGGTCAAATTCAAGTCAATAAAGACTATAGAACAAAGGTCGATAATATTTACGCTGCAGGAGATGTAATTGGCTGGCCGAGTTTGGCTAGTGCATCCTATGATCAAGGACGTGCGGTTGTTGATGTGATTACAGGACGAATACATCGTCATATATCTGAAGCTCCTACTGGTATTTACACATTGCCTGAAATTAGCTCAGTGGGAAGAACTGAAGCCGAACTCACATCAGCTAAAGTGCCTTACGAAGTGGGTCGAGCGTTTTTCAAAGATACGGCTCGAGGTCAAATAAGTGGTGAAGACGCTGGTGTGTTAAAAATTCTTTTTCACATCGACACAATGGAAATTCTTGGCATTCATTGCTTTGGTGCCGAGGCTTCTGAAATCGTTCATATTGGCCAGGCTATTATGAGTCAAACAGCAGAGGCAAACTCTATTGAGTATTTCGTGAATACTACTTTCAACTATCCAACAATGGCCGAAGCTTATCGCGTCGCCGCATTAAATGGTTTAAATCGAGTTAACAGGAATAGTTAAAACTCAACCGTGCCTTTATTCGGTGCGGATTCGTTTATTAAGCTTATTTTAATTTACGCTGTCTTGTTTAGATAACCTGGTCAAACTATTCCCGAAAACATGCGTTCTATTTTTCAGTCTATCTATTTGATAAATTACTAATCAAATAGTGAATTTTAATTTACTTGTAGTTTTTGACGAGTTTGAAAACGAAACTATTGAAGAGAATATATCATAGAGAATAGAAGTTCTGCTCCATTCTTTTCCACTCAAGAAAATGTTAGATAGGAGCAAATGCTTGGAAGTTAAAAGAAAGACGAATTATTCGTCTTTCTTTTAAAACAACGTAACTTTATATCACAACAACCGAATTTTCTTCATTGCCCATATTACTTGGAACATATTTATCAGCGGAATAATCGTTTTCCCAACGTTCACCGTCGATAATGAAGCGGTATTGGTATTCACCATCTTTAGGTAAATCAATCGTTGTGGCATAGCTACCGTCTTTTTGCCTTTTTAGTACATCTTTGTCCTTATCCCAATCGTTGAAATCTCCAGCGATGCATAATGATTTTGCTCCATCTGAAAGTTCTTTAGGTGCAATAAACTTAACTTTACAGATAGGTTTTGTTTTAAGGTATTTTTTTTCAAACGCCATTGCATGGTCTCCGTGATAACAATATAAAAACCCAATACATCTATGATTTATTCTAAGACTATATATTCTTAGAACAAGTATAATTTGTATTTGAAATTTCGCAGCGACAAAATGTGCCGAAGAGGTTTGTTATTGATATTTAAGAAAGAGCATTATCGACTTTCGCCAATAATGGGTTGTATTCTAACATTTCTTTAATAAAAGGTTAATACATTCAAAGGGATGCGTGTCCCACTTAAATATCTATCGATATCGCCTAAAACAACAGGGCTGCGTAATTTATCGCTTTTTGATTTTATCTCTTCGTAGCTTAGCCATAAGGCTTCAATAATACCTTCGTCCAAGACTGCGTCTTCAATGAACTCAACCGGTTCGGCGATAAAAGTATGGCGAATGTAGGTCACGCCGTTACTTGGTGCAGTGTACTGATTTACACCAAGATAGTGGGATGGGTTAACTTTCCATTTCGTCTCTTCAAGGGTTTCCCGAATACATGCTTCGATTAATGTCTCTCCAGGATCAAGGTGACCAGCAGGCTGGTTGAATACGATTTCTCCGTCGGAATCTTCATGTACCATGAGGAATTTATCATCTCTAACAACAATTGCAGCGACTGTTGTATGTGGTAACCACATATCAAGCTCTCCTTGTTTTTCTAGATTTTACGGGTTTTTGAGCCGTTAGGTGAACATGTTCATAGCGGAACTCGCCAGGTACTAGTTTTTCTATGTTCCACTGTCCAATCCCTATTCTAATTAGTCTTAGGGTCGGGAAACCAACTCGAGCAGTCATTCGCCTTACTTGTCGATTACGCCCCTCACTAATTTTAAGTTCTATCCAGCTAGTGGGAATTGACGCGCGTGAACGAATTGGAGGGACTCGTGGCCATATTGTGTTGTCAACTAGACTGTCAGTTAGCGGTTTAACCTTGGCTGGAAGCGTTATGCCATCTTTTAACTCGACTCCCTTGGAAAGTGATGATAGAGCGACTTCATCGATTTCGCCTTCGATCTGGATCCAATAGGTTTTCTCGAGTTTAAATCTAGGGTGAGATATTTTATGTTGAAGCTGACCATCATCCGTAAGTAATACCAACCCTTCTGAGTCTTTATCTAATCGGCCGGCAGGGTAATAGTGTTTATCTTTGATATAGTTTGCAAGCGTAATGTCATTAGGCTCACCACTAAACTGGCAAAGAACATTGAAGGGTTTATTTAGCAGAATAATCTTTGCCATAGAACCTAGGGCTATCGGTAAGTGTTGCGCTGTTGAGAGTTTTAGTTTAGTTAATTTGTGGTTGAAAAACTATTTGTTTTGCAGCTCTAACAGACCTTACAAACACCTTTTACGTCGTGAGTTAAAGACTGGTATAATGCTTTGCGAAATACCTACTAATATTTAATGATCTCAGTCCTCTGAAATACTCATTAATAAGCAGTTTTCAAAAATGTCGTCTATGATTTGCTCAATCGCTAAGCTAGACGGGGTTTTTGTTCTTTTTTTATTCAATTTATAGTCAATACCTTATACTACTAGGAATTACGATGTCCGACTCTTCTAAAATTATTTACACTAAAACTGATGAAGCTCCAGCGTTAGCAACCTATTCTTTGTTGCCAATTATTCGTGCTTTTACAAAGGCTGCGAATATAGAAGTGGAATTGCGAGACATATCCCTTGCTGGGCGCATTATTGCTAACTTCCCAGAGTTTTTGAACGAAGATCAAAGAATCGGAGATGCACTTTCAGAGTTGGGCGAACTAGCAAAGACTCCAGATGCAAACATCATCAAATTACCGAATATCAGTGCTTCTATCCCTCAATTAAAAGCAGCCGTTCAAGAGTTACAGGCTCAGGGGTATGCACTACCGGATTATCCAGAAGAACCACAAACAGAGCAAGAAAAAGACGTTAAATCGCGTTACGACAAAATTAAAGGTAGTGCGGTAAACCCTGTTCTAAGAGAAGGCAACTCCGATCGTCGAGCACCTCTTGCAGTTAAAAACTATGCAAAAAAACACCCTCACTCGATGGGCGCTTGGGATAGTCAATCCAAATCAGAAGTCGTTAGTATGGCAGAAGGTGATTTTTACGGCAGTGAAAAATCCTACACTGTGGTAGAAGCGACAGACGTAAAAATTACACACATTGCTGAATCTGGCACTGAAACTGTCTTGAAAGCAAGTACACCATTACTTGCAGGTGAAATTATTGATGCCGCTGTAATGAGTAAAGCTGCATTAAGATCTTTCATTGTAGAAGCGATCGCAGCATCAAAAGAAGCGGGCGTTTTACTTTCTGTGCACCTTAAAGCCACCATGATGAAGGTGTCTGATCCAATTATTTTTGGCCATGCGGTATCTGTATATTATGCTTCGGTATTAGAAAAGCACGCTGATACATTGACTGAGATTGGCTTTAACCCGAATAACGGTATAGGCGATCTTTATAATAAACTTTCGGCTCTTCCGGCGGAAAAACAAGAAGAAATTAAAACAGATATCAATACTGTTTACGAAACACAACCACCATTAGCAATGGTTAATTCTGATAATGGTATTACTAATTTACACGTTCCAAGTGATGTCATTATCGATGCATCTATGCCAGCAGCGATTCGTTCTTCTGGTCAAATGTGGGGACCTGACGGTCAACTTGCAGATACTCATGCAGTCATCCCAGATAGAAGCTACGCTGGTGTCTACCAAGAAACGATTGATTTTTGTAAGGCCAATGGTGCTTTTGATCCAACAACGATGGGTAGTGTGTCTAATGTAGGGTTAATGGCTCAAAAAGCAGAAGAATACGGGTCTCATGATAAGACGTTTGAAATTCCAAGCACCGGTCTTGTTAAAGTAACCGATACTGCAGGGAATGTTATCTTTGAACATAAGGTTGAAGAAGGCGATATTTGGCGTATGTGTCAGGTTAAGGACGCGCCAATTCAAGACTGGGTAAAATTAGCTGTTACCCGCGCGAAAGCTACAGGTGTGCCAGCAGTTTTTTGGTTGGATGAAAACCGCGAACATCACGCGGAACTTATCAAAAAAGTAAATACTTATCTGAAAGATCATGACACATCCAATTGTGATATTCATATTCTTTCTCCTGTTGATGCAACCAAGTTTTCGCTCGAACGTATTAAAGAAGGCAAAGATACCATTTCAGTAACGGGCAATGTTTTGCGCGATTATCTTACCGACCTTTTCCCGATTTTAGAGTTGGGCACCAGTGCTAAAATGCTATCGATTGTGCCTCTGATGAATGGCGGAGGATTGTTTGAAACTGGCGCTGGTGGTTCAGCACCAAAACACGTTCAACAATTTGAAGAAGAGAATCATCTTCGTTGGGATTCACTTGGTGAATTCTTAGCGCTTGCGGCATCGCTTGAACAACTCAGCATCAATGAAAAAAATTCAAAAGCAAAAGTTTTGGCCGAGACGCTCGATCAAGCGACAGGATTATTGCTAGATAATCAGAAGTCGCCACAGCGTAAAGTTGGTCAACTCGATAATCGTGGCAGTCATTTTTATTTAGCCATGTACTGGGCCCAAGCATTGGCTGAACAAACAACGGATGCGGATATGGCCGTAGCCTTTAAATCACTTTCAGAGACACTTGCATCAAATGAAGAAAAAATTGTTTCTGAACTCAATGATGTTCAAGGCAGCGCGGTCGATACTAAAGGCTACTTTCAGCCCAACGGTGAAATAGCGTCTTCTGCGATGCGCCCAAGTGAGACGTTTAATGCGGCGATAGATTCGCTTTAAATATTGGGGCTATGGTGGAATAAGGGGCTATGACGGCCCCTTTTTTGTGCGTGATTAATACGATAATTCTAATTTGGTAATTTCAGTAAATTCAAAAAATTATACATTATGGAATTTTCTTCATTCCACTATAAACCCGTATTACATTTAATTAAACGAGTTTTAATTTCCTCAAAATAGAATAATCTAAAATACCCCGAAAAATCTCATAAGTGCATTAATTCACATAAATTTGACTTTATTTTTACCTAACTTCAATAAATTTAAACTCTATATTCAGACGGAACGTAATCCAAGTAAGTAAAAGGCAAAAACAATTTCTAGCTAATAGATTTAGCAGAAACAGTTTAGCCTCTTAGCATGTATTTTAAGCAAAAGCCTTTTTAATCTAGAGTAATCAGAATCGAAGAGTTTGAATCCTCAAGAGCTTTCTAGTTCAGGTTGAGGAGTAACCTTGGCATTGGGTTCCGTGGTGTTTCTCGTGATTAATTCGGTCATATGAATTTTCTTGGCGTGCCTACCTTTATCGCCTTCTTCTATCTCGAAGGTTACAGGCTGGCCAGCTTTGAGCGTTCGGTACCCTTCCATCTCAATGGATGAATAGTGAGCGAAAAGGTCGTCACCACCGTCGTCAGGTAGTATGAAACCGAAACCTTTGGCATTGTTAAACCATTTTACTGTTCCAGTGGGCATAACTTTATCCCTTTTTATTGAAATTTTTGCCTCAATATTATGTTATTAGAAACATTATTTGACGCTAATTATTGTTATAACCAATCGTCTATCGATTAGTGTCGACTTTGTATACAATCTAGCCAGCGTTGTCAAGTTGGGCATTTAGATTTATTTTTAAGCAGATTTTAATTCTTTTAGTTTGATAAATACTGTTATCTAGATCGTTTTTTCAGGAAATAGTAATACATGGGTAATCTTCAATTTCTTCAGCTAACATTAAGTAAAGAGAGTGACGCAGATTCAATCGGTGACGGCAGTGTCATTGTTCAGGAAGAAAAACCAGCGTTGCGCAGGCCACCAATGTACAAGGTGGTGTTGCTCAACGACGACTATACACCGATGGAATTTGTAGTAGAAATCTTGGAGCGTTTTTTTTCTATGGATAGGGAAAAAGCCACTAGGGTCATGTTAGCTGTGCATACCCAAGGAAAAGGCGTTTGCGGTGTTTATTCTAGAGATATTGCGGAAACTAAAGCTGCGCAGGTGAATCAATATTCTAGACAGAATGAACATCCGCTATTGTGTGAGATTGAGGCATTTGATGATGGTGACGAAAGTGAATAATTCATCAAATTGTAAATTAGGTAGTTAGAAAATGCTTAGTAAAGAATTAGAGTCAACATTAAATACAGCCTTTAAAGGTGCTAGGAACAAGCGCCATGAGTTTATGACCGTAGAGCATCTTTTGCTAGCTCTAGTGGATAACGATCAGGCTGCGAGTGTGTTGAGAGCATGTGCGGCGGATTTAATGGTGTTAAAAAATGAGTTAACCGAGTTTGTTGATTCGACTACCCCATTAATCCCTGAAAATGATGAAGAGCGCGAGACGCAACCAACACTCGGTTTTCAACGCGTTTTGCAGCGTGCGGTTTTCCATGTTCAATCATCTGGAAAGAGTGAAGTTACTGGTGCGAATGTGCTAGTAGCGATTTTCAGCGAACAAGAGAGCCAGGCGGTTTATTATCTTAAAAAACAGAGCATCGCGCGTATTGATGTGGTGAATTACATCACCCATGGAATCTCCAAGGTTTCAGGTACTAGTCATAGCGAACAGCAAGGCCACGATCAAACTGAAGATGAAGCTGCTGTAGGAGCAGGCGAGGGCGCAACCCAAAACCCGCTAGATTCGTATTCCACGAACCTTAATGAACAGGCTTTGCTCGGTCGAATTGATCCGCTTGTTGGGCGAGATATGGAAGTCGAGCGTGTTGTTCAAATATTAGCTCGTCGCCGTAAAAATAACCCATTACTCGTGGGTGAAAGTGGCGTTGGTAAAACAGCTATTGCTGAAGGATTAGCAAAAAAGATTGTGGATGAAGAAGTGCCTGAAGTCTTAATGAATAGCACTGTTTATTCGTTGGATTTAGGGTCTTTACTTGCCGGAACAAAGTATCGCGGTGACTTTGAGAAGCGATTCAAAGGTTTACTTGCAGAGCTGCAGAAGCGCGAACACGCGATTTTATTTATCGACGAGATTCATACCATTATTGGCGCTGGAGCAGCCTCTGGTGGTGTTATGGATGCGTCTAACCTTTTAAAGCCGCTACTTACTTCTGGCCAACTAAGATGTATTGGTTCAACCACTTTCCAAGAGTATCGCGGTATTTTTGACAAAGATAGGGCATTGTCACGTCGATTCCAGAAAGTGGATGTGGAAGAGCCATCCGTAGAGGACACCTACAAAATACTTAAGGGGCTGAAATCCCGCTTCGAGTCTCATCATAATCTTAAATATACTGACAAAGCGTTGCGCACTGCTGCTGAATTAGCCAGTAAATACATTAGCGACAGATTTATGCCTGACAAAGCCATCGATGTAATTGATGAAGCAGGCGCATACCAGCAGCTGCAATCTGAATCGAAACGTAAGAAGCAAATCGGCGTACGTGATATTGAAGATATTATTTCAAAAATTGCGAGAGTGCCTGCAAAAACAGTATCCTCAAGTGACAAAGATTTACTGGCCAAACTCGAAGAAAACCTAAAAATGACTGTTTTCGGTCAGGACGAAGCCATTACGGAAATTTCTTCAGCGATCAAACTGTCACGCGCTGGACTGACTAATCACGACAAGCCAATTGGTAGTTTCCTATTCGCAGGTCCTACTGGTGTAGGTAAAACGGAATTGTGTAAGCAATTGGCGCAGGCGATGGGTGTCGAGCTAGTGCGATTTGATATGTCTGAATATATGGAGCGACATACGGTTTCTAGGTTGATTGGTGCGCCCCCAGGTTATGTTGGCTTTGATCAAGGTGGGTTATTGACTGAAGCTGTGACTAAGCAACCTCATTGTGTTGTATTGCTAGATGAAATAGAGAAAGCACATCCCGATGTGTTTAATCTTTTGTTGCAAGTCATGGATCATGGTGCTTTGACTGATAATAACGGCCGAACTGCGGACTTTAAAAATGTCGTGCTTATTATGACCACGAATGCGGGTGCAGAAACAATGAGCCGCGCTTCTATTGGATTTACCAAGCAAGACCACTCCAGCGACGGCATGGAGATGATTAAGAAATCCTTTACCCCAGAGTTTCGCAATCGCCTTGACGCCATTGTTCAGTTTGGTGCCTTGTCGCTTGATGTTATCAAAACCGTGGTGGATAAATTCCTCATGCAATTACAATCGCAATTGGATGATCGAAAAATCACTTTGGATGTCACGGAAGAAGCACGCGAGTGGTTAGCCGTTAATGGTTATGATGAAAAGATGGGCGCTCGTCCAATGGCCAGGATTATCCAAGATAAAATTAAAAAACCACTGGCAGAAATGGTTTTATTTGGAGATTTATCAGATAAAAGCGGTACGGTTCGAATTACCGTTGTGGACGATCAAATCGCAATCAATGCAGAAGCATTGGCTTAGCAAAAACAAATAAATTATTCCGATAAAAATGAAAAGCCCCGGTCTTATAAACCGGGGCTTTTTTTGCCAATCTAAAACGGATGGTCGATCAAGCCAGTCAAAGATTTAAATATTTAGACGGGTCAATCGGCGCTCAAGGTATTACTAGAGCCTTGTGAATTGCCCGAAGAGATTTGTGAAAATCTTACCTAGCTCGGTAGGTAATTCTTCCTTTACTCAAATCGTAAGGAGTCATTTCAACTTTAACCTTGTCACCAGTCAAAATACGGATATAGTTTTTACGCATTTTTCCAGATATATGTGCGGTAACGACGTGACCATTTTCTAATTTAACACGGAAGGTAGTATTCGGTAGTGTATCGATTACCTCACCTTCTAATTCAAAATTGTCTTCTTTTGCCATTCGGCGAAAACTCCAAACCTTTTCGGTTGTTTAAAGAGAGGCGGCATTTTGCACTAAATTACATTGAATTCCAAGCGCTTATGAAATTTATGTTGCAGGGCCAAAAGAACAATTACGGCGCGGTTTTAAGGGGTAAACTCAGAAACCGTGACCCATGTATTCGCAATGAATACCTCAAAAGGTTGGTATCTTGTCTTGTAAGACATCTTTTGACATTCCTTGATCCAATAACCTAAGTAGACGAAAGGCAGGTTGTTCTCTTTAGCTCGCTCGATAAGATGGAGTATATTAAACATACCAAGGCTTCGTTTGTCTTCGTTTGGATCGAAGTAAAAGTATACGGCTGAATAACCTGCTTCCAATTGATCTAAAACGCCAACCGCGAGTAATTTTTTTTCTGGATTGCGAAATTCCAAGTACTGAGTAATGCCCCATTCAGAAGTCAAAAAATCGCGATATTGGTCTCTATCGGCAGGAAACATATCGCCATCTGAGTGACGCAAGTTAATGTAGTTTTCGTAAAGTTCGTAATGTTCTTTTGTATCAATGGTCGAAACTCGTGAAGTTTGTATATCTTTATTTCGCTTAAAACAACGTAATTGCGAGCGAGATGGTAGAAATTTTTTAACTGGAATTCTGATTGGGATACACGCGCGGCAATTTTCGCAATTGGGCCTGTATACGTGCCGACCGCTGCGACGAAACCCCAAGTCGCTCAGTTGGCTATAAACATTGCCATCTAATTCAGCGTTTGGGTCGACAAAAATCGTTTTTGCTTCTTGATTTTCAAGATAGCTACACGGGTGATCTCTTGTCTCAAAGAATCTCAGTGTTTGGATATCATTCAATCCCATACTCCGGCATGGACCAGTCTTTTGCCCAATTTCTTGATAATTTTAACGGAGAAAGATCGTTAAAATCTAACTCTTGGGGAATGGATTTTCGTAGAATGGATTCGAAATCATTACGCGGGACTTCGGTGGCGCCAAATGAGGCGAGATAATCCGTATGAATTTGACAGTCAATTAAGTTGTAATCCCAAAGTTGCAACTGTTTTACTAAAATTGCAAATGCAACTTTAGAGGCTCCGCTTTGCTGGCTAAACATAGACTCGCCAAAAAACACTTTACCCAAACTAATTCCGTATAGCCCCCCGACAAGTTCGTTATCTATCCAAGCTTCGACGGAGTGAGCAATACCCAATTCATGCAGTTTAATGTAGGCTTCGTTGATTTCATCGGTTATCCAGGTTCCATCTTCTCCATTTCTCAAGATGGTTTCGCATTGGTTAATGACCTCGGGAAATGCAAGATCGACGGTGATTTTGAATTTCTTTTTATTTATAAGCTTTCTTAACGATCTTCCCAAATGTAATTCATTTGGTTTTAGAATCATTCGAGGATCGGGGGTCCACCAGAGTATTGGTTGACCATCGCTATACCAAGGGAAAACGCCAACGGTATAAGCACTAATGAGTCGTTCTGGGGAAAGGTCGCCCCCAACGGCCAATAGGCCATTAGGGTCTTCTAGGGCATTGCTCGTGGGAGGAAAACGATATATATCTGGATCGAGTAGACTCAGTTCACCCATTAAACTACAAATTATCTAAATATTTTTCCGCATCAAGTGCTGCCATACAGCCCGAACCAGCAGAGGTAACAGCTTGACGGTAGACATGGTCTGCGACATCGCCAGCTGCGAAAACGCCAGGAACATTGGTGGAAGTCGCTTCACCTTCCAATCCACTTTTAATCTTGATGTAGCCATCTTTCATATCAAGCTGACCTTCAAAAATATCCGTGTTGGGTTTGTGTCCAATTGCAATAAATACACCCGCCACATCGATTTCTTTAGTGGATTCATCTTGACTCGATTTTAATCGGACACCTGTTACACCAGCATCATCGCCAAGTACTTCGTCCAAAGTCTGATTCCATTCGATCTTAACATTGCCGTTTTTTGCTTTTTCGAAGATACGATCTTGAAGAATTTTTTCTGATCGTAATGAATCTCTTCTGTGAATTAGGGTCACTTCACTAGCAATATTTGAAAGATAGAGTGCTTCTTCTACAGCGGTGTTTCCGCCGCCAACAACAGCTACTTTTTTGTCACGATAGAAGAAACCGTCGCATGTTGCGCAGGCACTCACTCCACGTCCTTGAAATGCTTCCTCCGAAGGAAGGCCTAAATATTGAGCTGAGGCTCCTGTCGCGATAACGAGCGCGTCGCATGTATACGTCTCATTTCCCACCAGTTTCATGGGCCGGCTGTTTAGGTCACATTCATGAATATGGTCGAATAGGATTTGCGTTTCGAAACGTTCA
The DNA here is from genome assembly GCA_965262305.1 of Cellvibrionaceae bacterium. Lineage (GTDB taxonomy): Bacteria > Pseudomonadota > Gammaproteobacteria > Pseudomonadales > Cellvibrionaceae > CBDHEY01. Next base: position 1,416,044 of record CBDHEY010000002.1, read on the forward strand.
GCATGCTGTTGCATTTGCACCATTAAATCAGGACCTTGTAATTCAGCAATACCACCTGGCCAGTTTTCAACTTCAGTCGTAGTGGTTAACTGACCACCTTGTTGCATGCCTGTTACCACCACTGGATTTAGATTTGCCCGAGCAGCATAAATCGCTGCCGTATAACCTGCAGGTCCAGAACCTAAAATAATTAACTTATGATGTATTGCTTCGCTCATATTAATATTGTCCTCGGATGCGTCTCATCAAGTATAGGTAAGCTAAACGGTAAATACACTCAAGAAAGTATTAATCATTAAGGCACGGCCGGTGATACTATCGAATGCCTTTTTCATTGTTTAGCATGGGTTAAATAGATGGGGTGCATAGTAAGGCATTACAAATCCTATCGCTATAAATGATAGCTATGTGATTGATAAACTTTAATTATTTGTTAAAAATATGCTGTAGATAGTAGCTTTTTGTGGATAAAATATGATCATAGTCTCGTTATGAATCCATAAAATTTTACATTCAAATAGAGCTAATAATCTTTGGAAGCCAAATCACACCGTTAAGTTTTGAAACCGCTGACTGTGAATATGGTCAAATCGAGTTACAATGACGGACAGGCCCAGCTTTAAGTCAATCTACCACTGGGTGATCAATTTACATACTAATGGCAAAATCTAAATCAGAAGACGTTTTTAATTCCGACCCCAAACCTGGATTCACAACACGCATTTTTCACGAAGGTGCCTTAATTGGGCTTATCGCAATCTGTGCTTATCTTGCAATAGCACTTTTTACATACAGCGTGAACGATCCTGGTTGGTCTCATACCGGAGGTTCAGGCCCTGTATTAAATGCTGGGGGGCCGACTGGTGCTTGGCTGGCCGATGTATTTTTCTCTATTTTCGGGAGCTTAGCGTACTTGTTTCCCCTTATGCTTGCATACCAAGCTTGGCAACGAATAAGAGATAAGTCTGGGCGCTCATTTAGCCCAGGATTACTTTTTATTCGTTTTATTGGTTTCATTCTTGTGATGGTTTCTGGAACTGGTATTGCCGTAATGCAATATGGTGCGGAAAGCACTTTTTTACCTTTTTCAAATGGTGGTTATTTAGGGCTTACGGTTGCGACTGCCGTCGATAGTTCCTTTGGGTATATTGGTGGTGGATTATTGCTTGTGGCTGTTTTGCTATTTGGGTTGACCATATTTGCTGATATTTCCTGGTTTGCTTTGATGGATGCGATTGGTGCTGCGATATTGAATGGTGCTCGTCAATTAAAACGACGCTGGAATCAATGGAAAATTAGTAGAATAGAAAAGCGTGAAGCCAAACAGGCCCAAAAAGAGCGCCAACTCGCAATTAAAGCTCAAATTAAAAAAGAAGAAAAACGAGTCCCAGTTGAGATAAAGCCGAAGCAAAAACCTGCTACGAAGAGTGTAAGAGTACAAAAAGAAAAACAACAAAATCTTTTTGAGGATAATTCTTTACCGGTTGGAGAATTACCGCCAATTAACCTATTGGATCCTGCAGATAAAAAGAGTGATAAAGGTTTTTCTGAAGAATCTCTCGAAGCAATGTCTCGCTTATTGGAACTTAAGCTTGCTGATTTTGGTGTTAAGGCTGAAGTCACCGCGGTACTGCCAGGTCCCGTTGTGACTCGATTCGAAGTTCAACCTGCGCCGGGTGTAAAAGTGAGCAAAATCACCAATCTTGCGAAGGATCTTGCCCGCTCGCTAGCCGTTATAAGTGTGCGTGTAGTGGAAGTAATTCAAGGGAAATCTGTTGTAGGAATTGAAATTCCAAATGAGCATCGGGAAATGGTGCGTTTGAGCGAGGTGATCTCTTCTGATAAATACGATAAATCTAAATCGTCGCTCTCACTGGCTTTGGGACACGATATATCTGGGCAGCCAGTAATTGCTGATTTGGCGAAAATGCCGCATTTGTTGGTTGCGGGTACCACGGGTTCCGGTAAGTCCGTAGGCGTGAATTCTATGCTAGTGAGCATGCTTTATAAATCCTCGCCGCAAGAAGTTAAGCTTATCCTGGTTGATCCCAAAATGTTGGAGCTTTCTGTCTACGATGGGATTCCTCATCTTTTGACACCCGTCATTACCGATATGAAGGATGCTGCGACAGGATTACGTTGGTGTGTTGGAGAGATGGAGCGCCGCTACAAGTTAATGGCATCGCTCGGCGTAAGAAATTTAGCGGGTTATAACAAAAAAGTAAGGGAGGCGGAAAAACGCGGCGAACCTATCTCAGATCCGCTATGGACGCCGGAAGATGAGGGCGCAATAAGAGATGAAAACGCTACCGCACCAAATCTAGAAGCCATGCCTTTTATTGTCATTGTTATTGATGAATTTGCTGACATGATGATGATCGTGGGCAAGAAGGTAGAGCAGCTTATCGCTCGTATAGCCCAAAAGGCAAGGGCAGCGGGAATTCATCTGATTTTAGCCACTCAGAGGCCTTCGGTCGACGTAATTACAGGTTTAATCAAAGCGAATGTGCCTACCCGCATGGCATTTCAAGTGTCCTCCAAAATAGATTCTCGAACCATTCTTGACCAAGGCGGCGCAGAACAGCTTTTGGGCCATGGTGACATGTTATTTTTACCGCCAGGCACAAGCGTGACTGTGAGGGTCCATGGAGCATTCATAGATGACCATGAAGTTCACAAAGTTGTTGCAGACTGGAAAAAACGTGGTCAGCCAGAGTATCTAGAAGATATCTTCAGTGAAAGTGTGTCAAGCATACCCGTGCCGGGCTATACCTCTGATGATGAAGAGTCATCAGATACCGAATCTGACCCACTATATGATCAAGCTGTTGAATTTGTCACCGAAACACGAAAAGTAAGTATCTCTTCGGTACAACGAAAGTTGCGAATTGGCTACAACCGTGCTGCACGTTTAGTTGAGCAAATGGAAGCTTCGGGTGTTGTGTCAGCCGCGGGAGTCAATGGAAATCGAGAGGTCATTGCCCCTCCACCACCAAAACATTAATTAGCCAAAATTTTGAGAGGAAATTAAGTTTACAGTGAAAAGATCAGCTCTATTTGCGATTTACTTTTTAGCGGTTTTTTTGATGATTTTATCGTCGTTGAGTTTTGCTAATGACAATCTGATGCGAGAGTTCATCGAGAAGATTGATAATATTCAATCTATGGAGGGGAAATTCAAGCAAATCGTTCGCGATCAAGATGGTGAAGAAATTCAAGCCACCGAAGGTGATTTTAAAGTTAAACGCCCCGGCATGTTTTATTGGCAAGTGTCTCCACCATTTGAACAACTCGTTATCGGAAACATAGATGCTCTAGCGGTGTATGACGAGGATCTTGGTCAAGCCACGATATACTCCAACCGCGCATTAGATAATACCCCAGCATTGATTTTGAGCGGTCACCCGGAGGCTATCGCCGCTGATTATTCCGTGACTAACTTAAATGAAGAAAAAAATACCTATGAGTTATCGCCTATCGATGCCGAAGAAAGTGCATTCGATTCTTTGAGCTTTACCTTTAAAGGAAAGAAGATAAAGTCCCTACGTTTTATTGACAAACTCGGACAAGCGACGGATGTTTCCTTTAGCCGATTAAAATTAAACCGTGAAATCGATGAAAGTGTATTTGTTTTTATTCCGCCTCCTGGAACTGATGTGATCATCAATGAATGATCGAGATCTCTTCCAAGCCGATATTTCGAAAGCTAGTCAGCCTCTTGCCGCGCGCTTACGCCCAAATACGCTAGAAGAATACATTGGTCAAGACCATTTACTTGGAGAAAATAAACCACTCAGACAAGCACTAGAAAAAGGCGCAATTCATTCAATGATTTTTTGGGGGCCGCCTGGGGTAGGAAAGACCACGCTGGCTCGACTCATTGCAACACATGTAAATGCCCATTTTATCTCACTGTCGGCGGTTTTTTCTGGTGTAAAAGATATTCGAAAGGCAGTTGATGATGCCAGTATGCGTGCAAATCAATACGGTTCTAAAACCATTCTTTTCATTGACGAGGTGCATAGGTTTAACAAATCTCAGCAGGATGCTTTTTTGCCTTTTGTCGAAGATGGAACGGTTACGTTTGTTGGCGCAACGACAGAAAACCCTTCATTTGAAATCAATAATGCGCTGTTATCACGATGTCGAGTATATGTTTTAAAGCGTTTTAATGATACTCAGGTTGCAGAGCTTATTAGCCGGGCTTTACAAGACCAAAAAATGGGATTGGGAAAACGCAATTTACGCTTAGACGAAGAGGGCCATGCACTTACTGTTCGTGCGGCGGATGGAGATGCGAGAAGAGTACTTAATCTTCTAGAGATTGCATCGGATCTTGTTGAAGATGGCGATCTGATTCCAACCCAGATTATTGAACAGGTTGTATCCGGAGATGTACGCAATTTCGACAAAGGCGGTGATCTATTCTACGAACAAATATCCGCGTTACATAAATCCGTAAGAGGGTCTGATCCAGACGCTTCCTTATATTGGTTTGCTCGCATGGTCGATGGAGGATGTGATCCACTCTATATCGCTCGACGTGTTGTCAGAATGGCGAGTGAAGATATTGGCAATGCAGATCCCCGGGGACTGCAACTTGCTTTGAATGCTTGGGAGACTCAAGAGCGTTTGGGCAGCCCAGAAGGTGAGTTGTCGATTGCTCAAGCGGTTGTTTATTTGGCCTGTGCACCTAAGAGCAATGCAGTTTATAAGGCTTACAATTCGGCGCTAACAGACGTAAAATCCCTGCCCAGTTATGATGTGCCTGTGCATTTGAGAAATGCACCGACGGGATTAATGAAAGATATGGGGTATGGCGCAGACTATCGATATGCACACAGTGAACAGGATGCCTTTGCTGCGGGAGAAAACTACTTTCCAGAAGATCTGCCGCAAAGACAGTACTATTTTCCTGTTGAGCGAGGGTTAGAAATAAAAATCGCAGAAAAACTTCGAGATTTGAGAGCAAAGAATCAGACAGGTAATCCGTGATAGGGAAGGGTTATTTATGCTTTGGTTGATGGTGGCGTTAGGAGGAAGTTTAGGTGCACTAGCAAGGTATGCATTAAGCCTTTCGCTTGTTACGCAGCCATTGAAATTTCCTTTGGCGACCCTAATTGCAAATATCTTTGGTTCTTTTTTAATGGGCGTGTTTTTTGTCGTGATTGTGGAGAAGGGCATATTACCATCAGTTTGGCGGCAGTTTTTTATGGTGGGTTGTTTAGGTGCTTTTACTACTTTCTCGACTTTTTCTATTGAAACATTGCATTTAGTTCAAAATGGATTGTGGCAGCTCGCTATGAGTTATTTATTGGCAAGTTTTTTAGGGAGCTTATTCGCAGTATTTTTGGGATTAAAACTTGCAAACTTATTGTTATAGAATGTTTCAATTCTTTAATACCTGATAACACGAATTAAAAAATATTTATCACTTATTTTATGGGAACACTATGTTAGATCCAAAACTTATTCGTTCTGATATTGAGCACGTTGCGAAAAATTTAGCAAAACGTGGTTTTAGTTTAGATGTTGAGCGAATTCAATCGCTGGAAGAAAAAAGAAAAACCATCCAACAAGAAAGCGAAAAATTGCAACAAGAGCGAAATACTCGGTCCAAAAATATTGGTAAAGCAAAAGCGGCTGGTGAAGATATTGCACCGCTATTAAAAGAAGTTGATAACCTCAAGCAATCGCTTAGTGAATCTGAAGAAAAGCTACATGAATTACAAAAGGAATTAGATGGTCTTTTATTCGAAGTTCCTAATATTCTCTCTGATGCTGTGCCAGAAGGGAAATCTGAAGATGAGAATGTGGAGATTTCTAAATGGGGGGAGCCTAAATCTTTCTCTTTTGAAGTAAAAGATCATGTGGATGTTGGGGATGAAATTGGCGGACTAGATTTTGAAACCGCAGGTAAGATTACTGGTTCAAGATTTGCGGTCATGACCGGTGGTATAGCAAGGCTCCATCGAGCATTAATTCAATTCATGTTAGATACCCATATCCAAGAGCATGGATATAAAGAAATTCACGTTCCCTATATCGTCAATCGTGATTCTTTGTTTGGCACGGGTAATCTTCCTAAATTTGAAGAAGATCTTTTTAAGCTTCGTGATGATCGAGAATTTTATTTGATTCCAACAGCAGAAGTGCCCGTAACGAATATGCTGCGTGGTGAAATTGTTGATGAAAAGCTGTTACCTATAAAATTTGCTTGTCATACGCCGTGCTTCCGTTCTGAAGCAGGCAGCTATGGACGAGATACCCGTGGTATGATCCGTCAACATCAATTTGAAAAAGTTGAACTGGTGCAGTTTGTTCGTCCTCAAGACTCCAATGATGCATTAGAAGCATTAACGGGACACGCAGAAACTATTTTGCAAAAGCTTGAACTTCCTTATCGTAAAGTCATTCTTTGTGGCGGTGATATTGGTTTTGGATCGAGTAAGACCTACGATTTAGAAGTTTGGATTCCTTCACAAGAAAAATATCGAGAAATTAGTTCGTGTTCAAATTACAGTGATTTCCAAGCTAGACGTATGAAAGCGCGTTACCGTAATTTAGAAACCGGGAAGCCAGAATTAGTTCACACGTTAAATGGCTCTGGTTTGGCGATAGGTCGCACGCTTGTTGCGATTCTAGAGAATTATCAGCAAGAAAATGGTTCTGTCGCCATTCCGTCGGCGCTTCAGAACTATATGGGTGGAATTAGTGAAATTTCTGCGGACAAGTAGATCGTTAAGTTGTATCACGAATTAGTAAATTTTTATGGATTACTTGCCACTCTTTTTTGATCTCAAAAACAAACCCTGTCTTATTGTGGGTGGTGGTGATATCGCTACCCGTAAAGCCAGGTTGTTGGCGAAAGCACAGGCAAAAATCGATGTTGTTGCACCGAATATAGATTCAGAACTTTCCAAAATTGCTGAAGATTCCGGTGGGCAATGTTTGTTTCGTGAATACCACGAAAAAGATTTAGACGAGGCCATTTTTGTTGTTTCTGCAACGGATATTGAAAATGTTAATCAACAGGTTGCAAGAGATTGTAACGCTCGAAAAATTCCGGTTAATGTGGTTGATAATCCTAAGCTTTGTAGTGTCATCACTCCGGCTATCGTCGATCGCGATCCACTTTTGATTGGCATAACTAGTGGGGGTGAATCCCCAGTCCTCGCGCGCAAGATACGTAGTCAAATGGAAAGCTTATTGCCTAACGCTTATGGAAAGCTTGGAAAACTTGCGAGCAAATATCGTGATGCTGTAAAAAATACTTTTTCGGATGGTGAGTTACGACGCAGATTCTGGGAGGCGAATCTTTCTGGTAGCGTTGCAGAGAAAGTTTTTGCTGGTAATGACGCGGATGCGGAAGAAGAATTAAAACAAAATATTAAGCAAAAAAACGTTGCCACCTTAGGTGAAGTATATCTTGTTGGCGCAGGCCCGGGCGACCCAGATCTATTAACGTTTAAAGCGTTGCGATTGATGCAACAGGCCGAAGTGGTTCTCTATGATAGATTGGTTTCAACACCAATTTTAGAAATGACTCGACGCGATGCAGAAAGAATTTATGTGGGGAAAAAACGTGCTGATCATGCAGTACCCCAAGAACAAATTAATCAACTTTTGTTAAAACACGCACAAGCAGGTAAACGGGTCTTGCGCCTAAAAGGTGGAGATCCCTTTATATTTGGCAGAGGTGGTGAGGAATTGGATCTACTTGCTGAAAATAATATTCCTTTCCAAGTAGTACCAGGTATCACCGCAGCTTCTGGTTGCGCAAGTTATGCGGGTATTCCACTGACTCATCGGGATTATTCTCAATCGGTTAGGTTTATTACAGGCCACTTAAAAACTATGGGCTACGATGGCAAGGGGCTTGAGTATCCATGGCAAGAATTTGTTAATGAGCATCAAACCCTAGTGTTTTATATGGGGTTGGCCGCATTACCGACAATTTGTGAACAGCTTATCAAACATGGTAAACCAAAGTGCACACCAGCTGCGATAGTTGAAAAGGGCACATTACCTGAACAGCGGACGCATATTTCTACCTTAGAGGAACTTCCAACCGAAATAATTAAGCAGGATGTGCATGCGCCCACATTATTAATTATTGGTAACGTTGTTAAATTGCATTCCTCATTAAACTGGTATAAAAAATAGACCAGATCGGCCGATAAGGTTATTAAGTCAAATATTTCATGGTGTTTTCTATGGTTGATAGCATCAAGCCAACATATGGAACGGTGCCTCCAAAGAGTAAGTTGCAGAAGGAAGTTGAAGCACTTTCGAGTACTCAGGCAGATAAGGATGAGAGAATGCCTTTTATTCCTCCGCAACGTCCTTTGGAGCGACGTAAGCGGGGCGATAGGCGCTCTAAGCTAGCATGTCGTGGTCTTTATGATATGCGGCAAAGCAAAGGTAGGCGTAAAACAGATTATCCCCATTCGCCGATTGAAACAGAGGTGTAGTTAGCTTGGTGTTTCTGAATAAAGGGCAAGCCATTGTGTCTTTCTTACTATTTATTACATTGTAAAATCTTTGAACCACAGTATTAATCGATTGTCATAGGAATAAACAAATAGACCTTGGCTTTTCCGGTGTGGGAAACATTTCTTAACGTTTGGCACAATGCCCAAAATCTTGCATACGAACATAACGTCGATCCCTTCGTTTTTGCCTCTTTGTATGTTGGAAGTCTTCCTCCTTATTTTTTATCTATTGCTTGGCTTGTACGTGCCAAACGCAAAAACGCCGCGTTAGCGCTACCTTTATTCTCTACGGTGTTTTTCTTTATTGCACCAGCCGCTTATATAGCAATTGTGGGAAAGAATGTCGCTTGGTGGGTTTATTTAGTATTGTTATTTTTAGTACTAAACGGAGCCTATACGATTTACCAAAAAGTGCTATCAAAGCCAACGCCCGCTTCCCTCGAATAAGCTTATAAAATAAAATTATTGCTCAAATCAGAACTATCCTTGATGGTTTGCGTCAAACTCGCCGACTTTCATAATTAAGCAATACAAAAATGTCTCCCCGATGTGGGCTTTGGGCAGACTAACCATTCACGATTAAAATCACTTGGAGAAAAACCCATGAGTTACGATTACGATTTATTGGTCATTGGTGCTGGATCAGGCGGGGTGAGGTGCAGCAGGATGGCAGCTCAAATGGGAGCGAAAGTGGCGGTAATAGAAGACTTATATCTTGGAGGTACCTGCGTGAATGTTGGCTGTGTACCTAAAAAGTTATTTGTATTTGCTTCTGAATACTCCCAAAATTTTAAAGATGCTAAGGGATTTGGGTGGGACGTCTCTCCATCGGGTTTTGATTGGGCTCAACTACGTGATAATAAAACTTCCGAAATTGAGCGTCTAAATGGGGTTTACGACTCAATATTGGGCGGTGCTAACGTGGAAATCATTCATGGCCGGGGTAAAGTAGCTGGACCAAACCAAGTTGAAGTTGATGGCACAGTCTATACCGCCGAAAGAATTTTGATCGCCACAGGTGGGTGGCCCAACGCACCCAGTTTCCCTGGGGCAGAGCATACGTTTAATTCTAACGAAGTATTTTATCTTGATGCGCTTCCTAAGCGAGTTATTGTTCAAGGGGGAGGTTATATTGCTATTGAATTTGCCGGTATTTTTAATGGCCTAGGGTGTGAAACGGAGTTGGTTTATCGCGGCCCATTATTTCTGCGTAATTTCGATCATGAAGTCAGTGAATTCATTAGAGATGAATTAATTGAAAAGGGAATAAAACTTTCGTTTGATACAGATATTAGATCTATTACGAAACAAGAGAGTGGGAGTCTATCTGTTGAATTTAATACCGGAGAAACGCGTGAAGTTGACGGTGTATTCACAGCGATAGGACGCAAACCTAAAACCCAAAACCTAGGGCTTGAGAATACTAAAGTAGAACTGGCAGAAAATGGCTCAATTTTGGTTAATGAAAACTTTCAGACTGCAGAGCCTAGTATTTATGCACTAGGAGATGTGGTTGGGCGAATGGAGTTAACACCAGTTGCACTTGCTGAAGGCATGGCGCTAGCGAGTCATTTGTATTCAGACAAACCTATAAGTCTTGATTATGAAAATATTGCTACGGCGATTTTTAGCCAACCTAATATTGGTACTGTCGGTCTATCCGAAGAGAAAGCACGAGAAAAAGGCTATGACGTCTCTATTTTTACCAGTAGCTTTAGAGCTATGAAAAACACGCTTAGTGGAAATCAAGAGAAAACCTTCATGAAAATTGTGGTGGATAAAGACTCCGATCAGGTTTTAGGTGTGCATATGGTGGGAGAGTCTGCGGGTGAGATTATTCAAGGCATTGCTATTGCAGTAAAAATGGGTGCTAAAAAATCGGATTTTGACGCCACAATTGGTATACACCCTACGGCTGCAGAAGAGTTTGTTACTATGCGAAATCCAACGCGATAATAATCGTAATGCAGGGCGTTTCATGTCGAATTGGGTGGCAGTGACTGCTTTCTAAGCTATATTTTAATGAAGGCAAACAATGATTTATGCAACCAATTATGAAACAGCTCCGCTGGTTTTTTATACTTTTACCATTTCTTTTCCCTTTTGCTTTTTTATTCAGCTTAAATAATGTTTATGCTCAAGGGAAACCAAAAATCTATCTGCCTACCGCGACTGGGGGATTAAATAATCTTCCTATCTATGTTGTTGAAGAAATAGTGCGTCGAAATCCAAAATACGAGGTGGAATACCCTTACGATGGACGCACAAACCTTACATTTAGCAAGGTGCTTGCAGATCTTGAGGCCGGTGATATATCGGTTATAGGAACACTTGCAAGCCGAGAGTATGAGGAACGCTTTCAAGCAATTTATTACCCGCTTTACATGGGAATATTTGGGCTTCGGCTCGCTATAGTGAAAAAGTCCGAAGTGAATCAGTTTCAGGGGGTGCGAAACCTTGAAGATCTAAAAGCGTTCAAAGCAGGCCAGGGTAAAAAATGGGCTGATACGCCTATATTAAAGTCTAATGGCATACCTGTTGTCGAGGTGAATAATTATTTTCGTCATTTTCCTATGCTAGAAGGTGATAGATTTGACTATTTTCCCCGCGCTATTCATGAGCCTTGGGGTGAAATTGAACGGGAAAAACAATATGATCTGACAGTTGACCCTCATATTTTGCTTCGATATCAAGTTCCATTTTACTTATTTATCAGCAAAAATGATCGCGCTTTATACAATTTTCTAGTTGATGGCATGGAAGAACTGGTCGAGAGTGGTCGCCTGCGTGAAATGTTTTTTGCAGAAGAGAGTGTGCAAATGGCTTTGGCAAACTCGAATTTAGAGAACCGCGTTATTATTGATCTCCATAATCCTGAATTATCTAGTAAAACGCCAATTAATCGTCCAGAACTATGGTACGACCCGCTAGAGAAATGAATATTAGTTCCTTATTTCATTCCCAATTACCAAGTTGCCGGTATTGATAGAATTATTGGGTCATAGATTAGTTATCTGCGCTTGGAATTCTATTTGATTACTATACGGATATTTAATGATGGTTTACCATTAGCATTGGACGCAAAGTGTAATATCGAAATTTCTTTTTAAGTTGTAATTGCTCTAATCTGTACGATTGGGCTTTGGGAAGATCAATATGGCCGACAGTGAGATAGGGATTGCCAGTACGCAGGAGATATCAACACCCGAATTGATGGGAGATGATACATCTGGTGTGGTTGTGGAGCTCTTATATAAAGGAAAAGTCATTCAGGTTGAAGAGGGGCAACTACCCTATAAGCTTGGACGAGAAGATACTGATTGTGATCTATTTATCCCTGCGATTGTAGCTTCAAGGCATCATTGTACAATTTGTATAGAAGAAGGGCGTCTAGGAGTACTGGATACAAGTACGAACGGTACTTTCGTTCAAATTGGTCAAGCGAAAGAAATTTGCGTAAAAGATGAGTTTTTCCCCATTCTCGGTAAGGGAATGTTAAAACTCGGTGAACCAGTGGGTTGTGGAGATAAAAACCTCATATTCTTCCGTTGCCCTTAAATTAATTTCTTATTCCGTAAGTTAAGTTCCGAGCATTATTATCATGTCTAATTCCCTTCAAGACCAACTACTTGGTGCTGGTTTGGTTGACAAAAAGAAAGCAAAAAAAATAACCAAACAAAAACAAAAACAAAAAAATATTGATAAGCGTACAAACAGTGATTCGTTTTCAGAAGCAAAAAATGCTGCTCATCATGTTCAACAGCAAAAAAAACAAAAAGACTTAGATTTAAATAGAAAACGTAACGAAGAAGCAGAAAGGAAAGCTATAGCTGCGCAGATTGAACAGCTTATAGCGCATTATAAAATTGATCGTCAGAGCGGAGACCAAGAATATAATTTTGCAGATGGCAAGAACATAAAAAAGATTTTGGTTTCTCAAGAATACCTTGATCAATTGAGTCGAGGCAGATTGTGTATTGTTAGGTACAGTAGTGGATATGAACTAATTCCAAAACCCATTGCGGAAAAAATCGCTGAGCGAGACGAAACTAAAATTTTAGTTAATAATAGCCAGTCTCAACAACAAGATGCGTCAACTAGTGCAGAAGACGATGCTTATTACGCTCAGTTTGAAATTCCTGATGATTTAATGTGGTAGTCTTTTTCACACTATTGTTCATTAGATTTTCAATTAGTTTTCTATCTTTGAAAATAATTTTAATGTAGTTTTCGTATGGCGCTTCCTAAAACCATTCAAAATAATTTGCGTTTTCTCGTTGTCGAAGTGAAAGCGCAATTGGAATTATTAGAGTCCTATTTTGATAGGGAGTCATTGTCTATTGCGCAAAAAATCATTGATCGAAGTGGCTATTCATATAATCTCCGGCTTCGAATTCAGAACACATGTATGCAAAACATGTCACTAGATCGTAAAACAGATGCAATTAGTCTGAGAGCAGTATCTGCGATAGCCGGTGATTTAGAAAAAATTACCGAGCTTTGTCGAGATAATATATATCAACTTGGTTATTTAAGTAGGAATCATAAGCTCAACTTAAAAAATTTTCTAGGACTACTAAAGCAGATCATTAAAGGTATAAAGCTTGTAGAGGATGCACTGTTAGATAGCAATACGACTTTGGCGCTAAAGCTTGGAGGCAATGAGAAAAAACTAGATAAATCTTATAAGCGATTACTTCAAAAATATACCAAACAATTAAAAAGCAAAAAAAATACCCACGATCTAGTTACCGGACTTTTCGTTGCCCACGGTATTGAGCAAATGGGTGATGCTTTACTTAATATAAGTGATGCCATTATCTCAAGCAATTTGGGACAACCCATGGATTTACAACGATTTCAATCGCTTCAAGAAACGTTAGATGCCTGGGTGCAAGAAGTCTCACTCGAAGAGCTAGAAATAAAATCTGTTGCTGAAACGAAATCCGGTAGCGGTATATCCTCCATCAATTACGTGGATGAAAACTCCGAACAGCAGCTGGCAATATACAAAGATGGTGAAAAGAAAAAACTAAAAGAAGAGCTTGATGGCGTTGAACGATGGCATAAGATTTACCCTGGTGTTGCTCCCCAGATATTAACTTACAAAAAAACAGGCGATAATGCTGCGCTTCTTATCGAACATCTTCAGGGTGATACCTTTGAAAAACTCGTTATTAACGGGCCTATGAAGTCAATGAATCAGTCTATGCGAGCACTTAAAAAAACGCTTTATTCTATTTGGACTGAAACAAAAAAAGACACTCAAGTGAATGCAAAATTTATTCAGCAAACGAAAAAACGATTGCCAGATATCTATGCTATTCATCCTAGTTTTCAAGCAAAAGAGAAATCATTATGTGGTGTTGAAATTGAGAGCTTTGAACAGCTATTGAGTTCAGCAAACGATATTGAAACTCAATATAACGCACCTTTTAGTGTTTTTATTCATGGTGATTTTAATGTCGATAATATTCTGTATGATAATCAAGAAAATAAAGTCAATTTTATCGATTTACATCGATCTAGCCGTATGGACTATATCCAAGATATATCCGTTTTTATGGTTTCAAATTATCGGCTACAAGTATTTGACAATCGAGTGAGACAGAGAATTAATCGGCAGGTATTAGAATTCTATTCGTTGGCAAAGCAATTTTCAGTGAATCATAGAGATCATTCCTTCGATCTTCGACTCGCTTTTGGTTTAGCACGATCATTTGCAACGTCGACTCGCTTTATTTTGGATAAATCTATGGCGCGAAGGATGTTTTATCGCGCTCTCTATATTCTGGATTTAATAGTCCATTTCGATAAAAATGAAAGTAAAAATTCAAATTTCATCTTACCTGTAAAGGAGCTTTTTAGTGAATAGGCCTAAAATTGCAGTTGTTGGAATTCCTGGTAAATGGTCAACTGAAGTTTTGGCAGATACAGTTTTCGAAAAAACAGGATTTCGATTGGTGGTAGATATGGCGGAAGTTTATCTTGATTTAGATGGAAAGAGATTAATGTTCCAAGATCACAACCTATGTGATTTAGATGGTATTCTTGTTAAGAAGGTAAATGAAGAATATAGCCCGAGCACTTTGGATCGGCTGGAGCTGTTACGTGTAGCTGAAGCGGCTGGAGTACGCGTTTTTAGCCAGGTTACAAATATTATTCGATTGATAGATCGTTTAAGTTGCACTGTTACTATGAGCATTGCTGATATTCCTATGCCGCCGACTCAGATTACTGAGTCTATAGATAAGGCCTTGAATACAGTCAGAGAATTTGGTTCGGTCGTTTTGAAACCCTTGTTTTCTACAAAAGCAAGAGGTATGAGTGTTTTGAGTGCTGAAGAGCCAGAGGCTGAATTAAAGAAAAAATTAGAGACTTTTCATGCGTCTAATCCCATTATATATATTCAAAAAAAATTAGAATTACCCGGAAAAGATATGGGGCTTGTCTTTGTTGGGGGTAAGTATCATGGTGCATATGCGCGTATCGGGAATAAAGACTCGTGGAATACTACCATCCATAGCGGTGGAAAATACATTGGCATTGAGCCAGAAAAATCAGTGATAGAAATTGCTGAAAAAGCTCAGTCGATATTTAATATGGATTTTACTACCGTAGATGTGGCAGAGTCGGAAATAGGACCAGTTGTTTTTGAAGTGTCTGCATTCGGAGGATTCCGTGGTGCAAAAGAAGGAATTGGTGTTGATATCGCTCCAGTCTATGTTGACTATGTTTTGAAGAACTTAGATTAATATGAATATTGATGAACTTGTCGAAAAATTTCGAGGCAATACGGACCTAATTGATCAAACGTTACAATTAGGTTTACCAGATGTACAGCTTCATATTAAATCAAACAATGAAGAAATATTTGAAAGACTTGGATATTATTTTCGACACATTGTTAAGTCGGATAATCTAAATGAAAATATCAATATTATCGAAGTTGAAGTTTATGAAACTGGGTCTGATTTTGCAGAATTAAACTGGAACGACTGGGCTAGGGAGCCTGGAAAGGAAGGCAAGAAAGACAGTTACATTGATTTAAATAATGTTCGATTAATACGTAAAGTAAAAACTGGAATGGTTTTTCTTCAAAGCGAAACTTTGCGGATTGCCACTGGTAGTTGTCTTGACAATTTAAATCAAGTTGTAAATTTTATTATTAATCAATATATGAATTACTTGCAACAGCAAGGTTGGTTGATATGTCATGCTGCTGCATTGGCAAATAGTCTAAATGGAATTGCTATTGCCGGTTTTTCTGGTGGAGGCAAATCCACCATGATGTTGCATCTACTAAATCAAGATAGTTTAGACTTTGTTAGTAATGATCGTTTGTTTATTAAAGTAATTAACGGTCAAGTTTTAGCTCGCGGTGTACCCAAATTACCTAGAATTAACCCTGGCACGATTGTGAATAATGAGCGGTTGGTGACGATTCTGGACGAAAGTGAAAAAGATGAATATAGTTCCCTAGATAAAGATAGCTTATGGCAATTGGAAAGAAAGTATGATGTAGATGTTGCTAATTTATATGGCCAGCAACGTTTTAAGCAGCAAACTAAGTTGGCGAGCTTTATTGTTTTAAATTGGTCAAGATCTTCTGAAGACGAAACCAAAATTGAAGAGGTAGATATTGAGCATTCTACTTATCTTTTAGATGCTATTATGAAATCTCCTGGCCCATTTTACCATGATGCGTATGGTAATTTTATAAATGATATGCACCGGCTCTATAAAGAACCTTATATTGATGCTCTTTCTAAAATTCGTATTATTGAAGTTACCGGCAAAGTAAATTTTTCTAAGCTAGAAAGCTATTGTCTAACAAATTTTTTTTCAAAAGCGCAAGAACTAGAGAATATGTGAAGTCAAAGTGACTAAAATAACGATAGCCATTCTCATGACTGAATATTTTGAGCCTGTTCCAGCAAGTGACGAAAGTTTTGCTAAAAAGTCAAAGCACAAAATAAACAAGAAAATAAAAAGAACTGCACAAAAACAAGGTGTCTGGTTGAAATCATGTGATTTTGTACCCGATGTGGTTTTCTGCACTGGCGAGCCCGGGTGTAAAACCGTGGCGGAAAAGTGTGTAAAGGTTATGGGCAAGTCGAGCGATATTGTAAGGATCGTTGATTCAATTAAAGACGGTAGTGTCTTAGAATTAGTTGCTTCAGCCAAAAATGAACTTAATAAGTGCACTCAGTTTCTATTTGTTGCTGGGTCCGGGTTGTCGTTAGATGTTAAAAATACGCTAAAACCTGGGGATGCATATATTTTCGAACACTCAAATAATGAGAATATCCTTGCCATAAAAAATTTAAAACTAAGAGATGTATCACATCCCGGCACCTTACCAAAGTTCTTTCCTTACCCTAACGTTAATGGCATTGAGTTGCGCAGGCGTCCGGCCTACTATTACTCTCAATCAGCCGTAATACCTTATCGTCTTGAAGATGAAAAGTTGCAACTTTTGATTGTGTCTTCAGGTGGACGCAAACATTGGGGTTTCCCCAAAGGTATTTGTGAACCGGGTTTAACACCGCAGGAATCGGCAGCTAATGAAGCTAAAGAAGAAGCGGGAGTGCTAGGTGATGTTGAAAACAAAATAGCGAGCCGTTTTCAATATCAAAAATGGGGCGCCAATTGCGACGTTGCCGTTTATTTTATGAGTGTTAGATGCGAGTTACCTAAAAGTGAATGGTTGGAATCTCATCGCTTAAAAAAATGGGTTTCTCCAACTGAAGCAAAACAAGCGCTAAAATTAAAGCAATTCTGTGCACCTATTGATCTTCTAGAAGACCAATTTAAACACGAGCAATACGCATGATTAAGCAATATGTAGGCTTAATTAGACATGGCGAGTATCTTCAAAAAGCAAAAACGCCTAGCGCATTTCAAGCCTACGGTCTCAATGAACTAGGTATGTCCCAAGCTAGGGATTGTGTCAGTGTTCTTGATCAGTTTTTGAATAATAATAGTGATATTGAACGAGTTGAGATTCATAGTTCTGGTCTGCTAAGAGGTTGGCAAACAGCTCAGATATTTTATCAAAGTTTAAGAAAAAAAATAAATGCTCAGTTTTTCGAATCTCATGATTTAAATGAGCGAAGTGTCGGTAGTTTGGCTAATTTAACTGTAGATGAAATTGAAACAATTTTGTTAAATGATCCGAGGTATGAAATGCCTATGGATAACTGGAAAAGCAATAGCTACTATCGGCTACCTTACCCAGGGGCTGAATCGCTTATGGAAGCCGGTGAAAGAGTCAAAAATTACATAGAGAATGTTTTAAATTCCGCTGATAGACATAGGAAACTATTCCTAATTGTTGGTCATGGTGCTGCACTGCGTCATGCAGCCTATCATTTAAATCTTCTTGAGGTGAAACAAATATCAGAGTTAAGTATGTATCATGCTCACCCGATCCTTTTTAGTGTTGTAAAAAACAACTGGACACACATAGAGGGCCAATGGAAAGTAAGAAATAACCAATCAGAGGCTTTAGATTAGCCATGTCAAAATTTGACATAAAAAATTTGCCTGAATATGACGGTAAGCGTTGGTCTAAAGTCCATCTGCCAGATGAGTATCAAAATTGGCTTGATGAAAAAAAATATTCTATTCGTGTAAGGACCAAGGGCTACGAAAAAACACGTAAACGTTTAG
This sequence comes from Cellvibrionaceae bacterium, assembly GCA_965262305.1. Classification (GTDB taxonomy): domain Bacteria; phylum Pseudomonadota; class Gammaproteobacteria; order Pseudomonadales; family Cellvibrionaceae; genus CBDHEY01. Next base: position 1,434,214 of record CBDHEY010000002.1, read on the forward strand.
AAGACGTGATGGCAGAAATAAACTGGAAATGGCCAAGCAAAGAGATAATATTTATATCAGATTTACATGCAGATGCTGATTCTTTACTTAGCTCCTTGCTTTCAAGTGGTGGTATAAGACTGACTGGATCGGGAGATTCAGAATTTCGCTTAACTAAAAAAGGAAAAGAAAGCTTATTTTTATTTGGTGGTGATTTCTTTGACAAAGGTCCAAGTAACTTAAGGTTACTGCGGGTCTTACGCTCATTAATTAAAAGTGGTGCAAAAGTAAAAATACTTGCAGGTAACCACGATGTGCGTGTGATGTTTGGTATGAGAAGCTTGGATAATACGGATGACCCCAGAAATGGACATTTTTTTGTGCGTATGGGTGTGAAAGCAATACCTTTTTTACGAGAGATCAGAGATCTCTATCTCAACAGTAAAAAAGCGTTGGAAGACATACCTAGTGAATCAGAATGTTTAGAACGAATGTTGCCAAAAGAAAGTTGGCACAAGCATTTTCGAGAGTTTGCGAGTTGGGTAATGCCCAAAGAAAGGATATCTCTCGAACTAGAGAAAATTGATAAAAAATCCGCTAAGTTTAAACATTTTTGCGAACGTCATGAGATTTCTATTCAAGAAGCGTATGCCGCAGCGAAAAAATGGCAAGATCTTTTCTTGGAGCCAGATGGAGAATTTTACTGGTTTTTTCAGAGTATGGAATTAGCTTACCAAAAAGGATCGTTTTTGTTTGTTCACGCTGGCTTGGATGATCGTATTGCGACTATGCTAAACGATCATGGAGTTAACTATTTGAATAAGGCTTTTAAGCGTCAGCTTTTTGGGAGCCCTTTCGAATTTTATTACGGTCCATTGGCCAACACAATTCGCACTAAGTATCGCCCAACTGATATGCCCTTGACATTAAAAGGTGCGCAACAAATAAAAAGAGCTGGTATAGATGCTGTGGTTCATGGTCACAGAAATCTACATCATGGGCAGCGTATTGCGCTACGAAAACAAATTTTGCATTTTGAATGTGATATCACTTTAGACAGGCATTCTCGTCGTGCTGAAGGACTTCAAGGTATAGGCGGTGGCGCAACGCTTATTCAACCCACAGGTAATATCTTGGGTATTAGTAATGATCATAAAAAAATAAAGGTATTTAGTCCGTAAATTATGAAAAGTATTAACGATAAAAACACCTTTCGTCATGAATCCTTGCAAGATTCAGAATCCATAAAAAAGTTGCTGAGCGGTTTGTTAGAAGGACTTGAACAAGGAGAGTTATACTTTACGGATGAAGATGGTGAAATTGCGATGACTCCAGCGGGTTTATTGCATTTAAAAGTTACGGCGTCTAAGGAAGATGGTAGAAATAGAGTTAATTTACGAATTACTTGGCAAGATGAATTAAAAAGTATCGCTCGAAAAAAAACGTTCAAAATAGAAACCAAAAAATCTGAAAAAGTAAATTCTACAGAAAAAAAGAAGAAGAAATAAATTCAAATTATAGTGTTATACAATTATAAATTATGGACTTATCAAAGCTTTCTGCAGCGAATGATCGAAATTTTGATGATGTCGCAGATCATTTTGTAAATAAGATATATGGTGGATTAAAGGGAAGACTGCGTCAAAGCGTTATTTTGAGAGACCTTACTAGCCTTGGCTTGTTTAAAGATGTGTTAGATAAACAGCATGAAGATTTAGTCAACGGTGAAATATGGAGAGTGATTGATTTGGGAGCTGGTGCTGGGCAGTTTGTTATTCAACTGGCTGAGCTTGGGCATAGAGTCGTTTATAACGATATATCTGAGAAGATGGCAACTTTTGCGCGAAATGAGGCAATAAAAAAAGGATTAGCTGAAGAAATAGAATGGCGTTCTGAAGCTTGGCAGACTACGCTCAAAAATATTGAAGGGAATTTTGATATTATCTTTTGCCATGCTCTACTTGAGTGGCTAGCCGAACCGGAATCGTTATTTTCTGCCATTAAATCAAAAATAAAACCAGGTGGGTATGTCTCGCTCTGTTTTTATAACCCTCACGGTTTGATTTATCATAACCTTATTCGTGGGAATTTTGATTGGATCAATCGTGCAAAATACGATAAAGGTATTCAGTTTGCTGCTGATCCCGGTGGTCTCACGCCTTCGAATCCGTGCTCATATGATCAAGTATCTGAATGGCTAAGAGAAATAGGCTTCAAAGAAGTCTCTGTGAGCGGGATACGAGTTTTTAGTGATTATGCTAATAAAGGTCGCGGTGGTAATTCGATTGAAAATGAAGTGGTTTCCCAAGAGTTAAGGTTTTCATTGATGAATCCTTATAAATGGATGGGGCGTTATCTTCATATAGTTGCCAAGGCGATCAATTGAAAAATATTCTAATGTTTATATAAAATTCAAAAATTAATTAAAATAAAAATGAATGAGGATAAAACGAATTTGATGGAACGGTATATTAATATAGGTCGGAATCTTGCGAGACATCCTTGGTTTCCATATTGGATCGTTTTTTCACTGTTTGGATTAATTGGCTATTTTCTGCGTTTTTGGGGGTTGGGAGATTATCCCGAATTCATCTATCGAGACGAAAGCTGGAACGGTGTAGAAGGGTTAATTACACTCAGAGATATGGATTTTAGGCCATTTTATGAGGGCAGTACCGGACGTGAGGGAATGCTGATTTGGATGATCGCTATAGTGCATTATTTTTTTGAACCTTCTGCTTTCGCTGTTAGATTTGCTCCAGCCTTAATCGGCCTTGTCACGGTATTGAGTCTTCCTATTTGTTCTTTTTTTCTTCTTCGATTTTTTCAGCGTTCATCTAACCCTAGAATTGAGTTAAACACCGATCATCACATTTTTTTATGGATTGCGCTTTTTGCTATGTTTTTCTTGGCAACAAGTTATTGGCATGTGAATTTTTCGCGCATTACTTTTAGAGCGATACTCGATCCACTTTTTTCTATGTACGCTTGTACGCTAGTAGCATTGTCTTATCAATATTCAAGGCAATATTGGTTGCATATAGTTACAGGTATAGTCTGTGGATTGGGTTTATACGGCTATGGTGCTTTTAAATTTACAGTTATACCGCTCGCTTGTATATTTTTCTACGCTGTATTTTGTTACCGAAATAAAGTCATTTTACCTAGTGTCATTATTACTATTTTTGCAATGCTTGTTGCTTACCCCTTAGTAAGTTATATTTTCCATAATGGAGACAATTATTTTTTACGATTGAATCAAGTATCGATTTTCAAGAAAGAAAACCCTTTAGGCGAATTCTTTGATGGTTTTTTTAAATTATTAGGCATGCTAGGAGGAATCGGAGATAGAAATCTTCGTCATAATACCAATTCAAATGCTCAACTTAATATCGTAAATTTTGCTTTTTTACTATACGGTGTGGTTGTGCTTGTAAAGCTATACATTTTTAATCGAGAAAATAGTTCATATGAGAAAGCGATTTCTTATCTAGGTGGATTAGCATTGATATGGTTTTTAGTTATGTTGGTTCCATCTGCATTAACTTACGATGCTCAGCCACATGCCTTGCGAGCCATTGGTATTATTCTTCCTGTAGTGATTATCGCGGCAATTGGCGCAGCCACGTTCTTTTTTCAAGTCCATAGCTTACTTCCCAACTCTGGTCGTGTTAATCTATATATCTTTTTTGCTGTGATTGTTACTTCAATAACCTATGCAACTGCGACTGAGCATTTTTATCGCTATCAACGCTATCCTGGAATGAAAAATTGGTTTGACACGAAAGCTAATCAAGCCGCATTGAATATCAATAGAGCATCACCTAATAAATCCTTTCTAGTTGTTGTTAAGGATAGGCATTCGCCTGAAACTCGCTCGGTGATTCAAAACTTTCGATACCTCACCAATTTAAAGATGGATCACAAACTACACAATAATATTATTCGACTTCGAGAGTTATCTCGTCACCCGCTTCGAAATTCTGCAATCATTTATACACCGCGAGACATTGAATCTTCAGTTAAAAAGATTATTAGGGATAGGCATAGGATTAAGCGGTATTAATCAGAGGTTCCTACAATTTAGAATAGATTTTTTATTCTTTAAAATGATTAATCAGCACTTCTTTTGCGTTATTAATTTGCGCCGCTAAAAAATCATTACCTCCGCGATCCGGATGCAATTTTTGCATTAACGATTTGTGAGCTCGAATTATATCTTTTCTAGTCGGGTTTTTCGGAAGTCCGAGTATTTGTAAAGCTTCATCTATCGAGGGTTGAGAAGAATTACTACTACTAGACGAATATGATTCTTGCGAGCTACGTTGATCAAAATGTGTAGATTTTTGGATAATGGCTCTAATTAAATAAAAGGATTTAGTATCCTTGTCTTTATAGTAAGTTTCAAGTTCTTCCAGCTCTGATTCTGTAAGAGACGTAAGCTGTTTTCCTTCGTGTAACCCTTTTATTATTTCACCTTGAACTTGTCCCGTTTGAATGTTTATTTTTACTTTAATGTGTTCTGTTTTTATTATTGGTTCGCCGAAAACAGACTGACGTTGTAAAAAGCGAAGAAATGGTAAAAAGCGAAGCAGGTAGACAAATCCTATTCTTGCAAATGCTAAAAAACCGGCGAGTATTGCGCCGATCCAATGCATTCTTCCTGTCAACACCGCAAATGCAACAACACCTGCTAATCCATAAAGAACACCTTGCAAAATAACTTTTTTACGTTTTTGAGGGTCGAGTTTACTTAGCTTTCGAAATCCATAAAAAAGCGCAAATAAAAGGGCGATGGCAAATAAAAGTCTAATAATCATGAATCAATCGCTAGGCTTCAATCGTTAAATCGATGTTAATGTTTCTTAGGTATGTTATTTCTTTCTCTAAGCCGGAATAAGTAAGAGGGTGCTCTTCTAGGTATCCTTTTTGAAACTTTAAGACGTAATGGTTTTTGTCTCTTTTTAGAACTGGTTTTTCGTCAAGATCTTCTCTCCTTCTATTCAAACTTGTTGCTAAGCGAAGACAAATTAATAATGGAATAAAGGCTTCGAGCGTTTCGTCACTCACCTCTGTAAAGCTATTGAGTGAGAGCTTTACGACGGTGAAATCGTACAAGGTTTGCTAGAATATATTGTTCTGTTCTACCGAAACCGCCTAGGTCTGTGTAGCGCAAAATATAATAGCCGTGTCGGTGATAAGAAGAGTGAGAAATATTTAAACCTATTTCGTGAAGTTGTGCTGCCCAGTCTAGAATTTTAGTACGAGATACACCGGCGAGTTTTACACCCTTGATATTTTTCCAAAAACTAATAGCAAGATCGCTTACGCGCTCGGCTTGTTTTTCATCAATTTTGTATTGTTCTTTAAGTTTTTCAATCGTGCTAAAACGGATATCATGATCGCTAAATCGGCCAATGGTGTCGTAAATCAAGCCTTCCTTTAAAGTTGCATCAGCAACTTGTATGACTTCGAGATTGAGTTCATCAAAAATCGCTTGCAATATTGCAATGCCTGCCGGCAACACCTCTTTTCTTGGGGAGGCTATGTCCGCGTCTGGAATACTGCGGTTTTCAATACAATAGTCCGCGAGTTCAAATAAGCTTTTTTTGGTGATAACTGCGCCGCCATCTGTTTCGGCTAACAGTTCTGCAATAGCCTTCATCGTACCAGAAGTCCCGTAAGCGGTTTCCCAAGAGTTCGATATGTATTGCTTGCGTATTTCTTCGAGCTCATTGCAGGCGGCAAGATAAGCCTTACGCATGGATTGTCTAGTAGGACCGGTTTGTTGGATATAGTTCTTACTAAATGTTACACAGCCAAGAGGCAGACTCTCAAGCAGTGTCGGTTCAAAGCCCTTGCCTATAATGAACTCCGTACTTCCGCCCCCAATATCAATGACTAGACGTTTGTCTTTTTCATCAATCACAGTGTTGGACAAGCCTGCGTAGACTAAGCGGGCTTCTTCGTAACCGGAAATAATTTGGATGTTGGTACTCAAAGCTTTTTCTGCTTGTTTTATAAACATTTTTGCATTTTTAATCGATCGTAATGTTTTAGTACCAACAGCTCGAATTTGGGATTGAGGAATATCCCTTAAACGCTCTGAAAATCGATTTAGAGAAGCTAGAGCGCGATCTACAGCTGCTTGATTTAATGTGCTATCTGGCTCAATTCCAAGAGCAATTTGTACCATATCTTTTTCGCGGTCAACGATCTCTATTTTGGTATCGCTTACTCTTACGATTAGCATGTGGAAGCTATTGGAGCCTAGGTCAATCGACGCAAAGTAGGGGGAGGCAAATTGGTGTTCGGGCATTTATTTTCCTAGAAATACTGCGAGTGTTAATGCTTTTTTAATGGCAATTATGCCGCTCAGAATGGCGTTTGCAAGTTTAACACTCTAAAAAAAACGCCTATAAATGAATAATTTAAATCACTTTATCTAAGACAATTGCTATGATAACGCTTAATTATATCTGGGGAGAATAATAATGGCGGAAATTTCCAATATGGAAAGACAAGCTTTTGGTTTAAAGATTTTAAAGAATGGGCATCCAGAGATTCGTCGTATCAGAAAAGAGACGGGTTACCCAACAATACATGGAAATAAGTTTTGGAATTCGACATATCTATTGATGGATTATCTTACTGAATTTGCTCCTAAAAAGAATCCTAAAATTTTAGAAATTGGATGTGGTTGGGGTTTAGGTGGTATTTATTGTGCTAAAACATTTAAAGCTGAGATTACGTCCCTAGATGCGGATGATACGGTTTTTCCGTATTTAGAATGTCACGCTGAAATAAATGGAGTCGAGGTAACGACCTGGAAGTGTCGCTATGAAAATATTAGAAAAGTGGATTTGGAAAAATTCGATCTAATGATCGCTGCGGATATTTGTTTTTGGGATTCTATGGCACGCCCTTTATTTAATTTGGCCAAACGAGCTGTAGACTCGGGGGTTAGGGTCGTTATGACTGATCCAGGACGACCTCCTTTCAGAGAGATGGCCGAACGATGTGTCGAAAAACTTGATGCTTTCTATGACAACTGGATGACACCTCATCCAAACAACGCAACAGGTTTAGTTTTAGATATTTCTCCCTAATTTGACTGAGGTTCTTTTATGTTCTTAAAGAAAACGAGAATGCCCACAAGAGATGAGACTTTACCTGGTCGCGATGACGAGATGGCGTTGCAAAATGAGCACTTTGTCTCTGGAAATCCGATAAAACCTCCGTTCGGTTCAAATATGAAAAAAATTGTGCTTGGACTTGGATGTTTTTGGGGTGCAGAGCGTAAATTTTGGACATTAGATGGCGTCTATACCACGGCAGTTGGTTACGCCGCTGGCTTTACACCAAACCCAACCTACGAAGAAGTTTGTTCTGGTTTAACAGGGCATAACGAGGTCGTTTTAGTTGTTTACCAATCGGAAAAGATCACGTTATCTCAAATTCTTCGTGTATTTTGGGAGTCTCATGATCCCACTCAAGGTATGCGACAAGGAAATGATGTGGGTACACAATACCGATCCGGTATTTATTATGATGAAGAGTCTGTCGTAGAAATAATTGAAAAATCACGATCACAGTATCAAACGATGCTTGACAAAAGTGGTTATGGTTTGATCACCACTGAGATAATTCCATTAAGCGAATTCTATTATGCCGAACAATATCATCAACAATATTTGGCTAAGAATCCGAATGGTTATTGTGGTTTGGGTGGAACTGGTGTGGATTTTATCGAGTTATAAAGATTCTTGCGACATTAGGGAAAATGCATTACAAAGTAAGCTAGGGATCGATTCAATTGTTAGTTAAGCGCTTTGGCGGTGTATTAACTCCAAATTTTTAAAGCTTTTATTCAAATTTGACCATTTTGAACGGGCAAAATCATATTATGGGATTTAAAATTAGCTCAAAGCTGTTAAGGACATAACGTCAATAACGAGAAGAATAGTTGATTGTGATACCTAAAACATTTATAAAAATAATTCTTCTGCTATTTTCTGTAATCGTCACAATACTGGCTTCTTCGCGTACTCACAGTATGGGACTGGGTGATATTCGAGTTAGTTCGTTTTTAGGGCAGCCTCTAGAGGCGCAAATCGAAATCCTAGGCGCTGAAAGGGTAGAATCGTCCCACCTTTTGGTGAAAATTGTCTCCAAGATCGAGGCAGAAAGCCTAGGCGTAGAGCTTCTTTATTCTCCAAATAAATTCTATGTTTCAATTCAATCTGATCCATCTGGTTTACCTATTATTCGGTTGTTTTCACGAAAACCGATAACAGAGCCATATACAGATATTTTGATCCTATTGGAATGGCCAACAGGCTCGATGTATCGAGAGTTTGCTGTTCTCTTGGACTTACCAGTTTTAAATAGCCGGTCTAAATCCAACGTTGAAACAAAATCGCAAGATGTTCCCTCATTTGAAACTGAAGGGAAAAGTGCTGTTTATCGCGTTCAGTTTGGAGACACTTTTTCTGCAATAACCAGTCATTTGAGTAGAGAATTAAAACTGAATCAAAACGAACTCGCAGATTGGCTTGTGATTAATAATCCTCATGCTTTTCAAGCTGGCGATATTAATAAACTTAATGCGGGTGTAAGTTTAGAATTACCTGGTGCGGAATATGATCCTAAACTCGAAACGATTGATGTAAATAATCTATCTTCTGATTTGAACTCAGGCTCGAAGAGTAATGAAAAATCATCATTCAGTAAAAATGACGGTGAAAAACCCGTTGGTGTACTTCGATTAAGTAATTCTACAAATAGCCCATCTGAAAGCGGTGGGGAAATCCGTTCAATTAATGAAAAGCTCGATGGAACACAAGAGTTACTTTCGCTCGTTATTAAAGAAAATGAAGACCTGAAAAAACGAGTTAAAAAGCTCGAAAGTTCTGAATATATAAGTACACTCAAAGACCTTATCTATACTCAAAGCGAGCAAATCGAAGCCTTAAAAATTCAAATTGAAAACTTACAAGGTGATGATCTAACGTTAACTAAGGAGCGTGGTAAGACAAAAACTTCAGAAGTTTTCATACCCGAAAAAAGCTTGTCGTTGTCACAAGGTGTTGACTCGCCTAATAATCTAGAAACTGTTTCATCAACTCAGGTTTTAGGTATAGATACCCTCGCGGAGCCAGAGTTTTCAGTGATTCCTTGGGTGGTTTATTTTATCTTTATCATTATTAGTATTTCTTTTGCTTTATTTTTGGTCTATACCTTTTTGCGCCGTCGTGGTTCCGAAGAGAGTGATGAAAAGTACGTTGAATTTAATCAATATCGAGCAACGCAAACTCAAAGTGAGATTGAAGACAAGACATTTGTTGGAGCAATTACATCTTCAGATCTAAAGAATGAAAAAAAGAAACGTACGGTAATGGATATTATCGAAGAGCAACAAAGAGAGAAAGCGAGCGCTCGACACAGATTCGAAAGATTTACTTTAGTTGAGAAAGATAAAGAAGAATACAACGAAGATTATTCTGACGATGGTGACCCCGAAGGTAAAGTCTCAAAAGAAATTGTTGATAAATTTAATCGAGAGTCAAATATTCGGCGGGATATAGCTGAAGATGAATCCTTGGCTGATCAAGGATTTACTTCTGGATTTGAAAGAAGTGACATTCATTATGTTGACCATTACGAGGATGAAATCGAAAGTCTAGATATTGACTTAGTGATGGATGATGAGGTGACGGAACTTTTATCAATGGCTGAAATTTATTGCAAGGCCCATAGATACGATGACGCTATTGAAATTATTAAAGCTCAGCAAAAAATAGATCCAGACCCACGTTTGGAAGAAGCATTGAAAGATATCGAGGACAAGATAAATAAATAATCTTGTTAATGTGCTTTTTAATCTTCCTCGAGTATTCTGAGTTGTAATTTATACGCATAAGCGATGATATGGGCAATCGCTAAATAAAGTTCCTTAGGAATGGTTTCTCCTAATTCTAGTTGTGTGAGCATCTGCGCTAATGGTGCATTATCGCAAAGAGGAACGTCATTTTCTTTTGCTATTCGAATTATTTCTTCCGCATCTTTGCCATGTCCCTTTGCTGTAACCGTTGGGGCATTTTCACCAGAATAAAAAAGTGCAACAGCAGACTTTAGTTTAGCTTCATCATCAAGTTCATCATACATACTAGATTTTCTCTTAGGTCTCGATATCAATTAAAGATTGGACAACACTAGATATTTTTCGTGGAGGTATACTCTTGGAAAAAGTCACTTCTTCAATTTCAACACCCAGGGTGTTAAGTTTGTCGAATAATTGGTCTATGTTGGATTTTGCACTTGCTTCGAGCTCATTATTTTCAATCCAAAAGCGTGTTTTTAACTTTCCTTGGGTGTAAATAAGCTCGCTTGCAAAATAACCTAATTCGTCTATTTCTAATTCAAGATAAACGTTCCATTTTTTTTTAACTTCGGCATTTGCTACCGCTTCCTCGTTAGCATACTCCTTTTCCTTCTCATGATATTCGTGGATATTTATAAATAGTGGGAAAAGGCTATCCCCGAGTCGCACAGGAATTTCGAAACTACCTCCTGTCGGAGCCAATTGGGCATCTTGTGAAATTGACATCAGGTGATTGAGTTGTAGATTTGAAATTCTTGAAATGCCAGAATTTACTAACTCTTTCAGCTTTAAAAGAGCGGTTGTTCTTTGCGACTCACTCGTTTTAGTTTCTAAAAATGTCGTATTCCTGTTAAGTGCAGTTAATATAATATTCGTAAGTTTATCGAATATCTGATTATTCTTAGAAGAATTTGCTGAAAAATCTCTAAGTACCTGTTCAATGGCCGTATGCAATTTCAATAGCATAGCTTTTGTATCAACGTCTAGATTTGGTTGGATGGATCTTGTTGTGTCTTTAGGGCTAAGAGAAGAAGAAAAAATGTCTTTTTTCGTTATAGGTGTTGAAAACTCGGGTTTATCGCCAATAGTAGTTGACGACTTTTGAGTGGAGTTACTCTGATTTGAAACCTGCTTCAGAATGGTGTTTTCGAGTTGAAAGCCAGATTCCTTCAATATCTTTTGGAAAACATCGATGTTTTTCAGTGTGTCGGTACTAGGCAAGTTAGTATTTATTTTTCGGAGTAGCTGAATCAAATCGGTCTTAGGATTCGTTTCTGAGGTGTTTGTTTTTCGAGGAAAAGCAGTCAATTCCTTTGAAATTAATTCTAACTTTTTAATTACATGAACAATGCTTTGTTGATGAGGTAAGTGTTTTTTAATACCTTCTTGAATTATTTTAATCGCTTGTTCTAAAGGCATATTTTGAGATTGTGGGCGAACCCTCTCTACCCCTAGTTCACTCGTTAATTTTTTATCTGCTTCTTTTATTATTGTGTCTGTTTTTACTGTTGTAGGATTCGCATTTTCAGTATTACTTTTGTAGTCGATAGAAAGCTTTCCTTCTGAATGTGGCGCTTTACTATTTGCTAGAATGATTTCCCGGTTTGGACCAATCAATAATTTAGGTTGTTTTGGCAGGCTTTCTGGAATGTCGGTCAACAAATGAAGCTTTTTGTTGCTGATATTTAGTTCGGCCAGAAATAGTTTGGTTGTTGTGGTGTTCTCCGATTTATTAGATTTTAATTGGTTTATAATAGTCGGTATGTTGCTGGTTATATCATCATTATTAAGAATCTGATTTTTCGGGAATTTAAATAGGTTTAGTAAGGTTTCTAACTGTTTCGGGGTTAGCTTGTATATATTTTCAACAGTTCCTTGAATTTGGTTTCCGATTTTTAAATCATCGATGTTTAGAAGTTGCACATTTCGCGTCGTATTTTGCGCGACTTTAGCAATGGTAACTTGGTTTTTGAGAGAATTTAGGTCCACAACGTAATATCTTTCATATAATAATTAAATGTAGGCGATAAATTAATATTTGCGCAGGGTTCCACTTTCTTTGTAACTCTTAGTTATAATAAATATTTGAATAATACTTAGGTGCTTTAGTGTCAGCTTTGTTGGCGACAAAAAATCTCTCATGCGAAAGAGATGAAAGAAAACTATTCCAAGGACTGACTTTCGAGCTTTTTGCTGGACAAGTTGCTCAGATCGCAGGGCCTAATGGCGCTGGTAAAACCACATTGCTAAAGATCCTTACCGGACTATCTGGCTTTTACGAAGGAGAGATCTTTTGGCGCGGCGAAATTCGAAAAAACTACGATTTTTACTCTTCCTTATTGTATCTCGGCCACTTACCGGGTGTGAAAACCTCTCTGACGGCTCTGGAAAACCTAGAGTGGTATTTTGGACTTAACGGTTTAAAACGTGATTCAAACGTCTCGTTGCCTTCTAGAAAAGAACTTATTTCTGCGCTCGAAGAGGTCGGACTAAAAGGATACGGGGATATTCCATGTCACCAAATGTCAGCGGGCCAGCAACGGCGTGTGGGTCTTGCTAGGTTGTATTGTTCTTTTGCGCCACTTTGGATCCTCGATGAACCCTTTACTGCCATAGACAAAAAAGGTGTCGCAGCTTTAGAAGCAAAGATTGAAGCGCACGCAAAATCCGGTGGGCTGGTGATTTTGACGACACATCAGGCATTAAATATCAATGACGTCCAAATTATTGACTTGGAAAAGTATATGCCTAAACGTAAGGACGTTCATTAATGATTCAACTTCCTGGTCTCGGAGCAGCGTTTTCGAGCTTTTTCAAGCGCGAGCTGTTGATGGGGTATCGTAATCGAAGCGATCTTGCGAATCCTATAATCTTTTTTCTGTGTATTATTGTTTTTGTACCACTCGGAATTAGCCCAGAGGGTAAGGTTTTAGCGACATTAGCGCCGGGGATGATTTGGATTGTCGCTTTACTTGCAACTTTATTGTCGCTAGATCGTCTATTTCAAAGTGATTTTGAAGATGGTTCTCTTGAGCAATTCATAGTCAGCGGCCAGCCGCTATACTGGCTAGTAATGTCTAAGGTAATTGTTCATTGGTTGATTACTGGGTTGCCATTGACTTTATTAGCGCCAGTTCTTGGTTTGATGATGTCGTTACCTGAGTCTGGGTATATCCCTCTTGTCGCGACGCTTTTTTTAGGCACTGGTACTTTAAGCTTGATAGGATCTATTGGTGCTGCGCTTACTGTGGCATTGCGAAGGGGAGGTTTATTATTATCTCTGATAATAATGCCTCTGTATGTTCCTGTACTGATTTTTGGTACTGGTGCAGTTAGAAATGCAATTGATGAGTTTGCCTTTATGGGTCAAATTGCAATGTTAGGCGTATTCCTTTTGTTAGCGTTAATGCTTGCTCCACTTGCTGCGGCAGGTGCGCTTAAAGTCAGTATTGATGGATAAATAAAAATAAATAATCTGAGGTGGTTATGAGTTGGCAGTGGTTTCACAGGTTAGGTTCTCCACGATGGTTTTATGAAAAAACTAATTCCTGGGTTTTTTGGCTCGGTGTGGTGGCTGTTGCTTTGTTAGTCGTTGGAATGGTTTGGGGTTTAGCCTATGCACCTATCCATAAAACTCAGGGAAACAGTTATCGTGTTATTTATATACATGTTCCTTCTTCATTCCTCGCATTAGCGGGTTACTATGTTATGGCGATATCTGGCGCCATTGGTTTAATATGGCGCATGAAACTATCATTTATGGTTATGAAGTCTGCGGCGCCAATTGGTGCAATGTTGACTTTTTTGTGCTTGGTAACTGGATCAATTTGGGGAAAGCCAACCTGGGGAACTTGGTGGTTCTGGGATGCCCGAATTACGAGTATGTTGGTTCTATTATTTCTTTATCTGGGTATGATTGCACTCGATCAGGCATATCGTAATCAAGAGACCGCAGACAAAACCTGTTCGATTTTAGCGCTAGTGGGAATGGTCAATATACCAATAATTTATAAATCCGTTGACTGGTGGTTCACTTTACATCAACCGGCAACTTTAAAGCTGACCGAAAAATCGGAGATTGCCGCGTCAATGGCGTATCCGTTGTTAATCATGATCGCTGCATTTTACGTAACCTTTGCATGGTTGCTAATTATGAACACGCGAACAGAGATATTGCAGCGCGAAAAAAAGTCAAAATGGGTTAAAGAGTTAATTTTACAAAAATAAAAGGTTACTTTTATGGAGTTTCAATTTTCCTCACTTGCTGAATTTATTTGGATGAATGGACATGGGCCCTATGTTTGGGCGAGCTATATCATTGTTGTTCTTGGCTTAGTTACCTTAGTTTTCACGCCTATAATCAGGAAAAATACATTTTTTAGGCAGCAAAAGGGAATTTTAGAGCGCAATGAAGACTCTAATGCAGATTAATTTTTTAAAAATACGATAGAGGCAGTTTAATGCATCCAGTAAGAAAACAGCGTTTAATCACCGTAATTTTTATTGTCCTTGCCAGTTCAGCTGCCGCAGGTTTAGTTCTCTATTCTTTAGGCGAGAATCTTAATTCATTTTACCCACCCTCCAAAATCGTTAGTGGCGAAGTGCCAAAACACAAAACAATTCGTGCGGGAGGTTGCGTTGTGCCCGGTTCAGTAGTTGAAACAGGGAATAACTTAGAAGTGTTTTTTGATATCACTGATGGTTCAGAAACGGTAAAAGTGAGTTATGATGGCTTCCTTCCAGATTTATTTGGTGAGGGTGAAGCGGCTGTCGTGACAGGGAAGCTTGATGATAATAATTTACTTGTCGCTTCTCAGGTTCTAGCTAAACATGATGAAAGCTATATGCCGCCAGAAGTTACTGATACTCTAGAAGAACAAGCAGAAGCAGATCCTACTGCTAATCACTCTCTTACTTGCCAGGGCTTAACCTATGATTCCTGAGATAGGACATTTTGCACTTATACTTGCCTTACTTTTGGCAGCTTGTTTATCGGTCATTCCTATGGCGGGTAGCTACAATGGAAAGATCGTTTGGATGGCATCGTCCCGTTCATTGACTGCCGGCTTGTTTGTTTTCACCGCTATTGCGTTTGCCATACTCACACATGCATTTTTGGTTGACGACTTCTCGGTTAAATACGTTTCAACCCACTCTAATACTCAGTTACCTGTTCAATACAAATTTAGCGCAGTTTGGGGAGGCCACGAAGGCTCTTTATTACTTTGGGCGCTTATTCTGGCTTTGTGGACACTTGCCGTAAGTGTGTTTAGCAGCAAATTACCTCTGATTGTATTGGCTCGTGTTTTATCAGTAATGGGTATGATCGCGACGGGCTTTTTAATGTTCATGTTATTTACATCCAACCCATTCGATAGGGTCCTACCAGACGTTCCTCTAGAGGGTTCTGATTTAAATCCTTTGTTACAAGACTTTGGATTAATTGTGCATCCGCCCATGCTCTATATGGGTTATGTGGGTTCCTCCACGGTGTTCGCGTTTGCGATCGCGGCACTTTTATCTGGTCGTCTCGACAGCGCCTGGGCACAATGGGCTAGGCCTTGGGCTAACTTATTTTGGGCTTTCTTAACGATTGGAATCGCATTAGGTAGTTGGTGGGCATATTATGAATTAGGCTGGGGTGGCTGGTGGTTTTGGGATCCCGTTGAAAATGCTTCTTTCATGCCTTGGATTGTGGGAACCGCATTAATTCACACTTTATCCATGACAGAGAAGCGTGGCATGTTTAAAAGCCTAACGCTTTTTTTGGCTTTATTTACATTTTCTTTGAGCCTATTAGGAACGTTTCTTGTTCGTTCTGGCGTGCTTACATCGGTTCACGCTTTTGCTAGTGATCCTGCTAGAGGCGTATTTATTCTTGGTTTCCTCGGAGTGGTTGTAGGTGGTTCATTGATTCTTTTTGCCTTGCGAGCACCTGTGGTTAAAAGTGTTTCCGGATTTACGCTTCTATCCCGAGAGGCATTCTTGCTTGCCAATGCCATGTTGATGGTAATTACCGTAAGCTTTGTTTTGTTAGGAACGCTATATCCTTTATTTACAGAGGCGCTAAACCTCGGAAAAATATCGGTTGGTGTGCCTTACTTTAATTTCTTCTTTGTAAAAATAATGGCCGTTGTTGCAGTGCTTATGGGTATTGGATCAATGCTTAATTGGAAGAAGACCGACTTTTCTAAAATTAGAAAATGGCAGGTTGTTCCTTTTCTCGTAGCTCTCGGATTTGGTTCGTTTCTTCCCGGAGTTGTGAGCAGTGAATACTCAATCAACGCAGCTATTTCGATTACGCTTGGGTGCTGGGTAATTTTCTCGATTATTTCCGATATATTTCGTAAAACTAGAAATGCATCGGACTTTTTCTCTGGCCTGCGCAAATTAACACCAGGTTATTACGGAATGGTTTGTGCCCATATTGGTTTTGCTATGACGCTATTAGGAGCGAGTCTAAACACCATATATAGCGATCAGAGAGATATGCGAATGAGTATCGGAGATTCTGTAGAGATCTCGGGTTATCGTTACGAGCTTGTTGATGTGAAAAGAATTAGAGGACCGAACTATACCGCAGATGCGGGTGAAATTGTCGTGTACGATGGCGATGAAATTGTTGTAAAACTCCAACCAGAAAAACGTCGTTATTTATCTGGCGGAAATATCATGACTGAAGCTGCAATTGATGGTGGTTTTTTGAGGGATATTTATGTAGCTCTTGGAGACAAACTGGAAAATGATGACTGGGCTGTGAGAATCCATTTCAAACCGATGGTGCGTTGGATTTGGCTCGGTGCACTATTTATGGCTATTGGTGCAACGCTTACTTTAACCGATAAACGTTATAAAAAAAGAAAAGAGAAAAAAGTAAAAAGCGTTCTCGAAGTTTCTTCTCCTGCAATGGCTACAGCAAGTGCTGGTGAAGCAGCTACATTTGCTATTGACGAGGTTGGTAATCCGAATCAAAAAGAGGAGTTTCGATCTGAAGAAACTTTTGACGAGCAAGACACTTCTGGCAGAGACAACGATAAAGAAGAAAAATGACCAATAGAATTAAATTATTTATACCA
Organism: Cellvibrionaceae bacterium; assembly: GCA_965262305.1. GTDB lineage: Bacteria > Pseudomonadota > Gammaproteobacteria > Pseudomonadales > Cellvibrionaceae > CBDHEY01. Next base: position 1,451,152 of record CBDHEY010000002.1, read on the forward strand.
CTTTTTATCTTTTTAGTTTTATCTGTTTTTTTGTGGCGTGGTCTTAGTTTAGATCCAAAGCATATTCCTTCGGCCCTGGTTGAAAAGCCCATGCCGAACTTCGATTTGCCGGTATTGGGTAAAGAGGGTGTTAATTTAAATAAGTCGGAAATTCTCGGAGAACCATTCTTGGTAAATATCTGGGGTACTTGGTGTACGACTTGTTATTATGAGCACCCGTATCTCGTTGAGCTTTCTAAGTTAGGCGTGAATATTTTGGGCGTTAACTGGCGGGATGACAGAGACGAAGCACTAAAATGGTTAGAAAAGTTAGAAAACCCCTATTTTCATATTATCGAAGATCAAGATGGTAGTTTAGTTTTAGATTTAGGCGTTACGGCGGCACCTGAAACTTTTGTCGTTGATAGCCAAGGAATCGTAAAATATCGTCATACCGGTCAGGTAACAAAAGATGTATGGAAAAAACATCTAGCGCCGCTAATGCAATAAATCTTACTTTTACTGCTTAGGATACAAATATATCTTTATTCTTTTAACAACGTGCCTTTCAATTTTTTTGTTGGGAAACTCAGGTATTTTTGCCCTGTTTGCACGCTTGTTTTTTTCGAACTATTCTTTTTTAAAGTAACGCTTCTCTGTTGTGTAATTTAGCAAATATCACAAATCTATAACGTTTGTACAATTGGGAAAACCATCTATAAGCATTAAGGTCTGTAATACTAAGTATAAAATCTCGTCTTCAGTCGTTTGAAAAAAATAAGTGGAATGAGTATGAAAAAATACACTTTTATTATTTTATATCTTTTATTATCACAAGCGTTATTTGCGGAATCGATCAAATTTGAAAGTGGTGAAAGAGCGGTTGAGCTGATCGAGTTATACACTTCAGAAGGCTGTTCGAGCTGCCCTCCGGCAGAAAGCTGGATTACGGATTTAAAAGATCACTCTAAGCTATTTAAAGATTTTGTGCCTTTGGCTTTCCACGTAGATTATTGGGATTACTTAGGTTGGCGAGATGAATTTGCACGAAGTGCCCATGGTGCTAGGCACTATACTTTTAAAAGGCAAGGTCTGGTTAATGGCGTCTATACTCCTGAACTTATTGTTTCTGGAATAGAATGGCGAAGTTGGTTTCGAGGTGACAAAACCTGGCCATCTAGCAACAAAAAAGTAGGTAATTTAAAAGTTGAAATTAAAGATGGTCTCTTTCGTGCTCAATATACAGATGATTTAAATTCTCCGGTTATAAAAGCTGCTTTGCTAGGGTTCGATTTTGAGAGAGAAATTGGAGCAGGAGAGAACAGAGGTCGAATCTTACAGCAAGACTTTATCGTACTTGATTTGGTATCAAGCGAAAACAAGCTCAATCAATGGTTAAATTTACCCTCTTCAAAAATTAAAAGCCCAACCAAAACGGCATATGTATTCTGGGTTGAAGAACAAGGGCGCCAGGTTCCTATTCAAGCTACCGGCGGCTATTACTCTCCTTAGAAGTTCAGTATTCAAAGGGCGTAGTAGCAGGGAAAATAAAACTAAAAAATAGTTTATATCGGTTTTATTTTCTCTTTACTAATAGAGCACTAGTGGAGTCTTAACGTAATTTACCTATATAAAATGTTATTTTCGAACATTTAAGATTTTATATTTGTCATAAATATGTTTTCAGATTGAGCTAATATTAAGTTATCTGAAATTTATCTTTTGATGTACGCCTTAGATGCATAATTATTTTCTAAATGATTTCCTTAAGTTAAGTCTAGTAATACTTCTATTTTATTTTTTTACTGGCTGTTCATCGCAAACAAATTCAGGCAATCAATCTAATAATGTTGGCTTTATTAATCTTGGTGATAGTCGATACATGATTGATCGTTCAGGAAAGCTTGATATGTCTGAGCGAATTCATAACATATTAAAGTTATTGCCGGGAAACCCAGGGCAAGTCACGGTTTTTGTTCCGTCCGGTGTTTATAAAGTAAAAGATTTGCATATTCCGGGAAACGTAAGTTTCATCGGAGAAGGAGACCTTACTCGCTTTGTTGCTGGTGGAGACTGCAAATATGGTGTACTTTATTTTCGCAACCCCCGTGCGACAGTGAGAAGTATTTACATTGATGGCAACAATAATCGATTTAAATGTTCTGGTATGTATATTTACAAGGCATGGGGAACCGTAATTGATTCGGTGAGATTTGATCATCTTGCTCAGCATGCTATATATGGTTTCGATGTTAACCATGTTGAAGTTAAAAACAGTATGATCGTCGGTGGTCAGCAAGGTATGATTCGTTGTGATGGTTGCGACAATATTTCCATTCATCACAATATCTACCAGGAGGAAAGCCCTCCTTATGCCATTAAAATGGAGGTCAAAGATCCATCTAAAAACGGGTTCCATTCCGCGTCTATTTATGATAACTGGTTCGAACTGACCGCAAAAAATATAGAAAACTCAATTATTGTCGACGCGCCTAATGTCTCTATTTTTAATAATTATTTAAAACATGGATTAACCAAAAAATCTCAATCACACGTGCTGGTATTAGATGAGGCATATAATACGCGTATAGAAGGCAATAATTTTTTCAATGGTGAAGGTAAAGCCGTGGATGTTAGAAGCGGCGCAAGAGGAACTCATATTACTAAAAACGCTGGAATACAGCATCCAATACATTTTTCGGATTCGGGTGAAGGTACTTGGTTAGAATATCATGATGTATATACTGGTGGTCATCACACGATTCGTTCCTCTCAAATTCGATTTGGTACCACACAAGGAAAGACACCACCAACAATGGCGATTGATCCAAAATTGTTGCAATTTCGCACAAGAAAAAATGAGTATTTCGGGCCTGGGGAAAACACCTATGGAAAGACAACGCTACAGGGGTTGCATGACTTGCTATTGAGAAGTGGTATTTTTGATCACCCTAAAGGACAAACTATTACAGGTAATGTTGTGATTAGCGATCAAAACGGCCATTCTGATTATCGCTCAGGCCATCTTAAATTAGGGGATTACCATTTATGGGTAGATGCCAAAGGGCAATTAAGGATTAAGAAGGGAAAGTTACCTGAAGATGATTTTGATGGGCAGCTTGTTGGAGAGCAAACCGAGTAAAACCAATAATTTAGGTTTGTTTCATTGACTCACTCTTGTATGTCGTCTTTGCTTACGTTTTTTCCATTTTCTAATAACATTCCAGCGCCAGAACCATTGAGTACAAACGTATCCCATACAACCAAAAAGTAAACCCGATAATACACAGCCCAACAAAAATGGTTGCCATATGGCAAGGAATTCTGTTTGCCACCATGACCAGGAAAGCTCAAAGGATAAATCTCTTGGGGGCAGTTGCATTATTCTTGCGCCCAATTTGTATGTTCCATAGTAGATAAAAATAAAAGTAAAAGGATTGGTAATAAACACCAGACTCACCGCGATTGGGAGGTTACAACGAAAATAAAACGCGCCAAGTGCCGCTAGAAAAATTTGTCCAGGAAATGGCATAAAAGCCAAAAAAAGACCAATAAAGAAGGCAACCGATGTTGAATGTCGATTAAGGTGGAACAAATTTGGGTCGTGCAAAAGATCTCCCATAAATTTTAGGGAGTCATGTTCACGAATTGTCTTAGGGTCTGGGATCCAGCGCTCTAATAGCTTACGCGGCATGAGATGCGAGTATCGAATCTAAATTTGGGCGGCCATTATGCCACTGATTCTTCGTTTTTCCATATTTTAGCGAGGTTTTTTATGTATTTTTAGTTCATGTAAATTTTTTGTTGAAAAAAACGTCAAATGCACGATAAAATTCTCTGGAAGACTGCTCTATAAAAGTAGGATTTGTTAAGGATAAGCCGGTTGCTCAAGGATACTCGTAGCCAGCTTTATTTAGGGAGCTTAATTTAGAAAGGAATCTTGTGTTATTAAACGTCCCAGCCCTGTTGGGCTTTCTTGCTGGAATGGTCGTTCCAGTTTTTTCATACAGCTTCTCAATTTTTGATTGGGTGATAATTCTACTATCACTATGTGTTAGCTTTTATTTTGTTAAGCGAAAAGCTTATTTCGTTATTTTAAGTCTTGCAGGTGTTTTGATTTCAAGTATCCATTTGAATTTGAAGTTAGCTAATCAACTGCCAGAAGAGCTGGAAAATAAACCTTTTTCGATACAAGCAAAAGTCGTTGATCTACCTAAAATTTCTGAGTTATCCGCGAGTTTCTATGTTTTGGTCGAAGGAGTAAATAAGAGTAATGCCGAACATCTACTTAGCAAAAAACTCCGACTTTCTTGGCGCGGTGGACATATCATTTATCCTGGCCAAACGCTAAATATACATGTTAAGTTAAAACGCCCCAGGGGTTTTGCTAATCCGAATGGTTTTGATTATCAATTATGGTTATTACAAAATAAGGTGTATGCCACTGGATACGTATTTAAATCAGACGGAAAAATCAAAGAGAATGGTCTAGGAAAAAATACACTAAACCGCTCTATGGATGCTACCCGTTTTTCAATTGCGTCTTACTTAGATTCTTTGCAATTAAAACATGTCGGAGTGATTAAAGCCCTTTTATTGGGAGATAAAAACAGTATTTCCGATGACCAGTGGACCCAATTCAATAGAACGGGAACCGTTCATTTGATGGCGATATCGGGTCTGCATGTGGGTTTAGTTGCGGGGTTGGCGTTTTTTTTCGGGCGAGTTATAGCACCGTTTTTTACTGGTTTTTCGTACTTTCTAATCCGATTTTTTCCCGTTATAACCAGTGTTGTATTTTCATCGTTTTACGCATTTCTTGCCGGTTTTTCTGTGCCGACGCAAAGAGCCCTTATTTTTGTTCTACTTTTTTCCATTGCTTATTTAAAAAATTGGCGAATATCGATATTTCATGTGATTTTACTTACAATTGTTTTGGTGGTTTTAATGGATCCGCTTGCATTGATGCAACAGGGTTTTTGGCTAAGTTTTTTAGCTGTTCTGATTTTGTCGCTAAGTTTTGCCAATCGGTTAGGAAAACAATCCACTATAGAGTCTTTAATTTATGCGCAGTTTGGAATATTTTTTTGTTTAGCAATTCCTCTTGCAGCGCTTGGAATTTACAGCAGCTTATTATCACCTTTAGTCAATTTGGTTATGATCCCACTCTTTTCATTTGTGATAATTCCACTACTTTTCATTTCAAGTATTTTAATCTTGGTGTTTGAGCCCATAGGGAAAGGACTTTTTCAAATATTAGATTTTCTACTAATTGAGACTATGGAAGGTCTGCGATGGGCTTCAGAGTTTTCTTTTTTGCTTGAATTAAAAGTCTATCCAAATATACCAGTAATCATATTCGCTTCTGTAGGCGCAATTTTAATATTGTTGCCAAAAATTTTAAGTATGCGAATACTGGGTTTTTGTTTTTTATTAGCCGCTATATCGCTAGGTTTCGGAAAAAAGGAAAATACATTTTCTCTTAGCGTGTTAGATGTTGGGCAGGGCTTGTCCATCGCGGTTACTTCTGAAAGTAAAAATATGGTTTATGACTTAGGTGCAAAATACAGTAAAAATTTTGATTTAGGTAAAATGGTGGTTGCGCCTTATCTTTCCACTCAAGGTGTGGAACATATTGATATGCTTGTTGTTAGCCATGGTGATAATGATCATATTGGCGGATTTAGATCTGTTGCAAATGATTTTTCAATAAAAAAACTTGTCGCGCAAAAATTGCAAAAAGAGACAGCATCTCATTCCCATATTTGGGAAAAATGCGATGGCTCTCGGGGCCAACTTGGTGGTTTCCATTACACGTTCTTGTGGCCAAATAAAAGTATTTCAAACAACTACTACAATAAAAATGAAAACAATGAATCTTGTGTTTTATTGATTGAATATAAAGGAATTAAGGTTCTATTACTCGGTGATATCGAAGATGACGTGGAAAAAATCTTGCTAAGAAATGGCTTGATTCCACCTGACATATTTTTAGTTGTTGCGGCACACCATGGTAGTTTAACTTCCTCATCGGCATCACTCGTTCGTCATTTAAATGCCAAGCACGTGATTTTTAGCTCGGGATACAAAAACAGATACAATCACCCACACCCAAAAGTTGTAAAACGCTTCGAAGCTGTAGGCGCTAGAATTTGGCAAACTTCTGTTCAAGGAGCGATTTCACTTGAAATCGATCAATCTGGAAAAACACGTATATGGTCTTACCGTGATCAAACGGCCAAACCCTGGTATGACTAAGATGGTCACTTTTCCTTAGATGTTATTTATTGATAAACAATTATTACGCATATATCTTGGTATTTAGGTATTATTACTTATTGAAAAGGTCTGCTTGAGGCAGGCCTTTTTGATTGTTGATTAAAATTTATTCTAATAAAGAGGAGTAGCACGTGCTTGAAATTGTCGCTTCTGGCGGGTGGTTAATGTTTCCGATCATCCTTTGCTCTATTGCCGTTGTGGCCATATGTGTGGAGCGCTACTGGACACTAGATCCAGGTAAAATTGCGCCAAAAAACCAACTTGGTCAAGTATGGAGCTGGATTCAAGATAATGATTTAGACAGTGAAAAGCTTAAGAAGCTTCGAAAAAGCTCAATGTTGGGCAGAATTTTGGCGGCAGGCTTGAGTAACTCAAGACATGGTCGTGATGTGATGAAAGATAGCATTCAAGAAGCGGCAAGTCAGGTGATTCATGAGATGGAGCGATTTTTGGGGGTACTTGGTACTATCGCAGCTATTGCACCATTATTAGGGCTACTAGGGACGGTTATTGGGATGATCAAAGTTTTTACCGCGTTAAATCTCCAAGGTGCCGGAAATGCCGGTGTTTTGGCGGGTGGTATTTCTGAAGCACTCATCACAACCGCTGCTGGATTAACGGTAGCTATTCCGGCAATGATAGCTCATCGTTTTTTTACTCGGCGTGTCGATACGCTGGTGGTTACGATGGAGCAAGAGTCAGTGAAACTTGTTGACGCATTGCATAGCGATCGACGTGTCGATCTAAAAACGCGATAACTCGGCGACGTAACTGATCATGCAATTTAAAAGGCAATCTAAAGCAGAAGAAGGGGTAAACTTAACGCCCTTAATTGATGTCGTTTTTTTATTACTGATTTTTTTTATGGTGTCTACTACTTTCACAAAAGAGAGCCACCTAGAAATAGATCTACCTAAGTCTGACGGCGATTTACAACCTAATGCGATAAAGCAAATTGAGGTTGTCGTGAATTCACAAGGTAATTATTCGGTTAATGGTAAGGCTTTGGTCGACAACGAGCCAGAAACTTTACGGCGTGCAATCGACAAAGAGTCAAACGGAGATAAAACGCTTCCGTTCTTAATTACTGGAGATTCTAACGCGTCTTACCAATCTATTGTAACGGTAATGAATTTGGCGGGGCAGCTTGGCTATGCCAACTTAAGCATGACGACAAAAACACCTTCTCAAAATCAAAATTAATGTTAAAAAAATTTATTGAGACAAGATGGTATCGTCAAACACCGGGCCTACTAAATTGCCTTATTCCCTTTGAAATACTTTTTTTATGGTTGAGTCGTAAGCGAAAAGAAAAGCAGATTAAAGATCGTATAAAATTAGATGTCCCGGTTCTTGTTGTAGGAAACATTAATGTCGGTGGTACGGGTAAAACACCTTTGATAATTGATTTGACTCTAAGATTACAAAAGGAAGGTTTGAAACCTGGAGTGATCTCAAAAGGATATGGTCGTAGTAGCGAAGATACAATTGTAGTTAGCAGTGACTCCACGTCCGAAGAAGTCGGTGATGAGCCTCTTTTAATTTATAGCCTTACTCGAGTTCCCGTAGTGGTATCGAAAACTCGAATTGAAGCTGCAAAAGAACTTGTTGATAATTTTGACTGCGATTTAATTATTTGTGACGATGGTTTACAAGATTATAGCTTTTATCATGATATTGAATGGGTGGTTATTGATGGTTGGCGTAATCTCGGCAATGGTCGAGCACTTCCTGTTGGGCCGTTGAGAGAATTACCGGATCGCCTTAAAAACACTGATCGTGTAATTTTAAACGGTGGAGATGATTGCTATTCTTACGAAACACCATCACTAACAAAAGTAGCAATAAAACCAAGGTCTTTTACAAATTTATACACTGGAAAAAATGCTCCCTTAGATATTTTTAATTCAAAAACAAAAATCATTGCTATAGCAGGAATAGGAAATCCACAGAAATTTTATCGAACACTAAAATCTCTTCAGCTATCATTTGAATCCAGAGACTTTCCTGATCATCATAAATTTAAAGACGCTGATTTTAGCGACATAGAGTCAAACATTGTTATTATGACAGCAAAAGATGCCGTGAAATGCCGCGGTTTTGCAAAAGAGAATTGGTGGCAGCTCGATATCGAAATGGAACTTCCTAATCAATTAATTCTAGATTTACGAGAACAAGTAAATGCAATTACAAACTCAATTTAAAGTTATTATTCCTGCTAGGTATGGATCGCAAAGATTACCTGGTAAACCTTTAGCGGATATTGCCGGTAAAACAATGGTTCAGCGGGTTTATGAGTGTGCTAAAAATAGTGCGGCGAATGAGGTTATTGTTGCAACGGATGACGAGAGAATCTTTGAGATCGTTGAATCTTTTGGTGGGCAGGTGTGCATGACCTCTGAAAATCACGCGTCTGGAACAGATCGTCTTCAAGAAGTGGTGGCTAAGTTGGGTTATGCGGATGATGAAATTGTCGTGAACTTACAAGGTGATGAACCTCTTATGCCGCCTGAAGTGATAAATCAGGTAGCTCAAAATCTCGCTGAGCATCATGATGCTGATGCTTCGACCTTAGCTGAGGAAATTTCAGACCCATCTCAATTGTTTGACGAAAATGTTGTTAAGGTTGTATGTGATATTCGCGGAATCGCCTTGTATTTTTCACGCGCTCCGATTCCTTGGGAAAGACGTAAATATCAAGATCAAAATCATTACTCGGTTTTACCAAAGACTAATTTAGTAAACCGACATATCGGCATATATGGTTATCGAGTAAAACTACTCAATCAATTTGTGACATGGGAAGAATCACCTATTGAAAATTTAGAAAAACTCGAACAATTGAGAATTCTATACAATGGTTGCCGAATTCATGTAGCGCAAGCTTGTCAAGATGTGCCTCCAGGGGTCGATACTCAAGAAGACTTAGATTCAATTATTAAACGATTTTCATAAGTGCCTAGACTAGATAAAAATCACTAACCTAAATTAATAGTTAAGAAGCATATGAACGAAATAAAAATATTATTTGTTTGTTTAGGAAATATTTGCCGTTCTCCAACTGCACATGGTTTTTTCCAGAAAATGGTTGAAGACGAAGGACTTCAAAAAAGAATCGTTGTCGATTCTGCTGGGACATCAAGTTGGCACATCGGTGAGCCGCCAGACTCTAGAACCGTCGCTACTGCTCAGTCGCGAGGCGTTGATTTATCCGCTTTACGCGGCAGGCAACTACAGAAATCTGATTTAGATGAATTCGATTATGTATTAGCAATGGATAAAGACAATCTTAGTAATATTGAACGATTCTGCTCTCCACAATCAAAAGCAAAGACTGGATTATTTCTATCTTACGCAAAAAATAGTGATCTTATTGAAGTTCCTGATCCATATCATGGAGGACAAGGGGGCTTTGACCATGTGTTTGATTTAGTCGTTGATGCATGTGAAGGGCTTATGGATCATCTGAGAAAAAAATACTCTTTATAGATGGAAATAATTACCAATAAAGATCTGCAATCATTTAATACCATGGCGGTGCCATGTCATTCAGAATATTTTGTCAATGTATCGTCGATTGAAGATTTACAAGAAATATCCAGTTGGTTAAAGACAAAAAAGCTATCTTCATTAATACTGGGTGGTGGTAGTAATTTAATCCTGCCTGAATTTCTTAAAGGGTTAACAATTAAAAATTCCCTTATGGGGAAACGGATTGTTGAAGAAACATCAGACACAATTGTTATTGAATTTAATTCGGGAGAAAACTGGCACTCAGCTGTCGAATTCTGTGTTCACAATGGATATAACGGACTGGAAAATTTAGCACTGATCCCGGGCAGCGTAGGCGCTGCGCCAATACAAAATATTGGTGCCTATGGGTTAGAATTGGAGCATGTCTTCTTATCGCTCGATGCTTTTGATTTAGAATCTGAAAAAGTGGTCACCTTTTCAAAAACTGATTGTGAATTCGGTTACCGAGACAGTTTTTTTAAATCACCAGAGGCAAAAGGGTTTGTAATCCTTTGTGTAAAATTAAAATTAAGAAAAGATCATAAACCTAATATTGAATACCCGGCATTAAAAAACAGGTTCGAATCTAATACCTCAATTAGTTCGCTTGATGTATTTAATGAAGTCATAAAGGTTCGACAAGCTAAACTTCCAGACCCCAATCATATTCCAAATTGTGGTAGTTTTTTTAAAAACCCGATTATTAAAGAGAGTGAGTTTGTAAAACTAAAGGCGCACTTTACTGATATTCCCTATTATTCTCATGGAAAAGATTTGGTTAAAATTCCTGCAGCATGGTTGATTGATCAACTAGGCTGGAAAGGGAAAAGCCAATTCGGTGTCGGTGTGCACGCCAATCAAGCACTTGTCTTAGTAAACCCTAATCGGCTGAATGCTGATAGAGTATTGGCTCTAGCAGAAAAAATAAAAGTAGATGTTAAGAAGAAATTTGCAATCTCGCTTGAAGAAGAGCCGATCATATTACTTTAGCTATTCCTTGTTAATTGTTAGCATCTACTACTGTGGTTATTCTTGTGTACAAAGCACAGCTTTGGGCGTGTTCACCAGAAATAGACTAGGAAAGTATAGATATTAATGTTAAATTGTTATGGCTGACATGCAGGATTGGCATCGAAGCAAAGCGTCTAATTAGCTGGTTTAGTGCTACTCTACTTCGGGCGTTTTCACAGGAGGAATGAAATTTTGTTGACAAAAATTCTCGTAGCCGACGACCATGATTTGGTGCGCATGGGCATTGTTCGCATGTTGCAAGACGTTGCTGGGTTTGAGGTAATTGGAGAGGCTAAGACAGGTGAAGAAGCCATTAGTCTATCTCGTGAACTGAAACCTCATGTAGTATTGATGGATGTCAGAATGCCGGGAATTGGTGGATTGGAAGCTACCAGAAAAATCTTAGTCGCCTGTGAAGGTGTGCGAGTTATCGCGGTATCAGCCTTATCCGATGATATGTTCCCAGAACGCTTAATTAAAGCTGGCGCAAGTGGCTACGTTACAAAAGATGCTGGATTTGATGACATAGTTAAAGCGGTTAATACAGTTTTAGCTGGTAATCTCTATATGAGCAGTGATATAGCCCAGCAACTGGCTTTGCGTAATTTCGCCCCAGAAAAAGATGGCTCCCCATTTGAGCAATTGTCTGAACGTGAACTACAAACAGCGATCATGATTGCAAATGGTTCGAAGGTACAGCAAATTGCCGATTCTTTTTGCGTTAGTCCAAAAACCGTGAACAGTTATCGATACCGTATTTTTGATAAGTTGGCGATTAACTCTGATGTTGAGTTAGCGTTACTTGCGGTAAAATATAAAATCATTGATGTAGATAGTCTTTCATAAAGTTCAGTGTCTGAAGAGTCCAATTCAGTATTTGATTCAAAAACATTCTTAAAAAATCTTACGAGTCAGTCAGGCGTTTATCAAATGTATGCTGAGTCTGGAGATATTCTGTACGTTGGTAAAGCAAAAAATCTAAAAAACCGGGTGTCGAGTTATTTCCAGAAATCTGGACTCTCTCCCAAAACCCAAGCACTGGTTAAACGAATCCAACGTATTGATATCACTGTTACGCCCAGCGAAGCAGAAGCCTTAGTGCTCGAACATAATTTAATCAAACAGCAAAAACCGCCGTTTAATATTCTACTAAGAGATGACAAGTCTTTTCCCTATATATTTGTGTCAACCGAAGACCGCCATCCGCGCCTTTCTTTTCATCGGGGCGCTAAAAAAAAGAAGGGTAGTTTTTTTGGACCTTATCCAAACGCGGGCGCTGTGAGAGAGACTCTCAATTTCCTACAAAAGACGTTTGGTGTAAGGCAATGCGAAGACAGTGTTTATAAAAATCGCACTCGGCCTTGCCTTTTATATCAAATCAAACGCTGCAGTGGACCCTGTGTTGATGCCGTTGAAGACAATGATTATCAAAAAGATGTGTTAAATACCCAGTTGTTCCTCGAGGGAAAAAATCAAGAACTGTATTCATCCCTGGATAATGCAATGACCGAGGCTTCTACAGAATTAAATTTTGAAAAAGCAGCGGTTTTCCGCGACCAAATTGCAGCACTTAGGCAAGTTCAGGCTCAGCAAATAATTGAAAGCGGGCAAGGCAATATTGATGTTGTAGCCTGCGAAATTGAAGGTGGTCTTATTTGTGTTCATGCTCTCTATATAAGGCAAGGTCGAGTCATTGGTAGTAAAAGCTACCAGCCAAAAGATACGCTTGATCAAAATGAATCGCAGATATTAGAGACGTTCTTAATGCAAATTTATTTGGGCGAATCGTCGATGGATATACCATCCAATATCGTAGTGAGCCACCCGGTAGAAGAAGAACCTATTGTTTCCGCAATAGAATCGGTTAAATCCCATAAAGTCAAAATCACCTCATCAGTAAGAACTTATCGTGCAAAGTGGCTAGCCATGGCTATTGAAGCCGCGAGGCAAAATCTAAAAAATCAATTAAACAGTCGTTTTACACTCTTTCAGCGATTTGATTCTTTGAAAGAGTCTTTGAGCCTGGATGAATTACCACAGAGATTAGAATGTTTTGATATTAGCCATAGCTCTGGAGAAAAAACGGTCGCATCCTGTGTGGTATTTGACCAAGGCGGGGCTGTGAAGTCAGATTACCGACGCTTTAACATTGAAGATATCAAAGCGGGTGATGACTATGCCGCTATGGAACAGGCCTTGAGTCGTCGATATACTCGCTTACAAAAAGAAGAAAAAAAATTGCCAGATATAATCTTAATCGATGGTGGTAAAGGCCAGTTGGGTGTTGCTAAAAGAGTAATGGCCGACCTGGGGTTAAGCAACCTCATGCTGGTCGGAGTCGCAAAGGGAACGACTCGTAAAGCTGGTTTTGAGACCTTAATTCTAGAAAATGGACAAGAAATCGTTTTAGAAAGCGATGATTCTGGATTACATCTTATCCAACAAATTAGAGACGAAGCCCATAGGTTTGCAGTCACGGGCCACAAACAAAGGCGAGACAAGAGTCGAAAAACTTCTACACTAGAAGAGATACCCGGAATTGGTGCTAATAGAAGACGGGAACTGCTGAAACACTTTGGCGGACTTCAAGAAGTAAAGCGCGCGAGTATTGATGATTTAGCAAAAGTACCATCAATCAGTAAAAAATTGGCTGAAGAGGTTTACACATCCCTCCACAGCGAGTAAGTTGCACGCCGCGACATTCTACTAGCACCCTGAATAAGGCAAGTTTTTGGCTAAGCACCCATTTTTAAACCCCGCAAATCAGATAACACTGGTGCGCGTGCTCATCATACCTTTATTGGTGTTGGTTTTTTATTCTGATTGGGAATACCGCCACATAGCTTCGGGACTCTTGTTTTTGTTAGCTGGTATTAGTGATGCGCTTGATGGGTATGTGGCGCGTAGATATGAGCTATCTACTCCATTCGGGGCGTTTCTCGATCCAGTCGCAGACAAATTAATGGTAGCAGTAGCCTTAGCACTATTAATAGAAGCACATAGCCACATTTTATTTACGCTTCCCGCTACCGTGATTATATGCCGTGAGATTGTTATTTCAGCGCTACGTGAATGGATGGCGGAACTTGGAAAACGTAAACATGTAGCCGTTTCCACCATGGCAAATATAAAACCGCGTTGCAGATTTCAGCCATTGTCGTGCTTTTAAGCGCTCCTAAAGAATCGAGCCCACTATTTAATACTATCGGCTATATCGCCCTTTATATGGCTGCTTTGCTAACAATTTGGTCAATGTTTGTATACTTAAAAGCGGCTTGGCCGAGTTTAATTGGTAAAGAGTAAGAATCTATAAATTGCTCTTTGATTTCTGATGCAATGCCATTATAATTCCGCCCCTCGCGCGAAGAGGCGAACTAAAATTGGCCAACTAAGTGCGAATCAGCGAGCGAATATTATATTTCTTGTAGCTAAGGTGTGATAGCGAAGCACTTAGGTACTAAGGGTTTTGTAAAGAGCGCACTGATCGATTGCTAAGCAATCAACAACGAGCTGCCTGGCAGCGAAGCCCGCAGGAGCAAAATGCTAGATAAAGGTATTTTGATTCATTGCAAATCCTTCGCTAAGGCTGATGATTGAACAGCGCGATAGCAAAGCCTTGAGTTTTGTAAAGAGCGCACTGGATTCCAAATCCAGAGAAAAGACACACGGCGCGATAGCAAAGCGGTTATGCACTGGATTGCAAATCCACGTAGCCCGGTTCGACTCCGGGTCGCGCCTCCACTTTCGCGAGAGTTGCGATGCGCAGGAAAGCGACGAGTTAGTCGAGTTTGAAGAACTCATAAAAAACTTCGAGTAGGCAACACAGGAGCACCAATGGTCGAGTTCGAAGAACTCTAAAAATCTTAAATCCCTGCTTTAAAAACAAATACCTTCCGATATGCCCGGGTGGTGCGACTGCATGGAAGTAGGAGTTAGAGCAACGCAGGAGCAGTTGCCGAGAATTGGTCGAGTTCGAAGAACTCGTAAAAATCTTCAAGAAGGGCACCAATCCCTGCTTTAAAAACATACCTCTCGATATGCCCGGGTGGTGGAATTGGTAGACACAGGGGACTTAAAATCCCCCGACCTAAACAGTCGTGCCGGTTCAAGTCCGGCCCCGGGCACCATTTATTTCTTTTTAATCAATGACTTACGTGATTTTATTCGCACATTTTTCGTAAGAATTATACTCTGTGTCGTAAGTGAATCGACGCTCGCATTGTAGGGGGTAAGGGCTATTCTGTGCAAATCTGTGAGACATAACTGAAAGCTTGAGGCGGAAATGTCGTCTTACACTACGGCTTTAAAACGCGTATTCGCGTTTCATCGTACACGCCTTCACCGACTGGTTTGTCAGGAATGATACGTATAATACAGGAGGAGGGTGTGCGTTCTTTCTTTTCCTTTTAGCAGTAAGAATCAATTTCCCGCCAATACAACTCAATTAGGGTCTTATCTCAAATAATAGTGAGTGTTTAATGTGATGTAGATCGATAAAATCATGGGATATGACGGGTGATTGGGGCTAGCAGGCGTGGCATAATCTTTCGTAAAACTCTACCACAAGGAAAACGTAATGAGACTTCCCCCACATGAACTTCCCACAGAAAAACCGTATGCATTCAAAAGTCGAACGGAAAAAGTTATTGATAAGTTCGTAAAAATCGAAAAGCCTACACAAGCTGATCTCAACAGTGTCATCGTGCAAGGACAGATTGAGGAAGGTATTTTGAAGATGCTTGGCTATATCGCTGATGGTTACGGCAAAAGTCAGAATTCTCTAGAAAGTGAAGTGCATAATTCTGAGCTGCTAGGTCAAAATATGGAAGCGGCAGGAGACAAGCGTCCAGGTAAAACCGATGAGTGGGATGCTCATGCTATCGTATCCGGTGGTCACCCACGCGCGGCTGCATTGAGGGGTATTTTGGCATGGCTGAAAATTCGTATCGATGATCCTGATAATGGCTGCTGGCTACCCCATAACACTGCTGCAAAAATAAAGACCGGAAGCCCTGCCGTTCCTCATAGTCGTATTCACAGAAAACATTACTATATGTGGATGGATTCCTATATAAATTTGACTCATACAAAAACACAGAGCCATTGTCGCTTCCAGCTTGATGCCATTCGAGCGAAATTGCTAAACATGGCGAATCTTCCTGACTGGATAATGTTACCTGCAGGTGCTGAACTTTCATGATATATAGAATCCATTCACTCGATAATCAATTTATGCAGTTTAATGTCTCGGGCGAAGCTGCCAGAGAAGCATTAGGGGAAGATACGATGTTTCACTTTGATCATCGTCCCGTCCCTTATAAGGATGGCTGGAGTTCGTGTGAGATAACTTTTTATGCTGATGGTAATGCCAGCACAATTCCCGACTTGTCGATGATTCGAGGGAAATTATATCTGAGCAAGCGTGCCTATGACACGCTTGAGCTGGCCCTAAGTCCGCATGGTGAATTCCTGCCTGTTAGCCATGAAACGGGAGAAGGCTATATATACAACTGTTTGGAAGTTGCGGAGAAGTATGACGCTGTAAATGATGATCAGAGTCTTCACAAGCCGTTGGACGGTAGTTATGCAATTACTTTCTTCGAGGAAAAGCTCAAAAACATTAATATGTTCAAGGCGGAGATAGATTTTAACGGTCTTTTTTGCAATGAGATCGTTAAAAATCTTGTCGAGGACAAAGGACTCACAGGAATTCAATTCGTAGAGGATGTAGGACATCCTTTTCCACCCGAAGCGAATATGAAGCAGGAACATTAATTCTACGATTAACTTTCATTCGTAACGTGAGAGATTGTTATCCGATTTAATTTGCTTTTACGGTCACTAGCCTAAAAAATGTGATCTCGCTATCTTGTACTCTAAAGAACCGAAAATAATGTATTTTACGATGCGAGGAGAGTAAATGGATTGATGCTTCACTTGTGTTATCGCCAAAAGCATATCGATTGTTAAAAGAGCTATTGGAACCGTTTGGTGAATTTTTACCGGTAACAATTGATGATGAACGTTATTTCACTTTTAATTGTTTAACATTCGTTGATGCAGATGAATCCCAATCAGAAAAGCAGCTTTACGAAGGGGAAGAAGTCGGCATTAAATCACTTGTATTTGGTTTCGATCCAACAAAGGTACAAAATGCGACATAGGACTTGTATCAAATCGTTAGCACGAGGGAAGTTTAAGTCTTTTTTGCAATTTCTGTTTCGTTAGCTTTTTAGGCTACTAATTTCGGGGGAAGAATTCCAAGACTATCTTTCAGCTTTTCATCCGAAAAATCGTATTCTCCAAGCATGTTAATGTGTGCCCATGACATAGGGAAACCAGCAGACAAACTATTATGCGTGTCAGAAATCATCAATAGTCCTATGTCGCATTTTGTACCTTTGTTGGATCGAACCCGAGATGGGTAGGTCGCATGTTGCGTCCGGCAAGAAATAAAGCGGGTATGATAAATCGTTTAAACGATTTACGTTTGAAGCTACAAGCAGGCAAACGTCACACTGATGTCGTAAAACTATTAACCCCTAAAGGTAAAGCTGATTTATTTCCGGGATTATCCGGTAAGAGGTAAGAAGAGTGAGCAACGTTTACAAAATTCAAAGTAATGTACAGCAATATATGATGTTCACACTCGATGACCTCAATATCCTTGAGATTATGCCAGACTTCCAAATACATGCATTTGGTCAACCATTGCCCTTTAAATGGGTTGCGCCCTCAGCAGAATTCATTACGGCCGATGATGGGAGTGATATGCGCCCGGATGTCACGCAATGGTCGACCAATGATTTAGTAATGTCGAACGAAGCCTATGAAAAACTCTCTTCTATCCTCACTGCAAAGCTTGTCGAAATATACCCGCTAGCGGGAGACGGCACGTCCTATTGCTTTGTAAATTCGACAGCAAGAGTAGGAAATGAAGTAATTGATACAGACAAACTTAAAATATCCTATTTTGAGGACGGCAGCGTAAATGAAATCGAATCGCTTATATTAAAATCATCAGAGATTGAATCATTGCCACCGCTCTTTACCTTTACTATCGATGATGGTGTTGATTTATATTGTACGGATGTATTTGTGAGTGCTATCGAAAAAGAAAATCTAAAAGGGTTGGTATTTGAAGAGGTGGAGCTATCATAGCTCCCGACTTATAACGATACAGGAAGAAGCCGGTTCTGGTTGCACTCTAAATCCAACACAGAATCCCACTGAGATGCTTTAAATAAAAATTGTTTAGCAGGGTACAAAAAATTTGTCCGACCTCTCTACGCGTCTCGCTGCTCGATTTTCCGACCTACTTCACAACAGACTCATTGTTTTGCTAAACATATTACGATGATAACAATTTACCCTATAGAAACTATCAGGCTTAGAATTTCCAACAAGGTTGATATCACATTAATTAACTTGTGAGGTTTATAACCTCACTCCGCTTGGCTATGCATAGCATAGGGCTAGAGAGCGTAAGCGAACGTAGGTTAGGAACGATCCGAAGGATCAAATTAAATTCTAATTGCGCAGCAATTTTCGAAAACGACTTACCCACACCTTTTGCTCCGCGTTAGCGTACTGTGGCGCACGCTTCGCAAAGGCATGGATAAGTCGTTACATTTAAATTACTTTTTTAAATATATAAGAAGGAAATGCTTTGCAACTGGCTGAGAGCCTCAACCCCACAGACAGAAACTGTCTGAAAACAGTCAAAATCTGTCTGCAAACAGACAAAAATGTATTGACTTTATGACTATTTTCGGACAAACCCTTGTCTAAAGACAGACAAAAATAAGGGTAAATTATGTCGGAAAACAGTCAAATCAGCAGTTTAATTATTGGCGAAAAGCAAGGCGTTTCTATCTATAAAGAAAATCCCAGCGTGCCAAATGCCGTTACTACTAATAAAAAAAGAAGAGTTCAAGTCGGAAGCGACCAGCGCGGGTTCATTCTCGATCACAATACAGGTGAAATCTCTGTTGGTGGTGCGGCTTTCTATGAATTTGAAGAAGTCGATGACACAAAATTTGTTAAGCTGTTTCTCGCAGGAGTTAAACAATTTTCTGGGTTAAGCAAATCCGCTCTAGAGCTTTTTGAAGTTGTCTATAAGCAGCTTCAAAACAAACACGGAGAAGACAAAATTATTCTGAGTTTATTGATTGCCAGTGATGAAATTTCAGGGATGAACGAACGGAAATACCATCGAGCTTTACGCGAGCTTTTGGAAAAGGAAATACTTTTTCGTAGTCCAGCAGATAGCATTTTCTTTGTGAATATTCGCTTCATGTTTAATGGCGATAGATTAGCTTTTGTTAAAGGTTATCAGCGAAAAGGAACGGCTCGTCAACAAGAATTGCAATTTGTCGGTGAAGAATCTGAATAATAACGCATTATAGAAAACGTTAATTAACGCTTTCGTTCAATATAGTTATTTATAGCATCAATCATAACCTGAACAGCAGTAGAATCATTATCAAGAGCGAACTGCCTTACTTTCTTCCTGAACTCGGCAGGCACACGAAAATTAAAGGCAACCAAATCGCCATCCATATTCTTTGTAAGATTATCGCTAGGCTCATTAACGGGCGGTGGCGTTCCTTTCCCTGAAGTCTTTTTTGGAGGGGGCGGTATATTTACATTGGTCAACGTTCAGTCCTTTACGATATGTTTTTTGAATGATTTACTATTTCTTGAGTTACTAACGCAGCTTTTTTGTTGAGAGATGCAAACGAAGTTTCAGAGATCGACCTTCCAGAATCGTGCGCTCGACGATAGGCAACTCTTTCCGAAAGTGATGCTTCAACTGAAATATAACCAGCCATTGAAATATAACTTCTTGCCTCTTCAATTTCAGGCAGCGAATCACCAACGCGACAAAATACCACGATAATCCGCTCACGTTGAATGCCATTTTTGACCAACTCATGCGCGAGCCTAACAGTGGGTTCTAAGTCGTCAGCGGATATTCCTGTGGGAAGGATGAGCAGATCGGAGTGTTTTGCTATAGCTAAAGTTGCTTTACTGGCAGCAGGTGCTCCGTCAAAAATAAGCAAGTGAAAATCTCCATTGTTATAATCTGAAACTGCATCAGAAACGCTTCGATATTGTTCAGTTTTAACGACAGGTTCAATTTGACTGTCATTTCTCAGCATATTCCATCGAGTAGATGTGCCTTGATTTGAATCCATATCAGCAATTTTTACCTTCCAGCTATTGGCAGAGTATTCTCGTGCTATCAATCTAGTTAGAGTGCTTTTTCCAACGCCTCCCTTTTGGGACACAACTCCGATTATCATTTTACCTCTCAATAAAGAATGCGTTATATCTTCATTGAGTTAAATAACGATTGCGTTAAAAATAAACATTTAAATCTAAACCGCTATCCTCAATTCCGACTATTCACTTTTAAGTGTCAAATTTACTACAGGAATGAAGCTTTAATTAACGCTTGCGTTATTTGGGCTACTAATCAAGATGAGCAGACCGTACTGCATTTAAGGTATACCTAAAACGTACTAGCCATTTCCCAGTACACTTTAATAAAAAAGTGATGTATACCGTACTGATAAAAGGAAACCACTTAAACGGTACTGTCATGCGAATTTATGGATATCTTCGGGCATCGACGAATGAACAAGATGCTAACCGAGCAAAAACGCAATTGGAAAAATTTGCGCATGAGTTAGGGCATAACGTGAGTGCTTGGTTTATTGAAAATGAATCAGGAGCAAAACTCGATAGGCCAGAATTATTTAGACTGCTCGATATTGCAGAGGAGGGCGATGTGCTATTAGTCGAGCAAGTCGATCGCATCAGTCGATTAAATCAAGATGACTGGAATAAATTACGTGCTCTGATTTCTGGAAAAGGTATTCGACTTGTAGCTCTAGACCTTCCAACTTCTCATCAATTTGTGGTGGCTTCAGATGAGTTTACCAGCCGTATGTTGTCAGCAATTAATTCCATGATGTTAGATATGCTCGCGGCTATCGCACGGAAAGATTATGAAGATCGAAGACGCAGGCAAGCGCAAGGCGTCCAGCGAGCAAAAGCAGCCGGGAAGTACAAAGGGCGACAAACCAATAAAAATCGCCATGCGCAGATAGAAGGATTATTGCTGGCTGGAAAAAGCTACAGCGAGATCGTCGACGCGTTAGGCTGTTCTCGCGGAACCATTGCAAAAGTGAAGAGTAGAATTGATAGAAGTGCATGACAGCTAACGGCCAATAGCGGACATTAATCATTTTTTTCTGTGCACCACTTAGTGAGATATAGACAACAGAAATCAGTCTATACTAGGTTTGGAAAGGTCAATCACCATGACTGTGGTTTTCTCAGAGATGTCCTCACATTTTTGTGCTAAAAGTGCTTTCATTTCATCTAGGGTTTTAGGAAGTCGTTGACCATGCCAGCCGTGCGGGTTCTTTGGATGATTGGCATCTAAGTATCCAAACCACAATACTATATAAATACCACGCCCATCAGAGTGATACTCTCGTGTGTAGTTTTGCAATTGTTCTCCCGCAGCAGTCCATACTTCATCATGCCATTGTCCTTTTATCTCTATGGGTAGGTTCATTAGTCCATGTGTATTCAGTAAGTCGCAGCGAGTGCTATCCGGCATTGTACCCTCTGTATGTGCGCGAACATTATAGCGTTCAAGATAAGGTTTTATTGCTGACGTTATACGGTCTCTGCAATAATTCTCGTCATGAGGTGTTTCACCATTCCAGTATGTGAGAATGTCATTGGTGGAGCCGTTTCTTATACGCTCTTGCAATGCTTCTAATTCATCCATCAATAAAGCCTGTAAATCATCATGATTAGCTGGCTCACCCTTCAATAGTATATTTCTAACGTCTTTGATGGGTAAAACTACTTTATTTGCCTCTGCTCTACTCTGCGTTTGTTGAGCGTAGAGATGCTTGATGTAATTTTGGTAGCCCTCCAAGCCTTCTGCATTAATAAGACCTTTTAGCATCACCTCAGCTTGGTCTGATATATCAGCAGCAAGGTCGCCAATCCTGCCTTGAATAAACTGACTTGCATCCCAAGGGTTTTGGTCTCCGCTCCACCCATCAGAAGGGTGGTCAGCCGGTGGCCACAGAGCACCAAACTTAGTAATAAGAAAGTGATGCTGTGTGGCACTAAGTTTTGGCCAACCCTCATATTTTTCTCGTTCCGGGTTGAACATCGCTCGTAACGACCAGAGATGCTCTCTATTTTCCTTCGCGTAAGCGTTTAGCAGCTCTAAATTATTTTCAAAATCCAATAAGAAAGTTGCACCCATCCATATATTGCGCTGTTCTTCATCTTTCCATATTTTATTAGAAACATGCTCACGTATTAGCTCTACTACTTTGTTCCTAGAAACGTGGCGGATTGCCGCCGCAAGTAGCTCTCGCAAAGAATTGTTGGAAAGGTCAGTATATTTCTCAATCCACTCTATCGCTAACGGGCCTGCAATGTCCGAAAATTCCTCATTACGAGCTAAACGATATAGTCCTGAAACATGCTCAATACCGCTGTTTAGATAGGGTTCCATTGTGTCTCGGACAAAGGTTTCTTTATTATCCTTATCTGCAAATACAATTTGCTCTAATCGTTTTTGAAGGTCAGAAGTAAAATCATCGCCAAAAAAACCCCAATGGCAGGAAGCTAGTGCCGAACGTGCAATATCTGGCGGCAAATCAGTCAAACTCCCTATGGATTGGAGCATGATTGCACAATGAGCCAGTAATATAGGTTCAAAAAAGTACTCTTTTTGCTCGTTAGCATGAAGTTCAATTATTTGTTTTGCGGCGGGGATGTCTTCGCGTTTCATGACAGCAGATAAGCCTTCAAAAGCTATGGGAGCTACCTTACTGCCAACCAATTCATCAACCCTATCCGTAGGGCTGCTATTTTCTTTAAAGTTAGAATAACGGCCCAGATAGGCTTTTGCAACATCGCTCAGCGCACCTAAATGCTTTCCTGCGCCCAATTCATTTTGTATTTTTTGGAAACTCTGATGTCTGGTGAGAGTTTCTCGTTGCCTCTCCAGACTCCACTTACGTTTGCGCTCTTCTTCCTCTTTTTCGTAATCTCTCTCTGGCGGTTTTTCTAATTCAGCCAAATGAGAGGATAGAATGCTGCTTTGAGACGCTTGGCTACGTGCAAAATCTAAAGCTTTTCCAGTGTAATCACGGTTTATACGTCCCCATTCTACGAGACTCTTCCATCGCTCATCCCAATCAGGATAAAAGTCCTTAGCTTTTAGTAAAGTATCTAGGTGCAGAATTAAGTCGTCCTCACGAAGCCATAATCCTGGACTAACATCCCTCAGATGGAATAAACCCGACCATAGATCTTCCGAGTTAGCAGCGGAATTCAGGGCTTGCGCTTGAAGTGCCCGGCGGTATTCGACATTCTGAGAAAAATATTCTCCGCTATATTTGTCCCAATTTGACCTATGATAACTATGCCTTTCCAAATGTTGCAGCCAAGACCATACTTTGTTTGCTGGGGGAAGTGAACCACGCTTAAAATGCTCTTGTATAAATTCGAATAACCAGTAATCTAGGCCACCGCGACTGCTGCGGCGTCTCATTGTCTGTCTTTCGTTGATGGCTTTCGCAAACATATCCAAACTTTCTTCGAGTTGGCCAGTGGAGAGCTTTTGGTTAAGTCCATATCCTGATCCAGAGTAAATTAGACCATTATCCGAAGCCATGGCATCCGCCAATTCTATGAGGATTTCCGCAAGAATGATTCCGCTAAATAATTGTACATGCTCTTGGACAATATCTAAGGCAATTTGCAATGACTCAAAATCAGCTAATTTTCGCAAGTCCTCAACAACGCTTTTCCAGTCAGGTTGGTTATCACACTCGGATAGTGCATCGACTGCAGCATTGCGTTCAACGGGGGTAGTAGTACTATCAACAACTATGGCAAGCAAATCACTCGATATATCATTTGAAAATTCATCCCCCTGAATTGACTCAATAATTAAGTGAGAGAGTTGGTATGGGGATTGAGGATTGCGAATAACGCGTATGATGTCATCACGTAGTTCTTTTTTAGCAAGACCTCTACCAAAAGTGGCATGCCAGTCTTCACTGCGAAAATAAGGGTCTATCTCTGCAACTTTTTCTAAACTGCCCAAAAGAGTTTGCGATTGAGGAATAGTAAGAACCGACGGGTCGCCATATCTAAAAAATCCATAAGGGTCTCTTTCAATAAACGTTTCCGAAACTGTGGAGTTTAATGTCGCTATCCACGCATGCAGCCCACGAAGTGCTGCTGGCACAATATGGTTGCTTCCATATAGAATACTCTCCAAGCGTCTGAAAGAAAGCTGGCTCCTCATAGCATTTGCTAACCATTTAGCCCCTAAAAATTCAGCCACCGTTCTGTGGCAAGGCTCTAAAAGATTTTGGCCTCTAAGACGGAATAACTTTGTCGATAAAGCAGATTGAATAATCTCGTTGCTAATGCCTTCACTGGCTAATTCAGATATTTTGGGACACTCTTCATTTTCCTGCCCATCTAGCTGTACACTGCCTTTACCTGATAGTAGTAGTTGAGCAAAAACAAAACCTGCCGCCTCAATAAGTTTTTCGGGGGAGGGGCGATTTTTATTAATAGACGGATGTAATGAATCCGGATTTTCTTTTACAAGTTCGAGACTGGCACTTTCATAAAGTTTCAATCTGGTATCCGGCCAGCCTTCATTTTTTACTGCTTTTAACAGCAGTAGCAGATATTGTGGATTTCTAAGTAAATCAACAACATCTCGTTGTCGCCCCTCTCGCAGAAATTCCAGTCCATCTTGTCCTTCTCCATTGGCATTTACGAACCCTATTATTTCTTGTCCGTTCAAAGGCATTATCCGTCCAACTACGGGCTGTTGCTGCCATCTTTGGCTGATAATCCTTGTATTAACTGTGTCTTGCCAATCTGCTGCCCTGCATGAAAGTATGATGCGGCTAGCTAATTGTAACTTCGCCAGAATCTTATTAACTGGTACGCCCGTTTCATAGGCTGTAACTTCATCCACACCATCTATAATTACTACATTTTTCTGGTCATTAAACGATAGCCCAGCATCAACCGTAGAAGCATTATAAGTCTGTGCATCGAGTTGTTCGCTAGCAAAGCGGAGCAGTTCACTTTTCCCCGCGCCGGGTTCACCAAGCACAATCAAAGGTGCTTCAATGCCAAAGAATTCAGTATCGGAGTATTCGACCTCTTTTCCCTTGTCATCTGTTAGCGATATGCGTCTGTGGATGTAGTTCATAATACTATTATTTGAGTTAAACCAAGAACCTTTGCCTGTTTCTAGCTAGGCGATCAAATAAATTCAATGTCCACTAAGGGCGATTCTCTGCCGTTTAGGATAAAGAATGAATTGCCTTCATACAATGGATAAAACTGGATCAGAGTATGATCAATCGTCTTTTGGCACGCATTATATTGTGTATTTAAATGTAGCAACAAATGTATATTATTGACATTTTGTTGCTTTTGAAATAGGGTGGATGTTAGACAATTCTAGGTAAGGCACTCACTATGCGGCTCTCCATTGAAATCTCTCCTGAAGAACATCAGCGACTCAAGGCTGCCGCTGCTCTACAGGGCAAATCTATCAAGGACTATGTGCTTGAAAGGACGCTACCAAGCAAAGATGAAAACCAAGCACTCAAGGAGCTAGAATCCTTCCTCAAGCCCCGCATTGATGCTGCTATGAGTGGTGAACGCTCTACGCAATCCCTCGATGAAATATTTGATGAAGTGGAGAATCAAGACCGCGACATTAAATGACCCTCTATGAACTTTCAAAAGACGCTCAAGCCGATCTGCGCGAAGTTGCCCGTTACACAATAAAGCAGTGGGGTAAGGAGCAGCTCACCCTCTACCGCAACGGATTAAAAGACACTTTTACCGGCATAGCCGGTAGCACTGTAATTGGGCGGCAGTTTTCAGAGACATTTCCGCAATTAAGCGTAACAAAATATCGTCACCACTATATTTTCTATATCAAAGATGATGTACCCAAGCCGATTATCATCGGCGTGATTCACGAGCGACGCGATGTTGTAAACCAACTCGCAAAGCGTCTAGGGTAAAAGATAAAGGCAACGACTGCCTGACTTACGTGTTTCCCCATAATCTGGCAGGACGGCAGATTATGGGCACGAATTTAAAAGGGCCTACAGCCCCACATTTATTGTGAGGCTGCCATCAAAATCTTGGTTCTGTCTCAACGACTCCAGAAAATATGTATTTCGTCATATGCCGTTTCGATAGTAAAAATATCGCCAGATAAATCCATGTCACGTCCCATTTTTTCATAGTCGATGTAAAACTCTAAATGCTTGGGTACTTCGCCGGTTTGCTCAGTTAGTTCTTGTGCGTAATCAGCAAGCGACGTGTAACAGCCAATGTAATTTTCTTCTATCGCTCTGGTAGCTTCTTCGATGTCACCACCAAAATGGCCTAATAAATCACTGGCTAACTCGCCGTGCTTTTCAAAGAAACAAGCGATTTCATTTGCGCTTTTCAATCCTTGATATTCCCCTAGGTGATAATTTCCAAATCCTTCGTAATCATGTATCGCGTATTCTTCTGATGGTTCATCTAGTGGTGTAGCTTTTAGCATCGCATTCACAGCTTCCCATATATCATCCATATCTTGTGTGGCATCGATCCATACGCCATGCAAAATACCATTGTTGTATGCTGCTAGGTCGGCTACGTAAATTCTAATGTCTTCGCTCATGGTCTTTTTCCTTTTGCTATTGGGTTAATGAAAATTCATTAACTCCTGACCCGCTGGCGAAGCGTGGGGGGTAGCAAGTGCAAGGGCGCAGGCAAAAAGTTTTGCTTCGCGAGGAATGACAGGGGATTTAACCTTCAGGTTAACTGGCAGGGGAAAGGTTTTTGGCTGAGGACGGAGGTCTTTACCCTTGTGGGCGCGCGGGGGCTAAGCCCCCTAGTAATCTTTTTGTTCTATGAATTTATATTTGTGAGGGTTCTTAAACTGTTTCTTTCTTAGCGTTATTAACTTTTATGCAAAAGTTTTTGGCGCGCTACATCAAGAGCAGCGCGCCCGGCAGGATTTTAAAACAAACTAAGTTGCCTTGCTTTTTTCTCGTGGTTTTTCCATTTTATAGACCGCGACTCTTCTTCAATCCATTCCAATACCATTTGCTTTGCTGTAATTCCGTGTTCTTCGAGCGCACCAACTGGTAGGAAATGAGATCGATAGCCAGTTTCTGTAATCGGAATAGGAGCTTTTTCGGGATGAATACTTTTCACCTGAATATGAGCGGAGGAAGTCCATTTTTTAGGTTCGTAAGTTACCTCAATCGTGATGTCTTGCCATATGATTTGGTCTACTGTTATGTTTTTTTCCATAGTATCTATTCCTTTTTTTTGTTTTCTAAGATGGCCGTGAAGAGACAGGGCAGGAGATAAAACACATAGAAATACGGAGGTTCACTAACAGGGAAACCGTATTTCGTCATTGTGTTTTAACGAATGGAATGTCAGCGAGCCTTCGTTCTTTAGAAAACAAAACCAACGGAATTATTGATGGATACATAGCAGGTTTATTATATGTTTAGAGATGCTAGCGGTAACAATCTAGATTTGCATATGGATGGTTATAAAAATCCCTATCTTAGAATATTAATTGCTTAGCGTTATTAACTTCTTAGAAAAAGTTAGTAAAGGGCTTGAAGAGAAAAAATACGAAAAAACAGTATATTAGCGTCCCACCAATCGGTCATTTATCTTCGATATTAACTTTTACAGAATGATGTCGTTGAAAAATAAGGAAAACAGGCTGTTTTCATCAGATTTCTGGATTTCCTCTTGCTGCCAAGAAACGTGACTCTATGATGGAGTGCCCGTAATATTGCGGGTAACATCTTTTTAGTGAGGTTTTAATGTCAAAACCAAAGCTAAAAAGCTTTAAGGCACGTTTTCTCCTTCATTGGAGAAAACTAACTGTTTCAATGAGTGTTGAGATAGAGAAGTCTTAGAAGTTTCCGGAGTGGTGCTAACTTGGCCGTTTCACCTCTCCGGTTTAACATCTTTTCATATCTAACATACCATATATTTTAAAATCACCAAGTAAAAAAATGTAATATCGATACTACAAACATAAGCGTATCGTTGTTATTTACAATTCCATTTTTGTATAAAGTTCCTGTATTTCTTCAGATTGAATGCACAGATAGTCGAGCGTTTGTTTTTGTGTCGTATGTCCGAATGCTTCCATCAGCAAAGGAATGGCTGCTCCATTTTTATATTGCCAATACCCCCATGTTTTTCGCATGGTATGACTTCCGTAATTACCGTGTAGCCTTGCTTCTGCACACCATCGTTTCATAAGGTTGCAGACGGTTGGCACGGTTAAGGTCTTATCTTTTCGGTATGAAGTAAATAGAGGTTCATCTGTTCGAGGGTTAGGGTGATGACTTAACCAACCCTCGATTGCTTCTATGGCAGTTTGATTGACGGTGATGGAGCGGTACACATTCTGTTTACTTTGTTTTAATTCAAGTCGGTCACCCTCCGACAGATAATCGACCTGTCCTACCGTTAAGGACAGTAATTCGTTTGCACGATAGGCAGAATTAAGTCCCAATGTAAAAAGACATAAGTTACGTGGTTGGTCTCTCAAGATATGTTTTATTTTCTTAATCGATTTCAGGTCACGTATAGGCTCAACTTTGATACTTGAACCACACCTAGGATGATTAAAATTATGTCCTTTTGATATTACCATCCCTTACCTCATTACTAACTTTTTTAAAAACTTAATATCGAAAAATCTACTTCGAAAATTCTTGGAGTAAGAAATTTCCGAAGCCTTTGATATATCGAGTGTTATTAGTTTAGGCAAGATATTAACTTTTTCTAAAAAGTTAATATAAGGCCATCGGGCTGTTCAGTCGCCTTCAAATTCGCTCTCATAGCGGGTTTCGCGATCTTGATTCATTTATAAATTATTTTGGGCTAGAGATAACGGGGTGTGGGTAATGGCGAGTGTAAAAATCTGGCACGTTTTCATGTGCGTGATTGTTTTAATAGTAAGTTCATGTGGCGGTAGTGATGATGAATCATCTCCTGGTGATACAGGAAACAATGATAATGGAGGCACTGGGACAACTGAAATCATTACCGTTGAATTGGTATCGGTTTCTGAAACTGCGGAATTCGATAATGCTTTTGGATACTATAGAGCTGGAGAAAATGGTATTCCAGCAGAAGGCGAGATCATCTGGGCAAACTCAATAACAACTGCTGTCGGGAGTACGTTTATTATTGATCCGGCTATAGCTGAAAGCGAGTTGGGTTTCTTCTTGATTCCTCATGGTGGAGCACTTAATCCTGATCTGGAAGATGGAGATGATGTAACGTTTGGAACAAACAGTGATATGGTGGCGGTTGTGAAAGACAACACCTCACTTACCAGTATTTATCAGCCGGGACAAATTGGAAGTTTCTTTGGGTTTGCGCCAGCTTTCTTCACTGATTCTACTTTGAATAGCAATGGCTCAGATCAAGTGATTATTGACGGTGACACGCATCGCTGGGAAGACCTCATCAATGGTGGTGATGGCAGTTATAATGATCTTGTGGTCGAAGTTATACGAGAAATCAATTAACGCAATTATATGATACTAAATCATCGGTACTCTATGTGAGTAATGCTTTTCGACATTACCCTTGAGCATGTTTTATTTCTAATGGGGATGGGCAGTATGCAAGTTTTAAGAACTGTGGAAGTTTATATGATCGAATCAGTTGTTTTAGAAGGCGCTCCTTGTAACAATAATTTACGATAGCTAAAATATTTTCTATAGTTTCCTTCTCACCAATTGTGCTTCTTTGGTCTAGGAAGTTCCGAATTTTATTTGCGCTACTCTCGTCAGTCACACTCGCTTTGTATTGCTCTAAGCTTACTTCATTAATGCGTATGATAATTTCATTATTCTCCGTCTCCTTTATATGGATAGACTTTTTCTCCATTTTTGAAAAAGGAGTGTGTCTACTCAAAACCTTTAAAGAATACTGTCTATTTTCGATGGGGCAATAGCGTGAAGCAATATCATCCAGCTCTTTCAAACTCTGTCTAACAAGATTTTTGGTATACGAATACTTAATATGTTTTAAGATAATCGAGGCAATTACTTTATCATTTATACGATCCCTATTTTGTGATAAGGAGTGTCCCATAAACCCATATTGATAGAGATAAATGTTTTTCGTGTGTTTTTTAAACGGCTTGAGCCAGCGTTCGTTAACCCGGATGATAAGTGACCCATCTTCCTTTTCTTTAATATATAGCGACTCATTACCGATTTCAGGAAATGAATCTTGTTCGCTCAGCGCATATAAGCTGTAATTGTTAAAAATTTTATTATGGTCATTGCCGGTCGGCCAATCTAGTTCATTAAGCTGTTTTTTAATGCGATCCTCATAAGAGTAGTCTAGCATTCCGAGAATCTTTATTGCTACCCCGTGATCACCTATAGTTTCTCGTTGATCCAAATGTTTTCGTATTAATTTAATTCGAGACTCCTCTGTTTCAATAAATTCACATAGATCAAAATAAGCCCCATAAGCACAGATGATATAATCTTCCTCGTTCAATTTTTTAACGTGAAGCTGATGTTTTTCAAATTTCGGAAGTGATTCGTTTTTACCAAGGTGATGTATAGAATATTTTCTACCAAAATAGGGATCAATGCGTAACTGGAGATCATCTACAAGATCGATTAATTCTTTGATCAGTTTTCCTGTTTTGGTTTCGTTTTCTTGGAGACTTCTTTCGGTGTTAAAAGTTTGGATTAAAAGGGATTGTTTCTCGTTCTGACTAACGAAAATACTTGTTTCGATGTGATCTTTAAGTTGTGCGTCGCTCTGTACTCCAAGTATAAGTTTTTCTGGTATGAATCCAAATTTTATATCATAAGGATTAAACACTACACTGTTCTTTGCTTCCGGGTAGACTTCCAGTGCTTTTTTGATATTTTCTTGAAAATTTTCTAAATAATCCTGGTGCTTCTTGTAAGCGTAGCTTCTGCCAAAATACTTCGTGATATTAGTTTCTAATATACAGAACGATTCGTCAGGTTTTATATTGGGTAGCCATCCCGATAATTTCGTGTATATGTCTTGTACCACTATGCTGTTTTTGATTTTAATGGCTTGATCAAAATCAATGGGCAGTGGAGCGTGAACCATTGATTTAAAAACAATGTCAGACATGATAAGGTGAGCTTCGTTTCCATCTCCCCATGGCTGATAGCTTTCTATTATCGGAATGTATGGCTTTTCTGCATAGTAGGGGGTTTTATTGTCTGAGAGTTCAGTGTCGTTAAAAAAATGTACTTTGTCGCCATAGATATCAACAGTGGTGGTTATAAAATCTAGTTCATCGCAAACTTGAAATTCCGTTGTTGTCAAAAGCTTCAGAATTCTATCTAAATCTGTTTTTAATTGGGATCCTAGTCCTTGTTCTTTTTTTGTGTCTTTTTCAATTTTTGGACTGTATCCAAGTTTTTTTAAAAATTTTGTCGGATTTTCTGTAAGACTTATTTTTTGAATTTCTTTTGGTGATTTTAACGGCCCGTTAAATTGTGTGATTTCGTTAATATAGTAATGCATGAAGAAAAATACTTTCCGTAAAAGCACTCCGTTAGGTAGTGCTGTATTGTTGTCTTTTTCCCAACGTGCATTTCTTAACCCTATCCCCTGTCCTACTTGGTCTCCTGATTTGATCTTTGAATAAATGCTGAGTATGGTGTCTTTGTGCGAAATCTTCGCATGTTGATTCTTTGTACCCTTCGGGAAGAAGGGCTGGATATGTTCGAGGTAATTATAGCTAGACACTCCCGGATATAAGAGCATTTGCATTGAGGGGCCGGCTCTTTGTTGAACCATTTCTTGTTCTTCGTCCGTCCATTTTTCTGTAGGGTCGAGTTTTCTGAGTCGCACCATCTCTTCTGCAACCCGCTTAATATAATAATGCGCATATGGATGTGCAGAACGCTTCAAGTCTACGATATAAAAATCAATCGACAGACCATAAACAAAATGGACTTCACATAATATACCCACGTGCCAAGATAAGTCAGGATCGTTCTCAAATACAGGTGAAATTTGGAGTGGCCCACAAAATTTAGCCATATCCTTGTAGGGATTAATTTCGTTAAGCCACCACCTACTTAGGTCGCAAATCATCAAGGTGAATAAACTGTATAGTAAAAAGAATAGAAAAATAATACCCAGTATTAAGCCAAAGAGAGAAGAAGGCCACTCCCATAAAACACTCTCCGACATTAGTGACTGTACGAAAATAGCTAAGCCATAAATTACGATAATAAAGGTACAAAAATTGAAGTTTATTAAATGTAAAACATAATTGAACTCTTGATTGTCAACGAACGCGTCCAACTCATTCTTAAACCAGTTCTTGAGATGAAATTTGAAACCATACTTTGGGCTTTCTAACTGATGTGTTTGTTTCTTCAAGATGTT
Organism: Cellvibrionaceae bacterium; assembly: GCA_965262305.1. Classification (GTDB taxonomy): domain Bacteria; phylum Pseudomonadota; class Gammaproteobacteria; order Pseudomonadales; family Cellvibrionaceae; genus CBDHEY01. Next base: position 1,483,486 of record CBDHEY010000002.1, read on the forward strand.
TGATCTTGTTTCGCGGAAAAGCCGTTTGCAATAGGCATAAAATCGGTACACAAGCTGGTTCATCTATACTATCCGTAAGTGAGATCAAGGAGCTAGTCGAGTCAAGGAGGATACAATAATAGTTTAAATGTGATAATCCCGAAGACGGCTTGATCGGTTCAATTGACGCGGTATACTTCCTTAGTGTTCTTTATTGGCACTTTTTTCAGCCGCGAGACTCTTTGCTCCGATCTCTGCGTCAATGCTAGAAAACTCTCCTGCTATGTCGTGGAGAAGTTCGGTGTAACAGCTATCTATTTTGTCAGCCAATGACTTCCCTGCAGACTTATAAACTTTGTAGGAAATCGTGTCGGCAGGGGACATGCCAAGCATTGCGGATAATTTTTCTCGGTTCTCCTGAAGCATATCAAGTCGCTCATCCAATGATCCAGACTGTGAAGTCATAGACGATAGATTTTCTGGTGTGTAACCGATTTCGCCGAGTTCAAGAAGCGTAGACTCCATCTGTTTGCTTGCTACTATGCCTAAGTTCCGTTCAACAAGATTCCCCGTGCCATGTAGGAACGAAGAGAGGGTTTTCGGCTTGAGGTTCAAATCACGTTGAACTCGCTGGAGCGTTTGGATTGAATCGGTATCTGCCCATTTCCGCGCCACGGTTCCAGCGTGCCTTCCCGCTCCTGTGATAATCCCGGAGATATTTCTACTCGTAAAGCCGATTTCTTGCTGTAATTTTATAAAGGAGTGCTGTGTGGAGGAACTGGTTAGGTCACGTACCGCCAATATAAGCTGATTACCTGACCCCGCTAGCATCGCAGAGATGTTAGCGGGACTAAACCCACAGTTCCTTATTAGATTGCCAATGTCTTTTTCATGACGAATTAGTATGAACTCTGTGTGTTGCAAGTGGATATGCCGGTCTGGTTCGTTGTAACGTCGTGTAATGCTGGAAATATTTCTTTTAGTAAATCCTAAGTCGTAAATCGACATCTAACTCCTGTCGTTTAATTCATCTTCATTCCTTATTACCTCCTTTATCGTTAAAAAATCGTTAATTTGACAAAAAATCCTCGAAAGATCATAAATTGATCAATTAGTTTGTTTGGCGGCCGAATTTTGAACGTAAAACCTAAATTTCCTCAAAAAAGAGTGTTTTTCCGTGCATTTTTTGCGTTGTCACAGAAATAAAATGGCGCAACACAAACATTTTTATCCAAGGAATGCTTTCTGGCGTTAGGGCTAAAGGTCTTTTGTGAGGGCTGATCTTAGCCTGACTTCTCACTCAAAAAGTGGGATTTACATGGCGGTTTGACGTGCTCAAAAGGCACTAAAAGCCGCCTTATTTTCAACCTAGAGACATTTACAAAATGATTTATAAGGGGAAATACGATGGTTTCAGATTCATTACTTTTGGCGGCTATTCAAGTGGGGTATGGACTCTCAACGGTCGTAGCTCTGGCAGCTTACTGGAGCCAAACAAAGGTTCTCTACACCTCTTTTAAGCTCGGACACAGCTCTACCGACGTGTCACTGCTTTCATACGGCACATGGTGTGTGTGTGCGGTTTTTAAGCTGGGGTTTGCAGTCTATTTGGCCAATCAGTGGTTGATGATCGTTGCTAGTTCAGTCGATCTTTTTTTCAACGTTCTTATTACATCGTTCATCGTCCTTATCCGACGGAATCATCAGCGGTGAGTTTCAACATAAAAATCTTAAGTTCATCACTATAAATCCAACCAATTTGCGAGGAATTTCTCATGACTGAAAAACGATTTATACCCGACAGCGCGCATATGGAAGTCCTTATTCATTCCATTAAATCCAACTGTGAACGTGAATCTAAGGGCTATGCAAAGATGCGTTTTACGGAGCAGATTGACAAGGTGAGAGAAGGAATGCCCAACGAAGTAGTTGATGAGTTTATGCAAATTGCACATCAGTATGGGTACAAGCCAATTGGGCACCATGTGAAAACGATGGATTCGCAATAATGTTTTGCACGACATGACACTTGGATGTGTCTTGGTACTTCATCCTGAGATCACAGGGAAAGCGCATCGAAGGTTTTTTTATTTGCAAGAGGAAACATCCATGAGTAAACCACAAGAGTCAATTAACATGTTGAAAGATGCCATGATGCACTCGCCCAAAATTTCTTTGTTCCAAGGGGCGGGGTTATTTGTCATGGATACGCTCTCAAGTCTGACATTGCCGCTCATCCGAAGAAAATTTGGAGAGCGTTTTTTTAGTCCCTTCTGGGTTATCGTAATGATGGTTGCAACACTCGCCATCTGTTCCATTTACAACGTCGATATAAAAATAATATCGATCTATATGGGTATTTTATCGTTGGTTTGTTTCTATCATTTTATCACGATTGTGATTCGCAACTATCGTGATGAGATTTGGCATACACGCTTTGAAGGTGAGAGTATTTTTTCTCCCTTGTTTCGTTTTTTACCCAAAGGAACTCACCATTGGTGGGTAGAAAGTGTCTATGAACCCTTGATAGTTTTCCTATTAGGTACTCTCGTTTATCTTTTTCTTGATCCGGGTCTCGGTTCAATTTTTTCATTGTCATCAGTAGCGATGTTAATTCGCTCCCGTTTTCGCTATTGGCTATGGCGACAAGAGATTCTCGATGAGCGTGATTTGATGATCGAAAGTGAATTCAAATTGGCAGCGATCAATGGGCAATCATCGGAAGAAAGTAAAGGTTTTATTGTGAAAAATGCCGCTCACATGAAGCCCAGTGAAAAGCGTGCGAAAGCGCGACGTATGTTTACTGACGAAGAAATGCAAGAACACTTCCCTCAAGCGCCTAAAGACTTCTCTCACGTAAACGCAAGCACACAATTGCAATAGTGAATGAAGTTTACTGACCCGCATTACAAGGACGTAATGCATCCACTTTTTTCTTATGAGGCATTGCATTATGGCTAACGAATTTCCCGAACATTCTGATTCAAATTTAGGTGCTCAAAATCCAACGGCATCTCCCATACCTAATCGTGATGAAACGATTAAAACACTCATCGAAGACGTCACTGAAAAACTCGATCAACGCATTCAAGATGCACTTGAAGCAAACCAAACCTCTATCAGCGAGGTTAATCCTGATTATCACGCTATGGATGTAAGCGCAGTGGCTGAAGAAGTCTGGGAAGCCCTGAATGAAATGGATAATTCTATTGCTGGACAACTGATTAACGGTGCAATCTATGGCGTTATTGAAACATCAGCACAAATAGTCGGAGCGACCTACGATGCGCTCGCATCACGCTATGGAGAAAAGCTTACGACAACCATCAATGACACTGACAGCTATATCGAGCTAGTGGAGCCAATCGTGAAGGAAGTACAAAACGAATTGCGCATCCCGGTTGAGATGACCAATTCAACACGTGAAGCAATGGTTGTGGAGCGCGAGGTCAATGATGTTTTAGCAAAATATTTGCAATCCAATGACGGTAAAGACCAACCAGAAACCGAGTCAACTAGAAGCGCAGATAGGGAGATCGAACGATGAGCCAAACAGTCAATCAGAAAGACAATTGGGATATGAATATGCCCTTACTGTGGTTTTCGCAAAAAGATGCTTGGACACTTAACGATGCGACCAAAGGGCTTCAAATTTGGGGACAAACAGGCAGTGGTAAAAGTAGTGCTTCAGGCAAAGCAATCGCTAAAGCTTTTTTAAAAGCGCAATGCGGAGGACTGGTGCTATGCGGGAAAGTTGGAGAAGCGGAGCAATGGCTTCAATACGCACATGAGACCGGAAGAGAAAACAGCATTATTCATGTCAAAGAGGAAGGCGATTTTCGGTTTGACTTTCTCGATTATGAAATGACCCGTGAAGGTGGTGGTGACCCGGAAAATATCCTCGATTTATTTATTAAAGTAATCGAGTTAGCGCAAAAGTCCGATATGTCCGGTGGTGAAAATGCTTACTTTTATGACGAATGTAAAGCCCTACTTCGCACAGTTATTTTTATATGCACCGAAGCATTCGGTCGCGTATCGCTGGTCGATGTGTATAACATCATTTCTTCAGCTCCCACTTCGATTGAAGAAGCACAATCCGAAGAGTGGCAACAAAGCAGTGAATGCTTTGCAGCTCTCCAACAATGTAATCAAAACGAAAAAGAAAAACAGCAACAACTTGGCGAACATTATCCGGGTAATCATGAACTGGATATGAGTGCGCGTTATCTGTTGCGTTCCTTTCCTCGCTATGGAGATCGTTTACGCTCCTCCATTACATCAATCTTTACCTCAGCAGCTGACCCGTGGCTACGAGGAAAACTTCGACAATTATTTTGTCGTAAGCGAGATGAAATCAATCCTTTGACTGGAGAAACCGGGTTTTATCTCGACCCTGATCACTGCAAAGACGGTGCGATTTATCTCTTCGATTATCCCGTCAAGTCTGGACTAACCGGACGGCTTTCTCAAAGTTTATACAAGCTGGTATGGCAACAACATTTTGAACGAAGAAATCTCGAAAAAGATGGTGGCAGGCCGGTGTTCTTATTTGTGGATGAGGCACAATTATTTCTTGATCCGCAAGATCAAGCCTTCGCGCAAACTGCCCGGTCATCGCGCGTGTTAACCGTCCTGTTAAGTCAAAACCAAAGCAATTATCACGAAGCATTGGGACGTGGAAATGGTGAACGTGGGAAGCAGCTCACCAAGTCGTTATTGGGCAATTTGGCAACCACAATTCTTCATGCCAATGATGAAGATATGGCGGAGTATGGGAGCAAGAAGTTTGGCACTCAATGGCAGTTCAGACCGTCCATGACAAAAGGGGAATCGGCGGGTACTTCGATGAGCCATGGCGAACAAGGCAATGCTGGAAGCAATGATGGAACGAGCAGCAGCCTCACCTACAACGAACAGGAACGACGCGTGATAGAGCCGCGCGAATTTGGACTGCTTCGCACAGGTGGCGAAGAAAATAATTACGTTGTCGATGCACTGGTTCATCAGGCGGGTCGGGTGTGGAATGCGACCAGCAGCAATTATCTATTCGTTGAATTTGATCAGCGTGATGTATGAAAAAACCACCATCCATTGTACCCCAGAGTTAATCAATAACTGGGTTGAATTGTATGGGATTTGAAGGCGTCTCCGTCACGCTGCAACTCACGGTCACTGTGGGTTTAACGTGACGGTTAAAACCTAAGGGCAACGCTTAGGGGAGACGTCTGTATGATTTTAATTGTGGGGTTCGTGGGGAAGCTTTATGCAGTTTATTAAGTTGAAAAGCTGGAGAGATTCGTCAAATGCTACGTGTACATGTGTCTAAAAGTGCAGGACAGGCCAAGAGCTATTTCAGCAAGGAATTAACCAGAGGTGACTATTACTTTGGTGAACAAGAAGTCGTTGGCCTTTGGGGCGGAAAGGCTGCTGAAGCATTGGGCTTGTCCGGCGACGTGACGCAAACTGAATTCAACCGTCTGATTGATAATCAGCATCCTGAGACAGAGGAGCAATTAACCGCACGACAGAAAGCCAATCGGCGGGCAGGATTTGATTTTACTTTCTCCGCGCCTAAAGCCTTATCTGTGTTGTATGAATATTCTGGAGATGAGCGATTACTGGAAGCCTTTCGCTCAGCAGTGCATGAAACCATGGAGGATATCGAAACACAAATGCATGTCCGAGTGCGTAAAAATGGAAGAGATGAAGATCGTAAAACCGGCAACCTAGCTTACGCCGAATTTGTGCATTTCACGGCGCGTCCAGTTGAAGATATGGCTCCTGATCCACAGCTTCATACGCATATTTATGTTCCCAACCTGTCGTTTGATTCAGAAGAAAACACGTGGAAAGCAGCGCAGATCGAACCGATTAAAAGTGACGCGCCGTATTACGAAGCATTGTTTCATTCCAAGCTATCAAAGTCACTTGCTGATATGGGACTTCCCATCGTAAAAGATAAAAAATTTTGGACGTTGGAAGGGTTTGAGGAACACACCAAAAAAGAATTTTCAAACCGCACGCATGAAATCGAACAGTTTGCGAATGATAACAATATCACGTCTGAAGAAACCAAAGCTGGGCTGGGTGCCAAACTACGCGCAGCGAAAGTGGGCGGTTTGTACCGCGATCAGTTACGCGAACTTTGGTGGGAACGGTTAGATGATAAGGAGCAAACGACGCTTGATCATCTATCGGGAATGATTGCTGATCCGAGTGATTCCAGCTCTGAAATTGCCCGCGCTCAAATAGCCGAAGTCAATACTGAATTTGCGATCAATCATAGTTTTGAGCGGCAATCGGTTATAGCACTTTCACGTCTCAAAGAAACCGCGTTACGCGAAGGCTTTGGCACTACCACGATTGCCGATGTGAATAATGCCGTCAATGCGCAGGATGATGTGATGATCCGTTCGCTTGACGGCAAGGATATGGCAACAACACGCACCATTCTCAAAGAAGAGAATGACATTATTCGTTTTACCGCCAAAGGCTATGGCACCTGTGAAAAACTCAACCCCGATTATGAGATCGGCGAAGTCAAAGATTACTCGAACAACAGCACGTTTGAACTAGCCGATGAGCAAAAGAAGGTTATTCATGCACTACTCGATTCACGTCATCGTGTGCAAGCAATTGAGGGTAAAGCGGGAGTGGGTAAAACCACCGTCCTTGCCACATTAATTGACGGTATCGAGCAACGTGGAAATGAGGCTGTGATATTGGCACCAACGGCGGACGCAGCCTATTCAACCTTAAAGAAAGATGGTGAAGCCTATCAATCCTCAGCAATGAAAAATGCACAGACATTAGCACGCTATTTTGTCGATGAATCCTTATGGGAACAATCACGTGGCAACACGTTAATTGTGGATGAAGCCGGACTGATGAGTGTCGGTGATATGCATAATTTATTTTCGCTGGCACATAGTTTTGACAATCGAATTATTTTAGTGGGAGACACGAATCAACATAACAGTGTTATGCGCGGTGATGCTTATCGTATTTTACAAAATGAAGCGGGACTCGAACCGTTGCAACTCGATGTGATTCGTCGTCAAAAATCAGCGAGCTTCCGTGACGTAGTGAAACAGATTGCTAAAGGAAAAGTGACGGAAGGATTTGATCAATTAAAAGAGCAGGATGCGGTTAAGGAAATTGTCGATGATGAAGCGCGTTATCAGCAGCTCGCGCAGAATTATACCAATGTGTTAACAAAGGGAGAAAGCGCACTCGCTGTGGCTCCTACTCACGCCGAAGGTGATCGTGTCACTCAAGCAATACGCACCCAATTACGTGACGTTGGAAAAATCTCCGCATCAGAAAAAGCAACCACTCGGTTAAATAACTTGCAACTGACGGAGGCAGAGAAGAAACGCGCCGATTCATTTGAATTAGGGCATGTGATTCGCTATCAACAAAACGCTAAAGGGTCGGGTCAATCGATAATACGTGGTCAGCAATTTACCATATCACGAAAACTTAAAGATCAGCTTTGGATGAAGGATGCACAAGGAGTAGAACATGCCTTAAACCTAAAGGAAGCGAAACGGTTTAATGTGTATGACGCTAAAGACATTGCGTTGGCAAACGGCGAGTCGATTCGTATCACCGAAGGAAGTAAAACCAAAGATGGAAGGCGACTCAATAACGGCTCCATTCATGAGGTCAAGCGGGTAGATAAGAATGGCGATATCGTATTAAAGCATGGGCAAATTCTCGATGGTCGTCGCGGTAATTTTGACTACGGTTATGTGACAACATCACATGCCTCACAAGGAAAAACGGTCGATCATGTCTTTATCGCCCAGGGTTCCGATTATAGTGGCGCAGCCAGTAGTGAACAATTTTACGTATCCGTATCACGCGGTAAAAAATCGGTTGAGATTTTTACGGATGACAGCGATGCGTTACGTTCTCAGATTCAGCGCAGTCACCAACGAATAAGTGCAACGGAACTGATCAAGCCCCCTTCCCTAAAAGACCAAATGAATGATGCCAACGGCGTGGTGAATGCGTTGCAGTTTTACGCGCATCATGTGATGGGGCATTTAAAAGGTACCGCGCAGGATTGGCTACGTGCGTTTAGAAGTCCGCAAAGCCCTCCGGCGAATCAACCGGGTTGGCAAGAAAAAGTAGAGCCGCGACATGATAGGGGTATACAGCGATGAATCATCAACAGGCTGAACCCCAACTACCCGCATATAAGGATGTGTTGCACAAACATTTAAAAGCCGATGAAGAACGTTCGCACAGCGTTTCACGAGAAGGTTCACCTTCAGCCTTACGGTTCTCAACATCAGAGGAAGACAGTTCGTTCCCTTATGCCTATATGCATTATGTACGACTCATTAAAGGGAACATCATTATCAAATACACATCAGCAAAAGTCACCGTGCAGGGAAAGAATTTACGTGAGCTTTATATGCAAATTGAACGCTACAAAACGGATGCTGTTGCGTTGTCCCCATCCACGATTGCTGATAACGGTCAGCCTATCGTAGATGCCATAACTATCACCTATGACGAGGATGAAAAACCATGAATGATCTCAATGAGGAAACTCCATCAACTACCGCAAAATCCGTCGCTTCACTTCCGTCCAAAATTTCGCTTGAAGCAATGGACGATGACGCTATTCGAACGTTGATTAACGACGGCTATAAATTATTGGAACAACGCAAGCGTGATCGAGAGAAAACAGTTAAAGAGCAGATTAAACAACTCGCTGCCAGCGAAGGGATAAAAGTATCGTTCCGGGAAAATAGAAAAACAACAAAGAGAGAATAAACGAAAGAGGGAATACGCTTAACGCGTGAAGTCGTTATCTTTTAGGGGACGCTTCGCTCGGAGCGTTCACCCAAAAACAGTTTTTTTTCCGGTGAAGACGATGGGGTAAGAGCCAATGGAAAAATTATTACTAGAAATACTTAACGAACTCAAAGCGCAGAAGGCAGAGCGTAGCGAAGTGTGGAATGTCGATGACATCGCAAACTATATGCGCTTGAGTCGTTCATCCATTCAATCCAGAGTGATTAGCAGAAAAGATTTTCCAAGGGCGTTACGTATCCCAACGGATAATGGAATGGGGGGAAGAAGATGGTATGCAAAAGAGGTGAAAGAGTGGCTCTCTAGGAATAGGGAGCCACTGTGATGACGAATTATAGTATTGATCCGTTATGTCCGGATATTTTTTCGAAATGCAATAGCTGTAAAGACAACACCACTTAGTATTAGAAAAGGAAGCGGTAAAAAGGGTACTTCTTCTACCTCAGGTTCTATTGAAGCTAAAATTAATTGAGTTTCAAAATCGAGAGTTGCTGAGCTATTTACACAACCTGTCATGTTTGAGAATGAGTTTGAGTATAATTGGGCACTCCATCTAAAATTGTAAGTGACATCAGGCACTAGTTCGACTGATTCAAATAGGATGTTGTTTGGAGACCAGTTAACCTGACTAACATTTCCCCACCCTCTAAAAATCAAATTGCTAGTGTGAGGTGCAGCTGACAAGCCGATTACGACGGTATCTCCAAAATAGGGTAAGGAGCTTGCGTACGAAAATTCTCCGCTTACAAAAGCCATCATTGGTTCGCTAACTTGAAAGCTAAAGCTTCCTCCCATATCTCCAGGCAATGTACTGCCCGCTGCTGCATAAGCATTTGGGCTTGAGGAGCAACCGCTCGCATCTGTCAGAAGGGAAACATCAATTACAACACCAGAGTCGTCAATAATTGAATCAATTGAGCTAACACTTCGTGGACTTTGGATTCCAGCTTCTACACTCTCATTATGTTGGCCAAAAGCGACGTGTGGTACTCGATTATCTATTTGGTTCGGAGGAATTCCTGCTACGGCTTGCACTGTTCTGTCTCCTGGAGACAAAAGAATAACATCTGCAAACCCTTTGAGAGGGGTAATACTTACAAGAAATAATAATAAATGTGGAATGATATTCTGTTGACCTAGGTTTATCTGGCTAACGGCACGCATCAATAAACTAAAAATATCGCACATAAGATCTCACCATTCCTATTAACATCGATTGTAGTCAGACGAAGAATAATGAGGTTATCAGACCGCAGTTTTGCTTTCTGTAAAGTTTTTATTAAAGAGTGGTTCAGGTGCCATTGTCACTACTGGCGAACGTAACATGTTGCATTAGGTTTCAAATATCTATCGTCAGCACATTTGTTTCGTTGATTATTCCAGTCTGGTAGCAATTTCCTCAGCACTAGCATTGTAATAAATCATTAAACTACGGGGATCACGATGTCCAACCATCCGGGCGAGATCAAGTACGTCTAGCTTGCGAGCAAGCCTTGTGAGGCTTTCATGGCGAGCATCGTGAAATGTGATATCGACAATGCCCAATTTTTTAGTATGTTTCCTGAAAGTGACACCCGCTGCAGCTTGGCTAGTACGAAACACTTTCCCAGTAGCCTCGGGCGATAATAGCCTAAAAAGATCGGCTGCTTCTGCGGTTAACGGAACATCCCTATCTGTACCATTTTTCGTGTCAATCAATCTGACATAGCGTTTTTCCAAAAAAACATGTTCCCATGTCAGCTTCCAGAGTTCTCCTTGTCGCATGGCAGTTTCTAAAGCAAGCAAAAACGCGACGGCGAGGACATCTTTAGCAGTAGTGATATTTTTTCCATCAAAACCAAGAGAGTCAATAATGCTATCAATTTCTTCCTTGCTGATACGCCTTTCTCTAGGCTTGGGGTTTTTGGGACGACGGACTCCTCGAACAGGGTTGTTTTCTGTCCATTCCCAGCGTTTTGCCTGTTCAAAAACGGCACTGAGCACGTTGAGATCACGGTTGACTGAGCTGCTCTTGATACGGATAAGCCACTCATCAATCCATTCATAGAGGTCTCTGGCGGTGATTTCAGAGAGATATTTGGAGGCTAAAGGCTGACGGAGGAACTTGTTAATACGGTTATATTCGTTTTTGTAGCTTTTCTTTGCCGGGGATATCTCATCACGATAGCGGGTAAGAGCTTCAGCGAGCGTTTTAACCGGGAGTGAGCCTTCGGTATCTAGGCCTTGTTCGGTTTCAGCAGCCCATGCCATCGCTTGTATTTTGGTATCGAAAGTCTTAGATTTGTATTGACCGGATTTACGGATTTCAGCAATAAATTTCTTGTTTTTCAGTTTACGTATAGATGCCATAACTATGCCTCAGCGTTCGTAATTTATTCGTAATTCACACGAAAAAATGGCAGAAATTGGCAAGAAATATCACATAGTCGAAATCTCAAGGCAACGCTAAGTCATTGATTGGCAAGGAATAAATGGATAAAGCTAGAAATGATAAACCGGATTCTAGTCCGGCCCCGGGCACCACTACCGAATTGCCATTTCTGGCTATATTCAATTATTCCTTGCTAATCGATGACTTACGATTGATCCGTTCGGCTGATTTGTAGTTATATCTTGCCATAAGCATGCTTTTTATGTGCGATTTTGCGTATGAATTGCGTACGCGCTGCGTATGAGGACCTCTTATGGCAACGATTAGAAAGCTACCCAGTAAACGCTGGTATATAGAAGTTCGTAAACATGGACAACGTAAATCCAAGACCTTTGATACCAAACTCAAAGCCCTTACTTGGGCCGAAGAGATGGAACAAAGTCTTAACCCTGATGGACTGATAACCGGTAAAACGGTGGGTGATGCCTTCATCAAATTTAGGGATGAGATAACTCCTTCACGGAAAAGTCATCGCAGTGAGCATAACCGCATGAATAAATTCTTGCGTGATGAGATAGCGAACATTTTCCTTGATGAAATACGTCAGCATCACTTTGATGAGTGGATTAAACGGTCACTGGAGCGTATTAAGCCCAGCTCGGTAAATCGTGATCTCAATTTACTGTCAGCCGTATTTAGGGAAGCCATACGTTGGCGCTGGATAGCCTCTAACCCCATTCATGGGATAAACCGTCCTAAGAATCCTCAACCGCGTGACAGACGTATCTCTGATAGTGAAATCGAAAAAATACTTAACGCGTTACATTATGACGGAGGTGAGATAAGGACGACTTGTGACATCATTGCAGTCGCTTTTAACTTTGATAAAAAGTTAGGTGTCAAAATGGCAAAGATCCTATGTGAAGAGCGTGTAGTTGAATACACGAAAGGGTTTAGATATAAAGTTGTTGAACTAACAGAAGTACTCCCAACTTTACATGCCTGGACGCCAGCGGGGTTTTTTTGTTTTAGGTTGCGCTTGATTAACTTTTATATTTCTACCTTGAAAGACAGAGCCGTTTAACGCTTTAATTGCTTTGTCAGCATCAGCATTTCGATTCATTTCAATAAAGGCAAACCCTTTTGATTCACCGGTGTGTTTATCTTTTGCTAATGATAATTCGTTAATATCTCCAAACTCCTTGAACAATGCTTTCAGTTCTGATTCAGTGGTTGAATACTGTAGGCTACCTACATATAACTTCATATTTTATCGCCTGTTTAATAATGTTAAGAGTGTACCGTTAAATTATTGTGCTAATACTAATTGCTTGCGGGCCATTCTTGCTTTCGTCGATAGCAAAAGTGACTTTTTCGCCGCATGCTAAGGTTTTCAAACCAGTGCCATTTATTGATGTATGGTATGCAATTAAATCTTTGCCATCTTCACAAGTAATAAAGCCAAACCCTTTTTTATTGTCAAAGGATTTGACTACTCCTGTTGATAAACTCGACATAAATATACCTTTAAAAAACGAGATGTGAGTAAATTAATTTACACTTAATGTTTGATTTTGACAGCATCAACGGAATTCAGTTTTTCAATTCAACATCAATAGCTTAAAGCAACATCTCTTCCGTTATTGAATGAAAATGAGTCGCTGAATCTATTAGTGAATCCGCTGTGAGTGCAGAAACGCCGTATACTTCAGCAATGACACCATATTTTTTTTTGATTTTTTCGAGTAATAAATCAAAGTCGCCATCACCGGATAACAGAATGACTTTATCAACCCTGCTCGAGACTTCCATTACATCAATGGTAATGCCAACGTCCCAGTCCCCTTTTGCCGAGCCGTCACTGCGTTGAATGAAAGGTTTGAGTTTGACAGTAAAGCCTATATTTTTTAGTGCGTTTTGAAACTTTAATTGTTGATCATTACCGCGATGTATTGCATAAGCATTAGCAATGACAATCTCTCCCTCAGCACTTATTTTTTGCCAAAATTGTCGATAGTTAAATGGGCGATCATAAGTATCACGGGTGGTGTAATAAATATTTTGAACGTCTGCAAATACAGCAATTTTAGTCATATCGTCTAGCGTTAACCCACAGTCACTCTTTTACCCGGAGATTTTCTACCGCGAGTACGAGTCGTATTTTTTATTGGCTTACTGCGATGCCGTTTATTTTTTGGATTAGCTTGGTGGCCTTTGGAATTTTCATTCGCTTGTTGCCCACTTCTATGGGTAGCTTTAGGTTTCCGAGTTTTTTTGCGGTTATTATCTTGATTTGAGGGACGACTATCCAAACGTGACGCGGGTAATTCATGTTCTGGATAGAATTCATCAATAATTTTTCGATTGAGTAACTGCTTTATTAAGCGCTCAATATCTGACAATTGCTTATATTCATCAGCACTGACTAAGGATACGGCTTGACCAGAAGCACCCGCTCTGCCTGTACGGCCGATACGGTGGACATAATCTTCAGGGACATTGGGTAAATCAAAATTGACGACTTGGGGAAGCTGATCGATATCCAAACCTCGAGCAGCAATATCGGTGGCAACCAACACATTGATTTCACCTTGTTTAAATTTTGCTAATGCTTTGGTGCGGGCTCCTTGGCTTTTATTACCATGAATTGCAGCGGCTAAAATACCTTCGTCGCTTAACTGACCAGTTAACTTGTTTGCACCATGTTTGGTGCGAGTAAAAACAAGCACTTGTCGCCAATTATGCTTATGAATCAAATAACACAGCATCGACTTTTTTTGTTTTTTATCTACGGGATGTACCCATTGATTAATCGTTTGGGCCGTCGTGTTTCTTGGACTGACTTCAATTTCCACGGGATTGGTGACCAAATGCGTCGCCAGGCTACGAATTTCGTTTGAAAAGGTGGCTGAAAACAGCAAAGTTTGACGCTTAGCTGGCAATACTTTGATAATTTTACGGATGTCATGGATAAATCCCATATCCAGCATACGATCCGCTTCATCTAAAACTAAGGTTTCTAATTGAGAAAATTTGATCGCGTTTTGCTGGAATAAATCCAATAAACGTCCAGGTGTCGCCACTAGAATATCGACCCCAGGGCGCAGTTTTTTCATTTGCGGATTGATCTTAACGCCGCCAAAAACCACAGCCGTGCGCAGAGGAAGGTACTTACCGTAAGTGGCTACGCTGTCGCCTACTTGAGCGGCAAGTTCACGAGTAGGCGTCAATATCAAAACTCGCGCCTGGTTGGCCTGTACGGGCGGTGCAGTGGATAAACGCTCCAGGATTGGCAAGGTAAAACCAGCGGTTTTTCCCGTTCCTGTCTGTGCCGCTGCCATCATGTCTTTGCCGGACAAAATGGCAGGTATGGCTTGTCGCTGAATCGGTGATGGCGTTTTATAGCCTTTATCCGCGATACTCTTAAGTAAGGCGGGAGATAAACTGAGAGAATCAAATGTCATAAGTTGTTCGCGAGGAATGATTTTTAAAGTATTACAGCGCTCAAGATAGCGCCATACTGCCAGTGTCGGTGGATTTATTCTTATCTAGAAACAATTATAACGGGACTAAGTCCTCGCACCCATTTTCCTACCACCTATTGTGGTTTTGCCAGGAAGTCGCCAAATAGCTCAATGCGCCTAAAGTTTGTCGCTGACTATAAGTATAAGCACTCTAAGCCTATTTATTTCACGATAAGCGAGGGCAGGTTGACAGCCGCCCTCCGCTTTAATGAATAATTAAAGTGCCACTATGTTTTCGGCTTGTGGCCCTTTTTGACCTTGAGTAACGGTAAACTGAACGGATTGGCCTTCGGTTAGGGTTTTAAAGCCTGCGTCTGAGATTGCGCTAAAGTGAGCAAAAACATCTGGGCCAGAGGGTCGTTCAATAAAACCGAAACCCTTTGATTCGTTGAACCACTTTACGGTTCCTTTAACTGTATTAGACATGAAATATCCTGAAAATAGATAATTGAAAATTTGCCTCAATCAAATAAGAGGCGAGTATTGCTTGAAATATTAGGCTGAGACTTGTAAACGGACGGGACGTGAAAACTTGTTTGACGAACAGTATGTGAAAAGTAAGAGTCTTTTTCTAGCTGTATGCGCACTATAATGACAATTCTCCTATGTGTCCACAAGTATTATCGATTTAGAAAAGTTATTATTTCCTTTGTCCGATTCTTGTTGGCGAGAATGGTTGGTGGGCGATGCGGCCTATTCTCTCAATATCAGCAGATTAAATATGGCATGACTGAATATTTATTTGATAGTCCAGGTTGCTACTTGCCCCTTGAGCATCAAATAACCTAGTGACTGGCAAGTGTCCTCTGGGGGAGCGGCGGCTACGATCTAATCGGTCGAGTGCAAGGGCAGGTTGTTGACGGACTGATGGAATCTCGCCCCCAACAAATACTTAAGTATATTGAAGAGCAGGGTAGTATTACCCAGCGAGAGTGCGGCACAATTTTCAAGCGCGGCCTAGCCTCAAGAAAACTCGATTTTGAAAAACTTTTAGATATGAATCTCATTCAGGCTAAAGGCGTAGGAAGAGGAAGGTACTACATTCTTCCTGATTGAGTAGGTAAGCAATGCAGATTTAAGAATTTTTTACCCATAAGTTGTCTGCTCTAATCCATTGAAATTTACTGCTATTTTAATAATGGCGCCTTTTTCTTGTTCTGGTTTTCGCAGAATCAAGCACTTTATGACATAGTGTCGAAAGGCTGCACTTCGCCCAAAGTGGACATCAATGTAATAAAGTGTAATTTAGAATTTTACAAATCCATTTAACAATAATTCGCGGCTGCACTTCGCCCTTAGCGGACGCTGGCACGAATACAACTAACGACTGGTGATCGCTCAAAGCGGACATTAATACAATTTTGAATAGGGAAGACTTGCCCCCGAAAGCACGGATTCAAAGTTTGAGATTTATGTAAGATGAATTTAAGGACAAATTGAGTGATAGGCTCTCGTTTAATGCAAATACCGGATATATCTAGTAACAGAGTTCAGGCCTGGGTGGCCGTAATCTCACTTGTCGTTGCCGTTTTCGCTTGGCAATTTCCAAAAAGTATTTCAAAGCCTGATGAGCTGGAAATTTCAATGCCAGATGAACTCGAAATATCAAAGCCTGATGAATTCGAATATGTCAATAGTGAAAAAAACAAACCGAGTACCAGCTCAGAAGATGGCCCCTCTAAGCACAAAAACGTGGAAGATAATTCTCATATGCCTGAATCTAAGAGTTTAAATAGCTATTCCGCCGATTCGAGCGATGAACTAGTAGATGTGTATGGTTCTTCAAAAAATTTGGCTGTATTAGAGACTGAAATACATGTCGGGTCAAATTTTCATAAATGGGATATTGAACCTGAAGCTGAAGTTCTTTTCGATGGAAATAGAGATACGACGATAAGCCTCAACGCGACTCAATTAAAAAACGCCAAATTCACAGTTGTGTTTAAGAGACCGGCACTAATATCGGATATCAGTTTGTACCAACCTAAACTAGCTGATATCGGAGGATATATCACTCGCTTAAAAATACGGATTAAGCCACATGGTGATTTAGGCTGGAAAAACTGGCAGGACATTTCTGTAAGCTCTGGGTCAGAGGAGATATTTTTAGGTGTTGAATTCCCAATTCATATCTCAAAAGTTGAGTTCGACCCTTTAACAAATTACCGATCATCTAGTTATGCAATTTTGGGGGATATTTCGATTTATGGAAAATTTAGAGAGTAAGAGGAGTAAAATGAATAATTTATACATCGCTTTTTTATGTTTTCTTTCGGCAAGTGTATTTGCGGAAGATAGTGTCTTAGGCTCGTGGCAAGGCGTTCAAATACAGGATGGATTGCCACTGGTAGTCGATATTGAAGTAGGCCAATTAAAACCTAAAGATCGCTCATCAAAATTTGTTTATGCAGTCCCAAGAAGTTGTTCAATACAACTTGAATATGCAGGGCCAGTGAATAAAGAAGAGGTTTTTTATGTAGTTTATACCAATACAAATTCTTGGTGTGAGTCTGCTATGAGGCCCCCTAAAAGAAAAAGCTCGCATGTGAAGCTCAAGTTAGCGGATAACGGTGATTTGTTTTATGAGTTTTTTAATGACGGCACCCGTGTCGAAGGTGGCTCGGCGAAACGGCAAAAGTGATTGGAGTTCATATAGTCAAATGCCTTTTCTTCTGCCAGAGGCTAGCGTTGTTTCTGAAGTGTCTACTTTTGCTGGGAGCGGCCATTGAGTATAGTGACTTTGAGCGTCAGTAATTCGCCCCAAGCGGCCACTGGGTGGAATGACGCGTAATTTATCTTTACCTCTTTTGTTAAAATAATAACTGGAACAATTTTATGGATCCCGTAACCACAGCCATCATTGCCGCCTTAACGAGTGAAGCCGCTAAAGGTATTGCCAAGAAGTCATACCAAGCATTGCGTTCGTTACTTGCCGAAAAAAAGGACAAAGAATCGGAAGTGGTTAATGCATTGGAAAGCCTAGAAAGCAAACCAGACTCGAAAGGAAGGCAAACCACCTTGGATGAAGAAATCGTGTCGGCGTCCCTTCATCAGGATGATCAGGTCAAAATGCTTGCTCAACAACTGTTAGACATTTTGAAGTTGGATGACAACGGAAAGCGTACGTTAAAACAATACAACGCAGAAAATATGGTGGTCGTTGAAGGCTCTAATTACGGCGACTTTCACTTTCACTCCGACTCAAAAAAAAAGTCCCAAAAGCCCTCACCTTAGCGATACCGAGACTTAATCCCGAAGAATTAATCGGCCGTGAAAACGACCTCAAAAAACTGCGCGATGTATTGTCTCGCCAAGAAAATGTTGCCCTAGTTAACGGCATGGGCGGGATTGGCAAAACGGCGCTGGCTCAGGCCTACCTCAGTCGCTATTGGGATGAGTATGCACATATCGCTTGGTTGCAACAGCAAAGTGATAATTTTCCTCGTGATGTGATCGCCAATAGCGAACTGTTTGACAACTTAAGCGTAGATAAAAGCGGCGATAGTACAGCGCTGTTTCGCGGTATTATGAATTCGATGCGATGCCTAGACGCCGAGCCCAACTTATTGTTGATTGACGATGCGCGAGAAGGTTTCGAACGTTGGCTCGAGTTTTTACCGACACATGACCAATGGCACATTCTGCTGACTTCTCGCAACGAAATCCCCGGTTTTGAAATACTGGCGTTGGATTTTCTGCCCCCTCCCGACGCAATTGCGCTATTTAAGCTACATTACAATCGCACTGCTCTCAGTGACCAGGATATTGAGCAGCTCCTCGCTAAGGTGGATTTCCATACTCTGAGCATTGAACTGCTGGCCAAAGTGGCACAAGATCGAAGAGAGTCTTTAGATACCTTAATGCAAGCACTCGATCGAGATTTGCCAGCGGGTGTGGCGGTGAATCATCAGCAGAAAAAAGGTAAGAGAGTTGAGCATATTCTCTCGTACCTCAGCAATATTTTTAGCACGGATTCGTTTACTGATGCCGAGTATTGGCTTCTTGTTCAATTTGTCTGTTTACCCTCAGAGTTCCATGGGTTCGACTTTCTGGTCGAGTTAATTCAGGTTGAAGAGAGCGCGTATGCAGATCAATTTCCAGCGTTATTAACGGACCTTAAACGTCGTGGCTGGCTGATCGAAAACGTGGAAACGGATAGCTACAAGATGCACCAGGTGATCCAAGCGGCGCTCCTTCCTCAATTGGCGATTCATTTCGACACTGTATTAGCATTGGTGGAGCAAGTCCGGAAAAAATTGTCAATTGATCAGACGAAAGACAACCCTGTTGATAAATTCCAATGGATACCTTTCGGTAAAAGACTGCTAGAAATATTTGAGCAGGAATATCCGTCAGAACTCTCACACTTACAAAATAATTTGGCGTTAGTGCTTCAAGACCTGGGGGATTATGAGGGCGCGAAAGCGCTGTTGGAAAAAGCCTTGGCGTCGGATGAGCAGAACTTTGGCGAGGCCCACCCGACGACGGCGGTGAGTTATTCGAATTTGGCGTTAGTGCTTAAAGCCCTGGGGGATTATGAGGGCGCGAAAGCGCTGTTGGAAAAAGCCTTGGCGTCGGATGAGCAGAACTTTGGCGAGGCCCACCCGACGACGGCGGTTCGTTATTCGAATTTGGCGTTAGTGCTTCAAGACCTGGGGGATTATGAGGGCGCGAAAGCGCTGTTGGAAAAAGCCTTGGCGTCGGCAAAGCAGAACTTTGGCGAGGCCCACCCGACGACGGCGGTGAGTTATTCGAATTTGGCGTTAGTGCTTCAAGCCCTGGGGGATTATGAGGGCGCGAAAGCGCTGTTGGAAAAAGCCTTGGCGTCGGATGAGCAGCACTTTGGCGAGGCCCACCCGACGACGGCGGTGAGTTATTCGAATTTGGCGTTAGTGCTTAAAGCCCTGGGGGATTATGAGGGCGCGAAAGCGCTGTTGGAAAAAGCCTTGGCGTCGGATGAGCAGAACTTTGGCGAGGCCCACCCGACGACGGCGGTTCGTTATTCGAATTTGGCGTTAGTGCTTCAAGACCTGGGGGATTATGAGGGCGCGAAAGCGCTGTTGGAAAAAGCCTTGGCGTCGGATGAGCAGCACTTTGGCGAGGCCCACCCGACGACGGCGCTTCGTTATTGGAATCTCGCCACAGTATTGAATAATTTAAAAAGCTACGAGGCTGCTCTTGGTTTGCTAGAAAAGGCTCATGGTGTATTTAAGCAATCCCTTCCGGGCGATCATCCTTACGTAAAAAACACGCGAGATTGGTGTGAACATATAAAAACTAAATTGGAAGCTACATCATCCTAATGGACTTTAGCGAAGCCTCTTGATGTTTTGATAATTCTTACAGCGATATTTGGTGGTCGACTACAGGGTGGAGGGTGGGCCGGTTTAGAAACCTGGAATGTGCGCATTGTGTGTGCTGCGGGGTGGCTCGTGGTACAGCAGGGGCCGCAACCTGCGTTCTGCATCCCGCTACAGGGTACGATCCTGATTTCCATGGCCTTGGCTACTTCATTGGCTTGCGTTTGTGCCTAGGTCCTGAGCGCTAGCTCGGGTCAGGGAGCGCGCGGTAGCGAGCAAAAGCAAAGCGAGGGACGAGCTTTGCTTGGTTTTTGTATTTTTACTCCAATCAACTTTTACGCCGATCAACGCGCCGAATATATCAGGCTCATCTCTTCACATTTATAGAATCACTCGCGAGTGCGGCTGTCGCTTTGTCCTGTTTCTTGATGTTTTCATGAAACCATGTGGTTGGTCTCGCATCGTGGCCCTGGTCGCGGCATATTGGTGGCTTTGGTGTTTATTGTATTTTGTACTTCATAATAAGTCCGTATTGACCTTACAAGACCCCTTTGCAATACTGACATGGCAAACAGAACGCTAGGGTTCCGATCGGTCGCAGTTGCGGTTGATGTCTGGTCCGAGAGCTTTCGACCTCCACCTTTCAGTGAAAGACATAGGTTACACGGCGGGATAAAAGCCCGGGAGACTTTTGGTTAAAACCATCGACGCTCTGTGTTTTACTTATGTGGCTGAAGGGCCTTCTTAATTCCCCCTAGAACCTTCAGCTTCACGTATCTGCCTGTAAACAGGTGTAAGCATTTTGCGAGTTGGTTTACGTGTACTCATTTATATTTATTGATAGGAGTCTTTTATGAGCGAATACATACGCTCTATCGATTATAAAACTGAACTCAGCTCGGGTGCGCATTGGTCAATACGGGCTAGGCGCGGTACTTTTATGCGCTTAACGGACCTTACCGGCGGCGCTAATGTTGGCATGTTGTTTTACAACCCAGAAGATCTTTTAGAGCGTTATAACGCGCCAGATACACTGAAGTGTCAACACACCTTTAAGCTTACCAAAGGCAATTGCTTGTATTCTGATATGGGGCGTATTTTCGCGTCTATTGTAGAAGACGATTTGGGCTGGCACGAGACTGTGGCGGGTAATTCACGCGCCGAGCATGTTGAAGCGCAGTGGGGTAAACGGGATTATCAGAATGATCGTAACAAGTGGAAACAAAATGGTCATGACTCTTTTTTGGTCGAGTTAGGTAAATACGGGCTTGGGCCTGCTGATTTGGCGGCTAACCTTAACTGGTTTAGCAAAATTGAAATTTCAGAAGAGGGCAGTATGGTGTTAACCGAAGGTCACAGTCAGGCTGGAAATGCTGTGATGCTGCGTTTTGAAATGGATACACTGGTGTTATTGCATACGTGTCCGCACCCATTGGATAAATCAAGCGAGTATCCGCGTACCAAAGTTCAGGTGGAATTAGGTGTGGCGGAAACCGTTAATGACGACGACTATTGCAAAAATTTCCGTCCTGAAAACGGGCGTGGTTTTAAAAATAATGCCCTTTACCATATTGGTCTTTAGCCGGGAGGAGTAGAAAAGATGTTGAGAGAATCAAACTTAAATCCAGACAATGCTGTGACACGTGACGTGATTGATTCTGGTGACTATTGGCTTGGTAAGGTACAAAAAGGGCAAACCTTTCGAATTTTGGACCTCGAAGGCAATCAGGCGGCTGACATTTTATTTTATAACGCGAACAACCCGGAAGAACGTTACAGTGCTATGGACACTATTCGTGAACAAGGCAATGTTTATCTTACGACTGGCACCCAATTGCGCACCAATGAAAACAATGTGATGCTAGAAATTGTAGCCGACACCTGTGGTCGACACGACACCCTTGGTGGTGCCTGTGCAACCGAGAGTAATACGGTTCGTTACGATTTAGAAAAACGCAGTATGCATGCCTGTCGTGATAGCTGGATGCTTGCGGTTAATAAGTATCCTGAGTTCGGTCTGAGCAAGCGCGATATTACACACAATATTAACTTTTTTATGAACGTGCCTATTACCGCTGAAGGGGGCTTAACGTTCGAGGATGGTATATCCGGCGCCGGTAAGTATGTCGAATTAAAAGCAGAGATGGATGTGACCATACTGATTTCGAACTGTCCGCAATTAAACAACCCGTGTAACGGTTACAACCCCACACCCATTGAGTTTATTGTTTGGGATGCCTAGGGCATCGCTCCCTCTTAAGTGAATTAAAGCGAATTTAATTTGTCGAATAAGATCTGCAAATAGTTAGACAAGGAATGTCACGGTTAGGTCTAAAATTCGAGGATAGGAGCCAATTCGTTATGAGCAATCTAATAAAGAGTGTCGCCATTACCGGCGGCACACACGGAAATGAGTTAACCGGTGTCCATTTGACTCAGCATTGGCTAGCGCAACCAAATGAAGTCGCGCGGGAGAGTTTTGCTACAGAATTGCATATCGCTAACCCTTCTGCGGTTGAAGCCAACAAGCGTTATATTGACCAAGATTTAAACCGACAATTTCATATTGATGATTTAAACAATCCTGAGTTAATCGGTCTTGAGCAGCAACAAGCGAAATCTCTCAATAAATTATTAGGGCCAAAGGAAGATCCAAGAGTCGATTTTGTCATTGATTTACATACCACAACGGCAAACATGGGCATGTCATTGGTGTTTAATTCAAATGACCCGTCTGGTGACAGGAATGGCTTTTTACATTAAAGAGAAAATGCCTCATGCCACTTTATTTCACAACCCGACGGATACTCGCCTAGAAGATAACTTTCTTACGTCAATAGGACGTTTGAATGGATTTTTAATTGAGGTAGGTCCTATTGCACAGGGGTTATTAAATTACCATACCTACGCAGAAACACGTACAGCAGTTTTGCATGCATTGGATTATCTTGAGTTAAGCAATACACAACAGGTAATTTCTTTGCCAACTGAAATGGAAGCTTTTCGATTCATAAAAAAAATCCAACTGCCGAAAAATGCAAATGGTGAAATTGCTGCGATGGTGCATCCAGATTTGCAAGACAGAGATTATCAAGCGATCCATCCTGGTGACCCTTTGTTTATTACGCTATCGGGTGAAACCATTCCCTACGAGGGAGACTCGGTGGTGTATGGCGCGTTTATTAACGAGGCAGCCTATTATGACCAAAAAATTGGCTTGAGTTTTATGGAGAAAATTCATATTACGTTAGATGAGAATTGCTTGTAGCCATTGCACTGTTAGTGATTGGCGAAAAAGGTTTTAAAATGAATGAAATAAGTTGGGACGATTTTCAGAAAATTGAATTAAGAGTGGGAACGATCATTGACGTCGAAGATTTTCCAGAAGCGAGAAAACCTGCTTACAAATTGAAAATTGATTTTGGCAATGAGATAGGTATTAAAAAATCGAGCGCGCAAATTACTGATCTTTATAATCGAGATTCATTAATCGGAAAGCAGGTGGTGGGCGTTGTAAATTTTCCACCTAAACAAATTGGACCTATTGTTTCCGAGTGCTTGGTAACCGGTTTTTACAAGGAAGATGGCAGTGTGGTTTTGGCTGTGCCCGACAGTCAAATCAAAAATGGTGCTAAACTCGCATGATTAAAAATTCAAAAGACATTTTTGAAAATTTTAAAATTAATGAGTTAATTTAGGTTATTTGTAATATGACATATCCCTCTCATTCATCGCTTAAGAATAGTGTTTCGACGTTTGACGAGTTTGTGCAGCTCGCTGATTATTCTTTGATGAATAATTTAAACGCTGATCCAGAATCTAAAAGTAATGGAGTAGACCATCGTCCTCGCCAGGTTTTTTCCGGCCATTACGTACCGGTAAAACCTACACCACTTTCTGATCCAGAATATATCACCCATAGCCGTGCATTTTTTAACGAGCTTGGATTGAGTGACGAACTCGCATTAGATGCAGAATTTGCGCGTGTGTTTTCTGGTGATTTGTCGCCGGCGCGTTCACCTATGCGTGACCTTGGTTGGGCGACTGGGTATGCACTTTCGATTTACGGTACTGAATATGTTCAACAATGTCCATTTGGTACAGGCAATGGGTACGGAGACGGTCGCGCAATATCTGTATTTGAAGCAATCTTCAATGGCCAACGCTGGGAAATGCAATTAAAGGGTGGAGGCCAAACACCTTATTGTCGCGGTGGTGATGGACGCGCTGTATTGCGGTCAAGTGTGCGCGAATTTCTTGCTCAAGAGTATATGCATGCTTTGGGCGTGCCTAGCTCGCGATCGTTAACACTTTATGTTTCTAAATCTGAGACGGTCACGCGACCTTGGTATACAGAAGGTTCTCGCTACTCTGATCCTGACATTATGGTAGAAAACCCGGTCGCGATTTCTACTCGCGTTGCACCCTCGTTTTTGCGTGTTGGTCAACTAGAGTTGTTTGCCCGTCGTGCTCGTAGCCAAGCTCATGAAAACGCGCTACAAGAGCTACGAATGATTTTTACGCATTTGATAGAACGAGAATATAAAAGCGATATTGATCAATCACAGACTTTTGAAGAGCAATTGATCGCATTGTCATCGCTATTTCGTGAGCGACTTACTTCGCTGATTGCGAATTGGCTTCGCGTGGGTTATTGCCAGGGGAATTTTAATAGCGACAACTGTGCCGCAGGTGGTTATACACTGGATTATGGTCCATTTGGTTTTTGTGAAATCTTTGATATTGAATTTCAACCTTGGACAGGTGGTGGCGAGCATTTTGCGTTCTTTAACCAACCGGCTGCAGCGGAAGCAAATTTTCATATGTTTTGGACGGCGGTTCGACCTCTACTCGCTGAGAACGAAAAAGCCTTGGAACAGCTTGATCAAATTCGTCGAAGCTTCGCCGAAGTGATGCAAAATCATGTTGAAACTATGTGGGCCGCTAAACTTGGTTTAAGCGAGTTTGATTTGAATTTATTTAAAACGCTAATGCAGCTTATGATTCGATCGGAGGTGGACTACACCATATTCTTTCGAGAGCTCTCCCATATACCTAACGATATCTCTGCATTAAAAAAGAGTTTTTATGTAAAAACATCGCAAGAACTCGATGGCCAATGGCAATCTTGGCTAAAAAGTTGGCATGATCAAATCAATGATGGCACTGATATATCTTTAATATCAAAAAAAATGAAACAAGTTAACCCAAAATATACTTGGCGAGAATGGCTGATTGTTCCAGCTTATCAACAGGCAGCGCTGGGTGATTATACGCTAATTAAAGAACTTCAAGACGTGCTGAGCTCACCTTATGATGAGCAATCGAAAGAAGTAGAAGATAAATACTATCGTTTAAAACCAAAAGAATACTTTAATGCCGGTGGAGTGTCACACTACAGTTGTTCGTCTTAATCTCATTCAAGCATCACAAGTTCTTTTGCAACATCAGAAATACTGTCCCAGTTTTCCACTAACTCTGCTAAGCACTTGTGGCACAAGCAGCCATCCCACTTTTCTGCCAGGTAAGCGACTTGATATCGAGACAGTCTAATGTCGCTGCAATGGCAGACCAAAGGTGATCCCAGTTTGCACTCAAACAATTCCCCGCAGCTGGGGCAGGGTATTAACTGATGTTTATTCATTATTATTTTGATGAATAACGTTTTTCCAATGTTTTGAACACTGCTCGTATACCCATAGCTTCTCCACCTTTTGGTCGACCGGGTCGAGCACGATCATTCCAAGCACCAACATCAAAGTGAACCCAAGAACTGTCTTCAACAAATTTTTGTAGATAGAGTGCGGCGGTGATTGAACCACCCATCCCTGTGGGAGCGCAGTTGACTAAATCTGATATCGAGCCTTTCATGTAAGACGCATAGGGTTGATGCAAGGGTAAGCGCCAAACACAGTCTTCTTCTGCTTCTCCAAAGGCCATTAAATCTGATGCAAATTCATTATCGGTACTATAAAAACCGGGTAATTCTAGACCTAGAGCAACACGTGCCGCGCCGGTGAGCGTAGCAAAATCAATGATTAAATCTGGTTT
Organism: Cellvibrionaceae bacterium; assembly: GCA_965262305.1. Classification (GTDB taxonomy): domain Bacteria; phylum Pseudomonadota; class Gammaproteobacteria; order Pseudomonadales; family Cellvibrionaceae; genus CBDHEY01. The sequence goes on from CBDHEY010000002.1 coordinate 1,509,543, forward strand.
GTCATCATCTGCCAAAGCTAGTGCATCGCATAATACCAAGCGACCCTCTGCATCCGTGTTATCGATTTCCACGGTCAAGCCTTTGCGTGTGGTGACGATGTCTCCAGGTCTAAAGGCATTACCGGATACCGCATTTTCAACAGCGGGTACAAGTACTCTTAAATTCACTGGTAAAGACTTAGCCATAATCATGGCAGCCAAGCCAATAACATGTGCTGCACCACCCATATCCTTTTTCATTAGACGCATTCCCGACGACGGTTTTAAATCTAAACCACCACTATCAAAACACACGCCTTTTCCAACTAAACAGAGTTTTGGTGCGGATTCGTCACCCCAGTTAAGTTCTAACAGACGTGGTGCATGTTCCGATGCGCGCCCCACCATATGGATTGTTGGAAAATTTTCGCTTAGTAAATCATCGCCAACAATTTCTGAAAATTGCGCATCAAATTCACTTGCAAGCGTCTGCATAGTTTTTGAAAGTTGCTCGGGCATCATATCGCCGGCAGGCGTATTCACTAGATCTCTGGTTAACACAACACCTTTTGCAAGCGCAGTCACATGATTAACAATGGCTTCATCATCAATATAAAGTGTTGCGCGGTCAACGCTATCTTTTTTGTATTCGGTAAATTGATACTGACCGAGTACCCAACCTAGTGAAGCCGCAGCTAAAAAATCGGAATCTCCTTCGAGATAGAAGGGCCCCTGGGGCAATGCGGTTGCCAGATCTGATAATTGCCATACCGAATGTGAATCCTCTACGACTGCAATGACTTTATTCAACTGGCCATCCTGGTTGGGAATGAGACAATGCCCTTTGCCTTTGAAACCTGAGTGTGTCAACCAGTTGCGAACAAGGTCTGACTCCTGTGATAACCATTGGTCGTAGTTATCTTTTTTGATAATTTCTATAGGGTGGCCTTCGCGACCGCAAGCTAGATTAAACATGATGACTCCTTTAGATACTTAATACTTATTCTAAAGCCTTAACAGAGATGAGCAAATTTCTTATAAAAATCGTCTATATATTAGGCTGGTAGTTGGCCTTTTTACGTTGTCAGATATTTTTGAGACTATATTTGATTAACTTTAAAATTGACTTAATAAATTCCAAACGAGGAAATGCCATGTGTGAGCTCTTGGCAATGAGCGCTAATGTACCGACAGATATTTGTTTTAGCTTTACTGGTTTGCTGCAACGTGGCGGTGCAACGGGGCCCCATAGTGATGGATGGGGTTTAGTATTTTACGAAAAGGGTGGTGTACGTGAGTTCAAGGATCCATTACCCAGCTCGGAGTCATCCATAGCTCGCTTTTTACAAGACTATTCGATCAAAAGCCATATTGTTGTCTCTCATATACGACAAGCCAATGTTGGAGAAGTGTCGCTCGCAAATACGCATCCCTTTCAGCGTGAACTCTGGGGTAAATTATGGACTTTCGCACATAATGGTCAGATTAATGATTATCGGAAATTTACCTTGTCTCGTTTTCGTCCGATTGGAAATACGGATAGCGAACATCTTTTTTGCTGGCTAATGGGAGAGATGGATAAGCATTTTGCCTCTGAACCGTCTCTTGAAGACTGGTGCGCTTTTATTCATGAACGTTGTTTACGCCTGCACGAATCGGGGATAGCGAATATCTTGTTGAGTGATGGCAGCGCGCTCTTTTCATTTTGCTCAAGCAAGTTGTGTTGGATAACGCGTAAAGCACCCTTTGGAACCGCTCGGCTAACCGATGCAGATATTTCAATCGATTTTTCTAAGGTGACTAAGGCAAATGATGTGGTGAGTATTATCGCGACTGAATCATTGACAGTAAATGAAGATTGGCAACATATGCAACCTGGAGATTACTGTGTTTTTGTGGACGGAGAGCTGATCAATTTGCCATAGTAAAAGAATATTATTGGTTTGATCAATTATCTAGGATTTTTTTAATGAGGTAATCTGCGGGTACTAAAGCAATTTTTCGATCTATTAACTTTCCTTCTTCATCGAAGATAAAGAGTTCAGCCGTACTGGCATTGTAACGCGCTTTAAAGTCATCTCCTCTAGGGTCTCCTACCTTTGCAATTAGAAAATTTGCTTTATCGCCTAAGTAACTTCGTGCTTCATTCATTTGCTCTGTTTGTCTGTTGCTGACGGAAAAATTCAAATCATACACAAACACGATAGACTTACTACCATTGCCTATTTCATCTAAATTCATATTAAAGCCCTTTGGCAAAGCTAAGACAATTGCGCCAAGGCACACCAAGCTGAAAACTACCCAAAAAATTTTACTATTTAATATTTTCATTAGTATTAGAAATCTCTTTATCGATTGATTACATTAAAATCAAAATCACCATATACTTATTTGAGATGTAAATAAGTCAAAAATAAATCATTGATACGATTAACCACCGACATACTCTTAGTATTTTCTCTTGCTTTCATCTATTCAAATAGCGAGTGGTATTAAAACCTATTGTCCAAAAATTACCTCTGGTTACACCCCTATCTTAGTTGGAAGTTATCCGTAAGCTCTACTAAGAGTCGAGACATTCAGTTTTTCTTAGTTCAGCTGGATGGCTCAATTAATTCAGTTTAACTGATTGCAAATGTGTACGACCATCAGGTTATATATTGTCACTAAGGCTTACAAACCTCTAGTCCTCGTTTTACGGCTGGTCGCTCTCCGACCAATTTTTGCCAACGGTGAAGATGAGTATATTCTTGAAATCGCACGGCGTCTTTCCCTTGGTAAAAATCAAATGCGGTAGTCCATCCATAGATTGCAATGTCTGCAATGCTATATTCTGTTCCAGAAATAAATTCATTTTTATCGAGTTGATCGTTTAACACACTTAAAAGTCGAATGGCTTCTTTGGTGTATCTCTCTTCTCCATAATTATCGGTTTTGTCTTTGGCGTACATATAGAAGTGACCAAATTGGCCAAACATGGGTCCGATATGCCCCACTTGGAAAAATAACCATTGAAGCGTTTGCCAACGGGTTTCTGGATCTTTACTTAAAAGCTGATTTGTTTTTTCGGCGAGATACATCAATATCGCTCCAGATTCCATAAAAGCGATAGGTTGGTTATTTGGTCCATTAGGATCAATAATCGCCGGGATTTTAGAATTGGGATTAATTTTGATGAAGTCTTCTTTAAATTGATCATCCTTACCAATGTGAATCAAATGCGCATCATAGGGCAGGCCTATCTCCTCTAGCATGATACTCGCTTTAACACCATTAGGTGTTGCGAATGAATAAAGCTGAATTTGATCTGGGTGCTTTGCAGGCCAGGAAGATGGAAATTCGATGTCAGACATGTGTACCTCGTGAGGTTAAAAGTTAATCTGTTTTGAGGATAAAAATTGATTCGACTTAAATCAAAACTATTAATAGCTCCAAGCTTTGTTTTAACTCATCACTGAATAATTCCTTCAGTTAGGTTTTCACTCTTTACATAAGTTCCTTTGATTTTTGGTAGGTTAATAGGTAAGCGCTGCCACCTTAAACCCTTAACACAGTGTGGATTCTTTTAGTGATCTAAACACCTAGAGTGTTGCGCCTAGCGTATAGGTTAATAGCATCACGAAACTTAAAAAGATCACTATTTAAAACATATACCACTTCTTTTGGTATGGATTAAAGCCCATTTTGTTTTGATTCTTCTAATGAAACACCAATAGAAAAATGCTTTATGGCACTTAAATTTGCATTTTTAGCCAAATTTAGTACAAATTACTTAAGTTGTTCACTTAAAATATTTCGCTATAACTAACATTTCGACATATAAGAAAAAGTTGTTCTAAACTTTAACTATACTCTTTTATGAATCTAAGTCAGGCCATTTCGGCTAACTACTATCTTTGAACTCTATGTTGTTGTCTCAAGTGCATTATCGTAAATTTAAACGTCACTTTATTAGCTTGTTATGTATAGCGAGTCTTTTATGTTCAAGCACCTGGGCGGCGCAGAATTTACCGTTGGGCAAAAAGCCAAATTTTAATCATTTGATGTTAGATGGTGACTCTGGAGTGGGTTCAATCTTCACTATTCAACAAGATCATCTGGGGTTTCTATGGTTTGGCGGAGTTGCTGGCTTAGCTAGGTTTGATGGTTATCGATTTCATACGTATCAGTATGATCGAGAAAATTCTACGACTATACCGAATAACACAATTAGAGACATTAAAGAGGACGCCTCCGGAACACTTTGGATTGCCACAGATGGAGGTGTTGTTAGTTACAATAGAGAGCTAGACAATTTTACAAGGTATGCTTTCTTAAATAAAAATGGTAAAAAGTTTTCTAATTGGCGAATAAATAAGATTTATTTTGATGAAGATAACTTACTCTGGCTAGCTGGCGAAGTAGGTGGCGTCGCTTATTTAAATGCAGCATCAAATCAGTTTGAAGTTCTACTTAGCGATTCTTCTTTAGCGACATTTTCGGTTACTGATATTCTACAGGTTGACTCGACTACATACTTGTTTTCTACTATTGGTAGTGGTGTTTTTTTGTGGGATAGAGCAACGGATTCCCTTGAGCATTTTACTCATGACCCGAATAACGCCAATTCATTACCTCATAAAAATATTAGATCTTTATTTCGGGATTCAAATGATCGGATTTGGATTGGAAATGGCTTTGGTCTGAGTCAGTTTTTTCCTGAGTCAAAAACATTTAAAACCATCTCGCTTGAAACTGTAGTGGGTGTTGGTAATCCAATAGAAATCTGGGATATTGCTGAAAGTAGTGACGGTTTACTTTGGTTGTCTACTGACGGATCTGGCATCACGTATCTTGACCCTGCAAGCAAGCAATCTGGTTTCTATCTTCGTAGTCGTTCAAGGAAAAACAGTCTTAGTTGTGATGTCGTCAGGACTATATTCTTTGATAAAAATAATGATTTTTGGATAGGTTGCTATCCTGGTGGTGTGAATCACTATGATTTGAGTAATACCTTTTTCGATTCTTACACTAACTTTTCCGAGAATCGAAATCTTTCTAGTGCGACCTGGTCAATTGAAGAATCAAAAGAGGGAAATCTGTGGATAGGCACGGAAGAGAACGGATTATATTATTTCGATGTCGCTACGCAAAATTTTTCTCAGTCTTATCGTGGTATTGATTTTCAAGAACTAAATATTAGCAGTACTGTACTGACCATATTTAGAGATTCGAAGGAAAATCTTTGGTTAGGATCATGGGGACAAGGCCTCTACAAAATTAACTTCGAAACTAAGAAAGTCGAACAATTTAGACTTAGTCACGAGAACAATCGTGGGTTTAATGCCGAAAGTATTTGGCGATTGGCGGAGGACAAACAAGGAAATATTTGGATTGCGACCATGCATAACGGATTATTCAGATATTATCCAAAAGAAGATAGGTTTAAAAACTATCGCTTTAATCTAAACGATCATAAATCGATAAATGACGATACCATTTGGAGCGTCCATGTCAGCGAAAAAAATAATTTGTGGGTTGCAACGCATCGAGGGTTCGCGATTTATAATCGGTTAGAAGATAATTTTACTCGTGTCGAACATCACATTGAAAATTCAAATACTTTGAGTCACAACTGGGTTCAGGAGATTTATGAGGATTATCAAGGGCGTGTTTGGGTTGCGACTTACGGCGGTGGGTTAAACCTCTTTGATAGACAAGGCCGATTTATTGCAAAATATGGTAAAAAAGAAGGTTTGGCGAGCGAGCGAATTGTTGGGATGGTGTTTGATCAGGAAGATAATCTGTGGATTAGTTCCGACAAAGGACTTAACCGTTTTAATATTAATAGTAAATCGGTTCGTCATTTTGGAAGTAAGAATTGGCTTCAAGGTAATATCTTCTATCGAGGTGCATATGAAAAACGTTCGAATGGGTCGTTAGTCTTTGGCGGTGTGAATGGTTTTTCTCTTTTCGATCCAAATAATATTGTCGAAAATCAATATGTTACCGAACCCTATTTAACGGAATTAAATATGTTTAACCGGGTAATCAAACCGACACAAACAGACTCGGTACTCTCCAAAGATATTCTGTTGACCAAGTCAATCACTTTACCCTACGATCAAAATTCTTTCTCACTTTCTTTCACATCATTGAGTTATCGTGGCTACGACGAGAACCTTTATAGTCATTATTTAGATGGATTCGATTCCGATTGGTCTCCTGCATCACCGGGCAATACCGCATCATACACAAATCTGGATCCGGGAATTTATTCTTTTTACGTAAAGTCTTCGAATAACAGTGGGATTTGGAATACCACGCCGAAAAAGTTAGAGGTAATAGTACTGCCTAATCCTTGGTTTTCTTGGTGGGCTTATCTCATATATGTGTTACTTATCACTTCAGTTTTATTGTGGTTATACCTTAGTCAAAGAAAACAAATCGAAAATCAAAGGCAAGTAAATAATCGTCTAAGAGAACTCGACCAAATGAAAGATGAAATTTTGGCGAATACATCTCATGAATTGCGTACGCCACTAAATGGAATTATTGGGTTAGCAGAGATGATAAAAGATGGTGGCTGTGGTGATCAATCAGCAGAAAGCCTTTCAAATTTAAGCATGATAATTTCGAGCGCGAAAAGATTAAACAACCTTGTGAATGATATTTTAGACTTTTCTAAAGTAAGAAATGAACAGCTTGTTTTAAACAAAAATAAGGTAGACATTTTTGCTTTGGTAGCTCAAGTTTATTACCAAACTATTCCTATAGTAAATCAAGACGAAATTGATTTTAGAAATGAAGTTCCCAGGAATATAGGAAGTATCTATGCTGATGAAGATCGAATATTGCAAATTCTTACAAATTTAATTGGTAATGCGGTTAAGTATACAAGAGACGGAAAAATTGTAGTTACGGCTAAAGACAACGGTGATTCAATTTCAATTAGTATTGAAGATTCAGGTATCGGAATTGCCCCAGAGTTTCTGGATCGAATTTTCAGTTCTTTTGAACAGGCTCCTAATTCTGGTGTGAAAACAAAAAGTGGTACAGGTTTGGGGTTAGCGATTACGGAAAAGTTAGTAAGATTACATGGTGGAAAGATTTTTGTCTCATCTGTAGTGGACAGCGGTTCGACATTTACTGTAGAGCTTCCTAAACAGGGTTTTGAGTGTTATACAGAAGAGATTAAGCAGCAAGTAACGAAAGAAGATAAAAATGTTCTGCTTGATTCGAAGAAAACCGTTAATAAATTAGAAAATATTAACGAGAAATATCGAATTGAACTTTTTGGTCGAGAAGAGAGCGTCGAATCAGTTTCACAAAAGCTAAGCGAAAAAAACCTCGGTTATCATGTTTCTTGGAATATCGCAGAACTCATAGACTCGATTGACAATGCAAAATTACATGTTGTGCTCTTTCTATGTTTAGACAATGATATAGATTCATTTCAGGTAATAGCAAAAAATTTACATACTAAGTATAGTTTTCGAGACCTCACGCTATTTATAGTTTTAGAGAACGATGAAAAAATAGCACCAAATATTGCCGAATCTGGAGTACATAAATACTTGGACTACAATGTCGAATCGGATGTGATAGTGTCACATATAAAAAATGCGCTCTTGCTTGTTGATCAGTACGGCCGCATGACCCAATCAAGAAAAACGAAACGCATTGATGAACTGAGTAAACCTACTTGCAATTTACCTTTCTTCACCGACCGACGCGGTGGTGAAAATACAGTCGTTAATAAAAAGACTATTTTGGTTGTAGATGACGAGATGGTAAATCGTATGGTACTCAGGCATCAGCTGATTAATGCTGATTATGATGTCTATGAAGCTGCAAATGGAGAGCAAGCAGTTGAGGCAATAGAACAGGGTGCTTTTTTTGATTTAATATTGCTTGATATAATGATGCCAGGAATATCTGGCTATGAAGTCTGTCAAATTATTCGTAGAAAATTTGATATGACAGAATTACCTATAATATTTGTTTCAGCTAAGTCGCAAACTGCTGATCATGTAAAAGCTCTAGAGTTTGGTGGCAATGATACCCTTGGGAAACCAGTTGACGCTAAGTTACTGTTTACAAAAATTGAAACATGTCTTAATTTTGTCTCGGAATACACGGCATTCTTGGATAACAAAGTCTCGTAGTTTTCCAAATTTTCAAAAAAACTCTCTTCATAGTATTTCTAGGGAAACTTCTGGTGTTTGTGCGAAGTTTGCTTTATTGTTTTGGCTTTTGTTTCAACCTTCGTGTGCGCTTTCTCAGGAGCTAGTAAAAATGATAATCCCCAATTCTGATAAGCTTATAGAAGTCCTTCACGGAGAAGGTGAGCCAAAATTTTCAATTATATGGTTGCACGGTCTTGGCGCAAGTTCGGATGATTTTCCGCCAGTGATACCCTATCTTAATCTCGATCCTTCTTTATCGATACGTTTTATTTTTCCGCAAGCGCCTAGTCGCCCAATAACAGTCAATCAAGGCATGGTGATGCCGGGTTGGTATGATATTAAAGGGGCGAGTATCGCTGATAAAGAAGATAGAGAAGGCTTTTTAGAGTCGTCCAACATTATCAGCGCATTGATCCAAAAAGAAGTTCAGAGAGGTATTGATAGTCAAAATATAATACTGGCTGGGTTTTCGCAAGGAGGTGCTGTAAGCTACTTCACGGGTTTGAGATCAAACTCAAAATTAAGAGGGCTAATTGCCTTATCAAGTTATTTACCGTTTCCCGACGAGCTGAGTGACAAGGCTACAGCAATAAATAAAGACATTGCAATATTGAGTATGCATGGGACGAGCGATCAAGTCGTACCCATTTCGTTAGGTGAAGATTCAGTTTCTTTGTTACAAGACAACGGGTATTCTGTAGATTGGAAAACCTACTCGATGCAGCACAATGTGATTCCCGAACAAATCCAGGATATTGGGAATTGGATTAACCAGCTGCTAAAAAAATAATTTTAGTTTTAACCTAGATTACTTTTACCAACCAAACCTTAAACATATGTCTGGAATTCAAGCGATAAATAGTAAAGGTGTATTTTGTGCTGATTGCGGATTCTTTCACTCATTAAAGTCGGGATCTGATGCTGTTCGTCTCGAATGTCAAAGATGTGGATCTACTATTTTTACTAACAAACTTGGTTGGATTGAGCGTTGTTTTGCACTTTCTGTGGCGGGAGTTGTGCTTTTTATCTTATCGAATGTTTTTTCTTTTTTAGGATTAGAAGCGGCTGGTTTAATTGTCGAAAGCAACTTAATTACAGGCGTTTTGGCTCTTATTAATCGAGATCAATGGTTGCTCGCTTCGCTTCTATTACTATTTATTTTTATTATTCCATTAATTGAATTGACTGGCTTTTGTTATTTGTTGAGCGCTTATTTCCTGAGAGAAAAATTCTCAATTCAATTACCTGGAATCAGACAAATTTTAAAAATTATGTTTTTTGCTAAACCCTGGAGCATGTTAGAAATTTTTTTAATCGGGGTGTTGGTAACAACAATAAAATTAGGCGATATCGCGACTTTAGTATGGGGTCCCAGCAGTTATGCGTTTATTGCCACAGTGATTGTGCTAACTTATCTTCAAATTGAGTTTAACAAGAATCAATTTTGGAATTGGTACAATAACTCAAATTTATTCTATATTGAAGGTGAACCCGACCCGGGAAATCAAGCGAAAACATTTTCTGATTGTCATTGTTGCCGAGCTAAAATTTCTGAATCGGTTGTGCATAGTCTAAAGCATTGCCCAAGATGTTTATCCCATGTGCATATTCGAACACCAAGAAGCATTGAATTTTCGTTGGCCCTTACGCTGGCGGCTATTATTCTTTATTTTCCTGCTAATTTATTGCCTATTATGGTGACTACGCAGCTGGGCCAACATCAAGAAGATACAATACTTTCTGGCGTAATTCATTTGGCGCATATGGGCAGTTGGCTTATTGCAATTGTGGTATTTGTAGCAAGTGTATTTGTGCCTCTCGCAAAAATATTTGCGTTAACGTATTTAAATTTGTCTGTCATTTTTCAATGGCATAGGAATCTTCGGTCTAAAACAATATTATATCGGCTTGTTGAATTCATTGGGCGCTGGTCAATGATAGATGTTTTTGTGGTGACTATATTGGTAGCATTGGTACAGTTTGGCGTTTTAGCGAATATAGAACCGGCTGGAGCTACTTTGGCATTTGCAGGTGTCGTTATTCTCACAATGCTGGCTGCTGAGATATTTGATCCACGTTTATTATGGGATGCGAAAAACGACAATGAGTGAGATTCAAAGTAATTCTGCTAAGGAAACCTCATCAAAAGGACTTTCTCCCATTTGGTTTGTTCCACTTGCGGCTTTGTTAATAGCAGGGTGGTTAGCATTTCAATCTTGGCAAGACAAAGGGCCAGATATATACGTCACCTTTGATCATGCAGCTGGAATTGATGTTGGAAAGACAACGGTAAAATATCGCGATGTGGTCATTGGAAAGGTTAAGCAGGTTTCTCTTTCCGATGATTTTGACAAGGTGATTGTGCATATTGCCATGGTACCTAAAGTCAAAGATTTGATTTCGAAAGATACGCAATTCTGGGTTGTTGCGCCGCGAATTTCTCTTCGGGGTGTCTCAGGATTAAGCACGATGTTGTCCGGTGTTTATATTGAAATGGACCCAGGAGAAGCAGGTAAATTTGAAAGTGAATTTACCGGTCTTCCTGCGGCTCCTGCCTTTCGGTCTTACGATAGGGGGACAACTTATCGGTTATACGCGCAAAGATTGAATTCTTTAGACATAGGCTCGCCTGTATATCATCGTGATGTAAAAGTCGGATGGGTATCTGGCTATGACTTAGATGAGGAAAAGCAACGAGTTAATATTCGTTTTTTTGTCGAGTCTCCCTATGATTCTCTGGTTCATACAGATTGTCATTTTTGGAACGTTAGTGGATTCAACGTAAATTTTGGCGCCGAGGGACTTGAGACTCAACTCGCTTCGGTTGCTTCTTTGGTGTCTGGTGGTTTAACTTTTGAATGTCCTGTTAGGCCCGCCGACGATATGGATCAAGCGGTGGCAGATACGGAGTTTTATTTATTCCCAGATAAAAAATCTGTAGTAAATGGAACCTATACAGTCGCATATCCTTATGTTTTGCGTTTTGATGGTTCTATTCGAGGCTTAAAATTGGGAGCACCGGTAGAATATAACGGTGTAAAAGTGGGAGAAGTTACGCATATTTCACTAATCCCAAAAGAAAAAGAGGCCGGTTTAACCGCGCGAGTGCTTATCTCTTTGCAGCCTGAAAGGGTTGATAGAGCTGATGTCCCAAGTTGGGAAACCTTGAATGAGGTAATGTTAGAGCTTGCACAACTTGGTCTGCGGGCTCAACTAAAAGTGAGTAGTTTGTTAACTGGCGCGCTCTATGTGGATCTTACACCAGACGCGGCTGAAGTTGACAAGGCGCTTATTTTGGCAGATGAAGGAATATTTAAGGAAATACCAACGTCAGATACTCAAATTCAACAGCTTTCGAAAGAAATTGCTGAAACCATTGAACAAATTCGTGACTTTCCAATTGGCTCCATTGGGAATAGTTTGGAACAAAGCTTAAATAATTTAAGTCGCTTAACAGCAACCATAGAGCCGGATGAATTTGGGGAAGGTGTTTCGAGTATATTAAAAGATGTGAAAAAGGCTACAACGGAATTAGATACACTTGTAGGAGAGTTTAACAATACTCTTAAAAGTGTCGATCAAGCGGTGGCTGCAGACTCAAAGTTTTATAACGAAGCGATTAATATGATGGATGATATTTCTGCGGCTGCAACATCCTTTCAAATTTTAACGGAAAAACTCAATCGTTACCCAAATTCGCTAGTGGTTGGTGGTGGAGAACAAAAATGAGGTATCTCTCGGTATTTATCCTATTCATTTTTCTTTTTGGTTGTGCCAGTAAAACACAAACACAGTTTTACGTGATTAAACCTCTTTATAAAAATACATTTGAGAATGATGAAACACAAGTTGCTTACTTAAGTAAAAAATCAATTGGTATTGGACCCTTGTTTTTACCTAGTTGGATGACTCAATCATTTTCAGTGGCGAGTTATGAGCGAGTAAATCAACTGCGATTACCCACATACCACATTTGGGCTGGTGAATTAGAATCAATGATATTAAATGCTGTTGCGTCGGATTTATCCCATACTACAGGTTGGAAGGAAGTTTGGTCATTTCCCTGGGATAATAGACATAGGCCTGAGTATCAAGTCAGAATCAATATTGAAGAATTTTCAGGCGTCTTGTCTGAAAGTGCAAAGCTTAATGTAAAGTGGACCCTGTTGTCTGACTTTGGAAAAAAAGAAGAGTTTGTAAAGATCCGAAAATTTGAAAAAACTCTCGCAGATGATACACACGAAACCTACACCGAAGTATTGAATGAACTGCTTGCTGAATTTACTTTTTCTTTATCTAAAGATTTAGTTGATTTTGAAGCAGTGGTTTCTAGTGCTATTGATTAATTTTATCTGAACAAAAAAATAAAGTCCCTATTCATATTCAGTATTTTGTCTTGGCTTAATAGAATAACGAAATGCCAACTTTGACAACCGAGACTCGTACTTTTGTTTGTTTGATTCCAAGATAAACCTTTTACAGCATAATTGTTTTAATTAATGTTGAAATGGTTCACCCCATTATTTTCTTTTTTTACACCAGTATTTAAACAAGCACTTTATTGTCTAAGCATCGAACTAATTTTGATTTAAACTAATCACTTGCCCATGAATATTGATGCTATCTTGGCTCATTAAATAAACATAGGCTCCAATTACACTTGCTGTAGTTGGCAGTGTGGTTGGATCTTCAGCCGGAAATGAGGCAGCGCGCATACGTGTTTGAACCGCTCCAGGGTTAATGGTATTAACTCTTAGCTTGCCAATTCCATCTGTTTCGTCGGCTAGTGTTTCCATTAGATTAACGCCTGCTGCTTGAGATGCGGCGTATGCTCCCCAATAGGCCTTTCCTTCAATTCCAACCGATGATGTTGTAAAAATAATGCTTCCACTTAATGATTTTTCCAATAAAGGCAATAGAGCCTTTGTTAAGTAAAAAGGGGCGTTAAGATTTACTTGAATAACTTTATTCCATTGTTCAATCGAGTAGTTTTTTATTGGGGTACGAGGCCCAAGTTCTGCCGCGTTGTTTATTAAACCATCTAGTCGTGAGAACTCTTTTTCAATTACGTCATGCATTGATGTGTATTCATGCTCCAATGCGCTTTCTAAATTTATTGGATAAATTGCCGCTTGCGGATATCCTTCTGATTCAATCTCGTCATAAACTTTTTCAAGTTTTGCGAGTGTACGCCCGGCTAAAATGACGGTTGCGCCGAATTGCGCTAATGCTATTGATACAGCTCTACCGATTCCGTCTCCAGCTCCAGTAACAAGAATGGTTTTTTCTGCTAAGCAATTTTCTTTTGGTAAATAATCGATTAAAAAATTTGAGACTGTGTTGGACACGTCGTTTCTGCCTTAATTATTTGGTTTAAACCTGATAGGTTAAAGTAGCTTGGAGATGATTGGCCAGATTTGTTCTGCTGAATCAACCATATAGTCAGCATTCCAATCAGCAATGTTTTCGTTTTCGTGAATATATCCGAAAGTCGCAGCAATAGTCGACATATTGGCATTTTGACCACACTGTATATCCCTAATATGATCTCCAATATAAATAGCGTTTTCCACATTGCAGCCCGTTTGTTCGCAGGCGAGTGCCAATGCTTCAGGGTCTGGTTTTTTAATTTTTACGTGTTCTGGGCAAATTAAACAACTGGGCTGAGAGGCGAATGAATCTCTTTCCAGTATAATATTCATAAGCTTTTCCGCATAGATAAAGGGTTTGTTTGTGACAATTCCCCATTGAAGGTTATGAGTCTTAATTTCTGAGATAAGATCTAGGATGCCAGGAAAAGCCCGAGTTTCTGAAGCAACATCTTCTAAATAAAAACTCAGAAGTTCTGCTCTATAGGGGAGAATATCTTTACTTCCTCGGTCTATTCCAAAGCCAAGTTCGAGTAGCGCGTTTGCACCATCGGATACTCTGCTTCTTGCTTCTGATAGAGACAGAGTAGGTTTCTGGTGATGTTCCAGCGTTTTATTAAGTGCATTTATCAAATCACTAGCTGTATCCAATAGTGTTCCGTCCAAATCAAAAAATACGGCTTGTAAACCCATTCAATTTAACCCTCTAACTTGGTTTTTTCGCACAAACAATATAATTAACATCGACATCATTAGAACTTATTTGGAATTGTTGTGTAAAAATATTATAAGTGAGTCCACTTGCGTCTATAAGGCTGAGTCCCGCTTCTCGAATCCAATGTGCTAATTCGGAAGGTCGAATAAATTTCTTATATTCATGGGTCCCTTTAGGTAGCCATCGCAATATATATTCAGCTCCTAAAATTGCCATGCCATAGGATTTAGGGTTGCGGTTAATGGTCGAAAAAAACAAATAGGCTCCAGGCTTCGCTAGTTCTGCACAGGCTTTTACGGTGTGTTCTGGGTTTGGAACATGTTCTAGCATTTCTAAGCAGCAAATAACGTCGAAATTTTCAGATTGTGCCTCAGCATATTCTTCTGCGGTAGTTCGCTTATAGTCAATCTCGACTTGAGACTCGAGTGCGTGCAGTCGTGCGACTTCTAAAGGTGCCTCTCCCATGTCTATACCAGTGACCATTGCGCCTCTGTGAGCCATTGCTTCAGAGAGAATGCCTCCGCCACAACCAATGTCGATTAGTTTTTTCTCCGCGACTTTGGCGTATTCATCAATGTAGTTCGCTCGAACGGGATTAAGTTTATGCAATGGTTTAAATTCACCGTTCGGGTCCCACCAACGACTTGCGAGACGCTCAAATTTAGCGATTTCATTTTCATCTACGTTAGAATGAGTCATGATAATTTTTCCTAGACCGTTTTTACTGCTCGAATTTTCTGTTGCCAATCTTTAGTAGATTCTCTAATGGCGTGGTAGTCGAGCGTGATAAGTTTTCCTTCCTTTACAAGTTGTTTGCCTGCAACCCAAACGTGATTTATTTGACTAGTTGATTCTGTATACACAATTTGACTTATGGGATTATAAAGAGGAAGTTGGCTGATATTATTAAGATTTATTGCGGTTATATCTGCGAACTTTCCAGTTTCGAGCGAACCAATTTGTTTTTCTAAGCCCAAAGCCTTAGCCCCGTTGATGGTTGCAATCTCTAATGCAGAAGTCGCATTCAACGCTTGAGCGTCATGAGTCGAAACCTTTGCGAGCAGAGCCGCTGATTTCAGTTCGCTTAGAAGACTTAAATCGTTATTACTCGCTGCGCCATCAGTACCGATAGCGAGATTAACATTGTTTTTCAAAAGGTTTTCAACGGGACAAATACCACTTGCGAGTTTCATATTAGATTCAGGGCAATGAATAACATGAGCGCCAGTCTGGTTTAATACCTCAATATCTGAATCCACGATTTGTGTCATGTGGACACATTGAGTTAACGGTGACAGCAAGCCTAAGCCTGCCAGTCTGTCTATTGGTCGTTTGTTAAATTTATCGAGAGATTCTTGAATTTCAAAAGCGGTTTCATGCAAGTGGATTTGGATTGGAGACTGAAGCTCTTCAGCATAGGTTGCAATGCGTTTTAGTGGCTCATCGGAGACAGTGTAGGGAGCATGTGGACCAAAACCAACGCTAATGAGGTGATGAGAACGATAACTATCGTGCAGAGCAAAACCTTTTTCAAAAGCTTCATCGACAGACTTTGCCCAGTTATTGGAAAAGTCCAAAATCGGAAAATTCAATTGGGTACGCATTCCACAATTAAAGGCAACTGAAGCGGTTTCTTCGGGGAAAAAATACATATCTGCAAAACAGGTCGTGCCCGATAAAAGCATTTCGGCTATGGCCAAAGTTGAGCCATCTGAGACAAATTCTTTATCGACAAACTTTGATTCGACTGGCCATATGTGTTCCTGGAGCCAAGTCATTAAGGGTAAGTCGTCAGCGTAACCACGTAATAAGCTCATGGCACTGTGACCGTGCGCGTTTATCAATCCAGGTATCAATAGATGGTTTTCAAGTGAAACATGATTTTTAGCGTGGTAATGCTTGTGAATATCTACTGTAGGGAAAATACCCAATATTTTTTCATCGCCGATTGCAATCGAACAGTCGTGATATATCTTGTTATTTGGCACAACTGGTACTATCCAGCTTGCAGAAATAATAAGATCTGCAGGGATTATATCGTTCATTATGTTTACACTTTGTATCGGTTTTGAGCGGATTTAACCGCATATTGACGTTGAACTTTAGTATACCCACAAATAGATTGGGCAGTATATGCTCGGATAATGGCTATGATACTGAATTATATGGTATTATTTGGTGTTTTATTAGCGAAGAAACTCAAAATAACCGGGTAAGATAGTTAGCGTCTATTTATAAAAGCCAAATGGTTTTTATATGGAAGCTCGCCCTCAAACCAAGCTAAAGGGTCCACGCTTAATAAATTCACCATTAACAACAAATAAGTCCGTTGAGTTATCAGCGAGACACTAATCTCTATGAGGAACGCCTAGGCTACATGGGTGATATTGCAAAAGAAATACTTCCGGTAAACATCGAAGACGAACTCAAACAGTCCTATCTAGATTACGCAATGAGCGTAATCGTTGGTCGTGCTCTGCCAGATGTGCGAGATGGTTTAAAGCCTGTTCATAGGCGTGTTTTGTTTGCCATGAATGAGCTGAGTAACGATTGGAACAAAGCTTACAAGAAATCTGCTCGTGTAGTCGGTGATGTGATTGGTAAATACCATCCTCATGGTGATTCGGCGGTATATGAAACTATTGTTCGCATGGCGCAACCCTTTTCATTAAGGTACATGCTTGTTGATGGTCAAGGCAACTTTGGTTCGATCGATGGCGATAGTGCGGCTGCCATGCGATACACCGAAATACGCATGGCAAAGATTGCCCATGAATTACTAGCTGATCTCGATAAGGAAACCGTCGACTTTGTTCCTAATTATGACGGTCAAGAACACATCCCCGATGTTCTTCCCACGCGAGTTCCCAATCTTTTGGTTAATGGGTCTTCTGGTATCGCGGTAGGTATGGCTACTAATATTCCCCCGCACAATCTGAGGGAGGTAGTCAATGGATGTATTGCGCTAGTAGATGATCCTGAATTGACGATAGAGCAGCTCATCGAAATTATACCTGGCCCAGACTTTCCGACCGGTGGCATTATTAATGGTCGTGCAGGCATTTTGCAGGCGTATAGGACCGGTCGAGGTCGTATTTACGTTCGTGCTCAATCGGAAATCATCACTGACGAAAAGACTAATCGCGAATCAATTGTGGTTCATGAAATTCCCTACCAAGTGAATAAAGCGCGATTAATCGAAAAGATTGCTGAATTAGTAAAAGACAAAAAACTAGAAGGCATATCTGAAATTAGAGATGAATCTGATAAAGATGGTCTTCGAATTGTGATTGAAATTAAACGCGGTGATATGGGCGATGTCGTGTTAAATAACCTCTATGCCCAAACTCAAATGCAAAATGTATTTGGTATTAATGTCGTTGCGCTGGTTGATGGTCAACCCAAGATACTAAATCTTAAAGAGTTACTTGAATACTTTATTCGTCACAGGCGTGAAGTTGTCACACGCCGTACAGTCTATCTTTTGCGTAAGGCGAGAGAACGCGGTCATGTATTAGAAGGCCTTGCAGTTGCCATCGCGAATATTGATGAAGTGATTGAGTTAATTAAATCATCGGCTAACCGTGCGGAAGCGAGAGATGTCCTGTTAAGTAAAGATTGGGCTCTTGGCGATATAAAAGAATATTTAGATAGGGTCGGTGGTGATGCCTGTAAACCAGATGATCTTGGCAGCGGATTTGGTTTATTAGATAGCGGAGAGTACCGGTTGTCGGTGGCTCAGGTGCAAGCGATCTTAGAGTTGCAATTACACCGTTTAACTGGAATGGAGCATGATAAGCTTATTGCCGAGTACGAAGAAAAGCTTAAACTTATCGCAGAATACCTCGAAATACTTTCCAATACTGAACGATTAATGGCGGTTATCCGAGAAGAATTGGTAAGCATTTTAGAAGAATATGGTGACGAGCGTCGTACTGATATTCAAGAATCTCAGCAAGATTTGACAGTTGAAGATTTGATCAATGAAGAAGATCGCGTGGTAACGATCTCTCACGGTGGCTATGCGAAAAGCCAGCCTTTGGATGCTTATCAGGCGCAAAGACGCGGTGGTACAGGAAAGTCTGCTACTTCTGTAAAAGATGAAGATTTTGTAGAACACCTGCTAATTGCTAATACTCATGACTACATTCTTTGTTTTACGAATGCTGGTAAGGTTTACTGGTTGAAGGTATACCAAATTCCTGTTGCGGGAAGACAATCTAAGGGGCGTCCAGTTGTAAATCTGCTACAACTAGAGGCTGGTGAGCGTATTACTTCCATATTACCGGTCAAGGAATTCGATGAAGATCACTTCATATTCATGGCGACTTCAAATGGAACCGTTAAGAAAACACCACTTACGCAATTTGCGCGTCCAAGATCGGTTGGTCTAAGGGCCATTGATCTCGTTGAAGGGGATCATCTTGTAGGTACTGCGATTACCGATGGTCATCAAGATATCGTTTTATTTTCATCAGCAGGTAAAGCAACGCGATTTAATGAAGACGCGGTTCGCTCTATGGGTAGAACTTCTCGAGGCGTTAGAGGGATTAGGCTTTCTGATGAGCAGCAAGTCATTTCAATGGTAGTTCCGGTTGAGAATGGCCGAGTGCTTACGGTAAGTGAAAATGGATTTGGTAAGCGGACCGATGTGACTGAATTTCCGCCCAAAGGACGTGGTGGTCAGGGAGTGATCGCGATGCAATCATCAGAACGAAATGGGAAACTCGTTGGTGCCGTTCAGGTATTAGATGGTGAAGAAATTATGCTTATTTCGGATCAAGGAACGTTAGTGAGAACAAGAGTGGATGAAGTTTCTGTTTTGGGTCGAAACACTCAAGGTGTGCGTTTAATCAAAGTGAAAGATGGCGAGCATATTGTAGGTATTGAGCGTATCGAAGAAGGCCCCGAAACTGAGGAAGAAAATTCTGAGTCGGGTGAGCAAGCTTCAGAAGATTAATGATGTATTAGAGGCGATAGGTGAGCGAGGACACGAGCGAAAACAGCAATGAAATGGCCGAGCAGGAAGCTGCGGAGTTATTGAAACTGCGAGACAAAATAGATCAAATCGACGAATCTATTGGCAAGCTAATCAGTGAGAGAGCAGAGTGTGCATTTAACGTTGGTGAGATAAAAAACAAGTATGCGGTTGAAAAACTGACAAATTTTTATCGCCCAGAGCGTGAAGCGCAAGTCTTGCGCAAAGCAATGGATCGCAATAA
Organism: Cellvibrionaceae bacterium; assembly: GCA_965262305.1. GTDB lineage: Bacteria > Pseudomonadota > Gammaproteobacteria > Pseudomonadales > Cellvibrionaceae > CBDHEY01. Next base: position 1,528,996 of record CBDHEY010000002.1, read on the forward strand.
AGGCCCATTGAAGGACGAAGAAGTTGCGAGATTATTTCGTGAAATTATGTCCGCATGTTTAGCGCTTGAAGAACCGATTAATGTTGCCTACCTGGGTCCAGAAGGAACCTATACGCAAGAAGCTACATTAAAGCATTTTGGTCATTCTGCCAAAGTTGTTTCTCGGCCCACCATAGATTCAGTATTTCGCGATGTTGCAGCAGGAGCAGTACAATACGGTGTCGTACCAGTTGAAAATTCGACAGAAGGTGTTGTTACCCATACGCTCGATAATTTTATGGCGAGTAACCTAAAAATTTGTGGTGAAGTGGTCATACGAATTTGTCACCATCTTTTAGTTTCTGATGTTACTGAGTCGGATAAAATCACTCGCATTTATTCTCATGCTCAGTCTTTAGCACAGTGTAGAAACTGGTTGGATACTAATTTTCCGAATGCAGAAAGAATTTCTGTTAATAGTAATGCCGAAGCTGCAAAGCGAATTAAAGGCGAGTGGAACGCTGCCGCCATTGCTAGCGAAATCGCTGCAGATCTTTATGGCTTAAGTAGTTATGCCGCGAGAATCGAAGACCAGCCTGATAATTCCACACGGTTTTTGATTATTGGACGTGAAGACGTGGGTCCCAGCGGCCAAGACAAAACTTCAATTGTTGTTTCTACTCGCAACGAACCTGGTGCGTTACATGATTTATTAGAGCCATTTCATAGAAATCAGATTGATTTGACTCGAGTTGAAACTCGGCCTTCCAATACGGGTGTTTGGAATTATGTGTTTTTCATAGATTTTTCTGGTCATATTCAATCCGAAAAAGTCTCTCTTGTTTTAGACGAGCTTAAACCTATCGTTTCAGATCTAAAAATTTTGGGATCATACCCTGTCGGCGTTCTATAGAAAGTTTGAAGTAAAGGCCTTTTATGACTGAAATCAATGAACGTGTTAATAAACTTGTTGTAATAGGGATTGGCCTAATTGGTGGCAGTCTTGCTCGTGGATTGAAAAAGCGCAATGCATGTAATGAAGTTATAGGAATCGCGAGAACAGAAGCAACCTGTCGTAAAGCAAAAGAACTGGGTATTATTGATCGTGGATTCACATCGTTAGATCAAGTTAGTCATGAATTAAAAAAAGGTGACGTGGTATTTGTAGCCGTTCCAACTCTTTCGGTAAAAAAAGTGTTGGGAGACATTAAGGCGAGTGTCGATAATGACGTCACAGTTACCGACGGTGCGAGTGCAAAGGGTAGCGTGAAAAGCGATGTGTTCGACGTTTACGGTGAGTATCCAGAACAGGTGGTTTTAGGCCACCCCATTGCAGGTTCGGAAAAAAGTGGTGTCGAAGCCGCCAACGAAGATTTGTATGTCGCACACCGAGTTATTATCACGCCACTCAAAGAAAATACGTCTTTTCATATTAATCTTGTAACCAAAATGTGGGAAGGTGTTGAGGCGGATGTGATTGAAATGGATGTGGAAGATCATGATATCGTGTTGGCCTCGACAAGTCATCTACCACATGCCATTGCGTTCTCCCTGGTTGATACCCTCGCTCACGATAGCAATAATGAAAATATATTTCGCTACGCTGCGGGAGGATTTCGTGATTTTACGCGCATTGCTTCAAGTGATGCGACTATGTGGCGAGATATTATGCTCGCAAATAAACAAGCGGTTTTGAGTTCTATCGACTTGTTTTCTCAAAATTTATTACGGATGCGAACCGCAATTGAAAACGAAGACGCAACCGAATTAACTGGTGTGTTCACGCGAGCAAAAGTTGCGCGTGATCGCTTTACTAAAATGTTAACTAATCAGGCATACAGTAAAACAATGCAAGAAAAATCGATTATTTACAAAGTAAAAGCAGGGGGAACCGTAAAAGGTGAAATTCGCGTTCCTGGTGATAAGTCTATTTCGCATCGATCAATTATGCTTGGGTCTTTAGCTGAAGGCGTTACCAAAATTGAAGGCTTTTTAGAGGGTGAAGATGCTTTAGCAACGCTTCAAGCTTTTCGCGATATGGGTGTGGTAATTGAAGGTCCGGAAGAAGGTTGCGTAACGGTGAATGGTGTTGGTCTAAATGGTTTAGAAAAGCCAAGTGGCCCGCTTTACGTTGGCAACTCGGGTACGTCAATGCGTTTACTTTCCGGTATTTTAGCAGGACAAAAATTTGACTCTGAATTGACTGGCGATGTTTCTTTAACGAAGCGACCGATGAATCGCGTAGCAAACCCATTACGTGACATGGGATTAACAGTAGATACTGCTGAAAATGGTCGTCCTCCAATGAAAATTAGTGGTGGCGCATCGCTTAAAGCGATTGACTATACGATGCCAATGGCAAGTGCACAGGTTAAGTCTTGTGTCTTGCTTGCTGGATTATATGCAGAGGGTAAAACTTCTGTGACTGAGCCAGCACCTACGCGCGATCACACTGAAAGAATGTTGCGTGGCTTTGGTTATCAGGTGAATCGAGAAGGAGACACAATTTCTCTTGAAGCTGGCGGTAAGTTAACAGGCACGAATATTGATATTCCAGCAGATATATCATCAGCCACTTTTTTCTTGGTAGCGGCAGCGATCACTCCTGGTTCTGATATTACGTTGACCCATGTTGGTATCAACCCAACCCGAATTGGCGTTATTAATATATTACGCTTAATGGGTACAGATTTGACCCTATCTAACGAACGAGAAGTTGGTGGCGAACCGGTAGCTGACATAAACGTTAAGTATGCACCTTTGAAAGGTATTCGTATTCCAGAAGATCAAGTCCCTTTGGCTATAGATGAATTTCCTGCGTTACTAGTTGCCGCAGCATGTGCTGAAGGTGAAACGGTTTTAACTGGTGCTGAAGAGCTAAGAGTTAAAGAAACAGATCGAATTCAGGCGATGGCAGATGGTTTAACTATCCTTGGCATTGACTGCGAAACCACTCCCGATGGTATCATTGTACAGGGAGGACAATTAAAGGGCGGCGAAGTGGAAAGCTTTCACGATCATCGAATCGCCATGTCTTTCACCATAGCTGCACTAAGATCCAGTGGCGACATAACTGTTAATAATTGTGCGAATGTTGCTACTTCTTTTCCTAACTTTACTGAACTTGCTAAATCAGTTGGAATAAGCTTAGAAGTTATAAGTTCTTAGTTTTTAGAGTCTTTTTATATAGAATGGCGGCCGATTTGCTGTTTTGACAACTCTTGGGAATCTATTAGATGACTGTTGATTACAAACTTACCCACCTAAAACAACTGGAAGCGGAGAGTATTCATATAATCCGTGAAGTTGCTGCAGAATTTGACAACCCTGTCATGCTTTACTCTGTCGGTAAAGACTCTGCCGTTATGCTGCATCTTGCTATCAAAGCATTTGCACCCGGCAAGTTACCTTTTCCGTTATTACATGTGGATACCACATGGAAATTCCGGGAGATGATTGAGTTTCGTGACAACATGGCAAAAACCCACGGCTTTGACTTGATTGTTCATATCAATCAAGAAGGGGTTGATATGGGAGTGGGGCCATTTACGCACGGTAGTGCGAAACATACTGATATTATGAAGACGCAAGGCTTGAAACAAGCGCTGAACAAATATCAGTTTGACGCGGCATTTGGTGGTGCTCGTCGCGACGAAGAAAAATCTCGTGCTAAAGAGCGCGTTTATTCTTTCCGTGACAAAAACCATCGATGGGATCCAAAAAATCAACGTCCGGAGTTGTGGAATATTTATAACGGAAAAGTGGATAAAGGCGAAAGCATTCGTGTATTCCCTCTTTCAAATTGGACTGAATTAGATATTTGGCAATATATTCATTTAGAAGACATTCCAATTCCAAGTCTTTATTTCGCGGCGAAGCGACCAGTTGTGGAAAAAGACGGTGTGCTTATCATGGTTGACGATGACCGTATGCCGATTGAAGAAGGCGACGTTGTTGAAGAGAAGATGGTGAGATTTAGAACTCTTGGTTGTTACCCGCTAACCGGTGGCGTGGAGTCAGAAGCCACTACTTTGCCTGAAATTATTCAAGAAATGTTATTAACTAAAACTTCAGAACGTCAAGGGCGTGTTATCGATCACGATAGTGCAGGATCGATGGAGAAGAAAAAACAAGAGGGGTACTTCTAATGAGCCATCAGTCCTCTTTGATTGAAACTGATATTGACGAATATTTAGCTCAGCACGAGCGTAAAGAAATACTACGATTTTTGACCTGTGGCAGTGTTGATGATGGCAAGTCTACTTTGATTGGCCGTTTGCTGCATGATTCAAAAATGATTTACGAAGATCAGCTTGATGCGATAGCGTCTGATTCTGCTAAACACGGGACTACGGGAGAGAAAGTCGATCTCGCGCTTTTAGTTGATGGATTGCAGGCTGAACGAGAGCAGGGCATCACGATTGACGTAGCCTATCGTTACTTTTCGACGGCTAAGCGAAAATTCATTATTGCTGACACACCAGGACATGAACAGTATACGCGTAATATGGCTACAGGTGCGTCTACCTGTGATCTTGCAATTATTTTGATTGACGCACGTTATGGTGTGCAAACTCAAACTCGACGCCATTCATACATCGCTTCTCTATTGGGAATTAAGCACGTCGTTGTTGCGATTAATAAAATGGATTTGGTGGAGTTTAGTGAAGCTAAGTTTGATGAAATCAAAGCAGATTATGAAAAACTTTCGCAGTCTCTTACTCAAGAGAATGTTTATTTTGTCCCTATATCTGCCCTTGATGGCGATAATGTAGTTTCGAAAAGTGAGAACACGCCATGGTATTCAGACCAGTGTCTCATGGAAATCCTCGAAACTGTAGAAATTGCTGGTGACAAAAATACCGAAGATTTTCGTTTTCCTGTGCAATTTGTGAATCGTCCTAATCTCGATTTCCGAGGCTTTTGCGGTACAGTGTCTTCGGGTGTGGTGAAAGTGGGAGATCCGATTAAGGTTTTACCATCAGAAAAGGAAAGCACCATTAAGGAAATTGTGACTTACGAAGGTAACATCGATCAGGCTTTTGTGGGTCAAGCTGTTACGCTGACTTTAGAAGATGAAATTGATATCAGTCGCGGTGACGTAATTGTGCATCAGGGTGACGAAGTCACGTTTTCTAATCGTGTTAAAGCACATTTGGTGTGGATGTCAGAAGCGGTTATGACTCCAGGTAAACAATTCCAGTTTAAGTTTGCGAGCAAAACTGTTTCAGGTACGTTTGGTAGCATCGAACATAGAATCGATGTGAATACTTTTGAAGAATCAGTGGTTGAGCAGATTGAACTGAACGATATTTCTGTTGTGACGTTAGACCTAGAGCAAAATGTTGTGGTCGACCCTTATGACAAAAATCGTGCAACAGGGGCATTTATTGTAATTGATCGCTTAACCAATATCACTGTTGGTGCGGGAATGATTGACACTGCTTTGGAAGCGGGAGAGGTTGTTGCAAGTAACTTCTCAGAATTTGAGCTAGAGTTAAACGCACTTATTCGCCGTCACTTCCCTCATTGGGATGCGAAAGATATCCGAACCTTGTTGAAGTAATTAAACGATAAGTAGGTCACAAATCAAAAGTGATCTTGGCGTCAATCTAGCTTAACAAAAATGTATTAGCAAGATTGGGCGCTTGATTAAAAACTGTAGTCGAGCTATTCGCTACAGTTTTTTTGTTTAAAGAATACTATTGTTAACAAAATGGTATTCACGATCTATTGAATTACCATTAAGGCTATAATCAAAGAGCCGTAAAGAAAAATTGACAACTTTGAACGTCAAAATATTAATTCCAAAGTTAAAAGCTAGCAAATGACTTCAACTATTTTGATCAGAACAAATAAACTCCTTTTTATTGTAGCGCTAGTTGTGGCTTCTTCTTTAACTTATGCCGCCAGAGATCGGGGTATATTTACTGGAGCCGGTTTCGCTCTAGTTGACGTGGGTGTTGAGGACTTTTTCGAAAATCGAGTTGAGTTTAAAGCAATAGAGTTTTCGCTAGGCTACAAGTACAACAACTGGTTAGGTATCGATGCGCGCTACGGATTAGCTCCTACGTCGGAGACCGTTTTTGTGGCCGTCGACCCTGATACTAACCGTGAAATAGGCGAAGAAGTTGATTTAGACAATTACATTTCTTACTACTACCGAGCAGAATTAACCAATGATATAGCGAAGATATATATCTTACTTGGACAAAGTAACATCACTATTACTCGTGAATCAGAAGATGGCACTTCAGTTTCAGAGACAGGATCTGGAACGTCTTATGGTGTTGGTTTTGGCCTATGGATAAATCGAAAATTAGATGTGACTTTTGAATACAAGCAGCTCTTGGAAACAGAAGAAGACTCGTTCACAAGCACAGGGTTCAATGTAGAGTATCGTTTTTAGTGTCTTGATATTATATATGGCGACAAAATAGGGTGATTTCCTACAAAGTTGGCGTATAAAGTCTCCTTTTAATACTTCTAGTCATTGTTAGAATGACATCTCCAATTACGGAACTACTCAAACTTTTAAAGGAAATAAATCATGAAATACTTATCTTTTTCTCACACTCGTCGACTCTTAAATCGCCATATGATCAATGGAATGATGTTGTTGTCAATATTGGGTTTGTTTGCGGGAGCCCCTAATGTTTCTGCGGCATCTAAGCAAGATAAAGCGGCGGTAGAAAAGCACTTACCGGTAAGCATTAATAAAGCAAATGCAAAGGAGTTGGCGGAAAAACTAAATGGAGTTGGACAAAAGAAAGCGCAAGCTATAGTTGAATGGCGCAAGGAAAATGGTAAATTCAAATCCATTGATCAATTGGCGGAAGTGAAAGGAATTGGTACCAAAACTATCGACAAAAACCGTTCAAATATCACTCTTTAAGTGTAACTAATCTTTGATTTCGTAGTAATTAGACGAAATTAATAAATTCAATCATAATGTTAGACCCGGTTTCGAACCGGGTTTTTTATATCTAAATTTTTCTGGATTAATTGGTTTATTAGGGGTGTGAATGAGTGACCAAAGTGGAATTGATCCTAAAGTCATTGTGGCTATGGATTTTTCTGATATCAATGATTGCATAGATTTTGCCTCGCAAATAGAGGCTAAGTCTTGTAGATTAAAAATAGGTAAAGAAATGTTTACACGCTACGGCCCTGGTCTTGTCGAACAACTGCAGTCAATGGGGTTTGAGTTATTTTTAGATCTAAAATTTCACGATATTCCTAATACAGTTGCACGCGCAGTCCAATCAGCAGCGGCACTTGGAGTTTGGATGGTTAATGTCCACGCGCTCGGCGGAGCGAGAATGCTTGAAGCTGCTAAAGAAAGTATTGCAAACTATGAATTCCCCCCAAAGCTTATTGCCGTTACGATTTTAACTAGCATGTCACAGGAAGATTGGGACGGAATGGGCTTTAATGTTGAATTGACTGATCAGGTAAAGACGCTGGCCGTTAATGCAAAAAATTGTGGTCTTGATGGCGTCGTTTGTTCAGCTCAAGAAGCTAGTATAGTCAAGTCAGCATGCGGATTAGCGTTTTCAACAGTCACACCGGGTATTCGTCTGCAAGATTCTCCTAAAGATGATCAACGGCGCGTTATGACACCAAAAGCGGCACTAGCTAACGGTAGCGACTACTTGGTCATAGGTAGGCCCATTACTCAATCAGAGAATCCTCAACAGGTATTAGAATCAATTAATCAAGAAATATACTATGAATCATAAAGTACCCGTGATAACCATTGATGGGCCTAGTGGTGCTGGAAAAGGTACCTTAAGTCGTCTAGTAGCAAAAGAAACTGGGTTTTTGTTACTTGACAGTGGCGCACTTTATCGGCTGACTGGTGTAGCCTGTGCTAAAAAAAATATTGATATGGAAAATCATCCAGAAGTTGCAAGAGTAGCGGGAAATTTGGATGTCTCATTTTTAGTGAAAGATGGAAGAACCCAGATAATTCTCGAAAAAGAAGATGTTACCCAAAAAATTCGAGAAGAAAGCGCGGGCATGCTCGCCTCTCAAGTGGGTTCTAATCCGCTAGCCAGAGACGCGCTTCTAGTAAGACAGAGGGCTTTTCGAAAAGCACCTGGATTGGTTGCCGATGGGCGCGATATGGGAACGGTTATTTTTCCCGATGCAGAAGTAAAAATATTTCTAACGGCTTCCGCGGAAGAGCGTGCAAGACGCCGAGTTGATCAACTTAATGGTGCTGGAGTAACAAGCGACTTCGAGCGTATCTTGAGCGACATTAAAAAGCGTGATGAGCAAGATAGTAATCGTAAAGTAGCACCGTTAAAACCTGCGAAGGATGCTTTGCTGCTTGATTCGACAAGTCTATCTATTAGTGCTGTTTTTGAAGCAATTATGAACGAAATTGAGACCGTTTTGGTTTAATGGGTATTTAGGCGTTTTGTTTTATGATCCGATTATTGAAACGAATTTTGTTGGTGGTATGGCTTATCGTTATGTTCGCTCTAGGAATGTATATCGCGAGCGAAAATTCTGAGAATATTACAGTGGTCTTGTTTGGTTATTCCTTACCTAAACTTTCTATAGGTGCGTATTTGCTTTTCACTCTGTTGATGGGATTAATAATTGGATTTTTTTCTACTTATGTTCTAACCCAGTTTAAATTCTTTAAGAAATCTCGCCAATTGTCGAAAGTCGAAAAGGAAGTCAAACAGCTTCGAATCTCTAGTGAGCATAAATGACCTTTGCAATCATTCGCAAGAGGTCATTTATGTGTTAAATACTCCATTATTTTTGTTTGTATTCGTCTCTATCGGTGTCGGTTTTGCATTAGGTGTCTGGCGTACTCGACGCAGTCATGATGAAACTACTTTTAAGTCGAATATGCCCAAAAACTATTATTTGGCGCTTGCCCAGTTGCTCAACGATGAGCAAGATCAAGCGATTAATAGTTTTATCGCTAATATGGAGATAAATATCCATACACTTGATATTCATCTTGCATTGGGAGGGCTATTGCGTCGAAAAGGCGAATTTACTCGGGCGATTCGCATTCATCAAAATCTGCTTGCTCAAAGAAGTTTATCCATCGACCAGATAAAAAAAGTGCAAATGGAGCTTGCTATAGACTATCTAAAATCTGGGCTATATGATCGCGCGGAACAATTACTTAAAGACTTTGTTAATCATGGAGGAAAAAATAAAACAGAACTTCATACGGCATTGAAGTATTTACTCGACGTTTACGAGAGTACAAAGGAATGGAAAATGGCTATTGACGTTGCCGATAGACTGACAACAAGAAAATTTGCAATCACCATTGATGAATGGCGAGAAAAACAATCTCACTATTGTTGTGAACTTGCTTTGGAATCGGTAAATTCAGATATTTTTACTGCTCGGAATTGGATAAAGAGTGCTTTAAAATATGACAAGAAAAATGTTAGAGCGACTCTTATTCAAGCAGAAGTAGATATTAAGCAAAATAAATTTTCAGATGCTATTCGGAACTTGGAAAAAATACCAAAGCAAAACTCAAAATTTATTTCTGAAATGTTAGAGCCTTTACATAGGTGTTATTTTGATTCTGAGAAAGAACATATTCTATTTGACTATTTTTACTCCTTATACCAAGAAAATAAATCGCTTTTATTGTTACAACATTTAGTGAAATCAAAACCAGTCGATTCTTGGAATGAAGATTTTTTCCAGTTCTTATTAAATGAATTAACAGAATATTCTGATACTGAAGTAGCTGGTCGATTATTAGTTATGGTAAATCAAAAAGGTGTCTTCAATGATTTCAACGAACATGACTTAACATCTTTTCTTGAATCTTTCGTGAATCTAAAAAGTCGTTATCTTTGTGACTCTTGTGGTTATTCTGGTAATGAAATTCATTGGTCGTGCCCGAGTTGTAAGTCTTGGAATAAGATGAGTCTCCAATAAAGCGCTAGATCGTATTTGCGCACCTAATAAGAAGGTTGTATTGGTCTGGCTTTCTTTGAGTAAGTAGTGGTTAAATTACTGGGGTTTTGACTTGTAAATGCGCTCAAGAATGCTAAGTTATTGATTACACGCTATTTGTTTACAAAAGGTTGTTTTTAGAAAAATAATTTGATACCCTCGCGCACCTCTTAATGTTGCTTGGTTTTATGTACAAATTGAGCGCTTTTCAGAGACGCTTTGATGGTTAAGGCCAGAAACACTGACCATTTTCAAAGCCCGATTAACTAACCCGCATACTGGCAATGTGGAGAGAGTGTTAGCCAATATATTCGCGGCGGCTAATTGTTCTCGATTACTGGATAATTATATGAGCGAAAGTTTCGCAGAACTCTTTGAAGAAAGTTTAAAAACCATCGACATGGTGCCTGGAACAATTGTAACTGGTGTTGTGATTGATGTTGATCAAGATTGGGTTACCGTACATGCTGGTTTGAAATCAGAAGGCGTGATTCCCTCTTCCCAATTTCTTGATGATAAAGGTGAGTTAAACCTAAATATAGGTGACGAAGTTCAAGTATCGCTAGAGACTGTAGAAGATGGTTTCGGTGAAACGCGTTTGTCGCGCGAAAAAGCCAAGCGTGCAGAATCTTGGAAAGTGCTTGAATCTGTTCATGAAGCTGATGAAGTGATCACAGGATTGATTAGTGGCAAGGTTAAAGGTGGCTTTACAGTTGATGTTGCGGGTATCCGTGCATTCTTGCCTGGTTCTCTAGTTGATGTTCGTCCTATCAGAGAGACGAATCACTTAGAAGGTAAAGAGCTTGATTTTAAAGTGATCAAGTTAGATCAGAAGCGCAATAATGTGGTTGTATCTCGCCGCGCGGTAATGGAAAAAGCGAACACTGAAGAGCGTGAAGAACTGCTTTCCAGCCTACAAGAGGGTATGGCAGTTAAAGGTATTATTAAAAACCTTACTGATTATGGTGCATTCGTTGATTTGGGCGGCGTAGACGGCCTTCTTCATATCACTGACATGGCTTGGAAGCGCATTAAACACCCAAGCGAAATTGTTAATGTTGGTGATGAGCTAGAAGTCAAAGTATTAAAGTTTGATCGAGAGCGTAACCGTGTTTCTCTTGGTCTTAAGCAGTTGGGTGAAGATCCATGGGCTGAAATCACCAATCGTTACCCAGAAGGCGCCAAGGTTATGGCGAAAATTACCAACCTTACTGATTACGGTTGTTTCGCAGAAATCCGTGAAGGTGTTGAAGGTCTTGTACACGTATCTGAAATGGATTGGACAAACAAAAATATCCACCCATCTAAGGTCGTTAACCTAGGCGATGAAGTGGAAGTGATGATTCTTGATATTGACGAAGAGCGTCGTCGTATTTCTTTGGGTATTAAGCAATGTCAGGAAAATCCATGGGATTCATTCTCCTCTCAATTTGCCAAAGGTGACAAGGTTTCAGGTAAGATTAAGTCGATTACTGATTTTGGTATCTTTATTGGATTGGATGGCGGCATTGACGGTCTTGTGCACTTGTCTGATATTTCTTGGAACGAAACCGGTGAAGAAGCGGTTCGCAGATTCAAGAAAGGCGATGAACTTGAAACTGTTGTACTCGCAATTGATCCAGAGCGTGAGCGTATCTCCCTTGGTATCAAGCAGCTTGATGAAGATCCTTTCACTAAATATGTTGGTGAAAATGATAAAGGTGCCATCGTTAAGGGTATCTTGAAATCAGTTGAGCCAAAAGAAGCGATTGTTACACTAGCTGACGACGTCGAAGCGACATTGAAAGCGTCTGAAATTAGCCGCGATAAAGTGGAAGATGCACGAAATGCGCTTAAAGAAGGCGATGAAGTTGAAGCTAAGATTACTAACGTAGATCGTAAGAATCGATCGATTATGTTAAGTATCAAAGCGAAAGATGTAGACGAAGAGAAAGAAGCCATTAAAGAACATAGCTCTAAATCTGCAGCGGCCGCAGCTCCGGCAACAATTGGTGACTTGATTAAGGCACAAATTGAAAGTCAAGATAAGCAATAATTTTACTTTTGCTCCAAAACAACCTCTCACAGGTTGATCTTAAAGCGGCTTTTTAGCCGCTTTTTTTATCCAATAAATACTTGATTTTAAAATCGTTAATCCACGTCTTGAAGGTGTTTTTATTGACAATGATATAGACGATGCGAATTGATTAGCAAAAACAAGTCGCGAAACTATCAAAAGATATCTGCTAGGCAACTGAGATAGCTCATGTTGTAAGGTTTTGATTACCGAACACGAGTGTGCCTGATAGCGATGTTATTGAAATTCAACCTTGAAGTGATTTTTTTGTTGGAACAGGTTTGTACCTCGGTTTTTACGAAGTTCCAATAGAATAAAAGAGACTGTTCGTTATTGATCAGATTTTGCAGATTAAATTAAACCCCCTGATAACTATCAGGGGGTTTAATATGTCAAAATGAAAAATTTATTAGTTTTTGTTGAGCTAGATTATTCTTTATCCTTTGGCGATAAAGTAAGGATTCAAGTACTCTTCTTTTAGGTTGTATTCCAAGGGCTTATTGGTTTCAAAGTTAAAAACCTCTCCACCGGCGGCTTTTAGAACAGCCTGCGCTGCTCCTGTGTCCCACTCACTAGTAGGACCTAATCTAGGGTAAATGTGTGCTTTGCCTTCAGCAACTAAACAGAATTTTAACGAGCTGCCGGCTGGTGTTAATTCGTAATCAGGAAATTGTGCCAGGTAATCTTTAATCTCGTCACTTTGATGACTGCGGCTTCCCATTACAATACACTTGCCGCTCGTGTAGGGTGTGGTATTTATTTTTATTCTTCCAGACTCGTCTTCCTTAAACGCCGACTCACCCACCAGGCCACTGTAGATGGTGTTTGTGGCTGGAACATAGACGACACCCAAAATAGGTGTGTGTTTGGAAATTAGAGCAATGTTCACAGTAAATTCATTGTTCTTTTTAATAAATTCTTTTGTGCCATCCAGCGGATCAACTAGCCAATATTTTTGCCATTTTTGACGCGACTCCCACGGTATATCTGCACTTTCTTCCGACAATATAGGGTAAAGTGTCGCGAGGTTGCTTAAACCCTTTTTTATCACTTCATTTGCCGCTAGGTCTGCTTCGGTTAGCGGGCTCTCATCGGCTTTTTCGTAAATTTCAAAATCTTTTTGGTAGATTTCCATCATAACCTTGCCCGCGTCGCGTGCAATCATTTCGATTTCTTTTAACAAGTTAATATCAATGCTCATTTACTGCTCACTAAAAATGAAGGAAGTGAATATATTGGTTGGTCAATTAATTGAATTTAATCAACTAAAGGTACCGCTTATTGTGCAGGTACTCGACGATACTTTCTACAGCTTCGTCGATGCTTACTTCGCCGTTCTTAATATGAATCTCGGGGTTGTCTGGAGCTTCATAAGGTGAATCGATTCCTGTAAAATTCTTGATTTGGCCTTCTCTCGCTTTCTTGTATAGACCTTTTGGGTCGCGGTTTTCACATTCTTCAATTGGCGTATCTATAAACACTTCGATAAATTCGCCTTGGTCAAGAAGGTCTCTAGCGAGTTGTCTATCCGCTTTGAACGGTGAAATAAAAGCAGATAACGTAATTAATCCTGCATCCACGAACAGCTTTCCGATTTCGCCGACTCGACGAATGTTTTCGACACGATCGTTCTCGCTAAAGCCTAAATCTTTGCATAGGCCATGGCGAACATTATCGCCGTCGAGCAGGTAAGTTTTAATATTAAAGCGACGAACGATTTCTAGTTCCAAAGCACTTGCAATGGTAGATTTTCCTGAGCCACTTAATCCTGTAAACCATAACAAACACGACTTATGGCCGTGCTGAACTTGCCTGACCACTTTGGATACTTTGTGATCATGCCAAACAATATTACTCATATAGGTGCTATCTCGTAGGTTAAATATTTGAACTTAAGCAACAATAGCGTGATGCTAATTCCTAAGCAATAGCTAAGTCTTTAATTTTACTGGAAAACTATTTTGAAGTCTGATAACGCAAAAATTGGCTAAACTTTTGGTGAATTCTTTCATTTTATACAAAGATGATGTATAACAATGGCTTACGAAGTCTAGATAATGCAAATAGTCACCATGTGTTGCTAACTTTATGATTAATACGTCATTTTGTACTAATATAAAAATGTGATGACTTTTAGGGTCTGAAGAATGACTAAATCCGAATTGATAGAACGTATTGCAGAAAAACAAGACCAGCTTTCTGCGAAAGATGTTGAGCTTGCGGTTAAGCTAATCATCGAATATATGTCGCAAAGCCTCTCGACTGGAGAGCGTATTGAAATTCGCGGATTTGGTAGTTTTTCATTACATTACCGAGCGCCTCGGATTGGTCGCAACCCGAAAACAGGAGAGTCTGTGGAACTTGATGGAAAGTATGTTCCTCACTTTAAACCTGGAAAAGAAATGCGGGATAGAGTAAACGATAGCCTAGATAAATCGTAGCTTTCATATTTTATGCTCGTTCGAGCAAAGTTCATAGATTGAAAAAAGTAATCGAAAGATCAAATGGATACAAAAAATTACATTCTTTCGTAACATTTATATGGAAAATAAGTGCCAACGATAGATAAAAACTATTCTAGTTATCTCAATAAACTATAGTTTTTGTTATAATCATCACAATATTTGGATTTAACTGCTAAAACGGTATTTTTTATGACACAGGTCTACCCTGTTATTCTTTCCGGGGGAAGTGGAACCCGGCTCTGGCCAAAATCACGAAAATCATTCCCTAAACAACTTCATAACCTCTACGGTGACTGCACCATGTTGCAGCATACAGTGAATCGCGTTAAGGGTTTTGGCGCGCCGATCGTGGTTTGTAATGAAGCTCAGCGCTTCATGGTTGCGGATCAGTTAACTGAGGTTTGTGAATCCAAACCAGAAATTCTTTTAGAGCCAGTGGGTCGCAACACAGCACCTGCAATTGCGTGTGCGGCAATGAAAGCGATAGAAAAAAATGACGATTCAATTATTGTTGTTTTGGCGGCCGATCACCAAATTAAAGATGAGACTGCATTTAATGGAGTGTTAGAGGTTGCAATTAACAAAGCCAAAGAAGGAAAGCTCGTCGCGTTTGGCATTGTTCCTGCTTACCCTGAAACAGGTTACGGTTATATTCAAGCAAAAGAGAAAGACTTGCAGCAGGGTTCGGAAATTCAAAAGTTTGTCGAAAAACCAAATAAAGAAACTGCAGAACAATATTTGGCGAGCGGCGACTATTTTTGGAACAGTGGCATGTTTGTTTTCTCTGCCAAAACATACTTGAGCGAGCTAGAAAAATTTGAAAGTGAAATGCTTTGTAATTGTAAAGAAGCTATTGAAGGTGCGAAATTAGATTTAGATTTTGTACGTTTAAATAAAGATGCTTTTGAAAAAGCAAAAGACATTTCGATAGATTACGCGGTAATGGAAAAAACAGAAAATGCTTGGGTTGTGCCTTTAGACGCCCAATGGAGTGATTTAGGGAGCTGGGATTCTCTTTGGAAAGCGCTCGACAAAGATGAAAATGGAAATGTAGCCCATGGTGATGTCATTCTAAAAGGCTGTAAAAATATTTATGTATCAGGTGAGCATAAGTTAATAGCAGGTATTGGTGTTGAAGATATAGCAATCGTTGATACAGATGACACATTGTTAGTGGTTCATAAAGACAAGTCTCAAGATGTTAAACACATCGTTGATCAACTCAAAAAAGAAAATCGTTCAGAATTTAATCTTCACCGAAAAGTGCATCGTCCTTGGGGTAATTACGACTCCATTGGTTTTGGCGATCGTTACCAAGTTAAGTGCATCGAAGTGAAGCCTGGCGCGAGCCTTTCCCTTCAAATGCACCATCATCGAGCCGAACACTGGATCGTGGTTTCTGGTACAGCGTTAGTGCAAAAAGGTGAGGAAGAAGTGCTTTTAAGCGAAAACCAGTCTATATATATACCATTAGGTGAAAAACATCGCCTAACCAATCCCGGCAAAGTGAATTTGCAAATCATAGAAGTACAAAGCGGAAGCTACCTAGGGGAAGACGATATCGTTAGGTTCGAAGACGTATTTGGCCGAGCATGATAATTAATTAATTTTTAAGTGACTGTCAATTTTTAGAGTAAGAGTAACAAAATATGGAATTTGGATTCGAAAAAGGGCTAATAATTTTAGGTGTTGCATTTTTTCTTTCGTTTTTGTTTGTTAAGTTACTGCAGCCCATAGCAACTTGGCTTCATTTGGTGGATCGTCCTGGGGGTAGAAAACGCCATAATGGTGTGATCCCTTTAGTGGGTGGGCTTGCAATTTATCTTAGTGTATTCCTGACTGCTCTAATCTATTTGGATCAACCGATTTTTATTCGCTTTTTTCTTCTAGCGGGCGGACTCATAGTATTTATGGGTATGCTAGACGATAGATATGAATTGAGTGCAAGATTGCGCTTAGCCGGTCAAGTGTTGATAGCAAGTATTTTTGTATATGGCTTAGATGTTCATATTGACAACTTTGGAAACATTTTTGGCTTGGGTGACTTAAAGCCAGGTATTTGGGGATATCCTCTTACAGTTTTATCGCTCGTTGGTGTAATTAACGCGTTCAATATGTTAGATGGTATGGATGGGTTGGTTGGTTCAATAGTCTCTGTGGGAATGATTGGTTTAATTGGGTTATTTGGCGTGAGTGGGCATCCAAATCTGCAGCTACTTTGCATGATCTTCATTGGCGCTATTTCAGCTTTTCTGATCTTTAACATATGGGGTGGCGTAGAAAAACCCAGACTTGGAAAAGTGTTTATGGGTGACTCGGGTAGCATGTTCTTGGGCTTATCACTCGGCGTACTAGTGATTTATGGATCGCAAGAACCGGTTGGAGCATTTAGCCCTGTAACAGCTCTATGGATCGTGTTATTACCAATGACAGATATGTTCACCATCATGTATCGTCGCCTAAGAAGAGGGCGCTCGCCATTTGAGCCTGATAGAACGCATATTCATCATATACTAATGCGCTCAGGGTTTAGTAAGAAACAAACACTAAATATTATGGTTGGGGTGCAAGGTTTGTTTATCACGTTGGGTGTTGTTCTGCTTCAACAAAATATTCCTGAATCCTTATCTTTTTGTATTGTTTTAGTCCTTGTGATTTCCTACCAAATAATGATGGCGTACTGTTGGCGTTTGATGCGTTGGACTAAGCGGCATTTAGTTAGCAATTCTTAAAAAACACATAGTTGTTTTCCATCTCTTGGTATAGATAAATTTGGAAGTTCTAAATGTTTGTTTTTGGTGTTCAATTGTTGAACGTTGTGATTTGTTAATCTATAATGACTGCTATGAATAGCATGGATCTAAAAGATGAACTCCGATATAAGCTGCTTAAAGCTCTCGAAGATAATCCAAGTTTAAGCCAGCGAGAACTTGCTTCGTTAATGGGAGTGAGTTTAGGTAAAACAAATTATTGTGTTAAAGCTTTAATGGATGCAGGCTTTATTAAAATGTCAAATTTTGCCAAGTCTACCAACAAAACTCGCTACGCGTATTGCTTAACACCAAAAGGTATTAAGGAGAAAGCAGACGTCACCTTGCGTTTTTTAAATGCTAAAGAAAAACAGTATGAATTAATACAGGCAGAAATAACGCGCCTTAAAAATGAACTCGGCCAAAGCTAGTTAAAACTTATGGGCTTTGAAAATTGGTTTTTAACTTAAACATGAACGAACAAGAAATATACAAAAAATTAGAGTCTATAGAAAAGAAAATGACAGAGATTCACACTACTTCTTTTATTCCATATCAAACGCGAATGAGCAATGACGAAATTGATTTGCGTGAGCTTTGGAATGTTGTTTGGGATGGTAAGTGGGTTGTAATAGGGATAACATTTTTATTTGGTCTTTCATCTATTCTTTATGCATTGTCATTACCAAATATATATAGGTCAGAAGTACTATTAGCTCCCGCAGAAGAAAATTCTGGTGGAGCTTTGGCGGGATTGTCAGGCCAATTTGGTGGATTGGCAAGTTTGGCCGGGGTGAATCTAGCTGAAGGAGGAGGCGATAAGACGGCGCTAGCGATTGAAGTGTTGAAATCTCGTGAGTTTATTTCCAAGTTTATAAAGAGGCATAATTTGCTTATACCGTTGATGGCGGCAGAAGGTTGGGATCTTGGTCGGAATGAGTTGATTATAGATTCCGATATATTTAATCAAAAAACTAGTGCATGGGTTAGAAAGCCTAAACCACCCTATGGTGCTGAGCCATCAGCACAAGAAGCTCATAAAGCATTTTCTAAAATTTTTTCAGTTTCGCAAGACAAAAAATCTAGTTTCGTCTCAATTAGCGTAGAACACTACTCGCCGTATATAGCCAAACAATGGGTCGGATGGTTGGTTGAAGATATCAACGATGAAATTAAATCTCGGGATGTCTCTGAAGCGAAGAAAAGTGTTGAGTATTTGTCTAGCCAATTAAGCAAAACATCAATTGCTGATATGCAGTCAATTTTCTATGAGTTGATTGAAGAGCAAACTAAAACAATTATGTTTGCAGAGGTACGTGAAGAGTATGTGTTTAAAACTATCGATGAAGCAATAGCCCCAGAACTAAAATCGAAACCCAAGAAGTCGCTAATATGTATTTTGGGGGTGATTCTTGGTGGAATGATTGGTGTTTTTTATGTGCTAGTTCGTCACTTTGTGAAGCGTAATTAAAGGTCAACCGGTTAAATAAAGTGCATCTCAAAGGGTATTTATATTGCATGATGTACTTATTAACGAAGTAATATTAACTTTTAGGCAGACAAAAAGAGCGCTATTTTGAAGTCTACTTATGTATATATGTCCACCCAGAGTATAACTGTATAATGTTAACGGTTGGGACAGGCAAAATAATAAATTTATATGGGATGATGATGTTTGCGATCTTGTTGAAAAAGTGGCTTGTAGAACCCTTTTAATGGAGCAGTACGGCCAACTAACTATGAGGCTTAGGAAGTATTTTGAGATGATTTTAGCTAACTTTGATGAGAAAGTTTTTTTTGAGTATTGTTCACCCGAATTCTCGAAAAAATTGGACGCAGTTCGCTAATATTGCTGAGGTATCTAAGAAAATTGGTTGGTATGAATAAAAATTGAGAAAAAAATATTGCTTAAATACAGTCTGTGTTTTGTATCATGGTCGAAGCTCAGATCAAAACGTTAATGTAGTCAGAGGTTGGTGGAAGATATATGGTTAAACTAGTTGTTGAGTCGAAGGTTGCCAAAAGAAAAAGCGAGCCGAAACGAGGCTTTGTAGTTTTTTTTGCATTCCTTGGAGGTTTTTTCTCGGTTCTCTTTGTTTTGGGTAAGTATTCTTTATATGCAAAAAAGTAATGCTATTTTGGGTGAAAAAATATGAAGGTTGCAGTTATTGGGGGTGCTGGTTTTATTGGTACAAGGCTTTGTAATCGGCTTTTTAAAAAAGAGGGCGTCGATTTTGTAATTCTTGATAAAGTGGTAAGCTCTGTTTATCCCGAAAAATGTCAGAATTGCAACGTTGAACAAGTTGATCAGTTGCGATCTTCTCTTTCTGGAGAGGTGGATGTGGTTATTAATTTGGCGGCCGAGCATAGGGATAATGTTTACCCCGCTAGCCGTTACTATGATGTGAATGTTCAAGGGCAAAAGAACATATGTAAAGTGATGAAAGAATTCGGGATACAGCGTCATATCTTTACTTCAAGTGTAGCAATATACGGTTTTGTATCCGCCGAAACTTTCGAGGATGGAAAGTTTGCCCCCTTTCATGACTATGGAAAATCCAAATTAGAAGCTGAAGGTGTGCTAGATTCGTGGTTTAGTGAAGGGCAGAAACAGAACTCGGTTATTCGTCCAACAGTTGTATTTGGAGAGGGGAATCGAGGGAATGTTTACAATCTACTTCGCCAGATATCCACAGGGCGCTTTTTAATGATTGGGTCTGGGAAAAACCGGAAGTCCATGGCCTACGTCGAAAATCTTGCTGCATTCCTTGAATATTTAATTGATAACGGCGGTGATCATCAGGTTTTTAATTTCGTAGATAAACCCGATTTCGACATGAATGAGTTGTGTAGCGCGGTAAATATAGCCTTAGGTAAAGAGCCAAAGTTTTTTCGCTTGCCTTATGGGGTTGGGTTAGCGGCTGGTTACGCTTTTGACATACTAGCGAAGGTTACAGGAAAGGAATTTCCGATCAGTTCGATCCGAATCAAAAAGTTTTGCGGTACAACCTTGTTTGGCTCAAAAAGTATTAGTGCTACGAACTTTGCGGTGCCTGTGCCCCTGGCTGAAGGACTAAAAAAGACTGTGGAGTCTGAATTTAAATGAACGACTTAGTGTCGGTAATCATGCCGTGTTATAACTGCTCAAGTACAATTGCTAGATCTATCGAGTCTGTGCAAGCTCAGACTTATAGCAATTGGGAGCTTCTGATAACTGATGATTGTTCCTCAGATAATACGCTTGAGATTGTTCGTAAAAAGGCTGTCAATGACGAAAGAATTAGGCTGTTTGCTCTGAGTGCAAACGGCGGTGCCGGAGCAGCAAGAAACAACAGTATTAACAAGGCGCAAGGGCGCTTTATAGCTTTTCTTGATGCTGATGATTCTTGGATTGAAAAAAAGCTGGAAGTTCAAATTGCGTTTATGAAAGCCAATTGTTTAGCGCTCACATATTCCGCTTATCAGAAGGTAAAACGGGGTAGCCCTGCAGGAGTGGTTGAACCTCCTGTCCAGATCAATTACCAACAGTTGGTATATGGCAATGTGATTGGTTGTCTCACGGCCGTTTATGATGTCAGTGTTTTGGGTAAACGGTATATGCCGTTAATTCGCAAACGGCAAGATATGGGTTTGTGGTTAGATATTTTAAAAGACATCCCGTGTGCTAAGGCTGCGCCAGGTGTGTTGGCTTTTTATAACTGTGATACAGGAATGACTAAAAATAAATTAACAGTGCTTGGTTATCAATGGAAATTCTATAGAGAAGTTGTTGGTTTGGGTTTTTTATCTACTATTAGAGCTTTTGTTATATATGCTTATAAAGGATATAAAAAGAATTCTATTTAGCTGTGGTAAAAAATAGAGTTGGAGATAAAAAGTTTGTTTAGATTTGCTATGCCAAAATCAGTTTTAGTTGGCTGGAATTTGCTAGATAGTAAGGATCGCCTATTATTTTCCACCGTGGCTTTTTTTGGAGTAATGTTGGCAGCAAGCGATGCCGTTGTCATACTTGGTATTCAGAAAGCTCTGGTTGAATATCAGCAGTCCGAATCTAGCGAGCAGCAGCTTATGAGCCTATTGAAAGGGTATGCGATATTTCTTGGCGCTGTTCTTTTAGCAAAAAATATTGCTTCAATAGTTTTTCATTACTATAAAAATACTTTCTTACATGGCTTACAAAAAAAAATATCTTGTCGGGTGTTTTGGGAAGTAATCAGTCCCAATAATCAGTATATGAAAAAGCTTGATGATGGGAAGAAAATTTCCTATTCAATTATGGAGCCATTGCAGGTTGTTCTAAATGTATTTACTCCTTTTATTAATGCTATATCTGAGATGGCGACGATGCTTTTTGTCATCGGTATATTGCTTTATTCGCACTCAATAAAAACGCTCGCGGTGATTGGTATTCTAGGCACCATCGTGGGAGGTTATAGTTATTTCTCGAAAGTTTGGATCGAAAGATCTGGTGTTCGAAGGAAAAAGGCTGATGCATTAAGGTCTGAGTGGGTTAGTTCAATTTTAAAGGATTGCCTTCAGGTAGTTTCTTTAGGTGTAGAACGAAAAATCATAGACAAATTTTCGTCTCCGACTTTAGAGTCCAGTACGATGATAAGGAATAAGGCATTCGCTACAGATATTGCCAAAAACGTGATAGAACTTTCAGTCCTAGTGGCTTTTGCTTGCATTGCGGTAATCGCTTTGCTGACAGAAGACTCTGGTTTTGTAGTTTTTCTAGGGGTTTTTGGATTTGCTGCATATAGATTGATGCCTTCGTTGAATCGCTTGCTAGTATGTTTTCAGAGTATGCGATATGGCTTAGGAAGTGTACAGGAAATTGCGAGTATTCTAGAGGCCTCCAGTGAACAGATAGTTGAGGGGCTTTTGGAAGAGGGGGCGTCTATTGAAAAGATTGATGTAGAAATTGACAAATTAGTTGGAAGAGATTCTCACGTTCTTATTCAGAATAAAAAAATTAAACTCGTGCGCGGCAATCTCATTGTGTTGAAAGGACCCAGTGGTATAGGAAAGTCTTCATTGGTGGAGGTTATGCTGATGGGAGCCGCTGGTCTTAAGATAAGGCTTGATGGTACTGAGGTGCCAGGACTACTTTCCGTACCCGGTTTGGCTGTCTCCTGCGGGCAGGTCCCAATAGTTTTTCCAACAGATTTTTTTCAAAATGTTTCTGTAAGTGACCGATATAATGCCTCCATCAAAGACAAACTAGTCGAGATGCTTTTTGGCGGTGATTCTCAGACTTTAACACAAAGGTTACTCGCAGGAGATCCTCAAGGTTCAGGTTCGGGTGTGTTGAGCTGGAACAGTATGTCTGGTGGGCAACGCACTAGAATTAATTTGATCAGATGTTTGAGTGCTGATAGGGACGTAATTTTTTTGGATGAACCGACTGGAGGGTTGGATCCTGAGCTCTCAATCTGCCTCGCCAAATTTTTAAATGAATACAAAGCAGGCAAGATTATTTTTGTTGTAACGCATGATTCTTATTTCGATGAGTTTGCTAACCAACTTATTAATTTGTCTTAATTTAGAGAACGCAAAATGAAATCCGAAGAAAAATTAGAGCGGTATGTAGATGATTGGTTGCCAGGCGCTATGTTTCCAAGCGAGGTATGGTGGTTATACAGAAATATTTTAGAATCAGGCGCGGAAATTCTGATTGAGTGTGGAAGGCAAGATGGTTTTAGTACTCGATTACTTGGTGAAGTTTTAAAGGGCACTAACGTTCATATATACTCCATTGACTTTGACGAAGATAAGGAAAGGCTAAAGAGTGTTAAGGAAATGCTGTCTAGCTACAAGGTGACTTGCGTCTCCGGTGATATTCATAAAAGGGTGCCAGAGCTGCTTAGAGAACATCGCGATAAGAGAATAGCTGTTGTTCAGGATGGTCCAAAAGGTTGGGAGGGGATGTGTACTTTGCTTGCCTGTATTTATGATCACAAAATCGTGCTTTGTGCTCAGCATAATTTGCATAAAGGTCATCGCTCTCGCGAGTTTTTTCAGCTAATTTCAAATGGGCCAACCTTTTTGGAATATAGCGATAACAAAGATATTATAGGTTTGAGAAATAAGGAAATGACTCGTTTAATTGATAAAAATTCAAACAGAGAATTGAACCATTCTTCTTTGGGTATCTTTAAACTGGAAGATCATAACAAGACTCAAGTTATACAGAATATAGAATCTTTAAAGACTTGGGTAGGTGTTTGGGATCCAGCTGAGGCGGCCAAGGCATGGAAGGGAAATGATTTTGGCTATGTATCAAATCTTCGTGCTAAACAGCGTTACAGTTTATATAGATTTAAAAAGCGATGAATAGGAAGGTTGGCCTGATTCTAAAGCATTGTGTCGGCGATGATGCTTTTCCTTTAGTCGGAGGGGCAGAGAAAGCACCGTTCAGAGTGCTTAAGTATTTAAACTTGCATGAAGCCGTTGATGTTAAAGAAGTGATATCTTTTGAAGGAGAGCTGGTTTCTGGTGAGTCATACCGGCACTCTTTAATTTCAAGCCGGTTGAAACTTTATCTAAAAACTATCTGGCAAAATTTATTTGCTTTCAGATCTGTTTCAAGGATGTTTAAAACTTGCGACGTGGTTCAATGCCATCACCCCCACTTTGGACTTTCTGCTGCGATTTTAAAAAAAATTGCCTTCCCTAAAAAAACATTTATCGTGAAAGCTCACGGTACCGCTCTCCCGGAACTCTCGGCTAATGCATATACGGGGTGGAAGCAAGCAATACTATACGCTAACTCTGTTGTTCACCTATGGCACGACCGCTTTGTCCTTTTTTCTGCTGATGTCGTGGTTTGCAGTTCGCATTTTCAGGAAAGAGAGATGGTTTCTCTTTATCGTGTTAACCCAGAGAAGTTAAAAACGATTTACAACGGATATGATGAAAAGTTTTTCTACAGCGTCAGTAAAAAAGAAAAAGGCAAGGAGATTTGCTTTGCTTTTTGCGGTAGGGTGGTGCCGAAAAAGGGAGCTATGTACGCGATCGCCCTGGTCGAGAACCTTAGGGAATTAGGTATTAACTGTAGTATAGATCTGGTCTTAGGGCGAAGGAGGAAAGTGGAAGACAAGGGGACATGGAAGGAGCTCGAAAACATTGGGGAAATTGATTCGAAGTTTGTCCGATATCATTTTGATCTTGATGAATATGATCTCGGTGAATTATTTCGTCGTTGCGATATAGGATTGGTGACATCCAAAGGGTATGAGTCAATACCTAGTGTAATTTACGAAATGAAGGCTTCGGGGTTAGCTGTATTTGCAACCTATTTATGGGGGATTCCTGAAGTGTTATCTGAAAGATTTTCTCTTACTAGAAATATTGATGAAGATGTTAAAAAAATAGTCAGTTTTATTCATGAGGCTGATTTTAGTGTCGAAGCTCAGTCGGATTCGGTAGAGCGCTATTCGTATAAGTCCTTGGTAGAAAAATATTTGGAATTGTATAAGTGAAAGAAATAAATGATATTGTTTTGTTGGATCTGTGGACTGATGCCAATAGAGGAGATAATTGTCTGCAGAGCGGACTGATTGGCATGGCTCGCCAGAAGTGGCCACATTCTAAGATTCGTGGCGTTTTTCGATTTGGTTTCAATGAATTTGAAAGCGCTATTCCAGAAGTCTCTGATACCATCGGGCAGCTTGATGAAGCGATCGGAGGTTTAAGACGAACCTATTATAGTGCTGAGAATTTTGATAAGTTTAAGGGGCTTCAGCACGCTGTGGTGTCTCTTTATTCTTTTGTGGAAGTGGTACTGTTTCTTGCTTTATATAAGTTAAAGCTGAAGGGGCTTATTCCTAGTAAACGTAGGAATGTCATTACGATGATTGCTGGAGCAGACCATGTTGTATGGAAAGGGAAGAATTTTCGGGATTATGGTGGCATAGGCGGCGTTAAAAGGCAAAGTACTTTGCTGGTGGCAGGGGTAATAGCAATTACCTTGAATAAAAGTGTTTCTTGTCTTAATGCTTCGGTTTGGAATTTACGTTCGAAAGTTGAGCGAAAAATGATCAAATACATTTTTTCGAGGTGTAAGAATGTTTCTGTGCGAGACCGATCCTCGTTGGATAATGTAAGAGAACTTGTGGACTCCTCTATCACCAATGTCTATTTTGCCCAGGATTTATCCTTTTACGACCTCTACCATCGACACCAGTGTTACAGTATTAAAGAGCGGGCTGGGGAGCCGAAGTACGATGTTGCCATTACTGTTACAGAGTGGGGTGGAGCTTCTCAGAAAGAACATTATGTCGACTTGCTTAAGTGCTTAGTAGCAAATTTAAAGGAGAATGGTTTTTCTAGATTTGTAGTTGTTCCGCAAGTGACAAGAGAAGCAGAGTCAAATTCATGGGCAGTGGACGAATTGAAAAATTATTGTAGCGATAGCTTGGAAATAATTTCGGAAGAGCTATCGATTGAACGGTTATTGGCTATCTATAGCAAATCTCGTTTACTAATCGGTACCCGCATGCATTCTTGTGTTTTTGCAGCCTCAGTAAATACTCCCTTTATTGGTATAGCCTACGATGCCGGCCCGAAATGGGACATCCTTTCTGAGTTTTGGCCGAGTGAATTTGTTTATACTTACTCATCGCCCGAAAGCGAAGTTCTTAATGGTGTTATTAAATTACTGAGCTCTGATAGTGGAGACTTGCATGTTTCGGCTGACCAATTTAAGAAACTTTCGGATGAAAGCTACTTTAATGTTGGTGGCATGAAATGAAGAAGCTGGCATTTGTTATTCCAACTTATGAGGGTGGAGGAGCGGAGCGGGTGATGGTGAATATTGCATTGAATCTTTCCAAGGAGGGCTTATGCAAGGTTTATGTTGTTGGTCTTTTGGAGAGTGTTAACTCTTCTAAGGAGGGAGGTTTGATATATCTAGGGTTAGGAGCTGAGAGGGTTGCTCAAAGCTTTGGCAAATTAAAGAACTTCTTGAATTTGGAAAAACCCGATGCAGTGATAAGTACTTTAAAGCACGTAACCGCCTTGGTTTCCTTTTCAAAGATTTTCGCTCGTGCCAGGTTCCGGCACATATGCAGACTAGCGAACACCTATAGTTGTGAGTTAATGGCGTTGTCTCCTTTTAAGAGGGGGATATACAAGTGTATGGTGCGACTGTCTGATAGATATATCGACTCATATATCGCAGTTTCGAAGGGAGTTAAGGACGACTTAATTGGCATAGTTGGTAAAAGCGCGAGTAAGATCACTGTAATCAAAAACCCAATAGATATTCAGTTAGTCAACAAGAAATCTATCGAGACTATAGAGAAGCTGCCGATCAAACATAATAAGTGGATTCTAGCTGTTGGCCGCTTGGCTCCTCAAAAGAATTATCCTTTGCTTATTAACGCTTTTAGAAAGGTTAGAGAGAGTATTAATGTAGGCTTAATCATATTAGGTGACGGGCCACAGAAAGAATATTTACAGAGTCAGATAGCTGAAGCTGGGCTCGAAGACTCTGTTTATCTTGGAGGGTACGTAAAAAACCCCTATCCATATTATAAGATGTCAGATTTATTTGTTTTGAGCTCAAATTATGAGGGCTATCCGAATGTCCTAGTCGAAGCAATCGCTCTGAATCTCCCTTTTATATCTGCAGACTGCCCCTCTGGCCCGCGAGAGATATGTGAGGAGATTGGTGGTTGCGATAAATATATGCTTGTTCCGATGGACGACAGTGAACAACTGGCAAAGAATATCATCCAGGTTTTGGCTATGAGTCCTGGAGAGACTGTGTATGGTAAGAGAGCAAGCTTTCTAGAGTCGTATGATATTCGCGTGGTAGCAGATAAATATTGGAGGGTTGCTGAAGGTGAAGCGAGTTTATCTAGCTAATTTCGGCTCAAACGGTGAAATTAATGGACAAGTTCAGAAGAGTCGTTCGGTGTTTAAGCTGTTGTCACGCACAAATGAGCTGGGGAAGATAGATGTCAGTCGAGGAACAAAAAAAATATTTGAAGTTCATAGGTATTGGAAGTCTGACTATACAATTGATGTCTCTCTTGGAGACAAAGGTATTCAGGTATTTTTATTGTTAGCGGCTATTTTTCGTCTAGTATTTAGAGTTAAACCAACAATAAATTACTTTGTGGTTGGTGGTTGGCTTGGGGCAAAAGTCACGTCCAGTTTCCTGTTGAAAACGTTGCTACCACTTATAGATCATATCTACGTCGAAACAGAGACGCTAAAGGCGGAGCTGGATTCTCTAGGGTTGAACTCGGAAATTTTGGTGAATTTCAGGTTTGATTCTCCAAGATCTCATAAAGCTTATCAAGATGATACGTGTATCAAATTAGTTTTTTGCTCTCGTGTGCGGCGTGATAAAGGAGTTTTTGTTGCCATCGATTTATTGAAGGAGCTAAATAAGCGTGGTGTTTCTGCAACTTTGGACATATATGGCCCGGTCGATGATAATATTTCCAGTGAATTTGAGAAATCTTGTTTAGATCGAGCGGTCGAATATAGAGGGGTCTATGAGAATGAGCAGCAGGCAATTGATATATTATCGCGTTTTGATTTTTTAGTGTTTCCATCGAGCTACCCCGGTGAGTGTATGCCTGGGATTTTAGTAGAGTCTTTTTGCGCAGGAACTCCGATTTTGGCAACGGACTGGAAGTCTAATTCTGAAATCGTTGAGGACGGTACAAATGGCTTTGTTGCGAAGCTCGATTGCTATGTCGAGTATATGTTTGAAAAAATTAACGCTTTGAACGCTGTCTCCTATCAGAGTCTATCGAAACATTCAATTGAAAATTATAAGCATCGCTATCATGTTGATGCTATAAGTCTGCAATATGCATGAGGATCGTGGCCAATTACAAGTTGTTGTTGCTTAAAACGGGGATCCTTTTTCTCATACTCTTTCCTTTGGTCATAAGTGGCTCTCCCTCACTAGGCAACATGATATGGGTTGTTCTTTCT
The DNA here is from genome assembly GCA_965262305.1 of Cellvibrionaceae bacterium. GTDB lineage: Bacteria > Pseudomonadota > Gammaproteobacteria > Pseudomonadales > Cellvibrionaceae > CBDHEY01. The sequence goes on from CBDHEY010000002.1 coordinate 1,557,156, forward strand.
GCCTTTTTCTGCGTGTTTTGGCTCTTTATAGACGAGGGAGGCAAAATGCGTTTGAATCTTGCCTTATTTTCAATTGCTTTACTTTTATCGACATTGTCCGGCATATCTGTTTTGTCAGGAGATGAACATGGCGCGCGTGCTATGGCAGAACTTGTCAGGCCTTTTGCCTTTTTTTGCTACTTCATGCTAGGCCAGCGGTTGGTTAAGTGTTACCAGTATCAGTTAGATGTTCTTTTGGGGTCATTCACGAACTTTTTCATCATATGGGGACTGTTAACTGTGGTTGTGTCTTTCGTGTTTAGTGATTTATTTGATGACTTCGAATTGATGTATGGAAAGATTGATAATGTGGTAAGTACTAGGTTATTCGCTCCATTTGTCAACCCCTATGATATGGCGCTGGCTTATATCCTTCCTTTGTCGTTATGCTTCCTGTTAGGGAAGTATATTCGTGTCGTTTTACTTGTAGCGATTGTTGTTGCTACGCAAAGTCGAACAGGTTTGCTGTTGGCGTCGTTTGCTATGTTTATTTTGTGTTTTCGTGGCCTACGGATACATCTTAGTGGGGTGGTGTTTTTATTCTCCTTATTGGTTAGTAGTGTGCTGTTTATTATTTTTTCAGGTATCCTGGAGCTGCTTAAGGATTACTATCTGGTGGTGAATACGCTGGGGTTGATAGATGGCTCTTCGACATCACTGTCTAAGAGGATTGGCCAATATGATCTTTTGGGTTCGGTTAAGATTCTTGGTGAAGGGGTAATTCAGTCTGAGGATGTGATAATTGAAAATGGATATTTATTCGAAATGATCAAGCTCGGATTCCTTTCTGTGGTTAGTTTACTCTTTTATTATGCTATTCCACTTGTTATGGCCGTTTTGGTGTTTTTCTTTAGAGAAATAAATAACCTGAGAATCGCTGTCTCTGTATTTGTTATTTGCTTCATCGTTGGCTCGATGAGTAACGTTTTTATCTATCAATCCAAATTGTCATTGCTCTATTGGGCTTCAGTTGGGGCTCTATATCACTGGACGATTAGCTTTATTTTGCCGAATTATGATGTTGGTGGCGTGTTGCGCAGCAAGCAGTTTGTTGTTGAAGCTCGATCCACATGTTAGTTTAAAAAAAGTAACACATTCAGTGATAAAAAAGGACATCCATAATACTGACAATTCTTTTGAAATCACTTAATTTTCGCGACTACTAAAAATTTAATGGCGCTAATGAGATGAAAAAAGACTTGGATTGGGCCAACCTTTTTGAGCCGAATAAAGCAACTGCCCTGATGCTCGCAAAAAGAGAGATAAGCGCATTGGTGCGCGATGCGGCGCAGCTTGAAGGAATTAACTTTACCTTGCCTGAAATTCAAACCTTACTTGATGGTATGGTCACAAGCTCTGTGATCAGCAAATCGCGACGAATCAGGCAGACGCGTGGCGTTTTTTATTTGAGCTTATTCAGTCGGGCACCTCTGAGGTTTCTCTGAAAGTTTCATGTGAAATACATTAAAAACAGGGAGAGAAGCAGGCTCGTCAAGTGTATTTGTGTTAAAAGCCGGTGAAAGTGGTATCGCCCCGAATAACCGCTGAAGTGTTGAAAGTGTCAGGCCTTCTGAACTATTCATCTTGCGGATTTTATCTACGAAAACCTGATGATAGAGTACAATATTGTTCATTCTGCACACATTGCAGGCGTTCAAAAGTTGTCGTTTTGGGTCTTCCTATATCTATCCAAAATTGGCTGAACAGCCGATGGCTGAGTCCTCGTTACTAACGGGTGTGCTTGCACCCACGAATGAGCCGTATGCCGTAAAATAAATAATTCGGTTACGGAGTTTCCCGTAACACTTAAATTCTGTAATAAATCTTTAGAATACTGAGTTTAGAATATGGCCCCATTTTCATTATTGTTCAATAATTTAAGTTTAGGCTCATTTTAAGTAATTGTAGGAGAGTTTTTTGAAAATTGCATTGATCACCGGTGTTACGGGTCAGGATGGTTCCTATTTAGCAGAATTTCTATTAGAAAAAGGCTATGAAGTTCACGGTATAAAAAGGCGTGCTTCTCTTTTTAATACGGAACGCGTTGACCACATATATGAGGATCCCCATGCTAAGAATCCGAAGTTTTTTCTCCATTACGGTGATTTAACGGATAGTTCAAACTTGACTAGAATAATTAGAGAAGTCGAACCAGATGAAGTTTACAATCTTGGTGCGCAATCACATGTTGCGGTATCTTTTGAGGCGCCTGAGTACACAGCTGATGTTGATGCTATGGGCACGCTTCGGTTACTTGAAGCGATTCGGTTTTTAGGTCTTGAAAAGAAAACTCGTTTTTATCAGGCTTCAACCTCTGAGTTGTATGGCTTGGTACAGGAGGTTCCTCAGAAAGAGACGACGCCTTTTTATCCTCGCTCTCCTTATGCTGTTGCTAAAATGTACGCCTATTGGATTACTTTGAATTATCGTGAATCTTACGGCATGTATGCTTGCAACGGTATACTGTTTAACCATGAGTCGCCTCGTCGAGGTGAAACCTTTGTGACGCGTAAAATTACTCGTGCAATTGCTAATATTGCGCAAGGGTTAGAGAAGTGTCTTTATCTTGGAAATATGAATGCCTTGAGGGATTGGGGGCATGCTAAGGATTATGTTCGTATGCAATGGATGATGTTGCAACAAGATGCACCAGAAGATTTTGTTATCGCTACAGGCAAGCAGATTTCCGTTAGGGAGTTTGTGAAACTGTCAGCTCAAGAGGCGGGTATAAAACTTGAATTTTCAGGTGAGGGCGTCGATGAAATTGCTAAGGTTTCTGCTGTAAATGGCGAAAACAATTCATCGGTTAAGGTTGGCGATGTGATTGTTCGCGTTGATCCTAGATACTTTCGACCGGCAGAAGTCGAGACGTTATTAGGTGACCCTGCAAAAGCAAAAGAAAAATTGGGGTGGGTGCCAGAAATTACAGTAGAACAGATGTGTGCCGAAATGGTTGCATCAGACTTGATCAAAGCGAAGCAGCACGCTTTGCTTAAGTCTCATGGTTACGATGTTTCCGTTGCGCTAGAGAACTAAAATGTCATTTCAAAAGAAACGCGTTTTTGTTGCTGGTCATAACGGGATGGTTGGTTCAGCAATTGTCAGGTTGCTTTGTGACCGTGAAGATGTGGAGTTATTGCTAAGATCACGTGAAGAGTTGGATCTTGTCGATCAAAAAAGTGTGACCACTTTTTTTGAAAACGAAGACATTGACGAGGTGTATTTAGCAGCGGCTAAGGTGGGTGGAATCCATGCAAATAACGAATTTCCTGCCGAGTTTATATACCAGAACCTGATGATAGAAAGCAACATTATCCATGCGGCTCATTTGGCTGATGTGAATAGGTTATTGTTTTTAGGCTCTTCATGTATTTACCCTAAATTGGCACAACAGCCAATGAGTGAATCTGCTTTATTGACAGGGATGTTAGAGGCGACAAATGAACCCTATGCCATCGCAAAAATTGCGGGTATTAAGCTTTGTGAAAGCTATAACCGCCAGCATGGTCGCGATTATCGTTCGGTAATGCCCACGAATTTGTATGGGCCAAATGATAATTTTCATCCCGAGAATAGCCATGTTATCCCAGCATTGATTCGACGTTTTCATAATGCAAAACTTGAGGATCTTTCGACGGTATCTGCTTGGGGCACAGGCACGCCTAAGCGGGAGTTTCTTTATGTCGATGATATGGCTGCGGCCAGTATTTTTGTGCTGGAGTTAGATTCGAGCGTGTACCTCGAAAATACCCAACCTATGTTAAGTCATATTAATGTGGGTACTGGAGAAGACTGTACGATAAGAGAGTTGGTTGAAACTGTCTCAAAGGTTATTGGTTATGAGGGTGAAATAGAGTTTGACTCATCAAAACCCGATGGTGCTCCCAGAAAACTCATGGATGTTAGCCGGTTAAAGTCACTTGGCTGGCGCTATTCTGTGTCGTTGGAAGAGGGGTTAACTAAAGCTTACGATTGGTTTTTGGCCAATCAAGATAGCTTTCGTGGCTAGTTTATATATGGATGTTTGTTATGTATTTAAATAAAAATACATTCAAGAGTGTTGTTAAAAACACCCCTCTCGTCTCAATTGATTTGGTTATACGGAACCTCAAAGGTGAAATTTTACTAGGTCTTCGTAATAATCGCCCTGCTAGAGGCTTTTGGTTTGTCCCCGGTGGTCGAATTTTGAAAGATGAATGTCTTGATGTGGCATTCAAGCGATTGATAGAAAGTGAGTTAGGTTTAAATGCAATATCAAGCTTGTTAAAACCACCCAGCTTTTTGGGTGTTTATCAGCATTTTTACAATGATAATTTTTCGGAACAAGCGTTTTCTACTCACTATGTTGTACTCGCATACCAAGTAGAAATAGATATTGAGCTTAATGCTCTCCCTTCAGAACAACATAGATCTTATCAATGGTTTGAAGTGGATAAACTATTAGCCGCAGAGAACGTTCACCAGCATACAAAGTGGTATTTTGAAGATTCTCGGTCAATAACTTCAATTATTTAATTTATTGCCCATTAAATATTTCTAAAAGGGCAATCATTTGACTATTAATTCGTTCTTTTTGGTAAACTTCAAAAAAATTAATAAAGACTAAATATATGAAAGTATTGGTTACTGGTGCAGCCGGATTCGTCGGTTTTTACGTGGTTCAAAAGTTGATTAGTAACCAGGTTGAAGTGGTGGGCTTAGATAATGTTAACGACTATTACGATGTGGCCTTAAAGGAATCTCGTTTACAAAAATTAAACGCGCTGGATGGGTTTGAGTTTGTTAAGTTAGATTTAGCTGATGGGAATTCAATTCGTGATTTGTTTGTCGCTCAAAAATTTGAACAAGTTATTCATCTAGGTGCACAAGCGGGCGTACGCTATTCAATCGAAAATCCCACAGCTTATTCAGATTCGAATTTAATCGGGCATTTGAATATTCTTGAAGCCTGTCGTCATAATCAAGTAGAGCATTTAATTTATGCGTCGTCGAGTTCTGTTTATGGCTTGAATAATAAAACACCTTTCTCAACGAAAGATTCCGTGGATCACCCGGTTTCTCTGTATGCAGCAACAAAAAAAGCTAACGAATTAATGTCTCATACGTATTCACATTTGTATGGCTTGCCGACTACGGGATTACGTTTTTTTACGGTCTACGGTCCTTGGGGCAGACCGGATATGGCCTACTTTAAGTTTACCAAAGCGATTTTGAATGGTGACTCGATCGATGTATACAACAATGGTAATCTCAGTCGAGACTTTACTTATATTGATGATATTGTCGAAGGTGTGGTTCGAATTGCCAATGTGATCCCATCTAAAGATAAAAGTTGGACTGTTGAAAATGGTGATCCGGCATCAAGCTCAGCACCTTATGCTATTTATAATATTGGTAATGGAAGCCCTGTGAATTTAATGGAATTCATCCAATGTATAGAGTCTGAATTAGGTATTGAAGCTAAAAAGAATTATCTGCCTATGCAAATGGGAGATGTCTATACCACTTATGCCGACGTTGAAAGCTTATTTAACACCATCGATTACAAGCCAAAAACCAATATTAATGATGGTGTTGCTAATTTTATAAATTGGTATAAAGAATTTTACCGAGTTTAGTTTACTGAGCTCTGGAGCCATTATTTAAGTTTCGTGAAGAGGCTGAACTGCTAGTCGACGTTGATCTCATCATAGACTTCAACAATGAGGTATGGACAAACAAATATTATGACATTAAATAGACTGGTTAGTTAGATAATCGCCGATTAGGATGGAAAAACAGAAAACTACTATGATTGTTTCTATTACCTCCATGGAGGATGGAAATACAGAAACTTGACTGGATTAATTGTATGACCTCTATGGATGGTTGAAATACAGAAACTTGACTGGATCAATTGGATGACCGCCATGGATGGTGGAAATACAGAAAATTGACCGGATCAATTTCTGTAAAAAAACCTCGCTAACACTAGCAAGGTTTTATGTTTGGCTCCGCCAGCTGGGCTCGAACCAGCGACCCAATGATTAACAGTCATTTGCTCTACCAACTGAGCTATGGCGGAATTGTCATCTGCAAAAGAGCGCGTATATTATAGCCGAGACTCTTTGCTGTCAACCAATAAATTATCTTTATAACTCTTTGTTTTTTAAGAAAATTTAAAGTTTGGTAGGACCAGGCGGATTTGAACCGCCGACCTCTACCATGTCAAGGTAGCGCTCTAACCAACTGAGCTATGGTCCTAAAATTATCGTTTAAGAGATCTTAGCGAATGCTCATCTCGGTCTCTCAAACGAGGTCGCGTATTCTAGAGATGGTTTGCCTTCAGTGCAAGCCACTTCTATAACTTCTCAGCTATCCTAAAGGCTGCGTATTGCTGCTATTCCCACGGCTGTTTGGGATAAGATGCTCGCGAAACTCGCCCATATCTTTATCGGGTCTGCTTTTCCTGCGTCAATTGGAACAACAATTGTATCTCCCGGCTTTATTTCAACGGAGTTGCGTTTAAACCAGGAATTTTTTCTAGGTACTATAACCTGTCCATTTGCCCTAACAACGAAAATGCGTTTGTCATCTGCATTTCTTTTTGTCCCGCCAGAACTCTCTATATAATCATCTAGAGAGACGCGAGCGTCATAGAAATGGGAGGTAGAGTGTTGCACTTCACCAACCACCGTCACAGTGGGCTTAAAAGCAGGAACCGTAATAATATCACCATCTTCAAGCTCGAAGTCATACTCTTCTGGGTTGGTCAAAATATCTCGAAGGTTAATCACTAAAAACCCTTTAACTTCCGCATTCTCAATGTTATCTAAAATATCATTCGTCTCTTCTTGCGATACACCCTCAACAACAGTGGATTTATTTAGATTAATATTGAGAATTTCTTTTTGAATGTCTTCTCTTAGTGCTTCTAATTGTTGTTGTTCGAGATCCCTAAGATCTTGTCTAGAGTAGGTGGTACCGTCAATGTATGCATATGGCGACAAGCCTCCAGCCCGTTCTATTACTTCCGTCAGAGTCTCTCCTGGTAATATGGTATAAATGCCGGGGCTAATAACCTCGCCAACAATTTCGACGGTTTTAGTTTCTTTCCAAAAGGGAATTTGCTGAATAGTCAAAGAGTCACCAGCCAGTAACTCTGGGTTTTCTTTGCGCAAGTCGAAGTTAAAGTGTTTTTGGTTGCGGTTATGTTCGTGATCAAATACTTGGCGAGTAATTTCTGCATTTATGCCAGATGAACTCTCTAGTAATCCACCTGCTAAGCGAATCAAGTCTTGTGCATTCATATTCTCAAAGAACGGATAAAAACCCGGTGAGCGAATATTGCCTCTTGCTGCTACAACTTTTCGCGGTATACCAAATTCTGCTTGTTTACTTAATTCCTCTACGAGACCGCTTAGTAGAAAGTTTCTATCGTCATCAAAGCTAAATAGAAAAATCGTGTCACGGTTTCTAAGTAGCGGATCTAAAGCACTTTTTGGGTTTTGCCATGCATCGTTAAGGGAGAAAAACGAAACTGATATACGTCTTGTTGCTGGGTCGACGTGCCGTATTACACCTGCATTCATATCTGGGTTAGGAGAAAGTTCTTCGATGCTTTTTACAATATCCGTAAAATACATGCCTGGCCGCCATTTAAAACCGCCCGGACGCTTGACATGTCCTTTTAAAAGTACAATATCATCAAGTGTATCAAGAGCAGAAAATATTTGGATAACATCGGCATCTTTTACTTTTGTGCTAAGTCCTTCGTTTGTCTTTGCGTTGACATTTATTAAGGTTTTTTCGCCATCGTCTGTTAATCGTTCAATTCTCGTTTCAGGAAGGAATGCGGTAGGCAAAGGGCCACCAGCAAGATTAAGCACTTCAGCAACCGTTTTTTCTCTGTCGAGTTCATAGATAGCTGGTCGTTTAACTTCACCTGATACACTCACCGTGCGGCCAATGGTAGGAATAAATATTACATCGCCTGGTAATAATCGAGCATCGCCACTGGTATCTCCATTGAGCAATAAATCATAAAAATCAAAAGTCGAAACGACTTTGCCACTTCGTTTGAGTTGAATATTTCTCAAAGAGCCGATATCTGATACGCCACCACTGGCCATGATGGCATTCGTCAACGTCGAGAGTGAGTGAACAACATACGAACCTGGAAGCTTGGCCTCACCAAGAATAAAAACCCGAATAGATCTTAAAGAGCCAAGAGTGACCGAGCTTTTGATTCCTATCATCTGTTGGCTAACTATTTCTGCGATTTTTTTAGACGCTTGATCAAAAGACAAACCAGCAAGCACCACAGGTCCAATATTAGGAAATTGAATATTACCTTCACGTGTAATCGACAAAGTATGGCTGCTGTTTTCCTTACCATAAAGCTGGATGATAATTGAATCACCAGGACCCAAAACATAATCAGAGGGGATTGGGATATCCGTAGCTGGTACAAAAGCGTCAGCACCTTGATTAAAGATATCGTGCCCATAAAGAGTTAATTTTTCATTTGTTGCTTCTTCTGCTTGATCTTCCTCTAGGTTTAAAAGATCCGTTCCTTCTTCAGAAATTTCTTGAATTTGGTCAATATTATCTGAATTAGCGCCTGTTAGGCCGCGAAAAAAAGGGTCATCTATGGGGGCTTGATTGGTATTGTTATTTCTCCTCGAGCGTTCTGTTTCTGAATTTCTAGAACGAAAACCGGATACTTCCTCAGCTTGTGATTCTTGTACACGACTCTGATTTTGTTGTGAAAGTATCGAGTTGATATTAATGCCATAGGCTTCCGCAAGGGCTCTTTGTTCGGCGGGAGATAGGTTTCTAAATTGATCGATTTGCGCTTGAGTGGGACTTTGAGCAAGCGCAAAGTTACAACAAACAAGGATATAAATTAGGAAAAAATTAATTACAGTGGTGTGCATGGATGTCCGTTTTAATTTGGATTTAGTGGTCGAGTCTAAGACTTGCGCACTGTTTGGAAAAATTTGGTCTGCAATGGTATCTTTTTATTATTGGAATTCAAATAGTTAACCGTATAATTTTCGAGTTATTCCGAGCAAATTGAAAACAAGGATTCCGCTCGGACTTTATTAAGAAAAATAACTATATTACTCGACTTGAAACGCCTATACTGCGCGCCTATTTTAACTTCTATAACAATTCACGTGACCGATTGTAGCGGCCACCACTGAGAGGAAATATCCCATGCCTATTATCACACTCCCCGACGGTTCAAAACGCGAATATGCAAACCCCATTTCTGTACTTGAGATTGCTCAAGATATAGGACCCGGTCTCGCAAAAGCCACTATTGCCGGTCAAATTAACGGCGAACGTATTGATGCCCATGATTTGATTACCGAAGATTCTGATCTAGTGATATTCACAGCAAAAGATGAAGATGGGCTGGAAATAATTCGTCATTCCTGTGCACATTTGGTTGGGCATGCAGTTAAGCAAATATGGCCAGAAGCAAAAATGGCGATAGGGCCGACTATTGAAAATGGCTTCTACTACGACATAGATCTGGATCATATGCTCAATGACGAAGATATCGAAAATCTAGAAAAACGTATGATGGAGCTAGCAAAGAAGGATTATGATGTAGTCAAAAAGAAGGTTTCTTGGCAGGAAGCACGAGATGTTTTTGAAGCTCGCGGTGAAACTTACAAAGTGCAAATATTGGATGAAGACATAAGTCATGATGACCAACCGGGGCTCTATCATCATGAAGAATATGTAGATATGTGTCGTGGTCCACATGTTCCCAATATGCGTTTTTGCCACCATTTTAAGCTTATGCGGGTTTCTGGTGCTTATTGGCGCGGTGACTCAGACAATAAAATGCTGCAGCGCATATACGGCACTGCTTGGGCAGATAAAAAGCAATTGAAAAAACACCTTAACTTTTTGGAAGAGGCCGCAAAGCGTGATCACCGGAAACTAGCAAAAAAATATGGTTATTTCCATTTACAAGAAGAAGCACCCGGAATGGTGTTTTGGCACCCCAAAGGTATGGCTATTTATTCTGTAGTAGAAAGCTACATGCGTGATGCAAATCGGTTGAACGGATATCAAGAAATTAAGGCCCCTCAAATTCTCGAACGAACACTTTGGGAAAAATCTGGCCATTGGGATAAATTCCGAGAAAACATGTTTACCGTTAAATCAGAAGATCGCGATTTTGCGGTTAAACCAATGAACTGCCCGGGCCATATTCAGATTTTTAATCAAGGGTTGAAAAGCTACCGAGATCTTCCTTTGCGTCTTGCAGAATTTGGTACCTGCCACAGAAATGAAGCCTCAGGTACCTTGCAAGGACTTATGCGTGTTCGCGCATTCACACAAGATGATGCGCATATTTTCTGTATCGAAGAAGATATTCAAAAAGAAGTCTCCACCTGCACTGATTTACTATTCGATATATACAAGGACTTTGGTTTCAATGATGTCATTATTCGTCTTTCTACACGTCCAGAACAGCGCGTAGGGTCTGATGAGGTTTGGGATAAAGCTGAAAAAGCATTAGCTGATGCGTTGAATGCCAAAGGTTTGGAGTGGCAAGAACTTCCTGGCGAAGGTGCGTTTTATGGCCCGAAAATTGAGTTTTCTTTGAAAGATTGCATTGGCCGCGTATGGCAATGTGGAACAATTCAAGTGGATTTTTCCATGCCTGGCCGCTTGGGGGCGCAATTTGTAGCAGAAGACGGTTCTCGACAGGTTCCAGTAATGCTCCACCGTGCTATTTTGGGTTCATTTGAGCGATTTATAGGAATATTGATCGAAAACTACGAAGGCGCGTTTCCCGCTTGGTTGGCGCCCGAACAAGCTGTTATTCTAAATATTACCGATAATCACGCTGAATATGCACAAAAAATCGAAAAAACCCTGCAAAATAAAGGATTTAGGGTCATTTCTGACTTGAGAAATGAGAAGATCGGCTTTAAAATCCGCGAGCACACGATACAGAAGGTGCCATACCTTCTTGTAGTCGGTGATCAAGAGCTGGAAGACAACACTGTAGCCGTTAGAACTCGAAGCGGTGAAGATCTTGGATCTCTCTCCATTGATGATTTTATTTCCCTCTTGGCGGCTGAAATCGCTAAGCGTGGACGTGTTATTAATGAAGAAAAATAGACCTTCCAGCATATTATTAATTTGTATAGGAGTTTGTCGCTATTACCAATAAAGAAATGTCGAAAGGACGTTCAAAAAAACCGGCCATTAACGAACAAATAGAAGCCAGTGAAGTACGCCTAATCGGTGCTGATGGATCGCAAGTAGGGATTGTAACAATCGAAGAAGCGCGGGAAGCAGCAAAAGCAGCTTCTTTAGATTTAGTTGCCCTGGCACCAGACGCAGAACCAGTAGTCTGCAAAATCATGGATTATGGCAAACATCTTTTCGAAGCTAAAAAGCAAAAAGCGGCAGCCAAGAAAAAGCAAAAACAACAACAAGTTAAAGAAATGAAGTTTCGTCCTGGCACGGAAGAGGGCGATTATCAGGTTAAGTTGCGAAATGTTAAGCGTTTTATCGAACATGGTGATAAAGCCAAAGTTTCTTTACGTTATCGTGGTAGAGAGCTTGCCCACCAAGAGTTGGGCATGGAAATGATGAAACGAATTGAAGTGGATCTAGAAGAAATTTCCACTGTGGAGCAATACCCTAAAATGGAAGGTCGTCAATTAATTATGGTTTTGGCACCTAGAAAGAAGAAATAACAAGAAAGTCACTGGTAAGCATTAAAGTTTATAGAGACTTAGAAGAATTTTTATCATCAATTGATTGCAATTGGTTGATAAAAATCCCACTGTCATTTTTGATTTTAGAGGTGACTGAGGGTAAAACCAGTTGCCGGGCTTTTAGCTGCCTAGGTAACTGCGAAGTAAAACCGGATACCTATAATATTTATGAAGGTATCTCAATTGGAGTATTAAACTATGCCAAAAGCTAAAGTACATAGCGGCGCCGCGAAGCGATTTAAAAAAACCGCAACCGGCTATAAACGCAAAAGCGCCTTTAAAAGTCATATTCTCACCAAAATGACAACTAAGCGTAAACGTCAGCTTCGAGGCACCAGTTTGGTGACTGCAGCGGACAAACCCTTAATTGACAAAATGTTGCGTGCTAAGTAATTAGCAAGCATTGGTAAGAGGATACTAATATGGCTCGTGTAAAACGTGGCGTTGTGGCTCGCCGTAGTCACAAAAAAATACTAACGGCAGCAAAAGGTTACTACGGAGCGCGTTCTCGTGTATTCCGTGTTGCTAAACAAGCGGTGATCAAAGCAGGTCAATATGCTTATCGTGATCGTCGTAACAAAAAACGCAGTTTCCGTGCACTATGGATTACTCGAATCAACGCTCAGTCTCGTGCGCTAGGCATTAGCTATAGTCGTTTGATTGCGGGTTTGAAAAAAGCGGACATTGAGTTGGATAGACGTGTCTTAGCCGATCTTGCTATCCATGATAAAACAGCGTTTGCGGCAATCGTTGAAAAAGCAAAAGACGCTTTGGCGGCTTAGTCATAAGATTACTTGCCTCAAAAAGGGAAGAGTAGTTACTCTTCCCTTTTTTATGTGCCTTTTAAAATAATCAATTCCGAATTTTTAAAAAAACCAAAACAAATCTGTAATACAATAAGATTTCGTTTTTTCTGGGAAAACTGTTAGAAATCCTTTAAGAGTAACTAGATGGAAAATTTGAGTGAACTAACCCGCGAAGCCATTGATATGGTTGAAAAAGCAGGGAATTTGCAAGAGCTAGATCAAATTCGTATCGATTATTTGGGGAAAAAGGGGCAAATTACCTCTTTATTAAAATCTCTTGGAAAATTATCTGCTGAGGAAAGACCTCAAGCCGGTGCTGAAATTAACAAAGCCAAAGTTAGTGTTCAAGATCACATCAATGATAAGAAGACTGCTTTAGAAGACGCTAAAATAGAAGCGAAACTTGCTTCGGAAACGTTAGATGTGACGCTCGCAGGTCGAATGTCAGAAAAAGGAAACCTGCATCCTGTTACCCGCACAATAAACCGAATTGAGTCCATATTTTCTTCAGTAGGTTATACCGTCGCAGAAGGTCCAGAAATCGAGGACGATTTTCACAACTTTGAAGCACTCAATATTCCTTCGCATCACCCTGCACGCGCGATGCATGATACTTTTTACATTAACGAGAATCATGTCTTAAGAACACATACATCCCCAGTGCAAGTGCGTACCATGAAAGAAAAAACGCCACCAATTCATGTTATTTGTCCTGGACGCGTTTACCGGTGTGATTCTGATATAACCCATACGCCGATGTTCCACCAGGTTGAAGGCCTAGTTGTGGACAAAAATATTAGTTTTGCAGATTTGAAAGGGACTGTGGATGAGTTCTTAAAAGCCTTTTTTGAAGCCGATGTACCTGTGCGTTTTCGCCCATCCTACTTCCCATTTACTGAACCCTCTGCGGAAGTTGATATACAGTGTACAAACTGCAACGGTGAAGGTTGCAGAATATGTAAAAAAACAGGATGGCTTGAAGTTATGGGCTGTGGCATGGTCCACCCTAATGTGTTTGAAGCCTGTGACATAGATCCTAATGAGTACACTGGGTTTGCATTTGGGATGGGTGTTGAAAGGCTGGCCATGTTGCGATATGGCGTAAATGATTTAAGGTTGTTCTTCGAGAATGACCTCGACTTTTTAAAACAATTTTGAATCTGTAGGTGAAATATGAAGGTATCGATTTTTGGAACGGGGTATGTGGGATTGGTAACTGGTTCGTGCCTTGCTCATTCTGGTCATCAGGTAACTTGCGTAGATATAGACGAAGAAAAAGTTAAACGTCTAGAAGCGGGTGAAATTCCAATTTTTGAACCTGGACTGGATAATATTGTTATTCAGTCTGTTAAAGAAGAAAGGTTAACGTTTACGACGAGTGCAAAAGAAGCCGTCGATTTTGCAGAGGTTATTTTTATTGCGGTGGGAACACCTCCAGATGAAGATGGTGCAGCGGATTTGCGTTATGTTCTTCAAGTGGCGAAATCCGTTGGTGAGCACATGCAAGATTATCGGCTCGTTATCAACAAGTCGACCGTTCCTGTTGGTAGTGCCGATCGAGTTAAGGAAACTATTGCAGCGACGTTGAAAGAAAGAAACGCTGATCTAGATTTTGATGTTGCGTCAAACCCAGAGTTTTTGAAGGAAGGTGCTGCAGTATCTGACTTTATGAAACCTGACCGTATCATTGTTGGTTGCGAATCCTCGCGTGTTGAAAAGCTTATGAAAGAGCTTTATGCACCTTTTAACCGTAACCGTGACAAACTTATGTTTATGGATGTGCGCTCAGCGGAATTAACAAAATATGCCGCAAATGCGATGTTGGCTACTAAGATAAGTTTTATGAATGAACTATCTGGTATTGCAGACAAGCTAGGTGCTGATATCGAACTCGTGCGAAAAGGTATTGGATCAGATCCACGTATTGGCTATAGCTTTATTTACCCTGGTTGTGGTTACGGGGGATCGTGTTTTCCTAAAGATGTGAAAGCCTTAGTTCGAACCGCAAATTCTGTTGAAGAAGACGCAGAACTTTTAACCGCAGTTGAATCCGTTAATGATCATCAAAAAACGGTTTTGTTTAGCAAGTTAACCAAGCATTTTGGAGGCGATTTAACAGGTAAAAATATTGCACTTTGGGGACTTGCCTTTAAGCCAAATACTGATGATATGCGTGAGGCTCCTTCTCGTGTCCTAATGGAAGCAATTTGGGCTGCAGGTGGAAAGGTTTCAGCATTTGATCCAGAAGCAATGGAAGAAACACATCGAATCTACGGTGACAGAGAAGATCTTAAACTCGTAGAAAAAGCCTACAACGCGCTTGATGGTGCTGATGCACTGGTTGTTTGCACAGAATGGTCTGCTTTTAAATCACCAGATTGGGATAGAGCTGCGGATCTGTTGAATAATAAGGTTGTTTTTGATGGTCGTAACCTCTATGAACCGAGTTTACTGTCGGAACGAGGCTATGTTCATTACGCTATCGGAAGACCTCAAGTTTCCTAGTTTTTAAACTAGTCAAAAGAAAATAGCGTTTATGTTTCCAAAACGATTTGTAATCATATTTGGAATATGAGCGCTAAGTCACTATTGTAGTGTTTCAAGTGCAGGTTAATTCAAAGAAATAGCAATAAAAAATTTGTCAAAATACGATTAATAATTAACGTTTTAAGTAAATTATGAAGTTTAGCGAATCTTGGTTAAGAGAATGGGTTAATCCTGATCTAGACACACAGTCACTTGTCGATCAAGTGACGATGGCTGGTTTAGAAGTGGATGCCGTAGATCCTGTGGCGGGTGAATTTTCAGGCGTGGTGGTCGGTGAAATAATTTCAACCGAACAACATCCCGATGCCGATAAGTTGCGTGTTTGCAAAGTGGCGGGTTCACCAGATGGTGAGCAGCAGGTTGTATGTGGTGCACCGAATGCTCGACCAGGAATTAAAATACCATTTGCCTTGGTCGGCGCTAAATTACCCGACAACTTTAAGATTAAAAAAGCCAAGTTGCGAGGCGTTGAATCATTCGGAATGCTTTGTGCGCAAACTGAGCTTCAAGCTGGTGATGACGATGATGGTTTGTGGGAGCTTGATCTAGATGCTCCGGTTGGTGAAGATTTAAGAGAATACCTTTCTCTAGATGATAAAGTCATTGAAGTCGACCTAACGCCAAATCGCAGTGACTGCCTATCAATAAAAGGGCTTGCGAGAGAAGTTGGTGTGCTTAATCGTATTGATGTTAAGTATCCAGAAATTAAACCTGTTAATCATACGATTGACGATACCTTTTCAGTGACGGTTGATGCATCTGAAGCTTGCCCTCGCTATCTTGGTCGAGTCATTAAAAATGTAAATGTCAAAGCAGAAAGTCCGCAATGGCTTAAAGAAAAATTACATAGAAGTGATATTCGATCAATTGATCCTATTGTCGATGTCACTAACTACGTACTTTTAGAATTGGGTCAACCTATGCATGCATTCGACCTCGTTAAATTAAGTGGTGGAATTAATGTTCGCATGGCAAAAAATGAAGAACCAATTCAACTACTCGATGGTCAAGACATAAAATTAAATGAAAATACTTTAGTGATTGCAGATGATTCCGGTGCAATTGCAGTTGCTGGTGTCATGGGCGGTGAAACCACGGCTGTATCTGAAACTACTCAAGATATTTTTTTAGAAAGCGCTTTTTTTACTCCGCTTGCGATTGCAGGAAAAGCAAGATCTTATGGATTACATACAGATTCCTCACATAGATTTGAACGTGGAGTCGATTACGATGGAGCCGAGGCCGCTATCGAGCGTGCCACTCAGCTTCTCTTAGATATCGTTGGTGGTGAACCTGGTCCAGTTATAAAGGCAGAAAATAAAGACTTTTTGCCACAACAATCTACTGTTGAACTATTAAAAGAACGCATTGCAAAAAAATTGGGTTTTGGAATTCCTGATGACGAAGTTGTTGAAATACTTACGCGTCTAGGTATGGAGTTAAAAGAAACATCGGAAGAAGGCTGGACTTTCGCTATTCCAAGCTATCGATTTGATATATCAATCGAAGCGGATTTGTTTGAGGAACTCGCGCGTATATACGGATATAACAAGTTGCCAACGACTAAATTGCATATCCCGGCGAGCCTTCCTCGTCAAAGCGAGATGCGAATAGATATAAAAACTCTTGCTTCTCACATGACGAGTAGGGGGTATCAAGAGGTTATTACTTATAGCTTCATTGACCCGTCTTTACATGTGTTGTTTGATGATGCAGACAGTGTTGAACTGCTCAATCCAATTAGTGCTGATTTAAGCGTTATGCGTACCAGTCTTGTTCCCGGTTTGGTTAAAACCCTACAAAGTAATTTGAACCGCCAGCAACAGCGTGTTCGTTTGTTCGAAAAAGGTTTGCGATTCCTAGGAAAAGATACGCAGGCTTCCAGCCAAGTGCCGTCGATTGCAGGTCTCATTTACGGCGAAAGATTTGAAAGCAGTTGGCACTCGATCAAAGACACTGTCGATTTTTACGATATAAAAGGCGATATTGAATCATTGTTGGCGTTTTGCGGTAAGGAAGTCACTTATGAACCGGTTAAATTACCGGCGCTACACCCTGGGCAAACAGCGCAAATTAGCCTTAACAGTAAAGCGATTGGATATGTGGGTGCGCTTCATCCTCGTATTACCAAAAAGCTCGATATCCCTAAATCTGTTTATGTATTTGAGATAGATAGTAATGCTATTCTCGGTGCAGAAGTACCAAAATACACAAATGTATCAAAATTTCCGGAAGTGACGCGTGATTTGGCGTTGTTACTTGATAAAACAATACCAGTTGCTAAGCTGGAAAATGTGATCATAGACGCCGCAGGTGATAACCTCAAAAACTTAAAGGTGTTTGACGTATATAGCGGCGAAGGTATTGATCCACAAAGAAAAAGTGTTGCATTTAACTTGACCTTTCAGCATTCATCGCGCACTCTTAATGAAGACGAGGTGAACGGTCCCATTGAGAAAATAATCTCTCGATTGGAGGAAGAATTTGATGCCAAACTTAGATGATATTGTACAAGATTCGCTCACTAAAGCGGATATCGCCGAAAGGCTCTACGAAGAACTTGGGTTCAACAAACGTGAAGCCAAGGAAGTTGTAGAGCTATTTTTTGACGGTATTCGAGATTCTTTAGAGCAAAATGAACAAGTCAAATTGTCCGGATTTGGTAATTTTGATCTGCGTGATAAAAAACAAAGACCGGGAAGAAATCCCAAAACGGGAGAAGAAATCCCGATTACAGCGAGAAGAGTGGTAACATTTAGGCCTGGACAGAAACTTAAGGCGCGAGTAGAGGCATATGCTGGAACCCAGTCATAACGACGAATTACCGGTCATACCAGGGAAACGCTACTTTACTATCGGTGAGGTGAGTGAGCTTTGTGCTGTTAAGCCACATGTATTGCGATATTGGGAACAAGAATTTCCCCAACTAAAACCCGTAAAACGTCGCGGAAATCGACGTTATTATCAACGCGAAGACGTTATGACAATTCGTCAGATTCGCAGCCTGCTGTATGATCAAGGTTTTACCATTGGTGGTGCCCGCCAACAAATGAGCGGTGATAACCAAACTCCTGTGGAAGGTCAAGACTATAACCAACTAGTACAAAAGGTTATCGCCGAACTCGAAGGTGTGTTAGAAGTACTCAGGGCCTAGTGGTTGTCCACAAATTTCTTGCAAATCAAACGATTAAGAGTATTATTCCGCGTCTTATGACGATTCCGGAGTGTAGCGCAGCCTGGTAGCGCACCACACTGGGGGTGTGGTGGTCGTCGGTTCAAATCCGGCCACTCCGACCAAATAAAAAAAGACCGCCCTTGTGGCGGTTTTTTTATTTGGCAGTTACATCGGTATTGTTCTTATATCTCGGTTCGCTAAAGCGCCGATTGCATCGATGTGGGAGACACATCCGGTCAAGAATAGAAAATTAATATTCTCTGCTCTTCCTCGTGGTGATTTTTTTGTATTTATAGAGGCCAAAGGTTTGTTCTTGGGGCACGACTCACTTAGCGTAGTTTATTCAAGTCTGGTTTAGTGATTAGTCAATTTGAATTGGCGGCTAGATGATAGTACAAGTTTCGCATCGCATGATAGACTTAAAATCCTCTTAAGGTAGATATTCAAAGATTAGGTATGTTGGCTTAATGATTAATAATAAAAATGCCCAGAGTCATTGAAACGTTTATGATTTGTCTGATTTTTATTCGTATTAAAGATAGAAATTAACATGTATTTTTTTAAACTTAACATTTGATGCTAGATATGGACGCTTGTGAACTAACTGCCAGTAGTAAAAATCTCAACCAGGGCTCAGGTAGTCTTGGAATAGAACTTTTTTGCGACGATTTTGATTTGTCTTCTTCCCCAGACTTTTCCTTGGCTGTTGATACGGGGTTAATCATTACCGCAGATTTTGAGAAACAGTTAAAAAAGAAAGTTGGGTATTCAATTGCGGTGGGAAATGAGCAAATAAAATATTCTAGAACAAGAATATGTGATTTTTCAGGAATAAAATCGAGTCAAATGAGCAAGATAATCAACGGTGAAGCATGGATGAGTTTAGATGCTTTAGGTCGTTGGGGGTTTGCCACTGGAGTAATGTGCGGTAATTTAATTAAGTGTGAGCCTATTTCAGCTTCTCCCTTAGTCAGGTTAGTATGGTTTTCTAGTGGCCGATTACATAATCATAATACTTACGAGTTTGAGTTAGTATTGAAATACATTAGTAGTCGATATTGCCTTCCCTACACATCCGTGGCGTTTTCTGGAGAGGAGATCGTACCAAACTTGGGTGATCCTCAATGGACTGAGAAATATTCGTACGATTACTATAGTATTCTTGGAAAGCACATAGGTAAGTTAAGAAAATATCTTCACATGTCAACAAGAAGAATGGCGGAAATAATTCAGGTATCACCAGAAACTATAAAGCGTTATGAGTCTGGAGACCATAGGATATCAAAGGGTTTATTTTCGGCCTATCGGTTATGCATGACACTTAATGTAAAGCCAATGGAACTGGTCAAAGGAACACTTCACCACAAACTTAAATATACACAAATTAAACGACAACATGCATTAGTAAAAATGTTTAGCTCATTACCAGTTAGTGAATATGGGAATGTTAAGAAGTTGCTGTTGGCGGTGGGTAATCACTAAGATTACTTTTCTGATTAAATTTACCTAATTTCTGTCTATCGTCAATTAAAGTTCATACATAAAAATAGGCCCAATTCTGTGCGCCTATTTGTAATTCTTTATACCCTTATTATGAATAAGGGTGTCTTATTTAGGAAAAACTTTTCTTTTAATTAATTCCAAATTGCAGGCATATAACTTTTAAGATTGATCTAAAATCCTCCTGCTGTATTCAAGTAACAGTTTCAGTTCTATTTGAAAAAATAACTTATTTTTGAAGGGAGGGTTACATGCTTAAAAAATATTTATTTAGCTTGTTAATGTTTATTTCATCGACGGAAGTTTTTGCCTATGTTTCTGTGCCAAGCACTGACAGCGATGGAAATTTCACATTAACTTTGTTGCAGTCGGCTTCGCCGTTTACGATGCTTGAAGTAGAAAGAAGACGAGGTAGTGGTTCTTGGGGAGTGATTGGGACCTGGAGAGGGGGCTCTAGTGTCTCTCAAAGTCTTGCAACAGGGACCTATTCATATCGTGCGAGAGGATTTTTTACAACCTATGGCAATACCAAAGTATATAATAATTACGGAGCAATCGATACGATCACTGTGCAATCAGCACCTGCTGCACCAAGCGGATTAAAAATCAATGATGGTAATGTGAGTCAAGATGGTGTTTACACTGTCTCATGGAACAGTCGTTCGACGGCAACCTATTACCGCTGGCGAGAGAAAATAAATAGTGGAGGTTGGTCAAATTTAACTAATACCAGTTCGATTTCATTCAATAGAAACAAAAATAATGGAACCTACACTTACAACGTACAGGCTTGTAACTCCGTGGGATGCAGCAGTTTTAGTAGTGTCGCGGTTACTGTGATTAAAAACAGCGCGCCTTCGCTTTCTGCATCAGAATCCACTTCTACCGATAGCAGTTTTAACTTAAATTGGACAACTGGCGCTTACAAAGGCGTGAATTCATCTGCAAACTTGTTTTATCGTTTACAAGAAAGAGTTGACTACGGTTCATGGTCAAATGTCATGACAAGTTCAGGTGTTTTACAACGTTCGGTAACAGGAAAATCCAACGGGTTTTATCAATACCGCGTTTCGGCATGCGAATCTGTAGCACAATCGACTTATGGTCACACGTACTACATTCCAGGTTCTTGCGGGTCTTATAGTAATATTCGCTCTGTTACAGTCGATATTCCGCCACCTCCCACGCCTTCTCTATCCGTGCCTTCAAGTTCAACTACAGGTGAGTTTAATGTTAGTCTTGGTGGATTAGTTATAGGTAATTCAAGCAGTGGTAATCGTGTAATCCTTGAAAGACGTAAAAATGGTGGTAGTTGGAGTTCAGTCGCTTCAACGGTTAATGGTGAAACCGTGATGCAGATTGTTCCTGGTGGTACTTATAGTTATAGAGCGGTTGAAATGCGACCACAAAGTACTTATGGACATACATATTATATTCCAGCTTCAGGCTATAGTTCGGTTCGAACAATCACAGTTAATACACCCGACGTACAACCAGACCCTGACATCGTATATTCACGTTCAAAAGTTTCACAGTTTTCTGAACAAGCTAAGCTTTCAGGTGACCCTTTAGCCGAGTTAGTTGGCCTCGATATTCAAGAGCTATTAAACTCTTATGGCATATCTCTCACAGAAGATAAGCTGATTTGGGATAGGGATCTCGATACCGTTAATTTTGGCCGTGGCTGTAATAAAGGGAGCTTATCGCGCCTTCATGCTAGCGTTGAAGTTGATACAGAGGACTCAGAATTTAAATTTAATATCGATGCACTTAAGAAACCCATTATGGCGATGGTTAACTTAAGTGGTTCTGTTGATGTGAATGGCAAGCTAAAAGCAAAAGCTGGTTTTCGGGTATTCGGCTCTTGCGTGTCTCTCGTAAAAACTCGCGCGAACCTTGAGCTTGATGCAGATTTTGCTTTTAGTTTAGGGCTTATTTTGAATTTAAATCCTGAGCTTGTAGAGGGGGATTCTGGAGACCTCGTAATACGTATTGATCCAAAAGTCCAACTCTTTGGCAATGTGAGTAAGTTGTCGAATGTTGACTTAGATGTGAATGTTGATTGGGACATATTAGATATTTTCTCGCCAGCGACTATTTTTGGAAATACTCTTGTTAACTTGGGAAGTGTTCTTTTAGAAGTTGGCGAAGCGACAGGTGTTGTACCCAATGATTTTACAGAAGCTGCAAATACAACTTATCAAGCAGCTTTGGCACAGCAGCAAGAAATGATCCAGCAAAAAGTTAGCAAGCTACCAAGGCGCTATGTCGTACCATATGGTCAATATGGTGGTGATGTGGTTGATGGGTTACTCAGCTTTATCGAATATTATCCGCAGCGTTTCCCAGTCTCCTATCAGTACATTAAAGATAACGAAGAAGACATTCTTTATAGTTTGCTTGTGGGAGATCAAGATAATTTGGAACAGATCTTAGGTACAAGCGTAGCTTGTCAAGCGGCATCTGGGTTGCAAACATCGATGAGAACCACGGCTCGCCCGAGTGGCTTTATTTCGACGAATTACACAAGCTATTGTGATGAAGTCATTAACTCTGGGTCGGGCTTACTTGGAAGTGCATCTGCGTGGGATAACGATGGTGCAATAAGCGAAACACCTTGGACGCTCAATCCGAGTAATGCAATCGACTTAGGTATTGTTTCTATTAAAGACAATTACCAACCTTATATGAAGAAAGCTCGTTATAAGACGATTCAAAATACCTGGGATTTCCAAATATGCAATATTGGCGGATGTGTTGATATTAGCGTGCCTACTGGAGATTGTGATCTAGAAATGCGCGTTTATAAAAAAGACACAAGGCAGACAAACCTAAAACCACTCATGGCAATACATGGCGGTAGCTGGCGTTATCGAGGCGGAGCGTTTGTCGGCATGGATACACAAATATCGCACTATACCGAACAAGGCTTCGTGGTTTTTGTGCCTTTCTATCGTCTCGTTGGTGATTCGGACGGAAGTTCTCAGTGTAACAATGCTTCGGGCGAGGATATTATTGCAGATATTCAAAGTGCTTTGGATTGGGTTGAAAGTAATAAATCTCGTTTTGGCGCGACAGGGAAAATATCACTCATGGGGCAATCGGCAGGTGCACACCTCTCTGGTTGGCTCGCGACTCATCGCGCGTCACAAATTGATAAAGCACTGCTTTATTATGGTCCGACAGATTTTAAAGACCTAGTAACGCAATACAATAATGGCGCTGACTTTAGTCCTCAAGGTGTAACGGCCTTGGCTGGATTTCTAGGTGTTGAGACGGATCAGCTTAATACGGTAAATCCAAATGCGCCTTTTGTGTTGCAAAATAGCTTTCCCGATATAATCACTCAAAACCCGTCAGCCTATCCGAAGATGTATTTAGTTCATGGTGTCGCGGATGAACTAGTGCCTTCTGAACAGTCAGTAAGAATGTGTAATGCACTTTACGGTAATATTTCTGGTGGGCCAGCGTCTAATTATGGCGGTAATCCAAATTCTGGAACTTACAAGAGCGTATACCAATGTAATAGTGGTAGCCAATTGGATCTCATTGCAGAAGCAAGACATATCCTGGAAATATGTTTGGTTCCGGAAAACGATACACTTTGTCGCACCGGAAGTTCGGGAAGTGTACAAGCAGCTCGTCAAACAATTACTAACACTCTTAATTGGATTAAGTAAAAAAAGCTTGTGGCGCTTTCTGAGCGCCACTCAATTTGAGGAAAATTTAATGAATAAGTTAATTACATATGCTTTACTTGTATTTTCACCTTGGGCATTTGGCGAGAGCCAATCGGATTTAACACCAGAAATTGTTGTACCTGGCAAAGGCGGTGTCTTTGTTGGTTTTACTTCTACACCTAGTGCGTGTTCTACCAGCTATAAAAAAACTCATGCCGTGTTATCGGAAAACTTAGAGCTATTTGATCAATATTTAGTTTTACTTACCACAAAGATGGCAACTAAGCAGACTGTCACGCTTGAATATGAAGACGAAGGTAATTGTAATAGTGCATCTACCTTAATGGTTATCACTAGTGTTAAGTAAGACAGCTTAGAATGCAATAGCTAAGGCTTGATGTGACGGTTACCGCTTTGTCAGAAAGGTATCTGTTATGTCAAGTCGAATTCTAAAGTGTTTCCTATCTGACACGATTATTACCATCCGCCAAAATTAAAAAAAATTATCTTCTGTAACAATTCTCTTCAATTTGGCGATTAAGCTGGTTTCTTTTTTTGATGATCCCAGCGGCGAAATATGAAACTCTTAATTGTTTTCCTCTCTCTATTTGCTCCAGTAGCTTTTGCTTGTACACAAATTGCTCAAGAACCCTATGAACCGAGTTCTTATTATTCTTTTGCTCAGGGTAAAAGTGGTGTAGATCTAAAATCGGCATTAAATGTAATAATTAAGGATCATCAAGATTATTCCTATTCGCCTTGTGTTTGGACGATTTTGGAGGTTGCCGATGAAGACCCAAACAACTCAAACAATGTGATTGGGTTTTACACTCGTAGGTCAATTTCCAAATCAGACAGGGACCGCGGTGGTAATACCCCTAATGCTTGGAATCGTGAACATATATGGCCGCGGAGTCATGGATTCAGAGATCGAGACCAGCATGCTCACAATGATGTTCACCATTTACGCGCAACAGATAAATCGGTGAATGCAGATCGTGCAGATCATGATTTTGCTAATGGCGGTTCTCCTAACAGCGAATGTAATTTGTGTAATCAGACGGGCAGCACTTGGGAGTCGCCTGATCTAGTAAAAGGCGATACAGCTCGCATGATGTTTTATATGGCGACTCGCTATGAAGGTGGTGACGACTCAATGGTGTCTGATCTTGAATTACTCGACCAGGCTAGCACTTCTGGAAATCGAATGGGTAAGTTATGCGATCTGGTCCAGTGGCATATTAATGACCCAGTTTCACAGGAAGAACTTACGCGAAATCAAATTATTTATGAGTGGCAAGGAAATAGAAACCCTTATATTGATCACCCGGAATTTGTGTTATCTATTTGGGGTAGTGAGTGTGGTATTGCCGTGCCCACGCCAACGCCTATTTCATCTCCTGTCATTGAAGAAGCAGAAATCGACGAGGATGTTCCGCTGCCTGTTTGGGCGTTAGGGCTGTTGGCGGCAGTTTTAGCTTTTTTTAAAATGAAAATTAAGCGTTAAATTATTGTTTGATTGATATTTTGTATCTGGAAATACAGGAACTTTTCTTTTGTTGATTTAACCGTTTTGTATTTGAGGTGGCTAGCGATTTAATCTTTGCTTTAAATTTTGAAGCGGTTTTGAGTCGGGTATTAGTGTTAATAATTTTTCTGTGTAACCCAATGCTAGTTTGTTTTGTGATTGCGACAGGGCTATGTTTAACGCAAAAGAAAGTAGCTGAATATCGTATTTGTGATTTGTTATCGAATCGGCCAGATGCTGTTGCGCTTCTTGTATAAATCCAAGATTTTGCAAAGCCACGGCATAGACGTATTGATAGTGTGCGTTTAAGGCATTTATTTCGGCTGCTTTGCGTAAATATTTTAAGGCTTCTTTGTGTTTTGATTGACGAACTAATTGCAGTCCATAAGCATGGTTTATATCGGTGTTTTCAGTTAATTTTGATATGGCAGAGTTCAACAGGATATTGGCGTCATCGGCTTTTCCTTGATTGCGATACAATTCTGATAGATTTATATATGCCGGTGCAAAATAGGGTTCGATTTTAATCGATTTTTTATAGAGTTCTATCGCTTTTACTAAATTTCCCTCATTTGTTAAAAATTGTGCATTGTTAGTTAGTCCTTCTGCGCGCCACGCCATTGTGTTGCCAGCGTTGAGTAGTTCGTGTCTCGCACTTTGATAATCGACCAAATTAAGAATACTTGGATCTTCTGGTATTACTCGATTTAATATTCTCGCAGCCTGAATTCTAATTGCTTTTTTATCTGCTTTCAAAAGAGGAATTAGGTGTTGTTTGTAGGTGATCAGATTAGAGTTTGATAAGCCTTTTAGTGCTCCGAGTTTTACTAAGGGATTAACATTCTTAAGGTTTTCTATTAGTATTTTTTCGCTTTCTTTAGATGGTATTTTGTTTAGTTCAGTTAGAAGTGAAGCGCGAATGATATCGGGCAGGTCGTTACGAGAAAGGTGAGCCTTTGTTTTTTTTAAAGCGTTTGGATGTCTGATATCAATTGATTTAAATACTTCACCATAGTGGTCTGTATCTCGTTTTTCACCATGCCATTCCATGATTTTTTGGGAAGCCCACAGTGGTGTTTTTCCTTGATGACACTGATTACATGCGTTTGGTGAACCCAATTTAACGGATAAATCTGGCCGAGGAATACGCAAGCTGTGATCACGCCTTGGGTCGACAACCATATAAGAAGTTTCTGGCATATGACAGTTTACACAGAGACTACCTTCACTTCCCAATTGATGTTGATGATGTTGTTTTTGTTCGAATACACTAGCTTTGTGACACTGAAGACAAACACCATTTCCTTCGATTTTCAATTCTAAACTATGTGAATCGTGACAGTCCGTGCAATTTACTCCAGCCTGGTGCATTTTGCTTTGTAGAAAAGATCCGTATACATACACCTCTTCTTTTATTTGCCCATCGTTAAAATAATGAGGTGGGCTCACTAGGGAAGGTTCAAATACATCAAGGAAGTGATCACTGGGAGAAAAGCCGTCAACTAGTGGTGTACGTAGAGAGTGGCAGCCAGCACATACTGCTATGTGTTTTTGCCTTTTACGTTTTACTTCATCAATAGACATTGCGTTTATTGAAGTGAGTTCGGCGGTATGATGGGATTCACTATGACGCCAAACACCCAGGTCTTCAGCTGCCCAACTGATAAAAGTGCTATTATTTTTATTGGTTTGATTTTTTATATTTTGATCTTCTATTGTATTGGAATTGATATCGGTTAAGTGGTCTACGGCATTGTTATGACAACTTTGACACGAAACGTTGATCTCATTCCAGAGTGTATTGAACGAATTTTTTTTTGTTTCATTGTTTTTAGCGCCATAGTTTCGTTTTAATCCAGATGAGTGGCAATCGGCACACATTCCATTCCAATTGAATAGCGAACCTTTCCAGTGTAAACGGCTATTTACTGATGTATTTTCGTTAGGAAGAATATGGAACCATTTTTGCCCACCGTCTTCTTTTTCGCGACTGTCCCAAGCAATTTGCAATACTTGCATTTTCCCGTTATCGGTTTCCACGAGGTACTGCTGTAAAGGAGAAAATCCGAAAGTGTATTTTATGCTATAGACAGTTTTTGGTTTTTCACTATCCGTTACTGTGATGTGAAAACCGGTCTCTTCGGAAAAAGATAGATCGTATGTCGTGTCATTGAACCTTAGTGATTGCGCTGAAAAATCCGCGAGCACGTTCTCTTTTGTGGCCTGTGACATTGATCTGTGATGGTGAGAGCTCATCCATTTCGAAACCTGATCATTGTGGCAATCAATGCACCTAGTGTACTCTTGATTTTGGGATACCTTATCTGTTGCGAAACAGAAACTCGTGATAAAAAAGCTAAGGAAAATAAGTATTAGGACGTTGGTAAAGGGTTTCAAAACGATAAATTCTAAAATAGTACCTGGTTGTTTATTAGTCAATTTTTTGCCGTTCACATGCTTAGTAATTGTATCGAACAGAATTTCATCAATTATTTGTATGAAAACGTGTAATTGTTTAACGTATTTTCTCAGGTTTGCCAGACCCTTACAAAAATTAGCGCAAATTTTATGGTTTTTTGTTCCGATTATGCTGGTTACAATAGTTAATGCGAGGTTTGTTGAACAAAACAACTGATATTAGGAGGCGTGTGGACATCGTTAACAAAGCAAAATCGCCGTGTATAGGGGTATGTTCTACAGGTATTGGCGATAACGTCTGCCGCGGATGTAAGCGATATGCAAAAGAAGTGATTAATTGGAACGCTTATACAGATGAAGAGCGCAGGGCAATAACCGATCGATTAGATAGCCTATTATCTCAAGTTGTTGCAGGAAAAATTTCTGTTGTTGATGAAGCATTGCTGAAACAAGCGTTAGTATTTCAAAACGTAAAGTATGACAGTTACGCAGATTCTCATTGTTGGGTTTTTTCGCTTCTTAAAGCTGGAGCCAGCCAAATCAATAATATTGAAGACTATGGATGTTTAATTAAATCGGAGTGGCGAGAAGTCTCGTTAGAGCGAATTCGTGATTTGATTGATAAGGACTTTTATACGCTTTCATGTGTTCATTATGAACGCTATTTTAAAACTTAGAATTTTTGATGAAAACAATAACTGAATTTTTATTATGTGACACGCCAGATGTATGGATAACAAAGGCAAAAGACCATCCGGAGCTTTTACTTATCGATCATGCGAATTGCGAAAAAAAAGCCGCAGGTACAGCGTTAAATATGATGTATCGTTACGTGGATGATTTTGAATTACTCAATAAGATGTCCCGTTTAGCACGTGAAGAATTACGGCATTTTGAGCAGGTGATAGCGATTATGGAAGATCGAGGTATTAAATATGAGCAAATCACTTCAGCGCGCTACGCTGCGGAGCTGCGCAAACCCATTCGAACATTTGAGCCGGCAAAATTAATTGATACGCTTATCGTCGGCGCAATTATTGAAGCGAGATCTTGCGAGCGATTTGAGAAGTTAGCGCCATTTTTGGATAAAGAGTTGCAAAAATTTTATCTCTCACTATTAAAATCAGAGGCGAGACACTACCAAGATTATCTGAGTCTTGCTAAGAAGGCTGCCAAAGGTGAATCGATCGAAGATCGAATTCAGCTTTTTTTAGAGCGGGAAAAAAAGCTAGTGTTGTCCGAAGACGGCGAATTTCGATTTCATTCGGGAATTTAAAGTTTTTGAACGCGAATAGTATTTTCTAAAATCGAAATATTTTCCTTTAAATCAACAAGTTCAGGGTAATTTCTATACGCAATTCTCAATAGGTTGAGAGCTGCTTCGTAATTTTTTAAATCGATTTGGATTTGTGCTCTACCCAAAATCGCGGTTTTTCTTGAATCCTCGAATGCTTCAGCGCGACTATACAAAATTTCCGATTCGATATAGTTTTTCTGTACATAGTAAAATTTCGCTGCGGAAATGAGTGCATCTGTATTTGTAGGGTCAGTATCTAATGCACGTATAAATAATTTTTCCGCTTCTGACGATTGATTAAGCCCTGCCTTAATATAGGCCTTTTGCAACAGGTATTGACTATTTTTCGTTTTGTTCTTATTAAACTTACTATTTTCAAATTTGGAAATGAGTGCTTCTGCGAATTGCCATTGGTTGTTTTGACCTAGCCACTGAATCGCTTGATATAGCATTGAAATTTCAAAATCTGCAGTATCTATGTATTTCGAAAAAAGTGTGATCGCTCTTTCGTGACTATTTAATTGAAGGTGCAGCTGCGCACTCGAAAGGTAGTTTGATGGATCATTATTTCCTAGTGCGATGGCTATTTCTAGGCTAGATAACGCCTTTAGATTGTTTTCTAGTTTAGAATAAATAAAAGCGCGGCTTAGCCACAAGTCAATACTTTCAGGCTGTTGCTTCAGCATTTCATCAAGCAGCGATAACGCACTTTTTTCTAAACCGGATTCGGTCAGCGCTGCGAGTAAACCCTGTTGCCATTGCACATTGGAAGGATCAAGGGCCAATGCATTTTGATACATTGCTACCGCCGAGTGTGCATTAAATAACTCCATATTAATAAATCCTAGCTGACCGTAGTTTTCGGCGTTATGCTCTCCAAGCGAAATAGTTCTTGCGAGATGATCGCGAGCAAGAGGGTAGTTTTCTTTTACGATATAAACTTTCGCAAGGTCACTATGAGCCCGGACAAACTCAGGCATTCTAGCGATAGCTAATTTAAAAACACGCTCTGACTCTTCGTATTCTTCAAGGTTAAAATAGACTTGTCCTTTCAGATGCAACATTGCAGGGCTTAGTTCTAGTTCGAAAAACGTATTTAATTTCTCGACTGCGAGTCTTCGGTCATCAGTATCAAGGATGGTTCGCAGCTCTTTAGCAAGATCTTCTTCATGTGGCGCTATGGTGGCTTCTCGATCTGAGTATTTTCCGGTAAACGGTGGCAGAACAAAAACGGGCTTAGGTATGGATATTTTTAAATTCTTAGTTGAACTGAACGTAAAATTTGAATGTATTGTGATTATGAGAACAATCAATATGAATTGAATACAAGCGTATTTTTTATAGAATATATTCATTAGCCTTTCCATATAATTTTGGTCACATGACTTCTCTGAAATTAAGCAGGAATAGATAATTTGCGTGGACTTTTTCACCCTTACGAGTAGGTGGAGTAAATCGTATCGCCCGGATATGTTCGCGTATGATAGGCAACATTTCGATATATCCAGCATCGAGTATACTTTTAATGCTTGCTCGACCAGTTTCATCAATCAAAATTTTTATCTTAGTTTTAACGCGTTTGACACCTTTGGAACGCAGAACCTTCGGTATTCTAGATTTTTTACTCTTCACTATTTTGGGTAACTCATCGAGATCCTGAACATCATAAGTTTGAAACTTCGTGTTTAAGCTATCACTAAAGTCGCCGAAATCAATTTTCATTTTGGGTTTCGGCAGTTGTTTTAATTCGATATTAGCTATTTTGGGCTTAGCTGAAAATTGGACAATGGGTCCTCCAGTTAAGCCAATAAGATCGATCGATGGAGCAGGGTTCTCTGCCTCCTCAACCGGTTCAGTCTCTTGAGGAGGTGGGGGTAATGGCGGTGCGAATTCTTGTTCAATTGATCTCACAATCTGTCTATCACGAATTTTTACATCTAAGTTAGAAACAAGCAAAATTAATCCATAGATAGCCAATATCAAAACAAGACTTAACATCATGGATGTCATCTTTAGTCTGTTTAATGATTGAATTGTTCTAATCATTTTGGGTGGAAAACTCTGTTATTAAATTTCTTTGTTAAGCTTCTATAGTGGATATACTCACGTTTTTTGCACCGCCAAGTTTTACCTGATCTAACACCTTAACTAAAATTTCTGTAGGCACTTTTTTGTCCGACTGGATAATTACCGGTCGTTCTTTCTTTTTCATTGCAATCGCAATCGTATTTCTGATTCCTCGTATACCGATATTTGTCCCAGCATAAACAACTTGATTGTCTGAGGTAATTGCAATCATAATTATTGATCTTTCCATACGCTTCGTTGAAATAGCTGAAGGTTTATCGATATCTACACCGGTTTCAAGAACAAATACAGAAGTAACAATAAAGAAAATCAATAAAATAAAAACAACATCTAGCAGTGGTGCTAGATCTATTTCGTTTTTATTCTGAGTCTCAATTCTTTGTTTTAGATTATTTCGCATAAGTAACCTAGGCTTTTCCAGAATTATTTTCTAAGATATGTTTTTTGTATTCTGCCTGTAAATTCATATATAAAATCATGCCGGGTATTGCCATAGTTAAACCTAGCTGTGTAGTAAACATCGCATCAGATATACCATTTGCCATGAGTTCTTGTAACTCAAGATTTCCACTCAAAGAGAGTGTAAAAAACGTTTTCATTAGGCCTGTTATGGTCCCGAGAAGGCCTAGTAACGGCAGTGATGTGATTAAGATGCTTAGACTAGTGTTCCAAGATTCAATTCGCCGATAGCGGTCACTCTTTTTTCGGCTTAAAAAACACAAATCAATTAGAACTGAATAACAAATGAATGCAATAGTTGTAATTGCCCACACTATGGCATTGTTGAATAATGCAATAAATTCATCGATATTCATTAAATTGTTTTTTGGGTAATGTTATTTAAGTTGATCGCTTGGTTTTCTAGCCCATGAATATGACTTTTAACTCGTCGAGCGAGTAAAGCGTTTACAATTAACGAAGGTATAGCAACAATTAACCCTAACTCTGTTGTGACGAGAGCCTCCGATATTCCTCCAGAGATGGCTGCTGGGTCGCCGCTCCCGAATATTGTGAGCATTTTAAAGGTGTCTATCATCCCAGAAACCGTTCCTAGTAATCCAAGTAAAGGTGCAACTGCCGTGGTGATTGAAATGACATCTAGATATTTTTCAACTCTGTGCCTTTCGTTATTCAAATGAGAAAAAAGTAAATCTTCTCGTTCATTGGATGCAGGCATATGTAAAACCGTGTTTGCGAGACGATAGAGAGGGTCGGATACATCCTTCAATAAATTTTTGAGCTGTACTAAAGCATCTTCAGGTTTTTTCTGAACTATATGTTCGATTTTGGCAGTAAGCTCTTCTGAATAATTTTTAAGTTTGTATATTTGTAAAAACTTGAGTATGGCCACAATAAGTGCAATAAAACCAAAAAAGATTATCGGAAAAACCCAGATACCGCCTTTCTTTATATGATCGATAAGGGTGTCTTCGTTGTTAATTATTTCGATAGCTCGGCCTAGAGTAGGATCAAACATTATGCTAGCTTGTTTTGAATCTAGTAGTTTTTGAACTTCGGAGAGCTGATTATTCGAGTATCGGTAAAACTCAATATTTTCACCAGATACAAAATCGGATTCATAGAGACCACCAAATTCTTTGCTTTGATCCAAAAAGCTATAAATAGGTCCTACTTTTAAACTATTTACTTCCGTTATCACTCCTGATTTTGTCGCTACGTTTGCCAATTCCCATCCTGGTTCAAGTATTTTTTCTATGTTTTCGATAGAATCGAGCAGAATTTTTATCTCCGGAAAATCGGAGTGTTCGTTATTTGAAACAGTCTTTTTAAGATTAATCAAATCTCCGAACGTAGTTAGCAAGTGAGATTGATAATTCAGTTGTTCTTCCCACTTTTGCGTTCGAATTTTTAAACTATCAAGACTAAGTAACTGCTCATCTTCGAGCCGCTGGAGGTTTTTCGCTTGGTTGTTGAGTTTGTCTACAGATTTTTGGAGGGTATTTAATTTTTTTGAATACGACTTTTTTTCGTTAAGAATTGTGTTTAATTCTGTATCTAACTCATTTTTTGCTTCTTCAATTCTTTTTTCCAGTTTAGACCTAACATCAACCTCTAGTCCGAGTGAACTTGCTGATAAAATAATGAAAAACACAAAAGCAAAATTACCCCAGCTTTTTGCTCTGTTCATTCTCCCTCCGACTGTTTACACTTGCTCGTAATAGCTATTTTTAGTTGTTTAGAATCCAGACATATTTTTATTATATTTTGAGAGTTCTAATTTATTCGTATTGGTAAAGACGCAATTTTTGCTTTTTCAGGATTTTCAATTGTTTGAATTACGTCATAGATCTGTTCAAAATTAAAATTAGGGATGACGTTACTAATTTCTTCTTTGTGCCACCATCGCCATCCAGCTGCAGATGATTCACCGTATCCATAGTGCTTTTTGTCTTTACTTAAGTACCAACCTTTAGAGACGCCTAAAAATAATTGAGTAACGAGAATGCTTTCTCCCTGTGCGTTAATAATGTTCCCATTATGAAGCACAATTCTATCCTCAAATTCGTAAAAATCTTTTAATAAAGACAATAGAGTTTCAAGTGCTTCGCCAGTTTTATTTTCGTTCACAATGAAATCTTCTAGCTCGCTATTCCATTTGTTTTTTAGTGGTGGTGGTAAGCTATTTTGGATTAATTTTAATTTATGAAAAGCAATGTTTACTTTCTCTTGGATTAGCTTTTGTTGTGTTTCTAGCTTCGATTGCTTACCTAATATTGTTAATCGCTCTTCATCAACATGACCACGGTTTTTTTTACTATTTTCTATTTTTGATATCAATTCATTTTTATTTTGGGAATATAAATCGATTTGCTGATCAAGAATAAATTTTTGATCTTCCCATAGTTGTCTAGCTGATCCGCGTTGGTTTTCTATTTGTAACCATTGTTCAGTTAAGGTATTTAAAGATTGGAAAACTGAATCTTCTGCATACAACAAACAATTGTTAAAAAATAAAAAGCTGAATAAAGTGATAGATCGGAAATCAAGCATTTTAACGTTCGTATTAAATTTACTAAAAATTACCATTACCTCTAGAAGCTTTTGCCTTTTCCTCAGCATTGGTTCGCTCTTGGTATTCTCGCGTAGTTTGGATTGTGTTCTCTTGAAGATGATAAGCTGCTCGCCCAGCTTTAAAGCCTGAATTAAAACTCTTAGCGAGTTCGAAAGGACAGGATTTGGGGTGAGAGTTATTTGCTAGACCCATTTTGTATCCATTTTCATAGGTACAAAAAACTTTCGCGCCTTTAATGTATCCTTTTTGATACTCTAAACTATCTGCATCTGAAAAAAAATCGCCGCAGCGCTTTTTATATACTGCCATTATTTTATAGTTTAAGCCGTTAGTCGCATCGTAATAACCATGGCTTTTCCAAATCGTGTTATTGCAAAACTCAGCCCATGAATGCTGTTCCTTTGTCATGCAGCTGCTTAAAAAACAAACTGTTAGAATGGAAGCAATCCCAAGTATGTTTCTTTTCATTTATTACTTTCCTTACATCGGAAAAATTTAACTCAAAATAACGTTCTAGATTGAAATAAAGCTTCAGATTGAACAAAGGCTTGGATTCATATCTCGTTTATACAATTACTAGGTTGACGTTTATTTGGAGTAAATTCGTACCTAATATTATCAAATTAACATTCACGATTTCAAAGAATAAATAATCATAAATCTAATAGTAATTCTATTAAAATCAAAGTCTTAAATATTGAATTGAATTAATTCTAATCCGGAAGGAGAGGCTTCTATATACCAACCTAATTGTCCCCAATCGCCTAGGACAATCCGTTGGCACTGTTTTTCATCAACAGCTAGATCATGGCAAGCAGGTCTATGTGTGTGTCCGTGGAGCAAAGTTTTAACTCCGTGCGCTTTAAAAGCATCTTCTACATCCACTGGGTTTACGTCCATTATGTCTTCTGCCTTGTTACTGTTCATGCTTTTGCTTTGCTGTCGGAGTTGAGCAGCCATGGCACGTCTTTGCTCCAGTGGCAAAGACAGTACCTGTTCCTGCCACCCTATGTTTCTAACTTGTTTCCTAAATGCCATATACTCAGTGTCTGAGGTGCAAAGACTATCTCCATGCATTAGAAGCATAGGTTCTCCGTATATTTCTATAACCGTAGGGTCTTTAAGCAGAGAAATCCCGGTTTTGTCGCTAAACTCTCGGCCAATTAGAAAATCTCTATTTCCATGCATGAAGTAGATGTTTAGATTTGCGTCTGTTCTTTTTTTAAACTGAGTAAGGATATTTACATAGTATTCAGAGTCTTCATCGTCTCCTATCCACGCGTCAAATAGGTCACCTAGAATGTAAAGCGCTTCAGCTGTCTGGCACTTGTTATCAATGAACTCAAAAAGCGCTTCCCCAAGATGGGGTTTTTCTGGCGACAGATGCAGGTCAGAAATGAAAAATACACTCATATTTTAGTATTTATTCTGCAGTGGCAGCCTCGATAACTACTGGCTCGGACGGAACATCTTGATGCATGCCCTGGTTTCCGGTATCTACAGCCTTAATTTTTTCGACAACGTCCATACCTTCTACAACACGGCCAAATACACAATAGCCCCAGCCATTCATGTCTTTACTCTTGAAGTTTAAAAAGTCATTATCTTTTACGTTGATAAAGAATTGGGCCGATGCACTATGAGGATCCATTGTGCGTGCCATCGCAATAGTGCCTAGGTCGTTTTTTAACCCATTGTCAGCTTCGTTTTCTATTGGATCGCGGGTATCTTTTTGAGCCATGTCTTTGTCAAACCCGCCTCCTTGAATCATAAATCCATTGATAACTCGGTGAAAAATTGTACCGTCATAATGTCCTTCTTCTACATACTGCTTAAAATTTGCGGCGGTTTTAGGTGCTTTTTCAAAGTCTAGCTCTAATTTTATGTCACCAAAATTTGTTTTTAAATTAATCATTGTTGATCCTTAATTTTACAGAAAAGCAATTTTGACCTGCGCGCAGGAATCTAGCGGGCTATAATACGCGGTTTACGTCGCTTCTCAAATGCTTTGGTAAGAAATAACTTGGAACCTTAATGAGTACAGATAACAAACCTCTTAACTTTATCGAACAAATTGTTACTCAAGATTTAAAAGAGGGCAAAATTAAAAAGCTTATTACGCGTTTCCCGCCAGAACCTAATGGTTATTTGCACATTGGCCATGCTAAATCCATTTGTTTAAATTTTGGATTAGCAGAATCTTTTGGCGGTGAATGCAATCTGCGCTTTGATGATACCAATCCGACAAAGGAAGAAATCGAATATGTCGAGGCTATAAAGAAGGATGTAGAGTGGTTAGGCTTTAATTGGACAGGTGAAGTGCGCTACGCCTCTAATTATTTCGATCTGTTTTACGAGTGGGCTGTTCATTTAATTAATGAAGGCAAGGCCTACGTGTGTGACCTGTCCCCAGAAGAAGCGAGTGAATACCGTGGTTGGGCTACAAAACCAGGAAAGCCAAGTCCTTATCGAGAGCGAAGTGTTGAAGAGAACCTCGATTTGTTACAGAGAATGAAGCAGGGCGAATTCGATGAAGCTGAGCGAGTATTGCGAGCGAAAATAGACATGGCTTCATCAAATATGCATCTTAGAGACCCAATTCTTTATCGTATTCGAAAAGAATCGCATCATCAAACAGGTGATAAATGGTGTATTTATCCTACTTATGACTTTGCTCATGGACAAGAAGATGCCATTGAAGGCATTACTCACTCCATATGTACACTAGAATTTGCCGACCATCGTCCGCTCTACGACTGGTTTATTGAAAACCTTCCAGTTCCCTCTCGTCCTCGGCAGTACGAATTTGCGCGGTTGGAACTAAATTATACGGTAACATCTAAAAGGAAACTCAAACAGCTAGTCGATGAAGAATATGTTGATGGTTGGGATGATCCTCGTATGCCTACAATTTCAGGACTACGTCGAAGAGGTTATACCCCAGAATCAATACGTAATTTTTGTGAAATGATTGGGGTCACTAAGTCTGGTTCTACAATTGATGTCGGGTCGCTTGAATATGCAGTACGTGACCACCTCAACGCTACTGCCCCTAGAGCTATGTGTGTCTTGCATCCAATTAAAGTAACGATTTTGAATTTTGAAGAAGAAACGGACGAGTCAGAAATTACTTGCAGTCAACCTGTACATCCTAACATTGAGTCTCTTGGTATTCGGTCAATTCCGTTTACTTCGGAAATATATATTGATCGAGGTGACTACACCGAAGATACCTCACTTTCTCGGAAAAAGTTTAAGCGTTTGGTCTTAGGAGACTATGTAAGATTGAGAGGCGCGTCTGTTATCAAAGCGGAAGAGTCGATAACGGATGATCATGGCAATATCATTGAAATAAAAGCGACACTTGTACCAAATACCATTGGTAAGAACCCAGAGGGAATTAAGCCCCGAGGTGTCATTCATTGGGTGTCGGTAGATAAATGCGTAGATTGTGAAGTAAGGCTGTATGACCGGCTTTTTTATGATCCAGCTCCAGATGTTGGAGATAAAAATTTTTTAGAGCATATCAATCCAAATTCATTAGAAATTTTATCGGGCTGTAAAGCCGAAGTAAGCTTGGCTGAGTCAACAATGGATGACCGTTTTCAATTCGAAAGAGAAGGATATTTTTGTCTTGATCAAAAATATTCCACAACAGAGAACAAGGTTTTTAACAGAACGATAGGTTTAAAAGATAATTGGGAATCAAAAATATAAATTTGTATTTCGGTTACTGTGTAAAAAAGAACAAAAGAGTTTTGTTTCCGATAACCCTTTTTTTATAAAGTAAAGAATTTACCAAAATGAAATTAAAAGTATATAACACTGCGACTAGAGAAAAAGAAGATTTTATTCCCATTGAAGAAAACACAGTGAAGATGTACGTCTGTGGCCCAACAGTCTACAACCTTGTGCACATTGGTAATGCTCGTCCTGTTGTCGTTTTTGATACGTTGTTCCGGGTTTTACAAAAACTGTATAGCAATGTTATCTATGCGCGAAACATTACAGATATTGATGATAAAATAATGAAAGCGGCTGCAGAAAAACAAGTGTCTATTGCTGAGTTATCTAATCATTATGCAAAAGAATTTGAAAAGGACATGGCCCAGCTCAACACGCTAGAGCCTACAATCGTTCCTTACGCTACCGAGCATCTCGAACCCATTATTAATATGGTTTCAACGCTTGTCGAAAAGGGTCATGCTTACGAGTCTCAAGGGCATGTTTTATTTGATGTAAAGTCGATGGAAGACTATGGCAAACTTTCAAACCGTTCTCTAGAGGACATGCTTGAAGGTGCTCGAGTCGAAGTAGCCGACTACAAAAAATATGCCGGTGACTTTGTTTTATGGAAACCCTCGTCCGATGAAGAACCTGGATGGGATTCACCTTGGGGCCGTGGTCGTCCCGGATGGCATATTGAGTGTTCTGCGATGATTGAAAAGCATCTCGGCGAAACGATAGATATCCATGGTGGTGGCAGAGACCTTATCTTTCCGCACCACGAGAACGAGATTGCTCAAGGTCAGTGTGCTCACGGCGGTAAAGAGTATGTAAGGTACTGGATGCATAACGGTTACCTTAATATCGATGGTGAAAAGATGTCGAAATCATTGGGTAACTTCAAAACTGTTCGCGAATTATTGGAACAATATCATGGAGAAGTTATCCGCTTTGCGCTCTTGTCGTCTCAATATCGGTCTGAAGCTGATTTTTCTAAAGATTTATTAGATCAATCTAAGGCAGCTTTGGATTCGCTTTACGGCGCATTAAAAATTTCCTCTGCTGAGCCAACGAACGTCTTACCAAATGATTATGAAAGATTTAAAGGTTTTCAGGCGTTACTCGACGATTTGAATACGCCGCTTGCGATCAGTGAACTGCATGGATTAGCGAAGCAACTAAATAAAGAACCAAGCGACCAAAAAACCTTGTCTGAGTTTGTATTCTTAGCTGAATTACTTGGTATATTGCAATATGACCCCAATATTTGGTTTCAGGGTGAATCTAGCGATGCAGCTGCTCGAATCCAAGGCTTAATTGACGAGCGAAATCAAGCTAAGCTTGATAAGAATTGGGAGCGAGCTGATGAGATACGGAATAATCTCAAGATAGAGGGCGTTGAACTTCTTGATTCAAAAGAAGGCACTACTTGGCGAAAAATCTAATTTAAATTAGTGGTAGGCGTCTTTAAAACGAAATAAAAAGTATTTCTAGACATTTGTGGATCGTGTTCTATATTCCGTTCATTATTTTACACATGGTAATATTGTGTAACTCACCGTATTAATATGTCTTTTTCGTTTATTGTAATTCTTTAAAAGTGCTATGAGATTTAGATCGATAGAAGAAAAATTTTTTCGAATTCGCTCCAATAAAATATTCGAGACTTTTATTGTTTCAATTATTATTTTCTCGGCTTTGGTTGTGGGAGTGAAGACCTACGACATACCTCCAGCGATCTCGCAATTAGTTTTTGTTTTAGATTGGCTTATCACTGCCGTATTTCTTATCGAAATTACCATTCGTTTCCTTGGAGAAAAACACAAAAGAAATTTTTTTCGAAGTGGATGGAATATTTTTGATACGGTAATTGTGCTTGTTAGCATAATACCCATTGAAGATACTGAAATGGCAGTGATTGGAAGATTGATTCGGATCTTTCGAGTGCTTCGAATGGTATCAATCATTCCAGAATTGCGAATTCTACTCACCTCTTTGCTAAAAGCGCTGCCTCAATTGGGGTACGTGATGCTCTTGATGTTTATCATCTTCTATATTTATGCGGCTGTGGGGAGTACCTTCTTTGCCTCAATTAACCCCGATCTTTGGGGTGATATTGCGATAAGTATGCTTACCCTGTTTCGTGTCATGACGTTTGAAGATTGGACAGATGTTATGTACGAAACTATGTCTGTTTATTCGCTAAGCTGGGCTTACTATCTATCGTTTATCTTTTTTACTGCTTTTGCATTCTTAAATATGGTCATTGGAATTGTTGTCAATGTTATGGAAAAGGAACATCGTGCTTTAGAGAGTAAAGAAGAGGAGGATAATATTGCGCACTTGCAACAAGAACTCAAAGAGATAAAAGCCTTGTTGCTAGAATTAAAAAGTGATTCTAAAATGAGGTTAGAATAACAAGCGTGAGTTACTAATTGAATAACAATAATATAGAAGTACTTGCTAAAGCAATTAATACTGCGAAAGGACTTTTTGATCGAGAATTAAGAGCACGCGGTACCTGCAAAGTTTATGATTTTCTTCCTGTAATTACGCAAAATTCGGTCTACAGTTGGTCCGACAACCCTTTGATTGGGATATTCCAAAAACAATACATAATCCAAGCGGCTCTGATCGAGTTACAAGAGGATTATCGAGTACTCGCCCAATCAGGTAAGGACGTAAAATTGGATAGAGAGGATCAAAAGATGTTGATCTTGTCTCCGGTAACGGTTGCTTTGGTGGATCATGAATCGATAGAAGAAATTACTGATACTCAAAAAGCCGTAGAAGACGCTGCAGCTTCTGTGGTCCTAGAACACTACAGAGATTACGAGCGGTTTTTTAGTGCGACTGAGGATAGTATAAGCGAGTTACTAGAATCGTTTTGGGCGAAATTTAATGCTTATGAAGAGAAAGATATAGCGTACAAGATCTTAGGTGTTGAGTCCGGATCTAGTTTAAGGGAAATTAACGAAGCCTACCGAAATTTGATATCACTT
Source organism: Cellvibrionaceae bacterium (assembly GCA_965262305.1). Classification (GTDB taxonomy): domain Bacteria; phylum Pseudomonadota; class Gammaproteobacteria; order Pseudomonadales; family Cellvibrionaceae; genus CBDHEY01. Next base: position 1,597,734 of record CBDHEY010000002.1, read on the forward strand.
CATCATCCAGACAAAGGTGGAGACGCCGAAGAGTTTATAAAGATAAGACAAGCATTTGAATCTCTAAAGAAACATCATTGTTAGTTTGCGTCGATCAATATTAGCTAACTTTTCTAAATCAATTGTCATTTAAGCAAAACAACCCATAAGAAGTTTTACCATTTTTGAGCTAATTTACTTAGTAGCAAGCTGTATCACTTCTGACATGCTTCTTGTTACTTGATTTAAGTATCCACTACCAAAAAGATTAAGATGATTTAAAAGGTGATATAGGTTGTACAAGGTTTTTCTACGTTTATATCCCTCTTCAATTGGCCAGATGTCATTATAACCTTGATAGAACTCACTGCTAAATCCTCCAAATAATTCAGTAAGAGCCAAATCTGTTTCTCTGTCTCCGAAATAGCAAGCGGGATCATAGAACACGGGCCGATTATTAGCAAAGCCCGCATTTCCGCGCCATAAGTCTCCGTGGAGTAATGCACTTTTCGGATGGTGGTCAAACAATAGCTTTTTACAAGAATAAAGAAACTTTTTTTCGAGTGCTTTTATTTCTTTCGAGTAACCATTTAAGTGTGCGAGTTCGAGTTGCGGAATCATACGATTTTGAATCCAAAACTCGTGCCAAAGGCTTTTCCAATTATTAGCTTGTGGCGTGGTACCAATGTAGTTATCGTTATACCACCCGAACTTAGAGGATTCTTTTTCGGAAAAGTAATCACGTTGATGCTGTTTTGCCAGGAGTCCTCCCATTTCAAACTCACTGCCATTTCGAGTTAAGGGTAAGTATTCCAATACCAAAAATGCATATTTTTCGTGGTGACCTATGCAAATACAGGCTGGTGCATTTACGTCAAGCCACTTAAGTCCTTCTTGTTCGGCTTCAAAAATTGGTAAGTTGCTTTTAGAGTTTAATTTAACAAAAAAACGATTGTGATTTCCGCTAATTATGAAAGCTTCACTAATATCACCGCCTGTAACAGATTCCAAAGATTGAATCTGATAAGAGCTGTTTAAGTGAGACGATAGGGTTTCACTAATTTTTTGCCACAAAGGTGAATTGTAATCGGATAAAATAGTCATAAATCCTTATGGTTTCTAATTTGCAGTTAATCAGAAGCTTCCGTATGTTAACTTCTTTGGCGGATTGTTTCTTATATATCGTCATTCTTTTGAGTAATTGAATAGATTAGCCGATTTCGTTTCTTTCAGATATTGAGACAAATTATGTTTTATGGAAAATTAATTGGTGGTGTTATTGGCCTGCTAACGCTAGGTCCTTTGGGCCTCCTTATTGGTATCGCAGTAGGTCACTTTTTTGATAAAGGCGTAAGCACTACGCAAAAAATGTTTGACCCAGGAGAGAAGGAGAGGGTAGAGCAGGCTGTTTTTTCAGCACTTTTCCCCTTGTTGGGCTGTCTTGCTAAAGCGGATGGACGCATATCTGAGGAAGAAATAGCAGCCACTGAAGATTTGATTAAGAAGATGGGCCTTAGCCAAAGTCAAAGAGAGCAGGCGATCACCTTATTTAAACAGGGTTCTCAGACGAATTTTGATATCTACGATACAACAAGCACCTTTATGGCCGTTTGTGGAAAATACGGAAATATTCGTCAATTAATGCTTGTATATCTTATTACTCTTGCTTTTGCTGATGGGCAATTCCATCCGGGCGAGGAAAGTCTTCTATCTAAGGTGGCGAAAGAGCTAGGTTACTCAAATTTAGCATTTAATCATCTTGTTGGTATGGTTAAAGCACAAACGCATTTTTATCGCGGTGGACAAGATCAATCTGGCTATCATCAGTATTATCAGCGTCGTGGAGGACATTATGAATCAGGGTCCCATCCAAGTGGTGATGAACTATCTCTAGCCTATAAGGCGCTTGGCGTGGAGCCAAATATTTCTGATGCTGAGCTTAAGAAGGCTTATCGTAAGTTAATGAGCGAGTATCATCCCGACAAGTTGACAGGCAAGGGCGTGCCTGAAGAGATGATTAAAATGGCGACGGAAAGGTCGCAAGAAATTCAAACAGCGTATGAGTTAATCAAAAAATCTCGAAAATCATGAAGATAATTCTCGTATTTTTGGGGATTTTCAGTCTTGTTATGCCTGGCATATCGTACTCTTGGTCAAAGCAAATTCATGAAGCACAACTGGAGATTGTGTTCCAACAATTAGAAAGTGATGAAAAAGCCTATTACTCTGACATAGCGCAGCGCATTTTTCTAAATCAGAAGAAAAAAAAGAAAGACTCTAAATTTACGAAATTTAGTCAATTAGGTGCTTGGGCTGATAGCATAAGAGAGGAAAAATTATCGACGCTATTTGTTCAGTATGAGTCAACGGTGCCCGACGCGCTAGTGCCATTGAAAAATCAAAATACCAGTTTTTGGCATTTTCATAACACGTTATATAACCCTGGCGATTACCAATGCCGATTTAAAAATCACGGTCAATTGGTCGAGGCGCTAACACTTATTGATTCCAGTTTAAAAGCCGAGATAACAAAAAATCAAGAAGCGGTGTTATTGGCGCTGCAAATTCATTTCATTCAGGATGCGCATCAACCACTTCATGGTATGACAAAACTCAACAAGAATTGCGGTCATGATAGAGGAGGCAATCTTACTTGTGTTAGGTCTTATGGAACGACTTGTTTAATTAATCTGCATCAGTTGTGGGATCGAGGGTTCAAAGTTTCACGTGACTACACTTTCAGAAAAAAAATGGATTCAAAAATCACAGCGTCCTTTGAGCCAAGTAAATGGGTAACGCAATCGCAAGGCTATGCTGAATTTATCTATTCGGTTGATGAAAATAAAATTGATGTGGCTTATCGTGAAGAAGCCGAAGGGATAACACGTAAACTGCTTGATCAACTCACGATTAACTTAATCTATTACTTAAAAAGACATTATAAACGAGAGTTAATGAATGCGAGAAAAGAGTAAAAATGTTGTTATCACTGGTTGTTCTTCTGGTATTGGTTTAACTTGCGCAAAAAGACTAGTTTCTGAAGGCTATCGCGTTATTGCAACCGTTAGAAAGAGCGCAGATATTGAGGTGGTAAAACATCAATGTGACTGCGATATTATTCTTTTGGATCTTCGAAGCAGTGACTCAATCAATTCCGCCGTCAGTCAAATAGTTGAACTAACAGATGGCGCAATTTATGCACTTTTTAATAACGCTGCTTACGGACAACCAGGTGCCGTAGAGGACTTGAGCCGCGAGGCCCTGCGTGATCAATTCGAGACAAATTTGTTCGGTACTCATGAGTTAACTTGTGGGCTTTTACCGTTTCTATTAGAGCAGCCCAGTGCTCGAATTGTCCAAAACAGTTCGGTTTTAGGGTTTGCGGCAATGCCTTTTCGGGGCGCTTATAATGCTAGCAAGTTTGCACTAGAGGGACTTACCGATACGCTAAGAATGGAGCTTGGCGACACAAATGTGAAGGTAGTACTAATAGAACCTGGACCGATATTATCGCAATTTCGAAAGAATGCGTTAAAGGCTTTTAAAGACAAAATTAACTACAAGAATAGTCGTTTTGCTTCAGAGTATAAAAAGTCTATTCAGCGACTTGACCGGCAGGGCGCTGCAAGCAGATTTACATTACCAGCGGATGCTGTAGCGAATAAATTACTTGCTGTACTGCAGTCTAAAAACCCAAAAGCCAGATATTACGTAACCTTTCCGACGTATTTGTTCGCGTTTTTAAGGCATATCTTGCCTACGTATTTTTTAGATAAAATACTTATTAGCGCTGGCCGTGCTTAAAACAACAAGAGATGAAAAATAGTTGAACTAAATGATTCGTTTCTTATTATATTTAAAGCTTTTATCAGTCTAGCTATTATTAGACAGGTTCTACGTTTTCAGCTTGAGGGCCTTTCTTCCCTTCACCTTCAGTGAAAGAGACTTTCTGACCTTCTTTTAAAGTTTTGAAGCCATCGGCTGCAATATTGCTGAAATGTACAAACAAATCTGCACCACCTTCACGGTTAATAAAACCATAACCTTTGCTTTCATTAAACCACTTAACAGTGCCAATTAATTTTTCGGACATAAAAATTTGAAACCTATATATAAGAAAAATCCAAAATCCTGAAGGATCTTGTACAACGAGGTGAATTATATTTGTGGTTTATTACGAATTGACTACATATTTATGCAGATTCCTAATACCAATATTAAGATGTCTAGTCAGAAAAAGGAAGTTTTGGAAGATAGTCACTAATTGCATCATACCCTTTCTTATAAATGCGATTTACATCCGGTTTTATGTCTACGGCCATACGCCGAGACAGCATAGTTATCGGGAATATACAATGTTTGGTGTTTTTAACACAGACGGCCTTACTTTTTCCTACTTCATCTTCAAACGTCTTCCATTCCAACTGTTTAACTTGGCTCACATAGATATCTCCCATTACTACCCCAAGAGCTTGAAGGCTTTCTACGCTCTCATTCGCCACTTCAGTTTCTGAAATTAAACGTTGCAAAATAGTCAAATTGTCGCGTGTATTTTCGTTTCTACTCGATTGTTTGATTCTTTTCCCCAAGTATTTTCGCGAAATCTCATCTGCTAATTTTCTCTGATTTTCTAAAGATTGTTCATTTAACCAGTTGAGATTCTCAATTTTGGGAAAACCATCTTTATCGCCATACAAAAGAGAATTGTTGGCAAAAGCAGTGGATTGGATCAGAATGAGGAGAAAGATTAATAAAGTCTTTAAATTTGGTTTATTCATTTTTTCAATACAGCGTTGTTTGGGCTCATTTGCAGTAAGTGAGATTACCTTAGTGCGGTCTAAATTTTAATAACGATAAAATGGGGCGTATAATATCATCTTGGTAAAATATACCTAATTTAAGGAGTGGGGAGAAGTTTGAATTGGTAAGTAAAGTCATTATATTAGTATTAGTTTTACTCTCTTCATATTTAGGTTGGCTATTCTATGAATCGGAAAATAGGCGTAAATCGCTAGAATTTAAGTTAAATAGGTCCAATTCTCTAATTAATGATCTAGAGAAACAAGTATTCAGTTTAGAAGAAAAAATGACCAAAGTCCGTGAAGAGAGTGTAGAAGGTGTCATTGAGGATGCGAGTAAAACAATGATGGATGTTTGGAGATCTGTTATTGATAGCGTCGAGCAAGAATTAGATTCAGTTGAAGATAAGCTCAAGGAATACAAAGAAGAGTTTAAAGGGCAGGAGAACCCATCAGGCTCTTCTCACATCGATAATAAAAAGCGTACCTAATTCAATTAAAGTCAGGAAGTAAAATCATGAAAGCGTTCAAATATCTATCCATTGTTGTCTTATTAGTTATCGCATTAGCGATTGGGGGGCTTATTTATCTCTTTAGTAATTTGAACCAGATTATTAAAGAAACGGTTGAAACTGTGGGTCCGCAGGTTACTGAAACTTCTGTTTTACTCGATGCTGTAGATGTAAAGCCGCAAAAAGGTAGAGGAGAGTTGAATGATTTTATCATCGCTAACCCGAGTGGGTTCTCGCGCAAAAATATATTTGAACTAGATAAATTGGTTTTACAGTTTAAGCCTGAATCGGTGCTTGACGATGTTATTGTCATTGATGAAATAACTGTTAAGGGACTTTTGGTTACAGCTGAACAAAAAGGTGCAACCACAAACATCCAAGAACTACTGAAGACATTAGAATCCCATGCTGGTGGTGAGGCTTCTTCTTCGGAATCCGAATCTAGCGGTGAATCGGTAAAGCTTATCATCAAAAAATTTGATTTTTCAGACAATGCATTAGATTTTGTTACTGAAAAATTTGGATCGTTTAAACTTGATTTACCATCTTTTCAGCTAAATGATATAGGTCAAAAGGAGAACGGACTCTACCCTGCAGAACTTGGCCCCGCGATTATAAAACCGCTACTTAAGCAAGCGCAAAACGCAATAAAAGATAAATACAGTGAAATAACGAAAGAAAAGTTGAAACAAGAGTTTAATAAACAGAAAGAAGCATTGAAAGAAAAAGCAAAGGAAAAAGAAGCCGAGTTAAAAGAGGATTTTGAAACAAAGAAAAAAGAATATAAAAAAGAACTAAAGGAAAAAGAAAACAAAGCTGCTAAAGATGTTAAAGATAAGATTAGTGATAGTTTAGGAGAAGAAGAAACTAAAAAACTAGAAGATAAAGTAGAAGGGTTAAAGAAACTTTTTAACTAAACTGTGCAAATTGAGATAGTTCAAGAGGAAAAGGAATTTCTCATTGTCAATAAACCTACGGATATTCAAATACACAATTCTCGTGAATCCCTGGGACTAATTTCGATAATACGAAATCAATATAATGATCCTGCATTATACCCAGTTCATCGTTTAGATAAAATCACTTCGGGCTTGCTCATTATTGCCAAAGGTGAAGTAGCTAATCAAAAACTATCCTTATTGTTTCAGTCCAAAAGAATAAAGAAAATATATTTTGCAATCGCCGTTGGTAAACCTAAGAAAAAACAAGGTACAGTTTCTGGTGATATGGCGCTTAGTAGAGATGGTTGTTGGAAGCTGTTGCGAACAAAAGAAAATCCTTCAATGACGCAATTTCATTCATTTGGTTTAGGAAATGGATGTCGCGCATATTTGGTAAAACCTATTACCGGAAAAACCCATCAAATTCGGGTTGCTTTAAAATCACAATCTGCGCCGATACTAGGCGACGTGCGCTATGGTGGCAGAGCAAGTGATCGTGCTTACCTGCACTCTATGGGTTTGAAATTTGAATTGGATGATAATCAGTACACCTATGCATTGGCTCCCAATTCTGGTGATGAATTTAGGTCAGAAGCTGTGCTTTCTGTTTTATCTTCGATTGGGGATCCGTTTAAATTTAACTGGCCAGATTCACGCTGATTTGTTGTATATTTTTTTCTTTCCGTTGAGTCCACAAAATGATGTGGTAACATTGCTGAACAAAATTATTTCACAATTGGAGACACTATGACAGATCCTGTTTGGATAGATGTACGAGAAGCAGACGAATTTGCTGGCCCACATTATGATGGCTCGATTAATATATCATATGAGGTCATAGGTGAAAAAATCTCCGATCTCAATCTCGCGCTAGACACAGATATACGTGTCTATTGCCGCTCAGGACGACGATCAGGTGTTGCAAAGCAGGTCTTAGAATCAATGGGGTATACACGAGTTACGAATGAGGGCGGCTTAAAAGAAGTGCTTGGGATTGATATCGATTAATTTTATTTCGCTTGAAGTAAATTAATTTTAAAATGTCGATTTCTATTCAATTCTGAAACTTGGCCTATCTTATTTTCAGGAATAGAAACAAAACTATTTGTTACAAATACGGCGTAACCTTTAGGGTTGAGAAGAGACTCAGCGGAATCAAAGAAACGTTGCGTTAAGCTTTTACTAGTATCAAATCCCTGATGAAAAGGAGGGTTGCAGACTATGAGATCAAACTTTTCGGTGATTGTATTTCCGCAATCTGAGGAGGTAACCGTCGTATTAATTTCCAAATCTTGTGTGAATAATTCTATGTTTCGAGTTGCAGCGTTTATGGCAGCCGCATTATTGTCCGTGAGATATAATTTAGTTAAATTTGGGCAAAGTTCTTTTAGTATGATTTGTGCAGCAAGGTACCCGTAGCCGCAACCCAAATCTAAACATGTTTCTATTTCGGTAAATGAGTCAGTAAGTTTATGTCCACTAATGGTTTCAATCAGAAATTTACTGCCATCGTCAATTTTATTCCAGCCATAGATTCCAGGTTTACTATAAAAGGACGACGATTCTAAGTTAATCTCCTTGCGCAGATACGGATAGTTTTGATCCTCTAGAGGAATGGAGTCGTCTGCATTTTTTTTCATTTTTGCAATATAAAGATTTCCTTGTTTATTTAATGTTCCTGAAAAACTTAATTGTTTTCTTAGTTTTTCATAGTAGTTTTTTATCCCCTCGTTTTTTTGACCTCCAATAACGATGATTCCAGAATCAGATAGTAACTCTCTAAGGTGATTTAAAATATGATGTGTCACAGCCCGTTCTTTAGATACGCTATAGATAATATATTCAAATTTATTGACTTGAAGTTCGGAAAAATCGAAATCATTAAAAACACATGCGAGATTTATTTCTTTTGCTTCTTCAAACAGATCGAATCTGTTTGTAATAATCGTAATATCTTGACAAAATTGAGTTAATTCACTTAACTGGTTTTTACAGTTTTCGTCGCCTATTAATAAAACTCGATTTTCGCTCTCATTATTAATCTCGATATTTTGGATTAGGTTTCTCAGAATGCTCATGATTATTTAATAAATTTCTTTGTTTTATTTTAAAAGAAGCTCAACTTCTTGCGGAGTTAACAGTCGATATTCACTTAGTTCGAGGTTTTTATCGAGCTGGAGATTGCCTATTTTACTCCTATGAAGCTTAACGACATGATTTCCTATTGCTGCAAACATGCGTTTTACTTGGTGGTATTTCCCTTCAGAAATAACCAACTCACACGTGTGTTTTGATAGAACTGATAATTTAGCTGGCTTGGTTTTTTTTGTTTCACCGTTAAGTAATATTCCGTCTAAAAACAACTGAGGATCAATATTTCTTAATGGCTTGTCGAGCGTCACTGAATAGCGTTTAAAACATTCTTTTTGAGGTGAAGTAATTTGATGGTTCCAGGCTCCATTATTTGTCAACAAGACAAAGCCTGTGGTGTCGATATCAAGCCTACCGGCGATTTGTATTTGATTCACTATTACATCTGATGGCGTAAACTCTGCTGATGCAGAATTTTTCGTGTTCCGGATAAGCTCAATGACGGTTGGGTGGACACTATCTTGATTAGCACATACGTAACCTTTGGGCTTGTTCAGCATTAAGATAAAGTCGTTTATCGGACAAATACGCCTTTCAGCGATACAAACTTCTTGCTCCGAATGTATTTTTATTGATGTATCTGAAACAACCTGGCCATCAACGGTTATTTTTCCAGATTTGGCCAGGTTTTTGATGTCACTCCTAGAAAATTCAGAATAATTTGCGACGAACTTATCTAAGCGTATATTCGCGGTTTTGCTCACTGAATCAACTGAGAAGCTTTTTCTCGCCCGATTCAACTGTTTGATAAATAAGCGTGTTAATCGTCATGGGACCAACACCACCAGGAACAGGGGTGTATGCGGCAACACGCTCTGCTAGAGGTGAAAGCTCAATATCACCAATTCCACCTGGGTGATAGCCAGCATCAACGACGACGGCTCCGTCTTTAATCCAATTTGCTTGAATAAATTCTGGCTTGCCTACAGCTCCAATCAAAATGTCCGCGTTTCGAATGTGATTTTCTAAGCCTTTTGTTCGGGAATGGCAAATAGTCACTGTTGCATTTGCATTTAGGAGCATTGCTGCCATCGGTTTTCCCAAAATTGGGCTTCTACCAACCACTACTGCATGTTTTCCAGCGAGTGGCAAATTGTAAGCTTCTAAAAGACGCATAATTCCCTTAGGGGTAGCGCAACCATAGGCTTCTTCGCCCATGGCCATGCGTCCATACCCCCAGCATGTCACGCCATCAACGTCTTTTTCCAATGAAATAGCATCAAAACAGACACGTTCATCAATATGAGATGGGACTGGGTGCTGAAGTAATATACCGTGCACATTGGGATCTGTATTTAACTCTTGGATTTTATCTAGCAACTCATTAGTCGTCGTTTCTGAGGGCAGGGTAACCTTTAAAGAGCCCATTCCAATGCGCTCACAGGCATTACCTTTCATTTTAACGTAGGTAGCTGATGCTGGGTCATCTCCAACCAATATTGTGGCCAGAATGGGCGTCTGACCAGTTTTTTCTTTTAGGGTCGTGACTCGCGACGATAATTCAGTTTCTGTTCTTTTCGCAATGGCTTTACCATCTAGAATAAGTGCCGACATGGGCAAGTTTTTCCTATTTAATCTAATAATTTGCTAATATCGTATTGTCCCATAGGTGAATAATTTCACCAAATATTTCATACAAATCAAATTGTTAAACCAAACGAATTTGAAATTATTCGTTGACGCCATAAGGTCTCATGGGTATTATGCTGCCCTCTCGAAACTTGGCGTTTTTCGTCATCGTCGGAGTGTAGCGCAGTCTGGTAGCGCGCCTGCTTTGGGAGCAGGATGTCGGGGGTTCGAATCCCTCCACTCCGACCAATTTTGAGCCTGCCCCTCACCGGGTTTCTTATTAAGCGCCCGTAGCTCAGCTGGATAGAGCATCCGCCTTCTAAGCGGACGGTCGCAGGTTCGAATCCTGCCGGGCGCGCCATGTATTCGCTCGTTTTAAGCATGTGGTGGTGTCTGATAGACTACACTCTATATTGCTTCTCGTAGTAAACTTACTCCATATTATTGAGTAGTTTTTCTTGATGGTGAACGTAGCTCAGTTGGTAGAGCCCCGGATTGTGATTCCGGTGGTCGCGGGTTCGATCCCCGTCGTTCACCCCAATATGTCCACTCTTTCCAGTTTAATTGACTTCAATACCGCGTTCTTCAAGATTAGTTTCTACCTTACACCGGTTATCTGATGATCAAAAATTCGACAATCTATTTGGTTTGAATTAAATAAAAGCTAATTGCTGATCCGCTCGGCTAACAAAAACACAAGTATCAATATTTAAAGAAAGGGATAGGGAGTGTATTTTTAAGCTCAATTCTGATTAGAGAGTATGTTTTATTAGACGTTTGATCTCAAAAAGAAAAATTTTAGGAATTAGTTTTAGTAAAGTTGATTTTATTTTCTATAGCGCGGATTAAATTAGTAGTGATAAGAAAAATCGGCTGAGATTTTAAAGAATACATAACATCAATCACTATTGATCAACTAAATTTTTGTGAAATTTATATCTATTATCTCCAATGTTTTTTCAAGTGCTCAAAGACAATTTCTCTTAAAAGTAAATTTGCAAAATACTCTCCATTATTGTCAAAATTTTTTGATTTTGATCCCATAGGATCTGTGCAAGTTACTGTTACGATTCCCTTTTCTTCAATAGCTCTGCCTGTGAATACTCTTCCCTCCACAATTGTTTTTACTTCATACTCTTTCAAAAACACAACCCAACGAACATTGATATTAATTTCTTAAGGCTTAACTCAAATAGGTATCAGTATGTGTGTAATTTTAAGGCCATAGTGAAACCGTTATTAAAAGGATTCATAACCTTAGCGATTAATCACAATAAATACCCACTTTAATCCGGGATTAATAATCGACTTATTTTTAGTATTGATAGCGGTAGCCTTAACCCTATGAAATAGGACTATGAATTAGCCTGAGGCCTTGTGTCGATTACAAATTATTACTCGATTAGTAATAACCATGAATCAAGGCAATAAAAATATTGTGGAATATTGAACACCGTTTAATCATGAAAAATAAGTGTCAACGACATTTAGTTGTTGGCCAATATTCGCTTATTTAATTCATTTTTTTAATCGAACAATCGTTAAATCAATCATGTCTTTATGCAAATAGGGTAAGTTTGTAGGGTGTTTTAATGGTTTAAATAAGGATGTATTTGTTAAAAACATGATATTTTTAAAGATGAATTTGATGTAATAACGCGTAATTTATTTTGTACCGTTATATAGAGATAATGACCTTGTGATGTGACGAGATGGTTAAGGAAAATTATTCGTTATTCGCTCTGAACGGAGCTCAAGGTTACATGGAGGTATGGCGCACGGAGCAGTCGACTGCAAAGGATTGCAAATTAACCGATTTCTTCGAGAGGTGCAAAGCCTCCTTCAATAGAAATTTCTTTATAGGCAAACCTGAGCTCACCAGGTCTTCTTTCTATAACTTGGTGCAGAGTAAGGTGTTTTATTTTACTTGCAACTTGTTTTCGGAAACGAAAAACTTGAATATTAATATGTTGTTCTGCAATGCCCATCATGCGAATAAGTAGATCTTTTTTTATCCAGCCCTGTTCTGATTCAGAAACCCCTTTTTGTATATCCATCAGTCGTTGCTTTGCGAGTAACAGTAATAGGTAATGATGGTTTCTAATTCCAAGATCAACGGTTTGGTCATTGGCTTCAAGGCTAAGAGAGATATGTTCTTCATTAGGGCTAGATTGAAAACAAAATTTTATGCCAGAAGGTGCAGAAGTATGTATTGTTTCTGTTGTGGGGCAAGGGCGAGCGTCCATAAATTGCCAAAAAATTCCATTTGCTCCAACTTTATCTCCGGTTTTTATTGTGTGAGACTCTCCATCTAGTTCGCACTTCCATTCTCCGATGTCAGATAATGCCAACATGATATCTGTCTCCGATAGAGGAAGTCTTTCTACATCATGTAAAGGAATAAAATCATAGCCTTCAGTGAGCGGCATTAACCCCGTTTTGGGAGGTTTGGAGCACTCCAATATCCATGTTTCATTTGCCGCTACGCCAAATTGGATTTCTGCATTTTCAGGTAAGTTATAATATTGGCCAGAGGTGAGTCTTTTTCTATTCAGGTAGGTTCCATTGCTGCTCGAATCTTTTATTTTCCAGCAGGTGTCGTCCCAAGCTATACAGGCATGGTTTCGGGAAGTACCTGAGTTACTCAGTACGGTAATATTTGTTTCGCCATCACGTCCAAATGTGTGGTTAACTCGTAAGAGAATTTTTTCCTTTGTTATTGGGTTTACCAAACTAGCCATTGGATTACAAAATTCTATTTAACGGTAACACAAATTGTACTCAAATTACTTGGCACCTCAAGCATTAAATGGTGAGTTTTGAGTGAATAATGTGCCGATTTTTTGCTTTACGCGTTCTTATTGAGCTTACGAATAAAATATAAGTCTTTAGTATTAAAACTGTTTGATCGTTCTATATCCAAATATATCAAATAACGACGACCACATTTTACATAAAAACAGCACATATTCGGGGGTATTTTGGAAATTAATCTCGTTTTCCATTAATTCATAAATAGTTTTTTGATTCGCTTCCTTGCGCCACTGGATTATATCTGGCAAAGAGCTCGTATTTTGGGTGGGTATATTTTTGGAAGTTTCGTAGATTTTTGATGTAACAGATGTGGATTGACTTAAAATTGGATGCCATAGACACGGGCCATAGGTGCCGTCTAGACTGAGTACGCCGCTAGGATAGGTGATTGTTATTTGATGTCCTAGCGGCGAATCTGCACTATCGTCTTCTTCAAAACGCCACTTTTGATAAATCATGATAAACGGGATGCCATTTAATCGAAAAGTGCAGTTAACATAGTTACCGATTTCCTTTTTGGTATCTTCTTCTAGCTCGAAAAGTCCAAAACAACGCATCAGAATATCTAACATTGAGAATAGTGTTCGGCTATTGCATTGGACACAAATTAAGGTGGGGGGATCTGATTCATTTAGCGCGGCGCACTGCTGAATAAATAATTCAATAGGTGGTAAGTTTGGGAAATGGCTATTTACAAAGCATTTCTTTTTCGATTTTTCAGCTAATTTTACTAGCGCTTCAATATTATGAATATGAATAGGGTGCTCAATAATAACGTCTTTATTAAGTTTTAAGAAATCCGAAGCTATCTGAGTGGAAAGGCCTTCGTTGATTGCTATTACAGCGTAATCATAGTTTTCAGTAATACTATCTACCGTCGTAAACAAATCTACACCGAATTGTTCTGCAATTCTTATAGATCGATGACTTCCTTTCGCTAAAATGCCTGCAAGTTCCAGTTTTGGAGATTGGTAAATTGCAGGAAGATAAGACGCTCCGTATTTGGTCCCACACAGGATAATTTTTTTCTTGGACGTAGCAGTATTTATCATAAATAAAGCGGAATTGGATTTAATTCATTTTCATTTAATGATTGTGTTAACCATCCTTGTTTTACTGGTATGCTAAATAAACGTTCGTTGGCAAATTGAGGCCAAAAATGACACAAACCAGGTACAATAACTTTCAATGTTTTAAGGTTTATATCTGGTCGAGTATAATCCACAACACATAATTCTAGATTTTTTTCCTTAAGATCCTCTTCGATGTATAAGATGTCATCCCGAAGAGATTGGTTTTTTATAATAGGAAAAGCATCCATAGCGAGTTTATTTGTGTTGCGTTTTGGAAATAGGTAAGGAAGTGGTTCGATCGCTCCGAAATCAAAAGGTCCAGTTACTTTGTCTCTCACAACAATAAGCTGAAACATTTCAGTGAGTGATCGAGTACATGCAACCCTGGGGTCGATATGTGCACCAAATCCTAAAACGAAGTTTTTTGAATATTTGTGTTGCCCAACGGCGACAGAGCAGGCGACATTGATATCGCTACTGATGTCAAGCAGCCAATACTCCCACTGCTCCGCCAGCGTATTATCGATCTTTGAAAGCTGTTTCTCAGGTATGATGCTTATATCGATTTCTTTTCGTGGGATTTGGTTGTACCACCAGAGGGCAGCTGCATCCCGCTCTATTAGTTCGAGAGCGCCTTGTAGAATCGCTTCTTCCTTTGTATTTCCTGCTGAATTCCCATTGTGATTATATAGAGAGTATACATGATCACTAAATGGAGTGTTTGCAAGGCAATAGGGTGCGGGGAAATAGACAAATTCATGTTTTGATATTGACCAGCCTCGTATCCAGCTTATGGGAGACCAGCCGTCGTATTGTTTGACCCATTGAGGTTGTTCTAGACTAACACTCGAATATTTTTCAAAAATTTTATATTGTGAATTGCTAAATGGTGTAAGCTCTTGAGGCAAAAAGTAGCGATTGTCTAGATCTCCAGGTTTAGAAATAAGTATATTTTCATCTCCGGTGTACTGCGCAGCTTGGCGTTCAAGAGCCTCGCCAAGGGCACTAACAAGGGCTTGTTCATCGGAAACGCCTTTACCTAAAGATAGCTGAACAAACGTGTCTGCTGAAGGGTCATCTAAGCTGTAACTATTTTGGAAATAGGATGCTCGATATATTTTAAGTCGATTTTCATCTTCCAATTGTGAAATTTCTTGTATATCGCTTATAACACCAGCGGTCGAGTCTACTAAACCCTTCAGTTTAGAATAGGTTTCGAATCGGCTTAGTTGGCGAAACCCACCATCCAAGTCTAGATTTTTGTCAATGGATTCAAGTGTTATTGGCTCTTGGTTTATTTTAAAAAAGTAATTTGGATCACCGCAAGTCGCGCACTGAGGTCGCTTCGTAACAGAGTGTTCTTTCCACTCTTTTTTTACTAATTGAAAAAATATACTTTTATCTGATGCTTTCAATTTTGTATAGAAATGATCTCTAAGGGCGTCCAACCGGTCAACTAAATTTGAAAAATCAGATCTACAGGGTAATGCAATATGAAAATGTTGATTCATATAGCGTCTATACCATTCCCGCACGGGCTTGTTTTGAATAATTCTAGATCTTAGACATTCAAAGCAAGGTATATTTTTACTTTTATTTTTAGAACGAAATAATGGGCCAAGAATAGGTTCATCCCCACTTAGCTTGACTAAGCACCAATCTTGATTTTTATTAATTGAGTATTTGTTTATTTCAATTAAGTTTGGATCAAAAAAATCATCGACCACAACCCATATAATTTGGGAATCTAAATCAGTTAGTGAATTGATCACTTCATTTAACTGATCTTGATTGTTTTTAATACTCTCGCTCAATACGTAAATATTATTTCTAATATGAAGTCTTGTATTAATCGAATAATAGTCATCCGTAACATAGTCTAAAGCATCTGCTTTTTCTTTTGTTAGTATTCTATTTTCAACTAGCTCGTCGATTCGCTTTAAACGAGATATCTGTTGCATGGTTTCAGTGGATTGAAAAATATAATCCGACAGTTTTCCATGATTCATAATAAACGCATTGAGATTGTCGAATTCACTTTTCTTTACAAAAAAATCATCTGTCTCGCTTAAAAAAAGAGCACCCTGCGATAACTGAAATTTACTATATCTTGGGTGCCACCTAAGTGTTGGATTATTCATAATCGCTTGTTTTACGAACAAGTAAATGGATATGCAGGTCCAGTTGCGTTATATCTGGCTAGTGCTAATGCAAATGCATTAGCATTTTGTTCGACCTCTGGTGCAAATGGTATTTCAATCGTCGTGAGATTTGGTACATTGTCGTAAGCTTGTTTGAACTCTTGATCAATTCTATTCGTTTCTTGCGAATTGTCTTTTGAAAAGAAATAGTCCATTGGACGATAAATAAATCTTACGTTGAATATCCAGGGTGATTCATAATCATAGTGTTCCTTGAGAATAGCTCGCAGTTCTTTGTTATATTCTTCACTAAAATTTTCGATTTTTAGACTACTTTCCGCATCTAAGTGCCCCAATATATAAGAAAGCTCCCTTACATTTCTAAATCCATCTTCGTTAAAGAATTTTTCACAGTCTTTCCAAATCGAGTCTTTGAATTCCTCGTATACTCTTTGAATGTAGTTTAACCGATACCTCAAAGATTTATCGTTCCATATTGCTGGAATAAGTTTGATTAGCATCGAACTAAAGCTTAAAAATTCATCGTTAGAAATACCTAAATCATAGTCGTTGCCAGATGAGTCTCGCATATCATAAGGGTGACTCAAGCCGTTTATATCAAGAGTAATATCTCGATTGAACTTCATATATTCTTCAAGTTTCTCTACTTTAATTTCTGTACCAGATAATTTGTCTGGGTCAGCGAATACCTTTCCATTATTCTTTTTCCGGTTATTGAAATCTCTACCGAGAAAACTTGGGAATTGGCGGTAGTACTTGGTTAATATTTCTGTAGTTGTGGAAATATCATTGTTGCAAAGATTTCCTGAAATTGGTAAGGAAATGTAAAGAGATTCTGAGTTAGGCTTGGTCCATTGATTGTCTCCATAAACGTTCCAACGAGCTGTAGGGCGAATAATCTGAACCCCGAAGTCATGAAATTGCATGGATTCTTTATATTCTATTTCCCAGTATTCCTTCAAATTTTTTACGTCGAGAGTTTCCAATAAAATCCGCAATATTCCATTATCACGAAATACCTCAAAAATTTCTTTTAAGCATTTTCTTTTTTCGATAATTTCTGATTCTAATATTTCCTCAGCGTCAGAAAGATCTTCTTTAGCTTCTTTGAATGCAATTTCTGCTTCATCTTTTGATTTTTTTTGTTTTTCTAGCTCCGATTTTAAGTCTTTTTTATGTTCTTCATCGGACGATTCTTTTATCGCTATTCTTGTATTTTTTATTGTCTTTTGTATCTCCTTGAGATTTGTTTTTTCTTGGTAGACTTTCTCCTCTAGCGGAGAGATTGCATCTTTTCCTTTAAGATAATCTTCTGAAATTTTTGTAAATGTATCATTAATTTTTTTAACAAACCTTGTCGCACTATAAATATTCTCTTCTCTTGATTGCTTATTTATTAGCATTCCTTTTTGGTTGTCATATGCGTCTGTCGCGAATTGAACTAACTCATGCTTAATTTCTTCTGGGCAATTGTTAAGTCCCGCCCGTACCCGATTGGAAATGAGCTCGGAGGAAATGTTTGAAATGACACTAAGGTCGTTGTACTGCTCTTTTATCTTATTAAAATAAGATTCTGCAGAACTGCTATCTTGAAATGACGAGTTAAAATAGCTTGGTGATGGTAGTTTTCCAGATTTTATAGCGCCATGTAAATCTTCTAAAAAATCCTTTTCATCTGCAGTAAGTTTTGAGAATCCTTCAGAGTTTTCAACCTTTGTGAAATTGTCTGCTAAATCACTAATATCGATATTTTTTGAATCTACGTTTCTAAAAATACTTAATAAAATTTTGTTAGAGTTTCCATCGCTCTCCCAGACATCTGAAATGGTTCTTAGCAATAAAATTCTTAAGTTTAATAGCTCATCTTCCAGATCATATTGAGACCTTATATTTTTTCCCATGATTGACTCCCCCGCATATATTGATGTAGTTATAAATGAGTAATTTATTGATTTTTCGTTTTTTCATTTGTCTTACTACGAAAGGCTATTTGGATTATTTGACATAAACACTTAACCAATAAAAAACTCTTAATAATTAGACTACGGATATCAATAAGGTAAGCCAATTACAAACTATTACAAATTAGATATTCACTTCTTAAAGAGATTCTGCTAAATCAATATAATAAGATGCTCCAGTTTGTTTCCCTGATTCAATTGAATCTCTTTTTAAAATTTCACATTCGCTAATCAGTCCAAGCTCTTTTTTACATACTGCTTTCAAAAAAATTAATTTGGGCACGTAATAGTGGTGAAGTATATCGTTATCGATTTGTAGGCATTCTTCGATTTTAATGAGTGCTTGTTGATATTGCTTTTCAGCTATGTAAGTTTCTACGTATAGAGACTGATAATGCGCTAGAGCAAATAAAGAACCACCACTTTGTAACAATTGCAAGGTTTCTTCTTCATTTTCGAAGTTGTCATCAGCCCAATCCATTTGCATTTGCGCATAAGCACCGTAAACAGCTAGGTCATATTGTTTGGCGAGTTCTACTAGTTCATTTGCATACAATCTTGTTTTTTCTTTATTGCCTAGTATTGTATAGAGTTCAGCGCTATGCATTAACGCAATCCCTATGGATGGAATATTTTCAACTTCTCTCGCTAGCGCCAACCCCGTATCAGCAACGTCTTCAGCTTCAGCTATGTCGTTACATACACAACAAGATTGTGCGAGTAGGGCACGTGCAAATACGCCGATATTGAAACCGTAAACTTGCTCATGCCCTTCGAGGTGATCTTTTGATTGGTTAAAAAACTCTAGTGATTGATACAATAACTCTCGAGATTTGGGGTAGGAGTTTTTGCTTCCAGAAGAAAAAATGTGAAATGCCTGAGCGCAACGAATTGCAGCTTTTTCGAGCGCATTTACCTTTCCAAAACATGCTTCTAACTCATGGAACGTTTTTTCTGTTCGTTCAACATGTCCACCGACAACACCGTTCAATACATCCCACCAGAGGTTGCTAACCAACTGGTTAAATTCTCCTCTTTTTCGGAGGATGTTTGCAGAATATTCTGATAGTTCACGTACTTCTTCTGACGCCCAACCTTTTAACTCCATATATGCAGAGATCATGGTGGCGTTATTTGCAAGTTGAAAATCTTCTTGATCTGATTCGAAAACTTGTGAAATCCATTCTTTATTTTTCTCCGCTTGATTAATGGCTTCCTGTGCCGACGAACGTTTAAGTGCATTATTCGCTGCTACACTGCCATATTCCACCGCTTTTTTATATTCCTCTCCTTGACTCCAATGCATTGCGACTACAGCAGAGTTTTGATCCTTTGCATGCGGGTCTATATCTTCATACGCTTGTGCAATTTGCTTGTGTGACTGAACTCTAAGTGGTTTGATCATGCTATCGTAAGCCGCGTCTCTTACCAAAGCGTGTTTAAAAATATATGAGTCACCTGAAACTCGACGCTGGAGATAAATAAGCTCAAATTTTATTAGTTCTTCTAGGTCAAGTTGTAACTGTGCGTCGTCGCATCTTGCGCTGTGTTTTAATAATTCATAGTTAAATTCTCTACCTATAGTAGATGCGAGCTGGGCGGTTTCTTTACCTTGTTTTAAATAATCTAATTTTTGTTGTAAGGAATCTCTTAAATTACTAGGAATTTCAATTTCGGAAATAGATTCAACAAGATCAATTCTTCCATTTATGTGATCGACCCATTGTTTTTGCTTTAGCATTCCTGTGAATTCTTCAATAAATAAAGGAATTCCATCCGTGCGAGAAAGTAACAAGTCCAAAACTTGTTTAGAGACATCTTGGTGATCAAACAAAGCGTGAATAAATTTTTGTGTATCCGGTTTTTCCAGATGCTTAAGTTCTATATTGTCACTAAATATAGCTTCGAGCTCTTGAGGCAACTCTTTTCTAGAGGAAGAAAGCAGTGTGCTTTTGCTATTAATAAATGCTTCTGATTCGACCATTTTTTGTATAAATTTGATTGTGATGGGGTCGGCCCAGTGTAAGTCCTCTATGACAAAAAGATTGGTCTTGTTCGAGTCACAAATACTGTCGTGATAAAGCAGCTCGACTAAACAGTCAAATAAAATGTTTTTTGACTCATCTGGTGATAATTCTTGTTCCCCAATTTCTTTTGGTGGTTCTAGATCAAACCAATTGCTCAACACTAATATTCGACTCTCGTTTTTCTTTTTTTCGTCTGTTGAACAAGCAATTTTTTGGAATAATGCTAATTTATCAGAGTTTGTTAAAAACGATAGGTTGTAGAGGCTTTCAATCAATCTGAGTATAGGGAAGACCGCATTGTTTTGGTATTCTGGTAAACACTGCGCGATAAAATGATTATGAGTTTTTGCGTGATTACGGAATTCTTGTAGTAGACGAGATTTTCCAATTCCGGCCTCGCCAAAAATATGAGAAGCGGTGGCTCTTTGTATTTTTAAACTTTCTGTCAATGTGGCGAGTTCTTGTTCTCTGCCAATAAATAAGTGTTTTTGGTTTGCTGACCGCAAAAAGCCGAATGCTTCTAGAGTTTTCTCTCCTACAAGTTTATGTAATGGAATTTTATTCGCAAAAATATCCGTTGTGAAAGCATGGGTAGATTCAAATTCAATGTAATTATCCAGCATTTTTTTTGTAATTGAACTACATATTATCTGGTTTGTTTGTGCTTTTCGGGACAGCGCCATAGCCAAATTCGGTGTTTCGCCCTCTGGCAAGGTATCTTTATATATTGGTATTAATCCAGAATGAATTCCAATTTGCGCGGAGCTAATGATTCCTTGGCTTTTTTCAAGAAGTGCATTACGTCTATTGAGTTGACTCAAAAGTTCAAGTGAAGCTCTTGCACAAAGCCTCGAATCGTTATCCGTTGTGATGGGATAGCCAAAATAAAATAAAACGGTATCGCCTAGTGTGCCTGCGTGGTATCCCCCAAAACGCAATGCTATGTCAATAGTGAGATTTTTTTGATCCTGATGAAGCGCTTGAATCACTTCTTTATTTGTGGCCTGATCATATTTTTGTTGCTCGCTAGAACTAAATTTTGTATTTAACGTAACGCACATTGCTGTTATTTGTTTTTGTTCCTTAAAACCTGAATGAAGAATGCTATCTTCAGCAACAAGTGTTTTATCTATTGTATTTGAATCTTCTTTTTCTATTTCAGAAAATTCATTTGAGGACGGCTTTTTTAATTCTCCAACTAGGTTTGCAAGGTTGATCTGTTTTAGTGATTGATAAATTTCGAGAGCATCTCCGGCTCGCTCCTCAATTTTTTTATTGAGTACTCGTCTCAATAGAGCAGCGATAGGGTGGGAAACAATCCCCGAAGGTAACGGGATATTGTTTGGGCTCAGCTGCTTTTGAAATATTGATGCTAAAGTTGACCCCGACACAGTTGGCTCGCCTGTAAGGCATTCAATAAAAACCAAGCCCCAAACATATAAATCGGTTTTGGCCGTTGGCGGTTCACCTCGTAATTGTTCTGGAGCACTATAGGACGGTGTGCCTAAGGTTTCTTGTGTTAATGTAATTGACTTGTAATCTTGCTGCTGTGTACGGTCAGTAAGCGTACCTATTCCAAAGTCTAAAATTTTCGCTTGTAATGTTGCACCAATTTGAGACAACATAATATTTGCTGGTTTTATGTCACGATGCACTATCCCCTGGTTATGTGCATGCACTAGTGCGTCAAGCACCTGCGACATAATTTCAGCCGTTTCTGTTGGGGATAATGGGCCCGCCTTAAAAAGTCGATTTTTTAAAGTCTCGCCCTCAACATATTCAAATACAGCGAATATCAGATCCTCGTTACATCTACCTTTATCTAATAGACGTACGATATTAGGATGTTGTAATTGACTATTAAGAAAGGTTTCACGTTCAAATCGGTCGATATAGCGTTTGCGTTTTTCGCCTTTTAAATTAGGATCCAACGTAAGAAATTTAATGGCGACGTGCTGACCGGTGTTGTTATTTTGCCCTTTGTAAACCTTTCCAAAACCACCTTCTCCGATTTTTTCAATAATCGAATAGTCAGTGGAATCGAAAAAACTCAATGGGTCACTGGAATAGGTAAGCTCTTCTCCCATAGAAATTTTCTCTCGCAAATATTTAATTTTTGATAAATCTATTTTAAGAGAAAGTATTATGAAGAATGATTGTAAAAAGGTAAATTGACGCGAGAATGTTTTTCAATAGAGTGAATTCTAAAGAATTGAACCTGAAAAAACTTAATGATTAGTTTTTGCTCAGATTGTATTTTGACGGATCTATTTTGTAGTCGATTCTAATTTATTTTAGCCTGCACTGAGATAAGCTAGAATAAAAAATATATTTTTTATAATTGATTAATTTTAAAAAATGAAAGCTTGCCGTTAACCTCGATAAATTGGTCTTCAACCGATTTTGCCGCCGCCGTTGTCTGTTCTACCATCGCAGCATTTTCTTGTGTCATTCCGTCTAAGGACGAAATTGCAGAATTTACTTCGGCAACACCGCGAGCTTGTTCTTGTGCAGAATTTGCGACGTTCTCCGTCAAACTAAATGCAGTGTTGACTACATCTGAAATTTCTTGTAAGTCATTTGTAAACTGCTGTGTGAGTTCATAATTTTCTTCTACTTTCGACAGGTTATCGTCGATAAGATTTTTGATATTTCTCGCTGCATCACTTGATCTTTGCGCTAGGTTTCTCACTTCGCTTGCTACAACGGCGAACCCGCGTCCTTGATCACCGGCTCGCGCGGCTTCAACCGCGGCATTTAGAGCGAGCAAATTTGTTTGAAATGCTATTTCGTCGATCAAGCCAGTGATCTTTGAAATCTCTTGACTTGAATTCCGCATTTCTGTCATGGCTTCAACTGTATGCACCACGGTCTTCTGAGTCGATTCTGTAACCTTCTTAGCCATTCCTACTTGCTGTTCCATCTTAACGCAGTCACTTTCTGTGTTTGCGACTGTAGAGCTAATTTGTTCCATTGTAGACGCGATTTCTTCTAATGAAGCAGCTTGGGACTCTGTGCGTCGCGACATTTCATTAGCAGCTTGCGCTTGCTCGCCTGACATTGTGAGAGCGTGTTTTGATGCCCCTTGAACCTCTTGAATAATATTTACTAAATTATCCATAGATTCGTTCATGGCATTACTGATTGAATTCAACTGTCCGAGGTAATCATCGTTCATGCGTTGAGTGATTTTTCCTTGATTTTGCGCTGTCGCAAGGCTTGTTATATCTTTTACTGCGGATTCCAGTGAGGTAACTGTTTCATTAATTGCGACTCTCAATACTTCGAAGCTTCCTTTGAGTTGTACATCTATTCTTTGTGTGAAGTTTCCCTGTTGCATTGCTTGCATCACATTCGTTATTTGTTCAAGTGTACTGTTGAATACTTCGCCAGATTCATTTACTGATGCTTTCAATAGGTTTAATTGACCGCTATATTCGCCTGTAATTCTTTGGGTGAGATCACCTTCTTTTTGACATCTCGTTACAGTAACTATTTCACTAATCGCTTTATCAAGTTGGACCAATGACGTGTTTATCGTAGTTTTCATTTGATCTAAGTCACCAGGAAGTTCCTTGTGAATCCGTTGACCAAAATCACCGGCATTAATTTTGGAAAATACTAATCCAATTTCTTTCATTGCACTATCTATTGCATCCATAGAGCGATTAACATTTTCCCCAAGAACCAGTAAGTCGCCTTTGTAATTTGTGTTAATTCTTTTATCGAATTGACCGTTGGCTTGAGCTTGCAAAGTGGTACTTATCTCTGAAAATGCTTTATCAATACTCGTAATTGAATCGTTGACATTTTGTTTTAATATTTCTAGTGAGCCTTTGAGTGGATCGTTTATACGTTGTGAAAAGTCACCATTGCTCATTGCTGCCATCACATTAGAAACACTATTTACTGCCGATTCAACAGAATACATGGCGTTATCGACTTTTTGTTTAAAATCGCCTTCGACATCGTTACTCATACGCGCTGAAAAATCACCACTTGCTAAAGCAGTCATTACTTTCTCAAGTGCTGCCATTGTGGAGTCTACTTTTTGTGCTGAGTGATTTACGCTTTCTTTAAGCGAGTTGAGATCTCCTTCAAAATTTTCATTGATTCGTGATGAAAAATTCCCTCGTGCCACTTCACCCATAACCTTATTAACACTGGAAATAGCGTTTTGAAGTTGGTCCATCAAAGAGTTAAAAGATTTCCCAGATTCTCCTAATTCATCGGTTGATGTGATATTTACTCTCACACCAAAATTTTTTTCGTCGCGTACTCTTATTAGTCCGTTTATGATTTCACGTAAGTTATCTTGTAGTTGAGATGATATGGTGCTAGATACTAGTACTAAAATTGTTGCGCCTAATGCGGATACAATTAAAGTAAAAATCAATGCTATCCACGCTGAAATGACAGTGCCATTCGCTGAGTTTACAATTTTCTCTGAAATACTATCTGAAAACCGTTTTATATTTTTAATACGTTCTGTCGATACTTTAAACCAAGTCTTTGCGTCTTCATTGATTTCATCATTGTTAGCCACGGCATTAAGGAATTTAGATCGATATGCCAAAACTCTACTATGGTTTTCATCTTCGATTGAATTTTTAAATTGAGTGTATGTATCTATGTCTGCACTGAATCCTATTTTTTCTAATTGAGTATCTTGATCAGAGATAAATAGGTTTATATTTATGACTTTTTCAGCACTGTACTTGCCACTGGCAAATACACCGTTTAGTGCACCTCGCTCTTGCCCTGATCGTTCTTTCATCCAGAGCATTGCGGTGAGAGAATTGATTTGTCTGATTGTTTTAGGGTTTTTAAGTTGAGAGGCGAGTCCGGAAATAGCATCGAGAGATAATTTATTTAAACCCGAATAAAACTTAAATGGGATCTTACCCGACGAAATTCTATCGACAGTCTCACGCAGTTTATCGACATTGTTGAGCTGATCTCTAATTTTTTGAATACTGGTTTTAACTTTTCTGGTAACGAATTAATTTCAATCTCGTAGGTATCCAAAAATAGTTTTTTAGCTGTGTCTGCTTTTATGCGTTGTTTGTCGAGTGCTTCTTTACCTTGAGTGCCTCCACTGCCCAAAAAACCCGCAGTGAGTCCTCTCTCTACAGCAAAATTATGGGCAACTGCATCGAGTACTCTTACTATTTCCACAGTATTGACGATTCTGCTAGCCGAGGATATTTTTTGAATATTCGAAACCAGTATCGCTAAGACAAAGAGTGCCAATATAACGAGAGGAGGTATAAAAATAAGCTGAATTTTATTTTTAATACTAATATCTGCTAGTTTTGAATGAAGTACTTTCTGTATCGACATTGAAACCTCGAGAATAAACGCTTTTAATATATTTTTTTAATGACACATCACGGAATAATTCCCGATCTACTAGTCAGTGGATCGTTCAGGCTTGTAGCCATATTAAACGACTAATTCACTTAAAGATTAGTAGATAGACCGAGAAGATCAAATTAGAGGAACTGTGAAAATACAGGGGGCGTTAACCTGCTTAGTGGAGTGTTTATATTTCGTTTAGTTATTCTAAGATGTTGATATTCCCAAGCGTTTAGCAAGTCGATGTAAATTGCTTCGATATAACCCTAAGCTTTTAGCCGTAGCTGACCAGTTTTCGTGATTATTTTGGTATTCTCGTAATATAAGCTCTCGCTGAAACATATCCGTCGCATCTTTCAACGACCGTTTTTGATATTCCTGTTTTTGTTCTACTTGAGATTCTTTTGTGGTTGATTCAAATGGAGATAAAAACTCAATATCTTGGTCGTTGATCGTTAGCGTCCTTTTATCATGGGGACATCGTGTTTTAGCTTTTAGCGCGGCACGAGTTAAAGTGTGTTCTAGCTCTCGAACATTACCAGGCCAATGATATTGGTGAAATAATGAAAGTGCAGACGACGAGAGTCTTAAATTGCCTAATCCAAACTGTACACGTATTTGTTCAAGAAAATACCCAGAAAGTAGAACTAGGTCTTCTTTTCTATCATTCAAAGGAGGAACAAGAATAGGGAAGACACATAGTCGATGGTAAAGATCCGCACGAAATTTACCAGATTTTACGTCTTCTGATAGGTTTCGGTTTGTGGCGGCTATGACTCTTACGTTGACGTTTAATAGTGTATCGGATCCGACACGCTGTATTTCACCAAATTGAATTGCTCTCAGAAGTTTAGCTTGAACACCTATAGGAAGTTCTCCTATTTCATCCAGGAATAGTGTGCCATTGTCTGCAATCTCGAATCGGCCGCTGCGGTTATCAGAAGCGCCAGAAAAGGCACCACGCGTATGGCCAAATAACTCAGTTTCAACAAGATTATCTGGTAAGGCTGCGCAGTTAACGTAAACAAGAGGTTGCTGGCTCCTATCCGAATGCATATAGATGTACTTGGCAACCAATTCTTTTCCGGTGCCAGTTTCTCCGCTTATTAAAACTGGTAAACTTGAAGAGGCAACCTGTTTAATTTGAGCGATCAATTCATTGATGGCTTGGCTTTGTCCTATTATTTCCGTTTTTTTTATAATTTGTTTTGATTCCAGTAGCGTTTGTTGCTTAGTGTTTTCGAGCTTCCTCTTATCGAGAATGAGCGGGATAACGGTTTCTAGCCAGCTGCGCAATTGTTCGAGATCTTCAATAAGTATGGGATCAAGTTGACCTGGCTCCATGGCATCAAGGGTAAGTACTCCCCAGGTTTCTTTTCCTATTTTAATTCCAAATCCAATACAGTCATGAACATCTAATTTTTTGCCATAACCTGGAATGAGTCCGTCGTAGGGGTCTGGTAAATCGGTTGTTGACGGAAAGCGAATAGGGCATTCACTTTGCACTAAAATATTTAGTCTCGGATGATTTTCAGGTTTGAATCGTCTTCCCCAAGTATCTTCTGATAAACCTATTACCGCAATCGGTTCTAGTACATCACCGTGAAATTCTAACAATGCAACTGCGTTAGCGGGCAAATGTTTGACGACGGTCACTAAGAGAGCCTGGAATGCTTGTCTCGCATTATTTCCGTCAAAAATGCTTTTTATATCTTCTAAGTTAATAGTTTCAAACATGCGTTATCAAAATGATCAAGCGTTATCTATATGGTAACATATATTGTTATCAGTATGATTGGCTAATTTATAAGTTGTTGAAATATATCATAAAAATAATTGGCACAACTATTGATAAACACCAGTTACATAAAGTTTGTTACTGGAGTTCGCTATGAATGCAGAATTGGTTTACAGAATTTCAAATAAAATGATGATTGGATCATTGCTTATCGGTTTTGTCGGTGTTTTGTTGGGATATATTTTGAGTGTTTCAATGCCACTTCAAATTGCAGGGCATATTGCAACTGTGCTTGCTCCTGCGCTGCTAAAGCTAGGTTATGTTGGACGAATGGCTTCTTGTGTTGCAGCAGGAAGAGCGGTGGATTGTTGAGTCGATTTTAAATGGCCAACGCGTTTTATTTTTATAGATTTGAAAATTTTAAATTTTGAGGTTTAGCATGATTGACACATATTGGATAAAGCCCGATAGAATAGATACAGAAATATGGGAACAACACATACAATGGCATCGAGTTTTGGATGAAGGGCAGCTAACTAAAGACCCCTCGTTAAGGTTAAAAAAAACGATTGATATAGACCTAGATAATTGTAAAAAAACATCTCTTATACAGAATTGATTGTTGAAAATGTTATAGGCGACTTTCTCGGTGGAATTGTAAAGTTTCTTTAATCCTTAATTGGAACAAACAAGCAGTTCAACTAAGCTTAGATAAAAGATTACTTTAGGATAGGTAATGAAGTCTGCCCCATTGGCTCCAAATGAAAACCTGCGTCTTGATGCGCTATCTCGCTATGAAATTCTCGATACATTTGCTGAACAGGAATATGACGACCTAACGCATATAGCAGCGCAAATTTGTGGCACGCCAATCGCTTTGGTCAGCTTGGTAGATTCATCTCGTCAGTGGTTCAAGAGTCGCGTAGGATTAAATGCTGAAGAAACACCAAGAGAAATCGCATTTTGTTCTCACGCTATTCTTGAAGATGGGGTTTTTGTTGTTGAAAATGCACTAGATGATGAACGTTTTCATGATAACCCACTAGTGACCGGTGCGCCTGATATTCGCTTTTACGCTGGGACACCTCTTGTTACTCACGATGATTTTTCACTTGGTACCCTATGTGTTATCGATACTCAGCCTCGTGAGCTAAGTGACGCTCAATTAATTGCGTTGCAGGCTTTGGGAAGGCAAGTTGTTAGTCAACTAGAATTGCGACTAAAAACGAAAAATTTACAAAGCGCGAATGATATTAGAGAAAAGCTTATTGCAATGATTTCTCATGATTTACGTTCGTCCTTTAACGCGATGATAGGTTTCTCAAGGGCGTTGCGTACTCGCGCTGTTAAAATGTCGACAGGTGATACGATCAATGCTGCAAGCAGAATCGAAAATGCAAGTATGCGTGCTCATGAACTTTTGGTGAGTATCTTAGAGTGGTCAAAGGAACAGCTAGGAGAATCAGAAAAATCGATAGAAGTCTTTAGTATTTATTCGACCGCACATGAAGTGAAGGCGTTATTATCTGATATCTTTGCAGAAAAAAAACTGGAGCTAGCTATTGAGTGTGATATTGATCTTTCTTTAAGAGGCAATAAAACCCTTTTCTTTTCGACGATTATGAATTTGGTCTCAAATTCCGCTAAGTTCTCTTCTGAAGGGGATACTGTAAATCTAAATGTGAGTCGTGAAGATAAAGGAATTTCTGTTGTTATTGCAGATACTGGTTCAGGTATGGACCCAAAATTGGCGGAGGAGATCTTCAAAGGAAATGAAATTCATACTAGTGTAGGTACAGGTGGAGAACGAGGAACAGGAGTAGGGACACTTCTTGTTAAAGATTATGTTCACTCGGTTTCCGGTGAATTAGACGTAAAAACGGAACCTGGTGCGGGATGCACAATAAAAATATTTATTCCCGTAAATGAGATTAACGGTCAGTAAAAACTCTCTTAATGGTACTTTTTATTTTAACTTAATTCAGAAAGAGAATTTTCAATTAATAATTTTGCTCAGTCTTTTGGCTTCCTATTACTTGGTGTGTAACGCTTTATAAATAGCTGACTTTTATGCTCGCTAGTCTTCGCCAGAGCGCTTAAAACCCAAATGTGCGACGTCTGGAGGAAAAATCATCGCCCAATTCCATTCTAAAAATAGTCTTACTTTTCTCGAAAACGTCGGCACTTTCAGAAGATAAACTCCTCGCCACATCATAAAAGCAACAAGACCTGTTAAACGAATACCAAAGACTTCAGCAACGGCATTGTTACGACCGATTGATGCAAGCATTCCCATGGGTTTATAGTGAAAAGCTTTGGTGCTATTACCAGTAATTTTTGCGACTAAGTTTTTAGCTAAAAACTTCGCCTGTCGATCCGCAAACTGCGCGGTTGGAGGGCAGGGCTTGTCGTTTGCTGCGTTATGAACTATTGCGCAATCTCCTAATGCCCATACATTTTTTACTCCAGACACAGAAAAATCAGGTTCAGCGACAATCTTTCCACGATTTAGTGGTAATGGCGTTTCTTGATAAAAATTGTGTGCCAGGGTTCCTATGGTACAGATAATTGTTGCGGCCTCGATCGTCTCACCCGTATTGAGAATAACTTTTTCATCTTCAATTTTTGCTGCTCGGGCTTTAAGGCGAACATCGATACCACGATTAATAAAATTTTTTGTGGTTTTATTTCCTAATTTTTCGGATAGTTCGGGCAATAGTCGATCCGTTCCATGTAAAATAGTTACCCGGCAATCTTCGAATTTAACGTTTTTATAATAACGCTCAGCTGACTTCAAAAAATCTTCTAATTCTCCAGCCACTTCTACACCACTAAAACCACCTCCGATAATGATGAACTTGGTGAGCTGACGTCGACGCTCTGGATCGGAATGTATCGTAGCTTGTTCAAGGCGTTCAATCACTCTATTGCGAATATAAAGTGCATCACCGACAGTCTTTAAAGGCAGCGCATGCTCTTTCAAACCAGGCAGCATATCGACATTTGCTCCAACACCTGCGGCAAAAACTAATTCGTCATATCGTAGACTTGATTTCTCGTCATTATGGTAGTGAACAACTTTTTCTTCGAAGTCTATATCGTCAACAGTTACCATACGAATTCGTGTCCGTTTAAGCATAAGTCGTAACGGGGATTCTACATGAGCAGGAAGAACTGAAGCCCCTACGACTTCAGGCAATAAAGGGTTGTACGTAATGAAATTTGTTTTGCTCAGTAAGTAAATTTCCCATTCCTTAGGTAATTTTTTTTCCAAAGATTTAGCGAGAGTCGCTCCGGCAAATCCACCGCCTATTATCACTAGGTGCTTGGTACGTTTAGATTGGTTATTCATGCATTGAACTTCCAATTAATTGAAGAGTGATGAGAATGACTAAAAGTTTTCACGAAAACCTAATGTTTCGCGAAAACTATGACAATTGGAATCCTGAAGAGTTCTTGGCGTTAAAAAATGAAATATTTCTAGGAGTGATATTCGAAATTTTTTCTATTCAGTTATCTGATTTGAGATCGTTCTTTATTTACCGTGTGAATAACGCGATCATATTCAAAATAAACGGTAAAAAGTGGATAGTCCCAAAAGGATATGGGTGGTTCTCCTACGGGCCCACTTTGGCTACTGGGGCTGCCAAATTTGTCAGAGACATAATTTTTAGTTTGGCCTGTTTTCGGGAGGTTCTGGTACGCAGCTTGGTTTTGAGGAATATTGAGTTCGTCTGCAACTAACGAAGCGCTCAAAAAAAAGCTAAAACCAACTATTGCATTAAATAAAGTGTTTCTGGAGTAAAATTTTTGCGTATTATTCATATTTTTATCCCATATTGATCATCTTTCTTAGAATTTAGCTATCTATCTTTTTTTGTCTCTTTGCAGACGTTTGAGTTTTTAAAATTTGTTTGGACAGTTCTTGTCGATCCGAATCATTCATTCGGTGAAATCTAGCAGCAACTTGATATTTATCTTCTTTAGCATCACATCGAATGATTTTTGCAAAACTAGAAACGGGCACATATTGCGGTAAAAATATCAGTCTGACAACTATATAACTGTCTTTGTACAATGCTCTATCTGCCAAAAAGGCAAAACCGTCTTCACTTAAATTTATTCGTGTCTTCTTTTTACCTTGTGCCAACGTTTCTTGTGCAAACAGTGTATGCCTTGCGATAAGATCGATTTTACTGCTGAGGCTGCTCAGATAATCGCCTAAAAGTCGATTTTTTTCTGTGAGTAAGCGCAGGGTTTGCAGGTTATCTTTATCTAGTCGCCTTAACTCATTGATAAGCCCAACTGATGCAGCATCCTCGAATTCCGAGTCAGGGCTTTGGTTTTCTGCAGAAAATGCATCGACAACCTTAAAATCAAAGAATAAATCTTGACTGATTCTGAAAAAATCTCGTCTTTCTCTAGTTTTAACGGTTTTATTCGATGGGCTGGTCATTATTTGAACGTAATTTAAAGCGGTTTATTAATAAATAATAGATCAATCAGATAGTCCTTGTTCGCAGATTCAAACTTTTGTTTAATCCGCACCATGTTTACAAATTTGTCATTATTCATTGGTGTTAGGTACATTGGCTCGAAGCGCCAGAATGGTTTTCTTGCCTTTGTTAGCTTGTTTGCTTTGCTTGGCATGATGCTCGGTGTGTTTGCTTTAATTGTGGTGCTATCGGTTATGAATGGATTCGATCGGGAGCTCAAAGACCGAGTCCTACGCGTGGTTCCACATGCATTCTTGTATGCAGATGATGGACTTAATGATTGGGCTGAAGTCGCTGCAAATGTTAATCCATTACCTGGAGTTGTTGCGAGTTCTCCCTATATTCAAGGGAAAGGTTTAATTCAGTTTCATGAAGGCATTAGAGGTATTGAAATTCATGGTGTTTTGCCCGAATACGAACAACAGGTTTCAGTTGTCGCAAATCATTTGCTTTTAGGGGAAATGAGTGATTTGCAGCCGGGTAAGTACAACCTGGTATTGGGTGCTTTAATGGCTAGGTACTTGGGCGTAACAATTGGTGATAAGGTTGCGATAACCTTGCCTCAGGTATCGATTACGCCGGCCGGAATTTTTCCTCGAAGTAAACGTTTTACTGTGGTTGGAGTGTTTGAAGTAGGTGCGCAAGTCGACGAGTATCTTACTTTAATCCACATCGATGATGCGCAAAAGCTCTTTCGGTTTGGGAACAAGGTTGAAGGTTTGCGCTTGAAATTTGACGACATTTACAATGTTTCGAAGCATACATCGACAATCATAGAGAAATTAGGCCCGAGCTATGACATAAAAGATTGGAGTGAAACCCAAGGAAATCTTTTTCAAGCAGTGAAAATGGAGAAAACCGTGGTAGGCGTTATGTTGAGCATTATTATCGCGGTGGCCGCGTTTAACATTATCACGAGCCTTGTAATGATGGTTTCAGAAAAGAGGAGCGATATCGCTGTATTGCGAACCATGGGTTTATCACGTTTGGGCATTGTAAGAATATTTATGATTCAGGGTACATTATTGGGATTCATGGGTGTGCTCATAGGTGCAATCTCTGGGGTGCTCACGGCGCACTATTTGTCTGAAGCGATAAGAGCACTTGAAGAGAATCTTGGTATTTATATTTTTGATCCTAATGTTTATTTTGTGTCTTATTTACCCTCGTTATGGAAACTAGAAGACACCGTATTAGTCTGTACTCTAGCGATTACACTTTCTTTTATGGCGACTATATACCCATCTTATCGCGCGGCAATGATTTCGCCTGCAGAAGCATTAAGGTATGAAATTTAAGTAATTTAAATCGGATGTATTGATGTTAGAAACTGTACTCTCATGTGAGAACGTAGATAAAAGTTATAGCGAAGGCCCGCAAAAAATATCTGTATTGCAAGGCGTTAATTTAAATATTTCTAAAGGTGAACGGATTGCAATTGTAGGCGCTTCTGGAAGTGGTAAGAGTACACTGCTCAATGTACTTGGCGGATTAGACACTCCCGATAAAGGAGATGTCGAAATGATGGGGCAAGCCTTTTCAAATTGTTCAGAAAAAATCCGTGGTAAAATTAGAAACCAGCATTTGGGTTTTGTATATCAATTCCATCATCTACTTCCAGAATTTTCTGCGTTAGAAAACGTTGCTATGCCATTGTTTATTTCGAAGAATCGCGATGCCTATAAAACAGCGAAAGACTTCCTGCTTAAAGTGGGTTTGAGTGAAAGAGTAAATCATAAACCCTCTCAGTTATCAGGAGGAGAAAGACAGCGAGTAGCGATTGCTAGAGCGCTTGTTAATAGCCCAAATTGTGTGCTAATGGATGAGCCGACCGGAAATTTAGACTCTAAAAATGCATTGTCTATTCAGTCACTAATGCTTGAACTGAGTAAAGAGAGTCGCACTAGTTTTGTTGTAGTGACACACGATGAAAAACTTGCAAATCAACTTGATAAAGTTTATGAACTAGTCAATGGTTCATTGAGTCTACGTTAAAACATGAATCAATCGCTCTCTTTGTTTGTTGGCTTACGTTACTTGGGTTTTAGACGTCGTAACCAGATGGCCTCTTTTTTATCGATTCTTTCTATCATTGGGTTGTGTCTCGGTGTTGCGTTGATGGTAGCGGTTTTATCAATAGTGAATGGATTTGATAAAGAGTTGAAGGAAAAAATACTTGGCCTTGTTCCACAAGCTAGTATCCACCATCGATTAGGTATAAATGATTGGCAATCGCTGCTGCCAAAGATCGAATCCCAATCTAATGTAGAGGCTGCAGCACCTTACATTCAATTAAATGGATTAATAAATTTTAGAAAGACGACTGATACCGTAACTATATATGGTGTTGAACCAGATTTGGAAAGAAGGGTCTCTCTGATAGACAATTACCTTGATAAAGAAGTTGTGAATCAGTTATCTAAAAATAAGACGAGTGTTATTTTAGGTGCGGGAGTTGCCAGCAAACTTGGCGTATCGGTTGGAGGTAGGGTTTTATTGATTGCTCCCAATGAAAAAATGCGCAAACCCTCAACGTTAGTTTATGTTGATGTCGTTGGAATATTGCGGTCTCGCACTGAATTAGATAGTCAATTGGTGATAGTTTCTCTTGATCAAGCAGCAAAACTAAGTGGTAAGGTTTCGATTTCTGGTATTCGAGTAAAAGTAGGCAATATTTTTGATGCGCCGAGTGCTGTGAGGGAAATAGTACAAGATTTAGAAGTGGGTTATTACAGTAACAACTGGACTCGCACGCATGGAAATCTTTATCAAGCGATTCAAATGTCAAAGAACATGATTGGTTTGTTGGTGTCTTTAATAATCGCCATTGCTGCATTTAATATCGTATCGACTCTAGTGATGGTTGTAATTGATAAAGAAGGAGATATCGCGATATTACGGACGATGGGTGCGACAACTCGCGACATCGTTAGAATATTTTTAGTGTTTGGAACGTCGATTGGATTCCTCGGTGTATTTCTTGGTGTGCTTCTAGGATGCATTCTTGCTATTAGTGCCGAAAACATTTTGCAATGGTTTGAAATGTTAGTTGATTTTCAGTTTCTTAAATCAGATGTTTATCCTTTAACCTATTTACCTGCCCATATTCAAATGAGTGACATAGGTTATGTGAGTGTGACGGCACTATTTATGTGTTTTATCGCGTCTCTCTATCCAGCATGGAGGGCAAGCCGAATCAAGCCCGCAGTCGCTTTGCGATACGAGTAGCTTCAACAAGTCTAGTCAAGAAAAAAACCAGGCTAAGCAAAAAGCCTAACCTGGTAGAGAGATTTAAAACTTTAAATTACTTTTTACGTGCTTTAAATTTGTTGAGACCAAATTTTGCGAGCAGTAACATTAATACTAGATAAGCGATTGGTGGAAGGAAGGGGATTTCATCATCTTCTCCAATTGCTGCTGCAACGAGTGGGTTAACATCGTTTCCATCTAATACGCCATCACCATCGGTATCAGGATTTGTCGGATCCGTATCTTGTCCTGGTGTGAAACTCGAAATGTCGCCATCTCGGTTCACTTCATCGAAGTCACTCAACCCATCTTCATCAGTATCCACGCTATTTGGATTTGTGCCAAGTATTGCTTCTAGAGAATCGATTAGCCCATCTTGATCAGAATCAATTGCCAGCGTCGCTTGTACAACATCTATTTCAAGTTCAGTCTCTAATTCCACACTGTTAACTTGCGAACTAAAAAACTGAGAACCAGGTTGAGGATCTCCCGTAAGCACAATGGTAAATGTATAGTCACCTTGCGGGCTGATCATTGGACCTGTGATGGTTCCCATATTTGTTGAATTGATACCCATAAATAATTCAACGGTTTCATTTGGGCCAAGTCGGTTACCAAATGAATCACGCGGTACTATCAGTACTGTTCCAATTGATCCGGGTTCGTCTTTAAAAAAACCTTCTGAGTTTGTAAATGTAAACGAGCTTGTTGCAGGGTCGACTGCACCCGTCGTAAATTCGACTGACGTTGTATTTTGTAACCTTCTGGAGTTCAGTGAAACAGCTATTTCGGCGATACCGCTTACAGTAGGTGCGGTCAATCTTCTTTCGAATTTACCATCACCTAAATTGATAACCTCTCCGATAAAGGTTCCAAGTGTTGTGGAGAATTGAACGCTACCTTGACCGAGATCTGGAACTTCTCCATTGCAGGTAACTAGGGTTGCGGTGACAACTATTTGCGCTCGCCCGTCAGCAATTACGGAGGATGGTGTGGAAGAAATACTTGATTGATTGTCGCAAACTTCAGAACTTAATTGTCGTTGAACGGGAACAGAAAATAAACGCGAAAGTGTTTGAGGTACACCAGATGGATCGTCAAATTCGGCAAGTAAACGAACATTATATATGCCGTCGATTTCAGGGTTATCGAGGGTTAATTCAAAATTACCATCACCAAGATCTCTCGCTTGCACGTCAAATAAGCGCCCCTCAGGATCTTCAAATTGCCCAGTAACATTTCGAGATATAGTCTGGACTGGATTACCTAAATGAAGTTTGGCCACAACCACTAAGGGTTGATTTATAAAATTTTGAAAACGCGCAGCGGCTGCTTCAAATACTTGTGGTTGGATAACTACATCTGAAACAAGTTGACCGCTGCTCGCTAAGATAGAAATACGAGTATTCTCTCCTTGCGGGCGAGATTCCTCTATGACCCATTGACCAGAAATAGGTCGTCTTACATTGATGATTTCGTAAACGGTTCCCGAGTTAGAGGAAATATCAGGGCTACTTAAATTCAAAGTATTTCCATTTGGATCTACAAGATTTATTAATGGCTGGTTTTCTGGATCTTGCCAGGAATATGTCAAACGAAATTCCCTTACTTGGCTACCAACATTAAATGTGTGATTTTCATTGGTGTCGTTAGGGTCGGCGGCAAATAGCACGAGCCCATCGTTATTGCGTTTTTTGCTTTCAGTGCTTTCTAAGTAGAGTTCATCAACAAGTTCAACACCATCTTTGGCAAATTCTAATTTTGCATATTTGATATTGGCAATTTCATTTCTAATACCGATGAACTTCGGCTTCTTGTTTACTTTTTTGGTAATTTTTTTCAGTGGTTTCATTTTATTGTTGTATATAGTGAGTGTGGCTTTTGTTGGTTTGTCGGATCTTACTCGCATGCCCACTACCTTTTGTGGTGCAACAAAATCCATGCTCCAAGGCGCACTTTCAGCATTAAAATCTTCTAAAGAAAGATGCGAACCGGATAATGTATTATTTGCTTCTATATGCATTGTTTTTTGACCTGCGGATGCGGTCATAGGAACACTGGT
Source organism: Cellvibrionaceae bacterium (assembly GCA_965262305.1). Lineage (GTDB taxonomy): Bacteria > Pseudomonadota > Gammaproteobacteria > Pseudomonadales > Cellvibrionaceae > CBDHEY01. The sequence continues at coordinate 1,634,625 of CBDHEY010000002.1, forward strand.
GAGTGATCCTGGTTGACTCAAAACTTCAAATCGACTCGAAGCTGGTCGTACGTCCAAAACAACCTGGCCAGTCACTTCTGCTTCAGCATCAATGCTGAATTCCTGTAGGTCTAACCCAACTGAGGATGAATAAAACTTGCTGCCATTAGTGGTGATGTTACGAAATTCAGAATTCACTAAATTATTATCGGAAATACTGATGACATAGTATCCGATGTTTGGCCAACTACCAGAAAAATCAGTATTGATTTCTGTTTGTGGGTCAGGTGAGAAGTTATGAAACCCATCAGTTATCACTAACAGTGACCTTGGTCTTCCTGGAATGAACATTGGATCCCCAGCCGTTAAAGGCAGGCTATCCAATGAAACTCCCAATGCTGCGCCAGCAGATGTGGCCACTCCATCTGCAACAATTCCATTAATTGTAGAATTAATGGTTCCAGGCAACACCATTTCAATTAGTCCTGGAATGGTGAGTCCTAATAAGTTTGATGAATCTGAAGCTGTAGCAAACTCGTTTATCGCGATTCTATCGTTTGCCATATCAATTTCAGCGACTTTTGTCATTGCCATATTTTTCGCTCTATCTATTCGCGAGTTCGGTAAACCATCTGTGGCTGTCATACTTCCAGTTGCATCAATGGTTAATGCAAGATCGACATTTTGATCCGCGGGAGAAAAAGTATTGTTTTCATAGAGTGCCAATTGCTGGTCTGGCGCGACTCCAACGGAAAAATTACCACCGACTAGATCGATATCTGAATCATTGTCGAAATCTCCAGCAGATATTGTTAGCCTGTGTTCAGGTGTAGCGCTAAATGGCGCAGCCGCAGTGACAAATGTCATGCCTGCATTAGATCCACCGCCGTTTAAAAGTAGTCGGTTATTGTTATCCCGGGTACCACTTCCTGCTCCCCAGGCTTCAAAAACATCTAAATCACCATCGTCATCAAAATCGGCTATTTGCAAGTCGTAAGTAGAAAGGTTAAAAGCAGGTAGTGGCGGTAAGCTTGTTAGATTTGAGAAAGAACCCGAGCCATTGTTCCAAAACAAGACATTATTTTGGTTCGCATTCACAATATATAAATCGAGATCACCGTCGTCATCTAAATCAGCAAATTCTGCATCTACTGAATCTCGATCATTCGATCCGTCGGAAGGTAATTGTGTACTTGTGACATTTTGAAAAATAACTCTGCCGCTGCCATCACCGTCCAAACCTAAATTCCGAATTAGTCTGCTTGGTATTCCCGGGTCTGTATTAGTCCAAAAGAGATCAGGTAAATCTGGCGCCACACCTGGATCGATATTTCCAAAAGCAACTCCATGGGTGCGATCATTACTTAAAATATCAAAAACATCGCCGTTTCGATTGCCAATTACAAAACCTTCTGGGTTGGTACAAAGACTATCGCCGCCAGCAGGACTATTCCAACAATTTATTAAATATAGATTTTCTGCTGAGTTATAACTTGCTGCTACGGCGTCCAAGTCGCCATCGCCATCTAAGTCAATAGTATCTATACCATCAAAATAGATTCCATCACCACCATTTTGAATCCCATCGAAATTTGCCAAATTAATTGGACCATCAATTCCTGTCTCTATTAACGGTTTTGTAGGCATCAAGTCGTCGCGAAATTCAAAAGTTGCATTTCCGTTGTTTAATAGAAGATAAACGCCAGAAATGTCTGTGCGTAAGACATCGAGGTCACCATCATTGTCAACATCAACCAAATCACCATCGTAAGTACGCTGTTGCGTTGGCACAATTAATGGACCGTCGAATTGGGATGAGGGGATTGTGGGGTTTCCAATGGCGTTTTGTACCGGAATCATTGAAAAAGAGCCTGGAAGCCCTGTCAAGTTTCCATTTAAGAAAATTCTATCTAGAAATTCACTCCCTCCAATAAGACTGGAATCACTAGCAAACACATATATGTCTAGGTCTCCGTCACCATCAAGGTCGCCGAAATCAATGTCTTTAACATCTGGTTGTTGTGAACCAAACCCAAAGTCAACTGGAAGACTGGGTGGTGTGAGTGAATCAGTTAATGGAACCTGTGTGAAAAGTTGGCTGTGAGAACTTGCCGAGGATAAAGATAAAAAAATGATTAATAATAATTGGTAAGAAAATCTCGGATTTAATTTTTGACTCAAGTGCATGTTTCTTTCTCCTATCGTTTTAAGAGATTTTTAATTAAAAATGGTGCATGAGTCCTTTTGCAAAAAAACAGGATGAGCGAAAGGAAATGGGTAAAATAAAAGGCGAATTAATTTTGTATATAGCGCCAATAATCAATTATTTTTAAAATCTATAAATAGATTAAGTCGCTATTCAATATAAGTTAATTTAATTAAGTGACGTTATTTTTACGAGGTATATATCTATTGATTTATTTAAATATTATTTATATATCAAATCAAAATAATTAACATGATAATTAATATAATAAAAAATATTTCAGTTAAATATTTACACATAATATGTGGTTTAGTTTGCTTAATATAATATTTTTAAATATTGTTTGTACCTAGTGCTACAACTTGACACATGATTTAGTTTTTTTAAAACTACAAAAAATTAGTGAAAAACATTAGAGTTTTGAGATTTCTGAAAAAATAAAGAATAAGTACAAGGGTTCATGTCCATATAATTAGTTATGCGTCATTCAGTATTATGAATGACAAATTTATGGAGTAGGGAAGTCTTTTCTTTCTATTCATTGGATGAGGATAGATAGGATAGATTGAATGATGAAAGGAAACCTTCTTCATCAAAGAAAAAATTTTATCAGATGGGTTTTATGGTTGTATCTATCTGAAGTATCAATGTTTCGCAATTATTAGATTCAAGAAAAGGGAGTGATCATAACGCCCCGATCTGGCATCTAATTCAAGTTATGTTTTCACTGCGGGTTCTGACATAAGTGCCGAGACTTCATTAACCTTAGCTCTGGGCTAAAGTCTATCGAATCGGATTCAGCTGAACCCTTAGCGTTACAACTAATTTTACCCAGACAATATAATATCTAGAAGCTCTTCAATTAAATTGGAAAGCTCGGTCTTGTTAGCTATCAGTTGACTATTAAATTAGCTTGATTGTCGATCAACCAAAGTAATCGGGCTCATTGCCTGGGCGCCACTTTATATTGCAACCCAAGGATGGGTATTGTTTTTCAATTTGAGATTGTCCCGTTAAAAGATTTTCTATAGCAGAAGTTAAATCTTTTCCTGTAGCAGGAGATTTCTCAGAATCGTAGTTGCCGGAAGAAATTCGAAATGGACGTGTCTCGTCAAACTGACCTCGATAAGAGAGAAGTCGCTCTTTTCCAAATACATAAAAATCTGGTGTGCAAGCCGCTCCGTAGGCTTTTGCGACATCTTGGCTTTCGTCCAACAAATAAGGAAAGGCGTAACCTCGTTGTTTTTTTTCTTCAACCATTTTTTCAAAATTATCTGCAGGGTAAGCGTTGGTATCATTGCTATTGATTGCGACAAACCCAACTTTTTTTTCTGCAAGTGTTTGGCTCAGTTCTGCTAATTTTGGTGCTATGTGAATCACATAAGGGCAGTGATTGCAAATGAAGGCTACCACTAGCACGTCAAATTCCTTAAAGGTTTCTAAGCTAGTGCTTATTCCTTCTGTAGAGGTAAGTTGAAAGTTAGGAGCGGGAGTGCCAAGAGATAACATCGTTGATTCAGTCATTGACATATGCTTTTCACCTGTTAACTAATTGAGTTTTATAGAGTTTGAAGTCTATTTTTATTTCAATAATAACATTTTTACGCAAATTGGTTTCTTGTATATCTGCTTCATGATTAGAGGTATATTTCATTGTCGAATTCTTAACTCAAACTGTGATGAAATCCTTAATGGTGTATAAGTTGCTTGTTTTGATTTATCTATCTGCTTTTAATTAATTGGTTGAATGAAAAATGATCTTAATTTTCCTGGGGTTAGCCTTGACTGCAGCGTTTGGGTTTCTTTTGTTCAAACTGTTAAAAAGAAATACTCGTATCCAAACTAAAAACCTATATGAAAGTTTAGCTCTGGTTCAGTCATTGAAAGACCTTATGTCTTTTCTGCAAAGGCACAGAGGTCTCACCACTCGGTTTTTAAGTGGAGAAAGTCGTCAAAATGATAGTATCGAGCGTGTTCAGCGTGAAGTAAGTGATCAAGTTAATAAAACGGAGCATATTTCTCCTAAAATGGGGACTGACGAAGCCTGGTTGAACTTAACGCGTCATTGGTCAAAGTTATCCCATCAATACAGACAGCTTGATGTTGAGCAAAACATTACTCAGCATACGGCATTGATTAGAGGTGTGTTTGCGTTGATAGACCAAGTTGCCAGCTCAAGTCATTTCAAATCTGGTCGATCTAAACACGATTTGAAGTTGCATACTCTCTGGAGGGAGTTATTAATTGCAGCAGAGCATTTAGGGCAAGTTCGTGCAATAGGAATGAGTATTTTATCTCGAGGCTACGCTTCCCGATCTAACCGAAAAAAACTGCTCTACGTTTCTACTAAAGTAAAAGAATCCTGCGAAATCGCATGGATTAATCAATCACCAAACGAAAAGCAAAAATCTTTGCTAATCCAAATCATGCAACTTGTTGCAAAAGATCTACAGGAAGAGTATCCAAAGGTCGAGTCCGAGTATTTTTTTAATCTATGCAGTGGTCTGATAGATTCTTTGTTTGGCCAGTATGATGAACTTATTGAGGTTTATCGTACATCGCAAACACATTAATCCATTCTAAGTAAAAATTATATTCCTAATCGCATTGCATCTAGCACCGCAATGGTGCCCTGGTGGCCCGTTGTGCATGTTTTTGCAGCTGTAAATTTTGTTGGCTCGATTTAAATTTTCATTGCATGGCTATTCTATTTGGGTTTAGCACTAAAAGTATGCATTTTTGAAACTTTATGGTGCATATTTTTTGCTCGTAGGCTATTTAAATGGTTTATATAGCAATAAAACGCAGATTTCTCATGGATATTTACCTTATTCATTGTTTTTGGCACAGACAATGCTAGAACTACGCAAAATGGTAATTTGAAGTTTCTTATCAAATTCAATTTTATGGTTGAGTTTGATGATTCTGGCAGCGTTTAACGACGCTCAAATAAAACGAGCATTGCGTTATTAATGACGAACGTATTTTGCAAAACAAAAACTGAGGATGTGAAATGAACTGGTTACAACCACTTAAACTTACGGCTATGACTGCTGTTCTTGGCTTGGGTTTCAGTCTACAAGTTAATGCAGAGGAATTAGGTGAACCTGAAAAGGAAGATTTAACTTTTGGTTTCATTAAGCTTACTGACATGGCGCCAATTGCCATCGCTTATGAAAACGGTTATTTCGAAGATGAAGGGCTTTTCGTAAAAATTGAAGCGCAAGCAAACTGGAAAGTACTTTTAAATGGTGTTATCGATGGTACTTTGGATGGAGCTCATATGCTTGCAGGTCAGCCACTTGCAGCGACTATGGGTTTCGGTACCAAAGCACATATCATTACGCCTTTCTCAATGGATTTGAATGGTAACGGTATTACTGTTTCAAACAAAATCTGGAAAGATATGTTGCCACACGTTCCTAAGATGAAGGACGGGCGTCCACAGCATCCAATCAAGGCTGACTACTTAAAGCCAGTTGTTGACCAATTTAAAAAAGACGGGAAGCCATTTAAAATGGGTATGGTTTTCCCTGTATCGACGCATAACTATGAGTTGCGTTACTGGTTAGCGGCAGGTGGTATCCACCCAGGTTATTATGCGCCTCATAAAGGCGATACATCAGGTCAAATCGATGCGGATGCGCTTTTATCTGTAACTCCTCCACCTCAAATGCCGGCAACCTTAGAGGCAGGTACAATTTATGGTTACTGTGTGGGCGAACCTTGGAATCAACAAGCCGTATTTAAAGGTATTGGTGTTCCAGTTATTACTGATTACGAAATTTGGAAAAATAACCCTGAAAAAGTATTTGGTATTCGCGCGGATTTCGCTGAAAAATATCCGAATACAACGATTCGTTTAGTTAGAGCAATGATTCGTGCTGCTATGTGGTTAGATGCTAACAATGATGCTAACCGTCCTGCAGCAGTTAAGATTCTTTCTCAGTCTAACTACGTTGGTGCTGACTATGATGTTATCGCAAACTCAATGACGGGTACTTTCGAATATGAGAAAGGTGACAAGCGTGAATTGCCTGACTTTAACGTATTCTTCCGCTATAACGCGACCTACCCATATTACTCAGATGCGATTTGGTATTTGACTCAAATGCGTCGTTGGGGACAAATCTCTGAAGATAAATCAGATACTTGGTACAAAGATATGGCTGCCAAGGTATATCGCCCAGATCTTTACGCGAAAGCAGCGCAATCTTTGATTGATGAGAAGTTAGCTGAAGCGTCTGATTTCCCAGACTTCAAAACAGAATCAGGGTTTAAACCTGTGCAAGATGAATTTATTGATGGCGTTGCATTTGATGGAACCAAGCCAAATGCATACATCGATAGTTTCCAAATTGGTTTGAAATCAGGTGACAAGCTTTAAGCTTGTCCCTATAAAAGTTTTATAGGAGTCGTAATATGACCGCCGCCGCGTCCGTTGTCAAAGTCCAATCCGGTGAACCTTCAGTGGTTGATAAAATAAGAGAGCAAGCAATAAATACTATTAAAATAGTTGCTGCTCCAATGATTGGAATACTTGTATTTTTATTTATTTGGTCGGTAGCTGCACAAAATATCGATACATCACTAGGAAAGTTTCCTGGGCCTGCAGCGGTTTGGGAGCAGTTTGGTGCCCTGTATGATGAGCACAATCAAGAAAGGGACAAAGCAGCGGCTTTTTATGAACGTCAAGAAGTAAGAAACGCCAAGAAACTCGCTAAAAACCCTGATTATGTGGCCAAGTTCAGAAAGTATACTGGTAAGGAAACTTTCTTAGACCAGATTATAACTAGCCTGATAACGGTTATGTCAGGGTTTATTGTAGCTGCCTTGATCGCAATTCCTCTTGGGATCGCAATAGGCTTGAATTCAACACTCAATGCTGCTGTCAATCCTGTTATTCAAGTTTTTAAACCTGTTTCTCCGCTGGCATGGTTGCCTCTTGTGACAATGGTTGTTAGTGCATTATATGTTTCTGATGATCCTTGGGTTGCAAAATCATTTCTTAATTCAATGATCACTGTGACGTTATGTTGTTTATGGCCAATGGTAATTAACACGTCTGTCGGTGTTGCATCAATTAGTCAGGACTTAGTTAATGTAAGTCGAGTACTGCGTTTGCCTGCATTAACACATGTACAGAAAATAGTTTTACCTGCTTCAATTCCAATGATATTCACTGGTATGCGTTTATCACTAGGTGTTGCTTGGATGGTATTAATTGCGGCAGAAATGCTCGCCCAAAACCCTGGCCTGGGCAAATTTGTTTGGGACGAATTCCAGAATGGTAGTTCCAGTTCTTTGGCAAGAATTATGGCTGCAGTAGTCACAATTGGTTTCATCGGTTTCCTTCTAGATCGAGGTATGCAAATGTTGCAATCCTTCGTTTCTTGGGATAAAGAAAAAGCTTAGTTGTAAGTTATAGCATTAATTTTTGGAATTTGAGTAAAAATTACAGGTGAGATTATGAGCGTATTACTAGACATAAGCCATATCGATATGGAGTTCCCAACACCAAAGGGACCATTTAAAGCGTTGGACGATGTTGATTTAAAAATTAGCAAAGGTGAATTTGTTTCGCTGATTGGCCATTCTGGTTGTGGTAAATCAACCGTACTAAATGTCGTAGCTGGCCTATATCAAGCGACAAAAGGTGGTGTTATCCTAAATGAAAAAGAAGTGAGTGAACCAGGTCCAGACAGAGCTGTTGTGTTTCAAAATCATTCATTACTTCCGTGGTTGACAGCTTATCAAAATGTCGAACTAGCTGTTAAGCAAGTATTTGGAAAATCCAAATCCAAAGCTGAGATGAAAGATTGGATTGAGCATAATTTGCATTTGGTTCATATGGACCATGCTATGCACAAGCGACCAGACGAAATTTCAGGTGGTATGAAGCAACGCGTTGGTATTGCGAGAGCATTGTCAATGCAACCAGAAATATTGTTAATGGATGAACCTTTTGGCGCGTTAGATGCTCTTACACGTGCTCATATGCAAGATTCACTTATGGAAATACAAAACGAGTTAAATAATACCGTTATCATGATTACTCATGATGTTGATGAGGCCGTATTGTTGTCGGATAGAATTGTGATGATGACAAATGGTCCGGCTGCAACAATCGGTGAAATTTTAGAAATAGATTTAGAAAGACCGCGAGATAGACTTGACTTAGCCGAAGATCCTCATTATAACAACCTCCGGTCTGAAGTATTGAAATTCTTATACGAAAAACAGAGAAAAGTGGAGAACTTTTCCAGCGCCTCAAAAAGCGACAGCGACAAAAAGGGAAAGAAAGTAAAAGCTGCGTAATCTTTTTAATCTAAATAAAAAACTATTAGGAGTTGATTTATGACAACAAAGAAAATTGCATTGAGCGCAGCTATTTCGCTTTTGGCGGGTGGTTACACTAATATTGCTGTATCTGCAGAAACTATTACGGAAGCTTTGACTGGGGGGAAAGCATACGGTCATTTTAATTTGCGTATGGAAGCAGTAGAACAAGACAACGCAAGAGAAGACGCAACAGCACTAACCTTGCGTACTCGATTAGGTTATAACACTGACACCATTTCAGGTTTTTCTGGCACGGTAGAATTTGAAGATTCACGTATTGTTCCTTTGCCTGGTGCCGATGAGTTTAGTACGCCAAATGGCTTTAATGGAACAGAATACTCTGTAATTGCTGATCCAGAAACCACTGAACTAGATCAGTTTCTTGTGCAATACAAAAATGATGTTGTTACTGCGAAGTTAGGTCGTCAAGTATTTACTCTTGATGATCATAGGTTTATTGGCCATGTTGGATGGCGTCAAGATAGACAAACGTTTGATGCTTTAAGTGTTGTAGTTTCTCCGGTTAAAGAGTTTAAAATTACATTTGCTTATCTTGACCAACGCAATCGTATTATTGCTGAGGATGCTGATAAAGATTCTGAAGATATTATATTAAATGCTGCGTATACAACTCCAATTGGTCCGGTAAAAGCTTATGCGTACTTATTAGATGAAGAAGACGTAGACAATGCAAAAAATGATACGATCGGATTTAGTTTCGCCCCTAAGTTTGATAATTTAAGTTTTCATGCAGAGTTTGCGACTCAAGAAACCGACAATAATGAAGCAGACTACCTAAGATTGGAAGGTGCTTTGAAAGCTGGAGCAGTTAATTTAAAAGCGGGTTATGAGTTACTGGGGTCTGATGAAGGTGAATATGGATTCTCTACACCATTAGCAACTTTGCATAAATTTAATGGTTGGGCGGACCAATTTTTAGGCACTCCTGATGGTGGCCTTGAAGATATTTACTTTTCTGTATCAGGTAAAGTACTTGGTGGTAAAGCCGCTGCTATTTACCATGATTTTTCTTCAGATGAAGGAGATGCAGTTGATGCGAGTGAAATTGATTTGTTGTATACCAAGAAATTTGGTAAAAACTACAACTTTGGTGTAAAAGCTGCATTTTTTACTACGGACAGTGACCAAATTGCTACTATTGTTGATACTGACAAATTATGGTTGTGGGTTGGCGCGGGTTTCTAACCATAGCTAATCTTCGAAAAATAAAAAACCAGCCAATAGGCTGGTTTTTTATTGGTTACTCTAATTTGCTTTTACTGTTATACGTCGTTGTAAGCTAATAGTTCAATCGGCGTATATTCGGACTTTTTATCTATTATAATACCGGGTATATTCAGTGAAATGAGCGAATCATATAAAGCTAACCTATAGAGTAAAACCTCTATAAAAATCATTGAATTCGCATAAATTGTACAAATGAAAATAAATAGGATATTAAATTTTAAAAATTAAATCTATCTTGTTATCTAATTGAGTGTAAATTGAAGATAACCTAAATATCTCTCATAAATTGATTTCACATAATTAACTGGTTCGGAACCTCTTACATATCCAAACCTTGCTTTTTTATAATACTTTGGTTTGGAAAGTTGTAACATAGCATATTCGACATTCTCGAACCATTTGTTGGGGTCTTTCCCTAGTTGTTTTGCAAGTTTTCTTGCATCTCTCACATGCCCGACACCCGCGTTATAGGCAGCCAAGTTAAAAAACGTTCGTTCTTTAAATTCAATTTCTCCTGGAAAACGCTTTTCTATCCAATTCATATAGGTAATGCCAGCATGAATACCTATTTCCGGATCTGCGAGATTTTCAAAACCAAATTCTTTTCCCGTTCTAGGCATTACTTGCATTAACCCCTTTGCTCCTGCAAAAGAGACAGCTTTTGGATTAAATTTACTTTCTTGATACATTTGAGCAACCAATAGTCGCCAATCCATTCCATATCTTTCAGCTAATGGTTTAACGATATCGTCAAAAGGTGAAAGTTTTGATCCTTCAGTGATACGATCTTCATTGTGTTTTGAAATATTTTTACTGTGCCTAAAGTATTTATTATAAGATAAATTGTAAAATAACCCTTTGTACTCTTTTTTGATAAATGTGTTGAGGTGTTTTTTTATCTCGAATTGCTCTGGTCTCAAGACCCAAGCAATGTTAGCGGTATTACCAAGTGCTAGAAAATTGACAACTTCAGAGTTATGGGTTTTTTCTATTGCAAAAAAGTGGCTATCGAGTCCGGTGTAATCAAATTCATTGTTTGACAGTTTTTGTGTCAACTCTTCTGTAGTTATTTTACTGAAGGTTTTTAAATCTAAATCGATTCCCTTTTCTTTTAGGTTTGAAAAATAGTCGTAATAAACAGACTCGCTATTAACGCCTACCGACTTACCTTGAAGTTGGTTGATTTTAGTAATAGGTTCACTTTCTAAAGATCCAACAAGAAGTTCATTGATTTTCAAATATGGCTCGCTAAAAACAAAGCCTAAAGATTCTCTCTCTTTGGTATGAGTAATAGATGCTGCAATTAAATCGCCTTCACCCCTTTTTAATGCTTTCAATAATTCACCAATGCTATCTTTTAATATTACTGCGACATGCAACTCATGTTGTTTTGCGAACTCTTTGATAAGGTCAAGGTCGAAACCCATTAGCTCTCCTCGCCACATAAAATAACTGGCGGGGTTGTTAAGCGTTAACATTCTTAGCTTTCCATGCTGTTTAATTGTTTTCCAATCGCGGCTTTCGTTTGAGTTTCGATTCGCCGTGAGATAAAAAGATGTAAAAAATTCGTTTAATTTGGCAAGCAATTCGGGGCTGTTTTTTCTAACAGCCCAAGCGATAGGTCGATTTTTCTTTATTGAGAGTCCATTGCTCAAAGTATCAAATTCGAGTAGTAACACCTTTGCTTGGTCGCTGTCTAGAATTGTTGCGTCAAATTTCCCCGTTTCAACAAGCTCGAGCATTTCACTATCGCTTAATGAAGAGGATAGTGTTGTGAATTGTAAATTAGGAAGGGTAATCTCTTTGAGCTTTTCTAATGTTTGAACATAGGCCGTGCCATCGGGCACAGCGATTTTCAAGTTCTCTAGTTGGTCAAATGAGACTATTGGATTTTCGTTTTTACTGATTACCACTTCATCAACATAAGTGATCGGACGAGTAAAGCTCACACTACTTTGCCTTTCGCCTGTTATTGTTAAATTTGTGATAATCGCATCGGCTTTGCCTGATACGATCTGGGGGATAAGCTCTTCAAAGCTATCGACAAATATCCATTCGGCATCAATGCCTATACTTGCGGCAAAGGCTTCGGCCATCTCTTGATAATTTTGCACGGGAATGCCATCTCTCGGTAAAGCATCAGCGCCATCAAATCTTGGTGAAACAAAACGAATCTTATTGTGAGTGACGATCTCTGTTAAATCCCCTAGCTCGATATAGCGAGGCTTATCCTTAATAATGGGAGTTTGTTCAACCGGTTCTGGTTTTTCTGAACAGCCAGTAAACGATCCAAAAATTATAATAAACGGGATCAATAGTTTTTTCATATCTCGATTAACCAAGAATTAACATTGTTTATGTTGGATAACAATAATATATTAGTCGAATGACAGATGTCATATTTGTTATGTTCTAGTTATTTATTACGTGTATTTCAACTTATTAAATTCTTAGAATTCGTTAAGGTGTTGGTATTATTGGAACGATACTAATATCGTTTTGTATTTCAATTGAATTCCACGATCACAATGAATACGAGTGTTATTTGCAGTTGGAATATTTCTTCGCTTTAATATATGAGGTCGAACTATTTTTGCCATTTGAACTGGTTAATAATACATATAGATTACCTAATAATCGCATTCAGGTTATACTTTATATTTTCGCGGGTTACGCATCCTCGGTTCCAGGTATTTTTTGTGGATCCTTAAGTGTTAAATTGAAAAGTCTATTCAAAGAAAAATTCTTATCGCAAATGTACAAACATGTTATTAGGCTTTGTTAACGTTTAGGTTGTTGTTATAGTTTCGTTTACAGTGGCTTTCGCTTGTCTGGGGCTAAAACCGAGCTTTAAAGTTAAGGCACTTTGATTTGAAAAAGCCTTAGGCGCCTTTTTGTATTTAAATTGATTTCGCTTTCTCCAACATAAGTTGGAGTAGATCTGTTCGAAAATAGATTGTTTTAACTTTTTTTTAACAAAAATACTAAAAATTAAACAAACTGATGTTTATAGAGTCTCAATAATAGAGTCTATTTAGCTAAATTGGGGTTTATATGGTGTTTAATACAAATTCTGCAGTTACTGAACCGGGAGCTAGTCGATTGGTTGCTCGCTGTGAACAATTAGCAAATATCTCGTCGTCAGAAAGTTTGATTTGTCGAAAATATCTGAGTGAAGAACATAAAACGTCTATACAGCTTATTAAAACCTGGATGAACGAGGCGGGTATTCAATATAAGGTTGATGACTTGGGAAACCTTTGGGGTTGTATATTTGCGAAAGAAGAAAATGCTCCGTCTTTCATTATAGGTTCGAATTTAGATGCTATTTCCAATAATAGCATTTTTGATGGAGTGCTCGGGTTATTGTCTGTAATTGAGGTAGCCGAATTACTCCTAAAAAAAGGCATTCAGCTACCATACCATATTGAGTTTGTGGGTTTTGGTGATGGTGTAACCAACGAATTTGGCGAGCCATCCATTTGCAGCCGTGCATTAAAAGGCCAATGGAATAGTGCTTGGCTCGATAATCTAAATACAAATCAGATTTCATTGCGGGACGCTTTAAAAACGTTTGATTTGAATCCAGATATGATTTCACTTGCTGATCTGAGTAAAAAGAAAGTGCTGGCGTATCTAGAGCTTCATGCTGAAAAAGGGCCAATTTTGATTGATCAAAATCAACCTTTAGGCGTTGTGGCTTCCATTGCGGGCAGTTCTCTTGTGGAGTTTGTTTTTGAAGGAGTTTCAGGTCACACAGGCAATGTTCCAATGATTGATAGGAAGGATCCTTTGGTTGCGGCTTCAATCGCAATTCATGAGATTGAGAAATTTGCACTACAAGCGAGAGTGATGGCGAATGTAGGTAATTTTGAAGTATCTCCAAGCGATACAAACCTAATTGCAAAAACCTGCCGGTTCTTACTCGATATTCGTAGTGGTCAGGACATGAGTAGGGAGCTGGCGCTGGGTAAGATCATAGGTGAAACACATATAATGTGTGATAAAAGAGGAATCAGTTTCAAGCATAACCTTATTGATGATGTTCAAGCGGTTCGTTGTTCCAGTCGTGTACAGAGACAAATAGAAGAAATTATCATTGAAAAGGGTCATGATCCAATTTCAATGGTGAGCGGGATCGAGCGTCAAGCCTCGCAATTTAAGGGTGTTACAGATATTGGAGTTGTTTTTGTGCGTTCCACAACAGATGAAACTCAAAATACAACAAACGTTGAAAAAACGGATATCAATTCTTTGTTGGAACTACTTTATGAGCTTCTTGTTAGGCAATGACTAGAAAAATTGTGAAATATATATGCCTAATAGGGTAGCGATTCATAAAAGCGCTAGCTATTCACATAATGCGCCTTCATTTTGTTATTAGATTAAAAAAACTTCTTTGGTAATAAGAACTTCGAAATATTTATATTTTCGTTTTAAATAATGAAAAATTATTTCTACTTTGCCAATATATTCAATACGTATATTCAAATTAATTCTTTAAATCAATTATTTTTATTCATATGTAAAAATAATATAGATAAAGTGATTCGAATAGATGTAAGTTTTATAAAGGCAAAAAAATCGCGGTTTTTATTCTTCATTTTAAGAGTATTTCATTCAATTAGAATATTTCGTTTTTAAAAAACATTAAAAAATAATTGTGAATTGTTTCATGGAAATTCTTCAATTTGACTTTTTTTTTAAAGATCGATTAAATGAATTCAACTAAATTAAATGTGAGTTTTAACCCATGAAATTTTTAACTTCATTTTCGTTTTTAGCTGTGCTTACTATTGGCTTTGTCCAATCTGCACAATCTTGTGACGAACAGTGTCTAAGATCACAAGCCGAAGCCGCACTCAACAAAAAATTTGCGAAACACTTGTCGTGGGAAGAATGTGGAAATGTATCGCACAATTTTATGACGACTGTTGTAGTAGGTTTAAAAGATTTTAGAACCAGGGAACATAACCCAAAATATAAAGGACCTTTTAAAAATATTCGAGCAGAATTGAACAAGCAGAAAAGTTGGTTGCAAGAATGCGATGCCTATTTAAAAGCAACAAATAAAAAACGTGTTTTTGGTGATCCTAAATCAACAGATGCTATTTATGCTTCGATAGATCTGGTAACTAAAGAACTCACTGCGTTGATCAATGGTGCAACCTATTCGGATGTTTTAGGTAAGGAACCAAATTATATTATGAAAGAAAAATTTGATTTTCTCTTTCAAGTTGTAGACAACTACAAAACTCAAGTTCATTTAAAAGGGCAATACGTTTACCGATAATTATTGACTTGATTCGAGCCCTGAATTCATTCAGGGCTTTATTGGTTCTAATTATCTCTGTCCAATTGGTTTCCTATAATTTAAACACTATAGCTCAATAACGTGTAGACGTTTATTACCGCTGTTTTAAATATTTGAAAGCACTATTGCATTTCAAATAAATTACCAATCTCAATATTATTTCATTGAATCTTTTTTTAATTGTAATTATTATTAAATTTTTCATATAGATAATTCTTACAATCTCCAGACCAATTAGTGAACCAATCAATAAAAAGGGAATCCTTGTGAGTGTTTCAGTTGAACCAGTGACGTTGGTCATGACGGCGACAATAACACCTCATATTGGAACCCCTTTATTATCCCGCTCTAACCCTGAAATAAGAATGCAGGATTATATTTCTGCATTAAAGTTTTATTTATCTTTATCTGATGAGCTGATTCATTCGATTGTTTTTATAGAAAATTCTGATACAGATTTAAGCCCAATTGAGAAGGCTATTGAAAATGTCAAGCATAATAAACAGCTCGAATTAATTAGATTTCAGGGAAATGATCATTCGCCAAAGAATGGAAAAGGCTATGGTGAATTTCGACTTTTAGATTACGGTTTAGATAAAAGTAGCTTAATCGATCAAAATACTCGTATATGGAAAGTGACTGGTCGCTTAAGAGTGATCAATCTTGAAAAGCTTGTTCTTTCATCTCCTCAAAATTATGATATATATTGCGATTTAAGGAACGTTCCTATAATAGGTGACTACCTTGGTGGTAATCAGTGGATGGATCTAAGAATTTTTTCCTTTAATGTAAAAGCATATAGCTATTTTTTTAATAAAGAATTTGAAAATCTTTCACCGCATAAGTGTAGAGGAAGCCCAGAGCAGTATTTTTATCGTAAACTGACTTCATCTCACGATTTGGAAATGAGCCCTAGATTTAAGGTTCAACCAAAGATTGCTGGGTTTGGAGGCCATCTAAATGCTGATTACCGATCAAAATCCAATATTGCTAAGGAAAAGCTACGATCTGTATCGCGCCAGCTAATACCCTCTTTGTGGCTTTAAAGTAAACTTTTTCCGGCTATCTTTCCTAAATGTCCATGGACTATTGTAGGTAATGTCTTTTGTTGTCATAATTTCTTGTAATAAATATTACATGAAAAAACGGCAATCTTGTTTTTCTGGAGAGCTTGTTAGCCAATTTTCCAAAGAAGCAAATGATTCCATCAATTGTCAATAACTTATTGCATTTCTTATCTTTTTTTTCGCCTTACGAATCGAAAAAGCGTCAAAAAGCTCCTGAAAGCAAAGAAGTTATCGAAACTAACCAGTTAGGACCTACTAATATGAATATCCACTTTGTTCTTCAAGGTAAGGGAGGTGTTGGAAAGTCTTTTATCGCAGCACTCATTGCGCAATTTCGCCAAGATCGCGGCGAGATTTTGGCTATTGATACAGATCCTGTAAACGCTACATTCCTAGGATACAAGGCATTCGATGTGAAACGCGCTGAGATAATGGAAGGGGAGGACATTAATCAACGCAACTTCGATAAACTTATGGAAACTATCCTACAAGCCAGTTGTGATGATGTTATTGTTGATAACGGTGCTAGTTCGTTCATACCTTTAATGTCTTATATGCGTTCAAATGGTGTTATAGACATTCTTACGGAACTTGGCCACACGCCTTACATCCATACGGTGGTGACCGCCGGACAAGCTCAGCCAGATACAATCGAAGGCTTTCGGCAACTGGTAGAATATTTTGGAGAGCATAGAGTAAAACTCATGGTATGGCTCAATGAGTTTTGGGGGGTAGTTCAGGATCGTGAAATACCGTTTGATAGGATGCCTGTATTTAAACAAAACGCTGATTCAGTGACAGCCATTTTGACAATTCCAGAATTAAAACAGGAAACATTTGGCGAAGATATAGCGCAGATGCTGGTTGCTCGTCAGACGTTTGACGAAGCAATTAATAGTAGTGAATACTCTTTTATGGCCAGACAACGTTTAGCAAAAATTAAAAATCACATTTTTAAAGAAATGGAAGAGGCGTTTGCTTAATTCCTTTTGAATTTCAATGCGGTACTAGTTTTGTGTTAGTGCCGCTGGCTTAAAGATTCTTTCACTTAATACAGCTTCCTAAATAAGTCTCTTCAAAACTTCATGACTTTTCGCACATTGGCGAATTTAACATTCAGTTTATAAAACCAACAAACTCAATAAAAATATTGATACATTATTAGAGGTTTCTAATGATTTCTAGAAATTATCATCAGTGTATTATTAATACAAATTGCTTGTTTTAATTTGGTCAAATTTATCTAGATATATTTCTCACGAAAAGATGTTTTAACCTACTTGCAAGTAACCTGAAAAATGGCATATTTTGTATGGCAGTAAAACTCTAATGAGTAGAAAAATTAAATATTTAAAGAGCCATTGCCAACTTTAATTACTTGTCCTCCAATACGGCATTGAGTTTCTTTATTTTTTTTCTTATCAAACTCTGCATGTAGAATACTCGTGCGTGTAGTAGGGGTGCCGCGGTCTATTGTAAAAGTATGTGTACCAAAGGCTGTGGAACTTTGCAGGACCAAATAAGCGATAAATTCAGGAATTACTTTACCTATTGGTGGGAAGTCGTCTCTTGCTATATCTGGGTTGATTAAACGTCCATGAAAATCTGATTTCCCAGAAATAGAACCGGGTGAAAATAAAAGAATTTCAGTGGCGTAAGTTTCAGAAAGTAAGTACGACCATTCATCAATGTTTAATTGGGCAGAGAGAATATGCTCTGGCTTTGTAAAAGGGACAATTAAAACAGGGTGGTCCACACTTACTAAAAGTGGTTTAAATTCGCTATATGAAATATGTTTTTCGACAGTATTTAACGCTTTGGCAATTTTGGATAGTTCTGGAACGAAGCGATCGAACGTCGGGTTCAGCGACCTTTTAAATTGAATTAATTCGACTCCAAGTTTCTTTTTATCGATAAAGCTATCGATTGTTTGCTGCGATTCATTAATTTTAAAGCTGTAATAGTTGCCTTGGTCTGTGGTCATTCCAAGTTCATGAGCGATATAAGACGCGGCAAGGGTAGTATGAGCTCCGAAAAGTGTTTTTTCTTTTTTATTGTAAACACTTACGCGGTTTTTAATATCTTGTGTCTTTTCTACAAAAATTGTCTCAGTTTGTTTAAACTCCCCGACAATTGATATTTTTGTAGATTCAGGTATTGGGTCATTCAATAGTACAACTGGAATTTGAGTACCTTGAAATGGGGCGTTAGCAAATACGTCTAACAGTACAAAATCGATAGCCATAGTTTATCCGCAACTTATTTATTATTTTAAAGATATATTGTATTAGCAACTATTAGTAATGACTCTTAAAACCTATTGAGGTTCAATTTTCGAATTTATTCACCCAAATATACTTACTTTTCTAACCTACAAGTTTTAGCAAATGACTTTTATTTTTTACGAGCTCGTCCAGAGTGAAAGTGTCTAATGTTTCTAAAAACGAATCCATAGCCTTGCTTAATGCTACTTTAAGTTTACAGGCAGGTAATAAAGGGCAGGTATTAGAATCACAGTCTACGACATCCAAAATGGATTCCATACTACGTACCACGTCACCAATTGTGACTTCGCTCATATTAATGGCGAGACATAGACCACCACCTCGTCCTTGAGTAGAATTAATATAGCCTAAAGACACCATTTTATGGACAACTTTGACTAGATGATTCTTAGACGCACCATATTTTTCTGCCATTTCACCTACTGTTACCTTCTCGTCCTTTAACGATAAATACATAAGGACACGAAGGGCCAAGTCGGTGTGTTTGGTTAGCTGCATAGATAATCTCCTTCAAGATTGTTGCTTGGGTTACTAATCAGCCTTGGGTTATAGCAAATCAAAGGTGCTTTTTAGGTAAATATTTACGTTTACCAACTTTATAAATCTCAATTTTTCCTATATCTGGTTCAAAAAATACAAGTATTAGCCAATAAATGGACAGTGTGCAACCAATAATGATTAAAATTTCACCAAATAAAATTTGATCATTGATTAGATAATTGTTACAAAGACGGTTAGGTGATATCTGATAAATCCACCCTAAACGAAAGAGCATCGCTAGAAATTCAATCTTTACAAGGCTTCGAGTAATGGCATTACTGAGCGGCCAGCTTACTGCAAGGGCAAATCCGGCGAGAAAAGTCAAAGAGAAAGCCCTAAAAAGCGCTACAAATGCGTTATCGATGGAAGCTTCCATCCATCTGGGTATCATCCAAAATAAAATGACGAAAGTGGCCAATAAAATCCCCGAAATACCTCCCTGGTTAAATCTTTCTAGTCTTTTAGTAATACTCCCGAAGTATCTGCTGCCGAACAAAAAACCGATCAATATATAGGCGGTGTACTCGACAAGAAAATGGGTAACAAGCGTCGTTTCTAGTGCATTTCGTATTGGAGAAAATACAAATAGCGCAATACCTGAAATTAAAATTATTGAAACGATCATATTAAATACTTAGGGCAATATGATCATAAATGTCTGCGATGTCTTCGTAATCAAAAATGGCTTTAATTTGATTTTGCTGAATAACATAAATCGCACTGTTGTGGATAAATCCAAATTGTTTGTCTGGAATTACGATTACACCAAGCTCCTTTAATAAACGCTCGAGCTGATCTGGGTCAGTCGCGGTTAACCCAGACCAATATCGTGTATCAGCGGCAAAGCGCTGCAAATAGTGTTTCATGTGATCGGGTTGATCGTATTGGTGATCAAACGAAATACTTAGAAAATGATAGTTTAAGTTGCTATTTTTTAATGCAGTTTGGAGCTGCTTCATCGTGTAGCCCATAGATATGCATTGGGTTAAGCAGCGAGTAAAAATAAAATCAACGAGTAAAATTTCTTCATTGAAATCGTCAATATTTCTTTGAATACCATTTTGATCTAAGAACGAAATATTAGGAATTTGGTATTGATCTTCTAAAAGTTGATAACGTCTATGATCTTCGAGGGTCCAAATAGTCCAACCATTGGTACCCCATGATAGAATTGATATTCCCGCGAATAAAACAACTGCATTTATGAGAATATTCGCAGACATCAAATTTTTCACGCAACGCGAACAGTTTTTAAACTGAATAGAAATCTAACTGCAAAAATTAATGCAGCAATTGCCACACCCGCCGCTAAGACTGATGCTATTTGGCTATAAGCGACCCATTCTGGAAGATGCGTCGCCCAGCGCCGAGGTATGCTTGCGTGCCCGCTAAACAAAAAGCTAACTGAGAACCCCACGCCCGAAATACAATATAACCAAAATGCAAACTTATCGATTCCTTTCGCTGACTTTTTGTCGGAATTCCCCATGTAATACATAAAACCAAAGAGCATAGCCACAAGTCCTACTATTAGGTACATATGGAAATGCCCTGGTACCCACATGGTGTTGTGCATAATGTTATTCACCGAGATGGTCGCATCTATGATGGCGGGTATTACGCCCACAGCCCAACCAAACATGGAAAGAAACAATAAGCCCGAAGTCATGTCCCATTGAATATTAGAACGATGAACAATGGTGAGAGCGCCATAAGCGGTAACAACTAATATGGGGAAGCCACTCGTGTAAGACAGAACCTGACCCACAATAAGCATCCAAGTCGGCATGACAAAATCCATTAACATATGATGTGGATACACCGCCATTACCATGATTGTCGATGCCGTCCAAGCAGCTAAAAATACTTTATTCACCTTCCAGGGGCGATTGGTATATTTAGGTAAAATTTCATAAACAGCAATAACAGCTTGATAAATAGTCGCGTTAATAAATACGTGTCCAAAGAAATAAATTAGGTTTTTGGTAAACAATGCATCAACGGCAAATTCAGGGTAGGCGAGATTAATCAACATCATAACCAGTACCACGGCGCCCGCTAAAATCCCAGCAATATTGATTATCAAAACCATCGTTGAAGCGACTACAGCGGGAGGCGGGAAGTCGGTGCTTTTGCCAAATAGTTGAGGCCAACCAAGCGCATTAGATAAGCTAGAATATTTGGACATAATGGCTCTGGCCACGTCGAGATATAATAGTAAAAAACCAACACCAATCAATAACAGACCAATTAAAAACGAGGCAGCAGCCGGGGCCTCCCAGGCACCTAAACCGTAAGATGGCAATGGAAAAAGAAACGTCCAGCCGCCACCAAAACCGCCTAAAAATATGCCCCCCAAAATAAGCACAACCCCGAGAAGGAAAAAGAATAGGTTGGCCCAAAGAATATTTACGGTGAGTTCAACGTGTCTTCTAAGAAAATACCACATCACGGCACTAGCGGCTAAACCAGAGATACCTACCATGCCGGCGCCATGAGCGGTCATTACCTGGTAGAACAACTGAGGAGTAATCTCTAGCCACTGAGCTTGTGCGATCCGCATCACAAAGCCTAGTAACATCATGAGTACATAAACCAGTGCACTAATGCTTAAATAGGATATAAGCGCTAAACGAGCGGAGGTACTGAGCGGAGTTGTATTATCATTCATTTTTTTATCCTATTCTACATTGAAAGGGGCGATCATTGCGTGGTGGGCTAGACCGCAATATTCCATGCATAAAAGCCTGTATTCTCCAGGCTCGTCAAAAGTGTATCTAAGTTTGTTCTCGTAACCTGGCATGGCTTGCGTCTGCCCTAGTAGACGCAGTTCAGAATCGTAAATTCCTAAGCCGTGATTCACATCACCACTTGTGACATTAAAAACAACTGTGTCACCTGTTTTTGCTCCAAATTTATCCATGTCCCAATACCACTGCTTACCAATAACATTAATATGTACATCAGATGAATTATATGAGCCTTTTGTTGAGGCATAAGGAAGGGTCTGGGTTGTCGCAAAAGCTACGATCACGCCAAGTGCTGCAAGGAACCAAAAAAACTTGGCGCGAAAGCTGTAGGCCTTTTTTTGTATTGTGGCGTAGTTTTCTTCGTATTGATGACTATTCAATGCTACGAAGACAAATACCCACGAAATTAAGGCCATTAATACTAAGGAAAGAATTAAAACATTCTCTTGGTTCATCACGAGTCTATCTCTTTTAAGTGTTATATAAGATGTATATAAAATAAATGTTTACATCAAGTTCGTGTAAAGTCAACAAATAAACTTGCATTTTTTGGGAAAAAAGAGTTTGCAAAAACTTTAAATATGTATATAAAATACATATTATAAATCGGAGGCAAGCTCTATGTATAACCACACAATCGAATATTTTTCGAATAAAGCTGTTGAGAAAGTGAGCTTTCTAAGCCAGCACCCGATGTCTTTTGCAGTGGGTGCGATGATGGCGGGTGTCTATGTGGGATTAGGTATTATTCTAATTTTGAGTGTCGCCTCGGGTTTAGATCCTGGAATCCAGAAGCTAGTAATGGGATTCTCATTCGGGCTTGCGTTAACCCTGGTTGTATTTGCAGGTTCAGAATTATTTACAGGGCACACAATGTACATGGTGTTTGGCCGTTTGAAACGCGTCGTAACAACAAGAGACTTGATGAGTATTTGGATTACGGCGTGGAGTTTTAATTTTATTGGCGCGCTTATTTTAGTGACAATTTATTGGCAGGGTGGCGGTGTATTGCTTGGCAAGAATAACGAACTGCTACTTAAAGTTGCCGAATACAAAACAGATTCTACGGCAATAGCCTTAGTTGCGAGAGCGATATTATGTAACTGGTTAGTATGTTTAGCCCTTTGGATGTGTGCGAGAACCAAAAGCGATGCAGCGAAGTGTATTTTTATATTTTGGTGCCTAATGGGATTTATAGCGAGTGGATATGAACACAGTGTCGCAAACATGACCCTATTATCTCTAGCGCTTATAGCGGATCAATCTGGAGCGATTACCGTTTCTGGCGTAATGCACAATTTATTCTGGGTAACCATCGGTAATATTATTGGAGGAAGTGTATTTATGGGATTGGGTTACTGGGTTTCGTCAGGAAATAAACTTCATGACCAAAAGAAAATATCGAGAAATATACATCACTCCGAAAACGATCAAATTAATCAATCGATAAAATAGTAGAGGATTTGTAATGAAATCAATAATAGGTATTGTCGCACTGCTAGTAGTAGCCAATTTCGCTTTTAGTGCCGATATAGAAGCTGGAAAAAACAAAGCTGTGAGCTGTGTTGCTTGTCACGGAAAAGACGGATTTAGCAGTGCGCCAAATTTTCCAAATTTGGCCTGTCAAAAAGATAAATATCTTGTAAAACAACTAAAAGATTTTAGAGACGGAACACGTTCAGATCCGGTAATGGTGAATTTTGCCAAACCGTTATCAGACGCTGATATCGATAATTTAGCTTCATATTATAGTCAATTGCCGTGCGGTAAATAAATTTAGGTATTGAAGATTGTTTTTCCCCCTTAACTCACTCTTATCTGCTTTATGTTACGTCTGGTTTGGTCTCATTGTAGGAGTGAGTTTTTTTGCAACACCGGTGAAGTTTATGGCAATCGATGTTCCGTTTGATCATTTATTAATGGTGGGTCAGGTAACCTTGCAGGGCTTCAAGTGGATAGAGAGATTTATATTTTCACTATTTATCGTTCTTTTTATTTTTCTAGGAAGATCTGATCGTTTTGAAAAACATCTTTGTCTTTTAGTAGGCGGTGTAATTTTTGTATTTATTCTGCAACAGTTTTTGATCTTGCCAATTTTAGATAGTCGGATGGAAATGAGACTGTCAGGCCACTATGTACCTAGTTCCTATTGGCATGACATATATGTTTTTGTAGAGGTTTCAAAAGCCATAATTGTTGCAAGTATTGGTATATTTTTAAATATTATTGGAGAAGAAACGTGGTCCAGAAAACAGCTCTATCTAAAACGATAATTTTTTTAGTTGTTATGCTCTTTGTAGTCATAAGTGGTGTTGGTTTTGCTTTGTTGCATAAAGAAGATCTAGATAATAGAATACAATTTTCGCTCGTAAACCAACATGGCAAGCCGGTCTCTCAGGAAGTTTATAAAGGCCAATATTTACTGGTGTTTTTCGGCTTTACGAATTGTCCACATATCTGCCCAACAGGAATGGATCGCCTGACACGAATTGTAAATCAACTGGATACATTTGGCCTCGAAAGTCGTGTCACACCTGTCTTTATTAGTGTTGATCCAGACAGAGATTCTCCTGAACGAATTGACTATTATCTGCAAAGTTTTCATCCACGTTTCCAAGGATTAACTGGAACAACCGGTTCAATACAAAACACAGCCGATAGTTTTAAAACCTTTTATAAGAAGCATGCATCATTGTCTGACGACTATGATGTGACGCATTCATCAATGATTTATGTTATCGATCCGTTTAGCCGAGTGGTGTCGACTTTATCGTCGAATGAAGAAATACCCGCTGCAGTTGTAAAACTTAAAGAAATGATTTTGTGAGGTATTCAATGAAACCTGCCGGCTTGGAGTTCACCACACAAAAATTAATATTTAGGTTTTATTTTTGGGCAGCCATTTGGTTAATGATAGGTACCTCTTATGGACTATTGGCAGCCGTAAAACTATATTGGCCAGATTTTTTAACTTTTTCATTTCTATCCTTTGGTCGAATCAGGCCTATCCACACCAATCTTGTCATGTTTGGATGGTCATCAATCGCATTGATAGGTATTGCGCTTTATGTCGTCTCCAGAACATCTAAAGTGTCATTGCATAAACCGCAATTTGCGAATTTTGGTCTTTTATTGTGGAACATTGCACTTCTTTTAGGCTTAATAACGTTGTCTTTAGGCATTAGCAGAGGCCCTCAAGAGTATCGCGAATTAATCTGGCCAATTGCTCTAATATACGGAGCCGGATTAATCAGTATTGCCGTTACGTTTGTCGGTACAGTTGCTCGAAGAAAGACACATGAAATATATGTTTCTAACTGGTACATATTAGGTGCAATATGCTGGATGAGCATATTGTATTTAATCGGATACTTACCCTTCTATCAAAAAGGTCTTGGAAACACTGTTGTGCAAGGGTACTTCATGCACAATGCGGTTGGGCTTTGGTTTACGCCATTGGTTCTTGGTATGACCTATTATGTTTTGCCGCGACTTTTAGGCAAGCCTATCTACTCCTATGCGTTAGGTGCGTTGGGTTTTTGGACCAATATGATTTTTTATACTCTGATTGGTGCCCATCATTTTATTTTTAGCCCAGTTCCTTGGTGGCTTCAGACTACAGCCATTCT
Organism: Cellvibrionaceae bacterium; assembly: GCA_965262305.1. Taxonomy (GTDB): domain Bacteria; phylum Pseudomonadota; class Gammaproteobacteria; order Pseudomonadales; family Cellvibrionaceae; genus CBDHEY01. The sequence goes on from CBDHEY010000002.1 coordinate 1,659,985, forward strand.
TTTTAGTGTAGGAATGATGGTTCCCGTTTGGGCAGGCACAGGAAATTTTTTTCTTACTGCTCAAGGAAGTTGGCATCGTATAAAACGCAGTTATGCGCTGATATTTTTGTTGGTGGGAATTTGGGGTTATGCACTGGCATCAACTCAAGGAACGATAGAAGCCTTTCGCTCAGCGAATATCTACTGGCATTTTACTAATTTTACAGTGGGCCACTCTCATTTAGCGATGTATGGATTTGTTGCTTTCGCAATTTGGGGAGCAATCTATGGCCTTGTTCCACGAATTACAGGAAGAGGTCCGTCAGAAGCCGCAATTGGTTTACATTTTTGGTTAGCATTTGTTGGTGGCAGTACCTATATTATTTCCATTTCAATTGCTGGCGTTTTGCAAGGTTTTTCTTGGGTAGCGGGAGAATCATTTATTGCATCAATAGATGCTGCTGCGCCCATGTGGTTATGGAGAACGATCGGTGGTTTTATGATGGTGGCGAGTCATGTGGTGTTTTGTTTCAATTTATGGTCTATGCGTCCAGAAGTCGAGGGACAAGAAGAGATCGTTAATGATGGGGAATTATCTAAAGCATGAGTATACATACTAACCACAAAGCGTTAATTGCCACTGCTTCAACGATATTTCTTTCCTTAAGCATGTTAGTTGCAGTATTACCAGCATTTGAAGCTTCTAAGATACAGGCGCTACCTGGAGCTTTCGAAATTGAAATTTCCGCAGAAGTTAAAAGGGGTAGAGAAATCTATCTGAAAGAAGGTTGTGCGACCTGTCATACCCAATTTGTCAGAAATCTTCCGATGGATGCACCCTATGGAAGAGGATCTATTGCCGCTGACTATGCGCTTGAATCACCACCATTGCTCGGAACTCAGCGCACCGGTCCAGACCTAGCGAATGTTGGTATTCGCCAGCCAAGTGAGGTCTGGAATTTAATTCATCTTTACAATCCAAGAGCTGTTGTTTCAAGTTCTGTTATGCCTAGTTACCCCTGGCTATTTGAAGTAAAAGCAATACCAGAAGAATCGGATATCACGGTGCCTCTTTCTGGTGAGTTTGCTCCAGACGGTGTTGTTGTTGCGAAACAATCCGCAATTGATCTAGTGCGTTATTTACAATCACTAAAACAGCCGGAGATAAAATAATGGAACAAAAAGTTGATTACTATCTTGCGCTTTTATCTTCTTTGTGCGGTTTTGATTCACCTGAAGATGTTTCATTGGGTGGAATAGTGATGATCTTCATTGCATTAGCTGTGCTTGTTTTTTCGGTATATAAAATGGTGACCTATACCTTATGGCCCGAAGATAAATCCAAAGAACATATTAAATACAGCGTCTTAAACGAGGAGGGTGGCTATGAGAATTGATGTATACCTCGATTTAGATCCTGAGCCAATTGCCTCATTTACACCGCCAGAAACATTTAAACTTGAAACAGAAAGAATTTCGGATGGCGAACACCAACTACAATTTGTGGCACGGGATGAAACGGGTCAACTCGGATCACGAGTAATTCCTTTTCAAGTTCATAACGGTCCTGAAATAGTTGTGCACGGCGTGGAAAAAGGGGAAACCCTGAAAGGCGATATTTCCATTTTAACAAATGCTTATTCCGCTAAAAAAGGTGATGAGTTTGAACCCATGCGGATCGAAACACCTAAACCAATCCCCACTTGGGCTTGGGTGCTTGTGTTATGTATATTTGGATGGGGTGCGGGTTATGTGTCGCTTGAACTTCATGATAGAAATCAGAGTCAAACATCTGAAGTGGCAACGACACAACCAGCGACAGTTTCTGATTCAGCGCAATCCTGGGCTCAGCTCGGTGAGCAAGTTTATGGGAATAACTGCTCTTCGTGCCATCAACAAAATGGAGAAGGCTTAACTGGCGTGTTTCCGCCGCTAAAAGGAAATAGCGTAGTTTTGGATGAAAACCCAGAACAACATATTTTGGCTGTTCTAAATGGCGTTTCAGGAAAAGTCATTGATGGTGTTGCTTATGCTTCGCCAATGCCTGGTTTTTCGACATTATCAAATGAAGAAGTTGCTGCGGTTGTGAATCACGAGCGTAATCAATGGGGAAATCAGGCGAAAACTGTTACTGAGCAAGATGTTGCTAAACTAAGATAAAACTGGAGTTAAAAATGAAAGATCTACCCAACGAAGTTAATGCCTATAATCGCACTGCAACATTTAATTTTGATTCCGTTCCTAAAGCACTTACGAAAGATCACAACACCAAACCTGGTGTGTGGGGGGTTATTAATGTTGACAAAGGAATTCTCAAATACGTCATAACCGAAGATGGAGAGGAAGAAAATATTAGTTTAAACACTGGTGAGAAGGGTGTGATAGCACCGCAACAAAAACACTATGTATCTTTAAACAGAGATACTGAATTTTATGTCGAGTTTTACCGATGAGTACGAATGAAAATAAAGTTTTTGGTTTTGACGATGGAAGCTATCTCGCTGCTGGCGGAATCGAAGGCATACAAAGGCTAGTAGAAAAATTTTACGACATTATGGGTAATCGACAAGAGTATGAAACAATCTATGCCATGCATCCGCGAGATATAAATATTTCAATCGATAAGCTTGCACGATTTTTATGTGGATGGATGGGGGGACCAAAACGATATCAAGAGAGATATGGATCGATTAATATTCCCGCTATACATGCTCATCTTAAAATAGGCGTTGAAGAGAGGGACCAATGGCTTTCTTGCATGAAAGAGGCGATTGCAGAGCAAGAGTATGAGGAAGCTTTTAAAGCATATTTATATGAGCAGCTTTCCATTCCCGCAAATGTAATTCTTCGCCGGTGTGAAAACCAAGGTTAGGCATTTGCAAAAAAATTTAGTTTCTCGGACAAACAAAGGCACTTATATACCAGGGAGTATTTTGACGGCTTGTAGAGATAGTAAACTCTGTTGAGATATCATTGTTAGATAATGCTGTCTCTCCTAGCTGTTTTAACGCATTTGCGGTTTCGATTTCGTTTGTATTTCTTCGAATATTATAACCATTAACCTGGTAACTAGATTTGGCATTAATTGAATCAGGTAATTCTCTAACACGTATTCGACCTTTCGCATCCTCCGCTTTAAGTTGCTCAGCAATCATTTGAGCTTGAATTTTGGCCTCTTCTCCGGAACTTGTACACCAAAAAATATCGAAATCCCAATTGCCCCACGAGTGACTAGATGTAACCTTGCGTTCGACCTTGGGTATCCAGGCATTAACATTTTGAAATTTTTGTTCTGCTTGAAGAATCTTATTTATTTCGCGCTTCATCATCGGTGAACCTCCTTGTTTCAAAACGTTAAGCAGAGACGAACGCAAAGGCTCGTCAACCATGACTACGACAAATGCTCGCGCGGCGTCTTGCTTTTGGGCACTATTTTCTTCTAGTGACTCCGTGACAATTTCATATATCTTTAGATTGAAATCTTGATTGCTTTCACGTTCTTCTCGTTCTTCTCGAGATTTTTTTATTACCAAATCAATTTCGCTCAACTTTTGTTCTAGTTCTTGATCTCTTTGTCTTAATTCCAAGTCATTTTGTGATACTTGAAAATTTAATATGCCGACCATAACCGCAGTACCCACGGAAATTAAAGGAACAAAAAGGTTTTTTACAAAATCACTGGGTGTCATAGATTTTCATCTTTATTTTGTGGCGGAGCCCGAATACTGCAAATGATAAAACAATTTTAGAAATACTTCATAGGTGAATAATCACAATCGATATGCTGAAAACAATTGACCGAGGTCACAGTCTAATTTTGAATGCGTAGAACTTGTTCCAGATTGTGATGTATTTTTTATATTCTCAGGAGGATTTAGGTTGTTCCAGGTTTATAAAATTTGCACGACTAATAAAAGGTCGCATACAAATTTAATAATTTAAAACGAGGAATTCCAATGAATCGGCTCCTGTTCTCGAAGTTAGAACATCTTTCTTCTGCAATATTTTTATTGTGTTTTAATCTCACTAATTTTCTATTCAGTATATCGAAATGGTTTATGACGGTTATTTTCGTGTTTCTAGCTATGTTTTTAACTGCTTGCGGTGGTAGTGATGATGACAATGACAATGCTGATGACCCTGATGACGTTCAAGCGGTCGGTGCGATCTATGCATTGACAAATGGACATAACCCGATAAACCAAATTAACGCGAGTGACGATGCTGCAAATGAACCTTCTTTGACTAATGAAGTTGTTGCTTATGCTCGAATGGAAGACGGTCAACTAGAACAAATTGGCGTATATGAAACTGGTGGTTTAGGTGAAAACATTCGTAATAGTGGTGCGAACCCTCTGGCGTCACAGGACCCTTTAATTGTTTCTAACGATAATCGGTTTGTTTTTGCTGTTAATGCAGGAAGCGAAAGTGTTAGCTCTTTTGCTATTCAGAATGATATGACGCTAGACCCGGTTTCACTTGATGTATCAACAACAGGTGCGACCAATGCTCAAAATCCCGTATCCATAACCCAATATGCACAATACCTCTACGTTGCAAATACAGGCGCTTTTTTTGACGAATTTGGAAACGAACTTACTAGCTTACCTGATGATCGTAATCGTACTAATAGCAGTATCATAGGGTTTGTTATTGGAAATGATGGTAGTCTTTCTGAGTTAGATGGGTCTGAGATTCCCAACATTGCCGCCAATGTGGGTTCGATTGAATTTTCCAATGACGGTTCAGCAATATATATTACTGAAAGGCGTACTAATCGAATATTAACAGTTTCAATGACTAGTCAAGGTTTACCGGCACTTGATGTGGATGGTCAACCTATCGTATCTGAATTTCTTTCACAAACTGCGCAGCCATTTGGTACCGATTTGTTTGTGAATGATAGTGGAGAAGAGGTTCTATTAGTTTCTGAAGGAAACAATGGCGCACCAGGTTTGTCAGCTTTGTCTTCCTATACGGTGAGTCCTGATAGCAGTTTATCGGGTGCGTCTTTGAGTACTGGAATTGAAGGTGATCCATTAGTGACAGGCTTTACTTTTGGTTGCTGGGTTGAAATTGCAGATGGCCCATCAAACGATTATGCTTTTGTGTCTAATACGCCCGATGGAACAGTCACGAGTTATCGGATAAATAATGATGGTACTTTAGATAGAATCGAATCAGAAGCCGGAAATGCAGGTATCCCGGGTGATGATACACAAAATGGTGGCGGGGTTTTAGATGCCGAAGTAACTTATCCTTTCTTATATCAAGTCGTCAATAATGATAGCCGAATAGCTCAATGGAGAATTAATGAGGGAGGTTCACTCGAACGGATGGTTGAAATCGAAATTGTCAATGAAGAACTATTTCGTCCTAGAATGTTCGTTGGTATAGCAGGTTTTTAAGGTTTTTTTTATAGCAACCTCTGATTAAGAAAATGTCAAAACCCATTTGGTTTTGACATTCTTTGCGGAATATACAAAGGCAAGTGTTTAAAATAAATCTTTATAACTGCCTTTTTATTTTATTTAAGCTGCTTTTTCCATGGCTTGTCGAGAAAATTTCAAAACATTTTTTCTTGGTAGCAGTGGAATGATCCAATTTAACATGAACTTTAGATTACCTTCGTTAATGGCAATGAGCTCACCTTTTTCCATTGCCTTGTATCCGCAATGTGCAACCGATTCAGCAGATTTAGCATTTTTCCAAACGTCTACACCTTCGAGGTTCCCCGCTTCAACAAACCCTGTGGCCACAGCTCCAGGGCAAAGTGCAGTGACAGTGACATTATATTCTGCAGTTTCTTCTGCGATTGCTTGAGAAAACGAAGTTACATAGGCTTTAGTTGCGTAATAAACTGCTTGTAAAGGACCTGGTATAAATGATGCTGTTGATGAAACATTTAGTATTTTTCCGTTTTTACGTTGAACCATACCGTCAAGATAAAAGCGTGTAAGTTGAGTCAGTGAAACCATATTAACTTGCATCATATCTTGCATAACAGTGAACTCTTGCTCATGAAAAAGCCCATGTCCCCCAAAACCGGCATTGTTAATAAGAATATCGATAGTAATTCCAAGGGCTTCTGTTGCGTTGTAAATTCGTTGCGCTGAATTTTCTAAAGATAAGTCTTCTGCGATAACAGTTGCTTTAATTGCGTACTTTGATTCAAGTTCGTTCTTCAAGTTATCGAGCTTATCTTTTGAGCGGGCCACCAAGACAAGGTTGCCTCCCTTTTGAGCATGAATTTTTGCTAATTCTTTTCCAATACCGCTTGATGCTCCTGTAACCAGTGCTGTTTTTAAATTTGTCATAGTAGGCTCCATTGATTAATTGGGTTTGCTTAACTTGGAGTACATTATCCGTCTAAAATATAAATTCAACATTAGCAAAAAACGCCAATTGATATTCGTATTGTGTCTTTTTAAAAATGGTTGATTAATTAAAACTAGGACGGTTTTCCCACTAGCGCGGCTTTCTATCATACACTGGTATTGCTATTATATGGCCAGTGCGTGCTTGGAGCGCCTCCCGTCCGCGGCAAGGGAATATCCCACCAAGTAGCTTTTATGCTAATTTCACCTTCTTTCAGCTCGTTCATAGATTATGATTCAGCGGACACGGGCGTAAAGAAAGGAGGTCATAATGACCCTTCAATTACCTAAAAACGCTAATTTAAATTTTTTAAAGAAAAATGCAAAACGACTTTATCGCGATTATTTAGATGACAAAGCTTCGAGTAAATCATTAGTTGAAGCATTTCATCCAAGACCACTCTCGTTTGCTGGATTGCGAGACGCACAATTAGTTGTTGCACGTCAATACGGATATCTCAGTTGGAAAGAAATTGTCGATGCGGTGGAATTGGCTCAACTAGATAGATTAAGCCCCGGTGAGCGTTCAGACAAATTTATTCGACTGGCTTGTTTATGTTATTCCGTTGAGGATTCTCCTAAGCGCAGAAAACAGGCTTCGGATTTGTTAAATCGCTATCCTTCGTTGGCCAGCTTTAACATTGTGACAGCAATTATTGCCGATGAAACGGCGATGGTTAAACAATTTTTAGATTCAGATCCAACATTAGCTAACCAAGCACTGGGCCCCATGAATTGGACGCCTTTAAACTATCTATGCTATAGCCGACTTTCTAAAGATGAAAATGCCTGTTTATCCATCGCAAAAATACTACTAAATACAGGAGCGAATCCAAATACTCAAATCTCTTCGGGAGATGAGTATTGCTTTACGCCCTTAACAGGAGCAATGGGAGAGGGAGAAAGAGGTAGTATTGATCAGCCTCCGCATCCTCATGGAGTTGCTTTAGCAAGTCTTTTACTTGAAGGCGGCGCTAACCCAAACGATAGTCAAGGTTTGTATAACACTCAGTTCACGGAAAGTGGCGATACTTGGTTAAAACTATTAGTGGACTATGGTCTAAAAGAAACAGCAAAAATCAATTGGGATGCTGATCAAGAGTCTGCAATGACAGTTTTTAATTATTTGTTGGGCTATGCTGTAAAGCAGGGTTTTTTTAATCGTGTTGAGTTTCTTTTAAATCATGGCGCGGACCCAAACTCAAAAGACTATTACAACAATCGAAATCATTATATTAATGCGCTTACGCATGAGTATTCAAATATTGCAGAAAAGTTAGTTCTTTTTGGCGCGGATATTATTGAGCTTTCTGAGGAAGAAAAACTGGTGCTAGCCGCGACAAAAAATGATTTAAAAGAATTCGAAGTTGCAGTTAAAAGAAACCTTTCGATACTCAAGAACACTGAACTTGTTTTTGAACTAACAGATAAAGGTAATCACGATATATTTAAAATTTTGCTTAAACTTGGTTTCGATATTACTCAACGAAGTTCGGTCGATGGTCATACTCTTTTGCACAGAATGGCAATGTCAGGTCGTTTAGTAGAGGTAAAATTTCTTGTAAACGCGGGTGCAGATGTGACTGCTAAGGATTTATTATATGAAGGCGACCCTTTAAACTGGGCTTATTTTCATCGTCAAAATGCGGTAGTTGATGAGCTTGTGAATTATTCAACTAACATCAAGCAGGTAACGATGTTGGGTGCGAGTCAGAAGGTAAAGCAAATTCTTAAGAATAACCCAGATCAAATTCATTATAAGACAGAAAGTGGGAATACACTTTTTCATTGTTTGGGTCTCTGGGCCAGAGAAAACCAATTAGATGAGTGCCGAAAGATCGTCGAAATTTTTTTAGAAATGGGTTTGGATATCAACGTATTGAACACCGATGGTAAGACGCCAACAGAATTTCATTTTTCGAGAGGTGCTGAAGATCTAGCTGAGTTGTTAATGAATTCTGGTGGTGAGCCAAATTTATAAATTAACTGGGCCGGAACTATAGTAATCCGGCTGTATTAAAATACATAGACACAGTAAAAGAAAAATATACATTTGGGTTCCCTTAATTAAATTTGATGTAACTCTAATTTTTATTTTGTTTCAGTGGCTACGGTGGGTTTTAACATTAAAATTCTTAGTTTTTTGTTAATACCCTAAGAGAACCGTTAAAGATTAAATAAGTAGGGTTTTAAAGAAAATTTGTAGTCTCGAACAAAAATAAGCTTTTTTTTAAATCAGTTAGATAGGATTTTTTCTAAGTGAAAAAATCACTCTTAGATATTTTCATTAAAATGCAATAATTGGTGCTTATAACCTAAACAGTATTTGGTTATGTTTGGATGAATTTTGTACTTAAATATTAGGAGAAGCACCGTGAAGTTTGCAGTTTTGGAGATATCGAGAAAATTATTTTTGGGAAAATTAGGAGTTTTGTTATTAGTTGGAGGTTTATTCGCATGTTCTGGAGAGGAATTTAATGACCCCAACGCAGTTGAGCCCTCACAAATTAGTTCATCTCCGACGCCAACCCCGTCATCTTCGCCATCTCCCAGTCCTGAGCCAACTCCGACGATTGACCCCAGCTTAACAATGGTAATGCTCCGGGATTTCGAGGGAAATACGAAAACTGAGTTTGTGGAGTTTACGGATCGGCTTGATGAGGTGTTTTTAGAGCTGGACCCAAATAACTATGCTGACGTTATTGCCGTTTATGAAATTCCTTTATTTAGCTCATCTCTAGACGATACTTTTGATATTAGCATAGACGACGATATAGAAATGAATCTTCGTATTCATTTGCGTACAGAGGATGTTTCTTTTACCGAGTTTGATGAAGAAGCTGGTGATATTATCGACGATATCCGTATATATAATCGAGGATTTATTTATTACCCTGAAGACAATCGGAATAATTTTCTGATTTGGGAATACGTTGAGAATAGATTAGTTGTTTTAGAATATCCAGAAGGGTCAGAGTGGGATAGCGAATTGAGAACAAGTGTTGGTATTGGCGATCCAAATGAGTGGATTTTTTCACCGGTAGGTGAAGGCTCGGAAAGCCAAGTAATAATTGAAATAAATTATGCTGATGGTACTGAAATTAGGCACATTAACGATTTAAAAACCTTTGAAAACACTTTTGTGGATTTTCCGATAATCGAAGAACCTTCGCAATTGTTTGATGTATTGTTAACAGACACGTTCCGTTTAAGTTTCATGGAGTATTTTATACCTGAATCTGGAACTAGCGGCGGTGTTTCTTATGATTTATCCACCATAGACTTTAATTTTAATGATCAAATAGATACGATCTATCGTTCGGAAATTACATTGACTCCAAGTGAAAATTTAGTTGCATCATATGAAATTAGAGATGGGTTACTTATTTACGGTTTTGCACGATCAGAAGAAAAAATCGTTTATATTCCTGTTCAGTATATCGAGGAGGATGACCTCTATATCTCTTGCACTAGACGTTTCGTTTCGGACGAAGAATTAGAAAGTATTCAAGAATTTTGTCGTACTAAATTTATTTTTATTGATACAGAAGAGCATATAAGGCATTTTGGGGTTTTTACTACCTTCAACGAAGATCTCGCACTAAGTTTGTTGTTTGAAAATGAATACCGTCCAAGGTCGGGCCAGGGCGCTAACCGCGATGCTGACGGTGATGGCGTTACAAATGATTTAGATGGCGCGCCTTTGGATCCTGCGGAAACGCTTGATACTGATAGCGATGGTATTGGTGACAATCGTGACCCCTACCCGAATGGTGAAGACACTATAGATAGTGATTAAGATGGGATTGTAGACATAAACGATAGCTGCCCCGAAGATGCTTTTCCTCAATATGATGGTTGCCCTCCACAGCAGTAGAGTCTTTATTGGATTAACTGCAGGAGAGCAGTGGATTAACTATCGAGGACTTTTTGAAGGAAATGAAATTAATGAAGGCTTGGACTTTGAGGAACCAATTATTATTGGTTGTTTAGATAAACCGGGTGACCGTTTTTATTTTTCTTATCCTGAAGAGGCTGTTGGATAAGGTATTTTAGGTATTAAAGTTCGACGTCATATCCAATAAGCGGGCACGATCAGTGTTGGCTACAATGGCACGATATACGATATACGATTTAGGCATTTCTAAAAATATAGGAGATTATGGTCGGCTTTCCGAATAATTGCCATACCCTTCTCCTTGGTTTTATCTTGAGTTAGATGAGCAGTTAACCAGTTACTAAATTTGCAACTTGAGTTAGCTGTTCACATTTCTATGCAATATTAGGTATTTTTATAGAGTGCGTTGAGGGTGTTTTAAATTTCATTTACTACAAATTGAGAAAAACCAACAAAAATAGGTACCATTTTTTATCCTTTGAAAGTCTATTCTCCAGCGAAGGTTATTACGTTATGGTCTCAATAAAGAATAGAGTTGGTATCTTAAAGTTTTTATTTTTTCGTAACAAAGAAAACATGATTGTATTTGTCAAGAAATGTAAAACAGCTCATGTGCAAATCTTAAAACATTGATTTAATTGCAACAATCTTAACTATAAACTTGTACATTATTAATAAAACAAAAAAAGCCCGTATCTATTGATACGAGCTTTTTGTATATGGCGACCCGGAAGGGACTTGAACCCTCGACCTCCGGCGTGACAGGCCGGCATTCTAACCAACTGAACTACCGGGCCGCGGTAGCTTTCCTTCTAACTTATCATACTCTTTTACTTCTGAAAGCGACAGAGTAATTTGGTGGGTGGTACAGGGGTCGAACCTGTGACCTACGCCTTGTAAGGGCGCCGCTCTACCAACTGAGCTAACCACCCTAGAAGGAGCGGCCATTGTAATGATATTCTTTTGGCGGTCAATACCTTGAAACAATTATTTCATTAATTATCTTATGATTGTTTTATGAGGTGGATTACCTAGAGCAGATTGCTTCCAAGCTGATATACTCAGTTAAAAAAGGGGTGGAAATGTGAATAGATCTTTAATTTTGCTCATTTCGTTTGTTTTTTCTTCAGCAGTATTTGCTGCTATTGATGCACATGAGTTTGAATCAGAGCATGATCGTCAGAGATATCGCACGTTGATAGACGAGTTGCGTTGTCCGAAATGTCTTAATCAGAATTTGTCTGATTCCAATTCACAAATTGCAATTGATTTACGCAACGAAGTAGCCAAAAAAGTGATTGGTGGTGAATCTAACCAAGAAATCGTCACTTTTATGGTTGATCGTTATGGTGATTTTGTTCTTTATCGTCCTCCGATGCAAAACAATACACTAGTATTGTGGTTAGGGCCCACCGTGATGTTTGGTATTGGAATAATTGTATTCGGCATTATTATCTATAGACGCACGAGGGCTACGTCTGAAGAGAAGGAAACTTCTTCGGATTCTTAGTTTCTAAAGCACATAAAACAATAACTCTAGGTGATTGATATATATGCAATTTTGGCATGGTGTACTTGTTCTTAGTCTTTTGGCTGCGATGTTTATTTTATGGCCAACACTTTTCGTAAAGAAAAAATATAAAAAGGAGTTAAGAACAGGTGTAGGCGACCACGAATTAGATCAAGTCTTTGATCATCACTTGAAGGACTTAGAGCAGACTCGTAATCGCGGTGAAATAGAACAGCAAGATTACGATAACCTTAAGCAAGATCTCGAAAACACACTTATAGAGGAAAGTTCCAACGAAGGGGAATCAACTGAAACACCCTTTGTTTCGTCTTTTAAAAGCAGATTACCCGTAATTGCTTTAGTTATCGTGGTGCCTATTTTTGCGCTGCTTATATACTCCAGTATCGGATCAAAATCTGATTGGGAAATATACAGTTTGATGACGCAGCAAGTTACTAACTTAGACGAAGCGAAAACAAGAGCAGAAAACCTTACCAAACGCTTGCAAAAACGCCTAAAAAGTAAACCGGAAAATGCGAGTAACTGGTATTTATTAGCTTCCACTTCGATGGAAATGGGAAATTACGACGAAGCCGTGCGAGCCTATCGCGAAGTATTGAATTTATCCCCCGAGGCGCCGCGAATCATGGCGGAGTTGGCTCAGGCACTTTTTTCGCGGGCGGGGAACACTATTACGCCAGAGGTGCGATCTTATACGGAACAAGCACTTGCAATTGCCCCTATGATGCCTACCGCTTTGGGTTTGGCGGGTGTAGACGCATACCAGGCTGGTGATTATGAATTGGCGATTCGTCATTGGCAAAATGCAACCAGCCAACTCGATCCATCTTCGGCCGCATATCAAGTTTTATCATCAGGAGTAGACAAGGCTCAGAAAGCATTAGAGCAGACGGGTAAAGTAGCACCGACAGTTTCCCAAGTAGAAGCCGCAGACAAGCCGAGTATTGATGTTAAGGTTTCGCTCGACAAATCTGTTGTATCAAATCCGGACGATGTAGTATTTATTTATGCACGTGCTTGGAAAGGTCCCAAAATGCCTTTGGCAATTAAACGTATAACGGCTGCGGATCTGCCTGCTAGTGTCACTTTAAGTGAATCAATGATGCCTGGTATGGATCTTTCTAGTTTTCCTCAAGTAGAAGTTGTTGCTAGATTATCTCCCGGTGGAAGTGCAGTTCCGACCTCTGGAGATTGGCAAGCAGCACAAGGGCCAGTCATTGTCGCTAATCAAAAAGAGCCTGTTGTTCTAAACATTAATACTCTAATCGAATGATTGTTCAAAACTAGTTTGTTTCTTAATCAATTTTTCTCAACTCAAACAAAAACATTGAGTTCTTATCGAGTTTTTTTAAAGAAATGTTTAATCAAGATGTTTCTGTTTTATTAAATGTGTAAAATTTATGGTTTGGTTTCGTTTAGCGACACAATATATTGTGTCGCTTCAGTTTTATTGCAAAATATGAGAATAAAACCATTGGGCTTGATTGAAGAAAGAGGCCTTCACATAATTAGTCGGTCATTCTCCACCTGTAATAACTCTATTAAACGGGACTACGCAACAGTGAAGTCAGGTATATGCGTCTAAAATCAATAAAATTATCTGGGTTTAAGTCTTTTGTAGACCCAACAACTGTCTCATTTCCAAGTAATCTCTGCGCCGTCGTGGGGCCAAATGGTTGTGGTAAATCAAACATCATTGATGCAGTAAGATGGGTGATGGGGGAGTCATCTGCGAAGAATCTTCGTGGTGAAGCGATGACTGATGTTATCTTTAATGGGTCTGGAGGTCGCAAACCCGTAGGGCAAGCGTCAATTGAGCTGGTCTTTGACAATAGTGCCGGTACTCTAGTCGGCGAGTATGCAAGCTTTTCAGAAATATCTGTGCGCCGTAAAGTGACTCGAGAAAGCCAAAATTTTTATTACCTCAACGGTGTAAAATGTCGTCGTCGCGATATTACTGATATTTTCTTAGGGACAGGTTTAGGGCCAAGAAGCTACGCGATCATTGAACAGGGAATGATTTCTAGACTGATTGAGGCTAAGCCAGAGGAACTCCGCGTATATATCGAAGAAGCCGCTGGTATATCAAAATATAAAGAAAGACGTCGTGATACAGAAAACAGAATGCGGCGGACCCAAGAAAACCTTGAACGCTTAACAGACATTCGAGATGAATTAGAGCGTCAATTATCGCGGTTAGAACGCCAGGCTCAATCGGCAGAAAAATATAAAAATTACAAAGAGTTAGAGCGGAGTCTTAAAGCAAAATTGCAAGCCGTTCGCTACAAAATTCTTGCAGGTGAATCAGAGCAAAAACAGAAAACTATCACAGAGATAGAGCTTACAGTTGAAGCGAGTGTCACAGAACATGTTCGCCTTAGCTCAGATATTGAAAAGCACCGCACCGAATTTACCGGTTTGAGTGACGCATTTAATGAAGTTCAGGGTCGGTTTTATTCCATTGGCGCTGATATCGCACGACTTGAGCAATCGATTCAGCATGCAAAAGAGCGTGAAGTCCAGTTAAGGCGTGACTTAGACGAAACCAATCGACATTGTGAACAAGCACAAGATCATCTGGAGGCAGATCAGTTGAAGGTCGAAGGCTGGCAAGCTGAAATATTAGAGATCGAGCCTGAAATGGAATTGTTAAAAGAAGCAGAGTCGAGTTCTGGTGAAACCTTATTAGCGTCAGAAGAAGAAATGCAAAATTGGCAGCAAGATTGGGATCAATTTAACCAACGCGCCGCCGAACCGCGTCAACAAGCTGAAGTGCAGCAATCAAAAATTCAATACTTGGAACAGGTTCAGCAGCGTTTATTAGAACGAATAGAAAAACTCGATTCCGAAAAAAGTGATTTAGTAGTCGAGAATGATGCTGCAGAGATCGGTGAGCTAGAAGAATCGGTACTAGTGTTGGAAGAGCGTGTGGCGACTAAGACCGAATCCCTAGATCAGCTATCATTGAAAATTACCCAAATTCGCGAACAGCAACAACGTTTATCAAAAGAGAAAGATGAAGCTTTTGGGCACTTGCAGCAAGCAAAAGGGCGATATGCTTCTCTTGATGCTTTACAGCAGGCTGCACTTGAAAATAATGATGAGAGTATCAATTCATGGATAGAGCAAAATGATATTGGATTATCACCTAGACTGGCGCAAAAGATATCTGTCGAATCCGGATGGGATACAGCTCTGGAAACCGTACTGGGTAAATCTCTTCAAGCGATATGTGTGAGTAGTCTCGAAGCATTAAAAGGCACGGAAGACATCAAAAAGGGCGAGGTTATTCTTGTTGAATCAAGTTCACTACAAAATTCACCAGTGGCTGAGGAGTTGCTTCTTTCAAAGGTCAATTGCGAGCATGATATATCGTCCCTTATTGGACAGATTTTTGTTGCCGAGACATACGATGACGCTTTGAGTAAACGTAATTCTTTAGAGCCGGGTCAATCAATCATTACTCGCAATGGTATCTGGTTAGGGAAAAATTGGTTAAAAGTTGCGAAAGGTGACGATACTAATTCTGGAGTCATAGCTCGTAAAGAAGAGCTAAGTCTATTAGCCGAACAAATCGAAAATAGCGAACAGCGACAACAAGAATTAGTCGACAAGTTAGATGATGTGATTAATCAGCTTGACGAGTCAGAAGCTGCACGAGACTTAGGAAGAAAAGAACTTACATTGATTTCTAATGAATTCAGTGAAGCTAAGTCAGCGGCTTCAGCGAAAAAAGCAAAAGTTGCGCAACTATTAGAAAGTCGAGAAAGGATTGAAAAAGAGATTCAAGAATCTAAAGACCAACTTGAGATGGAAGCTGAAAATCTTGTGGCATCTCGTACGCTACTTCAAGAAGCGATTTCCGAAATGGAAAAGGATACAACTGAGCGAGAAGATTTAATAAATAAAAGAGATGAAATTCGCGCAAACTTAGATGAATTGCGTTTGCAGGCTCGATCAGATAAAGACAAGTCACATGCCATGGCCATGCGTTACCAGTCGGTCAAAACACAGTTGGATTCAATTCAGCAGGGCATAGTGAGGCTTAAAGAGCAAATGCAAGTAATGGAAGAGCGTAAAGCCTCGCTTCAGCAAAGCCTATTGGAAACAAAAGATCCTGGAGAAGAAAGTCAACTCGAGCTTGAAGCGCACCTAGAGAAGAGACTTTCAGTTGAAACAGAACTCAATGAAGCAAGGAAAAGGGTTGAGTCAGTGGAGACCGATATGCGTAAAGCCGAAGATGATAGAAATAAGATTGATCAAGTTCTGTCTGGTCATCGGAGTAGTTTAGAAAGTGCGCGCCTTGAAGCTAAGTCGATCGAAGTAAAACGAGAAAATTTAAAACAACAGTTAACCGAAGAAAATCTCGAGTTGAATGAGGTTATCGAGTCGCTTAACGAAGATGAAACGGACGCTTCGCTCTCAGAAGAAATTGAAAAACTAGGGAATAAAATATCGCGATTAGGACCTATCAATCTTGCTGCGATTGATGAATTTAAAACAGAATCTGAGCGAAAACAGTATCTTGATGCTCAAAATGATGACCTAAAAGAAGCTTTAGATACTTTAGAAGGCGCGATAAAAAAAATCGATCGAGAGACTCGAACTCGGTTTAAGGAAACCTTTGATCAGGTAAACAGTGGTTTACAAGAACTTTTTCCAAAGGTGTTTGGCGGCGGTCATGCATACCTAGAGTTAACTGGCGAAGATATGTTGGATACAGGGATTGCGATTATGGCTCGACCACCTGGTAAGAAAAATAGCACCATCCATTTATTATCTGGTGGTGAAAAAGCACTAACGGCAATCGCATTGGTGTTTTCAATTTTCCGGCTTAATCCAGCGCCATTTTGTATGCTTGACGAGGTTGACGCTCCTTTGGATGATGCCAACGTTGGTCGTTATGCACGTATGGTAGAGGAAATGTCATCTCAGGTGCAATTTATTTACATTACTCATAACAAAATAGCTATGGAAATGGCACATCAACTAATGGGAGTAACTATGCATGAGCCTGGAGTTTCTCGCATGGTAACGGTTGATGTCGAAGAAGCGGCCGAGCTAGCAGCGGTATAGTAAAAGGGGGAATCATTATGCGAGATTGGTTGGCACTTATCGTTGTAATACTGATTGTTGGAATTTTAATAGATGGCGTTAGGCGGATGCGGCTTGCGAAAAATGGTGCTCTGAAAATGTCGAGAACGGCAGAGCAGGCGGATGATAAATTGGAGCCGGAGTCCTACTCAAGTGAATTTCCAGGAGGTAAAGCGAGAGTTGCAAAACAAAGAGATTCCGATTCGGCCAAGGCACTCAATGAGTCTGTAAAACAAAAATTTGAAGCGGGTAAAGTAACCTTAGGCGCGCCACAACGCATTCCCGAACAGGTTACATTAAACCTAGAAGAATCCGTTCCTATGCTTATGGATTCCATTGAGATGGGTGATCAAAAAGATTTAGACGATGAAGCACATGTTGAACCTTCTCTTGGTTCTGTTGAAAATATCGATGAAGTTGATGAGCGTTCACCATCTGAAACCTCGATAGAAAAACGTGATACAGAGAAGAGTGAATCCAATGAAGTTTCGGAAAGCAATTATATTGAGCCTGAAGAAGTATTGATCATCAATTTAATGGCAAAGAAAGATTGCTTCTTTGAAGGAAACGATTTACTCGCTGCTTTAACAAAGCAAAATTTAAAGCTCGGCGCTATGGAAATATTTCATCGACATATAGATGAAGAGGGCGAGGGTGCGGTTTTATATAGCCTAGCAAATATGGTTGTGCCGGGTACTTTTAAGCTTGCCGAAATGGATAGTTTTAAAACGCCTGGCGTGAGCATTTTTCTGAGCTTGCCTGTCGAGGCGGAAAGTATTGATGTCTACGATGATATGATCAAAACAGCAAAGTCACTTGCGGAAGATCTAGATGGTGAGCTTAAAGATGAAAACCGCAGTGTCATGACAAATCAAACTGTCGAGCATGGACGCCAGCGTGTCATTGAATATGAACGTAAGAAAAAATTAGCAAAAGCCTAGTACAGAGGTTCGTTAAGAATTAATGGAAGAGCAAGTTAAAATAAACGAAGATTCTCTCGCTGAAGAGCTTGAGGATGCTAAAATCGCAAATTAATTACCACGGACACAGGTATTATGTTTTAGACGATCCCGAGATTCCAGATACAGAATACGATCGTCTATTTAAACGACTCCTCGATATTGAAAAATTAAACCCTGAACTTCTTACTGCAGATTCTCCTTCGCAACGCGTTGGCGGCCAACCTCTTGATGCTTTTTCACAAGTGACTCACGAACTACCAATGCTGTCTCTTGAAAATGCATTTAATGAAGAAGATATGCGCGCTTTTGATAAGCGTATTAAAGATAGATTAAAAACGGACTCTACCATCAGTTATGCATGTGAACCAAAGTATGATGGTATTGCAATTAGTTTGATTTATGAGAATGGAACGTTGGTTCGAGGGGCGACTCGTGGTGATGGCTCCACCGGTGAGGATATCACGCAAAACATTAAAACGATTGGTACTATACCATTGCGTTTAATTGGTTCAGATTTTCCTCCTATATTGGAAGTGCGTGGCGAAATTTACATTCCCAAATCTGGTTTTGAACAACTCAATAATAACGCGTTAAAACGAGGTGAAAAAATTTTTGCCAATGCGCGAAATGCCGCTGCAGGTAGCCTGCGCCAATTGGATTCTAAAGTGACTGCATCCAGGCCACTAAAACTTTGTGCTTATAGTGTCGGTATTGTTTCTGGAGCAGTATTGCCAGACACTCATACCGCTATCCTTGATAAATTAAAAAGCTGGGGCTTTTTTCTAAGTAATGAACGGAAAGTAGCGCAAGGGGTGGATGCCTGTATGGAATACTATGAGACGCTTAAAGGAAAACGATCAAGTTTAGATTATGATATCGATGGCATCGTATTTAAAGTTGACTCTATTGAACTGCAAAGCAAACTAGGATTCGTGGCGCGCGCGCCGCGCTGGGCGATTGCTCATAAGTTTCCTGCACAAGAAGAAATTACACTACTTCATGATGTTGAATTTCAGGTTGGTCGCACTGGCGCTATTACACCTGTTGCGCGCTTAGAGCCTGTATTTGTTGGTGGCGTTACTGTGTCAAATGCAACCTTGCACAATAAAGATGAAGTAGAAAGACTTGGTGTATACATTGGTGATACGGTTGTTGTTCGACGTGCCGGTGATGTGATACCTCAGATCGTTTCAGTCGTCTTGTCTAAGAGGCTTGAATCTGCAAGTCCCATTCGTTTTCCTGATACATGTCCTGTATGTGATTCTGAACTTGAGCAGAAACCCGGTGAAGCAGTTATGCGCTGCACCGGTGGCCCAATTATTTGTGACGCTCAAAGAAAAGAAGGTATAAAACACTTTGTATCTCGTCAGGCAATGGATATTGACGGTTTAGGGGAAAAGCTTGTCGAACAATTTGTTGATGAAGGTTTGATTCACACTGCTGCTGATATTTTTGCCTTAGATTTTGCTCGTATTGAAGATCTAGAACGGATGGGGAAAAA
Source organism: Cellvibrionaceae bacterium (assembly GCA_965262305.1). Taxonomy (GTDB): domain Bacteria; phylum Pseudomonadota; class Gammaproteobacteria; order Pseudomonadales; family Cellvibrionaceae; genus CBDHEY01. The sequence goes on from CBDHEY010000002.1 coordinate 1,679,327, forward strand.
ATCTGCGGAAAATTTATCTAAAGCAATTGAATTATCTAAAGAAACAACATTACCTCGATTTCTTTATGGCTTAGGCATTAGAGAAGTGGGGCAAGCCACAGCATCTAATATTGCGGCACACTTTAAAACACTTGATGCGATACGTGAGGCTAATGAAGGCGCTTTGCTAGAAGTGGAAGATGTTGGGCCCGTAGTGGCAAATTATATTGTCGAATTCTTTTCGAACGATTTAAATAATCAACTTGTGGATACATTATTGGCGCGGGGTGTTTATTGGCAAAGCCAAAAAGCAGTGGGTGCTGACGATTCTCTTATTTCTGGAAAAACCTTTGTCTTAACAGGTACTTTAGACGCTATGAGTCGTGATAAGGCAAAAGAGCAGTTGCAAGCATTGGGAGCGAAAGTGACTGGAAGTGTCTCTGCAAAAACTGATTACCTCGTTGCAGGTCCGGGAGCGGGTTCGAAATTAGCAAAGGCGCAGTCGTTGAATGTGTCAATTCTTGATGAAAACGAATTTCTTTCTCTTATTCGGCCTCATACATGATAAAAGTGTTTTTCCTCTTCATCTTGTGTTTCTTGGTTGGTGGCTGTGTGACCACACCGCCAAAGGACGTCAAAAATATTTGTGAGATTTTTCGTGACAAAGGCGGTTGGTACAAAGCAGCACGAAAAGCGACCAATAAGTGGGAGATTCCTATCTCAACAAATATGGCGTTTATGTACCAAGAGTCTCGGTTTATTTCTCGGGCAAAGCCCCCAAGAAAGTGGTATCTTGGATTCATTCCAGGGCCAAGGAAAAGTTCTTCTTATGGCTATTCACAAGCAAAAAAAGACACCTGGGAATGGTATAAGGAAAAAACTGGTCGAAGAGGTGCCGATCGAAACGATTTTGATGATGCGATTGATTTTATAGCTTGGTACAACCGAGTAAGCGTTGAACGATCTAAGATAACGCCTTCTGATACTTATCATTTGTATTTGGCTTATCATGAAGGACATGGTGGTTTTAACCGTCGCACTCACTCTAAAAAAGCATGGTTAAAAAAAGTAGCTAAAAAAGTTTCAGCGCGAGCCAATACATATGAAAAACAGCTTAAAACCTGTGAAGATGATCTTAAATCCCCGTGGTGGTGGCCCTTTTAGACGTTAAAATTATGGATCAAGAATCAATTGTTTATGGTTGTATAAAAGATATTTCTGGTTCGGAATTGGATAGTCATCGTCGTAAATCTAATAGATTAGCAATGTTGAGCCTCCCTCAGGCAGACGAATGGCCTTATTTGAATAGGGAAATGTTCTCTGTACCCAAAGTTGAATGGAGTTCTGAGCTATATCAAACGGATGTCATGCATTTTGGTGCTTCGTACAAGGCGATAGAATACGAATGGAACGCTTGGATGTCTAAGTTTGAAGAATTACTCGAGAATATGTACTGGGTTTCTGCGGTAGTTCATTTAGAAACAGAGCTTTCAGGCGTACACACCTTTTTGTGGGAGGCTAACGACAGTGGCCATTCACCAGGAAACGGAATAAAGAACATTAGATGTCAATGGACTCAAGAAAAAACGTTTCTGTAGATTACTAATAATTATTTCAAGTGAACTTCTAAAATTAAAAGAGAGTTCATTTATGCCAAAAACGAATCACTGGAGCCAGAGTAGGTATTGGCCTAGCGTAGTACCTGTAAATGTTGTAATTCGAGTATGCCCCGAATTGTGTATATTCGTTTAACTTGAGCAAATTCTTTTGAAAATAAGACTTCGAGTCAATAAACGCATAAATCTCTACGTGACACTTTTTTCTTGTGGCGCTTGTATTTGGATGATGGTTTATCGTTTTGGCCTTCCGCTTGATCGATTATTTAATATTTTTCTAATTTGTGTGGTTAGTATTGTTTTTCTTATTTTAATGGCATTGCCAATAGCTTGGTTTATTCGCAGAATTAATAGTCGTAACGACGATATATAACAAGACGATTACCAAAATTGGTAATAAAAGGAATTTAACCATTATTTATCGCTCTAAGAAGTTAGATTAACTTTGCCGTACAAACAATTTGAGAGAATTTGTTTTTACTTTTGCTGTTAAAACAAGTCTAAATTAAATGTTGTTTGATTGTTGGTTTTAGTAATTAAAACTACACTTAATAAAACAATATAAGAAAAAATAAAACGCGGAATAACAATTATGACAGACTATAAAGCTCCTTTGAATGACGTCAAATTCGTCATGGATGAATTGTTGGACTACCCAGCCCACATAGACAAACTTGGTTTTGGCGAAGATGCCTCACCAGATATTGTTTCCGCTATTCTCGAAGAAGCCGCAAAATTTGCTGAAAATGTTCTTGCTCCCTTAAACCAATCGGGTGACCAAGAAGGTTGCTCTTGGAACGACGGAGATGTGACCACGCCTTCAGGGTTTAAAGAAGCCTATGCTCAGTTTGTAGAAGCAGGCTGGCCATCAATGTGTCATTCGCAAGATTTGGGCGGGCAGGGCTTACCTGAGTCTTTAGGTGTTCTGATTAATGAAATAAATGGCACTGCCAATTGGTCTTGGTCGATGTATCCCGGATTGTCACATGGCGCAATGAAAACGCTTGATTATCATGGCACCGAAGAGCAAAAACAAACCTATTTAAGTAAATTGATTGAAGGGACTTGGACCGGCACTATGTGCCTGACAGAGCCTCATTGTGGTACAGATTTAGGTATCCTTCGAACAAAAGCTGAACCGAACGAAGATGGTAGCTATTCAATCACTGGAACAAAAATATTTATCTCTGCTGGCGAACACGATCTCGCCGAAAATATTGTACATATCGTACTCGCTAAGTTGCCGGACGCTCCTGAAGGTACAAAAGGTATTTCTCTGTTTGTGGTACCCAAATTTTTACCAAGAGATGGTGAAGTTGGCGAACGTAATCAGGTTAACTGCGGTTCGATTGAGCATAAAATGGGAATTCATGGGAATGCTACTTGTGTTTTAAATTTTGATGGCGCGAAGGGTTTCTTGATCGGTCCACCCAATAAGGGTTTGAACTGTATGTTTACCTTTATGAATGCTGCGAGAATAGGAACAGCTATACAAGGTCTGGCTCATGCTGAATTGGGTTATCAAAAATCCTTGGCTTATGCCAAGGATAGATTACAAATGCGTTCTCTATCTGGCGTGAAAAACCCTAATAAAGAAGCTGATCCAATTATTGTTCATCCTGATGTTCGAAAAATGCTACTCACGCAAAAAGCGATTGCCGAAGGTGGAAGAATGCTAATTCACTATACGTCTTTGTTAGTGGATATCGAACACTTTTCCAAGGATGAAGAAGAAAAATCAAATGCTGCTGATCAGTTATCCTTGTTAACTCCAATTGCGAAAGCTTTTTTAACCGAAACTGGTTTTGAATCAGCAAATCTTGGTTTACAAGTATTTGGTGGCCACGGATATATTCAGGAATGGGGCGTAGAACAAAACGTAAGGGATTCTCGTATTTCGATGCTTTACGAAGGTACAACTGGTATTCAAGCGTTGGATCTTTTGGGACGAAAAGTATTAATGTCGCAAGGTGAAGTACTGAAGAGATTTACGAAGGTTATACATAAATTCTGTCAGGCTAATGATGGTGAAGACGCGAAAGAGTTTATTGACACTTTAGCAAGTTTAAACAAGGAGTGGGGCGAAATTACTATGCATATAGGACTTACCGCCATGGAAAACCCTGATGAAGTTGGTGCCGCCAGTGTCGATTACCTTATGTATTCTGGTTATGTGACACTTGCCTATTTTTGGGCGAGAGCAGCTTTGACCGCTTTAAAATCCGATTCGTCAAATGAAGAATTCTATTCTTCCAAAATAAAGACGGCACGTTTTTATTACAAGAAAATTTTACCTAGAACCCGAACACTCATTGAAACAATGAAATCCGGCGCAAACTCACTTATGGATTTTGAAGATGGGGAATTTTAATTGGTATTAGGTTTTCATCGATAGCGCGCTCCTAGCGAGAATCAAAAATAATAGATAAGGAGTTAAGTTTGAATCAGCATTACAAAACAATTCAAGATTTAGTTGAAGACACTTTTTCAAAATTTAACCGTGAACCCGCGTATACGTGTGCTGGGCATACGCTTAATTACACAGACCTTGATATCGCGAGTAAGAGATTTGCAAGCTACCTTAGAAATGAATTAAAACTCAATCAAGGTGATAAAATTGCACTGCAAATGCCAAATGTTCTTCAGTATCCTGTAGCACTTTATGGTGCTATAAGAGCTGGACTCGTCATTGTGAATGCAAATCCTTTGTATACATGTCGAGAGATAAAGCATCAACTAGTCGATAGTGAAGCAAAAGTTTTAGTTGTTCTTTCAAACGTCGCTGCAAATGCAGCCGAAATAATAAATGATACATCGGTTGAACATGTCATAGTGACAAACTTTGCAGATATGCATCCTGCTCCTAAACGTCAAATTATAAATTTCGTTATTAAGCACTTGAAAAAAATGGTGCCTGCATTTGAATTTAAGAATCCAATTGCATTTACTGATACGGTGAAAAAAGACTATGGTGATTTCCCTAAACCCGAAGTCTCGGAAAACTCGTTACTCGTTCTTCAGTACACAGGCGGAACTACGGGGCTTTCAAAAGGGGCTATGCTGTCTCAGGGAAACTTGGCAAGCAATGTTTGGCAGTTAAAAACCCAAATTCCAGATGCTTTCGTGGATGCTAAAGAAGTCTATATCGCTTGTTTGCCTCTATATCATATATACGCGCTTAATCTTCATGGTCTATCTGGTTTTTGTTCCGGTGGACACAATATTTTGATACCAAACCCAAGAGATTTAAGTGCTTTTGTTAAACAACTTAAACAAATAAAACCAACGGTATTTGTAGGTATCAACACACTTTATGTCGCGCTTTGTCATCGTGAAGATCTCAAAGATGTGGATTTTTCTGAATTAAAAGTGAGCTGCGCCGGAGGCATGGCATTAACTGAAGACGCGGCAAAAGCTTGGAAGTCGATAACTGGTTTAGACGTCGTAGAAGGATATGGACTTACAGAAACATCTCCAGTGGTATCAGGTAATACTCTGGATTCTAACGTCCCTGGTACTATTGGTCGCCCAGTCATCGATACTCAGGTCAAAGTTATAGATGATGATGGAAATACTTTGGATCAAAATGAAGTAGGTGAATTATGTGTAAAAGGTCCGCAAGTCATGCAGGGCTATTGGAAGAGAGACCAAGAAACTGAAGAGTCATTAGATTCCGAAGGTTGGTTTAAAACCGGTGATATGGCATTAATTCGAGAAGACGGTTTTATTAAAATAGTAGATCGTAAGAAAGATATGATACTCGTTTCAGGTTTCAATGTTTATCCTAATGAAATTGAGGATGTAGTCACGCAACATCCTAAGGTATTGGAGGCTGCTGCAATCGGAATAAAAAGTGAAAAAACGGGAGAAGCTGTAAAACTTTATGTGGTCTTGTCCGATACATCTCTAACTGAAGACGAATTGAAAGATCATTGTAGAAAAAATCTCACGGCGTATAAAAACCCAAAAGAAATTGAGTTTGTAGATTCTCTGCCGAAGACCAATGTAGGAAAAATCTTGCGAAGAGAATTGAGAAAAGCCAGTTAGCTCATGCCTACCAATGCACTAATTCTTTCCGGTGGTGGTGCCAGAGCTTCATATCAAGTAGGTGTGTTGCAAGCTGTAGCCGATATCGTACCTGACTTACAAAATCCTTTTCCTATAATCTGTGGCACTTCAGCGGGTGCGATAAATGCTGCAGCTATTGCCGCAAATCCTGGTTATTTTAAAAGTGCGGCTTATGACTTGGCAAATACATGGAAGACACTCGAAGTCGAAGATGTATTCAAAACAGGTTGGAAAGACATAATCACAAGTATGTCGATGGTTCTGGCGTCTTTTTTTAATGAAGGCGTGGGTAGACGTCGACCAGTGTCTCTATTAGACAACTCTCCTTTGAAAAACCTGCTTAGTTCAGTCATTCCTTTTGAAAACATACAACAAAAAATTGACTCGGGTGTACTAGAGGCACTTAGTATCACAGCGCTTGGGTATTCATCTGGAGAATCAGTTAGTTTTTTTCAAGGAAACGATTACTTGAGAGGTTGGCGCCGCTACCGAAGAGTAGGCACCCCAGCTAAAATCACAGTGGATCATCTATTAGCTTCTTCGGCGATACCCACCGTTTTTCCAACGGTAAAACTGAGTAAAGAGTATTTTGGTGATGGGGCAATGCGTCAAATAGCACCAATAAGCCCTGCGCTTCATCTCGGCGCTGATCGTGTTTTTATTGTTGGTGTGAGTGGTAATAGAAATCCTGAAAAATGGAAGAAGTCAGGTTATCCAAGACCAAAACATTCTCCATCTCTAGCACAAATGATTGGCCAAATGTTTAATGCCGCGTTTATCGACTCTCTTGAAGGAGACATTGAACATTTAGAGCGAGTTAATGATTTACTTGCTTTAGCCAGTGAAGAGCGATGTGAAAATACCCATTTCTTGCGTCCAGTAGAAAGGTTAATCATCTCTCCTTCAAAGTCATTAGAAAAAATTGCCGGCAGAAATATTCGTAATCTACCGAAACCAGTAAGGATGTTTTTACGCAGTACGGGTGCGACGACAAAAGGTGGTGGTGCAGCAGCGGCGAGCTACTTGCTTTTTAACAACCGGTATTGCAATGAACTAATCGATTTAGGTTATCAAGATGCGATGTGGGAAAGGGAAGCAATTGAACAGTTTTTTCAGTTGAGTTGAACACGATCTTTTATAGATCCAAATTTTCCTTTCAATAAAATGTTCTTTTATTTTAAAACTCCCGAATTTGTAACATTATTTCCATTGAATATTTTTGATTTTGTATTTTATTGTTCCATTAGTTGTTAAGCTGAATGGGTCTGCCACTTGCTGAAAACTAAAATCCTCGAAGAAAAAATTAGAAAACTCTTCTTTTGTTATTGTTATTCGTTTGTAGCCTTCGCTCGGAGTTGGTAATTTATCGTTAATACTCATTTCTGCGCGGGTTGGGAAGCTTCCCACTCTAAGAAGAAGCGCATCGCTTGGTGATTCTATAATATCTATTTCAAATATTAATTCGCTGTATTCACCTAGATCCATTGCTCCGCGTGCAGACTTAAAATAATACAGTGCTAAGCATAAGCTCTCGTCTTCGTTACAATTATCGCCTGTGTACTCGACTTTTGTTTCAACGACGTGATTTTCAATGTTGTAATGTTTCGCTACGTTTATCGCTTTATGCTTTACATGATCAATTGCCGGTGTTGTCCAACGCCCAGAATTTGGATCTCCTACAACTTCCACCAACCCTCGTCCGGCCTTTCCAGCAGGGTTTAATACCCAAGCAGCCTCAGTGAATGATAGGTTTGTGTAGGTTAAGAAAATACCTACAAGGAAACATCTAAAAACCTTTGTATGTCTTATGTGTATTGATTTCATATAAAGCAAAATTGGTAGGTTAACTTGATTATAGACAGAATATTCGTGTTGCATTAATCAAGATTGTGGATATGGCGCTTATGTGTTCTAGAATTAAGTTGTACGTTTTATAAGTTGAATGGTTATCAATGGTCAAAGAATTAGATGTAAGTAAACCTAAAACCAGCTTTTTTGGTGTCGTCAACAATACCTTAGTCGGTTTAGTTGTAATGGCGTTTATCGTTATATCTATTAGTTTTTTAGGATGGCGCACAGGAGCCCATTTATATCGTGATATTCAAGGTATGGCGGCAAATGAGTTGCAACTGCTTGAAGAAAGTAATCAGTTGTCTGCAGCTACCGCTTCAATATCGACCGCTGCGACAGAGTTACTTATAAACTCCGACGCGGAATTAGCTAGCTACTGGGATTTACTTTTAGAATATAGCATTAAGAGCTATCGAAAAGAAATGAGTGTGACGAAAGAGCGTTTGGAATCGATGCAAGGGTTTCAGTTACACGCTTTGATGGTCGATGATCTGAATGGCGTCGAAGAACATGCCGAAGTGGTCATAGAACATGCTACTGCATTGGCTGAACTACATCCTCGATTCTTACTGCTTAATCAGGAATACACAGCTGAGTTAAGCCGTCTCAAAACAATAAATTTAGCTGTCAATGCCACCATGGCTCAAAATAAAAACTCTGATGATTTTGGGCCTTTAGCTCGTCACTTGATGCCAATGTTTAATGGAATTCTAGTCGATCTTATCAGTATATCGATTAATAACTCTCAACTTGATTCCGAGCAATTTCAAAATTTATTTGGAAAAAAGCAGGCGATTCAGGTGCGATTAGATGCTTTTAAACAGCAAAAGCCAGAAAAAGAAGCTTTGGATGTAGTTAAAAAAATAGAAATCTATGCAAACATTATTTATACAGATGGCGGTGCTTTGGATAAGTTACGATCTTTGAAAGAGATGGCCGATAGAAAGCAACTTATGTTTGATAAAATGGTGAAAGCTAAAGAGGCGAGTGTACCTTATGTGGGGATGTTAACCGGGCACGCAAATGAACAAGTTGATGCGACTTCATTATCTGCTACTGAAAGTTTTCAATCGGCTTCCACTTATCTCATAGCCCTAAGTATTTTCTCTTTAGCTGTTACAGTGCTACTTATAATTTATCTTCCTAGATTAATTCGAATACCGTTGAAACTCGTTAGCGAAAATCTTGCGGGCTTGTCCATTGGAAATTTATCGCAAATTGTTGATTACAATAAACGAGACGAATTTGGTGCTTTGGCCGGCGACCTAAATCAGACAACATCTCAGTTGAGGAATATTGTTGGAGACATTTCTGGAGGAATAGGAGCGTTAAAAGGCGAATCAAAACGAAATACTGAAGCTGCCGAAACATTGTCTACAACTATCTCTAGTCAGAGGCAAGAAACGGAAGCCGTTGTTTATTCCATGTCTAATATGGAGGACGCCATTAACGAGGTGTCACAAGCAGCTTCATTTACAAAACAAAAAACAGAAGAAGCAAAGTCATCTGCACAAAAAGGCAAGTCTTTAGTGTCAGATAATATTATTCAGGTTAAGTCTTTGAGCGACGAATTGGAGGATGTTTCTGAGAAAATTACACAAGTAGAATCTATATCTGAATCGATAGGTGTGATTATCGATGTGATTCAAAATATTGCGGCTCAAACTAATTTGCTCGCTTTAAATGCCGCAATTGAAGCGGCTAGAGCGGGTGAAAACGGGCGAGGTTTTGCTGTTGTTGCTGATGAAGTAAGAAACTTGGCGAGTAAAACGGCTTCTTCCACTAGTGAAATTGGTGAGATGATAGATAATCTGCAGCAGTCCGTTTCACAGGCGGTAGAAATGGTAAAAACTTCGGTGAATCGGATGCATGAGAATTTGGAAAGAAGCAATGAAACTGTTGTGAGCATTAACGAAATTAATGAAATCGTTAACCAAGTTGTAGAACTAAATACACAAGTTGCGGCAGCGTCTGTACAGCAAAAAACAATGGCTTCGGATATTGCGAGTAAAATTAATCGTATTTCCCTGGACACTGACCAGAGTTACAGTGCGGGTGAAACCTTGTCCGATATTAGCAAGAATCTAAATGATCTTGCTGAAACTCAAGAAGCCATTGTTAAGAAATTTACTCTTTAGTTTCAAAGCCGATTAGATTAAAAGTATTCTTTGTCGTATGAACATAAAGCGGCTCAGCAATTTTTTCATCCCACAACTTCTTTAATTGATCATTTGTTTCAATACGCGAATTACCCCATCCTAATCCTTTCCACATAGGTTGTTCATCCCAATTAGCGTTAATGTATGAGATGGCTTTAACAACGTCTTTATTGGCCTCTATATGATCAAAAAAATGTTGGTACCAGTCATGCCAGACCATACCGTTTAGATTATTCAGAAAAAAGCCTCTTGGAGTGGCTTCAGCGATAAAAACAGGCAATTGCTTTTCCCGTGCCAATGCCAGAGTCTCAGAATCGTTTAAAGTCCCTCCAGACCAATAGGAATAGCCAATCCAGTCTACATAGTCGTCACCAGGCCAATAGTCGTCCCATTGCTTTCGAGTAGCCCCCATTGTAAATGAAGCCATTAATGTGGCGAAATTTGTAACATTGTCTGCGCGAAGCTTATCAACTATTCTTCTCCATGACTTTTTAAAAGGCTTGGCTTTGTAATGATTCCAAGGTCCATCAAATTCGTAACCAATACGAATAATAAAAGGGATATGAGAGTAATCCTGTAAGAATTTAGACAGTTCTTCTATGTTGTGGTCGTACTTTCCTTTGGCGACGAGTTCTTCGTCATCGAACTCCATCGAAATAGAAAGATGAATAACAGAATCTTTCAATTTGTCTGACTCTAAATAACACCGCATACACATGGGGCCGCTTCCCCATGTAGTTTCTTTATTTAAACCATCCACAGTGCCTTTATCAAAATCGAAACCAAATTTATTCGATTTACCCTCGGTAAAGTAAACATAGTGAGTTATTCCCGCAGGCACTCCAATGTTATCAGCATAACCATTGTTCCATTTCTCCGTTCCCCCAACGGCTTTATTATCTTGACCAACAAATACTAGAACAGCGTCACCTGGTGGCGCATATTTTGCCATTCTCTTTGGTTTAGCCTCGCCTAAACAGTATGAAGATATAAGCGCTAGTGAGAAAATAGAAATGAGTAATCTTATTGGTGATTCTATAAGCATGTGAGTAAATCCAAATCTTTAATCTTTTGTTTGTAATTTAATTAATATTTGCGTGATTTATAAACAAATTGTTACTTATAATCAGTATAGAATAGAAAAATAGGGTTTCTTTTATAAAAAATACTTTATTCAAAGTCCATTTCCTAAGAGAATTCGCCGCTTTAATAATCATATTTTATATAAGTCAATTTTTCGTCAAAGATGTATAGAACCTACAATAATTATCCCAAAGTATCCCTGCAATCTTCTAGTTCATGGAGTTCAGAAGAGAGTGCGCGACTTTACCAGGTTAACGACTGGGGCTGCGGATATTTTGCAGTTTCCGAGGAGGGAGATCTCGTCGTAAAGGTAGAAATCGGTGAGAATAAAATTAGCCTTCCAATAAAAAGAATTGTAAAAGGTATGCTAGAACGTGGTATTGAAATGCCTAGCATATTGCGCATTGAAAACCTACTTGACCATCGTATCAGTATGCTGAATAAGGCTTTTAGCAAGGCGATTTCAGATATAGGTTATCAAAATCATTATCGTGGTGTGTTTCCTATAAAGGTCAATCAGCAATGTCATGTTGTTGAAGAGATTACGGAATTTGGTGGCGCATACCACCACGGACTCGAGGCAGGAAGCAAAGCCGAATTAATAATTGCACTGGCGCATATTCGTGATTTAGATAGCTTAATCGTATGTAATGGTTACAAAGACAAAGAATTTGTTCAGTTAGGGCTTTACGCAAAGAAGATGGGTGTTAAGTGTTTTTTCGTGATAGAAACGCCTAAAGAGCTCCCAATTATTATTGAATGTAGCAAAGCTTTAGGCATAGAACCATTACTTGGTGTCAGAATAAAACTCTCGTCTATGGTTGAAGGATATTGGAATAAAGATAGTGGCGATCGTTCTATATTCGGGCTTTCTACCAACGCGCTAATGCAAATTGTTGACGAATTAAAAGAAGCGGAAATGCTGAGCTGTCTGCAATTATTGCATTGTCATATCGGATCGCAGATTCCTAATATTCGAAATATTCGTGTCGCAGTGCAAGAGGCTTGTCGCTACTATTGTGGTCTAGTTGAAGAAGGCGCTTTACTTGGTTATATAGATCTAGGTGGTGGTTTGGCAGTAGATTACGATGGTTCAAAATCAAATAATCACCATAGTCGGAACTACGATTTAAACGAATATTGTGTTGATATTGTAGAGACAATTAAAGAGACTCTCGAGCCACTTAGTATACCTCATCCAGTCATAATTACTGAGTCAGGTCGAGCAACGGTTGCCTATTCGTCGATGTTGCTTTTCAATATTTTAGATGTTCGAGACCATTTACCTGCGCCTGTCCCAGAGGTAATACCTGAAGATAGCCATGAACAATTAGAAAACCTTTATCATGTATTAAAAACGTTAACGACCAAGCGTATTCAAGAATACTACAACGATGCGCTACATTATCGTGAAGAAATACGAGAGTTGTTCAAACGTGGTCAAGCCAGCATACGCGATAGAGCATTAGCAGAAAATATAACCTTGGCAATTCTAGAGCGTATTGCGAATTTGTTACCCAAATGTGATCGAATTCCAAATGAACTAGAAAATCTACCAGAATTACTTTCAGATATTTATTATGGGAATTTTAGTTTATTTCAATCTCTTCCAGATATATGGGCGATTGACCAAGTTTTTCCTATCATGCCAATTCACCGGTTAGATGAGTATCCCGAGAGGCAAGCAATCATTGCCGACTTAACTTGTGATTGTGATGGCAAAATTGATCATTTCGCAAGTCCTGATGGTATAAGAAATACGCTTCCTTTGCATAAGTTAAAAGATGACGAAGAGTACTATTTGGGTGTGTTTTTAGTCGGAGCTTATCAAGAAACGCTAGGCGATTTGCATAATCTTTTTGGTGATACAAATGTGGTGAGTATTCGAATCAATGAAGATGGAAGTTTTGATTTTGTGCATGAGTTTCACGGCGATACGATTGGAGATGTTCTTGAATATGTTGAATATAATCAAAAAGTGGTGCAAGAAAAATTCCGACGTCTAGCCGAACGTGCGGTACGCGAGGGTCGAATATCTGCTTCAATGCGAAGAGATATGTCTAAAGCATATCGAGAAAGCTTACAGGGTTATACCTACTTCGAGAGATAATTGAGAATTAAATATAAATTATAAAAGAGTTAATGTATGTCAAAAGTGTTAATCATCGGTGCTGGTGGTGTTGGCGGCGTTGTTACCCATAAGTGTGCCAGTCTTCCAGATGTATTTGAGGAAATTGTTTTAGCGAGTCGGACTGAATTGAAATGCCAGAGGATAGCGCAACAAATAGATCGTGACATTAAAACAGCACAAGTAGACGCAGACAAGGTTCCAGAATTAGTTGATTTAATAAAGAAGGAATCTCCTGATCTTGTCATCAATGTTGCGTTACCCTATCAAGACTTAACCATAATGGATGCTTGCTTAGAAACTGGTGTGCATTATATGGACACGGCGAACTATGAGCCACTAGACACAGCAAAATTTGAATACAAATGGCAATGGGCGTATCAAGACAAATTCAAGGAAGCAGGATTAACAGCATTGTTAGGAAGTGGATTTGATCCTGGTGCGACAAATATGTTTACGGCTTATGTTGCCAAGCATTATTTTGATGAAATTCATACACTGGATATTATCGACGTCAATGGAGGAGATCACGGGTATCCATTTGCTACAAACTTTAATCCCGAAATAAATATCCGAGAGGTGACTGCAGAGTGTCGTCACTGGGAAGACGGCGAATTTGTCTGCACTCCTGCTATGTCGAAAAAAGCTAGGTTTAGATGCCCTGAAGAAGTTGGCGAATTTGACATTTATCGTATGTATCATGAAGAGCTTGAATCATTGACGAAACACTATCCTAGCTTAAAGAGAGCACAATTTTGGATGAGTTTTTCTGACAACTATTTAAAACATCTTGAAGTACTGGGTAATGTTGGAATGACTGGAATCGAAGCAATAGAGTTCGATGGAAGAGAAATTGTTCCGATTCAATTTTTAAAGCATTTATTGCCTGATCCAGCCAGTTTAGGACCGAGAACAAAAGGTAAAACCTGTATTGGTTGCATTGTTAAAGGCGTAAAAGATGGTAAAGAAAAAATTATTTATATCTATAACATTTGTGATCACCAGGACTGTTACCAAGAAGTGAATTCACAAGCGATTTCCTATACTACGGGAGTACCTTGCATGATAGGTGCTAAACAAATTTTGCAAGGTAATTGGAAGAAACCTGGAGTTTGGAATATAGAGCAACTTGATCCAGATTTATTTATGGAAGATATGAATAAATATGGGTTGCCGTGGAAAGTTGTGGAACTGAATTCATTCGAATTATCTTAAAACACTCGAGAAAAAGATAATGATGTCAATGATGGAGCAGTTCAAGAAACTTGATCTCTCGAAGCTTCCGACACCCTGTTTTGTTGTAGATGAGTATTCTGTAGAGCAGAACCTAAAACAACTACAATATGTTTCGCTGCAAAGTGGTGCTAAGATTCTTGCCGCGTTGAAGGCTTTTTCGATGTGGCATTTAGGTTCTTTGACCAACAAATATTTATCAGGAATATGCGCGAGTGGCTTTCATGAAGCTCAATTAGGTTATGAAGAATATGGTGGTGAAATTCATGTTTTTTCCGCTGCGTTTTCAGATAAAGAATTAAATTCCGTTATTCCAATAGCCAATCATATCGTCCTTAACTCGCTCAATCAGTGGCATAAATTTAAAGTAAAACTAAAATCTCATCCTCAAATAGAAGTCGGCTTAAGAATAAACCCAGAGCATTCGGAAGGCACGGTTCCTCTCTACGATCCTTGTTCTAAAAATTCACGACTTGGAATTACCTATGATGAATTCGTGGAAAGCGGCTTTTTTAGTAAAGATTTAACGGGTATAAGTGGACTACATTTTCATACTTTATGTGAACAAGGGTTCGAGCCACTGGATCGAACATTAAGTGTTTTCGAGGAAAAATTTTCTGAATTTTTATATAAAATTAAGTGGGTGAATTTTGGTGGAGGACATCATATTACCCAGGATAACTATGATGTGGATTCACTCGTGAATCGAATTAAGAAATTTTCAGGAAAATACGGTGTTCAAGTGTATTTAGAACCGGGAGAAGCAATTGCAGTAAATTCTGGTGTTTTAGTTTCTGAAATTTTGGATATCCGAGGAAAAAAAGACAATCAAGTGATTTTAGATACGTCTGCAACTTGTCATATGCCTGATGTGCTTGAAATGCCATATAGGCCCGAGGTGTTAAATGGATCAAAACCAAATCAAAAACCATATAATTACCAATTTGGTGGAATGACCTGTTTAGCCGGAGATAACTTAGGTGAATATAGTTTTTCAGAAAAATTAAAAATTGGTGATCGTATAGTGTTTATGGATATGTCTCACTATACCATGGTGAAAACTACGACCTTTAATGGTATTAATTTGCCTTCAATAGTGCTTTGGAATTCTCAAACAAATCAACTGCAAACGATAAAGCGATTTGGTTATGAAGATTTTAAACATCGATTATCTTGATGTGTATAGCGAAACCTAATTTTAAACATCTAAATTGACTTATAAAAATGCAAGAAAACACAAATTAACTCCCCGTATTTTTTAGATTCTGAAATTGAAAATTCTACCCAAGAAAATGCGTTTTTTCATATTATTTCAGCGCCGTTGGAAAAAACTGTTTCTTATGGTGGCGGTGCGAACCTAGGACCCGATGCAATCATCCGTGCTTCTTCACAGCTTGAGGTATGGGATGGAAAAAGTAATCCAAGCGAATTAGGAATTCATACTTATCCCTCGTTAGATTGTAATCGAGCTGCTGAATTAGTTTTGAAAGATATTGCAAATCATAACTTGAATTCTTTAAAAAAAAGTAAATTCCCTATAACTCTTGGAGGTGAACATACCGTTACCTATGGCGTGATACAAGGATTTTTGCAAGCCGGAATTGATAATATTGGTGTGATTCAAATTGATGCGCATGCAGATCTTCGTCATGCTTATGAAAACGATCCTCTTAGCCATGCCTCGGTTATGAAACGTATTGTAGAGATGGATATTCCTCTACTTCAGCTGGGTATACGTGCTTTTTGTGAGGAAGAAAGTGAAACACGTGAAGCATACGGTGTCACTTATTACGATGCAGATTTTTTAGTTCCAAACAATATCAACGAAATCGAAATACCGGAAGATTTCCCGGAAAATGTATTTTTCACACTAGATATTGATGGCATGGATCCATCAATATTTCCCTCTACGGGTACACCCGTGCCAGGTGGGTTAAGCTGGTATCAGACTTTAAATTTGTTCGAATCAGTGGCAAAGCAAAGAAGAATTGTGGGGTTTGATTTAATGGAGTTTGCACCGATTAAGGGGTTTCATGCTTATGATTTCGCGGCTTCTCTACTGGTTTACAAAATGATGGGAATTGTTCAGCGCTCGTTGGATAATTGATTAGCAAAATCGAATTAATCTAAAAGCATTCTGATTAGCTCAAACGAGAACACTCCCCACGCAAACACCATAATCCACAATTTCAATTTCTTGTATTTATCTACCTTTTCTTCCACAGAAACAGCAGACTTATTACTAATTTTCCAGGACCCGCAGGCCGGGCATCGCCCAGAACTAGATTTTTTTCCTTTATAACCACAATCGCAGCAATGATAAATCATAACTATCTAAACAAACGCTAATTATTTTCAATATAGCATCGCTCTAGATTTTTATTATTGTGTTGTGTTATTTAGCAAATTAGTAATTACGCAAAATAGTTATAAATGCTACTGGAAAGGTGAAAAATTACAATATTGTTATTATGCTTAATAAAACGTACTTTTTCGGAAATCCAGTAATGAAGGACAAGATTAAAATCCTTTCTATAGACGATGACAAAATTATTCATAAGATTATTCGTCGCTCTCTAGATGAGGAATATGAGCTTTCCTTTGCAGAATCTGGCGATGAAGGCGTCAATCTAGCAAATGATTTACAGCCTGATATCATTATTTTAGACGTAGAAATGGAAGGGTTAAATGGCTATCAGGTGTGTGAAACGTTAAAAAAACAACACAATACAAGCCATATCCCCGTACTATTTCTCTCGAGCCTTTCCGATTTAAAATCAAGAATTAGAAGTTTTGAAGCGGGTGGTGCAGATTTTCTTATTAAACCTTTTGAGAAACAAGAGTTACTATCAAAACTACGAACTGTTGCTGCATTTATTCGTTCTCAAGAAAAGCTTAAAGAAAAAGCCGCTTTTGCAAATGAAACCGCTTATGCGGCATTGCGTGGTTCGAGTGATTTAGGTTTAACCATTGGTTTTGTCGAGAAAACTTACCACCTCGACTCGATAGAAACCCTGGCAAATACATTGCTGACAACTATGAGTGCGTTCCAAGTAAACGTGAGTGTTTTAATTAAAACACAAGATGATTATGAATATTACTCAAACAGAAACCCTTTACCACCATTAGAGAAAGATGTATTACGTGCCATACATGCTTCTGGTGAAAGGTTCAAAGATTTTAACAATCGTACTCAAGTAAACTTTCCGAACATTTCAATGCTAATAAAAAATATGCCTTTAGAAGACGAGGAAAGATATGGCCGTTATAAGGATGTATTTCCTACCATACTTGCGGCTGCTGATGCCAAAATACACATAGTCGAAAATGAAATGCAACAAATAGAACGATCGAAAAACTTGATTAATGCTTTTGATGCGGTGCGAAGGAATCTTGAGATAATCGGTACACAAATGCAATCGAACCAAGTAGAAGTTCTGAGCCTTTTAAAAAATACCTTTGGTGAGTTGGAAGTTAGAATTCCCCATATGGGACTCGATGATGATCAAGAGGCATTTTTAAATAAAACACTTGATACGGCCATAACCTCTTCAGAATCTATTATTGATGGTGCCGCTGAAACTCGGCTTGCATTCGATACTATTATTAGATTAATGCGACACTTAATGGATAAGCAAAACAAGCTGCTAATGGATATCCAAGCCAATAAAAAAAGTCATTTAGATAAACAAAATAAACAATCTCTTATTGATTCTACCCCTGGTGATATCCATCTTTTTTAAACAATATAGTCAAATATTATAAAAACCGGCTCCAAAAACACATTTCTAAAAATACTTCTATACTTTAAAAATATATAAAGAAACTTTGCGTTTCGGACTTTTGATTTTATGTATGAGAGTGAATTTAGAAAAATCGTGTAAATTGCGTGCTTTGGCGTCAATGTTAATCTGTTATATATTTTTAGTAACAGATGTTAATGCCTCGTCAGACCCCTTAAAGTTTACCCATTTTATGCAGGATAATGATGATTCTGTTGGCGAAGTTTTGGCAATTACGCAAGATGCGCATGGGTTTATGTGGATTGGCGGCCGCAATGGTCTTGCCAAATATAATGCTTACGAGTACGAGATTTTTCGTCATGATCCTGACAATTCTGCCACATTGGCAGCAAACGCGATCTACGATTTAGTTGTAGATAATAAAGGTAACTTATGGGTAGCGTCTGAAGGAGGATTAAATCGGTACGATTATAAAAACAACATTTTTATTCGTTACCAGCATAATCTCGAAAGAACAAACACGCTCAGCCATAACTCTATATTTCGAATGCATCTTGATTCAATGGGTGTTCTTTGGCTTGCTACTCGAGAGGGTTTAAACCGTTACAATCATGACACTGATGACATTACCCGATTTCCTAGAAATAATGAAGAGCATGATTTATATACTCAATATACATTAGATGTTACTGACAATGGAAAGGGCGTATATTACATTGCTACTGGATTCGGATTAAAAATTTGGGATTCTATTAATAATACCGTTAAGCATTATAACAAGGAAAACGACAAACACGGTACTCTTCATAATAATATCATGCGCTCAATTCTTCTCGATAGCAAAGGGCGCTTATGGGTGGCAAATGATTCTGGTTTGTTGCAATTTTCATTCAAAGAAGAAAAATTTGTTTTTTATCCTACTGAATTTGAAGAAGAGGGCGCGATTTGGGGGGCTGCGGTATGGGATGTATTTGAAGACAAGCGAGGTACGATTTGGGCTGCTTACGATGGAGCAGGAATTAATTTCCTTGAAGATGGTGCGAAAAAACTTAAAACCTATTCAAACGTAAAACGCGACAAAGACAGCATTTCAAGCAATGTTGTTAGACGAATTGCTGATGATAGCACGGGAGATGTTTGGATTGGTTTATTTCCTTATGGTGTGGACGTTTACTCTCCCTATTCAAACACATTCCGTCACTTTAAAGATACCACTGATGATAATCGAAGTATGACCGCTGATGTGGTGCGCAGTATTATTCAAACGGACGACGGCAGAATTTGGGTAGGAACTGATGGTGGTGGTGTCAATATCTGGGATCCTCAGACAAGAACCTTTGATGTTATAAAGCGTGAAGGATCCGCGCCAAATCAAATCGCTGCAAATGAAGTACTCACAATGATGCAGGACGATGAAGGTCTTATATGGATGGGAAGTTGGATTAATGGTATTAGTGTTTATGATGAAAAAACACAATCATTCAGAACCTATCATCACGATGCTAATGATTCTAACTCACTCACGATTAATCAAATTTGGGACATATATCAAACACGTCGAGGTGATATTTGGGTCGCAACTATCAGTGGTGGTTTACTTCGTTATCTTCCTGATATAGACGGGTTCAAGTCCTATCATCATCATGTGAATAGAGATGATTCGATAGGCGACGAAAGGATATGGGCGCTGCTTGAAGACAAAAATGGATATTTGTGGGCAGCCACTCAAACGGGCTTGAGCCGATACAGCTACGACACTGATTCTTTTAAGACTTATCTTTACGACAAAAATAATCCAAGGAGTATTAAATCTAATCGAATTTTATCACTACTTGAAGATTCATCTGGAAACTTATGGGTAGGTACCCATGGGGCAGGTTTAAATTTATATAACCCAGAAGATGAAAGTTTCACACCTTTAAGAAAACGTGATGGATTACTTAGTAATATTGTTAACTCAATTCTTGAAGACGATGAAAATAATATTTGGTTAAGTTCGGATAAAGGAATCACAAGATATAATCATAAAACAAAAAAAATAAAAAACTATACTGAAATACACGGTGTTCAGGCAGGTGAATTTAACATTGGTGCGGCGGCAAAATTAAAAAATAATTACTTGATGTTTGGTGGTTTACAAGGAGCCACATATTTTAATCCTCGAGAAATTCTGAAAAACGAATTTAAACCTAAAACAGTATTCACACAATTAGATATCGCAAATAAATCTGTCGCTCCTGGAGAAGAGGGTAGTCCATTATCAACTTCTTTTTTTCTTACAGACTCAATTACGTTTGACTATAAGCAAAATGTTTTTTCGATACATTATGCAGGTTTAAATTATAGAAGCGCTAATCGAAATACCTATAAATATAAGTTAGAAAATTTTGATACCGGTTGGAGAATAGTTGGAACAGAACGAAAAGCGACTTATACCAACCTTGATGCCGGAAGGTATGTATTTAAAGTAAAGGCAGCTAACAATGAAGGAGTCTGGGGCCCGTCTAGCTCCGTTGAAATAATTGTTACACCGCCTCCCTGGTTATCTTGGTGGGCATATTTAATATATACGTCAATTATACTCGCCATTATTTTTTGGTATATTTCGACTCAGAAAAAAATATTAGAAAATGAGCGAATGGTCGTATCGCGTTTAACAAAACTGGATAGTTTGAAAGATGAATTTCTTGCGAATACTTCCCATGAACTTAGAACACCGCTTTTTGGCATGGTTGGTCTCGCAGAAGGAATGATAGATAATGCGGCCCATCGTCTGAGTAAAATGGATCTCAATAATCTTTCAATGATTATCGCCAGTGGACGGCGGTTATCTTCTATTGTTGAAGACATTCTAGATTTCTCACAGTTAAGAAATAATACGATAAATGCAGAATTTAAATCCGTTGAGATTAACGCTGTTTCGAGTATTGTTGTTGCCTTAACCCAGCCATTAGTGGCAATTGATAAGGTAAGGGTGTTGAACAAAATATCGACCAATTTACCTCCTGTTTTAGCGGATGAGAACCGACTACAACAAATTTTTCACAATCTAGTAGGGAACGCAGTTAAATTCACGCGCCGCGGTGAAGTAGTCGTTGACGCGAAGCAAAAAGAAGATGTAATAGAAGTTTCAGTTTCAGATACTGGTGTGGGTATTGCCGCTGAAAAATTTGATGAACTCTTCGACGCATTTACGCAAGTAGAAAATTCAGATACGAGAACTCAAGGTGGTACTGGTCTTGGTCTGGCGATTACAAAAGACTTGGTCACTTTACATGGGGGTAAGATCTGGCTCGAGTCAGAACTTGGCGAAGGGACTACTTTTTACTTTACAATTCCAATCTATGAAGGAGATGAAAAATCATCCCCGGTTGGAATTTCTGAAAAATTAGTAAATAAAGTCCAATTTAGTGGGTTATCCACATTAAATGTTGATATTGAAGAAAATGTTGAAGAAAGCTATTCCAATGATGTTGTTTCACAAAAGAATTACGCTTTTGAACCAAAAATTTTAATTGTCGACGATGAATCAGTAAATCGTAGAGTGATTAGAAATCATCTTGCGTCACAAGGGTTTAAGGTTCTTGATGCCGAGAGCGGTCAAGAAGCCTTGAAAAAATTTGATCAAGGCCTTGAGGCTGATCTTATTTTAATGGATGTGATGATGCCAATAATGTCCGGATACGAAACATGTGCTCAGATTAGAAAGAAATTCTCTCGTCATTCACTTCCTGTTATTTTTATAACGGCCAAGTTTCAAATACAAGATGTTATTGCCGGGTTTGATGCCGGAGGCAATGACTTTTTATCTAAGCCTATTAGTAGACAAGAGTTACTAGCAAGAGTGGATTTACACCTTCAATTGCTTGAAAGTAGTCGTAATTTAGAACAAAAAGTAGAAAAAAGAACAGAAGAATTAAAGGTCGCTTACGATAAACTTGAAAAATTAAGTTTAAGTGATCCTTTGACGGGTCTTGGTAATCGTCGCTTTTTCGAAAAATTTATCGAAGCTGATGCATCAGAGTCAAGAAGACGATACATTGACTGGCAAAGAAATCCAAACCTCCCCGAACCAAAAGACCATGATCTCGTCTTTATGGTACTCGATATCGACAAGTTTAAATCAGTAAATGATACCTATGGACACGCAGCTGGAGATATTGTGCTCAAAGAAGTTGCTAGAATAATGAAGCTAGCTTGCAGAAAATCAGATTATGTCGTTCGATGGGGGGGAGAAGAATTTATGGTGGTTGCTAGATTTTTATCTCGATCCAATGCTAAGTCATTAACAGAGAGAATTCGAGCAAAAGTTGAAGCTACAAAAATAGATATTGGTGATGATACTCATATAAACGTAACCTGTTCTCTAGGTTATGCAGGATTTCCATTCAACAAAAATAATCCGAATCAATATGAATGGGAGAGTGTCATTAAAATTGCTGATATGGCTCTATATGCATCGAAATACTCTGGCAGAAATGCTTGGATCGGTATGGTTCAAACTGATCAAGATGTTGATACGGTAGAAGATGTCAAGCAATTAGCTCTAAATGGAAAAACTAAAATGGAAACTTCTTTTAAGTCAGTCGATGATATAAATTGGAATTCCTAAGCTAACTGATCTCCTCAAATTTTTGTCATTAAATTATATTTCTTTTTTATTATCATTTTAACCATATCTTTTGTCTGTAACTTTAGTTACTGCAGCCTCTAATTATTATTTATTTTAAATTATTAAAAATAAAATTACTGATTAACCAAAAAAAATTGTCACAATAAAAATTAATGATCGTCAAAGAGGTGAAAATAAATATTAAACACTTTGGAGATCATTAATGAATCTATATGTGGAATACGTAAGTATTGATGCGCCTTTTGAAAAAACGTTAGATTATGTTTCCGATGCTCGATTACTTTGTGAATGGGCCGTAAACTTTTTAAAAACACTAGAATATTCTACGTCAGGAATACATAAAGTAACTACTCCTTTTGGTGAAAGCACTTTAAAGCTAAGAGTGGATAGAGCGTTGGGTGTAGTTGATCATGTTTTTAATCCAGGTACAGAAAAAGAAAGCATTGTTCCAACTAGAGTTGTTTCTTTAACGCCAGAAAGATCTGCATATCTTTTTTGTCTTCCTCTTCCTGAAATGCCAAAAGAAGAAATTGATAAAGCTCTAGATGGTTTGTCTGAAGAGTTAGAGGTCGTAAAAAATAATATCGAAAAAATATAACAATTAATTGATATGTTTTAATTGTCAACGTTTAAGTGAGTGAAATATTTAACAAATATTTAGTGCTTATTTAATGTAAACAAAATAAAAGATATCAATAATTCACAGAGTATTTTGATGTTGAGAAATCAATATTTTTATACATTATAAATAACTTAAGTAAATTTAAATTTGGGGGTTTAAATGTTTTGTAACATAAATAAATTGGGCGTCGCAATGTTTTCTTTTGTCGCTCTAATAAATAATGCGGCTTTAGGTGAAGTAAATGATTCACCTAAAAAAGCTTTTTTGAAATTGACAAATTCTACTCAAGGGCCTTTATGGCCACCAAGTGAAGTCGTAGATGAAAATGGAGACTTCGTTTTAGTTGGAAATGTTATTGAAGAAGTTGCTCCTGGGGTCAACGGGTTAAATTGGAAAGCAGTTATAGTATCTAAAGATACAGTTCCACCGTTAGATGAAAATGGTCGCGAGGATTTTTCAAATCCTTTTGGCGCAACATTCGATATTGTTAGAAATTTAGATCTAACTCCAGGTAGTCCTGACTTGGATATGGAACTATATTCAGTTTCTTTTGGACCATACCAAGGTGATTTTGGTGGCGGGCCGAGAATGCCTAAGGTAGGTGACAGTAAGTATAATCTTAATGGCGCAGAACCTTCTTGTCCTGAATTATTTCCTAGTTCTCAATTTCAAGCTGAAAATTATACCTTAGAAAGCTATCCACTTTCTGAAGTGCCTGTAATGGGTTTTCAAGGAGATAATATTGCTTTTAACGCCGAAACAGGGCAGCCAGAAGATCCATTCTATGCTTCGGGTCCTGGATGTGGAGCAGGCTGTAGTGGTGAAAACTTAGTTGATCGTAGAAACGATAGGAAATACACGCTCGGTAATCACTTATCAGGAAAAGGTTTTATGCGTGTAGAACTGACTGACTGGGACCATTCTCAAAGTGCTTATACAGCAGCAAATTTTACTTTTAGATACAGAAATTTAGAACCAAGGTCTGTTTATTCTATGTGGGCTGTTAGAACTGTTGTTGTATTGCCAACTCCACTTATTCGTCGCCCTAATCCCTTGGGACTTCCCAATGTATTTGTCACTGATGAGCATGGTAATGCAGATGTAAAGTTCAAAGTAATCAACCCATTTCCTGATCCACAAACTGATGAAGCTGGACTTCGTTTGATTGGTTTAGCTGTTGATATACATTCTGATGAAACTATTTGGGGCGCATGTCCAGATCGAATTGGTCCTGGGGTGACGATCCATAATGTATTTAATGATGTATTCGCTGGCACAAAGATAGAAAAATTTATTACCAAAGAACCAATTTAAGCGAGGTGTAGGTTGTGAATGCGGGAGCCAAATTTCGTAGCGTAGCCACATATTTGCCAGAAAGAATTCTGACAAATGCAGAACTTACCCAATTAGGTTATGAATTAGATACAGACGAGCCGTTTTTTAAGGGAGTTCAGCAAAGACATTGGGCTAGTAAAGAGGAAACCTCGGTTTTTATGGGATCTCAAGCAGCAAAAAAATTATTGGATGCAGAATCAATAGATCCAAAAGAAATTGATTTGATTATCTGTTCTTCAATCGTAGGAGATGTAGTGCTGCCTCAGCCCGCTTGTGGAATTCAGAATAAAATCGGTGCTGTTAATGCTACTGCGATTACTTTGGATACTGGCTGTGCCTCTTTTGTTTCTGGGGTGATATATGCTGCCTCCATGATTCGATCTGGGATGTTTAAAAATATTGTGTTAGTCAGTATTTCAAATTTTGCAGGTCGAGCTCAGAGTCAACTACGTGAACCTTCGGCAACCATACCGGGTGATGGTGCTTCAGCTATGTTAATCACTTCTTCCGAGAATGGCGAGTGTGGATTACTCGGCTGGTGGGAGAAGAGCTTAGGGCAATATCATCAAATGTTGAGCATCAAAGGAATAGATAGCGAAGGAAACCCTAGCGATTTTTGGCAACCGCATGAAAAAATTGCGTTTTGGTTTGATAGAGAATTGATCGAACCCTTGAAAGAAAATGCGCGAGTGCTTGTGCCTCGCGCAATAAAAGAATCATTAAATAAAGCAAGAATGACAATTAACGATGTTCAACTTTGTTTTACGCATCAACCAAATGAATTTTTAATAAATCATTGGCGTGATTCATTAAATCTTGACTCAGTGAAACATTTTAACACTCTTGCGATTTACGGAAATCTTTTCCAAGCATCGATACCAATAAGTATTTCTCAAGCAATGAGTGAAGGTAAATTGGGTAGTGGTGATTTGATTGTAATGGGATCTTTTGCATTTGCGGGTGAACTCGCGGCAGGTGCAGTAATTAAAATGAGTTAAAAATAGGTAAGGAGATTGATGTGTATCAGTTAGCGGAAAAAGAAATAGAAAAGTTAGACATAATTGATTTATCTAGAAATGAAAGCTTTATAGGTCCAAGCCCAAAAGTGACAGATAGTATTGTCGGTTTTGAAAAAGCAATTGCGAAATATCCATGTGTGACAGGAAAGAGTCTTCAGGCGGTCCTAGCTAAACATCATGAAGTAGACGAAAACGAAATTGTAATAGGAAATGGTTCCGTTGGTCTTCTAGAAATTACGATGCGAGCTCTGTTAAGTCCAGGAGATGAGGTTATTCTGCCAGCGTCTACTTTTTCAGTTATACCAGACGTCATAAGAAACGCAGGTGGTTGTCCTGTTCCAATTGGATTTAAAAATTGGTTGTTAGATTTAGAATCCATGCTTGCGAGTGTAACACCAAGAACTCGTATGATTGTAATTGTCAACCCGAATAATCCAACAGGAACTTTTATAGATAGAAGTACGTTATTGGATTTTATAAGTAGAATTCCAAAGCATGTAAATATTCTCATCGATGAAGCCTACATTGACTATGTTGATCAAGAAGATGAATTTAAGGGAATGATCAGTAAAGTAAAAGATCTAAAGAACATGATAGT
Organism: Cellvibrionaceae bacterium; assembly: GCA_965262305.1. Classification (GTDB taxonomy): domain Bacteria; phylum Pseudomonadota; class Gammaproteobacteria; order Pseudomonadales; family Cellvibrionaceae; genus CBDHEY01. The sequence goes on from CBDHEY010000002.1 coordinate 1,705,394, forward strand.
AACCCGAACTTTTTCAAAAGCTCATGGATTAGCTGCATTAAGAGTAGGTTACTGTGTTGCACCTGAGAAGATTGCAATGCGTATCCAATCCCATCGAATGCCCTTTACAAATAATCCTATGGCATTAAAAGCAGCGGCGCTTTCAATAAAAGACGAAACATTTCTTGAAAAAGTAAGAAAATTAAATTCCTTGGGTTTATATCAACTATCTCGTGGTCTTGATTCGCTTGGCCTTACATATATTCCTTCTGTAGCAAATTTTATTTCTATATATTTTGGCGATTCTACATTGCGAATTGCCCAAGAATTAAAATCACGCGGCGTACTTGCAGCTCCTCAATGCTTGGCAAATATGTCTAATCACTTAAGAGTAAGTGTCGGTCACGAGTATCAAAATGAAGCTTTTCTTTATCATCTATCGCAGATAGATGTATCGGAACATAAGTGGGAGCAAACTTATGAAATTGTGTGACGCTCTTGTATATCAGCTTGCAGAACTCGGAGTTGGGCACATATTCGGTGTGAGCGGCGCAAACATCGAACACTTGCACGATTCGATAAATCGACTCGAAGAACCTTCATTAGTCTCTGTTTTATGTAAAACAGAAATGGGTGCAGCGTTTATGGCTGATGCGCATGCAAGAGTGCATAAAAAGCTAGGGGTTTGTTGCGCGACTTCTGGCGGTGGAATGATGAATTTAGCTGTGGGGATTGCAGAATCTCATAATGATTCTGTCCCTGTTTTAGCGATTGTTGGACAACCACCTACAAAGTTATCTGGGAAAGGTGCTTTCCAAGACTCAAGTGGTGAAAAAAGATCAGTGAATGCTCTTAACTTGTTTCAATCCATAACTAAATATTCGGTTTTTGTTGATGAAGCAGACAAGTGGTGGGATTTACTGGCGAATGCACTCGGGCATTCTTTAGGTGGTCGACCAGGACCAACAGCCTTGCTTATTCCTCGTGATATGTTTGAAGTAGAAGTAGGAAAACCACCTTCGGATTGGTTTCATAAGCTGTCTAGCTTCTTACCAAAACCTCCTAAGAAAGATGACGTCAGAATGCTTCTAGATCGAATTTATAGTGCAAAAAATCCCGTTTTAGTTTTGGGACAAGGGATTAAACGGTGTAATTCATCGAAATATATAAAAACATTTATAGAAGAGCATAAGATTCCTGTGGTTGTGACTCCATCAGCCATTTCAGAATTCGATACTACTGAAAATCATTTTTTAGGTGTCTGTGGAATAACGGGTAACCCTTCAGCACATAAATATATTGAGGAAAACTGTGATCTTATTGTTCTTGTTGGAACCTCTTTAGATGTTATGTCAAGAGGACCGATTACAAATTTGGTAGCAGATGGATTGCAAACAGTGGTAGTAAACATTGAACCTGAAACCGTTCATGTTTCTGGCCCAAATATAGAATATGTAATTGGTGACGCTGGTGAAATATTTCACCAGTTATTAGAAGTACCTAGCGAACCAAAATCCTTTGAAGCACTTACGTTAGACTACAAAGTTAACTGGATTAAACCTGTCGTATCAAACGACCTTGGCGGTCATCCCGACGGGGGTATGCGACTCAGCGAAGCGATTTCCATTCTAAATAGATCGTTACCGGATAAAACGCATGCATTGCTCGATGCTGGTAATTGTGCTGCGACCATGCTTCATTTAGGGAAAATTTCACGTTTTTCTTCATCGACTATTGCCTTAGGAATGGGGGGAATGGGTTACTCGATTGCTGGAGCAATTGGTGCGCAGATTGGTTCTCAAAAAGATGAATCAACAGTCGTGTTTGTAGGCGATGCAGCCTTCTTGATGACCGGCTTCGAAATACATACTGCGGCGGAACTTAACCTACCAATTTTATTTATTGTTTTTAACAATAACATGCATGGTATGTGTGCAGTCAGACAAAAACTTTATTTCGAAGGACGTTTTGAAAGTGTTCACTTCAAAGAATCCATCGATTACATGGGGATAGCAAAGAGCTTAACCAAAAATAATTTTTGGTGTAGTCGAGTCGAAACACCGAATGATTTACTAAAAAATATAGAAGAATTTTATAAAGGGCCAAAACGCACAGGATTAATAGAAGTGTTAATTGGGGAGGAGGAAGTACCGCCGTTTTTGCCTTTTTTAAATGAAACCGCCGAGTTAACAGAAGTATGTCCGGCGTAATTTACCTTAATATTTTTAACAAGAAATAGGAGAAAAACAATGCAACAATTTTCAAAGGCCGGACCTTGGCAGAGAGAAGAGTTGGTAACTCGTGACATTAGAGTTCGTGATATTCCTGGACTTTATGTATGTGAAGATCATGGTATTCCTGAAGTTTCAGAGAAACTACGTGAAATGACAAAGGAACAGTATGATCATGAAGAAATTTTTGGACAGTATTGTCATCTTGGTGAATACATAGACTGTCCTGTTGATATGGCATTTGAATATGCTGCAAATGTATATAGTTTAGAAGAGTGGTGTTTTAGTCTACGTGATTTTCACCATGTTGGTGGCGGTTTGTATAAGGGCACTGAAGCCTTAGCAAACGATACAGTTATTTATATTCGATCTGAAGCTTATCCTGATTGTCGTGTTGTTGACTATCCTTGTGCATGGGATCAAGGCGATGAACTTTGGATGCGTTATTACTTTAGATTTATTGATGCAATGCCAACGCTTAAAAAGCCTGGAACTATCGTTCTTTGGACTAACTGTAAACATCCATACTACGATCGAAACACTGATGCACCTGTTCCTGAAAAAGTAAGAGATCAAATTAATCGTACTGACAGAAAGTGGGTTGGTGATATTTGGCATCAATTCGACGCGATTCATAAGATCGAAATGGCAAATTTGAAAAAAATCTTGGAGTACCGATATCACAATTCATAATAAATAAAAGGTCTAGTTGTTTAACAATTAGGCCTTTATTTCTTGGGTTACAGATATGAAATTTGGGGGAAGATCATGTCTATTGATTTTAGTCTAACTGAAGATCAAATAAAAATAAAAGAAACTGCGCGAGAGCTAGCATTAGAGTTTGAGAAAAACGCCGCTCGTCATGATGAAGACCGCAGCAGTCCAGTAGAAAACTATGCTTTATTAGCTAAAGCAGGTTTTTATGGAATTTCGGTTCCAAAAGAGTTTGGGGGACTCGGTGCTGGGCTGCTCGGTTGGACTTTGGCTTGCGAGGAATTAGCAAAAGGATGTTGCGCGACTACTCTCGCATTTAATATGCATATTAACTCTGTTGGTTTTATTATGGAAAGCCAACATATTTCTGAAAAAAGCAAGAAAAAATTAGCTGACATAGCGTTAAATAAAAAACAATTATTATGCTATGCAGTTTCAGAGCAAACTACCTCAAGTCTATTAATCAGTACTTGCGCGCCAAAAGTAAAAGCCAAAAAAGTTGCAGGCGGATACGAGCTCACTGGAAGAAAAGCATTTATTTCTAATTGGGAATCTTGTGATTTTGCTTATCTTTATGCGCGTCGAGAAGATGATCCTAATCCTAAATCTGGAATGGGTTTTCTATTTCCAACAAAAACCGATGGCGTCAAAGTGACTGATTGGTGGAATGTGCTTGGTATGCGCGCTACACGCAGTCAAAAAATTGATTTAGACGGTGCTTTTGTACCTGATGAATATTTACTTCACGAGACACCTAATTTTATTGATTTTTTTGTTGCTGGCGGACCAGCTTGGTCTTTTGGTGCATATACGGCCGTTTACCTTGGTGTTGGTTTAGCAATATTAGAAGAATCTAAACGTCTTTTATCTGAGCGAATCCCAAAAGGTTACTCTCAATCGATAGGCTATCATCCCGACATTCGGCGTAAAGTCATGGAGATGAGCTGTGCTATGCAATCTGCAAAATTTGCAATGTATCACGCTGCTTGGCTTCATCATCAAAATGCTGATCCAGGGCAAACAATGCAAGCGCTTTTAAAAGCAAAATATATTGTTGGAGAAAGCGTTGCTGCAACAGCTCGTTTGGCTACCACCGCTTGTGGACTTCATGCTTTGTTTAAAGGTGAAAAACTTGAACGATTAATTCGTGATGCCACAACTGCACCGATTATGCCACCAAATTCTGATTCATGTGCCGGCGTTGCTGGAATGCTAGAACTTGGATTAGATCCTAATGAAGCTTTAGAACCATTAAAAGTAGAAGGACTATAAGATGAAAAAAGGTAAGTATTATTTCTTTATTTTAGCGACGTTTATCTTTCTTGCGACAAATAAAGTATATTCAGAAGATTTACAAGAAAATCATTGGAAGAACGATAGAAAAATAAGATTAAGTTTTGCTAACACAACTCAAGGTCCTCTTTGGCCACCTAGCGCAATTGTTAATAAAGATGGCGATTATGTTTTAGTTGGTACAAGTATTCGACCTATCGGAAATGGAATAAACATTCCTGTTCCAAATCAAGCGGTATTAGTATCAAGCCAAACTGTTCCGCCTTTAAATAGTGACGGTATTGAAGATTTTTCGAATCCATTTGGCGCCGCTTATGTTGAAACACGATCGCTGGATTTAAGTGATGGTAGTGACGATCTTGAGATGGAACTTTATGCAAACTCTTTTGGTCCTGCAGTAGGAAATTTTGGCGGTGGACCGCGAGTACCGAGCGAAGATGACAATCCTTATAATCTAAATGGCGCCAGTGTTAAAGGTTTCCATTGTCCTGAGTTATTTCCTTCTAACTCTCAAAAAGAAAATTATAAACGTGATCGTTTTCCACTATCGCTTGTGCCAGTACCTGGTTTTCAAGGTGATCAAATTGCTTATAACGTGGATACTGGAGAGCGTTATGACCCACAGTTGAAAAATGGTATAAATTGTCCATTACAAGGTTGCTCTGGTGAAGACTCTTTGCACGTGCGTCCATTTGAAAAAGTAACTCTTGGGAAGTGGTTGAGTGCAGAGGTGAAAGCGAGTGTTAGGTTAATTAGGAAATCTAAGAACGAAGGAAAGTTTACCGCCGCAAACTTTAAAGTTTATGCTAAAAACCTTTTACCTAACTCGGTTTATATCGTTGTCGCGATTCGCACTTCAGTATTTGAACCAAGACCAATATTAAAAGCGCCTGACCCTGCGGCTCTTAATAGCATCATTGTAACGGATAAGCATGGCCGGGGGTTTGTTGAATTCGAAACGGAAAACCCATTTCCACATCCGGATCTAGACGATGCCGGCACGAGAATTTTAGGCTTAGCTATTGCGTACAAATCAGATTACGTCGCCTCTGGCCTGTGCCCAATCCGTCTCGGGCCAGGTGTCGATATCCACGCGGTGGCTTCTACACTTGGAGATCCAACTACAACCGCAAAACTTTCACAACTAATAACAATGTCTCAAAAACAATAACGTTCACTTCAATCATTTTATAGAGGAAAATTTGGTCATGTTTATTAATAAAAAAGCAAGTTTAGTGTTATTTGCGGTCTTTGGGTTGTTCATCTTTAACTTAAAGACATTTGCTCAAGAGGGCGATTATCGCGGTTGGTATCGCGCGTTATATCCAAGCACCGGTTTCAATTCAGACTGCGCAGCGCCATTATTTCAATTGCCTGCACCAATGCCGGCTGATGCACACTTCGATTTCATTGGTTTATTCAATGAATTTGCTCCCGAATCTGGTGATCTTCGTGATGCATTAAAACTCTCTTCAATTGACTGTGAAATAAATGGCAGCGAATTTGTTGCAACAACGTCAAATGATATTTTTCTTGAATTAAACGGATTACCATTTCCCGATCCACGTTTAAGAAACCTTAAAACAAATGAAATTCCTAAAGTATTTAGCCCGGATGGAGCACGAACTAATTTACCTCCACATGGATTGACACCTGCGCCACTTCCTCCAACCAGCAGTATTCCTAATTCACCAATGACGTTAGACGAATTCAGATCTGTACGAGGTTACATGGCGTTACGCTGCTATGAAGATGGAACGGCTAAGTTGAAAATACGGATGCGTAACTATAGACCAAATGAATTACTCACTGTATGGGCGATTTGGTTAACAACTCCTCCTGGAGCAGCGGCACCTATTCCTGTTCCTGTGCCTTTGGGCGGTGTACCAAATGTTATTGTCCCTAACGAATCCGGTCGTGCTGTATTTTCTAGAAGCCTAAGCTACTGTCCAATGGATGTTCAACCAGATGGGTCACAGCTTATGCTGATTGACATTGCAACTCATCTAGATGGTTCGGTTTACGGTGGTGCACCTGATACACCTTTCGCCGAAATAACAGTAGTACCAAATCCGGCAGATCCTTCATCAGCATATACAAGCCCAATGAGTGCTGGAATTGTGACTTTAAATCGTGGCGCTATACCAGTAAGAGCACGATAGAAACACCAAAAGAAAATAGTGACGAATTGTTCGTCACTATTTAACTGATTAGGCCGTCAAATAGAGTGAAAAGGAATTAAATATACGCCGGTTCGTCGGCAACTTAAAGGATTAAATAAACTTACTTTATTCAATAAATAGGAGAAAAAAAATGCGTTTTACATTAGCTGGGTTAGCAGGAACATTGGGGGCTTTTATTGCAGGTACTATCATTGCGATTATCATGCAGCCTTGGATTGCTCCGCAGTTTGGTGAACATATTCGCACAGAACAAGACGGTCTATTATTCCCGGCATTAATTATGGGATATGTCACAATCGGATTTGTACTTGCTTATATTGCACCTAAATGGTCTATAGAGAAAATGAGCATTTCACAGGTAGCGGTTACTGGTCTAGCCATAGGTTTAGCAATCTTTCTAGGTGATCACCTCATTACTGCTGGATGGTCTCGCTTACCTGCGGGTCCAATGGCTATTTCTGGCTTTCTTGATAGCTTTTCAGTGGTTTTTGGTTTGTTAGCAGTTTATTTTGTTTATCGTTACAAAAGAGTTTCTTAATTAAAGGAGAAAGAACATGATCGAGATTCCTGTTGAAAGTGTTGAACGAGCGGTAAATGGTGATAGCGATGCCATTGCAAAAATTATTCTCGCGCTAGAAGATCCAATTTTTGGTTTGGCATACAGAATGACGCTTAATATAGAAGATGCAAAAGACGCAACTCAAGAAGCAATGATTCGCATCATTACACGTATGTCTTCTTTCAATGGAGAGTCTAAGTTTAGTACTTGGGCTTGGCGAGTCGCGATGAATCGCATTCTCGATTATAAGGAAACTCTTTATAGAAATGCTCGTGTTGATAGCGAGCATTTTACCGAAGAATTATATGAAGGTTTAGATATGGAAGCCGTTGAGACACCCGAAAACGCACTAGCGTGTACACAAATAAAAATAGGGTGTGCTTCAGCGTTACTTCATTGTTTGGATAATCGCCATAGGGCAGCATTAATACTTGTTGATGTCATGGGTTTTTCAACCACTGAAGCCGCAGAGACTTTAGATATTTCAGATGTTGCATTGCGTAAACAGGTCTCTAGAGCTAGGGAGAAAGTTCGCAATGCGCTGGATCACTGCGGAATTGTTAATCCGCAAGCACCATGCCGCTGTTACAGAAGACAAGACTTTGCGAAATCAAAAGGGAGAATACCGAGCTTAGATGTGACAGAAACGATGAAAATTGAATACTTGTCAGAGGTGGTTCAAGAAGTAGATCGGCTAGCACAGACTGCTGTTTTTTATCAATCTGAACCGGAGCTTCGCGCCGGATTAAAAAAAGATTTAATGAATAATTTTGATGTTAAACATCATCTATCGGAGTCACCATCGATAAATTAGTAAGGCTATAAAGATAAAAAATAAATCTATTAAAATATTTGGGGGTATACAATGAAAGATGATAATAAAGACCTAGTAATGGGGTTAAAACAAGGTATGCGGTTGCTTGCATCGGGTATCGCTGTAATCACCACTAAGAGCTCGGTAGGAGAAAGGGCGGCTATGACCGCATCTTCGGTCACATCGGTTTCGACTGCACCGCCATCTTTGCTTGTGTGCGTAAATACATCTGCTCATTTCAATAAAATCATTGATGGTTCTAATTTATTTGCAGTAAATATTTTAGCGGAATCGCACGAAGCTGTATCGGCCGCTTGTGCAAAACCCCGACTAGGTGAAACTCGATTTGATACAGGAAAGTGGATCAAAGATGAGACCAATTTAGATGTTTTAGAAGATGCTCCTGCCGTTTTTATTTGTGAAAAATCAAAAGTGATAAATTATGGCACTCATAATATTTATATTGGTAATGTCGTAGATGTAAGATTGCTAAGTGAAGAGAATAATCTACTTGTCTATGCTAACGGGGCTTATCATTCAATATCGTCTGCAACTGTATGTTAAAAAATAGCTTATTGTAATTATTTTTATTCTTAAGCTGGTCTTTGACATTTTGGGGAGTGTAAGACCATGAATATTAGAATTGATATTCAATCACGAAAAATAAAATATCGTAGTGATTCCTGTGAATTGCTACAACGGATAGCTGAACATAAAAAACACTGTTTGTTATTAGAATCGGCTCAGGTTGATAGTAAGGAAAATTTAAAAAGTTTATTGCTTATTGACGCGAGTGTGAGAATTGAGTGTCGGGGAAGTAGAGTCCGTGTTGAGGCTATAAGTGAAAATTCTAGAACGATAATTAAATATCTTAAATTTCAATTATCAAATTATCTTCTCGAAGACGAATGTTCAGATGAACTTTTAGTTTTTGAATTCCCAAAACCTGAATATGGTCTAAACGAAGATCAAAGGTTGAAATCAGTAAATTCTTTTGAAGTTATAAGAAAACTTCGTCATTTGGGAAAATACAGTTCACATGAATTTATGCCTTTTTTAGCTGGTATTTTTGGTTATGATCTTATTGCGCTCACTGAAGATATTGTTGACGTACCCGATGGTGCTAATACTTGTCCAGATTATGTTTTTTACTTGGCTGAATCATTACTAATTAGTGACCATAAAAAAGAAACATCTGAAATAGCAGTATGCCAATTTGGTAGCGCGAATAAGAGCTTTGAAAAAATATTTTCAAGTACAAATATTATATTAAATAGCGAACTAAAAGAAGAATTTCCTTGTTCAGAAAATTTTCATGGTGAGGTTGTTGAAGATATTTCGGATGAAGACTTTGGTTCCACAGTTGTTAGTTTGAAGGAAAATATTAAAAAGGGAGATGTTTTTCAGGTTGTTCCTTCGAGAACGTTTAGTCTTCCTTGTAATGATGCGCTTAAAGCTTATAGGCAGCTCAAAAAACAAAACCCTAGCCCTTATATGTTTTATGTGAAAGATACAGATTTCGTATTGTTTGGCGCCTCTCCTGAATCCGCCGTAAAGTATACGGCACAATCTAACGAAGTCGAAGTCTATCCGATTGCTGGAACGCGGAAACGTGGGTTTAATTCTGACGGATCCATAAACTCAGACCTAGATAGTAGAATTGAACAAGAACTACGATCAGATAAAAAAGAAATAGCCGAACATATGATGCTTGTCGATTTGGCTAGGAATGATATATCTCGTGTTTCTGAACCTGGTAGTCGTTTTGTTTGCGATCTTCAAAAAGTGGATCGGTATTCTTTTGTGATGCATCTCGTTTCTCGTGTTAAGGGAAAATTACGGTTCGACCTGGACCCGATTCATGCTTATCAAGCATGTCTTAATATGGGAACTCTTGTAGGTGCGCCAAAAATTCGAGCTGCGGAATTAATTAGAGAAGTCGAAAAAAAACGTCGAGGAACTTATGGTGGTGCGGTTGGGTATTTCTCTAGCAATGGAGACATGGACACCTGTATTGTCATTCGCTCGGCATTTGTAAGTAACGGTGTAGCTCATATCCAAGCCGGAGCCGGAGTAGTCTTTGACTCTGATCCAAAAAGCGAAGCTGATGAAACGAGAAGTAAAGCGCAAGCTGTGATAAATGCAATAGTGTCTTCTCAAGAACCTGAGAGACAAGACGAAACTCTAATAGAGGAGTGTGTAGTATGATGGGTATACGCGTTTTTTTAATGGATAATTTAGATTCATTTACATATAACCTAGTTGATGAGCTTTCAACACTAGGTTACGAATTAGAAGTTTATCGAAATACGGTTTCCGCTGATTACATTCTTCAGAAGATGGATGAATGTGAAGTTCCAGCGATTCTCATGTTATCGCCCGGCCCTGGGAATCCTAAACAGGCTGGTTCAATGTTAGAGCTAATTGAATTATGTCGAGGTAAGTATCCAATTATTGGAATTTGTTTAGGGCATCAAGCGATTGTAGAACAATATGGTGGGAAAGTAGGTAGTGCCGGTGAAATAATTCACGGTAAGACTTCGATAATGAGTCATAATGGTCATGCTTTATTTAATTCGATCCATGATGATCTTTATGTCGCGAGATATCATTCTTTAATGGCGACAGAAGTGCCAGACAATCTAGATGTCATCGCGAGTTGCAATGACATACCCATGGCTATTGTTAATGAAGAAGAAAAGGTTATTGGATTCCAATTTCATCCCGAAAGTATATTAACTACCTTTGGAACCGTGCTTCTTAAAAATAGCCTTCAATATCTATCAGAAACTTGTAAATGGGAAAATGCAGCATGAATTTTTTCGAGAACGTACTTTCTGCTCGTCATTCTGATGAGGCACAGAGCTATAAGTTTTTTAAGGATGTCGTAGAGGGAAAAATTGATCCGATAACGCTTGCAGCTGTTTTAGGTGGACTAAAAGTAAAAGGTGTTGAAGCCGAAGAAGTTGCCGGAGCAGCATTTGCGCTTCGCGATAGTGCGTTGAAATTTGAACGAGGTGACGAGATTATTGTTGATAGTTGCGGAACCGGCGGTGATGGATCTAATACTATAAATATATCCACAACGGCTGCCTTTGTCGCTGCTGCTTGTGGGTTAAAAATGGCAAAACATGGAAACCGAAGTGTTTCTAGTCGATCTGGTTCTGCAGATCTATTAGAAAGGTTGGGAATCAACTTGACGCCATCACCAGAAGTTTCCAGAAGCTGTTTACAAAAAACAAATCTGTGTTTTTTGTTTGCACCTCAATATCATGCGGGCGTAAGACATGCGATGAACGTTCGTAAAACACTAAAAACTCGCACACTGTTTAATATTCTTGGTCCCTTAACTAATCCTGCTTCGCCGGATATACAGTTATTAGGGGTGTACACACCTAATATCATGGAATTAATGGCAAATGCACTGCATCGTTTGGGTGTCAGGCACGCAATGGTAGTGCATGGATCAGGCCTGGATGAAATAGCCGTTCATGGTGTGACAAATGTTGCAGAAGTGACGCCTTCAGGTATAACCCATTATTCACTCACACCAGAAAGCTTTGGTGTTAAACCTTATGACTTGCAAGCTATAGCCGGTGGTTCGCCGGAGCAAAATGCTGAGCACACGTTAAGTATTCTTCAGGGAAATGGAATACCAGCGCACGTAGATGCGGTGGCCGTGAATGTTGCAGCCTTACTCAAAATGTCCGGTAAGGTAGACTCTTTCTCTGAAGGAGCGGCTATGGCGAAAGAGACTATGAATTCAGGTACAGCAATGGAAATTGTTGAAAGCCTTGCGGAGTTATCAAATGTCTAATGTATTAGAAAGAATCTGTGAGATTCGACGAAAAGATTTGATTCAACAAAAAGAGGAATTACCACTCTCTTCTTTTATAGATTCTTTAATTCCATCGGATAGGAGTTTAAGAGATTCACTATCGAGCAATGAACCCAGTTTTATTTTGGAATGCAAAAAGGCAAGTCCTTCGAAAGGATTAATTCGAGAAGACTTTAGAATTGACGATATTATTTCTGCCTATAAAAACTCTGCAAGTGCCATATCTGTTCTTACGGAAGTGCCTCATTTTCAAGGTAGCTATAAAAATTTAGAAGAGGTTCGACGCAGGGTGATACAACCTGTTTTAAACAAAGATTTTTTTGTGGATCCCTATCAAGTCCATCTTGCGAGATATTATAAGGCTGATGCAATATTATTGATGCTTTCGGTGTTGTCCGATGTTGAGTATTTCAATTTAGCAAGACTTGCAGCAAGTTACCAAATGGACGTATTGACAGAAGTTTCTAATCGCGAAGAAGTGGATAGAGCACTTGCGTTGGGTGCAAGAATTATCGGAATTAATAATCGAAATCTGCGTGACTTATCAACAAATTTGAGTGTTACAACTGATCTCGCACCTATTATTCGAAAGTATGATAAGTCGATTCGAATCGTTTCTGAGTCGGGAATTTATACACATCAACAAGTCAAAGTTTTATGCCCCTATGTTGATGGATTCCTTGTGGGCAGCTCAATAATGGCACAGAAAGATCTTTCGTTAGCCGTTAAAAAGTTAATTGTGGGTGAACATAAGGTCTGTGGACTAACCCGGCCAGAGGATGCAAAAGCGGCAAATATTGCTGGAGCGGCATACGGTGGTTTAATATTTACTCAAAAATCACCTAGGTATGTGAGTGAAGATCAAGCGAGAGCGATTGTCTCTGAAAAAAATATGGATTTTGTTGGCGTTTTCGTGAATGCATCCATTGATGAGATAGTCGATAAAACCCAAATACTAAACTTATCCGTAATTCAGTTACATGGTGATGAAGGGCAGGAAGTTGTCGATCAACTTCGTAAAGTTTTGCCAGATATCAAGATATGGAAAGCGCATAATCTTGATAATGGACCACTTCCTGAGCTTAAAGGGATAGATCGCTGGCTTTTAGATTCAGGGAGTAAGCAAAAGCCGGGGGGGACTGGAAAAACGTTTGATTGGTCGTTAATTGATAGAGTTGATTTAGGCCTACCCTACATGTTAGCAGGCGGACTTTCACCAAATAATGCTGCACTTGCTGCGAAAATGGGTGCGATAGGCCTAGATTTGAATTCTGGGGTGGAATCAAAACCTGGGTTAAAAGACCATGAAAAAATACGTGCTGCATTTGCAGCTATACAATCACAACAAAGTGTGAGATTACTATGACGGAAAAACTTGATGCATATTTCGGTGAGTTTGGTGGTCAATTTGTTCCAGAGCTGCTTGTACCTGCGCTAGAAGGACTTGAAAAAGCCTTTATTGAAGCGAGAAAGAGCGAGGAGTTCATAAAAGAATTTACTCAGTTGCTTAATGAATATGCGGGGCGTCCAACACCGTTGACGTTGACACGTAATTTATCGCCAAATCCAAAAGCAAAAATTTACCTTAAGCGAGAAGATCTACTTCATGGTGGTGCGCACAAAACAAATCAGGTCCTAGGCCAGGCACTATTAACAAAGCGGATGGGAAAAACAGAAGTCATTGCAGAGACTGGAGCAGGACAACATGGAGTGGCTACGGCTTTAGCCTGTGCGCTCTTAGGTTTGAAATGCCGCATTTATATGGGAGCAAAGGACTGTGAAAGACAACAGCCCAATGTTTTTCGTATGAAGCTGATGGGTGCTGAAGTCATTCCAGTAGATTCTGGTTCAGGTACCTTAAAAGATGCAGTTAATGAAGCGCTTCGAGATTGGTCCGCTACGTATGAAAATAGCCATTATTTGTTGGGAACTGCTGCGGGACCACATCCATTTCCTACGATTGTACGAGAGTTTCACAAAATGATCGGAGAGGAAACCAAAGCGCAAATTATTAAGGCGGAAGGGCGTTTGCCAGATTTTGTCGTAGCTTGTGTTGGCGGTGGTTCAAATGCAATCGGTATGTTTAGCGATTTTATTGATGATACCGAAGTAAAACTTGTCGGTGTAGAGCCTGGTGGACATGGCCTTTCTTCAAAAAAGCACGGTGCAACAATTTGTAAAGGCAGCAAGGGTATTCTGCACGGTGCTCATACTTTTATTATGCAAGATAGTTATGGTCAGATTGAAGAATCCTATTCTGTCTCTGCTGGCTTAGATTATCCTGCTGTTGGTCCTCAACATGCTTATTTGCATGATACTGGTAGAGCCCAGTATGTTGCAGCAGATGATAAAGAGGCTTTAGCGGCATTTCAGAAACTAGCTAAAGATGAGGGCATTATCCCTGCGCTTGAATCTTCCCATGCAATCGCGCATGGATTAAAAATTGCTGAGCAAGTTGAAGAAGAAACAATTATTGTGATTAATTTATCTGGAAGAGGAGATAAAGATCTCGCTCATGCTCAACGCGTAATTGAACAAGGCGGACACTATGAATAATCGTTATGAAGTTATGTTTGAAAAACTTAGTAGCCGTAATGAAGGCGCTTTTGTTCCTTTTGTTGCTATTGGGGATCCAAATTTAGATGTCTCTCAAAAAATCATTGAAACACTCATTGAATCTGGTGCAGATGCGTTAGAATTGGGAATTCCTTATTCTGACCCCATAGCCGACGGACCAACGATTCAAAAAGCAAGTATTAGGGCAATTGAATCAGGAGCGACCCCTCCTAAATGTATTCAACTGGTTAAATCTATTCGAAAAAAACACCCTGAAATTCCAATTGGGTTGTTGTTATATAGCAACCTTGTCGTATCACAAGGTATAGATGAATTTTATCAATCCGTACAAAACGCTGGTATCGATTCATTGCTCTATGCGGATGTACCTAGCTTAGAAAGTCAATTATTCTGTCATGCAGCAGAAAAATGGAATGTATTACCAATATATATAGCACCACCAAATGCGAAAGACCAGACGTTGAGACTTATTGCTGAGCAAGGAAAAGGATATACCTATTTGTTAAGTCGAGCTGGTGTTACTGGGACTGAAACTGAAGCGAACATACCTATCGATCATATAATTAATAAGTTAAAAGAATTTAACGCTCCGCCTCCATTACTAGGGTTTGGAATTTCTAAACCGGAGCATGTTAAATCGGCCATTGAAAATGGCGCAGCCGGAGCAATTTGTGGTTCTGCAATTACTAAGATTATCGAAAAAAACATTGGTACTGAAAAAGTCTTTGAAGAGCTTACTCAATTTGTTCGCTCGATGAAAAACGCAACGAAAAAGTAAAAATAAAAATAAAAAAATGTTTTTCAGACTACTTTGGTTGCTTATTACTATTAATTGAATTGTTAAAAATCTTTCATTGCTTTGAAATAGCTATAACGTAGGATTTATACTTTTTTCAGGTAAATCTTATGTTCAGGTTGTTATTTTTACTCGTCGCATCACATCTATCGATAAACGTCATTTCGCAAGAAATTTGGAATGGCGATTTTGTTCAATTTCAACGGACGCCAACTGGGTCTATTTTTGATCTTGAAAACCAAGATCGAATTTCTTCAAGTGTTTGGCTAACGAGAGATAACACCAGAGGTTTATTTAATATTCGGCAAGAACAGGAGTACACCAATAATCAAAGCCCGGACGATACACGTTGGGCATTTGCAGGTATAAATGGAAATCCTATAGATGGTTTTAGTGCCAAAAATTTTCAAAATCTCAATTTTACAAATTGGGAAACGGCGCTAGGTGGGAGAACTCAACTTCTCAACAATATCTTAAATCGCCCAGCGGTGCTTTTTCTGCAGGTTGAAAATATATATGTTGATATTGAGTTTACGTCATGGGGCGCAAATGGTAATGGTGGGTTTACCTATTTGAGAGCGTCTGCTCCAGCATCATCGGTAGTGGAAGAACTATCAGATGAAGAAGTGCCTATTCCGTTTTGGGCGCTTGGCTTACTCGGAATTATTTTTATTTTTGTGAAAAAATGTATCGGAAATTCTTCTAGGCCATAGTGCCGCTCAATTTTAAGTTTTATGTCTAATTTTTTACAAAATGGAAAATTTCTGTAACAGAATCGAGATAGGATCGCGATTAAAGACGCGGTGTGCATTGGATGTGTGCTGTCATATTAGTGTAATAATATGTTGAAATTGGAATATAATATGAACCCTAAAGAATATTATGACGAAAAAGGTTATTTCATAGCCGAAAATCTCATCCCAGAACAACAAATTGATGCGCTTCTTAACGCTTTTGAGCGAGATATCAAACTGTCTAAATATCCTTTCTATCGTCAAAATACCAATGTTTACGAAGCAAACGAACTTAGTGAACACGGATTTGTAAAGCAATCTTTTCTCGATATTCACGATTACAAAAAATTTAAGGAATTTAGCAACGCGGCTAAAGAGTTATTTTGCTCTAAGATTATGCAAGACGCGCTTGAAGAAGTGACGGGGTATAAGAATCACAACCTAATGCAGTCAATGTTGTTTGACCAAAACACCGAGACCTGTCCGCACCAAGACAAATGGTATCTTGATACAGTGCCACCGGGTAATTTACTCGGAGCTTGGATAGCTTTAGAGGATATTCACGAAGAAGCTGGCCGATTTTTCCTTATTCCTTGCTCTAAAACCGTAGACTTACATGAAGACGGTATGCCGCACAAAGTATGGCTAGAAAAAATGCAAGCGTATTTTGATGAAAATATCGATCAGGTTATCGCTCCAGCCTTAAAAAAAGGCGACGTAATATTCTGGAATTCGGCGACTATTCATGGTTCGCTCGAAACTAAAAATGAAAAATATTCTCGTAAGTCATTAACTGCGCACTATATTCCAGAAGAGATGTCTTTTGGTAATATGTTCGTTGAAAAGGAATACATCAAATATAACGAGTATAAAAATGTTAAGTACTATAAAAATCAAGCGGATTTTAGTTTGGTGAGTAACCTAATGTCTAAAATTAAAGTTGCCGCTTACAGCAGCCCAAACACGTTAAAACTCTTAAGAAAAGTACAAAAAATAGCTAAAATATGATTTGAGATCAATTCATCATCGGTGGTTTATTCTCAAACCACCATCTAAACTGTTTCTTATATAGCCGTCATTTACTCTAGGTCTATTCCATAAATTCTGTTTGTTATTCGATGGTATTCTAGTTTTAATCTTGTTTTTAAACTCCTCAAATATTTGATTAATCAGAAACTAAATAGGGATATTTGTGTCTGTGTACTTATCACTCTTTTATTTGCAATAATATAAATCAACTCTCAATGATTATTCGACCGGCATTACCGAATGAGAATGGACTACTTAGTTCACTTGCGATGCGTTCCAAATCACACTGGGGATATACAAGTGAAATGATGAACGCATTCGAAGACGAACTAAAAATAAGCAAATCTAGTTTAATGGATGAGAATATCTATGCTTTTGTTGGTGTTGTCGAATGGCGGATTCTTGGTTTCTACCTGATTGAGGTAATTAATGATGTCGTTGAACTCGATTTTTTGTTTATTGAACCCGCTTATATAGGACGTGGTTTTGGTAAAACACTGTTAATTCATGCCAAAAAATATGCAAAAAAATTAGGTGCTAAATCAATTGAAGTTATGAGTGACCCCAATGCAAAAGCATTTTTCCTAAATGCTGGTGGCATTCTTGTCGGAGAACAAGAATCGAATACTATTTCTGGTAGGTATCTTCCTTTGATAACTATCAATATATAAATTAACATGTTATCTTAATAACTCATGTCAAATAAATAATTTCATCTTATCCAACTCACCACTCTTTTGATTAGAAATTTTAAGTTTAAAACACAATAAATATTGATAGAATAATAAACTGCCAGAATAAAAAGAGTGCAGTACATTAAATATGTATATAAAAACTATATATATCAAATGTATATGTGCCAGTCTTTACCTTGATTCTAATTTGGGGTTTTTACTTTTAAAAAAATTAATACGATCATTATTGGAGTTTATATGAAATCATTATTTTTATGTGCTGTTTTAGTTAGCACCCCTGTACTAGCCGAAGGTATTTTTATCGGTGGTGGGAATTTGAGTCCTGACTTTTCAATATCATGTGACGCAAGTTTTTGTGGTCAAGCCTCTGTAGAGATAGATATAGAGCCTGGAGTTGAACCGATTAATGAACAACTGGAAGTAGTTGGGGAAGCTTTTTTTAATCCAAATTTTGGCGGTCATTTTTTTGACACGTATATCACAACAATCGGTGTCGCAAACCTCGATCGTGATGCGATAGCCGCTCAGTATATTGATTCAGGTTTTTACCTTTTTACGCATTCACTAGAAAACAACGTAATACCAAAAGCAGATACTGTCACGGTTACTCACGTAGACTTTTTTTATGATTCTGAAAACAACTCTGTGACCTTGTCATTTGATTGGGAATCGGACATTAATCCGTTTTCAGCGTTTTTGCAGTATGGTCTTTACATGAATGCTGATCAAAATTTGGATGAATTTTTGAGTGATTGGAAAGTAGAAGGTCAAAGTAGAACTACTTCACAACGCAGAATCGTAGTAAATTCTGTAACTGGTTTAGATCGTATTGATGTACATGCTGTGATAGATGGTGAGCAATTTAATTTTGAAATGGATGAAGTCTATTCTAATTTTTACACATGGGATTTTCCGCCGAACGTGCCAGACAACGCAGATATGGAAGTATTCTTTAATTATAGTGTTAACGGACTAGGAGTAGATACACCAAAGTTTAACCAAAATATTGGAGATCTAGCAGAAATATTTATTTTGAGAATCAATATTTTTGACGATAGTATCACGCTTACTGACCAGGTGGAGTATCCTTTACTAGGGGAGCTTGGAGAAGATTCAATAAAATTAGAACAGGCATTTGTGACATACAAAATTAATGGTGGCGATCAAGTTTCTTTTCAAATGAATAGAGAAACACTCCAGCAAGATGGCCTTAGAAATGTCACTGGCATGAAACATACTCTTGGCGTTGATTTAGTGGAAGGGGATACAATTGAATATAGCTTCTACTATATCTTCGAAGGTATTCCTTACACTACACCTTGGGAAACACAAGAGTTGTAATCACAGGCCTTTTTTAATTCTTAGGGCCTAAATGGCCCTTTATTATTTTTTAATTTTCTTACCTTCAACTATCACTGCATTAACTACACGACCGGGCCGTTCAATATTGCGTATTCCATCAATACGACTATCGAAAGCTTCGTGAGTGGAAGCACTAAACCCGATTTCAGAAAGACACCGAATCAAACTTTCGTGATCGTACATACATTTATGTGGGTACGCCATAAGTGGAATAAGTTTGTTCTTGATAGGGTTCTTTGATGTTTTGAATAACACACCTAATTCTTCGACAAAATTTTCAGCTTTCAGATTACCAGCGATATATTCATCAATATAAAAACGTAAATCAGGTACGACAATTCTAATGATCCCGTCATCCTTAAGAACACGATGGCATTCCATTAAAAATGCTTTTCCATTTTCTCGGCTCATATGCTCTAAAGTGTGAGAGCTATAGACTGCATCAACACTTTGCTCTCGCCATGGAAAAGTTTTAGTAAGATCGTGTATGTAAATATTTTTATGCCAATCTAAATTGAGTAATTTTAATTTTTTACTGATTTCAGGGAAAAGTGGAATTTTTGCAAGTTTTGCACCCAATCCATTATCCACATTTACCCAATCATCTGGAACTGTACTACCGCAACCTAAATTTAGTTTCATAATCCCGCCTCAATAACTCCAATCAATATCTGAAAAGCACACTGGTAAGGTAAAATAGTATGTTTTTAAAGTGAATTTGTTGTGACAATATTTATTTATCATCACAAAGCAGGTTTAAATTTATGAATTATTTAACTGTTTTTACAATATCTGATTTAAATACTTAGTTAGCTTAACCTGATACTTATGAGATTTGTTTCACTTATGTTACGAAAATGATAAAAATTAACTAATTTCAACGAACCTTTATTGAATACCAACATCAAAGATTGGAATTAGACAAGCTCTAAGTTTACTGATAGTCTTTTAATATGCGTTTTTTATCTTTTTTGCTTATTTCATGCTTATTTTTCGCTAATGTCGTTAGCGCTGCGACGCTGTGTTGCGCGGATATGGATAATCATAAGATTGAACAAAAAACGAAGATGCCTTGTCACGATAGCGATGACGACAAACAAAGTGGGAAAAATGAGCATAAATGCGAATGTCAAGGATGTACTCAGTTTAGCAATATCGTCGAACCGTTTTCTGGTTCGCAATTTTCTACTTCTTCATTAGAACTATTCCATTACGTCAATTTTGTGTCGTCTCCTCCCGGCACTATTTACCACCCGCCTAAATACATTTCCTAACTGTATTGCGCATTCAAAGCGCTAGCAACTAACGCGATTTTGTTTGCGTTGGATTTAATACGCATATTTAGGAAATAAAATGAATGTTTTTATATGCATCCTAAGCATGGCTACGATGTTTTCTGCTTCGGTTTTGGCGCGTCCAGTATCCTATCCCGGCGGCATAACAATCATGCAAAAAAACGATATGGATAGAAACAGCTTCCATATCCATTACTCACCCAGTGCCAAATACTCAATTGGCTATAAAGGTGAGTATTGGCGCGATGAAAAGTGGCAATTTCACGGCGTGCAGTTGAACCATCTGGTTAAGCGCTGGAATGCGCCGGCATCTCAAGCAAATTTCTATATCAAATCCGCAATCGGTATTGTTCATAGCGAAGAGACGGATACAGACTTAGGTGTTTTTACTGGCGTTGCCCTCGACTGGGAAAATCGACGTTTATTTACGTCTTACGAGAATCGTCTTAATGAAGCCGGAGAAATTGATCGATTTTTTACGCAAAAAGCACGAGTTGGCGTGGCGCCATATATTGGTGACTATGGCGATTTACACACCTGGCTCATGTTACAGATCGACCATAACCCAGAAAGAGACGACCCCATAAAACTTACTCCTCTTGTACGCATATTTAAAAACGAATATCTCACAGAAATTGGCGTTAGCGAAGATGGTAATGCCTTAGTTAACTTAATAATCAGATTTTAGGAAGAACCCCTATGAAAATAGTAATTCAATTAGTCGTATTTGTTTTTCTGTTCAACTCGACCTTTATAATTGCAAATGAGAATGATCATGCTCATCATCACAAAGATATATCAGATCAGAAACACGTGCAGGGCACACAACGAGCAATCTGTGAAAACATTATCGATGTGCAGGTAAATGGACTTGTTTGTGACTTTTGCGCACGCGCATTAGAAAAAGTAATTGGTAAACGAAAAGATGTATCGGGTATTGACGTTGATCTTAACAATGGCAAAGTCAGTATTGCGATGAAAGAAGGTAAAAATATTGACGATGCAACGCTCACAAAATTAATAACGGATTCAGGCTATAACACTGTTGCAATAAAAAGGGGATGCTAGTTATGGCTGAGCATTTAAATAGTTATGGTGTTAAGGAAACGGTATTACCTACACTAGCTCTCTTTACTTCTGTTGGAACACTGGTTTGCTGCGCACTTCCCGCGTTATTTGTCACCCTTGGTGCAGGTGCGGTTTTGGCAGGATTGGTTTCGTCTGCACCATGGCTAGTTGCGCTATCAAAATATAAAGCATGGACGTTTAGTGTTTCAGGAGTAATGATATTGCTCGCCGGTTTTATGCGTTGGAAATCTCGAAATGCTCCTTGTCCAGTTGATCCTAAACAAGCAAAAGCGTGTATGCGATTGAGAAAAGTAAGTCAGTGGATTTACTGGCTCTCTGTTACGATATGGAGCATTGGATTTTTCTTTGCATTTATAGCTGTGTATATTGTTTATTAATGCATTCAAAACGTTGGCTTCAAAAGCCAAATTTAATCAAGTGAACGGCTTCACTATAGTAAACAATACCAATCTAGAGTTTAGATAAACATAATCAATTTAACTAATTTTTCTTAAAAAATGTAACTCAATTTTGATAAGTGATGGTTACAAATAATATAGTTAGAAATATTTATGATTTAGTGGGCTAATAGTTTTGAAAATACGGAACTCTAGATTTGCTGTTGATGTGCACGGCTTATAATTTAGAATTTATATTCAGTATAGCTTTGTGCACTGGTCAGTAAAAAATATTTTGAGCGATTCTCATTAGGCCAATATGATAAAGTGAAGGGCAGTGATACCTAAAAAGTAAAGGCGTAAATTGCAAAAACGAAAAATTATGATAGCGTAATCACTAAATCAATTTCTTCATCATGCATATTACAAACTATTACGCATTTAAATCCAATTAGATAAGGTATAACACTTTTTTCTTATCTCTCATTAATACTAATGAGTAATGAATTGAGTTTTTAAGATATATATCTTTTTGGAAATCTAAAATTCATCTATTAATCTTCTACAAGCGATTGAAATTCAGTAAGTAATTCAGTAAGGTTTCGCTTGAATCTACGTAATGGAGCTATACCAAAGGAGTGTGTTCAAATCAATTCATTCCCTATATATAAGATTTTTTCTATGTCTTTTTGAGTAATAAAAATTAAATTTGGAATATTTTAAAGAATGTTTTCTTGCAAGGAATAATATGAAATTTCATACGCTAGTAATAAATTTCTATGTTGTAATTATGCTTCTATCCTCAAGTCTTAACGCGCAAATTGATCCAAACAATGCTTATCACAATACGGGTTGGCAAGTTCCTAAAACTGGTGGTGGATTTAATTATTTTAGTACAGCTTCTGCCGGATGTGCTGAATACGTCAAGTTTCGTGAATCGATTGATTACGCGAATGCTCCTCATTGTAGAATGGCCTTTTCTCATGCAGCGGAAGCACAATTTGCAAATTCTCCAAAGCTAATGTATTGCTGGGTTTCAAGTTGGTGCGATCCAGATGAAAAGCCAGAACCGGGACCTTTGATTAAAATATTAAGGGCGGAGTGTAGTTCTATCTCAAGTAATGGTGGATGTGTAAATAACCCGCAAAATCTACTTCCATGTAACATTAACAATAGTTGTAATTCTCAATGTAATAGGGTCGGTAACCCAATAAATATCGCAATCGGAATGAAAATTGAATCTGAAGTTGATTTTGAATCATTTGGATTTCCCAATTCTCTTAAGGTTCAGCGTACCTATGAACACCGACCAACATATCAAATAAATGATCGAACTGTTCGAGCTTATGGAGAATGGCATTTTCATAATGGGCTACAGAGCATTACTAGAAGTTTTGAAGTTGCAACACCTTTGGGTACTTGGCATGATATCAATGAAAATGATTGCGCGGCGCATAATATGCCACCTGGGTGTAAAGATCATTGGGATATAATACATTCTGTAGATTACGAAATTATTCGAATTAAGCGCCCAGATAGTCAAACCTGGGAATTTCGAAATGCTTTAATTATGGGACAGGTCAATATTGTATTTTTTAATGCTCGCCTGCCTTTTGTAAAGTTAGAAAGAACCTTTTCGCCAGAAGAGAATGTCTTTGATGGTTGGAAGCTGAGCTTAAGAAATAAAGGCTATGAACGATATGATGCCGATGGTCGTGTGGTTGAATTTAAGGAAGATGCAACGGCCATTACAAAATATGTTACTTATTCAACGGATTCTGAAACGGGCTTGCAATTAGTTACTGTTTCTCAGGCTGATCGCGAAATTAGTTACAGATTAGACCGATACTCTCGTATTGAATCATTTATAGATCCTCACGGGAAAGAATATAATTATGATTACAAAACAGACGGTGGTCAATTTGGACACTTACTAAGTGCGATTCGTTACCCAGATGGAACGCAGTTAAAATATAATTATGATCACCCTACGCTAGCTTTTGCTTTAACAAGTAAATATCACGTGGACGTTAATGGAAATGAGCTTCTTTTGACCGAATGGAATTATGATAGTCTCGGGAGAGCAATTAGTTCTGAAAAAGCCAATGGACAAGAGAAAGTTATTCTTGAATTTAATTCAGGAGATGTTCTTGGTACCACTCAAGTTACGGTGACTAACCCACTAAATAAAAAAACAACTTACCATTTGGCTGACATTGGCAGCGGTAATCGGATTACAGAGGTTCAAGGCCATCAAAGCGATAATTGTGCCGCCGCTTCAAAATTTAATTCATATTACAACAATGGCACATTACAAACCCAAACCGACTGGAACGGTAATGTCGTATTCTATGAGCGTGATTCAATCGGCCGAGAAGTTAAACGTACTACTGGACTGCGCTGGCAAGACACCATTTTAACCGGTGTTAATGTCGATACTTCAGAGCTAGTAGCCACTTCAGAAACTGTTGTCATAGAAACCTGTTGGAGCAATACAGTGAATCAGCCAAGCAAAATCATTCAGGGTAATCGTGTATCCGAATTTTTCTATGATGACGCAGGTCGACTAGAAAAACACACACAATCAAAGCTTGGTAATCAAAGTTGTAACTAAAAACACTGTAAATCTTTTCTGGGGTACTAATTATACGATTTACTACAACTAATAGACCGTGAATTTAGTTCTATACAGAATTGTTGTGTTTCCGAAACTCATTTTTATTTAACGCTACATGCATGGTCTCGGGGCGATATGGGTAAGATTAATTCCATTTTTTAATCTAGTTAAATTAAATTTTGACGCATTAAGGCGCAATGGTGTTCTCATTTTTAATTTAAGAAATCACGAACGTTAAGATAAATAGTTGTTGTGATTTTTCTCAAAGAGAGCACTTAAATATTAAGGAAAAATTAATGAAAAAGAGTTTGTTAAATCTTCACCTATCTCTCATGTTATTCTCGATATCTTCAATGTCGTATTCGATAACTTGGTATACAGCAGATGTCCCATATAACGGTGGAGCTCGAGGTTGGTATCCGTCTGTGAGCGCTGTTTGTCAAGCTCATGCCGCTACTTCCAATTCAAGACTTTCTGGTTCATATCAAGTATGTGGTGAAACACGAGGGAGAAGCAGCTATGTAATTAGACAATATCGTGAAAGAGACGACAAGTGGCAAGCGACGCTTCAATACGCCGCTGATTTAAGAAACGAACCTGCCTGCCCAACAAATTATTCCGCTAATAACTCAGGGAGCTGCTCAGCCTATTGTTTAGTTGGGCAAACCTGGGATCCAAATACGAATAGCTGTGTTTCTCCCAATACACAAAACAATTGTTCAACGACAACACCAAACCCGATTGATCTTATTGAGGGCGAAAAATACCGTAACGAACATCTTTTCACCGTTGGCAACGTGTTTCCTATTGTATTGAATTACCACTACAACAGCCAAAAAGGGACTGAGAGAAATGAAAATGGTGTTGTAGCGAGCAAAAGCCTAGTAAATAGCGCATTTTCGGCTCATTATTTTGAAGCGGACGTTAAACCGTTTCTTACTCAGGAGCAGGTAGCTGCGCGTCACTATGTTGATTACTATAGACACGGCCCTGAGTACGACGAAAGACAGCATGCTCACGGTTATTGGAAACACAACTATCAGCATTGGATAAAAGAATTTTCTAACTCTACATTATGGTATCGTCCTACTGGTAAACCGATTAGATTCAGTTTAACCGGAAATTCATCGGCATATCCCGATTATCGTATGACTAGAGAAGCGGATGGTTCAAAAACTATTTATGCAAAATCAGAAAATAAAGTATACCGTTTTAACGAGGCAAAGGACTTAGTTTCTATTACCGACGAAATTACACAACAAACTCACAGTATTACTTACATTGAAAACACCCATCGAATCGCTTCGATAAATCATTCTTTAGGTGGTTCCTTATCATTTACATATGAAAATAAAATAATCAACCCAAAAGCAGTGGCACCAAGCTTTGGCGATTTTTCTAGTTCATACCCCATTCTCGTCGAAGACAATACTGGGCGTAAAATCGATATTGCATGGAATGAAAGCTACGAAGGAAATTTACAAACCTATCATTTGATAACGACCATTAGCCATACTTATTTAACAGAACGAAATGGTCATAGAGAATATGAATACAACCATTCTACTTTTGCTACTGCATTAACGAATATTTACGACCAGTTTACTGCAGATGCGACAACGAAACAGCTGTATGCATCTTTTGAATATGATAGCGCAGGACGAGCAACATATAGTGCCTTAGCCGATGGTTACGATGCAATAAGCGTAAGTTATGATTCTGAAACACAGCGAACGACTACGAGTGCATTAAATAAAAAAGCAACCTATACGTTTGGAATGAGTGACGGAGCTATTCGGCTTTTAAGTGTAACAGGCGAGCCAACCCAAAATTGCCTGCAATCAGAGACCAGTTTTACCTACTATTCGGATGGAAGCACGCAAACTAAAACGATTAATGGTGTTACCACGGCCTATCAATACAACGACCGCGGCCTAGAAACTCAGCGTATCGAAGCTCAAGGCACGCCCGAACAAAAAACCATTACCACCGAGTGGCATCCAACATTTACGCTGCCAACAAAAATTACTCAAGGTAATCGAGTTACGATTATGACTTACGATGATAACGGGCGATTAGAAAATGAAACTGTTTATGAATTAAATTAATAATCATTGGAAACTTATTATGCTTAATAAACACAAGGAAAAAAGAAAACCATTTCGTAGCATATTACTAAAAAAAATCCATCTATTAGTTGTGGTGGTTGGTATCTTTTTTCATGCTTCACAGGCGATGGCTAGCAAAGTTGAAATTTGGGTTGGTGCCGGTGGTTGTAATGTTGAACTAGAAGATACCGAAAATGCCTTGGAACACAATCAACTTATTAACCCACAATTTGAATATAGAATTGAAAAAAAGCTCACATCGAAAGGTGAAAGGTGGTGTTTGTCAAAAAAAGAATATTTATACTGTCAACCTCCAGCACGTATTGAGCAAAATCAAGATGGAGGATATTCTTGTAACGTTTATTGTGGTACAAACCAACAATACTCGAATAGAGGTTGCAAACAGTTTCATCAAAATTTTTCTAACTGTCAAAATTCAACCCTCAACCCAGTTGACCTACGAGAGGGCGATAAACGCCGAGTTGAACCTGTAATTACAGTTAGTGGTGTATTTCCCATTGTATTAAATTACTACTACAGTAATCATGGTGGTAAAGAGTTGACTCTGGGCGGGGCCTTTCCAATAAAGTATTCTCTTCCATCAGCCAGTTTGAACCCCCAGTCGATTCTTTCATATCAGAAGACATTAGAAAATCCAGTTGTTGGAATTGGTTTTGTGACGAACGAAAAATATCGACTCAGTCGAATAGCGGCCAATTCCGGCACACGCTATTGGCGTCATAATTATGAATCTTTGCTTTCAGTAGATGATGATAATATTTACACTTGGCACCACTATTCAGGTGTGGACATTGAATTTAGTGCTTCAGGAATTGCAATAATTTCACCGGATATTCGATTACGCGATATTGATACACAAGAAGAAAATGAACTTGGCTACACTGGCAAGGTTATTGATCATCAAGGTAGAGCACAATTTTATTACGATGAACTGGGTCGCATTCGTAGAATAAAAAATACAAGGGCACAATATCACAATGTGATTTATTTTGACGACTCAATATACATTGACAAAATTCAAAGTTCGTCTGGCGACTTTGTTCAATTTTCTTATGAATCATTTCAATTACACGCCAATTATACCTTGAATAACGATCTTATATTAAGGGACTACCCCAATATTCTTACAGATAATGATGGTAGAAAAGTACAGATTGAGTGGGAACACGCTATATCTGGCTATAATCGGGACTATCGAATGATAACAAGTATTTCAAGTCCATATAAATTGGAGGTGAAACAAAAACGGGAATATATCTATTCCAATAATACTTGGCCTTTCTCTATGACACACATTTATGACATTGACTTAGTCAATAACCAAGAAAACTTGTATGCATATTTTGAGTATGACGCCGATGGTAAAGCGATACTTAGTTCTTTAGCGGGCGATGTCGAAAAAGTGGAAATTGAGTATTTAAACTCAACAACACGCAAAGTCACCAACGCATTAGGTAAAGAAGCAACTTACACTTTTGGTTTAGATAATGGTGCCCGACGGCTACTAAGTGTAACAGGCGAGCCAACCCAAAATTGCCTGCAATCAGATACCAGTTTTACCTACTATTCGAATGGAAGCACGCAAACTAAAACGGTTAATGGTGTTACTACGGCCTATCAATACAACGACCGCGGCCTAGAAACTCAGCGTATCGAAGCTCAAGGTACGCCTGAACAAAAAACCATTACCACCGAATGGCATCCAACATTTACGCTGCCAACAAAAATTACTCAAGGTAATCGAGTTACGATTATGACTTACGATGATCAAGGCCGATTGCAAAATAATACTATCTCAGAATTTCATTAATGAGTACCTTTGGAGATATAGACATGAATAGTCAAAACATTACAAGAAAATTTAAAATTTTTAACAGTAAGTTATTTTATCTTTTATTTATTCTTTTTACGCCTTTCGCTTATTCACAAAATAGCACTAGCTGGTGGGGTCACTGTTGTGATGACCGTCGTTATCATACTCCAGAAGATGTATGTAAAAGCCGAACGTCTCCTAAAAATTCACATTTTAGTCATGCGGAAATTCTCTACAACGACCAGGGAGTAAATCTTAGAGGGCGGTATGCATCTTGTTTTTGGAGTGATGATGATGGTAACTTAGTGTCTTCGGGGAGTGCACATTTGGTTGAAGAGTTTTGCCCGCTAGGTTATACCCCAAATGGGAACTCCGCAAATGGAAATAATACCTGTTCGGCCTATTGCCCGGTTTCACATTGGAATGGCACTACATGCCAATCTACACAAAACCAACAAACCTGTGGAACAAGCTCAACAAATCCCATTGATTTTTTTGAAGGTGAAAAATATCGAGATGAATTACTGCTTAAAATAGGTACTGTCTTCCCGATTGATTTTCGTTATTTTTACAATAGCCAAAGAGGTGCTGAGGAAAACGGTAACGGTCTGGTTGGTTGTATATACCCAAATACGAGATTCGCTGTATCCATGGTAGTGATTGATACGGTTCCTATAATGAATGCAAATGAATTTGCAGTTTATCGACATTCAGACGCGATAGTGAGTTACATGAGCAACTCACGAAATTTTTCCCATACATATTGGCGACATAATTATGATCAATGGCTAAGTACAAAGTCAAATGGTAAGGTGGCGTGGTATCGTCAGTCGGGTCGCCCTGTTATTTTTGATGTAGACAATCGATCTTCCGCTTTTCCGTTTCTAGTTTTAGCAGACTTATCGAATGGTGAAAAATCAATAACTGATCAGAGTGAAGGTCGCGTTTATACCTTTAATGCAGCGGGAAATTTAAGAGAAATTAAAGATCGCCTTACAGGCCAGTATCACACTATTATCTACGAAGAAAATAGCCACTATATTTCGCAAATCCATCATTCTCTCGGCGGACATTTAGCGTTAACTTATCAATCGAATATTATTAATCCATCGGGCCTCGTATCGATTTCAGATACTTTTTCTTATCGTTATGTCACTCGCGTAATGAGTCACGATGGGCGTCGAGTTGATATTCAGTGGGAGCAGAATAAAAAAGGGTGTACCAAAACGGATTATCTAATCACTCAAATCACTCATCCATATAAAACGGTCAAAAAAGGTCACAGAGATTACGAATATAGCGATTTGAGTTTTCCATTCGCGCTAACGGCAATTTACGATCAAGACACCGATGATGCTGTAACACGTCGTCTTTATGCAGAGTTCACTTTCGATGACCAAATGCGCGCAACTCAAAGTCAACTCGCCAATAGTGCGGAAAGTATTACGGTGGACTATGTAAACGAAAACATACGCAAAGTCACCAACGCATTAGGTAAAGAAGCAACTTACACTTTTGGTATAGATAATGGTGCCCGACGGCTACTAAGTGTAACAGGCGAGCCAACCCAAAATTGCCTGCAATCAGATACCAGTTTTACCTACTATTCGAATGGAAGCACGCAAACTAAAACGGTTAATGGTGTTACCACGGCCTATCAATACAACGACCGTGGCCTAGAAACTCAACGTATCGAGGCTCAAGGCACGCCCGAACAAAAAACCATTACCACCGAGTGGCATCCAACATTTACGCTGCCAACAAAAATTACTCAAGGTAATCGAGTTACGATTATGACTTACGATGATCAAGGCCGATTGCAAAATCAAACCGAACAACCATTAACCATGCACTAATGACGACATTGATAACCAAGGATACGACAATGAAACAGGTATTAAGCTTAACGCTATCTCTGCTCTTTCTCACTACACTGGCAGAGGCCAGAACCACCAGTTATACTTACCACGAAAATGGTCGCGTCGATACGATGGATGGCCCGCGAGATAATGTAAACGATGTCGCCGATATTACCGATTACGATTACGATGCAAACGGTAATTTAATTGAAATCAAAAACCCACTCAATCACATTACTACTCTGACCGATTACAATGGATTAGGTCTTGTTGGAAAAACCATTGATCCTAACGGGGTCGAAGCCAGACTCAGCTATAACGAGCGGGGTTGGTTGTTGTCTTTTGGTATAGTTGATCCGTCTGATGTAAACACAGTGGTTACAACTTCGCTTGAATATGATGGAGTAGGGAATGTGACCGCCATCGTCTCACCTGAAGGTCAACGTACTCGCTATGAATACGATGCAGCTTACCGTTTAATCGCCATAGAAAACCACCTCGGCGAGCGTTACGAGTTCACCTTAGATAATGCGGGTAATCGAACCACAGAAAGTATCAAAAATGCAGCAGGGGTGATAACTTATCAAATGCGTCGCGATTTTGACGAACTCAGCCGTGTAATGAACGTTATCGGTGCGGCAAGTCAAACCACACATTATGACTACGATGCAAATGATAATGTTACGCAAGTCACTGATGGAAAAAGTAATATCACTAGCTTGGATTTTGATGGCTTAAATCGACTAACGTCTTCGATAGATCCGGTACTTGCAGAAACTCAATTAGAATTTAACGAGTTCGATCAAATCACACAAGTAACCGATGCGCGCGGTTTACAAACCCTCTATGAATATAACGCCTTTGGTGAACTCACCAAACTAACCAGTCCTGATACAGGGGTTACGCTGTATGATTACGACCCAGCAGGTAATCTTATTAGCAGCACAGATGCACGGGGTGTACAAAGCCTTTATACGTACGATGCCCTGAATCGACTCACTTCAGTGACTTTTCCTGGCGATGCATCAGAAAACATCACTTTCTCGTACGATGCAACTACCAATGGCAACTATGGTATCGGTCGTCTTACGGGTATCACCGATCAGTCAGGCAACACAGGCTTTACATACGATTACTTGGGTAATCTCACTCAAAAACAAGTGACATTAAACGGCCGTACACATACCACTGCCTATGGCTACGATGCAACGGGTCGCATGGTAAGCATGACACATCCTAGCGGTAATACTTACTACTATACCTACGATGCTTTAAGTCGTATTGCTTCAATCAGTGTTCAAGAAAATGGTCAAAGTACACAACAAACGTTAGCAGGTAGCATTACCTATCAACCTTTTGGTGGTATAAGCCAATGGACCTACGGCAACGGTGTGATTCATACCATGGGTTATGACCAAGACTATCGTGTTACTAGCATTACCGATGTGGGGAATGCCTCGATCAATGACCTAAGCTATGGTTACGATGCGAATAACAATATTACGAATATCACCGATTCGCTTGATAATTTACTGAGTCAAACACTTGACTATACTGCAGTAGATCAAATAGATGAAGCAAACGGTGTATACGGACAAATAAAATTCGAATACGATCTAGTGGGTAATCGTACCGAAAAAACCACCAATGGACAGATAGACACCTACAACTACAGCACCAATAGCAATCAACTTGATCAAATTGATTTTAGCGATGGCAGCGCACGTAATCTTGCCTATGATTCGGTAGGGAACCTTAGCACAGACCAGCATACGCAAACGGCCACCTGGAGCTACAATCAACAAAATCGTCCGACCCAAGTCACAACGGCCATCGGTAGTGTCAATTTTGTACACAATGCCTTGGGCCAGCGTGTACAAAAATCCACAAATAATGAACACCTTAACTATCTTTACAACGAAAATGGACAACTCATTGCCACGGTCAATGAACAGGGTGATATCATCGAAGAGTACGTATGGTTGGGTGGCACGTTAATCGCGTCGAAGTTAGAAACGAAGCCGGTTCATTACCACATTACCCACCGCCCAACAGGTAAAAAAATTCACACCTGTTCAACGACCAATGGTTCTTCCGTTGGCGCGGTGGATGGCACCGAAACAGGGGAATGTGCACAATGGATAAAAGTAAAAAATGGCGATTACTTTCATTTACAAAGAGCCACCGCTAATCACTATTTAAAACCGGATACCAATAACGATGGTTCAGCCATCTCGATTCAACCGAATGCCTGGAGCGGAACTTGGACCCAATGGCAACATGTTCCCAGCGATAATGGCTACGGTTATATTAAAAACCGCGCAACCGGTAAATTTGTTTTTTTAAACGGTACCAGTAGCCAAATTCAACAGCAGCCTTCTACCTGGCGCGGTCACTACACCCAATGGAAATTTGAAAAAGCAGAATGTGCTGGTTGTGTCACCGCAGCGGCCACCTCATCGCAATGGGTGTATGTGCATAACAATCACCTTGATACACCACAAACCCTTACTGATGACAATCAGCAAGTTATCTGGAAACTGGATAGCCAAACACCATTTGGTGTTGTCGACGTGAACCACGATGTCGATGGCGACGACTATTTGGTTGAATTTAATCTTCGGTTTCCAGGGCAGTATTATGATAAAGAAACGGGTCTGAATTATAATTACTTTAGGGATTATGATCCGTCTTTAGGGAGATATGTTCAATCGGATCCTATTGGGCTAAGTGATGGCCCGAACACTTATAGTTATGTTCATAACAACCCGTTAATTTATTTTGACGAATTGGGACTTTCAAGTAATACATTCGATCCATTTGACCCTAAAAATATGACTCCAGTGCAATTTATGCAACGGTGTCCAAGAAAGGCGCAACCTCATCGAGTAGTTAATGCATTAAAAAATATCAAAAGTTTAAACTTTAGAGTTGGGAATCAAGTTTACAAGCTTTCTCATTCTGGAATGAAGCATATTCTTGTTAGGCATCATCCAGCTTATTGGAATGGGACAGTAAAAGCGAAACAAACTTTTTTTCCTAAAAGCCTATCTGTACAGAATATACAATCGATGATTAAGCAAGTAGTGAAACAAAATAGACAAACAATTATGAATAAAGGACCAAATGCTACTTTCCAGGTGCAAGGTAACATACATGGAAATCAATATGTTTTAGGATTTAAAAAAGGTCAAATAGGTCAGTTTTACCCCAAAACTAATCAGTGCGGATGTAACGTAAATTAACGTAGATATGAAAATGTTTGAAATTAAGAGTTTGATTAAAGCTAACAACGAATTTATAGAAATCGATCAATTTTCTGGTGAGTTAGATGATTCAGAGTATATTGAAGGTGCATTGATGTTAACCTATAACTACGCTCCTCTAATCGGGCTGGCTGAAGCAGATCTAATCGATCAGTTATGGGCTTATATTCTTGACGGGATTGGTTGTATATTAGATGGGAAGGCGTTTTCTACGTGCTTTCCTGACCAGCCGATTGAACTTAACTTTACTCCCAGTGGTTCGGACCAATTTGAATTTGAAATTATGGTAAATAAGTCTAAAAAAACGAAATTCGATATTCGAGAGTTCTCCGAGCCCATGCTGAAAGAGGCTGAAAAGTTTTTTTCCCGTTTAAATTTACTTGTGGATGGTGATGTTTATTCGCATGAATTAACCGAGATTACTCGATTGAATAAAGTTTTACATAATTAAATCAATAGGGTCGTAAATCAATAGGGTCGGGGGAACAATGGGGTCAGACTCGATTGAATTAAGATTTTTCGTTTGGTAAAATCCGTTTTATTTTTCATGGAGTATATGTTGGCCAGACTACCTCGATTTGTGATTCAAGGTCAGCCGCAACATGTAATTGTGCGCGGAAACAATCGCGAACCCATATTTTACAGGGACGAAGATTATCAATTTTATCTAGAAAAGCTTGAAGACGAACAATGGGGTCAGACTCGATTGAATTGAATTTTTTCGTTTGGTAAAATCCGTTTTATTTTTCATGGAGTATGTGTTGGCCAGACTATCTCGATTTGTGATTCCAGGTCAGCCGCAACATGTCATTGTGCGCGGAAACAATCGCGAACCCATATTTTACAGGGACGAAGATTATCAATTTTATCTAGAAAAGCTTGAACAAGCCTTCGATAAGCATGAATGCGAGTTGCATGCTTATGTATTGATGACGAATCATGTGCATCTATTAATCACGCCGCAAAAGGAAAATAGCGTAAGTAAAGCGCTTCAAATGATTGGTCGCTACTATGTTCAGTATTTTAATTATACGTACGAGCGCACTGGGACTTTGTGGGAAGGTCGCTATAAAGCGACCTTGGTCGATACAGAGCACTACTTGCTTACCTGCTATAGATACATCGAACTCAATCCTGTTAGAGCGAATATGGTAAGCCACCCCTCGGAGTATCCTTGGTCTAGTTATCGCGTTAATGCGATTGACATTGAAGGCAATACGCTGGTTACTCCGCACGATGAATATTTTAAGCTCGGTAAGACCAACGAATCGCGTCTAAAGGCTTACCTTGCCTTATTTAAATCAAAAATACCCGACAAAACATTGGGTGAGATTCGTTCTTGTACAAACAAAGCTTGGGTTTTGGGCAGTTCAAGATTTAAGGAAAAAATAGAGCTTCAGTTAGGTCGCGCAGCTACACCGAGAAGTAGGGGCGGTGATAGGAAATCTGAGCGTTATCTCAAAAGCAAAACCAATCGAGTCTGACCCTAATGTTTTGCTAATGTTTTGGTTTAGCTGTATTTGGCTTCGAGTGCATGAATTAATGAACCTGTTAATGAAGGTTGATTCTTATCGAACCCGGGTTTTGTCTTAAACATTTCATTCCATAGATGTATTGCAAAACTATCTGGAAAGAAATCAGATGGATTGGGAAATGAGTTATCGAAAATTTGATCCCAATTGAATGGGTGTATTGGATAGAAATATTTTGCAGGGAAACCAAATTCGTTTAGATTGAAGTGATTTATTGCCCGAGTCAATCCTACTGGGCCCACTTCGCCCCAGGATACATTCCTCGGTTTATTTCCTCGAAAGAGTCGCCTTTTTAGTTTTCTCTTTTTATCTTTGAGAGTGTCGAATGGTAAAAACCTATTAGGAAATGCCGCTTGGTCTGAGAGGAAGCGCATAAACTTGCACCCAGGAACGGCCCCGAGTACCGCATTGTTGTATTTGTCGTATTGTTCCCTGCCGAAGAAAAGACCGCTGAATTCAAAAGGCTTTAAACAGACGACATCGGTATCAACCCAAACACCCCCTTCGCGATACAACATCTCATATCTAAACCAATCAGCAAAACCGGCAACACTATTGTTATTTTTGTAGCGGAAGATATTTTGGCTTGTAAGTATCTCATTGGCATCGCGTACTTTTACACCATTTGGAATACCAGCAACATCGTCATAAACGAAAATCGTAACCTCATGACCATAGTATAAAAAAGATTTGAGCGCTAAACGCTCAATTTTACCTAGATTAGCTCCAATCCAAAGGGTTTTAATTTTAGATAAAGTTGCTACCAAAAAATTAGACTCCAAAATATTTTTCGCAGAATTTTAACATATATATTATATAGAGCGCTCAGATTGCCCCACGACATGAAATTACGAATACAGAGGTTATATGTATTTTGATAGTTTGCGCTGTAGGAACAAGCTTTTTAAGTAGGGTTAATAAAAGCCTAATAAAGGAAGTAATGCTATCTAAAAAGCAAAACCAATCGAATCTAACCCCAATGTTTTGCAATATTTTGAAATGTAATGGAATTCTGCTAAAAATTAATGGTACCAGAGGCCGGACTCGAACCGGCACGCTTTTAAGGGCATCGGATTTTGAATCCGACGTGTCTACCAATTTCACCACTCTGGCAATTTTTAACAGCGCATCTTTAAGCAAGACGCGTTTTTTTTATAACTTTTATCAGTGCTTTGCACTGAACCAATTAGTCGTTCACGGACTCCTGTCCTTCACGACACTTGCGCTTCCTGCGCATCGCACCACTCTGGCAATTTTTAACAACGCATCTTTAAGTAAGACGTGTTTATTTTTAAAGCTTTTATCAGTGCTTTGCACTGAACCAATTAGTCGTTCACGGACTCCTGTCCTTCACGACACTTGCGCTTCCTGCGCATCGCACCACTCTGGCAATTTTTAACAGCACATCTTTAAGCAAGACGTGTTTATTTTTAAAGCTTTTATCAGTGCTTTGCACTGAACCAATTAGTCGTTCACGGACTCCTGTCCTTCACGACACTTGCGCTTCCTGCGCATCGCACCACTCTGGCAATTTTTAACAGCGCATCTTTAAGAAAGACGTGTTTATTTTTAAAGCTTTTATCAGTGCTTTGCACTTAGCTAAAATCTGCGAAACGCTTCGAAAGCCCAAACATCGCTGATTCCGAAGGCGGGCAATTATAACAGCGGCATATTGCGGGTCAATATCTAAAATTTGGCTTTTTTATGACGAATGCTTTACTCTTCGCGTTTTTTTGACATCACCAAGAATGTAATGAAGCGCCAAGATTTCTATTATGAGCTACCCGATGAATTAATCGCTCGCAGACCGACTCAAGAACGCACGGGCAGTCGACTTTTATGTTTAAACGGCCAATCGGGGGGTATAGAACACCGGGAGTTTATTGATATCCTGTCAAATGTGGAGGCGGGGGATTTGATGGTGTTCAATAATACTCGTGTCATCCCCGCTCGAGTTTACGGTACGAAAGAGTCGGGGGGTAAGGTCGAAATCCTTGTTGAGCGTATTATTGACAAAAGTCGCATACTAGCTCAGGTAAGATCGAGTAAGTCTCCAAAACCTGGAGCAACGATTTTACTGAGTGACAGCACTCGGGTATCAGTCGTTGGACGCCAAGATAACCTTTTTGAATTAGACTTTGTTGATAACAAGTCAGTATTAGAGAAATTAGAGACCGTTGGACATATTCCCTTACCACCCTATATTGATCGCGAAGATGAAGAATTAGATCGAGAGCGTTATCAAACGGTCTATGGAGAGAAAAAGGGCGCTGTTGCTGCGCCTACTGCTGGCTTGCACTTTGATGAAACCTTACTTAAAAAGCTCAAGGAAAAAGGTGTAGAGATTGCTTTCGTGACTCTGCATGTT
Source organism: Cellvibrionaceae bacterium (assembly GCA_965262305.1). Lineage (GTDB taxonomy): Bacteria > Pseudomonadota > Gammaproteobacteria > Pseudomonadales > Cellvibrionaceae > CBDHEY01. The sequence continues at coordinate 1,742,543 of CBDHEY010000002.1, forward strand.
GGAGCTGGGACTTTCTCTCCCGTGCGCGTCGACAATATCCATGAACATAAAATGCATTCGGAAGTCATGGAGCTGGATGAAATCGTATGCGAAAAGGTTAAAAAGGCTAAAGCTAGTGGAAAACGCGTGATCGCCGTTGGCACGACGAGTGTCAGGTGCTTAGAAACCGCAGGTCGATCGGGAGAAATAGAGCCTTACCAAGGTGAAACCAATATATTTATCTATCCAAGTTACCAATATCAGGTTGTGGATGCGCTTATTACCAATTTTCACTTACCCGAATCCACGCTCTTGATGCTGGTATCCGCTTTTGCGGGGCACGAAAACATCATGCAAGCCTATAAACAGGCCGTGGAAAACAAATATCGTTTCTATAGTTATGGTGACGCGATGTTTATAACGAAAAATGCAGATGTGATTTCTGGAGATACACACTAAATGCCGATGAAATTTGAAGTAAAAGTTGAAGACGGCTTGGCGCGTAGAGGTGTTTTATCTTTTGATCGTGGAAAAGTACAAACTCCCGCATTTATGCCTGTAGGTACCTACGGTACTGTGAAAGGTATGACACCAAAAGATATTGAAGCCTCGGGTGCGGAAATTATATTAGGAAATACTTTTCATTTAATGCTGCGACCAGGAACAGAGGTTGTTAAAGCGCATGGAGATTTACACGATTTCACCCAGTGGCAAGGCCCAATACTAACTGATTCCGGCGGGTTTCAGGTTTTTAGCCTCGGCGATATGCGAACCATATCCGAAGCGGGTGTGAAGTTTAAGTCGCCAATAGATGGGAGTTTGGTTGAACTCAATCCTGAAAAGGCGATGCAGGTTCAGCGAGATTTAGGCTCTGATATTGTAATGATATTTGATGAGTGTACACCTTATCCCGCGACAGAAGCAGAGGCAAAAACATCAATGGAACTGTCTTTACGTTGGGCAAAACGAAGTAAAGATGCGCACTCTGGCAACCCGAATGCACTCTTTGGAATTGTTCAAGGCGGCATGTATGAGCCGTTACGAACCGCTTCGTTAAGTCAACTCGAAGAGATCGGCTTTGATGGCTATGCAATCGGTGGTTTATCAGTAGGTGAACCCAAGGAAGATATGATTCGAATTCTTGATCATCTAGGCCCAATCATGCCCAAGGATAAGCCGCGATATCTAATGGGTGTGGGCAAACCGGAAGATTTAGTTGAGGGTGTATTACGTGGCATTGATATGTTTGACTGTGTGATGCCGACGCGTAACGCACGTAATGGGCATCTTTTTACTACTGAAGGTGTTGTCAAAATACGTAATGCGAAGTACAGGTACGATACGGGGCCACTTGATCCTTATTGCAAGTGCTACACCTGCTCAAATTTCAGTCGCGCCTATCTGCATCATCTGGATAAGTGTGGTGAAATTCTCGGTGCACAGCTGAACACTATCCATAACCTGCAACATTATCAGACGATAATGGCAGAACTGCGCTTGGCAATTGCATCGAATACTCTTGACGAATATGTGTCGCATTTTTACGAACGAATTGGTAAGCCACGACCCACTTTATTCGAAAAACATTGAATTAAGTGAAAATTGCCCCTAGATACTCGAATGCCGTTATAATCCGCGGCTAATTTTATGTTCAGTCACAAAAAAACATTAAAAATGACTGAAATTAGTTGATCTTGCTTGGACCCAATACGATGAATCGTTACCCGCTTTGGAAATATTTAATTGTCTTGTTTTTTGTATGCGTTGGTTTTTTATACGCATCACCCAATATTTTTGCCCCTGATCCGGCTATTCAAATTTCCGGCGCATCTGCTGGCAGAGAGATTAATCAACAAACGCTTAAGAGAGCAAAGAATCGTTTAGACGAACTTGATATCGCCTATTTTGGCGAAGATATTTCCGATAACACTGCTTTGATTCGTCTTAAAGATCGAGACGATCAACTTACGGCCCAAAGGCAAGTTCAACAGCACTTAGGCGCAGAATATGTCGTAGCGGTAAATATGGCTCAAAATACCCCTGCATGGTTGAAATCCCTGGGCGCAGGGCCCATGACTTTGGGCTTAGACCTCGCAGGTGGTGTGCACTTTTTGTTAGAAGTCGACACGCCTACAGTTCTAGAGGATGAAGTTAACAACTATTTCGGGCAACTTAAACGATCGTTCCGAGAAGCGGGCATCCGCGGCTTATCCATAAGAGCGACTAAAAGCGAAGTGATCATCTCTGCAGATACAGATGAGAAACGTCAGCAGGTCACAGAAATTCTCCGTAAAGATTACTCTGAATTAAGCTATGACAGACAAGAGCGAGATGGCAAATACATAGCTCTTGTTACCCTGAGTGAGAGTTATATCCAAGAAAAAGAAGGTTTCGCTGTTGAGCAAAACCTAACAGCGTTACGTAACCGTGTAAATGAAATTGGAGTAGCTGAGCCTCTTGTTCAAAAGCAAGGCAAAAATAGAATTGTAGTGCAATTACCGGGTATTCAGGACACGAGTTTAGCGAAATCAATTATTGGTAAAACAGCAAACCTGGAGTTTCGCCTTGAAGCCGATCCCTCCACGCTCAGATCTCAAAAAGAAAGCTTTGATTTTCGCAGCGAACAAGACCAAGCGCGTTTTGGTGGGGCTGAAGTCGAAAGACGTCCCATTATTAAAGGTGACAATGTAACAAATGCACAGATAGGCTATGACCAAGATACGGGTTTACCGCAAGTAAACATTCGGCTCGATGGTCAGGGCGCGTCCTTGATGCATAAGCGCACCGCCAAAAATGTGGGCCGTCGTATGGCTGTTTTGTTCATCGAGTATAAAACTCGCTACAAAAAATCCGTTGATGAAAATGGCGAAGAAATTACAAAGACCATTCAAGTGCCAACAAAGAAAATTATTAGCCTAGCGACCATTCAAAGCGCGCTGGGTAAAGAGTTTCGAATTACTGGATTGGATAATGCAGATGAAGCGTCTGAATTAGCATTATTGCTTCGGGCCGGTGCACTAGCGGCACCTATGACATTTGTTGAAGAAAGAACAATTGGGCCGTCTTTAGGTGCCGAAAATATTAAGCTTGGCGTTAACTCAGTGATACTAGGGCTTTCCCTCGTGCTTGTCTTTATGGTGGTCTATTACCGCGTATTTGGCCTTGCCGCAAATATCGCACTGACCGTTAACCTCGTTTTACTTATTGCTGTCATGTCCATTTTTGGCGCGACCTTAACACTGCCGGGTATCGCTGGGATTGTACTTACAGTGGGTATGGCCGTTGATGCTAACGTATTGATTTTTTCTCGCATTAGAGAAGAGCTAAAGAATGGCGTGCCACCCCAAACGTCAATTAAGTCTGGCTTTGAGCGCGCTTTCGAAACCATTTTAGATGCGAATGTCACCACCTTTATTGTCGCAATTATCTTGTTTGCGATAGGAACAGGGCCGGTTAAAGGCTTTGCTGTGACTCTGGCAATCGGTATTGTTACGTCTATGTTTACCGCAATTATGGGTACTCGCTCTATCGTAAATCTGATTTACGGCGGACGTAACGTTAAAAAGTTAATGATATAAACCATAGAGAAAAAAGAGCTAAGACAATGAGTGAACTAAAAATTATTAATTTTATGGGGCAGCGAAAAATTGCCAGCGCGCTTTCGATCTTTTTACTTGTGGTTTCAATAGCGTCGCTATCGATTAAAGGTATTAACTTTGGCTTGGATTTTACCGGTGGTACTATCGTCGAACTAAGTTATTCAGAGACAGCTTCTTTAGGTGGTATTCGTGAAGCGTTAAAAACACAGGGCTTTGACAATGCGGTGGTGGCTAACTTTGGTTCTGACCAAGATGTGCTTATTCGCATTCAAACTGAAGACCCTCAAGTAGGTGACTCAGTTGCAAAACATCTAAAGGATGTCGCACCAAATGAAGTGGAATTAAAGCGTATATCCTATGTTGGACCGCAAATTGGTGACGAACTTAGAGACCAGGGTGGGTTAGGTATGTTGTTCGCGCTAGTTGTTGTTATGGTTTACGTGGCTTTGCGATTTCAGTTTAAGTTTTCAATTGGCGCAGTAGCTGCATTAGCCCATGACGTGATAATTATCTTAGGGATATTTTCTCTATTTAGTATTGATTTTGATTTAACCGTCTTGGCTGCGGTTCTGGCGGTGATCGGCTACTCGCTTAACGATACGATAGTGGTCTCAGATAGAATCCGTGAAAACTTCAGGAAAATTCGAAACGAAGATCCTATACAAATTATAAATACGTCTTTGACACAAACTCTCGGTCGTACCTTGATTACGTCATTAACCACTTTACTTGTATTATTGGCGTTGTTTTTTGTTGGCGGTGAATTAATTCATAATTTTTCTCTTGCTTTGATCTGCGGAATATTAGTGGGTACCTATTCGTCAATTTACGTAGCAGCAAATATTTTGATTTTGATGAAGCTTACAACTGAAGACTTGATGCAGGTTGAGAAAGAAGGCGAAGAGTTCGACGATATTCAAGTATAAGGTTCTGTGAGTGGGTTTAACCCGTTATGTGCCTATTTGAAATCCAGATATACAACGGCAAGTTAAGTGTTGTCATGCTTTAGATAGTAGACCTTTTTTGGTGGCGATTCTTTTAGAGGTAAATTCTCTTTTAACTCTTTTTGAGAGTTTGCTTTGGGCAGTTTTTCAATAAGGTGACAGTATTCTGGTAAAAAACTGTCACCCATTATTTCGAATATGTTTTTTATCGTGGTTTTTGTCTCTACAGTAAACATCTACTTGAATTCCCATATTTTATATTTAGTATAGTTAACAATTTGTTGTTCCAAGCGATACCAAAATAATTCTATTATTCGATTAGATCATTAAACGTGACGCTGAAGGCCCAAAATTGACTAACTTACTCAGCCCCATTTTCCGCCGTGACGAGCGCTATCGTAGTCTTGAGGATGAAATTAGCCGCTATCGCAGAATCTTTAAAGGAAGCCAAAACTACGGATTCGTGGATTGGGATTTACGCACCAACTCTATGGTATGGCACGGCGGCTATTGGCAATCCTTAGGTTATAGCGAAAAAGAAATCAGTAAACTTGTTGACCCAAACAACTTTACTGATTTTATCCATCCTGATGATCGGGAGCTTCTGCGTCAAACAGTTATCAGTCAGTTGAAAAAAGATATTATTCATGCTGGCGCGATGTTTCGTATTCGTAAAAAACAAGGTGGTTATATTTGGACGGAAATCCGAGTCGAAACGGAACGTGACGAAACAGGATGGGCCATCCATCTCTCGGGGATCGTTTTTGATGTCACCCAATTGAAGCAAACGGAAGAAGCTTTGCTAGAGAGTGAGGCACGTCATGCAAGAATTATCCAGTCGTCGAGTGATGGCATTTGGGAGTGGAATGCCTTAGAAAATCTATTTAGTTTTTCTAGTCGTTGCTGGGAGCAAATAGGTTTTACTGAAAAAGATTGGCATAACGGAGTTGTTAGTAAGAACTTTAGGCATTGGAAAGACAGAATGGATCCTGATGACCGAGCCCGAATGAACGCCGCAATAGAAAGCCATATTCTAGAAAAAACACCCTATGATTTGGTTTATAGGATTAAAGGAAAGGAAGGTGATTGGCGCTGGATTCGAAGCCGTGGACAGATGACGTACAATGAAAAAGGCGAGCCTTTGTTGATGTCTGGAACGAATATGGACATCACCCAGTTAAAAGTTGCCGAAAAGCGTGTATTGGAGGCAAAAGAATCCGCCGAAAAAGCAAATAAGGCAAAATCTGAATTTCTTTCAGCGATGAGCCATGAACTGCGAACTCCACTGAATGCAATATTGGGCTTCGCTCAGTTATTCGAATTAGATCATAACCTTACTGAAGATCAGCGCGATAATATTTTAGAAATCAAAAATGCAGGTCGTCACCTTTTAAAACTCATAGGTGATGTTTTGGATCTTACAAAAATCGAAGCTGGTCGTACCGAATTTACAAGCGAAAAAATTCCCCCTTTAAGGGTTATTCATTCTTGCTTGAGGCTATTAAAAAACCAAGCGGAAAACAGAAATATACAGATTTTTGTAAATGAAAGAAGTTTCGAAGACTTTGTTATTTTTGTTGATGGTATGCGATTTAAGCAAGTAATGCTTAACCTGATAAGTAATTCGATCAAATATAATAAGAAAGATGGTCAAGTAAAAATATATTGCGATGTATCAAATACAGGAATGATGAAGATATCTGTAGAGGATACAGGGAAGGGAATTCCAATAGAATACCAAAGTGAGTTATTTCAACCATTTAATCGTTTAGGCGCGGAAAAAAGTAACATTGAAGGAAGTGGTGTTGGATTATTGATTACCAAAGAGCTGACAGAACATATGGGCGGTGAAATTTCGTATAAAACGGCCGAAGGGATAGGAACCACCTTTTGGGTTTGTTTTCCTGTTTGCCAGGAAAATAAAAAATCCGATGATGAAGAAATGAGCCCTGATGAAAAAGACATCGCGCAACTTAATATTAAACAAGAAAAGACGATTCTTTATGTAGAAGATAATCCTTCTAACCAAAGGTTAATGGAACAATTACTCGCTAAGTTTTCTAAACTTCATTTAAATATTGTAGGTGATGCTCTTCAGGGGCTTTATGCGGCAAGGTTGCAACATCCAGATTTAATCGTATTAGATATAAATTTACCTGGCATGAACGGATTCGAAATGGTTGAAATATTAAAACAAGATTTTTCAACACAAGATATACCTGTAATCGCATTGACAGCAAATGCATTGGCGATCGATATCGAAAAAGGTAAAGAGGTTGGCTTTGACCACTACCTGACTAAACCCATAGATATTGCTAAGTTTATCGATATCTGCAACGATCTTTTGATCTAATTGAATTGAGTTAATTAAAAATAGTAACAATGTCAAAATATAAGATATTTATTGATGGTGAATCAGGAACGACAGGTTTACAAATAAAACAAAGGTTAAAAAATCATTCATCTGTTGAAGTTATCAGTATTGAGTATGAAAAACGTAAAGACGTCTCGGAAAAAAAGAAGTTAATTTCTGATGCCGATCTAACTATTTTTTGTTTGCCTGACGCGGCTGCAAAAGAAACCGCATCCCTTATTGACGAGTCTCAAATTAATACACGAATTTTAGATGCGAGCTCGGCGCACAGAACCTCTGATAGATGGGTATACGGATTTGCAGAATTAAATTCTAAGCAGCGAAATAAAATATCGCTCAGTGATCGAGTGTCTAATCCAGGCTGCTATGCAACTGGTGCGATAGCACTTTTAACACCACTAACTGCAGCAGGCTTGGTTCCAAGTCATAAGCTTGTATCAATAAACGCCGTTTCTGGTTACTCAGGTGGTGGAAAAAATTTAATTGAGAAGTATGAATCCGGGAATGCTGAAACTAAACTGGTTCCCGATATTGGTTTGTATGGCCTTGAATTCAACCACAAACACACAAAAGAAATTCAAAAATGGTCTAACCTGGAAAGACGACCACTTTTTATCCCTTCTGTAGCCAATTTTCGCCAGGGAATGCTCGTGCACATTCAATTAGATTTAAGCGAATCTAATATGGCGACAAAGGTGAAAGACTTGATAGAAGTCTATCAAAATTATTATCGTGATGAGAAACTGATCGAAATTAAAGAATTAAATGAAAATTCGGATAGTTTTAATCCGTATCTCTCTCCACACGGGATAGAAGGTAAAAATGAAATGGAAATAAGTGTTTTTGGTTCAGATGAATATCAAAGTGCTTTGATTGTGGCGAAATTAGATAACTTAGGGAAAGGTGCATCTGGTGCTGCAGTTCAAAACCTAAATCTTATGTTAGGTCTGCCCGAACTAGAGGCGGTAAATATTTAAATTGCGAGTTGAGTCGGCCATGCTTGCTCCATGGCCGGTCGAGAGAGTATTGAGAGTATTAAAGATACGATAATTTCTATGCGTATTAACGTAGATTGCCCATTGTTTTTTGCACTATCTGAAGCAATGGTTTGAATACCTTGGTTGTTCCACAAACGATATCTCCCTGATCTAAATAAGCATTTCCGCCTGAGAAATCAGAGAGTAAGCCTCCTGATTCTGTGATTAATAGTACACCGGCAGCCATGTCCCAAGATTTTAAATTCATTTCCCAAAAGCCATCGAATCGACCCGCCGCGACATAGGCGAGATCTAATGCAGCAGAGCCTGCTCTGCGAACACCAGCAGTTTGCCCGGCAATTTCTCTTAGGCACGCTAAATATGGATCGATGTTTTCGTAAGCGTAGCCATTAAAGGGCACCCCAGTTCCAATTAATGCTCCGTCTAATCCACCAAGATTAGTCACTCGGATACGACGTCCATTTAGCATTGCTCCTTTACCACGACTTGCGGTGAATTCTTCTTGCTTTATTGGATCGTAAACCACCGCGTGTTCTAACTTTCCTCTATATTTACAGGCAATTGATATGGAGAAATGTGGTATGCCATGCAAAAAATTGGTAGTTCCATCTAATGGGTCGATTATCCATTCATAATCTGAATCTGGATTTCCTGAGACACCAGATTCCTCTCCGAGGAACTTATGGTCTGGATAAGACTTATTTAAATGATAAATAATTTCTTGCTCAGATTTTCTATCGATTTCACTGACAAAATCGTTCATGCCTTTTTTCTCTACTTTAACGAGGTCAAGGCGTTCAAATGCGTTCTCTAAAATCAATCCCGCTTTTCTGGCCGCATTTAATGCGATAGTCAACATAGGTTCCATGAAATACTCTTTGCTTGGTTCTTTGTGTCTTTAAATTCAGGTTACTGCGATGGGTATAGTTATGATAGGCATGCGGTAAAATTATACCAGTTGCTAACACGTCTAATCCAAATATTTTTTAACAGAACTCAATTAAAACTAAGAGAATATTGCAAAGGTTGCAGCTTGGCAGTATTACACTGGGCTTGGGAGACACTCACGGTTATCAAATAACTTTTAGTTTAGTTAATACTCTGAGTTTATATTAATTGAAATCAGATTTTGTCACGCTAGTTGCAGCGCTAAGATCCAAGCCTAAGCCACGATGCAAAATCCTAAGAGTACCGCGTGTTAGACTTTATAAATATGACTCTTCACGTCCTAACCAGAATGTGGCAATCGCCTCTCATTGCTTAATTGGTATTTCCTTCACTTTTGCAAAGAGCTTCTAAATATTTGTTCATGGAAAAATCAGTTATGTGAGTATATAGTGGCCGCCTTTCAGAATTAGGATATGCCAAATTAAAATGAATGCTGCTCATTTCGAAAATATTAAGATCGTAATGGTGAATACTACTCATCCTGGCAATATTGGTGCTGCCGCCCGAGCGATGAAAAATATGGGGCTGAGTCAACTAGTCTTAGTCGAACCAAAAGAATACCCATCTGATAAGGCTATTTGGCGCGCAGCGGGCGCTTTAGATGTCTTAGACAAGGTTCAAATTGTCTCAGATCTTAGTGAGGCGATCGAAAATTGCCGTTTGGTAATAGGGACTTCGGCTAGAGAAAGGCGTATTCCTTGGCCATTGCTAACACCACGTGAGTGCGGTGATAAGGTGATAGAAGAGGCGTCTCATCACGAGATTGCCATAGTGTTTGGTCGTGAGGATCGCGGCTTGACTAATGAGGAACTTCAAAAGTGCAATTTTCACGTAAATATTCCAGGAAACCCAGAATATCCGGTCTTAAACATCGCAGCCGCCATTCAAGTAATTTGTTATGAAATTCGCATGTCATATTTAACGGCAAAGGAGGGAAAACCCATTCACTTCGACGATTGGGACATGCCGCTTGCGACACAGAAAGATTTAGATTATTACTTTGAGCATTTAGAACAAACGCTAGAAAAACTTGGGTTTTATGATCCGGATAACCCTAGACAAACAATCACCCGATTGCGCAGACTCTATGGAAGAATTCGTCTTGATGAAATGGAGCTAAGCATTATGAGGGGAATGCTCACATCAATACAAAACTATATATATCGTTCCGAAAACAAGTAGTGCTCAGGCTAAAATTTTGTGTAAAAAAGCGCTATTCTAATAATACTTGACTAAAATACTAGGTTATTAAATAATACACCAAAAATACTTGAATGGTGTGCTTTATGCGTCTTACCACTAAAGGTAGATATGCCGTTACGGCTATGTTGGACTTGGCATTACATGCCCAGAAAAACCCTGTGAGTCTGTCAGATATTTCAAAACGCCAAGGGATTTCCTTGTCCTATTTGGAGCAACTTTTCTCCAAACTACGACAAAATGAACTTGTTTCAAGCGTTAGAGGGCCTGGTGGTGGCTATAAACTTAGTAGGGAACAAGATAATATTTTTGTTGCTGAAATTATAGATGCTGTGAACGAGTCGATAGATGCGACGAGCTGTCAAGGTCAAGGTGATTGCCAGCAGGGTGAAGTATGTTTAACTCATTATCTTTGGTGTGATCTCAGCACACAGATACACTCGTTTTTGAGTGGTATAAGTTTAGGCAGTTTAGTAAATCGACAAGAAGTTAAAGCGGTCGCACAACGCCAAGAGCGACAACTAGAAAATGCGATTGAGAAAGATTCAACGCTTATTAGCCGTTCGGCTGAGGTTTAGTTTTTTAATTCATGAAAACACCAATATATCTAGATTATGCAGCCACTACCCCGGTTGATCCCCGGGTTGCAGAAGCTATGATGGCACATTTAACGATGGATGGTGTTTTTGGTAATCCGGCTTCAAGATCACATGTTTATGGTTGGCAAGCTGAAGAAGCGGTAGAAAATGCACGATCTGAGACCGCTGAGTTAGTCAATGCAGACCCTCGAGAGATCGTTTGGACAAGCGGCGCTACTGAAGCAAATAATCTGGCGATTAAAGGATGTGTTCAGTCGTATCTAGAAGCTGAGCAGAGTAAACCCCATATTGTGACAGCAAAAACAGAGCACAAGGCGGTGCTAGACACTTGTGAGTTTTTGGAGACCCAAGGTGTTGAAGTCACCTATTTGTCTCCCAAATCAGATGGATTAATCGACTTAGAGTCAATAAAACGTGCGATAAAACCCAATACTCTATTAATCACAATCATGCACGTTAATAACGAAACTGGTGTGATTAACGATATTGAAGCAATTGGCAAGCTTTGTCGCGAGAAAAAAATTCTGTTTCATGTGGATGCAGCTCAGAGTTTTGGAAAGATAAACATTGATGTCAAATCAATGAATGTCGACTTTATGTCAATTTCTGCACATAAAGTTTATGGCCCGAAAGGTGTTGGAGCCTTATTTGTTCGTCGTGATCCACGCACCAGACTTGTTACTCAATTACACGGTGGTGGTCACGAAAGAGGAATGCGTTCGGGTACCTTAGCCACACATCAAATTGTTGGTCTAGGCAAGGCCGCAGAAATTTGTAGATTAGAAATGGCGTCAGAGATGGAGCGAATTTCTAAGCTTAGGCAAAAATTTATCGATGGTATTGCTGGTCTGGATGGTGTAACGATAAACGGTTCAATGAAAAGTCGCGTATCATCTAACATAAATCTTAGTTTTTCTGAGGTGGACGGCGAGACATTACTAATAGCATTGCGAGATTTAGCCGTTTCGTCAGGTTCCGCGTGTATATCTACAAGTGTAGAACCCTCATATGTTTTAGGAGCTATGGGTGTGAGCCGTGATTTAGCTCATGCTTCTATCCGATTTTCCTTCGGAAGGTTCACGACTGAGCAAGAGATTGAACTTGCTGTTTCGAAAGTTATTGTCGCTATCACGAATTTACGTAAAATTTCAGCCTAGCTGTGATAGTTCAGTGTTTTAAGAGAGAAAACTATGTCGCAACAAATTGACGAACTCATCCAAAAAGATTACTCGGCAGGGTTTGTTACAGAAATCGAATCTGACACCCTTGCGCCGGGACTAAATGAAGATGTGATTCGCTTCATATCAAGTAAAAAAAATGAACCCGATTGGCTTTTGGAGTGGCGATTAAAAGCGTACCGGGTATGGAAGGAAATGGAGGACCCTTCATGGGCACATGTCAATTACCCAGAAATTGATTTTGAAGCAGTGTCCTACTACTCGGCGCCTAAGAGTATGAATGATGGTCCAAAAAGCCTCGATGAAGTTGACCCTGAGTTGCTTGAAACCTATAACAAGTTAGGGATTCCTTTGCATGAGCAAGAAGCTCTAGCAGGTGTAGCTGTTGATGCTGTATTCGATTCGGTATCTGTTGCGACGACTTTTAGAAAAAAACTCGCAGAAGCCGGGGTAATTTTTTGCCCTATATCTGAAGCTGTGAAGGATTATCCAGAATTAGTTAAGAAATACTTGGGTAGTGTTGTACCACAAAAAGATAACTATTATGCGGCATTGAACAGCGCGGTATTTAGTGACGGATCTTTTGTTTATATTCCTAAGGGAACACGCTGTCCAATGGAATTATCCACATATTTTCGAATTAATGAGTCCAAAACAGGGCAGTTTGAACGAACACTAATTGTTGCAGACGAGGGTAGTTATGTCAGCTATTTAGAGGGATGTACTGCGCCAATGCGAGACGAAAATCAGTTACACGCAGCAGTAGTAGAGTTGGTAGCTTTAGACAATGCCCAAATAAAATATTCAACGGTGCAAAATTGGTATCCTGGAGATTCTGAAGGTAAGGGTGGCATATATAATTTTGTTACCAAAAGGGGAGTTGCACATACCAATTCAAAAATTTCTTGGACACAAGTCGAAACGGGTTCTGCGGTTACTTGGAAGTACCCAAGCTGTATTTTGAAGGGCGATAATAGTGTAGGTGAGTTTTATTCTGTTGCACTTACGAATAATTATCAGCAAGCCGATACAGGTACGAAGATGATTCATCTTGGAAAAAATACCCGTTCAACAATTATTTCGAAGGGTATTTCTGCTGGAAAGAGTTCCAATGCTTATCGTGGGCTCGTAAGAATGAATCCTGCTGCAGAACGGTCGCGTAATTTTACTCAGTGTGATTCGTTGTTGATTGGTGATAAATGTGCTGCTCATACTTTTCCGTATATTGAAAGTAAACATCCTTCTGCGGTTATTGAACACGAGGCGACAACTTCAAAAGTAAGCGACGACCAAATGTATTTGTGTCAACAACGTGGTATTGATGCTGAAAAAGCAATATCGATGATTGTAAACGGCTTTTGTAAGGAAGTTTTTAAAGAGTTACCTATGGAGTTTGCAGTAGAAGCAGGCAAATTGTTAGAAGTGAGTTTAGAAGGCTCTGTGGGCTAGTAAAAGAGAAAAAATATGTTAGATATAAAAGATCTTCACGCAAAAGTTGAAGAAAAAGAAATTTTAAAAGGCTTAAATCTTCAAATAAATCGCGGTGAAGTCCATGCGATAATGGGACCGAATGGGTCAGGTAAAAGTACCCTTGGGCATGTGTTATCTGGACGCGAGGGTTATGAACACACAGCAGGTAGTGTTTCATTTCAAGGTAATGACTTGTTTGAATTGGAGACAGAAGAACGTGCTCGCGAAGGAATTTTTTTAGCCTTTCAATATCCAGTTGAAATACCTGGTGTAAGCAATATGGAGTTTTTAAAAGCCTCTGTAGATGCTGTGATGCAACACAGAGGGTTAGATCCATTAGATACAGTTTCTTTTATGAAAAAGGCACGTGATGCCTGTAAAACCGTTAATTTGGAACAAAACTTTCTTAAACGTGGCGTTAATGAAGGGTTTTCGGGTGGTGAAAAAAAACGAAATGAAATTATGCAGATGATTTTATTAGAGCCCAAACTTGCTATCTTAGATGAAACAGATTCTGGGCTTGATATTGATGCCTTGCAGGTTGTGGCGGATGGCGTTAACTCGCTTCGTTCAGAAGATCGCTCTTTTATTGTTGTTACACATTATCAACGCTTACTAAACTATATTCAACCAGACTATGTTCATGTATTGGCGGGTGGTAAAATTATAAAATCTGGCGGTAAAGAACTTGCGCTTGAACTTGAAGAGAAAGGCTACGGCTGGCTAGAAGAGGAAGTGGCTTGATGTCAGATTTTGTTACGCAAGCAGCTAATTTTCCTGTCGAAAAAATAGATTGGTTAGCTGATATGCAAGATAGAGCAAAGCAAAATTGGATGCAACTAGACCTTCCAAATCGCAAAACTGAGAACTGGAAATATACCAGTTTAAAGAATGTTGTGTCACAGAATTTCTTTTCTGATTCATCAAATAAAAATTTTTCGCTTCCTGAAAAACACTTCAAGAATTAGAAAATCATCAACCAGATTCTTATAGGCTGGTGATCGTTGATGGTCGTTTCTCTGAGGAATATTCTTCCAATATTACGGATTTACCGTCTGGACTTACAATCGCTAATTTCTTATCTGCAAACGCCGAAACACGAGAAAAAATTGTTTCCAAATTAAATTCTATTGTTAGTTTATCCAAACAAACTCAGCATCCTTTTACAGCATTAAATACGGGTAAGTTTGAAGATGGCTTATTTATTTTTGTGGAAAAAAAAGTACGAATCACAAAACCAATCGAAGTGCTATATATAGATTCATCCGCGCAAAACGCCATTGCAAATCAAATTCGCGTACTAGTGGTGCTCGATCCAGAAAGTGAAGTAATACTTCATGAAAAATTTATAGGTAACGAAGAATCTAACTCTTTGTGCAATAGCTTAATGGAAACCGAGGTTGGAGAGAACGCTCGATTATTTCACTACCGAATACATGAAGAAGCTGAAACTAATCGACATATTGGGGGCGTTCATTGTCTGCTAAAATCTAGTGCAATTTATGAAAGCTTTCAACTTTCGTTGGGCTCTTCGTTGATGCGTGAAGACATCGTTATTCATCATGGAGGAAAAGGTTCCCATTGTGGGCTAAATGGAATCTATTTGCCGAAATCAAATGACCATGTTGATTATCACACGATAATTGAACATGCTGTTCCTCATTGTACGACATCTGAAAATTTTAGAGGTATTGTGTTTGATAGTGCCAGAGCCATATTTAATGGTCGAATTCACATTCACCCAGATGCTCAAAAAACCCTCGCACAGTTAAGTAATAAAAACTTGTTGATGAGTGAAAAAGCTGAAGTTGATACTAAGCCTGAGTTAGAAATTTATGCTGATGATGTTCAATGTGCCCATGGAGCGACGGTTGCGCAGCTAGAAGATTCATCTCTTCACTACATGAAGACACGTGGAATCTCTGAAAAAGAAGCACGAGTTATGCTAAGCTTTGGATTTATTAACGAACTAATAAATCAAATTCCACATCAAAATATTGCTGACGTTTTGCGCCCTAAACTCGCTGAGTTATTTGCGAGTGAACCAGAATTGATGGAGCATTTGGGATAGTGAAATTTGACGTCGAAAAAATTCGCAAAGACTTCCCTATCTTAGATCAAGAGATTAACGGAAGTCCTCTAGTATATTTAGATAATGGGGCGACAACACAAAAACCAAATTCTGTTATCGATGCTATATCCAATTATTATCGTGGATATAATGCTAATGTTCATCGTGGTGCCCATACTCTAAGCGATAGAGCTACAGAAGCTTTTGAAAATGCAAGAACAAATGTTGCAAGTTTTATAAAAAGTCCTAGTTCGAATCAAGTAATTTGGACAAGAGGTACCACAGAAGCAATTAATTTAGTAGCAGCAACCTGGGGTAATGAACATCTTGAGCCTCACGACCTAATACTTGTTAGCGAACTTGAACACCATTCAAATATTGTTCCTTGGCAGATGATTGCTGAAAGAAAAGGTGCGTTAGTAAAAGTAATCCCTATTAGCGACGAAGGTGAAATTAATATACCTGCACTAGAAAAATTACTTTTCGATAACCGGGTCAAGCTAGTCGCCATTAATCATGTTTCAAATGCGCTAGGAACAATTAACCCCATCGAAGATATTATTTCAATGTCTCACAATGCGGGTGCAAAAGTTCTAGTAGATGGAGCTCAAGCGATTTCACATTGGCAAGTTGATGTGCAAGCTTTAGATTGTGATTTTTATGTTTTTTCCGGGCATAAAATGTTCGGTCCAACAGGTATAGGCGTCCTTTGGGGAAAGCTTGATTTATTAGAATCTATGGCTCCCTACCAGGGTGGCGGTGAGATGATTGAGACCTGCAGTTTCGAAGGCACAACCTACAATCAATTACCCTATAAATTCGAAGCTGGCACACCTGATATCGCTGGGGCAATCGGGTTATCCGCAGCGGTAGATTACTTAAACTTACTTGATCGGAAGGCAGCTCATGCGCATGAGTTAAACCTTTTGGACTATATTGGTGAGAAAAGTAAAGATGTTTCCGGATTAATATCCGTAGGCACAGCAAAAAACAAAACCAGTATTTTTAGCTTTTTGATCGAAGGTAGTCATCCTTCAGATCTTGGCATGTTGTTAGATCAACAGGGTATTGCAGTGAGAACCGGTCATCATTGTGCCCAACCACTAATGTCCCGATTGAATATTCCTGGTACTGTTAGGGCTTCGGTATCGTTCTACAACAATTTGAATGATATCGACCTCTTATTTTCAGGAATAGAAAAAGCAAAACAATTTTTGTTATAAAAAAGGAATGTATGAATGAACGTAGAATCCTTTGATTTCAATAAACTTTTAACCGTAACGGAAAGTGCGGCAGAGCATTTTCTTGAGCAAATCGAAAAGAAAGGCGCTAAGGCAATTCGATTAGGTTTGAAAGAAGCTGGATGTACAGGTTTTAAATATATTATCGAGGAAGTCGATCAGCCTAGTGAAAAAGATTTGAGTTTACGACTAGATAATGACGTCACAATCTATGTTGATGGAGAACATATTTCCGAATTCCAAGGTATGGTTATAGACTATAAACAAGAGGGGTTGAATAAGTCTTTAGTGCTTAACAATCCTAACGTTAAAGACGCTTGTGGTTGTGGTGAAAGCTTTAACTTCAGCTAGTTAGCCGAGACAGGTTAACGCAAAAACGAAAATATTCCTTATGTCAGAACAAAAAATTGTCGCTACTACTCGTGAATGCCCTGCTAGGCTTGTGCCTGTTGGTGACCCCGTGACTATACCAGCCAATGTATTTGTGACTATCACTCAATCTTTGGGTGGAAATTATACGGTTGTTTATCAAGGTAATATGATGCGAGTAGATGGTACAGATGCAGATGCGCTTGGTATGGAACCATACATACTCGAATTTAGTCATCATGAGACCAATGAAATTCGAGAAAATCAAGTTTGGGAAGCCCTAGAAAGTGTTTATGACCCTGAAATACCGGTGAACTTAAAGAGTTTGGGTTTGATTTATTCTGTTAATCTAGACCAAAGAGAAAAATCGGTATCAATAACCATGACATTAACTGCACCGGGTTGTGGTATGGGGCCTGTACTTGTGGGCGATGTAGAATATCGTGTAAAAATGGTACCCAATGTAGAGACGGTAAACGTTGAACTAGTGTTTGATCCTCCATGGAGTAGAGATATGATGTCTGAAGAAGCTCAATTGGAAACTGGAATGTTTTTTTAATGAGCAGTACACATAATCCGTTTGGAGTTTCTATATCTACTGAAGATATAATAGATACCTTAAGTTTTTTCGATTCCTGGGAAGATAAGTACAAATATATAATTGACTTAGGAAAGGATTTACCGGTCTTACCAACAGAATTGAAAGACGAAGAGCATCTTGTGAGAGGTTGCCAAAGTCAGGTATGGATAGACGCTAAGCTGAAAGATGGCAAAATCTATTTGGATGCTGATAGTGATGCATTTATTGTGAAAGGGTTACTTTGTATAATTTTAGCTGGTTACAATAGCAAAACGCCTGAAGAGATAATAGCGTTTGATATTGAAAATTACTTTGTTCAACTCGATCTTATGCGCCATATAAGTCAAACAAGAGGTAACGGTTTAAAAGCAATGGTTAACCGAATTCAATCAATAGCAAAAGAAAATGTGGCGACAACATAGTATGTAGTTGCATTTATTCTACTTGTTTTTTATTTAAATTCTGTTGAATAGGTATTGTGTTAAAAAGTTATGAAGAAACCCGAGATAATTATTCATGTCGGAATGAACGAAACTGGGTCTTCGATTATTCAACAGTGGATGTCAGAAAATTACGAAAATTTAAAGAAACAAGGAATACTCTATCCAAAATCAGGAAGGAAGGGTATTGCACATCATGAACTGAGCAGCATGTTCGGATTTAAATCCGAAAGTAATAACAAGGTTTCTCTTAATCGAATCAATAATTTCAGTAAAGCTTTTGAAAAAGAACTTTCTCTTTCGAATTTTAAAACCGTTATCTTTAGTTCAGAGGAATTTTTAGTCGACATTCCTTTGGACGAACTTGCCAATTTTTTCTCGTTATTTGAATGTAAAATTCTGATATATCTTCGTCGTCACGATTTTTGGTGGGAAGCATCTTATCGTAGTTATTTGAAACATATTAAAGATAATCAAAGAGCGTATCTCGATATAGAAAGTTTTATCTCAGATAAAAAGCAAAATAAGCGGTTTTTTAATTATAAGTTAATATTAGAAAAGTGGTCAGACACCTTTGGAAAGAGCAATGTTATCGTTCGTCCGATCGAAGAAGACAATATTTCTAATATTGAATCTGATCTCGCGGGTGTTTTGGATTGTGATTATAGTGTATGTCATCAACACATTGGGCAAGAAGAAAATCTAGGTGGGAAAGAATCCTATATTTATGAGATTGCAGAAATAGTCGGCTTTTCTCGTATTCAACTAAAACAGTTAAGTGCAGAATTGGCCCAGAATGGCTCTGCAGTCATGAAGAAAGCATTAGTGATGGATCCTGAAAGGCGGAGAATTATGATTGAGCATTGTAATACCTCACAATATGCTTCTATTGCCAGAGAATATTTAAACCGATCAGATGGTATGCTTTTTTATCAAGGTATGCCAGATGATAAAGAATGGACACCGTTTGAACCCCCTGATGATGAAGACGTATTGTCTACTATCATCAACTCACTGAGAACACATTAAGAACGTTCAAAAAAATAGTATATTTTTTGCGATTTAAAAGATATTAATTACACGATTTAATTGACGACGATGATAAAACCGACAGTTTACTTACATATAGGTATGAACAAAACTGGCTCTACTGCCATTCAGTTTTGGATGTCTGATAAAAGGGAAGCACTCGTCCATTCTGGATTTTTGTATTCAGAGACAGGAGAAGCAGATGGAGCACATTATGATCTTAGTCGTGATTGTGGTTTTGTCCTTGGAAATAAAGAGGGTTTTGATAAGTCGTTAATTGAAGATTATCGTAAAAGCTTTAAATCTGAGTTAAAACAATCCCATGCCGATACAGTACTATTTAGCAGCGAAAATTTTGTTCTAGAAGGTTCTTTAGAAGCGGTAAAGTATTTTTTTGAGGGATACCGTTTAAAGATCATTGTGTATTTGCGTCGACATGACTATTGGTGGGAATCGCTTTTTGCACAGTTTGTGAAGATGGTTTCTAATCCGCCAATGGAAAAAGGAATTGAAAAATATATATCGTTTCAGAAAAATCATATTAAATACCATAATTATGTGAGCCTACTTGATAAGTGGGCGGCAGTATTTGGGATAGAAAATATTATTGTGCGCCCCTATGAAAGCGAACAAATGCCCGAGGGTATAGTTGTAGATATCGCTCGAGTATTAGGAATCGATCATCTTAATGTCGACTTTAACGACTCGAAACAAAATGTCTCTTTAGATAATAAAAGTACTTATATATTAGATATCGCTCAACGTGCTAAATTAAATAAACAAGAAATTGGTAAACTCATCAGTTTTTTGAGAAAGAACCAAGACACTTCGGAAAATCGAATGCCGTTACTCAGTCCAGAACGTCGTAGAGATATGATCGAGTACTGCAGTAAAACGCAGTATGAATATATTGCGGATCGATATTTATCTCGGTCAGATGGCAAGCTTTTTTACGAACCATTACCTGAAGATAAGGACTGGGTCCCGTTTGTTCCTCCTAAAGTCGATGAGGTTGTGACAACAGTATCTAAGGCTTTGGGTTTGATTGAAGACTGATTGATAACAATTAGCCTGTAGTCAATATACTACCTTTCGTACTTACACAAATAAGCGGTCTCGACTTCTACTTTTAAATCAAAAGATGTGTTTGCAGGTACTTCAAAGACCTGGCCGTCGATAAATGTTTTCCATTCGTTTTCATCAGGAAGTTTAACAATTAACTTTCCTGAGACAACTGTCATTATCTCTTTGCAATTTGTTCCGAATGTATATTCACCAATCGCCATTACTCCAACGGTTGCAGGAAGAGTTGTTGTTTGCAACCCAATTGATTTTACTTTGCCATCAAAATATTCGTTTACAATTAACATATTTTATTTTTCTTTGTCGTCCAATAAATTAAAAAGCATATTTTTTTCCGTATCAGAAACCTGTGCAGCAGATTCTAATTTATGAACTGCATAGGATACCTTATTTCTACCGTCTTCTTTAGCAAGGTAAAGTTGCTTGTCTACCCGAGCAATAAATTTCTCTGAATTTTCATCACTGCTAAAAAAGAATGCATCCACCCCTAAACTTGCTGTAATCTTCAATCGGTTACTTTCAAATTCCAATTCACTTTGTTCAATCGTCTTTCTTACACGTTCTGCAACCTGCACTCCTGTAAGCAACGGAGTTGAAGGAAGAATAATACCAAATTCTTCGCCGCCGTAGCGACATGGAATGTCTATTCGCCTAACGGTACTTTTAATAATATGCGCAAGATGCACTAGAACCTGGTCTCCAGCGACGTGCCCATAAGTATCATTAAAATTTTTGAAATGATCTATATCTAATAATATAAAGGTTGTCGGTTGTTGGCTTCTCTTTGTTCGCTCAATTTCCTGCTCTAAGGTGTATTGCATATGACGATTATTAAAAAGCCCCGTGAGATGATCGGTACGAACCAAATCTTTAAGTTTTCCCACTTCCGTTTTCAATAAGTTGATCTCGTCATATATCGGGCACTCTTCGGTACCCAGCGGACAAGAATCAGTGGTGAATTTATCACTTTTTGACAAGAGAGTTTATTTCCTTTGTTACATAAATTCCAAGATTAATCGGTCTAGGAATTGCTATTTGTTGGTACGTGTCAATTTCAAGAAGTTTTCATATAAAACCATTTTAAACAGCACAAATTAAAACTGCTTAGAATTAGCTTTATTATAGGTGACCCTAAAAAATGGTTGCTGAATTTACGCACATTTAAAAAACATCACTTGAAATTATAAAAAAAAGACAGATATTTAAAAACGTAAGTTGGCTCGGTGGAGGAACTTACGTTACTTAAACGGCTTGATCATATGATAAGCCAAAATATTTATATTGCTCAAATGAGGATATTTTATGCGTGATTTCGATTTTACCCCTTTATACCGTTCTGCTATAGGTTTTGACCGTATGGCTAACCTTCTTGATTCTATCACTCGAAGTGATCAGTCTCAGCCTAGTTATCCCCCCTATAATATTGAAGTGATTGGAGAAAATAAGTATAGAATCTCCATGGCAGTAGCGGGATTTAAGCAAGAAGAGCTTTCTATAGAAACCAAACAAAACCATTTAGTCATTGCTAGTACAAAAGAAGAGTCTCAAGAAAACAGGCAATTTCTGCATCAAGGGATTGCAGCAAGAAACTTTGAGCGTCGTTTTCAACTAGCCGATTATGTACGTGTAGATTCAGCAAATCTTGAAGATGGATTATTGCACGTTGATCTCGTAAAAGAAATTCCAGAGGCGATGAAACCTAGAAATATCGAGATAAGTACTGGTGCTATTGAGAGTAAGTAAACTGCATATTTGAGGCGGTTAATCCGCCTCTTTTAGTTTTCTAAAGAAAACAGTTTTCCTCTCACAGTTGTACGGTATTGACTTGGTGTTGTATTGTGATGTTTTTTGAAGAGTTTCGTGAAATGACCGTTATCATGGTAACCTACACGATAAGAGATATCTTCTATTAACAGGTTGCTGCTTTGCAATAGATCTTTTGCGGCGTCCATTCTTATTTTCTGTAGGTATTCTAACGGTGTAATACCTGTAGCATTTTTAAAACGCCTTGTGAAAGTGCGTTCACTCATACCAAATTGCGTTGACAAGTCTTTGAAACGTATTGTTTTATCAAAATTATCTCTAAGCCATATCTGCATTTGGATAATATCTTCGTCAGGATGAACAAGCAGGCTGTCGTGAAGCGACTTTTCACTGTCGTAAGCACGTCTAATCTCGTGGAAAAAGTGACGCTCCACATAATTCGAAATTTCAGGTGAAAAGTAACGCTGAATAAAATAGGCAGTGAGCTCGGCCAATGAATTTACGCTTCCAGTGCAATAGAGATTTCCAGATTGGGTTATGAAATATTGGCGTTTGAGCTCCACCAGAGGATACCATTTTTGAAATTGGTCGAAAAAATGCCAATGTGTCGTAGCCGGCCGGTTATCTAATAAGCCAGCTTCAGCCATAAAACAGCAGCCCGTGCCTACTCCAGCTATTAGACTTCCGTTTTCGAACATCTGCTGCAACCAAGTTACAACACCTGGGTTTTTGCGAATAATTGGCAGTGGATTTCTCCACAGCGCGGGCAAATAGATTAGGTCTGATTTCTCGATATCGTGAATGTCGATATCTGGTTTTAGTTCGATGCCGGTATGTGTCTTCACCGACTTAGCTTTATCAGTTGCCAAAGTAAGTTTTAATGCCGACGACTTTGGTTGAGCTTTAGAATGTACGAGCGCTTCTGCAGATCTGAACTGCTCCATAGGAAGCGTGACGCTTGTCGCGAGCATATGATCAAGGAGGACGAAAGTGACAGATAGCATTTAATTCGATTTCAGTTCATCAACGGGTTATCAAATACTAACAAATTAGCCTTCGAATGGCCAATATAGCTATGTATTTTGGCTTATATGCCCATGACTTATCACTGAGTTGCGCTTAAACTTCGTCTCGTTCAATCAACTAGTTTAACAACTGGATCATATATGAGTGCTTTTCTTCCATTGATTGTTGGTTTCGGCGGATATAACGCTGCAGGGCGAAGTTCTGGTTTCCAGTCCTATGATCGTATGATAATAGAGAGTCTAAGCTCAAAATTGCAAGACGATACAATTAATGGCCTAGCACATTTAATGGGATTGAAATCTCCAAGCCGTGATCAGGTTCTAAATGGAACTTTAGTTCGTAAAATCGAGCAAAGCTTGTTCGATGTGTCCGCCGCTCACGGAACAAAATTGTTAGATATAGATTATGACGAACAAAGACCTGTTCGCTTTGAAATTTCGTCAAGATCATTACCTCATCCAACACCTGGACACTGGGATGTGCAACCAATGGATGAAGAGGGAAGACGATATCGCGTCACGCTGAAAGCTCTTCAGAGAGTAAAAATTGACTCTCCTTCTAAGATGTCGGTGCAAGCTGCTGGTCAATTGCCAGCCGGATTCGACCCTTCACGTTTTTATCGTTCCCAGCACCATCCTAGAGGCCTGCAAATGGCGATTTTAGGTGCATCCGATGCCGTGAAATCAATGGGTGTTTCCTGGTCTTCTATTACTTCAATTCTTTCACCTGATGACATTGCTGTTTATAGCTCATCAGTAATGAGTCAGCTTGATAAAAGTGGTTTTGGTGGCATGTTGCAAGCAAGGCAAGATGCTCAACGTGTCACATCTAAGCAGTTAGCTCTAGGTTTAAATACTATGCCAGCCGATTTTATCAACGCTTATGTGTTGGGAAGTGTAGGCTCTACAGGTGGCGTCACAGGAGCCTGTGCGACCTTCCTTTACAACCTTAGGCAAGCAGTAGATGAAATAAAATCTGGACGAAAAAAAGTGGTGTTAGTAGGGTGCAGCGAAGCACCCATTTTGCCAGAAGTGATAGATGGTTACTCTGCAATGAGTGCCCTTGCTACAGATGCGGAATTGGCCAAGTTAGATAAATCGACGGTGCCTGATTACCGAAGGGCAAGCCGCCCATTTGCGGATAACTGCGGCTTCACACTTGGTGAATCGAGTCAATATGTGATGTTAATGGCAGATGATCTGGCAATTAAGGTTGGTGCTAAAATTTATGGTGCAGTTCCGGGCGTATATGTAAATGCTGATGGTTATAAAAAATCTATTTCCGCTCCTGGTGCAGGTAACTACATTACAATGGGTAAGGCGCTAGGTCTTGCAGTAAAACTATTCGGGTCAGATGTCGTAAAAAAAGGAAGCTTTGTGCAGGCTCATGGTTCTAGTACCCCGCAAAATAGGGTGACTGAATCACGAATTTTCGACCAAATAGCGCAAGCTTTTGATATAAATAATTGGCCTGTTGCCGCGATAAAATCTTACGTTGGTCACTCTTTAGGTCCCGCAAGCGGCGACCAACTCATTGCCACTTTAGGGACCTTTGATAGGGGAATATTACCCGGAATAAAGACGATAGATGCCGTTGCTTCAGATGTATATGACAAGCGCCTTAAACTCTCAAACACAGACCTAGAGCTTGGTAGCGAGCATTGTTTGATTGGGTTTTTAAACTCTAAGGGTTTTGGCGGTAATAATGCAACGGCAACAGTCATTGCGCCAACTTTGGTCAATAAGTTTATTGAAAATAAATACAGCGCTAACGAACGAGAAGCATATTTCGACCGCTTGGAAGAGACTGAATTAGCATCAAATCGTTACATAGATGAAGCTAATCGAGGTGACATCGCCGCCATCTATGAGTTTGGAAACAACTTGATTGATGAAGATAAAATAAAAATTGATGAGAACTCCATCTCTCTTCCAGGTTATGATCAACCAATACTTCTTAACAATGATGAAGGTTTCGAATACTTCTAAGGCGGTTTGATTTTTGTCTTCAGATAACGAAACGGAAAAAACTAGCTCTAAAGACGTCCCTTTTAGCGAGCAGATAGGGGGTCGATTGCAAGCTATACGCAAATTGTATGGCCTATCACAAAGAGAATTAGCGCGTCGTGCTGAAATGACGAATAGTACGCTCTCAATGATCGAACAGGGTAAAGTAAGCCCATCGATAAGTTCACTTGAAAAAATTTTGCAAGCCTTTCCTGTTTCTTTACAGGATTTCTTTTCTGAAAAAATGGATGTATTGCCGCCTGTTTTTCGTGCTAACGACTTTATTCAAGTAGAAAAAGGAACTGTCACGTCAAAAATTATGCCGATTCGTAATACCAAGTTAGACAGTCTTTCATTAACATCGCAAATTTTCCCTAAAAGGTCTTCTACCGAATCTCACTGGATGATGAATGATGGTTTTCTTTCAGGTTTAGTGATCTCAGGAGAAATTCAACTAACCTTGGACGGAGTTGAATATTCCCTGAAAGAAGGTGATGGATTTCATTTTTCGATTCACCGCAGTTATTTTTTTAAAAATGAGAATGAAGACGAATGTCGCCTAGTCTCGTTTGTCTTTAGCGAAAATTAAATATTCCAAATTTCTTATATTTGATCAGCAAAAGTTTTGTCGCGATTAAGACTTGCTTTCGAATAAGGCAAACTAAGTATACCGAGAAAAATATTTAAGGATTGATAAGTAGAATTAAAAACAACATTTATGCATGCTTACAAATCAGTTTTTTTAATCCATACTTAAAGGTGTTGTGTTTGTATTCTAGCTCATTGATTTTAAAACAAAACGCCGCTGTACTTTATTGATATAAAGAACAGGAGAGATTTAAATCCTTTGTTGTCACAATAATTAACTATGACGTTTTTAGTAAAATATAATATAAACCAAATTTGATAAAACGTTTAAAATCCGTGCATTCTTTTACGAATGTATGTCGTATAAAACCAAATAATAAAAGGAGCGACAATGCTTTTTGAAGGTAAAGCCATAAAGCTTATAGAGCTAGACGATGGTTTTTTAGAGCTCAATTTTGACTTAGAAAATGAATCCATTAACAAGTTTAGTCGGCTTGTAGTTAATGAGCTTGATCAAGTTCTCTCAACGCTAGAATCCAAAACTGAGGCTCGCGGCTTACTTTTAAGTAGCGCTAAAGATGTATTCTTCGTCGGCGCAGATATCACTGAGTTTGGCAGTTTTTTTAACGAAGGGTCCGATGCAATAAAAACGTATATTTCAGCTAATAATAAAAACTTTAGCCGTTTAGAAGACCTGCCGTACCCAACGCTCGTAGCGATCAATGGTTTTGCTTTGGGTGGTGGTATGGAGATTTCGCTAGCGTGTGATTTTCGTTTGATGAGCGAAAATGCAAAAATAGGATTACCTGAAACCAAGCTTGGCATTATTCCAGGTTGGGGCGGTACAGTAAGACTTCCGCGTCTCTCAGGTTTAGATGTTGCAGTAGAGTGGATTGCTAGTGGTGCAGAAAAGTCACCAGGTGATGCATTGAAAGCGGGCGTTGTAGATGGTGTTGTTCCGTTGGATAAACTTCGAGATTCAGCACTGGGAATGTTAACACAAGCAGCCGAAGGGAAGCTTGCATACAAATCGCGCCGAGATCAGAAAAAAGCACCTTTAAAACACAATGACATTGAAGGGTTACTCGCATTTGAAAGTTCGAAAGCGTTTATAAAAGCAAAGGCAGGAAGGAATTATCCAGCACCCGTGACGGCGATAAAAGTAATGCAAAATGCTGCAAAGCTTGGTCGCGATGAGGCGCTCAAATTAGAGACGGATGCTTTTGCTGAGCTAGCCCAATCTAGCGTTGCAATGTCACTTATCGGTTTATTTTTAAGCGATCAAGCAATTAGCAAAAAAGCTAAACTTTTGGCAAAGAAAGCCAGTCAGCCAATCACACGCACTGCGGTTTTAGGGGCGGGCATAATGGGTGGCGGCATTGCTTACCAATCTGCATACAAAAAAATACCCATCCTTATGAAAGATATTGCACAAGATGGTTTAGATCTTGGGATGAGTGAAGCGGCAAAGCTTCTTTCATCTAGAGTAGAAAAGGGAAGAATGAGTGCATCAACTATGGCAGAAGTTTTAAACCGAATAACGCCAACACTTAGTTATGATGCAGTTAACGATGTTGATCTGATTGTAGAAGCTGTAGTGGAGAACCCAAAGGTTAAGCACGCAGTCTTGTCGGAAATAGAAGACAACGTCGATCCTGATACTGTTTTATGCAGCAATACCTCGACGATTTCTATAGATTTCCTAGCAAAGCCACTTAAAAGGCCGGAGCAATTTTGTGGTATGCATTTCTTTAACCCTGTTTATAAGATGCCTCTGGTTGAAGTTATTCGAGGGAGTAAAACAAACGAAGAAACAATTGGCGCGGTAGTAGCCTATGCAACCGCCATGGGGAAAAAACCAATTGTGGTCAAAGACTGCCCTGGATTTTTAGTGAATAGAGTTCTATTTCCTTACTTTGCAGGTTTTACCTACTTGCTTAGAGATGGTGGAGATTTTCGAAAAATTGATTCTATTATGGAACGCTGGGGTTGGCCTATGGGGCCAGCGTATTTACTCGATGTCGTCGGCATAGATACTGGTGTTCATGCCCGTTCAGTAATGGCTGAAGGTTTTCCTGATCGCATGGTTGAGGACTATAAATCAGCTACCGATATCATGTATGAAAATAAACGTCTGGGACAAAAGAATAACTTGGGCTTTTACGAATATGCGCCGGATAAAAAAGGCAAAATTCAGAAAAACGAATCTGAAGCAGCGCTAGAGTTACTTTCTAACGAATATGGTGAACTGAAAGCCTATGATGACGAAGAAATAATTGCGCGTATGATGGTCCCAATGGCAACAGAAATTGCGAGGTGCCTAGAAGAAGGTATTGTTGACAGCGTAGAGGAGGCCGATATGGCATTGATCTACGGACTCGGTTTCCCTCCATTTCGAGGAGGCATTTTCCGTTGGCTTGACCAGATAGGTTTGGATGCTTTTATCAAAATGGCGGAACCCTTGAGTTCATTGGGCAAATTATATGAACCTACTTCAGGTATGCTTGAGAAGGCTAAATCAGGAACAAAATACTATTCAATGACTGCGGAGGCCTAAGACTATGTCATTAGATTCAAGAGATGTAGTAATCGTCGACTATGCCCGTACACCAATGGGACGGTCAAAAAATGGGTGTTTCCGAAACGTTCGCGCAGATGATCTTAGCGCACATATTATCAAAGTACTTTTAGAGAGAAACCCAGAAGTTGACCCAAACGAAATTGATGATTTGATTTGGGGTTGTGTTATGCAACGAGGGGAGCAGGGGTTTAATCTTGCGCGAAATGTTCTTCTTAGAGCCGGATTACCCCATACAGTGCCAGCGCAGACGGTGAATCGTCTTTGTGGTTCGTCTATGTCTGCATTGCATACAGCTGCAGCAAACATAAAATCAAACCTGGGAGATATATACATCGTGGGTGGCGTAGAGCATATGGGGCATATTGACATGAACGAAGGTGTTGATCCCAACCCGGCCTTGGGTTTATCAGTTGCTCAAGCTGCGGGTTCTATGGGGCTTACTGCTGAATACCTTTCTTTGTTACACGGAATTTCACGCGAACAGCAGGACGCGTTCGGAGTTAGGTCACATCACCTTGCTGCTGAAGCAACTAGAAAAGGTGAATTTGGAAGAGAAATTATTCCGACAAATGGTCATGATGCAAACGGCGCGCTTACTCTGATCGAGCATGATGAAACAATTCGACCCGAAACTTCATTAGAAGGCTTGGCCGCTCTTAAGCCTGCTTTTAACCCAAAAGGTGGAACGATTACCGCGGGCACATCCTCTCAAATTACAGATGGCGGCTCTGTCATGCTCGTAATGTCTGCGGAAAGAGCAAAATCTTTGGGTTTGAAACCAGTTGCAAAAGTGAAAGCAATGTCTGTTGTGGGAGTCGATCCATCTATAATGGGTTATGGTCCTGTTCCGGCAACACAAAAAGCATTGAAATCATTGGACCTCTCTATAGAAGATATCGACCGTATCGAACTCAATGAAGCCTTTGCAGCTCAAGCCTTACCAGTTTTAAAAGATCTTAATTTACTCGATACCATGGATGAGAAGGTCAACTTACGTGGTGGTGCTATTGCACTAGGACATCCGTTTGGATGCTCGGGAACGAGGATAACGGGAACACTGTTAAGTGTTATGGAGGACGACGATGCTACCTTAGGCGTGGCTACGATGTGTATCGGCCTCGGTCAAGGTATAACAACCATTGTTGAACGATTAAATTAAAAAATGTAGTGGAAATACTTCAAAAGTTAGTTGCCTAATTATACTATTGGCACCTAGATATCCTTAAATGGTCGTACTTAAAGTCATGGGCGGCCTTTTTTCATATTTAAAATATCAAGTAGCGAACCGACCCAGTTAAAGGGTTGATTCAATCTCGATTATGTTATTAGTTTGCATAATCTAATAAAGATAATAAATGAGGTACGATTTGCGGTTTTTATTTTTCTTTATCTTCTTTGTTTCTTTATCACTAAATTCTGAAGCAACAAAGAATCACGAAAGCGCGAAAATAGGCAGTACTCCTGCGTTTTGGAAAGTTGAATCTACTCATTCAAAAACGACAATATATCTATTGGGTTCCATGCATTTTGGACTGGACGATTTTTATCCATTACCCAAAGCAATTATGCAAGCTTTTTCAAACAGTGAAAGTCTTGCTGTAGAGGTGAATGTTGATGCAATTAATCCATTACAAGCGCAACAGGTTGTTGGTCAGCTAGGTGTTTTACCAAGTAATAAAACGTTAAATTCTTTATTAGGTCAAAAAGAATTAAAAAACCTGAAAAACGTATGCGATCGTTTGGGTATCCAAATGTCTCAGCTACAGCATTTGCGTCCTTGGATGGCAGCGTTGCAAATTGTTACATTACAAATGAGTTCCTATAACTTTAAATCTAGGGAGGGGATTGATCGCTACTTTCTTTCTAGGTCTCATGAGAAAGCGATTATTGAACTCGAAAGCTTGCAGTCACAGTTAGCACTGTTTAATCAAGTGGACGAGCAAACACAAATTGAGTTTTTAAAGTTAACACTAAATGAATATGAACAAGGAGAGAGTTTTTTATTGTCTATATCTGATGCCTGGCAAAAAGGAGACACTGAACAGTTAAAAGCTCTGGTGCTTGATGGTATGCAACAAGAACCCAAAATAACAGATTTATTTACAAAATTGTTTACAGATAGAAATGTAAAAATGGCAGCGCAAATAGGGAAAATGTTTGAAGAGCAAGACAAAGATGTTTTTGTTGTAGTGGGTGCAGGCCATCTACTTGGAGATACCGGTATAGTCGAATTATTGGGGAAAGATTTTTCGATAGAGCGAGTGTCATTTAGCGAATCAAAGAAAAAGAAGTAAATAAATATAAAAGAATGTTGCTTGGCGCATGACCTTGTGGCAAAATTCCCAGCCTTCAACGAGATGGCTATAGTGTATCTTATTGTTTTTTATTAAAAATCAATGAGTTACATATAAAATCTCTATAATTACATTAAGTATGCGCGGTCGTGGCGGAATTGGTAGACGCGCTGGATTTAGGTTCCAGTGCCGCGAGGCGTGAGAGTTCAAGTCTCTCCGACCGCACCATTCTTTATTGAATGGGTATCGCATACATCGTTAATCTCCAATGTGTTTCCCCAAAAAACGAGGAAGAAAATGCAAGTTTCAATTGAAACTACTTCAGGCCTAGAACGTCGATTAACAGTGAGTATTCCAGCTGCTACGGTCGATGACGAAGTAACAAAACGCCTTAAAGAAGCAACTAAAACCGTTCGCATTAATGGTTTTCGTAAAGGAAAAGTTCCCTTTAAAGTGGTGAAACAGCGATATGGAGCTGGTGTTCGACAAGAAGTTATTGGCGATACTATTAACAAATCATTCTACGAAGCTCTTCAACAAGAATCTGTAAGACCTGCGGGGCAGCCTGCAATTGAACCTAAACAGATGAACGAAGGGCAAGATATCGAGTTCATTGCAACATTTGAAGTCTACCCGCAATTTGAAGTGACAGGTCTGGATGATATATCGGTTACAAAATATACGGCAGAGATTAATGACTCCGATATAGATACGATGATCGAAAATCTTCGAGATCAGCAAGCTACCTGGGCTGATTCTGCCGGACAAGCAAAGAAAAAAGATCAAGTAAATATTGACTTTGAAGGCACCAAAGAGGGTGAAGCCTTCGAAGGTGGTACAGCAAGTGGACAAGATTTGGTTCTCGGTTCAGGAAGCATGATTCCAGGTTTTGAAGATGGAATTGTGGGTATGAAAAAAGGGGATGAAAAATCCCTCGAGCTTACATTTCCCGAAGATTACCATGCCGAAGAACTAAAGGGTGCTGCGGTCGTATTTAACGTTAAAGTAAATGCTGTTCAGAAGAAGAAAAAACCAAAAGTTGATGATGAATTTTTTGCGAAATTCGGCGTTAATGAAGGTGGGGAAGAGAAATTTCGCGAGGATGTAAAAGCCAACATGGAACGCGAGAAAGAAAGAGCGGCAAAAGCAAAAACTAAAGACCAAATTTTAAACGGATTAATTGAAAAAAATGAAGTCGAAGTGCCAGACGCTCTTATTGCTAGTGAAATCGAAGCATTGCGAAATCAAACGGTACAACAATATGGTGCACAGGCAGGCAATATGGACTTTAAATCGCTTCTACCCGACGATATGTTCAAAGCTCAAGCGGAGCGCCGCGCCATTCTTGGACTAATTGTTTCTGAAATTGTTTCTAAAGAAAGTTTAACTGCCGATAAAGATATTGTTCGTGGTTTGATAGAAGAAGCAGCTTCTACATACGAAGATCCTACTGAGGTCATTAACTACTATTATGGCAATGAGCAGCTCCTGGCCAGTGTTGAAGCTGCTGCTTTGGAGGAACAAGTAGTAAACTTTGTCCTCGATAAAGCTAAAGTTTCAGAAGAAAATGTGTCTTACGAAGACATCATTAAACCGCTCGAAAATAAATCATAATTCATTTCTGAAAGTAAAAGCCGATTATAAAATCGGCTTTTTTGTCCCTAAATACAAAAAAAATCAATATATTCCTTGAATATTGTGTGTTGCCCACCATAAAGTCTTTTTATCTGAAAAAGTGGCATTTCATTTTTTATCAAATCGCTACAAACTAAGCTCTATTCGACTAGTCTTAATGATGAAAGAAACCTAAATAAAAAGACCGAGGATGTGAATCATATGTCAAAATTTGGCGCTTCATTTGTTAATAGTTCTTCGTCAGATATCATTACTGACACCCTAGTACCCATGGTGGTAGAACAGACTGCAAGAGGTGAGCGGTCTTATGACATATATTCGAGATTACTTAAAGAACGAGTGATATTTATGGTAGGCCAGGTGGAAGATCACATGGCGAATCTTGTGGTGGCTCAATTGTTATTCCTAGAAGCGGAAAACCCCGATAAAGATATCCATTTATATATCAATTCACCTGGTGGTTCTGTTACGGCAGGCATGTCAATTTACGATACTATGCAATTTATAAAACCAGATGTGAGTACAATGTGTATTGGTCAAGCCTGCAGTATGGGAGCATTTTTGCTAAATGCGGGTGAGAAAGGTAAACGCTATTGTCTGCCAAATGCAAGGGTTATGATCCATCAACCTTCTGGAGGGGCCCAAGGGCAGGCTTCGGATATTCATATCCATGCGCAAGAAATACTTAAAATTCGAGAGCGCTTGAACCAAATAATGGCTGCGAATACGGGTAAATCAGCGGAAGAAATTGCTGTTGCGACCGAAAGAGACAACTTTATGAGCGCAGACGAGTCTAAAGAGTTTGGATTAATTGATGATGTTTTAGTTAAGCGAAGTGTAGAATAAGACGCAAATTATTAATTTGTAAGCACATTATTGAAAGATTAATAACAAATAAATGCGTATAAACTGGATCAAAGACGCTAAAATAAAGAAACACACTTGAAAAATAGTGATAAACAAAGCATCTTATCTAGTGGTGCAACTTAGTAAGTGGAGAAGGTTTAATGGCCGACCAAAAAGGCGACGATGATGATAATGGTAAACTCCTTTACTGTTCATTTTGCGGTAAGAGCCAGCACGAAGTAAGAAAACTCATAGCTGGACCGTCTGTATTTATCTGCGATGAATGCGTAGACCTTTGTAACGATATAATTCGAGAAGAAATTCAAGAAAGCACTTCTGAAGGG
The DNA here is from genome assembly GCA_965262305.1 of Cellvibrionaceae bacterium. Lineage (GTDB taxonomy): Bacteria > Pseudomonadota > Gammaproteobacteria > Pseudomonadales > Cellvibrionaceae > CBDHEY01. The sequence continues at coordinate 1,775,729 of CBDHEY010000002.1, forward strand.
TCGAGTGATAAGCTACCTACACCTAAAGAAATTGCGATGACCCTAGGCGAGTATGTTATTGGCCAGTCTAATGCAAAAAAAGTCTTAGCCGTAGCGGTATACAACCACTACAAACGACTGCGCGTAGGGGATAAAAAGACATCGACTAAAGACGAAGTGGAGCTTGGCAAAAGCAATATCATGCTCGTTGGGCCAACGGGAAGCGGTAAAACTTTGTTGGCAGAAACTCTAGCAAGGTTGTTGAATGTTCCATTCACCGTTGCCGACGCAACAACGCTTACAGAAGCGGGCTACGTTGGAGAAGATGTTGAAAACATTATTCAAAAGCTTTTGCAAAAATGTGATTACGATGTAGACAAAGCGCAACAAGGTATTGTCTATATTGATGAAATCGATAAGATTTCTCGAAAATCCGATAATCCTTCGATAACTCGAGATGTTTCAGGCGAGGGCGTTCAACAAGCGCTTTTAAAATTGATTGAGGGGACTATTGCGTCTGTTCCACCACAAGGTGGCAGAAAGCACCCTCAGCAAGAGTTTTTACAGGTTGATACATCCAATATCCTATTTATTTGTGGCGGTGCATTTGCCGGTTTAGATAAAATTATTCGCGACAGATCTGAAAAAGGTGGCATTGGGTTTGGAGCAGAGGTTAAGAGTAAAGACAACAGTAAAAATGTTGGCGAAACACTTAAATCTCTGGAAACAGAAGACTTAGTTAGCTACGGGTTAATTCCTGAATTCGTCGGACGGTTACCCGTCGTCGCGACACTCGATGAGTTAGACAAACCTGCTCTGATGAAGATATTGAAGGAACCGAAAAACTCTCTGGTGAAACAATATACAAAATTGTTTGAGATGGAAGGCGTAGAGGTTGATTTTAGAGAAGAAGCATTGGAAGCCGTTGCTACAAAGGCGATGGAAAGAAAAACCGGAGCTCGTGGGTTGCGCTCTATTATGGAAAATGTGCTTCTCGATACGATGTATAAATTACCTTCGGAAGAAGGTGTAGAAAAAGTCGTAGTAGACGAGTCGGTTATTAAAGGTGAATCAGCACCGTTACTAGTTTATTCAAGTAACGAAGCACCAAAGGCTTTGCCTGAGGAATAAATGTACTAACTCCTCAATCAAGCCGAGTTTTTAGTCTTACGTATAGATAAATGTTCCAATTAGGGCATTAAAACGCCCTTTTCCATTTAAGATCTTGCATTATTTTAAAATGACCAAATCTTGGTAAAAGTATTAATTTCGAGTAAACGAGGTTAGGAATGGTCGATAACGAAATTTCCAAAACAAATACGCTAATACCTTTATTACCATTAAGAGACGTGGTGGTATACCCCCACATGGTTCTACCGTTATTTGTAGGTCGGGAAAAATCGATTATTGCGTTAGAACAAGCAATGGCGAATGACAAGCAGGTTTTGCTTGTTGCACAAAAACATGCGTCAGTAGATGATCCGCGTAAAGATGACCTCTATGGTTTTGGCACGATAGCAACTGTGTTGCAGTTGTTAAAATTACCTGATGGCACGGTAAAGGTGCTAGTAGAAGGAAAACATCGAGCGCAAATTGAAGAAATTGTTGAAGAAAACAATTTCTTTCAAGCCGAATACATCCAAGTAGAAAAAGAACCAGAAGACGATAAAGAGTCCGCTGTATTATCAAGATCGCTTATTTCTCGTTTTGAGCAATACGTGAGTATGAGTAAAAAAGTGCCTTCTGAAGTTATGACATCGTTGAGTGGAATTGAAGAGGCAGGAAGGCTTGCCGATACTGTTGCTGCTCATATGTCTCTGGAGCTACAACAAAAGCAAGAAATATTAGAAATTTCTAGCACTAAAGATCGCATTGAACATTTGGTTGGGCTTATGGAAGCCGAGTCTGATCTATATCAAGTCGAAAAACGCATACGTGGTCGCGTTAAAAAGCAAATGGAAAAAAGCCAGAGAGAGTACTATTTGAATGAGCAGATGAAGGCGATTCAAAAAGAACTCGGTGATATGGGTGAAGAAGGCAATGAAGGTGACGATCTCGAGAGAAAAATTGCCGACTCTGGTATGAGTAAAGAAGCGGAAACTAAAGCGCTTTCAGAATTAAACAAATTAAAAATGATGTCTCCAATGTCTGCAGAGGCATCGGTTGTGCGTTCTTATATTGATTGGATGGTCAACCTTCCTTGGAAAAAACGCAGCAAAATTATTCATGATCTTGATCGAGCTGAAGAAATTTTAGAACGAGATCATTATGGTCTTGAAGAAGTAAAAGAACGCATCCTAGAATATCTTGCAGTTCAAAAGCGTGTTAAAAAAGTGAAAGGCCCAATTTTATGTTTAGTAGGGCCTCCAGGTGTTGGTAAAACGTCCTTGGGTGAATCTATTGCAAGAGCCACAAATCGTAAGTTTGTGCGCATGGCTCTCGGAGGCGTAAGGGATGAAGCTGAAATTCGTGGCCATAGAAGAACATACATTGGTTCAATGCCTGGAAAGCTAATACAAAAAATTTCAAAAGTTGGAGTAAGAAATCCACTATTTCTTTTGGATGAAATTGACAAAATGGGAATGGATCATCGTGGCGATCCAGCTTCTGCGTTGCTTGAAGTGCTCGACCCGGAACAAAACTCAAGCTTTAACGATCACTATCTCGAAGTTGATTACGATTTATCAGACGTCATGTTCGTTTGTACTTCTAATTCAATGAATATTCCAGGTCCGTTGCTCGATAGAATGGAAGTTATTCGTATTCCAGGCTACACAGAAATTGAAAAGCTCAATATCGCAAGTCGCTATCTGATTCCAAAGCAGATTAAAAATAACGGCTTAAAAGAGCAAGAAATTTCTATTGATGATAAATCAATTCTTGATGTCATTCGTTTTTATACTAAGGAAGCGGGTGTGCGTGGTTTGGATAGAGAAATTGCAAAACTCTGTCGCAAGGTAGTGACAAAGCACGTTAAAGATAAAAATATTTCGGAGACTCAAATTAAGCCTGCGGAACTTGAAGAGTATTTAGGTGTTCGTAAAACTGACTATGGAAAAGCAGAAGCTGAAAATCAGATAGGCCAGGTAACCGGACTCGCTTGGACACAGGTAGGAGGTGAGCTTCTTACTATCGAAGCGTCAGCCGTTAACGGAAAAGGCCGAATGGTTAAAACTGGATCACTAGGCGAAGTGATGCAAGAATCCATTCAAGCAGCTATGACAGTGGTAAGGTCACGTGCGCAAATATTAGGAATTGCTCCAGACATTCATGAAAAACGTGATTTACATATCCATGTCCCCGAAGGAGCCACTCCAAAAGATGGCCCGAGTGCGGGTATAGCTATGTGCACAGCTTTGGTATCTGTGTATACCCAAATTCCTGTGAAAGCTGAAGTTGCAATGACCGGAGAAATTACTTTACGTGGTGAAGTACTCAAAATAGGTGGTTTAAAAGAAAAGCTTTTAGCAGCGCATAGAGGTGGAATCAAAACTGTTTTGATTCCGAATGACAATGAGGCGGATCTACGCGATATCCCCGATATTATTAAAGATGAATTAAATATTCGTCCTGTTAAATGGATTGATGAAGTTTTAGAGTTTGCACTTCAGTACATGCCTAAACCCTATAGCGATGAAGAGTATGAAGCTCTTGAAGCTAAGGTAAAAGGCGAAGGCGAAGAAAAAAACCGAATCAGTACACATTAGTTTGGGTTAAAAAGTAAACATAATTTGTTGTTAGCAATCTAATCTTACGCGTATTCGAGGAAACTGAATGAAATACCGGTTTTGAATCTTGACCGGAACAAGGGCAATTGGTATAAAACGCTATTAATCGTTGGTGTGGATTGCGTGAAGCGATTGAGTATAGTTGAGCGAAAGAGTTAGAGTTTTCATAGGCTGATCGGCTCAAGATAAATAAGAGCAATGTAAGAAGAAATAATAACGAGGGGTTTAAAGTGAATAAATCAGAATTAGTTGAAGCTGTTGCAGCATCTGCTGACATTTCTAAAGCAGCTGCAGGTCGTGCGTTAGATGCAGTGATTGAATCTATTGGTGCAGCTTTAAAAGAAGGGGATCAAGTTGCATTGGTTGGATTTGGAACATTTTTGGTAAAAGAGCGTGCCGCGAGAACCGGTCGAAACCCGCAAACGGGTGAACCCATTGAAATTTCTGCCGCGAAAATCCCAAGTTTTAAAGCAGGCAAAGCGCTGAAAGACGCAGTTAATTAATTTAATCGCATAGATTAAGCATGTTATAAAACTTAAACTTGACAAGAATATACTTATTCAAAGGCGCACGAAAAGAATGCGCCTTTTTTATTTAGGAAAAAAGAGCTTACTTGATCGTTTTACTTATCAAGCAGAGATCTAATAAAGAGGCCTCCAATGATTCAAAGCTTTCGTGAAAATATGAAAAATACCGCAGTCGTGGTGATAGTTGTATTGTTTTTCATTGTTCCAATGGTATTAACAGGAGTAGGTGACTCTTTTTTAGGTAGTGTCGCTGGCAGAACGGCTGCTAGTGTTGGTGAGACAACAATTTCTACCGCCGAATTGCGTAGAGCAATATACTTTCGTAAACAAAGCATATTAAGTCAGGGTAATGTAGATGCAGATGCGGAGTTTTTGAAGGATGAAAATCTACGTGGTCCTGTACTTGAGCAGTTGACTCGCCGAGCTGCTGTGGTTGAATCTTTGAAAAACGGTGGCATGGACATCTCTGACTCAGAAGTGAGTAAATCCATCGTAGATCAAGAACAATTCTATATCGATAACAAGTTCAACGTACAAGCCTACCGACGCATCTTAGCAAACGTAGGGTATACCCCTGCAACTTATAAAGTTGCCATTAAAGGTGATCTCGTTATTAATCAAATAAATTCGGGGCTTAATAACTCATCTTTTATTACAGATTCAGAAATCGATTTGTTTATGGGGTTACTCCAGCAAAAACGTACCTTTGATTTGGTAAGTATCTCCCAAGATAAAGTTAAGGAAACAATCAGTGTTACTGATGAGGAAGTGGCAGAATACTTCGAGCAAAATAAAAATTCATACAAGGACCCCGAAAAAGTTTCCGTAACTTATATCGAATTATCAGTAGACGATTTAACAAAAGATATTGAGGTATCTGAGGAAGAAATACGAGCTCAGTTTGAAAATGAAATTGAAGATTTTGAATCGAGTACGGAGTATAAAATTTCTCATATTTTAATTGATCCATCTTTAGAAGATGCTGATGATAAAATAAAGACGGTTCAACAAAAAATTTCAGCAGGTGAAGCATTTGAAGATTTGGTTAAAACCTATTCTGATGATAAGTTTTCACTTCCATTGAATGGCGATCTAGGTGTTCTTGATACTGAAGCATATTCAGATGAATTTAATGATGCGGTTTACGCTCTTGAAGTTGGAAGTGTTTCAGCTCCGGTAGAATCTGATTTAGGTACTCACTTCATAAAGTTAACAAGTAAAGAAGAAAAAGAAGCACCTAAATTCGATGATCGAAAACTTGCTATTGAATCTAATTTACGCGCTGCCGAAGCTGAAGAATTGTATATCGAAAAGTTAGAATTGCTTAAAGAACTGGTATTTAACGCTGAAGATCTCGGAGAACCCGCTTCTGTTGCCGGTTTAGAGGTTAAGACTTCAGATCTGTTTACCCAAGGCGTAGGTTTGGGAATCGCTAAAAATCAAGCGGTTCGTCAAGCTGCATTTAAAAATGAAGTTCTTAATGAAGGTTACAACAGCGAAGTGATCGAGTTAAACAATAAGCAAGCTGTGGTTATTCGCAAGAACGAACATATTCCTGAAGCAGTCAAGCCTTTTGAATCAGTGAAAGAGGGAATCAAAACCACTCTTGAAAGAAACAAACTCGTAGAAGCGTTAACAGAAAAAGCAGAGACATTTATCGAAGCTGCAAAAAGCTCAGATAATTTACAAGCATTAGCAACGAAATTTGAATACACTCACAAACGTTTTGATGCTGTAAAAAATACAAACCCTGATATTGAGCCTGAAGTTTCACGGAAGGTATTTTCCATGGAAAAAGGAGTCGAGACGAGCTTTGATTCGTTACAGGCACGAAATGGGGATTACAAGGTTATTGTGTTAAGCGATGTGATACTCGGTCAACGAGATGATGCAGAAGATTCTCAAATGCAGCTATTGTCGGGCCAACTATCAAATCAAAATTCGAGTTTTGAAGTGAGTAGTTTTGAAACAGCTTCTGCTTCGTCAATAAAAGTAAAAATAAATTAAATTCAGAAAAGCTATCTTCTAAAATTTTTCTATTGGATAGGCTTGCATTGCTAATATTGTCTAATCTTGCTTTAAGTCAGTTAGACAATATTTTAAATGCAAAAGAAGTTGAGCGAAGTAAATATAATTTTTTAGATCATGGCCAATTCTTCTAAAATCTGAAAGGTACCTCTTTCTTACAGATTTAGAAAGCCAGTAAGAGTGTTTACACATTAAAAAAATATATTCCGAGAAACTCTTAGATCTCAGGACTCAGTATATCTAGATTGGAGGGTTAATTTTTGAAGCGTTAACTTTCTACTCTAGATTTTAGACTTAATACTTCAGAAAAATTTGTAAACCGTTTTAGTTTTGTTGAAAAGAATTTAATAAAAACGCCTCAAAAGCTTTTCTCTTTTTTTGATTTTCTATTGTAAAAATTACTCTTACAGTTGGTTTTTTAATACCAAATTTATCAGAGTCAAATACCATCTCCAAACGGTCAACTGTTCTATTGGCTACAGCTTCGCCTGAGTCAACGATTGCGATGTTTTTTTCTTTTATTTTAGGATGAGAAAGGAAGGATTTTTTTAGCAGGGGAAAATGTGTGCAAGCTAGCACGATTGTATCTATAAGCTGCAGTGAATCTAAAGATAGAAGAGAGTCTATTTCTTTAAAGATCAAGTGCATATTTTGATCTTCGTTCTGCACTTTTTGCTCGGCTTCATGAACCAGTATTTCGCTGCCATACAAAAATACCTCAGTGTTAGTTGCAAAATCTCTTATAAGATCTTGGGTGTAGGAGCGAGAGATGGTCGCGGGCGTGGCTAACACGCCAATATGACCTGATTGACTTAACTTTGCTGCTGGTTTAATAGCAGGTACCACCCCAACAAAATCAATTTTTGGATGCTCTTCTCGCAATAGACTAAGCACTAAAGTACTCACTGTATTGCAAGCAATAATAACGATATTCGGTTCACACTTTTTAATAAACTGCCTTTGGAGTGTTAAAACTCGCTCAGATAGCCTTTGATCTTCCATGTTTCCATATGGGAATTCAGCATTATCAGCGACATAAGTTAAATGACAATGTTGAATGCGTTGAAGAACTTCTCGTGCGATTGATAAGCCTCCTGCGCCAGAGTCAAATATTAGTATGTTAGGTTTCTGATCCATATCGAAATTCTAGTAAAGTCAGCGTATAGTAGCTATGTTCGGACTATCTGATACCAACATTACGTTTATCTCTATAATTTTTAGTGATAGTAATTATGAAGCTAATTCTAAAGTCTAAGTAATATTGTGCAAACTTTTTTCTCTCCTGATTTTTTGGTCGACGCTAATCCAATGTTAATCCTACTTGTTGGGTTAGCCGTTGGTTCCTTTACATCCCTCGTAATTTGTTTTTTTATCGCCCATAGAAAGTCTCGTGAATTTTCCAGAGAGCTTGAAGCAATAAATGGACGTCATAAAACATTGTTGGATCATGAATTGGAAAGACAAGCACTGGAACATATGAATGAAAAAACTAGACTTGAAGGTGATTTTCAAAGCAAAATTATTAGTCTAGAGAGCGAATTAAATGCACTTAGGTCAATTTCACAAGACAAGGAAAGTGAATTAGTTTCGTTAAGGGGAATTAAAGACGAGTATATCCAGCTAAAAACTAAGTTGATTGAACAAAAAAATCATTTTGAATCTCAAACATTATTATTAAACGAGACTAAGAACCGATTGTTTAAAGAGTTCGAGCTAAGTGCTGCTAAGCTATATGAAGAAAAACAAAAACATTTTATTCAAAGTGGTAAGCAAAGTATTGATGCTATAGTTTCTCCATTTAAAGAGCAGATTAAAGATTTTAACAAAAGGATTGAAGATGTCTATCACAAGGAAAATACTCAGCGAAACCAACTTTTAGGTCAAATTACGGAATTGCAAAAGCAAACCCTTAAAATAAGCGAAGATGCGAATAATTTGGCCTCTGCTTTGAAAGGTGATAATAAGCTTCAAGGTTCTTGGGGTGAAATTATTTTAGAGCGATTACTTGAAGAATCTGGACTAACGAAAGGTAGGGAATATGAAACACAGCTTACTTTATCCGACGATTCTGGTGCAAAATTGCGACCCGATGTAGTGATTCATCTGCCTGAAGATAAAGACGTTATTATTGATTCTAAGGTATCTCTTGTCGACTACGAAAAATTGGCAAATGAACCGGATGTTGAAATGCAAAAATCGTTATTGAATGCGCATTTGGACTCAATAAAAAATCATATTCGTTCATTGTCTTCTAAACGCTATGAGTCTATTTCCGAAATTAAAACTCTAGATTTTGTTTTTTTATTTATACCAATTGAAAGCGCATATTTAGCTGCGTTAAATGCTTCCCCAAATTTATTTAAAGATGCCCAAGATAAAAATATTGTGATTGTTAGTCCTTCTAGTTTAATGGTTGCATTACGAATCGTGGAAACTATCTGGCGCTATGAAAAGCAAAATACAAATGCAGAAAAAATCGCAAATAGTGCAGGAAAACTATATGATCAGTTTGTGCTTTTTGTCGAGTCAATGGAAACAATTGATACTCATCTGAACAAAGCGCAAGATGCGTATAACAAATCATTCAATCGTTTGTCTCAAGGTAGAGGCAATTTGGTTAAACGTATTGAAGACCTTAAATCATTAGGTGCTAAAACTTCACGAAAAATGCCACTTAACCTTAAAACAGATGCACTAGAACAGAACATACTAGATTTAGACACTCTAGACAAAAGTCATTTAGATTAATTTAAAACACAGATGAGAAAATGATTATGTGGATTCTATTGGGAATCGGTCTTACTATTATCTTAGTATTGTCTTCTGTCGCAGGTTATTACTTATATTTAGTAAAACGTCAGAAGGAAGCGCAAAAAAAACAAAAACAGGAATTAAAACTCGTTGCCGAAAAAAAACGTAAGGAACACGTTAGGAGTATTGTATTGTTGTCCAGAGCACTAATACAAGATGAAGTAAGCCTAACTGAAGCGAGTATTCGGATTAATGCTATTGCTTCTGCAATAGATCTAACGGAAGAATCTCGAGAAACTCTAAGCGTATTTAAACAACTATCCGAAGCTACGTCTCACATTCCAATTTTAGATGCATGGAAGAAATTGAGTCGTTCAGAAAAAAATAGACTTGAGAAAGAACGCTTATCTATCGAGAAAAAATATGCCGATTTTGTTAAAGCTGCCGCTCAAAAAATTCTAGATGGTCCAGAGTCTTTAAATGCGACGTTTTAAAAGCATGCCGCACTCTCTGTGTTCGGTATAGGGGAATTGATCAAACAAAGCAAAACGTTCAACTTGGTGCGTTTCATTTAGTATGGAAAGGTTATTCTTTAATGTAATAGGATTACAAGATATATAAAGAATATTATCAAAACGCTGGATCATTTTAATGGTTTTATCATCGAGTCCAGATCTAGGTGGATCTACAAATACCGTAGAAAAATCATATTCATCTAAATCTATCTCTCTTAGTCGTCTAAACTCTCGAACTTTGTTAATAGCTTGAGTAAACTCTTCACTTGATAGCCTTACAACACTTATATTTGTACATTTGTTCTGTGAAATATTATATTTTGCAGAATTTACAGATACCTTTGATACTTCCGTCGCTAAGACTTTGCTAAAATTCTTCGATAGTGGGAGCGTGAAATTTCCGTTTCCACAGTAAAGTTCTAGCAAGTCACCACCTAACTCTTTCGATACGTTACAAGCCCAGTTCAGCATGTTTTGGCAAACAAAACCGTTTGGCTGTGTAAACCCTGTTTCTATCTGTTGGTAAGTGTACTCTCCATTATCTAAGCTAAATTGTTCAGATACGTAATCTATATCTGTAACGATTTTTTGTCCGCGACTTCGGCCGATAATCTTGGTACCTAGATTATTTGCTAAGGTTTTTGCACTATCCAGCCAATCACTATCAAGATGTTTGTGGTAGATAAGCGTAATCAATGAGTCTAAACTGGTGGTGGTTAAAAATTCAACTTGGAATAGTTTTCGTCTTAGGGTTTCATTTGATTCGACATGCTGAATAAGTAAGGGCATGAGCTCATTTATAAGACGAGAGCCGATACTAAAACAATTAATTTTGATTGTTTTATTGTGCTCGCCTTTTTCATGCATTACATAGTAAGTCTTATCTTCTTCGTGCCAAATCTTAAATTCAGCACGCATACGAAAATGAGAAGAAGGAGAAGGGAATACTTCCAGGTCTGGTGGCGAGAATAATTTAAATTCTTCTATGGTCTTAACGATTTTTTCGTTAAGTTGAAGTTGATAGTTTTCGGTTTTGGCAATACCTAAAGTCATAAATTCTGAATAAAAAAAAGCCCCGTATAATACAGGGCTTTTTCTCTTTCATAAAGATTAAATATTAATCGTCACCACCAAATGCACCGATCAAATGTAAAAGCGAGGTGAAAATATTGTAAATGCTAATATATAGGCTGGTAGTTGCCATAATATAGTTTGTCTCACCACCGTGAATAATACGGCTAGTGTCATATAGAATGAATCCAGACATTAACAAAATAACTGCACCGCTGATCGCCAAGCTAAGTGCTGACATCGCATAACCCAATAGGCTACCAACGATACTTCCAACAATTGCCAATAAAACAACAACCATTCCAACGACAAGGAAACCTCTCATAAAGCTAAAGTCTTTTTGCGTGGTTAATGCGTAACCAGATAGTGCGAAGAAAACAAGCGCCGTTCCACCAAGTGCCTGAGTTACAATTGCGCCACCGTTAGCCAAAGCAAGGTAGTGATTTAGCAAGGGACCTAGCGAAATGCCTAATAGTCCAGTAAATGCAAAAACCACATAAATTCCTGAGCTTGTGTTTGCAGTACGAGGTAAAACGAACCAAACCAAACCAATCGCTGCAAAAGAACATACGATTCCGATAATGTGCGGTAAATTTACCGCCATAGCAATTCCTGCAGTAACTGCTGAAAACGCAATTGTCATTGCCAATAACATATAGGTATTGCGCAATACTTTACTTATCTCTTTCGACTCTAAGCGAGTAGTGCTTTGAGAATATAGTTCTTGCATGATTATTAAACTCCTTCAAGTTTTCGTTTTGACTAATGATACAACTTTAGCGTTGTATGTATCTAGTATTCTTAGAAAAAATTCGTAAACTGGGTAATCGATTAGACATTACTAAATGTCTTTTGTTTCAAAACTTACCTAATCAAAATAGGTCCTGGAAAGGTAATTTACAAGTCTTAATATTTTATTTTACGGAGTCGTATTTAAATGGATGAGAATGCGTAACTATAATTGTTTTAAGTGTTTACTTTAGTGCATATTCAAGTATTACATCGGTTGAGGCGTCAACCAAGTCAACGGACGATTTACCAGAACTTTTCATTGCTTTGTCAACCAAATAAGTGCCTACCCTGTAACCAATCAGACGGCGTCCATCTGGGTGACGGAACATCCATTTATGATATTCGGAGAGATCTGTTACCTGAAGTATTTCTTGAAACCATGTGTGAATATCAGCAGGGTGGGTTGGCCATGGATTATCTCCTGTGCCAAAGTCTCGTTCAAAGGTGACGGCTAATCCTTCACTGACCGCAGCGTCTATCATACGAATAGGCTCTTCAACCATATATTGCGCCCATCCACGCGCAACGTGGTGGTATTCATGGTAAAGCGTACTTTTAAGATGGGCTTTCACAATTGCAAGGACACCTTCTGGCCTTTCATGATCTACAGTCCAGCGTATCCTATTGCGATCAATTGATTGCCCTAATTCTCCAGTTTCATCAATTACAATTTTACTTGTATTAACTTCCAAGAATATGTCTTCATCGAGGTTTGGGAAGTATTGCCGTACATCTTTGTCAACCGCATCGGCAATTTTCTGGATTTCATCGAGTATTTTGGGTGTAAAGATATTTTCACCATCGTAGTGGATTTCTACGTCAGAAAAGCAGTTGAACGATAAGGTAGCAAAAGTGACTATCAGAATATTGATTACTTTCGGCAATGTCTTAGACCCATTTAAATTCTTTTATAATATTAGTCTTGCAATAGACAACTTAATCGAGCTGCGGTTCTAACAAATATAAAATACCCTGTTTCAGAAGTAATCTAGGCTAAAACTCGAAGTATTTTGCTAGATATGCTGATCTACAAGAATAGGATTGCCATCTGGGTCGATAACGACAAAACTTGCTGGACCAGATAGGTCATCTTTTGCCTCTTGAACGAATTCAATACCACGCTCTTTTAGCGTTGTTTGCAGTTCTCGAATATCTGTATAGGAATCGATTTTCTTTGCGCTACTATCCCAACCTGGATTGAATGTGAGCATGTTTTTATCGAACATACCCTGAAAAAGACCTATTGAAACTGTTTTGTTTCGCATAATTAGCCAATTTTGGCTTATGTCGCCGCCAGCCGCCTTAAATCCAAATTTCTCATAGAAGGACTTAGACTTTTGAATATCTTTAACTGAAAGGCTTATTGAAAACGCGCCGAGCTCCATAATACATTCCCCAAGATAACTTTTTATATTTCAGGATATAACTGTAAGGGAAAAAGTAAAACTAGGGAACTTATCCCCAGCTTTACATAGTTATAGGAAGCAAACACTGTCTTTTAATTTGACGAAATGCGGTTTCTTTTTGTGACAGCGGTTCTAAGAGAGTGATTTTATTTTCAAAAGGTAAAGTTCAAATCACCCCGTCTTTTACACTTTACGGAATAGGACAAATCCTATAGACAAAGCTCAGATAAAAAAATAGCCCGCAAAAGCGAGCTAGCTATTTTATGGCGGTGGGGCAGGGATCATCTCATGCATATCCCTATGCATAACCCTTTGGGCGCTTCGCGGATTAAAATGCTCCAGGCATTTTTTCGGAACCAGGGTTCTCATCTTACTGCCCCAGATAAAAAAATAGCCCGCAAAAGCGAGCTAGCTATTTTATGGCGGTGGGGCAGGGATTCGAACCCTGGGAGCTGTTACACTCAACGGTTTTCAAGACCGCCGCTTTCGACCACTCAGCCACCCCACCGAAGGCGGCAAATTATACATAGGATTGCACTTTGAGCAAGCGGCTAACCCTATGAAATTAAAAAAAATTACAATTCCGAAGAGATCTCCTCTTTTTCGACTAGTTTTGCGGCAGCCAAGTCTCTTGAATTACCATTTACTCTCGGGTCGTTGGCAGGACGAGGTATTGCTCTCGGGGTATGGCTGACATTCGCGGGCATAGAAGTGTCCAGCGCTCGTCCCTGTGTAAGTTCATATGGAACATTTGAAACAATAGTATCGGTTACGGGTCTCGGTTGTACTCTTGGGTCATTCATAGGCCTGGCATAGCTCTTAGGTTCTGGTTGACTTTCCGATTCAACAGCAGTGTCTTCTTTTGTTTTTTCTATTGAATTTTTATCCAGAATTGGGTCTGCAACGTTGTCGTCTTTTTCACTTTTAGTACTTTCAGGTGCAGCTTCATTAAGAACATTATTTTTTGATTCTTGTAACTGAATGTTTTCCTTAACGGAAGTCTTAGTCTCTATTGCATTATCTTCAGAAGACGCTGAAGCAACGGGTTTACTTTCAGCTTTTTCGTCGATATCTGCTGCTGGAGTAGAATCGTGACTATCTTGATTTGAAGGCTCTACTACCGTCTTTTCAAACTTATTTTCGACAACTTCAACAGGAACCTTTGCAGTCTCTGATTGATTCGCGGTGTCATTCACGTCTTTATTAATATTTTCTTCGATTTCAGGTCGCTCACCTCTAACTCTTTGTTGGTTTCTACCCCGACGGTTATTTGGTCGTTTTTTGGGCGAGTTTGAATTTTCTGACGCCTTATTCTCTGAACCATTGTTTTCCTGCGCTTTCTTCTGGTTATTGTTGCGCTTATCTTTATTTTCCTGGTTTTTTTCATTTCTTTCGTTGTTGCGTCTACGATTGTTTCTCTTCGAATTTTTATTGCCTTCGGATTTTGATTGATGACCTAAATTATCAGAGATTTCATTAGCGTTAGCGTTCTGCCGGCGTTGATTTTTACGCGGACGATTATTGTTATTCTTATTCGGGCGGCCTTTTTGGTGTCGCTTACGATTATTTGGCGCTGGTTTAACTTCGGGCTCTTTTACAAACAGTCCTTTCAATATTGCGATGAACTGAGCAAATACACTTGGTGTTTTAGCCTTGGGTTTGGCTTTTGGTGCGGGCGGGGCCGAGTTGACTTCCACCTGCTGTACCGCTGGTTTTGGTATATTTGCAAGCGACTGTTTGCTTTGTTCATCTTTGACTGCTTCTTCTTCGCTTTCATGACTATAGTTGATTTTATAGCTAGTCTCGGCAGAATTTTCGTCGTCGTCTCGCAAACGCTGCACTTCATAATGCGGCGTCATCATATCCGGGTTCGGCAAAATCACGACCATAGTGTTGTGCCGAGTTTCAATAGTTGAGATTGCGCGACGCTTTTCGTTAAGTAGATAAGTCGCCACTGGAACTGGCACTATTGCGCGAATTTCAGCACTCCGCTCTTTTTGAGCTTCTTCTTCCATAAGGCGTAAAATAGATAGTGCTAAAGACTTGGTTCCACGAATGGTACCTTGACCAGAGCATCTAGGGCAGACTTTAGATGTTGTTTCGCCAAGCGATGGCCGCAACCTTTGTCGAGACATTTCTAAAAGTCCAAAGCGGGATATTCGGCCAACCTGGACACGAGCTCTATCCATCTGAAGCGCTTCTTTCATTCGGTTTTCAACAGCTCGTTGGTTTTTAACAGGCTGCATGTCAATGAAGTCAATAACAACTAAGCCACCCATGTCCCGAAGTCGCAATTGTCGCGCAATTTCGTCAGCCGCTTCTAGATTTGTTTGTAGAGCTGTTTCTTCTATATCACCACCTTTAGTGGCTCGAGAAGAGTTTATGTCGATACTAATCAATGCTTCAGTGACATCAATAACGATTGAACCGCCGGAGGGAAGCTTTACTTCACGTTCAAAAGCGGTTTCTATTTGTCCTTCTATTTGGAATCGATTGAAAAGAGGAACATCTTCTTTGTAGAGCTTAACCTTACTATGGTAATCCGGCATTACTTGACGAATAAATGTGGTTGCTAGATCGAATGTTTCCTTGTTATCAACCAAAACTTCACCAACATCTTGACGAAGATAATCCCTAATAGCGCGAATAACGACATTACTTTCTTGAAACAAGAAGCGAGGGGCTTCAGAAACTGAGGATTGTTCTTGAATTTTTTCCCATAGGCGACTAAGGAAATCTAAATCCCATTGTAATTCTTCAGAACTCCTACCAATACCGGCGGTGCGAACTATAACTCCCATGCCTTTAGGCACTTCAATTTGTGACAAAGCCGCCTTCAGATCAGCTCGTTCATCGCCATCGATACGTCTTGAAATTCCACCAGCCCGAGGGTTATTTGGCATTAACACCAAGTATCTACCAGCAAGACTTACAAATGTGGTTAATGCAGCTCCTTTATTACCACGTTCTTCCTTATCGACTTGAACAACAACTTCCATTCCCTCTTCAACAACATCTTTAATCTTGATGCGGCCGTCGATATCTTTGGGGTGTTTTAAGAAGTACTCTCTAGAAATTTCTTTTATAGGTAGGAAGCCGTGGCGTTCTGCGCCATAATCTACGAACGCCGCTTCCAAACTTGGCTCGATTCGTGTGATTTTTCCCTTATAAATGTTGGCTTTTTTTTGCTCTCTTAAACGGTTTTCAATGTCTAGATCGTATAACCATTGACCATCGACTAGTGCTACACGAAGCTCTTCAGGCTGCGTAGCATTTATTAACATTCTCTTCATTAATTGTCTGCTCTGTTTATAAACACAGACTCGTGAATCGCCGAGAAAAGGAGAGAAAATATGAAGTTTGAACTATCTGCCGGTGAACGAATATGCTTCTATAAACCTTTTGGCAGCAAATCACAGCAAAAAACGGTTGCTTATTTAACGTATTTGGGCAAATCCACTCATGCTTGAATCAGTTTTTTTCTGCAGTTTTTAACTCTTTAGCTTTCTTAAAATTCAAGGTTGTTAGAATTAGCGCTTAGCTTTACTTTTTCCAAGCACAAAATGATCGTTTTTTTCAACGACCATTCAAAATCTAATCTGAACCACAATAGAAGCTCAACCACCGCTTAACTTAATATTTTAATTCTTTGTCACTTCTTATTTAACAGTTTTCACCGGAAAACCAACTAAATTCAATTGCGATAACCAAATGTTTTATCGAGGAAAAGATACGCTGTTATGTAAATCTGAAGTTATTAAATGCGCTTTAATCATTTATTTGTAAAACTTCTCTTGTAACTTTCCAGCTGAGTGGCTATATCGTTTGTCTTAAAGTCAGATTTCCTATCGTATTAACCTGTATTCACTCGTTAGTGGAAAATTCGGTAGGTTGATATACGGCGGGAAAACGTAATAATAGAATATTCTCTTTTTCTATTTTGATGCACTAAGTGCTGTGTTGTTTTCTAGTTCTATACTCCGCCTTATTTTTAAGGTGAAGCGCCTAATTATTTCTAATCCCATTTCAGCAACGTGACGTCTAGAATGATTTTCAGGTCTTTATGGTCGCCGCTGTTTGATTCGGGTAATCAGCGTTAAATCACAAAAGCTTTAAGACAAGCCCGTAACCCACTGATTGCTAATGAATATAACACCTAAAGTCTTTCCTTTCAAATGGGTATTTAAGCTAAATCTGATCTGTGACTATAAATTGAGGCATATAAAGATTATCATTTCGAGGTTTTAAATTCGGAATTTTCCCTGATATATGCCTGCAAAAGTCAGATTTGCGACAATTGAAGCCGACAGTGCTGGTCAGAGACTAGATAATTATTTGCTAAAGACTTTAAAAGGTACGCCTAAGTCTTTGATTTATAAGATTATAAGAAAAGGCGAGGTTAGAGTTAATAAGGGACGTGCTAAACCAGATAGGAAACTCAACCTTGGTGACCAAATCAGAATTCCTCCCGTCTCCTTGGGAGAAAGTACTCAAACTCCCTTAGCCGGAGACCGACTAATCGAACTAGTCCAATCTTCAATTCTGTTCGAAAACGAAAGTTTTATGGTAATTAACAAACCTTCTGGGCTTGCGGTTCATGGTGGAAGTGGGATTAACTTGGGGCTAATAGAGACTGTTCGTCAGCTAGCTAGGAAACAAGAAAATAAATCCTCTCCGATGCGCGAATTAGTTCATCGGCTCGATAGAGACACTTCTGGTTGTATTTTAATCGCTAAGAAACGCTCAATGCTCACTTATTTGCATGGATTACTTCGCGAAGAACATAAAGTTGAAAAAACTTACCAAGCCTTGGTTGCTGGAAACTGGCCAGAAAAAAAACAAATAATAAAAGCGCCTTTGCATAAGAATGAATTACAAAGTGGCGAGAGAGTAGTGCGGGTAAACCCCTTGGGGAAGGCGTCTGAAACACATTTTCGGGTGCTAGAACGTTATGAAAGTACAACATTCATGGAAGCATTACCGATTACTGGCCGTACTCACCAAATTCGTGTCCATGCGCAACATGCAAAGCATCCCTTAGTTGGGGATGATAAATACGGTTTTGATGATGTGAACAAAGATATGAAGAAAATTGGTGCTAAACGCTTATTTCTTCATGCATATTCGCTCAGATTTAATCTTCCAGATGGTGAGACATTTAGGATCGTAGCACCTTTACCGAAGGATCTCTGCGTGGTTCTTCAGAGATTGGGCGAAGTGTAATTTAAGGTATTAGAGGTTTTATGTTATTTATATTTGATTGGGATGGAACCGTTTGTGACTCTACTGGAAAGATTGTGCTATGCATGCAAAGAGCCGCTAATGATATAGGCATAGAGGTATTGGAGCCCGATGTAATCAAAAATATTATTGGGTTGGGCTTGCCAGAAGCGCTTGTGACTCTTTATCCGCATTTAGATGTTGAAAAGCAAAGTCAGTTGACTGCAAGCTATTCTTCGCATTTTCTAAAGGATGATGTTTCTAATCCAACGCAATTATTTGAAGGCGCTCTAGATACTTTGAAACAACTTAAAGAAAACGGATTTAAACTTGCTGTTGCAACAGGAAAAAGTCGTCGAGGCTTGAATCGTGTGCTCGAACAATTAGATTTATCTAATTTTTTTGATGCTACTCGCTGTGCTGATGAGACAGAATCAAAACCTCATCCCAAAATGTTACAAGAACTGCTTGTCGAATTTAATGTTGATTCACGGCGATCCGTTATGATTGGTGATACGGAATATGATATGGAGATGGCCGAACGAATAGGTATGCCACGAATTGCTGTAAGTTATGGTGCTCACCATATCGATAGACTAGTAAAATATGATCCGATCTTGTGTATTGATCATTTTAGTCAAATAGAAAATTTTAAGTTTAGTAAATCTTGAATTATTAAAGATTATTGAAACGCCTCTAACTCTTCGCTCTTCTGCATCCACTCTTCTTCCACCGAGTCTAACTCACTTTTTAACTTCGCTTGTTCTTTGAGATTTTTATTTAGCTCTAATTTATCTTCATATATTTGAGGATCCAAAAGTCTTTTCTCGATAACATCAAGTTTTGATTGTAGTTTCCCCAAATCTTTTTCAAGCTTCTTAACCGCGTTTGTAAGAGGTTTTATTTTATCTCTATTGTGAGCTGCAATCTGGCGTTGTTCTTTTTTATCTCTGTTTTTTGATGAATTTGAAGAAAAAGTATCTTCGTTAGTTTCCTCTGGTTTGTTTAACAACCATTTTTGATAGTCTTCTAGATTTCCTTCAAAAACATCTGCTTTTCCTGAATCAACAAGTAAAAAGTCATCGACCGTATTTTTAAGCAAGTGGCGGTCATGAGAGACTACAACGATGGCACCCTCAAATTCTTGAAGCGCCATAGTCAGCGCATGGCGCATTTCTAAATCCAAGTGATTCGTCGGTTCATCTAATAATAATAGATTAGGTTTTTGCCATGCGACCATAGCCAAGGCTAAACGCGCCTTTTCACCACCCGAAAAGTGTTCGATTTCTTCAAAAACACGATCGCCTTGAAAGCCATAACCACCTAGAAAATTTCGTATTTCTTGTTCACTAGCATTAGGCGATATTCTTCTAATATGTAAAAAGCAGGACGCATGAATATCCAGTGATTCCAATTGATGTTGCGCGAAATAGCCAAGCTTTAAATGTGAGGCTTCTATTCGCTCCCCATTGAGCAGTGAAATTTCTTTTGATAAGGATTTAATTAAAGTGGATTTCCCGGCGCCATTGTGGCCTAGCAAGCCAAGTCGAGTTGTGCTTAGAATAGAAAAATTGATTTTAGATACAATCGGGGTTTCACCATAACCTATATCAGCCATATCGAGACTTAATAGTGTTTGCGGAAGTTTTTCTGGTTCTGGAAATTTAAAGGTAAACGGAGAATCAATGTGCGCCGGAGCAATTTTTTCCATTCTCTCGAGTTCTTTTAAGCGACTTTGAGCTTGTTTTGCTTTAGTGGCTTTCGCTCTGAAACGGCGAACAAAATTTTCAATTTCGGCTATTCGTGTTTGTTGTTTTTCAAATGCGGCAGATTGCTGCGCGAGGCGCTCGGCTTTCTGCCTTTCATAGGCTGAATAGTTTCCAACATATTCGACTAGTTTTAAATTTTCTATGTTTACAGTATGAGAAATGACGTTGTCTAAAAAATCTCTATCATGAGAAATAATTAGTAAAGTGCCTTTGTAGCTATTTAGCCATTGTTCTAGCCAAAGAGTAGCATCTAAATCAAGATGGTTTGTAGGCTCGTCAAGAAGTAGAAGATCCGATCGACACATAAGTGCTTGTGCTAAATTAAGTCTAATTCGCCATCCTCCAGAAAAATCAGATACAGGTCTTGAATGATCAGATGTTTTAAAACCTAAACCATGTAATAATTTTTCTGCACGTGGTTGTGCCGTATATCCGTCCACTTGTTCCATTCGGTCAAACAACTTAGCAAGTTTATTCCCATCATCCCCGGCTGCCGTAATTTGATTTTCAATTTCTCTAAGTTCTGCGTCGCCATCTATAACATAGTCGACCGCGCAAGAATCACTTACTCCCACTTCCTGAGCCATGTGGGAAATTTGCCAATTTTTAGGAATCTCAATACTTCCTGTGTCTTCATGTAATTGACCAAGCAACAGCTTAAATAGGGTAGATTTTCCTGCTCCATTAGCACCAATAATTCCCCACTTTTGGGATGTGTGAATGGTCAAATTGGTGTTTTCTAAAAGTTGTTTAGTCCCTCTTTGAAAACTAATATCCTGAAGTTTAATCATATTTAATCTCTTTTTGCCAAAATAGGGCTATTCCAGTTTGTGGCATCAGTTCGTAACCTTTAAATCCAAATTTTTTGTATGCCGCTTGAGCTGAATGATTTTCTTCAAGTACCTCGAGCGTTAATTTACAGAATTGTTTTTTTCGGCAATAATTTTCAAGAAAATTAAGCATCAAATTTGCAACACCCAACCCCCGGTAATTTTCATGCACGACAAAATCATGAATATTCATAAGTGGACGTGCTTTAAAAGTCGAAAAACCTTCGAAGCAATTCATTAAGCCAATAGGTAAGTTATGCCTATCGTTTTGAATTTTTGCAATAAATGAATAGGCAAAAGGTTTTTCATGCATTGCTATAAGGTTTTTTTTAAGAATATCCTCATTTAACTCTGAGTTCCCCCCCATTGGATCACTCGAATAGTGGCGAAGTAAAAATTTAAAACCATTAACATCTGCTTCATCGTTAAAATTCAATTCTGATACGATTATATTGTTGTTTAATTGAGCATTCATTTTTTGGGTAGGTTCGCAATAAAAATCCCACGCAGTGGTGCAGGGTATCCTTCAATGGTTTTGTTTTTGTCCATGGGATCGAGAAAATCCTTTAGTGAAAGATATTCCATCCATTCAGTCGCACGTTGTTCTTCTAAACTGGTTTGGTTTATATTGACGCAGCGTACATTCTCAAAGCCACATTTTTTCATCCAAGAAATTAAGGCAGAAGCGCTTGGTAAAAACCAAACATTGTTCATTTGAGCATATCGACCTTCCGGTACCAATACGCTATTTTGGTCACCTTCTATTATAAGCGTTTCCAATACCAACTCACCGCCTGGTTTTAAGGTAGTTTTTAATTGACGTAGATGATCAATAGGGGACGGGCGATGGTAGAGCACTCCCATCGAGAAAGTGGTGTCAAAAGCGTTTAAATTTTTAGGAATTGACTCTATTCCAATAGGTAAAAGATCAACGGGACAATCCTTAAGAAAATGTTTGATCATATAAAATTGTACGACAAACCTTGGCGAAGGATCGATACCAATGACTCTTCGGGTTTTTTCTCCAAGCATTCTCAGCATATGATAACCATTGCCACATCCTACATCCAACACTGTGCGATCTTTCAAAGATGAAATATGCTGATTTAATCGATCCCATTTCCAATCAGAACGCCATTCCGTGTTTATATCAATTCCGAAAATATTATAAGGTCCCTTGCGCCAAGGAATTAATCGGCGAAACGCCTGTTGTATAAGTTCTGAATGATTCTCGCTTATATCTTCTGATTTACCGATAGTGATTGATTTGTTTAGCTCCAAACAAGAGGGTTTCGAATCCGGCAAAATTGCTAGAGCTTCATACCATTCGGGTAAGTCGCCGTATCGCTTAATGGATAAACCAGTTTGTATTTGTGACGGCAGACGATTCGCCCATTCTTTAAACCGAGCGTGGTTTTCCATAAATGAGATTAGGTCAGAGTAATCAATCATGATGAGCCTTAATAATTAATACGATTATTTAAATGCAATTATCGATGCAAAATTAAAGCACTGAAACCAGATATCTATGCCTTTAAATCCGATAGAACTCAATCGTTCACGATGCTCTCTCAATGTTTCGGGGACTAATATGTTTTCGATGGACTCGCGTTTTTGTGCAATTTCTAGATCACTATAGCCATTTGCTCGTTTAAAGTGATGGTGGAGTTCTCGCATCAGACTGTCGTGTTGCTGATCGTCGAAACTTAGCTTTTCAGAAAGGATGAGTATTCCGCCATTGATCATTGAGTTGTAGATATTAGTTAATAATGATTCTCGTTTCTCAATAGAGACGAATTGTAATGTAAAGTTTAAAACACACACAGACATAGGCTTAAAAACTGTACTTTCTATGTCTGAGTATTCAAGGATTACTGGGTTTTCGGCTGCATCAGCATCAATAAGCATTTTGCACCTTTTGAGCATTTCCGTTGAATTATCTACCCCAACGATCACCACTTCTGGGCGATTAATTGCGTGCCGCATAGCCATGATGGATGCACCGAGCGAGCAACCAAGATCATAGCAATGAGTATTGGGTTGAGCATAGTTAGCGGCTAGCTGACCTGTCATGTGCAAAATAGTACTGTAACCGGGAACGGATCGTTTAATCATGTCGGGGAAAACATCCACAACCTTGCTATCGAATACAAAATCATTGACTTCTAGCATGGGTTTGGAAAATAGGGCGTCTTTTCCGGTATTAGTAGTATCTGGCATGGGGTGACTTCTGTGAGCTTCAATAACGGATTGTTTATATTAACTGGAACTCAAGGCGTTGGTTCAGAGTTTTCTAAAAAAGAGTGGCACGAAATATCGCACAAATGCTATGTAAAAGTACTTATAACATCTATCTAGTTAGCAATTATTATCGTTAAAACAATCCAGGCAGCTAAAGCAGCGTTTCATTTCAACAAGTTTTATATTCTAACTGTGATAGTTGTCAGTCACAATCTACTACACTTAATTTGGTGACCTTCAACGTGTTGAGGGATGAGTATTTCGAAGAATTTAACACATCATGGCGACGAAATATAATAGCTTATCAGTATTAATTGCAGACGATTTCAGCAATTTTCGAAGCACTGTGAATAGCATGCTCCTTGGATTAGGGGTACATACGATCGATATGGCCTCAAACGGCGAGGAAGTAATCGAGTGCTGCTCACGAAATAGATACGATATTATCTTATCGGACTATAACTTGGGAGAAGGCCGTAACGGGCAGCATGTTTTAGAAGAGCTTCGCTTTCGAAATATGATTAATTGGTACAACATTTTTATTATGGTTTCAGCAGAATCGAGCCGCAATATCGTTATGTCTGCTTACGACTGTGAGCCAAACGATTATCTAATGAAGCCCATCACAACAAGAATGTTAGAAAAGCGCGTTGATCGACTATTAAAATTACGCGAAAAACTAGCGCCAGTGCATGAGATCTTAGATCGTGGGGATGAGCAACATGCAGTAGATAAGCTTATTGATATGTCCTTGGAAGAAAATAGGTACTCGACCTATGCCCAAAAAATGCTTGGTGAATTATTTCTCAAAAGAGGCGAATTCAATAAAGCAGAAAAACTTTATACAAAAACACTAGAAGTTCGCCAACTAGAGTGGGCTAGACTAGGGTTAGCTAAAGTAAAACAAAAAGTTGGTGAATTAGAAACCGCTGGGAAGTGGTTAAATCGTATTGTTGAAGATAACCCGCTTTTTTTACCAGCTTATGATGTCTTGGCGGATAATTGGGAACAGATGGGCAACAAGGAAGAATCCCAAAGAGCAGTAGAGCAAGCTGTAAATGTATCCCCAATGTCAATACTTAGGCAAAAACGCTTAGCAAGTATTGCTATTGAAAATGGTGACACTTCTACAGCATTAGAAGCGCTAAGAAAAACAGTTAAACTTGGACGTCTATCTTGCCATGGTTCAGCGAAAGACAGTTTAGACTTCGCTAGAATTGTCGTAGGCGCTATTATTAGCGGAAAAGACCTTCCCGGATCTATATTTTCAGAAGCCCTTGAAATTCTCGATTCAGCAATAAAACACTTCGAATTAAGCGATAGTGATTCCGAAGATATTGTCGAAATTTCTGAGCGCGTGAAAGCTGCTGAAAACGGTGATTTATACACCACCACAGAGTTTAGAGCAATTCGAGAAGAAGATTTACTTGAGGAAGCCGCGATAGACGAAGATCTAGAAACGGTTAAAAACTTAATTGCTGAAGGTAGAGATAAGGAAGTAAGTTGGTTGCTTGAAAAGCTGAAAACTAAATTTGAAGATGATGAATTGTCTTTGAAAAAACTAGATAAGTATCTTGACGAACCTGTGAGTGAAACAAATAGAGAGCTTGTAGCTGAAATTAATCGCGAGGGTATTAGCCTTTATAGTTCAGGAAGATTTGAAGATTCTTTAGATTGTTTTGAAAGTGCTAAGAAACTGTTTCCTAAGCATGTCGGAATACAGCTTAATATTGCTCAATGCCTAATAGGCAAGTTGAAACTACAGGTAGACGATGAAATTGTATTTAACGAATGTATGGATGCTCTTAATATAGTGGAAAATTCAATTAATTCGGAGAATTCACAATATGATCGTTATTTAAAGCTAAAACAACTCGCCACATCAATCTATAAACGACCTTTTATGTTGCCAGGGGAAAAGTCATGAATGAAAAAATAGAAAAAATCGATTTTTCGATGGTATTAGCATCAAGTGTACATGACATGAAAAATTCCGTAGGAATGCTTTTGGCTTCACTTGAATCTGTTATTCAAGCTTCTCCACCCGAAGATGATGATCAAGCCCAAAGGTTTCGTACACTTCACTATGAAGCGAATCGAATTAATGGTGAATTAATTCAATTGTTAACAATATATCGCATGCAAAATAATTTTCTTCCTGTAAGAGTTGATGATCACTATGTGATTGATGTTTTAGAAGATCAAGTTGCCCGAAATCATACCCTAGTTGAAACTGGTGATATTTGTTTGATATTAGACTGTGACGAAAATCTCCGTTGGTTTTATGATGTGGACTTAATAGGCAGTGTCGTACATAACATTCTTGTCAATTGTACGCGGTACACCAAATCCGCAATCGATGTAGCCGCAGAAATCGTTGACGATATGCTTTGTATTACAATAGCCGACGATGGTGCCGGTTATCCAGACCACATGATTGAAAAGCCTTCAATGTTAGTCGAAGACGCAGATTTAAATCGTGGAGGAACGCATTTAGGGTTGTTTTTTGCCGAAAAAATAGCAGAATATCATAAGCAAAAACATCGATGTGGGTATATTAAACTCGCAAATGGTGGAAAGCTCGGTGGTGGTATATTTAAAATTTTTATACCTTAAATATAAACTAGTTAGTCGCCATTAAAATAAGTTGTGAGTTTAATGAGATGAACCTACAAAAATAGGCGACAACCTAAAATTTAAAAATTACGAAAATTAATTTTGATTTGGTACCAAGAAAAATTTATAACTTTACCATCACAGATTTAGATTCCTCTAAACGATCCCGAAACATATCTGGAATGATTACAGGTTTATTCAACTTATAATCAAAGTAAACAATCACAACTTCGCCTTTCGCAACAATATTAGATGATTGGAATACTTCATGATAAACAGTAAATGAAGTATTTCCAATTTTTGAAACATCAGAGGTAATCTCAACAATTTCGCCTAAAAATATTTGTTTTATGAAATCAACACTGTAGTGCGCTACAATAAAAGGCCATTCCATGTAATCTACATCCGGAATAATGAAATCAAAAAGAGGCTCTCGAGCACTTTCTAACCATACGGGTAACACTGTATTCCCGACATGTTGGAAACCGTCCGTTTCAGAAAATCTTGGTCGTAATTCTATCTTAAACATTAGAATTTCCTGTAATTACAATTCGTGAATATCATACCCTAATGATTGTACTCGTTTTAATTGAGCTAAATCTGTGACTATGGCTATATTTTCGTTTTCTTTTTTAAGATAAGTTTCTGCGACTCGAACTAAATCATCAAGAGTCGTTTTCAATATGCGTTCACGAAATGTTTGTCTCACTTCGACCGTGCGGCCATTTAACTCCGAATGAAAACAACGTTTAGCTTTTCCAGCGGGTGATTCAGACGAATCCAGGCTGCTAACTGAGCCGAGAATCGCTTCCTCTAATTTTTGAACGGAATGTTTCGTGCTGGCGAGCCATTTTATTGATTGATCGAAATCGTCTAGTGTTTCTTCAAGCCGTGGATCTCTGTATGAATAGAATTTAAATGCACCTAAATTACTATCCTGCAGGGCTCCACCGCCATAGGCTCCACCTTGTTCTCTTATGGCAGTATGTAAAAAACCATTTCTCAAAAATCCACCTAGAACGGCAAGTGGCGCAGCGTCAGGATGATTTATCGTTACAGTCTCATAACTCTTTGCACAAAAATTTACCTGCGAATTGGTGAGCCAAGCATCTTTGATTTTACGAGCGTCGGTTTTCAGTTTTAAAACATGACTACTATTAAAACCATCTTTGTCTAATTCAGATAAATTTTTAGCGAAACCTTCAAGACGCTCATTTTCTGCAATCATTAAGAATTGCTTTTCGCCGGATACGATTAATTCATGAAGTGCCGATAGTTTCTCACTAAGACTTATTATGTTGTTTTCTTCTGCTAGTGATTTATTAAGTGATTTAAACTCTTTGAATCCGGCAAGTCCATTTGATCTATGAAAGTAATTTGCCAAACCACTAATACCACTTGTCGCCGCGGACATTGCCAAACCATGTCCGTTCCCTGTTATTCTTTGTTCATTATTTGTGTTTATCTGAGCAACGAGTTCTTTAATTCGTGAATGTTCATCAAAGCGAGCATCTGTAATTGTATCGAACATTAATTGTGTTAGTTTTTCTTGGCGATCATTAAGCGCTTTTCCAGAAAAGCAATAGTGCGCAATAGTGCCTTGTTTATCATTTATTTCACTTCGCAATGAACTAAAACCAGAAAAATTACCACAAGTACTTGCTTGAAGCTTTTGAACTTCCAAGTAAGATAATTTTTTATGGCCAAGCTCGGTAATTACATTGCTATACAGAGATAAGTGGCGAAGTAAATTTTCGTCGATTTCTGGCAGTTGAAAAATCACTTGTTGGTAAACTATCCCATTTGTGCCTGTCGCAAACTGTGTAATCTTAGCGTCATTTACTTGTTTGGTTTCACCGCTAACAAAATTTTCTGATTTAGGAACGTCACTCAATGTGACTTTTGGTAATATATCAGCGCTGTCTTCCATTTCTTGTCGTGATTTTAGTGCAAGCGACTGTTCAACGATTTTTTGTTTTTCTTCTCTAGACAGGCCATTTTGAATTTCATCGAGTAAAGCGCGTTCGGCTTCATCTTTACTTTGATTGATGTTTTTGTCTGGAGACAAAACTAATCTAACTTTATGTGTGTTTTCTAATAGATATTTCTTAACTAGCTCTTTAATAAAGTTCGGTGATTTAATTTCTTCCCTTAGTTTTTCCAACACCGGATCGATGTTAAGCAATTTGACTGGGTCGCCCCTATGAGTCGCATTGGTGAGAGCGGTTAATATCATTTGTAAACCATAAGGATAATGATCACCGCCTATTTCTCTTTGATGAAACTCTAACTGATGTAGTGCGGACTCCAAATCAGATTCTGGAACGCCATCTTCAGCAATTTTTTCTAATGTTTGCGTTATGGCGAATTCCACTTTATCGACTACATCTGGTTTGCATCCGGACAATCCGCACATAAACGTAAGTTCTTTTTGAGAATCATCAAGTCCACACAAAGGTGAAGGAGCTAAACCCAAATCAGTCGTTTCTAGTAAGTGCATTAAGGGTGCAGCACTATTATCTAAAAGAACACTTGAAAGGAGTTGTGCTCTTAGTGATTCTTCTAAGTTCGTACTTTGTCCAAGCAACCAACCCATTACTATGTGTGTTTTTTCTGAAATATCAGCATCGTTATTAGCATAACTTTCTTGTACACGGAGAGGGGCGTGATACCGTTTTTCATCAGTCACAGAAATTATATGATCCATTTTTTTGAACTGATTTAAGGCTTGTTCTTCAAACTTAGTTTGTAAGTCAACGGCCGGAATATCACCAAATGTCATAAATATAGCGTTGCTGGGGTGGTAATGCGTTTTATAAAACTTTATCAGTTCTTCATAAGTTAAATCAGGTATTGATTCTGGATCTCCACCACTGTTGTAATGGTAAGTGCTCGTAGGGAATAAATATTTACATAAGGTATGCCACAACTGGGAATTAACAGAACTCATGGCACCTTTCATCTCATTATAAACAACGCCTTTGTATTGCAACTGAGATTCAATATTTTCCATTTCGGAAAATTCAAGTCTGTGTCCCTCCTGAGCGAAATCTAATTCATCGAGCCTGGAAAAAAAGACCGCGTCAAGGTACACATCTAATAGGTTGTTAAAATCCTTCTTGTTCATACTTGCGAATGGATAAGCTGTCCAATCTGAACTGGTAAATGCATTCATAAAAGTATTCAATGACCTACGTGTCATCATAAAAAAGGGGTCTCTAACTGGGTATTTTTTGCTACCACAAAGAGCTGTATGTTCTAGAATATGTGCAACACCTGACGAATTTTGAGGAACGGTCCTAAGCGCGACTAAAAATACATTTTCATTACTCGGTGAGCTCAAGTGTATGTGGCTGGCACCTGTTTCAATGTGCTCAAACTCTTGAACTGAAACATTTAGTGATTGGACAAATTGTTCTCTAATAGGACGAAAAGAAGGATGGTGCGCAGGGCTAGGTGACATGTATTCCTCGATATTAATTTGTGCAGATTACGAAAACGCCTTTCGAAAGCATTTATGTTATAAATCATTTATTAATTTGATACTAGCTGATTATTCCGATCATTAATAAATATTGGCACAGCTCGCCAGTGAAAATAAAGCGTATCAAACTTAAAATTAGACTATTTTTAATACTTGCTTTGGACGCCATATTAACCTTTTTTTCTAAATATTACATTGATAGAGTCAACCAGGAGTTTTAGACGATTTATGACCTTATCTTTGGTCCAAAGTAGCAAGATTCCATCACTTAATAAACAACGTGACAATACGATTATTGAAACCCTAATTTCACAAAGGTTCAAATTACAAAGGTAAATGGTTTTCATAAATTTTTAAAATTATAAGTAAACAAGTCGGGAGGAGTAAAAATGCAAATTACCGTTGATGGTGTAGAACACACTGTTGAAGTCGAAGAAGAAATGCCTCTACTCTGGGTGCTGCGAGATGAACTGGGTATCTCTGGCCCCAAATTCGGATGCGGGATAGCTATGTGTGGTGCTTGCACAGTTCATATTAACGGAATGGCTCACAGATCTTGTACATTACCTGTTTCTGAAGTGAATGGGCCAGTAACCACCATCGAAGGTCTGGGAAGCCCTGAATCATTGCATGCTGTTCAAGAAGCATGGATTGAACATCAAGTTGCGCAATGTGGTTATTGTCAGCCTGGTCAAATAATGTCTGCAGCTTCGTTACTCACTTTCAAACCTTCGCCAACAGACGAAGAGATTGATCAAGTCATGTCTGCAAACCTCTGCCGTTGCGGAACCTATCCTCGTATTAGAGCGGCGATTAAATCCGCGGCAACGAAATTGAAGGAGGCCTAATCATGGGTAAAGTCGCTACAATAACACGAAGAACGCTTCTGATTGGATCGGCAGCTATTGCTGGTGGAGTCGCTTTCGGATACTGGAAATACAAACAACCTTTTGATAATCCATTACTCGCTGATTTAGAAGAAGGACAGTCATCATTAAGCCCTTATATATTAATAGATAAATCTGGAATTACCATAATCACGCCGAGAGCTGAAATGGGTCAAGGCGTTCATACAACGCTTGCAGCAATGGTCGCCGAAGAGCTCGAAGTAGAATTGGAAGATATCAATATTGAGCATGGGCCAGCATCCCGTGCATATTTTAATGGTGCCGTTCTTGAAGAGGGTGCACCATTTGCGCCAGATGATCAAAGTACTCTCGCAAATAGCATGCGAGATTTTATGCATGTTCCTGCAAAGTTTGTCGCGCTGCAAATCACAGGGGGATCCTCATCAACGCCTGATGGTTTTTATAAAATGCGTTACGCAGGTGCCGCTGCGCGCCAGGTTTTGATTGAAGCTGCTTCTAAAAAACTTGGCGTAGCAGTGAAACAGCTCAAAACAGCGAATGGTAAAGTCATCGCCCCTAATGGAACGAGTATTGACTACACCGAAATTGCTAGCCTAGCTGCAAAATTTGATTTGCCTTCAAAACCAAAGTTAAAACCTCAAAATGAATGGAGATTACTGGGAAAATCGCAACCTAGAGTAGATATGGTATCAAAATGCACTGGCACAGCCGGTTTTGGAATTGATGTAAGACTGCCAGGAATGCTTTATGCCACCGTTAAAATGAACCCTCACTTGGGTGCACCAATGAAACGCCTTGATGCTACTAAGGCGGAAGCTATGCCTGGCGTAAAAAGTGTAATCCCTATCGATGGCGGGGTAGCTGTAGTTGCCACCAATACTTGGTATGCATTCAAGGCTGCTGAAAAACTCGAGATTACTTGGGAAGAAGCTAACTACCCCAAGACGACCGAAGAAATGTTCAACATGTGTAAATCATGTTTTTCTGAAGACCATCAAGACAGCCAAATGCGAAAAGATGGTGATGTAGACCAGGTTTTTAAAAATGCCTCTAATCACATTGAAGTTGAATATCGAGCGCCTTTTTTAGCCCATGCAACTATGGAACCTATGAATGCGACGGCGCTTGTGAAAGATGGTGAATTAGATGTATGGGTCGGCACTCAATTCCCTACACGCGCTGCTGCCGAAGGCGCTGAGATCACAGGGTTTGACCCTTCAAATGTTCACATACATACGCCGTACTTAGGCGGTGGTTTTGGTCGAAGAGCCGAGATGGATTTTGTTATTCAAGCTATAACAATCGCAAAAGAAATGGAAGGCACACCAATCAAATTGACCTGGAGTCGTGAAGAAGATACTGCTCATGATGCATATCGCCCATTAGCTATTGCTAGAGTAAAAGGTGCGGTTGAAAACGGTATTCCAACTGCTTTAGATCTGAAGCTTTCTTCACCTTCCGTGATGGAATCGCAACTAGGCCGCTATGGTTTTTCTGTGGGTGGACCTGACGCAACAATTGTTCAAGCAGCGTGGGATCAACCCTATAAAATTGCGAATTATCGTACCACGGGATATCGTGTTCCAGCACTGCTCCCAGTAAGTTCTTGGCGATCCGTGGGGGCCTCTCAAAATGCGTTTTTCAGTGAGAGCATGATAGACGAACTTGCTCACTTGGCAGGTAGAGACCCATTAGAGATGCGTTTAGACCTTATTGAGCATGAACCAAGCAAAAAGGTCCTTGAAAAAGTAGCGGAAATATCTAATTGGGGGGCACCTCTCCCTAAGGGGCATGGTCGCGGCATAGCGTTTTGTACTTCCTTTGGAGTTCCTACTGCTGAAGTAATCGAAGTGATAACTACTGAAAATGGGCTCAAAGTATTGAAAGCGTTTGCAGCGGTAGATGTTGCTATTGCCCTTGACCCAAGAAACATCGAAGCCCAGGTTATATCTGGCATAAACTTCGGCTTAGCTGCTGCGATTATGGGGGAAATTACAGTCAAAGATGGCAAAGTTCAGCAATCAAATTTTAATAATTATGATTCTCTTCGTTTACATCAAGCACCATCTATTGAAGTTGCAATACTTGAAAACAATGAACGTATAAAAGGAATCGGGGAACCTGGGACACCTCCAGCGGCGCCAGCCTTGGCAAATGCTATTTTTGATGTTTCGGGTAATCGTTTGCGAGAAATGCCATTTAATAAACATGTTCAATTTGTATAAGGTTTAACAATAAGGCGCGGCTATATGAAAAATAATTTTCTTTTTGTTGTTTTGTGCATCTTAACAAATCTATCTTTTGCTTCGGAAAATACGCAAAACGGCGTCGAGTTGTGGGGAAAAATACATGAAGTTTTTTCACATCCCAGGTGCTCTAATTGTCATGTTCCAGAAGATAACCGACCTCGCTGGTCTGGCCCAAGTTACGGTAAAACTCAATTCCATGGTATGAACGTTAATGGTGGTGCCAGCCGTATCGGTGCTGAGTCTATTCTATGTTCTACATGTCATGGGAAACAAAATTCTGATTTACCTCATGGACCACCTGGTGCAGAAATCTGGCTATTAGCGCCAGTTGAAATGACATGGTGGGAAAAGACGTCTTTAGAAATATGCGAACAAATTAAGGATCCAATGAGGAATGGGGGGAGGGACCTTAAACAGGTAGCTGAACACATTGAAAAAGATCATCTTGTACACTGGGGTTGGAATCCAGGAGTGGGCCGAGAGCCAGCACCTTATTCCGCCGCTGAACTTGTAACATTCATATTGGATTGGAATGAACAAGGAGCCCCTTGTCCAAAAAGCTAAACAATATACAAATCAACGCTCCATTGAAGGAGCGTTTTTAACCTAATCGAGATTAAAATTTAACGTCTAGGCCTAAGAAGGGTCCTGAAGTTTCAACGTCAGCAGACCAGTCTTCGTCTTCACCCAATTCTATAGCAAAAGAGCGATAACCCAACTCCGCTGAAAATCTAGCAAGGAATGAAAGTTCAGTTTCCCAGCCAACAGCTGCTTTAAAGTCGGTTAAACTATTATCATCAATTGAAATTGTGTTCAATGAACCGAATAAGAAGATTCCCGAGCCTGGAATACTAAAGCGACCTTGTAAGTATCCCATTGGGATCACACCATCAACGGATTCGGAAATTGATTCTTCCGTACCTGATAAATCAACAACTTCTATCGAAGCATCGAATTGACGCAGGGTGATACCAATATCGATAAAAGCTATTTCGTAATAAAGCGTTAAGTCTGCAAATTCCAAAGACAGATCTGAAGCGACATCAACTCCAACAGAAATGGTTTCGCCATCTATTTCTAAGGTTTCTTCTAGCGTACCTTCTCCAGAAACACTTAGATCTGTCAATTCTAAGCGAAAATTTGGAATGATTGGCACTGCATGTTCCAAAGCGGCATAAATATATGTATTTTGTTCTTCTTCTGCTAATCCAAGTTCTGAAAGGTCTGTTGTGGAATCACCAATATCACCTTCCCATTCTGATTGCCAAACGCCTGCGCCGACATAAAAAGAGAAAAGAGGCGTAGCATCCACCGCATATGTACTTTGCGCTGCGACTAAAAGCCCTAAACTTGTTAATATTTTTTTCATGTTAAAATCTCCCGAAAAATAGGTGGTACTTGAATTTGGCGTCGATTTATTATTTTACTTTGTATTGTCAGTAATGGTGTTTAAGCTATTTTAGGCAACCCGTGGTTATTTCGCAAACTGTTACTTTAAGGCGTTGTAATGCAAAAATACCTTCAATTAGCCTATTAATAATGTGTGAATCGATTAAAAGTTATTTTACAGGAAAGCAAATTTCGGTAATAAGTTCGTTTTCGCTTACATCCATTGGATTGTTTAAGTAAAGCTCAAATGGATGAAAATGTTTATTTTTCTTGAACTCTTTGTTTCTTTCCATGGCATAAATGGTACTCCAAGCGTTTCCTAAATATTGATAAGGTCCTTTATGAATCACTTTATAAACTTGGATAGGGGCTATTTCTCCCGTTTCAAAATTGCTTGGTAGGTCAGAAGGAATATTATTAACTGGTACGCCAGATGTATATGCAACAGATCCTTTGACTAAGTTCCAATCATGATAGATTGAAAAAGCCGGACCATTCACAAGTTCGGGATAGTTTTCAATATAACTCGAAATGACATCAAAATCATTTTTCATCTTGTTTCCTACATCGGTGATATCACATTGGTTTTTAATCGCGATAAATCGACAGCCTCCAAAACGTGTTTCACCTGAAAACTCTAACGAAAAGGGGATATTTCCTGTTTCTAGATAGACCTTAAGCATTGCTAAACCACGTTCGTAATCAGAACCAACAAATGCTTCCATCATCGATTTCATAAAAAACATGAAAAACGGCAAGTTGCTTTCCATTGACCATGTCACTCTTGTAGAGGATAAACCATGGTTTTCGTCATGGGTTGATTCAATGGATGTATTGAGCTCTTGCAGTTCAAACTTAACCTTAGCGAACGATTTCCATGGTTTTAGAAAATATAATTCGTACTCTATTTTAGAGTTTGGTTGCTCGTCGACGACTTTCATGTTCCCCGAGCCCACTCTTGATCCTTCCCATTCGTAATATTTTGCATCAGAAGATATATCAAGTTTTGCTTCGGGTTCCATAATTAACCACGGAGACCATGCACGCCAATCAGCAAACTGGTTTAGCTGGGCGTAAACCTCGTCAATCGACACATTAATTTCAATAGATCTTGATATATTCATTTTAGACATGATTGACTCCTATCCAATCAAAGTTGGTCCTAGAAAGCGTACCATTTTACGCAATAAATATGTCAGATCTATAAACTTATTTGAGCAAGTTAAATAGAAATTTAATATTGTGAGGGAACTTGGTAGGATTCGGGACAGCCTAGATTTTTCCAGCTTTCAACCTCTGGATTGTAAAAAGCAGAGTCTTTATAGGCTTTTTTTATTTTTCCTATTTTACGAAACTGTGTAATTCCAGACTCTATAGCGTCATAAATTTTGATTGCAAGTGAATTCTTTTTATTTACCCCGTAATGTAGTGAACCACTAAACACTACTTTATAACCCGGAACGGGAACGAGTGTCTTACCAAAAGCTCTGTGTCTTAATTGCGGATCATTAGCTATGTTATGTAACATATAGTCTACCCACCTGCCTTGGACTAGATCTAACATATCTTTATATTTAACCGCTGTAATATAGGTTGCATTCATGCAGTTTAATGTTTCTATATCTAGTTCCCAAGCTGGGTTTGTTACTGCTCTAAAAAATATAATTTCATCGATGTTTTTTAGATTCAATAATCTCTCGTTATCAAGTGAAGTATATATTCCTTTTACAAAGTCTCCTTTCGGTAAAGTCGCTTTAGAAATATAGAAGTCTCCACGTAAAAGATCTCTTTTCCAGTGTGTAAAAGCTGAAAGTGCATATTTTTCTGATTCTAATAGCGATAGAGCTTCTTCCTTTGAATTAACACCTTTCCATTGAAAATTTGGAACAATGCCACCAGCTTTTAACAATTGGCAAAGTAGAATAGCTTCTGCAACAATTTGGTTTCTAAACTGGTAATTCGAAATTTTTTTACAATCAGTACTGGCAAGAACGTGAATAATGGCTTCTTTATGTTCTTCATAAACTAGTATGGGAATGTCCAGTTGTTTTGAGAAATCACTATGAAAATCCTCTAAACCAAAGGCTAAAGATGGAAAATGAACAGTAAAGATTATAACTAATAATAGTTGTTTCATAATGGCACTAAAGAAATACCAGTATATAATAGTAAATCTAGGAATATTTCCAATAACGTTTTTATTATAAGAAAGCAGAATTAATTAATATTTTGGTATAGCTTTCTTTAGGATTATAGAATATTTCAGAGGTTAAGCCAGATTCAACAATTTTTCCTGATTTCATGACAATGACTTCTTGGCACAAGGCTTTAACTATTTTTAAGTCATGACTGATGAACATGTAAGTAAGTTCATATTCCTGTTGTAATTTCTGTAAAAGCTCTACTACTTGAAATTGAACGGTTCGATCTAACGATGATGTAGGCTCATCTAGAATAATAAATTTTGGCCGAATTACTAACGCTCTTGCTAATGCAATTCGTTGTCGTTGCCCACCGGAAAACTCGTGTGGGTAACGTGTTTTTAAACTTGGGTCGAACTCAACATCTCTTAAAGCCTGGTCGACACGCTCTTGTCGTTCAGCAGCCGTACCTATTTTATTTATTTTGAGCGCCTCTTCGACAATATCCTGCACGAGCATACGTGGACTTAAACTGCCAAATGGATCCTGAAACACCACCTGCATTTCTTTTCGTATGGTACGAATTTGATTTTTATCTTTTGCGTTAAGTGTTTTACCATCAAATCGTATTATGCCCTGTCGATCTAATAAATGAATAATGGCGCGTCCAGTAGTCGACTTACCACTCCCACTTTCACCGACAACGCCCAGCGCCTGACCTTTTTCGATGGAAAAACTAATCCCATCAACAGCTTTAACATGACCGACCGTTTTTTTAAAAAGGCCCTTTTGAATAGGAAACCAAACTTTAAGATCGTCGACTTCTAATAAAGTATGTTTTCCAGAGATATGCTTGATTGGTGAAGGGGTTGGATCCGAATTAATTAATTTTTGCGTATACGGGTGTTCCGCTTTTGAAAAAATAACGTCTGTTGAATTTGTTTCTACAATCTTTCCTTGCTCCATAACAGAGACACGATCAGCATAGTTTTTGACTATTCCTAAGTCATGTGTAATAAATAAAACCGCAAGAGAATTTTTGTCTTTAAGTTCGCTTATAAGATCTAAGATTTGTAATTGAACTGTGACATCTAAAGCAGTAGTGGGCTCATCTGCAATCAACAAGTCTGGCTCGTTTATGAGAGCCATGGCAATCATAATTCTTTGTTGTTCTCCACCAGAAAATTGGTGCGGATAATCTTTTAACCTTTTCTTAGCATCACGTATTCCGACATCTTCAAGCCATTTTAAAATTCTAGCCTGTACTTCGTTTGAAGGAATGTTCTGATGAAGAACTACCGACTCAGATATTTGTTTTTCAATGGTATGCAAAGGATTTAAAGACATCATTGGTTCTTGGAAAATAACACCAACTTGATTGCCTCTTATCGCGCGAAGCGTTGCATCACTCGATGTAAGAACTTCTACTCCATCTATAAATATTTTGCCGCTGATAAACTGCAATGGTGGAGATTGGAGCAAGCGAATAGTGGATAAGGCGGAAACAGATTTTCCACTTCCACTTTCCCCCACCAGGGCAAGAGTTTCACCCTTTGCTACCTTAAACGAAACATTATGAATAACTTGATTGACTGTATCGCCTTTTTTAAACCCAATGGATAAATCCGAAACTTCTAAGTAAACGTTTGAATCCATTAGTATGCCTTGCGAGGGTCATAAGCATCGCGTATGCCTTCCCCAATAAAAACGAGTAACATCAAAACAACACCTAGTGCGCCAAATGCAGAAAAACCTAACCAAGGAGCGTGCAGATTTGCCTTGCCTTGAGCGAGAAGTTCTCCAAGAGACGGAGAGCCTGGTGGCAAACCAAAGCCCAAAAAATCCAAGGAAGTGAGAATTGTAACTGATCCGGATAAGGCGAAGGGTAGGGTAGCCATGGTGGCGACCATGGCATTTGGGAGTATATGTGAAAACATCAAACGAAAATCCGACATACCCATGGCTTTTGCGGCCAAAACATATTCGAAATTGCGGCAGCGAAAAAATTCCGCTCGCACAACGCCCACAAAACTCATCCAACCAAACAACATGGTAATTAATATCAACCACCATATATTAGGTGTAATAATGCTAACTAAGATGATCAACATAAAGAGCGTGGGCATACCGCTCCAAACTTCCATTACGCGTTGCACTATTAAATCTACCCAACCACCGTAATACCCTTGTATTGCGCCTAGAAAAATACCAATAATCGCTGAGGCGATAGTGACAGCAAACCCAAAAAGCACACTGAGTCGAAAGCCGTAAAGAAGCCGCGCCAATACATCGTGCCCTTTATCGTCTGTGCCCAACCAATTTTCGCTGGTTGGCGGGCTGGGCGCCGGAGAAGGAAGGTCATAGTTTATTGTCGAGTAGCTAAATGGAATCAAAGGCCATAATAAAAACCCCTTCTCATTTATGATTTCAACGATATATTCATCTCGATAATCGGCCTCTAAATCAAATTCTCCGCCAAACTCTGTTTCCAGATACGTAAATAAAAAGGGAAAGTGCGGTTTGCCATCAAAGACAACCATTAGGGGTTTGTCATTGGCGATAAGTTCTGCAAATAAACAAACTGAAAACAACGTGGAAAAGATCCATAACGAATAATAGCCTCGGCGATTCGCTTTAAATCGGTACCAGCGTTGCCTTGATATTTCACTCATCGCCATAAAAATTTACCGAGACTCAAAGTCAATTCTAGGGTCGATTACCGTATACATGAAATCACTAATGATATTGAACAAGAGCCCCATTAACGTAAATATATATAGTGTTCCAAAAATGACAGGATAGTCCCGCTGGACGGTAGTCTCATAAAAAAGTAAACCAAGCCCATCAAGCGAGAATATAATCTCAATAATAAGCGAGCTGCTAAAGACCACGCTAATGAGAACTCCAGGCAGTCCAGAAACTATTAATAGCATGGCATTACGAAATACGTGTTTGTATAGAATATCTCTTTCCATTATGCCTTTGGATCGGGCGGTTAACACATATTGTTTATTTATTTCATCCAAAAATAAATTTTTTGTAAGCATAGTGAGCGCCGCAAAAGACCCTATCACTGAGGCAATAATGGGGAGTGTCATATGCCAGAAATAGTCAATTATCTTGTCGATTAGACTTAGCTCCTCCCAATTATTTGAGGTAATTCCCCTGAGTGGAAACCAATCCAAGTAAGATCCACCGGCGAAAAGAATCACTAAAACAACCGCAAATATAAAACCTGGAATTGCGCTAGCGCCTAAAACAAGGGTGGTTGTCCATACATCGAATTGTTGGCTATGTTTTACGGCTTTATGGATTCCCAAGGGAATTGAAACTAAGTAAATGATAAGCGTAGACCAGAGGCCCAAAGAAATTGATACCGGAAGTCGTTCATATACTAACTGCATGACTTCTTTCCCACGAAATAGACTTTCCCCAAAATCAAATACCAAATAACTCCCTAACATATTAAAAAACCGCACGTGGATTGGCTTATCGAAACCGAAACGTTTCTCTATTTCTGCGATTTCTTCATCGGTTAAACCTCCAGCACCGCGATATGCATTTTGATCAGTCGAATCGTCTAGATTAAAGCTTTTTGTATCTCCGGCGCTTTGGCCGGATAATCTTTCTTGGAGTACGCTTGTATTTTCAATACCCATTTGAGCCGCAAGGTATTGATCAACTGGACCACCAGGAGCCAGCTGGACAATAAAAAAATTAATCGTGATAATCGCAAAGAAAGTAGGAATTAATAGAAGTATTCTTCTTAACAAATAAGCTGACATAAATACTTAACGGTCTTTAATCTATTGATTTCTAACTTTAGGAAGCTTAGTAATTTTTTCTTGGTCGACCCACCAAGTGGATACCCCTAAATCATACTTTGGCAATTTAGAGGGACGCGAAAATTTATCCCAATATGCCACTCTGTGTTTTGATAGATGCCATAGGGGAATCGTATAATGCCGCCACATTAGCACTCTATCAAAAGCACGAGCATAATGTGTTAAATCATCGTCTCGTTCTTGTGATTCAGCAATTTTATCAACGAGAAAATCTATTGTTTTATCAGTAGTGCCGACTTGGTTATAAGACGAATCCAGGTAATTAGAATGCCACTCTAGTTTTAGAGTATCAGTTGGATAACCTCCCAAACTTCTGATAATAACATCGAATTTCCTTTCTCGGACGCGATTAATATATTGTGAACTATCTGATACCAAGCGAATATTTAATTTAACACCGATCTTTTCAAGATTCTTTTTAAACGGAATGGTTACACGCTCCATTGAAGCTCTAAATATAAGAACTTCGAACTCTAGTTGATTTCCATCTCCATCTATCAGCTTTCCATCTTTCAATTCATAACCTGAGGACTTTAGTAACTTCAATGCCTGTCTAGTTTCTTTTCTGATTCGACCACTTCCATTTGTTTTATTTAATATGAACGGCTTTTTATATAAATCTTTAGGAAGTTCTTCTCTAAATTGATTTAAAATTTCTAGCTCTTTACCCTGAGGAACTCCAGAAGAAGCATATTTTGTATTTATGAAGTAAGTATTGTTTCTTGTATAAGCACCATAAAAAAGATTTTTGTTAGACCACTCGAAATCAAACATCAAGCTTAACGCTTCTCTGACTCTAACATCGGAAAATTGAGGTTTCTTGATATTGAATATAAATCCGAGATTCTCTGAGGGAATTTCATGTGGAATTTCTTCTTTTAATATATACCCAGCGTCGAAATTCTTCCCGTTATATTGGGTTTCCCAATTTTTAGCGATACTCTCCTGGCGTAGGTCATATTCGCCTTTTTTAAAGGCTTCCATTAAAACCGTCTCGTCGAGATAGTAATCATATTTGTAGCTATCAAAATTAAATAACCCTACATTAACTGGCAAGTCTTTTGCCCAATAATCTTTGACTTTAGTATAAGTAATATATTGGCCCATCTTAAAGTCGCCGACTTTATATGGCCCGCTTCCAAGAGGTGGTTCTTTAAATGGCTCGGCAAGGTCTTTGTCTTTATAATAGTGTTCTGGGAATACTGGGGTTCCGCAAATGCCAATCATTCTTGCCTTATCAGAATTTGGTAGGGTAAACTTTATACGCTTTTCATCTATTGCTTTAGCACTGACGCCATCATAATATTTGCGAAATTGAGGTACGCCTTGGTTCATGAATTTGTTAAATGTAAATTCAACGTCAGATGCTTTTATATTAACTCCATCATGAAAAATCGCATTGGGATTTAAATGAAAAATAATCCAAGTGTAATCTGAAGCATATTCAAATTTTTCTGCAATTAACCCATAATATACATTCAATTCGTCTGAATTTGTTGCGCAGAGCTCATCCAGTGTTGTACTAATGGCGATTGGCCGAGAGCCTCGCTGTGCAAATTGATTAAAATTATCGTATGTACCTTGTCTGGCAAGTGATATCTGGCCTCCTTTCGGCGCATCGGGATTTACGTAGTCCCAATGCTTAAAGCTATCTTTATATTTTGGTGTACCCCTTAGAGCTAAAGTTTTAGAGATAATAACGTTACTTTCAACTTCATTCGTCTTCTCTGATGAATAGACATTGACGTGACCTATAATCGACAGACTAAAAATTAAACTAGTCGTAAAAAACTTTATCAAGGGGTATTCCTCATATCAATTAATAACGATTGAATTGTAATCGGCAAGCTGGCATTGCTTTCTTGAGATTATATCACGGATGATTAGAACGCGATCTTATCAAACAATTCCTAAGATATTGATCTAAAATTATTTTTATACCAGTTTAACTTATAGTAAACAATTAGGAAAAATGGCCACACACGGTCTTAAAAATTGGGTCGAAAAACTTCAAAGTCAGAATATGCCTGTTTTAGGTGATGTGATTGTGGAGTTGAATAAAATCACTGGCACAGAAGATGCTGATGTAAATCAATTATCGGAAGTGATCTTAAGAGACCCCAATTTAACATCTCATGTTTTAAGAATTGCTAATAGTGTTCAGTATAACTACTCACGAGCGCATGTGAGTACGGTTAGTCGCGCTATCGTACAAATCGGTTTAAAGGGTGTACGGGCAATTTGCATTTCGCTCTTAGTGATTGACTCTTTACTTAAAGGCAAGCCAAAAGAAAGGCTTTTACAACTCATTGCACAGGGATTTCACGCTGGAACACAAGCTCGAAAACTACTTGAATCTAACGGTGATCAAGAGTGGGGTGAAGAGGTGTTTATTGCAGGCCTGTTATTTAACCTTGGTGAAATGGCCTTTTGGGCCAGTGAGGATGTTAAAGAATCCAATAATAACCTAATGAGCGATAATCCAAGAATCAGGCGCGCAGCGATGGAGGAAGTACTTGGAACTTCATTTAAGTCGATTACGAAGGAATTATCTAAGCATTGGAAGTTAGGCGAAACTCTAGAACAAGCACTGGACCCGCCGGAAACACCGAACAACAAAGTAAAAGCCGTTATATTGGGTGAACGTTTAAGTCGGTCTGCACTTTATGGATGGGATAGCCCGCAAGTCAAAAAGGTTATAGGCGAAGTTATGGATTTTAACCAACGTTCGATGGACGATGCGCTTATGCAAGTTAAGGCGGGCGGGGATGCTGCTGCGAAAGTTGCGCTCGATTATGGTGTTTCAGAAGCCTGTCCTTTGATACCCAACAGTCTAAAAGAGGTTGTATTAAGTGACAGCAAACCTGCTGCTAAAATTTTAAAAGGCGACGCTGCAGTGCAACTTAGCATTTTGCGAGATCTCGTAAATGCAACTAATGAAGGACTTGATGTGAATACTATTTTCCAAATGGTATTAGAAGGGTTGCACCGTGGAATAGGGCTTGAAAGGGTAGCAATCGCATTTATTAAACAACACCGATTATCCGCTAAATATGTATTGGGCGAAGGAACAGACCATTGGCGAAATAGCTTTAACTTTGATGTTGGGCCATACAGTGATTCGATTTTTTGTCACGCTATCGAGCGAACAGGTTCATTTTGGTTTACTGCTGAAAAGATTAAAAAAGAATCTCATCTAGTACCCGGAGATGTTTCCACAATTATCGGGAAGTTCCCTTCTTTTGTGCACCTGATCGAAATTGAAAAACGAAAAGTGGCAATATTCTATGCAGACAGATGGAATTTTGGCGGGAACCTTACCAATGACCAGTTTGAGAGTTTTAAGCATTTTTGCAATCAAGCGCAGATGAGCCTGACTTTGTTGTCAGACAAATCGGGTAAAAGATAACAAAAATTTCAACTTCCAGCAGTTTGTCTCACATCGACAAAAAGTGTTAGTGATTGCCCTGGTTGGAGGTACTTGGTCGGATCTATATGGTTCCAACGCAAAATATCCTTCACATTTAGACGAAATTTATCAGCGATCAAGTGCAAAGAATCACCACTTCTTACTTTATAGGAAAGTTTACGAATCACCTGGCCGTCTTTTTTGGTTTTACTATGGGGTGTTTTTGTCCAAAGCACGAGCTTTTGACCAGGTTTAATTGGATCTCTTAGTGCCATATTATTCCATCTAGCAATTTTGTTACTTCTCACGCCATAGGCTTTAGCAATACTCCATAAACTGTCACCAGACTTTACCTGGTATTCAATGCGATGTCCCGACTCTTTAAGCGCACTGGACGCTCTTCGTTTTTTTAATCTCTCAGTCGCAGCGAGAGAATAATGGTCGCTTGATTCAGTTGCGATCGGAACAATCAATGTCTTTCCCGCTCGAATAAAGCTCCCTCGAATATCATTGATATTTCTCAAAGCAGATACACTCAGACTAAATTTTTTTGCGATACTAATAAGCGAATCGCCGGATTTAATCGTGTATCTATCCCATGTGACTCTGCCAGAATCTGGCATAGCATCAAGCTTCGCCTGAAAGACCTTTGCTTTTGCCACTGGGACCAAAATATGGTGCGGTCCATCAGGATCAGTGGCCCATCTGTTGAACCCCGGGTTTAACTGATAAACCGTGTCCATGTCTAGTTCTGCGAGTTCCCCAATTTGTGCTAAATCGATTTGCGATTTCACGTTTATCTCGGCAAAGAAAGGGGCATCTGCGACACTTTTCAATTCAAGCCCATAAAGCTCTGGGTTCTTGAATAGTTTGCTAAGAGCGATCAATTTAGGGACATATGCTCGCGTTTCTCGAGGTAATTTTAGGCTCCAAAAATCGGTAGGTTTATTCTTTTTTTTGTTTTTACGAATAGCTTTCGAAACGTTCCCGCCACCCGCGTTATATGCCGCTAAAGCCAATAACCAGTCGCCATCAAATCTTGCATGTAGTGACTCCAAATAATTTAAAGCAGCATTGGTAGAGGTCAAAACATCTCGCCGGCCGTCGTACCACCAATTTTGTTTTAAGCCTAAACCGCGTCCGGTTCCAGGTATTATTTGCCACAATCCCGACGCCCTCCCATGAGAATATGCAAATGGGTCAAAGGCGCTCTCAACAATTGGAAGTAACGCCAGTTCCATCGGCATATCACGGCCATCGATTTGGTTCACTATATGGAACAAATACTTTTCACCACGGGTGACTACACGATTTATGTATTCAGGATGCTTTGCGTACCATTTTAATTGCTGATTTATCGCCTTATTATTAATTTCTTTAAGTTGGTAACCGCCTCTAACACGGTCCCAAAGGTCCGGGCTTGGTAGAGGAGGTGTTTCTTTGAGTTCCGCATGCGTTATTAAACAATCACCGGGCAAAGAGAGGTATGAAAATTCTGGAATATCAGCAATTTCTGGCGTGATATCTTCTTGAGCTAGATTTTGATCATTCGTTTTTAACTGAATTAGCGAACATGAGGAAATAAAAAAACTGATATAAAAAATGGAAATACAGCGGAATAAATTGCGTATCACTATAACTCTCAACATACAATATTTAGATTTTAAGATAAGCCGCAGTGAGGGTTATCTTTTAGAAACACTGAATTCAAAATTCGGGTTTTAACAATTTTCAACGAACCGCAAGTCTACCGATTAGTTATCAATTTGCAAACTCAGAAATTATCTTTCCATTTTCTCAATACGCCAAAAATTTCATGGCCTTGCAGCAAATCCAATTTAGCGTAGTTCTCAGCCTTCTTTTTAACTTCTTCGATATGACAACGCATAAATGGGTTTATTAGTAATTCTTCGCCAATAGTACCAGGAAGACTGG
Source organism: Cellvibrionaceae bacterium (assembly GCA_965262305.1). GTDB lineage: Bacteria > Pseudomonadota > Gammaproteobacteria > Pseudomonadales > Cellvibrionaceae > CBDHEY01. The sequence goes on from CBDHEY010000002.1 coordinate 1,820,523, forward strand.
GTTTAGCGCGTTTTCTTACCTCATTGATTTTATTAATTTTTTCTATGATGTTTTGATTAAATGGCTCTATTTCGACAGCGAATTTCAGATTTGATTGAGTGTATTCATGCGCACAATAGAATTTAGTACTGGCTGGCAGTCGACTAAGTTTCTGGAGTGAATCATAAAACTCTTGGCTTGTGCCAACAAAATTTCTTCCACAGCCTGCAGAAAACAATATATCGCCACAAAATAAATGGAACTGACCGTTCATGTTCATAAAAAAGCATATATGCTCAGGTAAATGGCCCGGTGTTTCGATGATAGTAATTTCATGTTCACCCCAAAGCTTAAACTTGTCTCCTTCGGACAAGATTTCAGTGATCTGAGGAATAGCCTCGCACCTCGGACCAAATACAGGGACTTTTTGAAAATCTAATAAATCATCTATCCCTCCGATATGATCACGGTGAGAATGAGTAATGAGTATTGAATCTAGTTTAATTTGGTTGGCTTTAATGTAATCAATCACCGGAGTTGCTTCACCAGGATCGACAACAGATACTCGGCTTCGGTCAGCTGATATTATTAACCAAGCATAGTTATCATTAAGAATTGGGATTGGCACAATTTCTAGCATAGGTCGAATTTTGCTATTATTTACGATAATAATAAATTAATCTTGCCATAGCTGGCCCAAAGGGTGAAGTTCATGGGAATCAAATTTTTGTTGTTAAGCCCAAAAACTATGTTTTCAAGACTCCAAGACAACCTTCGCGTTAAGCCTCTTGCGAAGACTTCAAAAGCACTTTCTGATTGGTTTAAAACCCCAATAGGGACTTATCAACTGGAAGTTGAGCGCCGCCTAATAGGCGAAAAGCTAAACAATCTGTTTGGCTACCACTTGATGGAATTGAGTGTTTGCGATAAACCACGATTTGCTGATTATAGCCGAATTAACCATTGTTTTAGTCTGGCACCAAATTTCGCTCACAAAAATATTAATGAAAACGATGATAATCAGGAATCATTGGGTGCAGTAGCAAGTTTTGATTCTTTGCCATTTGAAGATGAACAGATCGATGTGACGATTCTGCACCATATCTTAGAATTTTCAGAGAATCCTCATCAAACGCTCAAGGAAGCAGCCAGAGTAACCATCCCCAGAGGATACATTATCATTGTCGGTTTTAATCCGATAAGCATCGATGGTTTTTTTCATTTTTTCGGAAAAATCTTTAGTAAAAGAGCGATATGGCGGCGTCACAGTTTACATGCTCGACGAATGCGTGATTGGTTAGCCTTTTTAGATTTCTCTTGTGAAAATACGCGTTATGCTTCCTATAACCTATCGATTAATAATGAGCGATACCTTACAAATAGCCGATTTATTGATCGTATCATTGGCAGCAACCGAATCCCCTTTGGTTCAAGCTATTGTCTAATCGCACGCAAAGATAAATCGGGCCTCACGCCAATTAAACCCGAATGGGATAAGTCATCGTTAATTCAGGCATTACCATTACCCAAGCAAGCGATAAAAGCAAAGGTAGCTAAATCTGCCATGATTTTACCATTTAGAAGTAAGATCAAAAAAGGCTTATAGTCCGATTGAAAAATATAGAATTATTCACTGATGGAGCCTGTAAAGGCAACCCTGGACCTGGGGGTTGGGGTGCTTTACTAAGGTATAACGGCAACGAAAAAGAGCTTTATGGCGGAGAGAGAAATACCACAAACAACCGCATGGAGTTAATGGCTGCAATCGAAGGTTTGAGTGCATTAAAAGAACCTTGCGAAGTAGTTCTGACGACAGATTCTCAGTATGTGCGAAAAGGCATAACCGAGTGGATGAATAACTGGAAGAAAAACGGTTGGAAAACCGCTTCGAAAAAACCTGTGAAAAATGTTGATTTATGGAAACTGTTGGATGAACAGCAATGTTTACATGACATTAAATGGAAATGGGTAAAAGGGCATTCTGGCCACAGAGAAAATGAAATCGCAGATATGCTTGCCAATAAAGGCATCGAAAGATTGGCCTAATCGTAATAGTTAAAGGCATAAAATTGAGACAGATCGTACTAGATACTGAAACTACCGGGATTGATCCTAAACTCGGTCATAAAATCATTGAAATTGGGTGTGTTGAACTAATCAACCGCCGGTTGACTGGCCGACACTACCATCAATATATAAACCCTGAAAGAGAAGTAGAGCAGGGCGCCATTGAAGTTCATGGTATTACCAATGAATTCCTTGCTGACAAGCCTGTTTTTGAAAATATTGTTGAAGAGTTTATAGAGTTTGTCACTGGTGCGGAATTGGTTATCCATAATGCGCCATTTGATGTCGGATTTATCGATCATGAGTTTGCACTCTTGAACAAACACCTAGGAAAAATAAATGATCGATGTAAAGTGCTCGATACACTTACCTTGGCAAGAAACAAACACCCGGGACAAAAGAATAGTTTAGATGCGCTTTGCAAACGCTATGCAGTAGATAACTCTCAGCGAGATCTTCACGGTGCTTTACTAGATGCTGAGATTCTCGCCGATGTTTATCTCATCATGACAGGCGGACAGAGAAAGCTTGCATTAAGTGCAAATGAATCTGAAGATGATGGTGGAGATAGCAACACGGAACAAATCTTTCGACTGGACGTGAATAGGCCTAAACTGCGTGTGATATCTGCGTCAAAAGAAGAGTTAGAATTGCATCAAAAAAAGCTAGAAGTGGTAGACAAGGCATCGGGAAATAATTGTCTTTGGCTCGCTGAATCCGATCTGGAAAAGAATTAAAAACGAAAAACCTGCTTTGGGTTTTTCCAACCTAAACGGCTAATACCAACAAATCATCATTAAAGTATCACTCTAGCATTTGCGGCAAGATTGAATACCTAGATAGCGATCAACACGAATTAAAGAGACACCCGATATCTAAATATAGATATGCGTCTGCAGTATTATCACTGACTTCACAGCCGGCAAAAATGGTCTTTTGAACCTATCATAAGTTAATACTGCTGAGATCACATAAACACGAAAAAAAATAACAACTAAATATTTTTAGACTATAAATCACTCAGAACATATAAACCTAGACAACTGTGAACAATTCCAGATTTTTGCTTAACGTTCGCAGGTAACATTAAGAAAATTAAGGATTTTTTAAATATTAAGTATATACTTAATATTAATTGTATTTTATCCTGAGCTAAACATTCGAAAGGTTGATAACTGTGGCTATGGCAAGTGAAACGATGGATTCTGTTAATTTTCAGTCTCTGAATATGGTTCGTGAAGAACTAGTTGCCACTATTGAAGAATCTGCACGAAATTTAGAGAAATTTGTCACTTCTAATGACGATAGTGAAAGTCTCCAAAAGTGTATCGATGGAATAGCTCAACTTGCTGGAATTTTAAATTTATTAGAATTCTTTGGTGCTAAGTTGCTTGCAGAAGAGTTGCTGGCTAATGCCAATGAGATAGCTCCAGGTAACGAAGGACAATTTTTTGAAAAACGCTTAGATATAATTAGCAGCTCTTTTTTTGTTTTGACGCGTTATTTTGAATATGTTCAGCAATCAGAACATAAGGCGCCAGTTCTGCTCATCCCCCACATTAATGAACTAAGAAAACTTTTGGGCAAACCCAGCCTGCCTGAAAGTCATTTTTTTGATTTTAATTCGACGAATAAAATTAACTTGCCAGAAGTCGAACCTTTGAAGCTGCAAGACAATGATCAAGTAGCTATAGTGCGTCGCTTACGCCATATGTATCAAATTGGTTTGCTTGGGTTGTTGCGTGATCAACAGGTTGAGAACTCAATGTTGATTATGAGACGCGCTTTGAATCGTCTCCATCAATTCAGTGGCAAAAACCCCATTAGTTTACTGTGGTGGTTGACTAGTACTTGTTTACAAGTAATGGCAGACGAAAAGATGGCCGCGCTGGAAACACGTAAAACGCTTTTTGGCCGCATTGATCGTGTTATACGACAAGTAGAAAAATCAGGCGAGTCAGCTTTAGCATCAGATCCACCGAGAGGCTTAATAAAAGAGTTAGTTTACCTCATTACCCTTTCCGGCCATGATTCCATGGGTGTGAGAAATATTGCACAAAATTTCCGTGTAACTATGTTTCCATATACGGATGGAGATTTAGAAAAACAAAGAAAAATTCTAAATGGACCAAGCGCTCATACGGTATCTTCTTTAGCAAACGTGTTACAGGTAGAATTATCTTCAACCAAAAAAGTTCTAGAAAATGCCTCTCAAGCCAGTATTCAGCGAATTGACGATTTAGAAACTTTCATTGCGACACTACAAAAAATTGCTGAAATATTGGCAATCGTAGGGCTTAGTGCTCCAAGTAATGCACTCAAAAAAGAGCTAGAACGCATAGAAAAATGGAAGGCCGATGACACGGAAATGGATTTAGAGGAAATGGATGCCGTTGCGAACACGCTTTTATATGTCGAAAGTAAAGTTGCAGACATAGGCTTTAGTAGCCTTTCTGATGAAGAGCTCGAACAGGCCAGCAAAGTCGCGCAACAAGAAATTATCGCTTCTGGACAATTGGCAGAGGCCAAACGAATTGTTATTGCAGAAGCACTAGCAGGCCTGTCTTTAACCAAACGTGCGTTAAATGCCTTTTCAGAATCCAATTATGACACAGGACATATCCGAAATATTGTAAAAACATTGGATAGTATTCGTGGTGGTATGTTTATGCTGCTTAATGAAAGAGCAGTGATAATTTTAACTCGATGTGCTGAATTTGTTGAAGAAGTACTATTGGGGCAAGACCCTCAACCGGCTATGAAAGAATTTCTAGAAACTTTTGCAGACGCAATTATTTCTATTGAATATTATTTGAATTCTGCGACGGGTTCTTTACAAATGGACGAATCTGTTTTAAAAATAGCAGAAGAAAGTCTAGAAGCTTTGGGTTTTTCTGTCGAAGAAGAGTAGTGAGACAATGTTGGATAACGAGGAAAACTACCAACATAATCATTTTATATTCGTTCAAAAATTCCACATTTTGTATCCAGCGGTTGGTATCTGGCGTCCAATTATAGAAAGCTCTGTGAATGCTCAACTCAAGGCATATATCGAAGATAATCAACCATGTAAAATTGGCAAGTACAGAGAAGCAGAGTGCTTTGCAGTTGAAGTTCCAGAAGATTTTGTCGACCACAATTTTACCTTTGAAAGTTTGCGCCGTGGTTTAATAGAGTTTTCTGAAGAAGATTTTTCATTAGCCTCCAGAGCAGTACAATTTGTTCAGTGGCAACGGGAGCATCGCTTTTGTGGATCCTGCGGAGCCAAAACGTCACTTTCAGAAACAGACCAATCACTTGTTTGTAAGCCTTGTGGACTCAATTTTTATCCTAAAATATCACCCTGTGTTATAGGACTGGTAACTCGTGGTAAAGAGTTCCTTTTGGCAAGAAGTCATCGAATGCGAGAAGGTATTTACTCAACACTTGCCGGTTTTATTGAACCAGGAGAGAATGCTGAACAAGCTTTCGCGCGTGAAGTAAAAGAGGAAGTAGGTATAAACATAAAAAATATACGCTACTATGGTTCTCAATCTTGGCCGTTTCCAGGTCAATTAATGATCGGATTCATTGCTGATTACGAAAGCGGTGAATTATTACTTGAAGAAAATGAAATAGCCGATGCTAATTGGTACAGTCACGACAACATGCCAGATATCCCACCAGAACAAACCATATCTGGTCAAATTATTCGCCACTATCGGCAATCGCTGATAAACGAGGTGAATTAATAATGTTTTTTGGTGTTTTCACTTTATTAACTGTCATTTTAGGTGTTGCCTCTCTTTATATCGCTTTTTTGCTACTGCGAAAATTTTCTTGGGTATTCGGTTGGCTAAAAGGTACCATCGGGCTTTGTTTTCTTGGAGTTGCAGGGGTTATTTGCATAGCAAACCTCGATTTAATGAGTTATAAACACTTACTTGAAGAAAACTCAGTAGTGACTCTGAGTTTTGAACAAGTCGGCGAGCAGAATTTCAGAGCAACAGTTGTTTTTGTTGAAGATGGCGTTGAAGAGACCTACGAAGTGTTTGGTGATCAATGGCAAATTGATGTTCGGGTTATTCGGTGGCATGGTATATTTGAAACCTTCGGTGTCGCGCCTGGGTATCGTTTTGATCGTCTAAGTGGGCGATATTTTACACTCGAAGATGAACGCACTAAACCAAGGTCAGTACACACACTTAAGACGAGTGAATATGTAGTCGACTTATGGTCGTGGTTAAAGCAAAATAATAACTTGGTTCCCTGGGTGGAGGCCGCGTATGGCAGTGCGACCTATTTACCAATGTCTGATGGAGCAATATTTGACGTTTCTATGAGTTATTCTGGTTTAGTTGCAGCGCCTGTCAATCAAGCCGCTAAAGATGCGGTGAATCAATTTTTATAAGTTTTTTGGGGAAAAATCATTGGAATTTCTAGCCGATTATGGCCTATTTTTGGCCAAAACTATTACTTTTGTTGTTGCATTTGCTGTTATTGTATTGATTGCTGTAGCAGCCAGTAGTCGAAATCAAAATAAAGAAAAAGGACAAATTGAAGTCAAAAAATTGAATGATAAATTTGAAGAACTTCAGGAAAATCTCGAGCATTCCATACTCACAGATGCCGAACGTAAAAAAATAAAGAAGGAAAAGAAAAAAGAGGAAAAAGCCAAAGCAAAAGAGGCTAAGAAAAAATTAAAAGCAAAAACGGAAAAAGAAAGTGAAGAAGAAAATAAAAAACGCGTTTTTGTTACAGAATTTGACGGAGACATTAAAGCATCGGAAACTGAAGGACTAAGAGAAGTGATTACTTCAATTCTTTCCGTTGCTAAAGATACCGATGAAGTTGTAGTCAAGTTAGAAAGTCAAGGAGGCATGGTACATAGCTATGGTTTAGCGTCAAGCCAATTGGCTAGAATTACTGCGAAAAATATCCCTCTTACTATCTGTGTTGACAAGGTTGCAGCGAGTGGCGGTTATATGATGGCGTGTGTGGCGAATAAAATTCTCGCAGCGCCTTTTGCTATAATAGGCTCCATAGGCGTCGTTGCTCAGTTACCTAATTTTCACCGTTTGCTTAAAAAGAACGATGTCGATTATGAAATGTTGACCGCTGGTGAATATAAACGCACTTTGACAATGTTTGGCGAAAATACTGACAAAGGGAGACAGAAGTTCGTTGAAGATCTTGAAGATACCCATGTATTGTTTAAAGACTTTATTAAGGAAAACCGCGAACAAGTTGATATTGAAAAAGTAGCGACTGGAGAAATTTGGTTTGGTACTCGAGCAATTGAACAATCACTTATTGATGAAGTTAAAACGTCAGACGAGTACTTATTGGAACTTTATCCAGAGGTTGACCTCTATCAAGTCTCCTACGAAGAGAAAAAGAATATGGCAGAAAAACTGGGAATAAGTGTTCAAACTGCTTTAGAAAAATCGCTTAACGGATTAATGTCTAAATTAAACAATAAAATTTTCTCTTAATGTTCGGTATTAAAATAATTTCACTTTAATAATATAGACGTTTTTCTGTTTTAAAACACCTACTCACAGTTAAGTATTTGTAGATGAAAAACAGAAATTTAAGTATTAATAAGAAAATACGGTTCGTACTAATCCCTTCTTAACTTATCAGAAGTTGCTATAGGATTTGGAAAGTTGAACGTTACAATGTAACTAGAAGCAATAAACGTAATGATGGCTGCGGACTGAATAAATACTGAAGCAGCCTGTCCTATTAAACCATTCGTGCTAGCGACAAATGCGATTAGAAGAGAAAATTCGCTGATCTGTCCTAAACGAAACCCAAGATCCCATGCTAAGTGCTTCTTTTCACTTTGTTGTCTGAGCAGAAAGTAAAATGTTACAGGCTTCACTCCGAGCATAACAACTGCGTAAACAGCTGCGCCGATAATTATCGATGGCAGTAATTCAATGTTAAGTTGTGCTCCGAGAGAGAAAAAGAAGAGCACAAGAAAAAAATCCCGAAGCGGTTTTAAGCTAAGTGCAATGTATTGTGCAATTGGGCTGGTGGCGATTGTAATACCTGCGATAAAAGCACCAATTTCTGCAGATAAATTTAATAACTCTGCTAACTCCGCTAAACCTAAACACCATCCGATAGCTACTAGAAAGATATACTCATGAAAACGATCAAATTTTGATATGAGTGTGAGCAATACATATTTTACAAAAAGATAAGCAGCACCAGTGATAAGGGGGAGGGCGATTAATGCTGTAATTAAAGGCTGAGGCTGAATTCTTCCTTCTGAACCACTAAGCAATACTAGTAAGCAAAAAATAGCGATAAAATCTTGTATGAGTAAAAGTCCGACCATTAGTTCGCCTGTATGACGATGATGCAACACTGTTGTAGGTAAAAGTTTTATACCAATGATGGTACTAGAGAACATCGAAGCCATTCCAATCACAATAGACTCAATAAAGGTAAACCCAAATATTTGTCCAATTAAAAAACCGCTTGCGGCAAACAACAGGCTACTCAATATGGCAACACTCGTCGCTTTTTTTAATACTGCAAGTAGCGCACTGGGCTGCATGTCCAAACCTAGCAAAAACAGCAAGAAAATAATCCCAATGTGAGACATTTCAGAAATGTAGCTGACGTTCTCAATCACCTCAAAACCAAAAGGTCCAAGTGCAATTCCGAGAGCAATGTAAGCGACTAAAATTGGTTGACGGGTATACAGAGCTAGGGAAGCTAGAACGGCTGCCCCCGAAAAAATTATAAAAAAAGCTTCAAAAAAAGTGCCGCCCATAAGTCTTAGTTTTTGATTTGTTCTTTTTGAAATGGAAGATTTAATAAAAAAGTATAGATTGTTTAGCCGTATCATATTAAATATAAGGCTAATAAAAAGCTATTTATACGCTAAATAGCTATAGCTTAGTTAACTAACTAATAATTAGGATCAACAAGTTTTAAAAAGTGACTTGAAAATGAGAACTTAACTCGCATTAGAATACCATGTTTAAATGCTAGTTAAGTTTCCAATACTCTTAAAATTTTGCGCGTTAGAAGGAGCAGTGTTTGATCAGGCTCGTCTTCTAAAAAGTGGGTTGGGTTCGTCGCAAGCCGCCTGATAAAATTCACTAAAATCATCTAGGCTTTTTTTAAGCGATTCCATATTTTCGGTCTCTGAAACGGAAAAAGCATCAAACCCACAGCGCTTGAGATATGCGAGTTGATCTTGGATAAATGCCCCCGTTGCGCGAATTTCTCCAGTGTAATCAAGCTGCTCTCGTAAAACTCGTGCTTGAGAGAAACTTCTTCCATCTGCAAATGCGTTGAAATTAAGCGCTATTACTTCCAATTTCTCCATTAATTTTGAAAGCTCTGATACTTCCTGATCGCTTGAAAGCCAGACACCTATGCGCGAAAAGTCACATTCATCAGATTGAGAGAAACTTAAGAAGGTTTCTAGTGGAACCAGCCAATACCCTTTAAGTAATGTCGCTGTGTCTAAATCACGCGCTTGGTCAACTGTAACTAGCTCCCAGATATCATCGGTAATCTCACCTTTTTTAACCAACTTTTGCATATACACGCTCCTTAAATGGATCTATACCAACTCTGCGATAGGTCTCAATAAATTCTTCACCGGTAATCCGTTTTTCAACATACACGTCAAAAATCTTACGCACGACACTTGGCATTTCTTCCCGCGAAAAAGACGGGCCCAATACTTTTCCTAGAGATGCATCGTTGGCAGCACTGCCACCTAATTGAACCTGATAAAACTCTTCACCTTTTTTATCGACGCCTAAAACCCCTATATGACCAATGTGGTGATGTCCGCATGCATTCATACAACCGGAAATGTTTAAATCTACATTTCCCAGATCATATACATAATCAATATCGTCAAATTCTCTCTGAATCGCTTCGGCAACAGGTATTGATTTGGCATTTGCAAGGGAGCAGTAATCGCCACCTGGACAGCAAATCATATCCGTGAGAGTGCCTATATTTGCTGTGGCAAACCCTGCCTCTTTCACTTCTTGCCAAAGATCTAAAAGATGAATACCCTTAATATCAGCCAAAACAATATTCTGCTCATGCGTTGCTCTAGCTTCGCCAAAAGAGTATCTATCAGCAAGATCAGCAATTATTTCAAGTTGTTTGTCTGTTATATCCCCTGGTGCTATTCCTGTAGGCTTCAATGAAAGCGTAACGGAACGGTAACCAGGTACTTTATGTTCTCGAACATTGCGAGAGAGCCAATTTGAAAAAGCAAGATTATCTTTGGCTTGAGCTTCGAGCAGCGCCTTCAATTCCTTTTCACTTGCGCTTTCATATTCAGGCTCAGTGAAAAAGCTTTTAGCTCGATTAATTTCTTTATCTGTAAGTAGAGTCGGGGTATCACGTATATTTGCCCACTCATTTTCTACTAATTCTGCAAAAGCTGCTGCGCCAAGAGATTTGACCAATATTTTAATACGAGCCTTATACTTATTATCTCTGCGGCCTTTGAGATTATAAACACGAAGAATAGCTTCTAAATATGTTAGTAGATCGTTTTCCGGTAAGAACTCTCTAATTACACTGGCTATTACCGGCGTTCTTCCAAGGCCACCGCCAACGAGCACTTTAAATCCAGTTTCGCCAGATTCATTCTTAACGATCTGAAGTCCAATATCGTGATAGTGTATTGCAGCTCTATCATCAAGGGTTCCTGAAACCGCAATTTTGAACTTGCGGGGCAAAAACGCAAATTCTGGATGAAGCGTTGACCATTGACGGATAATTTCACAGTAAGGTCTTGGGTCGACTACTTCGTCTGGAGCAACACCGGCAAATTGATCAGTTGTTGTATTTCGAATGCAATTACCACTGGTCTGAATCGCATGCATTTCAACTTCCGCTAACTCCGCTAAAATATCTGGGACTTCTTCAAGTTGCGGCCAATTAAGCTGAATATTTTGTCTAGTCGTTATGTGACAATAACCTTTATCGTAATGCCTACAAATATGAGCCAGTTTGCGTAATTGCGTTGAATTAAGCATACCGTAAGGAACAGCGATACGTAGCATTGGGGCTAACCTCTGAACATAAAGGCCGTTTTGAAGCCGCAATGGCAAGAAAGCTTCTTCTTTTAGCTCTCCTGCTAAATAACGCTCAGTTTGGCTCCTAAACTGCGCCACCCGCTCATTTAGTATCTTATGGTCATGTTCGTCGTAAACGTACACGCTATTTTTTCTCCTCAACTATCAATAATTACGCAAAATAACAATAATATGTCTTCAGATTAATGACGATTATCATTTCAAAAATAAAATTTGAACTAGGGTTACTGCCAGATTCAATTTAGAAAGAGTGTTCAGGCGTCCGACTTTAATGTAAGTCTTTCATTTGGAAAAGCGAATATATCCTATAATGGTTATCACTTTTATCGATAAAAGCAACGCTTATTCTTAGTGAGATTTTTGTATTTAAATGATAATAACTTTCGGCAGACCTATTCTAACTATATATCCAACATGCTTCGTCACAATTTTTACAAATCGTAATACTTCAGAATCTTTACGAAACTTACGCAATAATACCTGAATAACCTAAAAACATCGAATTCTATTAAAAAAATAGTGGGAATTTTGTGGACGTTTCTTGCTCCAAGTAACACTTGTGATTATGGAGGGTAACATTTAATCACTTATAACTTATTGTTACCAAAAAACAGTTGAACTTCTATTTTGGGTGCGGTCAAATTAGATCGAAAGCTTGTTACAAAACTATTAATAATCCCTTTTGTCACCAAATAATAATAAATGTTTTTGAAATCGGAGGTAGAGATGGACGAAGATATTCAGATGATGGAACAAGGCGATAGTATAGCTGATGCAGTTGCTGCAGTTGCATTAATACTTATTTTTGTATCGACTTGTGTATTTTGGATTAGTGGTCAATAAACTTTTCCCCATTTAGTTTATTTCACTACCGTAATAAGACGTAAAAAGAAAAAGCTCGAAAAGCGATTTAGCTTCTCGAGCTTTTCTATTTACACATTAATAAAATGGTTTTATTAACCTAGTTAGCCAAAACTATTTTTACGACACCAACTAACAAAACCACAAAAAGAATCGTAAAAACAATTCCAGCGGCAATAAATGGCAGAGCGCTTTTTTGTTGAAAATCCGCTTCTAAATTTTTTTTACTCTGAACACCAATTGCAGCGGCTAGCGTTGATAAAATTAGCCGAACTATGCCTAGATTTTTTTTATTAATGGATTCTTTATCCATATCTTTATCCATTTATATATCGTAATCTAAAACGGATTGAAGCCACTTTTCCATTATTTCAGTTTCCATATTTTTTCTTTCAGCAAGTGATACCACCTGGTCTTTAGCGATTTTACCTGTATTAAAATATTTTGCTTGAGAATTTGCGAAGTACCATCCAGAAACTGCAGCAGCTGGAAACATTGCAAAGTGCTCAGTTAATTGCAGTCCTATTTTTTCCGGCGCATCTAATAGTTCAAACAAAGTGGCCTTTTCAGTATGGTCTGGGCAAGCAGGATATCCTGGAGCAGGGCGAATACCGGAATAACTTTCTTTGATAAGCTCTTCATTTGTAAGAACTTCGTTTTTCGCATATCCCCAGAACTCTTTTCTAACTCGTTCATGCAAGTGTTCTGCAAAAGATTCGGCTAAACGATCTGCAAGTGCTTTAACCATAATCGCTGAATAGTCATCACCTTTTTGCTCATATTCTTTTGCTAATTCTTCTGCGCCGATTCCAGCCGTTACGGCAAAACCTCCAATATAATCTTGTTTATTCGTTTCTTCTGGAGCGATGAAATCTGCAAGTGATAGCATTGTATCTACAGTTCCTGATTTACTCACTTGCTGGCGTATATGGTGCAATGTCGCAAGTTTTTCCCCTGATTCTGACATGAGAGTAATATCATCTTTACCATCTGAATTAGCTTGCCAAAAACCAAAAACAGCTCTCGCTTTAAGTAATTTTCCGTCTATGATTTCTTTTAAGAGCTTCTGAGCATCGTTGAATAAGCTGGTTGCTGCTTCACCGACGATTTCATCTGAAAGAATTTTGGGGTATTTGCCCACTAGATCCCAGCTAATAAAAAATGGTGTCCAATCTAGCGTATCAACTAGTTTTTCGAGTGGGTAATCATCAAGAACTTTCGTTCCCAAAAAACTAGGCTTAGTAATATTTTCATCAGACCAGTCTATATTGAGTTTTTTACTCAAGGCGTCTTCGTATGAAATCGCAACACGATTCGTGTTCCTGTTTTTCCGTCTTTCCCTTACTCTTTCGTATTCCTGTTGAGTGTCATTTACGAAAGTTGCTTTTCCATCGGACAATAGTTTTGTGGCAACGCCAACTGCACGGGATGCATCAGCGACGTAAATTGCTTGGTCTAATTTAAATTGCGGATCAATTTTTACCGCGGTGTGCGCTTTGGAAGTTGTAGCTCCGCCGATTAATAAAGGGATAGTGAAATTGTTACGTTCCATTTCTCTGGCGACGTTGACCATCTCATCAAGTGAAGGTGTAATTAGGCCGGATAAGCCGATAATGTCGCAGTTTTCTTGGCGCGCGACATCTAATATTTTTTCACAGGGAACCATTACTCCGAGGTCAACCACTTCAAAATTGTTACACTGAAGAACAACGCCAACGATATTTTTGCCGATATCATGAACATCACCTTTCACCGTCGCCATCAATATCTTACCGTTTGATTTACTGTCTTCGGTTTTTTCTTCTTCAATGTAAGGTTGCAAATAGGCTACCGCTTGTTTCATTACGCGAGCTGATTTAACCACTTGCGGAAGAAACATTTTTCCTTCTCCGAACAAATCACCCACAACATTCATAGCATCCATTAGCGGCCCTTCGATCACATCCAGCGGTCGCTCTGATTCATTTCTTGCTGCTTCAGTGTCTTCTATTATGTAAGTTGATATTCCTTTAACAAGCGCATATTCCAATCGGGATTTAACATTCTGCTCGCGCCAAGACAGGTCTTCTTTAGAGGTGTTAGAGGCACCATCACCTTTATACGATTCAGCGATATCAAGTAACGCTTCAGTAGCGTTTTCATTTTTATTTAGGATGACGTCTTCAACCTTGTCTTTTAATTCTTTTGGAAGTTCATCGTAAATTGCTAATTGTCCGGCATTGACAATACCCATGTTCATGCCAGCGCGAATAGCGTAATAAAGGAAAACTGAATGGATAGCTTCGCGAACTGGGTTGTTACCCCTAAAAGAAAATGAAACGTTACTTACACCACCTGATACACCAGCATATGGAAGGTTATTGCGAATCCATTTCGTCGCTTCAATAAAATCAACGGCATAGTTATTATGTTCTTCAATTCCTGTCGCCACAGCGAAAATATTTGGGTCAAAAATAATGTCTTCAGGTGGGAAACCAACCTTATCAACCAAGGTGCGATATGAGCGCTCACAAATTTCTTGCTTTCGTGCAGCTGTATCGGCTTGACCAACCTCATCAAAAGCCATAACAATAACGGCAGCGCCGTATTTTTTACAAAGATTCGCTTTTTCAATAAAATCGCTTTCGCCTTCTTTAAGGCTAATAGAGTTGACGATTGGTTTTCCTTGGATGCATTTTAAACCCGCTTCAATCACATTCCATTTTGATGAGTCAACCATAATTGGGACGCGAGAAATATCTGGTTCACTTGCACAAAGGTTTAGAAATCTTACGATTGCTGCTTCGGCATCAAGCATCCCTTCATCCATATTAATATCGATCACCTGAGCGCCATCTTCAACTTGTTTTGCAGCGACTTCTAATGCGGTATCGTAATCCTCTGACAATATAAGTTTTTTAAATCTCGCTGAACCAGTCACGTTACATCGCTCACCAACATTGACGAAAAGCGAACCTTTTTCAATGTTAAATGGTTCTAAACCAGACAAACGGCATGCCGGTTCAATTTCAGGTATTTTACGTGGCTCAAATTTTGACACAGTTTCTTTAATCGCAGCTATATGTTCAGGCGTTGTTCCACAACAACCACCCACGATATTTAGATAACCATTTGAAGCAAAATCTTTTATAACCACTGCCATTTCATCAGCTGATTGATCATATTCACCAAATTCATTTGGTAAACCAGCATTTGGATGCGCTGAAACGAAACTATTGGATACTCGAGCCATTTCCTTCAGATAGGGAGTAAGCTCCTTAGCACCAAGCGCGCAATTGAGACCAATGGAAATAGGGTTAGCGTGGGCAAGAGCGTTATAGAATGCTTCTGTTGTCTGACCTGATAACGTGCGTCCAGATGCATCAGTAATGGTGCCGGAAATCATAATAGGCAGTTCAAAACCTAATTTTTCGTAAAGATTTTGAACGGCAAAAACAGCAGCTTTTGCATTTAAGGTATCAAAAACTGTTTCGATTAAGATGATGTCTGAACCGCCGTCAATAAGACCTTGGGCCGCTTCGGTATAGTTATCAACAAGCTCATCAAATGTAATGTTTCGTGCACCCGGATCATTTACATCTGGGGAAATAGAGCAGGTGCGGCTGGTTGGTCCTAAGACTCCGGCTACCCATTTAGTCCCTAAATCAAGTTCGTCCGCTGCCTGCCGGGCCAATTCGGCAGATGCTTTATTTAGCTCATAAACAATGCTTTCAAGCGAATAATCCGCTTGTGAAACCTGAGTGCTATTAAACGTGTTCGTTTCAAGGATATCAGCACCTGCTTTGATATAGGCCTTATGGATATCCTTAATGATTTGAGGTTGCGTCAAAGATAAAAGATCATTGTTTCCTAAAAGGTCATGAGGAAAATCAGAAAATCGTTCTCCACGATAGTCTTTTTCTTGTAACTTATAACTTTGAATCATAGTGCCCATGGCACCGTCTAAGATCAAAATCTTTTCTTGCAATGACTGTTTTAATTGTTTGATTCGGGTTTGTCGATCTTGTGGCATCTAACCTGCTTACCTATTTCTATTTTTTGTAGCAATTAGCTATTGTTGGCGCTGAAAACTAATTTGCAAGGCTATATCAAAATATTTTGATATAGATTTTAGCACGTCTCTAATCCTATAGCAGTATTAGAGATTTTGGTTACTGGCAGTATTATCCTTTGTAAATCATAAATTTATGATTTTTTTTGTGAATAACTTTAATTTAAAAGTCACATTACTTAGAATATCTGACAAATTTACTAGGTTATTATTTTTATGCTTAATGTAGAGATCACTGATTCAGCTCAAGAGTACTTAAAAGAGCTTTTAGATAAACAAGACTCGAAAGATACAGGGATTCGCATGTTCGTGTCTAATCCGGGTACTCCTCAGGCTGAAACCTGTATTGCATACTGTAAACCTGGAGACGAGGAAGAAGATGATGAAATTTTAACCTTGAAGGGATTTAAAGCTTATTTTGAAAACAAGAGTATTCCTTTTCTCGATGAAGCAAAAGTCGACTATTCACCAGATCGAATGGGTGGGCAATTAACTATCCGAGCTCCAAACTCTAAAATGCCTAAAATCTCAGATGATAGCCCGCTAGAAGACAAGGTTAATTACGTGCTCTACAACGAAATAAATCCCGGATTAGCTTCTCATGGCGGCAATGTCGCACTTAGAGAGATCGCAGAAGACGGATTTGTAGTATTAGAATTCGGAGGGGGCTGTCAGGGCTGCAGTGCAGTAGATATGACATTGAAGCAGGGCGTCGAAAAAACCTTGATGGAAAAGCTACCCGAAATAAAAGGGGTGAGAGATATGACAGACCATACAGATACAACAAACGCGTACTACTGATTTATAAAAAAGCCAGTAAAAACAGTATGTTATACTGGCTATCTATAATTAAAATTAACTTTCTAACGGTTTTTCAATTCATCTCTGATTTTTTCTGCCATTGATGTAAGCATTGTTTCAGTCGTTTCCCAATCAACACACGCATCAGTAACCGAAATACCATATTTAAGATCTTCAAGATTTTCAGGGATTTTCTGGTTTCCAGCGCCAATATTGCTTTCAACCATGACCCCAATAATCGATTTATTCCCTTCTTGTATTTGGTTGGCAATATTATCGAGTACTAGTGGCTGCAAGTTATGATCTTTATTTGAGTTTGCGTGGCTGCAGTCGATCATAATGTTTGAGCTTACACCGGCTTTTTCCAATTCTTTCTCACACATGGCAACACTTACTGAATCATAATTTGGCTTACCATTACCACCTCTTAAGACTACATGCCCGTATGGATTTCCTTTGGTAGTAATAATAGAAACTTCGCCTTCTTTATTAATGCCTAAAAATCTATGAGGGCTAGAAACAGACTTCAACGCATTTATTGCAACAGTTAAGCCGCCGTCGGTTCCATTTTTGAATCCTACAGCGGAAGATAACCCACTCGCCATTTCTCTATGCGTCTGCGATTCTGTCGTTCTTGCTCCGATAGCTGACCAAGATATTAAATCTTGTAGATATTGCGGTGAAATTGGGTCAAGCGCTTCTGTCGCTGCAGGTAAGCCTAATTCAGAAATATCAAGCAATAGCTTGCGACCAACATGCAAACCTTCTTGAATTTTAAAAGAGTCATTCATATGTGGGTCATTTATTAACCCTTTCCAGCCTGTAGTAGTGCGAGGCTTTTCGAAGTACACTCGCATGACGATATAGAGTGATTCTTGAACTTGTTCAGCTAATTTCTGCAATCTTTGTGCGTAATCGATAGCCGCTTTTGGGTCATGAATAGAACAAGGACCGATCACCACAATTAGTCGGTTATCTTGTCTATTTAATATTTTTCGCACCGTCTCACGACCATTGGCTACGGTTTGCGCGGCTAGATCTGAAATAGGAAGTTCTTGCTGAAGTTTGTCGGGGGTAATCAATACTTCTTGAGAAACAATATTTAAATCTTGTGATGCTGACATTGGGCTTTTGACCTATATTACTTCGTTTTGTTTTGTTGCTTATATTGTAAAGGATTTAGTGTTTAAAGGCTTATAGTTTATCGTTAAAAATAAAATAGTCAGAATTTATTTGGATGCTGTTTTATTCGTATTTTTAGAGCAATTGCTCTGTAAATTTAAGCAGCGATTCGCCTCTTTTTGCAACTTGATACGCCTTTTATATTTTGAGATTATAACTGTCAAAATACATATCTTAGCGACCATCGCTCAACTCAGGAGCTTGTTAAATACTCAATAAAGGAAATTAGGAGGTCAAATGTTTTCAAAACTTTTAAAGCAAAAGATTCGTTACTACTTTTCGATCACATTCGCTTGTTTCATGGGCGCATGTGGCGGAGGGAGCGGAAATAGCAATGGAAATACTGAAAGCAATGGTACAGGAAATACGCAAACGGCATCAAATATGGCTCAATTTATATTTGAATGCGACTTAAATGGATTAGGGGCAACTCTTGCGCTAGATGTGGAGGTGGTACAGACATCTGGGCTAGTTTTTGGGCCTGGACCAAACCCTGATATTACCGCAGTAATTCCAACGGGGGAGGTGATTTATTTTACATCGGGATCTTTAGATTCACCGACTGCTTCTTACATATTTGAAGGGGAAAATCAATTTGCTGATTTTACAAGCACAACCAACTTTGAGCGGTTTAGAGTAGAGTGGATTTTCACCGAAAACGGCATTGCAATGATCATTAATCCATTTGGCGACTCTCGCCGACACGATTGTATTTTTATCTCTTCGCAATATACCTAACTATTACTTTGACTAAATCTATGTAAATTAGGCTTTAACGTGCCAAATTTACCTGGATTCATTTATCAAAAAATATTGGCTGGGACTTATATTTCTCGAAAATTAAAATCATTTCACTGATTTCTAAAGGTAATAAATAATTAATCTCTGACGGAAAAGATGTTGTTCTGGCATTTTAATTTGGGGACGCAAATTAAGACTTTGTCACTAATCTTTTATAAAAATGTAACTTTCAAGCTAACGAAAGATTATTGATTTTTGACAGAAATGTTACTAGGGGTCTTCTGGGTTAGCTTTCACTAACCATTTATACACAAATAAAAAAAATCAAGATTATTTGTGAAAAATTTAAAAATAAAATTTACACTCACTAAAAAAGCATTATAAAAATTTTGTAACTATTTGATAATTAAAGATAAAATATTTAAAGATTAAAATATAGCCAATTTATTGGTAGAGCCCCAAATAAGCGGCTCCAATGTGTTTTACCTATGTCTATCCACTAAGTTATCCACAGAAAATGTGGAAAAAATTTTTGAGTGAATTGACTCATTAGAGACTTATTTGTGTCATATTTTAGTCTTAATTAATAGAATGAAATATTTTATTAATCATTAAAACCTTAACAATATAGTATATAAAAATGACCCCTGAGAGATTTAACAAAATTAAATTTGTTTTAGACAGGCGCCAGCCAGATTTAACAGTGATTACCGACCAGGTTCATAAACAAAGAAACCTTGCTGCTATTGTAAGAAATTGCGATGCAGTGGGAATTGACACGATACATAGTGTAATTCCTAAGGAAGGATTTCAAATTTACGCGGGTACCGCGGCGAGTGCTAACAAATGGGTCAATATAAAATATTATTCCAACATAACTGAGCCAATAGCGAATCTTAAGGAAAACGGCTTTCAGGTGTTATCAGCCAGTCTGAGCGAAAAATCTATTGATTATCGAGACATTGACTATACGAAAAAAACTGCCTTAGTGATGGGTGCTGAGATAAAAGGAATAAGCATAGAGGCGGCTGCAGAAACCGATCACCAAATTGTACTACCTATGTTAGGAATGGTCGAATCCTATAACGTATCTGTTGCATGTGCACTAATTTTAAGTGAAGCACAGCATCAACGTGAGTCAGCAGGGTTCTATAATCAACCTAGACTCGATAAAGAAACTTACGATAAGCGTTTTTTCAATTGGGCACATCCTAAAGTGAGCGAATACTGCGATGCCAAAGGGATAGAGTATCCAAGCGTAGGTGATGATGGCGAAATCAATGATGCATCAAAATGGTACAAAAGCGTAAGGCAATAACTTAAATAATGCTTTAATGCATATTAAAAGCAACGCAGAAAATTATTGAGTATGTTTAGGGCACAAAATAAAAAAAGCCCGACGTTTCTGGGGGGAGACCGTCGGGCTAGGACCATTAGGAGTGAAACATATGAGCTAGTTATAGCTCAATCGATGCCAAACACTTGGGGGATGTCTAACATCGATACTTTAATTATCGAACAAAAAGTAAGAACTTCCAGTTTTTTTTTACTTTAAAAAAAAATATTTCTTTCTGTGTTAATTTGGGATATTAAAAAAGTTTTTCGTGTAAGTTAGTAACACTAAAGCGCCTTATGAACCCCTAAATTAATTACTTTTGATAAGGTTTCTTGCAGCTTTTCTGCAGTTTCGGATCGCTGAAACCATAAATCAATGTTTTGTTGCATCAGTTTAAATTTCGAAGTGCAAGCAGGAAATTGGGAAGTAATTGGTTCGTAGCTCATACTGTAATCATGAACACTCAATTTAGAGATTTCTAATAGCTCGCCGTAGATCATCGAAACCATGTCAAAAATAGTGTCTTTTTGCTTAATATCATTTGAATCCCAATAGGCAGAATGAAGAACTTGAATTAATTCTTCTAGTAATGATCTGGCATCGGAAACAGTCATTCGCTCCATATTTTTTACCTGCTGACGTGAATAATTTCATTAATTATAGCTTCCGAAATCGAATCAAACCTTCTTGAGTAACACTTGCAACAAGAGTTTTATCTTGAGAGTAAATCGAGGACCTAGAAAACCCTCGAGCACCGCCCGACCAAGGGCTTAAATTTGAAAACAATAACCATTGATTCACTTTAAAATTGGGCGAGTGAAACCACATTGCGTGGTCAAGACTCGCTGCAAAGATATTTTTATCATAGATTTCTGGATAGTGAGGCCTAATGGCAGTGGCGAGTATTCCCATATCTGAAGCAAAAGCCAGCCAACAATAATGTTCGATGGGATTATCGGAAATTTCGCCGATGTATCTGAGCCAAAACTGAGATTTATAAGGTGATTGTTGCGGAATTGGGCGTATATCAAAGGATGACGTAATGCTTTTGTCTGCAAATTCTTTTAAATCATGTTTCGAATGATTTGGATCAATATCTTCAGGTGAGGGAATACTATCAAGAAATTCTTCTTGGTGACAAAAACCTTCTTCTGAAACATGAAATGACGATGACATATTGAAAATAGGGCGCCCTTTTTGCCTCGCCACACATCGACGGCTTCGTATAGAACTTCCATTTCGAACAGTTTCTACATCATATATAACCGGCATTTCGATAGAACCAGGACGCAAAAAATAGGCATGAAGAGAATGCGGTAAGAGCTCGTCCACAGTCAAATAACATGACATAAGTGCTTGCGCTAAAACTTGACCACCATAAACAGAATTAAAATAATTCTCACAATGATGAAGATTTCTGAATAAATTGGTATCAAGCGATTCAAGCCGTAGGATGTTATTAAGAGGTATAGCCATTTTTATCCTATATTTACAGAGTATATGGAGTTTAGTCCATTAGAGCCTATGAGTACTTTGACGGAAAATAAAACTGTGTATTCTGCATTACAAAATTTTAATTATTCAAAGATTCTTTAAGTATGTAACTAGAGGACTTCATGTTTTTTTATCTAAAATTAGCATATAAATATTTTGCAAGTTTAGCAGTAGTTATACTCATATTGACACTAATGAGTTGCACGTCTGAATACAGCGCAAAAATACTGAATGATTCACTCAAATCAGCTCAACTTTCTGATCAGCATGAAATCTATAGAGAAAACACTTGGATTGTAGATACTCATTATTCTATCTATTTAGGAAAAACGGAATTTGTTGGCCTTGATGAAAACCTTATGCCGCGAGCAGCAAATCTTTTAAACAATCAAATTCAATTTCAATTTGGAAAGTATTTTTCTTCGTTATACATTGAGGAAAAACCTCAGGTTCTACAAAAGACTTTAAAAAGCGCAAGACTTGCTGAATCTCAACTCTTAATCAAAACGCGCTTTCTAGATTACTCTGATAATCTAAACCGTAAGCACGAAATTTTGGCAGGCTCAAATATTTACGAGGGGAAGCACATTGAAACAGACAAAACGCTACTCCAATTTAAAATATATGATGTCAATTCATCACGGTTACTAGATACAACTACCATTTCAAGCAAACAAAGATACTTTGCACAGGATGATAGTCACACCACAGATTTGTTTAAAGATGCGTTATCTTTGTATCTACTGACTATCACAGGAACCTATTCAAAGAGGATTTGACGTTTAACCACAAAAATAAAAAAGGGCACTTAAAACTGTGCCCTTTTTTAATCATTATTTTGATTACATATTTGGATAGTTCGGCCCACCACCACCTTCTGGTGTCACCCATCGAATATTTTGAGAAGGATCCTTGATATCACAAGTTTTACAATGAACACAATTCTGCGCATTAATTTGAAAATACTTTTCTTTATTTTCATCTTCTAGAACTTCATAAACACCAGCAGGGCAGTAGCGTTGGGCCGGCTCATCATAATCTATGAAGTTTTTTTCAATAGGAATATTTTTATCTAGTAATTGCAAGTGAATAGGTTGGTTCTCTTCATGATTCGTATTAGATAAAAATACTGAGCTCAATTTATCAAAACTGATTTTTCCATCAGGTTTAGGGTAATCAATTTTTTTCGCATCTTGTGCTTTTTCCATATGCTCATGATCAGCGCTAGCGTCTTTTAATGTCCATGGCAGCTTCCCATTAAAAATATTGATATCGATAAATGCATAAGCACCACCTATAAAATTACCCCATTTGTGCTGAGCTGGACCAAAATTCCTTTGAAGTGTTAACTCTTCGTAAGCCCAAGAATTCTTATATTTATTCTCAAAGGATTCAAGCAACTTAGGTTTATCATTGGCCTCGACAATAGCTTCCGCTGCCAACATCCCAGATTTCATTGCCGTGTGCGAACCTTTTATCTTCGCAAAATTCAGCGTACCCGCATTGTCACCAAGCAAAAGTCCACCAGGAAACACCATTTTGGGCTGAGATTGAATTCCACCCTTGGCAATAGCTCTGGCCCCATAAGCAATTCGTTCACCACCCACTAAATGTTTTTTAATTACTGGGTGATGTTTATAGCGCTGAAATTCGTCGTATGGGCTAACATGGGGGTTCGTATAGGAAAGGTCGGTAATCAGCCCAAGAGCGATAAGGTCGTCTTCA
This sequence comes from Cellvibrionaceae bacterium, assembly GCA_965262305.1. Taxonomy (GTDB): domain Bacteria; phylum Pseudomonadota; class Gammaproteobacteria; order Pseudomonadales; family Cellvibrionaceae; genus CBDHEY01. The sequence continues at coordinate 1,843,834 of CBDHEY010000002.1, forward strand.
AGATGATATAAGAATCCACCTCCTGTTGAGTTAGACTCCGTCAGTGGCCATCCAGCTGAGTGCACGACTAAGCCCGATTTGTGAATGTCTTTAGGGACTTTCCAGAGTTCTTTTATACCAATTCCGTAGTGCTGAGGATCTTTTCCCGCGGCAAGATCATATTTTTGAATGATTTCCTTACCAAGATGTCCGCGACATCCTTCAGTTAAAAGCGTATAGGTCGCATGTAATTCCATGCCAGGCATAAAACTATCTTTTTCAGTGCCATCTTCCGCAACCCCCATATCACCCGTGTAAATGCCCTTTACATGATCATTTTCATCATAAACAAGTCCTGCAGCAGTAAAACCAGGAAAAATTTCGACTCCTAGTGCTTCTGCTTGCTCAGCTAACCAACGACAAAGATTACCCAAGCTTATTATATAATTGCCATGGTTATTCATTGTTTTAGGAATAATGACGCCAGGCATCAAAAAAGCACTTTGTTCATCGGACATCCAATAGATTTTATCTTCTGAAACAGCGGTGTTTACTGGTGCACCGAGTGACTTCCATTCAGGAAATAGCTCGTCAAGCGCTCTTGTCTCTAGGACTGCACCAGATAAAATATGCGCGCCAACCTCGGAACCTTTCTCAACGACACATACGTTTAATTCGTTGTTAAGTTGTTTTAATTTGCAAGCAGCACTTAAACCAGATGGTCCTGCTCCCACAATGACAACATCGTATTCCATGGATTCTCGTTCCATAGGTAACCTCGTTTTCTGTTTTGTTTCTTCTTATTTATTTGATTATAGTTACATCCTATATTATCCCAACTATAAGAAAAATATTGATGTTTCACGTAATTAGATAAAGGGATATAACTGATAGATCGCCGGTCTATAATTGTGTTATTAACTATCCAACAAATAATGAGAAATAAAAAAGCATGAAAATATTGGTACCTATTAAGCGCGTTGTTGATTACAACGTCAAGGTTCGCCCCAAAGCAGATGGAACTGACGTAGATTTAGCCAACGTTAAAATGTCGGTCAATCCTTTCTGTGAAATCGCTGTTGAAGAAGCCGTAAGATTGAAGGAAGCTGGAATAGCAGACGAGATTGTAGTCGTTTCTATTGGAGAAGCAAAAAGCCAAGAACAAATTAGAGCCGCGATGGCAATTGGCGCTGATCGAGGCATTTTGATCGAGTCATCAAAATCATTAGAGCCCCTAGCAGTAGCCAAGTGCCTAAAACATGTTTACGAACAAGAAAATCCAGGTTTAGTTATTTTAGGAAAGCAGTCAATTGATGGCGATAATAATCAGACTGGCCAGATGCTAGCCGCAATGCTTGGATTGCCTCAAGGCACTTTTGCATCAAAATTGGAAATTATTGACGGTCACGCCAATGTGACTAGAGAAATCGATGGGGGGCTGCAAACAGTTAAATTATCTCTACCAGCTGTGGTTACCACAGATTTACGTTTAAACGAACCTCGCTATGCAGCATTGCCAAATATTATGAAGGCAAAGAAAAAACCGCTTGAGACATTTAAAGCAGAAGATCTTGGAATTGATATATCCTCGCGTACGGAATTATTGAGTGTTGAACCACCGCCAAGTCGGCAAGCCGGTGTAAAAGTTGCAAGCGTTGATGAGCTTGTTGATAAGTTAAAAAACGAAGCGAAGGTGATCTAATGTCCGTTTTAGTCATTGCAGAACACGATAATAAAGAGCTTAAGAAAACCACTCTAAATACAATTTCAGCTGCCTTGGAATTAGATACAGACGTATCAGTATTAATTGCGGGGTCTAATGTAAAAGAAATCGCTCAAGAATGCGCCAAAACTATTAATTTGTCTAAAGTAATCGTTGCTGAATCGCCAGCTTATGGGCATTTTTTAGCAGAAAACATTGCAGATCTAATAAAGGAGTTGGCGAGCAGCTATTCATACATTCTCACCCCAGCGACAACGACGGGCAAAAACTTCCTGCCTAGATTAGCAGCATTATTAGATGTGCAACCAATTTCCGATGTGTTGAGTATTGAATCGAAGGATACATTTAAGCGACCTATATACGCTGGCAACGTTATTGCTACGGTAAAATCTAACGATTCATTGAAGCTACTTACGATACGAACTACAGCTTTTGACCCTGCCACTACAAGTGACGAATCTTGCGCGATTGAAACTTTCGACACTGTTATAGAATCAGAAAAATCTAGTTTTATTGGGGAAGAATTGGCGAAGTCAGATAGGCCTGAACTTACAGCTGCAGATGCAGTCGTTTCTGGTGGTAGAGGTTTACAAAACGGCGAAAATTTTGAATTACTCTATAAGCTTGCCGACAAATTAAACGCTGCAGTGGGCGCTTCAAGAGCCGCAGTCGATGCTGGATTTGTACCCAATGATATGCAAGTTGGGCAAACAGGTAAAATTGTTGCTCCTAATGTGTATTTTGCGGTAGGTATCTCAGGTGCTATTCAGCATCTTGCCGGAATGAAGGACTCTAAAGTGATCGTCGCCATAAACAAAGATGAAGACGCACCCATTTTCCAAGTCGCTGATTATGGCTTGGTCGCGGATCTGTTTGAGGCTCTCCCTGAATTAATAGAAAAAATCTAATTTTTTCGACAATTAGCTCCTTTCAAGGAGCTAATTTAATAACTGTATTTGCGCTATAATGAAGAGTAAAATGCCCGCTCTCGTTTGAAGACGATTGTTTTCAAACCTAAAGCAATCACGAGCAAATGCATGTATCAGTTTTTTCTTCCTATCAGCAAAGTTCAAAAAGATAGAAAGGTTTTAAAAGAAACCGACCAAAGAATGGCGAAATATAGTCGTCGTGGTCTTTTCTTCAATGTCCTTGCATATTTGATTTGCATTTCTGATGGCGATTTTCTCAGTAACAACCTTGTACTCACGTTAATCTTAACAGCAGGTTTATTTTTAAACACTCTGTTGAGAGGTTATTACCTATTTCGTTTTGACTATTTGTATCCTCGAGCGCCAACCAAATGGAGGAATCAATATTTTGCAGTAACCCTAATTGGCGCTATTTGGTGGGGTGTCATATTAGCGAGTATTACCGTGGCTGTCGGCCTCAAAAACGAAACGTTTTTAATTTGGTTTTACACTGTAATATTTTTTTCTACAACAGCAAATGCTTTTGCACCTTATCAAAGATTTCTCTCGCTATATCAGTTTTTTGGCATTGTTCCCGCTTCGATAGCTGCTTTCACATTCCATTCATTCGACGGTTATATGTATGGAATTTTGCTTAGCATGTTTTATATTTTGTTGACTCATCAGTGCCGCTTAATCTCAGAAAATTATTGGGAACGTCGAGAATCAGCCTATGCTTTATCGCGAAAAGCATTGTCTTTAGAGGAAGAAAAACGAGACACGAAGTCCTCGGTTAAACTTAATAAAGAGTTTTTAAAATACCTAAATAAAGATCTCAAGCGAACTTTAAGCCAACTGAGATTAGTAAATTTTGAATCAAATTTGGATCCTCAAGTTTATCTTGATCTTGAGGATCTATATAAAAACATTCGTGATTTTGATGGTGTTTTATCAAAAGATATTAATCTAGAATCTAAGATATTTAATGTTCGCCACGAAATTCAACATATTGTTGCAGACTACATCGATCGAGCTGAGGCAAAAAATGTTCAGATTGAAACTACATTGTCTCCTAGTCTGCCAATGCGCCTTAAAGGCGATGCTGTGCGTATTGCACAGATAATAAAAACCATGTTGAACAACATATTAAAAGATACTGAAGATAGCATTATATTAATTGAAGTCGAGTTTTTAAGGGAATATGAAAAAGCTGGAGAACTCTACGTCACAGCAAGTCGAAACTTGGAAAATAATAAAAAGAAGATATTCAACGATAAAAAATATTTACCTTTGTCAGACAATATTTCTCTTGTAGTAGCAAAGGGTTTCGCTGATTTAATGAATGGCAGCATTGAATTAATTGAACTAAATAATTGTGAACAAAAAATTCGTTTTAATGCCAAAATTGAAGTGGCGAATAGGGAAGGCCAGTTAGATTTCCATAAAGACACTTTTGAGGGTCGAAATGTTCTATTAGTTCATAGTAAACCGAGAATTGTCGACTTAAAGCGTCAAGAACTTGATGCTTTAGGGTTTAATGTATTCACAGAAACTCAATATAAGCGAGCACTACAGACATTATTAAATAGTTATAAATTTCAAAACCCTATAGAAAGTATTTTCTTTTATGTCGAACCCGATGTAAAAGGCGTTACTGAATTTTGTGAAACCTTAAAAATAGAAGAAAATTTGAAATTTACCAATAAATTGGTCGCAGCTTCTAGAGACCAGCAAAATGATTTAAGACAAAAAGGTTTTACTGAAAGCGATGGTTTTTTCTATGTAGATAAGCCTACCGGCTTGTTTGAACTCGAATCAACGTTTATGGAAATATATAAGGACCAAGATACAAAATCTGTACTGGATATAAAACTGATTTTATGTTGTCAAAAAGACGGAATCGATAAACGACTTGAAAAAGAACTTAAACAAACACAATGTCACTTTGATACAGTAACAGAATCAGACAAGCTTTCCAAATGTATTGAATTATCAGGTAAAGAAATTTTACTTGTCGATTATGATACTCAACCTGACGTAGTGTCAGTTGTAGACACGGTTCGAAATATTGAATGCGAAAATGATATTTTAAATTTTATTCCAATTATAGGTGTTAGCGCCTATAAAAGTGAGATGGAAGAAGACATTTATGAATTAGGCTTTGATGATTTTGTCGACTTAGCACACAACTCTAAGAAAACCTTAGAAGCTACTCTTTGCTACTGGAAATCACTTTTGTAAGACTCTGTGAGCTTTTTTAAATATTAAATTCAGTCCAAACCGGGCAATGATCTGAAGGTTTTTCCATTCCTCGAATATCGTAGTCAATTCCAACATTAACGCATTTGTCATTTAAACTTTTAGTCGCCATTATTGAGTCAATACGTAATCCTCGTTTAGGTTCACGCTCAAAACCTTTACTACGATAATCAAACCAGCTAAAGACATCCGATTTTTCAGGGTGAATGGTACGATAAGTATCATAAAAACCCCAATTAAGAATATCCTCGAGCCACTCACGTTCTTCAGGAAGAAAACTACATTTACCCGTTCTTAGCCATCGCTTTCGATTGTCCTCACCAATACCAATATCAATATCTTGATGTGATATATTGAGGTCCCCCATAACAATAATATTGTCATCTGGCGTTAAATTATCGTTCAAATGGTTTTTTAGATTTGTATAAAAATTTTCTTTATTCGGAAATTTAGTAGGATGATTTCTGCTTTCACCCTGTGGAAAATAGCCATTCAATACAACGATTTTTTCTTTATTATCTAGATCAAACTCACCACCAATAAGCCGACGTTGGGCTTCTTGATCATCAGTGTCAAAACCTTTAACGACACTTTTAAAGGGGTATTTAGAAAGTAGGGCAACGCCGTAGTGCGTCTTTTGCCCAAAGAACTCAATGTGGTAACCATATTCGGCAAATGCATCAAGCGGAAAATCCTCATCCGTCACTTTAGTTTCTTGTAAACCTATAAATTCTGGCGAGTGTTTTTTTATTAGCGCGTCTAGCTGATGAAATCGCATACGCACACTATTAACGTTAAAAGAAACGCACTTCATGATGTCCCCAAAAAATAAAATTTAGATATTATATGCTTGCTGTTCCGGAGAATCGTTAAGCAGTCGTATCGCATCAAGCAGGATATTTCCAGTTTCAATGAGAAGCGGATCGCCTTCTACATCTATTTTGGGTTGAGATTGTTGCTGCGCAGTTTCCGCTTCTTCCTTTTCTAACTCTTCAGCATCTCGAAACTCTGCTAGCGTTTTATAAATTTTCTCACCTTTTGATTTTCGGCGTTTATTTTCAATCTTCATAGCGCGAGTTTCTAGCGCTAATTTTTCTTCCTCACGTTTTTTCTCATTTAATGAAACAACATTGCGATTTCTGTTTTCATCCATCAATACGATTTGATCATTTAAGTACTCAAAATCCGGATCGTTGATAGAACGACTTTGATGCAATTCTTTAAGTTGAGGAATAATCTTAGAAAAATCAAAATATTTTGCATGTGGTACTTTGTGAATTTGATCCCAAGGTAAAGCGTTATCATAAGAAGATTCACCCACTTCTTCTTTATCTATCAACATTGGAAATTCAATATCAGGTATAACACCTCTATGTTGCGTGCTATCACCTGAAACGCGATAAAACTTAGATTCGGTAATCTTGATACGGCCTTCCATTAGTGGTCGTACCGATTGTACGGTTCCTTTTCCAAAAGTTTGACTGCCTACAATAATGCCTCGGTTGTAGTCTTGAATCGCACCCGCAAAAATTTCTGACGCAGAAGCACTCAAACGATTAACCATGACCATTAGAGGACCGCGATAGATGGCTTTACGATACGAACGATTATGTCGATTTATTGGCATATCTGGTGAACGTATTTGAACTACAGGGCCCTGATCGATAAAAAGATCGGTGAGGTTTGTCGCTTCTTGTAAAGAGCCACCACCATTGCTGCGTAAATCCAGAATAATCCCTTGCACGCCTTCTTTCTTAAGTTCAAGCACTAAACGTTCAACATCGCGAGCGCTACTTTTGTAATTTGGATCTCTTCGCGTCGCCGCTTCAAAATCTATATAGAAAGTGGGCAAATGAATAACACCAATTTTATGTATTGTATTCCCGTCAGAAACTTCCAGAATTGCTTTTTCTGCCGCTTGATCTTCAAGCTTTACCTCGTCACGTTTGATTAAGATATCTTTAGTTTTATTATCTGACGTTTGAACTTCGAGCTTTACTAGGGTGTTTTTGGGTCCGCGGATAAGCTGGACAACTTCGGATAAACGCCATCCAACAACATCAACCATTTCACCTTCATTGCCTTGTCCAACGCTAATAATTTTATCTGATGCTTTTAACTGCCCCTGTTTATGCGCGGGACCACCAACAACTAATCGCACAACTTTAGTGAACTCATCTTCACTTTGTAGCACGGCTCCGATACCTTCTAGTTTTAATGACATATTAATATTGAAATTTTCAGAGGTTCTAGGTGACCAATAATTTGTATGTGGGTCGTAAAGCGTAGTAAGTGCATTTGCGAGAATTTCAAACGCGTCTGATTCATCTTCTTGTTCGATACGCTTTAATTGGCGTTTATATCGCTTTGAAATCGACTCTCGAGCTTCTTCAACGGATTTACCCGATAATTTCGAATTCAAAATACTGAGCTTAAGTCGTTTAATCCACAATTCGTCTGCTTCTTTTAAGCTCGACGGCCATGGCTCTTTGTCTCGCTCGATTACAACTTCATCGTCAGTATTAAATTCAAACTTAATGTTTTCGTCCTCGAGTAATTCTACAACGGTTTCCAGTCGGGAAGATGCTCGTGCTCGAAATACATCGTAAATTTCGTAGCCTACTTTTAGGTTACCTTTTTTAAAGTAGTCATCAAATTTGTCTGCATGTTTTTGAAATTTTTCGATATCGGTTTGATAGAAAAAAACATGGGCTGGATCCAATGAATCTAGATAATTATCAAGAAAACGTTGAGATAAATCGTCGTCGATTATCTGTTCACGATAATGACGTGACTTAAGTTTAGATAATATCCCTTGTAGTGTTTCTGCTTGAGATTTTGAGTGATTAAAGGCTTCAAGTTTAAGTGCAAGAGCCGGTAGCGTAAAAACGCCAATAAGAAGAAAAATAAAGGATAAACTTACTGTTTTTCGCATATTTAATTAATTCCGGGTGTTACTGCGTCTGTTCTTATTCGTAGTACAATTGCCATACTATATCACATACCTAATCTTCAAAGATCAGAATAAACTGTATAAGTTCAATAGTTTAAGTATGTAAGTTACTCAAAGTGCCAATAAATTTTAGTGAGTTAAGTATAGGTTTTTTCACTCAGATTTGTAGTTTTTGGCAATTTTGCGAATTCGAAGTCGCAAATTTTCGAATGAGATCTTTAAAACTTTATATCTAGAAACCTATTTCCACAAATTTTGTCGTAGTTTATTGATTAATTTTTTTGTTTTTACCACAAACAGGTCCCACCAGCCTAATGGATATTCTTCTTCGCCATTATTACGAAATAGGAGGCTAACATTGCCAATTTGGATGATATCTTCGTGTCTCAATATTGCTTTACTAGTTTTTTCACCATTTACAATCAGTCCATTTGTCGCATTCTCTTCAGCAATCTCATAAATTGACTCCATCTTAGTAATCCAAGCGTGCATTCGAGATGCTGATTGACTGCTTATTTCAATTTCAACAAATTCGTTCCGTCCAATCGTCCATGTATACACAGGTTCATCTGTTTTTAAGGGAAAACTTTTACCGCGAATAGGTGCAGTTAAACATATAAGTCTCGGACCGATACTTTCATCATTCAATACACTCGCATTGAGCTGTGACACGTTCAAAATTTGACCTGCAGAAAGAATACGAGTCGACATGTCGTCTTCTTGCTCATCAGCTTGTATTGGCTTGGATTCTATTTGATTAGATGTGCTTTTTGGTGTTTGCTTAGCCTGATTTAACCATTCGTCTAATGACTCTACTTGCTCGTCGCTGTAGTTTTCTTTAATTCCTTGAACCGGAGTAGGATGTTCAGAAATGTTTGGGATCTGGCTATTTGATAACAAATCGTGAGGATCTCTCTGACTTAAACCGCTCGCGATTGTATTCTTAGGCATAATACGAGTAGCGTTGTCGGCGCTTGCTTGAACAACAGTAGCATCAACACTACCACTCGCAGTGGATGCCAAACGAAACCTTTGGTCGTGAAACGTAATTTCGTCTCCAACATTTAACTGGGTCTCTTCAATAACTCGCTTTCCATTGACGAAAGTACCGTTTGAAGAGTGTAAGTCTCGAACAAACAAATTGTTGTTTTTTAAATACAATTTAGCGTGGTATCTAGAGATCTGGGGAGAATTTAAATGGATCTGGCACTCAATTTCCCTTCCAACCAGCATGTCTTCTCCAAGCTCATGCTTCGATGAGTCATTGCTGGATAAAAGCATAAATTGAAATTTAGTGTCATTGTTCATAAATATTTTCGGGCAAATATTGTTATATTATTGGGGCTTTTTCTTTATGCTAATAATAAGCAAGAATCATCGACTCAAGAAAGTAAACAATGCAGTATACGGTGTATAAAAGTTGTAATAATATAGGATTACACCGTATTTAACACAAAGTGGTAAAAATAAGAGGAATAGGGTGTCAAATTACGAATCACAAGACAGCACCGAAATCGTAAGTCATACTCAGGCCACAGGCCTCAATGAGTCTATGCAAATTCAGTTTATGTTCGGGCAAAAAATTGTAGAAGTAAATCGCCCAGAAGAATTACCGCTCATATTTGGTAGAGATAACGAAACCTGCAATATTGCGATATCTGAAGAAGTGGTTTCTAGGCAACACTGTGTTGTCGATATGATTCAAGGGCGAATTGTGCTAAAAGACCAAAGTACGAATGGTAGCTTTTTGAAAATTGGTCAAGCTGAAGAGATATGTTTAAGAAAAGGCCAATTTTATCCATTAAATGGCCGAGGAATGATAAAACTAGGCAAATCTTTTGATAAAGATGACAAAGCAATCATATATTTCAAATGTCGATAGTTTGTGCAGAAAATTCGGCTTAAATCGCGTAAGTTAACTCCAAAAGCTTATGGCTGACCAGTATTCAAAAACAACCGTCGTAGCTCCGCCAAAGGATGAAGAAGCGGACAAAACCGTCACCGTCACGCCTGATGTGACCAGAATTGATACACGAAACCTCTCTAGAGATTCCGATAAAACTCAGACAGGCGGTCCAGGTTATAACCTTAACAAGCCTGACTATTCTAACCAGACCATCGTCAACAACCGTTTTCTACTGGAAAGCTCACTCGGTTCTGGTGGAATGGGGCAAGTATTTCGCGCGAAAGATTTACGACGGGTCGAAATGGACGACTCACAGCCTTATGTAGCGCTTAAGTTACTCCGTATGGAGTTACAGGAAGACCCATCTTTTATTCAAGCACTTCAGCGAGAGTCGAAAAAAGCCCAAAGGCTCGCCCACCCGAACATCATTACTGTTTACGACTTTGATAGAGATAATGATGTTGCTTACATCAGCATGGAGTTCCTCGATGGCGAGTCGCTAGATAAAAAAATCGCTGGACGCGCATATTCGACAAAAGATGCTTTAGACATAATAGACAAAATGGCTCGAGGCCTTGCGTATGCGCATCAAGAAGGATTTGTGCACGCTGATTTTAAACCAGCAAACATCTTTTATACAAAGGAAGATCAGACAAAAATCCTAGATTTTGGTATTGCTCAAGCTGTCGTTAAAGACGGAGGAAAATACCGTAGTGACGTGCAAACAAACAACCGAGACCTCACGGTCAGCGCGCTTACGCCAAATTATGCCAGCCTTGAAATGATAAAAGGGGATAACCCCTTACCGGTAGATGACGTTTATTCTCTCTGCTGTGTGGCCTACGAGATTCTCACCGGTAAACACCCTTATCAAGATGAGTACGGAAAGAAAATTACGGCAAGACAGGCCGAGTTAGATGGTATGGAACCCCCCATTCTTAAGGGAGTTCCTCATAGGTACGCTCGAGCCATTCGAAAAGGCCTTTCTTTAAAAAGAGATGAACGGTTTGATAACGCGGGTGAATTCTTAGATGCAACCAAGCCAAAGATAACCAAGACCCACGTAAGTGTTGCCGCAGTTTTCAGTTTCTTAAGCATATTACTCTATTTTGGAACCGATATTTGGCAGGAATCGCTCGTCCCATCTACTTCAGAATTGCGAGGTGATTTAGCGCCAATTGCTGAAATTCTTCATCAAGGCGATGAAATGCTTAGTATTGGGGATGTAGATTTTGCCCACAGACTTTATGCACAAGCTTGGGATGAAAGCACGCTTAAAGATATGGGATCGTCAGAAACAGAAATTTTGAGACGAATTGTTGATGACAGAATGAATAAAATTGCGAAATCAGTCATAAATAAAATTAACTATAAAGATGATGATTTGTTTACACTGCAACAATATGAAATAGCACTCAGCTCATTAAAAAGAGATGCGCTTGGTACCTCAGATAAATCTATAGACAAAGCGTTGCTCAAGCTAAAAGAACAAATAGACAGCAAAAAAAATAAGAATTAATAGCCCATATAGATTTTGGAGAAGGACTATGGATAATTCACAAATTCGAACACACCTTCATCTAATCGCGATAGTTATTACCTGTTTTTTTATATCATCCTGCGGATCTAGCAACACCAAAGATAGTATTGCTCAAAATCAAGATGGACTCAGCGCCGAAGAACTGTATATCGTAGATTGTTTATTGCCGGGGCAACTTCGACGCTTAGGCAATACCAATTATTTAACACCGCGACGACCTGTTAGAACCACAAAAGTAGACTGCGAAATTCGTGGTGGTGAATATGTCGCCTATGATCGAGCTGATTACCGTACCGCGCTTAAGGTATGGCTAGAACAAGCCGAGCAGGGCAATGCGGAAGCTCAAAATTATGTTGGTGAAATTTTTGAAAAGGGGCTTGGACAAGAACCTGATTATAAATCCGCTTTTGCTTGGTATTCAAAAGCAGCAAAACAAGGATTAAGCCGAGCCCAAATAAATTTGGGTTATATGTTTGAGAAGGGATTAGGTGTCGATAAAGATGTAGCAAAAGCCTTGAACCTTTATCGCCAAGCCTCTGGTTTGGAAGGCGATGAATTAATTCTTAGTTCAGAATCAAAAAAAGAACTAGAAAAAGCGCGATCAGAAACAAATAAAAAAGTCATCCTCGCAAATGCACAGACAAAAGCGCTAAAAAGTCAATTGGAAAGCATGGAAAACCAAATCGTAGCGCTTGAAAACTCCGATTCCCAAGCACAAATAGCAGAACTTACTGCAGAAATTTCTGTGTTACGCGAACTTTATGATCAAGCCGAATCAGAACGAGTGAGCTTAGATGATCAGCTTTCTGGATTAAACCTCGCTTATCGAAATGTCCGTGAATCTCCGCTCTTATCCTCCGCCATCGAATTAGATATTGAAGACCGTGTTTTAAAGGATATTAATTTTGGGCGTTATTACGCTGTAATCATAGGCAATCAAAACTATCGATACTTTGATAATTTACGATCACCCATGCGAGATGCCGAACGATTAAAACAAGTACTCGAAGAAAAATACGGTTTTATCGTTTTATTATTGCCCGATGCGAACGAAAAAATTATCTTAAATACGCTTAATGATTTAAGTGAACGACTTACGGAGAAAGATAATTTATTAGTTTATTACGCAGGTCATGGAAACATATCAGAAAATGCAAGTACTAAACGTGAACGCGGATATTGGTTACCTATCGATGCTCAACAATCCAGTATTAGTAATTGGATCAATAACGCCGTAATCAATGATCATTTAGACCGATTAAATGCCCGTTCAATTCTTGTAGTTGCCGATTCGTGCTATGCCGGTCAACTTGGAGCCGAAAGTAGTTCCTTTCTATTTGGTACCAATTCCAAGTTGAGTGAAAAATCCATAAAACTAGGCTTATCTCATAGATCCCGGGTTGTCATTTCATCTGGTGGGGTAAAACCCGTGCTTGATGGAACCGTTTCTGATCATTCAGTGTTTGCATTATCGTTAATTGACGTGCTCGAAGAAAACAATAATATTTTGCGGGATAGTATGCTTTATTCTCAACTTGCGGTGAATGTAAAACAACGCAATACCTATGTAGATATTAAGCAAGACCCTGAAATGAAACCTATTCGATCTGCAGGTCATGAAGGTGGGAGTTTTTATTTTATACCAAATTAAATATATTAATTAAAGCCAACGCCTTCTAGGATCTGTGGCCATATTCTCTCCCAACAACAATGATGGGTAAAATTGGGATAAAATAGATTAATTACGTTTTTTTGCTGAAATGTTGACTCTAATAACAGTTTTTTCTCAATTGTTTTATCTTTTTCTCCCAATAAGTTTATCACTTTTACTGTTGAGTCTAACGGCAGGTAATTGGTCGCTTCTAATGAATCAGTCAACTTGGGAAAACCATAATGGTCAGCCCATCTTAGATGATTTAAATTCGGATCAATTGTCAGAACTGCACTAATGTCATTACGTGTTGCTGCAATCAAATACGCAAGCGTTCCTCCTCCGCTGTGACCTATAATCGAGATATTTTTTAAATTAAACTGTTCTTTTAAGTTGTCCAAAATATCATTCAGCGCTAACACTACAACTTTCGAATAACGTGCACTTGTCCAATATTTGGTATCGCAGTAGCTGGGTATTTTTTCCCACCCATAACAAGGGCGACTCAAGTAAAATGAAAGCTTATCATCATGAGACATCAAGCGAAGGGCGAGGTTTCTCTTAGAAGTGGGATTTTCGTTTATTTTAGAAGCAGAAATATAAGGTTTACCGTCACCTTCGAGATAGATATGTGCTGTGCTTTTATCAAATGTATTTTCTTTTAGTACATTATAATTTGAGAGAACGATTAGCTCGAAAATACCTGCTTCGATAATTAAAGGGGTAAGTGAATCAGATTTTATTACTTTTCTAAGATTTTTATGTAATTGACTTTGCTGCGACCCTGAGGCACAACCAATTAAAAATATAAGAAACAAATAAAAAAGTATATTATAACTAAACTTAAAATAACCCACGTGATTATCTACATTAATTTTATGACTCGTTATACATCCATTTTATTCTTTCTTTTATGTTTTTCAAAGGTAAGCACCGCTGATACCATTCAAGTTGCGGTTGCCTCTAACTTTATAGCAACTATGAAAGAATTAATTGCTAAATTTGAAATAAACAGTGAACACAAAATTAAATTATCAACAGGTTCATCCGGGAAAATATTTGCACAAATTGCACAAGGCGCTCCCTATGATGTTTTCTTTTCCGCAGATCAAAGCAAACCCGAAAAACTTGCAACGCTAGGTTTTGGCATAAATGAAAGTCGTTTTACCTATGCTAAGGGGAAGCTGGTATTGTGGTCAAATAAAGATGATTATGAAGTAAGTAAGTCGGTGCTTTTGGCCGGGAATTATAAAAAAATAGCGCTTGCTAATCCAAGATTAGCACCCTACGGAATGGCCGCTAAAGATGTTATAAACCACTTCAACATTACAAACAAAACAAAAAATAAGCTGATACAGGGCGAAAATATATCACAGGTATACCAATTCATCGAAACTAAGAATGTCGATCTAGGTTTCGTTGCTTTATCACAAATGAAGAGTTCACAGAACTCTGGAAAACAAAACTACTGGCTGATTCCCCAACACATTTATACGCCAATAAAACAGGACTTAATCGTATTAAGACGTACCAAAAAAATGTCTATCGTTAATGAATTTGTCACATTTATTAAGAGCCAAGAGGGAAAAGACATCATCAAACATTATGGATATGATGTATAGGTTTTGGATTTTAAAAACACGATTTTTTATGACAGAATCCCCCAATTAGATTCGGTAGCATAGTTATCAAAATAGACTCTATTAGAAATCAACCTTGCGGCAGGGATACGACAGAAAACCAAAAATTTTCTACAGCAGTTACTACATTAATAAACTGATCTAACTCTATAGGTTTAACAATATAGCTATTTGCATGAGAGTCGTAAGATTTAATGATATCCCTTTCAGCTTCTGAACTGGTGAGTATCACAACTGGCGTTCGTTTTAGAACTTCATGTGTTTTTACAAATTCGAGTACTTCACGTCCATCTTTTTTAGGAAGATTTAAATCGAGCAAGATTAAATCAGGCCTAATAGCATCTTCATATCCAGGGTCCATGTTCAAATACGCTAAGGCTTCTTCTCCATCTCTAACTATATGAAGATTATTCGCTATTTTTGCTTCAGAAAATGCTTCTTTGGTGAGAAGTACATCGCCAGGATTATCTTCGACTAACAAAATATCAATTGGGGTTGCGTTAATTTGACTCATATATTCGTTCACATCTCATTTATTATTTTTAGGAAGTGTAAAAAATACTTGTGTTCCTAGACTTAATTCTGACTCAGCCCAAATCTTACCACCTAGTTCCTCAATTGTCTTTCGACATATTGACAAACCCATTCCAGTTCCTGGATATTGATCATTCCTATGTAAACGCTTAAATGGTTCAAATATTTTTGAACAATATTCCTGCTTCATACCAATTCCATTATCAGAAATAATGAAAACCCATTTATCGTGCATTGGTTCAAAGGTGATCGAAATTTTAGGCGACTCGTTCTCTTTTCTATATTTGATAGAATTTCCGATAACATTCTGAAAAACCGAGAGAATTCTTACTGGATTTACACGAATTCTCGGTAGATTATCCTGCCATTCAACTAGTGCGTTACTTTGTTCTATTGTTGCGGACAATGCAGATTCAACAATCGATGGAATATCATTTAAATCCACTATTTCATAATTCTCTCCTTGATCACCAATGCTCGCATACTCTAGTAAATCTTTAACTAATTTTTGCATACGAATTGCTCCTTCTTTCGCATATTTAATATATTCTAATCCTCGCTCGTCTAAAATATCTCTATAGTTTCGTTCTAGCAAGCTGGTAAAGTTACTCACCATTCGGAGTGGTTCTTGAAGGTCATGGGATGCAACATAAGCAAATCGTTCAAGTTCTTTATTAGATCGAAGAATTTCATCTAAAGCAGCTTTTTTGTCAGATATATCGTCAACCGATCCAGCCATCCTAGTGGCTTTGCCTTCTGCATCCCATATTGCTTGACCGCGCGCGTGAATCCATACATAAGTTCCGTCGTTTCGTTTTAACCGGTATTCAACTTTATAGGGTGTTTTATTTTCAATATGACTAAATAGGGCGGTTTCAATTTCTTCTTTATCATGAGGATGAAGGCGTTCAGAAAATTCTTCATAACATGGCCTAAATTCCTTATCTGAAATTCCAACTATCTCTTTAAACCTGTCAGACCAAAATAATTCATTTGTCGTTACGTTCCAATCCCATAATCCGACCGAAGCTCCCTTAATTGCTAATTCATATCGTTCTTTGCTCTCAGCAATTATATCCTCGTGCTTTTTCCGTTCAGTAATATCTCGACCAATTCCTAAGAGATATTTTTTATCCTTATTGTCATAAAATCGAATTTTTTTAGTTTCGAGTGTCCGTTTTTTTCCATCGGGAAATAAAATTGTTTCTTCTGTTTGCGAAAAGCCTTCCTTTAAAGCCTTTTTGTCAAACTTTAAAAACTCTTCTGCTTCTGAATCATCATAAGATTCCAAGGTTGTGAAACCAATAATCTTATCTCGACTCGATTCTGGATACACGTTGATGAATGCAGGATTTGCTCGAACAATTCGAAATTTATCATCTTTAACGAAAATCAAATCAGGAATGACATCCTGTACAAGTTGCAGAAAGTTGTTAGACTCTTCTAATTTTGAAAGATTATTTTCTTGTGTAAGTTCCGATGAGATGAACTGAGCTATTAATTGTAAAAATGACTTTTCGAAATTTGAAAAGGCAGAAGTCCGAGATTCAAATTTTGCAAAGCTTACAGTTCCAAATGGCTTCTGGTTTACAAATATTGTTGTTCCAATATAAGAGTTTAGCTTCTGATTTTTGTAGCAAGGATGTTCAGAAATTTCCGAATTTTTAGCATCAATTACTGAAAAAACGTGTGCATGGCCAAATACGTGCGAACAATACGTATCTTTGTAGAAAAATTGAGATTCAACTTCTGTTTTCCCAGATGGTCGAGCATAAATTACTCTGTAAAAATCTCCTTTTATTTCACTAATTGCCCCAAATTCCAAGTTAAAGTAAGTTATACCAAGATCAAGGAATATGTCCATTTTTTTTTCTAATGTAACGGACGTATCAGTTGCAATAGCACAAAGCTGGTTTAAAACATCCTCTTGTTTTATCTGCGGATCTACGTTAGAAATTTCACCTTGAGCTTGCTTTTTTGATTCCAATGGAGCCCCCAAAACAATAATAAACATGCCAGTAAAGCATTTTATTACTCGCTAATCAGATATACTCGTTTGAAAAACACAATATTTCCTGTATACCTTATTTTAGTATACGAAGTGTAAATATGTTAAAAATATATCCTTAGGTAAACCTTAACGCTATTTATAAATTACACCAAGAGATTATATTTGGTTTACGAGGTTCCGCTTCATTATTTTATAAGTCGTGTATTTGGGAAAGTTGCATGCCAGCCAAACCAAAAAGCGCGATGGGAAGGCAACCTTTCTAGCGTTTCTCCTGACTCCGAAATCAATCGCGCTTCTGATAAATGCCACTTTTGCCCATTTACATCGATAAGCTCGCTATCGCCGTCATAATCTACTATTTCAATATTCTTGGGATCATATACTCTATTTGCTCCCGAATTATCAGTGACAATAAGTAATTTTTGTCGGCCAATTTTTTCTGTAAAGACAGGATGCTTCGATAGAAAGTCAATATCTATGGCAAGCTGCTCTTTCGGAGACGCATTAAATCGAAGAGCAAGTATTTCTTGTTTATTTTTAAGACGAGTATCTTGGAATGGTGTGTGGAACATTAGTTCGTCTGTCCCAAAGTATTCTTGATAAGCAACTCCTTCGCCATAGTCTCGACTGAATCCCGTTTGTTCTGATAATACTTGAGTATTTGGATGCCTTCTTAACCACTCTCCCCAAGTCGTCGTTACAATGCTCAAGTGTTCTAGTTTTATTCCCTTGTCAACCAAGGGACCAACAACAGGTTCGCCTTTTAAGGTGTTCCAAAGTGATTGAGTCTTCTTATCATACATAAGTTTATTTGAACGATATAAAAACCCACTGGTTCCGAGTTCATAGATTTCACCGTTCAATTGAGTCTTGTAGGGGATAACCGTTCCGCAAAGCGTACAATAAACACCTGCGATATCAACACCTCCTATTTCATCAACAAACATTTCGTGCCATGCCAGAATTCTTTTTGGGTAGGCTCTCGCATCCCCATTTATCTCGATACCAAAGATTATATTATCTTTGTGTAAATAATTAGCTTTGGCAGCCGGTATCATTTTGGGATTACGTAGCGGAGGAATTCCATCTTGTCGTACGCCGCCCCAGCGGATTTCATCGAGTCTAATTCGAGCAAGATTTTGCCGATCTTTAAAATATCTTTCAAATTTAGCGTCTATATTTTTGTATAGATCAGCTTTAAAATTGCCATATCCTGGTGAGATTTCTTCCTTTTTGTTCCACATCCAAGAATACCAAGCTTGTATATCTCGACCAAATTTCTCGCTTGTTTTTTCTTCTAATATGCTAATTAATGTGTTTGTTACCATCGCATCCCCAGAGTAAATCATTGTTTCAATTGCGAGAGGAACATATTCTGATTTCCAACTTTCACGTATTTCATTTAGTAACGATGATTTTAAAAGGGTATTTTGTGTGAGAATTAATTGATAGAAATCTTCTTCTATATCTTTTTTTATCACATTGCTTTTGGCTGCCACAGATGGAATGGCAGAAAGACCAATGATAAAAATAAACAAGATGGTCAAAATAGTGTTGTTTAGAATTTTAAACCCGAAAAAATTGACATTCATAAGCGCCTCCACAGTCCTTTGATAACGCTTTATAGAAATAGTTGCAGATCAGGTGGCAGAATTGAATAGCAAGGGAATACGTATTGTTGCAATACAACCTGTATTATCACATCGATTATCTAGTGTAAGATTGCCTTCATGAGCTTCAATTATCTGACGTGATAGAATAAGTCCAATACCAGATCCTTCAGGTTTCGTAGTATAAAAAGGAACAAACAAATTTTCCTTGTTAGATATTCCACTACCATTATCTGCGATTTTTAGATTAAAAAACCCATTATCAACATTCCAAGTAATCGTGATTTCATTATCCTTCTCTTTTCCATCCGCAGCTTCGATTGCATTTTTTATAAGATTTATTATCACTTGTTCAATTTGAATTTCATCTGCAAAAATGTTTTGCGACACATCACCTTCAATATTGATTTTGTTTTCTTTAAAAAGAAATTTAACTCTTTGAATCAAATTAAAAATATTGAAATCTACTTTGCTTGGAGTGCGAAATTTAGAAAGCTCTTTGTAGCTATCTATAAAAAATTTAAGCGCACTCGATCGAGACGTAATTATACTTAGGCCTTCCTCAAGGCTATTTTTTAACTCACAACTAATATAATTTTTTTCATCATCTCTAGTTAGAAGGGTGGTTAATGTCTGACTAATTGAAATTAAAGGCGTTAACGAATTGTTAATTTCATGGCTAATTACGCGCACGATACTCTGCCAGGCTTTCTTCTCCTCTTTTCGGAGTAGGTGTCCCACGTCAGTGATAAATAGGATTTTTTGTTGAACTCCGGCATTTCTAAATACATCAAGATATACGCGAAAACGCCCTTGTTTTTTAATAAAATTTAAATCTAATACATCTTTATAACCTTGTTCTTGGTGATGAATAAATGAAAATTCATTAAGCACTGATTCTGGCAACGCATCATTAGTAATACCTAACAATTGTTTTGCTGCTGGATTAGCGAAACTAATCGTAGAGTCATCCCTAAATGCTAAGACTGCAACGTCGATGTGCGTAACCACAGTTTCCAAAAGTAACTGGCTTTCAACTGTCTCTTGCCTTTGTTGACTCATTTTTCCAGCGAGCCCATTAATAGCATTGATAAGCTCGTCAATTGCGCCATCATGTCTATCTGTCCGAGCTCGAAGGCTATAGTCACCGCCGAGAATAGCCTCAAACAAGTTACTCAAACTTCGAAGTTGGAAGGTAATCGTATGAAATACCTTAGCGCATGAGTATAGAACTAGAATAAAAGATAATGCTAAAACTAGAAATACCATCCAAATTGATAACTCTGAAAAAGACAGTAAAACAGCTAATACGAGAAAGTGTATTACTAACGAGACAAATACGATTCTTGTAATTTCATACTCAAATGATTTTCTCATTTATATATATTATTCTTTTGATTTACTTAAACGTCGATAGAAGGCACTTCGACTCAATTCCAAAGAATCTGCAGCTTTCTCGGCATCTCCGTTAAATTGATCTAATCGGTTTGATATAACTTGGTTTTCAATTTCTTGCAAAGAAAGAGTATTAAATAGATTGATATTTTTCGCATCTACATCATTATCGATACCACCATGCGATGAGTTTAAGATACCTAAATCACTCGATCTAATACAATTATCTTGGCAAAGAATAAAAGCTCTTTCAATAACATGACCGAGCTCCCTTACATTACCTGGCCAAGAATACATAAGGAGTACTTGCTGAGCGGATTCACTAATCGTCGCGCTTTCTTGTGAATATTTTCTGGCAACACCTTTTAAAAAATCATTTGCGAGCGGAAGAATATCTTCTTTTCTTTTTCTTAATGGAGGAATTTCTATCTCAACTGTGTTTATACGGTAAAGCAAGTCTTTTCGAAATCGACCACTATTAACTAATTCAAATAAATTTGCGTTTGTAGCGGTAATCATTCTCACATTCACTGCCTGAGTTTTGCTTGACCCTACTTTTTCAAACTGATTTTCTTCTAATACCCGCAATAATTTTCCTTGTTGAGAGTAGGGTGTATTAGCTATTTCATCTAGAAACAAGGTACCTTGGTCTGCAAGCTCAAATCTACCAATTCTGGATGACTTAGCATCTGTGAATGCGCCTTTCACATGACCAAACATCTCACTTTCAAAAAGTGACTCTGTGACGGCCCCCATATTTACAGAAACAAGATCAGCATTTTTCCTCGTGGATTTTTCATGAACGTAACGCGCAAACAGGCTTTTCCCAGTGCCGTTTTCACCTGTGAATAAAATACTTGCATCGGTTTTTGCAACACGATGAACCATATCCAAAACACTTTGCATTGACGTCGATTGAGCGATAATATCTTTGAAACCTTTAATTTCATTTTGAAGTAATTGGTTCTGTCGCATTAATTTTGCATTAATACTAGTCGTTTCTGCCAATTTAAGCTGACTTGTGATTATTGATAACAGCCGCGTATTTTCCCAAGGTTTTTGGATAAAGTCGTTTGCGCCGCTTTTCATAGCCGTCACGGCGAGATCTACAGTCCCCCAACCAGTCATGACAATAATAGGAATCTGCTCATCAAAATCACGTATTTTTTTTATTAAAGATAGTCCTTCTTCGCCAGAGGTTGTGTCATTCGTGTAATTTAAATCAAGCAAAATCAGTTCAATTGTTTCATCTTTTATTGAACGAAGAGCATTAGTTGGATTGACTTCGGATACTACGGAATGTCCGTGAGAATTTAATAGAAACTGCAATGCCGTGCGAACATCGGCATCGTCATCAACTATAAGAATGGTAGGTTTTTTCAATGTTAACCTAATTTGAAATTTTTACTCTAGTGCCATTAACTCATCGACTAAGCTGATAAGTCTATTATTAACTTCTTGTTTTTTTACTAAATGAACAAAATGGCCTTGATCTGGGAAATACTCTACCTCAACAATCGATTGAGTTTGAAGCTCTCGAGCAAACTCCGCATTTCTTGCATCAACCAGAAAATCTTTACCTCCTTGATAAACGATAAAAGGAGAGTTTAAAGAAGACCAATATTGATTCATATCATCTAGGTTTTTGGGTAGTGCAAGCACTTCGTCATTGGAATGAATCAGCATTCTGGGCAAAATTGATTTTACAACCCACCAGGTGACAACCTCATTGTACCACTGTTTTTCTAGATATTGGCTCGTTAGGTCACCAGCAAAAGATACAGTCGCATCAACCATATCCGGATATAGCATCGCAACATAAGGGGCAAGTGTAGCCCCTAGCGA
Source organism: Cellvibrionaceae bacterium (assembly GCA_965262305.1). Taxonomy (GTDB): domain Bacteria; phylum Pseudomonadota; class Gammaproteobacteria; order Pseudomonadales; family Cellvibrionaceae; genus CBDHEY01. Next base: position 1,865,788 of record CBDHEY010000002.1, read on the forward strand.
GTGTCCGGCAACAATGAGCGTTTTACTTTTTGATTTCGCTTTTAGTTCATGTAATAAAGGCGCTAAAAGATCTGCCTGTGTTTTTAATGATAAATAAATCTGGTCTTCAGTACTTTCCGATTTTCCCCATCCTGGGCGCTCTACAGAAACTAAGTACGCTCTGTTCGATAATTCATCATTATCAAGTTGATGAGCAAACATACCCCATGCACCGGGAGTTCCATGAAGGAATACTATTACAGGCTTAGTTTCGTCACCTCTGGCTACATAGTGCAGCTTGGTACCATTATTTTCATAATAATGAGACTTAACTTTTCCTTCTTCGTAAATTTTCTTTGCTAGCTTGTCAACTTCTTTGATGGGGGCAGGAGAGCATGCTCCAAGTGAAAATACGCTCATAATGAAAAAAAAAGTAAAAATCTTTCTCCAAGACATATGATTAACTCTATATCGCAACTAAAATTATAGATTATTTAAAGCTATATTAGTTGTATTCCTTTAGCCAAATAGGATCTAAAAGGAATTGATTGCTCAAACAATAAATTGCCAAGGCACTTAGAAAAGCTAGAAAAACAAAGGTTCCAAAGTCTCGGTAAAAATTCATAATAAGTCTCCTTGTCTGATTGTTGGTTTATTCGTTATTCATAGCGCAATGAGTGTCCTGGGGTGTTTTGTATTACCCGCTTTATAGGAATATAAGTCGCTAAAAGCACAGAAACGAAAACAAGCGCTGTTATGACACTTGTGATTAACAGTAAATCTGCGGTTGAAAATCCATTCCTAACTAGCATGGCATAGCCTAAAAAAGAACCTATAAGTAAGCCAGGAATACCTCCAAGGGCAAACTGCCGGCTAGCTTCCATTAGAAATTCATTAATGACTCTCTTTTCATTAGCACCAAAAGCACGCTTAACGCCAATTTCTCGTGTCCTTTGGTTAATCGAATTACTTGTTACCCCGTAAATTCCGCTTGCAGCAAGAGATATCGCAACAATACCAATTAATAAGAAAATGCTACTCAAGAATTGCATAGGTGCACTATGGCGTCGAACAAGTTCCGAGTAGGTCTCAATTTTGAATGCTGGTAAATTTGGGTCAATGGCTTTTAAGATGCTGCGGAGTGTTGCCGACGCAGATTTGAGCTCCTGGTGCGTTTTTAGACCAACGACTAAATTTGGGTTAGGATCCTGAGCATAAGGGCGATAGATAGAGCCAAGTTTTCCCTTTGCATCAGTGGCAGGTCCATGAGCCGTGTGCTCGACCACACCAATGATTGTTAGCCAGTCAATTTCATTTTTATCGTATTCTGGAATTCTAACCCTTTTCCCTAAAGGCGAATGACCTAAAAAATGTGTATTGGCAAAACTCTCCGTCACTATAATTGTAGATTTTCCAGCGACATTATCTGATTCATTAAAAAACCGGCCAGCAACGAGCTTTACGCCCAAGTTTTTTAGCATATGTGGTTCGGAAAGAATGTAATTTTCGCGGCTATATTGATTCGTAGACCCCTGAATATATTCCCTTCCCTCGATCGCAATAGTCGGGTTTAGATATACATGGTCACCAGGAAATGCCGTGGATATCATTACTTTTCCCGTTCCAATTTGGTTTTCTAATCGCGTTTTCAGATTTACAACAAATTGAGTTTTGCTTTCTTCTGATCTGTAATTTTTTTCAGGTAGAAGTATTCGAGCGGTAATGATACCCTCCGTTTCGACCCCGTAGTCAGCATAACTTTCTTTTATTGCGGTTAGAATCATTACCCCTGCAACTGTAAGTATAATAATAGATAAAAATATCTCACCCGTGACCAGTAGACGATTTATCTTGCCTGATTTTCTACCTAATGAACCTCTTGTTCCATCTCTTAATATTAGATTGATATTTTCATTTAAATTTTTCCACGTGGGAATAAATCCAGTTAAGACTATGGCAACGAACACAAAAATCAGGAGCAATTTTATTGAATATGAATTTACCTCGAAGTGCATCCAAAATGGTCTGCCCCATTCAAAGAAAGATGGTGTAATTGCTTCTGTTGCTTCAAGAGCCCAACCTAAAATTAGAAGTGCAAAAAAACCACCAAATAAACAAATAATGACACTTTCCCAAACTAACTGAAAAACAAGCTTAATTCTTGGCGCACCTAACGCCATTCGGATAGCGGTTTCTTTGCTACGCTCGACAGCACGTGAAAATAGAAGATTTCCCACATTAAGCGCAGCTAAAATCAAGATGAAGATGGCGGCTACTAGCATTGCATAGACCGTTGGTCCAGCATCTTGCATAAGTGACTTTGGAATTGATTCTGCATAGGCGCTTACTCCAGCGTTCGTATTAGGAAACTTCTCTTCTAAATCCCGCATTACATGAGAAATTCTTCTGTTAAGCTTCTTAAGTGAGGTATTGCTGCTGATTTGTGCCAGACCTATATAACTATTGACCTCTTCTCTTAAAGTATTTTTGACATTTTCGCGTGAGGGTATCCACAAGTCGGCCAACATAGGAAATCGGTAACCTTTCGGCATTACGCCTATTATGGTGTGTAAAATGCCATTTATTTTAACTTTTTCACCAATAACCTTATTAGATAGACTGTATCTATTTCGCCAAATTTCGTATCCCAAAACAACAACCTTTTCTCCATTTTCATTCATTTCTTCTTTGACAAAGTTCCTACCCAAAATAGGAGTAGTCCGTGTCATAGAGAAAAAATTGTGATTGACTAGCACCCCAGAATAACGCCTAGCACCATCTTGGCTAGAAAGGTTTACACTTACATTTCGATAGAAACTAAACTCGTTTATCTCTTGTACGTTCTTATGTATTGAATCTAAATCAAATAAATTTAACTCCGAAAATGTTCGAGCACCATTTCGTTTAAGCGCTATTTGAACTAGAGTTTCACTATCTCGAAAAGATAAATCTTTAAATAAAACAACATGAAAAAAAGAAAAAATATAAACACTTAGGCTAATTCCAGCAGCCATCACAAAAACCGTTAAAGCCGTAAACCCGGGAGATTTATATAACAACCGAATTGCATAGGTTATATCTTGTTTCAGATTCATATTTGCATTTCCTTTCCTGCATTAGATATTATTGACAGATCTAGATTGGACTTGTCTGAAACAATTTTTCCATCTAGCATTTCAATATTCCTTTCCGTTCTTTTTACTAAATCTGTGTCATGCGTAACCATACAGATGGTTGAACCTTCATCATGTAAACTCTCTAGGATTTCCATCACTGCGGTCGCATTCTTCGTATCTAAATTACCTGTAGGTTCGTCAGCTAAGATAATACTTGGATTACCAACAATGGCTCTGGCGATAGCTACACGCTGTTGTTGTCCTCCTGAAAGTTGAGAAGGGAAATGGTTTTCTCTATGTAACATGTTTACTTTTTCTAGTGCAGAGGTAACTAATTTTTTTCGTTTATCCTTATCCATTTTTGATCGGTAGGTTAATGGTAGTTCGATGTTTTCTCTAACACTTAAATCACTTATCAAATTAAACGATTGAAAAATAAATCCAATATTCTGATTTCGTATTCTCGCTTTCTCTCCGTTAGATAAACTTGTTACATCTTTACCATTGAGTCGATACGAGCCGAAAGTAGGGTGATCGAGTAAACCAATTAAGGAAAGCAAGGTCGATTTACCACAACCAGAAGCACCTGAAATAGAAACATATTCGCCGTTTCGGATAGTAAGGTGAATCTCTGTTAATGCATGCGTCTCAATTGCTTCGGTATAAAAAACTTTTTTAATCGATTCCAGAATTATCAATTCTTCGCTCATAGTTTACCTCCTTCTAATATATATAAAACTGATCGTGCTTTTCTAATTTTGTTGGATCCGATATCAACACAACATCACCTTCGTTTAAACCATTTAAGATTTGTATTCTATCTGTAGATCCAGCGCCATATTTAACACTTATCTTTTTCACAAGTGCATGACTATCCAATTTAAACAACGACATAATAGCCATACTTTGAGCAAACAAAGGTCTTTCCACGTACAATGCATTTTCGATATCTGATGTAATTATTTCACCGTGAATACTTAATTCTGGTCGTGCATTTTCGGGTAACCTACCGTCAAAATCGATATCGACACTTACGGTTCCGTTAACCACTTTAGGATTTATACGTGTTACCAAGCCTTTAATGTTGTTTTCATTTACTTCAATTACAGCTTTTTGGCCAACAAAAAGATTAGTTGACTTTAATTCAGGTATCTTAATTCTTGCGATAAGAGAATTTTCTTCAGCAATAGTTGCCAATGTAGTTCCAAGGGTCACGTTTTGGCCAAGCTCGACAGGCAAGCTTAAAATTGTACCATCTCGCTTTGCGACTATTTTTAAATCGGCAACCTGTTTATGATAGCGCTGCAATAGTTTTTCGTGTTTCATTAACTTTGCAGACCGAGCACTATTTTGAGCTATGTGGTTTTCTTTGCCTTTTTTATATTGCTTTTTAAGAATTTCCCAATTTTTGTGCAACTGTGATGTTTTTAGTTTAGTTTTATCATAGTCTAACTTTGATACGGCATTGAATTTGAGTAATTCTCCCTTTGCTTGTTGCGAAAGATTACTAGAGTCGAATTCTTGCTGAGCGTTGAGTACCTGGGACTCGAGTTCTAAAAGCTGGGATTCTTCCATTATTTGTTTGGCGTAATATTCAGCTTTTAGTGCTTCTAGTTCCCATTTTTGTTCTGCTAACTCGTTTTCTAACTTAGGATTAACTAATGATATGATGATCGTTCCTTTTTTAACGTAGTCTCCTTGTTTGAAATGAATTTTATCTACTTTTGCTGAATCCAGATTTACGGAAATCCAATTAATCTTATTTGGCTTTAACACCCCTGGACCACCCACAGTTACTAGAAATTTTCCTCGTTTAACATCAGAGAAAAGTAACGAGTCCTTTTCTACTTGAAAATCAGAAAAACCAACACTTCGTAAAATAAATAGAAAAATTATTAGACAAAGACCTAAGATCCACCAAATATAATATTTAAGCGCATGTTTTCTCGATTTTTTGATTACTATGTCCAAAACTAAGACCTTATGATTAAATTAAATCATACAATTTGTCTCTAATATTAAATGCCAACAGTATGCCAACTCACTAACTGCTTGATTTATATATATTTTTATAATTTTTAAATTATTATATATCCCATAATTGAAACTTAATTTAGGTGAAGTCCCGTTTTTGAGATAGAAAGAATTTTGGAAACAAGAAGAGGGGGGTTGTAGCAGTTATCCAAATGTTATAACGTTTTTAGATAAACAGTGAGAGATATTCGAAAGAAAGTTTTCAGTTATTTTTTTATTGAAGAAAATTATAGTGTTGTTGGTCAACTAATAACTACTAGTTAGATGAAGTCAAGCTCCATTCCGATTACCACGTAATTCCTCTTTAATCATCTGATTAAATATTTCAACCCAAATTTCATCAAATTGAGATCCTTTTCTAGCGTTTATTTCTGAAATAGCGCGAACAATTGATCGCCGATTCGCTCTATCCGCACGACCATTAGTTATGGAAAAATAAGCATCGATAATCGCGAGTATTTTTGCCCCGTCGTGTATTAGTTTACCTTTATTACCATAAGGGTAACCTTTTCCATCTATTCGTTCATGATGTTCTAAAACCATAGTAGCGGCTTCATCCCAGCCCTTAATTCTTATTAAGTAATTGTATCCCCAATGGGGATGTTGCCTAATTTCTTCTATTTCGTTTTCACTAAGGTTTTCACTTTTTTCTAAAGTATTTACTGTGACAAATGACATTCCAATATCATGCAGATAAACTGCGGCTGCTAATTGGTCCGAATTAATTTTAGATCCACCAAGACCATTCATTTTTAGCGCCCAGTCACAAAGTGTTTCGCTTCTACCATCCCAATAAATACTTTGTTTATCAACTTGAATAGCAAGTTCTTTAAAAAATTCTAAATCAAAACTCCCCTTTGTATGGGTATCCGGAATTGTAAGACATTCAATTTCTTCTGTTTCTATTGCTTCTTCATATGCTTCATTGACGAATCCAGCAGCCAGTATGCTACATATTTCTCTACATATATTTGAAGAAGTAGATTCATCCGCATTAGCAAGGTTACTATAAAGAGTTCCTAGTTCAACTTCATTTAAATTATCAAACTGGTAACCCATAAGTTCGCGTTCATGAAGATCTCGTAATCGATCAAACCCCAATTGAAGTGCTTCGACAATTTGCGTATTAGGTTGAATAATATCGCCTCTAATCGCGTCTATCACTTCTTCCAAGCTATGGGTATAGTTCACAATAGTTTTAAGTTGCACCATAGCAGCATTGCCCTTAATGCTATGAATGGCACGAAAAAGCCCATTTAGGTTATCTATTTCGGCGTCATCGCAGGCAATTCGATCCAAGTATATTTCGACTTCGTTCGAAAGCTCTTTGAAACTCTCTAAAACTTCAGTTGCCGATTCTTCATCGATATCCATAGTTTTTCAAAAAAAATAGGTTTATATCAATAATAGACGTAAATAGTTGTCAAAGCTTAGTTTTTATATTCAAATGAGATAGCTGAATAAAACCTTAAATGTATTCATCGTGCAAAAGGTTATTTACCAGCGATAAATCTTTTATCCAGTACTTTAAAAGCATAAAATTGGGTCTTGAAACGTAAAAATCGAAATTTATATGTTCATTTTTTATATTTGTGAAATAACTAATGAATTTAAAATTTGTAGATTTCTACGAGAGTGCTCCCTATTGCAATAGCACTCAGAATTTTTTAGCTAATTGTAGACTTTTTTTTAGTTGCTGATGCATAAAGCAATTTTTAGCGATCAAAATACCAACAAGCGTTCTTCTGATAACTGGAAATGTAATAAATACACAATTTTTATATTATTTATAATAATACGCCGTTAAAAATATTTGTTTCATTCAACGTCCGCTTTAGAATCAAAATACACACCACTATTTTTATACATATTATGAAATATTTAGTCATCGCTTTACTATTTTTATTAACAGGCTGTGCCAACTTAGATAAGACAAGTCAGAAGTATAGTGAACCAACTAACTTATCCGATTTAATCGAATACAGTAGGTCGGTAATAAAAAGAGAACAAGAAAAATCAAAGATAGTCGGACTGAGTATTGCACTAGTTGATCATGATGAAATAATTTGGAGCGATGGTTTTGGATACTCAGACTTTAAAAATAAAATAAAAGCTAATACAACAACGCAATATAGAGCAGGCTCCATATCCAAAATAGTCACTACAATTGCAATTTTACAGCTTGTTGATGATGGAATACTGGAATTAGATGCTCCAATTACTCATTATATTCCGGAATTTTCCATCGGAAATCGCTTTGGTAAAAATAGCGAAATAACAATACGTTCTATGTTAACTCACCATTCAGGACTTCCTACTAACTACTTAAGGGGCATGTGGGCAAATCCTCAAGTTAGTTTAAACTCTTTAGTTGAGTCATTGAACAATGAATATACTACTCATCCAACCAATAAAGCTTTTTCTTATTCTAATGTTGCTTTCTCTTTATTAGGAATCATTGTAGAAAGATCAAGCAAACAAGATTTTCAAAGCTATATAAAAACAAATATTTTTAAACCCCTGCATATAAAAAATTCTGACTTTCTAAACCATCAAGAATCAAATAGTCATAACTCAACCAAATCTTATCTAAACCTTAAAGAAATAGATAAATTCGCTACTAGAGATACACCAGCAACGGGTTTGAACTCAGACGTATTAGACCTATCAAAATTAATCATTTGGGTTAATACGTTTAAATTAACAAACGAAAAAACGTTACTATCTTCGACCATTTTTGATGAAATGTTTTTATACCAAAACTCTGACGTGCCTCTAGATTTCACAAAACGGCGGGCGCTGGGGTGGGCATTCTATGACAATTATCTCGGAGATGTTAATGTTTATGGCCATGATGGACGGACAGTGGCACAAAGTTCATTGTTACTTATAGAACCTAAATCAAAGATTGGCATTGTGGTTCTGGCTAATTCACCATCTGAAAATGGTGGTGTTTATAAAATAGGAAGAGAGATCTTAAGAAAATACTATAAAATCAAAACAAGGAAAAATATCCACTGGTTGCCTTCGAGCTATCCCAACGACCAAACCAATAGTACTGTAGAACTTTCTGGAAATTACGCCTCAACGCTTGGGTTAATAAACATTAAACCCAAAAACAAACATAATAGTTATAAAGTAAAGGCACTAGGACGCCGCTTAAACCTAAAAAAAGATAAAAAACATAGCTCAACTTTTCGACTTAGTTATAGGTTATTTGGGCTTTTTCCGATTGACTTAGGTTGGATTGGTCGATTAAAAATTCGAGCTGAGGAAGTCGATGATACAGAAGTTCTTGTTGGCTATATCGGATCGGAAAAACGGTTATTAGGAACCAAAATATCTCCGCAAAAAATTATCCAATCATGGAAAAATCGTGTTGGATATTACAAACCCAAAGAGAACCTTCAACCGGAAATACACAAAATTAAATATATTAAATTATTTTATAAAAAAGATTTATTTTACGCACTTGTCAAACTCAAAACCGGCGAAAAAATTTTACACGCGATTACTACGATAAATGACAAAGAGGCAATAGTCACCGGCCTCGGACGCCGCCTTGGCGATACACTATTTTTAGAATCTGAAATTGAAAATAAAGTAAAAATTCGATACCTAGGCATTTCCTTTGAGCGAACTTAGAACCTTTCCCTATGCCAAGACCTCACATATATATCTGATTATTATTAACTCAATTAGTCCCTTTAGATAATTTGTGGATTAGTTCACATTTTCATAACATTACGCGAATAAAATCCATATATGGGGATTTTTAAACCATATAAATAATGTATTCTATATCTGTATCTTAACTAAACACATTAAACTGGAGCTTAGTATTATGAGTATGAGAAACCTATCTATTAACGTGGTTCTCGCCGCAGCCTTAATAGGGTGTGGGGGATCCTCTTCTAATGACCCGGTCAATAGCGGTTCTGATGTTCCTGTGTCGTCAGGCTCGCCCACTGACAACGCGGCACCAGTCAGCGTAAAAGGTAAAATCGATGCTTTTGGAAGCGTCGTAGTGGGCGGTATTCACTACGATACTGACGATGCTGAAATCTACATAAATGGGGAATTATCTACTGAAGAAAATCTAGACCTAGGGCAAATCGTCGAGATTATTGGTGAAATAGACGAAGATTCTGGAGAAGGTGTCGCATCTAGAATTGAATATCTCACCGACGTCCAAGGGCCAATTTCAGATTTTAATAGTCAAACCGGCGAAATTACGATTCTAGGACAAACCGTTCTTATCGACGAAGACTTGCTAGAGTTGGTTGGATTTAACCTTGAAGATATAGACGAGGGCCTTTCTGTCGAGGTAAGTGGCCATCGCGACGAGATGGGTAATATTGTCGCGACCTTTATCGAACTAATAGACAGTGATGAAGAGATCATACGTGGTGAGATCACTAATATTGACTTAGATAACCTCACAATAGAGGTGAATGGACAGACCGTTAGCATTGCAGACCTTGTTAACATAGCTATTGAAGACCTTATTGAAGGTGACGACTTGTTTGTTATAGGTGATTTAGACGGCGATGTACTTATCCCTGATGGCGACATTGATTTTGATGACTTTTTTGACGATATTGATGTAGATACTGAAATCGAGATAGAAGGAGTTGTCACAGAGGTCGTTAACGAAACAGACTTTGTAATGAATGGCTTAACTTTTAGAATCACTGAAGATACTGAGTTTGATAATGGCAGCCCATCCGATTTGGTAGTCGGACGTTTAATAGAGGTTGAGGGTGAATTTACTGAAAGCGACATTGTCCTTGCAGAAAGTATCGATTTTGATCAAGAAACAGACCTTGAGTTAGAAGGCATAGTAGAAAGTGTCGACCCCGACAACAATCAATTTGTTATGTTTGGTTTAACTTTCCATACAAATGAAAACACAGTTTGGGAAGACGATAGCGATGCCGACATTCGAGACTTTTCAATTAGCGATATCGCGGCAGGTGACTACTTGGTGGTCGATGTGGTTACTTTATTCGATGATCCAATTAGATTTGAAGTCAAAAAAGTCGAAAGAGAAGATCTTGACTTTGACGATACATTTTTTAGTGAAGTATTTTTAATTGCTCAAGTTGAGGCTTTTGATAATAATACTCTCACTTTGACAAATGGCATAGAACTACTAATTACAGAGTCCACAGATTTATCAGAGCTTGGAGATACACCCGATCTTTCAAGTTTAACCGGGACCTTAGTAGAAATCGAAGCACACTATGAAGAAAACAACTTAGTAGCAGATAGTGTCGAACTTGCTGAAGACTGCGATGTTTCTCAAAATTCTACTGTGCAAAGTAATGATATTAGTAGTGTGTCGAATAATCTTTCACTTCAAGTCTATTGTGTTGACGATTTAGATGATGAAGATGAAGATGAAGATGAAGATGAATTCGATGATGACGCGATTGAAGTATAGAAGAAATTCTAACTAAATTGTTTTTGCGAGGAAGTTTGTTACCAGCTTCCTCGCAGTTGTTTAAAACGAAAAATAGCATTAGAAACAAACAAAAAATTAAATAATGACGCAAGAGCAAAAACCCATACAACAATCTTTTCTTTTTAAGATTTTAAGACCAGTTATTCGCATGGCCTTACGTAATGGTGTTTTTTATAAAGAATTTTGCGATGTTGCAAAACAGTTGTTTGTCGATATTGCAACAGAAGATTTCGGTATCAAAGGAAGGCCAACTAATATTTCTAGAGTGGCGCTTCTCACAGGAATCGACCGAAAAGAAGTAAAGCGCATACGTGATTTACTCGAAAATGAAAATGCAGCAGATAAAATTTCTCAAAAAAGAGACAGAATAACAAGGGTCATCAGTGGTTGGTATCAAGATATAGATTATTTAGATGAAAAAGGAAATCCAGTCACACTAAATGTTCAAGGAGATAATAATAGTTTTAGCCAACTCTGTAAGAAATACGCAGGTGACATTCCTGAGGGAGCTCTTTTAAAAGAACTCGAAAGATCCGGAGTTGTGCAAAAAGAAAAAATAAAATTAGATAACTCGTTGATAGAATTGGTTCGCATTGTCAAACGCGAATTTATACCAGTTGAAACCGATCCAGACGCAATCCTTCGTGCAAGCGAAGTCATGAACGACTTGGGAAAAACACTTTTTAATAACCTTTACGAAACAGAAGGCTTTAAAAAAGGAAAACTGTTTGAAAGACGAGCGAGTAATTCTAATGTAGACCCTGATAAATACAACGAATTTAGAGAACTTGTAAACCAAAAAGGACAGTCTTTTTTGGAAGAAATAGATCAATGGCTTACCGATAATGAACTACCGGAAAAAGAAGTTCCAGAAAAAAAAGGTATTCGTTTAGGTGTAAGTGCTTTTACATTTGGCAACGCCGGAACATCAGGCAAAAAATCATCGAAGAAAAATTCAAAGGTTAAACCATGAAATTTGTATTTCTGACGATAAAAAAACTACTAATCTTATCTGCAATTTCCTTATCCGTCACCTATTGCGGTGGTGGCGGCATTGATGGAAGTGGCGCGCCAGTTGAAAATTCTTCTTCAGCTTCGACTGGTCCTATATCAGGTTTTGGCAGCGTTATAGTGAATGGTGTTAGGTACGATACTTCAAGTGCTACGATATCAATCAGTGGTAGTAATGCGATCGAGTCCGATCTAGAAGTAGGGCATTATGTTACGGTTATTGGAGAAATAAACTCCGACAATCAAACTGGAACCGCCAGTGAAGTTCGATTTCAACCTCGAGTAATAGGTGAAATTTCTACAATTAACTTGGTCACGAATCAAATAAATGTATTAGGCCAATTAATCGAAATCACTAATTCCACAATCTTTGATAATTCAATCCAGCCAGACTCCATAGATGGTTTAACAATAGGGCAGAGAGTTCGTGTGAGTGGTTCACTTGATTCGAATCATATTGTAACTGCTACAAGAATTGACCAAGACTTATCTCTGGAGAATGAAATATTTGGACGTATCGATAGTATCAATTTGATTACTAATCAGTTAATAATAAATGGTTTTGTAGTAGATTTTTCTAATGCAGAAATAGAAGGGGACTTGTTAGTTGGCGCAAATGCACTGGTTGGTGGTACGTCTTTAAACGATCAATTAATCGCTGACGAGATCGATATCATGTCTTTTTCTATTGGCGATCTTGAAAACATTAGCTCTTTAGTTATTGCTGGTCCAATTTCAGATACAGAATCTGAAAGCCGATTTGAAGTAAACGATTTCCCGGTACTTATCACGAGTGAAACGATTTTTATTGGCGGTGATGCAAACAATATTCGTGAGGATGTTTTTGTAGAGATATCAGGTACTTTAGTTAGCGATCAAGGTTCTCTAGATGGCGTTTTACGAGCAGATTCAATAGAATTCCAAGTCATAAACCCCGCATTTATATTTGGTTTTATTGAAGCGTTAGATATCCAAGATGGAGTAATCCCAACTGCAACCTTTAGTCTTTCAGGTCAGACAATTCAAACCAGTGTAAATACTATTTTTGAAGATGACTCTGACTTAGATCTTGATCAGTTAAATGCATCATTACTGAGAGATGGTGATCCCGTATTGGTTGCTGGGAATCATGTCGGTCCGGTTTTAGAAGCAATGTTTATTGAACGACAAGAATCGGAAGTCATATTTGACGACGAAGAAATTGAGTTAATTGGGCTAGCGGTTAATATAGATCAAAATGGTTTCGATCTTTTTGATTTTGCCGTTCAATTTGATGAAGACACAACATTTTATTTGAATGACGAGGAAGTCTCATACGAAGATATTGAAGAACTACTGGAAACTAATCCCGTATATGTTGAAGGGATAGTACAGGGCAATATTATTACAGCAGAAGTTATCGAGATTGAGCTTCTCAGTGGTTCCGATCAAGTGGATTCAGATATAGAAATTCCCAGTGATTTAGAACCTGAAGATTTTAATACTGATTTGATTCTAGAACCTGAAATGCCAGATGATTCAGATAATTCCAATCCGGATTTAGATTTGCCAGATTTAAGTAACCCTGATCTTAATGATCTTGACTTCGAAATTCCTTATATAGAAGATCCAATTTACCCGGATTCTGAATCAATAACTTGGTCGATATAGATTGTGAGCTATTAAAAATGGGGCAAATTTTGCCTCATTTTTTGGAATTATAATCTTGTCGAGAATTCGAAATATTCTAATAACTAGTTAAGTGCTATGTTCGCGCGGTGTAACAGGTCTTAGCGAGTTATTTAGTGGTTTAAGGTTGCAAAGGGCTAAACATTTATAATTTCCTATACTTTTCAGTATTGGACATAGAGTATTTAGCGTATATAATATATATTTGCTTCATTTTTCAAATTTGAACTACATACTATGGCAGTCCCTAAACCAGTTGCGTTGTTTCCCACGCTTAAGGAAATCAAGTCAGTCAATTTTGACGAGTTTGTCGATCTCAAATCCTTCCTAGATGACGGACCAGAATGGCGCATGCAACATTGGTTATGGGGTCAGGAATTTCTCTCATATATCAGCAGAACCAAATCTGAGCATACGTATGGGCGTTTCAGAACCGAAGTTGAAAGATTTTTACAATGGGTTTTTCTATTTAAAAATAAGCCTATGGATAGCTATCGAAAAGCCGATATTCTTGACTATGCGGATTTCTGTTGGAAGCCACCCACTAGCTGGATTTGTTTGTCAAATACTGAGAAATTTGAATACCGAAACAGTGAATATAAACAAAATAAAAAATGGGCGCCGTTTAGGCTAAGTATCCCTAAGAACTCAGATCCAGAAAGTAAACCAGATAAGAAAAAATATAAGCCTTCACAACAGACATTGACAGCATCTTTTGTTGCTGTTGTTGCTTTTTATAATTACCTAATGAATGAAGAACATCTATACGGAAATCCAGCTCAAACCGCTAAAAAAGATTGCCGTTATTTCATCAAAGATGCCCAGGTGAAAGAAACCCGTCGATTAACAAACGAACAATGGGAATGTTTGTTTGACACAGTTTTCAAACTCGCGAAACAAGATCCCATATATGAGCGCAGTTTGTTTGTAATCGCAGCCCTTAAAACACTATTTTTACGAATTTCAGAACTCTCAGAACGCAAGGATTGGTCGCCAATCATGAGTCACTTTTGGCAAGATTCTGATAGCAACTGGTGGCTTAAAATCTATGGCAAAGGACGAAAGTTAAGAGACGTTACCGTACCACAAAGTTTTTTACCCTATCTAAAAAGGTACAGAATTCACAGGGAATTGAGCTCATTACCTTTACCAGGAGATAACTCCCCTATTGTTGAAAAAATTCGTGGACAAGGCGGTATGTCCGCTCGGCAATTATCAAGAATAGTTCAGGAAATTTTTGATAAAGCATACGAGTCGTTAAATGAATCTCGTGGAGAAGAAGCAGCGTTGAAATTGAAAGAAGCCACTACGCACTGGCTACGACATACAGGAGCCAGTATGGAGGTGGAACGCGGTCGAGCACTTAAAGATCTTTCAGAGGATTTGGGGCATGCGAGTATGGCTACTACAGATACGATTTATGTGCAAAGTGAAAATAAGGCAAGAGCCATAAGTGGTCAAGATCGAAAAGTGTAGAAACATTTCTAATCTACAGTCTATTCTATTTACCTAGTGCATTTGTTTTATTGAAGGAGTTTTCGATTTAAACGGGATCGTACTTTAGATGTTTTCATTTTAATAAAATGCAAAGTTAATTTAACCATTTGGGCACAGAATAAGGGTTTTTACCCAATGGTACTTCTAGCCTATTGCTGTGGGTTTTTTCGGCCATTCCAACCATTTCGTCATAGGGACTTTCGTGTCGTAATACTGACTCAGGAATGTTGAGGTGTTCAAGTGATTCTCTCAACTCCATAAGGTTACGACTGCGTAGGCATCGATCTTTGTTATCCCAAACCAAACGTTCCGTGCCATCAATCACAACTAATACTTGATAAAGGGCTTGTTCTAACGAGCAAATAACCAATTTTTGTATGTTATATTTAGAGAGGTTCTTAAATAGAATTTTTTCATCTTTACGCATAGTGTTACCTCGTTAAATTACTTCGTTATCGTCACTTTACAAGAATTATTTTGTTAGGGTTTAATGATTTACATTTGACTAAAGCACGAGTGCCCCGCCTAATGACAATACCACCAATAGAGTAATATTGAGTCGCAACTGCATATACCACTCCTCAAGTATTTTCGTGTTTGTCAGTATCTTATCTATTATCAATAAATATACAAAACATAGAATAAGAACGACTATACCCGTATTTTTTTCAAGTAGTGCGGCGACCCACGCGATAAGTGCAACGATATTACTATGAATAAAAAGATTCAGCGGTGCATCTTTAAATAAGTAGACACCCCAATGGATCCCACAAATAAATGACACAATTATTGCACCATAGGTCAATACTATCTGCTCGTAATGAACATCTAGAGCTTTGATAGACCAAGAGCCAATGAACAGAGATAAATAGAAAGGGATAGCGCCTAAGTAGGTTAGAGTAATGGCTAGGCTTTTCTTAGTCATTTAATTTTATCCTATTCGAAAACCACTTGATTAAATTCAACCATTTTTAACGCTTATGGTTTTTCGACTTGTATTAGCACTTCGTTACGGCGGTATGCTGGAAGAGTAAAAGGAGGGTTGTATCCCGCGGCTTTAACTGATCCAAGTGGTTTGAACCCTTTTTGCAATATCCACGCTTCCAATTCTTTTTTGTGCAGGTCAATGTTTTTTTGCCGTAATCGACCACTAAACGTGATTGTTGCAACGGTATAGTCTTTAAGCTCTTTCAATTCAACTGAAGGATCAGCCGGTGATGGCGCATCTCTCATATTGATACTTGTTGGCAACACAAAAGACATGGCCTCAGTTTGCTCGTCAATTTGATCCATAAACACGGGGGCAGTCATTTCAATTTTTTGGTTGTTAGCGTTTTTCCCGGAGATATATTTGAATAGCTTAGAAAACGGACTTCGTGAGGCGTTCATCTCAGACATAGAAGTTGATACGAGCACTAATTTTTCATAGTGACGAAGTTCGAATTCATTATCCTTTTCCAATAGCTCGTAAGGGGCGATTTCAACATCACTATTACCAAACACGCTGCACCCCGCTAAAACCACTATTGTTATCGCCAAGCTCATGATTTTTATTGTTTTTACCATCTCGTGTTACACTTCTACTGCATAGCTTTTCAATATCGACAGACCTATAAAATCGAGCATTCGTTCATGAGTAGCTTCGGTGTAAATCGGAGGAGCTACGCCTTCCTTATGCGCTTCTAATCAACGCTCAGCACACAAACACCATTTATCACCATGTTTTAGCCCAGCAAAACCAAACTCCGGCATTGCACGCGTAAGATCATTACCCTGCCCCTTACTGTAGTATAGAAAATCGTCAGTAACGGATGCACAAATAATGTGCTTACCTAAATCCTGAGGACCCGTTTGGCAATAACCGTTACGATAAAAGCCGGTTACAGGATCGCAACAACAAGGTTGAAGTAGTGAACCTAATATGTTTTTCTCTTTAATCTTTGTATTCATTGATAAAGGCTTGCCTCTAGATATTTAGTATTTGATCTTAGGTATACACACGCAAAAACACCTAAAATGGATGTCTTTCGAGAAAATTTTGTCGGTTAAAACGAACCAATATGTTCATAGGTCTCGTAACGCAGCCTTTAAATAACCTAAAATTAATTCACCTCGCGCGTGGATTAACCGGCGCTGCACAAACTGATTTGGTATAGAGAGTTCTACTTTAAGGGGTTAAAACATGGTAGTTGACGTTTTTTAGATATAAGCTGATAGGTATAAAGCCTAACCTTGACTATGGAACAAATTGAACATTTTCTTACCGGTAGTCACCAACACTCTTTAGATCGCATATTCGAAAAGCTTGATTAAGTATGTTCATATTTTGATAGGCTAAAAAGGTTACACAACTGCTATTTTAGCAATGATGAATTTGCCTCGCTTAGAATTGGAATAAAATGCAATGAATATCTGATCAAAAAAACCTAAATATTTGATCACATATAACGAATCATTTAACACGCTAATTAATAGTATTACTTTGGTTTAAGTTCCCTTTAACTATTAAAATAATCTCAATCTGCGAATCTCTTAATCGACAGGAAAAAATATTAAAAAAAATGACATCTAACAACTCTTAAAAAAATGATTAATGTCGCGTCAAAAATGCAGCGCTTAATTTTATTGGCTTGAATATGACTCCATATATTATAAATACATTATATATACCCAAAGTGCTATTCCAATTCAACCATATCAAAATCAGATTTATTTACACCGCAATTAGGGCATATCCAATCAGTCGGCACATCGTTCCACTTTGTACCCGCTGAAATTCCTTCTTCAGGACAGCCTTTTTCTTCATCATAAATAAATCCACAGATAACACACTTCCACTTTTTATATTTCATTATTTCACCCGTTAACTTTTTTTTAATTATACATAAAAATATTAAATTATTATGAGAGAGCGAAATAGCTTGCTTTTAAAATACATTATTTTGGCAATAATCGGACGCATATAAAATATTAGTTAATTTTATTTTCAAACATACATAGTTCATTCATATTTGTATGAAAATATAACTCAAACGAACAGAATCACTGATAACAAAATGAAAAAACGTTTAGATTTGATTTTATTTCTTTATTTTGTCGCGACATTTTCCATTTGGATAATGACATTAATCCATATTGGTAGAAACGATAATGAAAATTCATTCGTATTTATTTTTATTTTATCAATACTAAGTTATTTACTTTTTACTCCAGTCCATGAAGCATCTCATGGTCATTTTTCTCGCTACAAATGGATAAACTACATTATTGGCTTTCTCTCAAGTTTTGCTCAAGGACCTTTAAATTCTTATAGCGGATATAGAGAACTACACTTGACTCATCATGGAAATACCAATGATCCCAAATCAGATCCCGACATGTGGTGCGCACCGGGTAAATTTATTCCGTTACTATTACGTTGGGCAACTACAGATCTATATTATCTTTATTTCTATTCAATAAGAATGTTTAACTATTCAATGATTAAAAACATCAAGATAAATCTAGAAATGATGATTCAAGTAGGATTGTTTATATATCTAATTATGATTGGTTACGCGTACGAAGCAATAATCTATTGGTTGATACCCTCTAGATTAGTAGTTTTTGCACTATCTTTTACTTTTAACTACCTTCCTCACTCTCCTTATATCTTGCGTAACAACAGTAAAAGCGAAGATGAATACACAAGAAATATAAAACAAAATCGATTGCTATTTAGCATCTTATTTATGGGCCATAATTTTCACGAAATTCATCATAGCAATCTCAGTTTGCCTTTTTATAAGTACGCTTCAGAATATTTTTCAAAAAGAGATGTTTAATTAAATTGGATACACCTAATGACACAAGAAATAGACACTGATTTACTTAACAAGTTATCTTTATGGATATCGGAAAAAAGGAATTCGATTAGATCTTTATCTGAAGATTTACCAGAGTATCTTGTAGATAGATATCGTTCGTTCTTTCCGAGAGCAATACTTGAGGACACGAAAGTTTTCTTGGTTGACAACATGGATACCATAGATCCTCCTCCCGGCTATCAAGATGTAAAAAATAAATTGGGTTCACTGCCTTTGGAATTCAATAAAATTAGCGGATTAACGCTTATCGATACTCTTGTAATTGATAAAAAAACACTTGATTTGGGTACATTTGAAGATGTTGTTTTCCGCGAACTTGTCCACGTATTTCAATTTAAAGAATTAGGCCTTGATGGATTTCTCATGAAATATGTTGATGGCTGGGCAAAAAATGGCTTACAGCATGAAACAATACCTTTAGAAGAAGAAGCAGAACGATTTTTGAGGCTTTTCAAGATTATTGAAAATGAGAAGGAAACATTCGGAGAAGCTACTTAATGTTCCGTTATGCAGTTAAAAACGATCTTCCTGAAATAATTAATCTTTGCGAAGAACATGCACAATTTGAAAAATCAGAATATTCACGTATTGGAAAAATTGAAAGCTTAGAAAAAGCTATTTTTTCAGACAATCCGCGACTTTATTGCATTGTATTAGAGCAAAACGGAGAAATTGGAGGATACGCCACATTTTCTCTTGAATATAGCACTTGGGATGCAGACGAATATATTCATATCGATTGTTGGTATTTAAGAGAAAAATATAGGAACCGTGGTATAGGTTGGAAGTTTGCAAAAATGATAGGTGTGGAAACTATCAAGTTCGGAAAAGAAGTTATTCAATGGCAAACACCTCCATTCAATGAAAGTGCAATAAAACTATATAAAGCATTAGGTGCAGAAGCAAAAGATAAAGTGAGATTTTACGGTGATTTAGAATCGTGGAAAAAATTTATTTATAACTAATTGGGTAATTTATTATGACAATAATTCAAAGTAATATTAGTTTTTATATTATGCTCTTCGCTTTTATTATTACAGGTCTAACCTTTTTCTCTAAGGGTAAACGGACACTTGGGTGGTATCTAACTTTACTTCCTTTTATCATATCAGGGTTTTTATTGACTGGTATATTCAATTATGAATCTGATCCATTATTTTATAGATCAAATTACCTATACATATTTGCCACTGTATTAAATTGCTTTGCCTTGTTTGTTTTTGGCGCGTCATTAGGGTCACATAGCAAACGAATACCCATGTGGCATCAAGATGAGATGATGCCCAACCACCTACAAACATCTGGTATCTACGCCTTTATTCGCCATCCATTTTATACATCTTATTTCTTCTACTACTCTGCAATTTTGTTATCCAACATGAGTACTCCAATAGTTATTAATTGCTTGTTTGCTTTTGTAATGCTTTTCAGAACGGCTCAGAGAGAGGAAAAACAACTTCTGGCAGATAACGAGTTAGGAAAACAATATCAAGAATATATGCAATTTACTGGTATGTTGTTCCCTAGATTTAATAGGGCATCGTCTCCTTTAAACACAGCATCGTAATATTAAAGGACTAAAAATGAATAGACTCATCATTACGGTATCCCCACCTACTCCCAACGGTGATTTACATTTGGGACATTTAGCGGGTCCTTTTTTGTCAGCAGATATTCTTAAAAGGTTAGCAGAGCTTAGAGGATATAACGTATTTTTGGTTACTTACTCTGATGACTATCAAAGTTATGTTTATCGAAAATCACGGGAAATCAATGAAGAGCATCAAAATTTAATAACGAAAAATCGTAAGTTGATGATTGACTCACTAGAAAAAGTTGACATTTACTTCGATAACTTCATGCAATCTTGGAATGATTCTGACTATATTGGCTTTGTTACAGAAATGTATGAAAAAGCCAAGGAACATAATTTAATTGTTGAAAAGGAAATGAACATTCCATTTTGTGAGAGCACTTCTCTCTATGGATACGAAGCTTATGCTAGAGGCCATTGTAACTTTTGTGGCGAAAGCAGTGATGCTAGTCAATGTGAAAACTGTGCAGCTGCACCAGATATCGAGTCCATGGGTGATTTCACGTGTACGATATCTAACTCGAAAATGATATTTAAATCCGTAAAGAGAGAGTGTTTATCGCTGAAAGAAAAAAAGAATAGCTTAAAAAGAATATTGGGCAAAGCTAATCACCGTAGGTCACTAAAAAACTTTTTATTAGAAACCTATGAACAACTAGATATTCCGTGGCCCATAGATAGACCCCAAGAACACGGAGTAAAAATCGAGCCGAATAATAAAATTATACATACCTGGTTTTCTGGGCTGGCAGGATATTTTGCCTCAACAAAAGCTGCTATAGAAAAGAAAAATCCCGATGAATCCATGTCAAATTTTTGGTTTAACGAAAAATCTGAAGTGGCGCTATTCTTTGGATATGACTGTTCTTATAGTCACGCTATTGTGTACCCTATTCTTCTTGAACTTTACAACAATCATACGGAAAATCTTTATCACTACTCAAATCGTTTCTTAAAGTTAAATGGAGATGACTTCTCTACAAGTCGTGGACATGCTATATGGATACGAGACATCGCAACAGAATACCCTTCTGATGCAATCCGTTTGTACATTAGTGGAGTTTCTCCTGAAGACGAGATAAAAAATTTCTCTTTAAGTGATTTTGTAAGCTGGTATGAAAATATATACCTAAATTTAGACCTTGCAATATCAGAATTTATTAAAGTTATCGAAGAAAACAAGGACTACTTTGAGTTAATTTTAAAAGAAATCGGAGCACCCTCTGTTCTAGCAGAAATCGATAGGACACTACCATCGGTTTCAAATTTTTCGGCGTATTTGTGCTATGTAGAATTTGAACGCTACTCGAATCAATTCATTAACATAAATAAAAGCCTACCCGTTAAAAATGAGTTAAATCATTCAGCAATAAAATCATTTTTATCTTTAGGTTACCTTCTTTTCATTATTGCACCGAATTTAGGAAAAAAAATCGAAAATAGTTTAAATGTTAATTTTAAAGATATTTTAAGTGATTCAAAAACATTTGATACTGATACTACGAACGCATCATTAACGGAGATGGCAGTATGATTTTAAAAGACTATCAGCCAAGATTTATTAACTTTAAAGGCTCTGAAAAATCAAACCAATGGAACATTAAAAAATATCTAATTTCAGTTAGTTCACCTCAGATCAATGATAAAGAATACGATCAAATCGCTACTGAAGTGATGAATTATTTACCAGAAAAGTTAGACAACCATGATTCAGGTTATGGCTTTCTCATATATCACATAGCGGCGGATGGGAACTATGCACTTCTGCATTGGTGGTATGGTGAGAATATGATTAAACAAAAAGTTTTTAATGTAATCTCTGTAAACGGAAATGTGGAAGTATCAGATCTTGCAGAACCAGACATTTCTTCTTGTGTTTGGGAGTTAGAAGTTATCTATCATGAAAAAAAGGCCTGGAGTCAATTTGCTATGGGCAATGAAATTCATGACGGAGGAAACGAACGGTATATGTCTTCAACAATTGAAGGCTTTATGTAAGCTTTTCGGAGAGAAATGTGGAAATTTATAGAGATTTTGATAAACAAGAATTTAAGTTTGAATACGGAGTTTACGGTAAAAGACTGCTACCTTGGGACGGTCTAAATCTGCCCTTCGGAGGTGCTTTCTGCAAACTTCCTCCAGGAGAGACCTCGCTCGAACATACCAACGAACCAAGCGATGAACTAGAATTATTTATCTGTCTTTCGGGAGAATCAGATGTCTATATAGGAGATAAGATATATCCAGCGAAATCTGGTGATATTTTTTCTATCCCAAAACAAATCAACCATTACGTAAAAAATACTTCAAACGATGATTTCACTTTTTATGCTATTTGGTGGAATCAAGATACCGTTAGTGAATATACGAAAAAATGTAAAGAAACCATGACGGAGTCAAGTCTTGAAACCATTTGATTTCGCTATTATCGGCGGCGGGATCTACGGATCTGCAATGGCTGCTGAATTATCAAAACATGGTACATGTGTTTTAGTGGAGGCTGGTTCCATTGGTTCATCTGGTGCGACTAGCTATTCTAAAGGAATGGTACGTGTATTTGATAAAGACGAATCATTGGTAGAGTGGAATTATGAGGGCGCAATAAGATGGCTGGATAAATTTGGGGATGAAGCTAGCGACCAAATTTATTATCCAAGGGGATCACTATACCTTTTAACAAATAAAGACTTACCCTTGGCTAATAGAATTATCGATCAATATGACTCGAATAGGTACCCAATCACTTATTTAACTCATCAAGAGATCAGCAGTAAATTTCCATATCTCAATACCAACGATATTGATTTTGCTGTTTATGAACCTAAAGGTGGATTCGGAATTCCAACAAAAGCAGCAAGACATCTGAGTGAAATTGCACAGATTAATGGATGCTTAGTGATTGAAAATAGTAAGGTATTTGGTTTAAAAAATGGAATAAATCATCAGTCAGTAGTTTTAGAGCACGGAAGTATTTGTGCTAAGAAAGTAGTACTGACATGTGGAGCATTTACCAATAATCTTATAAAGATTGAAAAGATCAACACTAAAACAATTCCCATGAGTTATTTCATGGACGACGGTAGTTTTAAATCTCCTTGCATAATTAATGATGCTTTGGGTTGTTATGTTAGACCCGATATAGAGCAAGGATTTTACCTAGGAGGCATGCGCCAAGAGGAATATAGCTCACCAGAAAGTATACGACAAAATTCTTCGGAAATAGCTGATCAGGCGCGCCTCCTTTGTCAAAAAATGTTTCGAAAAGAAAATAAATTCGAATGCATATCTAGCTTTATTGGATTCGACTCATATTCTAAAAACCTGAAACCTACAATTCATTCAATTGAGTCCAATGACAATCAATACTTATTTGGTGGCTTTTCTGGGCGAGGTTTTAAATATTCACTCTATATTGCCGAAATATACTCGAAAAAACTAATGCAACTAAGCTCAATCAATGCAACAGACTTAAGTGGGGTTGCATAATGACACTAAAAATTGCAGCAACAGCAGACCTTAGGGATTCTGGTTCAGTTCATACTCAGACTTTTAAAAGATCAATAGTGATGGCGGTTAAATATTGCCAGGATTTATTTGATCTCAATGTAGACGTTATCTGGGTCAGTGACGATGCTTCTCCAGAAGGAGGATGCAATGCTGCGAAAAAAATTCTGACTGAAAGAGTCGATGCAGTTGTGGGTCATTATTCATCTTCGGCAGCAAATTCTGCCTTAATTGTATATAAGAATTCAAACATTCCAGTATTTCTACCCGCTGCGACAATTGATCAGTTAACCGAAGATCATTTAAATGTTTTTAGGACCTGTGGTACTGATGGAAAGTTAGCACAGTGGATAGTAGAGAATCTTCATGATATGGACAAAAGTTCTCTCGTATTTGTAGATTCTGATTCCTCTCTACATGGATGCAATATGGGGCAGTTAATAAAGAATGAGATTGGGCTACGTGACATTAATCTATCAAATAGTGCTTTGGAAGCAGACATAGTCATTTTTTCAGGCAGATATGACAAAAGTGTTTCTTTCGTTAATGATCTTCGATCTAAACACTACGATGGATTAGTATTTTTCACCGATGATGCAGTATCAAACCGCATTTTAACTGATTTAAAAAGATATGACGGTATATATATTTTTGGTTTTTCCGTAGAAAGAAACAACACATTATACAAAAATATTGAAACCGCATATCAACACGATTTTAACGATAAATTAGGCGTGTATTTTAACGAAACATTTTCAGCTATCGAAGTCATTTGCAATAACTATATTGAAAATCATAAATCTTTATCAATAAATAAAATTATTAGAAAAAGCTATGACACAATCTTGGGTTTAACTGAATTCGATGACTCTGGTAATTTGCTCAATCCAAGTTATAGCGTTTGGACGCCATCAAAAAATAAATTAAAAGAATTTAAGTCGTTGAATGAATCAGCAATATTTAATTTAGACATTACAGCAATTTCATAAAGAAGGCATATTAATGAAAGCGGAACATTTTGATATTTTGGGGGTAGGATTTGGACCAGCTAACATTGCTTTGGCCATATATCTTAGAGAAATAAACTGTGATAAAACATTTCATTTCCTAGAGAATAAGCCATCAGCTAGCTGGCAAGAAGAAATGCTATTAGAAAACAGTGACATTCAAAATCATCCTCTTAGGGATTTGGTCACCCCTAGAAACCCCATGAGTAAATATACCTTTACAAATTTTTTAAAAGAAAACGATAGATTGTATGAATTTTTAAATCTCGGGCTAGTATTCCCATATCGTAAAGAGTATGCCCAATATATTGAATGGGTTGCTAAAGACTTCGATAGTAGTGTTACTTATAACTCTAAAGTTACGACTATTGAAGCCCATAACGAAGATACCTATCGAGTAGAGCTAGACGATGGAAGACTAGTTACATGCGATAATCTTGTGTTTGCTACTGGCAGAACGCCTTATATTCCAGAGATATTTGAAACAAAGATTTCATCACGAATTTCACATTTGACTCGTTACCTTTCATCGCTAACTAAGTACGAATCACTTATTAATAACTCAAATAATATTGCTGTTATTGGAGGTAGCCAAAGTGCGGTCGAAATAATTTTGGACCTAGCCAACCGTTATCCAAAAGTAAATATTCATGGAATTAGCCGAAAACAAGGGTATCGAATGAAAGATGCTAGCCCATTTATGGGCAGAGTATATTTTCCTTCTTTTGTAAAAGACTTCTACGAGTCCGATGAAGAAAATAGGCAACGGTTAAAGAATCATTATCACTACACAAATTATTCAGCCGCGGATTTAGACGTATTAGACGAATTATATCGTTTGATCTACAGACAGCAGTATTTTGGTGAACGAAAAATATTTTTACATGAAGGCGTTTCTATTTCTGATGTGAACTGTGAGGATAATTCTGTAGGTCTCACATTACTAGAGAAAAATGATGAAACACGTCATATTGAATTTGACTTGGTCATTTTGGCTACCGGATTTCGGGATCTGGGGTTAAAGCCCAACCAAGAACCCTACCCTAAATTACTGAAAAATGTCGAAACGCAATTAGATCTTAGCCATACCGGTGCTATCGACGTTGAATATGACTACCGAGTTAAAACCAAAAATACATCCGCTAGCCTCTATTTAAATGGTCTTTGCGAATCAAGCCACGGTATGGGAGATGCAGGATCTTTTAGCTTATTAGCATTACGCTCAAAAATGATTGCCGATTCTATATTAGAAAATAAAGTTGAAGTTCTAGATGTTTTAGAAAAAAGATATGCTAATTGAGGAGAATACGCAAGATGAAAAAAGTCATAGAATTAAATGACAACTGCAATATTGATGTATCACATGTTATTGGACCAGTTAGTAAGAAATATAATGAATTACAAAAAGAAAAAGAATCTTCTGCGGTCACCTATGGGAAAATACACTCTCTTGTGATTAAAAGAGGTAATGGATCTTATATCGAAGATGTCGATGGAAATCTTGTAATAGATTTTTTATCTGGAGCAGGGTCGCTACCACTTGGTCATTGCCATCCCGAACTGGTTAAATCTGGAAAGTTGCAGATGGATACCCTGGTTCATGGTCTAGATTTCCAAACACCAATTAAAAGTGAATTTGTAGATCAACTCATCAATAAATTGCCCGAAAACATGAGAGATTCCATGAAAATTCATTTTTGTGGACCTACTGGATCAGACGCTGTTGAGGCAGCACTAAAACTATGTCGGGTTTCTCACGAAGGTAATGGAACTGTACTCGCATTTAGTGGCGCTTACCATGGTTGCTCCCATTCGACCATGGCAATTTCAGGAAACAATTCTACCAAATCACGTTTTTCTCATCTTATGCCAGGAGTGCATTTTTTACCATTTCAATCAGTCGGTCAATCAGACCAAAATTTAAATCATATTGAAGAAGTCTTAACAGATAGTCATAGTGGTGTTGGTTCTGTATGTGCCGTGATAATGGAATTGGTGCAAGGCGAAGGTGGTGTCAATGTCGCCGACTATGATTTTGTTAGACGTTTACGAGACCTCACGCAAAATATTGGAATTCCACTTATTGTTGATGAAATACAGACTGGCTGTGGTAGGACCGGATCATGGTATTCTTTTGAACAATACAATATTGAACCAGATATTATTGTTTCATCAAAAGCATTAAGTGGGCTGGGATTACCTTTATCTGTGATGCTGTACAACAAAAATTTATTGGAGTGGACCACTGGAGATCACATAGGCACATTCAGAGGAAATCAGGTAGCATTTGCGACCGCAAATAAATATATGGAGCTATATGAAACTGAAAATATTCAACAAAATGTGCAAGCTAGACATCACCAAATAACAACACGGTTTAAAACATACATTGATCAATACGAGTTTATATCTGAATATCGCGGTTTGGGGTTGATGTTAGGTTTACAAATTGTTCATCCTATTTCTGGCGTTAATTCTTATCTAATAGCGAAAATGATTCAGAAAAAATCACTTGAATACGGATTATTAATAGAATTGGGAGGTCGCCATGACTCAGTTGCAAGAGTTCTACCCCCATTAAATATTGATTACTCAACAACCGAAAAAGCGCTATCTATTTTAGACAAAGTTCTACATGAAGTAGAAACCTCTACTCAAGAAAATTCTGACTATTTCCTTGATGAATACTGCATTTAGATTTTGTAATGAATGATTTAGGATACATCGAAACACTAGAAAATAATTTAATGAATTTCGGATATGCATATTTACCTAACACTCTTAATGAAAATCAATCCGACGAACTGATTTATAACTATGAAAATGACATTGGTTTTAGAAAGACAATTAAAATGGAGAGATACTCTTATGGACAGGGAGAATACAAATATTTTAAGAGTTACCCTGATTACATAGCGCGTATAATTGAAACTACTTATAGTTATTTGTATCCGATTGCAAACAAATGGAATTTAAATAGAACCAATGAAAGCCAATTTCCAATTAAATATGACGATTTCAAATTTTTATGCAGAGGAGCTGGACAAACAAAAGTAACGACACTGATTTTACGTTACAAAGAAAACGATTATAACTGCTTACATCAGGATAATTATGGCGACATTTACTTTCCATTTCAGGTTATGGTACCGCTTAATAGGCCTGGCATTGACTTTGAAGGCGGAGACTTTGTGCTTACATTCCAGCGTGCTCGAGTTCAATCCAAGGTTGTAATAGCGCGTCAAAATTACTGTGATGGCATAATTTTTTGCAATCGCACACAACCCCACAGTTATGGAAGTAAGACGTATAGGGTGAACGTAAAACATGGTGTGAGCCCTTTGATAAGTGGCGTGAGATATGCTCTCGGTATTATTTTTCATTTATCAGAAACATAGATTTGTAAGATGGGTGTCCGATAATCGCCAGAAAATGTAAATGAAATAGGTAAAATATTAGCTTGTTTTATTTGTCAAGAAACGAATTTTTAACTTTGAAGCTAAGCATTTTTATAAGGTAAATTATGACAGAATCAAGTTATCAAAAAGTGCTTATTAGGGAACACGTTGATCACAGCATGTTATATATAAAAAAATATAACACATTGATTTACTTGTCGAAGTTAATTAATGCGATCAACTTAATTTCAACTGAATTGGCAACAAGGTTAGCTTACAAATTGTATTTTCAAGTTGTAAATTTTTCATCAACCGAAAATGAAAATAATTGTTTATTAGATTCACAAGAAACGAAAATAAATTTTAAGGGAAATCAATACACTATTTTTAGTTGGGGAGAAGGTCCTGCTATTTTGTTTATTCATGGTAGAAATGGACGTGGAACACAGTTCTACGCTTTTATATCGCCATTGAAACAACTCGGATATAAGGTAATTTTTATGGATTTCCCAGCACACGGGAAAAACAAAGGATCAAGTACAGATATCCCAGAATGTTCAGCATATTTGCAACACGTAACGAATGAACTAAATATAGATATTCATACTATTGTCGCACATTGCTTAGGAGCAAACTGGGTCTTCCATGCATTAGGCCAAGGTCTGACTGTCTCTAAGTTGGTTTGTATTTCTCCAATCGCGAGCTGTGTCAACATGTTGATTAAGTTTCAGAATATGCTAGATCTACCTACGAAGTTAATCGATAAGATGAAGGATAAACTGGAAAAAAATTATGGGAAAACAGTATGGTTAGATTTTTCGATTTTTTCAATTTTAGAAAGATTGAAAGATAAACCTACTGGATTAGTTATTCACGATACTGAAGATCAAGAAGTTCCAATACAGGAAGCGATTATGTTATCCGAATCTTGGTCAGTTGAATTATTTAAAACAACCCAATTAGGGCATAGAAAAATACTCAAGTCAGAAATGGTTATCAAAAAAATTTGTAAATTTATAAACGAATAGTAGAGCGAGACATATTATGAGTAGAACTGTCGTAAATCATAAACGAGGAAATAGAAATCTGTCTCATTTGCCGGGAGATTATGGATTACCTATATTTGGAAAATCTTTTGAGTTTTTGAAAAACCCAAAAACACTTTTCGAAGAAATGTATGATAAACATGGATTAGTGCATCGAAGCGCTATGTATTTTGAGAGATATATCGCAATGCTAGGGCCAGAGTATATTAGCCCGGTGTTAATGGATAAAGAAAAAAATTTTTCTAGCTGTAATGGATGGCACAAATTTATCGGACGCTTTTTTGATAGAGGGTTAATGCTTCTAGATTTTGACGAACACCGTCTTCACCGCAGAGCAATGCAGGAAGCTTTTAAGGCAGACGCGTTAAAAGGTTATTGTGAAATGATCGGAGATGTTATTGATCAACATATTCCTTATTTTGAAGACCTAACCGACAAGAAAGAAGGAGAAATATACCCATTAATTAAAGAGCTAACCTTAGATATTGCAAACTCAGTTTTTATTGGTGTGGATCAAAAAACAGAATCAGAAAATATTAAAAACGCTTTTGTTAATTGTGTTGAAGCGAGCTTAGCAATAGCTAAGATTAACTTACCATTTACTAGTTATGGCAAAGGAATCGCTAGTAGAAAATATCTAGAAAATTATTTTAGACAACAAATACCATTGAGAAGAGGAGTTATTAAAAAGGATTTATTTTCGATTCTGTGTAATTTATCTGAATTTGAAAAGGAAGACATGACTGACGATGATATTGTTAATCATATGATTTTTTTAATGATGGCCGCCCATGATACAACTGCATCAGCGATAACAAACATGTTATATGAACTCGCGAAAAACCCAGAATGGCAATTTCGCCTTAGGAGAGAGCTTGGAGTATTTTCGGATAAAACACCGGAACATCACGAAATGAATGATTTAGCTTTCACAGCAAATTGTCTTAAAGAAGTATTGCGACTCTATGCTCCCGTTAGAGCTATTCCAAGACGAGCGAAAAATGAATGTATGGTGAATGATATAAAAGTTCCGGCAAATACTTATGTATGGGTTTGTCCTGAGTTTACCCATAGAATGCCTGAGTATTGGACTGAGCCGGACAAATTTGATCCCGATCGATTTTCACCCGAACGAGCAGAACACAAGTCACACCCCTATGCTTTCTTTCCTTATGGTGCTGGTGCGCATAAATGCATTGGCATGCATTTTTCTGAAGTAGTCGTAAAAATTGCCATGAGCAAACTACTCAATCAATTTGAATTTATTGCTAGTGAAAACTATAACCCAGAATATCAAATTATGCCTTTCCCTAAACCTAAAGATAATCTTTTACTAAAGGTCATAAAGAACGACACGCAAATGCAAACCGAATTTGACACTTTCGAAAGCTCTAAGATGATGGAGCACTGAATTTCATGGGTAAATTCTCTATCGAGGCGTTTTCATGGCTTTATGGAAGATATTGGGTTGTCGGTATTTTTTTACTTATCCCGACTGTTTTTAGTGTTATTCAACTAAGGCATTTTGAAAAAAATCCGACACCCTATATATTAGATCGAGATCATTCATCTCGTAAGAGCGAACATGATTTACGCAAATATTTTACGAATACAGGTGAACACGTATTAATTGTGAGTTTGCCATCATCTAGTGATATCGGGTCTGGTTCCTATCGCCTTTTGACCGAATCACTTATTCAAGAATTCCATGGTCTGAGCTTAATTAATTCTAATGAATATAAAAAATTAATCAGCAATAACAATGAATTGTTCTCGCAGTTTTCTGATATCGACAATGATAATAAATCCAATTTTTCGATTTATTCAGAATTACTTTCATTCCGGTATCAAAATAAATCTAAAATAAGCAAAGAGGATCAAAATTCAATTGAAAAGGCCCTTTATTATCTTAAGCCTATTAGAAATGTCAGAGGTATTACTAACACAGAAATTATTTCAAGTGATGGCGAGGACCTTGAAATAACAAACCTAGCTAGTAATAGCGATGCAAATATCAATGGTATATTAAAAGACTACCCTATTCTCCGCGGACTAATCGTTTCAAACGATCTTAAAGCAGGGGCAATAACTATAGAATTGTCTATTCCTGAATATGATTCAAAAGCAATAAAAGAAATATCAGAAAAAATAGATGAAATTCTAGAACGAAAATCAGCAGATATACAGATCTATCAAGCAGGGTCTCCATTAGTTTTAACAGAGATTTCTAACTCCATGGAGAAAGACAATGCACGCTATTTTCCATTAGTATTGCTTGTTATTCTTGTCACTCTAGCAATAATTTTTAGGTATATTTCCTGTGTTTTTTTTCCAATTCTGATCGCTATCTTCTCCGTGATCTGGACACTTGGGATTATGTCTTTCTTAGGCGTAAAACAAAATATTATTACGACAATTATTCCTGTATTTGCTATCACAATTGCCGTCGCAGATGCTATTCATTATTTGAGTGTATATTTGACGCATCGAAGTGAATCGGATTCAAAGTCAGCCACTGTAAAGACTATCAAACAAGTACTAGCGCCTATTTTTGCGACTACAATAACTACCATAGTGGGTTTTTTAACTATGTTGAGTTCAGAGTTTCAGTTTGTTAGAGAATTTGCGGTATTTATGTCAATAGCGGTAGGTTTTGCTTTTGTTGCCAGCCTAATTGTGTTGCCCGGATTTTCTCCTCTCATTGCAAGGTCAGGTGCTAAAAGCTATCTAAGTTCAAAAATCCACCTTCTAATTCATCACTTTGCAATCAACATTACTTGGATTGCAAGTAAATATAAAAGAGAAATATTCCTTGCACTTAGTGTCCTTTTTGTTTCAACGCTACTCATAAATCAAAAACTCAGAATTGATATTGAAAATACAGATTCATTTGGAGAAAAATCTGATTTATATGTTGGCGTAAAAAAAATCAATAGTGTTCTTGGAGGGAGTACTTCTAACAGCCTCTTGTTAAGATCTGGAAATCAGGAAGGTTTTTATTCTTCAGAAGCTTTAAAACATGTAGAAAATATTCAAAACTACATCCAAAGTCTAGACGAGATTAGCTACACGATTTCGTATGTTGATTTCATAAAGCAAATACACAAAGTGATAGATGAACCTAATCAATACGAAATTCCAGAAAATATAGAAGATAATTACATAAGGCAACTCCTACTGCTTTATGAAAATAGTCGCGCTACGGAAATAGGCGATTTACTAGATTCTGATGGAGAAAATACGCGAATATTCATGTTAGCAAATACTGATGTAGGCAGTGATTGGTTAAATATTCAGAATAAGATTTATGATTTCGCGCGTTCGGAACTATCAAACGATTATTCTATCGCCTTTTCCGGTTATGGAAATGTCATGGCTTCAGTTGTGACGGAAGTTATTCGAAGTCAACTCTTAGGGTTGATTTTAGGCTGTGTTGCAATCTTGCTACTTATGATTTTTTGGTTCAAATCTGTAAGCTTAGGTATTATTGGGATTCTTCCGTTAATTTTTACCCAATCTTTAACCTTTGCTTTTTTATTTGTTGGACTCAATCATTCTGTAACTGTGGGAACGGCTATTGTTTCTGCTATTATTTTTGGTGTCGGTGTCGACTATTCTATTCACTATATCTCTCATTACCGAAGACTTAAAAAAGATAGTGATACAAGTGAAACTGAAATTCATAAAGAAGTTTCATTAAAAGTCGGAAAAGCCATTGTCGTTAACTCACTTGCACTGTCTCTAGGCTTTATTGTTTTATCTCTATCTTCATACGCTCCTATGTCATTATTGGGGATTCACCTTTCGTTTACCATGTTTATCTCTGCTATATCTGCGCTGTTAATTTTACCCGCTACATTAACGCTAATATACGGAAAAAATAAACATATAACTAAAAATCAACAAACTATATCTGAACTGAGTAGAGAACATGGACATTGATACATGTTATGCAGCGATAAAAAGTCGCGATGATAGATTTGACGGAAAGTTCTTAATGGGTGTAGTTACAACTGGAATTTATTGCCGTCCAATATGCCCAGCAAGAACACCTCTCAAAGAAAACATACGAATTTTTCGGCATGCTTCCGAAGCAGCAGAAGCTTCTTTCCGTCCTTGCCTTAGATGTAGGCCTGAATTAGCTGCGGAATCTCAGAATTTTTTAGGTGTATCTAAATCAGTTGTGCGCGCCTTAAAGAAAATTGAAGAAGGTTTTTTGGATAAATATACGATTGCAGACCTAGCTTCAGAAATGGGAGTTAGTGAACGGCAATTAAGACGTTGTTTCCTAACACACTTAGGTACTACACCATCAACTATTGCTACGACGCGTAGATTATTGACAGCCAAAAAGCTATTGAATGAAAGTAATATACCCATGTCTAAGGTGGCCTACAACGCTGGCTATAAAAGCATCCGTCAATTTAACCACGCCATTAAAAAGAATTATGGTAGGCGCCCCAGTGATTTAAGAAAAAGGAAAGAAAGTGATATGGACAACACAGAAATCATATTGAAAACACCATTTTTCCCCGAATATGATTGGCAATATATACTCGACTATTTTCGAAATCGTTGCGTACCTTTTTTCGAAACAGTGACAAACGACAGCTATAAACGCTTGATAAAAATTGATGACAAAGTTGGGTTCATAGAATTAAAGCAATGTGATCATAAAAATTTACAAGTACATATAGATCCTTCACTGATTGATTGTGTCAGTCAGATACTCACTCGTGTTCGAGGAATGTTCGATTTGACTTGTGATCCTGAACATTTTCAAGAAATTTTTCAAAAAGATAAAGTGATCATGGATCTTTTTAGAAAAAATAAAGGTATTCGAGTACCTGGCTGTTGGGATTTTTATGAATTAGGTATTCGAACAATAATCAATCAACAAATAAGTATAAAAGCTGCGGTGACAGTACTTGATCGCATCGTACGAAAATATGGCCTGACTCACAGAGAAGATTCCACTCTTAAACTATTTCCCGACGCTGAAGTACTGCGAGATGCAAATCTCGATAATCTAGGTTTAACATCAGCCAAGATTGATTCGATAAAAAATTTCTCCATATTTGTTTTAAACGGAGGACTAGAGAATCTAAAAAATTCTGACAGTTACGATGAATCCGTTGCAATACTGACCGCAATAAAAGGAATTGGACCATGGACAGCTAATTATCTGTTGATGCGTGGTCTTAGAGAGAACGATGCATTCTTATACGGTGATGTTGTTTTTAATAAAAAAATTGAGCAGTTCTATGATATCGATTCTAAAGACAAAAAAAAGGTTACTGAAATAGCTGAACAATGGCGTCCTTGGCGTTCATATGCGACTCACCTGCTCTGGAATGCAGACTAAATAAAAGGTTTTTCTATGCGATATTTAATTTTATTCTTCGTCATTTTTTCTTTGTTGTCTTACCCTGTGTTGGCAATACAAATTTCAGCAGATAGTATTGCAAAAAAAATGGAAGAAACTAATGTCGGATACAATACGGCTAAAATGCTTCTCAGTTTACATATTCACGATGCAAAATCTCAAAAAGACCGAACATATGATTTGAAGATTGAAGCCTTTGAATCTAAGGAAAACGATGTGGAAGAAAAATCGATTATTTTTTTTTCTAAACCCCTCAATGTTCGTGGCACTGCTCTTTTAAGTTACTCTCATTCTGAAGCAAGTGATCAACAGTGGATATATTTACCTGCTTTAAAGAGAGTAAAGCGGATCCTCACTAAGAACAAAGATGGTCGTTTTATGGGATCGACATTTAGTTATGAAGATCTTTTACCATTTAATTATGAAAAATATCAGCATACTCGACTTGATGACCGTACTTACTTAGAAAAAAACTGTTTTGTTGTCGAACAAAAACCCCAATACGAAGGCTCTGGGTATTCTAAAAGAGTCGTTTGGATTGATTCTTCTAGGTTTATTCCACTAAAAATTGAGTTTTACGATGATTCAGGTATTTTTTTCAAAGAAATGATTTATGACAACTATGAAAATTTTAAAGGTTTTTGGCGAGCTAAATCGATCACGATGAATCACTTAATTACAGGAAATACTAGCCGACTTTCGTTTTCAGATATCGATATAGGGGTTCAAATTAGTGCCAACTCTTTCAATCCAAACCGGCTTAAAAACCTTCGGTAAAGTTAATCTTCTATTTTTAATATTAGTCACTCACAGTGCTATTGGAGCTGCTTTTAAATCTGAGTTTTCTTATGAGCCATATTTTTTTCTTGAAGAAAACACATCATCATCAAATGAAGCTAAAAATCAATTTATTAATACAATCAAAGGTAAATTTGATTACAATCAAAACTACCACGACTTTGATTTCAATGTAGAATTTTTTTATCGATATGATTCATCTAAACAGTTTGATCATGGCGACTTGTCAGAATTTAATACACTCTATACAGCTGACAATTTCGACTTTTTGATAGGCTCTACTATTGAATTTTGGGGTGTTGTCGAGTCGCGAAACATTGTTGATATCGTTAATCAAATCGATTTTTTAGAAGACGTTAATGGAAAACAAAAGCTTGGCCAGCCGTTAACTCGACTAAATTACTATCTCGAAAATGGTACTCTTTCAAGTTATTTATTTTTTGGGTTTCGCGACAGAGAATTCACGTCTCAAACAGAACGATTTGGTGCCCAACCTGAAATTAGAGGTTCAAGTGCGCAATATGAAGCAGGTAACTACGGGGTTACCGGATCAGCGATAAGACTACAACAAAACCTGTCATTGGGTGATTTTTCTTTTCATCTATATTCAGGTTTAGATCGCAATCCATCGCTCGTTCCTGTTATCGATTTCGATAATACCGTTTTTATTTCGCCTATTTACGAAAAAATTGAACAAGCTGGAATCGAAGCATACATGCCCATTGGCAATGTCGCCCTAAAGTATGAAGGAGTTTTTCGTAGCCGAAACAACGAAGACCACTCTGCACATGTTATGGGTTTTGAGCAAAGTATTTTTAATGTTTTTAAGAAACCATTAGACATGACGTATTTTGTGGAATATTTATATGATGATCGGTCACAATCAGCGCCTTTAACCATCTACCAAAATGATCTGTTCCTAGGTCTAAGATTGTCTTATACACAAAATACACCACTAACGATCAAATTTGGACTTTTAAAGGATATGGAATTCGATGAGAGTTTTGTTTCAACCGATATAGAAAAAAATATTACAGATAATTCAACTTTTATTATAAACGGACGTTTTTTTATTGATGTAAATAATGCTAGTCCGTTAACTATAGTAGAAAATGATAGTTATATTAAATTTGCGTATAAGCGTTTTTTTTAAACTCCATCAAATAGCCAATTTTTCGTCTCTAGGAGCATACTCAAACACGTCGGAATAACAGTTTTCTATTTTTAATCCAATAGTTTTAAGTTTATCAATTGTGCCGTAAACCATTTGTGGTGATCCACAAAGATAAGTCTGGGTATCATTAAGATCTTCAAAATCTTTCTCAATGACTTGATAAATAAAACCAGAACTACCCTTGCCAATTTGCATCTGTAGATTCCAAGATTGGTGTGAAATTAAGATGATTATTTTGCGTACCCCAACTTTCAAATTCATCAAGTAGATAAAAGTCATCAATATTTTTATTAGACCAATATATTTTCACTTCCGCATCAGGTTGATGTATGAGAATTTCTTCAGTAATGCATTTTATTTTAGAAATTCCTGATCCAGCAGCAATTAACAAATGGGATAAACCCAGGTTAGTTTGTAAAAATGCCTGTCCTTTTGGTAAGGTTACTTTGATTTTCTCGCTATTCTTTTGATGCAGAGATAGATGCTCCAAAATCTTGCCTGACTGTATGCTACTATTTTGTAAGAAAAGCTCTAGGCGACGAGGCTCCTTCGATTTAATCGTGTTTGCAATAGAATACGAAAACGCTTTTTCTTGCCCATCACGGTTTAAATCTAACTCCAGCTGCAAGTAATGACCCGCTTGATAATTCAGCGTTTTACCTTCAGGTGAAAGTAATTCAACCTGAAACGTGTTAGCGCCTAGAGGGTTTATGGACACAATCTCACATTCATAGGTTTGCACCGGGTAACTAGTCGCATTAGTTGCTTTATTCATATACAAATCCAAGAGCAATCTTTCAATTATCTTAAGACAAGAATCCTATAGTACTTTCTAAATGAATAAAAATGGTATATTTTCACGCTCCAATTAATTTTTTTCATGTATTTTATGATTGAACGTGTTCACTTGAGGGTTGTGCAAGCTGTTGACCAACAAGGATCGCTTACCGCTGCTGCCAAAGATCTGTGCGTTACCCAATCGGCGCTAAGCCATACCATCCGTAAGCTAGAAAATAATTTAGGTACCGAAATATGGATACGAGAAGGACGCAATTTACGACTCACCCAAGCCGGTCAGTATTTACTCAACATCGCCAATCGAGTGCTCCCTCTACTCGAACATTCCGAAGATAAACTTCGTCAGATCGCGCTTGGTGAACGTGGTACTTTACGAATTGGCATGGAGTGCCATCCCTGTTACCAGTGGTTATTAAAAATAGTGTCCCCTTTTTTGGACGCCTGGCCAGGTGTAGATGTTGATGTAAAACAAAAATTTCAGTTCGGCGGCGTTGGTGCCCTTTTGGATTATGAAATCGACTTACTAGTAACGCCCGACCCTTTTTACAAAAGTGGCCTCAGCTTTATCCCAGTATTTGACTACGAACAAGTATTAGTTGTTTCCCAAAATCATGCTTTTGCCACTCGTGAATTCGTTCAGGCAGAAGACCTACGTGACCAAGTATTGTTGACCTACCCGGTTGCCTTGGATCGCTTAGATATTTATACCCAGCTTCTTAATCCGGCGGGTGTAGTGCCTAAGCATCACAAAACCAGCGAGACTACAGACATTATGCTTCAAATGGTGGCCTGTGATCGCGGAGTAGCGGCGCTGCCGCGCTGGCTAGCTGATGAATACTGTGAAAAACTGCCGCTGTCGTTAGTCCGCTTGGGGCAAAGTGGTATAGCCAAACAAATTTATTTGGGCACCCGTGATAGCGACAGGGATATCGAATACCTAAAAGCATTTACTAATTTGGCGCGCAGTTATGAACATCCTGCGAGCCATGACAAAGTCTAGATCTATTTTTGTAGATGCCTTTTCAATATCCGAATAGGCTTTAACCATTATCTAATCACTAAATCTTTGGCGTCAAAATACTATAAAAAACTTTGATCTTGAGGTTAATCAGAAGTTTTTCATGAACAATAACTAATAGTATTATGAGATAAAATCAATTTTTTTCATGTAACAACCCCTGTATAAAGTCATCTCTGCTCTTAAGAATCAAAAAGATTACGTCCAACGCTTTCGAAAGAGTAATGACACTTTAGATTTAATCGTATGAAACAGGATACCAAGTCACAATGAAAAAAGGCTTTATATACACCATCAAGCGTATTAGTTTTGATGAAAATTATCATCCTTCAGACAGCACACGTATTACGACCAACTTTGCGAATTTAGCAAGAGGCGAAAGTCGTCAAGAAAATTTACGCAGTGCCCTGAAAATGATTGATAGCCGTTTTAACGCTTTAGCTTATTGGGATAACCCAAAAGGAGATCGTTACTCTCTCGATTTGGAAATAATTTCTGTCGATATTGATATCGAAGGTAAAGGTCAAACTTTTCCATCAATCGAAATATTAAAAACAAATATAGTTGATCATAAGACAAATAATCGCATTGAAGGTATTGTCGGAAATAATTTTTCTTCTTATGTGCGCGATTATGATTTTAGTGTTCTCCTGCGAGATCATAATAAGACGCAAGTTGAATTTAGCATCCCTGAAAATTTTGGCGATCTACATGGAAAACTCTTTAAAGATTTTGTGGAATCAAATACATATAGAGAAAATTTCAATAAATCACCAGTAATATGCCTCAGTGTTTCAGACAATAAAACGTATCGCCGCACTGAAAATCGGCACCCAGTATTGGGAGTTGAGTATCAACCAAACGAATCGTCTTTAACCGAAAAATATTTCAAAAAGATGGGCTTACAAGTTCGCTATTTTATGCCGCCAAATAGTGTCGCACCTTTAGCTTTTTACTTTTTTGGTGATTTACTTTGTGATTACACTAACCTCGAACTAATAAGCACTATCAGTACGATGGAAACATTTCAAAAGATTTACCGTCCAGAGATCTATAACGCGAATTCAGTCGCAGGAAATTATTATAAACCAAACTTAAAACACCGAGATCATTCGTTAACTCAAATTATTTATGATCGAGAAGAACGAAGTCAGTTAGCAATTAAACAAGGAAAATTTGCTGAGGAACACTTTATTAAGCCATATCAAACCGTTCTAAAGAAGTGGTCGACTAGCCAAACTTTTTAATCAACCGGATTTTTTCAGTATTAATTATGAAAACACTTTTACCTACTTCAACGGCGGGAAGCTTGCCAAAACCTTCATGGCTTGCTCAACCAGAAAAGCTCTGGTCACCTTGGAAACTTGAAGGCAAAGATTTAATTGACGGTAAGCATGATGCATTGCGCTTGACGCTGCAAGAACAGCAGCAAACACGCATTGATATTGTGAGTGATGGCGAGCAAACGCGACAACATTTTGTGACGACATTTATTGAAAACTTGAGTGGTGTTGATTTTAAAAATAAGAAAACCGTGAGAATTCGAGATCGTTACGACGCAAGTGTACCCGGGATCGTCGGTCCCGTAAGCCGTCAAAATTCGGTATTTGTAGAAGATGCAAAGTTTCTTCGAGCGCAAACGAGTCAGCCTATCAAATGGGCATTACCGGGCCCAATGACCATGGTTGATACACTGTACGATGATTATTATAAGGATCGCAAAAAACTCGCTTTCGAATTCGCCAAAGCCTTGAACGAAGAAGCCAAAGAACTTGAAGCTGTTGGTGTCGATATCATTCAGTTTGATGAACCTGCATTTAACGTGTTTCTCGATGATGTCAATTCATGGGGTATAGAAGCGCTAGAAAAAGCGGCTCAAGGGCTTAAATGTGAAACAGCGGTTCATATTTGTTATGGCTATGGCATCAAAGCCAATACCGATTGGAAGAAAACCTTAGGAGCGGAATGGAGACAGTACGAACAAACCTTTCCGTCTATTCAGGCATCAAGTATCGATATTGTTTCTCTAGAATGTCACAACGGTCGCGTCCCACTGGAAGTACTCGCACTACTAAAAGGTAAAAAGATCATGGTCGGAGCTATCGACGTGACAACCAATAGCATCGAATCACCAGAAGAAGTCGCATCAACTTTACGAGAAGCACTTAAATATGTCGATGTCGAAAAACTTTATCCGTGCACGAATTGTGGGATGGCGCCACTATCACGAGAAGTCGCAAGAGACAAACTCTTTGCTCTTAGCGCTGGAGCAGATATCGTTAGAAAAGAACTCTCGGTATAATTCACGAGTAAATACTATTTTTAACAAAACGTTTAAAAACTCAATTCTTAAATTTATTTCGTTATATTTAATGAGCTTTAAAAGCCAGGGTAAAATAAAAAGCAGTAGTAAATGAGTATTATTGAATTTTTAACGACGAACATATCTACTGTTATTGCTCTGGCCGCAACGGGTGTATTCGCCGGTATACTCGCTGGATTATTAGGTGTCGGCGGCGGTATTGTTATTGTACCGGTACTGTTTTTTTTATTTCAGAGTTTTGGTGTCTCACCTGAATCTGCAATGGTAATTGCAACTGCGACTTCACTGGCCACGATAGTGCCTACATCTATTAGTTCAATTCTTTCTCACAATCAAAAAGGCAATGTCGATTTTTCGCTTCTAAAACGTTGGGCTGTGTTTATTCTCGTTGGTGTCCTGGTTGGCAGTTGGCTTGTCACTCGAATTGATGGCACTTGGCTAACTGGACTATTTGGTGTAATAGCTACTTTATCGGCACTTAATATGCTATTTAGAACAGGAAAATCCGCTCTATTCCAAACAATGCCCGGAAAAGTAGGACAAACAACAATGGGAACATCCATTGGGTTTTTTAGCGCCATGGTCGGCATAGGTGGCGGCACTCTATCTGTACCACTTCTGACCCTATATAACTACCCAGCCCACAAGGCTGTAGGCACAGCTGCAGCAATAGGTTTAATCATTTCCCTTCCTGGTGCACTTACAATGCTAGTGTTTGGAAGCACGCCAGCGGACGCACCATCAGGCACATTGGGGTTGGTCAATTTTATCGGTTTTGTTTGTATCGTGCCGCTGACCATTTTATTTGCTCCTCTGGGTGCTTCAATAGCCGCTAGATTAAATGCGGCAAAATTAAAAAAAGTCTTTGCGGTGGTACTGCTTATCACTGGTTTGCGTATGTTGGTGCAATTCTTTGCCTGAGCTAATAGTTTAAACGAAGTAAAATACGAATTGAATAAACGAGTCTTTGCGAGAGTTTCAAAAATAGTTTTATATATTATTTTTGTCTGATGAATACTGACTTCATTTCATTGGTTACAGTCTTATTTAAATTTACTAACTGATGCTGGTAGATTAAATAGTATTTAATTTAATATTTTACTAATCACTAAAAATACCCTTAATAAATTTGGAAATGAGATTTTTCCAAGCTTCAATATTTTTATAATTACTTTCTTTTTTATCTTCCAATGAATAAGAATCAATATATATCTTCGATTCCGAACTCAAAGCAAATAGAATTGACTTTGCGTGTTTGCATTCTATTTTTTAAAATATTTCAATATTTTTAGCTTTCTCCTCGAGGGATTAGCAAACATCTAGACAAATATCACTGGCCGGATAGATAGCATTTATCGAATTATAAATTGTAAGGAGAAGTGCCCCAGATTTTATAACAGTCCGTTAATTGATACGTTGCTCCCAATCGCGATGGTGATTGCCTAAAAAGAGAGTACATTATGAGCAGAAGAGCTCTAAAAACTAAACATAGAAATATAATAATATTCAAGTCCTTCCAAAACAGCCAGTCATCTTCTTGAGAAATCGTTAATCCTCAAAATTGATAGGTTAGTACGACAAACAAATCATCCGTACGAAAACTGAATTTTCGATCTCCTACTTCAGAACCAATAATAATCAGCCTCTGAAAGGTATTTATATACGGCTTGAACAGCGTATTTAATTTCTCCTTTAATTTTCTCTATTTTATCAAGAAATGTTATTATTAGCTCGCTTGGTTCACACAAACCAAGCTAAAAGAATCGAAAGGTATGTAAAGAAAAATGACAAGTTCAAACGTGAAAAAAACCCCACTCTATCATTTACATCAGTCCCACCAAGCCAAAATGACCAACTTCGCCGGTTACCAGCTTCCTATCCACTACCCTCTTGGGGTGCTTAAGGAACACCTCCATACACGAGCAAAAGCCGGACTATTTGACGTCTCGCATATGGGGCAACTTATTCTATCTGGACCAAATGTGGTGTCATGTCTTGAATCTATATTCCCGATAGATGCAGAAAATATGGCCATTAATACCCAGGCTTATACGGTTTTGCTAAACGAATCAGGGGGGATTGTAGATGATTTGATTATTACTCGAATGGGTGAATCGCGTTTTTTTATAGTTGTAAACGCTGCTTGTAAAAGTAGCGATATTTCTTACATTT
Organism: Cellvibrionaceae bacterium; assembly: GCA_965262305.1. Lineage (GTDB taxonomy): Bacteria > Pseudomonadota > Gammaproteobacteria > Pseudomonadales > Cellvibrionaceae > CBDHEY01. Next base: position 1,908,644 of record CBDHEY010000002.1, read on the forward strand.
CATCTTTACTCGATAATACTACTCAACTTGAAGAACTCACAAACCGGGCTCTTTTGGCACTACAGGGGCCGTGTTCGATACATGTGATTGAGCAATTTGTTCCAGAAATAAAAAAACTGAAATTTATGAACGGTACAGAAACGACTTTGGATGATTGTAAAGTGTACCTAACTCGTTCCGGCTATACGGGTGAAGATGGGTTTGAAATTTCTGTTGAAAGTAAAAATGCTGAATCTCTTGCGCAAAAACTACTTGAGTTTGATGATGTTTCATTAATAGGTTTAGGAGCTCGCGATTCGCTTAGACTCGAATCAGGTTTATGTTTATATGGACATGATCTAAATTCTGAAACCACACCTTCCGAAGCGAATATCAATTTTGCGATTGCCAAATCACGTCGTTCTGGCGGTATCAAAGCTGGAGGTTTTCCCGGAGCAGACAAAATTTTATCTCAATTGGATAACGGTATTAACCGAAAACGTGTCGGTTTTATTATAAAAGATCGAGCACCCGTGCGCGAAGGGGCTGAAATTCAAGATGACGCAGGAAAGAAAATAGGAATTATAACAAGCGGTGGGGTTGGCATTTCAATCGATAAACCTATTGCTATGGGATATATCGATGAGAAATACAGTTCAATAGGAACAGAATTAAATGCCATTGTTAGAGGTAAGCCTCGTTTAATGACTGTATCGAAGATGCCATTTATAAAACAAAATTATTTTCGCGGTTAAAAATTATAAACCTACTTTATCAATCTATGATTTAACAAATGGTAGAAACCTCATATATCGAAAAAACCCACGAGAATATATATTTTTTAATCAGATAATAAACTATTACCTGATTTTATATCAATCAATGTGATTAGATAACGAAGATGATATAGTTTAGAGTCTTAGTCAGCTTAAGATAATAATGAATCAATTTTTTTATAGTAAATTAGTCTTCGCGGTGTTAACCATATAAAAGACTAATTAATTGTTTATTCGTTGTCCGTATCTTAGAGCACTTCGAACACAATGATGAGTGGTGCCAATACTTACTATTCCTACGATTTGATTTTTATCATTTAATATTGGACCACCAGAATCCCCTCGACAAGCACCGCCATTGAACAAAATTAAATTACCCTGATCTTTAAGATAAGAAATAGTTTTTAATTTACGATATCCAATATAACCTAGATAATCTTCACCAAAACCCCATATTTTGAGTCGCGTATTTTCATTTTTTTCAAGAGAGTTTTGAGAAATTTCCAATGGAGTAAAAGGTACAGTATTTTCTAGTGTAAGCATCGCTAAATCTTTCCCTAATAGCTGTTCAGCAGAGTCGATAGGAATATTATTGTAGACATCAATATTTTTTACTAAAAGCCACTTAAATTCATTGGAAAAACGATTTTCCCCATAACCTACTCGCACACTCGACGAATCAAAAACTTTATTGTGTGTTAAATCCTCGACACAATGTCGCGCGGTGAGCACATTATTTTTTGATACTAATGCACCACTACAAAAGTCGTTTTTTCCTTTAACTTCAACGACAACAATGGCATTCGGATCGATTTCATAAGCTATTAAACCCGTTGATAAACTCATGAAAAATAGAATATCTATAATTAGCTTATTAATATTCACTTCATGCTCCACCAAAAATTCTGGCAGAAACACTGCCAGAATTTTTATCATTAATTTATGAAAATTTAGAATTAAGGAAATGCAGAACGGAAATATGAAATCCATCCAGCATATTGAGGAGTCAAACGTACCATACGATCAACTCGACTGACATTAGCACAAGATGAAGAATTTGCTGTGCCACCGCAAGTTGATTGAATATCGTGAGCTGTATAATAAACAGAACCCTGATTACCTACATGCCCATTACCGTAAAGATACAGTGGTGATCCACTCATCCCTGCAGAGCCATCACAAGACATTCTGAAATTGCGGTTGTAACCGTCTGAGTCCATGTTAGTGCCATTGCCCACTGAGCAGCTTGCCGCATCTCCATATAAGTGAAATGGATCACACTGTTCAAGATCGGTTGTGCAGGTCGCACACATTGATGGATCCGCAGGATCATCGATACGACCACCAGCGTTACACGAAGGATAACCTCGGCTATATTTGGAAACAGTATTTAGTGAGTTCATTGGTGCATACCAATACCCCATCCAACCTACATTATTACCTAGACGGTCAGGAATAACCATAATCCCAATATCGTATTGTTCACGATTACTCACATTAGCTTGACGCCATTTGCTTGGTGTAAAATACCAATAAGTCTTACCGATGCTTGGGCAATTTTGTGAACTCGAATTTGGGCATCCTGGCATTGCGGTTGACGTGCGCCATTGATTACCATTTCTGCCCATTCTTATTGATAACGCAGCAAAGTCATCACTACCCGATGGATTAATACAATGGGCCGCTGTGATGATATGACGAGGACCAACAAGTGTCCCTGAGCACCCACTATTAGATCCACCATAATCGAAATTCGCGATAGTTCTCCAGGGCCAAGTGTTGATACGGGTATTTAATGAGCCTAATCGAACACGATTATCATCATTAAAGCTCCAGCCCAATGGAACCAATCTATGTTCATCAACGCCTTCAACTCGCTCATCAACCTTAGTACGCTCTTCACCCGTATTGCTCTCTGTACGTCCTAATTTCTCAGAGACAACAAGTGATAATTTTCTAATTTCTTCGGGAATATAGAAATTAAATTCATTTAATGTTGCTGGCTTATAGGCTGAAAAGCTGTCAATAGTTGGAACATCTTTTGGTGCATATTCACGATAGCCATCTCCACGATCATTAAATTTTTTATCGGCCTTCGCGTAAGGTTGTTTTGGATTTTTCTTAGAAATCGTTCGTCCTTTACGTAACCAATCAATTTGAATCGGTGGGAGATCGGCAAGACGCTCACCGGTCACATCCATCATTTCAGACAGCATATTTTCCGATTCATCTACGAGTTCGTAAGCATCTTTAAAAATGGTTTCGTCTTCCTGATATTTGGCGGGTACTCGTATCAAATACTTGACACGGCTTTCTCCTTCAAAACGCTTCTCAATATACTTATCTGCAGATAGGGTTAATGATGATATTAAAGTTAATAAAATTGTGTTGATTGAAAGTAATAATACTTTTCCATTTTTCATGATTATTTCCTATTAAAAAATATAAAACAAAGGGTCATTGGTTATCCTTAACCCTATTTTTTTCGCCGGCCAATATTACGTACGAAAATAAATATTTATACGTAAAATGTAGGGAAAATACTGACAATCATTGATGGCTATTCCTTTTCCAAAATCAGGTAAAAAAAACCTAGGGAAACATCCTTACACACCACTGCAATTATCTTCCTAACAATTGACTCAATACGAATCTTCCTGCTATGCAAGCTAACCACTAAAGCTGGTTAACAATCACAATATTAGATTAATGAGTTAAGAGAATAATATATGTGAAAACATACCAAAAAAATTTGTTAAATAATTGCCTTTAACCTTTTATAGGAATCTCTGATTAACCTCGTATAATTTCTGGCGTCCAGAAAATTCCAAAATCAAGAACGTTCTTTGAAGGTATGTCTAGACCTGCTGACAATAAATGACAATGAGATTAGGGCAGTCTGTAAGCCCATATACTTGCATAAGTAGAGCATCGTAGAACCAATTCGGCTAATAGCTACAAAGTGCGCCTCACCTAAACATGTTTTAGATTCACTCACGGCTCTAGGACACAGGAGATAGAACGACGCATGACGTCTAATCCGAGAAGTTATGCTAGGTTAATCAAAGGTTCGTAGCGTTAGATTGCAACCTTTTTCTGCATGGTTTTCATATTGGGATCGTCATGATCCTTGGATGACTCTATTAGTGAGTTCTGATCATTCGCTCCATCAGAACTTTCTTCCATAGAAGGTGCAACCTTTTCAAGTTTAGACTTAGGGGGTCGGTCTAAGGAGTGGAATTGACTAATATGGTCTTTAATTAAAGACTGAGTGGGTGAATCAGGCACAACCTGACCATTTTCTTTTTGGTCGCTACGTTTTTTATTACCAAACAAACCACCAAACAGTTTACCCATAAAACTTTTCTTTTCACGCGTATATCTATTTAATTTATGATGTTGTACGTGAGCTAAACTATCCACCCAATGCTCTTTCAGGACTTCTTTTTTAAAAACAAGGTGAAGATACAAAGTTGTTCTTTCAACCGTGTTATATTTGAAAACAAATAGTGCATTCGCACTCTTGTAATGTCCTCGAGTATATTGATAAGTCGCCACTACGACTTGGTTTTCAAGCTCTTCATAATATGTGGGTTCACCAAGGTTTTTTGAAATCCAGGTTTTCGTAGAAACGTTGTTTTTTAACCCCTTGAAAAAGGACTTAGGAATTTCTCCTTCACGATCTTCGTTAACAATTCTCTCGGATATCGAGCAACCATTCAAAGATAAAAAAACGGTAACAAGGAGTAAAAGACAAGTCCAGAACCTTGTAAACATCTTAGGCTGGCTCTGGTTCACGTTTTTGTTGATTTTGGTTATGAATCAACGTCATCAATTGAATTTCAGAGGAGGATAAACCACTAGTATCTGCTATGGATTGTGTATCTGCGCCCTGTTCTACCATTCTCTTCGCCTGATTAAATGAAAATTCTAAATCACTTTCTTGCAAGGCTTCTTGTACTGAATGAAGATTTTGTAATCTCTCTTCCAGTACCATTAGTTTTTTCCCCAGGCCCATGGCTCCAGACGTGAGCGCACGAATCTGCGATTCTTGATGTTTCGATAAAGCTTTATATTCTAGATTAAGCTTTTTAATGCTCTTAGATAGAAATATACACAGGGTAAATAGCAATACAGTTGAAAGAAACAATACGAATATAAATGATTGTAATAAAATAATGTGGTCTATATTCATAATGTCATACCTTTCTTAATACGCTTTAAAAAGCTTCAATTTCAGCCCATTCATTTTCGCTTAACAACTTCTCTAGCTCGATTAATATTAAAAGTTCATCGTTCTTGTGAGTCACACCCTGTATGAATTTTGCAGATTCATCGGTACCGACATTGGGAGCGGTTTCAATCTCAGAGAGTCTCAAATAAACCACTTCGGCCACACTATCAACCAAAATTCCGATCACATGTTGATCTGTTTCTATTATCACGATTCGTGAACTTTCTGTGATTTCCTCTGATGGTAAACCAAAGCGATTCCGAGTATCGACCACACTCACTACGGTACCACGCAGGTTAATAATTCCTAAAACATAGCCAGGAGCCCCGGGTACTTCCGCTATTTCTGTATATCGCAGAACCTCTCGAACCTGCATCACATTGACGCCGTATTTTTCACCGGCAAGTTTGAACGTAACCCATTGTAATATTGGATCATCGCTCTTTTCTGTCTTGTTCAAGCTAACTGCCATAATCTAATTTCCCAATCTATTTAGCGTCAAAATAAAACCACTTTTGAGACCTCACCTCCTTTAATATAGTTAATTGCAGCTTCTATGCCAGTCGTATAGACAAATTTAGCTTTGAATTTAAGAAAATATAAAGATCGCTATTGATTCGCTCTTTTATCACTATCATTGAGTAGTTGAGCCATTCTAGGGATATCGATCAATGCACACATTTTTTCCTTTACAGTGCCTGCGAGCCACGCCCTTTTGGTGCGATCAGAACGCCATTTCACATCTTCTGGCAAAAGAGAAACCGGCTGATTTACCTTATCAACAGCTAAGCCCCATGTTTGCCCATCAATAGAAATAACATACTTAGCATTTTCTAAAAAATTCTCTTTGTACTTTTCTGGCATGACAAATAATGCTGTGTTTATTGTTTTAATATCACCATGCGGCGTAGGTAAAATCCCCATGAACCACTTAGACTGACCAATAATTTGCGTCAATTTTTCGTCTAGTGTTGATATTTGACCTAATGCAACTAGGGGCACGGCGAGTGTAAGTCCTGATACCTCAAATAACAGGACATCAAATTTCTCTTGAGCCCATTTAGGCCGCCCATTAGTATCCCAATCCAACAGGCCGTTGTTAACTTCTATAGATTCTTCTTGGAAGTCGCCATTATCTGGCGCATCTAAAACAGATTCTTTTACCGAAGAAATTTCTTCTGGAGCCTTTATTACTTTTTGCTCTGTGATTAAATTTTCTGCCTTCACAGGAGCAGATATTATTTCTTCTGATTTTAAAGTTTGTTGATTTAATAACTTTTGTAGTTTCTCTCGCTTTTCGATCTCTAAAAGCTCAGTTTTATTTTGGAGGGCAATATCTTGCTGTTGTTTTTGTTCTTTCTTGGAGTGATTTAAATCATCAGGAATACTAGGGGGACGAGAAACACTTAAATTATCTGTCGTATTGGATTTTAAACTCGCGCTTTGAGATTCTTTTTTTACAACAGGTTCATCATTAGGGGCACTTGTGACCGTAAATAAATCGGCAAAATAATCGTCTAGTGCTTCATCTGCTGCTTGTTTAGATTTAGATTTCATCTAAATTTCCGGCATTTTTTTTAGCGTTTTGTTTATCTACGAGGAAATTAAATAACGATTGATAGGCGCTTACACCGCGCCCTTCAGGATCAAAAATATGTGGCGGAACCCCGGCTTTGCTCGAGTCACGAAATCGAGTATCGATTGGAATCTTACCTGGCCAGACTTGATCTCCATAGTCATTACGTAAAGCTCTTAAGCTAGTAACAGATGCTTGAGTCCTTCTATCATACATAGTCGGAACAATGGTAAATTGAATACTTCTCTGCATTGATTTCTTAAGCATAGCTAAAGTATTTAACATGCGCTCTAAGCCTTTAATCGCCAAAAATTCAGTCTGTGTAGGTATGACTAAACGTTCACATGAAGCTAAAGCATTTACCATTAAAACACCAAGCAATGGCGGACAATCAATAAAGATTCGATCATATTCATATTCCAAGTATTTAAATACTGTTCCAAGGACTAAACCCATGCCGTCTCCAATACCCTGGCGCTCTAGAGTCGCTAATGCAGTGATGGCTGGAATAAGATCAATTCCTTCATAATCCGTATGGTGAATAGTTCGTGTAATTTTAGCAAAATCGAGATTCTTTCGGTCTTGAAATAGACTAAAACTGCTGTATTCGAGCTCCTCAAGGGATAAACGAAAATAAGATGTGAGAGAACCATGCGGATCTAGATCCACTAGCAATACTCTTTGATTCTTATCTGCAGCAATTCCCGCCAGTGCGATACTCGTCGTTGTTTTTCCAACTCCGCCCTTTTGGTTTGCCACTGCCCAAATGTGCAAAATAATTACCTTTTACTATTTTTCCGGCTTAGGATATCAGCGGTAAATTACTGCCGCACTCCGAACCAAAATAAGCCGATCTTCTGCTATAAAACGATTTTCATCTATTAATAATAGTATTTTTTAAGGCAGCAAGGACCGTACCCACTATGACATTTAGACGCAAAAATCACTGGATCTTCAGCTGTCGACGCTTGTTTGATAACGGCTATGGCTCGGGATCAATAGGAGAGTTATTTCTGGGTAGCTGGGGATCACTTGAAAATAATAAACCACCGCTTTTTAACTTGACGGGTTGGATCTTACCAGAATAGGAATCATCTCCCTCACTAACTCTAGTTTCTGCAGTTTCAGTTCGCTGTACAAAATCATCCTGTATGACATTTTCGTCAGGTGTCGCAGTTTGCGAAGTTTCATTTGGGTAATTGGTTAAATCAATATTATTGATACTTTCCGATGGAAGCTTAACGGCTTCTTTAGCAACTTTAAGCACGACCCTTCTGTTTTTCTCTCGGCCTTCGGCGCTGCCATTATCCGCGATAGGATGGAACTCTCCGTGTCCTACCGCAGACATCCGTTCGGGAGAAACACCTTGATAAGCCAATAACGACACTATCGCAACAGATCTTGCTGCAGACAATTCCCAATTATTATTAAACCGTTGGTTTTTTATTGGGATCGTATCTGTATGTCCTTCAACAGCTATTGCATTGGAATGTGGTGCGAGAATTTCCGCTACTTCCGCAAAGATAGATTTAGCTTGTTCACTCGGCTGTGCTTTACCAGAGGGAAAGAGAATATTTGCATTAAGTGCTATTTCTATCCATTGTTCATTTCCCGACAATGACACATCACCGCTATCGATCATACCGCTCAAAGATTTAAGAATTTCTTCTTGAACGACATCTAACTCTGCTAGATTTTCTTCAGAACGCTGAGATTGATTTGACGTGCCTTCGCTTAATAATTCTTTTGTATTCGTATTTATGTTTTCTGGAAAGACCTTTTCGAGCGTATCAGCAAGAATTTTATATTTGCTTTCGTTAACCTGCGAGATGGAATACATTACAACAAAGAATGCAAATAATAGAGTAATAAAATCAGCATAGGATACTAACCAACGTTCGTGGTTTATTTTTGTCTCAATAGTTTGTCGGCGTATCATCGTGTTTGCACCTAGTGAAGATAACCACTAAGCTTCATTTTTATTGAATGTGGATTTTCGCCATCGGCAATAGCAATTATTCCCTCAATCATTAACTCTCTAAATTGAGACTGTTCTTTTATACAAGCTTTTAACTTATTCGCCACCGGCAGCAATAGCAAATTTGCTAACGCAACACCATATATTGTTGCCACAAATGCTATAGCGATACCAGGACCTAATTCAGAAGGATCTTCTAAATGTTGCATGACATGAATCAGCCCCATAACGGCCCCGATTATTCCAATTGTTGGTGAGTAACCTCCCATGGATTCATAAAATTGTGCCGCTTCGTGATCTCTTTGTTCCGCCACAACTAAGTCTGTTTCCAAAACATGACGAATTACCTCTGGTTCGCTGCCATCTACAAGAAGTTGCAAACCTTTCCGCGAAAAACCATCTCGCTCTGTGTTCGATAGATTCTCAAGACCCAAAAGCCCTTCTTTTCTAGCGGTTTTAGCCCAAGCAACAACTTTATCTATGCCTCTTTGAAATTTAGGGTTAGGCGGATGTAAAATCCATTTGCCAATCGATAGAGCACGTTTGATCCCAGACATAGGGGTTTGCAGTATGGCCGCACCAATGGTACCACCAATAACAATGATCGCCGCTGGACCATTTAGTAATGATGTCCAACTACCACCTTCGAGAAAATTTCCACCTAATAAAGCAGAAAAACCTACAATTACGCCAACTAAAGTAAGAAGATCCATACGCGATCCTCCTTTAAATCTCAGCAATGAGTTGTTTGGCAAATTCATTTAACGGTAAAACACAATCCGATAAATTTGCCCGAGCAACCGCAGCTGGCATACCATACACTACGCTCGATTGTTCATCTTGACTCCAAAGACTTGAACCTTTTTCCTTGAGTATTCTCGCGCCTTCGCACCCATCAGAACCCATTCCTGTTAAGACAACTGCAAGTACAGAATTGTTATAGGCATTGGCGACGGAAGCAAAAGTAATATCAACACAAGGACGATAGTTAACACGATTATCACCTTCGATAATTTTCAATGAATGGCCGCTCTTGTCGACAATCATTTGCTTTCCACCAGGTGCAACAAATACTCTACCTCTTTCTATACGATCACCTGATTCCGCTTCTTTAACCGTTAGGTTTGCACTTCGATTCAAGCGTTCAGCAAAGGCTTTCGTAAAATTTTCAGGCATATGTTGAATAATAATAATCGGAACAGGGAAATTAGTAGGCAATGCGCAAACAATGTTTGATAGTGCTACAGGACCTCCTGTGGATGCACCAATTGCAAGTATTTTAACTTTTCCTTTTATACTTTCCGCTTTTCGAAAATGAGTTCTCGATGGTTCGCTAGGCCGAGAGACGTCTGATAAAGGTCTTCTCTCTTTTATTTTCGACTCTTTGTTAAGTTTTGAACGCGGAATAGAACTAAAATTTTGTTTATCCGAAACCGATGTATCTAGAGACGGCTCAGGATCATTTGCAGACTTACTTTTTGTTTTGGCAAACGTGATTAGTTTGTCATGAAGCTTTCGTTTAAATTCGGCTGAATCATTAGATACCTCCGCAAAATTTTTATTCATAAAATCCACTGCACCCGCAGCGAGTGCATCAAGTGTTATCTTTGCTCCTTCATATGTCATCGAGGAAAACATAACTATAGGAGTGGGATTTTCGTTCATAATCGTTTTCACGGCTGAAACGCCATCAAGCATAGGCATTTCATAATCCATAGATATAATGTCAGGTTTTAGTTTTGCCGCCATATCTATGGCCTCTCGACCATTTGAAGCAATGCCAATCACATCAAGTTGAGAACTTTCGTTAATCATCTCTTTCAATCGAGTCTGAAAGAAATTTGAATCATCAACTATGAGAACTTTGTAGACCACAGCCCCTCCAGGCCATTAAATCCTCTTGCTTAAATAGATGTTACTTAACAAGATAAACTTATACGTATTGTTTTAACATACTTGGTACATCTAGTATCAATGCAATGGTACCGTCACCCGTAATTGTAGCGCCTGCCATTCCTGGCGTACCCTGAAGCATTTTTCCCAAGGGTTTAATTACGACTTCTTCCTGACCAATTAACTGATCAACCACAAACCCTACCCTTTGCGTACCAACTGAGACAATTACAACATGTCCTTCTTGTGTTGCACCTGATTCTCTATCGATAAACACAGGCTGTGAACCTACCACAAGCCATTGCTTTAAGAAAAATAGTGGTATTGCCTTGTCTCTTATTGTTATACATTCTTGGCCATCAACAATATTGGTCTTTGCCAGATCCATATGAAATATTTCATTGACGCTTGCCAAAGGCAGAGCAAAAGTTTGTTCACCAAGTAGTATCATGAGGGTGGGCATAATGGCTAAGGTCAAGGGAACCTTAATAACAATCTGAGTACCAGCACCCACTTTAGAATCAATCTCAATAGTACCATTGAGCTGCGTGATTTTCGTTTTAACCACGTCCATCCCAACACCGCGTCCTGACACATCCGAAATCTCGGTCTTAGTAGAAAACCCTGGAGCGAAAATCAGATTAAAAGCTTCAACATCAGTGAGGCGTTGTGCTGCATCTGAATCCAAAACACCTTTTTCAATTGCTTTTGCTCGCAGCATATCAGGGTTCATTCCACCACCATCGTCTGCAATGGATAATAAAATATGATCACCCTCTTGCTCAGCAGCAAGAACAATTGTTCCTGTTTTCGGTTTACCTTTCTCTTCACGAACTTCCGGAAGTTCAATACCATGATCTACCGAATTTCTCACCAAGTGAACGAGCGGATCAGCTAAGGCCTCAACTAGGTTTTTATCAAGATCCGTTTCTTCACCTTGCAACTCTAAATTAATATCTTTTTTCAAGTTTCTCGCTAAGTCTCTCACTACGCGAGGGAATCGACCAAAAACCTTTTTGATTGGCTGCATTCGCGTCTTCATCACTGCAGTTTGTAAATCTCCAGTAACTACATCGAGATTAGCCACGGCTTTTTGCATGGGTTCATCGGATGATTCAAGCCCTAAACGAACGAGTCGATTTCTTACTAATACCAACTCACCAACCATATTCATAATGTCATCGAGACGCTGGGTATCAACACGAACCGTCGTTTCACCCGATGCTGGCTGAGGTGCTGCGGGGCCTTTTCCTTGCGCTGCAGGAGGATTCGCAGCCGGTTTAGCATCACGAACTTTTGGCGCAGTAGGTTTATCTTTGCTTTTCGCTGCCGCTGGTTCTTTTTCTTTTATTTCTGATGATTGGGCTTTTTCAGCGGGTTCTGATGATTTTGACTCTTCCGGTTGACCACCTGCAGCAGGTCCATTTCCTTTACCATGTAATTGATCGAGAAGATTTTCAAATTCGTCATCTGTGATCAGATCTGAACCACCTACCGCCGTTTTATCTGGTTGCTTAGGTGCAGGTGCTGGAGAACCTTTTTCTCCAGCGGGACCCTTGCCTGTTCCATGTAGCTGATCTAAAAGGTTTTCAAATTCATCTTCTGAAATTTCATTACTATCTGAAGAATCGGCTACTTTGGCTGAGGATTTTTCTGCTTCCTTGTCAGACGCAGGAGCTTGATCACTTTGTTCAGCGGATGGCCCTTTACCTGAACCATGTAATTCATCTAAAAGGCTTTCAAATTCTGCATCAGTGATTTCATCAGATACTGCCGCCACTTCATTAGTCGCGGTCGACTCTTTTTTAGTCGGTTCGTCAATGGCATCTAATAATCCTTCAAATTCATCATCGGTAATATCAATTCCTTGATCCGCTGTTTGATTTGATGACGACGATTCAGCGGCTTCTGGAACAGGTTCAGCCTTGTTATCGCTAACTACATCGTCTTCACCTGAAACAAGCCTTTCTAAAGCAGCGATCAATTCTGGATCAGCCGGAATGGGTTCTTCACGATTAGAAATTTGCGCGAATTGTTCATTTACGGTGTCTAACGCACGTAACACAACATCCATTAATTCAGATGTGACCGATCTCTGTCCATTGCGAAGAATATCAAAAAGATTTTCTGTAACATGACAACAATCGACCATTGCATTGAGTTGCAGAAAACCTGCACCACCTTTTACGGTATGGAAGCCTCTAAAGATGGCGTTAAGCAAATCTTTATCATCAGGGCGATTTTCTAATTCAACTAATTGTTCTGACAGGAGTTCTAATATTTCTCCTGCTTCAACCAAAAAGTCCTGAAGAATCTCTTCGTCTTCTCCAAATGCCATCTACTGTCTCCTAAAACCCTAAACTTGATAGCAAATCATCTACGTCATCTTGTCCCGACACTACATCATCCCGTTTATCTGCATGAATTTGGGGCCCTTCTCCCTCGCTAGTTTTTATAGTCTCTTTGACTTCTTTTGTGGATGCTAAGCCCGCAACCTCTTCCACCTGACCAGCGATTCGCATTAAATTAACGAGTTCATTTTCGACATCAGTTATCAACATGATTACCTTCTTTAGCACTTGACCTGTTAAGTCTTGGTAACCTTGTTCTAGAATTATATCTTGAAGGCTCTGATTCAATTGATCTGTGCCTTCTCCCATCTGATTTAGGAATTCGCCAACTCGATTGTAAAGCGATTTGAATTCTTCTTTATCAATTTCACGACGTTTTAGTTTTTGCCACTCATCTTTAATCTTATGTGCTTCCTGACCAAGATTCATAGCGATGGGTGCGACAGCTTCTACACGATCCATCGTTTTGTCCGCTGCGGATTGTGTCATGGTGATGACATACTGCAATCGATCTGAAGCATCACGTATTTCTGAATTATTTGATTCTTCTTCGGGTTCTGCATCAGCGTCGACATTAAAATTAACTATCGCGCTGTGAAGGCCTCTTGTAAGTTGGCCAACAGCGTTAAAAATATGGTTATTGCGCGCTTCGACAAGTTCATTAATTAGTAATGAAGCTTCATCCAAGTTTTCACTCTGAAGTTTTTCTACAAGCAGTTTAGAACTCTCCTGTAACTTCGACATGAATTCTTTATCGTTATTTAGCGGTTGTATATTTTCCATTTGACGGCCTTATTTACCCATCTACACGCTCAAAAATTTTATCGATTTTTTCTTTAAGCACTTGCGCTGTAAATGGCTTGACGACATAACCGTTAACACCAGCTTGCGCTGCTTCGATGATTTGATCTCGTTTAGCCTCTGCAGTAACCATCAATACAGGCATACTTGCTAGCTTTCCATCTGCTCGAACTTCTTTAAGTAAATCTATACCTGTCATACCAGGCATGTTCCAATCGGTGACCAAAAAATCGAAATCGCCCGCCTTGAGCATCGGCAAGGCAGTATTGCCATCATCCGCTTCTTGAGTATTGGTAAAACCCAAGTCCCTTAATAGATTCTTAATGATCCTCCTCATGGTAGAGAAATCATCAACAATCAAAATTTTCATATTTTTGTCCAAAGGAACCTCCGAATATTCAACTCAATAGTCCAATCAACTGTATTTCTAATTAGGAAATAACTCCTATTTCTAACAAGTCTAGTCGTTAGTACGCAGTCATCCAGTAAATTGGTGGTAAGATTGTAGATTTATTGAAAAAATGGTCGCTAAGAGATTGATATTTAAACTGAAACGTTTGAAGTTTCACATCTCACTCCAGTCTGCCATTTTCGCCCTAAGTCGAGCAGCGGCTTGTGAATGTATTTGGCTAACACGTGATTCTGATACCCCAAGAACCAAACCAATTTCTTTTAAATTTAATTCTTCATCATAATAAAGCGATAATACGAGTCTCTCTCGCTCCGGGAGTTTGTCAATAGCCCTTGCTAAATGCTGCCGAACATTATCGGAATGGAGAGCGGCCGAAGGTTCTTCTCGTGTGCTTTCGAGGTTATCTTTAATGGAGAACTCATTCTCATCATGAGTTTCATCCAAACTAAATAACTTGGATGAAAGACCATCTCGCGCCATTTCATGATATTCATCGATACTGACTTCTAGTGCTTCTGCAATTTCATAGTCTCTCGCATCCCTTCCCAAACTTTTTTCCAATTGATTAATGGTGTCAGCTATTCTTCTTGTATTGCGGTGAACCGAACGAGGTACCCAATCACCGCGACGCATCTCATCGATAATCGCTCCTCTAATTCGAATCCCCGCGTAAGTTTCAAAGCTAGCACCTTTATCACCATCAAATTTTTGCGCGGCTTCTAAGAGCCCAATCATTCCTGATTGAATTAAATCGTCTAGTTGAACTGATGATGGCATACGCGCCATCATATGGTGTGCAATCCTTTTAACCAAGAAAGCAAAGTCTTGAATATCAATAGACTGTTCAGTCACTTTTGTCTGTTTATAAACAGTCAAATTTTCCGTCATTGATTGCGTCATAAATACTATTCAACGGCTATACAATCAAAAACCACTTGCGTTAGAAGTTTGTAACAGACGCTCTATAAAAAACTCTAGATGCCCGCGTGGACTCGTTTGAATTGGCCATTCGTCAACTTTTTGGGCGATCACTCGTATTGCAGCAGCTGCTTTAGAGCGAGGAGAGAAGTCTATCAATGGGGTACGCTTTTGAACGGCACGCCGAACATTTTCGTCATAAGGTACATTACCGACGTATTGCAAGGAAACATCGAGAAATTTTTCGCAAACAGTCCGAACTTTATTGAAAAGATTGATTCCTTCTTGCGTCGAGCGTGTCATATTCGCAACAATTCTAAATCGAAACATTCCATGTTCGACTGCTAGTAATTTTATCAAAGCATAAGCATCAGTAATTGAAGATGGCTCATCGCATACGACAACTAATACTTCTTGTGAGGCTTTTACAAAATTAACTACTGTATCTGAGATCCCTGCTGCGGTATCGACGACCAACACATCCATTTGATCTGATAACTCACTAAAAGCATGAATTAATGAAGCATGTTCTTGCGGCGATAGCGATGCCATTTGCTGAACACCTGAAGATGCTGGCACTATCTTAATTCCACAAGGGCCCCGCACGAGCACATCGCGAATTGAAACACTACCATCCAAAACATTAGATAAATTGTATTTCGCTTGGAGTCCTAACAACACATCAACATTTGCTAAACCCAAATCCGCATCCATTAACACAACTCTGCGCCGCATATCAGCGAGTGCAATGCTAAGATTTACCGATAAATTTGTTTTGCCAACACCTCCTTTACCTCCGGTGACAGCAATGACTTTGATCGGGTGGTTATTACTCATTTATAGAATTACTCTCTTTCAATTCAACCGATCTGGATTTTCGTGCCAAGACGGTGCTCATTAAAGTATAGTTCAGTTATTTTATCGTCTAAGAAATTTTCTAAAATTCGCACAGATTCCTTAGAAATAAAAAAATTAGCGGATCGTTTTTAAATAAAATTCCAAGCGTTCTCTATTGATTACTTGCGGATGAATTGATCAAGCCATTGGCTTGTTTAGTCATTTTTACCGCTTTTGACACAATCCCTTTACCGGTCGCCCGCTCTATATCTTCAGGTATTTCTTGCCCATCGGTCGTATAGGCCACAGGGATATTTCCTTCGACAACTGCGCTTATTGCTTCACCTAAGCTTGCTGTTTCATCTAATTTAGTGACAACACATGAATGAATTGGCTTTTGGGAAGTAAAAGCATGAATGGATGCTTTATTGGTTGGCAGTTGGCTCGCGCTCGATAAGACCAATATTTTTTGTAAAGTGCGACACGCATCAAGTTGATTTAGTTGTTTTTTAAGCTGGGCATCACCGTAGCGAAATCCAGCCGTATCAACCAGCACTAAAGAATATTTTCGAAGTCTCGCGAGTTGTGTCAAAAGGCTGTTTTCAGTATCCACAACTCTCACTGGCACATTCAGAATTCGACCGATTGATCGAAGCTGATCGTATGCGCCCACGCGATAGGTATCTGTGGTTACAAGTGCGACCTTACCTTCACCATGCTGCATTACATAAAGTGCGGCTAGCTTGGCAATGGATGTCGTTTTACCCACGCCAGTTTGACCTACAAATGCATAAGTACCGCCGTCTCTTATTAAATCCGATTCTGATATCGGTATCGTCTGAGCTAAATGCGCCATGCTATCACGCCAAGCATCATTAGCGCGTTTGTGTTGCCCCGATTGTTCTATCAAATAATCTGTTAGATTTTCGGTTAACCCAAGCCGCTGGATATGTTCTCTAACAACGGGATATTGCCCTGGCATCTTTATTTGCTGTTGTTTATTAAGTCCAACTGAATCATTTTGATTACCAAGAGTTCGCCATAATTGTTGTTCTAATAGCATCCTCATTTCAGCTAATTCACTTTGGAGTTCATTTAACCTTTTCTCTTCTTCCTGATTTTTGTCTCGATCATTTTCTTGCTGATATGGTGATGTCTGGGTGGCCTGCGCAGTATCTCTTACTGAATCGAGATCAATGGATTCATTATAAATTTCTTGCTTTTTTATTACTGATTTTTCGGCCATTACTTTGTCAGGTGAGTCATTTACACCTTGATCTTTTTGATAACCGGTTCCAATTGGGGCATTTGATTCTTTTGCCTTTCGTTTAGCTTCCAGCATACGTTCACGCGCACGTTCAATTTCTAGCGCTAAATCACTCGAAGGCAATCGAGTTGAGAATGAATTCGCAGATAAGTCTTGCTGATGAGAATAACGAGAAACAGCATTTTCAAAATCAGCTTGAGATCTCCAAGCGCCGTCACTGGACATAGCGCTATCAAGTTCAGCGTCAAACTTTTGTCCAAACCCACGTCTTTCGTCCACGCCTCGTGTCATCAAATCCGGTTCAACAGAAGTAATGATCTCAACACCTTCTTTGACCTTTTGACTCGATAGAATGACGGCTTCCGGTCCCAACTCTTCACGAACCAAATCCAATGCGCGTCGCATATTTTTTGCGACAAATCGCTTTACCTGAGATTTTTGTGTTGCTTCATTGTCTTTCATCGCTGACTCCGCTATCGCAAAGGTTACAAAACTTCTTCTATCAATCAGCCTTGTAAGATATCGCCACCCACGTTGGCTTCAATGGTGATTTGTTTGTTATCTGGCACTTCGCTGTACGCCAATACTTTTAAATCTGGTAGATTGAATTTCACAAATTGGTACAACATATTTCTTAAAGGTCCAGCTACAAGTAACACCTGAGGCTTTCCTACCGCTTCAACCTGTTTGGCTGCTTTCACAAGTGCGTTGTTTAAACGCTCAGCCAACTGCGGTTCTAAGAAGGCACCATCTTCAACGCCAGTTTTTTGTGCCTGTTGTTGGGTCTGAAGCAACAACTGTTCCAGGGAGGGATCAAGGGTGATCACAGAAAGGTTAGACTCTTGTCCAACTATGCTTTGAACTATTTGACGAGAGAGAGCGGAACGGGCGATGGCGGTAAGGGTATTCGTATCCATTGATTTGTCACCGTGTGCCGCTAACGCTTCTGCAATTGTTCGCATATCTTTAACCGTAACCTGCTCTTTAAGTAATGACTGAAGAACTTTAAGTAACTGATTGATAGATATAGTATTTGGTACCAATTCTTCTACAAGTTTTGGTGATTTCTCTCCAAGTAAATCCAGCCATTTTTGGACGTCCTCATGACCAATTATTTCGTGTGTATGGGTTTGGACAATCTGGTTTAAATGCGTCGCAATAACCGTACTTGGATCAACAACGGTATAACCAAGTGTCTGAGCATGATCTTTTTTATCGGCATCAACCCAAACTGCTTCCAAGCCAAAAGCTGGGTCTACCGTTTTTATACCGTCTAGCTTACCGAAGACTTGTCCGGGGTTAATCGCCATAAATTTGTCAGAGTGAACTTCTCCTTCTCCAATTGAAACCCCCATCAGACTGATGCGATATGCGTTGGGCAACAGATCTAGGTTATCTCGGATATGCACGGCAGGAATTAAAAAACCAAAATCTTGAGAGAGCTTTTTTCGTACACCTTTAATTCTGCCTAATAACTCTCCACTCTGAGATTTATCCACCAATGGAATAAGACGATACCCCACTTCTAGGCCAACAATATCCACAGGTTGAACATCATCCCAACTCACTTCCACGGGTTCTTGATTTTTTCCTTCAGATTGAGATTCAATTGCAGGAGGAAGCGCAGCTGATGTCGTACCGATGTTTTCGTTGGAAAGTTTAGGTGATGTGTCTTTAGACAATCCTTGAAAACCTCCTTCTTCGACAACTTCAGCCTGCTGGCGCTGGAAATAAATGTAATAGGCAATTAGACCACATATGAAAGAAAGACTTAGAAACACAAAATGTGGCATACCAGGAATCACGCCCATTAAAAACAAAATAGCCGATGTAACCGCTAACGCTTTCGGCGATTCAAACATTTGCGACATAACCTGACGATTCATATCTTCAGAGCTATTGACTCTAGTCACCATAATCGCGGCTGCGACAGATAGCAGTAAGGAAGGGACCTGAGCGACTAACCCATCACCTATCGTAAGCAAAACATACTTTTCCAGAGCATCACTAAACTCAAGTTGGTGCTGGGCCATACCAACAATTAGACCACCGATAATATTAATTATTAAAATTAATATACCGGCCACCGAGTCACCCCTAACAAATTTACTCGCACCGTCCATCGCGCCATAAAAATCCGCTTCGGAAGCGACTTCTGCACGGCGTGTTCTCGCTTCATCCTGATCAATTAAACCTGCATTGAGATCTGCATCAATGGCCATTTGTTTTCCAGGCATCGCATCAAGGGTAAATCTTGCGCTCACCTCAGAAATTCGACCAGCACCTTTAGTCACAACGACAAAATTAATAATGATTAGGATGATGAATACTACTAGCCCAACAGCATAGTTACCTCCGATCACCACTTCTCCAAAGGATTGAATTACTTTTCCAGCAGCATCTCCACCTTCATGGCCGTTTAACAGCACTATTCGCGTCGACGCCACATTCAGCGCAAGGCGCAATAGCGTTGCAACCAGCAATATTGTTGGAAATACCGCGAAATCTAAAGGTCTTAACGAGTAAACCGCCACAAGTAAAACAACGATCGAGAGAGCAATGTTAAAAGAAAAAAAAGTGTCTAGAAGAAATGGAGGCAAGGGTAATGTCATCATCCCCAAGAGCGCTAACACAAGGATCGGAACACTTAGGTTGCCTTTCCCTAAGCTTCGTACATTTTTTAATGTTGACTCACCTGAAACATTCGACGGAAGTGATTTTAAGTGATCAAAAAAGGGTTGTGACATGGATTATCCAAACGTTGACAAATAATTGACGCCTAGTTCGCGTAAAATGGATAATCGCAAGAACTGTTCCGGATTATAAAACGGATAAAGATTACTGACTAAGTAATGGAATTCCCGCTTCTAAATAAGCTGAGTTATAGGAATTTAGTCGCTCTATCGCAACCATTAACCTTTCGTGAAGAGCCTTAGGCAAGTAGTTATAGAGCTGATGAATTGGTACAAAACGAAAGCCTAAAAGCTCTTTATCACAGATTTTAATCTGTTCGATTTGCTCATTTGATAAAACTCCGCCATCAAAAACGAAGTGCAGCGCTTCAGTGCCTTCATTAGACTCAGGCATATAATCAACGATTAACAAACGAGTGATGGAAAGAGTAAGATCGATTTCTTCCTTAATTTCACGCAAACAGGCATTGTGGGGTGATTCATTGTCTTCAACCATACCCCCCGGAATAAGCCAATTGTCCCTATAGTTTGGGTTTACAAGAAGCACCTCTTTTTGATCATTTAAAATTAGCGCGCCAGATGCCATGCGCTTTTTAGGCAACCGTTTAGTAAATTCATGAATATCGAAATTTTTGGCTTTATCTTCTGACATTTTGATATAAAATTCCAATCAATTTAGACATTAAGAATCAGTAATTTTTTGGATGCTCGGTGGCGAACTCAAGTAACCGATTAAACTATTCACTAGGATCTCATCTCTGGCTTACAGTGGCATTATTCGCCACATTCATATTTTTTCTCGTTTTAGCAATTGGGTTTCCAGCGAAAAAATTCGAGACTAAGATACTTGAAAGCCAGCATATACGCGATGTTTCGGGCGCCTTAAAGCGCATATCTTCTAAATTAAACACTAACCCTCGAGTAACGCAACTCTACCTCACTGAGCAAGAAATACAGAGTTTTACAATTCTTGCTCAAAAAACGTATAAAAAGATATCTGCCAGATCGACTTTAAAAGGTAAAACCGCGCAATTAGAACTTATTTACCCAATAGATATGCGCGTTTTTTCATTTAATGTATTTCTATCAGTTGCGATTTCTGAGTCAAAAAACAATATAAATTGGAGCCATTTTCGAATAGGAAAACTTCCAATACCCCCAATTTTCGCTGATATTTTATTCAAGAGTTTACTTAGTAGAGTGGTGGGAAAAGAATACTCGAGCAATATTTTGCGAAGTTTAGAGGAGATCAAAATCAGCAAAAACCGCTTGTATGTCACCCTTTCTCCAACTTCTAGCTTTGAACAAAATTTAAGCTATATTGCAAAGCAATTGCGCACACTTTCTGGAAATAATCTCGTTCTAAACGAGCCTCTCATATATCAATACCTGACATTTCTTAGCAACAGCAATAGAATTAATTCCGTCACGCCACTGCATCTACTTCTAAAAGAATTGATTTTAGAAAGTGCCTCAAATGCTGATTCTTACGGGAGACTCCATAGAAACGAGCACATTGCCGCATTAGTTGCTTTAGGTCTTTATACAGAACCTCAATACTTTCGTCATATGGTGAGTAAACAGTTAGCCCAAGCAAAGAGAAAACGCAATCTTACGGTCACCTTAAATGGCCGAAAAGACCTAGCGCGTCATTTCATTGTTTCCTCGACATTAAAACTGCTTACTGACAATGGCTTAACTGAAGAAATAGGAGAGTTTAAGGAGCTATTAGATTCTTTAAAAGGCGGTAGCGGATTTAGTTTTAATGATATCGCGGCGGATCGTGCGGGAATTATGTTTGCACAAACTGCAGTATCAGCCGCATCGAAATTGCATGTATTTATGTTAAAGTCAAGGCTTAGCGACACAGATTTTTTACCTCCATTTACTCTCCTAGACGAAGGAATTTCGGATAAAGACTTTAAGAGCCGATACAATAGTACATCATCTGTCACCTACAAAAAGTTGATACACAAAATAGATGAAGAGCTTAATCACCAACCACTTTATAAGCTAATTTAAGCCTCTATTTCACAGTTCTTATTAACTCCAAAATTTAATAAAATATATTATTATCAATAAGTTAAGGCTAAAGCGTTATAAAAATACTCCTCTAGGTTCAGCCGTTTTAGATCATGTCTTTGCAAACCAAAATCACCTCCTTTGTGAATCTCATATTCACTCGAAGGTACAAATCGCTAACTAAATTTAAATCACTAAAAAGAGCCAATTTCATTCGACAACACATAAAGAAAATGAATAATATACGCTTCTTAACTTGTACTTAGTAGGCAGTGTCAAAAGGCTTTCACAAATAATAAATGTGCCCATTTGACGATAAAATTGCCAATCTCCAGGCTCTAGCCTAGGTATCTCTTAACACAAAATATTGAAGGACACAAAATGGCTTTATTGTCTCGTTTGTTTGGCTCAAAACCTAAAAAAACCCCTGCTCCAACAAAAAAAATTGAATTATCTGAATTATCTGCACCAGATCTTTTAGAAATCATCAACAACACGGAACAAACGGAAGACTATCGGGTGAAAGCAATTCAACGACTTACTTTTGGGGAGGAATTGTTAGAACTTGTTAAAACAGAAGCCAACGGAAAGATTCAAATAGCTGCAGCTAAGCGAACAGCAAAATTGATCGATGAAAACACCCTAAAATTTGATGAATTAGACACGAAATTATCCGAAGAAAAATGCCTCACAATTGCCAGTTACTGTAAAAATAGTGAATACATAACCAAGTACATTGAGTCAGAAAAAAGCGAAATTACATTAGCCGAACTTGCTATTGACGGTCCCACTTCGAAAATCCGACAAGCTGCAGCCATGAAAGTTTTACAAGCTGAATTGCTTCTAAAGATCCAAAAAGAGATAAAAACAAAGGATAAAAATGTCTATAAAATTGTAAAAGATAAAATAGATCAATACAAAAAAGAAGAAAAAACACGTATTGAAACAGATAAAAAATTCGAAACTATTTGTGTTTCTTTAGAGTCTTTAAGCGAGTCTATTGATACAGCTACTTTTTCGAGTAAGTTAAAGCACTACGAAAAACAGTGGAATGAACTCGAAGTTATTCAAGATCCTGGTGATTTTAAAGCCCGATACGATTTGGGAATTAAAAAATGTCAAGATCGCGAACACCAAATCGAAGAAGAGAAAGCAAAAGCCAACGCTAAAGAATTTGCCGAGAATAAAGCAAAAACTTTTTTTTCCGATTCAATTAACCAAATAAAAGTAATCATAGCTCAGCTTTATTCTTTATCTAG
This sequence comes from Cellvibrionaceae bacterium, assembly GCA_965262305.1. Classification (GTDB taxonomy): domain Bacteria; phylum Pseudomonadota; class Gammaproteobacteria; order Pseudomonadales; family Cellvibrionaceae; genus CBDHEY01. Next base: position 1,931,640 of record CBDHEY010000002.1, read on the forward strand.
TATAGAAGCCGATGAGTTAGAAAAGGCAAATGCATCAATTAAAGAATTGGAGAATAACTGGCATGAATCTTTGAGTAATGCCAAACCATCAAAAACACAATCGGAGTTATTTAAAACCTCTATCACTCAATTAAGAAATCTAATTGAGCATGTATCCACTCTGGGCACGCTTACTACTCAAATAGAAAATCTTGAAAGCGCAGACGAAGACAATAAAGAAACGCATCAAAAAAACCTTTTAATTTATTTAGCGCCGGCGAAATTACTTTCTGAAGATATTCCTCAACAGGTTATAACTGCTCGAACTGCAATTGAAGAATACGAGACCAAGGTAAATATAAAAAAGGAAAAAGAACAAGCTAATCTGCGTCAACTCGGAGGCTTGATTAGAAAAGTGAACTCTGCGATTAACCAAGGAAATTTGCGCCAAGCTAGTGGTTTACGTAAGGCTATTAACGAACGACTTGAAGAAATTGAAAATCTTCCCAAGAGGTTCAACGAACAGATTGAAGAGCTTGACAGCGGTATTGAAAAGCTTCAGGACTATCGAAATTTTGCAACTGAACCCAAAAAATTAGAGTTAATTTCTAGTATGGAAATTCTTGCAAATCAGAGCCGTGATTATTTATCTGGAGACAACAAGAACTTAGATCGAGAAGACTTAGCGGATCAGATTAAAAAACTTCAAAGTGATTGGAAAGAACTCGTTTACGGTGGTAAAGATACTCAACCAGAACTTTGGGAAAAATTCCATGATTTATCACAACAAGCATACGAACCCTGTAAAGAATTTTTTAATGAAAAATCTGAAGAACGCCAAGCTAATTTAGAAAAACGCAAACAACTGCTCAATCAAGTAGAAACCTATCTCGAGCAATACAATTGGGAACTCGCCGATTGGAAAGATGTTGAAACCGTTTTACGAACAGCTAAAAAAGAATGGTCCAGCTATTCCCCGGTTGAGCGGTCAACTAATGCACCTATTCAAAAATCTTTTAATGCAGTGTTAAATAACATACAAAAATTAATTGATGAAGAATTTCAGAGAAATAAGCGACAAAAAGAGGTTATTGTAGAATCCGCGGAGAAGCTACTAGAGATAGATAATATTGACGATGCTATTGAAAAAGTAAAAAGCTTGCAGACCAAATGGAAGAGCATTGGAAAAACTTGGCAAAAGGAAGAAAATAAGCTTTGGAAGACCTACAGAGATCATTGTGATTCAATTTTTGAGAGAAAAGACAAAGAAAGAGAAGAGTTTAAAAGTGAACTAGATAAAAATCGAAAAGCAGCGGAAGAAATATGTCACTTGATCGAAAGTTTCTCTAAAGAAACCGGTCAAACACTTATCGACAAGAGAGCTGAGGTTGAAAGTTTATCAACTAGCTTCTCTGAAATAACCCCATTACCAAAAAACAAAGAAAAAGAACTTCAACGACGTTTTTCTTCTGCTCTAGATTCCTATGAAGATTCAATTCAAAAAGATAGAGTTAGACAAGAAAGTGAAATATGGAATAAGATTTTCGAACTAAAGGAGTGTTTAAATAAGGCTCAATTCAATACCACTCAAGAAAATTTGACCAATAGTCTAGAAAAAGTGGGATTTGACTCGATATATTCAAAGATTGAAAAATGGCCTTCAGGTGTAAAAGGCATTTTCGACAAAATAAAGGCTCAATCTGAATTTACAACCACTTCAGAAGAAAGAGAAAAGTCTTACAAGCTTTTGTGCATTCGCCTGGAAACATCCTTTGATGTTTCCACACCAGAAGAAGATCAGACTCTTCGAATGGAATATCAAGTGACTAGACTTAAAGAAGGATTAATGCAAAATAAAGAATCTAAACCTGAATTGAAAGAAAAACTGCTATTAGATTGGCTTTCGTTAGATCCGATCAATGATACCTTGTATAAAAAATATTTTTCTCGATTTGAAAAGACATTAAATTCTTAGAAGCTATCACTAGCATCTGCAAACTGATTCTATAAACCTAAAAAATTAGAATTATTGCAGATGCTTTAAATATCTAATTGTATTCTAAAATGTATTCGCAATAGCCTTTCTGCATTTTTTGTTGCATTAAAAAACTATTCTTAATCTTAGTATTAGCCAGAGATCTCAATAATTTCACAGAATTAAGTTTCGATTTATTTTCGACATTTGAATTAGCAGAACAAACTTCGACTTCCGTTGAAGATCTGATATAAAAAGATTGAGGTCGTGAAGACTTATTTGTACTTGAATAAGCTAGAACATACACTTTGGTGCCAGATTTACATACAGCAGATAAACGATCGCCAATTTTTTTAACATCATCAATACTTAAGTAATTAAATAGATCCCAAACAAGAATCGCATCAAACTTCACTCCAGCTTCGTACGCCAACGTTTGTCGAGAAAGTTTAATCTTAGGATCAACTTCTTTCCAGTTTATCAATCTGTCTAAATTTTCATGAAAAACTTTCGACGAGTAGTTCAATAGATGGTCATTATTTTCAGAAATATCTCTTCCAAGATCTAAAATTATAGATTTCTTTAATTGTCTTAATTCACCTAATATGACTTCTAAAGCTGGAGAATAATGGAATACACCTTTCTGTCGGTTAGACGTTTTTCGTTGAAAGCTTTCTACACCGGTCTGTTTAAATGCATAATTCTTTTTCTCTAATGTTTTATCTTTATTATCGTAATGTGGAACATACTTCATAATGTTCTCACTAATTCCAGATGAAACACTATTACTGTTAAACAGATTTGTCTCCATTATAAAATTGTTTAAATTTTTTAAAATTGAAAGTGTTGTGATTGCACTTTTTTTGGAAACTATCTTTCCAACGTTTTGAATTTCAATTTCACCACAGCTGCTTATTTGAAACTTCGAGGGCGACTCAGGGATGGTCTTTCCTATGTATGAGAGAGAATGAATTAAGGTATTTGACTTACAATAGGGTTGAAGTTTCCTAAATAAATATACAATCTCATCTATTGTCAAAAAGTTTATTAAATCCCATAAAAAGATGACATCGAATTTAGTATCTGTTTTATATTCTAATAAATAAGTGTCTATGCGAGCTTTAAATTCTTCACCAGGCTTTTCCTTAATTTCAAAAAAGAGCTCTCTTAAATTTTCAAAATGAATTTTACAGCTTAACTTTGAAAAATAATTAAACGTGCCAGGCCTCATCTCTCCCATATCTAAAATATTGTTGTTAGTTCGGGAAGACTCGATTTTATTTAATATAGAAGATAAACCCTGTGAAGGGAAACTTAACATTGAAGTGGACTTAGGAAATTATGATTCACTCTCACAATGAGAGAGCGAATCATTATATTTAACACATTAACTTGGTGATTTCTCTGATACATCAAGGGTCTTAGTAGAAAGACTAGAGGATTTATTTTTAGAATCCATATCAATCGAACCACGGAATTTAGCGCCATCTTCGAGAGCAACGCGCTCAGCTGTAATATTACCACTTACATTACTTGACTCTTTAATCACAATTCGTTCTTCGCCGTATAAATCGCCGTCAACACTACCTTCAATAACGATGGTTTTAGCCTTAACATTGGCTTTTATAACACCTTGTTCACCAATGGTAAGATTGTGATTTTTAAGATCAATTGTACCTTCCACTTGACCTTGAATTAATAGGTCTTCTTCACCAACAAGCTCGCCCTTGAATCGAATCTTCGAACCAATAACAGCCGAAGGTGCAGCTACTTGAGACGCGGAAAAATTCTGTGTTGATGGCGCAGTAGGAATTGAGCGCGGCTCGTCAATTACAGGATTTACTTTGGCAGTTTTTTCGGATCTAATCATATTTCCCCCTGGAGATGGTTTGTCTAATTTATCGCGCCACCACATAGTCGTTAACGGTGACAAAAAAACGCCCAATACCAGTAAAGAATAAATGCAATTCAGTCCCCAAAACCAAAAAACACTAAATTACTCCAACTCGGTATTACCTTGCGAATCGCAACTTCCTGAAAGCCCTGTCTAGATTGAGAAAACACTAAACTATCTCAACTCGAGCTAATCAAATATGCCAGTTTAATATGAATTATTCAATCTTATAACAAGCAAATATAGATAGATTTGACAATTTTAGGTACAAATAAATTTTGTATATCGCAATTCACAAGGTACGCTTTTAAGTCGAACGCAATCCCCCGTTCTGTTTAATTAATATTATTCAATAATACCAGAACCCGGTATGCCCCATGAGGGAACACTGCACAACTCCGGGGGACGAGACTAAGTTTATTTATAACCAATTACTTTTTTAACAGTTCCTTTGACTCGTGAGGCCAACGAAGGCGCGCTTACAAGTTGTTCAGTTTTTCCATCTTCGGAAAGAAATATAGTACTGTGCTTATCTTTCATTTGACCACCCCGATCAGGAGAATAATAGTAGAGCGCAAGTGAGCGTCTATAAACACCATCAGGACAATTTAGTGGTTCAGGGTGTCCATGAAAACTAGAACTCGTCGTTTCAAAAATGGCTACGCGATTAAACTTAGGTAAGACATTTTTCTCGCTTCTCTTAGTCTCTTTATCCCAAAGCTGAAAATGGCCGCCGTACTCTTCTTTCCACTGCTTATTTAGATAAATAATGATATTTAGTCGTCTGTAAAGGCCCAAAGTAGCGTGTTGGTTAAAATCTACATGCACACCCAATTTTCCACCGCGTGGGATTTGATGATAACCTCCGCCGACATAATAGGGGTCGGGAACAAGCCGTTCTATATTAGTTACTTTAGAGAGAAACTCTAAAAATGGCTGGGAATTGAGGTTATGTAAAAAAGCTCTAGTTGTGGGTCCTAACAGTTCATCTTTATGAAGCTGCATTTTTTTCTCGTATTTAGTATCGAATTCGTGCCAACCTTCTTGACTCGATTCAATTTCATCCAAAATGGTATCTAAAACCATCTCATCAAAGAAATCATCTAATACGATATGTGGCCAGGGAGCTCCTTCCCGAAAGGATTGAGCATACTCATCAGTATTTTTTTTAAGTTTGTCAAATGAAAGTAAAGTGTCGTAGCCTTCTAACATCGTCGCCCATCCACGTAAAAGAATTGAAATACTTGGTATTAGTTGCTGCCGTTTTGGCACAGTTCAGAGTAACTATGGCAATAATACCAAAATTACCCAAATCGATCTGCTTTATTTAAAAATATATTGATGCGCCAGAATAATGACGAATAAGACTAAATGATTGATTTTCTTAGATTTTGATTTCAGCGACAGAAAAAATCAAGGATTTTCTGTCGCTGAAATAAATATTGATGATATTCATGCCAATTCGGACTGAGTTACACCAACAATATTAAACAAGTGGCTACTTAAGTGGGCCAATACCCTCAATAGACACTTTAAGTTCTACATCCCCAACCCATTTAGTGACCATACCGTAATCAGCGGGATTAATAGTGGTAATACCTTCGAATCCACGGCGCTGTAGATTTTTTCCTTTTTCCCAAGGAGCTACCCCCTGCCCCATGATATCAACATCAAACTCTACGAGTTTAGTGGTTCCCATTAAGGTCAAATTTCCCTTTAGTACTGCCTTGTCTTTTCCAGTTGTTTTGAATTCTGTACTTTCAAACTTCGCTGTATTGAATTTTTTTATGTTTAAAAACTTTTCACCAACTAAATGAACATCACGCTCTGAATGATTACTATCGAGACTGGTCACGTCGACTGTAGCAGTCACTTTATTATTAGCATCGTTCTCTGGGTCAAAAACAAAAGATCCATCAAATGTGTTAAAACGGCCATACAACCAGCTAATACCCAAATGTTTAGCTTTAAACTGAATAAATGCATGAGAACCTTCGATATCAAACTTATATTCGATTGGCTTGGCATCAACCGTAAAAGCTGCCATGCATAACAGGCCTGCTGCGATTGGATTTACAAGAGATTTGATCATTGGTTTACTCCTAGAGTGAATGAAACATTTAATTAATAGTTATGAAATTCAAATTTAGTCTATGACTTACCGAGCATTCTAAGCAACGTTTTGTCTTTATCCCAGCAATGATGTTTGATCGCGGCAATACCATGCAAGCCTGCCAAACCTATAATGCCGAATGCCAATAGTTCATGAACCTCCAAAGCAGCATATTCTAACCCTTCTATGCCGGAAACAAGCGAAGGAATCACAAACCAGTTGAAAACTTCCAAAGGCTGTCCACCACCTGTAGTAATTAGATAACCCGTAGGTAACATCAAAATTAACATACCATAAAGAGCCACATGCACTAACTTACTTAACACGTGCTCTAATTTCGTATGGGTTTCCAATGGTGACGGATTAACATTAACTATGCGCCAAACGATCCTGAGCACAACAAAAATAATAAATATGACACCAATGCTCTTATGCATGTGGGGTGCAAAGCGATACCATTCAGAATAATAGTCCAGACCCACCATCCATAAACCTAAGATAAACAATCCCACTACGAGTAAAACGGACAACCAATGAAACAAAATAGAAACAATTCCATAGGTTTTTGTGTCATTCTTAATCTTCATAACTCACCATATATCGTCAAACAGGAGCAATATCATAGTTCTCTGTTATAGGATTATTCAAACGACAAAAGCAGAAATAACAAAAATTTAATTTAACTGGTCAGCCTTTTACTATAAAAAACCTGTTCTTAGTCTTACCCTCTTAAACTAGGCTTTTATCTAATACTTCAAAAACATCCTTAGACAACGCAGTTTCGTTTTTGAGCCTAATTAGTTGTTGTTTCATCATTTTTTGCTTATTTTCATCATATTTACGCCACTGAGTAAGTGGAGTCAAAAGTCTCGATGCAATTTGAGGATTGGACTTATTGAGCATAATGACCTGATCTATCAGGAACTCATACCCTTGCCCATTCGCACAATGAAAACCAATCGGGTTTCGCATGGCAAATGCACCAAACAAAGATCGAATTTTATTCGGGTTTCGAATATCAAAGGCTTCATGCTTCATCAAAGACCTCACCGTTTGTATCGCATCGGGGGAAGGTTTCGTAGCCTGAACTGAAAACCATTGATTTATGACTAAACTTTCATGCTTCCACTTGTCATAAAACTGGGCTAAAACCTTGGCCTGAAGTTCAGCTGCCGCAGTCTTATTAGAGTGCACTAAGGCCATCAAAGCCGCCATTTCATCCGTCATATTATTAGCAGAGTGGAACTGCTTCGAACAGATCTCTAATGCTAACGGATCATTGGACAAAGCAATGTAATGTATGCATATGTTCTTTAGACTTCGCTCAGCAATAGATTGTGACGAAACATCAAAACTTTTTTCAGTATTTAAATTTTGATAGGTTCGCAGAAAATCATCGTAAAGTGAGATGGCAATTTTACGTTCGACACGCTTTCTTGCATAGTGAATCGTTTCAACGTCCACCTGAGTTGATATTTCTGCCAAATATTGTTCACTTGGTAAACTTAGCATAAGAGCGACCATCGCCGGATCGAGCGTGTCGTCATTTAAAATAATCTTGAATGCATCAAGTAACAAGTTATCTACTGTAGGAGATGGGTTTGACGTCATATCCAGCATGACTTCACGTATAACCTGAATTGCCAGTTCTTGACTCGCCTCCCAGCGACTATAACCATCTGAATCTTTCGACATGATGCGCATAAGATCTTCACGGCTATAGGCGTAATCAAGTTTAATTGGTGCTGAAAAACCGCGCAACAAAGACGGAACGGGACGCTCACCCACGTTCTCAAATACAAATGTCTCTTCAGATTCTTTTAATTCAATCACATAATGGGTGTTATCACTTGTTTCATAGTTTTGCGGCATTGCAGCGATCTTGATTGGTAAACAACCTGCTTCACCGAGCAAACCCATTGCAATAGGAATCAAAAAAGGTTGTTTATCTTGTCTTTCGGGTGTTGGTGGGCAAGACTGTTTAAATTTCAAGATAAAGGTTTGGGCGGACTCATTATACTCACTGGTGACTTTCACGCGAGGTGTTCCGGCTTGCTTGTACCAATTCATAAACTGATTAAAATCACGACCCGATACTTCACTCATACATTGAACAAAGTCTTCAATTGTTACTGCAGCGCCATCGTGGCGTTCAAAATATAAATCAGCACCTTTTCTAAATAGCTCTTTACCCAAAAGAGTATGAATCATTCGGACAACTTCTGCGCCTTTCTCATATATTGTGAGTGTATAAAAATTTGAAATTTCAATAAATGACGAAGGCTGTACCGGGTGAGCCATAGGTCCGCCATCTTCAGCAAATTGCATTGTCCTTAATAATGAAACATCTTCTACCCTTTTGACCGTACGCGAGCCCATATCAGCTGAAAATTCCGAATCTCGAAAAACAGTGAAACCCTCCTTAAGACTTAACTGAAACCAATCACGACATGTCACCCGATTTCCAGACCAATTGTGAAAATACTCGTGAGCAACAACGCCCTCTACACGCTGGAAACCGGAATCTGTCGTGGTTTTTGGATTAGCCAAAACACAACTCGTATTGAATATATTGAGCCCTTTGTTTTCCATAGCCCCCATATTAAAGTCGTCCACCGCAACAATCATAAATATATCTAAATCATATTCACGGCCATAGGTATCTTCATCCCATTTCATGGCGCGTTTTAACGACAACATTGCGTGATCACATTTATCTAAATCTTTCTCTTCGACAAAAATCTTTATCGAAACTTCTCGTCCAGATGAGGTGATGAACTTATCTGATACAACTTCTAGATTACCTGCAACAAGCGCAAACAAATAGGAAGGTTTTTTAAATGGATCATGCCACGTCACGGAGTGACGTCCATCCTGCAAATCTATTTCTTCAATTTTATTTCCATTAGAAAGTAATATTGGGTAACTCGTTTTGTCAGCGGTTATTTTTGTCGTGAACTCGCTCATCACATCTGGTCGATCAAGATAAAAAGTTATCTTCCTAAACCCTTCTGCTTCGCACTGAGTACAAAACATTTTTTGGGATTTGTATAACCCCTCTAATGAAGTGTTTTCTTGAGGTTTGATTTTCGTTATGCAAGTTAGAACTGAATGATCAGAAACATTAAAAATTGTTAGAGATTCATCATCAAGTTGAAATTTTGATTCCGTTAGCTCTTCTCCATTTAATGACGCTGATATCAATTCAAGTTCTAAACCATCTAAAACAATTTTGTCAGCCTCTTTATTCGATTTTTTAAGCTTTAATGTCGAAGTTACTAAAGCATGATCTTCAAAAAGCTCGAATTCTAGATGGGTTGTTTCTATAAGATAATCGGGTGCTTTATAATCGCTTAAGTAAATGACACTCGGTTGCGCATCTTTCATATTTATTCTCGTTAATTATCTTTTAAGATTAATTGTTCTCTAACTTTATCGAATGTAGCATACGCCAATTTCGTGCTACTTCCACTTTAATGGATTTTCTTGTTCTGGTTTGTTTTTTCCCACGTTTTTTGAAGGTAAATAACCCGTGCGCTCTTCATGTTTAACATGTTTATGCTCATAAGCGATAATCGCCTGGATACAAATCTGTTTTTGCTCTTTGGAAAGTATGTCACCATTAGGCCATTTACCCAATTCAATAGCAGTCTTAAAACGTTCATATATTTCAGGATTCAGTGCTGAGGACAATTCTTCTATATTCATAATTGTTTTGTTCTTGACGTTCGATCAATCAGCCAAAATGGCATTAAGCATCCAGCGACTAATCCGCCTAGATGCGCCCAGTTAGCTACGCCTATCGAAAATATTTTAGTGATTATTCCAGAAAAACCCAGAATCAAAAAAAAGATCATCATTCCAATCAAGCTATTTTGTATTTTGAGTTCAGCAATCTTTAATACATTACCTGAAATCCATAAAAATCCAAAATATCCATAAACTACTCCAGATAAACCTCCAAATAAAATTGAAGAACCAAGTAGATCCTGCGAAATATTGGCAACTAAAGCAGTCACAAAAAAGAGGAGCAAAAATGATTTCAATTTCAAGTAGGATTCAAGCTTTCGGCCAAGAACATATATCCACAAGCCATTAAACAGTATATGCAAAAATCCAAAGTGCAGGAAAGTTGGTGTCATAAGACGCCATGTTTCGCCAGTTTGAATGATATGAGTTAAGGATCCAAAAAATAAAAGTATATTAAATTCAGGAATTTTGAACCAGTTAATGAGCAAATAACCCATGACACCAAGGCACAATGAAATAGCAGTGACCGGGTATCGAACCAACCCGATTAATATTTGCTCGAAGGTAACGTTAATCCGAATTTGTTGAGAAAAAGAGGCTGAGCTTTCTGCGAATTCTTTTTGATTCGATTCAAATTTACCAATCAAATCCAGTATTGTTTCCTTGGGCACTGCATCAACAACCCAAAGTACCTGATAATTACTCTCTTCAGTGAATCTATGTATGATCTGTTCTTGCGCTAATAATGATCTTAAACTTGATAAATTTTTACTGATTGGAAATTTTGCTACTGGAATAAGGTTCAATTGGGCCTCTTTAATGAATTAAAAACTTAATGGTTACCTGTTTGGTTGGCCCAACCTAATTTAGTTCGACAAGTTTCGTAAAAATTTGTCCCCTCTGGATGAATCAGCTTAAGTTCTTTATTCGACTTAAAAACAAGAAGTTCATCCCCTTTTTGAGTTTCCGCATGATTTTGTCCGTCGCAGGTAACATGTGGGTTGAGGTAGTTTCCCTGGCTGACAATTAATCGGATTTGGCTATCACCATGAATTACTATCGGCCTACTGGATAAGGTATGTGGATTCATGGGCACCAAGACAGTAGCATCTAATTGTGGGTGCATTATTGGACCACCGCCACTTAATGCGTATGCGGTAGAGCCTGTTGGGGAAGAAATAATCAACCCGTCAGACCGCTGACGATAAACGAAATCATCATCAATATACAGCTCAAATTCAATCATCCGGATAAATTCACCGGGATGAATAACAACGTCATTTAGAGCTACGCTATCAAAGATAGTATCTTCGCCTCGCACCAACTTACATGAAAGCAGGCTACGTTTTTCAGTTTGAAATTTGCCTTCTAAGACTTCGCCCACTTTGTATTCTATTTCTTCGGGAGCTATATCCGTTAAAAAACCTAAACGACCGCGATTTATCCCTAAAATTTTAATATCGGTTCCAGAGAAGGTTCTTGCCGCGGCAAGAAGGCTGCCATCTCCACCAACAACAATTATAAGGTCGCATTTCTTTGCGAGTACTTCTCGAGACTGAACATCAAGAGAATATTCTGCAACCAATGACGCTGTCTCTTGCTCAATAAGTACCTCGACATTTTGTTTTTCGAGATAGTTAATTAGGCGTTTTAAAGAATATTCTGTATTTTGGCTATCCAATCGGCCTATTATGCCGATACATTCAAAGGTATTCATGGTTCTGCTTACGCACCCTCAAGGCCTTCCAAAAATCATTTTACAACATTTTGGAACAATAGATGACCTTAAAACCCCTAGCCACACAAGAAATCACCTCTCACTTTAGTAGTATATCGGTGCAAAACTTAGCCTGGCTTCTGTTATCTCCGCCCCTATTTAACTGTAGATTGGATGGGTACGAACAAATTAACCTCTTTGAAAATCAAGAAGATGTTTTTACTTGGCTCATAGATATTGATAATAAGATTAAAAACAAACCGGAATGCTTCTCTTGTATCCACCCTTCTCGTTTTAAACGCATCGGACTATTTTATGAAGCTTTATTCGCTTTTTACCTACGCCAAGGTGACCTCGATGGTGTTTGCCCATACCGACTGGTCGGCAGAAATATACAAATAATAGACGGTAACAAGACTTTGGGCGAGCTCGACTTTTTGGTTTTAGATCAAAATAACACAGCAATTCATATCGAAACCGCTGTTAAATTCTATTTGTTACACCACCACGAACAAGATGACTTAACAAACTGGTGTAATTGGGTAGGACCCAATGCCAAGGACCGTTTAGATTTGAAATTGGGACGAATGTTAAACCACCAGCTTAGCCTAAGTAGAAATCATATTAGCAAAGAAAAAATCGGCTCGATGTTCAATTTTTCAACTTCAAACTTGTTTGATTTTGATTCTATGGTCGCTAAGTATTATCTTGGTGGGAGAGTGTATTGGCATCGCGACGTCTCGACAAATAAACTTCCGATAGATTCAAACCCCAGGCAGGAAACTTCTGAATGGCTATACAAAGGTGAATTAGAAGCGTTGTTGTCAAATGCTAGTTTTCTATGGTTGCCACTGCAAAAGCTACAGTGGATGAGTGGCATCGACACAGAGTCTTTTTACAACCTTGCTATTACAGGAAAAGAACTAAAAGAATTGATTGAGCAAAAACCAACAGAAAACTGCGATTATTTTTTTGGTTCACTGCCACTTCAAGTTTTATATCTTCACAAAGAAAACCAAAACTCTAAGCCGCAATTTCTCATGATTGTTAATGATCATTGGCCTAATGCGAGCTCGCCATCTCGCAAGATATAACCTTCCTCCCGAACTAATAAATCTTCCATTTTCTGGCCGAGATAACCATCTTTAAGGGTCATTACACTATAGCCAAGTTTACCAAGCAAAAAAGCCGCAGCCTTGCTGCGCCTGCCAGTATCACAATACATAATGTAGGTTTTTCCAGTACTTAACAGCCTTCTTTTTAATGCTAATAGTCCTAAAGGAATATTAGCCGAGAAAGCGAGGTGTGCATTGTGATATTCGGATTCAGTACGTACATCTATAAATACAGGTTCGTCTATCAGCGACCCGATATCTTTATTATCTACCTCATCTATCATAGGTTCTTTTAAAAGCAATAAAAAGTCGCTTTTTTCAAGTCGCATCAAGACACCGTCGCTCGTCATTCTCACAGTTGCATTGCGCACCGTTTCATAAACAAGCGCATCTTCACCGAAACATCGACCTGGATGAATTCGGGCCACTTGCATTGTTTCATCATTTTCTTGGCGCACACTTACATCTGCGTCACCTTCCTTGATAAAATAACAACAATCTCCGATTTCACCTTGGCGAACGATCACTTCACCTTTGTATACAACCATCGGAGTCAAGCGATTTAAAATTTGTTCGGCATTCACTGGTGGTGCTTTTAAAAACAAATTTGAATTCAAAACAGTCTGAATCCAATCTATGTCTTCATCAAGATCACGATTTGTTGAAAGCTCAGCAAGCAAATAATCTGCAATTTGACTCCAACTCAAGGTACGATCAAGTCGATCACTATCGACTCTTAACAAAGTGCAATCAGTTTTTGCAATAGCTCGACACGGTCGAGGTTGCACATTAGCTATTGGATCTGTATTTTCTTCGGCGCGCAACAAAAATACTTCTCCCGAGGGATATTGGAGCTCGATTTCTCCAACTTGTAAAAAAATGTGTTGCTTGTCATAGGTGCCTTTTTCAAAGATCGATTGGCCTGCAAATAGCGTCTGTTGCGCAACATGGTGTAGTAAATCCGAAAGAAAGCTCTTCCTGAGAGAAGACAACGGGTTTAGCGTGTCGATTGTTGACAAGGCGTTGCCTTCTAGAGCCATAAACTACCTCTAATCATTAGATTCACGGGATTAGTGCCCTTACCTAATGACATCAAATTTCAAATCCTCGTCTTCCTTGCAACCCACCGGAATGCACAGCAACAATATGAGAATCTCGAGGCCAATAGTCTTTATTAATTAAATCAAAAATTCCGAACATCATCTTTCCAGTATAGACCGGCTCAAGTAAAACACCTGTTTGTTTATTAAAATCGTCCATAAAATCAAGAAGATAAGAGGGGCACTTGGCGTAGCCTCCACAGTGATACTCTTTTTCTAGAGTCCAGTTTTCTCGGTTTCCTTGCAAAGAATCTGCAAGATCCTGTATTTCTGAATGGAAAGTGTCATAGCCTTTTAAAACCGAGAAACCTTTGATATGTATTCCACTATTTTCAGCAATGAGTCCTGCTAAACTTGAACCAGTGCCACATGCATGGCAAATTGCATCTACTTGCGCCTCGGTACTAGATAAAATTGTATCTGCATAATACTTAAAACCTTTTGCCCCTAAGACGCCTGAACCGCCCTCTGGAACCCAATAAGCATGACCGATATCCTGAGAAATCTCTTCTCTTAATTGCTGGGTGTTTCTTTTTTTATATGTTTCCCTAGTCACAAAGACTAGATTCATACCAAGTTCAACTGCATCATAAAGTGTTGGGCTTAGCGGCCTGTTTTTATCCCCACGCACAACGCCAAAGCACTCGATATTCAGTTGGGAGGCCGCTTTGGCTAAAGCTAACAAATGATTAGAATACGCGCCACCGAATGTGGCTAACGGATATTTATTTTCGGATATTTGCCAATCTCTAAGATAACTATAAAGCTTATAAACCTTGTTGCCTCCCAACTCATAACCGAATTGGTCGTCGCGTTTAATACTAAGATTTATATTCTTTCTAGACAAGAAAGGATGATTTATAGGTTGTAGTGGAGAAAGTTGCGTTAATTCTTTTAAACCTAATTGCAACCAGTTTTTTGGAAGCTCAAAATCTGATTGCATGGACGCTTTAATATGAAAGGGTTATACAAGTTTTAATTTAACTTGGGTATAGATTACCCGGTGTTTTTCGCAATAACATGACTCTTCTGGAATATAGTCAACGGGGTTATCTATACGCTGAATATTCTCTCCACACAGCTTACCGTCTTCTGAAGTATGCCGACAAATCGGAGCATGGTAGTGCTCGATCCATGCTAGATACTGCCCTTCAGATACTCCACAAGACTTAGCGGCATAAGCTGTTGGGTTATCCATAAACGCTGCCACTTCGGTAACAGGTAATGTCAAATGACCTGCTCCGGGCTGATAAGTAACAAAACTAATGCCTTTTTCTACCATTTTTCCAAGTAATTGATCACCGCTATGTTCAAGAAGTTCTTGATTTTCAACTCTTAATCGTGAAATCTCATCGTGAAGATTTGCTTCCTGTTCATTTCGATAGAGCAATTCAACTTCTCGCATTTGAAGTAATTCTTTTAATTCTTTGGTTTCTGCTTCAACTTTAGCCTTAAGTTCAACTTCAAAGTTTTCTTTTAATTGGTTAAGCTCTTCAGAGGTCGCACCCGAAGATGCTTGATCTAATTTGTGCTCAAAATACTCACGTAGACCGGTAATTTTATCTGCTTGTCCATCAATCGTATCTTTTAGTGCCTGATTTTTTTGCTTTTCTTCTTGAAGCAATTTCTCTTTTTCTTCGAGTCTGCTTCTATATTCCTCTAACCGACCAAAATGTTCTTTTTTTAGCTCCTCAAGTGCTTTTTCACTTTCGTTCGCAATAGTCTTGGCCCTAAATCGTTGCTCTTTAATTAATTGAGCTACATGCTTACGAAATTCCTTTTCATAGTTTTCTTGAATCTTGCTTGATGTATTTAGTTGCTGCTGAATGCGGCTCATCTCCTGCTCATCACCATCATGAGAAGAAACGCGAAACTCCAAACCAAGACGATTTGCCTTGATAACTTTTCTAATAGTTCCGAATTGTCCTTTGCCATTTCTTAGATCAGGGTCCCACAGCATCCCACGATGATGTGCAATAGGACAACTACTGGCGCAAGCTAATAAAATTGGCCCTGCGCCTAAATCGGGGCCGCTAGCACCGCTTCTCGCTAACTCTTCTAGAGGTAATAACCACCCTGGGTCAACAAATCCTTGTGTCGTAAATGACACAGTAAAAAAAACCGCTCGTTTGACTGTTAACTTATTGTTAACTTCCACATATACAGCTTCAAAACTTTGATTAGATAACTCAATAGCTGGAACATATGAATCCAATATCGCGAGGAACTCCGGGTAAAGCATTTCCCGGCTAATATCGCCATTTTTATCAAAAAACAAGATAGCGCTAGCTAGCTCATCGGATTCAAAGATCATTTATCGACCAGATTCTATAATTACGTTTAACATTATTGATTTTATTATCTACCGTGTGCCCAATATTCGCCACGTGTATTTGAAACTATGTGATCTAATAACCAGTTTTCTAGAACTAAAATTGCTAGGGCAGGAGCGAAAATGCGGTTGAAATTATATATATTATTATTTATTCGTTTTTACAAAAAATCGACTATAGTTAAAGATCTGCGCACTCGTCAATATCGAGTTCGTCGTTTAGCAGTTCACTTTCAATAAAACTACCGTCGCAGACTCGATCAACCATTTGCCATGAAACGTCTAATAACTCTTCTACATAATCTTGCATAATTTAGTATTCAGTAGTAGTCAAATCTATATAGTTAGAACTTAAACCAAAATTATTAAGCTATTTTGACAAGAAAGTAAGTATTTATACTCATTTTCTATTCCACAGTCTTATTTTTGTAATTTTTAATTATAAAAACGCTTAATACTTGGTCAGAATAAAGGGCAAATCCTTAATTTCCGCTATTTAGATTGCATATCATTTAAAATGTTCAAAAAGTCGCTTTAACGGAATCATCGCGTGTACCTATTTCTTATCGTTTTACTCTGTGGCCTACTTATAGTGGCTTTGCTTGAGGGTGTTTTACTTCTTATATACAAGAGAGGGTTAAAGAAACAAGCACCACAGTTACCGCCAGAAATACTCGAGAAGACCAAAAATCAACTCTTCACTGAAATCCGCAGACACGAGCAAACCGAGAGCCTTTTGCGCGAAACTCAGGATTATTTGCATTGCATGATAAATTCTATACCGAGCTGCCTGATTGGCGTCACGTCACAAGGAATAGTGACACATTGGAATCTTGCCGCGATAAAAACCACCCAAAAAGAAACAAAAGAAGCCATGGGAAGGCATATTAATGAAGTATATCCAGAGTTACCCATTTCAACTTCAATTATTCAAAAAACAATTTCAGAACAAACACCTTTCAGGAAAGAAAATTTTCAAATAGGTAAAGGTTATCAAGCAAAATTTCTCGATCTTGCCGTCTATCCGCTAGTGGGAGATGATGTCAAAGGGGCGGTCATTCTAACAGAAGATGTCACCCCACGCGTCCGTGTTGAACACATGATGATTCAAAATGAAAAAATGATGGGGTTGGGTGAGATGGCAGCTGGTCTCGCTCATGAGATAAATAACCCATTAGCAGGAATACTAAATAATGCACAAAACATCATGCGAAGGACTTCTTCAGAATTAGAAGCCAACAAAAAAGTTGCCTCGGAAATTGGTATAAACCTGGAAGATGTTGAAACCTACTTACGCAGCAGAGACGTATTAAAGTTTACAGAAAGTATACGTGAATCAGGTGCTCGTGCCGCTCACATAGTCAAAAATATGTTGGAGTTTTCCAGAAGCGGCAATACAAATCACGAAGACACGGATATCATAGAACTGATAGAACAAAGTCTCGAACTTACATTCAAGAGTCTTGAGTTAAAAACAGGGTTTGGAATTGAAGTACCAAACGTATCGATTATCGTGGAAGACAACCTTCCCCAAGTGAGGTGTTCTAAAATCGAGATTCAGCAGGTTTTTATGAACCTTATTCGAAATGCATCCCAAGCTTTTCAGTCAGATGAATATGGCGCACCGCTCGATCCAAGAATTACCATTAATATTAGTTTGCAAGCTGATGATATGATAATTGAATTTGAAGATAACGGTCCCGGCATGTCCGAAACTATAAAAAATCACATTTTCGAACCTTTCTTTACAACGAAAGATGTCGGCAAGGGTACTGGTCTAGGTTTATCAGTCTCTTACTTTATTATTACTGAACATCATAAAGGTTCAATTGCGGTGGATTCTCGCCCAGGCGAAGGCACAACATTTATCATCCATCTTCCACTTAAAAAACCACATCAGATTGAAAACAGCAAAAGCGATTAAGAACCCGGTCTCCCTGATCCACTTCAATCGAACTGCATGTCTTTTGGCAGATCAAATCTCTTTGGTATAGACGGCTTAGCACTTCTACCATTGCGAAACTCTCTTAATTGGAAAACATAAGCCAACACCTGAGCAACTGCAACGAAAAGCCCTTCCGGTATTTCATCCTCTACCTCTGTTGTATAGTAAACCGCTCTAGCTAAGGGTGGTGCCTCGACAAATTCTATATTATGTAACTTAGCGATCTCCCTGATCTTTAATGCCATATGGTCGATACCTTTCGCGATAAGAATAGGAGTTTCCATTTTTTCGGGGTCATATTTCAAAGCGACAGAAAAATGAGTCGGGTTGGTAATCACAACGTCGGCTTCAGGGACTGCATCCATCATCCTTCGCTGCGACATTTCCATTTGCAATTGACGAATTCGACTTTTGACTTCCGGTTTCCCTTCTGTATCCTTCATCTCGTCTTTAACATCTTGACGAGACATTTTTAGCTTTTTAACATGTTCATGTATTTGAAAAGGAACATCTATTAACACAATAATTATGGTAACAGCAGATAGGATAATAGCAGCATAGATACTGAGAGTTAGTGAATGTGCTATTCCGTGTTGTAAACCTTCACGAGACAACCCTAAAAGAGCATCTTTCATTATTAATAACAATATGAAAGCTGCAATTCCCACTAATAAAACCTTTGCAACACTTTTAAAGAGCTCGACAAGAGATTTTACAGAAAACATGCGTTTTAAGCCGGAAAGTGGATTCATTCGATCCAGTTTTGGTGCTAGTGATTTAGTACTAAATAGCCAACCACCCAACGCAATGGGACCGGCAATTGCCGCGATCAATAACATTAAAAAAATTGGTATTAAACCAATAAGTGCTTGTCGAAAACTTTCACCCAGAAAAAAAAACATCAGCTGACTATCAAATAAAGCAGCGCGCTCAATCGAAAAAGACAACTGCATTATTGAAAGTATGTCTTCGCCAATATTTTTACCGAACAAAAGCAATCCAAAAGTACCTGCAAGCAACACCGCTGTGGTGGTGAGTTCCTTCGATCTGGGAACCTGACCTTCTTCACGCGCTTTGTCTAACCGTTTAGCGGTGGGTTCTTCGGTTTTTTCTTGTGAGCTATCATTTTCTGCCATATCACAAACTCAAAAGATCTTTTGCAATAAACACTACATATTCAATAGCGTTTTCAAAACTATCTATAAAGTTAAAAAGACCCAAATATATAAGTAGTAAACCACTCAATAAAGTAAATGGAAAACCGACAGCAAAAATATTAAGCTGAGGCGATGCACGGCTCATAATACCAAATGCAATGTTTATAAATAATAATGATGTTAATACCGGCAGTGCAAAGACTAAGGCAGACAAAAACATCCAACTACCCAAAGAGCTTATCTCATAAAAAACTTGAGAACTTAAAACACTTGCGCCTAAAGGGAAGCTGTTAAAACTTTCGACTAGCATCCTAATTAAAATTAAGTGCCCATCAATGGTGACAAAACTTAGCGTAACCAGCATCAAGAAAAATTGTGACAGCACCGTGGTCTGAACACCATTAGTAGGATCATTCATTGAAGCAAATCCTAACCCCATCTTCATTGCCATTAATTGACCGGATAAAACAAACACTTGAAATGCTATCTGAAAGATAAAACCGATACTTAATCCAATGACCGCCTCTTTAAAAATCATGATAAGTAAAGAAAACGACAAATCACTCACAACAGGAATATTTGGTAAAAGCGGCACAGATAATACTGTGACGAGAAGCGCCAAAATCAACCTAATCCTAGTAGGTACAATGCGTGTACTAATTACCGGCATCACGAGAAACATCATGGCAATTCTCACAAAGGGCAAGAAATATTGAAGAACAAAACGATAAATTTCTTCTTCGGTAAAAGACACTAAATTAACCTATCAACTCAGGAACCTGAAGCATTAATTGATTAAATAAATCGACAAACTCCTGCATTAACCAGGGTCCAGTAAAAATAATGGTCGCAATAGTGACAAGCAATCGAGGCAAAAAGCTAAGAGTTTGTTCGTTAATCTGTGTCGCGGCCTGAAACACACTTACAATTAAACCAACTGCTAGGCTCGGACCAACAATAATTGATACCATCACCATTGTTAAAAAAAATGCTTGCCCATATAAACCCAATGCAACTTCTGGAGTCATCTTTATACCTTTTATATTCCGAAGCTCGATGCTAATGTGCCAATGATCAACGCCCAACCATCAACTAGAACAAATAGCATAATTTTAAAAGGCAAAGATATAATTAAAGGCGATAGCATCATCATTCCCATTGCCATCAATACACTCGCCACAACGATATCGATGACTAAAAAGGGGATGAAAATAATGAATCCTATTTGAAAAGCTGTTTTCAATTCTGAAGTGACAAACGCTGGCATCAATACGCTAAAAGGTATTTCATCAGGAGTAGCAACCGGAGGTAGATTGCCTATTCGGAAAAACAAATCTATATCAGTCTCTCGCGTATTCATTAACATAAATTTGTGAAATGGAATTTTGGTTTTGTCTAATGCTTCACGCGCAGTAATTTCCTGATTAATATAGGGTTGTAAAGCATCTGAATTTACCTTTTCTAACACGGGCGACATAATGAAAAATGACAAAAATAAAGCTAAACCTATGAGTATTTGATTCGAGGGCGCTTGTTGTAAACCAAGAGCTTGCCGCAAAATGGAAAACACAATAATAATTCGAGTAAATGAGGTCATCATCATTAAAATGGCAGGTAAAAATGTTAATGCTGTCATTAACATCAATATTTGCAATGTAATAGTGTAATCTTGCGATCCGTCTGAATTAGTTTTCACAGATAAAGCAGGTATGGCCTCAATTGGTTTGAATCCGCTTGTTGTTGAGGAAGAATTTAACTCCTCCTCTAATGCAGACTGAGCGACTCCGTCGACCTGTGAATTTGACTCCATTGAAAAACAAAAAAACATTAAAAATGAAATATATAAGCAACCTTGACGTAACAGATTAAATCTTTTAAGAATCATGATTCAACCCTGTTGCTACAATTTTTTTTAGATATTGTGAAAAGCTATTACTTGGGTTATTTTTTCCTTTTTCCAACGAGTCTTGAATATCAATTGAAAAATCTGTTGAAGAATTGTTTGATGCTTCGTTTTCTGTAAAAACATGTAAAGTATTTACGTTCCCAGGTGCAACACCAATAAGCAATCGTGTTTCGCCAACTTTCAATAGAACTACTTTTTCTTTTTGAGTTAAGGGCATTATAGAAATCAATTGCATATCCTTTTGATTCATTCCGCTAGCTAAGTTTAATTTTTTAACGAACCAAGCCATCACAAATATGATCAACACCACGAACAATAAGAAAATAACAACTTTTCCAATAGCAGCCGTTGGTGAGGCATATGTTTGATTTGATTGTGCGAAGACACCTGTAGAAGAGATGAAAAATACAAAAAAAAGTATGTTTAGTATTCTACTTTCTATCTTTTTCATTTTAATTTTTTGATTCGCTCTGATGGACTAATAACATCTGTCATTCGGATACCAAATTTTTCATTTACAACAACTACTTCGCCATGAGCTATCAAGGTACCATTCACAAGTACATCAAGGGGTTCGCCTGCCAACCTATCTAACTCAATGACTGAACCTTGATTAAGTTGTAAAAGGTTTCTTATGGTAATTGGTGTGCTGCCTACTTCCATTGAAATACTTACTGGAATATCTAAAATTACATCTAAATCTGGCGAGACATCCGAGTTTCCGCCAGCAGTATTCTCAAGCTCATCGAGCTCAACGGATTGGGCATCTTCTTCCTCTTCGTCTTCGTCAACGCCCTGTTCTTCCATAGCTGCAGCCCATTCGTCAGCCATTGCTTGTTCATCATTTTCGAGATCATCATCACTCATCGACTTCACCTTTTTCACTTGATGTTGCAGATACAGGTCGTTCAATTAAACCAGTAAGTTTTAACGCTAAATTGCTATTACTTTGACCAAGCATTGCTTCAAAAAGAGGTACACCATTTGCTGTTACAATATGAAAATCAGGCATATTTATCGGAATAATATCCCCCTCTTTCAGATCAACTATGTCACGCAGGTTTATTTCTCTCTGTACTAGCTCACTCGATAAGTCAACACGCGCTTCCATTACATCTTCTTTTAATGCATTAACCCAACGATCGTCGCGCTCATCTGAATCTGCTTGTAAGCCTGCATCTAATACTTCTCTTATAGGTTCAACCATTGAATAAGGTAGTGTTAAATGAAGCTCGCCACCACCTCCATCAAGTTCAACATGAAAGGTGCTCACAACGACAACTTCACTTGGACTAACTATATTTGCCATTGATGGGTTCACTTCCGAATTAATATATTCGAATTCAATTTCCATCACCGCTTTCCAAGCTTCCCGTAAATCAACAAAAGCCTGATCCAGCACCATTTGAACAACACGTAATTCTGTTGGTGTAAATTCCCGACCTTCGATTTTTGCGTGGCGACCATCGCCACCAAAAAAGTTATCTACGAGCTTAAAAACGAGTTTTGCATCAAGGATGACTAGCGCTGTTCCGCGGAGCGGCCTAAATTTCACCATGTTCAAACTTGTGGGAACATAGAGGGTATGAACATATTCACCAAATTTTTGAATCTGTATTCCACCTACAGAAACGTCTGCGGTTCGGCGTAATAGATTAAACATGCTAATTCGAGTATAACGAGCAAAACGCTCGTTAATCATTTCCAACGTGGGCATACGCCCACGTACGATCCGGTCTTGGCTAGTAAGGTCGTAATTTTTTACGTCACCTGCTTCGAACTCCGCTTCGGTTTCGATATCTCCATCATCGACACCATGCAGTAACGCATCGATTTCATCTTGAGATAATAAATCTTGCACAAAAACCTCAATTTATTGCATAACTAAATTTGTAAATAAAACCTGTTCAATACCAGGTTTACCTATCTCTTTTTCCATAATGCGTTGCAACTCTTCTAAGCACTGGATTCGCATGTACTCTTTCCCTTCCGCAGATTGAATTTCTTCATAAGTCTGCCCACCCATCAACATAACAAGGGCATTTCGAATCATCGGCATATGTAATTCAATTGCTCCTATCACATCCTGTTCTCTTACAAGCAAGGTTATCTCTGCTTGCATAAATCTTTGTCGACCTTTAGCTTCATAATTCACTAGGATTTCAGGTTTCAGAGGATAATAAATTGCTTGTTTCTTCGCAGCGGGAGTAGGCTCAACTGCGGCATCTTGAACAGGGGGAGGTTCTTCTTTGAACATTGACATGACAGCTATCGTTCCACCTACCGAAGCACCAATTAAAATAATTCCAATGATGATCATCAGAATCATTTTTTTCCCTCCGCCACCGGAACTTGCTTCTTGGTTTTCTTCGTCAGCCATGTCAAACTTCCGTCACTAGTTAAACGATTACAGCTATAACGCAAGAGATGTGCCATTGTTTTGGTCATAGCGCCTACCTTTATAATGTAGACGCCAAAACACAAAGTTGTGGATTTTTTTTAGATATAAAAGAAATTTTCTTGATTTGTCGAATCTGAATTTAAGCGTAAAAGTCCAAGCCATATTCAACCGTATAACTCTCAAGTTTCGTTGTTTCAGAAGATAGGTTTTCCGCTAATTCCTCAGCGTTGTCGTTGGACTTATCATTAAATTCCTTTTCCGACTGCTCTTCTGATTGATCAGAGACATTTACATCCAAAAGATTGATAGATTGCTCTTCCAACAACTCCCGTAAACGCATAGATGTCAATTCCAATGCCTCTTTTACTTGTGCATTACCTGTAACAAATGAAACCGATGCGCTATCCTGTTGAACGCTTACTTTTACCTGTAAAGGTCCTAATTCTGGAGGGTCCAGTTGCAGCTCTGCATAGTCTATTTTTTGATATATCATCATTGCTGAACGCTCTGCCACTTGGCTAACCCATTGTGGATGGCCAAAACTTATTTGCACTGGCATTTGAATTCGCGAATTTAATTCTGTGCTGACGCTATTAGTTGGATTAGTTGGCAAAGCGATTGCGGCAGTCTCAACTTGGCTCGCGACACTAGTAAAGTTTAGAGACTTTTTAGCGCTTAGGACATTATCATTTCCGGAAGACTTCATGGTATCTAACATAGCCGGACGAAATTCAAAGGGTGAACCATCAGTGATTTTGGTTTTATTTTCAGAATGGATAATTTGAAGTGTGGGCTCATTAAAGAGAGAACCCTTAATTTTATTATTATCAAGATCTGTAATAATAATTTTATGAGAATTAAGCACTTCAGAATTTACGTCGCCTTTCACTAATCGAGAATGCAGTGATTGCAGGCTTTGCGGATTTATTTCCTGAATCTGAATCAGCGCGGAATTTAGCACGCTGGTTAATTTATCTTTAGCACTAGGAGAAATTAGTTGATCATACTCCGATAAAATTTCATTGGTTACCCACTCGATTTCATTTTCAGATAATTCTGTCCCTTCTACTTCTTCAGAAAATTTTGTTAAAAAAGCACCAATGTCTATAGCTAACGGAATTTCTTCACCGTTTAGAGCATGTTTAAAGTCGTCTATATTTAGTTCTCCCGACTCGTTTAAAATTTTTAGAATCACGTTCTGAATATCTGGAAACTCTGAAAAATCATCAAGATGATTAAAATCCAACGCAAAAAATTCACCTTCGCCCAGGTTTAAACCGATTAGATCATCACTGAAAGGCATCAAACCCAAATTTTCATCAGATATATTTTCAGGCTCAATGGATACGTCTAACGTTGAAAGGGGAAACTCAAAATTAACCTTAGTCTTTACTAACTGATATTTTTCATCGAAGCTTTGCGCGCCTTCAGGAGACTCTAGGTTTGCAATCTTAGGCTCTAGAATTGAATTTTCTTTTGAGAGACCCGCCGAGGGTAAGAGAGGGATCATTACAGCTCCTGCATTATAAGTAAAATAATAAACTAATAATGTAGGAGCAATGCCTATGCCAAGATCAGGGTATTTTAGATACTAATTTTTTGAATTTTTTTCTAGTAAAATCAAAAAGTTAACACTCTGTTATAGAAAAGATTTTAGATAGTCAGAAACAGCGGCAAATTGTTGCTCAATTGCGGCAAAATCTTGTTCAAAACTATCACCATTTTTCGCATTTGAGTCATTTTCAACTTTTTCACACACATCCCCTAAACCGAATATACCCAGGTTACGACTACTTCCTTTCAAGCCATGAGATTCATGGCGTATAACTTCAAAATCTCGCTCAGGGATTGCTGTACTGAGTTTTTCCACACGCACTTGGGAATCATTTATATAGGTTTCTATTAGTTGTGAAAAACTATCACCTAGCAATTCCTTCAAGCTATCAAATGTCGTCATATCGATTAAGGATTGCCCATCCATATTACTTACCTATTATTTTTAACTGCACCAAAGCACTAATGTTCTACAGGTTGCCAATGATAAACAACTTCTATTTCATTTCCTGGATGAAATATTTCTATAGATTTACAAAGCGATTTAAGTAAAGGCATTCCTCTACCAAAATAATTTTTGCTCACGTTACCTGATTCTTCGGAATCTTGGTAGCTTTTATAATCAAAACCGGCGCCTGAATCCTTAAGACGAATATGAAGATCTCCACCGCCATTTTTATCAGCAACATGATCAACATATATACTTATGTAAGCTTCATTTAGATCAGAAAGTCTTTCATGCTTAAGTTCATAAAACCGTGTAAAACCATTCGTTTCTGATTTAATCGAAGAAGATAGACCAAGAACACCATGTTCTAACGCGTTCGCATAAAGCTCAGATAAAATTGTGTACAAATGTGAGCGATGTTTTCGCAGCCCGGGAACCTCATCAAGAATATTTAATAACAAAGGTAATGGGTCGAATTCTTTTAAGCTCGAAGCTTGAAGCTCAAACTTCATATTCCAGTCGGCTAAATTTCCCCGTTTAGTCGTCTGAACGTTGTTATCCATGTATTCATCAATATCAATCTCTTGCATCTCTATTTGCACTAAAGAGATATCATCATCCTTTTCAGAAGATCCAATATGTAAATGTACGCGATCTATGATCTTGTTAAATAAATCCTCATTTCCTTTATATTGATAAAGAAGTTCATGCAATCGATGCTCGCCAAACATCTCCCCAGTCTGATTACGAGACTCAAAAACGCCATCAGACCACATATAAAACTTGTCACCTTTATCAAGTTCAAAACGTTTAGACTCACCTTTGAAATCGCGACTAGACAACACACCAAGCGGCAGGTTGTTAGAGGGGAGTAACTCGTAGTCATTGGATTGTTTTCGATAGAGGAATGCTTCTGGTAGACCACCGTTCCAGACTCGAATACGTCTTTTCTTAAAGCTAATATCCGCGCAAATGGCACAACAGAAAAACCCTATAGGTAAAATATCATGCAGTTTTTGATTGATTTCTCTAAGAATATCGGTCATGCCAAAACCTTTTCGGACCATTCCATAAAAAGTAGTGGCAAGGGGCATTGAACCTATAGCGGCCGGTAGTCCATGGCCAGTAAAATCGCCCAACATAATTAACATATTTCCGTCAGGTCCGATTTCTGATACGAGTACATCACCATTAAAAACTGCTAGAGGTGACATATAGTACTTGATCAGATTTAGATCCAGACAGCCGCTGTGGGCAATCTTATCGAATACTTGCTTCGCGACAGTTTGTTCTTGAATAAGGTGTATGTTGTGCTGCTCAATCTGTTCTTTTTGTTCAGTGAGTGTGCTGTGCATAAGTCGCAATCGTCCAAAAGCTTTTATTTTCGATTGCAATACCACACGATTGTATGGTTTGGGGATAAAATCATCACCACCCGCTTCAAGGCATTCTACAAGTGATTCAGGATCAGTTAACGACGTGAGAAAAATGATTGGAACTACATCTGTTTCCGTTAGTTTTCTAATTTCCTTAGCGGCTTCAATGCCTCCCATATTAGGCATAAGCACATCTAGTAACACGATATCAGGTTGAAACTTGCTATACGCCTCTATCGCCTTTTGGCCATCTTCCACACCATGGGGGATGTGACCTGCCTGAGTTACTATGGATTCAAGTATTAACCGGTCAGTAGCGGCGTCATCAGCAATAAGTATTTTAAGCGGTTCTGCAAAATCCATAAATAACTAGCCGATGCACTTATTCAATGTTGAACAACTGCTCGAAACTTGAAATTGCGAAAATCTTTTTCACCTCAGGAGAGCTGTTAACAATGCTTATATTAGCCTGATCGCCTCCAGCATGATCACGCAATACAAGCAGCATACCTAAAGCTGAGCTATCCAAGTGAACCGTGTCAGCCAAATCAACAATATATCGTGTTATGCTGTCTGATTCCGCTTCTTCAAAACTTCTCCTAAACGCATCTAAGGAAGATGCATCAAATCGGCCTTGAATTGCGATTTTTAATCCATCTCCGTTATCGATTGACTCCGAACTAATTGCCATATTAATACACCTTTATATTACAATTCCAAACACCAAATTAATTTATATGCACTCGTTTATATTTAAGAATAGCAATTTCTAGAAAGAATGTTTAAGAATATGCTTTAGCGATAATGCACTGCGCAATTTCTTTTAGATCCAATGTTTTTTCTGCTGCATCTAACCTAGAAGCTGCTCCGGGCATACCCCAAACTACGCTCGATTTTTCGTCTTGAATAACAGTAAATAAACCCTGTTGTTTCATTCTTAACAATGCTTCTGCACCATCTGCACCCATTCCGGTTAAAAGCACACCCATTGAGTTCGAAGGAGCATGATGTGTAACCGAATCGAACAATACTTCTACAGCTGGTCTATGACGATTAACAAGTTCACCTTTATCTAAACTGCAAACATAACCGCCTCTGGAATCTTTTGCAATTTTTAAATGGGAATGCCCAGGAGCAATATATACAGATCCCTCTAAAATGGGTTGTTGATCTTCTGCTTCATAGACGTTTACGATGGAATGACTGTCCACGCGCTTCGCAAATGAAGCACTAAAAGCTTCTGGAATGTGCTGTGAAATGACAATAGCGGGTGAGTTTTTAGGGAGTACCGTAATAATTTCTTTTATCGCCTCAGTACCACCTGTTGAAGCACCAATTGCACAAATAAATCCTCTTTTTAATCGTCTACTTTTTACTACCGAATTAATAGCGGAAGAACACTCACTTAATTCTTCTTTTGAGCGAGAATCACGAATACCCCGAACTTTCGCCTTAGCAGCCGCAAGTATTTTTTCAATGATTTCATCTCGATAATCAGATAAATCTGCTGCATTTCCAGTTTGAGGTTTTGCAACATAGTCTACTGCACCCAATTCAAGCGCTTGCAAAGTCGTGGGAGCACCCTCCTGAGTTAGAGTAGAAATCATCAAAACAGGCATAGGCCGCAGACGCATAACCTTTTCAAGAAACGCAATGCCATTCATTTTAGGCATTTCGATATCCAGGGTGATTACGTCAGGGTTATGTTGTTTTATTAGTTCTCTGGCTTCGTAAGCATCTTTGGCTGTGGCAACAACCTGTATCCGCGGTTCAGCAGACAAGAGCTCGTTGAGTAGTGCGCGGATTAAGGCGGAGTCGTCAACCACAATCACCTTAATAATTTTATTATTCATCACAACCAATCTTGAGTCTCAATTGAAAAAATCGTTACCACAATTCCACATCACCAGCACTTGGCTTTTCTTTCATGGATTCAATATATGCTTTTTCACGTTGTTCGATTGTATTATTGTCAACCTTACGCATTTTACGCAATTTTACTGCTCCGGTATCCGGGAAATATAAAACCTTTCTAGAGTATTCGTCACCGAGATCTTCCGCGACAACATCAAGACCTTCACAAGCCAAAAACTCCCGCACGAAGCTAATATTTCTTCCTCCAACATCTAATTTAGAAGCACCATTCAACATTTGACCACCGCCAAAAAGTTTCACCTCAAAGTTACTCTTTTTTCCGCCTTGCTTAATAATTTCATTAATTAGGAATTCCATTGCCCAATTACCATAACAAAGTTCAGATGTTGATAGATCTCGATTCTTTTCACTAAATTCAGATTGAACGGGTAACATAAAATGGTTCATACCGCCAATACCCGTTCTTTGATCCCTAATACACGCTGCGATACAAGAACCTAGAACCGTAACGATCATCTCCCCTTTTGTCGTTACGTAGCATTCGCCAGGAAGAATTTTGGCTGCAATCGTATTCATTCTCGGATCAAAATAACGATTAACGTGCTCGAACCCTTTTAGAGCTTGTGTTGTTACTTTCGTTTTACCTAACAAATCAACTCGCCTTTATGTAAATTGTCCGTCCCAAACTTTCAAATTGTCTTGCCACATTATGTAAGCTTTCTGAGTGCCCTATAAACAAATGACCTTCGTTAGACAAAATATCGGAGTACCGACTAAATAATTTTTTCTGTGTTTCCGCATCAAAATAGATAACAACGTTACGACAAAATATGACATCGAATGGCCCCTTCATTGGCCATGCATTTAATAAGTTTAGCTGCTTAAACTTAATCAAGCTCCTAACTTCATCTTTTACTCTAACTTTTTCGTGATTTTCACTTGTTAGGAAATATTTTTTATAGCTTTCTGGGATATTTTCGATTCTTTCTATGCCATACACACCTTCAGATGCGTGGGCCACTACATTTGAATCCAAATCTGTCGCTAGAATTTTGGCATCCCATCCGGTGAAACTTGCCATCGATTTTACAACCATTGCTATCGAATAGGGTTCTTCGCCAGTAGAACATCCGGCAGACCAAATTCTTAATCGTTTTTCATCGCGTTTGCTCTTTAAAATATGCGGAAAGACTTTATCTTTTAGATATTCGAAATGATGATTCTCTCGAAAAAACGATGTTAAATTAGTTGTTATGGAATTGATGAATTCGGTCATCTCAGGTGAATTTTCCTGAGCGATTATTTTGCAATAAATGTCAAAATTTTCTAATTTTAGTTTTCTTAATCTTCTGGCTAGACGACCATAGATCATATTCTGTTTATGATCGCTTAATTTGATTCCTGTCTCTTTGTATGCAATTGATTTGATTGTCTCAAAATTTCCCTTAGACATCGGGAATTCGCGTTGCGTAAAATCCTTATCATTGGTCTCGATCACCAAACTAACCTACTTCTATAATGGCTTAATTTTATTAAAATTCTTCCCAATCATCATCATCGAATGAATCAGAAGAAAAACTATTCGAACTTTTTACATCAACATTTGCGGGCTTTGTTATTTCTCGTTTAACATCCTCAGGTTTAAATTTTTCAGTACTGGATACAAAACTAGAAGAGTCGGACTTAATCGGAGTGCTCGTTGTTTCTCTTCTTGAATAAGATAAACCTTCAGTGGTATTTACCTTAAAAAACTCAACGATGTTGTTCATGTTTACCGCTTGTTCTGACATGGCTTCACTAGCTGCAGAAGCTTCTTCAACCAGAGCCGCATTTTGCTGAGTCATTTCATCCATTTGAGATATGGCAATATTAACTTGATCTATTCCAACTTCTTGTTCTTTTGCGGAATTAGCTATATCGTGCATCATAGCGGTGACACTTTCGACTGAGCTCACGATATTTGTCAGAGTTTCACCAGACTGATTAACCAAATTGGTTCCGTAATCTACCTTTGACACGCTATCGCGAATTAATTCTTTAATTTCTTTTGCTGCAGCTGCAGATCTTTGCGCAAGATTTCTTACTTCACCCGCAACAACGGCAAAACCTCTACCTTGTTCACCTGCTCTAGCTGCTTCTACCGCCGCATTTAAGGCAAGCAAATTTGTTTGGAATGCTATTTCATCAATAACGCTAATAATATCGTTTATTTTTTTACTCGCGCCATTTATATCCTCCATTGCTTTGATCGCTCGATTAACTACTTCACCGCCCTCTTTTGCGGCAGATTGAGCCGCTAGGGTGAGATCATTTGCTTCAGTAGCATTACTAGCACTTTGTTTCAAAGTCTCAGTCATTTCTTCCATCGAGGAAGCTGTCTCTTCTAACGAGGAAGCTTGCTCTTCTGTTCTCTGACTAAGATCAGAGTTACCTGATGCTATCTCGCCAGAAGAAGTCACAATACTCTCAGCAGAAGTACGTATTTCAGCAATTATTTCCGTTAATTTATTGGCAGTACTATTTGCATCAAGCTTAAGCTGACCAAAAGCACCTTCATATTCTCGAGTAATACGTTCTGATAAATCACCTTTGGCCATAGCTCCAAGCATTCGCAATATATCATTAAGAGCAACTTCAATTGTCCCAACTAAATTATTTAAACCATCGCCTAATGTTAAGAAAAATCCGCTCTTTCCAGATACTGCAATCTGTTTGGTGAAATCACCTTTTCCAGCTGCATCCACCATCGTATCAATTTCGCGCTCTATCGCGATTTCTTCAGTTTTATCCACCCATTCGACGACGGTACCGACTCGATTATTGTCTTGGAATATTGGGTTAGCCGTTATATTAAAGTGGCGTCCGCCCACGTCTGCACTACCTTGGTAAGTTGATGTTAAACTTTTTAACAAATTTCTTTGATGACTGGGATTTTTATGAAAAACATCAACGCTTTTACCAATAATAGAATTTGAATCAAAGCTAGGAATGTCTTTCTTTATATCAGTTTCGACATTTTTCATAAGTTTGGTAGCAGATTGATTCATATAGATAATATTTTCACGTGAATCCGCTATCATCACATTCGCGGAAGTATTATCCAAAGCTTGTTTTATTCTCGCATTTTCTCGCGATTTCTTATTTTCAGCTTCTTCTTTCGCCAAACGATCAGTTTTATCATCAAGCTCTATGACAGTACCTATTCTATCTCCAGAATCTACAAATATAGGAGTGGCGGTATATCCAAATGTAAGATTAGAAATGGTGATATCTGTTTTAAACGTCTGCATCAAACCGTCCAACATTAATCTTTGTTGATTAGTTTCAACATCTAATACACCAATATTATTTCCAACTAAATCACGAGAATTGAAAGATGGAAGTGCAGACTGAATTTCGCGCTCTCTAGCTGATAGAAGTTTTTTTGCAGCTGAATTAACATAGATAATTTCTAGGTTTTTGTCTATCAGCATGACACTTGTATCACACACATCTAAAGCTTGTCGTATTCTCGAGTTTTGATCTGCGATTTCTTTTTGCTTCTCAGCTTCGATAACTTCTTTGGTTTTATCTTCCCATTCAATTAAAGTACCTAGGCGTTCACCATTACTATTAAACCAAGGTGTAGCAATCAAACCAAAAATTAAACCCGATACTTTAATTTCAGTCTCATATGGTTCATCCAAATTTGATAAGAGCGATCTCTGGTGAGATGGGTTTTCATGGAAAGAATCGACATTTGTGCCTACAAGTTCTCTTACCTTAAAGCTGGGCAAGCTTCTTTGCAAAGCAATCTCATTTTCACTCATCATTTCTGATGCAGCATCATTTAAATATTGAATATTTAAATCATTATCGGCTAACATCACATTCGCTTGGCAAGATTTTAAAGCATGAGCTAGATCCGCTTCTCGCTTAGTTTTCGTGATATCGCTGGCAAATTTAACTACCTTATAAGGTTGGCCATTTTGATCTCTTAGCGTATTATAAGAACCGTGAATCCATACTGTTTTACCGCTCTTAGTAACACGTTTGTAGTCACCACTAAAGTTATTACCTCGACCTAGATTTTTCCAAAACTGCTGATATTCATTACTTAAACGATGACTCTCTTCAACGAAAATACTATGATGTTTGTTCACTATTTCATTTTCTTGATATTCCATTAAAGAGAGAAAATTTGAGTTAGCAGACAAGATTTTTCCCTGTAAATCAAATTCGATAATGGCTTGTGTACGGCTAATTGCTTCGAACTTCTGTTCTAATTCTCGACAATGTTCTGAGTTACCGCCAAATAAACCTAACATAATACTCTTGCCTCAGCTTCTAAAATCCCTATTCGATGTTTTCTACAACGTTAATTTGTTCTGACAGTGTAGATAAATTAGGTATGTCCTCGATAGATAGCAGTTGGTCAATGTTAAGCAAAATAACCATTTTATCATTCACATTAACTAACCCTTTAATGCACTCCGTATTAATTGAATTACCCAAGTCAGGAGCTGGTCGCATATCTTGCTCAGATAGTGAATAGACATCAGACACTGCATCTACTACGATCCCCATAACGCGATCGCCTTTTTCTGTTTTAACCTTAAGCACAATGACCACTGTAATTGCGGTATATTCGATACTTTCCATTCCGAAACACTGACGTAAGTCAACAATTGGAATTATCGTCCCACGCAAATTGATAACGCCTTTGATATGTGGTGGGGAATTAGGTAGAGGTGTCGCATTTTCCCAACCTCGAATTTCCTGAACACATAAAATATCAACACCATACTCTTCATCCGCCATAATAAAGGTGAGGTATTGATCTGTATGATCCGAATTTGTTTCTAAGCCATCCATACTATTAATTGTAAGACTTTGGCTATCTTTTACGGCTGGTGTTTGCATCTTTAACCCTCAAATAATCAGGCGTTAACAATTCCCTGGAGCTCCATTGCTAAAGCGCTGTTAATTTTATTTTGCGTCACTTTAAATTTGTTTCCTGCTAAACGCACGATTCCTGGAATATCTAAAATCAAAGCAACTGTCCCATTTCCAAGAATCGTCGCACCAGAAATTCCTTCAACCTTTCGGTAGTTTTGTTCAAGACTCTTAATCACAACTTGTTGCTGAGCAAGTAATTCATCCACAATAACACCAACTTTGTCGCCTTCTGATTCAACAACAACCATTAAAGAATTATCTAGTGATTCACTATCAGAGGCGACGGAAAACGCAGTTGATAAATTTATAATAGGAACATAGTCATCACGAAGTTTAAATACTTCACAACCATCGGCAACCTTACTGACATATTCGCTCTTACATTGCATTGATTCGACAATAGAAATTAAAGGGAATACATATGTATTGGACCCAACTCTTACCAATTGGCCATCTAGAATCGCAAGCGTTAAAGGTAGACGAATAGTGATCTTAGAGCCTCGACCTAATTCCGAGTTAATTTCGACCGAACCATTAAGCGCCTGAATATTACGTTTTACCACATCCATTCCAACGCCACGTCCCGAAACATCAGTAACTTCTTTGGCGGTGGAGAATCCCGGTTGAAAAATTAAATCATAAGCTTGTTCTTTACTAAGTTGTTCTGCATCTGCAACCGAGATAATACCCTTGGAAATAGCTTTTTCTTTTAATTTTTCAGGGTTCAAACCTTTTCCATCATCTTCAATTTCAATGACAACATTTCCACTTTGGTGAAACGCATTAAGCGTGATCCGGCCAGCTCGATCCTTGTTCGACTCAGCACGTTCATCCGGAAGTTCAATGCCATGATCCACAGCATTCCTTACAAGATGAACCAGAGGGTCACCAATCTTTTCCATAACCGTTTTATCAAGCTCGGTTTGCTCTCCTAACATTTCAAGCTCAATCTCTTTACCTAATGATTGACTTAAATCTCGGACCATACGGGGAAAGCGACTAAAGGCAAAGCTTATAGGTAACATGCGGATACGCATAACAGATTCTTGTAACTCTCGAGTATTCTGTTCTAGCTGATTTAGTCCCTCGATTAATTTAGGAATTCGGTCTGTCTCAAAGTCTGTACCTAATTGACCCAGCATAGACTGAGTGATAACAAGCTCACCTACCATATCAATTAGACTGTCAACTTTATCTGTACCTACACGAATGGACGAAGTTTCCGTAGATGCTTTTTTTGTTTTTACCTTTGCTTGAGCAGTTGTTTTTCTTTCCGATTTTTTCTCTTCTAATTTAGGGTGATTGACTACAACAGATTCGTCATTTTTTGTATCCGCAATAGATTCATTAGAATGATTAGAGTCATCTACTTCTACTTTAGATTCTACTTCGCTAGGCGGATTAATCACTAATTTTGATTCATCCGCAACCCATTCAAATGCTTCGGTGATTTTACCTTCGGTGATATTTTCACCATCCATTTCGATTTCCCAGCGTAAATAGCATTGCTCACTTTCAAGCTGAGAAATTTTTGGCAACAAATCAAAAGACGTTTTACATTCAATATTTCCAATTTCGCTTAGCGAATTAAATATTTTAATCGGGTCATTGCCCGTTTTTAGAACATCTTGGTTCGGCTCAAATTTTATCGACCACTTACTTGGATTTACATTGTTTTTATTACTAGTTGCTTCAGACGCATTAGCTTCTCTTCTGATAACAATGTCAGATTCATCGGCAACCCATTCGAAAACTTCTTCGATTACACTCTTTTCTACATCTGATATTAATTCGAGATGCCAAGACAGGTAGCACTCATCGGAATGCAATTCAGATAATGGTATGAGTTTTTCTAAATGAGTAATGCAGGTTAGTTCACCTAATTCTTTTAGTTCACGAATAATTCTCGAGGGATCATTTCCTGTCTTTAAGATATTTTGATCTGGATTAAATTCGATAATCCATTTTTCTTCACTAACCACAACGTCAACAGCTTCAGAATTATGTTTCTGAAGTGTTTCTTGAGAAGATTTTGCGGAGGTATTACTCGACTTACCGGCTAAGATTTCCGTAAATTTGACTTGCAGTTCTTCCGATAATTCTGTTTGAGCATCGTCTCCTGCTTGCAATAACTCAAGCATTTCTTTCATACAATCCACAGATTGTAAAAATAAATTTATTTCATCGGGAGAGATCGAACGCTTTCCTGAACGGACCTCATCTAATAGCGTTTCAAGAATATGCGTAAATTCTGCAACAGCGGTGAACCCAAATGTAGCACTTCCACCTTTTATAGAATGAGCTGAACGAAAAATTGCATTTATCGTTTCACTATCAATATCATCGGGATCGAGCTCCATGAGCGCCGACTCCATAATATCCAAGCCTTCAAAACTTTCTTCGAAGAAAACTTGATGAAACTGAGAGAGGTCAATACTCATGGGACTCCCATCGCTTAGTTCTTATTATTACAGTACTTTCGAAATAGTCGACAACAGTTGCTCGGGATTAAATGGTTTTACAATCCATCCAGTTGCCCCTGCGGCTTTGCCTTCGCTCTTTTTATCTGATCCCGATTCAGTAGTTAACATCAATATTGGCGTAAATTTATATTGCCCTAATTGACGTAACTCTTTTATTAACGCTATACCATCCATGTTAGGCATATTAATATCAGAAATAACCAGATCAATACCACTTTGGCCTTGAGCAACCTTTAATGCTTCTTGCCCATCAGAGGCTTCCAATACATCATGGCCAGCACCTTTCAAAGTGAAACCAACCATTTGGCGCATGGAAGCTGAATCATCGACAGCTAAAATTTTAGCCATTTAAATGTCTCCTCGTTAGTCTTAACTAGTGAATTCCTAAGGTGGTATCCAAACCCAACAAATTTGCTGCGTTTATTAGCTTTTGAGAGGGTTGCTCCCAATCCACGGAAATCTGTCTATCTTTCGATGCCAATATAAAAGCAAGTAATAGTTGAATGCCTGCCGTATCTGTGCGGTGAACATCTTTACCTTGTAAAACAATACGATCACAATCAGGTTGATTGACGAGAGTTTCAAACTCTTCATGAAGGCCATTTACGTTAGCAATGGTCAAGTTTTCCGGTAAATGAAATTCGATTCGCTCAGCCATGGTACCTCCATACGCATCGATGCTTTGCTAATAATCTACATATATTCTTTAGTTTAGACAGGTTTTTGAAACTTGCTGAGGGATTCTTTGGCTGACGATAAAATTAGCCAAAATTCTCTGAAAAAGTAGTTAAATGGTTTTTTATATTCTAAAAAATCATTTAAAAACATACAGTTAAAACAAAGATGTTTTAGTTGTTTTTCAATTTAACTTTTCGGCGCTCTTATGAAAATTGGGATTGGAATCTAAGGTATTGAAATAATTCTCTTTAGCAAACAAAATCTGGCATTTAATTTACCATTAGTCCAATCTGCTCGAACAATCTAAAAATTGAAAAAACTATCTAATAGGTGGTTATGAATAGTGGATATTTTCCAATAAACATTTTACTAGCTGAACTTTATTAAATGAGTCACTTGAAGATAATTCGGGCTTATTTTTTTCTTCCGTTATACCATTCATCAAGCATTTTTTGTTCATTCCTGTTGGATTTAACCAGTTCTTGTTTTTCAATCGAGCTAGCTAGACCTTCGAAAGCACGTCGTTTCAAATGAAATTTGTGCCATACATTCTTTTTAATCTGGCACTCATGCTCAACTTGTCGAATGAGAGATTCTTGACTTTGACCGGCTTCAGATAACTGTTTTAAAAAATTACGACTATTAATTATTTCTTTAACACTATTCGCATTTTTTTTTGCGTTTGAGCTCTTTTCATATTCATGATAATAACGCTTTAAATCAAGCGACTTATTTTTCTCTTTTTCTAGCAAGGAAGCAACTTCACCAAAAGATGCCGCCGCTTCATCTTCTGCTTTCTTCGCAAGCTCGATAACGACTTTTAATCTCTTCGATCGATTCATTTAGCCTACTTTTGTCTCAGCGGACGCTTCTTGTTATTACTTCGTAAACCTGATTTTGGTGAAGATTCTTGATTATTCTGGTTTGCATTGTTTACTGTGCTTTGCTCGCTGCTTGTGTCAATTAGCGACAACAATTGCACAAGGCTTTGGTCGTAGCTTGCTGAAGAATTAAGTTTTTGGGAAACATAAGATCTAAGTGCCGGCAAAAGCTCTATGGCTTGATCAATTTCTCTATCAGCACCCTTCGAATAGGCCCCAATGGAAATCAGATCTTTATTTGCGTTATAACATGATAATAATCGTTTAAACCTCTGAGCAGCTGCGAGGTGTTTTTCAGACACAATATTCGGCATTACGCGACTAATTGAAGCCTCTACATCAATTGCAGGATAAATTCCTTCTTCTGCAAGTGACCTAGATAAAACTATATGACCGTCTAGTATCGCTCGAGCTGAATCAGCGATGGGGTCTTGCAGATCGTCCCCTTCTGTTAATACTGTGTAAAACGCTGTAATTGATCCACCGCCTTTGTCGGCATTACCTGCTCGCTCAACCAGTTCTGGAATCTTTGAAAATACAGATGGTGGGTAACCTTTGGTTGCTGGCGGCTCCCCAATAGCTAGGGAAATCTCTCTTTGAGCTTGAGCATAACGTGTTAACGAGTCCATTAACAGTAAAACACTCTTCCCTTGATCGCGAAAATATTCTGCAATCTGAGTGGCGAGTTGTGCAGCTCGCAGCCTCATTAAGGGTGCGTCATCTGCAGGAGAGGCCACAACAATCGCCTTTTTTAAACCTTCTTTTCCTAAGATGTTATCAATAAACTCTTTAACTTCTCTGCCACGCTCTCCAATCAGACCAACAACCACAATATCGGCACTCGTCGATCGTGTCATCATGCCCATGAGAACACTTTTTCCTACTCCACTGCCTGCAAATAATCCTATTCTCTGCCCCTTACCAACACTTAATAAACCATTAATTGCTCGAATCCCGACATCTAAAGGTTCATCTATCGGGTCACGGTGCAGTGGATTAATATATCTCGAGGAATGAGATCCATTTTCAGAAGAACTTAGAGAACCTAAACCATCAAGCGGTTGACCAACTCCGTTGAGAATTCGACCTACTAAGCCTTCACTTATGGTTAAACCTTCATGAGATTCTAATGGAACCACTGTGGCACCGGGCTGCAAACCATCTATACGTTGTACGGGCATTAGATAGGTTTTTTCACCATCAAAGCCAACGACTTCCGCATCAAATTCGGTACTATTTTTAGTTTTCACTCGACACTGACGGCCGACGGAAATATTAAGACCCACTGCCTCCATCGTTAATCCAACCATTCGTGTTAGTCTTCCTGTAACACATGGTGTCGTTTGCAATAAATCATACTGTCGATACTTTAGTAGCCTGTTTTCAATGGCTTCTCGATTCATAAGTTATTCTGGTTCTTCGAGATTAGAATGTTTAGATTTTGGAATGGATTCTGGATTTTCTGTTTTAATCATTTTTTCGAGGCTCGATACCTCATCTAAGTCTAAGGTATCATCCCGCTCTGTTATCTTATCAAAATGATTTGGTAC
Organism: Cellvibrionaceae bacterium; assembly: GCA_965262305.1. Classification (GTDB taxonomy): domain Bacteria; phylum Pseudomonadota; class Gammaproteobacteria; order Pseudomonadales; family Cellvibrionaceae; genus CBDHEY01. The sequence goes on from CBDHEY010000002.1 coordinate 1,970,807, forward strand.
ATCTTCTAATGTATGTAATTCCGTAGACTGTTTTTGCTTAATTTCTTTAAAATACTTATCTAGTCGCGCTTCCACAGTGTAGTCGATGAAACTTTCATCCGACTGAACCTGACATCCTCCGGGTTTGATTTTATCATTAATTTTTACACTCCAATTTCTCTGAGTCTTTGGTAAAAACCCCTCAATCAGGTCGGCATCTTTTTGACTCAGATAAACAGTAATGTTTTTAGATCCAATTGGAAGCGCATCAAGAGTATGATGTATAACATTTACTATTTTATGTGGGAACTGTTCAATTTCAGTATGTAACAACTCTTGAGTGAGTCGTATAGCAATATCTAAAATGATATTTTCAATCTTCTTATCTTGATCAAGCATTGGATTAAGAAGTGCATCAGCGATTGTTTTCAACCGCATTTGTTCATCGACTAACTGATCTCGAAACTCGTTAAAAGCTTTGTCTTTTCCCTGTTTTGTTCCTTCATTTAAACCTTCTTCGAATCCCTTTTCAAATCCCGCTTCCCGACCCTGATTAAACCCTTCTTCGTGGGCATCATCAGTAATTTTTTTCAACTGCTCAGCAGTCAGCGATTTTGGTTTTACCTTACCATTGTAGTCTTCAATAATTTCATCGTTTTCATACGCATCTTTTTCCTTATTCGCACTACGAAAAAGACGCTCTTTTTTTACATCAACATTGGGCAATGACCAAGAAACTACTTGATCACTATTCGAAATTAGCTCCGAAGGAATACGGTTTTTTTCGTTTTGACTACTACTCATTTGAAAAGATAACCCTTAAAGCATTTCTTCGCCACCACCGCCAAGGTTAATCTCGCCGGCGTCAGCCATTCTTCGTGCAATGGTAAGTATTTCTTTTTGCGCAGCTTCAACTTCTGATACCTTAACTGGACCTTTTGATTCTAGATCATCGCGAAGAAGCTCTGCCGCTCGTTTAGACATATTGGAAAATATTTTTTCTTGTAGTTCGTCGTCGGCACCTTTTAATGCCAAGATAAGTACGTCGGAAGATACTTCTCTGAGTAAGCCTTGAATACCCTTATCATCAACTTCCTTAAGATTCTCAAACACAAACATGAGATCTTGAATCTGAGTCCCAATATCCTCATCGACTTCACGAATAGAATCCAGCAATTCACCACTAACAGAACTATCCAGGTTGTTGACGATTTCAGCCGCTTTCTTAATGCCGCCCATTTCTTTCGTTTGCGATCCCGCGTTACCAGAAAATTGTTTTTCTAAGATGTCATTCAATTCCTGCAAGGCTGTTGGTTGAACTGTATCGAGTGATGCAACCCTCATCATGACATCTAGACGAACTTTATCTGGGAAGTAATCTAGTATTTCAGCCGCTTGATCAGCATCTAGATAAGCCAAAACAATAGCTTGAATTTGAGGATGCTCATTGCGAATGATGTCTGCAACCGAGCGCGCTTCCATCCACTTTAAAGTATCGAGACCAGTTGTATTGCCTCCTAAGAGGATTCGATCAACCAAACCATCTGCTTTATCTTGACCCAAAGCCGCCACTAGCATATTTCGAATATAGCCATCAGAGCCAATCCCTAAGCCAGTTTGCGTACGCACTTCATCCATAAAACTATTCAATACAACTTCAACCTGCTCTTGCTGTATATTAGCTAACTGAGCCATCGCAGTACCCAATCTTTGTACTTCTTTTGGACCCAAGTGCTTTAAGATTTCCGCTGCACTAGATTCACCTAGTGTCATTAAAAGAATGGCTGCTTGATCTAACTTACTGATAGAAGAAGACTTATCAGCATCTTGTTTATCAGGGGTGGGACTCATTCTTCATTGACCCAACGCTTAATGACTTGAGCGACTCTTCCCGCATCTTCTGCAACAAGTCCTTTCACTGCGTTTAACTGTTGTTCATAGTTCTCTTCTGGAGAAGGTAACGCCAAAGCATCACCACCAGATAGCGTTACAGTTTCATCAGAAAGCGTATCGAAAGCATCCAAACCTTGTGCCTGCAATGCCGCAAGCTCTTTCGCTTCTTCTTCTTGCTTTGCTTTAGAACCTGAACCAGCCAAGCTCTTAAGTACGGGCCGTAACAGTCCTAAAATAAGCACCATTATTATCAAAACGCCAGCAATTTGTTTTAATATCGCCCGAAACCAATCTTGCTCCCATATTGGAATATCGGCTAACTCACCACCAAGGGGAGATAAAGGATAAAAGGCTTCGTTCAATATATTCACGCTATCACCACGTGCAGCAGAAAAACCTACCGCATCTCTCACAAGTATAGTCAATCGTTCAAGATCAGCTTCTTGCCAGGGTTGGCTAGCGATACTTCCATCTTCAGCATTAACAATCTTTTTGTCGTCTAGCACTATTGCAACGGTGAGTCGTCTTAAACGACCTTTTTCAAGCCGGGTAAAACTAACAGTTCTATCAAGTTCATAGTTTCTCGTAGCTTGCGAGCGGGAGTTACTCGGCGTCTGAGCTTCTTGTCCTTCATTATTAGGGCCTGCAACTTCAGGGGCTTCGGCATTTGCCGGAGGTTGGTTTGTTAACGCACCAGGAATTCCTGCAACCGCACCGGCGCCAACCTTTTGTTCATCAATAGTATGTTCACTTCTTACAGCCGGGAGATCTGGATTAAATACTTCTTCGGCTTGCTCAATTTCAGTGAAATCGATATCAGCAGCAACTTCTGTTTTAAAGTTACCCGCCCCAACAATTGGAGTGAGAAGACGACGAATTCGCAAGATAACGTCATTTTCAACTTTGCGAGTGTAATCCAGATTTTGTGAGGCCTGGGCAAGATCGGCATCTTCTTCCGGAAAAGAAAGTAAATTTCCCTTTTGATCAACAATTGAAACATTTTCAATATCTAGTTCGGGAATGCTCGCGGCTACGATATTTGCAATACCACGAATCTGTTTGGGTTTTATATCGCGACCAGGAAATAATTCTAAAAATACTGATGCGCTTGGCTCCCTGCCATCTCTGACAAATACGGTTCTTTTTGGTATAGCCAAATGCACTCTTGCAGAACGAACTGCATTTATACTCGCGATTGTTCGTGCTAATTCGCCTTCCAACCCCCTTCGATATCGGGTTGCTTCCATGAATTGGCTGGTTCCAAGAGGCTGCTCCTGGTCTAGCAGCTCATATCCGATGGTTTTGTCTCCCTGTATTCCTCCCTCAGCAAGGAGAATTCGGGCCTTTTGCACTTCATCGACAGGAACAAGAAGCGCTCCACTGCTACCATCGATCTTATATGGTATCTCATTAAAATCTAATATCGCACCCACTTCAGCCGAATCCAATCGATCAAGACTTCCGTACAGGGGTTTATAATCCTCACCTTGACTCCAGAGTACGGCAGCAAAACCAATGGCCACACTAGCAGCTAAACCGATCATTAGTCCTGCCTGGCGAACTAGGTTAAGACTGTTAAAACCTTCAATTAACTCATTTGAAGAATCGTCGGGAGTGATAGTTTCAGAACTTGCCATGTTAACTACTTAAATTAAAATTGATTAAAGAAAAACTAAATCGGCATATTCATGACATCTTGATAAGCTTCAACCAATTTGTTTCGAACTTGAAGCATAGAATCAAATGCAACCCCAGCTTTTTGAGATGCAATCATTACCTCAGTGACATCGACATTCGGATCTCCCTGAATATAGGATTTTGATATGGCTCCAGACGCATGTTGAACCTCATTTACTTTGTCGATCGCTTGGGTCATCAATTCAGTAAACTTGGGACCATTGCTCGTTTGACTTTCAGAAGCTTTCACATCGGAATTAATCAAACCAGTGTTGTTAAACGATTGAGCTTGAGATTTTAAAGCTCGCATTTCAAGTAACAGTCGGTTGATGTCCATTCTTTCAGACATTGAATTCTCCCGTTAAATTAGAAACAGATTGTTTCGTCTTTTCGTGACGGAATTACGTCACACTTTAGAATCTAACAAGAGTAATTGCACAAACCAGGCCAAAATTATGCGTTGTTAAAGAAGGATATAAAGAAATAGAAGAATCTAACTTAGAAAAAGTTAGAAGGTAAAAAGTCTTTTAGGCTTACTTTGTATCGGTAGCCAAAAATTAAGTAAAAACCAATCTAAGGACCAGAAACTGGCCCTTAACAAAGATCTTATAAAATCTAAAAACTAATTTAGATCGTCAAAATCGAATTCTTTTAATTCTCTTTTTAGACGTAGTTCTTCCATTTTATTTTCCAATCTTCGACGAGCATCCGTATTAACTTGGCGAACGCCGATGGATTGAATAATGTCTGAATCTCCGTCACTAATCTCATCAAAAGAGGTATCTAGTGCTTCAACGCCCATAGCAGCAACTCCTATATAAATGCGGTTTACAGAATTTGCGAATTAAAGGTTACAACGACATAGTCCTAGTTAAAAGTGACAAATAGATTACAAAGAAATGAAGTTTTTGAAAACACTTTTTCTTAAATTAATTTACTATTTAAAATTTAAAAAGCCGTGCTTGTAGTTCTAGAACGGCTTCAAAATAGTAATAAAAAATGTCAATAACTACTATTTTTTCATGTAGCTAATGCGGCATCTAAATTATATCCATCATCTTTTAGTCGCGCGATTTTATAACGAAGAGTTCTAGGGCTTATTCCCAATTTAGCTGCCGTATTTTTTTTACTACCATGCTCCTGCTTAAGTGTTTTAACAATAATGTCAAATTCATGTCGCTGCATATCTCGTCCAAGAAGACGAGTCATATCTGCACTAATTTCATTTAACTGTTCAGTATCGTTTGTAGTTTTTTCTTCTATATTAAGATCATTGATATCACTACTAAGTTCAATTTTATCTGTATTTACCGAAAGGTCTGCCGCATCAATTAGACTGGGTTTCTCGCTAAACGTATCACCTATATTTAATCCTAGATCGTTCACGCCTATAACACTTCCACCTTGTAAAATAAGTGCGCGCTGCATGACATTATCTAATTCTCTTACGTTTCCAGGCCAAAGATAATTATGTAGTACCATCTTTGCGGGTTCGCTTAAAATAATTCCTGTACGACTTTGTTTTTTTGCATGTTTCGATAATAGTGTGTTTGCAAGTGGTAAAATATCTTCCTTCCTATCCCTCAGTGGTGCCCACTGAAGCGGTAATACACTTAACCTGAAATACAAATCTTCTCTAAATTTTCCAAGACTTACTTCTTTTCTCATATCCCTATTCGATGTCGCAATGACACGTACATCTAGCTTTATTGTTTTTCTACCACCAAGCTTCTCCACCTCCTTCTCTTGCAAGACACGCAAAAGTTTAGCTTGAAGGTTTAAATCCATTTCCGAAATTTCGTCTAATAAAATTGTTCCACCATTAGCTTGTTCAAATTTTCCTGGAGAAGACTGTTGCGCACCAGTATAAGCTCCTTTTTCATAACCAAATAAAATAGCCTCTAACATGTTTTCTGGAATCGCTGCGCAATTAATTGCTACAAACGGTTTACCAGAACGATTAGAATGAGAGTGAATATATTGCGCTAATACCTCTTTACCGGTTCCTGATTCGCCCATAAGTAATACTGTTGATTCCGATCGAGCCACTCTTCTTGCTAACTGTAAAAGTTGTCGGCTTGAATCGGCTTGCGCTATAGGTTCATCTATAGTCGGTTCTTTTCCGCCGACAAATCGCTTTACTGTTTCCACCAGTATCTCAGGCTCAAACGGCTTAACTAGATAATCCGAGGCACCTTCTTTCATGGCCGAAACCGATTCTCGTATGCTTGCATAAGCCGTTATTAAAAGCATGGGAATATGCGGAAAATCAGATTTCACAAGACGTAATAAATCATGACCACTCATGTTTCCCATATTTACATCTGAGATGATTAAATTTAAATTAGGCGTTTTTGAAATAATCTCTACCGCGGATTCTGCATTATTTGCGGCAATCACATCCATGGATTCTAACTTTAACGTTTCAACTAACGCTTCTCTAAGGTTCGGATCATCCTCGACGACCAGAATTTTTTGACAGGAATTTTCCAATTTATCACTCATAAACGTTACCTAATATTTTCTACATCTAAAATGGGTAGCACCATTGATGCCCTTGTACCCTGACCCACACTTGACGTTAGATCGAGAGACCCGCCATGTGCTTTTGCGACAGATTGCACCACCGTTATACCTAATCCAGTCCCTTGTGATTTAGTTGTATAAAACAGCTCCTTTGCAGAAACTAAGCTATCCTCGGACATTCCCTCTCCATTGTCTTCGATAGAGACAACTAACTCGCTATCATTTTCGATTTTAATTTCAAAATTTATTGTTAACTTTGGGCTACTCTTAGTCGCCTGAATACCATTATTAATTAAATTCATCAGCGCACTAATTAGCGCCTCTCGATTACATTTAATGATTTCATCGCCACACTGATTTATCCAATTAACCTCACAATGACTTGTCTGTATTGTTACCTCAGCAGCTTCTTTTAATCCGCTTTCTAAGTTTTTAATTGAGATTTTGTCGTTTAAAGGTAACTCATTCTTAACAAACAACATCATATCCCTTATCTGTTTTTCCATATGATGTAATCGACCATAAAGCTTTTTAGAAAACTCTTTTTTAGTTTCGTTATCTATCGAGTCTTTACATATATGACCGGCATATAAAATAGCCGCAGAGAGTGGTGTGCGAATTTGATGTGCCAATGCAGAGACCATTTTCCCAAGCGCAGAAAGTTTTTCATATCGACTTAAATTTTCTTGCAATCGTCGTGTTTCAGTTTGGTCTGTTAACAATATCACCTGTCCTTGCAGATCCAAAGACCCCGTAGAGATACTAATTCGCTTTCCCGATTTTGTAGAAACTTCGAAACCATCGTCATTTCTTGGGGCAAAACACTCAGAAATTATATTCCGCCAAACACGACCCAGAAGCTGGGTATCCAACAGAGTGTTAGCAGCGGGATTCGCCTCGACAATTATGCCTTTTCGATCAAGCACGATCACACCGCCAGGAAGAAAATCCAGCAGAGCTTGCATCCTACCGGCAATTTCATTTTTCGCCTCAAACTCAAAGTGTTTTTCTTGTTCTGCCTTAGAAAGTTCTCGAGTCAAATGCTGAACTTTCGTCTCCAAATGGTGATAGGAATCTTCTAGCTGCTTAGACGTTTCATTAAAGAATGAAAACGCAGCTTCGAGACTCTCCAGTTTTTCACTATCTAACTCAGAATTGACAGGTAATGAGGTAATATTTTGATTCGTAGCAACAGCCAAACTAATAGTTCTCCTAAGACAAATAAATGACATAATGCCAAATATGAAAATCTTAGAGGGAGAAATTGCAATCCGAATGCCAAATTATTTTTTTTATATTTATCAACGGCTTATAAATTTATTAAAATTTCTGTGACAAACTTTTGACAAAACAGTTTTATCAAAACTGTTTGCAATCTACTTTAAGATTAGAATGAGAGAACATTGTTTGGTTTTATATTAAAAGAATTTTGACGAAGATAGTATATGATTTTAATCAGAGGTTTTTATTATTTTATTCTCCGATAGAAATGGGCGTTAAATAACGAAGGTTACTCATTTAAAACTTTAATCAAATTGTATAAATTTAACCTGAGAAAGATAGAAAAGTTAACCACGCTGTAAACCGTATTTTTTCATTTTCTCTACAAGTGTGGTTCTGCGAATCATAAGCTGCTCTGCCGCTCTTGCTACAACGCCACCAGTATTATCTAGCGCCTGTTGTATCAAACTTTGCTCAAGACCTGTAATGAATTCTTTTAAGTCAATACCATTTTCAGGTAGTAAAACCTTATCATTGGTACTCACCAAAGACATCTTCGGTTCCGGCTCTTCCAGTTCCGGGTAATGATCTTCTTCCTCATCGATTTCAACATGACGATATTTTTGCGGAAGGTCTCTAACACTCACGACGCCAAAAGGATGCATAATGGCCATGCGTTCAACAAGGTTAGCAAGTTCACGGACGTTTCCAGGCCATTCGTGCCGACAAAGTGATAGAATTGCCGCGGAATTAAATCTAATGGATCCCCTCTTTTCGTTTTCTAACCTCGCAACTAACTCGTTGATGAGTAATGGAATATCTTCCGAACGTTCCCTAAGCGCGGGCATTTCAATAGGGAAAACATTAAGACGATAATATAGATCCTCTCTGAAGGAATTTTCTTCGATCATAGTTTCAAGATTTCTATGGGTGGCTGCGATGATACGCACATTGGTTGAAAACGATTTGTTTCCGCCCACTCGTTCATAGGTTTTTTCTTGAAGCACTCTCAATATTTTCACTTGCATATGGAGTGGCATGTCGCCAATTTCATCCAAAAATAATGTACCACCTTCGGCCATTTCAAAACGCCCTGCTCTCGCGTTTATAGCTCCAGTGAATGCACCTTTTTCATGACCAAATAATTCACTTTCTAAAAGTTCTTGTGGAATAGCGCCACAATTTACAGGAACAAAAGGCCCATTTTTCCGCTCAGAATGATAATGAAGATTTCTCGCAACAACTTCCTTTCCAGTGCCAGACTCTCCTTGTATAAGTACGGTGACATCATTCTCCGCCACCTGCATCATCATTCGCCTAACATCTTTGATAAGGCGACTGGTGCCTACCAGACTTCGGAATAAATGACTGGGTCTTCGACCTGGTATTTTTTCGGATTTTTCTCGATTTTCGATAAATAATTGCCCGCGATGTATCGCATCATTCAGACTATTATAATTGAGTGGTAATTCGAGATTGGCGACAATCATAGCTTGGGTTTCAGCATCGAGGCTTTCTTCAAAATTTCCATCAACCCCTAAAATTGCAACTGGTATCGTTCCGTGAATTTCATTTACTTTTTTTGCTAGCTTTTCAAAACAGTATTTGTTGGACGTATTGATCAACACTAGTCCTGGAGACGAACAAACTTCATTAGGTCTCTTGGATATGTTCAAAAATTCATCTGAATTTACACTTTCTGCATTTTCTCCGATAAATTCTAAAATGGATGAAACTGTTACTAGTGAACTAGAATTGTCTCCAATGACAAGAATACTTTTATTCTGGAGCATTTACTTAAAACCCGTGTTACTACTTAATCTTTAAATTGCGGCCTTTGTGCTTTAATATCGACGCCAACCATATCGGTCTTGGCATTAAAAGCGTCAAAGCTTAGGGAAGTAATAGTCAACGGATTGTCGATAGTCAAATTATCGACGAAAAATAGCGGTGTATAGTTTAAATTACACTAACATTGGTAATAAGTTATACAAATTAATTATCTGGAACAAAATGACAATCTGGAGCCGAATCAGAGAGATTTGAAACAACACGGTTGTATGTGGAAAGAATCACTTCGAGTTCGGTGATCAATGCTCGCGTATTTCTATTTTCATCATCAAAAGCTTGGTTCAAAAAATCACCTAGCTTTTTATCCCAATGTCTTAACGCTACCCAATCTTGTCTATTGTGTGCCTTTTCTAACTCAATGCGTGCCCGCTTAAGAGCGAACTCAGTGGAGTTGGTTACAGACATTTAATCGCTCCAAATAAACATACCTTACTAATAAGGTAACGGCGATTTATTGCAAAGCTTTAGTACAAATTAGGCAATTTTAGCTTGCTTTTGAATGTAGATATTATCCCAACCTTCTTTCACTTCAGAAACTAAACGACGAACTTCATCCAAAACTTCGCATTCTTGTTTTTTTGAATTTGCGGTTTCAATACGTTCGATCATATAAACATAGAGCGTTTCTAAATTTAACGCAATTTCACCACCTTCTTGAAAATTTAAGCTACTTCTAAGCCCATTAAGAATAGCGATAATCTTTTTGAAGAGAATTTCTTTTTCAACAAGATCATCATCTAAAATACTTTTTTTCGCTTGAGTTACACGTTCTAACATTCCATCCATTAATAATGAAATAAGTTGGTGAGAACTCAATTCTTCACCATGCTGTGCAACAACATTTGCAGCTGAGGTAGGTTTAACACTCATAGGGTATTCTCCAAATTATGGCGGCAAATCACTTCCGCTATCTTTAACGTAATTCTATTTCTGCAGAATTGATGCCAATTTTTAAACAACGACTATGGAGTATTAAATTTAGAACCTGCTCGATTGAGCAGGATTGAAACGATGTTAACCGTGTTGTTTGTAACCTTAACCGATTTGAACCCAGGCTGATCTTAGATCGCCGAGAAGTGTACCTGCTTCATCAAGTTTATCGATGTCGTCTTGCATGTGGGCTTTAACGAGCAAACTTTGAATATAAACATATAAACCATCGAGATTTGCTGAAATCTCTCCACCATTGTCTCGATCTAGACTTTCTCTCAAGCCTCCAATTACGCCAATGGCTGCATTAATCTTCTTTCCTTTTAACTCTACTTGATTATATTCGATCGCACCCTTAGCCTGAGCAATGCGCTCTAAAGCTCCGTCATAAAGCATTTCAATTAGCTTGTGAGGTGATGCGGATTCCGCGCTCGCTTGTTTTCTAACATTATCATAGGATGCCAATGCGGATTGATAATTCACTTAAGACCTCACTTCGTTCTTTGATTTACACTAATTAGCTTACACATAAAATTACTATCGGCAAACGGGATTAAAGCTTTATCTATTTTATTCATTATGAGTTTTAATTGTCATTACTAGCTGTAAATGGCAAGGTATTAATCAAATTATCTAAAAACGAGCCAGATGAATTTAAGCCAGAAAGAATTCTTTCCATGGCAATATATTGCTGGATTAGTCTTTCTTCATAGGCTTCGATACGCCGATCTAAGGTTTCTTGATCATCATCAAGTCCAGTTAAGCTATCGTTTAGTGTTTCTTCTCGCGTGGCAATCACACCGTCAGAATCCAAGAATGCATCAATTAATTCATTTAATTCACCAGCAAAACCACGGGAAAAGTTTACGGTTGCTGTTGTTGCATTTTCACCAATAATCATCGCTAAACCGACACCTGGTTCGTCTAAGTCAGGTAGCAGGACATTTGCAGAACCAAAGGCTGATACGCCGTCAACGGTGCCTGAAACCGTGACACCAGCAGTTGACGTTCCAGTTGTGGTCGACAAGCCTAAATCCGTTTCTAAATCCGTACTTACAGACGAAAATGAAACGTTAGATCCAGATCCATACTTGTTTGAGGTAATTACAAAAGCACCGGAATCGACCGAAACGGTCACCCTTGCGCCGGCATCGCTTAAAGTTGAATCTGAGTTTATCAATGTCTGTAGTGCCGCTGCCAAGTCGCTTTGAGTATCGTATGTTGCCGTTGGAACGGTTAAAGTAGCAGAAGTATTTCCATCTACCGTCACATCAAATGTATAGGTTTTTCCGGTCGTATCAAGTGGGAAAGTTTCAGTTGCGGCCGTACCTGTGTAATTTCCCGTAGAAGGAGGCGTTGTAATATTTATACTGTATTCACCTGAAGCTGTATTATCACCAAAACTATTTACAACAATATTTGTGTCGGAAGAAACTGTTCTTGGTGCAAACAACTTTTGAATATCTTCAAAATTATTATCAAATGCATTAGTAAAATCGGTTTCGTCGATACTCAAGGTTCCATCGAGTTCTGTACGAATTCCTACATTGGTCAAGGATGTAAAGTTTGAATCAGCAAGCCCTGAAACTGGCGAGGCAATCAATGAACGTATTTGGGATAATATGGACTTGCCTAGGCTATCATTTGCAAGAGAGCCAACGATAGTTTCAGTTTCACCATCGTCATTTTCTACCTCATTTATTCCAAACGCAGGATCGACTGCATCTAAAAACGCATTGTAAGAGTCGACAAAGTTACGAATGTTTTGCTCGGCGAATGTTTTATCCTCAGTGACGGTGACCGTTACAGCTTCAGTTGTCACTTTCAAAATATCTAACGTTAAACCATCGACAATATCATCGACAACATTACTCGAACGAGAAACCTGAAGCCCGTTTAAGGTGATTAATGCATCTTGTCCTATTTGTGTTTCAAAAGCGTCAAAACCGGTTTTTCCGGTATTAAAAGCAAAGCGGGAAAGCCCAGTGGAATCAGTATTACTTGGTGAACCACCAGTTTCAGATACCGTAATTTCTAGCTGAGAGTCATCACCCGAATCAGCGAGAAGCGTTAAGTGATAATCGGTACCATCAAAAACAATATTTGCAGTCACGCCAAAATCAGCATCATTAATAGCGTCTCTTAAGCCTTCTAGTGAGTTATTCGAGCTATCAATCGTGATGGTCTGTGATGTTGAATCCCCATCCTGAGTAAAAGACGTGGGCGTGTTATCTGGCGCTGCGGTTCTGGTCCAAGCTCCAAAATTAAACGTAATTGTGTCGCCTTCTGTTCCCACAGAATCGCTTGGATCAGAAAAACCATCAAATGCGAGCGATTGCGCTGACGCTATTTGCTCGACGGTGAAAGAATAAACACCCGCAGCAACGTCTGTATCAAGTTCGGTTGGTACCAACGCATCACTTTCAGTAAACGATGCAGACTTACTGAATAGCCCTTCAGGATCCGTGAGAACTGTTGCTGCATCTTGCAACGTGGCAAGGGCGCTTTTTATCAATCCAAAATCGGAAATCTGAGTTTCTGTTTCTTCTCTTTTGGAATCAATTCTCTCTTGTGGAGCCGCTCTTTCGATCGAAACAAGTTGTGACACCAGGCTAGTGGTATCAATACCAGAACCTGCGCCTAGCGATTGGATGATATTGTTTTCAATCATGTCTGACTCACTTCCCGGTTTGATTTTTTCCGAGGGTTACCACAAAATTACAAATGCATGTGCTTAATTAACTTATCGGTCAAAATCGCATCTGCTTTAGGCATAGCTGCAAAAAACTCGCATTTTTTTATAAACGCCAAAAAGACGCCAGGAAAACCTAGCGCCTTTCGATAAGCTTAGCAGCAGTTTGTCAACCTAGCGCATTAAGTAACCGAAACTCACCATCATCCTTCAACCTTCGTGCCAACTCCAAGAAGATATCCTCTGGAATCTGCCGTATAACTTCTCCTGAATCACTATCGGTGACTTTTATTACGGTTCTGTCTAGCTCTTTATCCACTGTAAATTGCAAATCTCTTTGGATTGATTGCACATAATCGTTAACATCTGCAACCTCTGTTTCTAACTTTTCTCCTGAGACATTTTGCACTTTTGACTCAGTTTTTTGAGACTTATTTACAGCGTCATTAGGCAATTCTTTGCCGCTTTCTTTTGGTTGAGCTTCAATTGCCCCCTTAGATGAAGCACCAACCACGGCAAACTGCGCCGCCTTGGATATATTGACTTCATTCATGGGTTTAAACCTCTCAATGTTGGAAAAAGCCAGCAACGAATTTCGTTACCAGCTCGGTTTTCCCTAATAAAAACTAAAATTCATTCCATTTAAATTACTGTAGTAGCGATAGGACCTGCTGAGGTCGAGCATTCGCCTGAGCTAGCATGGCTTGTGAAGCCTGTTGCAGAACCTGTGCTCTACTTAACGCCGCAGTTTCAGATGCGAAATCCGCATCAACAATTCGTGAACGCGCAGCCGAAGTATTTTCAGAAACGTTACTCAAGTTAGACACTGTAAAATCAAGACGGTTATTTACCGCACCGAGATCAGATCGCGTCGAGTTGATTGTCTCCAAGGCGTTGTCAATAGAATCTACAGCAGATTGAGCACCTGCTTGAGTTGCAACACTGATGCTCGAAATTGCAGAACCCGTTACTGCCGCACTTTGATCAGTATTTAGATCGGTAAGACCAGTAACAGTCGTAGCATTCCCTGAAACTTCAACACTTATGGTTTGATCATTTGCAGAATCTAAAGCAATTCTTGGCTGAATCACAATCGTGTCGTTTTCTCCGTCCGAATTCGAGTCAGACACAGCATTTAAGCCCTCTGACGTATCATTGGCGAAGGTAATTCCTAGCAAGTTGGCTGTAGCAAAACCTTGTGTTTGACCTAATGTCAACGTGATTGCAGAAGTACCTACAAGCTGAAGTTCACCGTTCTCATCCACACTAGCTGTAACACCTGTGCTACCTGTTGAGCCATTAATATCCGCAACAGCCGCATCCAAATCATCTAAATCGATGTTAGAAATCTCTGTACCATTAATATTAATTGATCCTGTATTAGCTCCTAAAGCAGCAGCAGTGGTGGTATTGCCAGAACCAGGATCAGTAGTACCTAACAAGAACTCTAAATCCATGTTGTTTGCTTCAGTCATGGTGAACGGTGAATCTGAAGTCAACGTGATAAAACCACTGTCGTTCACCGTTGCAGTTACACCAGTATTACCAGTTGCTGCATTAATAATTGTTGCAACGCTCGCGGCATCATCAGCGGCTGTGATACCGGATAAATCAACTGTAACGCCGTTAATTTGAAAATCTGCAGCGTTGGCAACAGTTGCTAAGTTAGTAATATCTACCGCTTCGTCGCCCACAATAGTAGCTTGCTGCTTTGATAAATCTGTAGTGAAAGATGCATCCGCCGTGATACTTGCAGAAACTCCAGTTGTATCGCTAACAGCATTAATGTTATCCACTTTTGCTTGTAAGCTTGAGTTAGTTGAATCTGAAGCGATAGTTACATCGTTTATGATTAGCGCGCCGCTACCCAACGCTGTTGTTTGGTTGGCTGCGGAGATACTTGCACCGACCACTTCGCCTTGACCAGCCACTTCAACAAACCCAAAGTTTGTTAGATCTGTGTCAGTGCCGTTGGCTCCTTTTGTTACTGTTATTGCTTCGCCATCTGTCGAAGAAATTGATATAGAGCCCTGTTGCGTCACACCACCGTTTGCAAAGCCCGTTGCTGTTTCGCCAGTATTTGCCGCAGTGGTAACAACTAGAGATCCACCCGTGGCGTTAGAAAGCGTTAATCTACCGTTATCCGCATTAATAGCTGCTACTACTGCGCCATCGGTTTTTTCATTTATTAGGCTAACTAATTCATCAGTCGAGTTAGTGCTTATACCTGTACCGCCTATAGTAAAGGTTGTAGCGGCAGATCCATCAGTAGATCCTAAAGCAATGGTAAAGGTATCACCAGCAGCTAAAACACCATCGGCCGTTGAGGTACCTTCAAAGATATTAAAACCAGATGCACTTACACCGTCGATTGAACTAATATCCGCAATCAAATCATCAAATACATCAGATCCCGTTGAGTCATATGAACTGAGACCTTGACCATTGATAGCGATATCACCTTCATCAAACGCTAAAGTAGCGCTGATTGACGTACCCGCTAAATCGCCAGAGGTCGATCCCAAACCAAGCGCATCAGTACTTACTTCGGCAATAGAAAAAGATATCGTTTGATTTGATTCTGAACCAACCTGAAGATCAACAGTACCCAAAGTTCCATCAAGAATATTTTGACCGTTAAACGAAGTTGACTCAGAAATACGGTCTAGCTCAGCTACAAGTTGTTGTACCTCTGCATCTAGAGTCGCGCGGTCAGTATCCGAATAAATACCATTCGACGACTGAATAGCTAGTTCCCGCATACGCTGCAAGATATTGGTTGATTCGTCCAACGCTCCTTCTGCAGTTTGGATCAATGAAATACCGTCATTTGCATTACGAATCGCCTGATCCAGACCACGGATCTGGGAAGTTTGACGGTTAGAAATCGCGAGACCCGCAGCATCATCCGCTGCAGAGTTAATTCTTCTACCGGATGCTAAACGTTCACTTGCTTGATCCAGATCCATCGCGGAACTGTTCAACTGACGCTGAGCATTCAGTGAAGAAATATTACTGTTAACAACTAAAGCCATGATTGGCCTCCTATTTTTCAAATTTTCTTCATCAGGTAGTTCAACACCCGATCCACATAGCAAAGCAAGTGAAATTCGACTTCTTTACTGACTGTATTGAGAATAACGGCAAGAAAACAAAAAACTTTAATCGCTTATTAAATAAATATAAATATCCTTAAATTAAGATTAAAACCTTTAAAATCATTAGTTTGTCGTAAATGTATTATTTTTTTAAACAGGAAAAAAATCAAAATATTGACTCATCCATATATTTTATTTTCCTAAAAAAGATAAGTAATAAATTTTTGGTTATAACCTATTAATTTCTTCGAAAAAGGAGGTGTAATGTGCTATAAAAAATAGATAACTTATAACTAACGGATAAACTTAGATGCAAGCAGCGTCAGGCGACATTATCGGTAACGAGTTAAATTTTGCAGTAAATAAATTTAATAGTGGAGATCTAGAAAGTGCTACGACACATTTAGATTCAATAATCGACCAAAACCCAAGTTGCCATCAAGCCTTGATACTTAAATCAATAATAGAGTTTTGTAAAAATAACTATGATTATTCTTTGGATTTATGTAACAAAGCGATATCACTATCACCAGAGTCACACGAGTACATTTTAAACAAAGCAAAAATCTTATTTCAACTTGATAAAATTGATTCATCTGAGAAATTATTCGCTGAGTATTTAGACATAAATCCTTCGAATAAGGATGCCTTAATCGGAATATCTGAAATTTTTTATAAAAAGGATAAAAAGAAAGAACTAATAATTACTCTACTTCGTTTAGCAAACCACACCAATCTAAATCAATACCAGAAATTAACACTCTTTTCCTATTTAAATGAGGTTCAAATCCAATCATTTTCGACTTCAACTGAAAATGGAATTTTGAAAATTTTAGATTACCAGGATATTGAAGCAAGATCTCTATCTAATTTAGTTCGAAACTACCTAATTGAAAAATATCACTTGAAAGAAACCTCTCCTAAGATAAGTTTAAAGCAAGTACTAGAAGATAGAATCCTGGTTAAATCATTACCAATATTGCGATTTTCAAGTTTAGAAGTAGAAAATTTTCTATGTTCACTTCGACTAAGTTTATTAAAACTAGCAATCGCAGACGCAAAACTCAATTCAGTTTACTTTCCAATAATACGATCTCTTAGCTTAAATAACTTCGATAATGAATATGTTGCATATATTAGTGAAGATGAGAATAAGATTATTAATGAACTGGAAAAACAACTAAAACAAGAACTCGAAACACCAAATTGGACACCAGAAAAAAGTACCTCAATATTTTTAATTGTTTCTCTATATAAAAGTTTCTACGATCTTGAATTTAGAGAACAGTTACTTTCATATAACCTAGATGAATGGCCACTAATACTGCGTGACATAGCAAAAAATACTCTCTATGACATTGATGAAGAAATAAAATCATCAAAAAACATAGCAACATTAGAAGAAATTACAGATTCAGTGTCAATTGAGGTACAAAATCAATATGAACAAAACCCGTATCCTAGGTGGAAACATATATCTATTGGCCAGTTAAAAAATATCTCTGAGTTAATATTAAGAGACAACCAAGAAGCTAAAGATAGACTACCCAATGAGCTTTTCAATGAAAAAACTCCGATATTAATTGCTGGATGTGGAACTGGACAACAACCTATTACAAAAGCGATGCGCTTTCCCAATTCAAAAGTAACAGCTATTGATATAAGTCGAAGAAGTTTAGCTTACGCGAAAAAAAAATCGCACGACTTGAACGTGAAAAATATCAATTTTTATCATGCTGATATTCTTAATATTCCAAAAAATATAGGCCAATTTTATTATATTGAATGTTGTGGTGTACTCCATCATATGAAAGACCCTGTACAAGGATGGAAAAAACTTCTAGAAATTCTTAAACCTAAAGGAGTAATGAAAATTGCATTGTATAGTTCGACAGCGAGAGAACTCATCAGTAAAGAAAGAAAAAAAATTTCTTTTTTAAATCTTTCTCAAGATTCAAACAGCATTAGAAAATATAGAGAAGCATTAAAAAAACAAGTTCCACCCTCTAAAATTACTAGAAAATTCGCAGACTTTTACAGCTTAAGCGAGTGTAGAGACTTACTATTTCATCAACATGAAAAATGCTATTCCTGGAATGAAATTGAAGATATTTGCAATGATCTTAACCTAACTTTTTTAGGGCTTTGTGACAATACAAAAATAAAGAATGCATTCATAAAGCAGTTCCCTAATGCCAAAAACTCTTCGTCCTTCGAAAAACTAAAAGCTTTTGAAAAAGCTCACCCTTCAATGTTTGTTTCAATGTATCAATTCTTCGTTCAGAAAGAGAATTAGAATAAATATTAGGTGGTTAAACCACCCAATATTTCTATCTCGATTTGAGCAATCGATCTCTTGCGGATTTTGTCATCTTTAAATGTCTTTCAAATGCAGGTAGAACCGATTTAAAGTGTTTTCTTAGAGATTTATTTTTGGTGTTTGGTAGCAGAATATTACGAACAGCATCAATGGCAGCAATGTGAAATTGAATATCATGTTCCAAAAAAGCGATGTTAAACTTTGGGCATTTCAGTTTAACAAGTTTGTCTAAAACCATATTGTGGTCCATTTGGGCATTTACTCGTGACGGCGGTAATATGTATTGAATACCATTAGCATCCGCCAATTCCAGTACAGCCTTTCTAACCCCCATATGATCTGTCGCTATATGTTTTGCTAAATTTTTGATTTCATGACTGCATCCTTTCGACATACCAAGCAAAGCAGTTTCGATATCAAAACTATTGACTTGAGTATAAATCCCCAATATTTCAGCATCACTTAGTTGATTTGAGTCAGACCAAGCGCTAGAACAATTGTAGAAAATAGCTAACAATAATATAAATAATTTAAGTGGTTTAAAAAACATAATGTATCTCCGTTATATGACGAAAATAATTAAAACAAATCGATTTATATTATAGAATAAGCAATAATAAAATAGTTTTATATGATAATACGATAAATGAAATTTACGCTTATACAACTCAAACACACGCGACTTGTCGCTAAACTAGGTTCATTTAGTAAAGCGGCTCAAGAAGGAAAGTCATCTCAATCAACAGTTTCAAACTGTGTTTCAGATCTTGAAGAAATACTTGGAAAACCGCTCTTTTCTCGATCTACCCGTAAAGTGGAACTGACCCCATTTGGTAGAGCAATGTTGCCGCTAATCGAAGATATCTTAAGCTCAGCAGAACGGCTCTCCATAGAGGCAAATGCGAGAATCAACCCAAACAAAAAACTTCTGCGAATTGCATTTACTCCTTTACTAGACATTAAAAAAATTAATGGTCTATGCGAAGCTTATCGACAAAGTCATCCCGAGGTTGAAATTGTATTTAAGGAATGCGATATTAGCGGAATTGAAACCAGACTCACCGAGGAACAAATAGACGTTGTCTGTGGGCCGAATATTGGTAAAAGCAAATTAAGAAAAAGATGTTTATTATTTGAAGACCCCCTGCATTATATTCCACCCTCGCTCGTAACATTTAAGCTTAACAACAAAATACCGCTTTCTCATACTATAAAGAATACACTTTTGTTAACCGTTGGTTCTTGTGGCCTCGCACCAGAAACGATGAGATTATTTGAAAAAGCGCAATTAAAACCTAAGGTATATCCGGGTCGCGCATTTTCACATTCAGGTCTTTTCGAATGGGCCGAACTAGGTATAGGAGGTGCCATAATGCCCTCGTCTAAAATTGAAAAGCCTTCGCAATTCCCTATATTAATAGACAAAAATAAAGTGCTAAATCTCAAGTACGAGGCAGTATGGCTTAAATCTTCCGAGGCGACTCCGCATTTACGACCGTTTTTGCATTCACTCCCTAAAATAGCAAAAGCAATTAAACATGAATCAGTGGAGTGGATTTAATTTCATATTTCTCTTAAACACAACAAAATGTAACAGCTTGGATACACTCTGTTACAACGAAAAATTCCTGTCTACGAGAAAATAGTTCCACATTTTCTTTAGTTAATTTTCAACACAAAAGTAACAGGGATTTATCATGAGTAAATTATTTTTAACGTTCGGCTTATCATTTCTTTTATTCGCTTGCGGCGGGGATGATAATGATAACGGCTCAGCGAGTGACGCTGCACAAAATGTAGAATTAAATGACGATTTTGAGGGAGTAAGAAGCGCTGCAAAATCACAACTCTCAAGGAGTATCGCCCCAGCTGTATCAATTGGAATATACAAAGATGGTGAAATTGTTTTCGCCGAAGCTTTCGGAAAAATTGCAAAGGGTGAGAACACTGACGTTAACAAAGAAACTCTATTTCAGATGGGTTCGACGACCAAGATGTTTACAGTACTTGCTACATTAAGGCAAATTGAAAACGAGACATTATCCATCGATGAATCAATTGTAGATGCTTTCCCAACAATTCAATTGGAAGAGGAAGATTTCGCCGATTGGCAAGAAATTAATTTGCACCATTTGATGAGCCATCAATCTGGTCTAGTAGATCTTGTTACCTGGGATCGAGATACAGATAATTTACAAGAATTCGCACAAGATAGCTTTCCAGCGCTTTACGGGCAAATGAATCCTGCTGGACGATTTTGGAATTACAGCAATTCCAACTGGTCTTATTTGGGCGCGATTTTAGAATACCAATTGGATGATTTTTTTCCCAATATTATCGAAGACGAGGTATTTCAACCTCTCGAGATGTCGAGATCAACCGTACGTAAAGCAGATGTTTTAAACGATGGTAACTACGCCTTAGGTACTGGCTTTGTTCGAGATGAAGGAGGAATTAGCGAGGGCAGTGCAGTTTCACTCGACGATGTTAACGAGAGTATTTTCGGCACCCCTGCTGGCGCGAATACCTGGTCAACGCCTTCAGAAATGTTAAAGATGGCAGAGTTTTTACTAAATGGTAATTCAAATATTTTATCTGAAAACCTACGTGAAGAAATGATATTCCCCCAAGTGGATTTACAAGCGGGGCTTCCAATGAGCTATGGATATGGAATATTTGTTAATGAGGGTTTTGTAATTGATGAGGAATGGTATCCTATAGAGGTGTGGGAACATGGAGGAAACACACTTGCTTATACGAGTATGTTTTGGATCTTACCAGAGGATAACATCGCGGTCGTAATACTATCTAGTGGACGTACCACCGATTTTAGCAGTGTTATGTTAGAAGCCATAAAATCTGTAACCACCCTTCCTCAACCTCAACCATTACCCGCTGAACCTATTGCGTACGATTTGTTTCCAAATCATGTCGGCGAATATTTTGGTAACTTTGGAAAATTGGAGGTGGAATTGGATGACGGTGAACTTAAGATAAATCTTCCAAGTTTAAATGAAGAAGGAATTAGTTATAACAGAACATTAATTCCAAAATCAGGTTCGGTGTTTACCGCAAGAATAGATGGAAGTGACTTTGATGTTACCTTTTTACCGGAAATAGAGGGAGATGAATCAATCTATATCCGGCATAGAGAGTTTGTTGCGATTCGTGAAGAATTTCTATTAGATCTAGATTCCGCAAGTGATAGATAAAACTTTCATTTTATTTCACTAACACCAATGAATGAGGACCTCGAGTAACAGGCGTATACCAACGCGTTTTCACTAATATTTTTTTGGCGGGGTTAAGTGGATCATCTCCAATTCGGAAATAATCTATAGCACCGCCTTTCATTGATTGATCGTAAAAATCGAATGTAGTTACCGCAAGATATTTACCACTGCTATCAAATACAGCAGCTTCAGGTAAAATTCCATCATAACCTGATGTATGCATCATATTCATAGTACCGCTTTTCTCATCACGCTTGATCAAACTGAGAGAACTAAACCAATTTTGTCTTGGATCATTATAAGGCAACCAACTTCGTTCCATATTGAGCGCTACTACCCATTTGCCATCAGGTGAAACTGCAAAACCTTCCGGGCTTGGCCCGACCATAACCTGTGAGTTCAAAGCATGTCTCGGGGACCGATCATTATCGTTTGCATTTAGCCTGATATTAACGATGGTTCCAGGTGGCGCTTCGTTCCAGGTGCCCTCAACATCTTCACCCCAATATAAGTTATTTGTGAGAAAGTGGTTTCCATCTTGCGAGAATCGCCCAATAAACGGGCTCTTTCCAACTGAGACCGAATTACCCCATTGAGTAAGCTGTTTTTCTTCAAAATTCACATCATGAAAACTTATTACAGCAGATGTGTTGTTTACGAGTGCCAATCTATTTTTATTAGGATGCCACTCAGCATAAATCAAACGCTCTCCCGCTTCCCAACCATTAATAGACGGAAAAAAATAATCTATTACTTTTCCTTTATTAACGCGATAAATCCCAAGTGGTTTTCGTGACTGCAATTCATCAACCGGATAATAAGAGATCGCAAGCCAATTGCCATCTGCACTAACGTTAATTGAATCAGGTCTTAATCCGATTCGCTGTTGGCTAGCGAGTCTCGGCTTCTCAGGATTTTTCAAATCATAAACAGTTAAAGTATTTCCAAGTTTTAAATCTGTGAATGTATGCTCTTCACCTTCAATTGGTCTTGGAGAAAAGGTCTCAATCACATATGCAAAACGGCCATTTGGTGATACCGCAACCGCTGCTGGAGGCCCCGCTACAGAATTACTCGCGGGCACCTCAATGTTGACGTAATCATTGGGTAACCCCTTAAGAGAGATAATGCTTAACTTGTCGGTTCCTTCTTTTGGCCCAAGTATTCCATCAACATAAGCGGATGCAACCATATCGGCATCGGAGACACTCAACAAATATTTACCTTGAAAGCCCCAATTGTGCGGTGTAGATTCATTAGCAAAAGCAAATGGAGCGGCAATAAAAACAATAACGAAGAAAAATTTAATCATGCTAAGCAACCATGGTGTATTAAACATTACACCATTATAGAAGCAATAGTGTAATAATCAATACACCATAGGATAATAATGCGAAAAAAATACAATTCACCCCAAGAGTATCGCGATACAATTTTTGCCGAAAAAAGCGAAACCATACTGAAGGCAGCATTTGTTGTGTTTAGTGAATTTGGATATAAAAATGCTTCTATCGCACGAATTGCAAGAGAAGGAAGTGTCTCCCCTACTACAATTTATAAGCACTACAAAGATAAATCCGCCTTGTTTAGTGGCGTAATGTCAAAAGTTTGGTCGTCAATTACCGAATCTATTAACGATATTGATCATTCACTGACAGTTTCTGAAGGGTTAACACAGGTCGCAAACAATTATGTCGAGGTGTTGAACCAACCAAAAGTAAAATTGCTCTTTAAAGTAATCATTGCAGAAGTAGATGAGTTTCCGGAGTTAGGTGAAATGTTATACGAAAAAGGGAAAAAACCCTATTTGGATGCCCTTTACCACTTCATTAAAGAAAAAAAATCTGCTGGAGAATTATCCGTCGACAACGTGAAAATCGCAGCCAGCCAATTGTTGGGAATGATAAACGATACTCTTTTCTGGCCCAGCCTATTACTGCCTTGGTTAAGCCAAAGCAAATTAGAAGAGGCAAAAGTAATCGACGAGTCAGTTAATACCTTTTTGGCGCGTTATAGCAACTAATACAAGCCTCAACCTAATACACATAGCCATAATAGCCGCCGATTCAATGTTTTTCATTGAGAGCAAGCAGTAAAGATTGACTCTTTGAGTCAAAAAAGTAATGATACGATGTATCATTTTACACAAATAACCTATTGATTAGTGCATTGGTGTTCTTGTAGTAGTCAATAAATACAACGCTAAACCCATTTAAGAAAGAATCAAGAAATGCAAACAAATCGCTTACCAGTAACGGTACTATCAGGATTTTTAGGAGCAGGGAAAACCACCGTACTAAACCATGTACTAAACAATCGTGAAGGTAGGCGTGTTGCCGTCATCGTGAACGATATGAGCGAAATCAATATTGATGCTAGCACTGTAAAAAATGAGGTATCGTTGAATCGCAGTGAAGAAAAACTCGTAGAAATGAGCAATGGATGTATCTGCTGTACTCTGCGGGAAGACCTCTTAATAGAAGTTAGAAATCTGGCAGAACAAGGCAAATTTGATTACTTGCTCATCGAATCTACGGGAATTTCGGAACCCTTGCCAGTAGCCGAAACCTTTACTTTCGCCGACGAAGACGGCATTTCACTGTCTGAAGTGGCCGATCTAGACACAATGGTCACCGTTGTTGACGCAGCTAATTTCCTTAAAGACTTTGATCAGGCCAAATATCTTCAAGATACCGGCGAAAGCTTAGGCGAAGAAGATGAGCGTACTGTCGCTGATTTATTAATCGATCAAGTCGAGTTTGCTGATGTAATACTAATTAGTAAGACAGATTTAGTGAGCGAAGATCACGTTAAGAAGATTCGCGAGGTAATTGCAACGCTAAATAGAGAAGCTATCGTTGAGCCTATCGAAAAAGGTCAAGTTTCATTAAACAATATATTAGGAACCGGTAAATTTGATTTTGAAAAAGCCCAACAAGCTCCAGGCTGGCTTAAGGAGATGCGCGGTGAACATACACCTGAGACTGAGGAGTATGGTATAAAAAGCTTTGTTTATCGTGCAAGACGCCCATTTAATCCACAGAAGTTTCACGATTTTCTTCATGGAAAAGAAATTGCTGGAAAGCTATTACGATCAAAAGGTTATTTTTGGTTAGCCACTCGACCAGAATATGCTGGTTCCTGGCAACAAGCAGGCGGAATCGCCCGCTATGGGTTCGCAGGAATGTTCTGGAAAGCCGTGCCGAAAGAGAACTGGCCACAGGATGAAGAATACCTACAATCGATTCAAAAAAGCTGGCAAGAACCTTTTGGCGATATGCGCCAAGAGCTTGTTTTTATCGGGCAAGATCTAGACGAGAAGGAAATTGTAGAAAAGCTGGATGCGTGCCTACTCACTGAAGAAGAAATACTTGCCGGCAAAAAATATTGGCAAAGTCTACCAGACCCCTTCCCTGCATGGGCTAATTAAGGAGTCATTCAGTGCCAATTGCATTAAATATTTCTAAAACTCAACCACATCACGTATGTTTTGACGATGATCCAACTGTTTTCCCAGAAATATTTAATAAAGATATAAATTTTTGTGTTTGGAAACGAAACATAGAACCCCTAGTTAAAAATTATGCCGAGCAAATAGCTAAGAATAAACAAAACTTTACTTTTTTAAGAGTCGGAGATCTCGACCAACTTAGACATGGTTTACAGGGGGAACTGCCCTACTTCGATGGTAAGGAAGAGTTTATTCAAGACACCCTTTTTACGAGCGACATGTTCTTAGAGTTATTTGATCTTAAAGAGTTAGGTATGCGCCTCACTGTATTGACCAATGCAATGTGTCCTAAATTTCATGTCGATCGTGTGCCTTGCCGCTTAATTACAACCTATCATGGCAAAGCAACGGAGTGGTCTCCAAGAACTAATGTTGCAAAGGATGTGGATAATCGGCTTGTCATTATTGATGAGAACTTGACTGAGCAGATTGAAACAGCTGATGTAGCACTACTAAAAGGGGAAGGCTGGTACAACAACGAAGGTAAAGGTATCACCCACCGCTCACCAGTAGCGGATGAATCTAACCCAAGACTAGTTTTAACTTTAGATTTTATATAGTAAATTGCTATCTCCTAGCAAATTAGCGGAAACCAAATGGTTTCCGCATTTTTTATGTGAATATAATGAATAAATTCTTAATTGTTCCAATTTTGTTAGTTGGTTTTATATCCTTGAGCTTAGCTCAAGACCATACCCACAAAGCGCATACCCATGGTGAAGCAGACATGATGGTTGCTTTTGAAAAAAGCACGCTTGTTATCGAACTCAATTCTCCAGCGGAAAACCTTTTGGGCTTTGAACATAGACCGAAAAATAAATCTCAATGGCAAAAACTAATTGAAGTTAAAAACCTTTTGCTACAACCTAAGCGTCTATTTGACGTACCGAAGACATGTCACATAGAAAGAACCGATGTCAAAATTCCTTTTGACAAAGAACACAAAGAACACAAAGAACACAAAGAACACAAAGAACACAAAGAACACAAAGAACACAAAGAACACAAAGAACACAAAGAACACAAAGAACACAAAGAACACAAAGAACACAAAGAACACAAAGAACACAAAGAACACAATCATGATCACTTACACCAAGATCACCAAAGTGAAACCATTCATTCCGACGTGCATCTAATTTATGAGTGGCACTGTCGAAGACCACAAAACCTGTCGATCACGGTCACGCTTTTTGAGCACTTCTCAGGGTTTGAAAAAGTCAAAACGCAATGGATTTCAAGAAACAATCAAGGCTTTAAAACTCTAACGAAAAGCAATTCAACTCTGGTATTAAGTGATGAATAAAAAGCAAATTGAAAACATATTAAATAGAGCGGCAAAAATCTGTGCTGAATCTGGAAATCGTTTTACTGAAAAACGAAAAGGTATTCTAAGAATTTTAATTGAATCAGAAAAACCTTTGTCTGCCTACGAAGTCGCTGATAGCTACAATAAAATTTCCAAATCTAACATGCCTGCGATGTCAGTTTATCGTATTTTAGAGTTTTTGGAGTCAGAAAAACTCACTCACAAACTAAGCTCTACAAATAAATATGTAGCATGCTCTCATATAACCTGTGGACATAACCACGGTATGCCTCAGTTTTTGATTTGTGAAAAATGCAATAAAGTGAAGGAAATTTCTATTGCTAAAAATATTATCAGCCAACTCGAAGGTCAGGTCGCTCAGGCTGGATTCAAACTGACTGATTCACATATTGAATTACAATGCATCTGTAGTGGCTGTGTAGCAGCGTAAATACATAATATGACTTTCGATATACAAAAAACAACAGAACCACTTCATGCTATCCCAACAAATATCATTACCGGATTTTTAGGTGTTGGAAAGACTTCAGCGATATTAAATTTACTCAAAAATAAACCTAACAATGAGCGTTGGGCCATACTTGTAAATGAATTCGGAGAAATCGGCGTTGATGGCAGCCTAATTGAGGGTCAAAACTCCAAAATTTCTAATATTTTTATTAGAGAAGTCCCCGGCGGATGTATGTGCTGTGCTGCAGGCTTACCAATGCAAATTGCCTTAAATCAACTTTTACAAAACGCTAAACCTGATAGACTATTAATAGAGCCAACAGGGCTTGGTCATCCTAGAGAAGTACTGCAAGTCTTAAGCGAAGAACATTACTCTGATGTACTCAAAATTGAAAAAACATTGACTCTTATTGACGCAAGGAAACTAAAAGACTCTCGTTATACTGATAATCAAACCTTTAATCAGCAAATCGATATCGCAGATGTAATCGTTGCCAATAAAGAAGACCTCTATGAAGAAGGCGACAAACAATTATTGATGAATTACTTGAACGAGCGAAATAAAAAACATTTTGTCTTTTCTCAATTTGGTAATATTAATCTAGATATTTTATCAGGTACAAGTTCTTTAGTTTTTTCTACAAATCATGAACATGAACATGAACATGAACATGAACATTTTGATGCTAGCTTAATAGAAGAAGAACAAATTTCAGAAACTGGTTTTATTCTGAAGAAAAATCAAGGTGAAAACTATGAAAGTATTGGTTGGCGTTTTTCTCCTGATAACGTATTTAATCGTGAAGAATTAAATCTCTGGTTAAACGAGTTGAACGTCGAACGACTCAAAGCAGTGTTTATCACGCATGATGGTATTTTTGGTTACAATAAGACCCAAGATGCAATGCAAGAATTTGAGCTAGACGATTGCATAGATAGCCGAATCGAGATCATCGCCCCAAAAATAGAAACACGTTGGGAAAACGAAATTCTCGGCTTAATGCAAAATATTAAACGCTTAGCCTGATAAAATTAGTTGAATCTACTCGTCATAATAAGGTTTTATAGAAGCCACATCTATGGAGTAAGCAGCTGTGGCTAATTCGTTTTCGACAAGTGTGGTCGATAGTGTCCCTTCGATCCAAAATGGATCATAGAGCTCTTCCAAGCGCATGCCCGGTTCAAATTCGGAAAAGATAATTTGATTTGGCGGCGGCGGCGGAAGATGAATGCAGGCACCAAAAAAAGGTACTAGGAAAAAAGTAGTAACGATCTGTTCATCACTAAATTCCAACGGGACTATAAACCCAGGGATCCGAACCTTGGCATTATTAAATTCTGGTCGAACTCGCTTAGATACCAAAGCCTGCTGATATCTATCGTTTGTATCATTAATGCTACTTTTAAGGCTACTGGTAGGAATATCAAACTCGCTACCATCGGGGATTTCGTCGAGGTATGAAGGTGGATTTGACAATGCATCAATATCATCTTGCGGCATCAAATCTGTCCATTCGATTATTTTGTATACTATTTTTGTATCGTCATCATTGTGTTTACTGGTATCGACAGCTGTGCGAGATTCATCTAGCAGCGGGATCGAAACACTTTTTTTCTGCTCTGAATCCGCCCCATTATCAACAATGTCTTGCGACTCGGTAACTGAAACAACTTGCTCATTGGCGTTTTCTTGTGAACAACTTGCAAGGCCAATTAAAATAATAACAAACCAGATGTAGGCCATAAATTAAAGAACCATAAATATCGTTATCGGTTAACAAAATATATAATAACACTGAATAGCGGTAAATTTTCTATAAACCAATCGACATTAAACCATATAGCAATGCCAACACTCGAAACTCACCCATTTATTGAAATTAGAGACTTAAGTTTTCAATATTCAGCCAACGCAAAACCTATTATTCAAATCGACGAGTGGAAAATTAGATCTGGCGCTAGAGTATTTCTAGAAGGTGAATCAGGTAGCGGAAAATCAACTTTACTTAAACTACTTAGTGGAATTCACCGAGGCACTGGCGTTCTAAAGATAAGCCAAAAAGATTTGTCCAAAATGAGCAATCAAAAACGCAATCAATTTCGAGCAAATAATATTGGTATGGTGCTACAACAATTTAATCTAATACCCTACCTATCGTCAAAAGATAACCTCCTATTAGCTGCATCGTTATCAAGGAATAATTCAAAAGAAACCATTAAAAAAGCTGAAACACTATTGGATAATGTTGGTATCTCCAAGAGAGATTGGAATAAATATCCAGAAAAATTAAGTACTGGACAACAACAACGTATCGCTATTGCTCGTGCACTGATTAATACGCCGAATCTACTTCTATTTGATGAACCGACATCCTCCCTCGACGAGAACAATACGTATATATTTATGAAGTTGCTCTTCAAAATGTTAGAGCAGCATCCGTCAACATTGATCTTTGTTAGTCACGATCAACGCCTTGCTAGTCACTTTGCAGAGCGAGTTTCAATAAGTCGATTCTCATCAAAGGAGAGCTTTGATGACAATTAAATTCCTAACGAAGCTAATCGTCAACAGTCTGCTTTACAGAAAAAGCTCTATTTTTCTAGCAGTATTCGCCATCGCCATAAGTACTCTCGTACTACTTAGTATTGAACATATTCGCCAATCTGCTAAAAATAGTTTTAATGGAACCATATCTGGAATAGACCTTATTGTCGGACCTAGAACCAGTGATCTCAATTTACTTCTTACCACCGTTTTTCGACTAGGAGCTCCTTCACAGAATATGTCATGGGACAGCTATCAAAAGTTGAAGTCCAACAGCAATATTGAATGGGTATTGCCTATTGCTTTAGGTGATTCACACCGTGGTTTTCGTGTTTTAGGAACCAATACTTTGTTTTTCGAACACTTTCATTACGGTAAAAAGCGAGATCTTGAATTTAAAACGGGTCGACCCCTTAAAGATCTTTTTGATGTCGTACTAGGCGCCCATGTAGCAAAAAAATTAAACTACGGATTGGATAAATCCATCGTATTGTCACATGGTGTAGCAGAAATTAGTTTTCAAAATCATGATGCTTATCCATTTAACGTAGTCGGAATTCTTAAACCAACAGGAACACCAATCGATAACGCATTGTATGTAAGCTTGTCGGGCCTCGAAGCAATCCACTCTGAACCGATTAATGGAAAAGTAAGAACACCAAAAAGTATAACCGCGGCATTTGTAGGGTTAAAATCAAGATTAGCCACCTTCAAGGTTCAAAGAGCCATCAACGATTCTAAGCACGAAGCTTTAAGCGCTATTTTACCGGGCGTTGCGTTAACCCAACTATGGCAAATAACAAAAGGCCTAGAAAATACGCTTCAGCTTATCTCAAGTTTGGTACTCTTTGCCTCACTTCTGGGACTAGGCGCTGTGCTCCTGGCAACCGCACGAGAGCGCAAACCAGAACTAACAATATTGCAAACACTTGGTTTAGGCCCTATCTCAATGTTTTTTCTTGTTCAAGCTGAGGCTATTGGGATCGCGTTAGTAGGAATTGGAATAGCTGCCACGGGCTTTTCCTTGATTTTGTTTTTCGCAAGTGATTGGATTATGTCGCATTACGGCATCGACATCGCTATCACAAGTTTCTCGATACAAAATTTCCTTCTATTCGCCTATGTTATCCTTGGGGCAATACTTGTAGCATGTATTCCTGCGTTTGGTAGTTTCGGAAAATTGGATTGATTTTAAACATCGAGTCAACTTTGAATTCTCCCTAGAGAATATTCACTTAATCACAACCAACAAAAACCCGTTAAAATCGATTCATAACAACTTCATACACTAAGAGTCAAGGTGATTTAATTGTTGTCATCCGCGCCAATTAACTCTGCGTAAACTCCGCTTTAACTTAACAAAAGTGGATGACTAAAATGACTAGATACCTCTCAATTACCCTCAAAAAATTTACTGTTATTTTGTCCCTCGGCTTGATATCGCAAATAACCTACTCTCAAAATACCGGAGGAGTGTTCGGTCCAGTCGTTAATGAGGGACATCGCGCTCTAGAGTACAGAGCTACCTATGCTCAGGAATCTGATGGTCTATCGCAAAGAATACATTATCAGCAATCACTGGATACTAAAATTATGTGGCGTGTTGTAATAGGAACCCGAAAAACTGATGAATCTGCTTCAGACTTTGACTCAGCTCGCGGGGAGCTCTTTTGGCAGTTAACCGAAGACCATAAATCCTATCAAACGGGTGTGAGGTTCGACCTAGTCACTCGAGACGACAATAGACCGAACACATTTGGCTTAAACTGGATGAACCAATTCAAGCTAAACGAATCTTGGTCATCTAGACTTTTGCTTCTTACTTCTTCAGAATTTGGAGAACAGAAACGAGATGGAATATTTCTTCAATCCCGTGCGCAGGTTAATAAAAAACTAAAGTCGAATTTTTCCACGGGTATTGAACTCTATAGTAGTTACGGATCAACAGAAGATTTTTCGGATACAGATGAACAAATTCATCAAATTGGTCCTTATATTAGATTACCCGCTGCAAAAAGTCTGAGCATATACGGAAATATTTTATTTGGTATAACGAGTGCAACTTCAGATACGGAATTTCGAATATGGATAACCAAAAACTGGTAATCCACGAGTACACGTATCACAGCCTGAATCTATTGCTAAAAAACGATTAAAGTAAATATAAAGGACTTAAATTGTTTCTACTTTTGTAATATGCTTTAACGTGAAATATTCCGTTAACTGACCATAAAATTCAAAAACAATTAAATAACTTGATAACTTATGAATATTAAAAATACGGCCAACAATTATGGTCTAGTTGCAAAGTTGTTACATTGGAGCACTGCGTGTTTGTTTCTTTTCTCTTATGTTAGTGTCTATTTCAGGCATTGGTTTACCGAGGAGAAAACACCAGAGAACTGGACTGCGCTTCAGCTACATTTGTCCGTGGGTGTCACTATCGCTGTAATTGTCATTCTGAGAGTGGTTTGGCGAGCCTCTAACCGAATTCCTGATCCAGAACCAGGTTCTAAGCTCGAACACCTAGCGGCCCATCTAGGACATTATGCCTTATATGCCTTAATGATTATAATGCCAATTACTGGTTACATTGGAACGGGTGTCGACACAGAGTTTTTCTTCCTTTTCGATATACCAAAATTCGAAGATACATGGCTTTTCACCATTTTAGTGAATGACACCTTGGGATTCACATTTCAAGAGTTTGAAAAACCAATCGATTTTATTCACAAGGAGTTGTTGGGGGAATGGATAGTATGGCTCTTGATTTTAGGACATGTCTGTGCAGCACTATTCCATCATTTTGTGAAAAAAGATAAAACACTGAATAAGATGACATTCAATAAATAAGCTATTAAACCGATAATTTCCGAACACATTGTTAAAACGAGAAACTAGTTTATCAGATAAACATTAGCGCCCTGATACAAGATGCTGGGAAGAAAAATGGATGATGATTGGGAAATAATAAAAACAATCACCGATGCAGAACATCACTTCAACAATTTATGCTTTAAAATACGAACACTTGCTTCTACTTGGCTTTTAGCAACTTTCGCTGGCGTTGGTTTTTTGATAACTAAAACCATCGACCCAGAGCTCAAAGCAGAAAACTTGATGGTGCTTCTTTGTTGGATTGGATCTTTAGGCGTATTAGTTCTGTGGATACTAGATCTGCAAATTTACCAAAAGATACTTAATGCATGGTTTGAGGCACGTGGCCCTATCGAAGACCGCAACCCTAATTTTCCACAAATTCAAGCGGCAATTAAAAAGACTCAACCTGGTCAAAGTGCATCTAACCTCATTAAAGTATTCTACTTGTGTTTATTTTGTGCTCCACTTCTATTTGCATGCTACGTTAGTGTACAAATGGAATTAGATAAACTATTCTTTATTTGTTCAATCATTCTACTTATATTATTTTCTTTGGTCATATCTCTAAAAAGCCCAAGAATGAATCACAAAATAAATAAGAATCAAAACGTCTAAGATAGAGTTAGTTTACATACTGAGTGATACTTGAATTAACATATAAAGGCTCTAGAAAATGAAAAGTAAAGTTTATTTGACTAAACTAAATTATCATTTTTAATTAGCATTATAATCACAACATTCAATTTATAACCATATAGCTTTCCAGCCTAGCATTTATACTATGTAAATTAGGTTTCCCATCAAACAATCGTATTTAGAAATTATTCGAGGTTAAAGTTGAACATTTTTAGATTAATAAGCTTTTTTGAAGGTATTTCTTATCTACTAATATTATGTGTGTCTTTTGGTTTAATTAGTCGAGCATACGTCTTTCCATTGGGCGCAGCTCATGGAGGGTTGTTTGTTTGTTATTTAGTTCTTTCTCTATATATATCACATAAACAAGAATGGTCTTTAGTAACCTGGCTCGTTATCTTTTTAGCATCTCTAGTTCCTTTTGCTTTTATACCGGTTGAGTTATTTCTTCGTAAAGAAATGATCAAATACGATTCAAATAATACACGCATATAAAAATATCAGTAAACTAATAGATTATTAATTTGTTTCCACTATTTCCCGTGTAAAAATAAGTCAACATTGAAACCTCGGCTAATTCCAATACCCCACTTTTTTTAACTGAGGCGAATAGACCGGCGCTTTATCAAAACGAAGAATTGCCAGTTGCTCATCACTTACTAGGATTCGCGAGATTTTTATTCGTATAATCCTTTCAGCACCAGAAAAATGTTTTATATCATCTTTATCCCAAGATATTTTCGCGTGCCCTTGAACCCAATAGACTTCGTTGTCTATAAAATTCGGGAAAAACAAACCGACGCGATCGTCGAGAGAAATATTACCTAGAGTATTAAAAAAGTTATTGCCACTAAAATCAGGTATCGCTAACTCATCCTGAGTCAAAAGAAGAAATCCCGGATTTCCTCCACGGTGAGAAACATCAACACCATCACTACTATTTGTTGATAGTTGTTTTGCTCTAGAAGCAATAAATACAGTATCACTTAATCTCACTGCATCTAGAAATTTCTCATCATCAACTTTAATGGTTGTTAGTTTTTTCAGCGTTTTATTTTCGTTAGGTAAATCTATATCACGTATCTGGATAAACTTGGCACAATTACCAAAGCTCTGCTCTACTTTAATAGAGATAGTTTCTCCATTAATCGCTTGAATAGATCCATTAACACGGTTGCGTCTTCGCGTTGCCAATTCAATACCTAACAGCCCTATTTTGTCACCGCTATTTACTGATACTAAATCAGCATCCGTAAGAAGTGGTAAGGCGTCAATTTCCAAAGTTGTTGATGTTGGTGATCGAACACGACCACTCGTGCCCATGATTGGTGTTGCCCAAGGATGTCCATTTGCATCGATTAACCCTGACAAGAAAAGCGTACTTTCTTGTTCGAAAAATTCTCGATGCTGATCCGGCATAAAATCTCGTATCATTCGAGAACCGGCTTTAAGTGCAGTCTCTTGGACACCTGCTCGGGTCTGTATTTCTATTTCACCGACATGAAAAGGATGCATGTATATCACCTCTTTATAAAACACCGGTGCTGTTACACACCGGTTTAAAAATTAAGATGCTTCCACTTGTAAACCCACAAATGTCTTTTTCATTGGAATAAAGTTAGGTAATGCTTCAAAAGATTTTAACCATCTAGTAATGTTTTGGTAGTTTTCAAGAGAAACATTTCCTTCTGGTGCATGGGCGATATAGGAATAGAATGCGATGTCGGCGACTGAGGGAGTTTCACCAGCTAACCATGTGTTCTCTCCGATAAGACGATCAACTTTATCCAATAATCCATGACAAAATTGAATTGTTGATTCAGCATCAAATTTCGCACCAAACACTGTAATTAATCGTGCTCTTGCAGGCCCCTCTGCCAGCTCGCGCGCCGCTAGAGCCAGCCATTCATGAATACGTCCTCGAAGTTCTGGATCTTCAGAATACCATTCTGGAGCATACTTAGTTGCTAAGTAGACAATAATCGCAATTGAATCTCTTAGTATATAACCTTCGTCATCCAACACTGGTACGAGACCAAATGGATTGATTGAAATATATGGTTCTTTTTTATGTTCTCCCGCTGCTAAGTTAAGCGAGACTTTCTCATAGGGTTGCTTGATTAGTGATAACATCAAACGCACACGATGGGCATGACCAGATAATTCAAAATCGTAAAGTTTCAACATAGATATCTCCAAATAGTCGTCTAAGATTGTTTTGGTGTACAGATCTGTCTACAGGCTCAAACTATAGTAGACAGATCTGTATACGTCAATGACTGTTTTATGAATTTTTAGCAACCACAAATCCTGTAACTAATTGAGAAGGAATAGACAGGGCTGTATACTTGTGTAGTAGCGGAGGAAAAATCGTGTCAGAAAAACGAGAAATTTTGATAGATACAGCTATCACATTATTTTATGAACGTGGAATTCGTGCAACTGGCATAGACACTGTGCTTGCTGAATCACAGGTAGCAAAAAAAACACTTTACAATCATTTTTCATCAAAAGAAGAGCTCGTTGTTGCGGCACTTGAACGCTGGCATGAAAAATTTGCTCGAATGATAGATAACAATTTGAATGCTTTTGCTGAAAAACAAAAACCGAAGAATGAATTTAGATACGCATTAGCCTTCTTTGATATTATTGATAATTGGATAAACTCTGATGGCTTTTGCGGTTGTGTTTTTATTAATGCATCGGCCGAGTATCCTAATCAGGAAGACCCTATACATCAGGTATGTATGCGCCACAAGCAGTTTGTCGTAAACCTCTTTGAATCATTTCTAATGGATACAACTATTAAAAACAAAACTACAACTGCGCAACAACTTGCCATATTGATTGATGGCTCAATTGTGAGTTCTCATACGCGAAATGATAAAAGTGCACCTAAGATTGCTAAACAAGCTGCTGCATCACTATTAAAAGCGTTGGTAGATAGTTAGTTATCTTCACAAAAATTCGGAATTCTAGTTTTTATTATGCGCAGATCAATAAGAGAACTTGATGAAATTTAACGTAAAACATCAAGCTTGGATCAGTATTGCGTTACTCATTTTTGCGGGGGAAATGATTTTTAGCCTCCCTTTTCATGTTGCGCGTTTTTTTCGCCCAACAATGCTTGAGGTTTTTTCGCTAACTAATGCGGAATTAGGAGATATATTTGCAGCCTATGGCATAGTCGCAATGCTTTGTTATTTTCCTGGCGGAGCCTTAGCTGACCGCTTCTCTCCGAAAAATCTTATGACTTTCTCTCTTGCCGCCACAGCGTTGGGTGGCTTCTATTTTGCTCAACACCCAAACGAATCGGAACTGTTTATACTCTACATCTATTGGGGCGCGACCAGCATACTTCTATTTTGGTCCGCCATGTTAAAGGCCACTCGTCAATGGGGTGGTAACGATCGACAAGGAAGTACTTTTGGTCTACTTGACGCAGGGAGAGGGCTCGTAGCCGCACTAGCAGCGACTTTAGCTACAACATTGTTTTCACTTTTCCTTTCCAGCCCATCAGAATTGATCGATAACGAACAAAGAGCTCAAGCATTTAATATCGTAATTTATTTTTACAGCGTCACTACACTCATCTCGGGCGTATTGGTTTATTTATTTTTACCAGAAGAGAATTATCAAGCCACAAAAGGGCCTTTATGGCATAGCCTAAAAGTACTGAAAAAGAAAACTATTTGGTTACAGGCTATTATTATTGTTTGCGCATATTGTGGTTTTAAAGGCGTAGATAATTACTCCCTTTACGCAGTTAAGCTTTTAAAATTTAATGAAATTGAGGCTGCGCAGTTTATGTCATATTCCGCCTATCTGCGCCCTATCGCTGCGATTATTTTCGGGTTTTTAGCGGATCGATTTACGTCTAGTCGACTGGTTTTTCTTGGATTTGTTTTAGCCGCATTGGGTTATGCGTTTTTGAGTGTCATAACACCCCAAACGGCTTGGTTAACGATTATAATTATTAATATGTTGATAACACTCATTGCAGTGTTTGGCATTAGAGGTATCTACTTCGCGCTTACACATGAATCTGGCGTGCCTCACCACAATACTGGCGTTGCAGTTGGCTTCGTTTCTTTACTAGGCTTTACTCCAGACGTATTTTTTTACTCAATAACTGGGCGTATTTTAGACGGATCCCAAAGTATGCAAGGTTTCCAGGTATATTTTATTCTCTTATGTGGCATTGCTATCATTGGTGCTTTGGCAACAGGTCTGTTGTATTTCATTAATGCCAGGAGAAAAGTATGGTGAGAATGTCAAATAGCGCTAACAAGCGGCTTGTATCAAAGGCGGGGCTTGGCTAACATCAATTTTATGAATGCGATATAGCTATGTGAATTTTCCTCGACATTACACTAACTTTTGTATAAAGTTCGCCGTAGCTAGAAAGAAAGTCTAATATTTATATCCTTCTCTTCGTGTTTCAATAGTAACATCTCGACCAGCAGTTTCTAAATTTATGTCTGTATTTCAAAGCATTAAGGCAATAAGCGCTCATTTAAACTTACAAACTCAGGAATTTTTTATGTCAAATACAGCTCAAGGAACCGTAAAATGGTTCGATGAAACCAAAGGTTTTGGATTCATTCAACAAGAATCAGGACCAGATGTTTTTGCACACTATAGTGCAATAAGTGATTCTGGCTTCAAAACACTTGCAGAAGGTCAAAAAGTAGAATTTACCGTAACTCAAGGTAAAAAAGGGCCACAAGCAGAAAATATTGTTCCGCTTTAGTTCTCATAAGTTCTCAGCTAACTTAACAGACTACAGAAGGGAGCGATTTGTTTCACTCCCTATTAGCTTTCGATAAACCCTATTCCTAATAATACTAATTTCCAATGTCCAACAAAACCAGTCCATTCAAAAAAAAGCAAAGCCAATCAATTGATACCTCAGAATCCATTCATCTTAAAGTCGAGGAATTTTTAAACAGCGGTGGTAAGATTAAACAAATTGATTCAGGAGTTAGTGGAGTTACGCCACATACCGGCAGAAAACACATTACGATAACACCTAAAAATTCGTAATATTACGCCAAAATAGGTCTTTTTAACTTAGCTGTTTTGTATTTTCATCAAATGACTCTGTCAATGACCTAATTCGATGTCACAATCTTAATTAGATATTTACACTTCCAAAACATATAATCAGGTTACACTTCAAAAGTATCTAAAAGCACTCGATTAGTTGAGCTCAAAACCTGAAATATGCAGATATTTAATCATCCAATATTTTTTGCTGTATTGATGGCTGTCGCTGGATTAGGAATTCCTGTAATGGCTGCACTTAACGGAGGTTTGGGAGCAAAACTTCATAATCCACCTCTTGCGGCCACAATTTTATTTTTTGTCGGATTCTGGATTGCTTTTATTTATTTGGTTATTTTCAAAGGTATACCCTCAACGCTATACGTATCTAATACACCATGGTACTTCTATTTCGGTGGGTTTCTTGTTGTCTTTTATATTCTGAGCATTACATGGGTAGCGCCACGTTTTGGCATATCTAACGCGATCGCATTTGTGTTGTTGGGACAGCTTATCGCCATGAGCCTGATTGATCATTTGGCACTTTTTAATGCTAAACAATACCCAATTAGTTGGAAGCGTACAATAGGTCTGATTATGATGTCTATTGGCGTTTTCCTCGTGTTAGATCAAACATCAAAAAATTAATATATTAAATTGACGAGAAAAAAACTTAATTGAAACACTGATTTCCAAAACCTAATTTTCTTACCACGATAAAAAGAAAAGCTGGTTTGATCTATTTCTAATACACGCCAAAATTTCAATCAGATAACTTATTTTATAAATTTTTATGTTACTTAACATGTCATATTAATTAATTTCAACCATAAAAAGTTAATTTTTCTTCGAAAAACACATCAAAATATTCCGTAAATGTCATATACCTTCAGCGCCATTTTTATGGTATTTAATATGTATATTTTTAAAATAAAATGTTATTGTTTTTTTATCAATTTGAAATATTATCGCAATATAAATCATATATAGGGTTTTTTTAACCATATAAAGTTATCATTTAAATAACAAAACAGTTAACACATGATTCACTTACTAGTTGGCAGAACTACATTTTATGTAATTAATATGCATATATCTGTTGCTTAAGTTAAAAGTGAAACTTAGAATTTTTTTGTTTTCTGAATTAAGCATTCAAAACGAAAACACACATTAATTTACACGTTAACTATTTTGGAGCGTAGCCATGAAATTATTTTCTTTAAAAAATATTGTTGCATTATCTACAATTGCATTATCTTCTAGCGTTTGGTCACAAAGTCTTAATTGCAATGCCGATGCTCGAATTCTCGCGTCAAATGGCAATGGATCACAAGGCACGTTAAATGGATCGACTAATGGTAACTCTACCACTGCTAATGGAAACACAAGTGATTCTGTTAGCGGTGAGCTAGCGGGTCAAACTCAAGCCACTTTAAATATTTCTGACAATTTAGATCGTCAGTCATGTTTTGGAAGTGTGAGTGCTACTTTGTCTAACCCAAACACTGGCGCAGTGTATCAATCTGTTGTAGCTGAACTTAACGATCAACGTTGCAAGGTTACTTTACAAGGTCAAATTAATTTTTCACAGGAACAACCTGTATCCAATGGTAATTGTCTGGTAGAGAATCGCGGTAATCAGGTGACCATCAATGGCACCACTTATGCGATATCTGGATTTGTATTTAGAAACGTTCAGTAGTTTTAGATTGACAGCTGACAATAATGGCAGCTGTCTTTTTCTTTATTTTCGATGCCTGCTACACTAAAAGTGCTAAAAACCAAATTTAAACAATAATCAATCAAACTAAATTGAATTTAGATTTGTTATGACTCTCTTCAAAAAACTTGCTTGGATATCCTGAAACTAAATCTTAACCAATACAGTATTTTTTTATTAGCTAAAAAAGGCTAGCATGCCGATTACATGTAAAAATAAAATGTAAACAAGAAAATAATAATATTGAATTCGGAAGCGCTACTCTGAAAAACCGATTATTTGGAGCAATTAGCAAAGACAATGGTCTATTTTTGATCATTATTCGATTCCCAAATTAGATCCACGTATAATCGCCATTTTTAAATCGACAGGACCAATCAATGCCAAAAGCTAGTGAAATCAAGAAAAATGCAGCCATAGAATTTAATGGAAGCACATATATTATTAAAGATATCCAGCGCTCTGTTCCTCAAGGACGAGCTGGAGGTAGTTTATTTCGCATGCGTATGTACGATGTGGTGACAGGCAGCAAGGCAGATGAAACATTCAAGGATTCAGATATGCTAAATCTTGCTGACCTTATTCGTCGCCCCGCTATGTTCTCTTATGTGGACGGCGATGAGTATGTTTTTCTGAACTCAGAAGATTACACACCGTATAATTTAAATAAAGAATCAATTGCAGATGAAATTCAATTTATAAATGAAAGTACAGAAGGAATTCAGGTTATCATTGTAAATGATCATCCAGTAGCCTTAGACATGCCTACTTCTGTTGAATTAGAAATAACCGAAACAGACCCATCAATTAAAGGTGCTTCAGCGACATCAAGAACCAAACCCGCAACACTGTCAACGGGACTAGTTGTGCAAGTACCCGAACATATATCCACAGGTGATAAGATAAAAATTAATGTAGAAGAGAAGAAATTTATGGGTCGAGCTGATTCATAGAAAGCCCGTATGAAGTTAATGAATAACATCAGGAGCCAGTTGTGATCTATTTTAAAAAAAGACGTAAATACAAATACAACCTGCATGCTGACTTTGAGTTTCAGAGCGAATTCAAAATAGACTCTGTATACGACAACGGATTCTTACAACTGTTTCCTGGTGGTAAGCTTATCATAAAAAGCGGGTACGCATGGGATGGCCCTAGTGGACCGGCTATTGACACCAAAAATTTTATGAAGAGTTCACTCGTTCACGATGCGCTTTATCAATTAATAAGGGAAGGCGTCTTGCCATTAACAGAAAGAAAAAGAGCAGATGAAATCATGCGGGAGATTTCATTGAGTGTCGGTATGTCGAGCTTTCGCGCATGGTATACCTATTTAGCGGTTAGATTATTTGGTAAATCTTCTGCGATACCAGATCTTCGAAGTGCCCCCTAATTCTTTTCTACAATTATGACAATAAATTAATCTTAACAAAAAATCGCCAGGTCAGTTTCAGGAAAAAATGAAATTAGTTCCATACAGTTTAATTTTTGGAATAAATATACACTGTTTTATTTTGGTTTACTTGTTATGTCAATCGAGTCTATCCTATTCCAACCAAAATGGTAGCGAATCGAATAAGATCGAAAACCGAATCAACTTAATCAACAACCTAATTGATGTATTGGACGATGCTACCAGAGAAAAACTAATTCTTGATCTTGACAATGAAGATCGTCAGCATTGGCATTACTATCCAGATATAATTCCTCGTAAAGGCTTGAGACTAAAAGAACTTTCGAAAGAAAAAATATTTCGAATTATGAATATTCTTGAAAACGTACTTAGCGAACAAGGTACAGAAAAAACGAAAAGAATTATTGATCTGGAAAACATTTTATTTTTCAGAAGTGGCTCTTCATCTCGTGATCCACTAAAGTATTATTTTACGTTGTTTGGCAAACCCAGTAATAAAAATCTATGGGGATTACAATTCGAAGGACATCATATTTCTTTGAATTTTTTGTTTAATGGAAATCAAATTGTATCCTCAGCTCCTAGATTTTTTGGAGCCAACCCTAGTATTTACACAGACAATTCAAATAAGAAAGTAGATACGTTGAAACAAGAAGAGTATGTAGCTCGAAAACTAGTATTATCAATGAGTGAATCACAGAAAGATAAGACCATATTTAGCTCAATAGCGCCACCCGATATTGTAACAGGAACAAAGGCACGTTCAGTTTCACTCAAACCAAAAGGAATAAACTTTACAGATCTAAACAGCGAACAAAAGAAAAAATTTTTACAACTTATCAATGTCTATCTGGACGTATTACCTGAAAAAGAAAAAGTAAGAATAGAAAGCCGTATATTTTTTGAAAACCTCGAATTTTTGTTTTTTGCCTGGGCAGGAGGTATTCAACCAGGGCAAGGACATTACTACCGAATTCAAGGCAAAGATTTCATTATTGAGTATGATAACACCCAAGAAAATGCTAATCATATTCACACGGTATGGCGAGATTTAGATAATGATTTTGGAAGACGTTTTCTTAGCAATCACTACAAAAACCATCATTAAAAAAAAGCCGCATCGAGTAGCGGCTAAACTCCACTTTGGGTTAGGACATTACGCAATCTATAAAAATCTAAAAACACAGCTATATAATGACACTTTTCCGCAATAATAAAATCAGATTCTAACTTCTTATTTCTTCGAATTATTCGATCATTAAAATTGTTACACAACAACAATCTATTCTTAAGGAACCTCTGATTAACTAGACTCCGAGATAGTAACGTTCAATATTGTTTAGTCATCAGAGCGTCTATCTCAGATAAAAGCTCTGATCAAAGAGGAAGCGAATATCACGATACGAGTGCTTTATTTCCAATTTTCAAAGATGATTGAGTTTTAACCCTTAAAGCTCTATTGCAATAGCTCAAGACCAACACACCCAACAAGGCGGATAATAGTGAACCAACGAGCACACCTACCTTAACTTGATTGAGTGCATCTAGAGAAGAATTTTCAAACGCTAGACTTCCGATAAACAAACTCATCGTGAATCCTATTCCACACAATAGTGATACGCCATAGAACTGAGTCCAATTTGCTCCTTCCGGCAGTTTAGCCCAACCTAACTTAACGACTAACCAACTCACACCGAAAACACCAATTTGTTTCCCCACGAACAAGCCCATAGCGATACCGAGCGTGACAGGTTCAATAAGATCTTTCCAAGATAAACCACTTAGGTTTACGCCCGCGTTGGCAAATGCAAACATAGGCAAAACAAAAAATGCTACCCAGGGTTGCAAACCATGTTCCGTTGATTCGAGCATTGACTCATTGTTATGATCTTTAACTGTCAGCGGAATAAACCACGCAACGATAAAACCCGCCAAGGTTGCATGTACCCCAGATTTCAATACAGTCGCCCACACAAAAATGCCCACGATCACATATCCAGCGAAACTCCTAACAGAAAAGTGATTGAAGAGAAATAGCACCGCTAATCCTACACCAGCCAAAACTAATGAGGTTGTTGCTAAGTCTTGAGAATAAAACAATGCAATTATCACGATTGCTCCAATATCGTCAAAAATTGCCACACTAAGCAAGAAAAGCTTTAAAGATAACGGTAAATGTTTGCCAAAAAGTGCAAATACGCCCATTGCGAAAGCTATATCTGTCGCAGAAGGAATCGCCCAACCTTGCAGACTTGAAGGATCTGATAAATTTAGCGAAATGTAAACCAATGCAGGAAAAACAATACCCGCTATCGCAGCAATA
This sequence comes from Cellvibrionaceae bacterium, assembly GCA_965262305.1. Taxonomy (GTDB): domain Bacteria; phylum Pseudomonadota; class Gammaproteobacteria; order Pseudomonadales; family Cellvibrionaceae; genus CBDHEY01. The sequence goes on from CBDHEY010000002.1 coordinate 2,014,082, forward strand.
CCGGGAAGAATCACATTGTTAATAGATCGTAAGTTACCGACTAATAATTCTCTTTTAACTTCTAAGCCTATTAAAAAGAAAAACAAAGCCATCAAACCGTCATTTATCCATAACAACAGCGGTTTATCAATGTAGAATTCACCAAATCTAACTTGAACTGGAATATCTAAAAGACCGAGATAGAAATATTGTAGAGGGCTATTTGCAATTATCATTGCCAGAACTGCCATAAATACTAGCAATAAACCTCCACCAACATCATGCTGAAGCATATTTCTTAAAGCCTTACCCATAAAAACATCCTAATTATTCACAATTATGAAAGTGCTATATTTTCAGATTTTCTTTGTTAGAGAAATCAGATTATTTCAATCAAATAATTCGTATTTTTCGAACAATATATTTTTTGAGTTGTAAGAGGATGAGGTCGCTAAAATTTAATTCGTATTTTTCGAATTAACTATCAGTTTTTAGCGTTTTGTTGATATACAAGTCTATTTTGGAGGGTATATATCTGCATGCGGCAGGATGAAGCGGGAAAAAAAACCCGCACAAGGCGGGTTAATATCACGAACGATATATTTAAATTAACCCTGTAGTAGCTGCAATACTTGCTGCGGCTGAGCATTTGCTTGAGCCAACATCGCTTGCGAAGCTTGCTGTAATACTTGAGCACGTGAAAGGTTTGCGGATTCAGCAGCGAAATCGGCATCGACAATTCGCGAACGTGCAGCTGATGTATTTTCAGTAATATTCGAAAGGTTTGCCATTGTAAATTCGAGCCGATTATTAATCGCACCTAAATCTGAACGAGTCGCGTTAATCGTTTCTAATGCTTGATCGATTGAACCTAGTGCATCATTTGCACCCTGAGCTGTAGCAATACTTAAATTGGCAATCGCAGTACCAGTGACAAGAGATGCTAGATCCGTATTCAGATTACTTAACCCGGTCGCGGTGGTTCCATTCGTAGTAACTTCAATTGAAATTGGACTATCGTTGGTAGAATCTAAACGGATTCGAGGTTCGATTGTAATTGTATCGTTAGCAAGCGAACCATCGTTTGCTGCATCATCAATCGCATTACCTGAACCATCAACAATACCCATGGCGGTAAAAGACGCGAGACCCAAAGTATCTCCAACGGCTAAAGTAATCGCGGAGTTTGCACTAAATTGTAAACCACCATTTTCATCGATACTCGCGCGAACTCCAGTGTTACCTTGTTGCGCGTTAATGTCAGTCACTATCGTATCTAGGTCACCAATATCATTTAAGGTAACAGAAATACTGTTTATTACGACTGAACCACCCTCTCCTGCTAATGCTTCTAATGGGTTTGCGACACCGTCTGCAGCTGCAGCTGCGCCGCCTAATTGGGTGCCTGTTCCAAGTTCTGCAACAGTACCGTTAGTGCCATCACCTAGAGTAATGGGTCCATTTGAACCTATATGAAGATCACCGGCGGAATCTACATAAGCCACAACCCCTGTATTTGCTGTTGCGTTTATAGCCACCGCTAACGCTGTCATGGAAGTATCAGCGACACCGCCTGTTTCAACACCATTAACTAAAATCGTATCCGCAGCCGTCAAGGTTGTGACCGCATCGGTAAAAACGAGTTCTTGATAGTTACTAAAATCAGGTACATAAGACTGTTGCGCAATGGCAACGGCGTTAACACCTGTTGTATCGCTCACTGCATTAATGTTATCTACCTTTATCGCAAGGTTATCCGCGTCAGTTGATGAAATAGCCACACCATTAATAAACAAATCCCCAGAACCTAGTGCAGTACTTTGCTCTGCATTCGATAACGGTTCACTCACCACGACACCGGCTGCTTCGACACGTCTAAACCCGATAGATTCTAACTGTGCATCTGTGCCATTAGCGCCAGTTGTAACAGTGACAGCACCACCATCATCGGCACTTAAAGCGAGACTACCATGATATATTGTTGATGCGGCAAATCCCGTTGCAGCTTGAGTCGCCGCATCCGCAACCACAGTTAAAGATGCGCCTGTTGTATTGGATAAGACTAGGCTACCGGCTTCACTTAGACTCGCTTCTACAGCACCACCAGTTTTCGCATTAACCGCGTCAGCGATCTCTTGCACAGACAGTGTTTCTATTGCATCAAGCGTATAGGTTGTGTCCGAACCACCATCGATAGCATGTAAGGTAATCGTTAAAGTATCACCAATGGACATTGCGCCAGTTGCAGAACCCGTAGACTCCGCAATGTTAAAGCCAGAAGCTGTTACACCGTCTACGTTTTCATTAATATCATCAAGAAGAGTTTGTAAGTTTTCGTTTTCTTGCGTGTTAGTGAAAGCACTGATCGCCTGACCATTAATTAAAATATCGCCCTCACCAATCGTGATATTCCCTGCTACAGCACCATCCAAACGATCACCAGATAAATCTGCAGAAGTTCCACCCAAACCAAGCTCTTGGGTATTCATTGCTTGAATTGAAAAATCAATGACTTGATTTGCCTCAGCGCCAACATGAAGTGAAACATCACCCAAACTGCCATCCAAAAGATTTTGGCCATTAAAACTTGTAGTTTCCGCAATTCTATCGAGTTCATCTAAAAGCTGTTGGAATTCAGCATCAAGCGTTGCTCGGTCTGTGGCGGAATAGATTCCGTTGGCAGCCTGAATAGCTAACTCTCTCATACGTTGCAGAATATTAGTTGACTCATCGAGAGCACCTTCCGCCGTCTGAATTAATGAGACACCGTCATTCGCATTTCGAATAGCCTGCGTTAAACCTCTAATTTGAGAGGTCTGACGATTAGAAATAGCTAGCCCTGCAGCATCATCGGCAGCCGTATTTATTCGTCTACCAGAAGATAAACGCTCCATGGCTTCACTCATATCATTGCCAGACGCTACTAACTGTCTTTGAGCATTTAATGCTGCAACGTTTGTATTAATGACTAAAGGCATAGTATTTCTCCTGTTACCTGACAGTCGCTTGTATCAAATTTTCTTTTATCCCAAAACGTCATAGGGACAACATTTAGGATAAGTTTTGCAACCCATGTGCCAATTTTATTTTTTCTTTATTTTTCAATTAGTTAAATATTAAATTTGTTAGATCGATATAAAAGCGGCAATTTTTTGTAGATAACAAGAGAAATTTATTGCCGCTTTAAATTTATGAAATTAAAAAATAAAAATTAGTTCAACTGTGAAGCAATAAAAGAACAGCTTCTAAAATTTCTCGATCTATAAAGCGAAATGCAAACTTTGATTAATCCATGCGATAACATGGAGAATATAGTCTTTACGAGTCTTCTTAAAGTTGGCTAAAAAGAGTAAGTCTAGAGACGCGTACAAAAGATGATTGTGCGGCTTCGAGTATCAATGTTTGCGCAGAAAGACGACTAGCGGCCTCTGCGTAATCCACATCCCTGAGTTCAGATAATAATTCTCTTGATACTATTTCCGAATCGAAATGTAATTGTTCAGTGCTTTCTAGCGTGTTTAAACGAGCACCAATTTTAGAGGTGACTTCAAGCACACTTGTTTGTGTGTTCCCTAAGTTTGTTATTGTATTATTTACAATTTCGGCGAGAGTTTCACGCCCCTCATCTGTACTATCATAATTCTTCATCGCTTCACTAAAACGCGCCATTGTTGTAAGAATATCTTGCTTTTCAGTAGAATCGATAAAAACCTGATCACCAGGCTGCTGTAAAACACCATTCGTTGAAATAGACCCTGTAGTAGCATCTAATCCTAATATTGTGTCCACATTTCCGTTGGAAGCGTTTCTAATTGTAAAATTAATACCGTCAGCATGACTTATACCAGTACTGTCAACTGTTAATCCTAAATTAGCTAGTTTTTGCGCATTTCCATTAGCACTACTTGTTAACACGTTTGCTAAATCAGTGTTACTTGTAATATTTTGATCGAGAATAAATGTTTCTGTTCGACCAGAGACGAAAATTTCAAAGGTTTCATTATTTGGAGCTGTAAAATCAGTAGGAAACACGGCAGCAAGATCCGAACCGAACAATCTAGTTGCAGGTGTAGCAGCAGTGCCGGAAACGGGTGACCCAATTATTCTAAAGCTTGCTCCGTTAATTTCTATATTCTCACCAGTAGTAAATCGTTGGTTCTCAACAATGATCCGTCCGGTGTTTCGTTCTGTAGCAGTAAAATTTTTACCGGCAGGAACTAAAGCATTATCGGCATTAAATGTAATTAATATGTCTTCCGGATAAAATTCATCATACAAATCTTGGTCAATGATTTCCCCCACAGAAACAGCAATAGGAGGTTGAGATGTATTGTTTGGATTAACTGAAGTCGCAATGGTGTTTTGTGCGCTTTCAATGTCGACAAAAAGATCCTTTCCGGAATCGCTCATCGCTACAGTAGTATTATTTGCAATCCTCACAAATTGCTGCCCTTCATCGCCATTATAAACAAAACCCGTCGACGCATTTCCGGTAAAAGGGGCTCCACTGGATCTGTATCCTCCGAAAATATAATCTCCGTTTGAGTTTTGCGTATTAAGCAAATTCTGCATTTCACCAATACGTGAATCAACTTCGCTCGCGATAGTTTGATATTCAGACTCAGACAATGTGGCCGTGTTACCAGCCTGAATTGCAAGTTCTTGAATTCTAATGATTAAATTATTGACACTTCGCAGTACAGATTCTTCAATCGTTAGGTTGTTCGTTGCAATATTAATGTTTTTTCGAAACTGCTCCACTCCCGCAAGCTCATTAGTAAGCGCCAATATTTTTGTAGATGCAACTGGATCATCCGATGGATCAAGCACACGTCGGCCGGTGGAGAGTTGCTCTTGCGTATGCGATATCGCTTCGCTAGCATCTGCCATACTATTGTTGGCGATATTAAAAATTTGTATTGAAGAAATACGCATAATTAACGACCTTAAAAAGAATTAATTAAACGATCAAACAAATCTCTCGCAACGGATATAACTTGAGCATTTGCAGAATAAATTTGTTCAAAACGAAGCAAATTAGATGCTTCTTCGTCAAGGTTTACTGCGGATATGGAGTCTCGTGTAGCCGTTGTTTGTTCAAGCACTTGTTCACTCGCATCACGATTAATCCGTGTCGCGCTCGTGCCGATTCCGATAACTTCTACTAACGAAGAATAGCTATCTGTAAAGTTAGACTGGCCTTCATCCATCGTTCCTGCTATTTGAAGCTCAGACAGCGCCAATGCATTCCTATTATCAGAAGCACCTTCCGAGTTAAACTGAATGTTAAATTGATCTCCCTGATTTGGAACACCTTCAAGAGTGGCTTGAATACCAATATAAGTAGATCTAGCAAAATTAGCTGTTGAACTATCACCAAACAAAAGACTATTTGAAGGAAATGTCGTCATGCTAACGCCGTCGTCCAAACTAATATCAATATTCCCTCCGACTAAGATCGATGAAGCTACACTATTACCATTTCCTAAAAGAGATAAATTTTCATTCACACCATCACTAACATCAATTGTTTGTCCGCTTTGTGCGATAAAATCGATTTGTAAATCGTCCCCTTCAGAGGAATGTATTTGTAACTCAGGTAGTGATGTCACAGCATCCCCACCTGCCACTGCATATATACCTAGTGCCGCTAAATTTGCGTTATTGTTTATTTGTTCAGCCAGATAATCATTAAATTCGTTCGGCTCAGTTTGCGGATTAGGTACACCACTCGCCAGAGAAACAACTCCAGAGGTATCCGTTTGAGTTTGAATTAAATCCTCACCATTTAATGTGATTTGTAAAGGGTAATCACGACTCACTTGTAAATTGGATATTTCTAGATAATTAAATGCATTGGCATAAACACCGGGTTCGTTGTTTAGCATCCCCGCAGTTTCTCGTGCACTTGCATGAAGATTTGTAAATAAATTTTCCGTGACATCAAGTTGACCAGGAATATCTGAGGGGCGCGTTAAACTAATTACTTCTGCAGGGTAACGATTGTTAACTTCGCCATCTCCGCTTACACCATCAACATCACCAACTGTTGTAAAGGTAGCGCCTTCAATATTAAACCCTAATAAATTATTTGCCTGACCTGCAACCGCTAGATCCAAATTACCATCTGGATCGTCATCGTAATTCTGAAGGGTAATATCCCCACTTCCAGGAGTAATCAATCTAAAAGCAAGTGTTCCCGTATCGGAAAGATATGCTGCAACATCAGAACCAGTTAACTGGGCATTAATAATAGATACCAAACTACTTTCATCAGGAATAGAAGAGTTGGCAATATTGATGGTAAATGTTCCGTCGTTAACGCCACCTGCTGTGCCAGAAACCACAATATCAAAAGCAAACTGACTTGTTGTTGGACTAAAGTCAGTAACGGTAAAATCTGGAGGACTTGCGGTGGGTGCTTCTAAAACTAAAGCTGCGGTCAAGATAGGATCTGTTCCGGTGGGTAGTCCAATGAGTCCGCCAGAAGTTGTCACGAGAGTTCCACCTGGATCAGCGGGAAATATCGATTCCTGTGCGCCAACAACATAACGTTGATTTCTTATTGGAGGTTCCAATTGCACTGGATTACTTGGGTCTGAAATATTAACAACGTCATAGGTTGTTGCAGTCCGAAAAACTATGCCTAAGGGAGGATTTAACTCTCCAGGATTACTGAAAATAGCGAGCGGATTGCCATCTTGGTCACTCAGCGAAAGCACATCGCCAGAACTAATCGCACCCGTTCCTGTATTACCTAAAGAGGCTTCTGTGACTAATGGGCTTCCGAAAGCAATATCACTTGGATTCACTAGTGAAGAAGAAAAATCTCTCGCACCTAAACGAGTGGGTTGCAATCGATAGGCGTCACCTTCTTGAAATGAACCATCTTCAAACACCATCTCCAAACCGTCAAATTCAACTGAGAGCGGATAGGCTCCGGTCAACAATCCAGAAGAAACTTCAGTGCTATCTGATAAACGTTCAACACGAAATAACCCGCCAGCTTCAATCGTTAACATGTAATCGCTAGTTGTTATTTCACTAGAATCTGCGATATTTAAAGAGATTACTCTATCTTGCGGTGGTGTATTTTCACTGTTAGCAATGACTCGGTTCCGAGCAACCGTGGTGTTATTGACATCATAAAAAAAGTTTCCACCAAACTGATCGTTTAAAGTAATACCTTGCTGGTGGATCTCATTAAATGTATCCGCCATCACCACGGCGATGCGACCAAGCTCGTTATAAGCCTGTTCTAAGATTCCATTTTGAAATCGAATTAGCCCTCCAAGTTCTCCTCCATTTACTGCATCGGTAATTGTCGTTTCACTTGCACCATCAATAAAGACTACTTCGAGTTTTTGTGGGTTTTGATCACTTGTCACTAAATTCAGTTCACGAAATTCGTTACCAACGACAAGATTTTGCCCACCGGCTATCACAACATTTACCTGACCAAATCCTTGATCAAATGTTTGAATACTCACTAATTCAGCCAATTTCCTTAGCGCTTCATCTCGTTGATCAAGTAGATCGTTCGGCGATTGACCGTTACTTCGGCCTATCGCTTCAGACACTTTTTGATTCAGCTCTGCAATATTGGTTGTTAACGCATTAATTTGAGCTGTAGTTGTTCTTATCGAAGTATCAACACCTTCATCGATAATTTCGAATCGACTATAAAGCGTATTAAAGCGATCACTTAAATTTTCTGATTCACTAAGAATAAGTTGACGTGCTGGAATAGAGGTTGGGTCATCAGCACCATTTTGTACTGAAGCAAAAAAAGATTCTAGTGCGGATGAAAGTCCGGTAGATGCATCAGAAAGCAACGAATCTAATTGACTTATGTTACCAAAATAGCTTTCTAAGTCCGTAAACAAAGAAGTATCGATTCTAAGTTGTTCAGTAACAAATTGATCAGCAATACGTTCTATTGCACTAACTGTAACACCATTACCGACATAACCTGCGTTTTGCAGCGTCGCGGGGTTTGTCGAAAGCTCAGTTCTTTGGCGACTGAACCCTTCAACATCTGCATTAGCAATATTATGGCCCGTAGTGCTTAACGAGGATTGCGCCGCACGAAGACCAGTAATACTAATACCAAGCAAAGAGCCGGTCACGATCGTGGCCCTCGTTTATCACTGGTGTCGGATATTTGTGTTAGATTTGAAATTCGCTTGAATATTTCTAAAACTTTTTTAGAATAATCTGGATCTGTAGCATATCCTGCCTTATGAATACTTTCGATAAAATTTTCTGGATCCGCTGCAGACTTTACGGCTTTCTCATAGCGTTGATTGTTTAAGATAAAATTCGTGTAATCATCAAAGCTTTGAGAAATATTAGCGTAACTACGAAAACTTGATTGTAATGGTTTGAAAGTATTATTGATAAATTCTAAAGATTTAACTGAAATTTTTTCCCCATTCCAGTCGCGACTCGCTTTAATATTAAATAAGTTATTTGAGCTTTGTCCGGATTTGTCCGCTAGTATGTATTTTCCCCAACCCGTTTCTAGGGCCGCTTGTGCCATAAGTAAATTTTTATCTACACCTAATTTATTAGCGGCTTTTTGAGCTGATGACTCGATCATCTTAACAAACTCTGAAGGAGAATCAGCTATTGCGATTCTTTCTGCAGCCTGTGTACTTGCGTGACCCTCTTCTACTTCTCTTGAAGTAGTCACTTTCTTATTAACTTTAATTGACTCAAGACTATGGAAACTATTTTCGTTTACAGTGGAAATTGGTGTATCTATTTTTCGTAATTCTGCAATTGTATACTCTTGATCAGTCGGTAAGGCCGTGCTTGTTTCATTACCCGATAGTTGGCGATATAACACTTCCGCAATGCCTATTCCGTTACCATGAGATAGACTTAAAGAAAGCTGTTGATCATGAAGGTCCCGAAAATATTGGCTTTCGCTACTATTTAAAAAATTTCCCTCTTCAAACACCGCATTAGTTTTACGCATTCCTTTTAGCATCATTTGAACAAATAGCGCTTCAAATTGCTGAGCAACTTTTTTTATAGCGACATCTTTGTCTTCTTCATACTTTATTTTTTCTACGCCGTTTAAATCTGTAAAGATATCAGCTTGAGAATGAGATGTGGAAAATGTATTTGATATATTCATCAAATCACCATAATCTCAGCTTTCAATGCGCCAGCTTGTTTAAGCGCTTCGAGTATTGCCATTAAATCACCTGGTGCAACACCTACATCGTTAACAGCTTTCACAATATCATTTAATGATGGTCCCGGACCGAAGCGAAACATAGGTCCACTGTTTTCGGTGATTTCAACATCGCTGTCTGGTACAACTACTGACGCGCCTTCTGCTAACGCATTGGGCTGGCTGACTTTAACGTCTTCTCTCACAGTTACAGTTAAAGAACCATGAGTAATTGCAACAGGAGATACACGAACATGCTGACCTACCACTATGGTTCCGGTTCTCGAATTAATTATCACTCGAGCGGAACTGTCTCCAGGAACAACATCTAAATTTTCTAATAGTGAAAGATAGTTAACACGATGCGCAGGATTACGCGGTGCTTTTACTGCAATTGATGCAGAATCCATTGGAGCAGCGACATTTGGACCAACAAGATTATTAATTGTATCTGCCACACGTTTTGCGGTAGTGAAATCTGGAGTGTGAAGATTAAAAATAATTTCATCTTCACCACCAAATGCTGTGGCCACTGGGCGTTCAACCATTGCACCATCAGGAATTCTCCCAACAACAGGAACATTAACGGTCACTCGAGATCCGTCAGCACCTTCGGCACCAAATCCACCAACGATTAAGTTACCTTGTGCAATTGCATAGATTTCGCCGTCTAGTGCTTTTAAAGGCGTAAGTAAAAGCGATCCTCCTCTTAAACTGCTGGCATTTGCAATCGAAGAAACGGTGATATCAATTTTTTGACCTGGTTTTGCAAATTCAGGAAGTTCTGCATGCACAGCAACCGCTGCGACATTTCTTAACTGAAAACTAGCGTTTGCCGGAATGGTAATGCCAAATTGTTTTAGCATCGAGGTAAAAGACTGCGTAGTAAATGGTGTTGAACCAGAAGAATCCCCTGTTCCATCAAGCCCCACAACCAATCCATAGCCTACAAGCTGATTTACTCTCACACCAGCAATGCTGGTAAGATCTTTTATTCGCTCAGCAAAACAAATGCTAGACAAAACATTTAAAAAGACAAAAATTAAAAGAACTTTAATTTTTTTCATATTCATCCCGGTTAGAAAGGCCATATTGGACTGTTGAAAAAGCGTGTAAGCCAACCCATTTCTTGTGACTCAGCAAATTCTCCAGTCCCTGAATAAGTAATTCTTGCGTCTGCAATCTTATTTGACATGATGATATTATCTGGCGATATATCTTCGGTTCTTACCATTCCACTAATTCTTATGTATTCGTCTCCTCGATTTAATGTAATCCACTTTTCACCACGAATGATTAAATTTCCATTAGGAAGAATATTTGTAACAGTAACCGTGATTTCACCAGATAATTGATTACTTTGATCAGCTTCTGCTTCTCCGGTAAATTCTCTTTCACCAATTAATCCTGTATTTAAACCAAATCCACCTAAATTTGGTGTGGCACCTAAGAGAGTTCCACTGGCAGCTGCGGGCGAAATAGACACGTCATTGTCCTTAGTCACTTCTATATTTGATGATTTAAAAGAAGAAGTTCTTTCTCTTAGAGTGACGGTTAATATGTCTCCAACTCGCGTTGCTTTTTGGTCTGTAAATAAAACCATTGCAGAATTTGGACTATATAATGACCCGTTAATAGGTTTATCTTGAGCGGGTTGTGTTCTCAGTACAGGGGCATAATATGGATCATTCGGTTGAACTGGGGGTTGGATAACACAACCTGACAAAGTCAATTTTATTAGAATAAAAACCAATATTGCTGACTTCCTAATAGATTTTTTCATAATCCAACACCGCTTCAATCAATTAGGTAACATTAAAGATTTTGTGAAATGAACTGCAGCATTTGATCTGCTGTGGATACCACTTTGGAATTCATTTCATAAGCTCGTTGCGTCGTAATCATATTTACCATTTCTTCTACAATGTCGACATTTGAATTTTCTAACATCCCTTGTTTGATCTGCCCCAAACCATTTTCACCAGGTGTTCCTGTGATAGGAGCGCCGCTCGATGCAGTCTCAAAAAACAAATTTCCGCCAATGGCTTGAAGCCCAGCGGGATTAACAAAATCAACAACTTGAAGATTGCCTACTGTCGTTGTAGTTGTTTCGCCAGTGATAGCAACATTTACCACGCCATCTGTGCCTATGGTTACAGTCTGAGCATTGTCTGGAATGGTGATATTGGGATCTACAAGCAATCCACTGGCATTGACGAGTTGGCCTAGACCGTTAAGATGCAACTGTCCTGATCGAGTATAAGCTATGGTTCCATCGATCTGCTGAATAGGAAGAAATCCTCTACCGTCAATTGCTATATCCAAAGCTTGGCCTGTAATTTCTAAACTGCCTTCAGTAAACTGTTTTTGTGTTCCAACTACCCTCACACCGGTACCCAACTGAAGTCCTGAAGGTAATTGTGTCTCTTCCGTTGTTTGCGCTCCAGGCTGTCTTTGAATTTGATAAAGTAAATCCTCAAACACTGCGCGATCTCGTTTAAAGCCGACAGTTGAAGCATTCGCTAAGTTATTTGAAATTGTCGTTAAACGGGTATCTTGTGCTGACAATCCGGTTTTACTTACATAAAGAGCGGAATGCATTATTCACCTCACCTTCTCATTAAATTCATTTCTATTTAGGATTGCTGCAACAGTCGTGCCGATGCTTCCGAGTTTTGTTCTGCACTTTGCATTATTTTTATTTGCATTTCATATTGCCTTGCCAAACTCAAAATGCTTGTCATTTCATGAATTGCATTTACATTGGAACCTTCTAAGAAACCAGATATAACTTTCACATTTGCATCTACAGGAACTTCTTCTTCAGGGTTTTTCGTACGAATTAATCCATCTCCTGACTTTTCTAAGGTTTCAACGTTTGGATTAACAAGTTTTATTCTCTCTACAATAGCAACTTCGTTTAGTGCCTCACCTAAAGGAATAATAGAGATAGTCCCATCACGTGCAATCTCTATTTTTTCTGCAGCCGGAATCGCAATCGGACCGCCATTGCCCATTACGGGCAAGTTATTGCCGGTTCTTAACATGCCCACACTATCAACGAAAAACGAACTTGCTCGAGTGTAGGCCTCGGTACCGTCAGGTGCCTGTACTGCAATAAAACCATCTCCTTCTATGGCCATGTCAAGATCCCGACCCGTTTCAATTAATGGCCCTTTAGAAAAATCTGTAGCGGGATTTTCTGTTAACGCATAAGCTCGTGTAGGTAGCCCATCACCATAATAAACAGGCATACTCCTCGCTTGTGCAAAATCGGCCCTAAACCCAGAAGTATTTACGTTCGCTAGGTTATTTGAGTGGGCGGTTTGAGCTAACATATTATGTTTGGCTCCAGTCATTGCGATGTATAAAGCTTTATCCATGCGTACTCCAAAAATTGAATAATGCTAGTTTTCTGACATTTGAATTAGTTAACTAGGTATTGAGCAATAAGAATGCCAAGGAAGAGATTAAAATATCTAGAAAATAAAAAAGACCAGAATCGTTCTGGCCTTTTTCAAAAGAAGAGTTAAATCTATCGAAGGTTTATAATTGTTTGCGTTACTGCGTTTGCAGTTTCAATTGTTTTAGCACTTGCTTGATAGTTTCTTTGCGCAATGATCAAGTTAACCAGCTCTGCCGATAGATCAACGTTGGATTCTTCCAATGCACCAGCCTGAATGGCACCAAAAGATCCAGTATTAGCGGGCGCAATTCGAACAGGCCCAGATGCGAAGTTTTCGGCCCACATAGTGTTACCTACTGGTTGCAATCCTTCTTCGTTTGGAAAATTTGCAAGTGCTACTTGAGCTAATGTAAGTGATTCACCATTTGTATACCGGGCAAAGATAACACCACTATCATCGATACTGATTCCAGAAATTCTTCCTGTAGCGTAACCTGTTTGATCAACATTATTAACTGAAAAATCCGATCCAAATTGGGTAGTTCCAGTTAGGTCTATCACAAAGTTAGAACTTGTTGGAGGATCTGGTATTGGCGTTGCAGCACCCGCTAAAATATTTTGTGGACCATCGGCACCATTTGGAAATCCTTGATCATCAAGAGGTACCCAGTTTGTAATTAATATTTCTGGTGTTCGGTTAATATCAAGAGAGCCATCATCATTAAAATACACATCATAAGTTGCCCGATCTCCAACACTGGGATCACCCACATCTTGGCCATCAATAAGCACGTGCATCTGCCAGTAATTCGGCGAGTTAGTCGTCGTAATTGGTAATTCAGAATTGTAACTTTGTTTTACAAAATACTGAGTAAGAACATGTGAATTACCTAAACTATCATAGACTGTCATAGATGTGGCGCTGTTATAGGTGCTTTGGTTTGCCGGATCAAAATCATTGAGTACAACTTCGGTGAAGAGTGGATTATTTGGATCGGATGTATCACCTAATACTTGAATAATACCTGTACCAACAGGCACAGGATTTTGCACAATAAACCCTTCTTCAATAATCAATTCAATTTCACCACCTACAACTACTGCGTTTAGGCTGGCGTCATTACTATTGGGATCAACGAATCCGCCGGCAGTTTCAACTTCTAAGGTTTGCGCTTGTGAAATAGGATTACCACCTTGTACGGTCATTCGATCACCATCATCACCCGTGATAGAGATCTCAACATCCGCACCACCTGAAGAAGTAATTTGTAATTCACCTGTACCTAAAAGTTGAGCACTAATTCCAGGTAAGGAAGTAGTTGTAAAACCATTTATTTCTGTTGTCAGGTCATCAAGTGTTGTCGATGAGAGCGTAATCCCATTAATGGTTACCAGCATATTGCCGCTAATATTACTGTAATCTGTTATCGAAGCGGTAGTTGTGGCAGTAGCATTTACACCCTGAATAGCATTGAGTTCCGATGCTATTTGCGCTGCAGTGGAGTTCACCTGAGACAAATAAGAAACGGTGTTGCCATCTGGATCAACAAATTCTAATGACTGCGCGGGATAACCATTGGAAACCTGAGGAATACCTTGCACTGAGCCTAGGGCAGTAGACAGGCCTAGATCAGCTGCATCTTGTTCACCAGCTACGGTGCCATCAGATGCTGCAGTAATCAAAATATCAGATGGATCGCCTTCGATAATATTGTTAAAGCGCAGAGAAAAGTTACCAGTTCCTTGATCTAATACGGCTTCTGCTTCAACATTAATACCTGAACCACCATTACCACCAGCAATCATCTGAACATTTATCGCTGAAGCTACAGCGGTTAAATCAATTAAATTATCAATAATTCCATCCGCAGGTATGCCTTGATCCCCTGCACTCAATGTTATATCAACGCTTCCATTGTTTGCTGATGCATTCGTATGTTGAATGGTAAAGGTGATATCATCCGTAAGAGTAAATGGAATTGCAGGTATAGTATTACCATCCAAAACCGTCGTCGTAGCCTCTTGTCTTCCTACCTGAGCAATTGCAATAGCACTCCCTTCTGTATCAAACTGTCGACCAATCGATTGAAGTACTTCATCAGAAGAATCTAAATTTAATGCAGCCGTGACTCCTGTTGTTCTCCGTGGCTCTAAATTACTCGTGACAATTTGAACATCCTCAGCTATTCCACCGATATTTCCTTCAGCATCAGCACTAAACCCTTGCAGCCTCGCTCCAGTGTTATTAACAACATAACCTTCGTCGTCGAGCCCAAAGGTTCCAGCACGACTAAATAATTGTTCACCACCCTGACTAAGCACAAAGAAACCGTTTCCATTAATCGCCATATCCAACGATCTTTCGGTAAACGCTACATTACCTTGTGCAAAATCTTGATTTATATCTTGCACTTGCACGCCGCTTCCTACAACGTTGCTTCCGGCTCCTAGTACTGACGTGGCATAAACATCTCCAAATTCAACACGAGAACTTTTAAATCCCGTGGTAGATGCATTGGCAATATTGTTACCTGTGACATTAAGGTCGCTGGACGCGGCTCGAATCCCGCTTAAGGCTGTATCAAAAGGCATAACGCCCTCCCATTTTCTAGAACTATTAACATCACGATTAAAACGCTTCCTTTCTTCTTAATCGCCGTTCAGTAAAATCAATAAGCGTTACTCTAAACACCATACTTTTACTAGTTTTTGACACGAGTGTCGAAGCAAGTAAATCCCATACTCTGCCTTCAAATTTTGTTAGTTAAATTGTTTCACATCATTCAATGTAACAGGGCCAACGCCCGCAAGATTCAACGTTAACACTCCGTCGGCTCCAAGTGTGACGCTATTGACATTAGCACTTAGTGCAGTGTCTAACTCCGTTTCTTTACCATCAATTTGAGCTGTGACTTCGAACCGGTAATTACCAGCGTCTGCTCCATCTTCAATTTGGCTTTGCCAATCTATAAGATCACCATTTACTTCCGCATTCATACCATCCCAACGCAAAATCATCTCACCAGCTGTTTGTGGTCCAGTGTTTATTTGATCAATTAGCCGCCCCTCTTCTGAATAAATTTTTATAGAAACGTCTGCAACACTTGTGGGTAGATCAACACTTGCATTGACCACACCACCTAAGGTTAAGTTAGTTTTATCAGAAGGTACCGTCACAGATCGACCTACAAGAGTTGAAGCTTGTAGTGCTTGATTTGCGACAAAATTATTAGCAAATGAATCAAAGTTATTATTAAGTTTATCTAGACTTTCTACAGAACTAAATTGGGCTAGTTGCGCAATAAACTCAGTATTTTCCTGTGGGCTTAATGGATCTTGATTTTCTAACTGTGCAATCATCAACTCTAAAAAAGCACTTTGACCCAGTTCATTGCTCTCTTCGTCTTTTTTCTGAGTATTCGCAATGGATAAATCACTGAAGAGATTATTTGCGGCAGATATTTCAGTCATAATTGTCTCCCTATATTACTGGCCTAAGCTCAGCACCCTTTGAACCATTTGTTTTGCCGAATTCATAACCTCAACATTAATTTGAAATGAGCGTGAAGCAGAAATCATATTCGTCATTTCTTCCACGACATTAACATTGGGATAGTAAACATAGCCCTCTTCATTTGCCTGTGGACTATTAGGTTCGTATCGCATTTTCAATGGAGCATTACTCTCAACAATTCCCTCTACTTTAACCCCACGAAAGTTATCTTCATCAACAAGGAACTCTGGGGTTCCATTGATAAGATTCGTATGAACTGCCGAGAAAACAGGATGACGTCCTCGATAAGCTGTATCAGTACTAGAGCTAGCTGTTTCGGCATTAGCGATGTTGCTCGCGGTAGTATTTAAACGCACGCTTTGTGCATTCATACCAGACCCCGCTATATTAAAAACACTTGTTAAACTCATCGAGATTCTCCAGTAATAGCTTTAGTTAACCCTTTAAACCGACCATTTAGCATCGTAAACGCAGTTTGAAATTCCAAACTATTTTTCATAAATTCAGCATGTTCAACTTGTTCTTCAACCGTGTTTCCATCAATAGCTGGTTGATTTGGAATACGATAGAGTCGATCTGCTAAGCCTCTTTCAGCACTAGAAAAATTCATATGGCCGTTACTGGTTTTCGTTAGATTTACACGATCACTCATATTATCGGTTTGGCTTTTCAAAGCCTGATGAAAGTTAAAATCCCTCGCTTTGTAGTTTGGCGTATCGGCATTTGCGAGGTTGCTCGAAAGTACACTTGCTCTATCACTCCTTAATTTCAAAGCAACTTCGTAGGTACCCAGCGCATTTTCAAATGATATTGTCATTAATCAACTCGGTTCTTTAAACTGATGTAGTGGCGCAAAATTGCCACAAAAAAACACTAGTTATTGTTAAAGCAACCTTGATGCCAACGAATATTTTTTTCGTATCTTATTGTTTTTAATATATTTTTAATGAGCAAGAAATGGATATCAGAGCAATACGGCAATCCATTTCCGCCCTAACGAAACAGTTAACCTGAAAAAGAATAGCTCTAAGCTAAACGCAATTCTGTAGTTATAGAAGTATGCTTGACAAAGGATTTGGAAAGTTAACCAATTGCACTTGGAAGTAATTAGAGAGTTTTAATTAAACTTGAAAAAAACTATTTAGCACGATAGATAACACCAGGATTACAGTGCACCATCGAAAACATATGGCTAGCGCCAGCGAGGCTTTCTGAAGAGCCCAATATAAGGTAACCTCCAGGTTTTAAGGTAGCGTGGATACGTTTTAAGATATCCGTTTTTAGTTGCGTCGAAAAATAAATTAGAACATTGCGACAAAATACAATTTCAAATTTACCTAAACCGGAATAACTTTCTTGTAAATTGAGTGATCGAAAAGTGATGTTTTTTGTTAATGACGATTTCGTTTTCCATGACCCGTCTTTTTGCGCTTCAAAGAATTGTCTTTTTCGCTCTTCAGATAATCCACGCGAAACTGAGAGTTGATCATATACACCGGATTTAGCTTGATCTAAAATTTCATTCGAAAGATCTGTCGCAATGACCTCTACTTGCACATTTTTTCTTGTAAAGCTACCTTTATTGAATTCATCTGCAATCATGCTTATCGAATAAGGTTCTTGCCCCGAGGAGCATGCTGCAGACCAAATTCTGGCACGGCCTAAAGCACTGTTTTGTGCAAGCTCTGGTAATAAATTTTGTTTTAAAAAATCAAATGGATAACCATCACGAAACCAAAAGGTTTCGTTTGTCGTCATAACATCAATGACTTTTTGTCGTAATTTTACACTAGAGGAAAACTTTATCTTACTCGTTAATTCGGCTAATGTTTTGCAATCATTATCAAGTAAAATTCTACGAAGCCGAGTTGCAACTAAATATTTTTTATTATCACCTAAATCTATCCCAGAAACCTGTTGTAAATAATCTCTAAACTCTTGAAATTCGTCAGACCCCAGATTCACTGCACCGAAGTTTGGGTTGGCAGACATTTAATATTCCTATTATCGATATCTAATAGCGGTGAATTACTCTGACCCAGAAACCCGGGCCAAGCATTGTCCAACACGATTAGCCAACTCATCCGGATGAAATTTCGCTAAAAAGTCATTTGCACCTACTTTTTCAACCATTGCTTCATTGAAAACGCCGCTAAGTGACGTATGTAAAACAATGTGTAATTTGCTTAGTTTAGGGTTTGCTCTTACTTCTGCTGTAAAGGTATAGCCATCCATTTCAGGCATTTCTATATCAGAAATAATCAATAACAATTCTTTACATGGATCCTTGCCTTGATCAAGTAAGTCATTCAAATAGTCCAAAGCTTCTTTTCCATCTTTTTTGACGGTAGTAGTAGCACCAAGAGATTCCACCACTTTTTGAATTTGTTTGCGGGCAATACTAGAATCGTCAACAATTAAAACATGGCGAACAACTGGCTCTTTGTCTTGTGCCGCTTCGATAATTTCAGCACTCACTTCATTCGCCATTGGAGAAACTTCCGCTAAGATTTTTTCGACATCAATAATTTCAACCAACTTTCCATCTACTTCCGTTACTGCAGTTAAGTAATTCTCCTTACCTGCACCTTTAGGTGGTGGATGAATATCTCCCCAATTCATATTAATAATTCGATCAACCGACCGAACTAAAAATCCTTGGGTCGATCGATTATATTCCGTAATAATCACGAAGCTATTTTCGATATCGGTAAGTGGTGGATATCCCGTTGCCTGCTTCAAATCCATAATGGGAATCGTGCCACCACGAATATGGGCGACGCCTCGAATGACAGGATTTCGTTTTGGTATTTCATTTAACGAGGGACACTGGAGAACCTCTTTTACTTTAAAGACATTAATGCCATAAAGCTGGGTTCCACCTAAGCTGAAGAGTAATAATTCTAGCCGATTTTGCCCAACGAGCTGGGTTCGCTGGTTTACGCTATCTAATACACCCGCCATAAAAATATTCTCCCCAGACGTCACCTAAAAACCGAAAATTCAGTTTTTTCAATCTCTTCGGCATAAGTTTTGCGTTTATCTGTACATCACCTAAAAATAGTGAACATTGACAAAATTCCGACGGTAGAGAAATAAGTCAATACTTTTGTTCTTAAAAGCATAGGACATATATGATGAATATTCGCAGTTTTTTACTCGCTTTTTGCATTTTATGTAGTGGCAATGTATATCCCGAAAAGCGGCAAAATCTCGATTCACTCCGTTCACATATATTGGAGTTTTCGCAAGACTACTTTTTAGAAAAATATGAAGAAATGTATGGTCTGGAGAATATTCAAGTTAAGGTCGGCAATATTGATAAGCGATTAAGGCTTGAAGCCTGCGACGATTTTTTGACTTTTGAAATGCGCGAACCACCCTATGGCAATGGTACCGCAACGATCAAAGTACAATGTGTTGAATCCCATAACTGGTCTATATACGTGCCTATTAAAACTGAGATTTTTGGAGAAATACTCGTTGTAGATAAGAGCTTGTCTCGAGGCCATGTGATTGAAGAGAGTGATTTACTCTTCCAGAGAACAAATCTTTCATCATTAAAGCGCGGCTTTGTGCAAACACAATCTCAAGTTGTTGGAATGGAGCTTAAACGGCATTTGGCAAGAGGCGCAGTGATCAACCTTTCTCATGTAAAAAAACCCAATATTATTACTAAAGGACAAGAAGTGGTCGTAGAGTCCAAGAGTAGCTTTCTTAGTGTAGAGTCTACCGCAGTCGCGTTAAACTCTGGTCACGAGGGACAGCAGATAAAGGTTAAAAACCTGCGATCAAATCGCGTGGTAGCAGGTATTGTGGTGGCTCCAGGTAGAGTCAGCGTATCTAATAAATATTAAGATGCATAAATTTAGGAAAATGCAATTTTTTTAAAAAAAATGCTAAAGAACTTCAAATAATTGCCGATAGACTAGATAAGAGGCGGAAATTTAGCAAATCAGGCTATAATGTAGGATATAAACTGGTATTTTATTATGGTTATCGAACCTGGAAACAACAGCATTAACACGCATTCTAACGCGTCAGGCAAATCTAAATCGCCTGCAGCAGCGGAAAAAAGTGTAGATTCTGCAAAAAGCCAAACAGCGAAAACTGAAAGTAGCGTGTCATTAAGCTCAACAGCTCAGTCTGTAGCTAAGCTAGAAGCAAAAATTGCAGAAGCTCCTGATGTTAACGTTGATAAAGTTTCAAGCTTAAAATCAGCGATTGATTCAGGCAGTTATACTGTGGACAGTGCTTCGGTGGCAGATAAACTATTGGCACAAGATGGATTTTTTGAATAAGCGCTATAAAACTTTCCCGACTATTCCCTCCTCAAACTAAACGGCACGATTTCTGCTTCATCGAAATATATAGACACATAGGGTACAAACCTTGCCGGCTTTTTGACAACAAGTATATAAAGCAACTAACCGAATAAAGTACCCTCAATAGAACTGATGCGAAATCGGAAGCTTAAAATGAACATAGCGCCTAACCCTAAAGCTTTAAAACAAATGATTGCAAAAGATATTAGCGCTTGCGAAGCCTTAATAGAACTTCTCGATCAGGAACAAGAAGCCTTAAAATGCAGAGACGCTGTAAAGCTTTCTGAGATAATCAATGAAAAAGGTCCCTATCTCGAGCTACTCGAAAAAAGCGCCAACATTCGAAACCAGTGGGCATCAAAAAATCAAGGTACCACACCTGAAGACTGGGCGGAAAAAGTCCAAGAGAAAGAAGGCACAGAAATTCGTTCTTCATGGGATAAATTTAAAGAACTTATGCAGGACTGTAAAATAAAAAATGAAATCAATGGAAAAATGATATCACGCAATCAAAAAGTATTTGGACGACTTCTCGAAATTCTGCGCGGACAAAGTACGAGTAATAACCTATACAATGCAACCGGTAATGCGGATGGCGGAAACCGCTCTCAAATGGTTGGCGAAGCCTAGATCCTTTACAAGAGAAATAGGTTAACTACCCAAAGTAACCTATTGCCTTCAAAATTAGTTAATCTGCTAATGACCTAATGGCGATAGTAAACGCCATTGCCAAATTCCTGTGATTGATTATACTCAGTTTTTGCTGGCCCTCGTAGCATAATGGATAATGCAGTCCCCTCCTAAGGGAAAGATTGCAGGTTCGACTCCTGCCGAGGGCGCCATTTGTATTTCAATAGTTAAAATTGAAAAATCACTTTAGTAAACAAATATTCATAATACAATTTAAGAAAAAGTTCTTAAAACTTTTCTTCTTTTGGAAATACTAAAAAGACTTATAAAAGCCGAAATAAGCAATGCAATACTGGTAGGAATTGGAACATATTCAGGAGGTGCTGAAGCTCCTCTATAGGTTAACTCTAAAGAACCTATTCGATCACTATATACGTTAAAGAACGGATCGTTACAACCAAATTCCCTACATAAAACACCATTGTTGTATAGTCCAACGCGCGTTCCCACTACCCAGTTTGAAATACTGATGTCACTATCAAGATCTCTTGAGCTTAGGCTATTTATTTGCGCCCATTTATGCCCCAGATACATAGTGTCAGTTAACGTTATTGTTGTTAGCCTGCCCTCCGGAAACGCGGATGTGGTTCCAAAAACGTCGCTGTCTAATTGTAAAGACCCTTCGACGGAGAGAACAGCAAAATGGTCTTGAAAAAACCCAAAGTCATTTCTACCCGGCACGTCAAGGTTTGTGTCAATAAGCAAATCAATATAAATAGTTTGGCGATTCGTAATTGGGATTTCCGGGTCATATCCACCAGAGCCTGGCGCAAAATCAAATACTCTACCTTCAAATCTAAGATATTCCATCGCTGCATGAACTTTAATTGGAAATATAAAGATCAAGATAAATGGTAAAAAGATTTTTTTAATTTTCATGCTAATTTCCCTAAGCTGTTTTTTTTAATTTTAAATGTAGTTAATTGCAAAAATTTGACGTCAACATAAACTATTTTGTAATCCTACTAATTAGCGCAGAGGAACAAATAAAAGCTCACATTTTATGCAATATGTATAATAATTTTTTGCAAATACAACAGAATAGAAAACTGTCTTATTTCTGAAACAGAAACTTCACAAATAAAATTGTCGCCTCTTTTAAAAAAATGCCGTTTTAGTAATTGTGTTTATTAAGACGATACACATTCACTATTAAATGGGGCCAAGATTATGAAACTACATCATATTGCTTTATCCACACTTGTCGCCAGCACACTAGTTGCTTGCGGTGGAGATGATGATAACGATTCTGAAGTAAGGGAGTTGCAAGATCAGGTAGCAGCTCTGCAAGATCAATTGCAAGACGATACTCAGGTAACAGAGTTACAAAACCAAATTGCAGCTTTGCAAGCCGAGTTACAGAATACTTCTACGCTTTCTGCAGAAGAAATTACTGCACTTGAAGAAGAGATTGCTAGCCTACAGGATACTATTTCTGAAATGACAGGTCCTTCTGTTGCGCTGGGTAGCCTTGCCACGACAGGCGCTAATGTATTAGCCAAAGACAACACAGATAACCTTTGGAAGTATGCATTATTCCCTGATATGCAAGGTCGTGATGATGACGACTACAGTATCGAGCTAACGCATACTAATCCAGATGGCACTGTTGTAAATAACGAAGCACTGACTCGTTCTGGAAGTTTTTACGTAGGTGTGGATGTTAACCAAGATGGCATTTGGGATGGTTCGAGCCACCAAATCGACGTCACTGATCCGCTTAATCCAACGTTTGTTTTGGACGAAAATGGATTTGCTATTCCGGTAAATTCAGCTGACAGAAAAGATTCCGTTGGCGATTGGAAAACGCTGCCCTATCCTCACGCTGAAGCTGTAATCGATAAGATCATCGAAGAAGATGTAGACGTAGTATTTTTCTTGGGTGATATCACTGAGCATCGAGCAGAACACGAATATGTTCAGTTTAGAGATTACATCATGAAACCGCTGCAAGATGCAGGAATTGGTATTGTGCCTATTCGTGGTAACCACGAAATTGTGAATGGTCGTAACTGGTTAGCTTGGTTCTCTGCAGATTACGAGCTTGCAAAAACGTCAGTTAACAATGTTGACAATGGTGTTGATGTCTATGAGGAAGGTGCAGCATACGACCAGGGTTATGCACTGTATCACCACTATGTAGGTAGTGTCTTGGATGATCGAATTGAGTCGGGCGAAATAACGCCGTATAGCGAAGAATTTCCTGATCTAGTGTTCCACTACACTCACGGAAATACTTTATTCATTGCACTAGACCCCTACTTTGGTGATCTAGTGAGTACCAATTACCGTGCAACTTGGATTGAAACCTACGATTGGATTCAACAGGTTATTGAAGAAAATGCAGAAACTGTCGATCACATTGTTGTTATCAATCACGAAGGTTTTTCAACCCGTCGTCGCCCACAAATGTATGAAGAAGAAGCCTACAATGCTTACTTAAACCTGTTAGATGAAGAGTACTTTCAAGAAGCAACTACTGCTGAATCTGATGACGAACGTCCTGAAGCGCTAGATTTACTTGCTTATGACGTTGGACAGTTGGGTTATATTACTCAACAGGCAGAATCTCAACCCAATTTAGTTGAAGACTTGTTTGGCTTATTTGCACACTACAATGTTCACTACCTAGTTGGTCACGATCATCAATATAAGCGCAGCGCAATTCACTCAATCCCAGGTGATAAGAGATCTCCATTTTTCACTGAAATTATTAGTGGAAACGCATCTTGGAAAGCTTACGAAAACAATTTTGGCACTAACGCATTGTACGAATCCGCAATTGCACAACAAAACTTTGTTGATATTCCTGATAGCGGTGCTGGTAAAGACCATTCAAGTACAATTTCTTTCGTAATTGCAGAAGTTAATAATCGTCAAGTTACTTACACAAACCACTATGCTAGATTAAATGGCGATATCGGTTTCGACGATGGTTTTGCATCAAAAAATCAATTACGTTATGACTATGATAATAATCAGTGGAACTTTTTCGAAGAAGTCAATGGCACAACCGTCAACAACCCGATTACTATTACTTGGAAAATAGGCGACGTTGCAAGTTATACATCTGACGCAGTTAAACGTATCGTAGGACCAACCGAAAACTACTTTACTACAACGACAACACCTGACGGCCAAGGTTATATCGGCACAGAGTTTACTATTATTGATGGTAACAACATGACATATAACAGCTCTTCTGCAGCATTGCGTTTAGATGAGGAAGGTGGCGCAACCCTTCAAAACATGAGTGAATTGCTCGCTTTAAGCTGGTTCACGGATAATGACGATACGACCCTATCGGATATCATCTTTATTAATGGTAACCAAAACCAAGATGGCACCTTCTTCGACTACGATGGTTTCCAACAAAGAACTACCGTTACTGATTCTTCTTTAGGTATAATCAACAGATACGGTTCGCGAAACGATCCAGCAACCACGATTGATGGTGATCGTGAGGTCAGTATTTCTCCCTCTACAGTATTCCATAATCGAAACGGTGAACTTGTGAACAACCCAACAATGGTGACACGAGATGGTGAGTTGGTTAAGGGAACTGACTATGCTGCTGAGCATGCTTTGGATTACGGCCCTATGGACGACCTATACACGGGTGATAACATTATCGGTGAAAATGGTAGAGACTTTGCCGACGCTATGGCTGTCGCCATAACGGTGCCAGAAGGTACAAATCTGGATGAAATCACGCTTGGTCGTTGGGATGAAGTAACTGAATCATGGGTACCAGCATTTAACGAACTTTGTTTCGCTAATACTGGTTACTCTGATCATTACAATGTTCAGTATCGTTTGGATGAACAAGAACCGGAAGGTGGCTTTGGTATTGACGGGTGTGAACAACAATACTGGGGTTATATTGAATCTTCTAACGCTATCTGGGGATTCATTCATACCGATGGTTATTTTGCAGTTATTGCTAATCCTGATAATACACAATAAGCATTTAAAGAGTGGTGGGCTAAACCCATCACTTTGCTAATAAAGTATTTTTGATAAGCGGTTCGAAAACATTTTTGAACCGTTTTTTGTATATGAGCTTCAAGAGATTTTAAATTAATTTTGTTCGAGCATAACTAGTATGAAAATTTTTTCACTCCTACTATTAATATTTTTCGCCATGCCAGTATGGTCCCATCAGTTTATGCCGACAAATGCGAAACTCACTTTGTTCCCCAACGATGAATATGTGTTGAGTTGCGATTTAGATATTATTGAATTTATTCAACAAGCACTAGATTTACAAGGAAATCCTCAAGAACTGATTCAACAAGTTAGAGAATTAGATATACAACAAATAGAGCAAGCATTAAAAAATGAAAAATTAAGTGTTTTAAAACAGATGACCATCAATATTGATGGTGAAAAAAATAAAATTGAAAAATTTATTTTACCCCCTGCTAGCTATATAAGAAGAACTCTCGACCAACCACCTGCGACTACGGAATATCGTATAGTAGGAATCACTCGGGGTAAATTTCCAAAAGGTTCTGATAACATAAAGATCAAATTCCCTTCGCAATGGGGCTCTGTTATGTTAACAGTAGTTCGTTCTGCAAGCATGCTTGTGTCACCGGGCGGCGAGAGTTTACCAATATCTGTCTCTGCAAACACGCCTGCCAAAGCTACGGCATTTCAAAAAATACAAAACTATGTATATCAAGGAATCATTCACATTATTCCAAAAGGGCTCGATCATATTTTGTTTGTTCTAGCGTTGTTCCTACTTTCTCGGAACTTTAAAACGCTTCTTTGGCAAATTACTGTGTTTACTGCAGCGCACTCAATCACGTTATTTTTAGCGAGCTACCAATTAGTTAATGTTCCTGCCAAAATAGTAGAACCTCTGATTGCACTTTCTATCGTAGCGGTTGCGCTAGAAAACTTATTTCATAGCCAACTAAAACCCTGGCGTATAGGGATAATTTTTGTATTTGGTTTACTGCATGGACTGGGTTTTGCGAGTGTATTATCAGATTTAGGCTTATCGGCCGAATGGATGTTAATCAGCTTGATTAGCTTTAACATTGGGGTTGAAATAGGACATATAGTCGTTGTCGCTGCTGCCTTTTTACTTGTGGGTTGGTTTAACCAAAAGGATTGGTATCGAACTCGAATTGTTTTACCAACAAGTGGTGCGATTGCACTAATTGGATTATTTTGGACTGTCGAGCGAATTATTGCCTAACGATTTTATTGAAAAAATTCGTTTTACCAAACCGCATCTATACTTAGGTCAAAATAAAAATAAAGCTTCGTTCAATTTATCGTTACCACTGAGTTCCAACTACTAAATGAATTCCATCATAGCCTGAATTCTTGGGAAAAAGTGCTGCATTGGATACATGCATATATCGAATTCCGATACGATATTTAAAATTTTCGTTTGCTTTAATAAGAAAACCGCCGCCAAAGTTAATGGTAAACATTGAACGACTGCCATTCGACGGAAAAGGAACATCAAATGCATATTGATATCCACCGCCAAGATCGATAAAAGTGTCAACGTTACGGCTCAAGCTTGATTCAAAAATAAAATTTAGGTCAGTACCGATGCCATAACCTGTACCTCCTTCATAACCTTCTTGTGGTCGAGCATCTAAATAGCTCACTACCCAATCTTGCTGCAAACGTAACTTACCTTTTCGAGCCGCGCAGTTTCCGTACATGGCTCGCCAAGGATCGCCTTCGTTATCTTCGCTTAAACGAGTGAGCGGTAACGAAACACCAATTTGTTTGAAACCTTGATCGTCACATTTTTCGCTACCAAACCAAAGCGCACGAATGATTGGCGCAAAAAGTGGATCCGCATTAACACCACCGGAAATAAGTAACAAAATGATGAGTAATGATACATTTTTTAAGGACATTATTGGATTCATTAGAATGTCTATTCATTATTTAAAACTCAATAAGTATTAAAATATATCGACTCTCGAAGTTTATCAACTTATTTAGAGAATTGAATTTAAGTTACACACGCTTTTTGCAAGTAAATAAAAGCGTGTGTAAAAGCCACAAACAAATTATGCTTAATTTTCTAAAGGAGCAAATTCTTCCTCGTCGGTAATGTAGCTCTCGCGATCAAGTGATAAAAGATAATTTAATAAATCCTCAGATTGCTCTTCACTAAATTCTCTAGAATGAGATCCTCTGTTAAACACATCAGTTAACGTCGCCGCACTACCATCGTGGAAATATGGGGCGGAATCCCATAACTGAATCAAACTCGGCGTGCGAATGGCAGCAAGATTGTCATTTAGTCTGCTACCAGAACTTTCAATTATCGTTCCAACATCATGTGTGCGACCATCCCGAAAAGCTGCTCCCACATGACATTCACTGCAGTTATCCGCAACAAAGATTTGTCGTCCACGCTCAGCGGACTCACTCAAATCTCCGGTGTATGTTCTGAAAGGCGAGCGCAGCACACTATGCAATCCAAGGCTGGAAATGTAATCAGAAAGTGCATCTAATTCATCCGAGACATTTGACGTAATCACTTCAAGGGGGCTTTCGTTTTCAAAAGTCTGTCCAGGTATTAAACCTGCTGCGCGATTGAGCTGTTCAATTTGTATTTCAAAATCTTGGACTTCGTCAAAATTTGACGACCAGTGCAAATTCCCAAAGCGTGTGCCACTCGTGCCGTTAAGCGATAATGTATTCCTCAATCCTTCACCTAAATTTGTTAAGTCCCAAACCATGCCATCATGCCCTCCCCCTGCATGACAAGATGCACAACTGATGTAACCTTCTGGCGATAAATCTGGCATTCGAGCATGATAGAAAAGCTGCAAACCCAAGAGCTCTTCTTCATTAAGTACTTCTTCTGTCACCGTCGAAATTGATTGACTTGAAATAGATAGATTTCCATCATGAACAAATCCAGCGATATCTAAAGCGCTAATACTTCTATCACCAAAATTTTTAACATAAAGCGTTCGTAAATTGCTACACATTGTTTGTGGTGCGCTTCCAACAGGAACCAATGCGATATCGTTAGTGCTCAGATCGTCAAACTGAATAAAATTGTTTCCTTGTAGTGCGGTAACTCGAACATCGCCATCAACCAGAAAGGAAATACCATGTGGATCTGCGGCATTATCCAAATCGATGGTACCAGCTCTGGTAGTTGGATCATCGTTTATATCTAGGTTAGTTGTAAGATCGATAGTTGCAATCATTGGACGAATCGTGTTGTCATCATCAAGAGAAAACCCATTGAGAAATTGTCCGCGATCCACATTTGCTTTGTTTGCAGTCACATATGCTCTGCTTCCGTCAGATTCAATTACGATACCGCTAAGATAATTAGGTACCCCGCTTCCATGTGTGAGATCATCTGCAACAGTGATCTTGTTTATGATGATGACCCTGTTAAATTCGAGATCATCACCTACTGATAAATCATAAACCTCGGCTCTTTGCGAATTAGAAATAAAACGTGTAACAAGTAAACGATCATCGAAACTTGCCATAGCTTTTGGCGTAGGACCCACATTAATACGGGCAATAATTTCTCGGTTGATTGGATCTATCTCGACTACTTCACCAGAACCGTATAACGCCACATAAAGAGACTCATTAATAAATAACGCGGATACTGGTTGAGTACCATGCCCAGTATCGATAGTAAAAACCGGGTAACCTTGATTGTTAAAGAAAACTACTTTGTCATCATCACGATAAGTAATCGCAATCATGTTGTCTGACTGAGCAACAGAGGTTGGATGATCATATTCAAGCTTAATTTCCCGGTTTAAATTCAAAGTTAATTCAAAATCGGTTGGGTTCACTGATTTTTCAATAAGAGCGACGCTGTCGTTGTCGGGATTCACCACCCATATCAAGCCTTCCATCTCTTGGCTCGGTGAACAAGCCATTTGACTTGATTGAATTGGATAATAAGCATCGCCATCAAATGATGGAGGCAAACCCGGTTCTGGAGTAGGTAAAACCGGATCAGCAGTAGGAATTGGAGTAGGAATATTATCGGGAAGAGAATCTCCTGTGGAAAATTCAAATTGATAAGGTACGATTTCATTTCCCATGTAGTCTTGAATACCAGTCAAACTTACTCTGTAAGCTGTGTTTTCGCTAAAATCAGATTCTGGAAACATTGAAATTGTGCCGGTGTGAGAAAGCTGATGTCTAAATGGAATAGACTCGATGACTTCTCCACCTGTATTTAGCCTTTCCAAAGATAGCGCATCAACCAAAGTTTCTGATCGAAGCGTCTCGGGAATATGTATATGAACAAAACCGTCAACCGGATAATTTGTTTGGCTTGCTAAAGGTCGATGACCAGAAACAAAGGGCGGATTAGTATCCGGGTCATCACTACTTACAAAAAAACACATACCTTGTTCATTGACAGAGTTTGGCGTTATCCCTTCATCGAGCCCACCAAATAAAGCAACTTGCCCTAAGGGTCGAAAATACTGACTCGCATCACAACCATTTTCGTGTGTTGGAAACTGATAAGTAATATCTAAAAATTCACCGTTATCGATTTGGCCGTCATCCAAGTAAGCTGCCTCACATCCAGGAATATCGATTCTAAATTGATCAACGTAAGCATATTGATCTTGAAAGTTAACGTACATTGGGTTCGTAGTTTCAGTACCGAATCTTGGATTAGTTGGTGTAGGTTCAAGTGCATTAAAATATATTTCGCAGGTTAACCTTGGGTTGCGCGGGTCTAGAAAATCGACAATATAAAATGCAGGATGAACACGTCGTGCATTTTCCCTTGCAGCCCAAATCATTTTATGAGTTCCATATGGTTCAACCCAATATCCACCAATTCCGGTCGGATTTCCATTCGGTTCTGTTAAAGAAGGATTAAAAACACTGAGTAATTCGGGAACCCGCCCGTTTCTGTACCCTGAAGTGTTGTATATTGCTAAACCCGTATTTTGTTGATCCGACGCAACAACCAATAGATTCCCTTGCCAAAACGGAAATCCGGTTACACCGGTTAAACCAAGATGATCCCACCGAACAAAAAACTCACCTAAAAATGGAATATCTTCATCCGGTGCAAATACCATCGGATTTCGAATTCCAAACTCTTGAGAATCAACATTGTATTCCCAAAAATTTCTTACGAAGTAAGGCGCTGTCAATCCTAGTTGCCCAAGTGGATCTGCTTCAAATAAAGGATCTCCGTCGAGATTTCTTAATACCAATTGTGAATTTGAATCGCTTGCATTTGGGTTAAAGGTCCAGTAAGTACTGCTACGGGCATACAAATGAGCTTCGCCATTTGCATAACGAATACCTGTTGCATGGGCGTCGACCGGTTCGGACAGACCTTCCATTTCTCGAATTAGAATTGGGTTCGTTAAATCACTGAGATCCCATACATTGTCATTTTGATCAAGCACGACACCAGCTGCATCGCTACTACTAGGCCCTTCAGGTAAACTAACTAACGCTGGTCCAATTGGCATTAGTATTGTTGTGCGTCCATATTGCACACCTCGCTTCGCCAAAAAGTCGCCTTGACTGCCTAAATCAATATTGGGTGGATAGTCTGCGGAAAAACTATGAGATATAAAAAAGAAAAATATTAAAATATAAAATATTTTTGGTCTAAGATTCATTATTGCACCTCAATAAATTCTGGTTCACTGAAGACACTACTTCCAAGTTCGTCGTAAGCTTCTACAAGTAAGGTATAATCACCAGGAGCAATTGCAGTTTCCAGTTCAGTACCGACGGCATTAAATATCAATGGTGTTGCATTTCCCGACCAAATTAAAATGCGATAATTATTTGCAGATAAATCAGTCCAATTTAACTCCAAGTTCCTATTTATCAACTGAATTTCAACTTCTAAATTTTCTGGATCAAATGTAGGTGTGAACATTGGTGTAGGTTCTGAAGGGGGCGTCGAGGTTGCAACAGGGTCGGGGATTGACCCTGGAGTAATACCTGATATGGGTGTTTGGGTCGGCGATGGAAATGGATCATCGCTGTCTGAATCAGTTCCACCTCCCCCGCAAGATGAAATTAAAAACAATAACACAAGCAATAAATTCACTCTCACAAATATTACCTCATTGATTTCATAATGTATAAATTTTGCTTATAGATACTTTCCAGACTCACAAAGCATAGGTCATACCAAAATAGAGCAACGATTCACGTGAGCACTCAAGACATAGACTGATTTACACATTCATAAAATAATCGAGCAAACTTTTCAAAAATAGCTAAAACTTTTCTTTCTGAAATTAATTTTTAATTAATAATTGATTTCTAATTAATATATGAATGAAAAACATTTATACTCTAAAACGACAAGAACAGACAATTTTTGCATACGAACAATCAAATTATATTTACTTAATATCTAGATAGTTATTGCCCAATATGAATTTAGTCATTCTCGAAGAAAACCAATTTATAACTGAAAACCGCGCATTGCTTTCTCCGCGTCAGACCGAACACATTGATAAAATATTAAAACTCAATCTAGGAGATTCGATTTCAGTCGGAAAAATAGATGGCAATATGGGTAACGCCAATTTGGGAATAAAAACTCAACACGGTTACGAAATTGAAAATATTAACCTCAATATTGCTAGCCCAAAAAATATTCCAGTTACATTGATTTTGGCA
The DNA here is from genome assembly GCA_965262305.1 of Cellvibrionaceae bacterium. Lineage (GTDB taxonomy): Bacteria > Pseudomonadota > Gammaproteobacteria > Pseudomonadales > Cellvibrionaceae > CBDHEY01. Next base: position 2,045,833 of record CBDHEY010000002.1, read on the forward strand.
ATGCCCCGCCCGCAAATGCTTAAGCGAATTCTACAAACAATTGCTTGTATCGGAGTCTCTAACGTTCATTTCATACAAACATCTAAGGTTGAGAAAAGTTTTTGGGGCTCTCCCAGTGCTACCAACCGAGCCATTCATGAACAGTTAAAATTAGGTTTAGAACAAGGCGTCGCGACACAGTTACCGAATACATTTTTTCATCGTCGTTTTAAACCCTTTGTGGAAGATGAATTATCGAGCTTATTGAGTAATGGAACTCATCTTATTGCACATCCACAAAGCTCAAACTCAATGTCTCAATTTATAGACCAAAAACCGGTTACAATAGCAATTGGTCCAGAAGGTGGATTTCTCGATCAAGAAGTTGAGATGTTTGAAGCAAATGGCTTCATCAGATGTAATATGGGTACACGAATTTTAAAAGTTGAAACGGCAGTCACAGCCTTACTTGCCAAATTGTTTCTTTGAATAAAGAAACAAATTTCATAATGCCAAATAACCCGCAATGAATAAGACATATTCAAAGCATCGTTAATAATTAGAACGCGCTTGAATATCTTCGGCTAACAATAGAGATTTAAATTGCTCAGCAGGCAAAGGTCGACTACAACAATATCCTTGATAGTAGCGACACCCATACTCCTTGATTAAGGACAATTGCTCCAATGTTTCTACGCCCTCCGCAACAACCTCTAAATCCAGCATCGCACCCATTGCACTAATTGTTTCAACGAGTACACGGTCATTTCGATCTAACGTTATGTCTCTAACAAAACTTTGATCAATTTTTAGAATTGAAACAGGCAATTGTTTTAAATAACTAATTGACGAATATCCAGTACCGAAATCATCCAGTGCAAACAATACGCCTTTTTGTTTAAGCGTTGTCATGGTATTGATTGTTTCTTCGAGATTGGAAATAACCATTCCTTCAGTAATTTCCATTTCTATGATGTTTGCGGCAAATTTTTCTTCATCCAATATTTTTATGACATCATCGACGAAGTGAGAAAATCGAAATTGCCTAGGACTAATATTAATACCCAAACGCATATTATCCGTCCAGATACCCTCGTCTTTCCAAATTTTTACTTGCCTTATAGCATCTTTTATTACCCATAGCCCTACACTAACGATAAGGCCAGATGTTTCCAAAATCGGGATAAATTCGGCAGGAGAAATTAGCCCACGCTCAGGATGATTCCACCTTAAAAGTGCTTCTGCACCAGAGATCTCGGAGGTTTCAGTGTCGACTCGAGGCTGGTAAAACAAGACAAACTCTTCGTTATCTAGGGCTTTGTGTAACTCACCTTCCATGACTAAAACATTGCGAGCATTGTCTGCCATATGTTTATTAAAGAATTGTATCCCGTCGCGCCCTTGTTCTTTAACCTGGTACATCGCAGTATCTGCATAACGCAATAGCTCATGAACTCCGGAATCTTCATCTGGAAACAATACAATCCCTACACTGCAGGTCACATGTAACTCTATGTCATTATATATATAAGGCTCGGAGATAAATGTTCGTATTTTTTCACCAATCTCTTCCGCCTTAAGAATCGCTGTAGATAGCTCTTCTCCGAGCAGACTCAAAACAATGACGAACTCGTCCCCACCTAAGCGTACAACAACATCATTTTGAGTTGTGATCAAAGAAAGTCGTTCTGCAACATGCTTAAGTACACCATCGCCGACCGGGTGTCCAAGTGAATCATTAATATTTTTAAATTGATCTAGATCAATAAATAGCAAAGCGCCAAATGAGCCACTTTTAGCAGACTTTTGTAGCTCTTCCTCTAAACGTTCAATTAAATATGAACGGTTAGGCAGGTCTGTAAGCGCATCGTGATATGCCATATGTTCCATAAGTTGTTGTGCGCTCTTCAAATCAGTAATATCGGCAGATACAACCAACGCAACTGTTTCATCATAAAAATCCATTGGCATCACATAAGTATGCATCTGCCTTTCGGCACCTTTATTATCTCGCCAGGTTTCTTCCCAGATTTGAGCGGATTCCTTGGTTTCAATCACACTTATATCTAGTGACATTATTTCTTTTGGTGATGTGACGAAATATTCGGAAAAGTCACTTAAGTGAGATCCACGCATTGATTCCGGTGTAGTGTGTAAGAAGTCTGCCAAGGCTTTGTTTGCGAAAATATAATAACCATCGCGATTTCTCGCTCCTACCCAAACCGGTAAACTATCGATAATTTGTCTAACGTGCTCTTCACTTTTACGTAAAACCACTTCAACCGAGCGGCGTTTAGCTAAAGCTAAATCCACCGCTTCCAATAATTGATTAGCGCTATTAACAATTTGATGGAGCTCATCTCTTTTATTTTCACTAAACCGAGTTAAACGCTGCTCGCCAGGGCTTCCTGGATTAATTGATTTAAGCTCGCTAGAAATGCTGATTAGAGGTCTCGTCAACATGTAATAAAAAGCAACAAATAAAAATAGCACCAAGAAAAGACTACGAACTAAACCAATGCTAATTAACACCGCTGCATGTTGGTAAAATGCCTGATAAGCCGCATCCATATCTGCAACGAATCGAATATGGCCACTCACATCCTCGTGACCAGGAATCTGGAGCGATGACTTGAACAGCCTCAAATCATCGGTGAATTGTTTAGTAAACCATATTGTTTTGGAATTTTTCCTTAATTTGCTTGAAGATGCGAGTTCATTACCCAGTTCATCATCAATCGTCACCGCGATAATAAAATCATGTCTCATTAGCCCAGCCGCCACTTCTTTAGCCAACATATTATCAAGCGTGTGAACCGCTCGAGCGGCTGGCGGGGTAGAAACCTCTGTAATTCGGTTGATTAAACGATATATTTCTGCTGATTGGACTTGAAAATCGATGTATATCTGAAGCGCACTCATGAAGATACCCACCAGCAATGCGATAACGACGCCGACCTTCGCCAACCGGAATGAAATACCTTGAAAAAAAACGTGCACGACTGAGCTCTTACCCGTGAATAATTAGATTAGCCTTTTCGGAAAATGTTTAAAAATGTCGAACAGAGGTTAACATTAAAAGCTAACCTCTTGAATATAACATGATTTTTGGTGTTTACGCGCGTCCAAGGATCACGCCATTTCGAATAAAAAACCTATTTTATTCATCAATTTACTTATTAAGTGTAGTTGAAACCGGAAGTAAAAATTTAATATAACACTCTGCTTTTAAAAATAGATAATTACAATCAAAAACTATATATTGATTGCGTTCACAAACAATGACTCGTGCGACACAGCATCAGTTTCGACACGAGAGTCTCTTTCAATTTCTAAATTCTGAAAGTCGAAAAGGTTAGAGTCAGCCAATTGGGAAAGAGAAACACGTTGTAGCGAGGCAAAAATAGTGTCAACGCGACCGGGGCTTAATTTATCCCATTCTGCGAGCATCTTCTTGATAGACTGTCGCTGTAAATTTTCTTGGGATCCGCAAAGATTACAAGGGATGATAGGAAACGCCTTGATTCTCGCAAATTCAGCGATGTCATCTTCGACACAGTAACTCATGGGTCGAATTATGATGTTTTTCTTATCGTCCGAAAGTAACTTTGGCGGCATAGCCTTTAACCGGCCGGCATGAAACATATTCAAAAAGAGAGTTTCAACGATGTCATCTCTATGATGACCTAGTGCTATTTTTGTAGCGTTTATTTCTTCGGCAAACCCATAGAGTGTGCCTCGCCTCAAACGAGAACATAGCCCACACGTGGTTTTTCCTTCTGGAACGACTGACTTTACAATACTGTAAGTGTCTTTTTCGACAATATGGTACTCAATACCCAATTTATCTAGATAATTAGGTAACACTTCCTCTGGAAACCCAGGTTGCTTTTGATCCATGTTCACCGCAACGAGATCGAAGGAAATTGGAGCTGATTTCTGAAGACTTTGTAAGATATCCAGCATCGTGTAGGAATCCTTGCCCCCAGACAAACAGACCATTACTCGATCACCCTCTTCGATCATATTGTAGTCTTCTATTGCTTTTCCAACATTACGCCTTAGGCGTTTTTGCAACTTGTTAAATTCGAGTTTTTCCCGTCTTTCCATCAGTACTTATTCAATCTATGTGTATTTTTAGGATCGCCATTGTACGAAAATCATGCGAGAGAGGTAAACAATTTCCGACAACAGATTAATCTCTAATCTTAGTAGGCAAGCGACTACCGGGCTCATTTTATGCACTTGGAGAAAAACCCGATTTAATAGGGGTTTTACAGGATTTAATCTTCTGAATTACATAGGCACGACAATTGCTGTGACTATATGTAGTAATAAATCAGTTTTTAACCAATAGATTATTCTTGACCATGCTTTTACAGAATATCGATGCGCTTATTTGTAACCATAAAAATCATTCATTGGTTCAAGTTATCACGCCTAAACGATTACAAAGGTTTCAAAGTATTATTCTTGGCTTTGATGCCTACGAAGACGAAATCCTACTTGGAGGAATCTACCCTCAACCAAGCCCGGAGATGCTTGAATATCTCTTAGAGGAACAGTTTTGGATTCAGTGTAATTACAAAAATCAGTTTTTAAACATTGGAGCAAGAACAAATGAAATCATTACATCCAGCGATCTGATATCTGCGAATATAGTCGAAAGTAAAATGACCAATGATCGAAGATGGTCGCCTCGTGCAGAGTTTAAATCTTTTCATGGCCCAAAAGTAGAAGTGATGCCTACTCATGGCGAAATCGAAAGAGGTGAAGTGAAGAACATTAGCTATCACGGAGCCATGCTGGAATTCTTTGGCGCTGACCTTAGAAAAATTATCAGTCAAGGAGAATTCTTGAATATAAGAATATTTTTCAATGAACAATATGTTATTGAGACAAAAGTAAAAGTAAAACAATGCTTTTTTCGCAGAAAACCCTGCCGTCATTCTGGTATACGAATAGAATTTTCTAATTCTAGAGATATCGATCAAATGCAGATACAAGAGTTTGTTGATCTTACGACTCAGCCTTTGGTCGCATAAACTTTATTTAAAGAACTATTAATTTGTGTTGCATTTTCTTGTTTCGAAGTTACCATTTCCTCCCTAATTTTGTTTCAAGAGAAGTATCGTGCCTAATAGTTTTTCAGAAGTCGACCAGCTTATCGCATTTGATCAAGAGCACATTTGGCACCCTTATTCTGCTAGCCCATCGTCACAACCCCTGTTCCTCGTTGAATCCGCTGCAGGAGTATATTTACATCTCGCGAATGGAAAAAAGGTGATCGATGGCATGTCATCTTGGTGGTCTACCATACATGGATATAACCACCCTGAGATGAATGAAGCTATTCATTTACAATTAGAAAAAATGTCGCATGTAATGTTCGGTGGATTAACGCACGAGCCCGCTATAAAGCTTACCCAAAAACTCATAGAAATTTCGCCTAAGGGTTTGGAGAAAGTCTTTTTCAGCGATTCAGGTTCTGTATCAGTCGAAGTTGCCATGAAAATGGCTATTCAGTATTGGCAATCACAAAATAATTCTCAGAAAAGTAGATTTATCTCTCTCAAAAATGGATATCATGGAGATACCTTTGGTGCCATGTCAGTATGCGATCCAGTAACGGGGATGCATCATTTATTTTCAGATAATCTTCCCAAACACATTTTTGCCGATTCACCAGATTGCTGTTTCCATCAAGAATGGGAGCCTAAATATCTCGAAAACTTAATTCAGCTTATATCGGAAAATCACGAAAACATTGCTGCATTAATTTTGGAACCAATAGTGCAAGGGGCCGGAGGCATGAAATTCTATTCTCCAGAATTTTTACGTGAAGCACGAAGACTCTGTAATGAATACGACCTCCTATTAATCACTGATGAAATAGCGACTGGATTTGGCCGAACAGGAAAACTCTTTGCTTGTGAATGGGCGAACATATCTCCCGACATCATGTGCGTAGGGAAAGCACTCACCGGCGGCTATTTAACAATGGCTGCTACACTTTGTAGCACCAACGTGGCAAATAAAATTTGCGAAGGAGAAGCGCAGGTTTTTATGCATGGCCCCACGTTTATGGCAAACCCTCTAGCATGTGCTACAGCGTTAAAAAGCATTGAATTAATTTTTAATAACAATTATTTAGAAAAAATAAAATCCATTGAAGCTCTACTCACGGAAGGATTGAATAAAGCAAAAGATCTAGATTCAGTAAAAGATGTTCGAACTCTCGGTGCAATAGGCGTTGTAGAAATGCACAAACCAGTTGATCTTAATGAAATTCAACCCTCTCTTATTAATGAAGGTATTTGGCTTCGTCCATTCGGAAAGCTGGTTTATATGATGCCACCGTATATTTCAGATACACATCATATTGAAAAGTTAACAGATTCAACAATAAAGGTTTTAAAAAAGCTTGCGGTTGTTTGAATACAACACGCGTTTTTTAATAAAAATTAATATCAACTTCTTATTAAGTCATAGATTGCAGTGACAGATCGCCCACCATTAGAATACTCTAATTTGGAACAAAGGTTATGTAATAAACCTAAACCTCTACCGTGAGATTCTTCATCTTTTGCCACGGCATCAGTTACCTTTTCAACATCAAATCCATTGCCACTATCTTGTAGAATCAATTCAATCTGATTTGGTTCGCCGCTTATGTAGCGGAAGTTTAGTTCGATATAGTGATCTGCCACATTGAGCAAGCGTTCTTCCCGCAACTGGTAATACTTTTCAAAGCCATCAGCAGTTTCCTTAAGCGACGAAGCCAAACCTAAAACGCCATGTTCAAGAGCATTAGAATAGAGCTCACTCACAATAATAAATATTTTATCTTGATGTAGTTGAATTCCCTGAATACTAGCCACAAATCCCATAACTTGGGTAACAATATTAGTATTTTTTAAACTATCGCCTTCTAATCTCATAGAGAGGTGCCAAGGAAAAGATTCCGTAGCATGATACACCTTAGCTACATCTGTTTCCTCACCAGAATCCTTATCTCTATGAACAACAGGACGACCAACCAATTCAATAATTGAAAGGTCATCACTTTGACCGCCACCTTCTTGAAATTTATGTACAGTCTCCGTGAGCAGACCTACAACATTTTCTCCATTACTTTCTGCAATCATCTTCTCAAGACGATCCAAACCGAATTCTTCTTCTTGCGAATTTGTTGCTTCGTTGATTCCATCAGAATAAATGTACAATTTACTCTCAGGTTCAAGCTCGATTAATTCAACACCATCATCAAACTCTTCACCATCTAGAATCGCAAGCGGCATGTGAGCTGCAAGAATTCTATCTAATTGTTTTTCTCCTTTTTTAAGGATTAAAGTATCATTCATTCCGCCAGACCAAACGGTAAGGTTTTTACCGGAATAGTCCAAAAATGCAATGGTGGCACACAAGAACATATTAGATGGCAAAATACCATAGAGACGATCATTAATCGTCTGAGCTATCTGAGAAATACTCGCCTGTTTTTCACAGTAACTAAAGAAAATTTCTGAGACAGGTAAAGTGCCTATTGAAGCTGCAAGACCATGACCTGTAAAGTCCCCAAGCAGCACATAGACTCCGCCTGATGGAGACGGCGACTGAAGTACTATATCACCGTTAAACATTGACATTGGTGACGTGTAGGAAACAACATTATCACAAACAGTCTGCATACGCTGAGATCCACGCGTAAACACATGCTCGACAATAGCATGTTCTTGGTTCATTAAATTTGAATGATACTCAAGTGTCTTGTTCGCCGACTGCAACTCTAAATATAACTTTCTCGTTCTTGCATGAGCGTTTATTTTTGCGATTAAGGCCGCTTCATTTATTGGCTTAGATACAAAATCATCACCCCCAACATCCAAACACTTTGATAACATCTCCGAGTCATCCAATGCGGTGATAAAAATAACCGGGACAAAACGATCTTTGGAGGTTTTCTTAATGTTTTTGGTCGCCGTGAGCCCATCCACCTCTGGCATATTCACATCCATAAGGACGATATCAATATCTAAATCTTCCTCAAAAACCTTACATGCCATTTCTCCGTTTACGGCTTCAACAGTATCATGACCCTCATCTTGTAAAATAAAATTTAGAAGGTCGCGATTATATTCGTGGTCATCCGCTACAAGAATTTTCATAATTAAGAAATATCAAATTTGGTCTCAAATTTAGAGATGGAAAATATTTTTTTGATTTGATCGTTAGTGTTGCAAAGTTTTACTTTCGTATCCATCTTAGAAAAATAATTTCTAATGTTGATTAACATTCCTAGCGCGGAACTATCGATATATCTGGTATTTTTAAAATCTATAGTGACCGTCTTTTTTGATACACCTTCTATCGATTCATATAGTTTGCGAAATTCTGCAACTGATGAAAAATCAAATTTTTCATCTAGGGAAATCGATAAATTGCCATCACCACCTTTCTCAATTTTCATTGTGCTACCTTATATTAATATAATTCGATATCGTTTGAAGAAGAGTCTTCTTCTGACCCACCAATTACACTCGTAGAATTATAACTCAAGTTATTTAATTGATCTTTATAAGCGCTAATAGCCTCAACCCCATTCGATTGATTGTTCGCCACCTGACTAAACCCTTCCGCGAGCGCACTTATCAATTTAACGGATGAACTTATTTGCGTTGCGTACTGAGAAACCCGATCAGCAGATTGCAAAGCCGTGATAGCGCGCCCAATTTCTGCATTGATTTCTTCACCAACTGCAGCTCCTTGCGCAACACTATCGGCTATTTTTTCATTCACTAGCTCTAGTTCACTTAACATTGCATCAAGATGACCTTTTGCATCTATTGCTATATTCATATCAAGCGACGCTATTTCACCTACGACAACCTCGACACTCGTTACTGTCTGCTTAGCAATCTCAGCTTTCTCACGTATCTGATCATTTAAATCACTTGAATCTTGTGAAAGTTTTCTTACCTCATCGGCAACAACAGCGAACCCTCTCCCTGCTTCACCAGCTCGCGCAGCTTCAATTGCTGCATTTAATGCCAATAAATTAGTTTGATCAGCAATGCCGCGAATATCATCGATTAACCCAAACATTCCATCTAGGTGCTGAACCATATCTTGAATGTTGTGAACGGCCTGAACACTTTTTTCGCTGATATCAATAAATAATTTGACATAGTTATCTAGAATTTTTCCCATTTCGTCTGCAAATTTTTTGAGAGATACGTCATCTCCTTCTTCTTTGGAACTAAGACGACTAACAATCCCCATCATTAAATCTTTTCCAGAATTAGCGGAATCAGATAACCCTTGAAAACTATGATGAAGGTTGACACTTGAAGTTTCCACAAGGTTTTGAATATCACTCGAAAAACTTTCAAGGTTATTGCAAACAGGACCCAACGAATTGTTGACTTGTGCGCCTAAATTGATAATTTCTGTGTTGATATCATGTTGAGTGGTATCGTCTTCCTCTGTAGATTTTTCAATCAATGTTGAAAACCAAATCGCAACGCCGAATAGTGTTAACAAAGCTAACGTGCTGACTATGGGAGAATTGACAATCCAGACTAAAGCAACACCCACTATCAGCAAAGCCAATAGCAGGAAGGCCCTGGACATAGACGTTTCCACAAAACCTCCAACGCGAGAGTTTAATTCGTATTTTTGACGAGCGCGCCAATAGTTACTTTAAAGACTAGTCAGGGAAAGGGAAATTTTCCAGTTAGATCTTAGGGCCATAAGAAAGTGGGTTTCTTAAGACCCCGATTCATTAACATGAATGATTGAAGGGTATTTTATAGTGAATAGATACCTATAGATTTTTTGATTTTTGAAATTAGGGGCGCACTATATTCTCTGGCTTTCATCGCGCCTTGTTGCAAAATAGCTTCAATTTCATCGGAGTTGTTCATCAACGACTCGTATTTTTCTCGAGCAACTTCAAGCTCATTATTTACTTTTTCGAAAAGCTGCTTTTTTGCTTCGCCCCAGGCAATGCCATTTGCAAAAGCCTGTCTCATATCTTCCACTGCCTGCTCATCTGAAAAGGCTTGCCAAATTTGAAACACAGTCGAATCATCAGGATCTTTAGGCTCGCCAGGTTCCAATAAGTTAGTTTTGATTTTATTAATATGTTTTTTGAGTTGCTTCTCGCCTAAAAATAAAGGAATCGTATTGCCGTAGCTTTTACTCATTTTCCTACCGTCAAGACCTTGCAGAATTTCGACATTTGGATCAATAACAGCTTCCGGCAAAATAAAGGTCTCACCGTAATGGTGATTGAACCGCGCTGCAATGTCACGCGCCATCTCAACATGTTGAATTTGGTCCTTGCCAACAGGTACGTGTGAAGCATTGAACATGAGTATGTCGGCGGCCATCAAAACAGGATAGCCAAACAACCCCATGGTAATACCAAAATCTGGATCGTCACCATTTGCCTGATTTTTAGTAACTGAGTCTTTGTATGCATGGGCTCTATTCATTAATCCCTTTGCGGCCATACAGTTTAAGACCCAACATAACTCGGAAATTTCGGGTACATCCGATTGGCGATAGAAAACAGTCTTATCTGTGTCTAGGCCCAAGGCTAACCAGGTCGCGGCAATTTCTTTGGTAGATTGATGTATTTTCTCAGGTTCTTGACACTTAATTAACGCGTGAAGGTCAGCAAGGAAGAAAAATGATTCACCTGAATCTTTCTGCGAAGATTCAATTGCTGGGCGTATCGCACCCACATAATTGCCTAAATGGGGCGTTCCAGTTGTGGTGATTCCTGTTAATACTCGTTTTGAGCTCATTATTTCCTCGTCTAAATTTTAGCCTTAAATTTAAAGCCAATGATTATGGTGTGGGAAGCGACATAATACGCACTCGAAATCAGTTTTCAACGGGTTTAGAGTCGGGCTCGTTCTACCTATTGCTTGCAGTTACTTCAATGACATCACGATACCGCTCACCCAAACTTCCCCAGGTAAAAGGATTATTGGCTAACCCCAATTTATTTTCATTCTCATAATTCTGCTTCAATTCGCATAGCTTATATACAGCGCTCTCTGCTTCTTTATCAAGATTATCTAAATCTGATATGTATCTATATCGCTCATTAATAAACTCCGGATAGGCTAGCCTATCCGGAACCAGAGGAAGCGCACCCAATTGCATAGCCTCCAGTATGGAAATTCCCTGAAAATCATGAAGTGATGTCGAACAAACCACATGGCTAGCAGCAAGTAACTCGTGATAGTGGTTACATTTCTCTATGTACCCCCAGTGACCCAACCAACCTCGTTCAAATAAGATGGATTTTATCTCACTAAAACAGGGTGGAACCTGCCGAAACTGCTGACCAACTATGTGGAATAGGCCTTTAAAATCAGTTGGCATTTTTTCTATTAAAGCTTTTAGACGGTCTGGGCCCTTGTCGTATTCCCATCTATGATTCCAAACAACACTAAACTCAGGTTTTTTATCGAAAGAGCAAGAACTCGATACGATCGGAACCGCTAAGAGCTCACTCTTTGCAGTCAAAGATTCAACAACCCCAGGTGGTACGTAATCTGGCATCTTTCTGAGTAACGCCTCAGCACCCGCTAGGAAGCTTGATCGATTGTGCTCACTGTTGAATAAAATCAAGTTGGCACAAATCGCTGAATAAATTGACACTATCTTGGGCTCCAACCTAGCTTCTGCTGCGGCAGATTGGGGGTAGATAAACTGATTTTCATGGAAATAAAGAATTGTCGGTATTTTTGCGATCTTAGGAATCATTCCTCGCAAAGAAGACAGATCCACCATTGAAGTCGAGATGATTAAATCGTAGTTGTCATTGAGTATATCAGACTGCGAAAAAGCCCAAATTAGACTATTACCTCTTATTCTCCAATTAAAATAACGAGGAGGCAATGTAAGCTCAACCCATTGATATTCTGTAAAGTAGTTCAATAAACCAGAACGCCAATACCGGTGACTAGCGGCATCGTAAGCAGAAAGGAGTAATATGCGCATCAATATCAGATATAAAACAGAATAATAACGCTATAGTATACAGACTAATAGAAACAGTTTATTTTTTGGATTGCGCCTAAAAGAGTTAGCTAAGCTGCGCTTCCTTTTAGAATTAGCGCATCAAAACCTGCTTGGCACAAAAGGTGGGCCGCAATGTCGGCTCGACTGCCTGCATCGTCCGTTACAAGATAGAGGTTATTCTGATCCATATCATCCATTTTAGTTCTCAGCTTTGTCAAAGGTAAATTAATACTACCACTCACATGAGCCAATCTATATTCGATAGGCATTTTTACGTCTAGTATTTGATAAGGTCTTTTTATTTCACTCAAACCATCTTGGTCGACATAGCCTATCACTGGTTCTTTAAGTAGAGCTGTAAAGTTATCCATACTTAATCTTTTTAAAACACCATCTGTCTCCATAATGACTGATGCATTTCTTGTTGTCTGACCTAATAACGCTTCTTCACCAAAATAATCACCGGGTTTAAGACCAAGATTCACCGTATCAATATTATTGGTAACCCTCGCTTTACCTGCCGAGATAACGTAAAAATAGTCTCCAACCTCGCCTTCTTTAATCACTGCAGTACCGGCTTTGTATGGAGTATCTTCGAATTTCACAAATAAATCGCGGACATTCGCTGTTGGAATACGGGAAAACAATGGTGATTGTAACAACACAGACATCCAATCTGTCGCCTCTTCCTCCAGAACTTCCGCGACCTGCATCTCTCCTGTATTATAGTGGTATTCAATATCGTCCATTATTGATTCAGCCGTTTGAACAGCGGTTTCGGGCCTAGTTTCCAGAGAAGTTAAGCTAATAGAAAAGGCATCGACATCTGATTTTGCCACTGCAGAACAACTAGTTGGTGATTCACTATTTAATGCGGTTAAAGCTCTTTCTGACGCAGCACTCACTTTTTCAGCAACAAAAGAACTATCAATAAGATCTAGATCTCCACTCAATAAATAGACCTTTTCATCCATCTCTTTTCCACGTTTGAAAAGAATTTCCCCTTTAGAAAAACGATGAAAAGTAATGAGCTCAAAAACATCTTCTAAGTGGTCGTCACCCATTTCATTGAATGGCGTAAATTGCTTTAATTTATCTATTTCTAACATGGTCACCTCGCATTTACAGCTTAGTAACACTGTTAATTTTTGCCCATCTTTTCATAAGGTTAAGATAAATTTTTCGACGAATGTCTCAAAACTTTATTGTGCTTAAGATCAAATTTTTATTAGTTTCTGTGTTATAAAATCTGGTGCTCGAATAGCGTAAAAGCGCCTTGCCTTTTGTTTACATGATTTTCCGAATTCACTCTACCGAGAAGATGAAATAAGCCTTTAAGTTTTTCATGGTTTACACAACCATGCGTGCAATTTTTTACAACCAAACCATTCCTAGAAGTAATAACCCCAGACACAATCGATATATCACAAAGGGAAGCATGCTCATTTTGTTTATCGCACTGATGAAGAAATAAATACAAAGATATGCACTAACGCCAGATAAGAGTGTCCCTATTATTATGGACAGCCAATCAACATCAGCTTCTCCAATCAAGGAAATGCCTTTGTATGCCCCACCCAAAAGGATTACGGGAATTGATAATAAAAACGAAAAACGTGCTGCCTCAGTGCGACTAAACCCAAGTAAAAGCGCACAGGTTATTGTAATACCAGATCTTGAAGTGCCAGGAACCAAAGCTAGGGCTTGCGACACGCCAATTGCTATTGCTGCAACGATTGTCATGTTAACAAGTTGTTTTTCACCAACACAAAATTTATCTGCGTACCACAAGACTAATCCATAGAAAATAGTCGTGAATGCAATAACAAGCATTGATCTTAAATGCGTTTCCACAAAATCATCAAAGAGTAATCCAGCAAATCCTGCGGGGATAGTGGCTAGAATAATATACCAGGCAATTCGCCCTTGATCATTTGTACCCTTCATTTTTAAAGAGTCTAACCAACCTAGAAAAATTTCAGCAATATCTTTTCGGAAGTAGATAAGCACTGCGCTAAGGGTTCCAACATGAACAGCTACGTCAAAAGCTAATCCTTGGTCGGGCCACCCCAACAATTCCTTTGGCAAAATTAGATGAGCAGAGCTAGAAACTGGAAGAAATTCGGTAATACCTTGGATCAAGGCTAATACAATAACTTGGACAATATCCATTCATACCCCCAAATGGAAACAACTATGTTTTAGGTTTTCTTTTAAGCGCTCGTTTTTCCCACGAAACTTCATTGCGCAAATAGGTAGGCTCAATAGACGCTAGATCAGTGTAATACTTAATGTTAAGCCTATTAAACAAGTTATTTAATTCATCAAGATTACGACCGCTAAAAAAAAGTGAATGAATAAAATCAGAAAATGGTGAGAACTCAGGCTCTATCTTTTCAAACCAACTATGATCCACATTTGGCACACTCCAACCATGTCCGAGGGCACAAAGTTTTATATGTGTATTGGAATTAGAATAGGATTGTACCCAATCGTTTAATGTATCTGCGGCAGATTTGCACGGCGCGACAACTTCTTCAAGAGTCCCTTGATTGTTCAAATATGCAGCCCAATAAATTTCATTCATTCTGGCGTCGAGTGCTGGCACAATAAGCTTACCTTCCGAACCACTTTTTCCAAGAGCCATAAGAACAAGTGAAGGTAACGTCAATACTGGACAGCCGATTCCAAATGCTAAACCTTGCGCAATGCTTATGCCGATACGTATCCCAGTAAAGGAACCCGGCCCCGACGACACTACAACAAGATTCAAATCCTTTTTATCAAGATTTGCCTTAGCCAACACAGATTCAACCATTGGTAAAAGGTATTTCGCATGCCCTTGCGGAACATTTGACTGCTCTTTAACGATAGCATGTTGCGTATGCAATGAAACAGAACATACTTCAGTTGAAGTATCAATTGAAAGCAGAAAATCCGGTATCGAGTTCATCTAAGCAAATGAGCGTTGTTGTGGTGTTGTCTCAGAAACAAAAAAAGCTCCTATTAAGGAGCTTTTAGCAATATCAATTTTACTACTTCAGAGCAGTAAAAACTTTCTCTTTAATGTCATCCATAGCACCAACACCAGAAACTTTAGAAAACTTAGCATTAGTGTCTACATCTGTGTAATACGATACGAGTGGTTTTGTCTGTTCGTGATAAACCGAGAGACGTTTGCGAACGGTTTCTTCTTTATCGTCATCACGTTGAATTAAAGGCTCGCCTGTAACATCGTCAAAACCTTCATTTTTTGGCGGGTTATGATCTACATGGTAAACGCGACCAGATGCAGGATGAATTCTTCTGCCACTTAAACGAGAGACGATTTCTTCGTCTTCTACATTTATCTCAACAACATGGTCAATAGTAACACCAGATGCCGATAACGCTTCGGCTTGTGGGATCGTTCTTGGGAAACCATCAAACAAAAATCCCGATTGGCAATCTTCTTGGCTGATTCGTTCTTTCACTAAGTCGATAATGATATCGTCAGAAACTAGCCCACCCGAAGTCATAATTTCGTTGACTTTAAGACCTAGTGGCGTGCCCGCTTTAACTGCAGCGCGAAGCATATCCCCTGTAGAAATTTGCGGTATGCCAAAAGCTTCCATTATAAATTTCGCTTGTGTTCCTTTTCCCGCTCCAGGCGCACCCAATAGTATAACTCGCATTAATAAACCTCAGTTTTTCTAACTTCTTAAGTCCGATCATTTAACGATCAGTTCCTTATTCTTGGAAGGTAGAATTATTAATTTTATAGGGCTGTGTACCATACACACACAATATTTGTTTAACAAGAAAAATCTTACTACACCCGGGGGGGTTTATAGTCTATATGTTAATTGTAGGTTCATCGAAAAATCCAAATTTCTAACTCGCGGAGAGTACATTTTATGACCGTAAAAAGACCTTGTCAGCCAGTGGGAAAAAAGTGCAAACGGAACTGAAACGAGAGAAAAATACGAAATACACCTCAACATTGAAGATGCTGCGAAAATACACGCACTATCGGATATGTATTGCAAACGCTCTAAGGAGCAAATTCTCAGCGAACTGCTTTCCGCTGCTATTTCTGAATTAGAGACAAGCTTTCCTTATATAGAGGGCCGACAAATTATTTCTTTTGACGAAGAAGGAGATCCGATTTTTGAAGATATCGGGCCAACACCCGCGTTCATAGCACTAACTCAGAAACATTTGGAGAGATTAAAAGAAGAGCAAATCACATAATCGTACCTACAATCCGTAATTAATCACCACACTATGCAGGTACGCTTAGCAATAAAATTTATACTGATTGCATTATCCATTTTTCTTTGCCTCCTGCCAGA